>CAWEJS010000002.1:0-2031309 GCA_963809475.1 uncultured Acidobacteriota bacterium
CACCCCCTGCACGATGCGCTCTCCCGCGGCTGCAGCGGCGTGTTAGGCGACTCGCCAATTCAAGCCTATGAGCTCCCTCGCCTTTAAGATCACCGCCTCGTCTACCGACAAACCACTTGGCACCATGTCCGACCGGCAATACTCGCATTCGTACGCCTCGGCAAGCTGCCCCCAAGCGTTCAGCGGAGCGGCCTCTAATGGATAAAACGCCGCACCGAGCTCGGCGGCTCCAGCGGCCGGCGTGATTCTACCTTCGACGATTCCTCTAGCGATTTGACGCGCACCAAGCAGCAATGCCTGACGGCGGGTAACAACCGGAAGCCCGAGTTCGCCGAGAGCCGCCTCGAAGAGCCCCTGCACCGCCGGCATCCATAGCGGCGGGTCGGCCACGGCAAGCCGAATGAGATTCTTCCCGTCGAATCCAAGTTCGAGCGCGCCTTGAGCCCACTCAACGTACTGCTCCGCCCTATCAATGCCGAGTGCCCGCGCATAGACCAGGGAAACCAACTGCGGAAAGTCCTCAGGGTTCATCACTTGAGCATTTCGAGTACCGAGTCCATCGTGCTGGCGCATGACGTTCGTCCGTCGGACTTCCTTTGGGTGGATGGAATCAACCGGCGGCTTCCAGCCCTTGCTGGTGGCCACCATTCGGCGCGTCCATCCGAGGATGCCGCGCACTATACCGCTCGGCAAGAACCGTCGCAAGCAACTGAACCGTCGGGTGTTCAGGACGGCAGTGGGCCAACCCGGCCCCCGTCTCGTCTACGCCACGCGCAGCACGGGAGCCTTGATCGGCGTCGTCCACAGGTCATCGTGTCCCCTCGGGGACGCCAACCCTTTACCGTAGCGCCGCCCGGCCCGTACCCGCAGCCCTTCAGATTTCGGCTGGACAGCCCGTCGATGTGACAGACACCTAGTGCCCCTCCTGAAGATCCTGGTTGTCAAACCGACAGCATTCCGGTTTAAGGACCGACACGCCGTCGGCGGGGTGGAGCGAGCGAGCACGGCCCCCTCACCAGCGAGGGGGGCTGCACGGAGCGAGCGGTCGGACGAGAGGGAGTGGGGCCGCTATGAGGTAGGGCGCGGGCCCAATACCCTCACGGCCGACTGAACACTACCGTGACGGACTGAGGACCGAAGAATGGCCCAATGGAGTTTCCAGAATCGTTCTGGATAGTGCCGGCCAATGTGCTGCCGCGGATTGCGCCGTCGAAATATCCGTATAGGCCGACGTTTAGCGGTGGCTGGACAAAGAAGTTGATCAAGACCTGCTGGGCTCCACCTTGGAGGGAGCTTGTGGAGTTAAGGCCGGATGCCCTGAAGCCCACGGATTCCCCGCTGGAGAGGGAAGTCAGCGTACCGGAGCCTTCCACGCTGAGCGTGGAAGTCAGGACAACCCCAAACATCCGAAAGGGTGTCTCCGTCAGGTCGAGCCTGATGCGGATGTCGCTCACCTCGCTTACCCAGGCTCCGGCGATCGGGGGTGGGGGGACCAGCGGGCTCGGTCCTGACGGTCCTGAGGGCGACGTGGAACAGGCTGAGGCAAAGAGGGCGAGGACAAGCGCGGCGGTTGGCACGACACGCTTGGCCACCTCCGGTGTGCTAGGTCCGGACAAGCAGAGGATGGCAACAACAGTTCGCAAGCTCATGGGACCTCCTTCGTTCTACTCTGCCCGTGAAGCATCCAACCGCGGAGGTTACAAGGGGCCAGCCAGATAGAGACCGGCTCGCGCAGTGGGATGCTCGTTGTCGTCCCCAGTCGCCCCGACCACTTTTCGCTAGTCGTTGTGCAACGAATGTGCAACTGAAGTCAGGAAGGGGCACCTTCTCCGGCAGCGTCGGGCGGCGAATCTGGCATGAGGCGAGTCGTACGTAATCCCGGATGCCGACACTACTTCTGCTTCGGGGCCAAGGCCCGACGACCTACGAACTTCGGAATGTTAGCGGAGGAGATGAATTCGCAGTTATGGCGGGCCTTCTGAGCCGGGGACAAATCGGGGACAAACGGTAGCGGATCGCAGCGTACGCCTGCGGACGCTGCTCGCGAAAACCCCAATGAAAAGCGGCGGCAGCGGTCTCTAGCTGCCCCCAGCGGACCCGCAACGGCCCATTCGTAATCAGCAGGTCGTCGGTTCAAGTCCGACTGCCGGCTCCAGTCTTTTAAAGCACTTACGGGGATAGCTGGTAGGGGCCGCAGGCCCGAAGCTACTACATAGCTACCGACTGGAAAAAAACCGCCACAGAGCGCCCGATCACCCCTCTGCGCCCTCGTCCTCGCCGTCAAGTCGAACATCGTCCGGTCCCTCGTTCGCTTAACCTGTGGCCGCCTGACCAGCGGTGCAGCATCCTGGGTCCCGAGGGTGACGCAGCCGACCATGATGGTGGTGTACATGCGAAGGGCGCCCGGCGGGATCCCCCGCCGCGGCGCCCCACGCTGGCCAGGCCGCGCGTGTACGCGCCTGGCGTGTCTCACTATCCCGTCCTCAGTGAACCCACGGCCCGCCGGCCGGCCCGCGGAGATCGTCCGCTTCCACGTTCCAGGTGGAGACGGCCGCCAGCGCCACGCGCAGCCGGGTCCGATCCCCGGAGTGCAACGCCAAGTCAACTAACGCGAGCAGCGGGTCCGTCGCCTCGAGCGCCACCAGTTTCGCGCGCATCATCGTGAGCGTGCCGGTCAGGTTCTGCCGTTCGCCCTGATAACGCTCGGCCGCTACCGGGATCGGCCCGCCCCACTGACAGCCGCACGCCGAACAGCCGTGCGGATAAGTGCCTGGCTGCCACGCCGAGTCATCGTGACAGGTGCAGACATTCTCCCGGCACGCCGACCGATCAATGGTGCGCCTCATCCCTTCCCCCGTGTCGCGCTCGTCGGCGCCAGCCGGCGCGCCCAACTTCAAGGCCGAGTTGACACGCGGTACTTTCGAGCGTCCCCGTGTGCCGAGCCCGGTAGTACTGCAGCGCCAGGAAGGCGTCGCGCGCCCTGGCTGGCGCCAGACGCCCCGACCCCCCGTGAGTGGATGCGGCGCTCGTCGGCCCGCTTCCGCAAGGCGTCCTGTTCCACCTGCCAGGTGCTCGCCGCGAACAGGGCCACCCGCACCCGACCCAGGTCACCCAATTGGACCGCCGTCTCGACCAGTAGAACCAGGGTGTCCGACGCCGGGAGCGCCGCGGTCAACGTCGGCCGCATGGCCGTGAGCGCCGCGACCAACACCTGACGCTCGCCGGGATACCTCTCGACGGGCTTCGGCTCCGCCGGCCGCATGCCCGTGATCGCCCCGACTAACACCTGACGCTCGCCGGCGTACTGTTCAGCGGGCTCGGGCAGAGGCGGCCCCCACTGACAGCCACACTGAGAGCAGCCGCTAACGTACGTGCCCGGCCTCCAGGCACCATCATCGTGGCAGGTGCAAACCTGCTCTCGACACCCCGAACGGTCGACGGCTTGCCGCATGAGGCCCCTTCCCGTGGAGATGGTTCGTGAGGAGTATACTCCCCAGCCCCGCCCGCGCGTGCGAGATGCCTACGCGCGCGGCCGAAACGACAACAAGGCCCGGACCAGTGACGACACGGTCATGTCCCGCTCGCGCGCCAGCGTGATGACCTTGTCCGCGAGCGGCACCGGCAGCCAGGTTGAAATCGAGACGCCGGCTTCCTTCGCGGGTGGCCGTCAGACGACCATGATGTAACTCAGGCTCGGGACCGAGGGGTCGCTGGTTCAAATCCAGTCGCCCCGACCAACTTTCGCCAGTCGTTGTGCAACGAACGTGCAACGAGAGTCAGGGGGGCCACTGCAGACCGCTTTAGCCCCTTCTCCTCTTCGCTGACGAGCCATCTCTAAGCCAGATTGTCGGTAATCACGATCTAGGGACCCCAGCCTGACCGGTTTCTCACGAGCATTCCCCCGTGACGAGGTGGTGTTTCTCACCACCTTTCCCCCCCGTGCTATCAGTCGGGTTTGTGGTCGCATCGGGCTACTGGCGAAGAACGGGACTGCATGGAACATCGCGCCCTCGTGGTACCGTGGTTCCGCCCGGCCCTACTCGTCCCTGCCCACCGACCAGTACATGGCGTCAAGATGAACGCGGCCAATGCCCTGTCCGCGTGCGTGATCTGCCGCGAACTTCTGGAACGCTTCACTGACCTCCGGTGTCACATGCCGAACGCCAGGCCACGCAGGAAGTCCGTCTTCGGGTCGACGTCGAGGGCACAGGCAAGGTCCCGCGTCTGGTAGCAGCCGATGTCAGGAAAGCCCACCGCACCGACGAGGCCCAAACGGTACGACGGCCGTGCGTCGGGTCGGGGTACCAGGGACCCCAGACTTCGATTTGGGCGACCAGCCCCCCCGCGTACGGGTTCGCGGTCGGGGTGGAATCCGTAGCCAGACCAGGGGCCTTGCCAGGGTCTTCAGGTATAGGTCTAGGGTCAGTCCGTCGGTCGTGGGGGACCCCCAGCTTCCTTCGGCGAGACCACAGTGTCAGAGGAACCGCGCCTGCGTTCACGCAACCGGGGAAGCAGATAGACGGCGACCATCATGGCGTACCACACCGAATAGCCCACCGACAGGCCCGCGAGGAGGCTACTGTTTCTGATGTCTGACTCAGCCACGTCCGCCTCCGCCTGCTGGGCGGCTATCTCTTTCAGCGTCAGCAGGCGCAATGCCCCCCAGTTACGGGACCTGACTATTGCGGCAATTGCGTCTGAGTGTCCCCACAAGTCGGAATCCTGGAGCATCTGCGTCGCCCTGCGTTCGTCGCCAGCCTGAAATGCAACGAAGAACCGTTCCATTATCGCGAGGTGAACGTCGTAGTCCTGAAGCTGCTGCTTGAAACCGGCGGCGTACTTCGCCAGCCGCTCGTCCTGGAAATGGGTGCCATCGAGGACCCCGATGGCATACGCTACCTCCCCCCGAGTCAGCTCCGTCGTCGACCTTCCCTGTTCCTGAGTGACTTCGTCCAGACGCGGCAGGGACTTCGCGTTCTTCAGGTGTTCGCCATAAATGCGGGTCGCCCGCTCAACGGCGGCAAACGACTTGAGAAACGCTTTGTCCAGGCGGTCCGCCATCTCAAGTTCTAGTAGGTGACCACTGACCGCAAGCCGCGCATGCACCAGCTGACCAAGCCGGTCAGCCCGATGGGTGTAGTAGCTCGCAGCGAACCAGACCGCTGTCCCGAAAAGCACGGCCCCAACCCCGAAAAGGGTCCTGCCGTAGTTGACCTTGAAGAATCGATTTGCCGACGGGATGATGGAATTCGTCATCAGCTCCCCCACGGAGTCCAAAACGACTGCCGCAGGACGAAGTATAGACGCGCAGTATGGTCTCGCATCAGCTACCGTGCCGACCGCCGTCTTGCCTGCCACCGTGCCCCAGCTGCTGAATCAATCCCGACAGGACGAAAGTCCACGCAGCCTTGTAGACCGCCCTGATGGGACGATGCCACCGGGGGGCGACTCCTGTCGGGGACACCAGACTGAGGTGACGGCCGCACGCGGGGCGGAATCCCGCCGTTCGGCCCGTCGGCCGAGCCGCCGAAGCCGAGTGTACAAGCCCTGCGTGGTGCGCCGTTCCTCGACTGCGGCTTGGTGTCGCATTTCTCACACACACTCTCGCAACCACGCCGTAGGTGCTGTTGACCGCCTCGCCAACGGGGGTATAGTGGCGGTGCTCACCTCAGGTCAGCAGCCCGGCGCATGCAGGAGCTTCGCGATGTGCCGCCTTCATCGCTACTCAACCGCCGGAGACGCCCCGCCAGCGCGGCGGTCCTCGCGACGCACCCGCTGACTGGAAAGAGGTAGAGGGGAGGGTAGCAGCGTGAAACCTTTCATCGTGCTGGGAGTCCTGGCTGTTGCGAGCGTGTGCCTGTTTGCCACGCCTGTCATGCCGCAGCAGGCCGGGAAGGTGCTCCTCATCATCCGGGATGCCAAGGTGGCGGACCCGGCAGTGCTCGACTGGGTCATCACGAAAGAGGCGGGCGTCATGACAGAGACGCTCCAGAAGGCGGGGTACCAGGTCGAAGTGGCGTCCCCGACCGGAGAACCCTGGGGAACCCCGGGCCACGTCCTGAGGATCGACCGAAAGCTGAAGGACGTCAACGTTGCCGACTACAAGGCCCTGGTTATCCCGTGCATGGCCATCGATAGTACGGATCTGCACGCGGATCTCGCGGTTGTGATCAAGAGCGCCGTGCAGCAAGGCAAGGTGGTCGCCGCGCAGAACGGGGGCGTCGCCATGCTGGCGAAGGCGGGGGTCCTCTCGGGCAAGAAATACGCGGCGCTGGAGATCACGGGAATGGAATTCAAGGACGGCATCTACACCGGGTCCGGCGTGGTGAAGGACGGCGGGATCATCACCTCGGGCATGTGTCCGGCCATGGGAAGGGAATTCAAAGGCATGCAGGACGGCACGCCCAAGCTCATGGAGACGCTGATCGCCGAGCTGAAGCAGGCGAAGTAGCGGCTTGGCTCACCTCCGCACCGCGGCTCTGACACCAAGGGCCACCCACGCGGTGGCCCGCGTCGTGTACGCCCGAGCCGTCACGCCATGCCAGGGCGGCGGACCCGGAGAATACCGAGGATTGCCGAGGTAGGACGACCCGGAGACCGGGTGGCCCGGCGGCCAGCCCGGCCCCCGCGTTGTTTAGGCAGCCCGTCGGAGCGGCACGGATCCGCTCATCGTAGAGGGCAGCAATGACGTCCCGACCCGGTCCGCGCGCTGGAGTCTACTTGCCGGCCGGAAGATCGGAGTTGTTGATGTCGCGGATGATCTTCCAGGAGCCATCGGCCTGGTGCTTCCACACGGTCAGGTACTTGCCCGTGTCCTTCATCTCGGGCCCGGCCTTCGGCTTCATCATCGTCTGGACCGAGCCCGTTTCAATCGCCAAGTCACCGGCGAGGATGACGCTCTCCGTATTCGGTGCAAAGACCGTGATCGTCATGTCCTTCACCATGGCGCCCATGCCGGCCGTAATGGCGGCTGTGCCGCGCATCGCGGGCGCGTTCGGCATCATGACAATGGCATCCGCCGCGTAGTTCGACGCCGCGGCGGCCGCGTCGCCGCGCATCATGGCCGCACAAAAGGCGGCGTTCGCCTTCTCGATGGCCGCCCGCGCGGCGACGGCGCGATCAGCGGCCGCCGTTTTCCCGGCAGCAGGAGCCGGTTGCTGTGCACCGACACCCGCGACGCAACACGACAGTATGACGACTGCGATCACCACGAGTCTTCCGGGCTTCATCTGGTCCTCCTCCTGTGCACCCGTCCATTCCGGCCGGGACCCGCGCCTCGGATGCATGGGCTAGGCGTGCCCCGTTCTGGTGTCTTGAAGGAGGCCAGTATAGTCCACGTCCGCGCGGCGCAGCACCGACCCCACCACGGTAGTAGCAAGCCCCTCCAAGAGCCGAACCCGCGTCAGGGCAAGCGAGGCGGAATCCCGCCGTTCGGCCCGCCGGCCTAGCCGCCGAGATCAGACCATTCCAGCGGCATGGGCACCATTCCGGCAGCGGGAAGGAGTGATAACATCGTCTGCTAGGGGGTTGGCGCAACTGGCGGGCAGCACGAGACCAGGACGCGCCTGCTTCATGAGGAACAAGGCAGTGACGCGCGCACTGATGCGACTTGCCGTAGTCGTCTCAACACTCGCTGCCGCGTGCGGCCAGGGACCGACAACGCCCACGCCCTCAACAACCCCCAGCTCTCCTGCCGCCACTCAACTCGTCATCACCGGACTACCCGATCCGGTGGTGTTCGACGTTCCTTCGTCGCTGAAGGCCGGACAATCGTACGTGCTCGGCGCTACGGCGACCTTCAGTGATGGGTCGGTCGGCCCGCTCAAGGCGGGGGCGATTCTGTGGCTTTCAGACAATCCAGCCGTGGCCTCTTTTGACGGAAACACGTTGCAGGCGCACCAGGCAGGCAAGCTCAGCATCACCTTACGGCTCATCGTTGGCGACATCGCGGTTTCCCGCGATGTGACGGTCCGGTCGTCGGCGGACATCATCCGGGAGGAACGGGCCGAGCGCCTTGACTGCGAAACCCGTAGAGTCTGCCCGTACCGGTACTGCCCTCAGGAGGGACCGTACTGGCTGTTTCCCGTCCACGAGAGCGGGACCATCGAGCTGACCAGCGTTCGGAACCCTGGCTGGGGCAGCCCATCGAACTACGTGGTCCAGCTGTCGAACCAGGGAGCGTATCTGAAGATGTGGTTGCTGCTGCCGACGAACAGCCAATTCAGGACGGCATCGGTTCCTGGGGGCTTCATGTACGTCTTCAGCATGGCTGCCGACCTTGGTCCGTGCGGGGACGTGAGTGCGGTCTGGACCCATCCAGGTTAGGTCGGAGGTTCTCATGTACCGCGGTTTCGGCCTGCTCGTCGCGTTCGTCCTCGCGATGGCGGCCTGTGGGAAATCCACACCGACGGCGCCCACCCCTACGCCCTCCATTCCGCCAACGGTTCTCGCGCTCCGAATCGAAGGTCTTACGGCCGACGCCGCCGTCGTCGGCGACGTCACGCCGATGCGCGCGGTGACGACGATGTCGGGCGGGGTGGAGTTCGCGGCTTCGGACGGCGTCCATTGGAGTTCCTCGAACGAGCGTGTGGCGAGCATCGACCAACATGGCGTACTAACCGCGCTTGCCGAGGGCACGAGCGTCGTGTCTGCCACCCTCAAGGTGGCCTCGTCCACCCGTTCGATCAACGTGGTCGCGAACGTAGCGGGCGACTGGACCCTCAGCTTCATTGGCACGGCGTGCGACGACGCTTGGGATCCGGGATGCTCAGGGAGGCCGAAGCATCCCTCGCAAACCGATGGAGCGAAGGTCACGCTGACGCAGACCGGCAGCCAGGTCTCCGGGAAATGGACCGGCGTGCGTTGGATCACGGGATACCCGCCGTTCTCGGGACGAATCAACATCGACGGGAGCCTCGATCTGGCAGCCGAGTACCGCTTGTACGGCGATTCGAGTGCCAGCCAAAAGTTCTTCCTGCACAACTGGCACATGGACCGTGCGGCCGATGGGTCGTACAACGGACGCCTGACGTGGGAACAGGCGTCGTCGCCCGCGTGGTGGTATTCGTGTGACACCGAGCCAACCAGCACGTTCGCGGAAGTGCTGATCATCAGCAACTTCCGCCGCCCGAGCTGACAGCCGCTCCGAAATCAGCCCGCATGCCGTTCGGCGAACCCGACGACTCAAACTGACCCATACCCGAGCCAGCGAGGATTGTCGAGGCGGGACGATCTGGGAACCGGGTGGCCTACGGCCCACCCGATCCCCCGCGTTGCTTAGGTAGCCCGTCGTAGCAGCACCGATCCCGTCACGGAAAAGGGTCCGAATCCCGTCGGGGACGCCACCCAAGACCGCCAGCAACTCAGCGGCAACCGCGCCAGAATCCCGTCGTTCGGCCCGTCGGCCTCGCCGCCGAGGGCGCTTACGCTATCCTGCGGCACGCATACCCGATGAGAGGCATTCGCGGGAAGGGAACCTCACGTAGGTCCCATGCGTTAGGTCTAGAAGGCCGTTCTGTGCCTTGGAGGAATCGGTCCATGAGGATGCCGCACTCTGCTCCGACTCGGTGGCCGATCATCACGATAGCCGCGGTGCTCGTTCTGCTGGGGGCGAGCTACCTGCTTCGGCAATGGTGGATGCCTGGTGCCGTAGACGTAACACCTGGGAAGTTCCCTGAAGAACTCGTCTATGCACGGTCGGAGGATGACATCTTCAACGGCGGAGCGATCTTCGCCCCGCCGAAGGCTTTAGCCAAGCCCATCGCCGTGATCTGGATTCACGGATGGGGCGTGAACTTCTACCAACCGACCTACGTGATGATTGGGAGAGCCCTCGCGGAGCGCGGCTATACATGCATCACCGCCAACACGCGCATGCACGACATCGGCTTCAACATCCGGGAGCAAGGCGGAAGACGAATTCGCGGCGGCGGCTACTGGGGGGTGACCAGTGAGCAGGCGCGAGACCTTGCCGCCTGGATCGACTTTGCCGACGGCCGAGGATTCAGCAAGGTCGTGCTGGTTGGGCACAGCGCCGGCTGGGCGGCGGTGCGCCAGTACCAGTCTGAGCGTCAGGACCAGCGTGTCGCGGGGGTGGTGCTCGCATCCGGAGCAATTCGAGCCGATCTGTCAAAACCCGACGCGGCGATGCTCGCGCAGGCGACCCGCCTGGTGGCTGACGGTCACGGGGACGATTTGCTGCGAATTCCCAACCGGCGGTTTCCATCCTTCATCAGCGCAGCCACGTTCCTGGATATCGCCAACACGCCGCCTGAACAGCAGGATTTCTTTGGCGTCCAGACACCAAATCCGGGCGTAACGCGCATTCGCTGTCCGCTCCTGGCGTTCTTTGGCACGAGGGAACCGGACATCGGGGGCGCGGCAGACCTGGAACTGCTCACGTCCGCTGTCCGGCGTCAGTCGGGGGGCCCCAGTCGCGTGAAGACCGTCATGATCCAGCACGCCGACCACATGTACGCTGGGGAAGAGGCTCAAGTCGCCCAAACCATCGCTGAGTGGGCCGACACCCTGCTGCCACCGAAAGTAGATACCGGGGATGCTCAAAGCAGACAGCAGGAGTGAGGGCGGGTCACGGAAGGGCGCATGGTTGGAGCTCCCCGCCGGGCCTTGCCCTTCTGGTCTTGTACGCCTGAGCCTTCACGCCGTGCGCGGGGCATAGCCGTTCAGCGGGATTTCCGTCGTCGACATTAGCCTGAGTCCGTTGGGGACGCCATCCAAGATCGCTCCCGGCTCGACAGCACGCGGGGCGGAATCCCACCGGTCGGCCCGTCGGCCTCGCCGCCGAGGTCAGGTTTGGCCCCCTGCGCGATGCACCTTCCTTCGGCTGTGCTTGAGTGTTGCGCAACCGATACGCACTCCGGTCGTCGGACCCGCGAATCCGGGGATACCCCTTCGCCAACGGGTGTATGCTCCCCCCAATCTCCCTTAGGCAACTCGGCGCCAAGGAACTGTCGCCATGGTGCGCCGTCCCTCTTGCTCATTGGTTTCTGGCCGCAGCCCCCGCGGCGCGCTGACCACATCCTTGCTCCATCGGTTTGAGGCCCTGCCCCGGCACGCGGGTCAGGACGAGAGAGTCACTGTGCGTGGCCGCTCAGGGGCCACGACGTTTCCCGCAATCTGCTGAGGAGGCCATCATGAAACGCGGAACGTTCCGCATCGGACTCGTCGTGCTGCTCCTACTGGGACTCGCCCGGATCGGATGGGCGCAGGAGCGCGTACCGCTGACCATTCGCAACGTGACCAGCGAGACGTTGCCGACCGGCGAGGTGGTCCTCGTCATCACGGGCGTCGGCTTTGGCGCGACCCCGACCGTCACCGTGGACGGCGAGTTGGTCGAAGTGTTGCCGGACATCTCGGACGCGCGGGTGACCGTGCTGGCCCCGCCAGCCGTCCTCACCACGCCGGGGACGTACCGGTTGACGGTGGCGAACCAGGCGCGGAAGGAATGGGACGAGTTTGTCGTGGCGAGTCCGCCGGGCGCAGCGGTGGTCGCGGGGGCGCCGGTCGCCGGGGCGGGTGGCGGAACTGGCTCAACCGGCTCGGCCAGCTCGAGCAAAGGGGCGGAGGCCGTCAGTGCCCGTGCGCTATCCGCATCGCCCGCCCCCAGCGCAGACCCGATCGAAGACCTCGGTTACCCCTATAGGACCGCGATTGGCTTTCAGGCGCTCGCTGCGAACACGTCGGGCTCCCACAACACGGCCAGCGGCTACCAGGCGCTCTTCTCCAACAACTCCGGCATCTACAACACGGCCAGCGGCGCCTTCGCGCTCTTCACCAACACCACGGGTGCCGCCAACACGGCCAGCGGCGCCGAGGCGCTCTACGCCAACACCGAGGGCGGCGGCAACACGGCCAACGGCAGCCAGGCGCTCTACGCCAACACCACGGGCGGCGACAACACGGCCAGCGGCGTCGGCGCGCTCCGTGCCAACACCACGGGCCACGACAACACGGCCACCGGCGTCGGAGCGCTCAATACCAACACCACGGGCGGCGGCAACACGGCCGCCGGCTACCAGGCACTCTACGCCAACACCACGGGCGGCGACAACACGGCCACCGGTTACCAGGCGCTCCATTCCAATACCTCCGGCCTCCTCAACACGGCCAGCGGCACCTTGGCGCTTGTGAACAACACCACGGGCACCCACAACGCCGCCATCGGCGTCAGCGCGCTCTATAGCAACACTACGGGCACCCACAACACGGCCAGCGGCCCTTTTGCGCTTTCTGCCAACAAGACGGGCATCCTCAACACGGCCAGCGGCTACGAGGCGCTCGGCGCCAACAGCTCGGGCGACCTTAATACGGCCCTCGGCGTTTACGCGCTCGCGAACAACCAGACGGGCTCCTACAACACAGGGCTCGGCTACTCGGCCGGCTTTGCTGCGACGACGGGTCACTACAATCTCTTTCTCGGCGCGGACGCCATGGGCACGGCGGCCGATACGAACACGATCCGGATTGGCGCGGCCTATAACGGGGCGACGACTCCGCCGAGCGGCCAGAACCAGACCTTCATCGCCGGGATTCGCGGGACGACGGTGTCGAGCGGCTTGCCGGTAGTCATCGATGCGGACGGGAAGCTGGGGACGGTCAGCGCCGGCGGTGACAACACGGTCCTTGGCACCTCCGCGCTCTCCTCCAACACCACGGGCGCCTACAACACGGCCACCGGCGCCTACGCGCTGTCGTCCAACACCGAAGGCTCCCGCAACACGGCCGCCGGCATCTACGCGCTGCAGATCAACACCACGGGCTTCGAGAACACGGCCCTCGGCGCCTCGGCGCTCCAGTTCAACACCACAGGCAGCGGCAACACGGCCAGCGGGTACTCGGCGCTCCACGCCAACACGGCCGGCTACGCCAACACGGCCGGCGGGTTCTCGGCGCTCGACGCCAACACCACGGGGCACGACAACACCGCCAGCGGCGTCAACGCCCTCGGCAGCACCACGACGGGTTCCCTCAACACGGCCAGCGGGGTCAACGCCCTCTTCGCCAACACCACGGGCGGCTCCAACACGGCACTCGGCACCGCCGCGGGCGGTCTCGCGACGACGGGCCACTACAACCTGTTTCTCGGGGCGGACGTCGCGGGCACGCCGTCCGACACGAACACCATTCGGATTGGCTCGGCCTACAACGGGGGCCTGAACCCGCCGAGCGGTCAGAACCAGACCTTCATCGGGGGGATTGTCGAAAGCCCACTGACGTTGGGTGCCGTGGTTGCGATTCAGCCTGACGGTCGGGTCGGCACGCTGGCGCCGGAGTACCTGCCGCCGGGGCCAACCGGCCCGATGGGCCCAGGCGGGCCGACGGGACCAACTGGCCCGAAGGGTGACACGGGTGCCGCGGGTGCTGCACTCGTCACGGGCAGCATGCTGTTTCTGGAGCAGGGCGTCACGCCACCAGCGGGCGCGGTCCTGGTCGGCACCACGCAGGTGAATCTCACCGCCGGCGTCACCAAGACGGCCGCGATCGTGGGCACGGGCGACTATGACGGTGACGGGAAGGCCGACATCCTGTGGCGGGACGCCACCACGGGCCAGGTGTGGATCTGGCTGATGAATGGCCCCACCCGGCGGTCGGAGACACTGGTGGACACGGTGCCGGTCGACTATGAGGTGGTGGGCAACGCGGACTACAACGGGGATGGCAAGACCGACCTCCTGTGGCGCCGCGCAAGTAACGGCGAGGTCTGGATCTGGCTGATGCAAGGCACGACGTCCCTGTCGAGGATGTGGGTGGAGACCGTCACGGCCGACTACCAGATTGCGGGGAGCGGGGACGTCGACGGCGACACCAAGGCCGACATTCTGTGGCGGCACACGCCCAGCGGCCAAGTCTGGCTCTGGTTGATGAACGGCACGACGAAGCAGCCGGCCCTTCTCGTGGACACCGTCGATGTCGGCTATCAGATTGTGGGCAGCGGCGATTACGACGGCGACGGGAAGGCCGACATCCTGTGGCGAAGCCCGGCCACTGGCGAGGTCTGGGTCTGGCTGATGCAGGGAGCCACGCCCCTGCTGCGGAGGCTCGTGGACACGGTCTCGCTCGACTATGCGATGGTGGGCAGCGGGGACTACGACGGCGATGGCCAGGCCGACCTGCTGTGGCGGCACACGCCCAGCGGCCAGGTGTGGATGTGGCTGATGCACGGCACGACGAAGGAGGCGGGCTTCGTGGACACCGTCGACGCCGCCACCCTCATCGTGGGGAGTGGCGACTACGACGCCAGCGGGAAGGCCGACCTGCTGTGGCGGCACGCGACGACCGGTGAGGTGAGCCTCTGGCTGATGAATGGCGCGACGCCGCTGTCGAAGACCGTGGTGGCGACCATGGGCACTGACCTGACGCTCGCCATCTACCGGATGCAGTAACGCGGTGACGCTGCAAGCGCCGGCATAGCCGGCGGTCCCGCTGGAGACTGCGGCATCGACTGCATCTCGATTCAAAGGACAGACCATGGAGGGCCACCGTCGCGGTGGCCCTCGTCGTGTAAGCCCGAACCTTCACGCCACGCGCAGCAGCCCTCCGACCCGGGCCGACTTATTCAATCCCGTCAGGGCTATGGACAGATGGGCCAGGAGGCGCACGCATTGGTTGGCCGACAGCGACAGCTGGGAGTGGTTGCTGCCGCCGCTCCCGTCGGCCAGCATCGCAGCCACTTACCGGCACCTGCTGGCCGGCGCGAATTGACCTCAACTGTGCGCGATTTTGGCTCAGTAGGTTGATGATTGACTTCCGCCCAGGGACGGAGAATAGTCACCGCCATCCTGGACAACTGAACCGCCACGATCCGAATCCGGCCTGAATTGCGCGGTCAACGATGGGCCAACTCTTGCATGACGGAACGCTAGACCTAGGACTCAGTCGCCACTCCTTCCAACGGAACGCGGAACGCGTGAACTTCGCATCATAAGAAGGAACCCCGATGACCACCTTTCGGTGCCGGATTGGCCTTCTTCTCCTGGCCGCAGTGCTCGTCTGCGTCCCTCTGCCCGCGAACGCCGGTTATATTTACACCGTTGCGTTCGACGCGCTGACGATTGATATGGGGGCGCAAGGCGGCAGCGTCACATTCGCCGCTGACAGCTTCTCGTTCATCGTGCCCAGCCTCGTGCTCCCACCACCCGCGGTGCAAAATGTGCCAACTCCGGGCGGCGAACTGAATGGGTTCACGTTCGCCGCGCTCACGGCCTTTGGGCCGAACGGCCCAGGTATGACGTTTGAGGCCACCGACTCCAATTGGGAGTCCTTCCCGAACGGGGCAGTCGGGGGATTCTACTTCGTCACGGAAGCGTGGCCCGATGCCGTCGGAACGTACCAGACGACCCAGTTTGCCGGCCGCATGGTGGTATATCAGAATCCAGGAGCAGGCATCTACCACTACGGCAGCGGCTCACTTTCCATCGCAGAGGCGGACGCGCCGGTCCCCGAGCCCGCCTCGCTGCTCCTGCTCGGCACCGGCCTCGTCGGCCTGCGTGCGTGGCGGAAGCGGCGGCAGTAGTCCGGTAGAGCCTGGTAATCGGAGGGGCATACCCGCGGCGTAATTTGGCGACCAGGTGTTTACCTGAGTTCAAGCTACCTCAACGTAAGGGAGGTCTAATGAAATGCTAACTGTTAAGACGACGTGGAGTGCTTTTCTGGCGCTTGCGATCCTCGCGCTTGTCGCAGCACCCGCATTTGCCAGTCCGATTACCGTGTCCAACTTTAGTTTTGAGACACTTCCAGTCGGGGGTTTGCCCAGCGGTTGTGGCGCAGGCTGTAACTACTCTATCGACGCGATCCCGGGCTGGACGGCTTCCGGCGGCGCAGTCGGCGCGAGCGGACAATGGCAGCCGGGCAGCCCAGCTAACGGTTATTACACCAGCCTGTCGCTCGGACCCACCCAAGCCTTCGCGAACGGCGGCATCCTCAGCCAGACAGTTGCGCCACTAGTCGTGGCAGGCGCCGTTTACACGCTGACGGTGGACGTCGGACGTCGCGCGGATATGGCATTTATGGGGACCATCGCCTTGCTGATCGATGGGACCAGCTATACCGGATTACCGTTGACGCCGCCGGCTTCAGGGACCTTCGGCGCCTACATGGTCACGTATGTTGGGACGGCCGCCGATGCGTCGAGGCCCATCACGATTCAACTTCGGTCAGATGGTGTTCAGGGCAACTTCGACAACGTTCGGCTGGATGTGGGCCTGCTCGAACCCGTTCCCGAGCCGGCGTCGTTCTTGCTGTTTGGGCCGGCCCTCTTGGTCCTCGGGGCGCTCCGGCGTCGTCGCCAGAACGCTTAAGTTGCGCTTCCTTTGAGTTAACTACACTACGGTTGCATCGGCGCACAGCGGGTTGCTGTGCGCCGATGCCGTTAGTGGCGTGCAGTGCGAGTAGCATACTGTGCTCCGGCCGGTGACCGTCATACCACTTGCTCCCCCAGTGCCCGTTGGAGCCAGCCGTAGGGAATGCGCTCCTGCTCGAGGCGGACGCGCTCGCCCAGACGATTGTGGCGGAGGTCGTCGAATAGGGCCTGCTCGGCCGAGGTCAGGCGGGCGAGTTCGCCATCGTAGGGGTTGCTCTCGCGAACCCAAAGCGGCGCATGTCCGAGGAGCGTCTCGCGGTCCATCAGAAAACTCTGTGCAGCCGGGAATCGCAGCCGGAGGCGGTCTGTGTCTGGGCCGTCCGGTGCTCTGGGCATCCGGCCCCGGGGTCTGATAGCGGGCGTTACGTCAAGAGCCTTCGTCGGCATGCACGACACCCGCCCCGATTAGGGAACTGGGGAAACGCGACCTTTAGCGGCCTTGAACGGACAACGCAAGAGACAGCGGACCCGGCTTGCCAGTGTCCTGTTCCAAAGTATCCGGGGATTCGGTCGTCAGCCGTTTGGGGGACAAATGGGGGACAAACGGTAGCGGCCACGAGCGGACGCCTGCGGACGCTCCTGTCGAAAACCCTAATGAAATGCGGGGGCAGCGTACCGTAGCTACCCCCAGCGGCCTCTCACGGAGTCATTCGTAATCAGCAGGTCGTCGGTTCAAGTCCGACTGCCGGCTCCTTCATCTCCTCAAGGAACTTCGCGTTCGCGGTCGAGGGATCGACCTCGACTGCTTGTTTGATACCCAGACTGAAACCCACGGTGCCGAATCGACGGCAGTCCGACCCCTTCCAAGATCCTGTGGAAGGCCGCTGTGACTCCTGCTGAGTCTGCAGCCGCGCCGTGAACTGCGATAGAATAGAGAGCGGGTCACCCACTACGCTCATCGCCAAACGCGAGACGTCCTTCCACCTGGGCGCGCAGGCCCCATCTGCGCAAGGAGGGGTTCATGTACATCGTCGTCAACCACGCGATCAACGACACGTCGAAGTTCTGGGCAGCCGCGGAGGCTGTCACGGGGGCACTGCCCGCCGGTCTCAAGGTGATCCACACGTTCCCCGCGCCAGACGGTCGCAAGGCGGTGTGCGTGTGGGAGGGTCCGTCGGTGGAAGCCGTGCGCGGCTTCCTCGACCCGGCCACGGCGGGCATGGCGCGGAACGACTACTTCGAGGCGCCGAACAAGGAAGGGATGGCGATGCCGAAGCTCACCCGCGCCGCCGGCGCGTAATGAGCGATCGCCCGTGAACGGCGCGGGCTCCCGGCTGCACGGTCAGGTGAGGGCGACGCTCCGGCGTCGCCCTCACCCCCTCAGCCCCTGCGCGGAATCACCTCTGCCACAGCCCATGGCCCTTCCCCCCGTGGGGGTGGCTTTCGTGATCGGCACTTCGTCGGTTCAACTCCGACTGCCGGCTCCATCGTTCCCAGACCAGGAGAGCGGGCGGCGCCTGACGAGGCTAGAAGGGCGTCAGCCGCGGCGGTAGTTGAGACTCCAAGCCAGTGTCTTCTGCTCGTCAGCCGGCGTCTCGCCGATTGGCCGTAGCGTGAGCGGCAGGGTTCCGCGGAACCCCGAATGCTCGTAGGTCACCGGGAGGTGGACGTGGCCCGCCTTCGACGCCACAGCGGAGACGTCGGCCGGCAGCGACACGACATTGTCCGGCCACGGCTCGCCGAAGAAGTAGGGATCCAGCTGCTCGTCGGCGGCCATCAGCCACGGCCCGCAGTACAGGGCGGCCCGCACCGGCGTCGGCCCGAGTTGCCCGGGCTCGAGTTCCCGGCCGTCGGGCGTGAGGAGGCGGAGCCGGTACGTGAAGCGCACCGCGACCGTATCGCCCGCGGCGAATGCACGTGTCAGGCGCAGGGCATCATCGCTGCCCGGCGCCTCCATACGCCGTTGATTCAGATCGAGGTCCAGACGCCTGGCCCAGGAGGGACGCCTCAGCGCCAGGGTCCCGTCGAAGGGCCGGAGGAACCGGCACTCGACGCCGAACGGCGTCCGCCGCAGCGACACGGCCGCCGCCGTCCCCTCGAAGTCCACGTCCTCGAAGAGCTGGACGTGCAGCGCCCCCGTCCGCTCGACGATGGCGTGATCCAGGACGTCGCGATAGGCGCGATAGCCGTGCATGGTACAGCACCACCAGGCGCGGTCCACGCTCTCGGACGGCTTGATGCCCCGATCGAAGAACACGCGCGATCCGAAGTCGCCGTTCGCGAACTGGTTCTGGTCGAACCCGTTCACCAGGCAGCGCTCGGCTCGCTCCAGGTAGTCGGTCCGGCCCGTGGCGGCGTGGAGTTGAAGCGATAGGCGGAGGAAGTCGGCCAGACCGCATCCCTCGTTCCGCGGATCATGGCCTGAGGCGCCCTGCGCCGGCGCGAGCAGCTTCCGCGTCTCCGGATCGGACCACCCGAAATACTCCATGACCGCGCCGTCGACGGTGTAGTCCCCCGAAGCCACGAGGTCGCCATACAGTCGCTCGGCGAGGCCCAGCAGCCCGCCGGGCGCACCAGCCTCGTGCAGCATCACCGCGCCGCGCAGCGTCGACAGGTAGCCGTGGGAGTGCTGCACGCCCCGCGGCTGCAGGAGCGGCACGATGTCGGCACCGGCCACCAGGAACTGCCGGTCGCCGGTGGCGCGGCCGAGCATCGCAAGCCCCTCGGCAAGCTGCGTGAAGCAAATGAAGCCGAAGGCGCCCTGCCCTTCCACGCGTTTCATCACCTCCGGCGACCTCGTGGCCTCTCGCACACCGAGCAGGAAGCCGGCGAGGCGCCTGGCAGCCGCCAGAACGGCCGGGTCGCCGGCCACGTGATGATAGGCCATGAGTCCGACGAGCAGCCGGCCGTTGCCCCAGAGCAGCGCCATGTGCTCGGTGCCGGTCTCCGTCGCCGTGAAGGCCAGATCGTCGCGCCCGAAGCGGCCGTCGGGCTTCTGTGTGGCGAGGAGCGTCCTTACCAGCGGGGCCAGCGCGGCGGGCTCCCACCACCGGGGCGGCAGCACGGCCAGGGCCTCGACGTAACGCCCCGAGAGGTCGCCGCTGAAGTTCCAGAATCGGCGTGTCCGGTCGAGCGTGACGTCCGCGAGGACGAAGGCGCCCGTGTAGGCGGGGATGCCGTCCTGGGTCAGGCGGCGCGCGGTCAGATTGACGCGCCTGGCGAGGTCGCCTGCCGCCGTGGCGCCGGGACCGCGGGGAACCGAGGCGGCAGCGGGCGCAGCCTGCCTCGACGGCTGGGGCCCGGCCTCCACCGCGACGTGTCCGAGCCCGGCAATTGCCGCCGCTTCGGCCGCGACCTGGCCGAGGAACTGGCGGCGGCCCGTCACACCCGTCTCCTTCGCCATCTGCGCCTCCGGCGCCATCGCAGCGCGCGCGACCGCCCGGACCAGACAGGCGGCGCCCCCCCGGCGGGCGCTAGTCGACTTCGACCTGCCCGACCACCTTCGCGCGGATCAGGGACCACGACAGGCCGACGCCGAGGACGATGCCGGCGATCACGAGCCCGATCCAGACCAGCATCGACCGCCCCACCGAGTCGATGACGTGGTAGGAGATCAGCATCCACACGACGGTGGCCATCAGCGCCGTGAGCAGCACAGCACCCAGCAGCCCGATCGACACGGACGCCGCGCGCAGGCAGATGATCCAGCCAATCAGGAGCAACATGCCCGCGAAGGCCTTGACGGCCATGGCGCCCGCCCCGGCCCTGACAATCCAGTGATAGAACGAGTAGCCGCTGGGATTGAACGTGAGAAGCACCAGCGCCAGCGCGAAGACGATGCGCACCAGGACGCCCGACCAGGAAATACCGGGAGGATTCATAGCTGCTCCTTGAACGACCTCGGACGCTGCTCCCACGCCGCTGCGCTCTAGTCTAGCCGAAGGCACGCCAATGATCTCGGGCCCAGTCTCAGCCGAGACCGAACGTCGCCGTCCCGTTCCACGACGCCCTCGGTTCACCGGCGTCGGGAACGCCGCCATCTGCCGTAGAATGAGCCCAGGATCACGGACGCAAAGTGAGGGGGTTGTTCTGAGCCGGCTGATGCGCACCGTTGCCGCCTTGCCGTTCACCATCTTCCTGGTGGCGCTCCCCGGGTGCCACGGACATTCGAATCCCAATCCGGCCTCTCCGACCGGGCCGCCCGTGCTGATGGCGGTCACGCCCTCGCAGGCCTCCGTAGGAGACGCCATCACGTTGAGCGGCTCGGCGTTCGCGCCGTCGGGCAACGCGATCCGGTTCGGCGCGGGTTATCTCCACGGCGTGGCCTCGGAGGGAGGCACGTCTCTGAGCTTCCCCCTGCCCTCCGCGCTCACACCCTGCCCGCCCGGGACCGACGTGTGCATCACGCTCGCGCTCGTGGTGACGCCGGGGACTTATCAAGTGTCGGTGATCAACGCCAAGGGCACCAGCAACGCACTGCCCCTGCAGGTGGTGGCGAGATAGCGTGCGATCCCGGGCGCCTGGCGCCGGACGGCCGATTCTCCGGTACGCTATCATCCAGCCGGGGACGGTCTCGGAACCTGCCGACGGCGGCCTTCTTGCCCCTCGAGAACGGGTTCTCGTACCGACTGTTGCCGAATCTGCAAGGGGAACTGATCATGAGAATGCGCTTCAACGTCTTCCGAGCGGCGGTGGCTTTGACTCTTGCGGCCGGAACGGCCGCCCTGGCGCAGCCCGTCAACACGCTCACGGACGCCGAGAAGAAACAGGGATGGGTGCTCCTCTTCAACGGCGCGAACTTCGACGGCTGGCGGCAGTGCAACGGCACGGCGATGCCCGCCAACTGGATGATCGACGATCACGCGATGAAGGTGTTCACGGCCGCCGACAAGAAGCCCGGCCAGGGCTCGAACGGCGACATCCTCTATGGCGTCAAGACGTTCCGCAACTTCGAGCTGTCGGTCGACTGGAAGACGGAGAAGGCGGGCAATTCCGGCATCTTCTTCAACGTGCGGGAAGTGCCTGGCAAGCCGATCTACTACGCGGCCCCCGAGGTGCAGGTGCTCGACAACGCGGATGCCACGGACAACAAACTGCCGAGCCACCTCGCAGGCTCGCTCTACGACTTGCTCGCGGCCGACCCGAAGAGCGTCAAGCCCGCCGGCGAGTGGAACACCATCGTCATCAGGGTCAAGGACGGCAAGGTCACGCACACGCAGAACGGCATGAAGGTCGTCGAGTACACGCTGTGGACCCCTGAGTGGGATGCGATGGTCCAGAACAGCAAGTTCAAGACCTTCCCCGGGTTCATCGAGGGCATCGCGAAGGAGGGCTACGTCGGCCTCCAGGATCACGGCTACGGCATCTGGTTCCGGAACATCAAGATCCGGGAACTCTGAGAAAGGCGGCCGCCGGATCCGGCGCCGGCGGATGACCGACCGCCCGGTTCGGCGTATCGGCAGTTCGAAGGGCCCGGCCGGCAGGCCGAACCCGTCGGAGAGGTTGCAGAGCGGGCTCGCGCCCCAACAGAAGCGAACGCGCGCGGGGGCCGGGGCGCCTCCGATCGGGATCGTGACCCGATTGGATTCGACGGTGGCGCTCGCGAACCGGCATGGTGCCGTGGCGGCGCCGCAGAGTTCGAACCCGATCGCCTGGCTACGAACCAGGAAGTCGCAGGTTCGAGTCCTGCAGGGCGCGCTAAATCAATAACTTACAGCCACGCGTTTTCGTGCCAGAACGGGTCCTGGACAATCCGGTTCGCGACCACCGAATCCGCCGCCCTTCGAGCCAAGGGTCTTCGAGAAAACCGGCCAGTTTCGCCTCGCAGCCAAGTTCTGCTCAGGGGCGTGTGGGCTGTGGTGGCCCAAACCTGCCGGTCTACCGAGGTCGGTTTGCGCGATCACGTAGAACCGTAACACGCCAGAGTTGGACGGACGGAATCGTCCTGCTACAATGCGCGCGGAGGTGAGGATCGTAATGAGCGTTCGCAGCCTCAGTACCTTGCTCACTATCGTCCTCACAACCGCCTGTGCGTCCGTCCAGCGGGTAACGGTCCCCAACTGGGAACGCTACCAAGAGGGGGAGTTGGCCGGTTTCCTTCGGGCCCCTGATGAACAGGTCGTAAGAAGGGTACCGGATCTCGTTGTGCAGAGGGCCCGGGGAACGATTGCCATACCCACCCGCGAGGAGCAGCCTGAGCTACCGCTGCGGTATTTGCCGACGACCCCCTCGACACAGGGTCTGCAATACCGGCCCCCGGATTACGGCGTAATAGATACGAGGATGTTCGTGGTCGAACTGCGCAGTCCCGGCCCCGGCGCAGGCGTGCGGACAATCGTAACGCGAGGTGGCAAGTTCGACTTTGGCCCTTTGCCCAGCGGTAGGTATGCGCTGAAGGTTACGGCCTCGGGATCGACATTCTCGCTCGGATGGCGGTCCGAGATCAGGACTGTCATTGTGTCTGACTGTGCCGACCGCGCCGCCGAGATCAGGACTTGGTAAGTCCTTCACCCACTCCGCGGCAACTACCATCGCTGTTAACGTGTCAGCCGATGTAGGGCGGCAGCGTCGATGTCGACTGCGGCTTCCTGCTACCTGCTTTCGCAGGCACGGGCATCGCGCCTCGGCGGTCGATAGCTATCGAGCGACGCAACTCCTCCTCTATGACGTCTGAGAGCGTGTCCAACGGCACCGCCCCGCTCAAAAGCCGTCCATTGATGAAGAGCGCTGGCGTGCCGGTGATGCCGTAGCTCTCGGCCGCTTTCTGGTCCGCCTTCCACCTGTCCGCTACGTCGCGTGATTGCATACAAGCCGTTATCGCGTCGACATCCAAGCCGGCTCCGCTGGCTAGACCGACCCAATCCCCCAGCTGGACTCGACGCAGCGACTCGAACAGCTTGTCGTGCATGACCCAGAACCTGTCCTGCCGTTGCGCGCACGTAGTTACTTCAGCAGCCCTTCGAGCGTTCGGGTGCATAGGAAGGGGGAAGTGCCGGAACACAAATCGAATTCTGCCCCTGTAGGTGGCTCGGATCCTTTTGATTGTCTGAGCGAGCTGAGCGCAATATGGGCACTCGAAATCCGAGAACTCGATGATGGTGACCGCGGCAGTAGGTGGTCCCTCCACCGCTGCGTCGGCCGCCTCCACGGCGAACCGGGGCGCCTCGAGATAAACGGTGACACCCGCCGCTGCCTTCAGCTCCCGGACGAACGCAGCGTGACGCCGCTGCGTCCGCAGAGCAGCACCTTCCCCGGGTTCATCGAGGGCATCGCGAAGGAGGGCTACGTCGGCCTCCAGGATCACGGCTACGGCATCTGGTTCCGGAACATCAAGATCCGGGAACTCTGAGAGAGGCGGCCGAGGGATCCGGCGCCGGCGGATGACCGACCGCCCGTTCAGCGTATCGCCAGCTCGAAGGGCCCGGCCGGCAGGCCGGACCCGTCGGAGAGGTTGCAGAGCGGGCTCGCGCCCCAACAGAAGCGAACGCGCGCGGGGTCCGGGCCGCCTCCGATCGGGATCGTGACACGATTGGATTCGACGGTGGCGCTCGCGAACCGGCACGGTGCCGTGGCGGCACCGCAGAGTTCGAACCCGATCGCCTGGCTGGCGCTGTACGTGACGAGCTGTCCTTCGACGTCGTCGAACGTCACGACAACCCGGCCAGGCTCGAGCCGGGCTGTGCGCGCGACGGGGCCCGATGGCGCGATCGCCTCCCCATAGACGACGTGACGCGCCGCACGGGCCAGCCGAATCCCCACGTCCAGCTTGTTCGTCGGGTGGATGTCCCCGCGTTCGCCGATGTCGATGGTGACAGCGAGCCCGGCGTGCGCGTCCTCCGCCACGGCGCGGCGCTGTGCGTCGCGGATGTCCGCCCAGGAGGATTCCACCGGCGCGGTGGGAGTCGGGCCGAACCCGGGCAGCTGGACGACGAGGAACGGCAGGTCCGCTCCAAACTGGCTGCGCCAGCTCGACATGAGCGCGGCCAGCACTTCCCGGTAGCCAGCCGGCGCGTCCGCGTTGGTCTCGCCCTGGTACCAGACGGCGCCTCGAAGACCGAACGGTCCCAGCGGTGCGATCATCCCGTTGTACAACGTCGTCAGGCCCGACACCGACTCCCACGGCGCACGAGGGGCACGGCCGATGCTGAGAGGCACCACCTGGTAGCGCCACTCCCCTGCCAACGGCACCTTCGTCCCATCGTCGAACGCGAGCGCGAGCCTGGCGGCGGGCCCCGTCATGCCGCCCGCGTCCCATGTGCTCAGCACGTTGACGACGACCACGTTGTCGCCGACGCGGAGGACGCCCGCCGGGAGCTTGTAGTTGCGTTCCGTTCCCCATCCGAAGGTGTTGCGGATGACCTTGCCATTCACCCAGGTCTGGTCAACCTCGTCGATGCCGCCGAGCGACAGAGTCACGGGACGCGCGGCCTGCTCCGCGGTCAGGCGGACGGTCCTCCGATACCACACCATCCCATCGTGGTTGGCGAGGACGGGAATACCCCAGGTCTTCCAGTTCCGCATCGGTTCGGGCAGCGCGATCCAGTCGCCCGTGCCGGCGGGGCCGGGCTGCCACGGCTCGGTGCCCGTTCCCGCGTGCGTGCGCCACCAGTCTTCCCACATCCGGCCCATGCGCTGGTTCGCCGCGTCGGTGTCGCGCGCGTAGAGCGGCAGCAGGTCGAGGCGCTCATCGAATCCACCCGCTGCCCTCAGGCCGCTCTCGCCGACCCAGGGTTCCGCGGCCGACCCGCCCCACGCCGCATTGATGAGGCCCATCGGCACCTGCACGGATCGCTGCAGTTCGCGCGCGAAGAAGTAGCAGGCGGCGGAGAACTTCGCGACGGTCTGCGGCGCGGCCACCTGCCACACCGCCCCGGCCGGGAGGTCCCTCGCGGGTTCCACGAGATCCAGGTGCGGCACGGTCAGCAGGCGCATCCGGTCGTTCGCCGATCGCATGACGGCGAATTGCCCGCCCCGGGAAGGCGCGACGGTGAATTCCATGTTCGACTGGCCCGAGCACAGCCACACATCGCCGATGAGGATGTCGGAAACCTTCTGCGACGCGCCCGACTCGGCGCGCGCCTCGAGGGTGAAGGGCCCGCCCGCGCTCATCGCCGGCAGCGTGGCCTTCCACCTCCCCGAGCCGTCGGCCTCGACGCTTGCCTGCCGGCCGTCCAGCGTCACGCTCACCTGCTCGCCAGGGGCGGCGGTCCCCCAGACGCTGACAGGCTGGTCGCGCTGCAGCACCGCGTGATCCTGGAAGATCGGACTGAGCAGCGCCGGCGCCTGTGATGATCCGGACGCGATCGCGGTGATTCCTGCGACCGCCCAGGCGGCCGCCAGCGCGCCAACCACCGAGATCGCGCGGCGGCGCGCGAGGCCCCGCCTCGGCCCTGTGAACGGCGTTCCCGCGTTCCCCACCGGAAACCTCCTCAACCCGCCGCGCCCACGCGACGCTATCCCGCGGGGCCGGCCTCAGCGGTCGCTTGGACCCGGGCTCCGGCGTCATTCTACACGCCCCGGGAGCAGGAATCCGTGGCGCGGGTGTAGCATGGGCGGCACGCGCGCGCTGCCGGCGGTGCGGGTCAAGAGGGCCGGGGGGATAGGGAGACGTGGAGACGACGCCGCTGGTCGACGTGCGAGACCTCTGCCGATCGTTCGATCACGGACGCGTTCATGCCCTGCGCGGCGTGACGCTGAGCCTGGCCGCCGGCGAGTCGGTCGCCGTGACCGGCCCGAGCGGCAGCGGCAAGAGCACGCTGCTCCACCTCATCGGCGCGCTGGACCGACCCTCGTCCGGTGAGGTGTTCGTCGACGGGCTCCCGCTGAGCGCCGAACCCGACCTCGCGTCGTTTCGCGCGCGGACGGTCGGGTTCGTGTTCCAGTCCTTCAACCTGCTGCCGACGCTCACCGCGTCCGAGAACGTACAGGTACCGATGTTCGAGCGGCCGATGCCGGGCGCCGAGCGCCGTGCCAGGGCCGAGGTGCTGCTGCGCCGCGTGGGTCTGGCCAACCGCCTGGACGAGAGGCCCGGGCACCTGTCGGGCGGCGAGCGTCAGCGTGTCGCCATCGCGCGCAGTCTCGCCAACGGGCCCCGACTGCTGCTGGCCGACGAGCCGACGGGCAACCTCGACAGCGCGAGCGCCGCGGACATCATCGACTTGCTCGACGACCTCCGGCTGGAGCGCCGCATGACGCTGCTCGTCGTGACGCACAGCGCGGACGTCGCGGCCCGGGCGGGCCGGCGGATCAGGCTCCTCGACGGCCGGATCGTCCCATAGCGCGGATTCGAGCGCGGAGCGTCCATGTTCCGACCCGTCAACCTCGACACGAACCCCTCGCTGCGCGCGATGCTGGGCCCGCTGGCCGGCGATGGCACGGTGGATCACTACTCCGTCGACGGGCACCCCTACGATCGCCGTCGAGACGACGGGCTCGTCGCACTGAGGGTGACCGGGGACGGCGCGGCGTTCGGCGTCGCCTGCAGCGACTTCCGGCTCAAGGGCGGAAGCTACAGCCACCTCAACTCCGAGCGGCTTGCGGCCTTCGTCGACGAGATGGCGGCGCAGGACCTGCCGCTGGTCCTGCTCATCGACTCCATGGGCGTCCGTCTCATGGACGGCCGGACCGTCATCAAGCCGGCGTTCGGCGTCATCCCGCACCTGCTCCGCTACCGCGAGAAACACCTGCTCGTGACGTGTCACCTCGGGCGCGCGCTCGGGCTCGGCGCGGTGCTCTTCGCGGCGGGCCACTGCAGGCTCGCGGTCACCGGTCACTCGTTCACGAACCTCGCCGGGCCGGACGTGATGCGGATGTTCTTCCGCGGCGGGCCGGACGACGACACGCTCACGCCGCTGGACGGAACCCTCCCGGGTCCCTCGCTGGCCGGCGACGAAGCCGGTTCGCGCGACGCGATGCTCTCCAAGGCTCGCGCGATCGTGGAGTGCGCGGCCCCTCCTCCGGCGGCCTTCGCGGAGGCCGATGGCCAGGCCCCGCTCGACTTCCCGCCTCTCAGCCTCTCGATCAAGCCGGACGTGAAGCTGCAGGGCATCCTCACGGCGATCGGCGGGTCGGCCGTCGAGGTGTTCGCCGACGTCTCGAGGTCGGTTCGGACCTATATCGTCACGCGGCACGGCCGCCGGTTCGGCCTGTTCGTCAATCCGCCCGGCAACCCGGACAACCTGATCACGGCGGCCGCGCTCGATCGGTACCTGCTCGGTTTCGACCTGTTCCAGGTGCTGCGTCTGCCGGTGGTCTCACTGCTCGACACGCCCGGAGGCGACCCGCGCGACAACGCGGGCGTGGTGCTCAAGTTCTGGCAGACCGCCCAGCGCATCGTCGACTACCCGTACCGCCGGATGGGCGTCGTCGTCGGCCGCGGGTACGGCGGCGCGGTTATCCTGGCATTCCCGAGGTTCTTCGGCTCGGACGCCACCTACGTGCTCGAAGGCGCGACACTCGGCCAGATGCATCCGCATCTGATCGATTCGCTGCTGGCCACCTCGAAGCGGCTGGCCGCCGAGTGGAGCGCGGCGAAGGCCCGGCAGACGAAGGACTGCGCGGACATCATCGCCGCGGGCATCATCCACGGCGTCATCCCGCGGGCCGGCGTGATCCCGGCCCTGGACCGATTCCTGCTCGGCGAGCCGCCCGGAGAGCGAGCGTAGGCCATGCGGCTCATCCGGGGCCGTCCGGGCGACGTCGCGATCGCAACACGAGAGGGCGCCTGCACGTACGGCGACCTTGGCGCGCGCGTGGCGGCGCGCGCCGCACGACTGCACATGCTCGAAGCCCCGGCCATCGTGATCACGGCGTCGATGACGGTCGACTTCGTGGTCAGCCTGCTGGCGCTCCTCCAACTCGGCCGGCCCGCCGCCGTCGTCTCGGCGGCGTGGACGCCCGCCGAGCGCAGGGCGCGGCAGGCGCTGCTCGGCGGTTGCCTGGAGATCCACGGCGACGGCACCGCCGCACGCCCCTACCCGGGCGCGCCCGTGCCCGTGCACCCGGACACCCGGCTCATTCTCTTCACCACCGGCAGCACGGGTCAGCCGAAGGCCGTGCAGCTCTCGGCCGTGAACATCGAGCGCAACACCGCGGCCGTCGTGACGGCCGTGTCGTTCGCGACCGCGCGCGCCCAGACGCTGTTTCTGCCGCTCTCCTACTCCTACGGGCTGCTCGGCCAGCTGCTGCCCGCGCTCGGCGCCGGCCTGGCGACGGAGCTCGTCGAGCGGCTGGTGGACGTCGCGGACCGTTTCGCGTCAGGGTCGGCCCGCGGCATGCTCAGCGGGGTGCCGTCGCATCACGAGGCGATCCTGCGGCTCATCCCCCCCGGGTCGGCCTGCGAGGGCGTCACGCACGTGGTCAGCGCCGGCGCCTATGCCTCGCCCGACCTCCGGCGGCGGCTCCACGACGCGTTTCCCGGGCGACCATCTACAACAACTACGGCCAGACGGAGGCCTCGCCGCGCATTCTCTGTTACGCCTCGTCGCATCCGCGCTTCTTCACGCCGGCCACGGGGTTTCCCGTCGGGGATCTGCGCGTGAGGCTCAGCGCGAGCGGCGAACTGCTCGTGAGCGGGCCGCAGGTCATGCTGGGATACCTGGGCGACCCGGAAGGCACGCGCCGGAAGGTCGCCGACGGGTGGCTCGCCACGGGTGACATGGCCACGATCGATGGCGACGGACTCGTCACGATCGCGGGACGCGGCGACGGCCTGATCAACGTGGGCGGCGAGCGCACAAGCGTGATCGAGGTCGAGGCGGCCCTGGCGCGAGTGGGCGGCGTCAGACACGCCGCCGCGGTGGTCGTCACCGACGACCTGTACGGCGCGGCGTGGGTGGCCTACGTCGAGGCCGCCGGCGCGGGCGTGACGGCGGACCAGATCCTGGCGGGACTCCGCGAGTTGCTCTCGCCGCACAAGATGCCGAGGGCCTTGCACGTGCTGCCGGCGTTACCCATCACGCAGAACGGGAAGGTCGACCGGCGGGCGCTGGCCGCGATCCACGGCGCGGCGCGGTTATGACTTCTCCCAGATCTGCGCGGCGGCACTGAGCCCACCGCCCACGCTCATCAGGAGCACGCGGTCGCGCGGTTTGAAGAGCCCGCGGCCGAGCGCGCACGCCAGCGAGAACAGCACCGAGGCGCCGCCGAGGTTGCCGACCTCGCGGGCGTCCCAGACGACACGGGCGCCGAGGCGCCGCGGCCGGAGGACGTCGTCGATGAGCGCCCGATTCACCTGGTGCGGGATGATCCAGTCGATGGCGGCCTCCGGGCCCGAGGGCGGGAACAGCGTGTCGAGCATCGCGGCGTAGCGCTCTTTCGCCAGTTCGGCCAGCCGGTCCTTGTCTCCCTCCAGACAGTACCCGTTCGACTCGATGGCTTCGATGGTCGGTGGCAGCAGGCCCCGCGTCGTGTAGAGATCGACGTGCCGGCCGTCCGTGCTGAAGTACGACCGGGTGATGACGAACTCGGGCGCCGCCTCGTCGCGGGCCAGCCACACCGCGGCCCCTCCGTCTGCCAGGCCGAGCCAGGTTTCCCGGACGCCGGGGTGCATCACTTTCGAGAGCGTCTCCGCGCAGGCCACCGCGACGTCGGGATAGCCCGAGCGGAGGAACGCCGCCGCCATGTGGAGCGACGCCAGCGATGTCGAGCAGCCCGCTTTCACGTCGTACGCGGGCGCGACAAGTCCGAATCGCCCGAGCATGGCGGCCGCCTGCGACCCGGTGTAGCGGCTCGTGGTGGTGGTCCCGTGGATCAGCAGGCTCGGGGCGCCGCCTCCCGCCGCGTCCATCGCCGCCCCGAGCGCCTCGGCTGCGAGGTCTTCCGACGTCAGCCCTCTCGAGGCCGGATCGTGTCCTGGCCGACGCACGAGGTAGCGCTCCGCCACACCGTATCTCGACTCGATGCGCGCCCCGAGTTCCCGAAGAAACGCCGGCCCCTTCGCGCGCGATGCCGGGTCGAGCGCCAGCAGGTCGATGTTGCGGACAGGCGGCCCGGCCGGCAGGGCCGTGCCGATGCCCCGGACCCGCACGGGCAGCGGTTCGTCAATCCACATCGGGGCCCATCTTGCGCAGAAGCGCCGTCGCGGCCAGGCCGCCGCCACCCGCCGACACGAGCAGCACGTGCTGTCCGGCCTCGAGGCGCGCATCGCCGCACAACCGGTCCAGCGCGAGGCCGACACTCGATCCCGACGTGTTGCCGTACACCTGGACCGTCTCGACGACGCGCTCCGCGGGATAGCCGAGCAGCCTGGCGGTCTCGCGCACCAGGTGAAGGTTCGCCTGGTGCGGCACCAGCCAGTCCACGTCGCCGACGGTCATGCCGAGCCGATCGAGGAGCGACGTGGCGGCGGCGCACATGCCCTCCGCGGCCATGACGAACAGGCGCGGCCCGTCCTTCATCCGCAGGTAGTGATGCTGCTCGAGGTCGCGGACCTGGTGGCAGGGCATGCGCGAACCGCCGGCCGCAAGGCACACGATGTCAGCCACGCTGCCGTCCGACAGCAACTCGCCGGCGATGAACCGGAACGCGCCCGGCGCGCGGTCCCGGCAGACAAGGCAGGCGGCCGCGCCGTCGCCAAAGAGCACGGCGGTGGCCACGTCGCGCTTGTCGAGGAAGCGCGACCGGATCTCGGCGGCCACCACCAACTGCGTTTCGCCGGAGGCGCTGCAGAACGCGCCGGCCGTGTACAGCCCCGTGACGAAACCCGCGCATGCCGCCCCGACGTCGACGCACCCCGCCTCGCGCAGGCCGAGGCGATGCTGCACCAGGGGCGCGGTGGGAGGCGTCGGGTAGTCGCCCGAGACGGTGGCGAGCACGACCTGGCGCACGGACTCTCTCCACCCGGGCCATCGGGAGAACAGCTTCTCGGCCGCCTTCACCGCGAGGTCGCTGACCGCCTCGTCGTCGGCGGCCCACCACCGCGTCTCGACGCCGGTCCGCCGGGCGATCCACTCGGGCTTGACGGACGTGCCCATCCATTCCACGAGCCGGGCGTTGGTCATCTCGCGGGGCGGGAGGTAGACGGCCGGGGCGCTGACGTAGAACGCCTCGCGGGGCTGGAAGAACGCCACGGCTAGGCGTCCGTCCGACGGCGGAACACCGACGTCTTCACGAGGGGCAGCCCGCCGGACACGGTCACCACGCTGCCGTTGATGTACTGCGCCGGCGACAGGAGCGGATGCATGACCTCGGCGAGGCCGTCGACTTCGCCCAGCTTGCCCTGCGGGATGGCCGCGGCGGCACGCGCGGCGTATCGCGGAAGGCTCCAGTACCGCTGGGTCCGGCTCGTCTTGAACACGCCCAGCCTGACGGTGTTCGACAGCACGTTATGGTCGCCGTAGTCGACCGCCAGGTTCAGGATGAGGCCCTCAAGCGCCGACTTGATCAGGCAATACGTGCCGTAGTGCGGCGTGCCCATGGCCACCGACACGCTCGACACGAACACGATGCGGCCGAACGACCGCTCCAGCATGCCCGGGAGCACGCGGCGGAGGATGTGCAGGTTGCCCTTGATGTCGGCGTCGATCGATGCATCCGCTTCTTCGGCGGGGACGGCGTGGAACCGATCGAGCGTGCGCACCGGCGTCGCCGCCACGAGGATCAGCGCGTCCGCCGCGCGAAGGAACGTGTCGAGCCTGCGGCCTGTCCGCCGGGGGTGAGCCAGGTCGAAGACGGCGCACGCCGCGTCGAGATGCCGTGCGCGGCACTGCGCCGCCAGGTCCTTGCACGACGCGCGAGACGAAGCAGTGAGACACACCTCGTCGCCCCTGGCGGCGCGGTCGGCGGCAACCGCCTGCGCGATGGACGAACGGCCACCGGTGATGACGATGCGCACGATCAGCCGGGTACCAGTCCCGCCAGGTGCTCGATGGTGTCGAACGCGGCGGCGCTCACGGCGCTGGCGGGCACGGAAACGCCGAATTCCTTCTGCAACTCGATGACCGTCAGAACCGCCAGCAGGCTGTCGAAACCATAGGGGCCCAGGTCGTCCGCGTCGCCAGGAGGCAACCTCTGCAGACCGGCACGCAGCACGCACCTTCTGACCCGCGCGTTCTTGTTCATGGTGACGAAGGGATGCCGGACGGGGAGCCCGCGGCTGCCTGCCGGCGCAATCCGGCGCCAGTCTACCAGAAGGCCCGCGCCGCTGTCGCCCGCGCGGCATGGGGTATACTCAGCCCTGCCATCCGGCCCGTAACCGCGCGGCATAGACCGCCGGTTCCACGGTCCGCTGTTGCCATGCCGACCCCCGGCCACGCCAACCCGCGCGTCATCGACACCTACAGCGTCGTCACGAAACTGTACCTGCTCGGCTCGGTCCTGAGGCGGATGGCCGAGTGGCGGTTCCATGGCTCGCGCCCGGTGGACCAGTTCCCCGGAACGATTCAGGTCCAGACCCGCACGGGCTGCAACTCACACTGCGTGCTCTGCCCGCAGGATGCCATCTCGACGATGTTCCCCCAGGAAACGATGGTCCGGGAGCTCTACGATCGCATCGCCCGCGAAGCCGCCTCGGACCGCCGGCTGAAGGGCTTCGCGCCCGTCCTGCAGAACGAGCCGCTGCTTGATGCGGACCTTCCGGACAAGATCCGGTATTTCCAGTCGCTGAACACCTCGAACGCGATCGTGTTCATCGTCACCAACGGCATCCTGCTCGTGCCGGAGCGGGTCCGGGCCCTGCTCGCCTCGGGGCTCGACATGATGCACCTCAGCGTCAACGGCTACCAGCGGGAGGACTACGAGGCGATCAACCGGGGCCGCGACTTCGGCGTCTTCACGGAGAACCTCGAGTACCTCCTGTCTCAGGATCTGTCCCGCCTCGGCCTCCAGCTGAGTTTCATCATGAACGCGAAGTACGCCGGAGAGCTGCGGGCCGCGGTGCGCAACTACCGGCGCCGGGGACTGAACGTCCACGTCCACGGCATCAGCAACAGGGGCGGGCTGGTGGACGCGTGGCTGATGGAGGAGTACGGGCGCACGACGAGGCTGGACTCGATGCGCAACCGGCTGCTCAAGCCGCTCGCGAGGCGCCTGCTGCCCTGCTGCCCGTACCCGTTCTTCCAGTGCAGCATCCTCGCGAACGGCCAGGTGCTGATGTGCACGCACGACTGGAGCCGGCACACGATCGTGGGGGACCTCAACACGCAGTCGATTCGCGAGGTCTGGAACGGGAAGCCGATGGCGGAGATCCGGCGTCTCTTTCTCGCGGGCCGCATGAAGGACGTTCCCGCCTGCGCCCGCTGCAACGTGTTCGACGACCTCGGGTTCGTGTGACCGGGACGCCGGCAGGCACGCCCGCACGTGCGGTCAGTCCGGGCAGGTCTGCATGAGCAGGACGGGCTTGCTCTGGGCGTGAGCGCCGTCGGACCGCCACAGGGCGTGGTCACGCGGCAGCACCGCGAGCGCCAGGGGCGCCATCGTGCGGTTGCCGGTGTAGATGCGGTAGTTGACGTTGGCGGTGCGCAGGCGCGCGTCGGCCGCGGCCACCCGCGCGGCGAGGTCGCTGTCGATCTCGTCCACATACAGCACGAGGCCGTTGCCGCTGCGGCTGGGCCCGACGCGCCAGTGCCCGCGCAGCCGGACGCCCGCCCCGAGCAGCGCCTCCACCAGCTCGGATTCGCTCACCGACACCAGCCCGAGACTGATGATGCCCTCCGACTTGTGCGCGAACTCGATGATCGGCGCGCGGTTGAAGAACCCCGTGCATGTGATGACGTCGCACAGCCGGTACCGGACGAGACCCATCGCCGTCGTGAGGACCACCTCGTAGCGGGCCCCGGGCGTGAGCGCCCACGGCGGCCGCAAGCCGGCGGACGCGATGTCCTTGCCAGCCTCGATGAACTCCAGCACATGCGCGCCGGGGTGGACGACGTTGCCGACCCCCGGGACCGGAACCGTCATCCAGCCCTCCGTCGCCGAGTAGATGGCGTCGAGGACGTCGATGCCATCCAGGTGGTCCTCGATGTCCCGGAGGTGCGCCGCGCAGATGGCCGTCTTCCACGTGCAGACGAACTCGAGCGACGGCCACAGCTCCCTGAACGAGAGCCTGCCGGACCGCAACGCGCGCTCGATGGTCTGCAGCCGCGCCGGCGTCGTGACGGGCCTGGGCAGCGCCGGGTCCCACGGCAGGTCGCCGGACAGCAGGCCGAGGATGCGGTCACGATCGCTGCCCAAGCGCTCGATCAGGCGTTTGAGGCTGATCGGCGTGACCGCGAACATGGCGGACAGGTCCCCGTGCACGGCGTAGACGGGCGCGTACCGCTCGAATGTCGCAGCGTCGCGGAGCAGCGCCGGCGGGAACGCATAGCGATCCCGCAGCATCCCCGGGATGGTGTGGTAGTTGTAGTTGCTGATGAAACCGATGTCGATGCCGGTGCTGCTTCGCCGGCCCGGATCGGTCGCCGCGAAGTAGAGCGCGGGGCTCGCGAGGAACCGCGGATAGCGCCGCAGGAGGCCGTGGATCATCGGCGGCACCGTCCGCTGGAACTGGCGGCGGAACGACGCGGTCATCGGGAACAGCTTCTGATCGCCGGTGGTGCCCGCGCTCTGCGACCAGAAGAGCACGGGCTCCCCGTTCAGCTCCGACCTGCCCGTGGCGAGGCTCCGGTCGAGCGCCGGCCGGTAGGTTTCAAGCGTCGTGATGTCGTAGTCGCCGAGGCGCGGCCGGAACGCGCTGCGCCACCACGGCGAGTGCTGAACGAGCGGCACGATCTCTCGCCATACGCGCTGCTGCGCCCGTTCGGGCTGCCGGGTGTCCGCGAGAAACCGGCGGTACGACGGCAGCGTGTGGAAACCGACGAGCTGGCGTACGAGAGACCCGGGCAGGGGCACACGGCACCTCGAGGCGCGGAAAGTGTACTACGGAGGCGGGCGAAGGGCGTCTGCGCTCCGGACCGGCGCCCAGAATCCGCTTGCGTTCGACGGGACCCCACGGTACAAGTCAGCTGCGTACACCCATGTCGTTCTCGACTCTCGTCGTCCGCAACATCCTCAGGCGGCCGGGCCGGAGCCTGCTGACGGCCCTCGGCGTCGCCGTCGGCATCGCCGCCGTCGTCACCCTCGTGAGCCTCGCATCGGGATTCGAGAAGTCCTGGGCCGCGGCGTACGACACGAAGGGGGCCGACCTCCTGGTGGGCCGGACGGCGAGCAGGCGGCCGCTGCCTGCGCCCTTCTCCGATGCGACGACAGCCGACCTCAAAGCGCTGCCGCACGTCGCCGATGCCGCGGGCGTGCTGACCGATCTGCTCAGCATCGAGGACGCGCCTGCCATCCTCGTGTTCGGCTGGGAGCGCGGTTCGTTCCTGTGGAACCACCTGACGCTCGTCGAGGGGCGCTGGCCGACGGACGACGAGGAGCGCGCCGTAGCCCTCGGGTCGATCGCGGCCGACACGCTGGGGAAGACCCTCGGCGACACCGTCCAGATCGAAGCGTACCGAGTACCGGGTGTCGGGGCGCTTTACGAGCCCGTCGTTCGCGGAGAACGGATCGGCGGTCATGGCGTTGCGGCAGCTGCAACTGGTCACCGATCGCGCGCGGCAGATCAACTTCGTCACGATCCGGCTGGATCCGAACGCGGGACCGGAGGCTGCGGCCCTCGTGCGAGCGCAGGTCCGGGCCCGGTTCCCCGGATTCAGCGCCGAGACGTCGGGCGAGGTGATGCGGCGCAACATCGCGATCCAGGCCGCCAACGCGATGAGCCTTGCCACGTCGCTGGTCGGGCTGGTCATCGGCGCCATCGGCATCACCAACACGATCCTGATGAACGTGCTGGAGCGCCGCCACGAGATCGCGGTGCTCCTCGCCCTCGGGTGGCGGCGCACGAGGGTGATGAAGATGATCGTCGCCGAGTCGACGCTGCTGAGCGCCTTCGGCGGGCTCGGCGGCCTCGCTGCCGGGGTGGTGGCGCTGCGCGTCCTGCAGTCGGACGCATGGTTCCAGGGCAGGATCGAAACGGGCGCGAGCGGGTGGCTGCTGGCAGGCGCGATGGCAGTGTCGCTCGGCCTGGGAGTCCTGTGCGGCATGTATCCGGCCTGGCGCGGCACGCGCGTCCCGATTCTCGAAGGCCTCTATCATGAGTGAGCGCACGGCAGGGCGGGCTGCCGCGTTCGCCGCGGCGGCTGTCGCCGCGCTGACGGGCGCGATCGCGGTCGCGAGCGGGCCGGCGGCGGCTCAACGGACGGCGCAGGACGACGCCTCGCGCGGGCGGGCACTCGCGAAGCGAGTGGTGGCGGCGCAGTCCACCCGGGGATTCCTGATGCGCGCGCGAGTCGTGGTCGGCGACGAGTCCCCGGACGGCTCACGCCGTACGGTGCTCCAGATTCGGCTGCTCGGCCGCAGGGAGCAGTCGTCGGACCGGCTGCTCTTCCAGGTGCTCTGGCCGGCCGCGCTCAAGGGTCACGCCCTCGTCGTGGAGCGGCGCGACCGCCCTCCCCTCTCCGGGTTCCTGTTCGATCCGCCGTCCCGTGTGACCCCGCTGACGGCGGCCCTCATCGCCCGGCCGTTCGCCGGAACCGGGCTGACGGTCGAAGACCTCGCCGACGACTTCTGGCGCTGGCCCGGGCAGCGCTTCGCGGGTCGGGGCGTGGATGGCAAGCAGTCCTGCACGCTGCTCGAGTCGGAACCGCCGGCGGACGCGTACTCCGCGTATGCCCTCGTCCGGAGCTGCGTCGACGAGCGGCGCAACGTGCCGCGATGGGTCGACAAGGTCAGCCTCGACGGCGCCGTGGTGAAGCGGATCTCGTTCGTGCGCGCGAGCTCGGGCGCAGGCTCCGGGAGCACGCGGCTCACGATGCGCGTGGAGGGCCCGCTGGTGCCGCCGACGAGGGTCGAGTTCCTGAGGCAGGACCGCGACGTCGGAATCTCGCCTGACGAGTTCTCGGTCGAGGGGCTCGCCCGGCTCGGTACGGAGGCGCCCTCACGCCCACCGATGGGCAGCTGAGGGCGTTGGCGTTTCGCTCCTGCTCACGCTAGACTCCGCGGCATGCGGCGCGCCCTCTACGATCTGATCGTCGCCGCGCTCTTCTGGGCGCTCGTCGGGATTCCCGCCACGCTCGTGGGTGTGCTGGCGGGGCGCCTGGGGTGGCTCGCCCCGGCGCCGTGGTGGCGATGGACCGTCCTCCCGTTGCTCGCGATGGGGTTCCTGGCGCTGCTGCTGCTCACGGGTGCGGCGATCCGCATGATGCTTCCGCGGCTCAAACCCGGCCGGTACGCATTCCCGTCCCATCCGCAGTCGGTCGTGTGGCTGCTCCACTTCTCGCTGCAGCGCCTGATGTACCTCCCCGTCTGGCGCCACTTCCTGTTCGGGTTCTCGTCGTTCCGGTGGGCGCTGCTCCACGCGCTGGGCGCGCGCGTGGCGTTCGACATGGACACGAGTTCGGATGTGCTCATCGGAGACCCCTCGCTCGTAGAAGTGGGAGCCGGGACCATGCTCGGCGCCGGATGCGCGCTGAGCGGCCACCTCATCGAGCACGGCACGCTGATCCTGGCGCCCATCCGGATTGGCCGCGGTGTCCAGGTCGGCGGAACCGTCGTCATCGGGCCGGGCGTGACGATTGCAGATCAGGCAATCATCGGCCCCGACTGCCAGCTCGGAACGGGCGCCGAGGTTGGCGCGTCCGCATTCCTGGGTGCCGCCTGCCACCTGGCGCCGGGCGTGCGGATCGGGGCGCGCGCCGTCCTCGGCCACCGCGTCGACATCGGTCCCGATGTCCCGGTGGGCGACGGGGCCGTCGTGGCATCCGGCACACGCCTGCCGCGCGGCACCGTCGTTGCCGACGGCGCCCACTTCCCGTTGAATCCACGCGACACAGAGCTATGAGCGGCGACCGGGCAGGCGCACCCGCGTGGAGCGCGGGCGGGTCCCTGCCGCCGTGGAGACGCGCGCCCCGGCGGCTCGCCCTCCAGCCGGGCCACGTCCACGTCTGGCGCATCGATCTCGACGACGCCGACTGGACCGGCCCGGCGCAAGCCGCCCTGCTCAGCGAAGACGAGCGGGCGCGCGCCGGCCGGTTCGTTCAGGATCGGCACCGCCGCCGGTTCGCCGCGGGCCGTGCGGCGCTCAGGACCATCCTGGGCGGCTACCTGGACTCGAGTCCTGCGTCACTCGTCTTCGCCGGCGGTTCACTGGGCAAGCCGGCGCTCGACGGTGCGGCCGGGGCATCGCATCTCTCCTTCAGCATGAGTCACTCGGGCGGCACCGCGTTGACCGCGGTGATCCGGGAGTGCGAGGTTGGCATCGACATCGAGCAGGTGCGGCCCGGCCTTCGCCTCGCCGAGATTGCGCACCGGTACTTCAGCGCGGACGATGCCCGCGCGGTCCTTGCGGTGCCGCCGTCGCGCCAGCCGGCGGCGTTCCTGCGCTGCTGGTGCGCGTTCGAAGCCCGCTTGAAGGCCATGGGCGCCGGGTTCGACGCGCGCGCCGATGTGATCGCGAAACTGGGGCTCCCGGAGCCGCTCCGCTCGACTCTCGATGACGGGACATGGACCGGGATTGCGGGCCCGTGGCTCGTGTCGTCTCTGGACGCGGGCGAAGGGTTCGCCGCCGTCGTGGCCGTCGAGGCGTCCGCCGTCCAGGCGTCCGACGGCTGGCTCACCACCTTCCGGGCGTACGCGTCGGACATCGACCCGGAGGCAGGATGACGCGATCGCCGGGAGGCGATTGCAGCGGCGATCGAGCGCGCGTCACGCCTTCGGTTGTCCGGGATTGCGTCGGTCCGGCGAGGCCGCGACCCGGAGCCCTTCCACCAGCGTCCCCGCCAGCTGGCGAATCGTCGGGCCGCGCATGATTTCCATCGTGCGCAGGTGGACGCCGAGGGCGCTCTCGGCCCAATTGCGGAGCTCCACCGCCATGAGCGAGTCGAAGCCGAGGTCGCGCAGCGAAGTGTGGGCGTCGAGCTTGGCTGCGGCGGTGCCAACCACCCGAGCCACCTGATCGCGCAGCAGGGCTTCGACGGCCGCGACCGCGTCCTCCTGCAGACCGGCGGCCAGCGCCCGGCGGAGCGCGCCCGGTCCCGCCGCCGCCCCGCTGCCCTCCCTGGGCGCGAGCGGCGCGAAGACGCTGAACTTCGGCGACGAGGCGCAGGTGGGCGACTGGCCCAGGAAGGCCGCCCAGTCGATGCGCAGCACGCTCAGCTGAACCGGCTGCCGGTACAACGCCTGCCCGAGCGCCTCGACTGCCTCGTCTGGTGAGATTGCGGGCACGCCGATGCTCTCGAAGCGCGCCACCACGTGTTCGTGAGCGGCCGCATAGCCGACCTGCCCGAGGAATCCCCAGTTCACGGTCGTCGCCGGAAGGCCCCGGGCGCGGCGTGACCACGCGAGCGCGTCGAGGCACGCGTTGGCCGCGTCGTAGTTCGCCTGGCCCGGCAGGCCGAGGATCGAGGAGCACGACGAGAACAGGATGAAGAAGTCGAGCGGCACGTCGCGCGTCAGCCGGTCGAGGTGCCAGGCCCCGAGGATCTTCGGGTCGAGCACGCGGATCAGGCGCTCGCGCGTCAGGTTCGGCAGCACGCAGTCGTCCAGCACCATCGCTGCGTGCACGATCCCCTTCAGCGGCGGCAGGGAGCTGCCGCAGCGGGCGAGCAGCGCCTCGACGTCGTCCGCGCGGGTCACGTCGGCGCGCGCGACGACAACGGTGGCTCCGGCGCGCTCGAGCGTCGCGACCGCCTCGCGGGCCTGCTCCGCCGCGGCGCCCGAGCGCCCCGTGAGGATGAGGTGCGTCGCGCCCTGGCGCACCATCCAGCGGGCGACGAGCAGGCCGAAGCCGCCGAGGCCGCCAGTGACGAGGTACGTCGCGCCGGCCTTCAGGCGACCGGCGCCGGCGGGCGGCGCCACGCGCACGTCGGGGTCGTCGAGCGACAGGACGATCTTGCCGATGTGCTTCGCCTGCGCCATGAGACGGAACGCGTCACGCACGAGCGACGCGGGAACCAGCCGGTGCGGCAGCGGCGCGTACGCGCCAGCCGACACGAGGTCCGAGACGTCGCGCAGCACCGCTTGAACGCGCCCGGGCTCCTCGCGGTTCACCCGGCCGAAGTCGACGAAGTAGAACGAGAGGTTGTTCCGGAACGGCGCCATCGCGAGGCGCCGGTTCTGCAGCATGTCGCGGACGCCGAGTTCAACGAAGCGTCCCTTGTTCCGCAGCACGGACAGGCCCTTGGGGATGGCCTCGCCCGCCAGCGAGTTCAGCACGACGTCCACGCCCTCGCCGGCCGTGATCGCCATGACCTCGTCCGCGAACGAGAGCGAGCGCGAGTCGAACACGTGGCTGACGCCAAGGCGGCGGAGGAACTCCCGTTTCTCGGGCGACCCCGCGGTCGCGATCACCTCCGCTCCCGCATGCCTGGCCACCTGGATGGCCGCGAGGCCGACACCACCGCTCGCCGAGTGGACGAGCACGCGCTCGCCCGGCTGCAGCCGCGCTTCGTGCACGAGGCCGAAGTGGGCCGTGACGAAGGCGGCAGGCAGCGTGGCGGCCTCTTCGAACGAAAGCCCGTCGGGCACCGGTACCGCCACGTCGCGGCTCACGACGACGTGGGACGCGAAGCAATTGGCGGCGAAGGCCATCGCCCGCATGCCCGGCGTGAACGTGTCGACGCCGCGGCCGACGCGCGTCACGACGCCCGCGCATTCAATCCCGAGGGGAGGCGATGCCTCCGGCGCGCCGGGCAACAGGTTCAGGGCCTGCATCACGTCGCGGAAGTTCAGCCCCGCCGCGCGAACCTCGATCTCCGATCTCCCCGTTGCCGGGCGGACGCCGGGCACTGGCGCGCCACGTCAGGTTGTCAAGGCTGCCGCGCGGCAGGCACTCGAGCGTGAACCCGCCGTCATCCCGCATCGACGACGACGGGCCTTCGCCGCGGCCGGCGTCGAGCGACACGCGTTCGTAGCGGTGCACGAGCCGCGCGCCGCCCCGGAAGGCCACTTCGTCCTCCCGGCCGTCAGCCAGGATCTCGTCGGCCAGGGCGTCGAGGGAAGACTCGCCCGCAGCGGCATCGACCGTCCCGAGGTCCGCCATGGTGCAGCGCACGCCGGGATACTCGTTCATGATGACCCGGCCGAGGCCCCAGAGCGGCGCCTGCGACACGGCCGGCTCGCCGTCCTCGGCGTCGAGCCCGGCCGCCGCGTTGCGCGTCACGATCCACACGCGCGGCGCCGGTTCGCGCTCGTCCGCCATGATCGCCTGGAGCACGGTCGTCACGCCCAGGCAGCTCGCGGCGATGTCGTCTCGAAGGGCCTGCCCGGCCGGCACCTCCCATCCGGACACGTCGAGGCCCCAGAGGTAGACGAGCCCGCGGAGCCCGGCAGGGCCGCTTTCCGGCGAGATCGCCCCGAACAGGCGCCCGACATCCTCGCGCGAGTCCGACCGGACCTCGTACTGCCCGCCGGCACTCCGCTCGCAGAACGACCCGCCCGGCGTGACCAGAACCGCGCGCGCCCCCGTCGCGCCAAGCCGTCGTGAGAGCGTGCGGCCGAGGCCGGCGGCATCTCCGAAGATCACCCACGGGCGCGTGTCGGACGAGTGCGCGGCTGCGGCTGCCGTGAGCGGCACCCTCGTCCAACGATACGCGTAGTAGAGATCGTCGAGCCGTGACGCGTCCGCCGTACGACGATCGCTCAGCGCGAGCACCTCGAATCCGTCGATGTCGGCGATGAGGGAGCCGTCATCCGAGTAGATGCGGACGGCGTTGAACACGGAGGCGCCTGATGTCCGGAATCCGAAGGCATGACTCCACATGCGCGGCGCCGGCCGACCGAACACACGGATCCGGCTGAACGCCACCGGCAGGTAGGTGCGGCCCGGGGACGGCGGCGCCGCGCGACCCTGGAGGCACGCGTCGAGCGCCGCCGGATGGAACCGGTAGCGGTCGAGGTCGGCCGCCACGGCGGGCGGAAGCACGATCTCGGAGAGGCATTCACCCTCGCCTCGGTAGAGTCCGGCGACGCCGGTGAACGACGGCCCGCAGTCGAATCCGCAATCGCGCATCTCCTGGTAGTGGCTCCCGGCCAGGCCCCGCGGCCGGACGCGCTCGAGCAGGCCGTCGATCGCCGGAGCGCCGGGCGCCGTCACGCCCGGCAGCACGGTCGCGGATGCATGCAGCTGCCAGGGTGACCCGGCAGAGCCTCGGCTGTGCACCGAGAACGTGCCGTCGTCGGGATCGAACCGCGTCTGCAGGAGCGTGTCGCTGCTGCCCGAGAGGAACAGCGCCGTGTGCACCTTCAGGTCCTCGACGACGCACGACGGGTTGCCGCAGGCCTCGGCCGCGGCAAGCGCCATCTCGATGTACGCCGTGGCCGGCACGATGACGTCGCCGTGAATCCGATGTTCCCCCAGGAACGGGATGATGTGCTGGTTGACCCGCGCCTCCCATGCGGGCACCGGCGACGGCAGCCGGCGGCCCAACAGCGGGCTCCCCGGCGCGCCGTGGAGCAGGTCGCGGCAGCTCTCGCTCTGATGCCAATACCGGTCGTGGTCCCAGGTGTAGACCGGGAACGGCGCCACCCGGCCCCGGCCGGGATGCACGCGCTCCCAGTCCACGTCGAGGCCGGATGCATAGAGCGTGGCGAGTGACGCGAGCATCCCGGCGCGCTCGGGTTGTCCCCGCTTGAGCGACGGCACGACATTCACGCGCCGGCCGGCGTGCATGGCGCATTCCTTGACGGGCCCCGACAACACGGGGTGCGGCCCGACCTCGACCACGAGGTCGCATCCCTCGCCGAGGATCGCCGCCATCGCATCGGCGAACTGCACGGGCTCGCGCACGTTGCGCCACCAGTAGCCCGCATCGAAATCGCCCGGCACGGCGCGCCGCCCGCTCACGGTCGAATAGACCGCCAGCGTCGGCTCGCACGGCTCGAGGCCGCGGAGCGAGTCCGGCACGTCCTGCCGCACGACGTCCATATGGTGGCTGTGGAAGGCGTAGCTCACCTTCAGCGGACGGCAATACACCTCGAGAGTCACGAGGTCCCGTTCGATGGCTGCCACCGCATCGGCGTCTCCGGACAGCGTCACGGAGTCGGGGCTGTTGAACGCGCCGATGGCCACGCGCCCGGCAAAGGGGGCCACGTACCGCTCGGCGTCTGCGTGCGAGAGCCCGACCGCCAGCATGCGCCCGACCGGGGGCACGAGCTGCATGCAGCGGCCGCGGTGGAAGATCACGCGCAGCGCGGCCTCGAGCGGCAACACGCCGCCGGCCCACGCCGCCGCCGCCTCACCGACACTGTGTCCCACCACGACGTCGGGCCGGATGCCCCAGGAGGCCCACAGCAACGTCAGGGCCATCTGGAGGCCGAAGATCGCGGGCTGGGCGATGGCCGGCATCGCCATTCGGGACCCGGCCTCGTCGGCCGACAGTTCCGCGATGAGCGACCAGCCGGCCAGCGGCTGCAGGATCCGGTCGCAGGCCGCGATCGCGTCGCGAAACACCGGCTCGCGCTCCCGCAACTCGCGTCCCATCGCCCACCACTGCGGGCCCTGCCCCGAATACACGAAGGCCACGCGGCGCCTGCCCTCATGCGGCACGCGGCCCGCGGACACGCCGTCGCAGGCATCGCCGTGGCAGAAGGCCTCGATCCGCCTGACGAGCTCATCTCGATCGGCCGCGACGATGCCGAGCCGGTGGGCGTGATGGGAGCGGCGATGGCCCGAGGTGCGCGCGATGTCGGCCATCGTGCAGCCGTCCCAACGGCCGTCCCGCGCCTGGTCTCGACAGGCGGAGGCGAAGGCGGTCAGCGCGCCTTCCGTGTGCGCCGACACGCTCACGAGAACGGGCTGCAACGCGTCGCCATCGCCGCCACCGTCGGGCTCCGGCAGGACCGGTGGCGCGGCGAGCAGCGCGTGAGCGTTCGTCCCGCCGAACCCGAACGAGTCCACTCCGGCGACCAGCGGGCGATGCTCGGGCCACGGCTCGAGTCGAACGGGTATACGCAGGCGAAGCCCATCGAAATCGATGTCCGGATTGGGGACGTCGAAGTGCAGGTTGCCGGGGATCGCACGGCGGCCGAGGATGAGCGACGCCTTGATGACCCCGGCGATGCCCGCGGCGGACTCCAGATGGCCGATGTTCGTCTTGGCGGATCCGACGATGAGGGCGTCGGCGGGAGTGCGCCCGCCGCACAACGCGTCACTCAGCGACCGTGCCTCGATGGGATCCCCCACCGGCGTGCCCGGACCATGAGCCTCGATGTACGACACATCGAGCGGATCGATGCCCGCCTGCGCGCACACGTCACGCACCAGACGCGCCTGGGCGCCGCCGTCCGGCATCGTGATGCCCGGCGTGCGCCCGTCCTGGTTCACGCCGGTTCCGCGCACGATCGCGTAGATCGGATCACCATCGGCGCGGGCGCGGTCCAGCGGCTTGAGCACGATGATCCCCGCACCCTCCGCCCGGACGAACCCGCTGCCCGCCGCATCGAAGGCGCGGCACCGTCCGTCGGCCGCCAGCATGGACAGCCGCGAGAAGGCGACGTAGACGCGTGGGTTCAGGATGACATTCACGCCGCCCGCCAGCGCGCGCGCGCACTCCCCGCGCTGCAGGCTGGCGCACGCCAGGTGCAGGGCCACGAGCGACGACGAGCACGCGGTGTCGACGGCGAAGCTCGGCCCCGTGAAGTTGAGCGCGTGCGAGATGCGGTTGGCGACGATGCTGTAGGCGGTGCCGGTGGCGGTGTGGGAGTCGATGCCCTCGGTGTCGTCGAGGAGCATCTGGATCACGTTGTAGTCGACCCCGGAGATGCCGACGAAGACGCCGGTGTTGTGCGGCACCCGGCGATCTACCGCCTGTCCCCCGTCCTCCAGGGCCTCCCACGCGACCTCGAGCAGGATGCGCTGCTGCGGGTCCATCTGCGCGGCTTCGCGGGGAGAAATGCCGAAGAACGCCGGGTCGAACTCGTCGACGCGGCGGAGGAAACCACCGTGACGGGCGGCGTGCTTTCCCGCGCGGGACCCGTCGGGGTCGTAGAACCGATTGACGTCCCAGCGGTCCGCCGGGATCTCGCCGATGGCGTCAACACCCTCGCACAGCAGCCGCCAGAACGCCTCAGGGCTGTCCGCTCCGCCCGGAAACCTGCAGCCGATGCCGACGATGGCGATTGGCATCGCCTGTGCCGGAGCTGTGCGCGCTTTGGGCATCCGCTCGCCTCCCGTGACGGGCCACCGCGACCCCGGCCTGCCCGCGCGGCCGATGGACGGCAATCCTACGCTGGAGGTCGCCATGATACAACCGCGTCCCGCCGCATGGACCGGCCGGGCCGGCCGCCGAACAACTCGCCGGACAATCCGCCGAACAATCCGGGTGACAGCGACCCCGTGGACTCGTACACTGACCACGCGCTGGCCGGGCCGCGAGCACGCTGGCGGCGAGTGGGGACCACGCGCCGATCCTGATGGATGCGCTCACACACGCCATGACCGGGGCGCTCGTCGGACGCGCCGCCGGACAGTCCGGTGCCAGCCGGCTCATGGTGTGGGCCGCCGCGGCGGCGGCGCCGGATCTCGACGCCCTGTCTGCGCTCGCCGGCCGCGCCGCGTACTACACCCTCCATCGCGTGGCGCTGCACAGCGTGGCCGGCATCGCGCTCATCGCCCTGGCTGCGGGAATGCTGGCTCGCCGCCTGGGGCTATCCCGGCGCACGGCGGCGGCGATCGCGGCCGGAGCCGCGTCCTCGCATCTCCTGCTCGACGCGGCGACGTCCTTCGGCACCGAGATCTGGTTCCCGTTCAGCAGGGCCCGCATTGAGTGGGACGTGCTGTTCATCGTCGATCTGGCGTTCTCGGGTCTGGCCCTTCTGTTCCTGTTCCTCTCGTGGCGCCTGGCCGAGCACGGGAACGCCTGGGCCCGTGTCGGCGTGGCTGCCCTCGTGCTGTATACCGGCGCCGCTGGTATCGGCCGCGGCGTCGTCGAGAGCCGCGTCCGTGCTGCGCAGGCAGACGGTGTGCTGCCGGAAGGGGCTGTTGCTGTGCTGCCGCAGCCGCCGTCGGCGGGCGTCTGGGCGGCCTTCATCAGGACACCGGAAGGCAGTTGGGCCGGCCGCGTCAGCGTCACGGACGCGCCGCCAAGGCTCCGCCACTACTCGGAGCCGGCGCATGACGCGCTCCTCGACGCCGCTCTGGGGACGCCCGCTGCAAGGCGCTTCCTGTCCTTCGCTCGCTTCCCGCACATCAGCCGCACCGAGGCCAGCCAGGCCACGACGTTCCTCTTCGAGGATCTCCGGTTCTCCCTGTCCGGGTGGGAGCATTCCAACTGGTGGTACGGCGTGCGCGTGGACGTGGGCCCTGACAACCGCGTGCAATACGCCGGGTTTGCGAACCCATGATGCGCACCGCGCGGCTTCGCCGGCGTTGGCTCCTGTGGTTGCTGCTCTCGACGCCGGTCACGCTGCTCGTCGTCGATCGCGGCTGCTTCCGGGGTTCCGGCTCCCCGCCGCTGCATCAGCGCGTGCCCGGCCTGTTCGCCGTGCAGCACCCGACTCTGCCGGGCACCGCCGCGATCGTCCTGAACGGGCCGATCGCCCCGGCCAAGCATCACGCACGCTACTGGAACAACGCGTCGCTCGTATTCACGACGCTGAAGGCCGTCGGCTTCGAGCGCATCCACGTGCTACAGAGTGACGGAACGTCACGACAACCCGACCGTCAGACCCGATCGTTCCTCGGCCTGGTCGGAACGGGGCGATTGCGCGACAGCCCGCTCGATCTCGACGCCGACGGCGCTGACGATGTGAACGGGCCCGGGACCATCGACGCCTTGTCCCGAGCCCTCGACGACATCGGGCGGTCGCTGCCTCCCGACGGCCGGCTGCTGATCTTCATGACGGGCCACGGCCAGCTGCGCTGGCGAAGCGGCCTGACATCGGCGGCGATGACGTGGGGCGCGGGAGAACTGCGCGGAGACGAGCTGGACCGGATGCTGCGGCAGTCGATCCCGCCCTCGTGCTGGGTGGCCGTCGTGGCCACGCAGTGTCACTCGGACCTGTTCCTCCGGGAGGTCACCCGTCCGCGGACACTGTTGGTCGCGTCGGGCCGGCCTCTCTGGATCTGGTCGTCCGAGGACTACAGCGTGTTCCCGTACCAGCTTGCGGGGGCGTGGCTCGGCCGCGATCCGTCGACCGGCAGCATCCTGCCGGGTGGCCCGGCAGCGACGCTGCGGGACGCGGTTCGACTGGCGTGCGAACGCGATCACACGCCCGAGTGGCCCCGCTACTGGATCGTCGGGGCGGACGCGTCGGTGCCCGCACCGTTCTGATCGGGCGATCGCGATTCGGGGCCGCCGGCGGCTGGCGGCCCCTTCTCGTCGCTACTTCTTGATGGTCCCGCGCTGGGTCTTACCCCGGATCGGGTAGGGCGGCCGCTTGCCGTACGACGGCGGCGCCTTCTTCAGTTCGGCCATGGCCACCTCGATGGCCTTCTCGAGTTGCGGGTCGCGCCCCGCAATCACGTCGTCCGGCGTCTGCTCGACGTCGATGTCCGGCGGCACGCCCTCGTTCTCGACGACCCAGCCCTCCTCCGGCGTCCAGATCGCCAGGTTCGGCGCGGTGACCCCGCCGCCGTCCATCAGCACCGGGAACCCGAGCGTGCCGACGAGGCCTCCCCACGTGCGCTGCCCGACGAGCGGCCCGATCTTGAACTTGCGGAACATCCACGGCAGCAGGTCGCCGCCGGAGCCGGCCGTCTCGTCGATGATCATCACCTTCGGCCCCTGGATGGATGCGGTCGGCGTCTTCAGGTCTTCGCCGTAGCGCATGTTCCAGTTGCTGATGAACGGCCGCCGGAGGATATCGATGTAGTAGTCGGCCACGGAGCCGCCGCCGTTGAACCGCTCGTCGACGATGACGGCGTCCTTGTGGGCCTGGGGATAGAAGTAGCGCTTGAAATAGTCGTGGCCGGCCGTGGAGGTGTTCGGCACGTAGACGTAGGCGACGCGGCCGCCGGTGGCCTTATCCACTTTCTTGAGGTTGCCCTCCACCCAGTCGCGGTTGCGCAGCGCGGACTCGGACGCGATCGGCACGGTCTGGACAGTACGCGAGCCGGCGCCATCAGGATTCGGGCCGATCGTCAGGTCCACGATCTTGCCGGAGGTGTTCTCGAAGAAGCTGTAGAGGTTGGCGGGCGGGCGGACGTCCCTCCCGTTGACCTTCAGCAGGTACTCACCGGCCTTGACGTCCACACCCGGCTCCGTGAGCGGCGCGCGCAGGTCAGGCGTCCAGTTCAGCCCGCCGAACACCTTCTTGAAGCGGTAGCGGCCGTTGGCCACGTCGTAATCGGCGCCGAGGAGGCCGCCGGGGACCGTCTTCGGCTGTTCGAGGCGGTCACCGCCGCCCGTGCGGTGGTGGCCGACCGCCAGCTCGCTGCACATCCACGTGATGACGCGGTTCAAGTCGCTGCGCGTCGCGAGGTCGGGCAGGAACACCGCGTACTTCGTGCGCATGGCGGCCCAGTCCACGCCGTGCATGTTGGGGGCGTAGAAGTAGTCGCGATTGATGCGCCAGGCCTCGTTGAAGATCTGCGTCCACTCGGCGCGCGGATCGATGCGAACCTCGATGTCGGCCACGGCGATCTTCCCCTCGCCCGGGGTGATCTTCGGAGCGACCGCCGTGATGAACCACGAACGGTCCTTGGCGTAGAGAATCTTCTTCGCGTCGGTCGACAGGATGAACCCGTCCAGCAATGCCAGCGGCGTCTCGTCCTTGCGCTTGGCGAGGTCGAAGTGGTGGAGCGACGACTCATTGCCGTCCCGGCGGAGGTAATAGAGGTGCCCGGCTTCCCCGGCCTTGAGGTTCGAGAGATCTCCGGCGGGAACGGGCAGCGCCAGGATGCGGTTCTGGATGCCGTCGAAGTCGATCGAGAACGGCTCCTTCTTCTCGGCCTCGGCCTTCTTCTCCGGCTCGGCTTTCTTCTCGCCAGCTTGCGCGGGCTTCTCGGGAACAGCCGCCGGCTTGTCGCCCGGCTTCCCGGCATCGGCCTTCTTGTCGGCGTCCTCGGGCTTCTTGGGCTTCTCCTCGTCGCTCTCCTTCGCCAGCGGCGACGGGAGATCCTTCCGCAGCACCGCCACGTAGACGTTGCGCGTCCGCTTCATGTCGGCGCTCGACAGGGCGAACCAGTCCTGCAGCGGGCCGGCGTCGGTCGAACCGAAGAGGTACAGGTACTTGCCGCCCTTGTCGAAGATCGGCTCGGTCACCTCGCTCAGGCCGTCCGTGACCTGGAACGACTTGTCCTGGTCCACCGAATACGCGAACACGGTGTTGACGAGCGGCTGGGTGTCGACGACGTAGGCCAGCCACTTCGAATCGGGTGACCAGTCGGTGCTGATCGGGCTGGCCGGGCTGTAGATCCGGTTGCCGCCGACGCGCTTGATCAGGCCGGTGGCCATGTCGAGAACGAAGAGGCTCTGTGAGTTGTCCTGGAAGGCGACCTTCTGGCTGTCCGGCGACCACCGCAGGGTCTGGTAGAAGCCGGCGCCGCTCAGGCGGTACTTCTTGACCTCGCCCTTGCCGTCCTGCCCGACCACGTGGAGCTCGTATTCGCCGGAGGCGTCCGACAGGTACGCGATACGCGTTCCGTCCGGCGACCACACGGGCGAGCGCTCGTGGGCCGCAACGGTGTTCGTGAGATTGCGCGCGTCGCCCTTCTCGGCGGGAACCGTCACGATCTCGCCCCGGAACGAGAACACCGCTCTCGCGCCGCTCGGCGACAGATCGACGTTTCTGGCGTAGTCCAGCCCCTTGACGAAGCGCGGGCGCGTCTCGCGAAGATCCGCCACGACGCCGATGGTCAGCTTCTTCGCCGAACCGGTGGCAGGGTCGAGAAGGAACAGCCAACCGGCCTGTTCATACACGATCTTCCCGCCGCCCGCGGACGCCTTCATCACCGGGAAGTCGTCATGGTTCGTCAACCGGCGCACGCGCTTCGTCGCGGTGTCGTAGGCGAAGACATTGAACTCGCCATCGCGATCCGAGCGAAAGTAGACGGCGTTGCCGATCCACATCGGATCGACGTCGTTCGACCTGGTCTCGGGCTGCGGCACCTTCTCGATGGCGTGGTCCGCGTTGTTGAACAACCACAGGCGCGACACGCGGCCGCCTCGGTACTGCTTCCACTCCTGGAATGCCTGCGGCAGCGGCACGTAGGCGATGCGCTTGCCGTCGGGCGCGTAGGTGGCCTGATTCGCGTTCGGGATCGGCAGCTGCTCCTCGACGCCACCCTCGACGGGCACGGTGTAGAGCTGTTGAAAGGCCCCCGTGAACGCCGCGCGCCCGGACGTGAAGAGGACGCTCTTGCCGTCGGGCGTGAACCCCTGGACCGCGTCGGCGCCCGGGTGCCACGTGAGGCGCGTCGGCACGCCGCCCTCGGCCGGCATGACGTACACATCCGTGTTGCCGTCGTACTGCGCGGAAAACGCCAGGAGCTTCCCGTCGGGCGAGAACGCGGGACTCGACTCGACTCCGTCGTCCGTCGTCAGCCGGCGGACGTCGGTGCCGTCGAGCTTCGCCACCCACAGGTCGTCGGCGTAGACGAACGCGACGAGGGTGCCATTCGTGGCGGGCTGGGCGAGCAAGCGCGTGTCGCGCGTGTTGGCCTCAGTCGAGACGATGGTGGGCATCAGGAACACGGCGAGCAGGGCTGGCAGGACGAGTCGGGTGAAGCGCATGTTGGCAGACCTCCAGGACGGGTCACGGGGCACGGACTGGGACACGGGGGCCGGAAACTCGATGTACGACGTTATACGTCAAACGGGCGCCGGGTGTTCGGACAACCACTCTGCCCCAGCGACTCCCGTTCGCGCAGCAAGAAAGCCTCATCCTGAGAACCCGCTCGCCGAAGTGCAGCGGAATCAGGCCAATTCCAGGGACCGCAGCCTGGCACGGCCCTTGCCCCAAGGCGGACTGGAGCCTGCGAAGCCATGCAGGACTCCAGAAAGTGACTCGCGGTGAGGAACATGAACAGTCGGCTCTGGCTCTTCGTCGCTGCCATGGGGTTCATCCTCGCGGTCGGTCCCGGCGTGGCCGCCGCGCAGGACACCCTTTCCGTCAACATCCCCTTTGCGTTCATCCTGAACGGCAAGACCAACGACGCCGGCGAGTACACAGTCCGCGTCACCGAAGCCCAGTCCGAGGTGTGGCTGACGCCAGCCAAGGGAACAGGCTCTGTTGCCGCGGTCATCACGAGGCTCGCGGCGTCAGCCTCCGACGACGCGCGCGTCGTGTTCGACAAGGTGGGCAACACCAACTATCTATCCGAGGTCTGGCTGCCCGGGTTCGACGGCTACCTGGTTTACGCCGCGAAGGAGGCGCACGTTCACCACGTGCTGAAGACCAGCCGCAAGGTCAAGTAGCGTTACACGGCCAGCCCGGGGGCACGATGCCCCCCGGGCTCTTCCGCAGCAGGATCGTGGCCGACCCGTGTTACTTCTCGGGCGAATCGGTCCAGAGCACGCGATTCATCAGCAGCGCCGCGCGCTTCGTGAGCGCGACCATCTCGTCGAGGTCGACCCATTCTCCCGGGGCGTGATCCAGGTCACCGTAACCGCCCAGGCCGTCCAGACCGGCAACCTGCGTTGCGACGAAAGAGATGTCTCCCGCTCCTCTCTTCGACGGGTCGTGGGCGGCGATCGGGCCGGTGCCCAGATCCTGCGACACCTGGTCGAGCGTCGCGAGCAGCGCGCGGTTGCCGTCCGTCGGCTCCATCGACGGCATGCCGTCCGCGAAGCTGATGACAGCGGTCGTCTTCGGCAGGTGTGCCGAAACGATGGCGCGCATCTTCTCGCGGGCGGCTTCGAGCTGCGCGTGCGACAGGAACCGCATGTCACCCGTGACGGTGACGGCGCGAGGCACGACGTTGGCCTTGCCGGTTGCCGTTCCCGCGAAGGCGGCCGGATCGAACGTGACGTCGGTGCCCCCGACGATGACGCTGGGGTTGAAGGTGAGGTACGGCTCGCGCAGCTCCGCGTAGAAAGTCGAGAGGATGCGCGCGGTCTCGAAGACCGCCCCTGCGCCGCGCTCCTCACCGAAGATGCCGGACGAGTGGCCCTGCGATCCGGTCACGTCCAGCCGCCACGAACTGAATCCGCGCCGCCCGACGACGGCGGTGCCCGGCTCGTAGCCCTCGAAGGCCAGCGCGACGTCGCTCTGCGACGCGGCCTCGACGAGGGCCGCCCGGCTCACGTCGTACGGCTTGCCGGTGTCTTCTTCGTCGCCCGTCAGGATGACGACGATCTGCCGATCGGCCAGTCGGCCTGCGGCGTCCAGCGCGCGGATCGCCTCGATGAGGATGAGGTTGCCCGACTTCATGTCGGCCGACCCGCTGCCGTACCCGCGCGGGCCGTCGCGCCGGAAGGGCTCACCCTGCAGCACGGTGTCGAGGTGGCCGATGAGCAGCACGCGCGCGCCCTTCGTGCCATGGTGCTCCGCGACGAGGTGCCCCGCCCGCCCGACCTGCGACTGCTCGATCCACCGGGCCTCGAAACCCAGGGCCCTCAGCTCGGCCGCGTAGAGCTGGCCGACGCGCCTCACGCCCTCATGGTTCTCGGTCGCGCTCGGGATGTCGATCGAGCGCGCGAGCAGGTCGATGGCGGCCTCGCGCCGCTGGTCGATGGCCGCGATGATCTGCTGCTCGACCGGCGTGATCCCGCCGGCGGACAGGCGCGCGACCACCACCACAGCCAGCAACGCCGCCGCGTGACAGCGCCTCACTCTGATCGTCCTCTCAGTGGCTCGCGTCCGTGCGCACGACCGCGTGCCGCAGGACCGTCTTCAGCTTTTCCGGCTTCGTGCGCCGCGGATCGCCCATGTAGATCTCGTGGTGCTTCCCGGCGAGGACGTAGCCGTGCTCGGCGGCCCAGCCCTGCATCCGCTCCACCGTCGCAGGCTCCGTGTCGTACGGGCCGACGTGCAGCGCCTGCACGCAGGGGCCCTCGCGGAACCGTTCCAGCCTCAGGCGGGAGAGCGCCGGGTTCGGCCGCCGCTTCCCGGCCTGCGCCAGTGCCTCGGCGAACATCTCCGGCGTGATGTGGTCGGGCTGCATGATCATCACGGTGTAGGACCAGTTGTCCTTGACGCTGATCTCGAAGCGGCCGTCCTCGACCCACCACAGCCCCTCCAGCGCCATGACCGGGTAGTTGATCGGGTCATTCTTGCGCAGCTTCGACATGAACTTGAGCGTGTACGAGGCGCTGTAGAGCGCGCCCATGGCCTCGGCGAACCCCGGAGACGTGCCCGGCCCCTGACCCGGCTCGATGCGGCCGTCAATCATGATGAAGAGGAGCTCGGGCACGTCCACGAGATCGACCTTCCCGGCGGACGGCTTGTACAGGTGCTTCCACTGCTTGCGCAGATCCAGTTCGGCCATCGCGCGCACCTCCTCTGTCACACGAACACCGACACGCCGTGATGGATGATCTCGATGCCGGCGGTCTTCTCGTCGAAGAACATCCCGTTGTACTGGTTGGTGAAGACCAGGACGTTCAATCCCCGCGACTCGAAGTACTCCTTGTCGTTCAGTTTCAACGAACGGTCCTGCGCGGACGCGAGGGCGCAGAAGCAGACGGGGATGAGGGCGAGGGCCAGGATGACGCGGACGGCGGCTCGTGGCTGGGAAACCGGCGAGAGAACGATCGGGCACGGCATTGTTCGGGGGCTGGACAAACGGGACTCTATCATGGACGCGCGGCTCCCGATTCGTAAGAATGGAGCCGGAGGTCCACGATGCGCCCGATGTCACGAGTCTCCTGCGCCGCCGCCGCGGTGCTTGGTGCCTGCCTCTTGGCGGCCGGAACCCCCTCAGCCGCCGGGCAGCAGGCCGCATCGGGGAAGCCATCCGGGGTCAGGCCGGCGACGGGCAAGCCATCTGCGGCCCTCCGCCTCAACGACCTCGAATACCTCGAGATGCCGGGCCTCAACGTGATGCTCGCTCACGACTACTACCCCGAGGGCCACCAGGGCGGCGTCGGGATCATCCAGAACGGGCTCCGCGTCGCAACCAACGGCGACGTCCGGCTCGATCGCACGCCGGGCCAGTGGCAGAGCATCCCGAAGGTCGGGAAACGGGTCGTCGATCGCGGCGCGCAGGAAGTCAGCCTGCGAGCCGAGTATCCAGACGAGGCGAGGAACCGCAAGGGCTTCAACCCGATCGAGTACCCCGACCTCCACTTGTCGTACACGATCCGCATCCGGCCCGAGGGTGCGGCATTCCGGATCACGGTGGATCTCGACGCGCCACTTCCGGACGAGTGGGCGGGCCGCGCCGGGTTCAACCTCGAACTCTTCCCCGGCATCCTGTTCGGGAAGACCTATCAGACGGACGCGCAGTCCGGCGTCTTCCCCCTCCAGCCGCAAGGGCCCGGGACGATTGGCGCCGGGGGCGAGTACAACATCGAGCCGATGGCCACGGGCCGCCGGCTGGTCATCGCGCCCGAGTCCGATCGGCAGCGGCTGACGATCGAAGACGCGACGGGCGGGCGCCTCGAACTCATCGACGGACGGGGGCAGCACACCAACGGGTGGTTCGTCGTGCGCGCGCCGATCACCAGGGGCGCGTCGAAGGGCGCCGTCAACTGGCTCGTCACGCCGCACGTCATCCCGGGCTGGATCGCGCCCCCGGTGGTGCAGGTCTCGCAGGTCGGCTACCACCCGGCCCAGCAGAAATGGGCCATCGTCGAACTCGATCGCGCCGACGCGCGCCGGCCAGCGATCATCGTCGCCCGCATCACAGAATCGGGGGCCCTCGAAACGGCCCTCGAGAAGCGGGGCGAGGCGTGGGGCCGGTTCCTCCGTTTCGACTATCTTCGGCTCGACTTCTCCGCGGTGACGAAGCCCGGCATGTACGTCGTCCGCTACGGCGACGCGCGGTCCGACCCGTTCCGCATCGGGACCGACGTCTTCGCCCGCGGCGTGTGGCAGCCGACCCTCGAGTACTTCCTGCCCGTGCAGATGTGCCACGTGAGGGTGAACGATCGCTACCGCGTCTGGCACGACGCATGCCACCTGGACGATGCCCTGATGGCGCCGGTGAGCTACAACCATTTCGACGGGTACGTACAGGGCCCCTCGACCCTGACGAAGTTCGAGCCGGGCCAGCACGTCCCCGGCCTCGATCGGGGCGGCTGGCACGATGCCGGGGACGACGACCTGCGGATCGAGTCGCAGGCCGGCACGGTACACGGGCTGGCGCAGGCGTACGAGGCGTTCGGACTCGGCTACGACAACACGACGATCGACCAGGCCGGGCGCGTCGTCGAGATCCAGCGGCCGGACGGCAAGCCGGACATCCTGCAGCAGATTGAACACGGCGTGCTGACGGTGGCGGGCAGCTACCAGGCGCTCGGACGCTTCTACCGCGGGATGATCGTGCCGACGCTGCGGCAGTACGTGCAGGTCGGCGATTTCAGCGCGCAGACCGACCGCGTCGTCTTCGACCCGGCGAAGGCCGGCGGGAAGCCGCCCTCTGTCGGCACCGGCGTCATCGGGGCGCCGGACGATCGGTGGGTGTTCACCGAGCAGAACCCGCGGCGCGAACTGGCGGCCGGCGCCGGCCTCGCGGCCGCGTCACGGGCGCTTCGCGGATATGACGACGCGCTGGCGGCCGAGTGCCTGCGCATCGCGGAGGCGATCTGGAACGGGACGCCCGAACCGGCTGCGCCGGCGGGCCCACCCCCTGGCGCGCCGGCGGGCGCGGCAGCCAGACCACCGAGACCTGGCGCGAAGGTCGGACTCGCCGTGGAACTGCTGGCGACGACGAAGGACCGCCGCTACGCCGACTACCTCCTTCGCCAGGCGGATGTCATCGCGCGCAACTTCAGGGACACGGGCTGGGTGGTTGGGCCGGTGCTGCCGCTCATCGGGGACGCCGCGTTCACGAAGGCCATGACCGAGACGGCGCGCGCATATCGCGACGAGGTGGCGCAGCGCGAGAAGAAGACGCCGTACGGCGTGCCGTACGAGCCGGACATCTGGGGCGCCGGGTGGGGCATCCAGCGCTTCGGCATGCAGCAGTACTTCCTGCACACGGCGTTTCCGCAGATCTTCCCGAAGGAGTCGATGCTGAACGCCCTGAACTTCGTGCTGGGCTGCCATCCCGGGCCGAACACCTCGTCGTTCGTGTCGGGCGTGGGCGCGCGCTCCGTGAAGGTGGGCTACGGGCTCAACCGCGCGGACTGGAGCTACATCCCCGGCGGCAGCGTGTCGGGCACGGCGCTCATCCGGCCCGACTTTCCCGAACTGCTCGAGTGGCCGTTCCTGTGGCAGCAGACGGAGTACGTGCTCGGCGGCGGGACGACGGACTACCTGTTTCTCGCGCTCGCGGCGGATCGCCTGCTCAACAAGCGCTAATGGCGTATCGTCTGCCTGTACACACCGGGAGGCCGCTCACATGAACACACCAGATCGCACCGGCACGACCCCGAGCCGCCGCGCTTTCCTGAAGACGTCCGCGCTTGCCGCCGCCGCAGCCGCACAGGCTGCGGTGCCCCGGCCAGCCGACGCCGCTGCGGCACCAGCCCAACCGGCGCCTGGCGCGCAGGCCGCCGGCTCGAAAGACCCATACGCCATCGCCGCGCGGTTCGCCAGGTTCCTGCGGGTTACCGACGTGACGGACGGTCTCGACGCGGTCGGACGCGCCGACCTGACGCTGCTGGACCCGGGCATTCGCCCGCTGTGGATGGGCATGCGGTTCTTCGGCCCGGCCGTCACCATGCGCGCCGTCCCCGCTAATCGGCGGATGCCGACGGTGTCCAGGGATGACGCGCTCCGGCAGCATGCGATCTGGGGCGAAATGGGAGGATGGCACGCCGACGTGAATCCGCAGCTCAAGCCCGGCTGCGTCATCGTGATGTCAACCAGCGGCGCCAGGGAGTGCGGCTACTGGGGCTCCAACAACACGCTGGACATGATGAGCCGCGGGGTGTCGGGCATCGTCACCGACGGCAACTGCCGCGACACGGATGAAGTCATCATGCAGCAGTGCAACGTCGCGTGCCGGGGCATCGGGCGCACGATCATCCCCGGCCGGGTGGAGCTCATCGACGTCCAGCAGCCAATCGGCTGCGGCGGCGTCATGGTCCGGCCCGGCGACATCGTCGGCTGCGATTGGGACGGCTGCTGCGTCGTCCCCATCGAGGTGGCCGAGGACGTGCTGGCGATAGCCGCGCGGATTGCGGTCGACGACAAGAAGGCCCGGCGCCGGCTCTACGATCGCCTCGGCAGGAAGCCGGACGAGACCGTGGACTGGGAGGCTGCCGCGGCGTACTTCAAGGACCTGCTGTAGCGCTCGCGGCTCCCTATAGCTTCTTGAGCTTCAGGTTGCGGAACTCGATGCGATATCCCTCCGCTTCGAGTCCGACGTAGGCGTGCGTCAGCGGGCACTCGGTGTACTCGTTCACCACGGCGCCGTTGACCCAGAGCGTCAACGTCCGGCCGGCGGCGCGGATCTCATACGTGTTCCACTCGCCCGCCGGCTTCACGCGGTTCTCCGTCATCTTCTCCCGCAGGTTCACGCGCTGGGGCGTCCCGTCGACGGGCGCGTTGCCGAAGAGGTAGCCCCCGGCGGGCCCGGTCTGGGCCTGGAACCAAGCCGTGCCGTCCGCGCTCACTCTCGGGTAGACGCCGCTGTTGTACGGCGGTTCGCCCTCGACCTTGGTGAAGCGCCACTCGACGTGCAACACCACGTCACCCACGTCGTCGGCGAAGCGATACAGCTCGTGGCCGACCTTCGTGCCCTCGCACACGAGCACGCCGTCGGGGGTCAACGTCCACGGTGACGGGTCGCCGGCCTGACCGGCCGGCAGCTTCCCCGCCGGGCCGAGCGGCACGCGGACCCACTGGCTCATCGTCCGGTCAGCCAGCAAATCGGTCCACCCCTTCGGGTCCCACTCCAACGCGCTCGGCACGGGGGATGCCTGGGGAACGAAGGCGACCAGCAGTCCCAGGATCAGCAGTTTCGCAGCAGGCATGGCTTCCTCCTCAACGAGACGCGCGTCACTTCGCGGGAACGCCGTAGCTCCTCACGGTCATGGCCGTCTTGCCGGCCAGCGGATTGGCCCCCAGTATGTACCTGTTCCCGCGCCGGACCAGCACGACCTTCTGCAGCTGGTTGTCGGACGGGAGGCACACGAGGCCCGTCGCCGAGGGCGCGCTCGCCGAGTACACGACGAGTTCCAGGTTCGCCCAGTCCATGTCCTTGGTGGACTGCGCGAGCGTGATGTGCGGCAGGACGGCGCCGTCCCGTGCGAGCATCACGATCGGGACGGCGCCCGCCTCGATCTGGTGCCACCCGCCCGCGTACGCCTTGCCGGACTGGTAGTCGATCCACTGACCCGGCGGGAGGTAGACGGAGCGGCCCGTGGATCCGGTTTCGAACAGAGGCGCCACGAGGATGTCCGAGCCGAACAGGTACTCGTCTTCCACGGTCCACGAGCCCGGATCGTCCGGGTACTCGACGAACAGCGCACGCACCATCGGCAGGCCCCGCTCGGCGCTGTCCTTCGCCTGGGCGTAGACGTAGGGCATGAGTTTGTACTTCAGCTCGACGCCCCTCCGGTACACGTCCATGAACGCCGCACCGTACTCCCACGGCTCCTTCGGCGGCGCGCCGTGCGCGCGGCTGTGCGACGACAGCATGCCGAAGGGCAGCCAGCGGCGATAGAGGTCTTCGGGGGACTTCATCGAGAAGCCGCCGATGTCGTGACTCCAGAAGGTGAAGCCGCTCAGGCCGAACGACAGGCCGCCGCGCAGTTCCGACGCCATCGACACGTCCAGGTTTCCGGCGTCGCCACCCCAGTGCAGGGGATAGCGCTGGCTCCCGGCCCACGCGCTGCGAGCCCAGATGATGTTCTCGCCGGAGACGCTCTTGGTGATGTCCGCGACGACCTTGTTGTAGCGCAGCGGGTAGAGGTTGTGCTCGTAGAAGCCCGACCGCCCCGAGGCGTAGACCCCGGTGAGGGGCGCCGCCTCTCCGAAATCGACCTTGATGGCGCCGACGCCCATCTTGATCAGGCTGCCGATCTTCTCCTGGTACCACTTCACGGCGTCAGGGTTCGAGAAGTCGAGGACCGCATCCTCATACGGCAGGCTGCCCTTCGCGTCCTTGACGTAGAGCCCCTTCTGAACGATCTCCGGGAACAGCGTGTTCTTCGGCACGAAGTACGGGAGCTGCCAGAGCGAAATGTGGAAGCCGTCCTGCTTGAGGTCGGCGATCATCTTCGCCGGGTCCTTGAAGCGCGTCTTCGAGAACTGGTAGTCGCAGCGCCAGTCGGTCTCGAACCACCCTGTATCGAGGTGAATCACGTCGTCCGGAATCCGGTTCTCGCGCAGCTTCGCGGCGACGGCGCGGACCTGCTCCTCCGAGAAATACGTGATGCGGCTCATCCAGAGGCCAAACGACCAGAGCGGCGGCATGGCGGCCTTCCCCGTCAGCGCCGTGTACTCGCCCAGGATCTCCTTGGGCCCGCCGAGGAAGACGAACAGGTCGAGGTCGTCGTCTCCGACGAGCAGGTTGTTGGCCGCGTGGAACGACGCCCCCATGTCGAACGTCATCGGCGAGGAACTGTGGACGAACATGCCGTAGCCGCGGCTGCTCATGAAGAACGGGATCGGCTTGTACATCCGCTCCGTCTCCACGCCGTTGGCGTCGTTGGCCCAGAGGACGACTCTCTGTCCGCGCTTGTCCAGCCGCGTGAAGGACTCTCCGGTGCCGAACAGCTTCTCCCCCGCCGCCAGCGAAAACGACGCGGACACGCTCCTCGAGTAGTCCGACGATCGGCGGATGAACGAGAACGGCAGGGCCGGGACGAGCGTGATCGGCAGGTCCGCCGAATGGATGGTCTTCGTGAGCAGCCGGCCCTGCGCGTCGCGGAACTCGAGGTGCCAGGGCTTCTCGAGCACCGTGACCGATCCCCCGGTGCTGGCGTAGCGGTATCCGCCGTCTACCCGGGTCATCTTCCAGGATGAGTCGTGCGGCACGGGGCCTGCCAGCATCGGCGACGGGCCCCACTCCCTCGTGTCCTGCCCGGTCCTCACGCGGACCCGGACGGTCCGCGGCGTCACGAATTCCAGGGAGAACGCCAGCTCGGGGTCGACCGCGTACTCGTTCTCGGGGAACGTGATGCCGCTGAAGGGCCGCAGCACCGGGATCATGTTGTCGAAGGCAATCCGCGGCGAGCGCTGGTTCCGTTGCCACGCGAGCGTGCCGGCCGCCGTGGCCGGATCGAAGGACGACAGGTGGTCCGCCAGGAAGAAGGCGTTCGTGTAGTCGGCGAAGTCGCGGCTCACGTCGACCAGATCGCTCAGGAGGGCGGGCGGCTGGTTCCCCGACTGGGCGGCGGCAAGGGGCGCGAATCCGACGATGAGCAACAGCGACAGGAGCAGGCGTGCACGCTTCACACAAACCTCCTCGGGCCGGGGGTTCCGCCCCTCGGTCCTCACCTCGGCGATCACACCACGGCGTTCCGCTTGATCACTTCCTGGTAGAACGCAGCGCTCAGCTTCGGCGTGCGCTTCTGCGTCGCATAGTCGACGTAGTGCAGGCCGAACCGGTTCGTGTATCCGTCGGCCCACTCGAAATTGTCCATCAGGCTCCAGAGGAAGTACCCGCGCACGGGCACGCCGTCGGAGGTCGCGCGTCGGAGCTGCGTGAGGTAGTTGCGCAAGTACATGATGCGGTCGGTGTCGTACACCCGCCCGTCCTCAGCCGGGACGTCCGAAGAGGAGCAGCCGTTTTCGGTGATGTAGATGTCTTTCACCTTCCAGATGTCCGCCAGGTGACGCGGCCCCCAGTAGAGCGCCTCGGGCCCGACGAACAGCCACGGCGAGATCATGTGCGGAAACGACGTCGGATGCGGGACGATGGCGAACCCGATCGGCGAGCCGTCGGCCCGGGCGTAGATCGGCGTGTAGATGTTGATGCCGACGAAGTCGAGCGGGCTGGAGATCGTCTTGAGATCCTCTGGCGTGAATTTCGGCGCGTCGGCGCCCGCCTTCGTCAGGTAGGCATCGGTGTACTGCCCTTCCTGGATGACGGTCATGTACGGCGCGTTCACCTGGCGCGTCGCCTGCCTCGCGGCCTCGATGTGCTCCGGCATCTCGATGACGGGGGCGCAGATCGTCAGGTTCTCGGCGAGGCCGACTAGCGTCCCGGGCTTGGCCTTCGCGCGGATGGCCTGCACCGCGAGGCCGTGGCCCAGCACGCAGTGATGGCGGGTCTGGTTGAAGCGCCCCGGCGGCAACTTCAGCCCCGGCGCGTGGGTGCCGGTGTTGTAGCCGAGTTCCACGAAGGCGCCGAACTCGTTGATGGTGAAGATGTGCTTCACCCTGTCGGTGAGGCGCTCGGCCACGTAGCCGGCGTAGTTCGCGAACGCTACCGACGTCTCGCGCGATTCCCACCCGCCCACGCGGTCCTGGAGCGCCTGCGGCAGGTCCCAGTGATACAGCGTCGCGAAGGGCTCGATGCCGTTGGCCAGCAACTCGTCGACCAGCTTGTTGTAGAAGTCGAGGCCCTTCGGGTTCGGCTGCCCGCTTCCCTGCGGAAACACCCGCGGCCAGGCGATGGAGAACCGGTAGACCTTGACGCCCAGCGCCTTCATCAGTTGCACGTCTTCCTTGTAGCGATGGTAGTGGTCGTCGGCGACGTCGCCCGTCGCGTTGCCAGCCACCTTGCCGGGGGTACGCGCGAACGTGTCCCAGATCGACGGCCCGCGGCCGTCCTCGTTCGCGGCGCCTTCCACCTGGTACGACGCCGTGGCCGTGCCCCACAGGAAGCCGTCCGGAAAGCCGAGACCCGTCTGAGAAGCGGCAGGTGCGGCTGCGGCAGCCGGCTTGGGCTCGGGGGGCGCCGGCTTGGCGCAGGCGACCGACGAAGCGGACGCGCCGAGGGCGGCAGCGCCCGCGATCTTGGCGAAGTTGCGTCGGCTGACCTTCTTGGACATCACGTCATTCCTTTCAGCGAGAGTGTCGCACAACTGACAGGCGTCCACCGCGATTCGTCGTCATCGAACGCAGGACGCGGCGGGCCTGTGACTCAGTCTCCCTTCACGTCGATGATCCGCTCCAGGCGTATGTCCGCCGACGAAGCGCCCACGAGGAGTCGCACCTGCCCCGTTTCGACGACCCAGCGCTGGGCCGCGACGTCCCAATAGGCGAGGTCGCTCCCCGCGAGCGGGATGCGAACCGTGCGGGTCTCCCCCGGTTTCAGCGTGACGCGCTGGAAGCCCCTCAACTGCTTGGCGGGCCGTTCGACTGCGGAACCGAGGTGCTGCGTGTACAGCTGCACCACCTCGTCGCCGAGGCGGCTGCCGGCGTTCTTGACGTCGACACTGACCAGAATCGTGTCTGTGCCCCTGATGGAGGCTGCGCTCCCGCGGAGGTTCGAGTACTCGAATGTCGCGTAGCTGAGGCCGAATCCGAATGGATACAGCGGCTCGCCCTTGAAGTACATGTAGGTTCGGCCCTTGCGGATGCCGTAGTCCATCATGTCGGGCAGGTCGGCGAGCGACTTGACCCACGTCTGCACCAGGCGGCCTCCCGGGTTGTAGTCGCCGAACAGGACGTCCGCCAGCGCGTTGCCCTCCTCCTGGCTGGAATGCGCCAGGTAGAGGATGGCCGGCGCGTTCTGCTGGATGGCGTTGATGGCGTACGGAAAGCTCGCCTTGAGGACGACGACCGTGCGGGGATTAGCCTTGCAGATGGCGTTCACGAGATCGACCTGTTCCCTGGGCAGGTCGATCTCCTTGCGGTCCACGGCCTCCTTGCCCTCCGAGGGAAGGCAGCCGCGGCCGAACCCGGCGCCGCACGTCGGGTTGTTGCCGGCGAAGACGACGGCCACGTCGGATTCCGCGGCCAGGTTCGCCGCCGCGCGGTTGTTCAGGTTGTCGCGCACGTACCGGACCCGCACCGCAGGCCCGACCTTGGCCCTGATTCCGTCGAGGGGCGACACGGTGTAGGGCGGAATTCCCGCGTACCAGTCCAGGAACACCTCGCTGCCGAGCGTGCCAATGACCGCGATGGACTTCACGATGGCTTTGTCCAGCGGCAGGACGTTGGCGCTGTTCTTCAACAGCACGATCGACTCCCGCGTGGCCTCGAGCGCCAGAGCCTTGTGCTCCGGTCCGAACCACGGCTCCTCCCGCCCGGTGATCGGGCTGAACGGCACCATCGCGGGCGGGTCGAACTCGCCGAGGCGCATCCGCATCCGGATGTTGCCCGAGATCGCCTCGTCGATGTCGCGCTCGGTGAGGAGCTGCTTCCCGAGCGCCTCCGTGACGGCCGCCTGGTGGGGATCGAGGAACACATTCACCCCAGCCTTCACGGCCATGGCGGCGGCCTCGGCCTGGCTGGCCACGACCTTCTGCGTGCGGACGAGATTCGGCATCCCGCCCGCGTCCGTGCAGATCATGCCGTCGAATCCCCACTCCTTGTAGACGATGGTCCGCAGGATGGGGTGGGCGGTGCACGGGAAGCCGTTCAGCAGGTTGTAGGCGACCATGAAGGACTGCGCCTTGCCTTCGACGATGGCGCGCTGGAACGGGACGAGGTAGTACTCCCGCAGGTCCCGCTCGTCCATCACCGAATTGCTGCTGGTGCGGGCCTGTTCGTTGTTGTTGGCCACGAAGTGCTTGAGCGTCGCGGCCACCTCGATGTACGTGGGGTGGATACCCTGCAAGCCCTTGACGAGCGCCACGGCCAGCGACCCGTCAAGGAACGGATCCTCGCCCAGCGACTCTTCGTTCCGGCCCCATCGCGGCTCGCGCCCGAGGTCCACCATCGGAGTCCGAATGGCGAGGCCGACGCGGTTGCCCGCGGTCTTCACGTTGTAGACTCGGGTCTCGTACGCGATGACTGCCCCGACCCGTCGCAGCAGGCCCGGATCCCAGGTGGAGGCCAGGCCAATATTCTGCGGGAACTGGGTGGCGGTGACGCTGCCCCCCGTAACCCAGCCGAGCCCGTGGAGTCCCTCGGTCCAGTTGGTGAACGTCTTGATGCCGAGCCGCTCGTTCGGAGGAACGACCTGGCCAAGCCAGGCGATCTTCTCGTCCAGCGTCAGCAGTGAGACCAGGTTGGCGACCCGCCGCTCGAGCGGGAGACCCGGGTTCCGGAACGGCTGCAGGGTCTGCGGGGCCTGCGCCTTCGCGGCCAGTCCCAGCGCGAGCGCCAGAGCGAGCACGAACGCAACACGTCTGGCTCTTCTCATCGCAAACTCCTCGGCATGATGATTTGGAACCGGCCGCTCGCGTGCATGAGGCTCATCATGTAGAGCAAGCCGTCGTAGTAGCGGAAGACCTTGCTCGACGGCACGTCGAGCTTCCAGAGCGCGTCGACGAACTTCCCGGCCCTGGCCTTGTCTGCAGCGGCGAGCGAAGCAGCGCCGTTCGTGGCCACGAGGCCCGGCGAGTGCCGGTCGCGAATCACCGTGCCGTCCAGATTCCAGTTGTCGCCGTAGGTCGCCATCCCGACGCCTTCGAAGAACGTCTGCAGCCGGTCGCTGAGCTCGCGCTGGCGGGGGTCCTTCGCCCACCAGGACCAGTCGACGGACCAGTTCATCGCGACGCGCCAGGCGTCCTCGCGGAACGACGCGGGCATCCGCGCGCCAAACCCCATCGGCGTCCCGTCGAACTGGCTGAGATTCGGAACGAGGCCCGTCTTCGAGTTCGCGGCCTTCACGAAGAAGTCACGGCTCGCCGCCGCCGCGCGCGCCCAGAACGCGCGGTCGTCCTGCGGGCCCCACCGCGCCCACAACTCGTAGAAGGCGGGCAGATGGTACGACGCATCCGTGAAGGAGTTGCGCTCGTCGGGCGAGAACAGGATCATCGCGTGCTCGTCGTTGACCTCCTTGCCCACGGTGTGGTCGCGCACCCCGCCCCGCTGCCGCACCGGGCCGGTGATCGGCTCGCGGTGCACCATGTCGTGCAGCAGCCGGTCTGCGCACGCGTTGTAGTCGTAGATGCCCTTCGCGCTCCCCCACCGGTTGTGCGCGAAGTACAGCGCCATCGCGTAGTACTCCTCGCCGTCCGGCGCCGGGAGCTCGTCCATCACCGTGCCGTCGTATTTCATCTGCCACGAGAAGAAGCCGTAGGTCGGGTGCTTCGGGTCCTTCTGGTACATGTAGGTCATGGACCAGTTCCAGAGCGCGTCGAACTCGGCCTTTTTGTCGAGCTGGACGGCAATCATCATCCCGTAGGACATGCCCTCGGACCGCACGTCGGTGTGCTGGATGTCGGGGATGTATGCGAGGGGGCCGTTCTCGTTCTCGCCGCTCGGGAAGTAGAGCCGCTCGGTCTCCAGGTCGCCGTGGAACAGCTGGGTGTACGCCTTCGCGATCTTGGCGTCGATTTCCTGCCGGCTGTGTCCGGCCTCGGCAAAGAGGTTCCGGTACCTCCGGGTGCGGTACGCGCCCTGGCCGTCGGGCGGCGGCGCCTGAGCGATCGAGGCGGATGACGATCCGCCGGCTGGAGCGCCGATCGGCGCGCACGATACCGGGGCCAGCGCCAGGCCCGCCATGCACGCCACGAGCACGGGGACACGGCCGGGCGAAAGCGCGGCTCGCCAGCTCACGCGTTGAGTCGGTGACATCGATGGCCTTCCCGTCCTCGTGGCCGACACGGGCCGCTGAGTCGGCTGCGTCGCGAGGACGTTCCGGGGGCGAGGGAACTATCACCGCGCGCGGAAGCGAAGTCAAGCCGACCGCGGCGGGCGGCAGCCGCGCTTACGATTCCGTCATCGTCCGGGGCGTCCGTACGTAGTGAGACCCGACCCCTGGTCCTTCTCCCAGACCGGAACTCGCGCTATCCTACGGCGCGCCCCGCCGGCGCCCGGCCCGCAGCCGGGCGGAGGACCTCATGCCGCTGCCGTTCCGCACCGCCATCCCGCGAGCCGCTGCCCTGCTGGCGATCATCCTGGCCATCGTGGCCGCACGACCATCCGGCGCGCCTGCCCCCGGAGTCTCGCAGGAGGACACCATGACCGTGGCCCAGGTCATGAAGATGCCGAAGATCGACGCGCACGCGCACATCGGGGCGCTCGGCCCCGGGCAACTCGACGCGTTCATCGCGTTCCTCGAGCAGCGCAACCTCCGATGGCTGAACATCTGCGTGGGCGGGATGAACTGGGACCGCCTGAAGCAGAAGATCGCGCTCGCCCAGGAACTCCATCGCGCGCACCCCGATCGCCTCGCCTGGGCCACCTCGTTCAGCCTGCAGAACTGGGGCCAGGCCGGCTGGGCGAAGGCCGCGACCGACACCATCGCCGATGGGCTGTCGCACGGGGCCGTTGCCGTGAAGGTCTGGAAGGACGTCGGCATGGTCCTGAAGGACCCCGACGGGAAGTTCGTGATGATCGACGACGGCCGGATGGACCCGGTGCTCGACGCCATCGCCGGCCGGGGCAGCACGCTGGTCGCCCACCTCGGGGAGCCTCGCAACTGCTGGCTCCCGCTCGACGCGATGACGACCGAGAGCGATCGCAACTACTTCAAGAACCACCCGGAGTATCACGGCCTCCTGCACCCGGAGGTCCCCGACTACGCCCGGCAGGTCGCCGCGCGCGACGCCATGCTCGAACGGCACCCGGCGTTGAAGGTCGTCGGCTGCCACCTGGGCAGCCTGGAGTACGACGTCGACGAACTGGCCAAGCGACTCGAGAGGTACCCGAATCTCGCCGTGGACCTCGCCGCACGCATGGTCCATCTCCAGATCCAACCCCGCGACAAGGTGCGCGCGTTCGTCCTCAAGTACCAGGACCGGATCCTCTACGCCACCGACCTGGAATTCGGCGGCGCGGGCGAGGAGGCGAAGGACCCGGCCGCGGCGCTGGCTCGGCTGGCCTCCGCCTACGAGTCCGACGCGGCCTGGCTGGCCACTGACCAGGACGTCGCCGTCGAGCGTGCGCGCGCCGGCTTCACGTCGCGCGGCCTGGCCCTGCCGGCGCCCGTCCTGCGCAAGCTCTACGTCGAGAACGCGCGCCGCTGGTACCCGGGACTCTGACCCCCAGTCCACTTCCGAGGAGAGCTGTCATGGAGACCACGAAGCCACCCGAGCGGACCGATCGGACCCGCCGAGACTTCATCAAGACGAGCGGCGCCGCGACGGCGGCCCTGCTGGCGGGGGCGGCGCTGCCCGAGGCCGCCGGCGGGTGGCCGTCCCCTGCGCAGGCGGCCCGGCACGCTGGCATCCCGACGCGGCCACTCGGCCGGACCGGCCACCAGGTGTCGATCTTCAGCCTCGGGGGCCAGGCGGCCCTCGAGCGGCCGAACAACGACGCCGTGGCGGTCCCGATCATCGAGCGCGCCCTCGATCTCGGCGTCAATTACATCGACACCTCGTCGATCTACGGCGGACCGGATCGCTGGAGCGAGCGGTACGTCGGCCAGGTGATGAAGCGGCGGCGCGCCGACGCCTTTCTCGCCAGCAAGACGAAGGAGCGGACCCGCGACGGGTCGATGCGGATGATCGAGCAGTCGCTGAAGCTCTTGAACACGGACCACCTGGACCTCTGGCAACTGCATGACATCGGCACGGCCGCGGACGTGGACGAGGTGTTCGCGAAAGGCGGGGCCGTGGAGGCGCTTTTCGAGGCGCGCGACCAGAAGATGGTGCGCTTCCTCGGCATCACCGGCCATCACCGGCCCGACGCGCTGATGCACGCGATCCGCCGGATGCCGTTCGACTGCATCCTCATGGCGCTCAACGCGGCGGACGTCCACCACTTCAGCTTCAAAGAGCGCCTGCTGCCCCTCGCCGCCGATCAGCGCATGGGCATCATCGGGATGAAGATCACCGGCCGCGGGCGCATCCTCTCGACGTGGACGCCGCCGCCGGTCGAACAGCAACGGCGCTCCTGGGAGGGCGTCGTCATCGCGAACGGGCCGGGCACGATCGGCATCCGCGAGGCCCTGCACTACACCCTCTCGCTGCCGATTAGCACCGTCATCGTCGGCTGCGAATCGATCGCGCAGCTCGAGGAGAACGTGCGGCTCGCCCGCGAGTTCGCGCCGTTCACACAGGAGCAGATGGCCGCGACCGAGGCGAAGACCGTGCCGGTCGCGAAGCAGGCGCTCTTCTTCCGGTTCTTCGAGCGGGCGTGACGAGGCCCGTGGGAGAGAGACTCGTCGAGGAGACGTCATGCGGCATGTGCGACTGAGTATCGTGTGCCTGCTCGCCGCCGTCGGACTCGCCGCCGCGCCGCCGCCGGTTCCCACCACCGACATCAAGGTGAACCAGGCCGGCTACCTGCCGGGCGCGCCGAAGCTGGCGATCGTGGTCTCGGGGAAGGCCGGCGGCACGTTCGTCGTCCGACGCGCCGGCGACCGGAAGGTCGTCTTCCGGGGAACGCTCACCGCGCCGGCGGCGGACGCGAACTCGGGCGACGCCGTGCGGACGGCGGACTTCAGCGCCTTGAGGCAAACCGGGCGGTTCTACCTCGACGTGCCGGGCGCGGGCATCAGCTGGCCGTTTCAGATTGCCCCGGACGTCGACGCGCGCGCGTTCTACCTCGCGATGCGATCGTTCTACGGCCAGCGGTGCGGAACGGCCGTGGACCTCGGGCCGGAGTTCCCCGGGTACCGGCACGACGAGTGTCACCTCGACAACGCGTACCACGCGACCTCGGGCAGGACCGGCGCCAAGACGATTGGCAACAAGGGCTGGCACGACGCCGGCGACTACGGCCGCTACGTTGTGAACTCCGGCCTGTCGACCGGGACCCTGCTGTGGGCCTACGAGATGTTTGCCCACCGCGTGAAGACCGTGCGGCTGGACATCCCCGAGTCCGGCAACGGCACGCCGGACATCCTGAACGAGATCCGCTGGAACCTCGACTGGATGCTCTCCATGCAGGACGAGGACGGCGGGGTGTTCCACAAACAAACCAGCGAGCGGTTCTGCGAGTTCGTCATGCCGGAGCAGGACCCGTTGGTGAGCTTCGTCATCGGCACCGGTCAGGATCCGTACAAGTCGACGTGCGCAACGGCCGACTTCGCGGCGGTGATGGCGATTGCCGCGCGCGTTTACAGGCCCTTCGATGAGGCGTACGCCGCGGCGGCGCTCAACGCGGCGCGCAAGGCGTTCGCATGGACCGAGCAGCACCCGGCCGTGCTCTTCACGAACCCGAAGGGCATCGGCACCGGCGGCTACGGCGACCGGGACTGTTCGGATGAGATGCTGTGGGCCGCGGCCGAATTGTGGCGGACGACGCGCGGTGAGGCCTACGAGCGGTACTTCGCCGATCACTACGCGGCACTCCTGGGGCGCATCGGGCCGGCGGGGCCCGCCGCGTGGGCCAACGTGGCTCCAATGGCGTTGTGGACGTACGTGCTCGGCGGCGGGGCCGGAGAGTCCGCCGGCGCCATCCGGAGTGCGTCGGCGTCCGCGGCCGACGAGATCGTGAAACGGACGGCGGCGGACGGGTACCGGACGAGCCTCGCGAAGACGGACTACATCTGGGGCTCGAACGCCGTGGCCGCGAATTACGGCCTGCAGCTCATTGTCGCCAATGCCCTCGCGCCGAACGCACGCTACCTGGAGACGGCCGCGGACAACCTGCACTACCTGCTCGGCCGGAACGCGTTCTCGCTGTCGTGGGTCACCCAGGTCGGCGCCAACCCGTTCAGACGTCCCCATCACCGGCCCAGCGGCGCGGACCAGAACGCCGAGCCGTGGCCCGGCCTGCTCGCGGGCGGCCCGAACGGACGCAAGCAGGATCCGGCGATGAACAAGCTGCCCGACCTGCCACCGGCGAAGATGTACGTCGACGACCAGGAGTCGTACGCCTCGAATGAGATCGCGATCAACTGGAACGCGCCGCTCGTGTTCCTGCTGGCCTCCCAGTTGCCCGAGAAGCAGTAGAAGCCAGATTCGGAGGTTGGGAATGAAGCCGTCCTCGACGCGGTGGTTGCTGACCGCCGCCCTGCTCTGTGGGATGTGGGCGCCAATCGCCGCCGGCGGCGCCAACTACCGGAACTTCAACGTCGCCGTCTACTGCCGCGTGTACGAGGTGCGCCAGATGAAGGACCCGGCGTACCTGGAGAGCGCCTGGGCCGCGATCTCGCCGCACGTGAAGATCGACAAGGTGTACCTCGAGACGCACCGGGACACCGTCGTCGTGGACCAGGCGACGCTCGACCAAGCCAAGCGGTTTTTCGAGGGCAAGGGCGTGAAGGTGGCAGGCGGCATCACGGCCACGATCAACGAGTCGAACCAGTTCGAGACCTACTGCTACTCCAACCCGGAGCACCGCAGGAAGCTGCAGGAGGTCGTCGAGTTCACCGCGCGGAACTTCGATGAGATCATCCTCGACGACTTCTTCTTCACGAGCTGCAAGTGCGACCTCTGCATCAAGGCGAAGGGCAACAGGAGCTGGACTGCCTTCCGGCTCGCCCTCATGGACGAGGCCGGGCGCAACCTCATCCTGAAGCCCGCGCGGGCCGTCAACCCGCGTGTGAGGGTCACGATCAAGTACCCGAACTGGTACGAGCACTTCCAGAGCCTGGGCTTCAACCTCGAGACCGAGCCGACCTACTTCGACAAGATCTACACCGGCACCGAGACGCGGGACGGGGTGTACAGCAACCAGCACCTCCAGCCGTACCACGGCTACTCGATCTTCCGGTACTTCGAGAACATCAAGCCCGGCGGCAACGCCGGCGGCTGGGTGGACACGGGCGGGCTGCGGAACCTCGACCGCTACGCGGAGCAGTTGTGGCTGACGCTGTTCGCGAAGGCGCCGGAGATCACGCTGTTCGACATCCGGCAGCTCTACCAGCCCATCCGGCAGCAGGATGCCAGCCTGGTGCCGGAGTCGGAGTACGCGCGCCTGGCGGGCTACGTGTTCCAGCAGGTCGATGCCTTCGCCGGCAGGCTGGGGAATCCGATTGGCGTGAAGACGTACAAGCCGTATCACTCGTCGGGGGAAGACCATCTCGCGAGCTATCTCGGCATGATCGGCATCCCGATGGACATCGTCCCCGTCTTCCCCGCCGAGGCGCAGACCGTCCTCCTGACCGAGGCGGCGCGGTACGACCCGTCGATCGTGGACAGGATCAGGCGGCAGCTGCAGGACGGCAAGACCGTCGTCATCACGTCGGGGCTGCTGAAAGCCCTGCAGGGGCACGGCATCGAGGACATCGTCGAGCTCGAGTACACCGGCCGGACCGTCGCGGCCCGCGAGTTCTTCGGCCGCGGCGTCACCGGGCGATCTGAAACGGACATCCTCCTTCCCGAGATCCGGTACGCGACGAACGACTCGTGGGAGGTCGTCAGCGCGCTGACCTCGCCTTCGCGGACGACAGGGACGCCGATCCTGCACTCGGCGAAGTACTCGAAGGGCCTGTTGTACGTGCTGACCATCCCGCAGGCCCAGGGCGACCTGTACAGCTTCCCGCCGGACGTGCTCACGGCCATTCGCACCGTCGTGTGCCGCGACCTCTACGTCCGCGTGGAGGCGCCGGCGCAGGTGAGCCTGTTCGTCTACGACAACGACACCTTCATCGTGGAGTCGTTCAGGGAGACCTCGGGCACGGCTCGCATCGTGACGGACAAGCGCATCGCGAAGCTGCGCGACCTGCTGACCGGACGGGAGCTGGCCGGCCAGCCGCGCGGCGACAAGATGGTCTTCGACACGTTCGTGCGGCCGGGCAGCTATAGCGTGTTCAGCGCGGCGACGGTGCTGGCCGGCGCCGGCCCCTCGCGGACGATCGCAACGGCGGCGCTCGAGGACAAGATCCGGGGCGGCTGGGCCGGGAAGATGATTGGCGTCTCCTACGGCGCGCCGACCGAGTTCCGCTCGAACGGCAGGATCTTCGAGGGCGAGATCACCTGGTCGCCGGAGCGCGTGTCGAACGCGCTCGGCCAGGACGACCTGTACGTCGGCATGACGATGGCCGAGACCATGGATCGCCTCGGTTTCGATGCCACCGTCGAGCAGTACGGCGAGGCGTTCAAGGGCAGCCAGTACGATCTCTGGCACGCCAACGCCGGGGCGCGGCGGCTTCTGAACCTCGGCGTCAAGGCGCCGATGTCCGGCCACCCGGAGTACAACATCCACGCCAACGACATCGACTTCCAGATCGAGGCAGACTTCATCGGCCTGATGAGCCCCGGCCTGCCGCGGGAGTCCAACAAATATTGCCTGCGCGTCGGCCGGGTCATGAACGATGGCGACGGCCTCTACGGGGGCATGTTCGTCAGCGGGATGTACACCGCCGCGTTCTTCGAGACCGATGCGCGCGCGGTCGTGGCGCAGGGCCTGGCCTGCCTGCCTCCCGGCAGCCGTTACGCCCGCGTCATCCGCGACGTGCTGGACTGGTCGGCACGGTATCCCGGCGACTGGAAGAAGACCTGGCAGCTCGTCGAGGATACGTGGGATCGGGACGACAGCTGCCCGGACGGTGCGCTCCGGCCCTTCAACATCGACGCGACGATCAACGGAGCGTACATCGCCCTGGGCCTGCTCTACGGGCGGGGCGACTTCGCGCGGACGATCGAGATCGCCGCCCGGTCAGGACAGGATTCCGACTGCAATCCGTCGACCGCTGGCGGCATTCTGGGCGTCATGCTCGGCTACTCGAGTATCCCCGACGTCTGGAAGAGCGGCATCCCGGCGCTGGCCGACCGGAAGTTCGAGTACACGCAGTCGTCCCTCAACGACATCTGCCGGTCCACGCTGAACCGGGCCTTGAAGCTGGTCCGGTTGGCCGGCGGATCTGTCACTGGCGAGGACGTGACGGTTTCCGTCCAGGCGCCGGCGGCCGCCGCGCTCGTACAGTGGGACATGGGCATTCCCGATCGGCGCGTCGGCGTGGACGACCCGGCATGGCAATTCAAGGGATTCGGCAGATCAGGCCCCCAAATGGCGGGCGGTCGGGGTCTGAGCATGCGGGCCGGCACGGCTGGCGCCGAAGCCGTATTGACGTTCACGGGCGCCGGACTTGCCGTCGTCGGCGACATGACCCAGGAGGGCGGCCGGGCGGATGTGTTCCTCGATGGCAGGGCGATGCGTGCGATCGATGCCTATGCCTCCGCGCGCACCCATGACAACGACCTGTGGCACGCGTACGGTTTGCCGCAGCGGGAGCACACGCTGAAGATCGTCACGCGCGGCGATGCGGACCCGCGCTCGACGGGACGAACTATCGCCGTTGTCGAGGCGGTCGTCTACCGGGCGAGGTGAGGGCGCACGCCGCGATGCGAGTGGGCGGTCCTGCCTCCGCTCACCGCTGCCACGTGATGAGGGGCAGTTCGATCGGGATGCGTGCCTCCGGATGGCGCGGAACCACGCGGGCCGTGAAGTCCCTCGCCGGTCGATCCGTCTCGAACGTCACGCGGTACGTCCAGGCGTTCGGCACCCGAGGGACCCCTTCGACCGGCGTCATCGGTTGCACGACTGGGTTCTCGGCACCGGCCGGATCGGCGTACAGCTCCACCTGCACGTCGTCGGGTTCGATGTCACCCAGCTCGACCGTGACCGAGACCGTCAGCCGCCCCGCGCTCGCGCGCTGGCGCACCTCGCCGAACCGGATGCCGGTCCAGTGCTCGTCGAGGCGCCGTGACCACCGTTCGAGATCCCGCGCGACGGCGCCCTCCCCTTCCGATCGCCGCTTCAGGGCGGCGGCGCCAGGGACGTAGGCCTGCTCGACGTATTCCTGCAGCATCCGCACGCTGCTGAAGCGCGGAGCCAGGCGGGCCATGCTCGCCCGCATCCGCGCCATCCACCGGCGCGGGATGCCCTCGGCGTCGCGGTCGTAGAACGCGGGCACGACGTCCTCTTCGAGCCGCGCGTAGAGCTGCGCCGCCTCCCGCCCGTCGTCCTGCGACGTCTCGAGCCGGTCACCGAGGGCCCAGCCGCAGTCGGCGTCGAAGGCCTCGGCCCACCAGCCGTCCAGCGTCGAGAGATTGAGGCCGCCGTTCACGAGGACCTTCATGCCGCTCGTGCCGCTCGCCTCCCACGGCCGCCGCGGCGTGTTGATCCACACGTCGACGCCCTGCACGAGCTCGGTGGCCAGGCGCATGTCGTAGTCGTCGAGGAAGACGACGTGGACACGCGCGTCGGGCCGGGCGGCGAACTGCGCCCACTGCTGAATCAGGCGCTTGCCCTCCTCGTCCCGGGGATGCGCCTTGCCGGCGACGATCAGCTGGACCGGGCGTTGCGAGTCGGTGAGGAGGCGGAGGAGCCGCTCCGGGTCCGAGAGCAGCAGGTTCGGCCGCTTGTAGGTGGCGAAGCGGCGAGCGAACCCGAGCGTCAGGACGTCCGGCCGCAGCACCGCGCGCGCCGTCCTGGCCGCCTCCTCGAGGCCTCCGTGCCGCGCGAGCTTGCGCAGGAGCCGCTCGCGCGCGTAGCGCACCAGGTCGTCGCGCTCGGCCGCCCGCAGGCGCCAGAGGTCCTCGTCCCGCAGGCGGAGGACGTCCTCCGTGAGCGCCGAGACGTCGCCGCGCCAGCGTTCCTTGCCGGCGGCGCGGGTCCACAACTCGTCGGTCCACGGCGAGTCCCACGACGGCACGTGGACGCCGTTGGTGACGTGCGTGACGGGCACTTCGGGCTCCGGCCAGCGCGAGAACAGCCCGGCGAACATGCGGCGACTCACCTCGCCGTGGAGCCGGCTGACTCCGTTGACCCACGAGCACCCGCGCAAGGCGAGCCAGGCCATGTTGAACGGCTCGCGCCGATCGCCGGGATTCTGCCGGCCGAGCGCCAGCAGGTCGGGCCACGTCAGCCCGAGGGCGTGCACGTACTCGTCGAAGTAGGGCCGGAGGGTCTCGATGTCGGCGGTGGCGAACGTGTCGAACCCCGCCGGAACGGCCGTGTGCGTCGTGAACACGTTCCCGGCTCGCGTCGCCCACAGGGCTTCCCGGAAGGTCGCGTGGTGCTGCTCCATGAAGCGGCGCGCCCGCTCGAGCACCACGAACGCCGCGTGCCCCTCGTTGAGGTGGCAGATCTCGACCCCAAGGCCGAGCGCCTCCGCGAGGCGCCACCCGCCGACGCCGAGGATGATCTCCTGCAGCAGGCGTACCTCCGAGCTGCCGCCGTAGAGGGCGCTCGTCAGCCCGCGGTCCGCCGGCGCGTTGAAGGGGTCGTTCGCGTCCAGCAGGTAGAGCTGCGTCCGGCCGACCGTCACCTGCCAGGCCCGGAGCAGAATCGAACGGCCCGGGAAGCCGAGTGGAATCCTGAGCTGCTCGCCGCCGGCGCTGAGGACCGGCTGCACGGGCAGGCTGGCCGGCTCGTTGAACGGGTAGAGTTCCGTCTGGCGGCCCGCGGCGTCGAGCACCTGACGGAAGTAGCCCTGTTGCCACAGGATGCCGATGCCGACGAGCGGGACATCCAGGTCACTCGCCGTCTTCAGGACATCGCCCGCGAGGATGCCGAGACCGCCCGCATAGAGCGGCAGCGCCTCGTGCAGGCCGAATTCCATGCTGAAGTACGCCACGCGCGGCAGCGCGGACACGCCCGCCGGGCGCCAGGGCCGGGTGGCGAGATACTGCTCGCGCGACTGTTCGAGCGCCTGCACGTCACGCAGGAAGTCCGCGTCGCTCGCGAGGCGCTCGAGGCGCGCGAACGGCACGTGCTGCAGGAGGAGCCACGGGTTCTGCGTGCGCTCCCAGTTCCCCGCGTCGAGCCGCCGCCAGACCGCGTCGCCGGCGTGGTTCCACGCCCAGTGCATGTCGAGCGCAAGCGCGGACAGGCGGGCCAGGGGCTCCGGAAGCGCGCGCGGCGTCGCGTGAACCAGCGGGCGGGGTTGTGTCACGAGCGGTCTCCTCCTCAAGCTGCGCCCCCCATTCTGTCCCTTCCCCTGTGTGACGGTCCACCTCCCGTTCCCACGGGATGGGGGTGCTATCATGCCCCGCAGTCCGACTCCAGGACCGCCTGAGACAAGGAACCGACGCATGGCCGCGCAAGACCCGCAACCGCCGCCGAACCCGGCGCGCGAACGCCGACCGCCCGACTCGCCCGCTCCGCCGTCGCCGCCTCCTCCGTGGCGGACGGAGGGACTCCCGAAGGGGCGGCCGCCCAAGCAAAGGCCGCGCTGGACCAGGGCGGCCGTCTGGATAGCCATCTACCTGGCGTTCTTCGGCGTGTTGACGCTGCAGGACCGGTTCTCCGGCCCCCAGGCTGTGCCGTACACGGAGTTCAAGGGCCAGGTCGCCGGCAAGAACGTCAGCGAGGTGTTCGCCCGGGGTGATTCGATCGAGGGACAGCTGAAGAAAGCCGTGCCCCAGCCTGGCCAGCCTGAGCGGACCTACCACCAGTTCACCACCGAGCGGCCGACGTTCGCGGGTGACGATCTCCTGGCGGAGCTGACGGCCGGGGGCGCCACCGTGCGTGCCACACCCCTCGTTCAGCAGCGCGGCTTCCTGACGAACCTGCTCATCTCGTCGGCGCCGCTGCTCCTGATCGTCGCCTTCTACGTCTGGATGTTCAGGCGTCAGCAGGGAGCGATGGCGGGCGGGCTGCTCGGGGGCAAGAAACAGAGCCGCGTCGATCCTGAATCGGTCCGCGTGACGTTCGACGACGTCGCCGGCATCGACGAGGTGGAGGCGGAGATCAACGAGGTCGTCGACTTCCTGAAGGATCCCGGCAAGTACGCCCGCCTCGGGGCGCGCGTCCCGAAGGGCGTGCTGCTGGCCGGCGCGCCGGGAACGGGGAAGACGCTGCTCGCGCGTGCCACCGCGGGCGAAGCGAGGGTCCCCTTCTTCAGCGCGAGCGCGTCGGAGTTCATCGAGATGATCGTCGGGGTCGGGGCCAGCCGGGTCCGTGAGTTGTTCGCCGAGGCGCGGAAGGTGGCGCCGGCGATCATCTTCATCGACGAGATCGACACCATCGGCCGCATGCGCGGCGGCCCGCGGTCCTTCGGAGGTCACGACGAGCACGAGCAGACCCTGAACCAGATCCTCACCGAGATGGACGGCTTTTCGGGCCACGAGGGCGTGGTGGTGCTCGCCGCGACCAACCGGCCGGACGTCCTCGACCCCGCGCTGCTCAGGCCGGGGCGGTTCGACCGTCAGATCATCATCCACCCGCCAGATCAGAAGGGCCGCGCACAGATCCTGCGGGTGCATACCCGCAAGGTGCCGCTCGCGGACGACGTCAACCTCGAGCAACTGGCGTCGTCGACGCCCGGCATGACGGGCGCCGATCTCGCGAATCTCGTCAACGAAGCCGCGCTGCTGGCCGCGCGCCGCGGCGAGGACGCCGTGCGCCAGCGCGACATGACGGACGCGCTCGAGAAGGTCCAGCTCGGCACGGCCCGCAACGTCGTGATCCCGGAGGCGGAGCGGCGCCGCACGGCGTACCACGAAGCGGGACACGCCCTGCTCGGCATGCTCCAACCGGGCGCTGATCCGGTGCGCAAGGTCTCGATCATTCCCCGGGGCCGGGCGCTCGGCATCACCCTCTCCACGCCGGAGTCGGACCGCTACGGGTACGACGCGAACTACCTCCGCGGCCGGATCATCGGCGCACTGGGGGGCATGGCCGCGGAGCAGGAGGTCTTCAGCGTGGTCTCGACGGGCGCGGAGAGTGACCTCGAGACGGTGACCCGCATCGCGCGGTCCATGGTCGGCCGCTGGGGCATGTCCGATCGCATCGGCAAGATGTCCGTGCTGCCGGTGGACGGCGATCCCCGCATGGCGGGAATCTCGGACGGCCTGCTGGACGCCGTCGACGAAGAGGTGCGGCGGATCACTGACGAGTGCTACGCCGAGGCGCGGCGGCTGCTACGGGAGCACCGCGACAAGATGGAGGCCATCGTCGTCCAGCTCCTGGCCCGCGAGAGCCTGGACGAACCCGAGATCTACGCGGCGGCCGGCATCGCCCACGCGCCGGCCGCCCTGCCACCGCCGCCGACCCGCGGTTAGCGCGGCGGCACGCCGCGGCCGAGCGTGACGTAGAACCGGCCGCCGACGCGGGCCGGATCGTCAGCGTACCCCAGCGCCTTGAAGTCGATCCGGCGCGTGACCTCTGGATAGACGGCGCGCCGGTGCTCGGGGAGGTTCATCCCCGCGGCGTTCTTGTGGCACCTCGTGCAGGTGATGGCCTGGGCGGCATGGCAATCGGCGCAGCCCAGCGCCTTCTTGGCGGCCATCACCTCGTGGTGGACCGACGAGTACATCCGGGTTTCGACGAACCCGTAGGATCCGGAGTACGGGATGTTCACCTGTTTCATCCCGGCCGTGATCGCCTTCGACCAGTCGAAATCAACCCAGTAGCCGCCGAGCAGTTTTGGCAGCGCCAGGACCTTGTTGACGCTGTCGAAGGGCTGAACGGCCTCGTGCACCTGGAACGGGTAGATCCGCGCGGCCGGATTCCGTTTCTCCCCGATCGGCGCGTTCAGGATGACGGGCACCGACGGGTCGATCGTCCCGCCGACGAGTGACGCGTTACGCGTGCCGTCGGACCAGAGGTAGCTCGGGACGATGTCCTTGCCCCAGGCGAGCGTGCCGAAGCGCTTGTCGTACTGCGGCATGCCGTAGCGGTCGGCCCCCGCCGGCCGGTCGGCCCCGGCCGCCGAGTAGTCGCGCCGGATGAGCGTCGGCGTCGCGCGCGCGATGGACGGGATGTGGCAGGTCTCGCACGCGACGGCTCTGACGTGATCGTCGAGGTGACGGCTCAGGACGCCCGCCACGCCGTGCGGCGTCTGCCCGTGGCACTTCTCGCACCGCACCCGGCCCTCGACGGCCGGCGCGCTCATCGACATGCCGGCGATGCGGTGCTCGACGGTCTGGTGGCAATCCTGGCACCGCATCTTCAGCCCGCCCATGTGCATGTCGAGGTCCGCCGGCGGATCGACGAGCGCGGGCTCGAGGTCGCCGTGCTTGGTGTAGGGGCCCCCGCCGCTGGCGAAATGGCACGACCCGCACTCCCGCTTCGAGGGCCGGCCGACCTTCCGCGCAATGGCGGCCAGGTCGAGTGACGCGTCGGGCAGGCCGCCGCGGTCCGGCTCCTTGCGGTACGTGCCGGTCGTGTCATGGCACACCAGGCAGTCGATGTTGTTCGGGTTGGAGAAGTCGAACTTCTCGTCCACCCACCCGTAGCCGATGTGGCACGACGCGCACGCCTGCAGGTTCGAGCCGATCGCGATGCAGGTGTTGTTGACCATCATGGTCAGGCTGATGTCAAGCCGGTGTTCGTATCCCTTGAGCGTGGGCGAGTACCCCTGCCACATCCAATGAGCCGTGCTCAGGATGTCCTGGCCGGCCTTCGGGTGGCAGGAGAGGCACGTGCCCGTGACGTCCCGCGGCTTCGGCCGTGCCGGCAGGTCGATGAGCGGCCCGTGGTCCGGCGTCCAGGGGTGGTGGCACCCGCTGCAGGACGTGGGCGCCGACGCTGCCCTCGGCTGGCGCTCGTGACAGCCGATGCACTGCCGGTGATACGCGCCCTTGAGCCCGATCCGCGAGGGCGCGTCGGCTTCGTACGGGGCGCCGTGGCAGCGCTGGCACCCCTGGGGCGCCTTCTCCTTCATGTCCGGGTGGCACGTGGCGCACGCTCCGCCCAGTTTCACGTCGACTTGCGCGTGGAACTCCCTGAGGTCGACGCCGACCCGGTCGCTCGGGTCGGACGAGAAGCGGTGGTGGCACGCGCTGCAGTCACCGCCGACGATCTCGTCGTGGATCCGGTGCGAGAACCCGACCGGCTCGTAGTCGTCAGACCGCGCCCGTAGCGCCGCGCTGACCAGTTCGTAGAAGTTCTCATAGCCCGGCGGGCGGTCCGGATACGTCGCCGCCACCTTTGTGAACACCGGCGCTTCCGCCTGGACGCGCCGGACGTCCTCGACCAGCCTTCTGGAGCCCCGCTCAGCCGTCACGTGGACGACGTTGTAGATCGCGACGAACCCGAGCAGGAACGCGACCGCCGCGCCGCGGATCACCCACGTCCAGAACGGGCTCACCGTCCGAGCCCGCTCCTCGTGCATCAGCGCGAGCTCTTCGGCGCGCACCGGCATGTACCCCGGCAGGATCGGGAAGAACGTCACGAAGAAGCGGTAACAGAGCAGGATACTCGACACGATCGCGAACGTCATCGCGATCTCGCCGATCGAGGGGAAGTACGAGCGTGTCGAGTAGGGAGCGTTGTACCCGACCAGGAACACGTTGATCCGGTTCAGCACGACGCCGAAGATGATGAGCACCGCCGAGAGGAACAGCCAGCCGATCGACCGGCGCACGGCCTTGTTGAGGAGCAGCAGGAACGGCGCGACCACTCCCACGAGGATCTCCACCGCCAGCGCCGTCGTCTCCACGGGGTGCCCGAGCAGGTCCAGGCTGCCGAAGCGGAACGCCAGGTCGCCGAACTTCAGCAGGGCGTAGGCACCGATGAACCAGGGAATGACCCGCGCCAGCGGCGACAGGAGGTCCATCTCCGGGCTGCGCCCGAAGCTGATGTTCGCGTAGATCGACTCGAGGATGACCATCGGGAAGCCGACCATCATCGCCGACAGGAGGAACAGCAGCGGCAGCATCGCCGTGTTCCACAGCGGGCTCAGCTTGGTCGGCGCGATCAGCATGAGAGTGCCGAGCGACGACTGGTGCATGCAGGACAGCACGACGCCGGCCACGATGAAGATCGGCAGGGCCACCCGGACCGCCGCATACAGGCCCATCAGCGGCCCTTCGACCTTCTTCAACAACGCCGCGCCCCACTCCTTGTCGTCGATCCGGGCCTTCAGGCCCTCCAGGAGGGACGGGCTCATCTCCACCGTCAGCACGCAGAGGTACACGGCGACGCACATCCCGACTTCGAAGAGCACCGAGTTGCCCTGCCAGTTGAAGATCGGGCGCCAGATGTTCCAGTAGCGGCCGAGATCAAAACTCAGGGCGATGGCCACCCACAGGTAGCCCAGGAACGCGGTCAGGATCGCCGGGCGCAGGAGAGCCCTGTACTTCCGCCGCCCGAAGATGTCGACGAGCGCTGCCGTCGTGAACCCGCCGGCGGCCAACGCCACGCCGCACGCCACGTCGAACGAGATCCAGATGCCCCAGGGATTGTGGTTGTCCAGGTTCGTCACCCGGCCGAGACCCAGCAGCAACCGGGTGAACCCGAAGGCGTAGCCAACGCCCATGACGAGGAGCAGCGTCACCGTGCCGAACGTGAAGAACGGCTTCGTGACTCGATGCGGCTGGTCGCTGTGCAGCGGTGTCATCGCCGCGCCTCCTCGTCCGGCGGAGCCGGCGGCATGCCTTCACTGGCCTCACCGATTCCGGGATGGTCCTCCGGGTGCTTCCGATGGTTGAACCACATGACGCCCGCCAGCAGGCCGTAGACGGTGACCGGGATGATGCCGTACTTGAAGATCCCGTGCTGGATGGCCTCCGTCCGCGCGGGCGGCGGAGCATCCGTGAGCGGCAGCAGCCCGATTTCCTGGACCGGCCGCCCGGCGAGGTAGAGCCAGGACGTGCCCCCCACCTCGTGTTCCCCGTAGACGTGGTTCACGTAGCGGGCCGGCCGGCTCGCGATCCGTTCCTTGGCTGTGGCCACGAGATCCGCCCGGCGGCCGAACACGAGCGCCTCAGTCGGGCATGCCGCCGCGCAGGCGGGGTTCGCGCCGGTCCCCTTCTCGCGGTCGGTGCAGAGTTCGCACTTCCGGATGCGCGGCACGAGCGGCTCGTTGAACTCGAACGCGGGCACTTCGAACGGGCACGCGACCTGGCAGTACCGGCAGCCCAGGCAGATTGTCTTGTTGTAGACCACCGCCCCGTCCGGGGCCTTGGTCATCGCGCCGACGATGCAGGCCGACACGCAGGAGGGATAGAGGCAGTGCATGCACTGCACCTTGCAGTAGGTCTGCTCGAGCCCGGCCTGATCGGGGGACGGACTGCCCTGGAACTGGTTCACCACGGTGAAGGCGGTGTCCGAGGGCCGGCGGAACGTCCTGAGTACGTCCCGGTCGGAGAACGGCACGGCGGTCCGCGGCAGGTGATTGCGGCGGTTGCAGGCCGCCTCGCACTCGCGGCACCCGATGCACAGCGTCGTGTCGTAGAGCACGCCGACCGCGTCCGGGTTCGCGGCGGCCGCGTGGGCCGGCGCGGCCGCGTCCGGCTGAGCGCCCGCGAGCGCGGTGGCGGGGGCGGCCGCGGAGGCCGCAAGTCCGAACTGAAGGAGCCGGCGTCGATTCAAATCCATGGTTCAAGCGAGAAGCCGCGCGTGCGGCACCTCGCCCTCCGGTAAGGGTTGGGATTCTGCCCGGGACCCCTGTGGTCTGGGGGCCTCGTCCCGGGAATGCGGATGATTCTATGCCGGGTGCGGCCGGTATCTCAACGCGAAATCTCGGCGGAGGGCGGCACTCCTGCCGCCGGCCTTGACTTTCCTGCGATCGCGGCGATGATCTGTGGCCGGGGCCGCCGGCGCGGTTCCCGTACAAGGAGTTGCGATGATCGGCCGTTTTCGCGGTGTCGAGTCAGTCCGATGCGCAGTTGTCGTGCTTGGAGCCCTGCTGCTCGTTGCCGGGCTGGGGCAGGCGCAGCCCTCGGGCGGCCCGTACGGTCCCGTCCCGCAGACCTACGAGGTACCGAAGACCGCGGCGCACGTGTACTACGTCGCGCCGGACGGCAAGGCCGAGGCGGCGGGGTCGAGCCTGGACGTCCCGACGACGATTGAGGCCGCCTTCGAGCGCGTCGTGACGGGCGATGCCGTCATCCTTCGCGGCGGCACCTACCGGACCGGCGGCCTGGTCCTCAACCAGGGCATCACGATGCAGCCCTACCGCGACGAGGTGCCGATCCTGAAAGGCACGCGCGTCGCGGCGGCCTGGGAGCCGCTTCGCGACGGCATCTGGCGCACCCGCTGGGTGACGCTCTTCCCGCAGAAGCCGGCGGATTGGTGGCAGCGGAACCGCGAGGGCATGCGCACGCCCCTGCATCGGTTCAACAACGATATGGTGTTCGTCGACGGTGAGTTCCTGCAGTCCGCGGCGTGGGAGGGCGGCCTCGATGCCCACTCGTACGCGATCGACTACGAGGGCGGGGCCGTCTTCATTGCCGTGGACCCGAAGGACCGCCTGATCGAGATCACCGCCTACGACTCGGCGATCGTCCGGACCACCAGGACCGTGCATGGCAAGGAGTCCGACAGGAAGGGGCCCGTGATCCGAGGGATCAGCTTCACTCAGTACGCCTATCGCGCGCTGGAAGTGGAAGGCCGCGAGCCCGACGGGCCAGCCGACCCGAAGACGTTCGGCAAAGAGGTTGTGGGCACGACGCTTGAGCACGTGACCATCACCTATTGCTCGCGGGTGGCGGCCTACCTGCGCGGCGACGGCCTGGTCCTGCGCAACTGCCTCGTGAGCGACACGAGCACCGAGGGCATCTACATCATCGATTCCGCCGACGTGCTGCTGGAGCGCAACATCTTCCGGCGGAACAACATCGAACGCATCACCGGCTACTACCCGTCCGCCGTCAAGATCTTCAACCAGTCGTACCGCGTGACCTGCCGCGACAACCTCGTCATCGAGCAGCCCTACTCGAACGGCATCTGGTACGACGTGGGCAACGTCGACGGCGTCTTCGTGAACAACTGGGTCGAGAACGCGATGGACGGGTTCTTCTTCGAGATCTCGAAGGGCGCCACCGTCGCCGGCAACGTGTTCGTGAACTGCGACAAGGGCATCCGCGCGCTCAACAGCTCCAACGTGCGCGCGTATCAGAACACGCTGGTGAATTCGGTGGCGTCCTTCGAGCGCACGCCGCGCAGCGCCGTCGGCGACCACTTCGGGTGGCACCCGGCTACGGGACCTGACGTCGACGCGCGCCACGGCCACGCGTTCGTCGGCAATCTGCTGGTCGCGGAGGAGGGCTTCCGCCCTCCGCTGCTGAACGTCGAACAGAGCCCGCCGTTGTGCGGCAAGCTCACTGACGCTCCGCTGACCGACGTCGATGGCAACGTCTACGTGCGGCGCGGCGAGGCGGCCGGACGCCCGCTCATCACGTGGAGCCCGGCGGCGGGCCCCTTGTGCACGGCCCGGCTCGCGTCGCCCGCGGACCTCACAGCGTTTCAGCCCGCGTTCGAGACGCACAGCCGCGCGGTGAACGGCTCTGCCGGCGCGCTGTTCAGAAGCCCGGAACTGCGTCGCTACGAGCTCGCGGCGCCACTGCCGGCCACCGTCACGATCGATCCGGTGCCCGACGCGGTGCGGAAGCTGCTGGGGTGGCTGCCGGACGCGACGCGACTCCCCGGGGCCTATCCGCGCCGGCCTGTCACGGCGCCCGTGACGGTCCGATAGCCAGCCGCTTGTTACGAAGCAGAAGTTGGAGTCAGTCATGTCCCAACACGGTGTCGATCGACGCGACTTCCTGAAGACGACCGTCGGATCAGCGGCGGCGATCGCTGCTCTCCCGGCGGGCCTGTCTGGCGCGCATCTCGGAGGCCAGCCTGCGCGGCTCGATCCCGATCCGCAGACCGCGACGCGGGGTGACGCGCCCCAGTCGGGGGTTCAGCAGTCGAAATCCCCGCTCCTCAAGTTCGCCGTGGTGGGAATCAACCACGCGCACATCTACTCCCAGGTCAATGCCGTCCTGCGCGCGCGTGGCGAACTGACATGGCTCTTTGCGAAGGAACCCGACCTCGTGGAAGCGTTCCGCACGCAGTTCGCACAGGTCAAGCTGGCTCGAAGCGAAGCCGAGGTCATCGAGGATCCCGCAGTCAAGCTGGTGCTGAGCTCCGGCATCCCTGATGAACGGGCTCCGCTCGGCATCCGGGTGATGCGGCACGGCAAGGACTACATGTCGGACAAGCCAGGGGTCACGACGCTCGAGCAGCTCGCCGAGGTGCGCCGCGTCCAGGCGGAGACGAAGCGGATCTACTCGATCATGTACAGCGAGCGGCTCGAGAACCGCGCCACCGTGAAGGCGGGCGAACTCGTCAAGGCCGGCGCCATCGGCCGTGTCCTCCAGACGATTGGCCTCGGGCCGCACCGGATGAGCCCGAAGACCCGCCCGGCCTGGTTCTTCGAGCGCGCGCGGTACGGCGGCATTCTCTGCGACATCGCCTCGCACCAGGGGGACCAGTTCCTCTTCTTCACCGGATCAACGAAGGCGGACGTCGTGGCCTCACAGGTCGGCAACCTGAATAATCCGCAGTACCCCGGCCTCGAGGACTTCGGCGACGTCGTCGTGCGAGGCAACGGCGGCGCGGGCTACATCCGCGTGGACTGGTTCACGCCGGACGGCCTGGCGACCTGGGGCGACGGCCGACTGACGATCCTCGGCACCGACGGGTTCATCGAGATCCGGAAGAACATCGACATCGCGGGCCGCCCCGGCGGGAGTCACCTGTTCCTGGTGGATCAGAAGGAGACGCGCTACGTCGACTGCGCGGACACGCCCCTGCCGTATGGCGAACAACTCGTCGCCGACGTGCTGAACCGCACGGAGACGGCGATGCCGCAGGCCCACTGCTTCCTGGCCACGGAGCTGATGCTCAAGGCCCAGGCGCAGGCGCGGCGGATCGATGCGAAGGCGTAGGCTGAGAGCGGTGGGAGGGCCGACTTCGGCATCGGCACGAGCAAGTCATGCGCTGCGCGCGTCGGGGGACGCGGCCTGGCCGGAGGACGTGAGATGACGTGGACGCGACCGAGGGGATCCTCGCGGCGGGAATTTCTCGCCACCACCGGCAAAGGCGTCGTGGCGTCATCCGTGCTGGCCGGCTTTCCGGCGATCGTGCCGGCGTCGGTGCTCGGGCCGAACGCGCCGGGCAATCGCATCAACGTCGGCGCCATCGGCTGCGGCCGCATCTCCCGCGGGCACGACATGCCGGGCATCTGGAAGTACGACCGAGCCCGCATCATGGCGGTGTGCGACCTCGATTCGACGCGCGTCGAGGACGGGAAGCGCCTCGTGAACGGCTACTACGCCGGCAAGGCGGGCAAACCCTACGAGGGCGTGGCCGGCTACCGCGACTACCGCGAGGTGCTGGCGAACAAGGACGTCGATGCCGTCGTCATCAGCACGCCCGACCACTGGCACGCACGCATCACCGTCGCGGCCGTGCGGGCCGGCAAGGACGTCTACCTGCAGAAGCCGGCGTCGCTGACGATCGCGGAGGGCCGGGTGGTGTCCGATGCCGTGCACAGGAGCGGCCGCATCTTCCAGATCGGCAGCCAGCAGCGCTCATCGCCCCAGTGGCGGTACGCGGCTGAGCTCGTGCGCAACGGGCGGATCGGCAGGCTGCAGACCGTGAAGATCGGCCTGCCGGGCGATCCCTCCGGTCCCGTCGAGCCCGAGATGCCGGTACCGCCGAACCTCGATTACGACACGTGGCTGGGCTCGACGCCGCTGGCCTACTACACCGAGAATCGCGTGCACCCGCAGGACGGGTACGGGCGCCCGGGGTGGCTCCGGTGCGAGCAGTTCGGGGCGGGCATGATCACCGGGTGGGGCTCGCACCACGTCGACTGCGCCCACTGGGCCATGGACACCGAGCACACCGGGCCGATCGAGGTCTGGGGCACGGCCGAGTTCCCGACGAGCGGCCTCTGGGACGTCCACGGGGCGTTCCAGACCGAGGCGATGTACGCCAACGGCGTGCACATGATCGTCAGCGGCGAGTTCCCGAACGGGATCCGCTTCGAGGGCACCGAGGGCTGGATCTTCGTGTCACGCGGGAACGAGGCTGTGACGGCGAGCGATCCGCAGTCGCGGCTGAAGGACGAGCGGGCGCTGGCCGCCAGCAATCCCGCCATCATCACGTCGGTCATCGGCCCCGACGAGCTTCATCTCTACGAGAGCACCGATCACCATGGCAACTGGCTGGACTGCGTGCGCTCGCGGCGCGACCCGATCGCCCCGGTCGAGGTCGCCCACAGGTCCTGCACCGCGTGCCTGCTGCACCACCTCGCGATGAAGATGAAGCGGAAGCTGCGATGGGATCCCGGCGCGGAGCGGTTCATCGGCGACGACCAGGCCAACGCGATGCTCGCGCGCCCGCAGCGGCCGCCGTACCTGCTGACGAGCTAGCGAAGGAGACCCGAGCATGCTGAGGACGCTCGCCGCCGGTCTGTTGCTGGTGCTGGCGTGGGGCCCGGCCGCGCTCGCGCAGCCGGCCGTTCATGTCTGGCAGATGCAGGACATCGAGCTTCGCGCGTCCCGCGCGTACGCCAATCCCTACGTCGACGTGGAGTGCTGGGTCGAGTTGACGGGCCCGGGGTTTTCGACGCGCGTCTACGGCTTCTGGAACGGGGACGACACGTTCCGGGTCCGGATCGTCGCCACCGCGCCGGGAGCATGGCGTTGGACGAGCGGGGCCAATCAGCCGGCGGATGCGGGGCTGAACGGCAAGACCGGGTCCTTCACGGCCGTGGATTGGACCGAGGCGGAGAAACAACAGAACCCGAACCGGCGGGGGTTCCTGCGGCCGACGGCGAATGGTCACGCGTTGCAATACGCCGACGGCACGCCGTTCTTCCTGCTGGGAGACACATGGCTTGGCGCAGTCACCTGGCGGCTGCCGCTGACCGGCAAGCCTGCCGACCCGGAGTACCGGGCCGACGCGGGCGTCACCTTCGAACAGGCCGTCGCGATCCGCAAGCGCCAGGGCTTCAACTCGGTCAGCATGATCGCGGCGTTCCCGACGTGGGCGTCGGACCAGTACCCGGCGACGTACGCCGACAAGAAGGGCGTCTTCTACCGCAACGCGTGGGAAGCGTTCGGCGTGATGGTCCCAGGGGACAAGCCGACGGCGAAGTCGATGCACGACGAGCGCGGCTTCCGCCCGTTCGAGCTGGTGCCGGGAAGCGAGGGGCGACCCGACTACGACCGCATCGTGCCGCAGTTCTTCGACAGTCTCGACAGGAAGATGCGGCACCTGGGCGACCGGGGGTTCGTCGCGATGCTGGAGACCATCCGGCGCGACGTCGCCCCGCCCTGGAAGGCGTACTCGAACTTCAACGAGTCCTACACGCGGTTCCTGCAATACATGGTGGCGCGCTATGGCGCGTTCAACATGATCTTCAGCAAGGTCCACTTCGACATCTACCTGCCGAATCTCAGCCTGACGGCGGACGAGTTCAACGAGGCGATCACCTGCCACTACAGGAAGTACGGCCCGATGCCGTTCGGCCAGCCCGTGACGTCGCTCATCGACCACGCCACCGACACGACGTTCGGCACGGGCGAGAAGGCGCCGTGGATCACCATGCACAGCACGGGCAACAAGCCGCGGGACCACGGGATCTACGCGGCCATCGAGCGGCAGTTCAGCATTTCGCCCGCGATGCCCACGGCCGACTTGGAGCCGCACTACACCGGCTGGGTCCATGGCAACAACGTCGTCGATGGCGAGCAGGCCGAGTCCGGATCGGACCGCGACAACTACTTCTCGCGCGCGCAGATGTACGGCTGCGTCCTCTCCGGCGGCCTCGCGGGGCACGTGCACGGGACGGGTGCGTACGACGTGACGAGCGCCGCCGAACCGCCGGGGGCGCGGCCCTACTTCTGGCAGGCGCTGCAGTACGCCTCCGCGGAGTACATGCGTGGGCTCGGCTTCTTCATGTTGTCGGAAGGCGTCCGTTACCGGGATCTTCAGCCCGCATCCGACAGCCTGTCGGCGCGCAAGGCGGCAGGAAGCTCAGAGAAGGGGCTGGACGGCTGGTCCTTCCTCATGCGTTCGCCCGACAAGGCGTTCGGCCTGCTCTACTTCGAGAACAAGGCCGTGCGAAGCCGGGCGGCCGGCTGGCGGCCGGGCAGCCGCTACCTGTTCACGTGGTTCGATCCTCGCGCGGGGACGTGGCGAGAGTCGATCGAGATTCGGACGGATGCCTCAGGCACCCTGTCCTTGCCGCCTTTCCCGGGCGGACTCGACGTGGCAGAGACGGACTGGGCGGCGAAGATCGTGGCCCGATAGCCGAGGGGGTCAGACTCGACCGGCGGACGGGTGGCCGGTCGAGTCTGACCCCATCCGTACGATGAAGTACCGGCTGCCCCGTCAGGTCGGGCGCAAACCCCGGATACAGCCACGCTCGACCCGGTCCGACCTCTCCCTCGAAGTAGTACTGCAGCGGGTACGGGCTGTCGGTGTAGGCGGCGGGAATGACCGCGCGCCAGATCCCGGCCTGCGCGTGCATCTCCGCCACCTGGTGCCGCTCAGCCTGATTCACGTGCCGGTAGTGGATGCGGACCGACGAGGCCGATCCCGGTGCCGGCACGGTGAGCGACAATGCAAGGGCAACCCCCCTCGCGAAGCTCGCGGGGGGGGTGTGATGGCACACCGCTTCGTGCCGCTGCGGCCGGCCGAGCATCTCGTCGATCGCCGCGCGCACATCGGGTCGCTCGGGCGCGCCCGGCGCGGCTGACGCCAGCGCCCGTTCCATGGCCGCGATGTCGCCATCGATGGCCGGCAGCCGATCAACCCAGTGCCCCCGCTGATGCGGCAGCGGGCCGAAGGTGATGTCGGTGGCATAGACGAGCCTCGCCTCCCCGGCCAGTTCCGCCCAGTGGTCCCTCCCCTGCCGATACAGCCTCAACGCCTGCTCGAGGGCCCGGCGGGATCCGGACTTCGTGAAGACGGCGTAGAGGGCGGCGCTTCGGAACTTCGCCGCGAAGAAGCGGCCGATGCCGACCTGGATGCGGATGTCCGCCGCCGCACGCCCGGACTCCGACATCAGCCCGGTGGCGGCGCCGCGGCCTGACTCGGCTAGCTTCACCGATGCCTCATCTGCCAGGTCCTCAAGCCACTGCGCGACCTGCACGGGCGAGTACTTGGCGCTGCGCTCGCGCGCGAGGAGATGGCTCGCGTATTCGTCGATCGTCGCGAACATCTCCGGGTCCAGCGGGCTGACGTTCCCGAAGACCTTGGGCTCAGGCGTATCGCCATAGGGCGCCGGCGCGGGCGGAGCCACGATCGACTGGTTCGTGTAGAACTCCGGGCTGAACGTGTCCTGCGCAGCCGACGGGGTGTGCGCGGTCGAGATGAGCGGCAGGATGCGCGTCGCGGCGCCCAGAGCGGCCTCTACAGGCCGCGCATCCTCGCTGAACCGCGCGCGCAGCATACGTCGCCAGACAGCGGGATCGCACGAGGGGTTGTAGAGGAGGCGCCCCCAGAGGAGATACGTGTAGCGGTACTTCTCCCAATCCGGCACCGGATTCGAGGCGGGATCCTGGTAGGCGCAACGGCCGCCGGCGATTCCCGATCCGCGCCGGCCCTTGAACGCGAGCGGCTCGAGCAGTTCGGCGCCGTTGCTGCCACAGAACTGGAACGCCCGCGCGTGCGCCGCGGCTGTGACGGGATCTCCCCAGAGGAGGAACTTGTGGGTGCCCGGGAACACGCGGAACATGACGCCGTAGGGACGATCTTCCCGCATGAAGTCCGCGTACCCGTAGCGCGTGTGGTTCCGGGATCCCAGGCTGAGCGCGGAGAAGGGATCGAGGCCGGGCTCGACGTGCGGCAGTTCCAGCTCGCGGATGGCCGCCTGGTGGTACGGCAGCCCTACGTGCTCGGCCCAGTACTTGGCGGACAGCCGGACCGGCATCCCGGTCGAAAGCGCACCGTCGATCATCCGTTGGTCGAGCCCCTTGGCGTGCAGCTCGATCTCGAGCGTGCGGCCCGACCGCGGGACTCCTTCGAAGATCGTCTTCCAGAATGCATAGCTGCCCTCGCGCACGCCACTCTCGTAATGCGTGCGCAGCGTCACGCCCGTGACGTCCGGGCAGGCCTGCAGCACCGCCGCGAGCGCGTCGCGGCAGTAGGCGGCCTGAACCGGAGGCGTGAGCCCCCGGATCATGTAGTTGGCGTTCGGGCTGTCGTCCCAGACGTAGCCGTGGGTCCAGAGGCCCAGCTGGAAATCGATCCCGTGCGCCGCCGCCTCGTGGCTGATGTACCGCAGCGACTCGAGATTGCGTTCGCGCTCAGTGTCGGGCAAGTTCACGGCCCGGACGTCGTAGCCGGGGACGCCGACGAGGAAGGGATACGGGAACAGCAGGTAGGCATCCGTGACCCACCGGAGCGTGTCGTAACCGAACCCGAGCGCGAGGTGGAACCTGTTGACCCGCTGGCGCGCCAGCATGCCGAAGTACGCGGGCCAGAACGCGCGGTCGTTGAACCAGGGCGTGTCCTCCACGTCGCTGACGAACGGCCGCCCGATCGCTCTCACTGCATTGAACGGCTGCTCCACGAGGGGCGCCGGACTGGCCAACGCGCGCAGTGGGTCGCCGGCGAGCCGGACCCGCTCCGCGAGCTCGAGCACGGCGTACATGAGTCCCCGGGCGTCGCGGCCAGCCGCCACGATCACGGGCCGCCCCTCGCTCTCGCCGGACACGATCGCCAGTGACTCGGCCCCGCGAGGAACCCGGACGTGTACCCGCTCCAGAACCGCCGCCGGGACGGGGTTGTCACATCCAGCGACGATGACGGTGAGCGCAGAGGCGGGGGCGGCTGCGATTGTCTCGACCCGGACTGCGGCGGCGCCCCAATGCTGCAGGGCCTGTCGCAGTTCACCAACGGCCCACTCCACGTGCGGCGCGGCGGCGAGGGGATCGTCGGGCGACAGGACAAGTGCGACCGTCGCGCCGCCCGCAGCGCGCATCTGCCGCGAACGCCAGAGCGCTCCACCGCCGGCCGCGACGGCCGAACGCCTCAGGAACTCACGGCGAGACACATCCGCACTCATTTTCGGTCACCTCGTGGTGGAGCGTCGAGCCTCAGGCCCGCCCGTCACGCCTGCTGGATCCTACGCCACTCCGGACGCCCGGCAAACGGCCGCTTGCCTTCGGCGCGCCGGCTCTCTACAGTTTCCCCATGAACCGCAGAACCTTCGTGAAGCACCTGGCGGCCCTCGGCGCAGCGGCGAAGCTGGGCGCTGGTCCCGTCGCGGCCCAGGAGACCGACCTCACGGCCGCGCGGATCCCGCGATGGCGCGGCTTCAATCTCCAGGGCAGGTTCGGAATGCCCGGGAAGCCGGCGCCGGCACACGCGTTCGATGAATTCGACTTCGCCGCGATGGCGGAATGGGGATTCGACTTCGCGCGGCTCCCGCTCAATTACTGGACCTGGGGCGACCGCGCCGACTGGTCGGTCATCCGCGACGAGCCGCTGGCGCAGATCGACCGGGCCATCGACCTTGGGCGGCAGTACGGCGTCCACGTCAACCTCAACTTCCACCGCTGCCCGGGCTACTGCATCAACGGCCGCGAACTGGAACCGGCCGACCTCTTCACCGGGACTGCGGCCCAGCGCCAGCGGGCGCAGGAGGCCGTCATCCATCACTGGAGGGCCTTCGCGACACGCTACAAGGGCATCCCGAACCGCCGGCTGAGCTTCGACCTCATCAACGAGCCCCCGAAGATGCGCTCGTACGAGGGCTGCCTCGAAGAGCGCTACGTGGAGATCGTGAAGGCCCTCGTGGCGGCCATCCGGGACGTTGACGCGTACCGCTTGATCGTCGCGGACGGCATCAACATCGGCCAGTCGCCGGTGATGGGCATCGCCGACCTGGGCCTCGTGCAGAGCACGCGCGGCTACCTGCCCAAGGCCGTCAGCCACTACACCGCGACCTGGGTGCCACAGGACGAATTCGAGTCATCTGCCCCGCCGACCTGGCCTCTGAAGGATGACCGCGGACAGGTCTGGGACAAGGAGCGGCTCAGGCGCGAGGACATCGAGCCCTACCTGCCCCTGGTCAAGAAGGGGGTCCAGGTACACGTCGGTGAGTGGGGCGTGTACAACAAGACGCCGCACGCGGTGGCGCTGGCGTGGATGGAGGACAGCCTCTCGCTGTGGAAGGAAGCCGGCTGGGGCTTTTCGCTGTGGAACCTGCGGGGCCAGTTCGGCGTGCTTGACAGCGGCCGCGAGGACGTCGCCTACGAGGACTACAAGGGCCACAGGCTGGACCGGCGGATGCTGGATCTCCTGCGGCGGTACTGAGGCGTGTTGAGGCCGGATCCCGATTCCGATATCGTGTCTGTGGCCCCGACGTCACCCGTGACCGAATCAAAGGCGGTGCGCGCATGAAGATCTTCGTCCCCGGGCGGATATGCCTGTTCGGTGAGCACTCCGACTGGGCCGGCGGTTACCGGCGCATCAACGCCGAAGTCGAGAAGGGGTACACCCTCATCTGCGGGACGAACCAGGGGATCTACGCGGAGGTGGAACCCCACCCGACGGCGCTCGTGCTGACATCCACGACGCCCGACGGTCGGGTCGTCGGCCCCCGCGAGGTCCCGCTCGAGCCGAAGGCCCTGCTGGAAGAGGCGCAGCTGGGGGGCTTCTTCAGCTACGCAGCGGGCGTGGCCTACCAGGTGCTCACCCACTACCGCGTCCGCGGCCTCACCATCTACAACACGCGGATGGACCTGCCCATCAGGAGGGGGCTGTCGTCGAGCGCGGCCATCTGCGTGCTCACGGCGCGCGCCTTCAACCGGGTCTACGACCTGAAGCTCACCACGCGGGGGGAGATGGAACTCGCCTACCAGGGCGAAATCACGACGCCGTCCCGCTGCGGCCGCATGGACCAGGGGTGCGCGTTCGGCGATCGGGCGGTGCTGATGGAGTTCGACGGCGAGCGGCTCACCACCGAAGAGGTCCGGCCGGCGAAGGACCTGCACTTCGTGATCGTGAACCTGAACGCGAGCAAGGACACGCTGGAAATCCTGAAACGGCTGAACCGGTCGTACCCGTTCGCGGAAGGCGACCTCGAGCGCGGCGTGCAGCAGCTGCTCGGGCCGATCAACAAGCGGATCGTCGGCGAAGCCCGGGCCGCCCTCGAATCGGGCGACGCCGAGCGGATCGGCGCCCTGATGACCGAGGCCCAGGCGTTCTTCGATCGGTACGCCGGACCGGCGTGCCCGGAAGAACTGACGGCGCCGGTGCTGCACCGCGTGCTCGCGCACGAACCCCTGCGCCCCCACATCTGGGGCGGCAAGGGCGTGGGATCGCAGGGCGACGGCACCGCCCAGTTCGTGGCTCGCAGCGCCAGCGACCAGCAGGCCGTCGTGGAGATCCTGGAGCGCGACCTCGGCATGCCGGCGCTTCCTCTCACGCTGGGCACCGGTCCCAGGGTCCGGCGGGCGCTCATCCCCGCCGCGGGGTTCGGGACCCGGTTGTTCCCGGCCAGCAAGGCCACCAAGAAGGAGCTGTTCCCGATCGTGGATCGCGACGGAATCGCCAAGCCGGCCATTCTCCTGATCGTCGAGGAGGCGCTCGATGCCGGCATCGAAGAGGTCGTCATCGTCGTCCAGGAAGAGGACCTCGAGGAGTTCCGCTCCTTCTTCAACACGCAGGTGTCGATCGAAAACTACAACAAGCTCTCGCCATCGTCGCAGGCGTACGCGCGGAGCATCCTGGACATGGGGCGCCGCGTCCGGTTCGTGACGCAGTCGACGCAGCAGGGCCTCGGCGACGCGGTGTACTGCGCGCGAGCCGCGATGGCCGACGAGCCCTTCCTGCTGATGCTCGGCGACCACCTCTACCGCTCGAACGGCCCCGTGTCGTGTGCGCGGCAGGTGGTCGAGGCGTATCAGCAGAGCGGCACCAGCGTCGTCGGGCTTCGGCCCACGCCGGAATCGGAAGTCGGCAGCTTCGGGGTCGCCACGGGCGTCTGGGTCGAGCCCGGCCGGCGGCTCAACATCACCGAGTTCGCGGAGAAGCCGACCGCCGACTACGCCCGAAGCCGGCTGCAGGTGCCGGGCATTCCCGACGGCCAGTACCTCACGATCTTCGGCCAGTACGTGATCAAGCCGCTGCTCTTCGAGTACCTGGAGGAGCACATCCTGCACAACGTCCGGGAGCGCGGTGAGTTCCAGCTCACGTCCGCCCTCGACCGGCTGCGGCAGGACGACGGGTTCCAGGGCCTGATGGTCGACGGGATCCGCTTCGACATCGGCCTGCCGAACTACTATCTCGAGACGCTCGCGACCTTCAGCCGGCCGTGACCGCCGGCGCGGCGGCCGGTCAGCCCGCAGGCTGCTCGACGCGCCGCACCCGCGCGGCAAGGTCGTCGACTTCCGCGATGCTCTCGCAGCCCACATCGAGCACGTCAACGCACCCGAGGGTCAGGGCGAACTTCACCGACTCGTCGCGCCGCGCCTCGTCATTGCGCAACCGCCCCTCGCCCATGATCTTCATGCCGACGACGCCCTTGCCGGCGGCGTGAATCCGCTGAAGCACGGGAACCACCTGGTCCGGCGCGCCGTCCATGCTCATGCTGAAGGGATTGATGCGGGCGTGCACCGACTCGACCCACGGCTCGGCCGCCGCGGCCTCGAGGGCCGCGATCGAGTGGCAGGACACGCCGAGCGCGCGGATGGCCCCCTTCTCTTTGAGCGCGGACAGCTGGTCCATCTGCCGGCGCAACTCGGAGGGCCAGGCCCCCGACACGACGCAGTGCAGCAGCAGCAGGTCGATGTGGTCGGTCTGCAACTCCCGCAGGAAGCGGCCGATCGTCACGTCCGCGTCCGGGCGCCCGGCCTCCAGAAGCGTGCCGCGGCCGGGCCACATCTTCGTGACGATCTGGTAGCGGTCGCGCGGGATGCCTTTCAACGCGGGGATGACGTAGGGGTGCGTGCCGTAGGTGTCGGCCAGGTCGAACAGCCGCGTTCCGCGTTCGAAGCTCTCGCGGATCAGGGCCTCGAATCGCTCCTTGCCGAGGCGGGTGTGGTTCGACTGGCCTCCTCCGCCTCTCATGCCCGTGCCCAGGCAGAAGCGTGAGACCTTGAGCGGCGTCTTCCCCAGCGCGACCAGGGCGTACGGGTCGAACGCTTTCCCGGCCGCTCCGGCGACAGCAGGCTTCGGCCCCGCGACCATCAGGCCGCCAAGGCCGAGCGCGGTGCGATGCAGGAACTCGCGGCGTTGCAGCTTCATGGCGCGGTATTATAGCCCCGCCCCGGACGGACATCCGCCGGGGCCGGTTCCCGCCCCCGGGCCCGACGACCCGCCCTCTCACGGAGAATGGCGCCATGCACACACGGCTCCCCGCACTGACCCTCGCCGCTGCCGGCCTCCTCCTCGTGCCGGCCTCAGTCGGCGCGCTGCACGAATCCCCTCCCCCGCAGGCCGTCACCCCGCAATCCGGCGGCGCGGCACCTGGCGCCGGCGCGGCGCCTGTGGGCCCCGGCGTCATCGCGCCCGGTGCAAAGCTGGAGAAGCTGGCCGGCGGATTCGAGTTCACCGAGGGCCCGACGAGCGACCGCGACGGCAACGTCTTCTTCACCGACCAGCCGAACGATCGCATCCTGAAGTGGAGCGTGGGCCGCACGCTCACCACCTTCCTGCAGCCGGCCGGCCGCGCGAACGGTCTGTACTTCGACGCGCGGGGCAGCCTGCTCGCCTGCGCGGACGAGCACACCGAGTTGTGGTCGATCTCGCCGGACGGCGGGCACACGGTGCTGGCGAGCCGGTTCGAGGGCAAGCCGCTCAACGGCCCCAATGACGTCTGGGCGCGGCCGGACGGCGCGATCTACTTCACCGACCCGTTCTACAAGCGTGCCTGGTGGGCCTACAGCGCGCGCCCACAGGACAGCGAGCAGGTCTACTTTCTCTCGGCCGACCGCAAGACGCTGACGCGCGTGACGGCCGACCTCGTCCAGCCGAACGGCATCATCGGCACGCCCGACGGCACGACGCTCTTCGTCTCGGACATCGGCGCCCGCAAGACCTATGCGTACGACATCCGGCCCGACGGGAGCCTGGCGAACAAGCGCCTGCGCTGTGAACTCGGTTCCGATGGCATGACGATCGATGCCGAGGGGAACCTCTACCTGACGGGCCGCGGGGTGTCCGTGTACGACAAGGACGGCCGGAGGATCGAACAGATCGACGTGCCGGAAGCGTGGACCGCGAACGTCAGCTTCGGTGGCCCGCACCATCAGACGCTCTTCATCACGGCGAGCAAGGGGCTCTATGCGATCGCCCTGCGCGTCAGGGGCGCAAACGCGGCGAAGTGAGCGACGGCGCCGGGGCGCGCCATCCCGTGTCGTGGAATCGCGGAGGCGGTGACCATGCATGTCCGATCCGTGTCGATGGTCCTGGGTTGCGCAGTGGCCCTGGCGGGCGCGGGGCTGCTCTCATCCTTGCAGGCCTCGGAGACCGTCGGCGTGTTCGACCGGCACGGCGACGTCGGCGCACCGAAGATCCCCGGCGCCGCCATCTATGACGCACTCACCCAGGAGTACACCCTGCAGGCGTCCGGCACGAACATGTGGGCCGGCAGGGACGAGTTTCACTTCGTCTGGAAGAAGCTCACCGGGGACTTCATCCTGCAGGCCCGGGTCGAGTTCGCCGGCCAGGGCGTGGATCCGCACCGCAAGACCGGCCTGATGGTGCGATCGAGCCTCGATGCCTCGTCCGCCCACGTCAACGTCTCACGCCACGGGGACGGGCTCACGTCGCTGCAATACCGGCGGACCGCGGGCGCCGACACGGAGGAGATCCGCTCGGAGCTCACGCTTCCCGACGTGCTCCAACTGGAGCGCAAGGGCGACACCTACACGATGTCCGTGGCCCGCTTCGGCGATTCGTATACCGTGAAGGTCCTGACGGGCGTGGCGCTCGGCCCGGACGTCTACGTGGGTGTCTATCTCTGCGCGCACAACCCGGACGTCGTCGAGAAGGCGATCCTGCGCAACGTCCGGCTGATCCGCCCGGCACCGGAGAACTTCCAGCCCTACCGCGACTACATCGGCAGCGACGTCGAACTCCTGGACATCGAGACGGGCCTGCGCCGCACCGTGCACCACGTGGACGATTCCATCCAGGCGCCGAACTGGACGGCCGACGGCAAACGCCTGCTCTTGAACCGCAACGGCCGGATGTACGGCTTCGACCTCGCGGCGAGGACGCTCAGCGGCATCGACACGGGTGCGATGACCCGGAACAACAACGACCACGCGCTGTCCTTCGACGGCAAGCTGCTCGGACTGAGCGGCGGCCAGCCCTCCGCCGTCTTCACGGTTCCAGTCGGCGGAGGAGAGCCCGCGCAGATCACGCCGGTCGGCCCGTCGTACCTCCACGGCTGGTCCCCGGACGGCAAGTTCCTCGCGTTCACGGGACAGCGGAACGGCGACTTCGACGTCTACCTGGTCCCGTCGGGGGGCGGTCCCGAGATCCGGCTCACCACCGCGGCGGGACTGGACGACGGCCCCGAGTTCACACCCGACGGCAGGTGGATCTACTTCAACTCGACCCGCACCGGGCGCATGCAGGTCTGGCGCATGAAGCCCGACGGCAGCGGGCAGGAACAGCTTACCTTCGACGACTTCAACAACTGGTTCCCCCACGTGTCGCCGGACGGACAGACCGTCGTGTTCATCTCGTACGGCCCGGAGGTGTCCCCGAGCGATCATCCGTGGTACAAGCGGGTCTACCTCCGGAAGATCCCGATTGGCGGCGGTGCCCCGAAGGTCGTGGCCTACGTCTACGGCGGCCAGGGGTCCATGAACGTCAACTCGTGGGCCCCTGACAACAGGACGATTGCCTTCGTCAGCAACAGCGGCACGTTCTAGCGGCGCCGGCCGCCCCGGGAGTCCAGTCATGTCCACCAGTCCGCATCGCACGCTGAGGATTCTGGCGCGGGACCGCGAAGCCGCTCGTCCCGGGCCCGAACAGCTTCACCGTGCAAGCAGCAGCAGGAGGTGGCCGGTGAGCACGACGACACGGGTTCGGCGCCCCGTCATCGTTCTGAGCTCCCTTGCAGGTATTGCGGTGGCGGGCGCGCTGGCACTGGCGTCCGGACGAAACGCTGCAGTCGACCAGCCCGCCATCGGCGCGCGCGTCAAGCCCGTCCTCACAGTCGGCGGCCTGCAGTTCAAGGACCTGAACGGCAACGGCCGGCTCGACCCCTACGAGGACTGGCGCCTCGGCGCGGACGAGCGCGCGGCCGACCTGGTCTCCCGGATGAACCTCGACGAGAAGGCCGGGATGATGCTGATCGACACGCTCGGCCCGGCGTTTGGCGGCGCCGTGGCCGCGCCGGCCGAGGACTACATCCGCACGCAGACCATGACCCGCTTCATCTTCAGGAGCGTGGTCACGGCGAAGCCCGTGGCGTCGGCCGGGCGGGGGTTCGGCGGCGGCCAGGTCACACCCGAGCAGGCCGCGACGTGGACGAACGCGATCCAGGAGATGGCGGAGTCCACGCGCCTGGGCATTCCCGTGCTGTTCAAGTCGAACGCCCGGAACCACTACGAGCGCAACGCGCGCTTCGGCATCAACACGGAGGCCGGCTCGTTCTCCGAGTGGCCGAAGGAGGCGGGACTCGCCGCCATGCGCGACCTTGCCCTCATCGCGGACTTCGCGCGCACGATGGGCCAGGAGTGGCGGGCCATCGGCCTGCGCGGGATGTACGGCTACATGGCGGACCTCGCGACGGAGCCGCGTTGGTACCGCGTCCACGAGTGCTTCACCGAAAACGCCGATCTCGCCACCGATATCGTGAAGGTGCTGGTCGGGCACCTCCAGGGCGGGCCCGTCAGCCCCAGGACGATGGTGGCGCTGACGATCAAGCACTTCCCCGGCGCCGGGCCGCAGGAGCTCGGCCTGGACCCGCACTTCACCTTCGGCAAGAACCAGGTGTACCCGGCGGGTCGGTTCGCGGATCACCTGAAACCCTTCAAGGCCGCCATCGACGCGGGCGTGTCGTCGATCATGCCCTATTACGGCGTGCCGATCGGGCTGACGTACGACGGCATCGCGTTCGAGCCCGTGGGGATGGCGTTCTCGAGGCAGATCGTCACGGACCTCTTGCGCGGCCGGCTCGGCTTCACGGGATACGTGAACTCGGACACGGGGATCATCACCGACCGCGGGTGGGGACTCGAGCGCAAGACGGTGCCCGAACGCGTGGCCATCGCGATCAACAGCGGCACGGACGTTCTCTCGGGCTTTCATGACAAGCAGACGATCATCGACCTCGTCCATTCGGGCCTGCTGAGCGAGGCGCGGGTCGCGGAGGCCGCGACACGGCTGCTGCGCGAGCAGTTCCGCCTCGGCCTGTTCGAGCAGCCGTACGTCGACGCCGCGAAAGCCGCCTCCGTCATCGGGAAGAGCGAGTTTCGCGCGAAGGCGCTCGACGCGCAGCGCCGATCGATCGTGCTCCTGCAGAACGGGGCCCCGGGCGCGGCCCGGACGCTGCCGCTGCCGAAGCCGGCCGCGGCGCGCCCGATCACGCTCTACACGATGGGCCTCAACGCGGGAGTGGCCGGCAATACGGCGTACGGCGGCTACCGCGTGGTGAACGGCGACGACGACTCGGCGAAGGGCGGGCGGCGGCCGAGCGCGGCCGGGGCGGACTACGCGATCATCCGGGTCGAGGTGTCGAATCCGAGGGCTGCGACATCCGGCTACTCGAGCACGGGAGCCGACACGGGCGCCAACGCGGCGTTCATCAACCCCGCGACCGGCAAGACGTACGGCGCCGAGGACACGACGGGCATGGACAACGGGCTGATGTTCGGCGGCCCGTTCCCGTGGGAAGCCGGCAACCTGTCGTTCACGGCGATGGCCTCGTCGAAGTCGTGGGCCGTGTCGCCGCCGCTGGCCGACATCAAGACCGTGATGCAGGAGGTGGGTGCGGCGCGGACCGTTCTCTGCATCTACTTCCGCCAGCCGTACGTGCTGGACGAGGCGAGCGGGCTGCTCGAGGCCGGAGCGATCCTGGCGGGCTTCGGCGTCAGCGACACGGCGCTGATGGACGTCATCACCGGCGCGTTCGACCCGCAGGGCAAGCTGCCCTTCGCGCTGGCCAGGACGCAGCGGGCGATCACTGAGAACGCGCCCGACGCGCCCGGTTACCCGGCGGCCGACACCCTGTTCCCCTTCGGGCACGGCCTGAGCTACGGCCCCGCCGTGCCTGCCCGCGACAGGCCGCGATGAGGGGGCCGTCTCTGCTCTGAGGTGCTAGACTGCGGTGAACCGGCCGACAACAGATCTCGATGATGCCCCCGACGCACGCGGCACGTGCCCTCGCCGTCGCCCTCTGCTGCCTCGCCGCAGCCTGCGGCGGGGATTCGTCTTCCTCGCCGACGCCGGCGACACCGACGGTCGCCCAGCCGAACATCGTGGTCACGGTCACGCCGTCGCCGCTCGTGGCGGTTCAGAACTCGGCGGCGTCGGACATCAAGTATCGCGTGGCGGCGAACCTGGCCTTTTCGGAGACCGCCGGCCGGGCAGCGAGGGTGACCGGGTTCAAGGTCACCATCACGGCATCATCCGGCTGGTCGTCGACCGTGTCGCACACCGTCGACATCGCCCTCGCGGCGTCCGGCTCCGCCACCTACGCGCTGACCAGCCTGGTTGACGTGGGCGGCCCGGACAGGACGGGCGTGTGGAAGCTGGAGGTGACCGGAGTGGACGCCGGCGGCGCGGCGCTGGCGGTCAACCCCGTGCAGTCGGCGCTGAGTATCGTGGACCCGCCTGTTCCCGACGCGGTCCTCGCGGGGGCGGGCGACATCGCCGCGTGCGAGCGCGTCGAGTCGGAAGCCACGGCGACACTCCTCGACAGGATTCCCGGCACGGTCTTCACGGCTGGCGACAATGTGTATCCGACCGGCTCGGACGAGACGTACCGGAACTGTTACGGGCCCACGTGGGGGCGTCACCTCTCTCGCACGTATCCGCTCCCCGGCAACCACGATTGGGAAACCAGCGCGGCCGCGGCGGCGTATTTCCGGTATTTCGGGGACGTGGCCGCGCCGCCTGGAGGCTACTACAGCTACGAGGTCGGCGCCTGGCACGTCATCGGCCTCAACAGCAGCATCGCGGTGAACGTGGACTCGGCGCAGTACGCCTGGCTGAAGGCCGACCTGGCCGCCTCGACCGCCACGTGCACCGTCGCGATCTGGCACCACCCCCTGTTCAGCTGCGGCGCCAACGGCAATGCGAACTGGATGCGCGACGCCTGGCGCCTGCTGAACAAGTACGCCGTGGAGATCGTCGTGAGCGGCGACGATCATCTCTACGAGCGGTTCGCGCCGCAGGACGCGGACGGGAGGGCCAGCGCCACGGGGATCCGCGAGTTCGTGGTGGGCACGGGCGGCTACAACCTCTACGAGCGAGGCGGCTCCCAGGCGAACCTCGAGGTGTTCGAGAACCACACGTTCGGCGTGATCAAGTTCACCCTGAAGAAGCGGGGCTACGACTGGGAGTTCGTGCCGATCGCGGGCCAGACCTTCCGCGACTACGGGTCGGGCTCCTGCTTCACGCCGTGAGCGTGCGTTCGCGCCGTCCCGGCAAGCCCCTGCCGCGCCGCGCGCGCGCCGGCACTCACTCGTGCAGGTGGACGGGCGTCTGCGCGGCGCCGGGGACGGCCGCCTCGACGTCCTTCTTCCCGCGGATCCGGTTCACGAGCACCCGCACCAGTTCCGTGATCCTCACCTCGCGCAGGTCGTCGAAGTAGGAGTAGACGACCGGCGTGACGAGCAGCGTGAGCAACAGGCACAGGATCTGCCCGCCGATGATGGTCACGGCCATCGAGGCGCGCGAACCGGCGCCCGCGCCGCGCCCGAAGGCGATCGGCAGCATACCCGCGATGATCGCCGTCGTCGTCATCAGGATGGGCCGGAGCCGGACATGGTTCGCCGCCATGAGCGCCTCGTGGCGCTCGTAGCCCTCGCGGCGCAGCGTGTTCGTGTAGTCCACCTGCAGGATCGAGTTCTTCTTGACGATGCCGAAGAGCATCATCAGCCCGATGGCGCTGTAGACGTTCACCGTCATGCCGAACGCGATGAGGGCGAGCAGGCCGGCCGGCAGGCTGAGCGGCAGCGCCGTCATGATGGTCAGGGGATGGATGAAGCTGTTGAACTGCGAGGCAAGCACCATGTAGATGAAGGCGACGGCGAGCAGGATGGCCATCACGAAGTCGTTCGACGCCTCGTTCAGCGTGCGCGCGTTGCCGCCGAAGATCGCCTGGTAGCCGGGCTTGAGGTTCAGCTCGGCCACCTTCACGCGGGCCGCCGCGACGACGTCGCCGAGCGGCACCTTGTCGAGGTTGGCGCTGACGGAGATCTGCCGCTGCCGGTTATACCGGTCGATGGACGCCGGCCCGTACCCCGGCACGAGCGTCGCGACATCGCTCACGCGCACGGTCTTCTGGGTCGAGGACGGCACCAGCAGCAGCGCCATGTTCGCCGGATTGTTGCGGTAGCCCTCGTCGAGGCGGAGCCTCACCTTGTACTGCTCGTCGCCGTCCCTGAACTCCGACACTTCGGAGCCGCCGACGAGCGTGCGCAGGCTCGAGGCGAGGGAGTTGATGTTGACGCCAAGGTCAGCCGCCCGTGCCCGGTCGGTCACGATCTTGAGCTCGGGCTGTGTCGGCTCGTAGCTGCGATCGACGTCGACGACGCCCTTGATCTCCCGCATCTTCGGCATCAGCTGGCTGGTGTACTCGACCAGCTGATCGATGTCGGGGCCCTGGAGAATGATCTGCAGGCGGTTCCCGCCGCCGCCGCCGCGTCCGCCAGCGCTCGATGCGCCGGAGATGTCCGTTCCGCCGGACACGCCGACGCGCGCGCCGGGATACCGCCTCATCAGCATGCGCGCCTGGCGCATCAGGTCCTGCTGGGACATCGACCGCTGCCCGAGATCGGTGAGTCTGACGTAGAAATTGGCGTTCCCCGCACCGACACTCGTCAGCACGCTCACGACCTCGGGCATCCTGCGGAGGTCGGCCTCGATGGGCTGGATGTACTGGTCGGTCCGCAGGAAGCTCGTGCCTCTCGGGAGCCTGACGTTTACGGAGAACTCGCTCTGGTCGTCGTCCGGCACCAGTTCCTTGCCGACGAACGGGAACAGCGCGGCGGCCGAGAGGACCACGGCGCCGGCGATGGCCAGCATCGCGCCCCGATGGTGCAGCGACCAGGCGAGCATCCGGCCGTAGCGCCGGTCGATCCACGCATAGAACCCGCGCTGCTTGGTGTCCTGGTGCCCGCCTGTGGCATCCGTCGGCCGCAGCCACGCGCCGCACAGCGCTGGCGTCAGCGTGAAGGAGACGAACATCGAGATCAGGATCGCCGACGCCGACGTGATGCCGAAGCTGAAGAAGTAGCGTCCCACCTGCCCCGTCATGAACGCGACGGGCAGGAAGATGACGCACAGCGACAACGTCGTGGCCATCACGGCGAGGCCGATTTCCTTCGTCGCCGCCTTCGCCGCCTCGTGCGGCGACACCTTCTTCTCCTCGATGTACCGGAAGATGTTCTCCAGGACGACGATGGCATCGTCGATGACGATGCCCGTGGCGAGCGAGAGCGCCAGCATCGTCATGTTGTTCAGCGTGAAGCCGAACGCCTTCATGACCGTGAACGTGCCGATGATCGACGTGGGGATCGCGAGGGCGGCGATCACCGTGACGCGCAGGTTCCGGATGAAGAAGAAGACGACGAGGCTCGCGAACAGCCCGCCGAGCAGGAGGTGGTGCTGGATATCGGTGAAGGACCGGCGGATGAACCGCGACTGGTCGCGAATCGGCTCGACCTTGAAGTCGCCCGGCAGCGACGGCCTGACCCGCTCCAGGCGCGCGAGCACCCCGTCCACGACCTCGACGGTGTTCGTCCCCGACTGCTTGCGGATCATCAGCGAGATCGCCTGCCGGCCGTCAATGCGGATGGCGTTCCGGGGCTCCTCCACGGTGTCGAGCACGCGGCCGATGTCGTTGAAGCGGACGACGGCGCCGTCCTTGTAGGAGATGATGATGTTCCCGAAGTCCTTCACGTCGGCCAGCCGGCCCATCGTCCGCAGCGCGATCTCGGACGGCCCCGCGATGTAGGTCCCGCCCGGGATCTCGACGTTCTGGTTCACGACGGCGGACCTCACCTGGTCGACCGTCAGGTCGTACGCGTTCAGCCGGTCCCCGTTCATGAGGAGCTGGATCTCGCGATGCCGATCGCCCTGGAAGGTCACCTCGCCGACGTCCTTGACCGTCTCGAGGACCTCCTTGATGCGCTTCGTCGCGATTTCGGTGATTTCCTTCTGCGTCCGGTCGGCCGACACGACGAGCGTCAGGATCGGCTGTGAATCCGGGTCGATCTTGCTGATATACGACGGCCTCGTGTCGACGGGGAACTGGCCGACGACGGTGGCGACCTTGTCGCGCACGTCCTGCACCGCGGATTCGATCTCGCGCTCGAGGACGAAGGTGATCGACACGCGGGATGAGCCCTGGTCGGAACTCGCGCGCAGCTCGTCCAGGCCGTTGATGCTGTTGACCACCGACTCGATGCGCTTGGTGATCTGCGACTCGACCTCCTCGGAACTCGCGCCCGGCAGCTGCGTCATGACCTGGACCGTCGGGTAGTCGGTCTTCGGCATGAGATCCAGGCCGAGCTGGCGGTACGAGAACGCGCCCAGGACGATCAGCGCCGCGGTCATCATGACCGCGAACACCGGGCGGTCGACGCTCACATCTGCGAGTTTCACTGCTGGCCTCCGCGCTGGCCGCGCTGGCCGCCACCCTGGCCCCGCCGCCCGCTGCCGTCACCGCGCGGGGCGACGCCGGGCCCGGGCGCGCCCTCACCCATGCCGATTTTCACCGGCGTCCCCGTCGCCAGGTTGCTCAGGCCGCTGGCCGCGAGGACCTCGTCGCCCTTCAGCCCGTCGACGATTTCGACGAGCTTGCCCTGCTTCACGCCGAGGATGACCTGCTGCTGGCGGATCACGTTCTTCTCGATGACGTAGACCGACGACACCCCTGCGAGCGTGGCGATGGCGTCCTCGGTGACCGCCGGGACGTTCGAGTCGAGGCTGGTCGTCAGCACGCCTTTCGCGAAGAACCCCGGCTTCAAGCGCTGGTCCCGGTTGTCAACCAGCGCCTCGACGACGAACGTCCGCGTGGCCTGGTCGACCGCGGGGCTCAAGTGCGCGAGTTCGCCGTGAAAGACCTCGCTCGGGAACGACTCCACCTTGAAGTCGACCGGGAGCTTCTGCGCGATCAGCCCCGCGTACTTCTCCTGGAGCGCCGTGCGGAGCTTGAGCGGGTGGATCTGGACGACCACCGCCACCGGGGTATTCGGCTGAATGAACTCCCCTGGCTGAACGAGACGCTCGGAGACGATGCCCGCGACGGGCGCCCGGATCGAGGTGTCGGCGAGCTTCTTCTTTGCCAGGTCGGAGGACGCTCGCCGGTCGGCGAGGCTGGCCTTCAGCGCCCGCGCCGAGTCGAACACCTGCTGGTAGGACGCCTCGGCGACCTTCATCCGCGACTGCGCCGTCTCGAGTTCCACCGGCGCGAGCAGCCCCCGGCCCGTGAGGCGCGTGGCGCGCTCGAAGTTGGCGCGGGCGTCGTCGCGGGTCGCGGCGGCGGAGCGAACCGAGGCAATCTCCTCGTCCGCGGGCGGCTTCGTCTGGCCCTGAGCCATCCCGAGCTGGGCCTCCGTCTGGCGCAGGACGCTCTCGGCGGAATCCAGCGCGTACTGCTTCTCGCGCGAATCCAGCTGGACCAGCACCGTCCCCGGGCGGACCTCGGTGCCGATCTGAATCGGCACGCTCTGCACCACGCCGGCCGCCTCGGAGCTGACCGTCGCCTGGTCCGGCGACATCAGCGTGCCCGACAGCTCGACCTGCCGCTGGACCGAGATCCGCTCGACCTTCGTCGCACGGACGTCGACGGCGTCGCGCGGCCCCCCCCGGCCGGCCGGCCGGGCGGTGGCGTTGCAGGCGGTGGACGCACCGGCCACCACGAAAAGGGCGGCGGCGATCAGGCTTCCGACGGGGGCGATGATGCGGTGTGAAGTGGCACGCAGCATGTGAATTGGTTTCCGGGACGAGACCTCAGGTCAGGCACCAGGCGAGCCAAGATTCTCCGGGCACTGGCGCGCGAAGAGACTCCGGACGCGCGGCAGCCGGGTGCCACTATGCCTACTACGACGCCGTCGGAAATCCGCTTACACGGGGCGAGAGAAAGGCGAAGCCGCGCGCGACGTCGCGCGTTCCCCGACGCTCGTTGACTGAGGGCGGGAAGTTCACTAGCATCGCCGTCGGCCGTGGAGCACACATGAACGTCGATACGCGTCTCGAACCAGCCGGCCTGACGGGCAAGATCGACCGGCTCTGGCAGCTGTCCGCCGTGAAGCTCGCGGCCATCGAGCGACGGCACGTGTCGAGCGAAGACGCCCTCGTCTACACGGTCGACGGCACGTACACCGCGCGCGGGTGGACCGAGTGGACGATGGGCTTCCGCTACGGCTCCGCACTGCTCCAGTTCGACGCGACCGGCGAGCGCCGATTCCTGGAGATCGGCCGGCGCGGCACGCTCGAGCGGATGGGGCCGCACCTCACCGACACGGGCGTCCACGACCACGGGTTCACCGTCGTGAGCACCTACGGCCACCTGTGGCGGCTCCTGTGCGAGGGGCGGTTTCGCGGCGGCGACTGGGAGCGGCGCACTTACGAAACCGCCTTGGCCTGCTCCGCGGCGGTCCAGGCCCGTCGCTGGACCTCCCTCGGCGACGGCGCAGGGTTCATCCACTCGTTCAACGGGCCCCAGTCGCTCTTTGTCGACACGATCCGGACGCTGCGCGCGCTGGCCGTCGGCCATCGCCTCGGGCACGTGCTCCTCGAGGAGGGCGGCCGGCGCGTGTCGTTGCTTGACCGCCTGGTGATGCACGCCGCGGCCACGGCGCGCTACCTCGTGTCGGACGGCGAGCCGCGCGACATCTACGCCACGCGTGGACGGGTGACCCACGAGGCGATCTTCAACGTGACGGACCGGAGCTTCCGCTGCCTGAGCAGTCAGCAGGGGTACTCGCCGTTCACGACGTGGATGCGCGGCCTCGCGTGGGCGATGTGCGGGTTCGCGGAGCAGCTCGAGTTCCTCGAGACCGTCGAGCCTCGGGATCTGCGGCCGTCCGGCGGCGCGCGCGCCGTCCAGCGCTTCATGACGAGAGCGGCCTGCGACGCCTGCGACCACTACCTCGCGAACACGCCGAGCGACGGCGTCCCGTACTGGGATTCCGGCGCACCCGGGCTCACTCGTCTGGGTGACTACCTTGGGAAGCCGGCCGACCCGTTCAACCCCCACGAGCCGGTCGACAGTTCCGCCGCGGCGATCGCGGTGCAGGGGCTGCTGCGCCTCGGACACTCCCTGCGACGCCGGCAGCCGGCGCGCGCGCGGCGCTACTGGCAGGCCGGGCTCACGGTGATGCGCACGCTGCTCGACGAGCCGTACCTCTCGACGAGCCGCCGTCACGAGGGCTTGCTCCTGCACGCCGTCTATCACCGGCCGAAGGGATGGGACGCCGTTCCGGCCGGCCGGTCCGTGCCCTGCGGCGAGTCGAGCATGTGGGGCGACTATCACCTGCGCGAGGCGGCCTCGTACCTGCAGCGCGTGGCCAGCCGCGAGCCGTACCCGACCTTCTGGGGAACCGCATGACCTCCATTGACCTGAACACCATCGAGGGCCGCCGCTTCCCCGCCGGCCGGCGGACGAGGCATGTTGTCGGGGGCCTCTCGCCCATCCAGTCGGCGCACTTCGCCCTCGGCATGGTGACGCTCGACGCAGACGGCGGCCAGGTGCCGTGGCACAACCAGGACCAGGAAGAGGTCTACCTCGTGGTCGACGGAACCGGGGAGATGTGCCTCGGCGGCGAGCGCGCCATTTTCGGCGCGGGTCAGGCGGTCGCCATCCCGCCCGGCGTCTTTCATCAGATCACGAACGTGGGCACCACGCCGCTCCGGCTGATTTACTGCTACGGACCGGCCGGCGACGTCGCCCACTGGCGGCAGGAACTCGACGGCACGCTGCCGAGGGCGGGCGTCGACGCGCCGCCGCTGCCCTCCGGGGCGGCGTCCCAGCGCGTCTGAACGGAGCGCATCTCATGGCCGCCACCCGTCGGATCGGCATTGTCATGAACGGGGTGACCGGCCGCATGGGCGCCAACCAGCACCTCATGCGGTCCATCGCCGCCATTCGCGGCGAGGGCGGCGTGTTGCTGCAGGACGGCACGGTCGTCGAGCCCGTTCCCCTGCTCGTCGGCCGGAACGCCGCGAAACTGGCGGCGCTCGCGGCGCAGGCCGGCGGCGTGCGATGGACGACCGACCTCGACGCCGCGCTCGCGGACCCGTCCTGCGAGATCTACTTCGACGCGCAGTCCACGGACAGGCGCGCCGCGGCCGTGCGGCGCGCGATCGGCGCGGGCAAGCACGTCTACTGTGAAAAGCCGGCGGCCGCCACCCTGGCCGAAGCCCTCGAGTTGTACGACCTCGCCCGGCGCGCGGGGGTGAAGCACGGCGTCGTGCAGGACAAGTTGTGGCTGCCGGGCGTCCGCGCGCTGAAGCGCCTGGTCGCGGACGGCTTCTTCGGTCGCATCCTGTCGGTGCGCGGCGAGTTCGGGTACTGGGTGTTCGAGGGCGACGTCACGCCGTCGCAGCGGCCATCCTGGAACTATCGAGCGGAGGAGGGGGGCGGAATCGTCAGGGACATGTTCGCCCACTGGCGCTACGTCCTCGACGAGGTGTTCGGCCGGATCACGGCCGTGTCGTGCGTCGGCGCCACCCATATCGACCGCCGGTGGGACGAGGCAGGCGTGGCGTACGCGTGCACCGCCGACGATGCGTCCTACGCGACGTTCGAGCTCGAGGGCGGCGCGATCGCGCAGTTCAACTCGTCGTGGTGCGTCCGGGTGCGCCGCGATGACCTGCTCGTGATCCAGGTGGACGGCACGAAAGGATCAGCCCTCGCCGGGCTCCGCCGGTGCTGGGTTCAGCCCGCTACGGCCACGCCGCGCCCGGTCTGGAATCCGGACGTCGACACACCGGCCGACTACCGCGCCGACTGGCAGCTGCTGCACGACGCGCCAGACACCGGCAACGCGTTCAGGATGGAGTGGGAGCTGTTTCTTCGGCATGTCGCCTGCGGGGAGCCGTTCCCTTGGGATCTCCTCGCAGGCGCGCGAGGCGTGCAACTCGCCGAACTCGGCCTCGAATCCTGGCGCACCAGGAAATGGGTGGCGGTGCCGCCGCTCGGCCGGTAAAGGCCGCCCGGCACCGCCCTGCCCTCTGGGCGAGCGAGTGCCCGTTCTACTTGAAGATCCTGAGCAGCTTCAGGATCCAGATCAGCACAGCCGCGCCGATGACCGCCAGGATGAAGCTCACCACCGCGCCGCCGCCGAGGTTGAGTCTGACGGCGATCCAGCCGCCGATCGCGGCGCCGACCACGCCGACCACGATGTTGGCGATTATGCCCATCTGGGCGTTCGTCTTCATGACGATGCTCGCGAGCCAGCCGACGATGCCCCCGACCACGAGCCAGATGATGAAGTTCATGCTACCCCCTTGAGGTGACCGCCCGGAGCGGACGATCGCCCCGGAAAGACGGGCATAGGATGACCGATCCCAGGCCGGGACACAAGCACGGCCGGAATCGGCGTATCATTCCCGCATGCCGATTACCGCCGATACCATTGCCAGCCTGGGGCTGGGACTGGGGCTCGCGGCCGCCTGCGGGTTCCGGGTCTTCGTCCCGTTGCTGGTCGTCAGCGCGGGGGCGCACTTTGGCGTCGTGCCGCTCGCCAGCGGTTGGCAGTGGATGGGCTCGACGCCGGCGCTGGTCGCCTTCGCCTGCGCGACGGCGCTCGAAGTGCTGGGCTACTACATTCCCTGGGTGGACCACGCACTCGACGCGGTGGCGACTCCGTCCGCCGTCATCGCGGGGATCGTGACGAGCGGGTCGGTCCTGACCGACTTGCCGCCGCTCGTGAAATGGACGGCCATGATCATCGGCGGCGGCGGCATCGCCGCGCTCGTTCAAGGATCCACGGTGTCGCTGCGCGCGGCCTCGGGCGCCGCGACTGCCGGCCTCGGCAACCCCGTCGTGGCCACCGCCGAACTGGCCGGGGCTTCGGTCATCAGCCTGGTCTCGGTGCTCTTCCCGGTGTTCGCGCTCGTCGGCGTGATTCTGGCGTTCTTCCTCGGCTTTCTGCTGATCCGCCGCCTCACGCGCCGCAGGCAGACACCCGTTGGATCGCCGCCGCCGGTTCTCGGCGCCTGAGCACTCGGCGTCAGCCACCCACCTCGGTCCGGGCCGGTACCCTACGAGAGGCCGTCGATGATCGCGTTCAACGTCGGGCTGGGGCGCATCGCGGCCGCCACCTTCGCCGGATCCGGACGGTAGTAGCCGCCCATGTCGACCGGCTTGCCCTGGGCACCGATCAGTTCGGCGTTGATCGCCGCCTCATGGTCCGCCAACTGTCTGGCGACCGGCTCGAAGCGGACCTGCAGGTCCCGGTCCTTCGACTGCGCGGCGAGCGCCTCCGCCCAGTACCTCGCCAGGTAGAAGTGGCTGCCGCGGTTATCGATCTGCCCCACCTTGCGGGCCGGCGACTTGTTGGTGTCGAGGAACGTGCCGATGGCCTGGTCGAGGGTCTCGGCCAGGAGCGCGGCGCGCGCATTTCCGAACGTGCTCCCGATGTGCTCCAGCGAGGCGGCCAGGGCCGAGAACTCACCGAGCGAGTCCCAGCGGAAGTACCCCTCTTTCTGGAACTGCTGCACGTGCTTGGGAGCCGAGCCGCCCGCTCCCGTCTCGAACAGCCCGCCGCCGCCGAGCAGCGGCACGATGGACAGCATCTTCGCGGACGTGCCGATCTCGAGAATCGGGAAGAGATCCGTCAGGTAGTCTCGCAGGACGTTGCCCGTGACGGAGATGGTGTCCAGGCCCTTGCGGATCCGATCGAGCGAGTACTGCATCGCGTCGACGGGGGCCAGGATGCGGATCTCGAGGCCGGCCGTGTCGATCTCCTTCACGTACGTTTCGACCTTCGCGATGATCTGGGTATCGTGGGCGCGGTTCCGGTCGAGCCAGAAGACGGCGGGCGCGCCGGTGGCCCTGGCCCGCCGCACCGCGAGCTTCACCCAGTCGCGGACGGCGGCGTCCTTGGTCTGGCAGGATCGGAAGATGTCGCCTGCCTCCACCGTCTGCGCCAGCAGCGCCGTGCCCGTCGAGTCTTCGACCACGCGAATCGTCCCGGGACCGGGCGCGATGAACGTTTTGTCGTGCGACCCGTACTCCTCGGCCTTCTGCGCCATCAGGCCGACATTGGGCACCGAACCCATGGTCGCCGGGTCGAACGCGCCGTGCGCCCTGCAGTCCTCGAACACGGTCTGGTAGATGGTGGCGTAGCAGCGGTCGGGGATCATCGCCAGGGTGTCGTGGAGCTGGCCGTCCGGGCCCCACATCCGGCCGGACTCGCGCACGACGACGGGCATCGAGGCGTCGACGATGATGTCGTTCGGAACGTGGAGGTTCGTGATCCCGCGAGCCGAGTCCACCATCGCGAGCGGCGGATGGGACGCGTAGACGGCCGAGATGTCGGCGTCGATCTCCGCCCGCTGGTCCGGCGGCAGCGCCTGGATCTTGGCGTAGAGGTCGCCCAGCCCGTTGTTCGGGTTCACGCCGAGCTCACGGAACGTCGCGGCATGCTTCCCGAACACGTCCGTGAAGAAGACACTGACGGCGTGGCCGAACATGACCGGGTCCGACACTTTCATCATGGTCGCCTTGAGGTGCAGCGACAGCAGCAGGCCTTCCTGCTTCGCCGCGTCGATCTGCGCGTCGTAGAAACGCCGCAGCTCCCTCACGTGCATCACGGACGTGTCGAGGATCTCGCCGGCGAGGAGGGCCAGCTGCTGCTTGAGGACGGTCACCGCGCCATCGGCCCCCACGAATTCATAGCGGACCTTCGTGGCCCGCCCGATCGTCACCGAGTTCTCGCTGCCGTAGAAGTCACCGTCTGACATGTGCGCGACGCGCGTCTTCGAGGCGGCGGACCACGCGCCGAGCTTGTGCGGGTGCTTCCTCGAAAACGCCTTCACCGAGAGCGGGCACCGCCGGTCGGAGTTGCCCTCGCGCAGGACGGGGTTGACCGCGCTGCCCAGGATCTTCGCGTAACGGGCCTGGATGGCCTTCCCACCCTCTTCCTCCGGAGCCTCGGGGTACTCGGGGACGTCGTAGCCGCTCGAGCGGAGTTCCTTGATGGCTTCCATGAGCTGCGGGATCGAGGCCGAGATGTTGGGCAGCTTGATGATATTGGCCTCGGGCTGATGGGTCAGTTCGCCGAGTTGCGCCAGCGCGTCCGGGACACGCTGCGCCTCGGTCAGGCGTTCCGGGAAGGCGGCGATGATGCGGCCGGCGAGGGAGATATCACGGGTCTCGACCGAGACGCCCGTGCCTTTCACGAACGCCCGCACGATCGGCAGCAGCGAATAGCTGGCGAGCGCGGGCGCCTCGTCTATCTGGGTCCAGATGATCGTCGAAGCCGTCGTCGTCATGGCGTCTCCTATGAGCCCCATCTGAGCCGCCTCACGCGGGCGGCCGGACGCCCGCCAGTATAGTGCGGGGCGGCGCGGTGTTGCATCCACGACGGCGCCAGACGGCACCGCGGGACCGGCGACACGCCACGACAGAGGGAGGCGCTGCTGGTGTACGATGGTCACAACAGCCCTCTGAGTGACAGGAGGATTCATGAATTCTGAGCAGCCATCCAGCACCGATCGCCGCGACTTTCTGCGGAAGGCGGGGCTCGGCGTCGCAGCCGCCGGAGCCCTGCTGACGGAGTCCGTGTCGGGACAGAGTTCCGTCACGCGCCAGCTGACCGAGCCGGAGAAGATGTCGCGCCTCGCGATGACGTGCTGGCCCCAGCGGCACCTGTTCAAGACCTACGGCCGGGGCACGCCGAACGAGGAGACGGCCGGCCTGCGGAAGAAGTACGGCGAGATCACGATGCTCGATCTCCCGAGATGGACGAAGGACTACTTCCCCGGCGTCTACCACCTTGATCTGTGGTCCGACGTCTTCGGGGATCCGTCCGACGCGGCGCAATACACGGAAACGACCATCGACCGGGGCGGCAAGCCGTTCACGATGCGGCGCTGGGATCCTGCGGCGCCGGCGTCGAAGAAGTGGGTGGAGAAGCTGGCCTCCATCATCGCCAACGAGAAGTGCGTGTGCGCGCACCTCTCCAACAACGCGCCCCAGTTCCTGGCGGATCCCGACGACGCAAAACGCCGGGAAGGAATCCGGGTTGCGAAGTTGTGGATGGACGTGGCGGCGGTCGTCGGCGCCAAAACGATGCGGGCGAACACCGGCACGGCCATCGGGCGGATCATGCCCGAGGCCGAGGACCATGCCACCGGCTACCCGAAGAACGAGAAGATCGTCGTCTACCTGAAGAAGTGCATCGAGTCGTTCAAGGAACTGGCGGACTACGGCGCGAAGGCCGGCGTGAAGATCACCATCGAGAACCACTGGGGCCTCTGCGCCAACCCGATGAACATCCGCATCATCATGGACGAGGTGAACCACCCCTACTGCGAGTGCACGCCGGACTTCTGCAACTGGGAGAACGAGTACCACCTGTTCCACGGCCTCGAGGCGGTCATGCCCTACACTTTCTCCCACGTCCACGCAAAGTACTGGGATCGCTGGAAGACGCCCGAGAAGGACTGGAACGACGTGCAGCGCAGCGTGCGCATCCTGAACGCACACCGCTTCAAGGGCACCATCGCCCTCGAGTGGGAGAACGGCCCGATGGACGGCATCGAGGGCACGAAGTGGCTGCAGAAGGAAGTGCTCGCGGCGCTGTAGAAGCTGGGGGCTGGGGGCTGGGGAACGGCAGCGGGGTTCCCCAACCCCCATTCCCGCTTACAGACCCGGCGCGGCGGGCGCCACGACTGGTTTCTCGCCGGCGAAGATCCGGTCCAGGCGCGCCACGACGTCCTTCAAGTACGCCGCGTCGCCGCCGCTGATCTCGGTCGTGACCCACCCCTCGTACTTGGCGTCGGCGAGCGCCTTCCGCACTTCCACCCAGTCGACGTCCCCCTCCCCCAGATTCCTCCAGAAGAACTGCCCCTTCCCACGATCCAGCTTGAAGTCCTTCACGTGGACGCGGACGATCCGCGGCCCAAGGGTGCGGATCCAGTCCTGCGGGAAGCCGTAGAACAGCATGTTGCCCACGTCGAGATAGGCCTTCACCCAGGGCGACTGGAACTCGTCGACGTACCGGGCCATCTCGAGGGGGCTCAGGATGAACTTGTTCCAGACCTCTTCCATCCCGATCGCGACCTTCAGTTCCTGCGCGAGCGGGAGGATGCGCTCCTTGATCACCTTCTGCGACCGGGTCCACGCGTCCTTGTAGGAGGTCTCGGCGTTCACGACCCCGGGCACGAGCAGTACCGCCCCGGCGCCCCAGGTCTTCGCGTTGCGGAGCGACGTCTCCATGCCGGCGACGCTCTTCGTCACGACCTCCGGATCCGCGCTCGACAGCGGGTAGCGCCAGTGATCGGCGTTCATCACCGAGTGGATCGTGAGGCCCGTCTTCGCCGACGCCTCCTTGATCTCGGCGGCCACGGCCGCGTCGGCGATGGTGCCGATTTCGATGCCTTCGAACCCCACGTCAATCGCCAGGCGGAATTTGTCCAGGTAGCCGAGCTCCTTCGGGAGCATGCTCACGTACACGGCCTTCTTCAGGCCCGCCGCCGCCGGGGCTGCCGTCGGCGCAGTGGCCGCGGCCGCCGTCCGCGGCCGGATGGCCGCCAACGCCGATACCGCAGTCGCCATTCCCAGGAACGCACGCCGATCGATCGTTGTCATGAAGCCCTCCCTCGCTGCGGCAGCGTACTCCGTCCTTCGGCCCGACTCAAGCCCGCCAACCGGATACGGGTATAGAATCACTCTCGGAACTAGCCGGGAGCCGCGCAGCGACGCGTCCGCACGACGCAGGGCGCGGCCGGCACCGCCCGGCGTCATACGAAGGAGAGGGACTGATGAGCGACTCCAAGGACAACAGGGTCACGCGCCGCGAGTTCGTGGGCGTGGCCGCCGCCGCGACCGCCGGCTTTACGATCCTGAAGCCCGGCACGGTCTTCGGGACGCAGGCCAATTCGGCGATCCGGCTCGGCCTGCTCGGCTGCGGGGGCCGCGGCACCGCCGTCACCAGGTCGTTCCTCCAGAACACCAGTGCCGTCGTCACCGCGGTCGGGGACATCTTCCAGGACCAGGTGGACGCCGGCAAGGCGGCGCTCGACGCCGTCAGCGCGAAGCTCGGGAAACCCTTGATCGGCAGCACGTTCAAGGGCGTCAACGCCTACCAGCAGCTCTTTGCGTCGAAGGACATCGACGCCGTGTACATCGCCACGCCGCCGTACTTCCACCCGGCGCACCTCGAGGCGGCCATCGCCGCCGGCAAGCACATCTACCTCGAGAAGCCCGTCGGCGTCGACGTCGCGGGATGCAAGAAGGTCATGGCCCTTGGCGAGAAGGTCAAGGGCAAACAGAGCCTCGCGGTCGGGTTCCAGATTCGGTATGCGTCGCCGTACGTGCTGCTCGAGAAGCGCATCCGCGAGGGACAGATCGGCGCGCCGGTGTCGGGAGAGATCCACTACTTCGCCTCCAACATCAACAAGCCGCCGTTTGCCGACAAGTCGCCTGACGAGCGGCGCCTGAGGAACTGGATCTGGGAGAAGAGCCTCTCAGGCGACATCATCGTCGAGCAGAACTGCCACATCATCGACTGCACCAACTGGCTTCTCGCCGGCCATCCCGTCAGGGCCTATGGCAAGAGCGGCCGGGCGGGGCGGACGGACCCGGGCGACTGCTCGAGCCACTTCAACTGTGTGTTCACGTATCCGAACGACGTCCCCGTGAGCTTCGCCTCGACGCAGTACGGCAAGGCCGCCTGGGGCGTCGGGATGCAGTACTACGGCACACGCGGGATCGCCGAAGCGCGGTACGACGCGCCGGTTCGCATTTCGGGCGACACGGTCTGGGAGTACCCGGGGCTGGGCCGTCCGCAGGCCGTTGACCAGCAGGCCGCCGTCACTGGCCAGTTCAAGGGCGCCCTCGACGACGCCGACGCCAACAAGCAGAACGCGTTTATCGGCAGCATCGTCAGCGGGAACCTGCTGAACGAGGCGGCCATGGGCGCGGAGTCGGCACTCTCCTCGATCCTCGGCCGGACGGCCGCCCAGCTCGGGCGCGAGGTCACGTGGGACGAACTGCTGAAGTCGACGGACGTCTACGATCCGAAAATCGACTTCACCCAGTTCAAGTAGTCGACGGGTCGGCCCGTGCGGGCCGACGTTGACGCGCACGATGGAGGCCGGGGCTGCAACCCCGGCTTCCCCGTCACTTCGCCGTCAGCGGCTCCAGGTCGATGCGGCGGAAGTAGATCTCGGCGCCCTCCGACTGGATCAGGATCTTCCCCTCGGTCAGGCTCGACCGGAACCCTTCGTTCACGACCTTCCCGTTCACCATATTGGTGACGCGGTCGCCGCTGGCGATGACCTCCAGGCGCGTCCACTGTCCAGAGGGGCTCTCGACGTCGTCCCGTCCGCGGAAGCCGAGCGTGTCCTTCCAGTCGACGTCGCGGCCGTACCAGTTGATGCGGCCGCTGCCGAAGTCGCGGGCCTCGCCCGCCGGGTCGAAGACAGACTCCCCGTCCCGATCCTTGCGGGACTTCGCCGCCATGCTCGGCTGGAGCCGTGTCCCGTCGGCATCGAAGCCGGCCACGAGGATGAAGTCGCCAACGCCGCCCTCGATGACCTGGGCTTCGACCGAGCGCATCCAGGCCCCGTTGAAGTCCTTGCCGGTGTTGCCCTCAGGTCCCTGACCGTGGATGAGGACGCCGCTGTCACGGGCCGCGTTCTTGCGTTGGCCCCAGGTCGCGAGGCCCCAGCGGAACTCGACGATGAGGTGGTAGTCGCGGTACGCCTCGCGCGTGACGAGACCGCCCCATCGCTCGCCGCTGACGCGGATGGCCGGGGCGCCGTCCACCTGGTCCACGACGGTGAAGACCCGGAGCGGGTCCTCGCGGTGAGTGTCGACGACCCATGGATAGAAGGCGTCGAGCGTCTTCCCGTCGAACAGGTGGAGGACCTGGCCCGGCGTGACGGCCGACTGGGCCCCGGCGCCGCACGGCGCCACGAGCAGGAAAAGGAACAGGAATGATCGCACTGCGCGCATGGAATCCTCCGGACGTCGGGCTCAGATTCTGAGGAAGAGCCTCCGTCGATACATCCACCACAGGATCAGCCAGTAGGCGGCCAGGATGAACGAGCCAAGGACAAACGGTTCATACGCGGCGCCAAAGGCCGTGAAGAAACCGGCGCCGAGATGCGTGCGAAGCGTGCTGCCGATGAAGTCCTCGAAGAGGTGGGCGATTATGTAGGCCGCGATCGAGTTCATGCCGATCACGACGAGCGGGAACGCCGGCTTGCGCCACCCGACGACGTCCATGACCGCATAGAAGGCCGCCAGCAGCAGGAAGCACCAGCCGCCGCTGAACAGCGTCCAACTGGGCGTCCAGATGCGCTTCACCGACGGGCAGATGCCGGCCGCATCCAGCAGCCAGCCGGCGGCAATGCCGATCACGCCGGCCGCCACGAGCCAGGTCAGCCGCTTGCCCAGGGCGTGCGCTCGCTGCGCAGGACGCCGCCGGCGATCAGACCGAGGATCATGGTGCCGAGCGTCGGGATGAAGCTGAGGGTCGCGTAGCCGCCGCCGTTGAAGGCGAACCAGCCGTCGCGCGGGAAGAGGTTCAGGAACCAGGTGTCGAACGCCCAGGCGAGATTGCGTGTTCTTGTTCCAGTGCGCGGCGAAGCCCTGGTCAGTTGTATGCGCCAGTCCGCCGTCACGCCGACGGCCTTCCAGTCGAAATCGGGCCCGGGGAGCGGATAGAGGGCAAAGGCCGCCCAGTAGCCCACGAGGATCAGCGCGAGAGCGATCCAGGCATCCCGCGTCGTGCCGGAAGCCCAGCAGGAACAGCACGCCGTAGCCGAGGCCGATCTGGGTCAGCGTGTCCTCGAAGGTGAAGCGGGTGAAGTCGCGGCCGATCGACCGCAGGAAGACGCCGAGGGCGACGAGGATGAGCGCGCGCCAGAACGCGTGGAGCGTCATGAACGACTTCGTCTGGCCGCGCGCGAACCGGCTCGCCATCGAGAACGGCAGGCGACGCCGACCATGAACGAGAACGACGGCTGGATCAGGTCGTGAAGCGAACAGCCTATCCAGGGCGCGTGCGTCTGGTGGAACGCGAGGAAGCTCCAGAGCGCGCTGCCCGGCACGGCTGCGGCGACCGCGGCGAGGCGGAGCACCTCGGCCATCATCAGGAACATGACGACGCCGCGGTAGGCGTCGAGGGAGGCGAGACGCGGCGGCGCGGGCGGGGCGCCGAGGCTGGCTGAGGGACCGGCCGCCGAAGTCGGAGAAGTCATGCCGCGGATGATAGCGCGCCGGCCGCCGCCACGCGAGCCCGAGGCCGCAGGGGCGGCCGGGGCTGGTATATGATCGCTGCCGTTCGGGCCGCGGAGAGCGGCCGTGAGGAACACACCATGGATCGCCGCGAGTTCATCATGAAGGGATCGGCCGCATCGCTCATCGCCTGCTTCCCGGCGTCGCTGGCCGGCATGGAGCGCATCCTCGAACCCGGAAAGCTGGAGCGCCGGGCGCTCGGACGCACGGGAGAACGGCTCTCGATCATCGGTTTCGGCGGCATCGTCGTCATGAACGCGACCGCGCAGGAGGCGTCGAACCGCGTGGCCGAGGCCATCGACCATGGGGTCAACTACTTCGACGTGGCCCCCACGTACGGGAACGCCCAGGACATGCTCGGGCCGGCGCTGGAGCCGTACCGCAAAGGGGTCTTTCTCGCCTGCAAGACGACGGAGCGGAGCAAGGCGGGGTCGGCACGGGAACTCGAAGAGTCACTCCGGAAGCTGCGGACGGATCATGTCGATCTGTACCAACTCCACGCGGTGACGACGTCGCAGGATGTCGAGCAGATCGTCGCGCCCGACGGCGCGATCGAAACGTTCGTGGCCGCGCGTAAGGCCGGCAAGGTCCGGTTCCTCGGGTTCTCGGCGCACACGGTCGAAGCGGCCATGGCGCTCATCGGCACGTTCGACTTCGACACCATCCTCTTCCCCACCAATTTCGCGACGTGGCACGCGGGGGCGTTCGGGCCCCAGGTGCTGGCCGCCGCGCAGGCGAAGCGGATGGGCATCCTGGCGCTCAAGGCGATGGCGAAAGGGCCGTGGCCCCAAGGGGCAAAGCGGGATCGGTACCCGAAGTGCTGGTACGAGCCGCTCGTGGATCCCGAGGACGCGTTGATGGGGCTCCGGTTCACGCTCTCGCACCCGGTGACCGCCGCCGTTCCGCCCGGTGACGAGACCCTGTTCAAGATGGCGCTCGGGCTGGGGCTGCGCTTCTCGCCCCTGTCGAACCAGGACGTCGTGGCGATCAAGGAGCGGGCGCTCAAGACGACGCCGCTGTTCAAGTACCCGAGTTGGGCGTAGCCCGGGAAGCTCGGGGGCGGACCCCGGGATCTCAGCGGTGGGCGCCGATCCAGTAGCTCACCTTCACCAGGAACACGTTGTCGGGGCGCGTCGTGAACAGGTGCGACGCGTCCGACGAGAGGTCGAAGGACCCGTCGGGGATCCTGTCGCGGCGCTGCTGCGTCCAGACCACGAACAGCGAGGAGCCGGGACGGAACTCCCACCGGAAGATGGCGTTCGCCTTCAGCGAGCGCAGGTTGAAGTCGGGCTTCGCGATCGAGAACGGGCTGGCGGAGCCAGCGCCGTCCGGGTCGATGGTGAGCAGGCTGCCCGATCCGCTGATGGTACCGGCATCGACGCCATAGCGCACGAAGTCGAACGTACGCGGGGCGTACACCTCCTTGACGGCGCCGTAAGCGGCAGCCGAGACAAGCTGCTGCAGGTAGATCTGGAGCGACGTGCGCGGCGACGTGACGACGTTGATGCGCGTCGTCATCGAGACCTGGTCCTGATTGAGCCCGGCGAACACGTACCGCTTGCCGAAGGTCCGGGTGGCGAGGGCGTCTGTCACGGTCGCGAGGTACTGCGCGGCCACGATGCTGTGGGAGATCGACGGCCCCGTGGTGACGGTGAGCGCCGGCAGCGGGCGCCAGACCAGCTGGAGCTCCCCCACATGGGATTCGGCGCGGAATTCCTTGTCGGTGTACGCGTAGGCCGCCGAGAATGCCAGCGGGCGGCGCGTGTCGCTGGTCGTCGACACCGTGATCCCCCGGCTGCCCGGCCGAATGACGGTCGGCCCGCCGCGGGTGAGCTTGTCGTCCCACACGCGCGTCGCGTACGTGAAGAGCGCCGCGGACCGCCAGAAGTTGCGGAACTGGACGGTGGCCTGTGTCTGCCAGCCGTCGCCCTGGGACTCGTTCCCGTAGTTCCAGGTCCACCACTTCGACACCCACCAGGTCCGCTCGCGCGTCCACCGGCCGGGCGTCAGCTTGCGCCACTGCACCATCGCGTGGGCCCCGGCGCGGTCGGTCTGCGTCGCGTAGCCCGCGTCGTTGACCTCCAGGCCCGGGCTCATGCCCCAGATGCCGAGGTTCACCGTCACGTTGCCGCTGTTGCGGTTCAGGTTGGCCTGCCCGGTCCAGCCGGACATGCTGGTGGCGTTCGGGTCCAGGCTCACGTGCGGCGCGTCGGGGCGCTGGTCGTACCGCTGCTCCGCTTTCTGCAGCCGCGTAATGGCGGCCGTCGTGCCGTGGACCCAGCTGCCCGCGATGCCACCGTGGAACACCCATTTGCGTGCGCTGTCCAGGAACACGTGACCGTCGACGCCGAGCATCGTGGCCCGATCGGTGAGGACGGCCGCGAGCGCGGGATCGTTCAGATCGCGGACCACGGACGTGCCGAGGATGCCGATGGCGCCGCGGCGGCCGAGCTCGCGCTGGGCGCGGAACACCCCGTAGTTCGTGAGGGGTTCGACGTCGGGCCTCGCGGTCGTCACGCCGTTCGAGACGTCGGCACGCTCGCGTCCGGTCACGGCCTCCAGGGCGCCAATCGTCCAGCCGGACTTCGTGCGGCCGACCAGCTTCGCCGCGCCCAGGATCGTGGTGTATGCGGGCGCATCGACGAAGGTGCCGCTGGCGGTCACCTGCGGAGCCCGCCCGATTCGCCGGCTGTAGAAGAGCGTGGGCTCGGGCCGGAAGAAGCCCCACGTCTCGCTGGCGCCGCTCTTGCCGAAATTGCCGAAGACCTTGGCGCCCTCGGTGAAGAACGGGCGCCGCTCCTCGAAGAACGTCTCGAACTGCGTGAGATTGACGACCGCCGGATCTACCTCGACCTGGCCGAAGTCCGGGTTGAAGGCCGCGTCGAGCGTCAGGCTGCTCGACACGCCGTACTTGAGGTCGAGGCCGCCGGACGCGAAGGCGCGGGACCCGTCGTTGAACGGCGAGCCGGCGGCCGGCCGGATGAACTCGCCGCGGGCCGTGGCATACGGCCTCAGCTGCAGCGTGGAAGACGGGTGTATACCCTCGATCCCGTCGAGGCGCGCCATCCTCGAGGCCAGACCGGATTCGTTCTTCCGCACGAGTTGCAGCCAGTCCGCCTCGTTCCGCCGCTGGATGATGCGTTGCACGTTGATGCCCCACGTGTAGCGGTCGGCCTTCGGAAAGCGAAGCTGCGAGAGCGGAATGCGCATTTCGACGGTCCAGCCGTCCGGGCCCGTGGCGACGGCGGACTCCCACACGGCGTCCCACGTCGAATCGAGGAAGCTGTCGTTGTAGATGAGCGCGTCGCGCTGGACGCCGGCGGCCGACACGGCAAACTGCGCGCCGGTCAGCTTGTCGTTGTGCGCATCGAGATAGACGACGAAACCGTCGGCCTCGACCGAGGCGTCGCGGCGCGAGAGCTGGCGCACGATCGCCTGCGGGTCGCGATCCAGCAGGTGCCCGGCCACGTAGAGCGCGCCATCGTCGTACGCGATGCGCACGCGCGTCTCCTCGGTGGCGGGCGCGCCCTCGTCCGGATCGCGCTGCACGAATCCCGACACCGGCGGTGCCGTCTGCCAGACCGGGTCGTCGAGGCGGCCGTCGATGACCGGCGCCGCCACCGCGCGAACCGCCGTCACCTCGCGGATCGGAGGCCCGGCTTGCGCGGCGGCGGGTCCGGGAAGGACGACGGAGAGGGTGAGCGCTGCCGGCAACAGCACGGCGACGTGATGCACCATCCCACGCATTCTACCGGACGGGCGCGCCCGCGACGAACGGCCACCGGCCGGTCCAGCGCGACCACGCGAAGAACACCGCCATCCCGACGAGCAGCGTGCCGAGCCCGAAGGCAATGACCTGCCAGCCCGAGGTTGCGAACAGGAAGATCCAGCCGAAGAGCGCCACCAGGTTCGGCAGCGGGTAGAGCCAGACGCGGAACGGCCGCGGCATCTCGGGGGCCTGCCGGCGCAACAGGGTCAGCGCCACGATCTGGCCGATGAACTGCACCAGGATGCGCGTCGTAATCAGCGCGTCGATCACCATCCCCAGCGACAGCGAGCTGGCGGCCATGGCGATGATCCCGATGAGCAGCAGCGAGACGTGCGGGAAACGCTTCGTCGGGTGCAGCCGGGCGAACGCCTTGAAGAAGGTCCCGTCGACGGCGGCCGCGTACGGGATCCGCGAGTAGCCCAGCAGCAGCGCGAACACGGATCCGAACGCGGTCCAGAGCACGAGGGCCGTGAACAGCGTCGCGATCCGCGCCCCATAGACGCGCTCCATGAAGCTCGAGACGATGAAGTCCGACTCGGGGTGCGCCGCGGCGGGCACGAACTCGCGCCACGGCACCACCCCGAGGATCGAGAGGTTGATCCCGATGTAGATCACCGCCACGGCGACCACGCTGATCAGGATCGATCGTGGAATGACCCGGCCGGGGTCCTTCACCTCGTCGCCGATATAGGCCACGTTGTAGTAGCCGAGGTAGTCGTAGATTCCCACCCGCGACGCCGCTCCGAGGCCGAACAGGAAGCCGACGGAGAACGAGAACCCGCCGGGCGGCACGTCGAAGGCCACCGCCGCGTTGAAGTGCAGGGCGCCCGTGACGATCACGGCCAGGGTGGTGAGGAGCGTACCGATCCAGAGGCTGACCGTCAGTCTGCCGATCGATCCGATCTGCCGATAGAGAAGCGCGATGTTCACCGCGCCCACGGCCATCGCGACCAGGATGGTCCCGCCCTGCGCCAGCCCGGGCCACACGTACCGCAGGTAGCGCGCGAACCCGATGTACCCCGACGCGATCTCGAGCGGCCCGCTCAGGATGAACTGCCAGATGAACAGGAACGCGACCATGCGGCCCCATCGCTCCCGGCCGAAGCCGTCGCGAAGGTACCGATAGGACCCGCCGGACCCGGGCATGGCCGCGCCCAGTTCACTCCACACCAGGCCGTCGGCGATGACGATGACGAGGGCGATCACCCAGCCGACGAGCGCCTGCGGCCCGCCCATGGCCGTCATCAGCAGCGGGATCGTGATGAACGGCCCGATGCCGATCATGTTCGACATGTTGAGCGCGGTGGCCTGCAGCAGGCCGAAGCGCCGGACGAGGGCGGGCGTCTGCGGAGTCTCGGGCATGGGCGGAGTCGCTCGTGAACGGCGCGCGGTCGCGCGCCCCTGAAAGGCGCCGCCGGGCCGCGGTCACGGCCGCGGCCCTGACGATCGCGCCGCGACTATCTCGGCAGGAACGGGAACAGCCGCATGAGGTCCGCCTGGCTCGGCCGGCGGCCGTACTCGCAGACCTCGAACGCCTCCGCGTGCCGTACCGTCGCGCCCGCGTCGGGCCCGTAGACCTTCACCAGCAGCGCGCGCACCGCGGGGCTGATGCGGCCCTGGCGCTGCGTCGCGGTCCACGCCCGCCGCGCCGCCGGGTCCTTCGGCACCTCGTCGAGGCGGCCGGCCAGCCAGGGCAGCCACTCGTAGACCTGCGAGACGTGCGCATCGATCATGTCGATCTTCTTGTCGTACGTGTCGTCGATGGACACGGCCACGTCCGGGGCGAACGGGTTGGGCTTCTGGAACCCGTCCTCGGAGTACATGAACACCGGGTTCGCGCGCAGGGCCGGCGTGTCGGGCGCCACGTTCGGCACGGTCACCATGAAGGCGGCATCCTGCAGCAGGATGCCGGTGTAGCGGTGGTCGGGATGGTAATCGTTCGTGCGCGGCCCGATCACGAGGTCGGCCTTCCACTGGCGGATGAGGCGGATGATCTGCTCGCGGTTCTCGAGGGTCGGCATGAGCTCGCCGTCGTGGTTGTCCAGGACGACGTACTCGACGCCGACGCGCCGCCCGGCTTCCTGCGCCTCAGCCCGGCGCCGCGCCCCGAGCGCGCCGCCGCCCTGCGACTGGTGGCCGGCATCGCCGTTGGTCACCGACACGAAGCGGACGCGGTGGCCGGCAGCCACCCACTTCGCGGCCGTCCCGCCCGCGCGGATGTCGCAGTCATCGGGATGGGCCCCGAAGACGATGATGTTGAGGGGCGCGCTGGCGGCCGCTGCCGCCTGGCCTCCGCCAGCCCGTGCTGCCGCCGCCGGGCCGCCGGCGGCGAGGGCGAGCGCCAGACCTGCGATCCACAGCCGATCGTTGATGCGCATGACGAATCCTCCTGTCCCGCCCGGCGCGCGACCCGACGCGCGGACAGCGCAGCGTGACCGATGGATTCTACCCGGAATCCGGAACTCAGGTTTCGGGGTTCGACCCTTCGACCAGCTCAGGGCCGCCCTGAGCGCCGTCGAAGGGCGGGATTCCGGGTTCGGGGGGCTTTGGCGTACACTCTCGCCGATGAGAGGCGTCGCGGCCACGTCCGCGCACTTCACCGGCCTCGATCTCGCCGTGCTGGCGGGCTACTTCCTCGCGACCCTGGCCTTGGGCTTCGCGTTCTCGCGCCGGAGCCGATCGGTCGAGGGCTTCACCGCGGCCGACCGCAGCCTGCCTGGCTGGCTGACCGGGCTGTCGATCCTCGGCACCTACATCAGCAGCATCACGTTCCTGGCGCTGCCAGCGAAAGCGTACGCGTCGAACTGGAACGCCTTCGTCTTCAGCCTCTCGCTGCCGCTCGCCGCCTGGATCTCCGTGACGTGGTTCCTCCCCTTCTACCGGAGAAGCGCGTACGTGTCGGCCTACCAGCACCTCGAGAGCCGGTTCGGCCCGTGGGCCCGGGCCTACGCCAGCCTGTGCTACCTGCTGACCCAGCTCGCCCGGATGGGCACGGTGATGTACCTGATGGCGCTGCCCTTGGGCGTTCTGCTCGGCTGGGACATCCGCGCGGTCATTCTCGTCACCGGCGTGTCCGTCACCGCGTACGCGCTCGTCGGCGGCATCGTCGCCGTGATTTACACCGACGCGATCCAGACGGCCGTCCTCGTCGCCGGCGCCGTCGTCTGCGCCGCGTTGATGATCGGCGCGCTGCCCGAGGGCTTCGGGCAGCTGTTCCGGATCGCCGCGGCCCATCACAAGTTCAGCCTCGGCAGCTTCGGCCCCGGCCTCCGCGAGCCGACCTTCTGGGTGGTGCTCGTCTACGGCCTGGTGATCAACCTCCAGAACTTCGGCATCGACCAGAACTACGTGCAGCGCTACATCGCCTCGAAGAGCGACGCCGAGGCGCGCAAGAGCGTCTGGCTGGGCGGCCTCACGTACGTGCCGCTCTCGGCGGTGTTCCTGTTCATCGGTACCGCGCTCTTCGCCTACTACGCGGCAAGCCCTGACGCGCTCCCGGCCGCGTATCGCGATCCCGCCAAGGCGGACTCGGTGTTTCCCTGGTTCATCGTGACCGCCTTGCCCCCGGGCATCACCGGCCTGCTCATCGCCGCGATCTTCGCGGCCGCGATGAGCACCGTGTCCACGAGCCTGAACTCCTCGGCGACGATCATCCTCAACGACTACTACCGGCGCTACGTCAACCGGCACGCGGACGAGCGCCAGTCCATGCGGCTGCTCCGATGGACGACCGTCGTGTGGGGCCTGGCCGGCACGGGCGCCGCGATCGCGATGACGACGGTCAGAAGCGCGCTCGATGCCTGGTGGGCGCTCGCCGGCATCTTCGGCGGCGGGACGCTGGGACTGTTCCTGCTGGGATTCCTGTCGCGGCGCACCGGCAACCGCGCCGCGATGGCCGGCGTGGGCACCGGCATCGCGCTGATCCTCTGGATGACGGTGTCGCCGCGGTGGACCTCGGTGCCCTCGGCGTGGCGCAGCCCCTTCCACGAGTTCCTCGTCATCGTGTTCGGGACCGTGGCCGTGCTCGCCGTCGGGCTGGCGGTCGGGCGGGGCGGACCCACGCCCTCATCGAAGGAGCCGAGTTCATGACCCCGCAATCGTCCCGTCCGAGAGCTGCCGCCTTCACGTTGGCCGCCGCGCTGGCGGGCGCCGCGCTCCTGGCGGCCGCCCCTCCCGGCACGCATCCCGCCGTGCTGAAAGCGGAGGTGTTGAACGACGGCGCGCCGTACCCGCAGTGCCACGCGTCGACGATCGCCGAGATCGGTCCGGGACGCCTCGTCGCGGCGTGGTTCGGAGGCACGCGCGAGCGCGCGGCGGACGTCGGCATCTGGGTGACGCGCTTCGAGGCCGGTGCCTGGACCGCGCCGATCGAAGTGGCAAACGGCGTGCAGGCCGGCGGGACGCGCCATCCGACGTGGAACCCGGTCCTCTTCGCGCCGCCGGGACAGCCGCTCATGCTCTTCTACAAGGTCGGGCCGTCTCCCCGCGAGTGGTGGGGCATGGTGAAGACGTCGCGGGACGGCGGGCGCACGTGGAGCCAGGCCCGCCGGCTGAGGGCGCCGCTGCTCGGCCCCATCAAGAACAAGCCCGTCATCCTGGCCGACGGCACGTGGCTGAGCCCGTCGAGCACCGAAAGCGACACGACCGGCTGGCGCGCGCACTTCGAACGGTCGACGGACCGCGGCCGGACGTGGACGTTCGTGGGCCCGATCGACAAGGGGCCGTGGCGGCTCGAGGCCATCCAGCCCAGCGTGCTGTTCCACCGCGACGGACGCCTCGAGGCGCTGGCACGGACTCGCAACGGCGTGCTGGCGGCGTCGTGGTCGCTCGACCGCGGCGCCACGTGGAGCGCACTCGAACCGACGGGGCTCCCGAACCCGAATGCCGGGACCGACGCGATCACGCTGAAAGACGGCCGCCACCTGCTAGTGTACAACCACTCCGCGCCGCCGCCCGGAGCGTCATCCGGCGGCCCCCGGTACCCGCTCGTCGTCGCGGTGTCGGCGGACGGCGTGTGCTGGAGGAATGTGGCCGTCCTCGAGGATCAGCCGGTGCCGGATGGCTACGCGTACCCGGCCGTCATCCAGGCCGCCGACGGACTGGTGCACGTCACGTACACGTGGAACCGCCAGCGCATCAAGCACGTCGTGCTGAATCCGCTCGCCCTCGATCGTTGACGCCGCGACGGGCGTCCCGTCCAGCCGATCGAAGAACGGGTGGACAAGGGTCACCCCGGAAGCAGACTTCCGTCGGCCGTGCAGCGCTCGACGCGCGAGAACGTTGGGATTCGGCCCGCACCGTGAGCGCCGGAATTGCGGGCACTGTTCTTGCTCAGCCACGGAAAGCAAGGGACGCGCGCACGCGTCTTCAGCGTCTTCGTCGCGATGTCACGTCGCGACACGAAGCGCCCGCCCACCCGTATGGCGGTGGCCGGGCGCTTCGTTCATTTGGGCCGGTTCTCGAAGGCGGCCTGCCATTCCCGCACCAGCCGCTGGGCCTCGACGAGGCCGCCCGTGGTCATCTGTTTCGCGAGCTGGTCGCGCGACTCGGCGAAGGCCGCCTTGTCATCGGCTGACGCCGCCCGGGACGCGGCGAGGCTGAACCACCGGTACGCTTCGACGACATTGCACGGCACGCCGAGCCCGCGCGCGTACAACTCGCCGAGGTCGTACTGCGCCGAGGCGTTTCCCTGGTCGGCGGCCTTTCGGTACCACGCCGCTGCCTGGGCGTAGTCGCGCTCGACGCCCCGCCCGTTCGCGTAGGCATACCCCAGGTTCGATTGGGCCCGGGCCTCTCCCTGGTCGGCGGCCTTCCGGTACCACACCACCGCCTGGGCAAGGTCAAGCGCCACGCCACGCCCGAGTTCATAACAGGCCCCGAGGTTCAACTGCGCCGTCACATCGTCCTGTTCGGCGGCGCGCCGGTACCAGGCGGCCGCCTCGGACAGGTTCTGCGCGACGCCGTGGCCGTGCTCGTACAGCACACCCAGCATGAACTGGGCAGCCGACTTGCCGCGATCGGCGGCCCGGCGAAAGCACGCGACCGCCTGGGCCGCGTCCCGCTCGACGCCGCGTCCGTTCGCGAGGGCCATTCCAAGTTTGAACTGCGCGGTCGGCTCGCCCTGGTCGGAGGCCTTCCGGTACCACGCGACGGCCTCCGCGTCGTCCTGCGGGATGCCGTCCCCCGACGCGCACAACAACCCAAGTTTGAGTTGCGCGGTCGGTTCGCCCTGGTCGGCGGCCTTTCTGTACCACGCGGCCGCCTGCGCGTAGTCCTGCGGCACGCCCTGGCCGAGGGCGTAGCACCAGCCGAGGTTCAGCTGGGCGAGCGCATTGCCCCGCTCGGCGGACCTTCTGTACCACGCAGCCGCCTCCTCGTAGTTCTTCGGCACCCCCTGCCCGATGGCGTAGACGAGGCCGAGGTTGAGCTGGGCCGCGGCATCACCTCCTTCGGCGCGGGACCGAAGCGATGCCAGCCGGTCGGACTGCGGAGCAGGCTGCGCGGCAGGGCGCCGGGCCGACTGGGGGACGGCCGCGCGAACCGGCGCCCGGGCCAGTCCGGCAGCCAAGATGATCGCGGCCAGCGCCGCCGCTTTCTGCATCGCACGCCTCCAATGCCGCCCGGCGAGTCGAACAGAGTGTACACCGGCGCGCGACCTGATGGTCCCGCTCGTTCTGCCGATACACCCGGTAGCAAGGTGGCGCGGCGGGTGCAGAGGTGCTCACCACCACACTGGCAGGACACTCAGCCAGACACACCCGATAGGGGAACCGAACGCACGCCGGCCCGCCCCGCCACCCCCTTTCCCGCAGGCGAGGGCGCGGCGGTCCGGCGCGCGGCCGTCCGCGTCACGGATCGACGATCACCACCGGATCCGACTCTCCCGCCGCGTGGACGACCCCTCCACCCCTCATCTCCAACGTCACCGCGTAGCGGCAGACACCGCTGACCCCGCCCGGAACCTCGACCGACCCCACAGTGCCCGCGGGGATCACGACCGGTGACGGCGGAACCGCAGCGTCCGCAACCGACCTGGCGATGGTCGGTGGGGTGACGCCGCCCGTCGGCGGAACGTGGACGTGCCCTTCTACGATCGGCAGAGGGAAGGTCATCCACAACTTCGCCTCGTAGGCGGTCAGGTTTCGGATTCTGAAGACGACGCGGCCGTGTTCGTCGACAGAGGTCGCGCTGTCGAGGCTCGCCACCGCCGGCCGGACTTTCAGCGCGCCGTCGAGTTGGAGGATGTACGCGTGGTACCTACCTGTCATGAACTCGCTCCTTTCCAGTTTCGCCTACCGCGGTTCGTGGTGTTGTGCCGGCGGCAGGCTGGCAATGAGCTTCCCGTAGCGTGGGTCCGCTCGAAGGCGCGCGAAGCTCGGTGATCGTTCGAGGTCGGAACGAAGGCGCCCTGCGCGCAGCGCCTCACCGAGCCACCGCAAGGCCGCGTCGCGATTGCCGAGCGTCTCGAAGACGTCGGCGGCGCGGTAGTGCACCTCGCTGTCGCCCGGCGCGAGGCGAAGGGCCTCGTCAACCAGCGCAAGAGCCTTCGCCCTGTCGCCGAGCATCACGGCGCAATCGGCGATCTCGACGACGGTCCGTCCGTTCGAAGGGTCGATCTGCCGTTCCTGCTCGCCGAGATCCATGGCGGTACGGTACGCGCTCGCCGCGCGATCGCGCTCTCCCGGAGCCCAGAAGTACGCCGAGCCGAGGTTCCTCCAGAGCCGGTAGTCGCGCGGGCTGAGGGACGTCGCCTGCTCGAAGGCGCGGGCCGCCGCCGAGTATTCGCTTTTCTCGAACTTTACCATGCCCAGGTTCGAGGCCGTCACGCCGGACGGGTAGATGGACATCGACTTCGTGAAGGCCTTTTCGGCGTCGGCCTGGCGCCGCTGGGCATAGTAAGCCCCGCCGAGGCCGGACCACAGGCGCGGGCTCTCGGGCGCGAGCTGCAGGCCCTGCTTGAACGCCGCTTCGGCTTCGGGATACCGGTTCAGGCGGTAGAGGAACGCCCCGTAGTAGCTGTAGACCGACCACGACGCCGGTTGCAGTTCGATCGCCTTCCGGTAGGCGCCGCCGGCGTCCGCCGGCCGGTTCAGCCTCAGGTAGGCCGTGGCGAGATCCCGGTATACCTCGGCGCTGAGCGGGTTGCGATCGAGGGCCCGGGCGAAGTCCTTCAGGGCCTCGTCGGCCTTGCCGCCCTCGGTGTGGAGGTTGCCGAGGGTCTGCCACACCTGCCCGACGAGCTTGTCGAGTTCCAACGCCCGCTGGCAGTGCTGCTCCGCCAGGGCGAAGTGCTCCGGCCGCCGCGTCAGCCGGTAGAGCCGGAGGTACGCCTCGCCGAGCCCGGCGTGGGCGAGGGCGAAACGATGGTCCTGCTCGAGAGCCTGGTTGAAGTACGCGATCGCCTGCTCGAGGCTGCGCTGCTGGTCGTACTTCTCGAGCGCGGTCCGCGCGGTCAAGTACGGCGAGGCCTGGAGCGCCTGCGCGAACAGCGTCACGGCCGAGGCGACGCCCGAGCCGCCCGCGCGAAGGGCCGCCTGCTGGTTGGCGTCGAGCTCGAGATCCAGCATGTTCACCACGGCCTTGACCGCTTCGTCGAGCAGCGAGACGTCGGCGGTCGCCACGTTCTTCGTGACGCCGCGCAGTTGCCTGAGCCGCGCGGTGTCGATGAGGCTCGCGCCGAGGAGCGCATGACCTCCCTGCTGTTCGGCCGTCACCTGCACCGCCAGCGTCGCGTTGAGGCGGCTGCGGGCACCGTCCGCCGTCGTCACCCCGCTCTGGCGGACATCGACGGCAGGCAGGACCGCCAGACCGCGCTGAAACCGCTCCAGCTCTCCGAGCCTCATCACCAGGAAGTCGAGCATGCCCTCGCACGCCTGCCGTTCCGCGTCCTGGCCGCCCCGGCACACGATGGGCAGCACCGCGATCCGCTTCTCGGCGGGCAGGGGCAGCAACCCGAGGCGTGTCCGGACGGCCTCGTTGACACGTGGTACCGCGAGTACTGCCAAAAGCGCCGCGAGGAGGGCCGCGGCGACTGGCCACGCACGCCCCCAGTCGCGCGGGGCAGGGCGGGGAGCGGTTTCACCCGAGGCACTGCCGGATCCGGATGCGGCCTCCGTGAAGTGCTCGCGGAGCGCGCGCAACTCGTGGGCCAGGTCGAGCGTGGAGGCGTACCGATCAGCGGGGTGCTTCGCGAGGCACCGCTCCACGATCCATCGCGCCGGCGGCGGGAACGCGGGGTTCACCTCGTGGAGCGGCTCGGGCTCCTGTTCGATGATCGCCGCGAGCGTCTGAATCGACGTGGCACGTGCGAACGCGCGCTTCCCCGTCGCCAGTTCATAGAGGATCGCGCCGAGGGAGAACTGGTCGGACTGGAAGCCGGCCGGCCGCCCCGCGGCCTGCTCGGGAGACATGTAGCCGGCGGTCCCCAGGATGGCCCCGTCGGTGGTCTCGGGTGATTCCCGCGTGACGGATTCGTCGGACGCCTGCCGGGACCCGGGCGCCGGGTCGTCCTCTCCATCGTGGCGGAGTTTCGCCAGGCCGAAGTCCAGGATCTTCGCGAAGCCGTCCCGCGACACCATGATGTTCTCGGGCTTGAGGTCGCGGTGGGTGATCCCGGCGGCGTGCGCTTTCGAGAGACCCTCGGCGATCTGCGCGGTGTAGTCCAGCGCGCGCTTCGGCGGCACCGGTCCGTGCTCGACCTCGTGGCGCAGCGTCACGCCATCGACGAACTCCATGACGATGAACGGCTGCCCGAAGGCCTCGCCGATTTCGTGGATCGTCACGATGTTGGGATGGCTCAGTCCGGATGCGGCGCGCGCTTCCTGCGCGAAGCGCGACAGGCGGATCGGATCGTTCGTGAACCGCGCGGGCAGGAACTTGACGGCCACGTCACGCTGCAGGTCGTGGTCGCGCGCCCGGAACACCTCGCCCATGCCTCCGGCGCCGATTCGCGCGACGAGTTCGTAGCGACCGAAACGCGCGCCCACGCCGGCAGGCATCCGGTGAGCCTCCAGTTGACGGATGATGTGCGCCAGCCTACTCCCGGTGTCTGGTTCCGTCAACTTTCCGAACGTGTTTCCGAACGTGTTGTGCGGGAAGGGGTTGTATCAGTCCGGACACCGACAGAGGCCGCCGTGCGCGCGACCCACTGCGGCTCGATGGCGTGCGCCCGCAGGGCGGCGTCGGCGCGGTCGACGGTGTTGCGGACTGCCTCGCGCGAACTGAGAGCCGAGGCGATCGGGAGGATACGAAGGCGGGCTGACGCGCAGCCTGGCGTGGGCATGAGACGGCGGCAGTGTACCCTGCCGCCGTCCCGGGACTTTACCGGCTCCCGCCGAAGCGGACCGACACGGCGCCCGCGGCGCCGCGAAGGTCCTTCTCGAGGCCGTTCGCGCTACCGATGGCGCGGTAGCTGACGCCCGCGCTGATACTGATGAAACGCGCGGCGTGCCACACGATGTTCACCTGGGGCTCACCGATGATGAAGTCGGCTTCGTACACGACCGACGCGGGTGCGGCGCCGGCGACGGTGTTCCCGCCGGTGTACACCCTGGCGCCGCCATGTCCGAACGTCACGACGCGGTCCGCCGCCTCGAGGCCGCTCCACCGGTGCGCGACGCGCGCGGTGCCCGCGCCGACCAGCCCCCTGAGGCTCACGTCGACGGCCCGGCCGCTGAACAGATACCACTCGACCAGCCCGCCGCCATAGGCCATCCGGAAGCGTCGATCGCCGTTCGCCAACCCGTAGCCGGCGGCGCCGAGGAGCAGCGACTTGTCCACGAGGATGCCGCCGTAACCGCCAACGAGCGTCGCATCCCGGTCATTGATCCGGGTGAACTTCACTTCCGGACCCAGCACGAAGTCGTTCTTGACTTCCTCCACGACAACGGCCGGCCTCTCCTGCGCTGGCTTCGGTGACTGCGGGTCCGCCCCGGCAGCCATGGCGCTTACGGGCCCCGCCAGGCACAACGCCAGTGCGATGCCGATCGGACGCATGCGCATGTTCCTTGTCTGCCCCGCCTACAGCTTCGCGAGGCTGACGTTGAGCGCGGCGACCTCTCCCCGCTTGACCTCGACGGAGGTCACGAACGGATCGAAGCCGTCCTTCCTGATCTCGACCCGGTGGGTGCCGGCCGGCAGGTGCACGACAAGGCGCTCGGCGCCTTCCGGCGCGCGCCACACCTCGCCGTCAATCGTCACCTGCGCGTCGGCTGGCTGGACGCGAATCACGACCTGGCCGAAGCGGGCATCGGGCGCCATCGTTGGCGCATCCTCGCGTCCGACCGGGGCCGGGGCGGGCGCTTGCCCTTCCACCGGCGGGTAGGATTCGCGCGGCGGGTAGGCTTCGCGCGGCGCGCGGCTACCGGGGAACGACGCCGACGGCGGCACCTGGCGCGGCTCGCCCTGGCGCCACTGCGGCGGCACGCCGGCCTCCCCGCGCATCGGCTGCGGACGGGCCTCGTTCGTCTCACCCGCCGCCAGCGGCACCATCATGCCCTTGATCCGGTAGCTCGCGCCCGGGCTGAGGTAGAGGTGCTGGACGATGCTTCGGAAGCCGTCGAGGTACACCGTGATGTCATGCCCGCCAGGCTCGACCTGCAAGCTCTGGAAGAACCCGTCGTACTGGTCCACGATGCCGGCGAAGTTGCCGTCCACGTAGACCTGGGCCTGTTTCGGCTCGACCTGCACCTTGACCGACGCGGCCCCGCGGCCCATGTAGTAGTAGGGGTCGCCGTACAGGTACGGGGGATAGAACCAGTAGTTGCTGTAGAACCACGGGCTGTAGAAGTACGGCCCATAATAGGAGCCGAAATAGGCCCCTCCCGAAACGTGCGGCCGAACCGGACGAATGGCCGGGCCGCGGCGGCCGCGCTGGGCGTTCGCGGGGGACGCAGACGCCAACAGCACGAGACCGGCCAGAGCGACGACCCCAACGAGTAGCTGCTTCCGCATGGCGAACTCCTCCAGGACGCTGACGTCCTCTCGGTAATGCAATGAAGGTGCCGGGGAAGGTGCGGGCGTTTTCGGCCAGATTCCGCTGGCCACGAGTCGGCCGCGGGTCCGGGGCGTCACTTCCCGAGGAGGCGGGTGTCCCCGCCCTTGGACTCGAAGTACTGGACCGGGTTGCCGCAGGCCGCGAGGAAGCGCTCGAAGTCGACCCTGGCCAGCACGAGCGTGGCGGTATTGACGTTCGGGTGGAAGCTGACGCGGGACGCCGCGCGCAATCCAGCGTCGAGAAGGACCCGGACGGCCTTCGACCGGTCGTTGATCAGGCCGAAGGGCGACACGGCGCCCGGCGTGAGGCCAAGGTGGGCCGCCAGCCGCTCCGCCGACGCGAAGCTGAGGCGCCCGCCCCCCACGCAGGCGGCCAGGGCGGCGATGTCGACCGGCGTGGCGTGCCCGGCGACGACGAGGTAGTGACGATCGCCCTTCTTGTTGCGCAGGAACAGGTTCTTGCAGTGCGCAGCATCGATGCCGGCCCAGTGATCGAGCGCCTGTTCGACGGTGAACGCCGGAGGGTGCTCGTGCCGCTCGTACGGGATCCCCAGCGCATCCAGAAAGGCGTAGACTGCCTGTTCTCCGCTCGCCATGACCATCAACGACCAGCATACCAGCGGTCCGGCCCGTTCGCGCACGCCGCGTGCGCCGGCTCCGTGCTATCGTGACGCCGGAGGCAAGATGAAGCGGCGTGACTTTCTCAAGCAGGCGTCGATGGCGGCGGTGGGAGCGTCCGTGGTCCGCGTGGGCGCGGCGCAGAAGCGAATGGGAGGCACGATGAGAACGGCGCTGATGATCGTGCTGCTGGGCTCGGTCGCCATCACCCAGCCGCCTGCTGCGAACTACGACGAGGCGAAGGTGCCGACCTATAAGCTGCCCGCGCTGCTCGTCATGAGCAACGGCTCGCGAGTGCAGAGCGCCGCGGACTGGACGGCGCGGCGCGAGGAGATTCGGTCGCTGCTCGAGTCGCAGATGTTCGGCCGGGCGCCGGCGCGGCCAGAGAACGAGACGTTTGCGATCGACGCGATCGACCGGGCTGCTCTGGGCGGGAAGGCGGTCCGGAAGCAGGTGTCCATTCGCGTCGCGGGCAAGACCCTCGGCCTGTTGCTCTACCTGCCTGCAGACGCGACGAGCCCCGTACCGGTGTTCGTCGGGCTGGGATTCAGCCCGAACCAGGGCGTCAGCGCCGACCCCGGCATTACGTTGGCCGGGGAGTGGATCCAGGACAAGGACACGAAGGCGATCGTGCTGCAGCCGGGGCGGGAGTCCTCTCGCGGTTCGGCAGCCTCACGATGGCAACTGGAGAAGGTACTCGCCCGCGGCGTCGGCCTCGCCACGATGTACTACGGCGACGTCGAGCCGGACATCGCCGGTGCGATGAAGATCGGCATGCGCGGGACGTACCTGAAGCCGGGGCAGGACGCGCCGGGCGACGCGGAGTGGGGCGCCATCGCCGCGTGGGCGTGGAGCCTGAGCCGGGCCGCAGACTACCTGACGATGGACAAGGACGTCGACGCCACGCGCCTGGCGCTGGTCGGCCATTCGCGTCTCGGCAAGACGGCGCTCTGGGCCGGCGCGATGGACGTGCGCTTCGGCCTCGTGATCTCGAACGACTCCGGCGAGGGCGGCGCGGCCATCAGCCGGAGGCGTTTCGGGGAAACGGTGGCGGACCTGAACAGCCGGTTCCCCCACTGGTTCTGCGGCAACTACGAGCAGTACAACGGGCGTGAGGACACGATGCCCTTCGACTCCCACATGCTGCTGGCGCTCATCGCGCCCAGGCCGTTGTACGTGGCCAGCGCGGAGGACGACCAATGGGCGGACCCGAAGGGCGAGTTCCTGGGGGCCGTCGCGGCGAGCGAGGTCTACGGACTTCTGGGCAGGACGGGCATCGGGACGACGCAGATGCCGCCGGTCAACCAGCCGGTGGGCGACACTGTCCGGTACCACGTGCGGACGGGCAAGCACGACATCACCGCGTACGACTGGGACCAGTACCTGGACTTCGCGGACCGGCACTTCCGCTCGGCGCGCTGAACGCACCGCGCGCGGTGCGACGGCACGGCTTGCGCCATGGCGGCCGGGCCCCGATAATCTGGACCGATAATCTGGACCCATGATCGAACATCCGCGATTCCGGCCGGCCGCCATGCATCGTGTCCTCAGCGATGCCCTGGCGCGGGAAGGCGTGCCGCCGGACGTCCGCGAGATTGAAGCAGAGTTGATGACCGAGGCCGAACTCCATGGCGTGCCGTCCCACGGCATGCTGATGCTGCCCCGCCTCATCGCCGGGCTCCGCAACGGACGCGCGACTCCGGATCCGGACGTTCGCGTCATCCGCGAAGCCGCCGCCACCTGCGTGCTGGACGGGGATCGGGGCCCTGGTCGGTATGTGGGTGTTCAGGCGATGCGCGCCGCCGTCGAGCGGGCGCGCCGGTTCGGCGTGGGCGCGTGCCTCGCGATCAACACCACGCACTGGGGCCGCGCGCATGCGTACGCGTGCCTGGCGGCCCGCGAAGGCCTGATTGGGCTCTGCACGACCAACGCGATCCCCAACATGCTCGCGCCCGGGTCGTCGCGTCCGGTGCTTGGCAACAACCCCCTGGCGATCGCGGCGCCGCGCGGGGCCGGCGGCCATCCGGTCGTCCTCGACCTGGCCATGAGCCAGGCGGCGTTCGGGCGGGTCGCCACGGAGGCTCGCGAAGGCCGCTCCGTGCCCGGCGGCTGGGGACTGGACGCCGCAGGGAACGAGACGGACGATCCGGCGGCCATCCTGGCCTCCCACAACCTGCTGCCGATGGGCGGCCACAAGGGCGCCGGTCTCGCTGTGATGATGGAGCTCCTGACCGGCGCGCTCGGTGGCGGCCTCCTGAGCCACGAGATTGGCCAAGCGGACCCGTCGGGCCTCGACGAGGGCGCCTCCAAGTTCTTCCTGGCCATCGATGTGGGGGCGTTCGGCGGCCGGACCCGGTTCGAGCAGCGTGTCGAAGACCTGCTGAGCTACCTTCACGATGCAGAGTCCGGCCATGAGGCGTCGTTTCCGGGCGAACGCGGCTGGCGGACGCGCGCCGACTACGAACGCGACGGCATTCCGGTCCACCCAGACGTGCTCGCGGCCCTGCGGGAACTCGGCGTCGAACTGCCGAGGGGCTGACGCCGACCGCGAACGGGACGGTCTCGAACGGCCCGGCGATGGCCTCCGAACTTGCCCGTTCTGCCGATTCTGGGTATATAATTGCCGCGATCATACGAGCGGGTGTGGCTCATCGCTCCAGCTGCAGAGCCAGTGCCGTGTCATGGTCCCATTGGAGACCGCTGTCATGAAATCCAGACTCGTTCCGCGGACGTTCGCCGTACTGGCGCTCATCGTGGCGCTTGCAGGCGCCATCGACCTCCTGGCCGCCTCGACGGCTCAGGCCCAGGACAACTACAAGACGTTGACCCGGCTGGGCGGCGGCAACCAGTTCGGTCAGCCGCTCAAGAACGCGACGGCGGTCCAGAAGTGGGCGGCGACGAAGCGGGCCCAGAAAGCCCTCACGGACGTGCTGGACAAGGCGGGGTTGTCGTCGCTGACCCCGACGGTGATTGACATTCTCACCAAGGCGTCGCCGGACCAGCTGAAAGACTCCGAGTTCCAGTCTGGCGACACGTGGGTGTGGATGGCGTACCGCCGCGGCGGTGTGAAACCCGACATCGTCCGGAACCTGAAGTGGGTCGGCAAGAAGCCCGCGCCGGGCTTCTCGTTCATCATCGACGACATGAACCAGACCTACACCTTCTTCCTCCCGAAGCCGTGCGCGAACCTGGCGCTCGTGTCGAGCGAGCCGAGCCGGGAGAAGGCGCGCCTGGACGCTGAGAGGGCCGCCGCCGAAAAGGCCGCCGCCGACAAGCTGGCCGCCGAGAAGGCTGCCGCGGAGCGCGCGCGCATGGAAGCCGAGCGCCGCGAGCGTGAGCGGGCCGAGGCCGAGCGGCTGGCGAAGGAGAAGGCCGCCGCCGAGCAGGCCGCCGCCGAGCGTGCCGCCGCCGACAAGCTGGCCGCGGAACGGGCCGAGGCCGAGCGCATCGCCCGCGTGAAGGACGAGAAGATCGACTGGTTCGGGTCGCTGCTCTTCGGCAAGGAGCGGCGCGCGCGCTCCTACCCATCGAACGCCCCGGCGGGCACCCCGGCGTATGCGAGCCTCTGCTCGCCGCTGCTTGCCGGCAAGTTCGGTCCGGAAATCAAGCTCGGCCCGAACTTCAAGATTGCCCCCGCGCTCGGCGGGGCCATCAATTTCGAGAAGGGCGGCAACAGCTCGCTCTTCGCCGAGGTCGAGTTCAACGGCTACACGGAAGGCCTCAAGAACTACATCGGCGCCAGCGTAGGCCTGTGGGACCTCACGCACACCGACTGGATCACGCCAACCGTCGGCGTGCAGGCCGGCACGCAGATCTGGACCAACGCCAACGAAGATAAGCTCTACCTCGTGGCCGAGGGCAAGGTCTTCACCCGCATGTTCGGCGCGGGCCTGTCGAACAACTACCTGTTCTGGGGCGGCCTGCGGTACGTCTATCGCTAGTCGCGGCTGACCGGCCGTAGGGACTTCTCACGGGCGGCACCTCGGTGCCGCCCGTTTTCTTTGGGTGGCGGTGGGGTCAGACTCGACCGCCGACCCTGGCGAGGCGGTCGAGTCTGACCCCACCGCCGACCTGGCGAGGCGGTCGAGTCTGACCCCACCGTCATCGCCGTTCGGCGACGTAGCGCTCGGCGAGCGCCTCGATGGTGAGGGGGGCCGAGCCTTCGGCCTTGTTGTTCACGAGCAGGTAGATCTTGCGGCCCGCGACCACCGCCCGGCGGACGATGTCGAGCGCGTCCCGGCGCATCTCGTCGTCGGGCTCGACGAGCTTGTCGAAGGGCGCGAAGACCTGCTTCTGGTTCTCGTACCACTTCCCGGGTTTGAGCAGCAGGCGAATCACGACGAACGGCTGTCCCTCGGGCGGGACGGTGCGCGCCTGGAGACCCGGCATCGGCATGGCGGACCAGTAGTTGTAGACGTGGCCCGCGCCGTGCCGGCCGAGGACCTTCCAGTACGCGCCGGTCAGCGCCCACTTGTCGCGGATCTCGACCGCGTACGAGAACTCGCGCGGCAGCTGCCCGAGGAAGGCATCGAGCGCGTCGATGAACTCGCCCGGATCGCTCGCGCGCGAATTGACGGGCGGAGAGAACTGCAGGATGAACGGGCCCAGGTGCCGCGAGAAGCACCGCGCGAACGGCTCGAGCAGCTCCGCGGCGAGCCGCGGCGCCGACAGGTAGTCGGGGTTCGGGTGGTGGCGGTTCAAGCCGGGGATCGTGGCGGAGGTCACCGCGGCGGGCGCCTTGGCGCAACACGGGAAATCGTCGCCGAGTTGATCGGCGTAGCGGAGCAAGTCGTCGTCCGGAATCGGCGCGTAGAAACTCCGGTCGATGCCCACGGTCCGAAGGAGCGGGTGCAGCGCGTACTCGTGCAGGCCCTCCCTCGCCAGCATCGACGTCGCCCGCTTGCGTGCGTAGACGATGCCCAGCCAGCCGGGGAAGCTCCAGGAACTGGTGCCCATGCGGAACTCGGGCGGCAGGCTCGCCGCGAGCACGCGGAACCGTTCGTAGCGCTGGTCGAGCGCGGACCCGGGAGCCGGCCACGCGTCCGCGCGGCGCCGTCGCCTGGGGCCAGGCGGGTCAGCCTCGAACAGGGAGATCTGGTCCGGCATGCCCCCGATTGTGGCAGAGACTCCCAATCGCCCGCAAATCGGCCCGGTGGAGGCTTCTCCGTCAGAGGGCCGCGTGGTAGGCTACGCGCGCGCCCCGCGGGGGCTGGCAAGGGGGATGGAGCGGCGATGGCCGAGTTCAGGCGCAGCCTGACGCGCTTCGACATGACGATGATCGCGATCGGCGGGAGCATCGGGTCGGGGATCTTCCTGACACCGGCGACCATCGCCCGCGACGTCGGCGCGCCGTGGCTGATGGCGGCCGTCTGGGTGATGGGCGGCCTCATCACGCTGGCCGGCGCGCTGACCTTCTCGGAGGCCGCGGCCCTGCTGCCTGAGGCCGGCGGGCAGTACGTATTCCTCGTGCGGGCGTACGGCGGCCTGGTCGGGTTCCTCTTCGGGTGGGCGTACTTCGTCGTCGTCAACGCGGGCGGGCTCGGCGCGCTCAGCGTCGCCTTCGCCACCTATCTCGGCTACTTCGTGCCCCTCGGCCCCGCGGCGACGAAGGCGGTCGCGATCGCCGGGCTGGTCGTCCTCACCGGCGTGAACGTCTCGGGCGTCAAGTCCGGCGCCATGTTCTCGAACGTGTTCACCGTCCTCAAGCTGGTCGGCATCGCCGGTCTCGTGGCGGTCGGCCTCGCGATGGGTTCGCCGCGGACGACGGACTTCTCGCTCTCGCTCGCGGGGTCGCCGGGCAGCCTGTGGAGCGCGCTGGCGCTTGGCATGGTCGGCGTGCTGTGGTCGTACGGCGGATGGCAGCACGCGACCTACGCGAGCGCGGAGGTGAAGCACCCTCAGCGCACGCTCCCGCTGGCGATGGGGACGGCGGCCGTCGCGGTGACGGCGCTCTACCTGCTGGCCAACCTCGCGTACATGTTCCTGCTGACGCCCGCCCAGATGGCGGCCTCCCCGCGCGTGGCCGCCGATGCCGTCGGGACGGTGCTCGGTTCCCTGGGCGGCAGCCTCATCTCGCTCGCCATCGTCATCTCGACGTTCGGCGTCATCGGCATCTACACGCTCACGGCGCCCCGGATCTACTACGCCATGGCGGCCGACGGCGTGTTCTTCCGGAAGGTGGCCGAGATTCACCCGCGGTTCCACACCCCGGCGTTTGCGATCGTCTTCCAGTCGGTGTGGGCGGCGGTGCTCATCCTGTTCTGGGGCACCTTCGAGAACCTCATTTCGTATGTCGTCTTCACGGACTACATCTTCTTCGCCCTCGCGGGCGCGAGCGTCCTCGTGCTCCGTCGGACCATGCCCGACGCGCCGCGCCCCTTCCGCGTCCCCGGCTACCCGTGGGTGCCGGTGTTCTTCGTCGCGACGTCCGTCTGGTTCGTCGCGGTGACCCTGATCTCCAAACCGGCGCAGGCGTGGGCGGGACTGCTCTTCCTGGGCCTGGGCGTGCCGGTGTACTACGCCTGGAAACGAGGCGCGAGGCGAGCGAACGATGAGCGATGACACCCCGACGACCCTGATCGCGGCATTGCGCCAGGCGGTCATCGACGGCGACGCCCGCGGCGCGGGCGCAGCGACCGCGCGCGCGCTCGAGCGCGGCCTCGAGCCGCAACGCCTGGTGGACGAGGCGCTGATCCCGGCGATGGACGAGGCGGGCCTGCGATTCGAGAGCGGCGAGTTCTTCGTGCCGGAGCTGCTCGTCGCGGCGCGGGCGCTGAAGGCGTCGCAGGCCCTGATCACCCCGCTGCTCGCGGGCACGCCGACCGCGACGCGCGGCCGCGTCGCCATCGGCACGGTCAAGGGCGACATGCACGACATCGGCAAGAACCTCGTCGTCGCGCTCCTCCAGGGCGGCGGCTTCGAGGTCGTCGACCTCGGCGCCGACGTGCCGCCGGCCCGGTTCGTGGCAGCCGTCACCGAAGACCGTGCCGACATCATCGGCCTCTCGGCCCTCCTGACCACGACGATGCTGCAGATGAAGACCACCGTGAAGGCCCTCGCGGACGCCGGCGTCCGCGGATCCGTGAAGGTGATGATTGGCGGCGCGCCCGTGACGAAGCGGTTCGCGGACGAGATCGGCGCCGATGGGTACGCGGACAACGCCGCCGCCGCCCTGGCGCTGGCGCGGCAGCTCATGGGCCCGGCGGCGTAAGGCGGCCAGGCACGGCGCGGCCGTCCCCGATTATGACCAGCCAGGAGCGCGTCATCACGGCCATGCGGAGGCGCCAGCCGGATCGGCCTCCCTTCGATCTGTCCTTCGGCATCGCCACGGCGCAGCTCGAGACCATCCGGGCGCGGACGGGCGCGGACGATCCCTGGGACTACTTCGGCGCCGACACGCGCATGATCTGGCCCGGGCCCACCCGGCTCACGACAGACTTCTCGGCGTACCTCGGGCCCCTGCCCGCCGGATCCTCGATCGACGAGTGGGGCATCGCCCACGTGCCGACCGCCAGCACGGAGGGGGCCCACGCCCATCTCGAAGGGTTCCGCTACCCGATGGCGCACCTCGAGTCGGACTCCGACGTCGCGGAGTACCCGCTGCCTGACGTCGACGCGGCCTATCGCTACGAGTCCGTGCGCGAGGAGGTGGACGCCCTGCATCACCGCGGGATCGCCGCGATGGCCATGCTGGAGTGCACGATCTTCGAGCGGGCCTGGTACTTGCGCAGCATGGAGCGGCTCCTGCTCGACTTCACCGATCGCAGCGCATTCGCCACGACGCTGCTCGACCGCATCACCGAGCGCCGCGTGGGCCAGGCCAGGCACTACGCCGCCTCCGGCGCCGACGTGATCTGCTACGGCGACGACGTGGGCACGCAGCGGGGCCTGCTGATGAGCGCCGCCATGTGGCGCGCCTGGCTGAAGCCGCGGCTGGCCCGGACGATTGCCGCGGCGCGCGACGTCCGGCGCGACGTGCTCGTCTTCTATCACAGCGACGGCGACATCACGCCAATCGTCCCGGACTTGGTCGAGATCGGCGTCGACATCCTCAACCCCGTTCAGCCCGAGTGCATGGACGCCGCCGCGCTGAAACGGGCGTTCGGCGACTGTCTGTCCTTCTGGGGCACCATCGGCACGCAGTCCACCCTCCCCTTCGGCAGCCCGGACGACGTGCGGCGCGAGGTCCGGGCGCGCATCGAGACCGTCGGCGCCGGGGGCGGGCTGTTCCTGGCGCCCACCCACGTCATCGAGCCCGAGGTGCCCTTCGAGAACATCGCCGCCTTCGTCGAGGCCGTGAAGGGCGAAGGCGGGTAAGATTAGCGGATTCGATCAGCCATGCCGACACCGACCCAGACCATCTCCCGACCCGCGCGCCGCTGGCCCCGGCGCCTGTTCGCCGGGTGCGTCATCGCAGTCGCGGCGCTCGTGGCGCTCTTCTACTGGCGCGTGCGCGCCCCGCTGCCGACCACGAGCGGCACCGTGAAGGTCGACGGCGTGCGAGGGGCCGTCGAGATCGTCCGCGACGTGGACGACGTCCCGCACATCAGAGCCGGCGACGAGGCCGACGCGCTGTTCGGCCTGGGGTACGTGCACGCGCAGGAACGCCTCTGGCAGATGGAGTTCCAGCGGCGGGTCGCGCAGGGCCGCCTCGCGGAGATCGCCGGGCCCCGGGCGCTCGCCGCTGATCGCCTGCTGCGCACTGTGGGCCTGATGCGCGCCGCGCGGGAGACCTGGCCGAAGCTCGACGGCCGTGCTCGCGCCCTCATCGAGGCGTACGTGGCCGGCATCAACGCGTTCCTCGCCGGGCACCGGGGCGGCGGCCTGCCGGTGGAATTCGCCCTGCTGCGGACGTCGCCTGACCCGTGGACGGGAGCGGACGTCGTGGCGTGGCAGAAGGCGATGGGCTGGCTCCTCAGCGTGAACTGGAGAGACGAGACGCTTCGGGTCCGCCTCGCGGCCCGCCTCGGCGACGAGGGTGCGAACCTGCTGACGCCGGCCTACACGCCGGGCGGCCCGATCATCCTGCCGCCGGACGCGGTGCTGCGGAGTGAGCCGCTGAGAGTGCCGATGACGACGACGGCGATGCCCGGCGCCCCGGCCGCCAAGCCGGGGCGCACGCCGCGATCCGCGCCGGCGGCGCCGCCGCCGGGCCGGCCGAAGCCCCCGGTGCGAAAGGCCCCGGATGCAAGTGGCGCCGCCGCGGACGCGGCCCTGTCGGCGGATCTCGGGTCGTTGTCGGCCATCCTGGACGGCCTCGGCGCGTCCCCGGCCATCGGAGGCGGCAGCAACAACTGGGTCGTGTCCGGCGCCCGGTCCGTGACGGGCAAGCCGATTCTCGCCAACGACCCACACCTGGCCGGGCAGGCGCCGGCGGTCTGGTATCTCGCGCACCTGACCGGCGGAAGCCTCGACGTGATCGGCGCGACGCTGCCGGGCGTTCCCGGCGTCGTGATCGGGCACAACGCGCGCATCGCCTGGGGCGTCACGGCGCTCCTGGGCGACGTGCAGGACCTCTACGTCGAGCACATCAACACCCGCGACCAGGCCGAGTACGCCGGCACCCTCGAACCCGTCCGGGTGCTGAGAGAAACTATCAAGGTACGCGGGCGGGCGGACGTGCCGATCCGGATCCGCATCACGCGCCACGGGCCCATCATTTCGGACGTCCTGGAGCACGCGCAGTCCACGATCTCCCTTCGCTGGACGGGCCTGGACGCCGACGACCACACCGTCGAGTCCTTCCTGGGCGCGGGCATGGCGGGCACGTGGACCCAGTTCAGGAACGCGCTCCGCACGATGCACGTGCCGCTCCTGAACTTCGTCTACGCGGACGTGGACGGCAACATCGGCTACCTCGGGCCCGGCGCGATCCCGGTGCGGTCGGGCGGCGACGGGACGAGGCCAGTGCCCGGCTGGACGGGCGACGCGGAGTGGCGCGGCTACATCGACGAGAGCGAGTGGCCCTCGGCCTACAACCCGGCCCGCGGCTACCTGGCGTCCGCCAACAACAAAGTCGCACCAGACTCGTTTCCCTTCATGCTCGGCTCGAGCTGGGAGGCGCCGTACCGCGCCGCGCGCATCGTCGAGCTCATCGAGAGCCGCCCGCGGCTGTCGGTCGAGGACGTCGCGCGCATGCAGCGCGACGTCCGGTCGGCGCAGGTGAAGGCGGTGCTGCCGTTCCTGCTGAGGGCCCGGCCCATCGACCCGCCGGGCCGGGACGCGATGGCCCGGCTGCGCGAGTGGGACGGCACGCTCGACGGCGCGAGCCCGGAAGCGGCGCTCTACGAGGCCTGGTACGCAGCCACGGCGCGCGGCCTGTTCGAGGACGAGCTGGGCAGCGACCTGGCGGCCGAGTACGTGGCCGTGCACAACACGGTCGCGAAGGCCATCGACAACCTGGTGCAGTCGGGGGACACGGCCTGGTGCGACGACGTGCGCACGGCGGAGCCGGAGACCTGCGAAACGCTCCTCGGAAGGACGTTGCAGCAGGCGCTGGCCGAGATGAGCGAGCGCCAGGGCACGTCGAACGTGTCCAAGTGGCGATGGGACCGCGTGAACGCGGCCCGCTTCCCGCACGCGCCCCTCGACGCGGCGCCCGTGCTGCGGCGGTTCTTCAGCCGGACGGTTCCGCTGGGCGGCGACTCGTTCACAATCACGCCCGTCGGCCCGCTCGGCGGCGACATCCTCGTTTCGTCCTACCGGCAAATCATCGACCTGGCCGGCCCGGATGCCTCGCGGTTTGTCATTCCGATGGGCCAGTCCGGCCACGTCTGGAGCGACCGCTACGCGAACCTGCTCGACGCGTGGACCAAGGTCGAATACATTCCGATGCGGTTCACGCGAGAGTCCGTCGACGGCGCCGCGCGGGCGACGCTGACGCTCGAACAGCGCTGAGCGCGCGGCACGGAACGAGGTCCGGAGAGATCCCGCCGCAACGGTCGGCGCAACGGAGGAGCGCATGAGCGAGCACGATCGCCGCGTCGGCCTGCACACGACAGCCGTCCACGCGGGCGAGTCACCCGACCCGGCGACGGGCGCCCTCGTGACGCCCATCTACCTGTCGACGGCCTATCACCTGGGCACCGCCGAGAACGGAGCGGCGATTTTCTCGGGGGAGAAGGACGCGTACGTCTACACGCGATGGAGCAACCCGACGGTGAGCGCGTTCGAGCGCAAGGCCGCCGCCCTCGAGGGCGCGGAAGCGGCCGTCGCCACCGCCAGCGGCATGGCGGCTATTGCGTCGGCCATCCTGACGACGATCAAGGCCGGCGACCACATCGTCTCGGCGACCGCCATCTACCCGAGCACGTTCCACCTGATGACCACGCAACTCGGGTCGCTCGGCATCGAGACGACGTTCGTCGACGCGGCCGATTCGGCGAACGTGGCGCGCGCCATCCGGCCGTCAACCAGGCTCATCTACCTTGAAACGCCAGGAAACCCCCTGCTCACGCTCTGCGACCTGGAGACGATCGGGCGGATGGCCCGATCGGCGGGCATCGCCACCATCTGCGACAACACGTTCGCGTCGCCGGTGAACCAGCGGCCCCTCGAACTCGGGATCGACACGGTCGTGCACAGCGCGACCAAGTACTTCTGCGGGCACGGCGACGCCGTCGGGGGCCTGGTGGCGGGCCGGGCGCCGTTCATCGACCGATGCCTGAAGGAGCCGCTCCGCTACTACGGCGGCGTGATGGCGCCCTTCAACGCTTACTTGATGCTGCGCGGCACGGCGACAATGCCGCTGCGCGTCGAGCGGCAGAACGCCAGTGCCCTGCGCATCGCCGGCTGGCTCGAGGGCCACCCGGCAATCGCGCGGGTGCTCTATCCCGGGCTCCCCTCCCACCCGCAGCACGCCCTCGCGACTCGGCAGATGACCGGCGGGTTCGGAGGCATGGTGTGCTTCGACCTGAAGGGCGGCGTCGAGGCGGGGGCGCGCCTGATGAATGCCGTGCGCGTGTGCTCGCTGGCGACGAGCCTGGGGGACGCGCGCTCTCTCATCTCGCACCCGGCGTCCACAACCCACAGCGTCCTGTCGCGCGAGGCCCGCCTGGCCCAGGGCGTCACCGACGGGCTGGTGCGGCTCTCGGTCGGCCTGGAAGATGTGGCCGATCTGATCGCGGATCTGGACGCCGGATTGCCCTGATCTGCCGGGCGCCCCTCCCCGGGACGCGAATTAGTACAGCCAGACCCGGCCGCCCGCCCGAAGGGCCCGGCCCCGCTGGGGCGTGCGCCGCTCGACGCCGAGGTAGGACGCCCGCTCCGGCTGCAGGCAGAAGAGGCGCAGGGCCTCCCGCCTGGCGCCGCCGCGCGAAGACCCCCCAGGAGCGTCGCCGCCGAGGATTTCCTGCCAGGCCGACCGCACCCTGCCCGGGCGGATGTGAATCGGGTCCAGGCCATACCACTCGGGTTTGAGTTCGCAGAACCGGAAGCCCCGTCTCGAGGCGAGTTCTTCCAGCCCGGACTCGACCGCTCGTGCCGCCTCAATCGTCCGGGTGAAGCTGAGGCGGCAACGCGGGAAGAAGACCGACCTGAAGAACAGGTACCGGCCGGGCGACAAGCCGCTCGTGGTTGCCGGCGGCAGGCCCGTGACGACGACGTCTTGCGTGAATCGGCCCACGCGCACGGCGCATTCGTCGACCCACGCGAGGATCTGCGCCGGCCGCGCGCCGTACAGGATGTCGTTCCCGACATCCGTGATGAGCCCGCGCGTGGGCGCCGGCGGCTGCGACTCCAGTTCGCGCCAGAGCCCGGAGTGCAGGATGCCCGGCAGCGTCCGGACGAGGTACGTGCTCGGGCCGCCGAACGACCGGCCGTTGCCGAGCGCCACCAGTACGTCGACGTCCGGGCCCCACGCCTGCCTGGCCGCGCCGACGACCGCGTGGAAGCCCCGCGTGAGGTTGCTCGCGCCGACGGCGACGACCCTCGTCACCCGCTCCTGCGCCACGGCGGCCAGTATAGCCCGGAGCGCCGGCACGGAGCGGCGAGTCCGCGCGCCGCTTCACACGCGCACCGGCAGGGACTAAGATCGGCGATCAGCATGACCCACGATGCCATCGCCGTCGTCGATTTCGGGGGACAGTACGCGCACCTCATCGCCACGAAGGTCCGCCGCCTCCGGGTGCTCGCGGAGATTCGCCAGCCCGAAGATCCGACCGACGTCTTCCGGCGCTACAAGGGCATCATCCTGTCAGGCAGCCCGAGCCTCGCGTCCTTCGGCGAGGATTCCGACTACAACAAGGCCATCTACGACCTCGACATCCCCATCTTCGGATTCTGCTTCGGCCACCAGGAGCTTGCGAAGCACTACGGCGGGACCGTGACCCACGGCGGCCGGGAGTGGGGGCCGGCCGACATGCAAGTCGTGGGTGACAGCCCGGTCTTCAAGGGGCTGGGCCCCGTCGAACGGGTGTGGATGAGCCACTTCGACTCGGTCACGAGCGTCGGGCCGGGCTTCGAGGAACTCGGCTACACGACCCTGGGCTCCTCCGGCGAGCCGCATCGCTTCGCTGCGCTCGGCTCGAACACGCTGCGCCGGTGGGGCGTGCAGTTCCACCCCGAGGTGGACGACACGGCGCACGGCTCCGAGATGATTGCGAACTTCGTTCTCGGCGTCTGCGGGTGCACCCCCTCCTGGACGATGGACCGGTACGTCGAGGAGCGGGTCGAACAGGTGCGCCACCAGGTAGCCGACCAATCGGTGTTCCTGCTGGCGTCCGGCGGCGTCGACTCGACGGTGGCCGCACGGCTGCTCGGCATGGCGATCGGACCGGACCGCCTGCGCCTGCTGCACGTGGACAACGGCCTGATGCGCAAGGGGGAAAGCCGCGCGGTGATCGAGATGTTCCGCGGGTTCGGCCTCGAGCGGAATCTCCACTTCGTGGACGCCAGCGAGACGTTCCTGTCGGCGCTCGCCGGGCTCGTCGACCCGGAGCGGAAGCGGACGGCCATCGGCAACGCCTTCATCGAGGTGTTCGAGCGCGAAGCGCACCGGCTCGGCATCGAGGGGCACCTGCTCGGGCAAGGCACGATCTACCCCGACACGATCGAAACCGGCGGCACCAAGCGCGCCGACACCATCAAGACCCACCACAACCGCGTGCCGATCATCGAGGAGATGATCGCGCAGGGCCGCGTCGTGGAGCCCATCGCGGATCTCTACAAGGTGGAGGTGCGGGAACTCGGCGAGATGCTCGGCATCCCGCACGACCTGGTCTGGCGCCACCCGTTCCCCGGCCCGGGCCTGGGCGTGCGCCTGCTGTGCTCCACCGGGCAGGAAAGCCGCGACGGTTTCGGCGAGATCGAACCGGGCGTCGCCGCCGTCGCCGCGCGCTACGGCGTCGCAGCGCTGGCGCTGCCTCTCAAGTCCGTCGGCGTCAAGGCCGACCTGCGGTCCTACGAGCACCCGGTGCTCGTGACCGGCGACGCCCCGTGGGAGCGCCGGCTCGAACTCGCGGCGAACCTGTTCAGGGAAGTGCCGGGCATCAACCGGTGCATCTGGAACCTCGGCCCTCCCGCGCCCGTCCAGGTGAGGCCGCTTGCCGCGACGGTGACTCGCAATCGACTCGACCTGCTGAGGGAAGCCGATCATCTCGTGATGGAGGGACTGCGGCGTCACGGCGTCTACGACGACATCTGGCAGTGCCCGACGGCCCTCGTTCCGCTCGAGGTCGACGGCCGGGGTCGCGAGTTCGTCATCGTCCGGCCGATTCACTCCGAGCGCGCGATGACGGCGACGCCCGCGCCGCTTCCGGACGGGCTGGTGGCCGAGCTTCGGGACCAGATCATGGCACTGCCAGGAGTGAGCGGCCTGGCGTTGGACGTGACGACGAAGCCGCCGGGGACGATTGAGTGGGAGTAGGACGAGGGACCAGGGGCTCGCTCAGGATGCGCCGTTCCGGCGCAGGGTTCGGGATGGGGTACAGGGAGGAGAGGGGATGAGGAACGCGTGCTGGGCGTTGATTGGGCTGGCGGCGCTGGCGTTCGTGGTCGGCACGCTGATGGCCTTCACCAGGCAGGACTTCCTGCTGGCGCCGCAGGGCTATTGGCGAGGTGCGGTCGGGTTCCTGTTGTTCGCGATCGCGTTGCGGATGATGGACACCCGGAAGGTGTAGCGCGGCGCGAGCCGCGTCGGGGACCGCCCGGGATGCGCTGGCCGCAGCCGCAGGACTTCTTCGTCGGCGCGAACCTGCCGTGGCTGAGCTACGGCGACGACTTCGGCGCCAACGCCTGGCATCCGGACGGCGGTGTGGGCCGGCCCGCGCAGCGTTTCGCGTTGCGGGCTGCGCTGTCACGCGTCGCAGACGAGGGCCTGACGCACGTCCGCTGGTTTGTGCTGTGCGACGGTCGAGCCGGGCTGCGCACGGCCCCTGATGGCTCGCCGGTCGGCCTCGACGACTTCGTCTTCCGCGACGGCGATGCGGCCGTCGAGGAACTGGCGCGCGCGGGACTCTTCGCGATCTTCGTCCTCTTCGACTTCCACTGGTTCAAGCCGGCCGCCATCGTGAACGGCGTGCAGACGTGCGGGCGTGCGCGCTTCGCCGTGGATCCCCGCCTGCGCGCGCGGCTGTTCGACGGCGTCGTCGCTCCCCTGCTCGACCGTTACGGCCGGCACGCGTCGATCGCCGCGTGGGACGTCATCAACGAGCCGGAGTGGGTCACCCGCGGAGGCGGCGGACGGCCCTCCGTCGGCCGGGTCCAGCGGCCTGCCATGCGCGCCTTCATCGGCGAATGCGTAGGTCTCGTCCACGGCCTCACCTCGCATGCAGCCACCGTCGGGTCGGCGTCGACGCGCTCCCTCGCGCTCGTGCGGGACCTGGGACTCGACGTCTACCAGGCGCATTGGTACGACCGGCTGAATCGTCACGCGCCGCTCGACCTGCCGGTGCCGGCCCACGGACTGGACCGTCCGCTCATCCTCGGCGAGTTCCCGACACGGGGCTCGCGCCGGACATCCGTCGACATTCTGGATGCTGCGCGCCGAGCCGGCTACGCAGGGGCCCTCGCCTGGTCGGTCCTGGCTGACGACGAGGCGTCCGACGGGAATGCCCTTGCGCGGGCACTGACCGGTCCGGGTGCCTGGCCAGCCCGGCCCGGCTCTACCGGAGACCCAGACGATGGGTGCTATTATCGCGGCATGGATCGTCATGCCATCCTTGCGTTCGCCCGCCGCGACTGGTCCATGGTGGCGGACGCGAAGACCCGGCACTGGATTGATCGCAAGCGAGATCGCTCGGCTGCGGACCTCCTGGCCGTTGGCGACCAGCTCCGCCGGTACGCGTGCGCGGTTCGTCCCGACTGGCCGACCGACGCCGAACGCGCAGCGGACCTCGCGGTTCACGCACGCGTGACGGAGGCCCTCCGTGCCGTCTCCAGCCGGCCCCGTTGACCTCCTCATTGATCTCGCCGATGGCCTGGCCGAGCTCCAGGTGCCGTGGTACGTCTTCGGTGCCCAGGCCGCGCTCATCTGGGGACGGCCCCGCCTGACGACGGATGTGGACGTCACGGTGGGTGCTGTCCCGGGCGGCATGCCTGCATTGCTTGCGACGCTCGAGCCGCGCGGCTTCACGATGCGCATCGACGCCACGCCCGACTTCATGCGGCAGACGAGCGTACTTCCGCTGATGCACGCCTCGTCGGGGCTTGCCACCGACCTCGTGCTGGCAGGGCCTGGGCTGGAGGACGACTTCCTGGCTCGGGCAGTCCGCGTGGATATCGGCGGCGCGACCGTGCCGGTGATCAGCGCCGAGGACTTGATCGTGACGAAGATCCTGGCCGGGCGTCCCAAGGACATCGACGACATCCGGGGCGTGCTCGCCGAGCGCGGCGCACAGCTCGACATGGGGCGTGTTCGCACGGTGCTAGGGACGCTCGAGCACGCGCTCGGACAGAGCGACCTCGTCCCGCAGTTCGAGGCGGAGCTGAAGCGTTGGCAGCGGGCGCGTCACTGATTCCGCGCTGTCCCACCCGACGGAGTGGCACGACACACGCAGCAGGGTGAGGCGGGCGGCGCTATACTGGCCGCATCATGGACGCCGCACCCCTGCTGGCCGAAGTCGGCCGCCAACTACGGGAGGTCGGACTGGAAGCGGTGCTGATCGGCAACGCCGCCGCCGCGCTCCAAGGCGCGCCGGTGACGACGATTGACTTCGATTTCTTCTTTCGCAAGACACCCCGGAACATGACGAAGCTGAAGACCTTCGCCCGGGCACTGCACGCAATGGTGTTGCGGCCCTACTACCCGGTGTCCGATCTCTACCGGGTCGTCCGCGACGAGGACGGCCTGCAGGTCGACTTCATGGCCACCGCGCACGGTTTGAAGTCCTTCGAAGGCGTGCGTGCGCGATCGACGGTCATCACCGTCGCGGGCGTCCCGATCGCCGTCGCGTCGCTCGCGGACATCATCAAGAGCAAACGGGCCGCCGGCCGCCCGCGCGACAAGGCCGTCCTCGATATTCTGGAGAGAGCGCATGGGGAAGCCCCGTCGCAGAAGAGCGGCACTCGGCGCCCTCAAGGCCGAGAGTGATCGCGCCCTTCGCGAGATGATCCGGCGCTGGCAGGCGCTGCCTCCGGCCAAGCGCACGCACTTCCTCCGCAAGCGGGTGGGCTTCAGGGCCTCGGCGGCGTAGGCGGCCGCAGCGAGCTGCCGTAACGACGGCGTGGCGGCCGCTCGCGCTATACTTTTTGCCTGACGCGGCTCGCCCAAGCAGGCGGCCGCCGGCCTGTGGGTGCTCGGGCTGCCCGGATGGTGCGCCACTCCACTACCTGGTCTTCCCGCGATCTCGCCTCCAGGCGGAGTTGGGGCACAATGCACAGGTCGTTGAGATCTCGAACGCGGCCGGCAACACGATTCGAATCAGAGTCGTACAGGCCGGCGACCCTGGCATCCCTGGGGTCATCGGCTCCGCGTACTACACGCTCGATTCCGCCTTCCGCATCGTGGACGGCGAACTGAGCTCCGACGTCGAGCCGCTCCAGCGCAAGTCCGAAGTCGAACATCTGGTGACGCCGGCCACGCGGCCCCGGGGAAAGGCCGATCTCTTCCCGGTCCTCCGCTGGAACGGCCGCGGATACGATCGGATCGCCGGACCCGAGACCAGGTAGCCCGTCTGCCCACGGGCGCTGTAGACTGATGGTCGCCCCTGTTCGACCTTCCCGGAGACTCCCATGCGAAAGACGCCCGTTCTCCTGATCGCCCTTGCGCTGGCGTGCTCGGCGGCCACCGCTCTCGCGGGCACGCCGGGCCGGTTCATCCAGTATCCCGACATCTCGGGGAACACGATCGTCTTCAACTGGGACCACGACCTGTGGACGGTGCCGGCCGCGGGCGGCGTCGCGACGCGGCTCACGAGCCATCCCGGGGGCGAAAACGTGCCGAAGTTCTCGCCCGACGGCCGGACGATCGTCTTCGCGGGCCAGTACGACGGCCCGAACCTCTACGTGATCCCGGTGACGGGCGGGTCGCCGAAGCGGGTCACGTTCATGGGCGCCGGCATCCAGGCGGTCGGCTGGACGCCGGACGGCACGCGCATTGTCTTCCGCTCCGCGCACGAGAACACGTTCCGGCCGATCATGAAGCTGTACACGGTCGCGACGGACGGCGGGCTGCCGCAGCAGCTGCCCATGGAGCGGGGCATCCTGTGTTCGTACTCGCCCGACGGCACGAAGCTGGCCTACAACCGCCGCGGCAACGAGGAGTACTACTGGAAGCGGTACAAGGGCGGCCAGTACACGGACATCTGGCTGTACGACTTCAAGGCCAACACCTACACCCCGCTCACCGACTACGTCGGCAAGAACGCCTACCCGATGTGGGTCGGCAACCGGATCTACTTCGTATCCGATCGCGGCAAGAGCGGCATCGCGAACCTCTTCACCTACGACTTCGCAATGAAGAAGGTCGACCAGGTCACGGACTTTGCGGACTTCGACGTGCAGATGCCCGAGACCGACGGCTCGTCCATCGTCTTCGTGCAGGCGGGCTGGCTGCACGTGCTCGACACGGCCACCAACAGGGTGCGGCGCGTCACCGTCGAGATGCCGGGCGATCGCTGGAAGCTGGCGGACCGCACGATCAACCCGCGCGATTACATCCACTCGATGACGGTGTCGAACGACGGGAAGACGGCGGTCGTCGAGGCGAGGGGCGATATCTACGCCGTCGCGGCCGACGATAGCTCGGTGCCGCGCAACCTGACGAGGACGCCCGGCACCCGGGAGCGGTTTCCCCAGCTATCGCCCGATGGCGCGCGCGTGGCCTTCTACTCGGACAAGAGCGGCGACTACCAGATCTACGTGACGGACGCGGCGGGCGGCCGGCCCTGGGAGCAGCTGACGACGGGGCTGGATCGGTACGCCTATCACCTCGAGTGGTCGCCGGACGGGTCGAAGATCCTGTTCGGCAACAAGGACTTCACGATCTTCGTCCTCGACGTCGCCACGAAACAACTGACGAAGGTCGCCTCGTCGAACCAGATGAAGAACGACGAGTTCTTCTGGGAGGTCAGCGACTACTCGTGGTCGCCCGACGGGAAGTGGATCGCCTACTCCTTCGTCGAGTTCAACCGTAACAACAAGATATTCCTGTATAGCCTGGACCAGGCGAAGAGCTACCCGATCACCGACGGGTTCTACGACAGTCTGAACCCGAGCTTCGATGCGAACGGCGAGTACCTCTACTTCCTCTCCTACCGCGACTTCACCGCGCGGATGGACGTCTTCGAGGACAACCACGTCATCCTGAACCCGGTCCAGGTGATGGCGGTGCAGCTCAAGGCCGGCCAGGCGCCGCCGTTCGAGAAGGCCCCGGCCCGCAAGGCGGAGCCCCAGCCGTTCCGGATTGATCTCGCCGGCATCGAGCGGCGCGTGTTCCCGCTCCCGGTCAAGTCCGGCAACTACTTCTTCTTGAAGGCGGGCAAGGGCCTGGTGACATGGGCGTCCACCGACGGCTTCGGCGAGAGCGAGTACGAGACCATCTTCACCCCGTCGGGCGAGGACAAGTGGACGCTGAACGCATTCGACATGGCCGCGAAGAAGTTGTCCGTATCAGAGGACCCCATCAGCGACTGGAGGCTCTCGCTGAACCGTGAGCAGGCGATCGTCAAGAAGGGCAACGCGTACTCCGCGGGCCCCGTCGACAAGGTGGCCGCCTCGAAGAGCTTCGGGACCAGGCTCAACCTCGACCTGATGACCTATCGCGTGAGCCCGATCGCGGAGTGGACGCAGGTCTTCAACGACAGCTGGCGCTGGTACCGCGACTTCTTCTACGACGCCAACATGCACGGCCACGACTGGAAGGCGGTCGGGGACAAGTTCCGGGCCATGCTGCCGGAGTTGAACAACCGCAGCGACCTGAACTGGCTGCTGTCTCAGATGGTCGGCGAGCTGTGCGTGTCGCACACGTACGTCTCGGGCGGGGACTCCAGCCCGGACCAGTTGCCGCCGAACCCGGTCTACGCCGGACTGCTCGGCGCCGACATCAAGGCCGACGCCAGCGGCTACCCGCGAATCGCGCGGGTGCTCGGCCCGACCGTCTACAACCGGGACCTTGCGGCGCCGCTCGCCCGGCCGGACGTCGACGTGAAGGACGGCGACTTTCTGATTGCCATCGATGGCCACGACCTCAAGGGCGACACGCCGTACCGCCATCTGCAGGTCACGCGCGGGCAGAAGGTGACCATCACCGTCAACGGCGCGCCTTCGGCCACGGGCGCGAGATCCTACGAGATCGAGCCGCTGCGCTCGGAGACGGAGCTGCGCTACAACCGGTGGATCGCGGACAACATCTCGGCCGTCGAGACGGCCTCGGGCGGCCAGCTCGGCTACATGCACATCACGGCCATGAGCTCGAACAACACGGGCCAGTTCGACAAGTACTGGCGCGCCTTCCGCGACCGCAAGGGCCTCATCCTCGACGTGAGGGGCAACGGCGGCGGCTGGACCGAGTACTTCATCATCGACAAGCTCGAGCGGAAGATGACCGCCCAGAACGTCCTGCGGGGCATGGTGCCCTTCCGGTACCCGGGCTCGGTGACCACCGGGCCCATCGCGGTGCTGACGAACGAGTACAACGGATCGGACGGCGAGGCGTTCCTCGAGGACTTCAAGGCCCGGAAGCTCGGCACCGTGATCGGCGTGCCGTCGTGGGGCGGCCTGGTCGGCATTCTCAACGGCCAGACGACGATCGACAACGGGACCATCCAACAGTCCAACAACGCCTTCTACAACGAGAAGGGTCAGTGGCTCATCGAGAACCACGGCGGCGACCCCGACATCCTGCTGGAGAACGACCCCGCGTCCGCGTCGGCCGGCAAGGACGCGCAGCTCGACAAGGCCGTCGACGTGCTGTTGAAGCAAGTCAAGGACAAGCCCTTCAGCTGGCCGCCGGTACCGAAGTACCCCATCAGGTAGGGGCTGGGGCCTGGTCCCGATTCTGGAGAATGGGAATGCCGACGTTATTGTCGCCGTTGTCGTTCGCGGGGCTCACGCTCCGGAACCGAATCGCCATGCCGCCCATGTGGTCGGGCAAGGCGACGCGGGAGGGGTTCGTCACCGCGGACAACATCGAATACCACCGTGTCCGCGCGGCAGCCGGCACGGCGCTGGTCATTGTCGAGCACTCGTTCGTGCATCTTCAGGGCCGCGCCAGCACGACGCAACTCGGCGTGCACGACGATGTGTGCCTGGACGGCTTGACGAGGCTCGCCGCGGCGATCAGGTCGGAGGGCGCCGTGGCCTGCCTCCAGATCTCCCATGCCGGCGCCCGGGCGTCACGCGCCACGGGCCTGCCGGTGGTCGCACCATCTCCGGTGGGGACCGGGCGCGAGGCGCACGAGGAAGCGCCGCTCGCGCTCTCGGCCGCCGGCATTGCCGACGTCATCAGCACCTTCGCGGCTGCGGCCGGCCGGGCGCAGCGGGCGGGGTTCGACGCGGTCGAGGTTCACGCCGCGCACGGCTTCCTGCTCTCCCAGTTCCTGTCGCCGCTGACCAACCTGCGCGACGATGGCTACGGAGGCGACCCGGAACGGCGGTGCCGCCTGCCCGTCGAGGTGCTGTCGGCCATCCGGCAGCAGGTCGGGCCGGCGTTCCCGGTGTTCGTGCGCCTGGGCATGCACGACGAGCGCCCGGGCGGCCTGACGCTCGCGCCCGCGTGCTGGGTCGCCGCGCGGCTCGTGGAGGCGGGAGCGGCGCTCATCGACGTGTCCGGCGGGCTCGCCGGGTCCGATGACCCCGGCCGGGGACCGGGGTACTTCGTGCAATATGCGGAAGCGCTGAAGGACGTCGTGGACGTGCCGGTGCTCGTCGCCGGCGGCATCTCGGAGTCGCGGATGGCTGACCTCATCATCCGCTCGCGCCGGGCGGACATCGTCGGGATCGGCCGGGCCATGCTGGAGAACCCGGCGTGGGCGCGAACGGCTGCCAACCTCCTGGGTCAGGCCTGACGGCGGCGCAGGCGTGGCGCAAGGATGAGCGCTGCGCCATAGAGTGCGAGTGCGACGAAGAGCGTCGCGGGCCGCGACCGCATGAAGTCCTGAGTCAGCATCTTCAGCCCAATCCCGACGAGGAGGGGATAGACGAGCCAGGTCCATTCCTTGAACTGGGGGTGGCGGCCGATCCACGCCACCACGAGCGCCGAAAGCGCGAGCACTCCCGTGCGGACCGTGGCGAGCATCCCGACATCGACGGTCCCGTCGGCCAGGCGGGCCAGCCGCGGTGCGAGGCTGCCGACCAGGGTCCCGCCCGCGGACAGCACGAGGACGAGCACGACGATGAATCGAGGGAGGCTCGCGTACCGGCTCCGGTCGTTGGCCGGCCGGCGCGAGGCGAGCCACGCCGAGGCCGCCGACGCGGCCAGGACACCGAACATGGAGGCGCTCGGGAGCGGCCATGGTTGCGGGGCGCCACCGATCGCCGCCCTGACGTCGTAGCCAAGCGCGCCGCAGACCACCGCTGCGGACACGAGATAGACAGCCGAGTGCAGCAGAAGAAACAGGCGGCCAGTTCGCGACCAGGAGGCGCTGCACACGACCGCGAAGACGGTCAGCGCCGCGACCGCGCCAGCTTCCGGCAGGAGCCTCAACACGCCGACCAGCACGAGAACGACCGCCAGCGACGTGTAGAAGTGCACGTTCCTGCCGCGGTCCTGCTGGTGCTCGACGAAGGCGAAGGCCACGCCGTAGCATGCGGCCCCGAGCGCGAGGCTTGACAGCCCCAGCGTCGCACCCCCCGAGCCCGTGGCCTGCGCGACCGACAGCGCGCCGCCCAGCCCCACCACGAGCGCGGCTGTGGTTTGCAGGATCTCGAAGGGAACGACGTTGCGTCCACGTACCAGCGTTCTGACCGCGATGCTGGCGAGGTAGGCGCCGAGCAGGGTCACCTGGACGGCGATCGTCACCCCCGGGCGCTCGAGCGGCTGGGGCGCCAGCGCGCGCATCGTGACGCCGAGCACGACGAGGTCGGCCGCGATCGCGACCGGCCACCGGACGAGGAACCAGTCCAGCGAGTACCCCAGCCAGAGCGCGGCGACTCCAAACAGGATCAAGAAGCAGGCGTGGGGTACAACCACGCCAGTCTGCGCGAGGATCAGGATGGAAGTCGGAACAGCCGCCGCGACGGCAATCCACGCCAGTGCCTGGACGCGAGATCGCCAGGCGACGGCCAGCAGCCCTCCAGTCAGCGCCGCCAGCACGACGGCGCTTGCGGACGCGGGCAACACCCTGAATCTGGTCGTCGCCTCCAGCACCAGCGGGAATGCGACCATCGCGGCACCGACCCCGTGGAATACCGCGCTCGGCACGCGTCCCCGTGCGCCCGACCGATCGGCGAGCGTGAGCCAGATCAGCCCGTACGCGAGGCCCAGCCCGACACCCGCCAGAGGCGGCACCGCGCCGGTCTCCGTCATGGCGCGGAGGAAATACGCGCCGCCGAGCACGATGAACAGCCGCCCCAGCAAGGGCAGGACGGCGACGGGATCGCGCCAGTCCCGGCCGACGGGTGGCACCGCGGCAGACGGCGTCTGGTCCGGAGCGGGGGCGGCGTCGGTTGCGCCTCCCGAGGTGACCGCGACGAGGCCCTCGAGGTGCGCGATGCGTTCTTCGAGGCGTCGAATCGAGATTCGGAGATCGTCAATGGCGGACTGGATCTCTGTCAGGTCGTCGGTCAAGGGACTCCCTCCCGCCGCTCCCGGAGGGTGGGCACCTTCGGGGCTCTGGCCGCGTCACGGCCAACGTGACGTCAGGGTCGTGCGTGACTTTGCGCCGCGCCCCTCTCGTGGCCCCAGGGCGGGAGCAGGCGGATCAGCCCCGCGAGAATCACGAACGGCAGGATCATCAGTACGATGGCTGGCAGCAGGCCTTCGCGCGTCGCGAACTGCATCTTGTACGTGGTGTAGCCGAGAAAGCTCTTCGAGAACAGCTGGCCGCCGATGACGACGTTCCAGCGCATCGCGAAGATGCCGATGAGCGTCAGGCCCCCTGCCACCACGTAAAGGGCCCGGCGCACCGGCTCGCGGAACCTGACGAGTTGCGCGATCCCGAGGATGACCAGGGGCACGAGCGTGCCCAGCACGATCTGCAGGACGATCTGGGACGCGAACAGTCTCGTCTGCACCATGAAGTCGAGCGCGCGGAAGGACTCGTCCGCTTCGTAGAGCCGGTGAACGAGGTCGAGCATCTCCAGGGAGAAGTCCACGAGGAACGCGTAGTAGAGGTACTTCGCGATGGTATCCACGCAGGCCATGTCGACCGGCACCTTCCGGAGCCGGCAGGTGACGAAGTACAGCAGCAGGATGCACGCGATGCCCGAGACGATGGCGGAGAAGAGGAAGACGATGGGCATGAGCGGCGAGGACCACCACGGGTTCGCCTTGACCGATCCGAAGATGAACCCGACGTAGCCGTGCAGCAGAAAGGCCGACGGAATCCCAATCACCGTGATCGCCCGGCCGATCCGATCGTCGAGTTGGAGCGCTGACTCGCCGATGTTGTCCGACCAGAGCGCCATCGCGCCGTACAGCAGGCGCGACAGCCCGGTGCTGGCCCGCCATTTCAGGACGATGTCCCGGCGGTAGTCGAGCCAGATCTCCAGCACGAGCACCACCATGAGGTACCAGAGGTAGACGAAGCCGAACATCGCCATGGCCGACGAGGTGTGCGGCGTGAGGTACATCTCCAGGGACCGCTCAGGATGACCGAGATGCAGCTGGAGCGGCAGAGGGGCGACGAGCAGGAACGCCAGCGCCGTCAGCAGGGCCAGCCGGTACGTCGGCTTCACCGCCTGAACGTTGAACACGCGCTCGAGGGAGGCGAGAATGAACGCGCCGGCCACCAGGCCGGTGATGAACGGATAGAGGACGATGAGCACGCTCCATTGGAGTTCGAGCTCGTTCGGGTAGATGAACCCTTCCACGCCTGGCATGCGCGTCCCCTCCTATCGCACCGAGCCGTCGAGGCCGTTGTAGTAGACCTTCGAGCCGGTCGCCATGTGCGGCTTCAGCACCTGGACCTTGTGCTCGCGCAGGAACACGTGGATCGGGTCCTTCGGGTCCTTCAAGTCCGCCAGCGTCCGCGCCCCGGTCGGGCACGTCTCGCAGCAGGCCGTCGTCAACCCCTTGGTGATCCGGTGGTAGCACAGCGTGCATTTGTCCACCGTTTCGGTGCGCGGGTCGATGAACCGGCACCCGTACGGGCAGGCCTGCACGCAATAGCGGCAGCCCAGGCAGTAGGTCTTGTCCACGAGCACGACGCCGTCCGGGCTTACGAAGGTGGCGCCGACCGGGCAGACCTGCACGCAGGGCGAATGCGCGCAGTGGTTGCACAGCTTCGGGACGAAGAACATCTTCACGTCCGGGTCCTTCACTTCGCGGTCGTGGAAGCCGTCGTAGCCGCCGTTGCGCGAATCGACCTGCGGATGATCCGGGTCCGCCGGGTTCACCACGTAGCGCTCAACCCAGGTGCGAAAGGTGAAGGCCTCGAGCGGAACGTCGTTCTCCTTCTTGCAGGCCCGCACGCAGTTGCCGCACCCGATGCACTTCTCGATGTCGATCGCCATGCCCCACCAGTGGTCCGCCGCCCGGTAGTTCGGCGCCTCGTCGGCGCGGCCAGCCAGAACGTGCTCCCACGCGAGCGAGGCCGAGGCCGTCAGGACGAGCAGCGTGCCAGCCTGCCCGAGAAACGTTCGTCGATCCTGATCCATCGTTCGGCCTCGTCAGGCGATCTTCGGGTTGTGAACGACATGGCAGTCCGCGCACGACCCTTCGGGCGCGTGCTCAGCCGGCACGACCTGCGGGAAGGCCTTCGGCTTCGAGATGCTGGCGGTGTGGCAGATGATGCAGGTCTTGCGAGGGTCCGGCCGGACCGGCTTCGGCCCGTCTGGCTTCGCCGCGTGTGAGGCGAGGGCGCCATGGCAGGCCTCGCACGCCACCTTGGCGTGCCGCCCCTTCGCTCGCACCGCCGCCACATCCGGATGACACTCGACGCAGGCCGCCTGACCGGCAAAGACGAGGGGCCTCGCCATGTTGTCCCTGAGCGCCCCCGCCCGGTAATGACCGAGCAGCCCGAAGTCGGCGGGGACCATCATCCAGCGAAGCACGACGAATGCGGCCACGCCGACGATGAACACGCCTGCCATCCGCACCAGGTGGACGTAGTCCCCAGCCCGTGGCTTCATGCTCCCCTCGGAAGAATCGGCGGTGCTCGATAGCGCGCGTTCCGTCGCGGCGCTGGACTGTGCGCCGGTGACGGAAACCCGCACTGATGATGGCGATACTACCAGTTGGTGCAAGCCCCGCGCCAGCCCTGGCTCGGCGCCGCGGATCAGAAACCCGACTTCAGCAGCGCGATGAGCACGGACACCGTGACCGAGCTGGCCAGGGTCGTCACGACGACGACCGAGGTGACGAAGCGCGGCGCGACGTCGAACTCCAGCGCGAGGATGGTCGTGATGACCGCGCTCGGCATCGCCGCCTCGACGAGCACGGCCTGCCGGGTGATCCCGTGGAGGCCCAGGAGGGGGGCGAGGCAGAAACCGATGAGCGGCGAGCCGACGAGCGCCAGGGCCGATGCCGCGGCAACGAGGCCCGGCCGCTCGGGCCAGGCGCCCTTTTCGAACTGCATGCCGAGCACCAGCAGCATGACCGGGATGGCGGCCGAGCCCAGCAATTCGATCGGGCGGGTGATGGCCGTCGGCATGGTCACGCCAGTCCAGACAACCAGCATGGCCGCCATGAGCGCCCACAGCGCGGGCACCCGGAGCAGGCCGCGGAAGGCCGCGCCGAGGCCGCGCCGGCCGGCCGAGGCCATCACGGCGCCGACGCTGTAGACGAGGAGCGCGCTCGTCACGAAGTAGATGACGGCCCGCGCCAACACCTCCTGGCCGAAAGCGAAAAGGACGACCGACAAGCCGTAGTTCCCGGCGTTGGAGAACATCACGACGATGAGGAACGCCATGAGCTGGGGCCGGTCGAGGCGGAAGGGCATCGCGACAAGGCGCGCGGCGAGGCCGATGGCGGCCACGAGCAGGATGGTGAACGCGCAGATGCGCCCGAACTCGCCCGCGCCGACCCGGCTCGTGACGAGCTGCGTGAACACCAGGCACGGGGCGAGGGCGTTGAACGTCACGCGCGACACGGCCTTCACGTCGACGTGAAGGCGGCGAGCCAGGACGAAGCCCACCGCCGCCACCAGAAAGATGGGCAGGATGTCGTCGGTCAGGATGAGGAAGAACAGTCCCATCGGGAGTGACCTATTCTACAAGGTGACGCGCGCCCGCGGCCCCGGGAAACGCCGGGAACGGGAAACGCCGGCACGGCCGCGGTCGTAGGATCAATCAGACACCATGAAGCTCCGAACTCGCCTTTCCCTCGCCTTCTTCCTGATTTCCGTCGTGCCGCTCGGCCTGGTCACCGCGTACTCCTACTACTCGTCGGCGGCGGCCCTCAGGCGCGCGGTCGAGGTCCAAGCCGACCAGATGGCGGCCGAAATGGGCGACCGCATGACGTGGGTCATGGCGGACCTCGGCGATCGCGTCGAGCGCCTGTGGCGGATGCGGGTCGAGGAACCGGCAGCGGCGGGAGACGCACGGCGCACGACCGAGGCCGAAGCTGCGCAGCAGGCTTCCGCGAACCTGCAAAGCGTGGCGAAGGCCATGCTGGCCGAGGCCGCGCCGCTCGTGCAGCGCCTCGAGTTCTCGGCGACCGGGGCATCGACCACGACGCCGGCCGGGAGCCCGGTCGGCGCGCCAGCGGCGCCCACCGGGGCGGCCCGGTCCGATTCTGCAGCGCCGCGGCGATCATCGACGGGTCGGCCGGCCGACGAAAGCCACGCGGGCGCCCCGCCCCCGCCCTCGGATCCCGCGGAACTGGGAAGGCCGGGCCCGCCACCCGGATTCCGTCCGGGAGTCCGGGGCGGCGGAGCGGCTCCGCGCGGTGTCCCGGTCTTCGTGCCCGGCATGCCGCAGACCGTGATCGAGATGAAGTCGGACCGGGTCGCGAGGGACACGGCCGAGACGGACGCGACGTTCGAGTTGCTGACGCCGGACGCGGTCAACGCCTGGCGCCGCGCCATCCAGCGGCAGGTCGATCGCGAGGGCGGTCCGGGCGCGTTGGCGGGAGCGGGACGTGGCGAGGGACGCCGGGGGCCCGGTTCGCCCATGGCCGGTGTGGCGCCTCAGACGACAGTCGGGACGCGGAGCGGCGCGACAGCCGCGCAGGCGGGCGACGCGCAGGCCGCCGCCCTGCGTGCGGCCAGCGCGCAGGCGGCGCGCGCGCGCCGCGTCGAGGAGCGCCAGCAGCGGATGGCGGCCCTGGCGCACGGCGAGGCGCTGCAGTTCGACGTCAGGCGCGCGGGGGAGGTCATCGGGCAGATCCATGCCACGGTCGATCGGAACCGCGTCATCGAAACGGTGCTGTCGCTCGGGCGCCGCGATCGGGGCGAAATCCCGTTCGTGCTGGACGAGAGCGGCAAGGTCCACACGGTCGACACGGAGGCCGCCCGGACGATTCAGTCGCTCGCGATCGATACCGCCGCCCGCGCCGCGCACGCATCGTCAACGACCAGGCTCGCGGGCGACTGGCTGGTCGTGACCCGGCGCGATCCGTCGGGGATCATCTTCGGTCTGGCCCGCCCGATCCGCGACTCGCTTCGCGACATGCGCCGGGCGTCGCTCGGCAATCTCGCCATCGGCCTTCTCCTCATCGCGGGCGCGTTCGCGATCATCCTGCCCCTCGCGACGCGGATGACGCGGCACATCACCGCCCTCAACGCCGGTGTGCGGCGGCTCGCGGCCGGCGACCGTCAGGCGCGGGTCGAGGAACGGGGCGCCGACGAGATTGGCGAGCTGGCCCGTTCGTTCAACGTGATGGCCTCGCAACTGGAGTCCCACGACCGGATCCTCGCGAAGCAGGAGCGCATGGCGCGCGAGCTCGAACTGTGCCGGCAGATCCAGAACGAGATGCTGCCGCACGGGCCGCTCAGGGTCGGGCTGGCGGAGGTTGCCGGCGTGTCGATCCCGGCCCGCGAGGTGGGCGGCGACTTCTTCAACTACTTCGCGCTGGACGACGGCCGCATCGCGCTGCTCGTGGGTGATGTGTCGGGCAAGGGCGTGGCCGCCGCGCTGCTCATGGCAAACATCCAGGCGACGTTGCGGGCAAAACTGGACCTTGAATCGGACCTGGCGCACCTCGCGGACGGCGTGGACCGCGACATTGCCGCCAATACGCCGCCCGAGGTCTATATCACTCTCTTCGTCGGCCTCCTGGACCCGGCATGCCGCGAACTGCGCTACGTGAACGCCGGGCACAACCCCCAATTCCTGCTCCGGGCGGGCGGCGGCCTGGAGCGGCTCGATTCGACGGGGTTGCCGATCGGCCTGCTTCCCGGCCGCGGCTTCGAAGAGCGCCGGATCCAGGTCGAGCCAGGCGACCTCCTGTTCCTCTACACCGACGGCACCACCGAAGCCCCGAACGAGGCCGGCGAGTTCTTCGACGCCAACCGCCTGGAGCAGGCGCTGGTCGCGGCTTCCGCGGACGGTGTCGACGAGGTCCTGGTGCGCGTGGAGGAGACCATTCGCGCGTTCCGCGGCCAGGCCGAGCCCGCAGACGATGCGACGATGCTGGCCCTCCGCCTCGGCCCGCCCCGGTGAAGCTGGTCGAGTCCGGTCGCGGCCGGCGGACGGCCCTGCTCAAGGCGCAGGAGCAGTTGTGCTATTCTGAGCGCCCAAACCGCGGAGTCGGCCTCCGCAGGAAGCACCGTCGGCATGACTCCCCAGACCTACGAACTGCGCCTCCTCCTCACGTTCGTTCTGGCGTTTCTCTTCGGCCTGGCTCGGCAACGCGCGCACAAGCCGATCGGCTTCGGCACGTTCACGCTGGTCGCGACCGGCTCCTGCGCGCTCGGGATCACGGCACTTCTCCTCATGAAAGACAACCCCCTGCCGCTCATGGGCGCCATCATCACCGGCATCGGGTTTCTGGGCGCGGGCGCGCTGGTCCGAACGTCGGACAAGATCTTCGGGTTCACGTCAGCGACGTCGATCTGGCTGTTTGCCGTCATCGGTCTCGTCGTCGGGATCGGCGAGTACCTGCTTGGCATGTCGCTGTACCTGCTCGCCTGGATCGTCATCCTCACGGACCAGAGTCTCTCCCGCCACGGCATCGGGTCCTACCAGCGCAGGGTGGTGATCACCGCGAACCGCTTCATCGACGAGTCGGAAGTGGATACCCTCATGGCCGGCGCCACGCGAATGCACAAGTTGGTCGCAATCGGCCACGACAAGACTCGGCATGTCCTCACGCTGACATACCTGACCGAAGGGACGAAGGACGCCATGACCGCGCTCCCCAACACGCTCGCGACGTGCGAGTGGTTTGAGTCCTGCACGGTCGAGTGAGGCCGCCGTGATGCGTCAGGCCCTCTTCGGCCTGCTCTTGGTGATCCTGGGGACGACAGGGTCGGCGGCGCAGGTCGTCCAGATCGAAAGCGCGCGGATTCGAACCGACACGACGGGCTGGGCCGGCAACGTCTCGGCCTCGGTGCAGCTGACTCGGAGCGCCGGCAACGTGCTCGACATCGGCACGAACCTGCACCTTCAGTACAAGACCCAGCGGAACCTGTTCCTGATTTTGCACAACCTCGATCTCATCCGCGCTGACAGCCAGAACTTCGAGAACCGCGGGTACGAGCACTTTCGCTATAACTACAAGGTCAGGGACTGGTTCACGTGGGAGGCGTTTGTCCAGGCGCAGTACAACAAGCCGCTCCGCCTCGATTTCAGGGGACTCGTCGGCGTGGGGCCCCGCGTCAAGCTCTTCGTGACGAAGACGGCGCGCGCGTACGTCGCGTCCCTCGTCATGGTCGAGCGTGAGCGCATCACCGACAGCGACCGCGTCCGTCGCGACATTCGGCTGAGCAACTACGTGTCGTTCACAGTCCAGCCGAACCCGAAGCTGAGACTCGCCAGCACGACCTATTACCAGCCGAACACCCGTGATCCGGGCGACTATCGCATCGCATCGGACTCGACCTTCAGCGCGGGAGTCACGGATAAGCTGGCTGTGTTCGCGTCGTTGAGCGTGCTCTATGACACCCGACCGCCGCTCGGCGTGGTCAGCACGAGCTATGCGTTCAAGAACGGGATCGTGTACGGGTTCTGACCGGAGCGCCGGGGGCAAACGCGCCTCGATCGTATGAACACAGACTACAATGGTCGGACGAGGTACCCACACGTGACGAAACGCCTGTTCGCCGCCGCCTGCATCCTGGCCTTCTGCCTCCCGGCCGTCGCCGCGGCCCAGCCCGCGACGACCGCCCGGCTGACGATTCTGCACACCAACGACACGCACGGGCATCTGCTGCCCTTCAGCTATCCGACAATCGCGCCGGCCGGGTCCGAGCTGGAGGGCCTGAAGGAGCGCCGGAACATCGGCGGGATCGCCCGGCGGGCATCGCTCGTGCAGAAGATCCGGACCGAGCAGAAAGGGCGTGGCATCCCGGTCTGGTTCGTCGACATCGGCGACTACTCCGACGGCACGCCGTTCTCGACCGAGTACCACGGCGAGGCCGACGTCGCGGCCATGAACGCCTCGGGGTACGACTTCGCGACGATCGGGAACCACGAGTTCAACAACACATACGCCCAGCTCCAGAAGCTCCTGGCGCAGACGAAGTACCCGGTCCTGCTCGCCAATGCCATCGACCGCGCCACGAAGAAGCCGCTGGCGCAGCCGTGGCGCGTGGAGAAGGTCGGCGCGCTGCGGGTGGGCCTGTTCGGGCTGGTCACGGCGGAGGCAGGCACCTACCCGGCGGCGAAGGAGGGCGTCGACATCCTCGACCCGCTGGCGACGGCGACGGAGACCGTGCGGATGCTGAAGAAGCAGGCCGACATCGTGATCCTGCTCTCGCACTGCGGCGATGACGTCGACCAGAAGCTCGCGGCGGAGGTTCCCGGCATCGACGTCATCGTCGGCGGGCACTCGCACTCGCGCCTCCCGATCGGGGAGTTCGTCTGGCGTGGCGACGATCTGAAACAGAACGACGTCAGCGGGGCGGTGATCGTGCAGGCCTACCAGTGGGCCGGCGAACTCGGCCGCCTCGACCTGCTGTTCCAGAAGGACGCCCGCGGCGCGTGGCGCGTCGGCCGCTACCGTGCGCGGCTCCTCCCGATCACGCAGGACATGCCCGCGGAGCCGATGGTCGCGGGAGTTGTCGACAAGTACTGGCAGCCGGTTGCGGCCAAGTTCGGCGAGGTCGTCGCCAAGGCCACCGACGACTTCAGCAGCCGCGGCGACGATGCCGCGCCCTACAACCTGGTGGCGGACGCCGTCCGCGAGACCTTCAAGACCGACGTCGAGTTCGAGAACGGGGGCGGCGTGCGCGCGCCGCTCGTGGCGGGTGACATCACGCGATCCGACCTGGTCACGATGGACCCCTTCGACAACACCGTGGTGCTGTTCAAGGCAACCGGCGCCGAGATCAAGGCGATCCTGGCCCAGCACGCGCCCTTCGTCTCGGGGGTGCGGTACAAGCTGGTCAACGGCCAGGTGGCGGAAGCCACGATCGGCGGGCAGGCGATCGACGATGGCCGCACGTACTCGGGCTCGACGAACTCGTACTTCGCGGGTGTCGCGCTGCGCGGCATCTCGCAAGAGAACACGACACGGACGCGGTTGGAGGTGCTGACGTCCTACCTGAAGTCGAAGGGCACGGTCAGCCCGGCGTACGACGGCCGGCGGGTGGTGATCGGCCAGCGGCCGCGGACCGGGGGATAGCGGCGCGCGGCGCCTAGAGTGCGAGCAGCGCAGCGGCGAGCGCGGCCATGAGCAGCGCGCTTCCGTCGAGGCCGGCCGACGGTACGAGCACGAGCGTCGCAAGGACGGCGCCGACGGCCCCGCCCGCGATGTCGGCCGCGTAGAGCGACGAGGCGCCCGCGCGAGGATCGCCAGGCCACGAGGCGGCCGCCAGCGCGAAGCAGGCGCCGACAGCCAGGCCGGCGGCGCCGAGGAGCACGCTGGTCCAGCCGAATCCCGCCATCGCCGGCACCCTGGTGGAGAGCCACACGGCCGCTGCTGCCGCGACCAGGGCGGCGGCGGGCGCGCGCCGGCGCATGGCGCCTAGAGACCCTCCTGAGTCCCCTCTTTCGGCGCGCACCGGGGTCACGCCCCCGGCGGCGAGTCCCGCCATGAAGCACGTCAGCAGCCAACCGACCTGCTGATAGACAATCCCGTTGGCAACCTGGTACCGCAGCAGCAGGACCGTCTCCATCCCCATCCCGATGAAACCCGCCCCGAGGAGTATGCCCGCGAGCCGTCGCCGCGGCCGCCGGCGCAGCCACACGATTGACGCCGCCACCACGGCGACGGCGAGCAGTCCGAGCCACCCGGCGGTGGGCGCGGGCCACGACGCCACGGCGAGGTCGGGGTAGAACCTCGCCAGCCACAGCATGGCCGCGTACTGGTAGCAGACGGGGGCCGCGTCGCGGTTCGAGCCCACCGAGCGCATCGACTCCAGCAGCCGTCGGACATCGTCGCGGCGGTCGTTCTCGTACAGGAAGCGAAGGTACGGCGGCGTGATCAGCCGGGCGCGGACTCCCCTGTCCGCCAGGCGCCGTGCGAGGACGACGGGATCGCGGGTCAGAGCGGACGGCGACGCGAAAAGGTAGAGCGTCGCGCCGGGCACGACCTCGACTGCGGCGAACTCGTCCCGCAGCGCGTTGAAGATGCTCGCCGTGCGCCTTGCCAGCGGCCTCGGCCAGACGTTCTCCGCGGCGGCCAGACGCACCGCGAGCACACCGCCGCTCGAGAGGTGGCGCCCGCACTGGCGGAAGAACTCCCGCGTGTAGAAGCGGCTGGAGGCGCCCGAGGTCGGCTCTCCGGCGGCGACGAGGATCACATCGTACGCTCCGGCGCGCTCCAGGAATCGCCGCGGCTCCTCGAAAACGAGGCGCACCTCGGACGCCGCCCGGACCGTCCGCCCGGGCGGCGGCACGTACGCGCGGACCAGGTCGTACGCGCGCTTGTCGATCTCAACGTCGTCGATCTCGGGGATGGCATGGTCGCGAAGCGCCGCGGGCACGCCCTCGAGGCCGCCGCCGACGACGAGCGCCCGGCGCGGCGCGGGGTGCTGCGCCGCCGCCATATCCGCGAAGGCCTCGGCGCTCGTGCCCTCGGTGTCGAAGGCCAGGGCGCCGTTTTCGAACACGGCCACCTGGCCCTGGCGACTCGTGACCGCCACCCGCGCGTACGGCGTGTCTGCCACGCCGACCAGGGACGGAAACGTCCACCGCGTCAGCGCCACATCCCAGGCCCTGGCGTGGAGCAGGCCCGCGAATGACGTCACAGCCAGGAGCGCCAGGCCGGCCAGGACTATCGAGCGGCGCCGGGCTCCGGCCGCAAGGGCCGCCGCCAGCGCGAACGCCGCGGAGACCATCGCGACGTGCAGCGTCGAGGCACCCCACCAGACGAGGAGCGTTACGAACACGCCCCCGGCCGCCGCCCCGGCGCTCTCGGCAGCGTAGCTCCGGCTGAGCCGCGAATCGCGGCGCGCGGCGATTCCCGCGAGCGGAGGAAACAACAGGCCGCACACCGCGGCTGGCGGTACGGTCGCCGCCGCAATCAGGAGGACCTGCGCCGGGAACGGCAGGTAGGCCCCGGGCACCGCGCCGCCGATCGTCGGGGCTGCGCGGATCATCACCAGGTCCAAGGGTACGAGGAGACCGAGGGCCGCGAATCCGCCGGCCACGACGGCGGACCGACCGGGCAGCCGGCGGCCCGCGACCGCGCCAGCAGCGGTGCCAATCAGCCAAAACCCGAGGGCCGCCACATACAGCAGCTCAACGCCCGCGAGCGCCGCGACGAGCTCGCGCAGGATCACCACCTGCGCCAGCATCGACAGCGCCCCGACGACGGCGAGCAGGATCACTTGACGGCCGACTCGCCGAAGACGTCGGCCTGGAAGGTCAGGAACGACGCGTCCCTGCCGCGCCAGGCGCTGGCGGGGAGCCCCGCCTTCAGCGCGAGGTTGTCCAGGAGCTCGGTCCGGCCCCACCCCTGCTCCGTGGCGACCTGCGGCAGGAACACCGCCGACCGGCCGCCCGCGCGGAGGACGACGCCGTCGCGGCCAGGCACGATCGCGTCGGGGCCGGGCACGGGGGCCATCGGCGTGAGCACGGAGATCTCGATGTCGATGTCCTTCAACTCCGCGGGCCGGACAGGCAAGAACCGCGGGTCCTTCAACGCGGACTCCAGCGACAGCACGGCCACGAGGTGGATGAGGGGTCCGTCGGGCTGGATGCGGCCGATGCACCCCCGCAGGTCACCGTGCGAGCGGAGCGTGACGAACGCCCCGGCCTCGCGCAGGAGCCTGGGAGACCCGCCCCGCGGCAGCGGGACGGTCTCCGTCCCGAGGTAGCGCGTCAGCGTCTCGCGCGCGAGGCGCAGCAGCACGCGCTTGTCGGCCGCGTCGAGGACGCCCTTCGAATCGGCGGCCGGCCGGCTGAGCGCGCCGATGTCGGCCCCCGCCTCTCCCCTCCCGAAGGCGACCGCGCCGTAGCCGACGACACGAGCGGGATCGCCGAGCACGGTGTCTCCGGAGTTCGCGTAGCTGACGACGGTGCCGCGCGTGGCGCCGAGCGCCCGCGCGGCTTCCATCGCAATCCGGATGGGCCCTTCTCCGCACGCGCACGTCACGACGCCGGGAACCCGAAGGCTCGCGGCCCGGCCGGGCGAGCCGTCGAAGAGGTCGGTTCGCAGGTTGGCGACGGCCTCCAGTGTCTGGCGGTCGACGGCAGCCGCGTCGCGCTGGGCGGGATAGTGCGACAGGTCCGAGCTCGCGACGATCAGCACGCGGCGGCCAGCCGCGACGGCGGCCAGCGCTCGTCCGAAGCGCCGGCAGGCGTCAGGGTCCGGCGAGCCGACCACGACCGGAACGATCGTCGCATTCGGAAACAGGTACTGAATGAAGGGCACCTGCACTTCCACCGAGTGCTCATCGCGGTGCAGGCTGCTATCGAACACGCCGCCGCCGTCCTTCACGAGCGCCGCCGCGACGTCCCGGTTCACACGCGCGGTGCCGAGCGGGGTCTGGTAGCCCGCGCCGTCGTACACCGACACGCGCCGGAACGCTCCGTTCGTGTGGTTCGTGCCCAGGACGATCACGGTCTCGATCGGCTGGCCGGCCGCCTGATTGAAGGCGTCGGCTGCCACCTGTCCCGAGTAGACGTAGCCGGCGTGCGGCACGACGATCACGACAGGACCGGCGACCCTCGCCGGAACGGCGTCGCGGAAGTAGCCCCCCAGCGCCGTGCGGAGCGCGCCGGCGTCGGCCGGATAGAACTGCCCGGCGAGCGCCGCCCGCCGGACCGCCTGGTCCGGCGGAACCGCTCCGGGACGCCCGGCGGCCACGGCGCCGATCGACGCGACGGCGACGATCGATGCGATCATGAGGGCCGCGATGGAAAGCCGCATGCGTATCGCTCCCGATCCGCGCGCGCGGCGCGCACGACGCTACGACCAGACGCCCGCGATCGCGTAGCCGCACGCGGCGCAGCGCCCGTTGACGAGCTTCGATTCCAGCAAGAAGAAGTCCTGCCGCGCGATCACGCGCGCGCGGCAGCGGGGGCAGTACGTGTGATTGCCCGGATGGCCCGGGACGTTTCCGACATAGGCGTAGTGGATCCCCCGGGCCATGGCGGTGTCCCGCGCACGCTCGAGGGTCTCGACGGGCGTCGGCGGCAGGTTCCGGAGCTGGTAATCGGGGTGGAACCGCGTGAAGTGCACGGGCACGTCCGGGCCGAGCTCCCCCATCACCCAGTCGGCGAGTCCCCGCAACGACGCCTCGGAATCGTTCAGCGTCGGCACGACCAGGTTGACGATCTCGAGGTGGCGCCCGGCTCGTCTGACCTGTGTGATGCTTCGCAACACGGGCGCGAGCGCCGCACCCGAGACGGTGCGGTAGAAGTCGTCGCTGAAACCCTTGAGGTCGATCTTGATGGCGTCGAGGGCGCCGCACAGGTCCGCGAGGGGCCGCTCGTTCATGAAGCCGCAGCTGACCATCACCGACCGCAGTCCGCGGGTCCGGGCCGCCGCCGCGATGTCCAGGGCGTACTCGACGAATACCGTCGGCTCGTTATAGGTGAACGCCACCACCGGTGCGCCGCGGCGCGCCGCGGCATCCGCGACGGCGCCCGGGGCCGTCACTCCCGCGTCGTAGTCGCCGGGCCTGGCCTGGGAGATCTCCCAGTTCTGGCAGAACTTGCAGTGCAGCGGGCAGCCGACCGTTCCCAGGGAGTACGCCGAGCTGCCGGGCAGGAAGTGGTAGAAGGGCTTCTTTTCGATCGGATCGACGTGCACCGCCACCGGACGGCCGTAGACGAGGCTGCGCAGTTCCCCGCCGACGTTCATGCGGGCGCGGCAGCGGCCGCTCTCGCCGGCCCTGATCGTGCACCGCTGCGCGCACAACTGGCACAGGACAGCCGACGCGTCGTGGACGTGCCCGCTTCCGGGCGCGCGCGGCGGCACGTGGCAGGCGGCGCATGCGGTCCCGGCAGCCGCCCCGGACACCCAGTATCTGGCCCGTGGCGCCGACGCCGACAGGTCCTGCGCGGCCCAGTCCCAGATCGGCAGCGGGGCGGCGCAGGCGAGGGATCGCAGGAACGCGCGGCGGCTCGGCATGGTTCGGCTTCGGGCCCCGAGGCCCGCTTCCATCCTACATCCGCCGGCGTCTGACCGCGCACGCGTCCCGCGTATACTGGTAGCCGTTAGGAGCTCCGTGATGCAGATCCGTGTGGGCTGGTGGGCGGCCGTCGCTACGCTCGCGCTCGCCGCCCCAGGTTGCCATGACAAGTTCAAAGCCGGCGGTGAACTGCACGGCCAGCAGGTGATCCTCCGGCGGGAGGTTGAGGGCCTGCGCGCGCTGGCGTCGAGGCTCGAGCGCCACGAACCGATGCTGCCGGCCGGTGACGCCATTGTCGCCATCGACGACACACTCGTTCGCGACATGATCCGGGCGCAGCTTCCCCTTGATGCCAACGTCGAGGGGTACCACCTCCGGCTCGAGCGGGTCGACGTGAGCTTCCGTGGCAGTCCTGTGGTGCGCCTGCAGGGCACGCTTCACCCGCTTCAGCAGCTGAGCCTCGAGGCCGAGGTGGAAGTCATCGGAGCGCTGGAGCAGATCGAGGTGGTCCCGGGCCCGTCGACGCTCAAGGCCCGCATCGCCATCGACCACCTCGCCATCGCCAGGGTGTCGGGCCTCGAGTCGTACTTCCGCGGTTCGACGCTTGACGAGGTCGCGCGCGAGTTACGATTCCAACTCAAGGACAGGATCCCGATTGTTCAGATCCCGGTCAAGGTGCAGCAGGACATCACGCTGCCCGCCGTGACGCGGGGGCCGGCCCGCATCGACGGCGCCGTGCTGCCGCTCAAGGCCGTCGTGTCCCAGGTCGTCGCCGTCCGCGGCAAGCTGTGGATCGCGGTGCATTTCGAACCCGGGGTGGTGACGAAAACCGTGGACGCGCCCGATGTGGCCGACGCGTCGACCGCCGAGGCCGGCGTCAGTCTGAATGACGACGACGCCGCCGGGACGGCGGAGACGTCGTCCGGGCACAAGGGGAAGTAGCCGTGCGCGCCCTGCGGTTTGCCATGACGATGCTGATCGCGTGCGCGCTGCTCCCCGCGCTGGCGTGCGGCCGCTCCGAGCGGAAGACCGACGAGCAGTTGCGGGCCGAGATCGCCGCGCTCGAGAAGGAACGCGCGGAACTGCGCGCCCGGGTCGACGCCCTGACCGCGAACGATCCGCGGCTCGACGGCATGCCCGAGACGTCGGTGCGCCTCGGCATCCCGACGAGCCTCGCGGAGGACCTCATCCTGCGGCTCATGACCGGGTTCGTGGATCAGGTCCGGCTCGAGCTCAGGAACCTCAAGGTGCACAGGAGCGGGCGGGTCAGGAGGGTGGTGACGCTGGGCGACTGGGACCTGCGCGTCGTTGTCAACCGCGTCAGCGCCAGGTTGAAGACCGGCAGGCCGACGGTGACCTTCGGCGGGAACAGGGTGGGCGTGGCCCTCCCCGTCAGCATCGTCTCGGGTACCGGCCTGGCGACGGTCCGCTTCAAGTGGGACGGCAAGAACATCAGCGGCGCCGTGTGCGGCGACCAGGACGTCACGCGGCAGGTGACCGGCACGGTGTGGCCGGATCGCTATCCGGTGGCCGGCGAACTCAAGCTCACCGCAACGGCCGAGCAGATCCTGGCGGAGCCGATCTTTCCGGTCATCACGCTCCGGCTGCGGGTGAAGCCGTCCAAGGCCTCGTGGAAGGCCATGCAGAAGATCATCGACGACAAGACCGGCGTGTGCGGCTTCGTCCTCGACAAGGTCAACCTGCCGGGAGTCCTTGGGCGGCTGCTCGCCAGGGGTTTCAAACTCAGGCTCCCGACCGAGCGGATCAAGCCGGTGGCGATCCCCGTCGGGATCAACCCGTCGATGGACGTACGCGGCCAGACCGTCGCGCTGCGCATCACGGTGAGCGACCTCGCCATCACGACGCAGACGATCTGGCTGGGCGCGAACGTGACCGTCGGCGGCGGCGCTGCGGCGACGATCCCGGCCGCCGGGCCGCCGGCGGCCAAGACCGGGAAGGCCGTTCTCCCTCGCACGACGACACTCCCAAAGGACTGACATGGCTCACTTCGACACGACGCATGCGGGATTCGACACCAAGCTCATTCATGCCGGCGCGCACCGCGACTCCTACGGCAGCGCCACCGTGCCCATCTACCAGACGTCCACGTTCGCGTTCCAGAGCGCGCAGCAGGGCGCCGATCGGTTCGCCGGCACCGCGGACGGGTTCATTTACACAAGACTCGGCAACCCGACGATCGACGCCCTCGAGCGCCAGATGGCGGAACTGGAGCAGGGGTACGGCGCCATCGCCACCAGCTCCGGCATGGGCGCGGTGTCGACCGTCTACATGGCGTTGCTCGATCAGGGCACGCACCTCGTCGGCACGGCCAGCGTGTACGGCCCGTCGAGGCTCCTGGCGGAGAAGCACCTGTCCAGGTTCGGCGTGGCGTCGACGTGGATTGACACCACGGACCTCGATAACCTCCGCCGCGCCATGCGGCCGACCACGCGCATCGTCTACACGGAGAGCGTCGCGAATCCCACGATGGATGTCACGGACATCCGGGCCGCCGCCGGCATCGCGCACGCGCACGGCGCCGTCCTCGTGGTCGACAACACGTTCTCGAGCCCGTACCTCCATCGGCCGATCGAGTTCGGCGCGGACGTCGTGCTGCACTCCGTCACGAAGTTCCTCAACGGCCACGCCGACGTCGTCGGCGGCGTCGTCGTCGCGAAGACGGAAGAGCTCTACCGCCGGATCCGGCCGCTGATGACCACGCTTGGCTGCAACATGGATCCCCACCAGGCCTACTTCGTGCTGCGAGGCCTGAAGACACTCGCGCTGCGCATCGAGCGCGCGCAGGCGAGTGCGCTGACGATCGCCAACTGGCTGGAGGCGCAGCCGCAGGTCGAATGGGTGCGGTACGTCGGGCTGCCGTCGCATCCCCAGCACGAGCTGGCCAGGAGCCAGATGAGCGGGTTCGGCGCGATGATCGCGTTCGGGCTGAAAGGCGGCCTCGAGGCCGGGCGCACCGTGATGGACAACGTGAAGCTCGCCACGCTTGCGGTGTCGCTTGGCGGCGTCGAGTCGCTCATCGAGCACCCGGCGTCCATGACCCACGCCGGCATGTCGCGCGAGCACCGCGAGGAGTCGGGGATCTCGGACGGCCTCGTGCGCTACTCGGTCGGCATCGAGAGCGTGGACGACCTTATCGCCGACCTGGCGCAGGCGCTTGGGAGAATCGGGGGCTAGAGCTCGGGACTCGGGACTCGGGGCTCGGGACTCGGGGCTAGAGACAAGGACCGAGGGAGCGGACGGCCGGGGTTCACGGCGGCACGAGGGCCGACTTCCTGTAGACGGCCGTCCGCGCGGCCAGATCGTGAAGGGCCTGGCGCTTGTCGCCGAGCACCAGGAAGCACCCGATGAAGATCACCACCCCGGCGACCGCCGCGAGCAGGGCCAGGGGGTGGAGCCCCGGCACGAACCCCGCCAGGCCGAGGAGCGAGCCCGAGTACTTGACCGCCCACCGCTTCGCGTAGACGGACCGGCGCGCGGGCCGGCCGTCCTCGAGGCCGACTTTCAGCCGCAGGACCATCTTCCCGGGCGACGCGCCCGTGAACGCCTCGATCAGGCTGTAGAGAAACGTGAAGCCGCTGAACGCGGCGATGGTGCCGAACACCGCGCCCACGAGCACGCCAATCGCCGCCCCGGCCGCGGCCCCGTCGCCGGCCGCCCCGCTGATCGCCCGTCCGGCTCCGCCGCCGAGCAGGCCTCCGAGTGTCCCGCCAATGCCAACGGTCAGCACCAGGATGACGGCCGCATCCAGCAGCGCCGCCAGGAGCCTCGATCCGAATCCGATGCGCGTGTCCATCAGGAGCCCGGCCCGCTCGACGCCCGCGTCCTCACTGCCCGTCCGGGCGGCGCTCGAGCCACCGGTTGAACAGCCACATGGCCAGCGCGGACAGGAACCCGATGGCCATCAGGACGATCCACCCGAGGGCGTTCTGCGCGGGCACCAGTTCGAGCAGGCCGTCCGGCCTCGTCGTCGCGCCCCTGGCCATGATGCCGTTGAAGATGAACGCGCCCGCGGGCCCCCCCGCGAGCGAGCCGAGGGCCAGCGGCAAATTGGCGTAGCCGAGGAACAGGCCCTCCTGGCCTTTCGGGGCGAGTGACCCGATGTATTCGTACATCCGCGCGGACGTGAAGAGCTCGCCGAACGCAATGAGGGCGACCGTCAGGATGACGAACACGGAACCGAGCGGCAGCCAGTTCGCCACGAGGGCCCGCATGCCGCCGGCCGCGTAGATCGGGTAGACGTTGATGAGCATCGATACCCCGATGATCACGGTGCCGACCACGATCGACCGGATGGCCTTCACCTTGCCGAAGTACTGGGTGATGGCGAGCTGCAGGCAGACGATGACGAACGGGTTGGCGGCGGTGTACAGGTCCATGGCCGGGCTCGGCTCGACGACGCGCTTCGCGTAGAGCGGCAGCACGTTGTAGACCTGGTTGTAGACGAAGAAGAACCCGCTCATCAGAATGAGGAACAGCGTGAAGCGGCCGTTCCGCAGGACCAGCACCATGTCGAGAAGGATCCGCCCGATGGACCGCCTGACTTTGACGGCCGTACCGGCCGCCACGGGCGGGTCCTTGTAGAAGATCATCACGACGAAGAAGGCCGCGATCGAGGCGCACGCGGCCACGGCGAAGATGTACGAGAGGCTGTCCCCCGTCTCGGCCCGCGTGCTCCCGCCCACGATGCCCGCGATCACGACGATCGCGGCGGCGACCACGCCGACGAACGGCAACGTCATGCGTGCGCCGCGCCCCTCCTCCTTCGCCGCCGTCGCCCTGTTGACGAGGTAGACCAGGGCGGCGGCCGCAACGGCGCACACGGCGACGACCTCCAGGATCGTGACGGCCCCGTACCCGCGCCGCACGACGTAGCCCGTCCCGCGGCCGAAGAGGGACCCGATGTTGATCACCATGTAGAAGATCGCGAACCCGAGGGTCGCCCGCGCGCCGGCCGTCTTCTGGACCGTGCCGGACACGCACGGTTTGATGACCGACCCCCCTGCGCCGATGAGCAGGATCCCGGCCACGACCGAGGCGACGACCGGCGCCGGGGCCGTGAAGTCCCGGCCGACGATCGGCGCCAGCGAGGCCCCGCCGGACCAGACGGGATAGCCCATCAGCACGTACCCGCACGCCAGCAGCACGAACGCGACGAGCAGCGACCGGCGGAAGCCGATCTGGTCGGCGATCGTGCCCGAGAGGATCGGCAGGAAGTACACCAGGGTCCACAGGATGCCGTTCAGGTTCGACGGCCAGTAGTCGCCGAAGCCAAGCTGGCCGAGGTAGATGACGACGAAGCTGGCCATCGAGTAGTACGCGGCGCGCTCGAAGAGTTCCGTGACGTTGGCGCTCCAGAAGACCTTCGGGAACGTATCGTGGGCGGTGGCATCCATGCTCATCACTCCTGGCGGCGCGGGCGGGCGCGCCGAGGCGAACGTGCGCCGCATGATACCCCAGCGGGAGGGGGTGCGCGGCCCGGTGTTCTGCGGTAGAGTGACGGGATCTCCTGGAGGCCGACGCCGTGAGGCGAGAGAGCCGGATACAACTCGCGATCATCCTGGTCTTCGTCGTGTTCGGGCTTGTCTGGCCCTCGGCGGCCGGGTACTACACTGACTGGCTCTGGTTCGGGGAGACCGGTTACCAGCAGGTCTTCCTCACGACGCTCGCGGCGCGGCTCGGCCTTGGCGCCTTCATCGCGGTCGCGGCGTTCCTCGTCGTGTACGTCAACTTCCGCCTGGCCTTCCGCCACTTCGAGGAGCCGTACATCGTCCTCGGGGTGTCGCCGGCAGACGGCACGCCGTGGATGCTGCAGCGGCGGGGGGTGTCCCGCCTCATCGGGGTCGCCTCGACGCTCGCGGCGGCCGCGGCCGGCGTCGTCGGGTCGAGCCGCTGGATGGACTGGCTCCAATACCGGCACGCGACCGCCTTCGGGGATCGCGATCCGATCTTCGGCCAGGACGTCGCATTCTACGTGTTCCGCCTCCCGTGGTATACGTTCGCCCGCGACCTGATGCTCGGCGTCGCCATCCTGGCGCTGGCCGGCTCGACGCTGGTCTACTTGTTGCCCGGCCGCACGGCGGGCGTCGCCCAGGGCGGCCCGGTGGCGGCGTTGCGCGTCGCGAGACGCCACCTGTCACTCCTCGCGGCGGCGGTCCTCCTGCTGCTCGCAGCCGGGGCGTGGCTCGATGCCTTCGGCCTGCTGCTGTCCCCGGCCGGCATCATCCAGGGCGCCACCTACGCCGACGTGACGGCGGCGCTGCCGGCGCTGCGCGTGCTCGCGGTGGCGGCCGTCGTCGGCGCCGTGATGGCAGCCACGCAGGCCTTCACGCGCCGGTCGTGGCTCGTCGTCGGCGGGTTCCTGCTGTACGCCGCGGCCTGGGCGGGCGGGTCGATCTATGCGGCCGCGTGGCAGCGGCTGGTGGTGACGCCGAACGAGCAGGTCAAGGAAACGCCCTACCTCGCCCACAACATCGAGGCGACGCGGAAGGCGTTCGCGCTCGACCGCGTCGAGGAGCGGGAGGTGTCCGGCGACGCGCTCCTGTCCAAGTCGGACGTTGCGCGGAACGCCGCGACGGTCGGCAACGTCCGGCTCTGGGATCGCCAGCCCCTGCTCGACACCTTCGGGCAGATGCAGGAGATCCGGACATACTACGACTTCACGTCGATCGACATCGATCGCTACGTGATCAACGGCCAGTACCGGCAGGTGATGCTGTCCGCCCGGGAACTCAACTCGGACAGCCTGCCGGCGAAGTCGTGGATCAACGAGCACCTCACGTTCACGCACGGCTACGGCCTGACGCTGGGGCCGGTGAACGAGGTGACGGAGGAAGGGCTGCCGGTGCTCTTCATCAAGGACATCCCGCCCGAGTCCTCGGTCGATCTCGAGGTGAAGGAGCCGGCCATCTACTTCGGGGAACTGTCGAACGACCACGTGTTCGTCGGCACCCGGGCCCGCGAGTTCCACTATCCCCGCGGCGACGACAACGTGGTCAAGAGCTACGCCGGAAAGGGGGGCGTCCCGATCGGGTCGGTGCTGCGGAAGCTGATGTTCGCCAGCCGGTTCCGGTCGTTCAAGGTGCTGCTGAGCGAGGACCTGGGCGCGGGGAGCCGCATCCTCTTCCACCGCAACATCGTGGACCGGGTCACGACCATCGCGCCGTTCCTCACGTTCGATCGCGATCCGTATCTGGTGATCGCGGACGGTCGCCTGTACTGGATCCTCGACGCCTATACCTTGACCGGGCAGTACCCGTACTCGACGCGCACCGAGGCCGGGTTCAATTACATCCGGAACTCCGTGAAGGCCGTTATCGACGCGTACCACGGCACGACGACGTTCTACCTGTGGGAGCCAACGGATCCGATTGCCGTGACGATCGGCCGGATCTATCCGGGGCTGCTGAAGCCGATGGCCGACATGCCGGAGAACCTGCGGCGCCACGTCCGTTACCCGGAGGGCATCTTCGGCGCCCAGAGCGCGATGTACGCGACGTACCACATGACGAACCCGGTGGTCTTCTACAACAAGGAAGACCAGTGGGAGGTGCCGTCCATCGACTCCGGCGGTGCCTCGGTCCCCATGGAGCCGTACTACACGATCATGCGCCTGCCGCACGAGCGCGACGTCGAGTTCGTGCAGATGCTGCCCTTCACGCCGCGGCGCAAGGACAACCTTGCCGCCTGGATGGTGGCGCGCAGCGACGGCAGCCACTACGGTCGGATGCTCGTGTTCCAGTTCCCCAAGCAGAAGGTCGTGTTCGGGCCGCGCCAGATCGTGGCCCGCATCAACCAGGACCAGGTCATCTCGCCGCAGATCACGCTGTGGAACCAGCAGGGCTCCGAGGTCATCCAGGGCACCCTGCTCGTCATCCCGATCGAGGAGTCGCTCCTCTACGTGCGGCCGCTCTACCTGCGGGCGGCGGGCGGCAAGATCCCGGAACTCAAGCGGGTCATCGTCGCCTACCAGAACCAGATCGTGATGGACGAGTCCCTGGAGGCGGCGCTCGAGAAGATCTTCCGCAAGGGCGTCGACATCAGGCCGCCCGAACCGGACGCGCCGGCCGGCGGCGCGGCGATCCCGTCCGCCGTTCCGCTCACCGGCGACGAGTCCGCCGAGGCGCTGGCCGACCTGGCCCGGCAGCACTTCGAGCGCGCGCTCCAGGCGCAGCGCGACGGCGATTGGGCGCTCTACGGGCAGGAGATCAACGAAGTCGGCGCCGTCCTGGCGCGGATGACGAAGCGGCCAGACGGCCCGCGGGCCGCGCCGCTCCCGCCGAAGCAGAAGTAGCCGCCGCGTTACAGGAAATCGACCGGGTCGATCCCGTACGCCGCCGGGTCGAGCGTGGACTCGACGGCGACCGGCTCCGCACCAGCCCCGTCGTCAGCGTGGACCCACAGATGGCGCACCCGCGCGTCCTCCAACCGTGTGCCGACGCGGTCGAACAGCACCTTCACCGTGGGTTCGGACGGGTCCCCCCCCCCGTCCCCATGACGACCCCGACCTCGCCGTTCGTGAGGCGCACGAGCGTGGACGGCGGGTAGACGCCCATCACGTCGATGAACCGCCGGACGAGGTCCGGGTCGAACTGGCCGCCGTCGTTGTGGAGCATGATCGCCAGGATGCGCTGGGCGGGCGTCGCGGCCTGGTACGCGCGCTTGGACCGCATCGCGTCATAGGCGTCGGTGATGCCGCAGAGCACCGTGGCCAGGTTGATCGGGTCGCGCCGGACGCCCTCGGGGTACCCGCTGCCGTCGCGCCGGAGGTGATGTTCGAAGGCGACGATCGCGGCGAGGCGCGGCATGTCGGGCGACGCCCGGAGGATGGCGGCGCCGTCCAGGGGGTGACGCCGCATGATGGCGCGCTCGGCCGGCGTCAGCACCTCGGGCTTGTTCAGGATCTCGATCGGGGTCCGCACCTTGCCGATGTCGTGCAGCATGGCGGCCAGGCCGAGGGCGCGAAGCCGGGTCCCCTCGATGCCCAGCGACCGCGCACTGGTCATGGCGAGGATCGCGACGTTGATCATATGGGTGAAGGTGTACTCGTCGTGCGACTTGATGTCGGTCAGGCCGAGGAGCAGGGGCTTCGACGTGTCCACGGCCTCCGCCAGGCGGTCCACCGTCTCGTGAGCGGCGGGCGCGTCCGGCGTGCCCTCGACGCGCGTGCTCTCCCAGATCATCCGCGCCGACTCGATCGACCCGCTGTAGATCTGGCGCATCTGGGCGGCGCTCGAGCCCCAGTTACCCGCGGTCGTGTCGACGGGGATCCGGCCTGCGCGCAGATGGTCGAGGCGCAGGAAGTCGACGTCGTCGTCGCCTGAGACCCCGTCCTCTGCCTTGCGCAGCGCCGAGGGCGCAGGGTGCGAGACCGCCTGCACGAACGCGGTGAGTTCGTCCAGCGTCACGCCGCGATCGAGCAGCACTCGGTTGATCCCGAGCGCCTGCATGTAGCGGATGAGCTCGGTCCGGTAGGCCGTCACGGCGAGCAGCGGCGTGTCGTCGGCAATCACCTCGCCGCCGATGAAGCCAATGAGCGCGGAGGGCTCGGTCCGGTGGATACGCTCGACCGCGTCGAGCAGGCCACGGACGTGCTCGGCCACGCTCGGATGCGCGATGGAGTAGAGGCTGGCCGCCCGCAGCGCGCCGCTCAACCGCTGCACGACTTCGGTGTAGACCTGGAGACGTGCCGTCCGATCCGTCATCGTGAGTGCTCCCCGCCCGCGGCGGCCGGAACGGCCGCGGGCGCGACGCCCTCGCCGAGCGCCCGCAGCGCCGACTTCACTGCCGACCGCACGCGCCACGCCCGGAGCGGCGAACGCCAGGTGGTGCGTCCCGCCGCGCCCGTCAGCAGCGGCCTGACACCCTCTCCGCCGGCGCGGCCCAGTGTCGCGATCATCGCCAGACACACGCCGAGGTCCGCCGTGCCAGGGTCCACGAGGCTGAACGCGCGGCGGAGGACCGGCAACATCCGGTCGGACCCGAGGGCCGACAGCCGATCGAGCAGGGCCATCTGCGCCGGCGGTTCGGCTTTGGCAATGCCGCGAGCCAGGATGTCCTGGGCGCGATCGAGCGACGAGCGCGCCAGGGCGTTGAACGCGACGTTCCGGACCTCGTCCTGCGGATCCGACAACGCCGCCTCGAGGATGGGCAGATGCTCCGTGCCCGGCGTCAGTTCGAGCAGGTGCGCCGCGGCCACCCGGACCTCGGTGGTGGCGGCGTTCGAGGCGAGCAGACGCCGCAGGACCTCGCGGCCAGCCCGCCCGCACCCGACGACGACCTGCTCGAGGCGCGCGCGCGGTGCCGGCTGGCGCTCGGCGGCCCAGCGCGTCACGAGGGCCGGGACGAGCGCCGGCCCGATCGCCGAGAGCGCCCGCACCAGAGTGCCGGACGTTGCGGAGTCGGCGCCCGGCAGCATCCCGAACACGCTCTCCGCCACCGGGGATTCCGCGAGCCGGTCGAGAACCTCGCCAGCGCTTGCGCGGTTGGCCCCGTCGGCAGCGCCCGATGCCACGCTTCGAAGGACCTCGGCCGTCCGGGCCACGCCCTCCCAATCAGCGTCGTTCATGGCATCGAGGACGTTCGACTGCAGAATCTCCAGGATCCGGCGCGCCCGGGTCGGGTCGGCTTCGATCCGCGCCAGGTCCGCCAGCATCAAGAGGTCCGTTTGCCGGATCGCATCGTCGCCGATGGACTGGGCCCACGCCTCCAGGCGCTCGGGCGGGTCTTCGTTCTGTACCCCGGCCCGGTCGGCGCGATCCCGGGCCGACTGGATCTCCTCGACGTACTGGTCCGTAACGAATCGCCGGTCGGCGTGGGCGTCGAGGTCCTGCTGGAGGGCGGCCCACTGTTCGACCGCGTCGGCCCCGAGGGCCACGTCCTGCGCCTCGTCCACGATCAGCCGACGCCGCTGGGCATCCGGCACGAGCGAGGTGAACACCTCCGTGATCCGAGAGGCCGCGGCCCCCTCCTCTGCCATCGCCTTCGTCAGGAACTTCGAGATGATGCCGTCCGGCATCCGCTCGACGAGCGCCTGGACGACGTCGAGCGACCCCACCATTGCGTCGGGCTTGCCGCGCCGCTCAAGGAGGGCGGCCATTACGTCCTGGGTGAGGAACTCGCCGATCGCCGCCGCCCGGCGGAACACGTCGTCGAACTGCTCCGGCTGCGCCCAGGTGAGCTGCGCGGCCGCGCGCAACTCCCGGAGTACGGCTGCCACCGCCTGCGCGTCGTCCGGGGCGTTCTCGACGGCCCGCTGCAGCGCGCCGCAGGGGTCGTCGAGGATCGACCCGCCCACGCCGGCCGTCTCGAGATAGTGGCTGATGACGCCCGCGAGTTCGACGAAGTCGCCGCCGACCTGGCCGCGGAGGAGGGCACCGAAGTCAAGCTCGAGGATGGCGGGGCTGAGGTGCCGCAGCGCCTTCCACTGCCGCTGGACGCCTCCCGCGGCGCGGACGTCCTCCGGCTTCCTGGCCAGCAGCGCGAGGAGCGCCCGCCACGAGTCGGCGGTCGCGCGGCCGTCGAGGATCAGCGCGCCGATGCCGTGCCGGTGGCAGATGGCGGCGAAGTCGGCGAACGCCTTCTCGGACGGGTCGAGCGGGGCGCCGCCGGCCATCAGCCCGTGAGGCAGGACCGTGAGGCACATCGACCCGGAGCCCGTCGCGGCCCGCGCGGCGGTCATCAACTGGTCGATCGCGGCCACGACGTTCTGGTGGGTCGGGGGATAGAACCCGACCGCCCGGGCGGCGGCGCGGAACGCCCGCGCGACGTCCAGGACGTGCGGTTGGCTGGCAGGCCGCTGAGCGGCTGCGTCAGGTGGCATCAACAGGCTCAGTTCCCGGGGAACTCCCCCGTCCGTCCGGCCTCGACACACACCGGCGAGGGTGCCGGGGAACTCCCGTGCGTCTCTCTATCGGCACGAACCCACGGGGACTGGAGGGGCCGGCGGAGTAGGCCCGGCAGCGCCCCGCAGGACGCCAGGCGTGGGCCGACCAGACGGCGGTCGGACGGTCAGGACTGGCCGCGATCGGTGAGCACGAGCAGCCGCACGGACGGAGGCAGCGAGCGATACAACGACTGGGCGTCCTTCGGGTCCATCACCAGGCGGACGCGGATCGCGTCCCGATGCTGGCGGCGCACCGCCGACAGCGCGTCCCGCCACTTCTCGGCCGTTGCCGCGCGCAGCCGCGGCCACCACCCAACCGTCGCGTCGGCCTCCCTCGGCCGGACCTCCATCGAGAGCCCGTCGGCGAAGCGGATGTAGTACCTCGACGGCACGGGATAGCGCTGCTCCGGGGTCGGCGGGATTGGCGGCGCGGGCGGTTCCTCCCCTTCCTTCCCGGGAGGCGCAGCCTGGATCACCAGGCGGTCGATTTGACGCGGCGGATCGAGTTCCCCGCCGGACCATACCGTGCTCTGCACGTGACGCGGGTCCCGAGAGGCAGACCACGCCACGCGCGGATGGCCCACCTGGAGCCCGCGGACCGCGAAGCGCTGGAGCGTCGCGCCCTTGAGCATCAGCGTCAGGTTCGAGCCGGCCGGGTCGAGCACGAGATAGAAGTTCTTCCCGGCCGCGAGGTCAACCTGGCGCTGCAGGGCCGCCACGCCGCGCTGCAGCCGCGCCAGGTCGTCCGCCGGACCGCTGCCGGACGCCCCCGCCCCCGCCGGATCGCGGTGGCACGCGCCCGCGAGACACGCGAGACCGACGAAGGCCACCGCCAGGCCGGATGCACGCCGCGCGCCGCGTCCCATCATGATCTGCCCACCCGTCCACTCAGTAGATGAAGATCTGCGTGCCGACGTGCGCGTTCGCCCACACCTGGCGCAGGTCGTCGCGGCCCACGCGGATGCAGCCGTGGGAGACGGCGCGGCCGAGCAGCCGCTCGTAGAGCGTGCCGTGAATCATGAAGCCGTCGCCGAAGTGCAGGGCGTACTCGCCCAGCGAGCCATATTCGAGCCGCTCGGCCGGGTTCCGCGGAATCGGCTGCGATTCTTCGACGAAGGCCCAGTCCGGCTTGGCCCACACGGGGTTCTTGTTCATCGACCGGACGAGGAACCGTCCCCGCGGAGAGTCGAAGATCCACTCGCGCTTCTTGCCGGTACTCTCCCGGAGGACCATGCCCGACCCCGTGGAACACACCGCCTGGAGCAGCGTCTCGGCGTCCTTCCTCAAGTAGAGCCGGTTCTGGGTCTGATCGATGACGATGTACACACCGCGCGGGGCGGCGGCGGCGAGGCGCGCAGTGAGATCGCGCTGGCGCCCGCGCAGGCGCGTCGTGATCTGCTGCAGGCTGCGCGCGTCAGCCGGCGCGGGGCCCGAGAACTCGGCGCGTTGCGCGGCGTACGGCTCGTAGCGATAGCCAGTCCCGGCGAAGAGCACCGCGAGCAGCAGCCCGAGCGCGGCGGACGCGACGACGGCGGTACGCCAGTCGAGGGGGAGCGGCCCGATCCTGCGCCGCGGCTCAGCAGCGGGCGCACGGGAGCCCGCCGCGTCAGGGCCGGTGGTCGCCGGCGCTCCCGCGCTGCCGGGAGGCAAACTCTGCGATGGCTCCATAGTCGTCGCTCCCCACGATCGTCACGGGCGTTCCGACGCTCACACGGTCGAAGAGCGCATCCATGTCGCGGTTGGCGATCGCGACGCAGCCGCTGGTCCAGTCCTGGCTGCGCCCGCCGCCGCCGTGAATCTCGATGAGACCGCCGATCCTCGACCAGGCCGGGACGTCGCCGTTCCGCCGCGCGCGAGTAAACCTGGCGCGGTCCTCCGCGTTCGGATAGTCGAGCAACAGCGCCTTGTAGTAGATGGACCGCACGTTGCCCATCCGTGCCACGACCCGATAGCGCCCCTCCGGCGTGGCGCCATCGCCTTCCCGGCCCTTGTCGGCGGTCCAGTTGAAGCCGAGGTCGATCCTGAAGGTGCCGACGGGCTCGCCTCGGACGAACAGCGTGAGCAGGTGGGCTTCCTTGAAGACCACGATCGCCGCGCGGCCTTCCCGCCGCGACCAGGCGATCGTCTCGTCCTTCCAGCGCCGCCAGCGCGCCACGGTGGCCGGGTCCGCGTAGCGGGCCACGACGGCGGCCGCGTGGTCCCGGACCTGCGCGTTCAGGTCCTTGGCGCGGAGCGCCCGCAGCGTCGCGTTCCGGTAGTCTCCGGCACGCTGGTAGACGCGCGCTTCGTCGACCGCCAGCCGAGCGGCTGCGAGCAGGCTGCGGCGTTCCTTGCCGACGCGGAGCCTGGCCGCCAACGCTTCGCTCAGCGACACCAGCGTCTCCGCCGTCTGGATCTGCGTGGTTGCCATGGCGGATGCGCGGACGCGGCGATCCTGCGCCGCCGCCTTCGCCGTGCGGGCGGCTCGTTCCACCGCCGCGAAGGCATCGACCACCCCGGCCGGCGCGGGGATCGGCCAGAGCCGGACTTCCTGGATCCGGCGTGCCGTCAGGGCCTCCCGCGAGGAGCGTTCGGCGTCTTGCAGCTCGTTCGGAGCCCACGTCGAGGCGTCGGCCTGGCGCGCATCGAGCAGGGCCAGTCGGGCAGTATCGGCCGCCACGGCCATCCGCGCTGCGCGTCGGGTCGCCACGGCGTGCACGACGCCGTAGGCCGTGGCCGATGCCGCGACCAGAGTGAGAGCAAGAGCAGCCCTGCGCCACATCCGGCGCCGGACCGCCCATGGGGCCGTCTTAGCCAAGCGGTCCAGGGTCCCGCCGCGGGAGGCGCCGCCTGGCGCCTTCCCGCAGGGTTCGAGAAGAAAACGCTACTTCTTCTTGGCGGCCATCGCGGTCTCGATGGCGGTCTTCACGGTTGTGATCGTGCTCTTGGCCGATTCCACTTTCGCCTTGGCATCGAGGAACTTGCCGGCGGCCAGGGCGGTCTCGGCGTCGGTGATGGCCGTCGCCGCAGCCGCGAGGTCGGTCTTCATGGCCTCGAGATCAGCCGCCGAACCCTTGCCCTTCGGGGCCTTGGCCAGCAGGGCCTGGGTGTCGGTCAGGAGCGTCTTCACCTCGCCGAGCGCGGTCGTCGTCTCGTTCTTGACCGTCTCCTTGGCAGTCGCGGCGTCCGCAGCGGCCTTCTCGCCGGCGGTCTTCACGGCGGCCGCGAGTTCCTTGGCCTTCGTGTAGGACTTGAACCAGTTGCCTTCCTGGGCCTTCAGCTCGGCGTCGAGCGCGGCTTGGGCGTCGTTCACGGCCTGCAGCGACGTCGCGGCGTATTCGCCGGCGCCCGCCGTCACGGCGGTGTCGAGGGCGGCCTTGGCGGCGTCGATGTCGGCCTTCGGCGGCGCGCCGCAGGCAGCGAGGGTGACGGCGAGACCGAGGGTGATGACCAGGAACTTGAGATTACGCATCGACAGACTCCTCTTCAATTGCGCCACGCGGAGGCCCAGCGCCTCCGGGGATCCAACGGATCATACACCCTTTTCGGGCCGCCGTGCGTGGATCGCGCCCGCAAAGTCAGCCTCTAGAGCGCCCAGGCGTAGCCAACCTTGACGAAAAACGTACGGTTTTGCCGGAGCAGGTCCACCGACTGCGAGCCGGCCGCGTTGTCGGAGTACCCCACGAAGAGCATCGTCTGCGGGTTGAGCTTGAGGGAAAAGAGGTACTGCGAGAAGAGCCGCCGCGTGTGCGCGTCGACGGCGTAGGTGTAGCGACCGGGATCCCGGGCGATGTCCGTGTACTGCAGGATGGCGCGGAGGAATATGCGCACGTTCACGTGGCAGATCAGCTTGAACTGCGTGAGGTTGGCGCGGTAGAGGCGGCCGCCATCCACCGACAGCTGATCGAAGTCGTGGCTGAGGTGCAGGCTCACCCGCGACACCGGCCGGTACTCGAAGGCCGGGCTCAGCTGCAGCACGCCGGTCGCCTTGCGGTTGTTCGCGTAGTCGACGCCGCCTCCCAGCCGCCCCGATACCGAGAAGGCCGTGCGGCCGGACGGCTTCACGCCGGCGTAGAAGTTCGGCCTGTAGTACTCGTAGCGACGGCCTTCGTAGACGATGACGTCGCGGGGCATGTTGAACACGACCTGCATCTGGTACGGGCCGGTGTAGTTGACGAAGGCGGCGACCGTCTCGTCGGTCCGGTCCCAGTGGTCGTCGGTGACCCGCCACGCGCGCACCCCCGCGTCGATCGTGTTGAACCACGCGCCGGCGCCGCGGAACCAGCGCCGCTGGGTCTGCGCGTAGAGGTTCCGGTAGTCCACGCGGGGCACGTAGCCGGTGTCGCTGCGAAAGCCCGAGTCGTACGCCTCGTAGCTGCCGAATGCCGCCCAGGTCCGGCTCACGTGCTGGTAATCGATCCACGTGCCGTTCCCGCCGAACCCTCCGCGCGGCTGTCCGTTCTCCGCGGCCACGGCATCCGGGTACCGGGTGTCCGTGCGGATGTACTGAGCGCGCAGAGAGTCCGACTGGCCCGGCCGCCAGTACGCGTCGATGCCGAACTGCCGGTTGTGGTAGCCCTCCCCTTCCCGCGCGGCGTACAGCCCGCCCAGCGTCGATCCGCGCCCGATGTCCCGCCGGTAGCGTCCGACGACGGTCGTCACATCGTCATCCAGGGAGGCGCTCGACGAGCCCGCGTTCGCCGGGAAGGTCAGGTTGTTGAGGCGATCGCGAGTCACGAACAGGCCGGCGGCGTTGCCCCCTTGCTTGCCCGTCAGCTTCGCGCCGAAGTACGGGTCCGCGACGGTCCGCGTGAAGACGGCGGAGATCGGCGTCGTGAAGAAATCGATGCCTTCGAGGAAGAAGGGGCGCTTCTCCGGGTAGTACAGCGCGAAGCGCTGGTTGATGTCGAGTTGCGCCACATCGGCTTCGATCTGCGAGAAGTCCGGGTTCACGGTCCCGCTGAACGTGACGTTCGGCGTCACGCTCCAGCGCGCCGTGAGGCCGGCGTCTGCCTTGGGGTCACCGCGGGTGAGCGCCGCGGCGGATGACGACGCCCGTTCGTCGGTCCGGCTGAGCGTGGCCGTCGGATCGAACTCCAGGTTGCGCCCCTGCGCGAGCGCCTCGAGGCCGCTGATCTTGTTCTCCTGGCAGAGAAAGCACGACGCGCTCCGATCTCTCGGCTGGGAGGAGATGCGGTGCCGCACGTTGCGGGGCCACGAGCGGAAGGCCTCGAACCCCCACGTCTGAGGGCCCTTCCCCCGCTGGAAACGGAGCTGTTTCAGCGGGAACGCCGCTTCGAGCACGTAACCCTCGGGCGTGATGCGGCCTGCGGCAATCCAGATCATGTCCCACGAGAAGTCCTCGACCCCGTCCTGCTCGCTGAAGATGGCGTCGGCCTGCACGCCGAGCGGGTTGGCGCGAAACTGGAACGCCCGCCGCTCGTCGTTGAACGTGTCGATCATGATGCCGACGTGATCGTCCTGGACGAGGGTATCCGTGTCATCGCGGTCCATCAGGTGCGCGCGGATCTCCGACGGCCTCGGGTCGAGGGCGCGGAACGCGACATAGAGGTTCCGCGCGTCGAAGGTTACGAGGCACTGCGTCTCGACGGGCGGAGGGACGTTGTCGCCCGGGGACCACTCGTATGGCAGCGGCACGACCGCCGCGGTCCGCCAGGCCTGTTCGTCGAGGACGCCGTCCACCTTGATCGGTGACTCGGCCCGCATCACGGGGAAGGTCAGCCGCGGCGGAGACGCGGGCCTGGAGACGGGTGGCTGCGCCGCGACCGGTTGCGCGAGGGCGTACGCGGCCTGGAGCATGAATGCCGCGGCCACGCAGGAGACACGCAGAACGACGGGCGGCATGGACCCTCCGGCGGGTTAGACGGCCGGCGGCCCGGTTCGGTTCGCCGGAAGGACGCGGGGTCAGCTCCGCAAATCGGCGGATCCGACGCCAGGCCTATTCGTTGAGCAGCCGGTTGATCATTTCGGCCAGGCGCGGCTCGTTCGCCTCGTCGAAGCCGATCATGATGAGCCGGACGTTGCCCCTGCGATCGATGAGGTGGATCTGGGGAATGCCCGCCACCTTGTAGTTGGCGTCGTTGACGTTGAGCTTGCGCACGGGTCTGCCGCCCGCCATCGCCGGCGGCATGCTGTCCGAGACGGCGATCGGCCAGACGATGCCATGGCGGGGGAAGTAGTCGCGGATCGCGGCCAGTTCGTCGGCGGGCGCGAGGTTGCGGCGGCTCTCAAAGTAGCCGTACAGCTGCGTCGCCATCACGACGCGGAATCCGCGCGCCCCGAACTGCTTCTGCAGGCGGACGGCGGCGGGATACGCCTCCCGACAGGGCCCGCACCAGTGCGCCGTGAACTGCAGCCAGGTGACCGCGCCGGCCATGGCGATCGTCGACGTGCCGGCGGGGGCGTTGAGCCAGGTAGGCGCCTCAATCGCAGCGGCCGGCTTCCCGACGAGTTCGTACCGCTCGATCGTCGGCGCGAGCCGCTCGGCGACGGCGGCGACGCCCGGCAGTTCCGCCGGCGCCCGGCGCAGAAGATCGAGGGCTTTCGGCGTCTGCTCCTGGCCGGCCAGTGCCTCGGCGAGATACTCGTAAGCCGCGATGACGGCATTGGCCACCCGCGGCACCCGCTGCTCGGGCGTGAGCGCGGCGTTCAGCTCGATGAGCCGCGTGGAGTGCTTGATGATGCCGGCATCGATGTCGTCGGCCCGGTAATAGTTGTTCAGCGGCACGTGGCCGTCGATCCGCTCGCGCACGAAGGCGGGCGGAAGGGCCTCGATGCGCTCGACGAACTGCTCGGCCTTCGCATTGCGCGCATCGGACTTGGGCTGGCGCATGGTCAGCTGCACGGCCGTCACCAGGGCTTTCGCCTTCAGGGCGTCATCCGTGCCCGCGGCGTCGAGGGCCCGGACAATCGCCGTGTCGGCAAGCTCCGGCTGCCCCGCCTCGATGTAGAGCTCGGCGAGGGACGACAGCTGGTCGGCGGGAACCTTGTCGAGCACGAGCTTTGCGAGGCACCCGCGCGCGAATGCGATCTTCTCTCCCTGGATGGCCGTGTACATCTCGCGCGCCACCGGCGCGCCAGCCTCTTTCAGGCGGGCTTGCTGGAAGTCGCGCGTGGCCTGGAGACACGCCGCCGGGGTCGCGCCCTCGGATGGAGCCTGGCCCTGGGCCATCAGCCCCGCCGCGCCGGCGAACAACGCGATGACAACAAGCAGTGACGCAGGTCTCATGCGATGGCTCCTCAGGAGGTGGCGGCGGGTCCCGGGGCGAACCGGCGGGCCGAATCCGCTCGATAATCATGTACCATGAGGGACTGGAATTGGGTAGAGCCATGACCATGACGCGCACAGCAGCTCTTCTCGCGCTCCTGCCGGTCTGGATCTGGCCCGGCCCGGCAGCGGCACAGGCAGCACCTCCCCAGCCCGTCACGTGGGTGATGGAGGTCGGCCAGCCCGCTTCCGGGTTCACGGCCGGCGGCACGTTTGAAGCCTCGATCACCGTCAGGATCGACGAAGGCTGGCACGTGTACGCCGCGGACGAGATGCCGGGAGGGCCGCAGCCGCTTCGAATCGCGCTCGCCGAGAGGTCGCCGTTCCTCGCCGGGGGACCGCTACGGGCCCCGGTAGCCACGCGCGACATGGACGAGTCGTTCGGCCAGGTCACGGCCTCCTACACGGAGAAGACGACGTTCCATTTGCCGGTCGCCGCGCCGGCCGCGCTGGCCGCGGGGCCACACGACCTGGAGGTCGATGTGGCCTTCCAGGCCTGCAACGGCCAGATTTGCCTGCCGGCCCGCAAGACCGTGCTGAAGACAACCCTGATGATTGCGAACTAGGTTCGGATAGGCGAGGTACCATGACCGACACGAAGATCACGCTCCCCGAATCGGAGATCCCGAGGTACTTCTACAACATCGCGCCCGACCTGCCGACGCCCCTCGCGCCTCCGCTGCACCCGGGCACCAAGCAGCCCATCGGTCCGGCCGACCTGGCACCGATCTTCCCGATGGCACTCATCAAGCAGGAGGTGTCCCTCGAACCGGCGATCGAGATCCCGGACGAGGTCCGCGACATCTACCGGCTCTACCGGCCAACGCCGGTCTTCCGGGCGCGCGCCCTCGAGGAGTTCCTCGACACGCCGGCGCACATCTATTACAAGTCCGAGCACGTCAGCCCGGTGGGCAGTCACAAGCTGAACACCGCGCTGGTCCAGGCGTGGGCAAACAAGCAGGAAGGCGTGAAGCGGCTGGCCACGGAGACGGGCGCGGGCCAGTGGGGCTCGGCGCTGGCCTGCGCGTGCCGGCTGATGGGCCTCGAGTGCATGGTGTACATGGTGCGGGTGAGCTACGACACGAAGCCGTACCGCCGCGTCATGATGAAGACGTACGGCGCGGGCATCGTCGCGAGCCCGTCCACACTGACGAAGGCCGGGCTCGCCATCCTCGCGGCGCATCCCGACTCGCCGGGCAGCCTCGGCATCGCGATCTCCGAGGCTATCGAGGACGCCGTCGGCCGCGAGGACACCAAGTACTCCCTCGGCAGCGTGCTCAACCACGTCTTGCTGCACCAGACGATCATCGGCCAGGAAGCGAAGACGCAGATGGAGCTTGCCGGCGAGTACCCGGACATCCTCATCGCCTGCCACGGCGGCGGCAGCAACTTCGCGGGCCTGACGTTCCCGTTCCTGAAGGACAAGCTGAAGGGCGGGCGCACCGCGCTGCGCGCCATCGCCGTCGAACCCTCGTCGTGCCCGACGCTCACCAAGGGGCCGCGCGAGTACGACTTCGGCGACACGGCGGGGTTGACGCCGCTGCTGATGATGCACACCCTCGGGCACAACTTCATCCCGCCGCCGGTCCACAGCGGCGGCCTGCGCTACCACGGGTCCGCGCCGCTCGTGAGCCATCTCCTGGCGGCCGGCGTGATCGAGGCGACGGCCTACGATCAGCGCACGGTGTTCGAGAGCGCCGTGCAGTTCGCGCGCTGCGAGGGCACGATTCCCGCGCCGGAGTCGGCCCATGCGGTCCACGAGGCCATCCGGCAGGCGCTCGTCGCGCGCGAGGCGGGCGAGAAGACGGTGATCCTCTTCAACCTGTCCGGGCACGGCATCTTCGACATGGCGGCCTACGAGGCGTACCTCGCCGGCGAGATGGGGGACGGGGTCTGATCGCGGGACCCGCGGTTCGGCGATAATGGTGATTCGGGCCGGCGGTGCAGCCGCCGGCCCGAGGGGTCGGGGCGTAGCGCAGCCTGGTAGCGCACCTGCCTTGGGCGCAGGGGGTCGCTGGTTCAAATCCAGTCGCCCCGACCAATGTTCCGCCAGTCACGTCCCTTGCGTTCGTCCGCGTTCCCCCCGCTGAGCGAGGTTCATCATGTACGGGTCCTACCAGGAATTTGCCGCCCTCCAACTGAGCGAGATCCGTGCCGCCGGCACCTACAAGGACGAACGGGTGATCGTCACGCCGCAGGGCTCGATGGTGCGGGTCGCCGACGGCAAGCCCGTGCTCAACCTGTGCGCGAACAACTACCTGGGCCTCGCCCAGCACCCGGCGGTGCGGGAGGCCGCGCGGGCGGCGCTGGACCGATGGGGCTATGGCTGCGCGAGCGTGCGCTTCATCTGCGGCACGCAGTCGGTCCACAAGCAGCTCGAGGAGGAGCTCAGCGCCTTCCTCGGCACCGAGGACACCATCCTCTACTCGTCCTGCTTCGACGCGAACGGCGGGCTGTTCGAGACGCTCCTCCACGAGCCCGACGCCATCCTGAGCGACGCGCTGAACCACGCGAGCATCATCGACGGCATCCGGTTGTGCCGCGCCCACCGTCAGCGCTACCTGAACAACGACATGCGCGACCTCGAGGCGAAGCTGCAGTCCATCGCCGGCGCACGCTTCCGGATGATCGCCACCGACGGCGTCTTCTCGATGGACGGGTCGATGGCCAACCTGCCGGGCATCTGCGACCTGGCCGAGCGGTACCACTCGCTCGTCATGGTGGATGACTCGCACGCGGTGGGGTTCGTGGGGCCGCGCGGCCGGGGCACGCCCGAGCGCCACGGCGTGACGGCGCGGGTGGACGTGATCACGGGCACTCTCGGCAAGGCCCTGGGCGGCGCGAGCGGGGGCTACACCAGCGGGCGCAAGGAGGTCATCGACCTCCTGCGGCAGCGGTCGCGCCCGTACCTGTTCTCAAACACGCTGTGCCCCGGCATCGCGGGCGCGACGCTGAAGGTGATCGAGATGCTGAGCCAGTCCACCGAGTTGCGCGACACCCTCCAGGCCAATACGGAGTACTTCCGGACGGGCATGGCGCAGGTCGGCTTCCGGGTTCTGCCGGGCACGCATCCGATCTGCGCGGTCATGATCGGCGACGCCGCGCTCGCGGTGAAAGTGGCCGACGCCATGCTCCAGAAGGGCGTCTACGTGATCGGCTTCTCGTTTCCGGTGGTGCCGAAGGGCGAGGCGCGCATCCGCACGCAGATTTCCGCGGCGCACACCCGCGCCGATCTCGACCTGGCCATGACCGCCTTCGCCGAGGTCAAGCGCGAGATGGGCATCGAGACCGCGGCGTGATCGGCCCGGGGTCCAAAGACCCCGGGCTACGTCCGGAATGGAGGCCGGGTCTTCAGAGCCGGCGAGCGAGGATCACCACAGCTTCGGCGGCACGCGGCGCTTTGTCGCCTGCTCGAAGGCGTAGGCGAGCTCGATCAGGCGCGGCTCGCTGCAGGCCATCCCGGTGAAGCTCACGCCGTAGGGCGAGGGCTTCGGATTGAAGCCCTCGGGGAAGGCCGACTCGCCGCGGCCCGCTCCGGTACCTCCCGCGCCTGGCGCCGCGGCGGTGGCGGGCGCGCCGCTTCCGGTTCCACGGCCTCCTCCCCCGCCGCCGGCCGCGATGAACGCAAACGGCACGATGATGGTCGGGTAGCCGGGCTTCGCCGCAATCGAGGCCCCGCCCGGACCGGGGAACAGCAGCGCGTCGAGCCGGTTGGCGTTCATCACGGCGTCGATGCCGTCAGTCCCGCTCAGCCGGACGTCTTTGTCCCGATCGGCCTGGTACCGTGCGCGGTCGCCGCTGACGCTCATCTCGTCCGAGATGTCGAGCAGGGCCTGGCCGTACTTGATGGCGCCCGCCCGCTGGTGGGCCACGTTCCACACCCGCAACTCAGCCAGCGTCTTCACGGGCGCCGCCGCCCCGAGCGATGCCAGCCACGCGTTGAAGTCGCGCTTCATGCCGTACTTGAACACGACCGAGCAGTCCGCGTCCTTTCCCTTCGCGTTGTCCAGTCCGCCGCAGGTGGACCAGTTGAGGAAGTTCGATTCGCGGTCCTTGGTGACGACGCTCGGGATGTCCGCCGGATCGACGATGACGGCTCCCTGTTGCTTCAAGATCTCGATGACTTCGGCCATCACCTTGGCCTGCGCCTCGTTCAGGCCGCCCCGTGGCTGGCTCGAGCCCGGCGGCGTGACCCGGTCGTAGAAGAACGCGCGCGGGATGCCGATCCTCGCGCCTTTCAGGGCGCCGGCGTTGAGGAACGTCGTGTAGTCACGGCCGGGCGGCGGCGCGCACGCCTTCGTCGCCGCGTCGTTCGGGTCGGGCGCGGCGCCCTCGAGCGCGCCCATCATGATGGCCGCATCAGTCACCGTTCGCGCCATCGGCCCCGGGGTGTCCTGATCAGCCGTGATCGGGATCACGCCGTAGCGGCTGATGCGCCCGACGGTGGGCTTGATGCCCGCCAGCATGGTGGCGTTCGCCGGGCTCAGGATCGATCCCGACGTCTCCGTGCCGACGCTTGCGGCCCAGAAACTCGCCGCCGTGCCGATCCCCGAACTCGATCCGCCCGTGCCCATCACGGGCCGCCCGTCTCCGGTCGCCTCGCGCGGGTCGCGCCTCGGATCGTAAGGGTTCATCCCGTAGCCGCCGACGGCACTGTAGTTGCCGGGCATCCCCGTGGCGACCCAGTTCGCCAGCTCGGTCATCACGGTCTTCGCGATGATCACGGCGCCGGCGTCGCGCAGGTTCTTCGTCAGGGTGGCCTCGTACGGCGGCACCAGGCCCTCGAACGCCAGCGCTCCCCCGGTCGTCGGCATCGTCGTCGTGTGGATGTTGTCCTTGAGCGCGACCGGGACGCCGTGAAGCGGGCCGCGGATTCTGCCTTGCGCGCGCTCGCGGTCGAGCGCCTCGGCTTCTTCGAGGGCCCGCGGGTTCACGGCGATGACCGCGTTCAGCCCTTCCTCGTACGTCGCGATGCGCAGCAGGGACTGCTGGACGAGTTCGCGCGACGTGACGCGCTTCTGCTCCATCGCGGCGCGCATCTCGGGGATGGTCGCCTCGACGATGCTGAAGGGCGGCTGGGCGGGGGTTGTTCTGGCCGGGGCCCTGGCCGGGGCCTTCGACTGGGCCCAGGGCACGGCCACCGTCGACACGAAGAACGCCGCGAGCAGGAGGAATCGTTTCATGACCGGGCATTGTAGCCGAGACCGGAACTTGCCGGGGCGGCGGCGGGAGACGTACCCTGTGGGGATGAACCAGCTCGTCGAGTGCGTGCCGAACTTCTCCGCGGGTCGCGACCGCGCAATCATCGACGCCATCGCCCAGGCGCTCGCCGGCGTGTCCGGCGTGAAGCTGCTCGATGTCGATCCCGGCGCGGACACGAATCGGACGGTTTACACGCTGGTGGGACCGCCCGACGCGGTGGCCGAGGCCGCGTTCCGCGGCGCGCAGAAGGCGACGGAGATCATCGACATGAGCGCGCACAAGGGCGCGCACCCGCGCATGGGCGCGCTGGACGTGTGCCCCTTCATCCCCGTCGCGGACATCACGATGGCGGAGTGCGCCGACCTGGCGCGGCGCGTCGGCCGGCGGATCGGCGACGAACTGCAGATCCCGGTCTATTTCTACGAGCACGCCGCCGCGACCGAGGAGCGCCGCAGCCTTGCGAACATCCGTGCGGGTGAGTACGAGGGACTGGCCGAGAAGCTCTCGGATCCGTCGTGGCAACCCGACGCGGGCCCGGCGCGGTTCAACGCCAGGTCCGGTGCCACCGTCGTCGGCGCGCGTGAGTTCCTCCTCGCCTACAACGTCAACCTCAACACACTGGATCGCCGCTTGGCCAACGAGATCGCCCTCAACATCCGCGAAGGCGGGCGCGCGAAGCGGGATGCCAGCGGCCAGATCGTCCGCGATGCCGACGGCACGTCCGTCAAGGTGCCCGGCAGGCTCAAGGCGGTGAGGGCCATCGGCTGGTACATCGAGCAGTACCGCCAGGCGCAGGTGTCCATCAACCTGCTCGACTTCGCCACGACTCCCCTGCACGTCGTCTTCGAGACGGTCCGGGACGAGGCCGGGAAGCTCGGCGTGATCGTCACCGGCTCGGAACTCGTCGGCCTGACGCCGCTGGCGCCGATGATCGAAGCGGGGCGCTACTTCCTGCGCAAGCAAGGCAAGTCGGCGGGCGTGCCCGCGCGTGAGCTCGTCGAGATCGCGATTCGCTCCATGGGCCTGGACCAGGTGGCGCCCTTCGATCCGGGCAGGAAGATCATCGAGTATCATTTCGCGGTGCCTGCGCCGCTCATGTCGATGACCGTGACCCGTTTCGTGGACGAGGTGTCGACCGAGTCGCCGGCACCGGGCGGCGGGTCCGTGGCAGCGCTGATGGGAAGTCTCGGCGCGGCGCTCGCGGCCATGGTGGCCAATCTGACGGTCGGGAAGGCAGGCTATGAGGCGGCGTGGCCTGAGTTGGCCGCGGTGGCCGAGCGGGGACAAGCCCTCAAAGACCGTCTTGCGCGGCTGGTGGACGAAGACACCGACGCCTTCACCCGCGTGATGGAGGCGATGCGCCTGCCGAAAGGGACGTCCGAGCAGGCGGCCGAATGCAAGCGGGCCGTCGAGGCGGCGAACAGGGCCGCCACCGACGTGCCGCTGCAGACCGCCCGGCACTGCCTGTCGGCGATTGAGCTGGCCGGCCTCGCCGCAGAGAAGGGCAACCGCAACTCCGCGTCGGACGCCGGCGTCGCGGCCTTCGCGGCCCGCGCGGGCCTCGAGGGGGCCGTGCTGAACGTCCTCACCAACCTCGGCGGGATCACGGACGAGGCATTCCGGACGGCCTGCGTCGACGAGACGACCGCCCTGGTCGCGGAAGCCCGCCGCCGGTGCGACGCCGTGCAGGCCCGGGTGCTCGCCGCCTTCACATCCTGACGGCGTTCTCGCCCATGGCTTCGTCCTCGATGAAGCCGCCCTTGCTGGCGTCGAGCTTCAGCCGCGGCGGCTCCTGCGCCATGAGGTACTCGAACTCCTTGCGGAACTCGTCGATCGACAGCCCGCAGGTCGCGGCGAGCTTCGCGGTCTCGTGGGCGTCCTGGAAGTCTTCGCGCTTGAGCCGGATCATGTAGCTGCGGGCGATCGCGTACCGTTCCGAGTGGATGTTCACGAGCCGGATCCGCGCGCGACCGGTCTCCTTGTCGAGCAGCTGCTCGAACGGGATCGGCACGAACTCGCCGCCCTGCATCGACACCATCGCGGCGCTGCCGCCCGAGAGGATGAACTTCGCCGCCGCGTACCCGAGGTCGCGCGTGTACTCCATGTCGAAGGGGATCGGGTCCGCGCAGCGCAGCTCGTAGCCGATGTTCTTCTCGACGACGGTGGCCTTGAGCCCGAATTGCTGGAGCCGGTTGCTCACCTGCTGCTTCAGGATCTCGCCGATGTTGACCTCGGAGATGCGCACGTTCCCGTGGGCGTCGCGCTCGACGTCGTCAACGGCCGTGAGATCAGCCGGGTCGAGATCGAGGACCAGGCCTTCAGCGATGACGGCGACGCCCTCGCGACGGCCGTAGCTCAGGCGCTTGATGATGGCGCCGGCCAGGGTGTCGACGACCGTCTTGAGCCGGATGGGCCCGCCGCCGAACTCCTCCGGGATCAGCGTCAGCGTCGCGCCGGCCGACTTCCCGATGCCGAGCGCGAGGTGACCGGCCTTCCGCCCCATGGCGATGATGAAGTACCAGCGCGAGGTGGTCTTCGCATCCACCATCAGGTTCTTGACGATCTCGACGCCGACATGGCGGGCCGTCTGGTAGCCGAAGGTGTCCACGTACGGCGGCAGGTCGAGGTCGTTGTCGATGGTCTTCGGCACGTGCACGACGCGGATGCGCCCGCCGCCCTTCTCCTCCATCTTCATCGCGGAGAAGGCCGTGTCGTCGCCGCCGATGGTGATGAGCATCGACACGTCGAGGCGAAGCAGCGACAGCACGGCGTTCTCGAGGTGCTCCGGATCCTTCGTCGGGTTGGCGCGCGAGGTGCCGATGTGCGACCCGCCCCTGAAGTGAATCCGGCTGACCTCCTCGATGCCGAGCGGCACGACGTGCTCGATGTCGCCTTGCATCAGCCACTCGAAGCCGTCGAGGATGCCGACCACGTCCACGCCTTCGAGCGCGCATCGAATGGCGGCCGCGCTGATGACGCTGTTGATGCCCGGGGCGGGACCCCCGCCCACGAGGATGGCGACTTTCTCAGGATGATGCACGGCGGAACCTCCACTTGACGCCCGAGACTCGGGACTCCCTTCGACTCGCGTGTGCCTCCGCTCACTCAGGGCAGGCGGAATTCGACGCGCAGGGAACCCGGCCGGTCTGACATGATAACCGGATCTCGCGCGCCGTAGATGGCAAGATCGCTCAGCAGTACCCGGAGTGCCGCCTCGGCCAGGCAGGCCGCCAGCTGGTGGACCGACCGGAGATCCACCCACTCCTCCTTCGCGTGCGCTCCGGATCCGGCGGCGCCCATCACGACCGTCTCGACGCCGGCGGCCCCAAGGAGCGCAGCATCCATCCACGGCGTCTGTCCGACAAACGCCGGCCGCCGGCCCAGCACGGCCTCGGTTCCATCGGCGAGCGCACGGACGATCGCCGCATCCGCCGCGATCTCGAACGGTTCACGGACGAGGAGGACCGCCAGTTCCGCGTTGAACGTCGGGTCGCGGCCGGCCTCCCGGCGCAGGATGGCTTCGATCTCGCCGGCGGCGTGCGCGACGCGTTCGCCGGGGACCGTACGCCGCTCGATCCGGAGCGTGCACGAGGCCGCGTAGGTGCTGAGCCCCGATCCGCCCGCCAGCGTGGCCGCATGGAGCGAGGGCGGCCCGACGAGGGGGTGCGGCGGGCGCGCCCGCAGGTCCTGCTCGAGCGCATCCAGCCCGGCGAGCACGCGCCCCATTCGCATGTTGGCGTCGATCCCGAGGTCGAACCGGCTGCCGTGCGCCGCGCGCCCGGACGTCGTCACCTCGAACCACGCGAAGCCCTTGTGCGCGAGACAGATGTCGAGTGCGGTCGGCTCCGTCACGATGGCGGCATCGGGATGATAGTGGGTGATGAGATCCTCCGTGCCGAGGCTGGCGTATTCCTCGTCGGCGACGGCCGCCACCAGCACCTCGCCGTTGTGGGGACAGCCGGCGTCGGCCAGTGCCTTCACCGCCGCCATCGATGCGGCCAGGCCGCCCTTCATGTCGAAGGCGCCCCTGCCGTATAGCCGGCCGTCTTTGATCGCCCCCGAGAACGGATCCTCCATGCCGGCCGCATCTACCGTGTCCACGTGGGCGTTCAGCATCAGCGACCGGCCCGGCCCGGATCCTTTCAGCCGCCCGACGACGCTCACGCGTCCCGGCTGCGGCTCGTGGGCAGTGACCTTCAGGCCCAACCGCTCCAGGGCGCCGGCGACGTAGGCCGCTATCTCAAACTCACCGGGCGCGCCGGGATCGAGACCGGGGTTCACCGAATTGATACGCACGAGGTCCTGCAGCGTGCGGGTGGCGTAGTCGCCGTCGACGCTCAACATGGACGAATCTCCTTTGGTCGGACATATTATGCGCATGGACAAGCACAACGCACGGGACTCGGGACTCGGGATTCGGGATTCGGGGCTGGGGGCCGGCGGCTGGGGACCGGGCGCTTGGACGCCGCGGCACGTGCGGTTCGCTGCACGTACGCTGGTCGCCGCTTTGCTTGGGGCCTGCCTTGCCGGGCCCGCAGCGATTGCACAGCCGGCCGACGTCACTGGGAGGCCGGGCCCGCTCGCCCATACCTTCTCCATCGTCGCGCGCGATCAGGCCACCGGCGAGATGGGAGTGGCGGTGCAGTCGCACTGGTTCTCCGTGGGGTCCATCGTCGCGTGGGCGGAAGCCGGCGTCGGGGCCGTGGCCACGCAGTCGTTCGTCGAGCCTGCGTACGGCTACAAGGGGCTCGAACTCATGCGCGGCGGTCTGCCGGCACCGGAGGCGTTGAAGCGGCTCCTCGCCGGGGACGCTGAACGAGAAGTCCGGCAGGTGGCGATGATCGACGTCAAGGGCCGCGTCGATGCCTTCACCGGCAAGCTGGACATCGCGGCCGCCGGGCACCACGTGGGCACGCAGTACTCCGTCCAGGCCAACATGATGGAGAATGCGCGGGTCTGGCCCGCGATGGCGGAGGCGTTCGAGCACGCGCCCGGGGACCTCGCCGATCGCCTGCTGGCCGCCCTCGAGGCGGCCCAGCGCGCCGGCGGCGACATCCGCGGCAAGCAGTCGGCCGCGATCCTGGTCGTGAAGGCGACGTCGACGGGCCGGCCCTGGGCCGGCGCGGACCGGACGTTCGATCTCCGGGTTGACGATCACCCGGAACCGATCACCGAACTGAAACGCCTGGTGCGCCTCCAGCGCGCGTATACGCACGCGACGAGAGGCGACGACTTCGTGGCGGTCAAGAAGATCAACGAAGCGCTCAGGGAATACACGGCCGCCGGGGAGCTGGCTCCCGAGATCCTGGAACTGCCATTCTGGCAGGCGGTCACGCTCGTCGTGGCCGGGCGTGAAACCGACGCGATGCCGATCTTCCGCCGGGTCTTCGCCGAGGAGCCGCACTGGGCGGAGCTCGTTCCCCGCCTTCCGGCAGCCGGCCAGCTCCCGGACGACAAGGCGCTCATCGCCCGCATCGTCGCGCTCCGGCCGCGCAAGTGACGGACTGGGGGCGCTAGTAGCTGTCCGCCTCCACCACGAGCTTCGTGGTGTAGTCCTTCCCGCCGGCAGAGAGCTTCAGCAGGTACGTGCCGGCCTCGATGGCCGGGCCGCCGAATCCGCCGCGGCCTCCGCCGCCGGCGAACTGCGCGCCGCCGCCTCCGGCTCCGCCCGCTCCGCCGCGCCCCCCGGCGGGAGGATTGCCGCGCAGGTTCCACGGCACGCGGTTCAGGCCGGCGTCCTTCGTCCCGGCCATCTCGCGCACCACGCGGCCGGTGATGTCCGAGATCGTGATCTTCACGTCCCCGGCAGGCACGCTCTTCAGGTAGTAGCTGATCGCGGTGCCCGGCGCCGGGTTCTCGCCCCTGAAGAACTTGCTCCCGCCGACGGTGATGCTCTGGGTCGTGTCGGTGCGCCACGCCACCGCCGGCCGGGGCGTGAGAAGCGTGACGTCGGCCGCCATGGCGGCGTCGGTCAACTGCTGCAGCGGGGTGATGTCGTCGAGGATCCAGATGCTCCGCCCGTGGGTGCCGACGATGAGATCGTTGTCGCGCGGGTGCACGAGGATGTCGTCGATCCGGACCGTCGGCAGGCCGGTCATGAGCGGCTTCCACTCTTTGCCGCCGTTCAATGAGACGTACAACGCGTACTCGGTGCCGAGGTACAGCAGGGTACGGGTCTTCGGGTCCTCCCGGAGCACGTTGGCGTTCCCGGACGGGAGGTTGCCGGCAATCGACGCCCACGTCTCCCCGTAGTCCTTCGTCACGACGACGTAGGGCTTGTGGTCGTCGGTGCGGTGCCCGTCGAACACGACGTAGCACGTCCCGGCATCGAAGTGCGACGGCTCGACACGGGCCACGAACGTCTCGTCCGGGACGCCCGTGACGTTGGCCGCCACGTTCTTCCAGGTGGCCCCGCCGTCGCGCGACACCTGCAGGTTGCCGTCATTGCTGCCGGCCCACACGACGCCCGGGACGGCCGGCGACTCGGCGACGGTCGTCAGGACGCTGGTGGTCGCGACGCCGTCGTGCTTGGACGCCATCGGCGCGTCGCCCGCGACGCCCATGATGGGACGCGTGAACCGGCTGAGGTTACGGGTCAGGTCGGACGTCATCGTGTACGTGTCGCCGCGGTTGACCGACTTGAACAGGCGGTTGCCTCCGACCCATACCGTGCTCGGGTTGTGAGGCGACAGCACCGTCGGCGTGTTCCAGAAGAAGCGGAAGGCCTCGCCGGCCGGCGGCTCGGGGACGATGTTCGGCGCGAAACTGGGCGCCGCCGTCCCCGGTTGCGCGGCCATCTGGGCCATGGCTTCCGGCGACGGCCCGCCCGGGCCGCCCGCCCTCGCGCCGCGCGGGCGGATGCTGGTCGTCCTGCCGGATCGCAGGTCGAGCCGGCTCACGTTGCCGTCCTGCGACTCGGCGTACACGACGGTCCAGTCGGTGGGATCCTGCTGCGTGTAGAACCCATCACCGCCGCCGGTGCGGAACCAGTCCGAGTTGAGGATCCCCACGGTATTGCGCTTGGCGCTCGGCCCGCACCACGATCCGTTGTCCTGCAGGCCGCCGCACACGAAGTACGGCTTCCGCATGTCGGCGCTAATCGCGTAGAACTGCCCCGTCGCCATGGTGTTGACGAAGTCCCAGGTCTCGCCCTGGTCGTAGCTCACGTCGAGGCCGCCGTCGTTCCCGTAGATGACGTGGTTCGTGTTCTTCGGATCGACCCAGATCGCATGGTGATCGCTGTGCGCCAGGTTCTGGATGGTCTTGAAGGTCTTGCCGCCATTGGCCGACTTGAACGCCGGCGCGCCGCCGAGGTAGACGATGTCCGCGTTGCCAGGATCGACGCGAATCTGGCTGTAGTACATCGGACGGTCGTTGGTGTTGCTTACGACGTGCCAGGTCTTCCCGGCGTCGTCGGAGCGCCAGACGCCGCTCTTCGCCGGGTCCGGCGGCGGCGGGGGTGCCGCCGGCTGGCCCGGCTGGCCGCCGGCCTGCCCGGCGCGGCCACCGGCCTGCGCGGCCGCCCCGGCCCGGCCTCCGCGCCCGGCGCCGGGCGCGGTCGCCTTCCCATCCGCCCCGACGCCCGCGCCGGTACCGCCGCTCGCGCCGACTTCAATCTGTGCGTACACGATGTTCGGCCTCGTGCGGCACAGGTCGAGGCCGATCCGGCCGATGAGCCCGCCCGGCAGGCCGTTGCCCTCGAGCTTCTTCCACGTCCGGCCCCCGTCAGTCGTCTTCCAGAGCGCGCTGCCTGGCCCGCCGCCGTTGAAGCCGTGCGCAGTCCTCCGGCGCTGATACGACGCGGCGTAGAGGGTGTCAGGCCGCGACGGGTCAATCACGACCTCCGTGAACCCCGTGTCCTCGTCGATGAACTTCGTGTTGACCCAGGTCTTGCCCCCGTCCACGGTCTTGAAGAGGCCGCGTTCCTTGTTCGGCCCGAAGAGGTGCCCGATGGCGGCCACGTACGCGATGTTCGGGTTGGCCGGGTGCACCACCACGCGCGCGATCGACTGCGTGTCCTTCAGCCCGATGTTGACGAACGTCTTGCCCGCGTCCGTCGACTTGTACACGCCGTCGCCGAACGACGAGCTCTGGCGGTTGTTCGCCTCCCCCGTGCCCACGTAGATCACGTTCGGATCCGACGGCGCGATCGCGATGTCGCCGATCGAGTTCGTCGGATATACGTCGAAGATGGGTGCGAACGTCGTGCCGTTGTTCGTGGTCTTGAAGATCCCGCCCGTCGCGTAGCCGACGTAGTAGACCGACGGATTCCCCTCGACGACGGCGATGTCGTCGATGCGGCCGCCCATGTTCGCTGGTCCGATCGATCGCCAGACGAAGCGCTTGAGCAGCGCGTCGTCCGACTGGTTGATCGGCGGCGGCGGCGGCGGCGGAGCCTGGGGTTGTGGGCCTTCCTGGAAGCTGGCCGGGGGCGCCTGGGCCGTCATGCGGCCGACAGGCAGCATGGCCAGACCGCAGATCAAGCCGACGAGAACGACGGCGCGCATGCGTCTTGTCATCGCGGAAGGTCCTTTCCTGGAGACGGGCGTCCCCCCCCAATACGACCGGCCGGCCGCAGTCGTTTCCCGAAGGCCCGAGGAGCCGGGTTCCTCGATTCCACTCCGCGGAAGTGAGGGGCCAGGCCCCTGCACTACGCGTTGGGGAGGAGGATGGTGGGCGTCTCGGTGCACTCGCGGCGATAGCGGTCCGCGACGCGGTCCGCGACGGCGCGCCCGCTCCCGCGCTTCGCCAGGATGACGACCGAACCGCCGAATCCTCCGCCCGTCAGGCGCGCGCCGTAGACGTCGCGCTCGCTGCTCGCGATCTCGACGAGCGCATCCACCTGGGGGACCGACACCTCGTAGTCGTCGCGCATCGACGCATGGGACGCATAGAAGAGCTCGCCGACCTGGCCCGGGTCGTTTGCGCGGAGCGCGGCCACCGCCTGCAGGACACGCTCGTCCTCGGTCACGACGTGCCTGGCGCGGCGGCGGAAGGGCTCGTCGAGCTGTTCGACCCGCGGGAGGTCCGCGATGGCGACGTCGCGCAGTTCCTTGACGCCGAGACGGCGGCTCGCTTCCTCGCACTGACTCCGCCGCGTGGCGTACTCACCGGTCACGAGCCGGTGCCGGACGCCGCTGTCGATGACGACCAGTTCGACGCTCGGCGGCAGGGGCACGCGCTCGAACCTCAGCGTGCGGGTGTCGAGAAACAGCGCGGCACCCGGCTGGCCGAGGCTGGCCACCATCTGGTCCATGATCCCGGTCGGCGCGCCGACGAACTCGTTCTCCGCCCACTTCCCCGCCATCGCCAGTTCCACGTCGTCGAGCCGCAGGTCGAACGCCGCGCGCAGCGCGCGTGCCACGCTGACCTCGAGGGCGGCGCTCGACGAGAGGCCGCTGCCAATCGGCACCGCCGACGTGATCCGCATGTCCGCCCCGCGCAACTGGTATCCCCGCTTCCGGAGCGCCACTGTCACGCCCTGCACGTAGTCCACCCACGTCCGTGCCGGCGTCTCATGGCCCAGGGTGAACTCGGCCGCCTGCCCGGCCGCGCCGACGTTCGCGCTCCACACGCGGACCAATTGACCGGATCGGGGCGAGAGTTCCACCGCGGTGCGCTGGGGAATGATCGTCGGCAAGACGAACCCGCCGTTGTAGTCGGTGTGTTCGCCGATCAGGTTGACCCGGCCCGGGGCGTCAGCAGTCACCGAAGACGACACGCCGTACAAGTCGAGGAACGTCGGCACGGTTCACCTCGCCCGCTATCGGTGCGGCGCGGCCGCCGGCCGGCCGGCGGCTGGCTTCGGCTGATTCGCGGGCGCGATGGCGTCGACCAGGACGCTGCCGTCCGCGCGAGGAAGGGTCACGCCGCACAGCAACGCAAGCGTCGGCGCGATGTCAGCCGGGCTGGCCGCGGCGAGGTACTCGCCCGGCTTGATCCCGGCGCCGAAGAGCACGACCGGCACGCGCTGGTCGTAGCCGTACGCGGTCCCGTGGGACGTCGCGCTGCCTGGCTGCGGCGTTCCGTCCGCCGTCACGAACAGCCAGTACGGCTTCGGCACGACGATGATGTCGCCGCTGCGTCCCGGGTAGTAGCTCAAGAACACGGCCCGGGCGACCGGGTCGCCGGCGGCCGCGTGTGCGTCGAGGTCGGCGCCGAAGTAGGCCGCAGCCACGCCCGGGACGGCTCGGAGCGAATCGATGACCACCTCGACGGCGGCCGGGCTCCGGCGCAGCTTCTCGACCACGGGCGCATCGAGGATCAAGTCGCCGCCCTGGACGCGAATCGCGTACGGTCCCGGACCGAGAGCCGTCTCCAGCGCCTTCAGCGCGGCATTTCGCACCCCCACCACGTCCAGCCTGCCGGCATCCATGCCCAGCGCGGCTGCCTGTTGCGGAATCGCCGACGCCCCGTGGTCGGCCGAGAGCGCGACGACGTACTTGCCGGCGCCCACTGTGCGGTCGAGGTGGGCCAGGATCGAGCCAATCGTGCGGTCCACGCGGATCAAGATGTCCTGCACCTCGTGGCTGGCCGGCCCGAAGTCATGCCCCGCGGCGTCAAGGGCCGAAAAGCTGACCCCGAGGAAGTCGGTCGTCTTCCCTTGTCCGAGCTTCAGCGCATCGATGGAGGCGATGGCCAGGTATCCGAGGTAGTCGTCGGAGAACGGGCTCGACGTCCACGCGTCGTAGAACTGCGCGTCGGGCACGCCCTTCTCACCCTTCAGCTCGTGCGGAAAGCTCGAAGTCCAATAGGTGCCCGGCTTCTCCCCCAGCCCTGCATCCGCGTACAGGTACCTCTCCGCCGGCAAGGTCCGCGTCCAGACCTTCCCATAGTCAGCCGATACGGGACGCGCCGCCAGCGCCTGGGCGATGAACGGCACCGGCGCCCCGGTGTACACCGACGACGTCGCGAAGTTCCCGGCCGTCGCGCTGAACCACGTCACGGCATCGGCTCGATGCCCGGCCAGCATGATCGCCGTCCGCTCCTTGATCGACATCGTCACGACCCGCCCGGAAGAGGCCGACTGGGCCCGCAATTCGTCGGACAGCGTCGGCAGCAGGAGCCGCCACGGCGAGTGGCCGGTGGCCACGGGCCCCCCGTAGCTCACCGTCTTTGCCGTGAGGTCCGCCGTGCACGCGGTGCCCCGCCCGACCTCCCGGTCGAACCACGAGTTGCCCACGATGCCGTGCGTCCTCGGGAACGCGCCGGTCGAGATCGTCGCATGCCCGGCACACGTCACGGTCGTGGCGTAGGGGTACGCGGCCCGGCGGAACCACGCGCCCTCGTCAACCAGGCGCCTGAGGCCGCCGGTCCACTGGAAACCGTACCGCTCGACGTAGTCGCCCCTCATCTGGTCGATCACCAGCACGACGACGAGTCTGGGAGGCGGAGCCGGGGCGGCGGCGGCCATGCCGGCCGCGAGCATCAGGATCAACGCGGCAGCGGAGAATCGGCGCGGGCGGTCCATGACGGTCAGGCTCCATCCCGGCGGGCGTGCGACGGCGTGGCTGCAGACGACGGCCGGGTTCTAGTAGCATAGCTGAACCCGCGATGCCCCGTTTCAAGCTGACCATCGAATACGCCGGCACCCGCTACCGCGGGTGGCAGATCCAGAAGAACGCCAGGACCGTGGCGGGTGAAATCGCGCGCGCGGTGACGGCCGCCACGGAGATGAGCCACTTCGAGCTGTACGGAGCCGGGCGCACTGACGCCGGTGTGCACGCCCTCGCCCAGGTGGCCCACCTTCAGCTCGACACGAGGCTGGACGCGGCCACGCTGCACAGGCGCATCAACGACGAGCTGCCGGGCGACATCAACATCATCGAACTCGTCCGCGCGCCGCAGCGGTTCCATGCCCGGCATGACGCCGTGGCGAGAAGTTACCTCTACCAGATCGCGCGCCGGCGAATGGCGTTCGCCAAGCCCTACGTGTGGTGGGTCAGGGAGGACCTCGACCTCGACGCCATGCGGGCGGCGGCCGCACGGTTCGTCGGTCTGAAGGACTACCGCGCGTTCTCGGCAGATGATCGGGCCGAGGCCGAGTCCAGGGTACAGGTCGACGAGGCCGAGATCATCGACGCCCCGCCGCTCGTCCTCGTCCGCGTGGTCGGCTCGCACTTCCTGTGGCGGATGGTCCGGCGCATGGTCGGCGTGCTGGTCGCCGTCGGGCGACGCGAGATCCAGCCAGCAGATGTGGAGCGGATGCTTACAGATGATTCGAGCAAGACGGCGGCCCTCACCGCTCCAGCCTCGGGGCTGTTCCTCGAACGGGTGTTCTATTCCGGCGACCGCCGCGAAGGCGATGTCGCGAGCCAGCTGTCACGTCTTGCGGGACATCACTGTCCCGGAACCTGACACCCGGCCGGCGCCGTGCGTGGCTGGACCCGGCCGACCCGGCGTGATCCGGCCCGAACGCGCCTGGTTGGGGCTGGCACCTGTCTTGCCTACGAACGGGGCATGGTTGGCGTTCAGCCGCTCGTCGCGTGCGCCAAGGTCGAGGCTCCTCCCGACACCCGGCTGGGAAGATATCAGTCGCTGGTCGTCGCGGTGATGGCGGGGCTGATCCTGGCGCTGGCGTCGATGCCGGCCGTCACGCTTCCCCTCCGGTAGCCGTCGCGCGTGAAACGGGGCCATCCCGTTTCACCGCGCGAGGCGAACCCCACCCTGAACTGGTCGGCCGCGGCTCCGGAGGACGCCGCGGCCTGCCCGGGAGGGACGTTCGCCGCTACAACTCCCTCAGGGCCGAGACGATGGGCAGCCGCGCCGCGCGCACGGCGGGCAGGAGGCCGCCCAGCAGGCCCATCACCAGCGCATAGACGATCCCGCTCGCGATCAGCCCGGGCGTCACGGCGAAGGCGAACGCCACCTGGCTGAAGGTCTGCCAGTTCATGGTCGACGTCTGGAACCCGTTGAACGCCGCGTACGCGAGGGCGCCGCCGATGAGGCCGCCGACGAGGGCGAGGAGCAGCGACTCGACGAGCACCGACACGACGACCGGGCCGCCGCCGAACCCCAGCGCGCGCAGCGTCGCGATTTCGCGCGTGCGCGCCGCCACGGCCGTGTACATGGTGTTGACGGCGCCGAAGATGGCGCCGATGCCCATGAGCAGCGCGATCCCCGCGCCCAGCGTCGTGATGAGCGCGGTGATCATCTGCGACTGCTCGGCGAAGTAGTCCGTCTCGCGCTGGACCTTCAGGTTGAGCCTCGGATCCGTGGTCAGCGCGTCCTTGAACTTCGTGAACGCCTCAGGCGACTCGAGCCTGGCGTAGACGGTTTGAAACGTGGTCCCGCGCTGATAGGCGGGCTGCAGCACGCCGGCATCGCACCACATTTCGCTGTCCGACAGTGTGCCTCCCGCGTCGAACACGCCGACGACGGTCCATTGGCTCTGCCCGAACTTGAGCGTCCGCCCGATCTCCGTCCCGGCGAACTGGGCGGCCGCCCCGCGCCCGACGATCAGCTCGTTGCGCCCGGACTGGAAGGCCCGGCCCTGGACGATCCGGAGGTGGGGCCTCACCGCGAAGGCGTTCGGGCCCACGCCCCGCAGCGGAACATTTGCCGCGGTGTTCGAGCTGCGCTTCGGCAGGTCCACGATCACGAACAGCTCACCCGACGCAATGGGGCCGTTGTCGCCGCGGCGTACGCCCGGCGCATCGCTGATGACCCGCACGTCCTCGCGGGAGAGGATGCTGACCATCTCGCTGTCGGATCCCGACCTCATCACAATCACGGTGTCCGGCGAGCCGGTGCTCTGCATGGTCTTGCGGAAGCCCTCTGCGATCGACAGGACGGCGACGAACACAGCCACGACACCGGCGACTCCGACGACGGCCACGAGCGACGAGCCGAGCCGCTGGCGAATCGTGCGCACGTTCAGCAGCGTCACGATCGCCACCTGCGACAGCCAACCCGTGGGCCCGCGCATGTTCAGCTCCTCCGCAGCGCATCGACGATGCGCAGCCGCATCGCCTGAAGGGCGGGGATGATGCCCGCCACGATCCCGAGGGCCAGCGCGATCAACGCGCCACGAACGAGGTCAGCGGACGGCAGGAAGAACGCCGGCAGCATGCCGTTTGTCGGGTCGCCGCCCTGGGTGATCAGCCACGCGAGGCCCAGCCCGACGGCGCCGCCCAGCACGGCAATCGCGCACGACTCGGCCAGCACCAGCACGAGCACGAGGCCGTCCGAGAAGCCCAGGGTCTTGAGCACGGCGAGCTCGCTCGTGCGCTCGCGCACCGACTGCGCCATGGTGTTGGCCGCCACCAGGAGAATCGTAAAGAAGACGGCCGTGACAATCATCCGGATGATCAACCCGATGTCGCCGATCTGCCTCGCGAACGCCTGCACCCACGCCTTCTCCGTGGTCGTCTTGGTCTCGGCGAAGGAGTTGGCGAACTCCGCGTCGATGCGCGCGGCGATCTTGGGCGCGTTGGCCGCGTCGTCAATGCGGATGACATACCAGCCGACCAGTCCTTCCCCGAACTGCCGCGCTTCGTTGAAGTACTCGTAGTTGAAGAAGAACGTCGTCGTGTCCACGCCCTTCCTGTCGCCGTCGAAGATGCCGCAGATGTTGAACTCCCAGGTGCTGCTGCCGTCCTTCTTCTTCCAGATCGTGCCCTGGATCGGCACGCGATCGCCGACCTTGAACCCGAAACGAGTGGCCGTCTGGCGGCCGACAATGGCGCAGGTGCGGTCGGTGAGCCACGCCTTCTTCTGATCCTCCGGGAGGATGTACTCGGGGTAGAGCTTCAACAACCTGTCCGGAGAAACCGGCGTCTGCATGAAGAAGTTGCTCGGCTTCTGGTAGATCCCGCCGAACCACGTCTGGTGCATCACGTCGAGGACGCCCGGCGTCGCCTCGAGGCGCGCGTTGTAGCTCTCGGGCAACGGCTGGATGAGCGACACCTTGTGGGTGATGATCAACCGGTCGTTGCCCGCCAGCTCGACGCCCATGCCAAAGGCCATGTTCAGCGCCGCGAGCACGCCGAACAGCACAAAGGCGACGACGATGGACAGGACGGTGAAGGTCGTCCGGGTCTTGCGCCGGCTCAGGTTCTTCCAGACGAGGGGCAGGTACTTCATGCGACGGGCTCCTTCACGAGCACGCCCTTGTCGAGGTACAGCACCCGCGTCGCCCGCGCCGCCGCGTGCGGATCGTGCGTCACCATCACGATGGTCTTGCCATGCTCGCGGTTCAGGCGATGGAGGATGTCCAGCACTTCGTCGCCGGACTTCCGATCCAGATCGCCCGTCGGTTCGTCGCACAGGAGCAGCGTCGGGTCCGTGACGAGCGCCCGCGCAATGCCGACCCGCTGTTCCTGCCCGCCCGAGAGCTGGCGCGGGTAGTGCTTCGCCCGGTCCGTCAGCCCGACGACGGCAAGGGCCGTCGCCACGTGCCGCCTCCGCTGCGAGGCCCCGAGGCTCGTGAGGAGTAGCGGCAGTTCGACGTTGCGCTCGGCGGTGAGCACCGGGAGGAGGTTGTAGAGCTGGAAGACGAACCCGATGTGCCGGGCTCGCCACGCGGCCAACTGGCCGCCCGACATCTGATCGATGCGCCGGCCGTCGACGTCGATGGCGCCCCGCGTCGGGCGGTCGAGGCCGCCGATGAGGTTGAGGAGCGTCGACTTGCCCGATCCGGACGGGCCCATCAGGGCCAGGAAGTCGCCGCGCGGGATCTCGAGGTCGAGGCCGTGCAGCACGTCGATCCGCTCGCTGCCCCGGCGGAACTCCTTGTGCAGATCCCTGACCGTCACCAGCATGCCGTCGGCGTGCGCCGTGTCGCTCATCCCGTCTCCTCGCCTACCGGACGCTGACCTTCCGGCCGTCCACGAGATCGGCCGGCCCTTCCACGACCACCCGCTCGCCCGGCGCGAGGCCGCTCACCACCTCGATGGCGTCGCCTTTCACGTCGCCGGTCCGGACGGCCCGCCGCTCGATTCGATCGCCGAGGACCACGAAGGCGACCGACTGGCCGTTGTCGGTCCGGATCGCGGCCCTCGGCACCAGCAGGCGAGGCGCCCGCGGCGCCGACGTCGCCTCGGCCGCGCCGAAGAAGGCGACCTTCACGCCCATGTCGGGCAGGATGCGCGAATCGAGCTGTTCGAACCCGATGCGGACGAGCACGGTGGCTTTCTGGCGGTCGGCGGTGGGCACGATCGCGATGACGTGGGACGGGATGCGCCAGTCGGGATAGGCGTCGAGCGTCGCCTCGACCTTCTGGCCCGCCGCGACGCGATTGATGTAGCTCTCGTTCACATCCACTTCGATCTCGAGCGACGACATGTCAACGATGGTCGAGATGCCGGTGCGCGTGAAGCCGCCGCCGGCCGACACCGGCGAGACCATCTCGCCCGGCTGGGCGTCCTTCGAGATGGCGATGCCCGAAAAAGGCGCGCGGATCACGGTGTCGTTGAGGTCGGTGCGCCGGACGCCCACCTGCCGCTCCTGGACCATGACTTGCTCCAGCGTGAGCTCGAGGCGCGCCTGATTGGCGTCCACCTCGGCCTCGGCCTTGTCGAGGTCGGCCTGGCCTGAGATGCCGTCGCGGACGAGCGCGCGCGCGCGTTCCAGCGTCTGGCGCGCTTCCTTCAGGCGCACGGCGATCTCGGCCTCCTGGCGCCGCGCGGCTGACAATTCCGCCTCGGCGAGTTCCAGGTAGCGCCGCTGGGTCGCGTCGTCGAGCCGCGCCAGAACCTGGCCCTCCTTGACCGCCATGCCCTCCTCAACGTGGATCTCGACGACTTTCCCCGTCATCTTCGAGGAGACCGTGGCGCGCCGCCGCGCCGTGACATAGCCTGACGCGTTGAGCACCGTTGACGCGCCGCCGGCCCCGGTCCCGTCGACCTCGGTGGCGGCGGCGACTCGCACCGGCACCGCGCGCGGGGCGCGGAACCAGTACCAGGCGAGGCCCGCGCCGACGACGGCAATTGCCAGGATGAGTACCCAGAGGCCCGCGCGGCCATGGCCGCCGTCGCGCGCGTGGTCCTCGATCCGCAGGTCGTTCAGGGAAGGCTTGTCGTGGTCCATGTGGTTGAAGCGTCTATTTTAGCCTGAACCGGGCGGGCACTCTGATTCGACTCCCCGGCCGCGCGCCAGGAACCGCCGCTCGACCTGCACGCGCTGGACACCGAGATTTCTAAATGATATCATATTGAAAGCACTGGAGGCAGCCATGTCGGTCCGGCGTCTCTCGGCTCTCATCAGCGTGCTGGTAGCGGTCCTCGTGGGTGGCCTGCTATCGGCCCTGCCCGCGGCAGCGGCCAAGGACTACCGCGCCGAGCGATTCCACTCGCGTCTCGTCGTCGAACCTGGCGGCTCCCTCGTCGTCACGGAAACGGTCCGCTTCGTCTTCGGCGCGGACTCCTTCACCTACGTGTATCGCGACCTGCCCAGCCGCAAGACCGATGGCATCGTCGTCCTCGCAGCCACGATGGACGGCGTCCCGCTCACGCAGGGCAAGCAGGCCGGCCAGTTCGAGCTGAAGAAGGACGACGACGGACGGCGGCGGATCGTCTGGCACTTTCCCGCGGCGTCGAACGCCGCTCACACCTTCACCGTCACCTACCGCGCGGCCGGCGTGGCGTGGCAGGACACAGAGCGCGACGTCCTCGCGTGGACACTCCTGCCGACCAAGCACGCGTACGAGATCGAATGCGCGTCGGGCGAAATTGAGTACCCCGCATCCGCGACGATGATCGGGGAGGCGATCCTCGATCCGCCGGCCACGGAGTCGAGCGTCGAGGGCCGCGCGGTGCGGTTCCTGCGGTGCCCGTTCGGGCGCGACAGGTCGTGGGTGGTGACCATGCGCTTCGCGCCACGCACGCTCGCGGCGGCGCCGCCGGCATGGCAGGCGCGAGCGCGGCTCACCCGGCAGCACCTTCCGTTGTTCCTCGGACTGGCGGCGCTCATCCTCATCGGGGGAGGGGGGATGTTCCTCCTGTTCGGCCTGAACCACCGTGTCCCTGTTGCGGGGAGCGGCAGCGAGATTCGGCAGGACACGCCGCCGGACGACCTGCCGCCGGCCCTGGCCGGGGCGCTGCTGCGGACAGGCGCCTCGGCCGCGTGGGGGGACGTGCTCGGCGCCCTGATGGATCTTGCCCGGCGCGGCGTGATCCGCATCGAGGTGCAGCCGGCAGGCGGGGTGTTCGGCAAGCGCACGGTGACGGTGACACGTGGCGATGCGGCCCCCGGGGCGATGGCGCACGAACGGACGCTGCTGGACCTCCTCTTCACCTCGAGGTCAGGGCCCCGATCGAGCGCGACGTTCACGGATCTGGCCCGCACGTTCGCGTCGGCGCGGCGATGGAAGCGCGTCCGCCGGGCCGTGACGGACGATCTTCGAGCAGCGATGCTGCTGGATCCTGATCGCGAGCACACCCGCGTCCGCGTGACCGCGATCGGCGTCGCGATTATGGTCCTCGCGTTCGTGGGCTTCATGGTGAGCGTGGCCTTCATGGATCGCGCCGGCGACTCCGTGCTGGCGGTGCCGGGCGCCGCGATGATCGTCGGCATCATCGGCATCATCACCGGAGCGGTGACGTCGCCGTTGTCCGAGGCGGGTGCGTGGCGGGCCGGCCGCTGGCGGGCGTTCCGGCGGCACCTGGCGGACGTGGCGGGCCCGAGCGGCGGGTCGCGCGAGCCACACGTGTCGTTCGAACGGCTGCTGCCGTACGCCGTGGCCCTGGGCACGGCCCTCCCGTGGATGAAGCGCCTGAAGAAGCAGGGCGTCAGTGAAGGACCGTCGTGGCTGGCCGCCGCGGCGCGGGAAGGCGGCGTCGGGTCGGCGAACATGGAGGCCACGATTGCCATCCTGTCGGCGGGCTCGGACGCAGGAGCCCATGCGGGCGGTTCGGTGCATGGCGCCGGGGGCGTGGCCGGCGGAGGCGCCAGCGGAGCGGGATAGACACGAGAACGGCTCGTCGTCCGTCGGCGGGCGCTACCCGACGTACGACCGCCTCGCGAGCACGATTCCCGGGCGGCCGATGAGTTCCACGCGGATAGCATGCTCGCCCGGTGGAAGGGCGGGCTTCTCGAACGTGAGCTCGTAGTGCCCCGAGAGGGCGTCGCCCAGCCGGGAGAGGGCCCGGCCCGGGAACTCATGGGTCCTCGCGTAGAACCCGCCTGTATCCTCGGCCACCCTCATGAGCCCCGCCTCGAGCGTGTGCGAGTCGGCCCGCGTGAGGTCGAGGCAATACACCGCCGTGCGCGCCCGGGTCAGCAACCGCCTGGCTTCGATGTACTCGGCATCGAACCCGACGCCCAGGTGGCCCGACTCGGCCGGAGTGACAATCCGTCCGAACCCGTGCCCGAAGATCACGAGGGCTTTCGAGCCCGGCACGCTGTCGAGGGCGCGGCCGAGCACCACGAGGGCCTGCTCCATCGTCGATGCGCGCCGTCCCGCCTCCCGACCGAACGCGGGCCGCAGCATCGGCATCCCCGGTGGCACCGTCCCCTCGTCCGGGCGGGCGGCAAACAGGATGCTGCGCTCGAGAATGGAGCGGACGACGGCCCGGTCCGCCGTGAAGTCGGTCCACAGTTCCAGGTGATAGTGGAACGACGCGACGGCGACGCGGTCGTCGGGACCGAGGCCGTCGATCAGGGCCTGGGCCCGCTGCCGCATCGCCATCAGGCCTTCTATCCGTGAGGCCTCCAGGTCCTTCTGGAAGAGCAACACGATCAGGCGACCGCGCGGCAAGCCGACGGGAGCCTCAGGCCGAGTGTCCCGCCCGGGCGGCGCGCCGCCCGCCCCGCGCAACGCCACGGCGTCCGTCGTCCAGCGCACGGACTCGATCCGGACGGGCCTGCCATCGACCCGCACGCGCAGATCGTCCTGGCCCAGTCCCCTCAGGGGCCGCCCATCATCCGCGAGCACGTGCACATCGACGACGACGCGGGAGACGTCCACGCGCTCGGAGATGCGGGGAAGCTGCGCGTGCGCGGCGGCGCCTGCCGTCAGCAGCAGCGCCGCCGCCGCAATTGACGAAGACGTGCGTGGAAACAACGTGGCTATCTTACCGGATGCGTCTGCGCAGGGGCCGGCCAGGCGAGATAAGATGCGGCCGTGGCGGGACCGGCGGTCCTGCTTCCCGGGAGGTGGTATGCGCAGGGTCGGTCGTTTGCTCGCCGTCGTTGGCCTGATCGTCGCGCTGGCCGTGCCGCTCGACGGAGCGGACAAGCCAGGGCGCAAGCTCTTCACGTACGACCAGGTGTTCGCGGTGCCGGCGGGACCTCCCGGCGCGCCCGGCGCGGTCGCCGGCGGCATCCTTGGCCGGCTGCCCGACATCCAGGGCTGGCTGGACGAAGGCCACTTCCTCGAGCGGCGTGAGGACCCGGCCGACAAGCAGATGAAGACCTACGCCGTCGCGGTGGCCGACGGATCCGCGACGATTCACACCGGCGGCGGCAGACCTCCCGTCCGCTCCGGCGTCGTGTCTGTGCCGGGTGGCCGGTGGACGGTGTCGCTGCGCGACGGCGATCTCTATGCCACCGATTCACAGACGAAGGCCGTGAAGCAGTTGACGGCAACCGCGGACGCCGAAGTGAATCCGCGCCTGTCCCCGAACGGCGCGTGGGTCGCCTACACGCGGGCGAACAACCTCTACGCGTACGATCTCGAACGCGGGCTCGAGCGCCAGCTGTCGTCCGACGGCAGCGACGTCATCCTCAACGGGTACTCGTCGTGGGTCTACATGGAGGAGATTCTCGGCCGCGCCTCGGCCTACGCCGCCTTCTGGTGGTCGCCCGACAGCACGAAGCTCGCGTTCATGCGATTCGACGACAGCGCGGTTCCCGTGTTCCCCATCTACCACGCGGACGGCCAGCACGGCGAGCTCGAGCGCCAGCACTACCCGAAGGCCGGCGATCCGAACCCCCTGGTGCAGATGGGCGTGGCCACGGTCACCGACGGCAAGGTCGTCTGGATGGACTTCGATCCGCGCGCCGACCACTACGTCGCGTGGCCCGTGTGGACGCCCGACAGCAGGACACTCACCGTGCAGTGGATGAACCGCGGCCAGGATACGCTGCGCCTGTACAACTGCGACCCGGCGACGGCGCGCAAGATCATGATCTTCGAGGAGAAGCAGGCGTCGTGGGTGGAGTTCTTCGAAGACCTCTCGTACCTCCCGAGCGGCAAGGGCCTGATCATCCGCAGCAACGTCGACGGATGGGATCACCTCTACCTCTACAACGCCGATGGCACGATGAAGGCGCGCCTCACGTCCGGCCCGTGGCGGGTCGACTCCATCGAGCGCGTCGACGAAACGGCGGGCGTTGTCTACTTCGTCGGGCGGCCGGGCAAGAGCTGGGACAACCAGCTCATGAAGGTCCGGCTGGACGGCTCCGGCCTCGAGACGCTGACGGCGGGAGACGGGATCCGCCGCGTGCAGCTGTCACCGGGCGCCGGGTACTTCATCGAGACGGTGAGCACCATCTCGACGCCGGAGACGATGAACCTCCGCACCATCGACGGGAAGCTCGTGCGCAAACTCGGCGACCAGAGAATCGCCGCGATGGACGAGTACGCGTGGGGCAAAGGCGAGATGTTCACGATCCCGTCGGAGGACGGGCAGTTCCAGCTGCCGGCGTACTGGGTGCTGCCGCCGGACTTCAACGCGAAGAACACGAAGAAGACCTACCCGGTGATCTTCACGATCTACGGCGGCCCGAACAGTGGGAGGGTCAGCAACAGCTGGCCCGCGCTCCAGGCGCATTACTGGGCGCAGCGCGGCGTCATCACCATCAGCGTGGACCATCGCGGCAGCGGCCACTTCGGCAAGAAGGGCGTGGCCCTCATGCACCGCAAGCTGGGCAGGTGGGAAATGACCGACCTCATCGCGGCGGCCAAGTGGCTGCGGACGAAACCGTTCGTCGCGAAAGACAAGATCGGCATCGCCGGCGGCTCGTACGGCGGCTACACGACGACAATGGCGCTGCTCTACGGCGCTGGGGAGTTCAACTTCGGGCAGGCGGCCTCGTCGGTGACCGACTGGCAGCTCTACGACAGCGTCTACACCGAGCGGTACATGGACTCGCCGAAGGAGAACCCTGCGGGCTACGAGGCTGGGGCCGTCCTCACCTACGCCGAACGCTACACGGGCGGGTTGCGGATGACGCACGGGACGATTGACGACAACGTCCACATGCAGAACACCATCCAGGTCGTCGACTATCTGGTGACGCACAACAAGCCGTTCGAGCTCATGCTCTACCCCGACAGCCGCCACGGGTTTCAGGCCTCGCAGCGCGCGCATTCGACTCGCGAAACGCACGACTTCTGGATGAGGCATCTGCTCGCGAAGGAGCCGGCAGGCGAGAGGAAGTAGCCCTTCGACTCGCCGTTGTCGCGGCTCGCTCAGGGCGAACCCGGACGAACGACGCGGGTTCGGGACAAGGGGCAAGGGCAAAGGGGCCAGCGGGCAAGGGGCACGGATGAGCGTCGCGCGAGTTCGGGTGTTTGCGCCGGCGACGGTGTCGAACGTCGGGCCGGGGTTCGACGTCCTGGGCTTCGCCCTGCACCGGCCCGGCGACACGGTCGAGGCCGAACTCACGGCCACGCCGGGGGTCGACCTGGTCGAGGTGACGGGCGACGAGGGCCTCTTGCCCTCCGATGCCGCACGGAACGCTGCGAGCGTGGCCGCAAGCCGCGTGCTGGCGAGCGTCCCGGCTCCTCGGGCCGGCATCCGGCTCCGGCTGCACAAGGGCATGCCGCTGGCCAGCGGGCTCGGGAGTTCCGGCGCGTCGGCGGCGGCGGGCGCGGTGGCCGCCAACGTGCTCCTCGGTGAGCCGCTCGGGATCGAGGACCTCGTGCAGTGCGCGATGGCCGGCGAGCGCGCCGCGTGCGGCTCCGCGCACGCCGACAACGTGGCGCCGTCCATCGCCGGCGGCATCCTGCTCATCCGCTCGTACGACCCGTTCGAGCTGGTCCGCCTCCCGGTGCCCGACGGGCTGTTCGTGGCGGTCGTGCACCCGCACTGCCGGGTGTCCACCGGTGAGGCGCGTGCGAGACTCGCCCATCACCTCTTCGCCCTGCCCGACATTGTCGCGAACGCCGGCAACCTCGGCGCGCTCGTCGCGGCGCTCCACCAAGGTGACCTCGGCCTGCTGGGGCGCACAATCGAGGATCGCCTCGTCGAGCCCCTCCGCGCCGGCATGATCCCCGGCTACCCCGACGTGCGCCGCGCGGCGCTGGACGAGGGGGCGTTGGGCTGCGCCGTCTCCGGGTCGGGTCCGTCGGTGTTCGCTCTCGCCGACAGCGCGGACGCGGCGGCGGGCGCGGCGCGGGCCATGCGCCGGGCGTTCCGCGAGTGCGCCTCGCTCGCGACGGACGTGTGGGTGGGCCCAATCAGCCGCGACGGCGCACGCGTTCTGCCCTGACATGCGACTGTTCAGCACGAACCATCGTGCGCCGGCCGTGAGCTTCCGTGATGCTCTCCGCCAGGGGCTCGCTCCGGACGGCGGCCTCTACCTGCCGACCGAGATTCCGCACATCGATTCCGAGGAACGTGCCTCATGGCGCGGACTCCCCTTCTCTGCGATTGCCGTACGGCTCGCGAGCCGCCTCCTGCGGGGCGAGTTTCCCGAGGACGTCCTCGGCCGACTCGTGGCCGACGCGTTGGACTTCCCCGTGCCCGTGCGCCCGCTCGGGGATGGCCTCCACCTCCTCGAGCTCTTCCACGGCCCCACGCTCGCCTTCAAGGACTTCGGCGCCCGCGTCCTCGCCCGGCTGTTCGGGGAGGTTCTCGAGCGTGACGGCGGCTGGGCCACAATCCTCGTCGCGACCTCCGGCGACACCGGGAGCGCCGTCGCCCGCGGCTTCGCCGGGATCGCAGCCACGCGGGTCGTCGTGCTCTACCCGGCGGGGAAGGTCTCGGCGTTCCAGGAAGCGCAGATGGCCACGATCGGCGGCAACGTCACGGCGGTGCGGGTGCCGGGCACGTTCGACGATTGCCAGCGGCTCGTGAAGTCGGCGTTCGCCGATCCCGGCCTGCGCGATCTCCATCTGTCGTCAGCGAACTCGATCAACATCGGCCGTCTCATTCCCCAGATGTTCTATTACGTGGCGAGCCATCTCGAAGTGGCGCCGCCGGACGGCGGTTCCGTGGCGTTCTCGGTGCCGTCGGGCAACCTGGGGAACCTGACGGCGGGCGTGATGGCGGCCTGCACGGGGCTTCGCGTGTCGCGATTCATCGCCGCGACCAACGCCAACGACGTGCTCCCGGAGTACCTGGCGACGGGTGTCGTCAGGCCCCGTCCGTCGATCGCGACGCTGTCGAACGCGATGGACGTCGGGGATCCCGGCAATTTCGCGCGCCTCGCCGCGTTGTACGGCTCGTCGCTCGAGAAGATGCGGGAGGCGATCCGCGGGGAGCGCGTGTCGGAGATGGAGACGCGCGCGGCGATCCGACAGGCGCACGCCGAAACGGGCGCGGTCCTGGATCCGCACGCCGCCGTGGCGTTCGCCGCGGCCCGCCGCTACCGCGAGGACACCGGCGGCGCGGAACCGATCATCGTCCTGGCCACCGCGCACCCGGCGAAGTTCGCGGACGTGATCGAAGAGGAACTGGGGTTCCCGCCCGAGCTGCCCGGCACCGAGCGCGACTGGCGGTCGCGGCCGCTCCTGGCCGTGGACCTGCCGGGCACGGAGATGGCGGCGTTCTCGGCGCTTCTCTTGAGTCTCAGACCTTTGACGTCTTGACGGACGCACGGGCGGCGGCGGCGACGATACCACTCAGTCCCACGAGCCCGACGAGGTTCGGGAACACCTGCAGGCCGTTCATCAGGTCGCCCCAGGCCCAGACCGTTTCGACGCTTGCGACAGCGCCGATGGGAATCAGCAGGCAGTAGACCCAGCGGTAGGGCACCGTCACGCGGACGCCGAACAGGTACTCGAAGAACTGCTCGCCGTAGTAGGCCCATCCGATGAGCGTGGTGTAGCCGAAGAGGAACGCGCAGAAGGCGACGACCCACCCTCCGGCAACGGGAATCGCGGTGTTGAACGCCTGCGCGACGACGGCCGTGCTCTTCAGGCCCTCGCCGCCCTGTTTGATCGCGGCGATCGACTGCTGCGCCACCCCGCTGACGAGAATCGTCAGTGCGCTGATGGACGAGGTGACGAACGAAACCACGAACACCTCCATCACCCCGTTCAGGCCCTGCTGCGTCGGCGTCTTGCTGCGCGCCGTCCCGTAGGCGACAGCCGCCGTGCCGTACCCCGCCTCGTTCGCGTAGATGCCCCGGGCCAGGCCGTATCGCATCGCGATGATGATCCCCATGCCGGCGGTGCTCCCGGCGGCCGCGCGGAACGAGAACGCCTCGCGGAAGACGAGCGACACAACCGCCGGCAGCTGCGAGGCGTGGCTCAGGATGACGAACAGGCCGCCGGCGAGGTAGAGCCCCACCTTGAGCGGGGACAGCTTCTCGGCCGCCCGCCCGATCGACTTCACGCCGCCGATGATGACGAGCCATGTCAGCACCGCGATGACGATGCCTGCGGCCCACGTCGGAATCCCGAACTGGCTCTTCAAGACGATGGCCATCGAGTTCGGCTGGGTGAACGGCGTCGTGAAGAGCGCCGCCAGGCCGGCGACCGCGGCGAAGGCCCCCGCCAGGCGCGGCATGTGCAGCCCGTCCCGCAGGTAGAACATCGGGCCCGATGAGCTGCCGTTCTCGCGAGCCACGCGGAATCGCATGCCGAGCACGGCCTCCGCGAACTTGATCGCCATCGCGATGAAGCCGTACGCCCAGATCCAGAAGAGCGCGCCTGGCCCGCCCGACACGATCGCCGTGGCCACGCCGGCGATGTTGCCGGTGCCGATCGACGCCGCCAGCGCCGTCATGAACGCCTGGAACGGCGAGAGCGCGCCCGCCGCGCCTGCGGCCTGCTCGGGCACCATCGTGCGGGCGGCTTCGGGGAACCGCCTCACCTGCACGACGCCGGTCCTGATGGTCAGGAAGACCCCGGTCAGGATGAGCAGGATCATCAGCGGCCCCGGGATCGGGCCGACGGGCGTGTTCCACGGGCCCCAGACGAAGTCGCTGGCCCAGAAGATGGCGCGCCGGATGACGTCGGGCATGCGGGGCTCCCGCGTGCATCCTAGCACACGGCTCACTGACGTCTGGTAGCATGGACGGGCCTTGCAGAAGTTCGACCGCTCGATCGTCGACGGACCGCTGGCCGCCGCCGTCTGGAAGCTGGCGTGGCCGACGATGCTCCAGAACGTGATCGCCGGCCTCCAGGGCATCATCGACCACGTGATGGTCGGGCACTACGTCGGCTACACCGCGAACGCGGCCATCGGCGTGAGCTGGCAGATCTTCCTCGTCGTGGTGGTCTTCGCCTCGTCGCTCTTCTCGGGCATGGGCGTGCTCGTGGCGCGTTTCGCGGGCGCGGGCGAGCCGGAGAAGGTCAACCGGGTGGTTCACCAGGCTTTCCTGACGGCCATCGCGCTGTCGGTGGTGCTGGCGGGCGCGGGATGGGCGCTCGCGCCGCACCTGCTGGATCTCGTTCGCGCGGCCCCGCCCGTCAAGGCGGCCGCGCTGCCGTTCCTGCGGACGATCTTCGCCGGCAACATCGGCATGCTGATGATCTTCATGCTGGGCGGCGCGTTCCGGGCCGCCGGCGACGCGCGCACGCCCCTGCACCTCGGCATCGCGGCGACGGTCCTGAACGCCGCGCTCAACATCCTCCTCATCCCGCGCCTGGGCCCGCTGGGCGCCGCGCTCGGCACCGTCGCGGCCAACCTGATCGTCGCCGCCGTGGGCAACGCGATGGTGCTCTCCGGGCGCTGGGTCGTGCGCATGCCCCGGCCGCTGACGATGACGCCGGACTGGACGACCATCCGATCGATTCTCAGGTTCGGTCTGCCGACGGGCCTGCAGGGTATCGCCATGAACGTGGCGGGCGTGCTGATGCTGCGCTTCATCGGCTCGCTCGAGTTCAGCGCCGCCGCCCAGGCCGCGTACGCCGTGGGCTACACGGAGCTCTTCTCGATGATCACGTGGACGTCGATCGGCCTGATGAGCGCGGCCGCCACGATTGCCGGCCAGAACCTCGGGGCCGGCAAGCCGGATCGCAGCATCGAGGGCGCCCGCGTGGCCGCCCGGATCGGCCTCGGCGTCGCGGCCATCGTCGGCACCGCGTTCCTCGCCATGCCCGGCGCATTGCTCGGCATCTTCGGGATGAACGACGCGCATGTCCTCCAGATCGGCAGCCAGTTGCTTCGCTACCTGGCCGTGTCCGGCTTCTTCGTGACCGTCGCGCTCGTCTACAACGGGGCGCTGCAGGGCGCCGGCGACACCAGGAGCCCGCTCTATATCTCCCTCATCAGCCAGATCGCCGTGCCCCTTACGTTCTGTGCGGTGATGGACGCGCTCCACGGCCTGCGGTCATCCGAGATCTGGACGGCAATCGTGATGGGCCACGTCACGCGCTGCGCGCTGGGCGTGCTGCGGTTCCGTCAGGGCAAGTGGCGGCAGATCAGGGTCGACCTCGAGGCCGCGGGTCGTTAGGACTGCGCCAGGCGGAGGGCACGCAGCACCTGCGCGAAGTCCTCCGGCGGCTCGACCGTCAGCAACACGGGCGCGCCCGTGGACGGGTGCGTGAAACCGAGGCGCCACGCGTGGAGGGCCTGGCGGCCGATGCCGGGCATCGCGTCCGGCGCCGGAGGCGCGCCGAACCGGTACTGTCGTTCGCCGAGCACCGGGTGCCCGCGCATCCCGGCCTGCACGCGAATCTGGTTGCGCTTGCCGGTGACGAGGGTCACCTCGACCAGGGCCGCCGCGGCGAACTGCCTGACCACGGCATAGTGGGCCACCGCTTCCTTCGCGCGGGCGTCGGTGGCGTGGGCCCGGCGCTGCCGCAGGTGGTCTGCATCCCAGGCCAGGTCGTCGCGCCAGGTGCCGCGGCGAGGATCGAGCTCCCCTTCGAGGATGGCCTGGTAGATGCGTTGCGGCGTGCGCCGCTCGAACTGCTCCTTGAGGTCGTCACGGGCGGTCGCCGATCGCGCGAACAGGACGAGCCCGCTCGTGTCGCGGTCGATCCGGTGCACGACGAAGAACTGGGCGCGGGGCTCGTGGCGGAAGTGGTGGGCCAGCAGGTCCAGCCCCGTCACTTCCTCGCCTTCGCGTCCGGGCAGCGGCTCGACGATCAGCCCCGGCGGCTTGTCGACGGCGACGACCGCGGCGTCCTCGTGCACGAGGCGGAGCAGGTGCAATCGCTCCTGCGCGTCGCGATCGGACGCTCTGGCGGAGCCGGGCCGATCCATCCAGACGGCCACGGCGTCGCCGGGCGCCAGCCGGCGTGACGCCTCGCGCGCCCCGGCGGGCGCGCCGCCGAGAAACACCTTGCCGCGCTCGATCCACGCCGAGGCCCGGCTCCTCGAACCCGCTCCGGCACGGCGCGCCAGCCAGAGGTCGAGGCGCATCCCGGCATCCGGTTCGGCGACGATCCACTCCTGCATGCGAACGTCCCGTGCTAGTGTGAACGCGGAAGTGCAGCATAGCACCCCCAGGAGGTCGTGGATGGCGCAGCAGACTCCCCAGACGTTCGAGAATCACACCCGCATGTTGCCGGCGTACCACTACGTCGCATTCCCGCTCATCGCCCTGAACGTCTTCTTCACGCTCTACATGGCCGTCACCGACTTCAGCTGGGCCAACCTGATGGCGTTCGGCCTCGCCGTCGGTCTCATCCTGTTCTTCTTCGTCGCGCGCATGATGGCGGTCACGGTCCAGGATCGGGTCATCCGTCTCGAGGAGACGCTGCGGATGCGCGCGCTCCTCCCCGCCGACCTGCAGCCGCGCCTCGGCGAGATCACCGTGAAGCAGCTCGTGGCCTTGCGGTTCGCGGGCGACGACGAACTGCCGGCGCTCGCGCGGACGGTGCTCGACGAGAAGATTGCGGATCAGACGGCCATCAAGAAGATGGTCCAGCACTGGCGCGCCGATTACCTGCGTGCCTGAGCGGGCCGGCCCGGCGCGGCTCCGCGCGGGGCCGCGGCCCTATCGTGTCCGGGCGAGCTCCATCACCAGGTCGCCCCAGCCGCGCGCCCAGTGATCCGGGGCCAGCTGGCGCGACTCCTCTTCCGGGTACGCGAGGTAGTTGAATCCCTGCGGCGTCCTGGCCCCCGGCGGTGACGCGAAGGTAATGTCCTCCACGCGGACCCATCCCTTGCCGCCGGCGAGCTGCACGTAGAGCTGCGCCAGCCCGTGCAGCGCCTCGGGATCCGTGGCCATGCAGCCGAGGTCGTCGTAGACCCGCACGGTACCGTCGGTGAAGACGGCTTGCGCCGCCGCGTCCAGGCTCGACACGACGTGGCCGCATTTCGCGCAGGTCGCCTTGCCGAGTTCCACCGCGCGGGGCGACGGCACGCTCTGCGTGCAGGCCGAGAGCGTCATCCACAGGAGAGCGGCCCCGAGGAGTCTGGTTCGCCTCATCGTGCCTTTCCGTCCATGCCCGCGGCGAAGACCGTCCACGGCTCGCTCTTCATGTCGCGCAACAGTCCCCGCATCCAGCCGAACTGCGGCCGCTTCGCCAGGAACGGCTCCACCAGGAAGTCCCCGGTGCACGGCCGCCCCATGGCGGCCCACATCTCGAGACGGCCCGCCATCGTCGCATCCGTCACCTTGGCCTGCACCGTGCCGCCGGGATAGTACGGCGGCCAGTCCCACTCGGGCACGCCGCGCGGCGAGTCTTCGACCGCCCCGCAGAGTGACCGCTCGGTCGGCCCGTCCCGCTTCTCGATCACGTCGTACTTGTCGCCCTCGAACGCCTTCCCGAGTTCGGCGTCGATCTGGCCCTTGTGCTTCGCCATGAGCTGCGCCCACCGCGCGCGGCGCGCGTTGGGCGAGCTGGCCTTGTTCGTCGGGTCGAATGTCGTCTCCTCCTTCATCAGCTTCGCCTTCTCGGGGAAGTTCGCGCCGACGAAGTACCCGTTCTTCGTCCTGTCCACGGTCCAGTTCTTCAGGCCGAGCTCGAAGAGGGCGATCTCGCCGGTCTTGTTGTCCCCGACCAGCCAGTCGTTCGCGTAGCCCCCGTTGTTCCGGTCCACCATGATGCGCACGTAGTCGTCGATCGATTCCGCGTACTGCATCGCCTTGCGGGCGCGGTAGAACTCCGGCGTGCCGGCGGGGTCGAACCCTTTGAACCCCGTGATGGTCGTCTCGGTAATGACCATCCCCGCGTCGTTCAGGCCGAAGTCGTCGTCGCTCGAGATGAGGCCCGGGAGGCCGTCCATCAGGATGCGATGGCCCTTCGCGGGCGTGATGTCGAACATGACGTTCCAGCGCTCGCCTTTGACGTAGCTCGTCCACGCGTTGTGGCCGATGACGATGCGGCGGTCCTTCGTCCAGGCACCGGTGGCGATGAAGGCGCTGCAGTTGCCGGGCGCCTTGGTGGACGGCGGCTTGCCCTGCTGCGCCTCGAGCCAGGGCAGGTAGTAGTCCGGCACCTCCTCGAACGCGTTCAGCGCGACGATGTCCCAGCGGTCGGCCGCGACGCCCTTCGCGGCGAGCCCCTCCACGATGCCGTCGAGTTCGGCGCGGTATTCCTCGTCGATGCCGGGCCAGAGGATCTTCTCCGCGACGTCCCGGTAGAACGCCCAGTCCTTCTTGCTGGTCTCGAGCAGGAACGGCTTCATGATGCGCAGCAGATCTTCGATCTCGGCGGCCAGCCGGTAGCCGTGCTGGTACCCGACCTGCGACGGGGTTCCCACGAGATGGACGAAGGTCCAGCCGTTCCGCTCGAACCGGTAGCTGGGCTCCGCCTTCTGAGCCGCCGCCTGCTCGGCGGTCACGGCCGGTGCCGGTGCGGCGGATGCCGCCTCGCTCGAGTTCCGCTGGCGGCAGCCCGCTGCGGCGATCACGCATAGGGTGAGGGCGATACACCTGCTTCCGACGCGCATCTCAGGCCTCCAGTCGTCGGGTGCCGCAGAAATGCGGCCCGGCCGTTACGTTAGTGCAGGACGGGCGGCGGATCAATCAGCGCGCGTCGCCGGGGCGGCACCGGACAGGTTCCGGGGCCCCGTTCGAAAGGGTCTCCGGTGGCGCAGGCTGCCCGGCCGTTGTACGCTATACGTTTCAGTCGGGTATTCCTATGGCGATGGATTTCGATCAGATTGAACGGGACGCGCTCGACGCGCTGGCGACGGCTGGAGATTCGGACGCCCTCGACCGGTGGCGGATCGCGCACCTGGGCCGGAGTTCGCCGGTCATCGCGGCTCTCGGCACGCTGGGCACGCTGCCGAAGGAAGACCGGCGCGCATTCGGCCAGCGCGGCAACCAGGCCAGGCAGGCCCTCGAGCACGCGTTCGAGGCTGCCGCGGACCGGATCCGTCAGGCCGAGCTCGCGCGCGACCTCGAGGCGGGTTCACTCGACGTCACCGCGCCGGGCCGGCGCCGCGGGCGCGGCCGCCTCCACCCCGCGACGCAGACCCTCCGGCGGATCTACGCGATCTTCGGGGAGATGGGCTTCCAGATCTACCGCTCGCGCGACGTCGAGACGGACGACTTCAACTTCGGGTTCCTCAACATGCCGCCGCACCACCCGGCGCGCGACATGTGGGATACCTTCTACACGACCACGCCGAACGTGATCCTGCGGACGCACACGTCGCCCGGCCAGATTCACGTGATGCGGGAGCGGTGCCCGGAGCCGATCCGCGTCATCCTGCCCGGCATGTGCTACCGCTACGAGCAGATCACCGCGCGCAGCGAGATCCAGTTCAACCAGATCGAGGGGCTCGCCGTGGGCCGCCACATCACGATGGGCGACCTCAAGGGCACGCTGACCGCCTTCGCGCACGCGCTGTTCGGGCCGCAGGTCCGCACGCGGTTCCGCTCGGACCATTTCCCGTTCACCGAGCCCTCGGCCGAGATGGACGTCGAGTGCTTCGTGTGCGACGGCAAGGGCTGCCCGGTGTGCAAGCAGAGCGGCTGGCTCGAGATCCTGGGCTGCGGGATGGTGCACCCGGTCGTGCTGCAGAACGGCGGGTACGACCCGCGCGAGGTCTCGGGATTCGCGTTCGGGATGGGCCCGCAGCGCATCACGATGCTGATGCACAAGATCGAGGACATCCGGTACTTCTTCGCCAACGACGTGCGGTTCCTGGAGCAGTTCTAGAGGATCGGGCCCCCGGGCCGCGCGGCGGCACCCATGCGCCGCGAGGACGGATGGCGGGCCCATTGGCCGGACGAGACTCATCATGCGTGTTCCATTGACCTGGCTGCGCGACTACGTCGCGATCGCCGACACCCCGGACGAGCTTGCGTCGCGGCTCACCTTCGCCGGCCTCGAAGTCGAGGACATCGAGTACGTCGGCATGGCGCCGGTGAGCCGGCCCGTCGCCGGGTTGCCGGCCGCCGGCCGCAGCGGCTCGCCCGCGAACGGCCTCGCGTGGGACCCGGCCACGATCGTCGTCGCGCAGATCCTCGAGGTGATGCCGCATCCGAACGCGGATCGCCTCACGCTGCTGCGTGTCGACGACGGCACCGGCGCCGAGCAGATCGTGCTGACCGGCGCGCCGAACATCTTCCACCTCAAGGGCACGGGCCCGCTCCCGAAGCCGCTGAAGATCGTCTACGCGCGTGAGGGCGCCGTGCTCTTCGACGGTCACAAGCCCGGCCGCGAGCTCACGACGCTGAAGCGCGCCAAGATCCGGGGCGTCGAGTCGAAGTCGATGGCCTGCTCCGAAAAGGAGCTCGGCATCTCGGACGAGCACGACGGCATCATCATCCTGGACGACGAGGCGCCGGTGGGAGCGGCGGCGGCCGACTACATGGGCGACGTCGTGTTCGAGGTGAAAATCAACCCGAACATGGCGCGCAACGCGTGCGTGCTGGGCATCGCCCGCGAGATTGCCGCCCTGACGGGCGGGCACCTGAAGCCGCCGGCCCTGAGCGTGACGCTGGCGGGCGCGCCGATCGCCGGCAAGATCGCGATCGAGATCCGCGAGCCGGAGTTGAACCCGCGCTTCGTGCTCGGCCTGATCGAGGGCGTCACCATCGAACCGAGCCCGTACTGGATCCAGCGCCGCCTCCGCCTCGTCGGCACGCGTCCGATCAGCAACATCGTCGACGCCACCAACTACGTGATGTTCGAGCTCGGCGAGCCGCTGCACGCCTTCGACTGGGACGTCCTCGTGCGCCGGGCGGGCGGCAAGCGCCCGACGATCGTCACGCGCCGCGCCGAGGCCGGCGAGACGATCACGACCCTGGACGGCGTGGAGCGGAAGCTCGATCCGTTCACGGTGCTCGTGTGCGACGCGCAGGGCGCGCTCTCCATCGCCGGCGTGATGGGCGGCGCGGAGACCGAGGTGACGGACGCCACGACGAGCGTGCTGCTCGAGGGCGCGGCCTGGAACCTCGTCAACGTCCGGCAGACCGTCAAGTCGCAGGACCTCCCCTCGGAAGCGTCGTACCGCTTCGCACGCGGCGTGCACCCGAACCTCGCCGAGAAGGGCGTCGTCCGGGCGCTTGAGCTGATGCGCCAGTGGACCGGCGGCACCGTCGCCCGCGGCCTCGTCGACAGCTATCCGGGCCGCTCCGAGCCCGTCGTCGTCGACATCACCCCGGCGGAGGTGGAGCGCCAGCTCGGCGTCCGGATCCCGATCGAGGAGATCGTCCGCATCCTGCGCGCGCTCAAGTTCGGCTGCGAGGTGATCGGGGACCACGCCGATCCCGAGGCCGTCGTCCGCGCCGCCGCGCCGGATCACCGACTCGACATCGGCACGGGCCTCGTGGGCCGCGCCGACATCGTCGAAGAAATCGCGCGCATCTACGGCTACGAGCGCATCCCGGAGACGATGCTCGCCGAGGTGATTCCGCCGCCCCACCCGAATCGTGATCTCGCGCTCGAGGAGCAGGTGCGCGACGCGCTGGCAAGCCTGGGCCTGCAGGAGATCGTGACCTACAGCCTGACGTCGCCGGAACGCGAGGCGCGGCTGAGACTCGAGGCGCCGGCGGAGGGCGACGCCGAGGTGCCCTACGTGCGCCTGGCGAACCCCATCGTCATCGACCGCGTCGTGATGCGGCGATCGCTTCTGCCAGGGGTGATTGAAACGGCATCCGCCAACAGCCGCAATACCGACAGGCTGGCGTTCTTCGAGATCGGGAACGTGTTCCTGCCGCAACCAGGAGAAGCCCTGCCGGCCGAGCCGAGGCGCCTCGGCATCCTGATGACCGGTGCGCGGAGCCCCGTGGGATGGCAGAAGAGCGACCGCGAGCCGATGGACTTCTTCGACGTGAAGGGCGTCGTCGAGGAACTCTCCGACGCGCTGGCCGTCACCGGGCTGACCTTCGAGCCTGGTGAGCGCGACGGACTGCGCCCGGGGCGGACCGCACTCGTGCGCGCGCAGGGGGAGGCCATCGGCTGGATCGGGGAACTGCACCCCGGCGTCGCGGAGCGCTTCGACCTGAAGGGTCAGAGCGTCATCGTGGCGGAACTGGAGCTCGATCCGCTGCTTGCACGCTCGGCCGATCGGAACGCGACGCGCCCGGTTCCCGTGTATCCGCCGGTCAAGGAGGATCTTGCGTTCGTATTCGATCGCGCGGTGCCCGTGGCCCGGGTGCAGGAAGTCATGATGGCGGCCGGCGGGCCGATGCTCGCGGGGGTGGCGCTCTTCGACGAGTACACCGGCGAACAGGTGGGCGCGGGCAAGCGCAGCCTGGCGTTCAGCCTCACCTACCAGGCGGCGGACCGCACGCTGACCGACGCCGACGCGAAGCAGATCCGGGAGCGGATCGCGAAGGCGCTCACGAACGAGCTCGGAGCCGTGCTGCGGGCCTGATCGTTGTCGCGGTTCGCGCAGACTCGCGGGAGGAGATGGGTGCCAATGCGTCGAAGCGCCTCGTGGGCGGGCGCGCTGACACTTGCGTCGTTCTCCGGCCTTGTCAGCATCGCGGCGGGCGTCGGTTCCGATTCACAGCCGTCGGTGCCGGCTGCCGCGGCGGTTGGTGTCGAGTCCTATCGCGTCGAGTGCGCGGTGGCGCGCGAACGGCCGTCCTCAGCTCCGAAAGTGGTGTTGCGGTCGTTCGTGGCGTCGCGCCGGCCGCGGCTGCTAGTCATCGATCCCGGGACAATGGCCACCAGTGTGGTCTCCGCAGACGGCTGGCTTCTCGAGCAGCTCGATCCCCCGGCGCTCCGTGCGCGGCTCGCTGGCACGGACTACGGCGCTGCTCTGGAGGACGCGCGCCGCAACGAGGGCCCCCTGGTGGACGCGGGAGTGACGCACCTGCGTCCCTCTCAGCCCGGCGTCAACCTGACCGTTGACCTCTGCCCATCTCGCCGGCCCCTGGACCGGGGCCTGTTCCTTGCACTGATGGAAGAACTCGGGCGCATCGAGAGCCCGGTGCCGGTGGCCGTTGCCGTCACCGGCGTCTGGATGAAAGAGCACCCGGCCGATCTCGCCTGGCTCGTGGGACTCGTTCGGGCGAAGCGGCTCGCCATCACCTGGGTGAATCACTCGTTCCACCACTTCACGGACCGGGCGCGTCCGCTGGCGTCGAACTTCCTTCTGGAACCTGGCACGAACGTGATCGAAGAAGTGCTGGCCACCGAGCGGGCACTCGTAGACCACGGCCTGTTGCCGTCGGCGTTCTTCCGGTTCCCCGGCCTCGTGTCGTCACGCACCCTGGTGGAGACCGTGCTGTCGCTCGGGCTCGTCCCGCTTGGCAGCGACGCCTGGCTGGCCAAGGGTCAGTGGACCAGCGACGGCAGCATCGTCCTCGTGCACGGCAATGGCAACGAGCCGCTCGGGGTCACACGGTTCGTCAACCTGCTGCACCAGGAGCGCACGGCCGTGCGCCAGCACAGGTGGCTGCTGCTGGACCTGCGGCAGAGCTTGGCGGACAGCGAACGGGAACGCTGACGCGAGGCCCGAGGTTCTCCGAGACGCGAGCACAGCGGCGTGAGCCAAGCCGGGCCGGGCCGTCGTTCACGCCCGCCTCGTCATCAGCGCTGCGAGGCGCCCTGTGGCTGCGGCAACGAACGCTGCGGCGCCGCGCGACGGTAAGGCACGTACGTCACCGAAGGCCGGCCCGCTCCGGATTGCGGGTAGAGATCCATGAGCTGGTAGATGAGCGGCGGCATGCTCGTGGTGATGGGCAAGCCCAGCTGCCGGGCGGCCTCGACGGTGATGGGGAAATCGTGCGTCCAGCGACCCTCGCTGAGCACGGTCGCCAGCGCGGCCGCCTTGTCCCGAGGCATGTGCTTGAGGAGGACCTCCGCCACGAAGCTCACCACCTGGATGCGCGCCTTGGCCGCGACGTCGCCCAACACCAGCATCTCGTCGCTGATCTGCGGAACCGGCTTGATCTCGAGCAGCCTGACGATCGAGGCGGCCGGCATATCGCCGATCTGGGGATCGACGGGGCCCAGCACCGCGTTCGGATCCATGACGATCTCGTCCGCACAGAGCGCGATGAGCGTTCCTCCGCTCATGGCGTAGTGCGGCACGAACACGGTGACCTTGCCCTTGTGCTCCACCAGGGCGTGCGCGATCTGCTCAGCCGCGAGCACGAGGCCGCCCGGCGTATGAAGGACGAGGTCAATCGGCTGTTCGTTCGGCGTGAGCCGGATCGCGCGGAGCACGGCCTCCGAGTCCTCGATGTCGATCGCCCTGCTCACCGGCACACCGAAGAGGCTCACGGTGTCCTCGCGGTGGATCATCGCGATGACCCGGGACTTGCGTTCCTGCTGCAGGCGATCCAGCAGTTGGGCTCGCTTCGCGTCGAGCCGCCCGGGCGCACACGTCATCTGCAGCAGCAGGCCCAGAAGTGCCAGCCAGAAGACGAGCCGTAACGCTCCCGCCGCCTGGTGCCAACGTGAGACAGGAACTGCTGACATCGTCATCTCCTTTGTCATTCGCCCGTCGACGGAGCCATGCCCCGGGTGCTGGCTCCGCCGTGCGGCCCGACGCGGTGCCTCGCGCGCCGCACGGACCGCTCACCGGGCCTCTTCGACAGCGAACGCCAGAACGGTGCGGTCGTCCTGCCAGTCGGACACGCCCGCCGGTCCTGGACCGCCTGCCGACAGTCTCAGCAAGTAGTCGCAGATCTCGGCTGGCGAGCCGCCCGCGGTCAGGCCCTCCGGGGACGCGGCCAGGGCTCGGCTGAGCGTCGCCGGCCAGCCATCGAGCGCCTCCGTGATGCCGTCGGTAACGAACACGCCGACGTCACCCGGCATCAACGGGACGCGAGCGACCTCGTACGCGGTCCCCGGGAGCAACCCAAGGGGCTGGCCTCCAGATTCGAGCACGGCGGCGACCGCTCCGCGTCGGAGGATCAATCCTGCTGGATGGCCGGCACTGACGTATGCGAGCCGCTCCGGCGCCGCCTCGAAACGCGCCACGATGGCCGTCGCATACGGGAGGCCCCCATGTTCATCATGGAGCGCCGCAGAAATGCGTTCCGCGATCACCGCCGGGTCCAGACTCTCGCGCGCGACGGTGCGAAACAGCGTCTTCAACGACGACAGGATGAGCGCCGCCGGGATTCCCTTGCCCGAGACATCGCACAGGATCGCCAGCACCGTCCCGTCGGCAGTCTGGATGAGGTCGTAGAAGTCCCCGCCGATCTGGTACGCAGGAATCATCCGTGCTGCCCAGCGGAAGCCGGGGGTGGCCGGCGGCACCGGAGGGAGCAGACTGCGCTGAATCTCCGCCGCCAGACGGAGCTGTTCGTCGAGCACGAGCTGTGCTCGCGCCAACGCGAGCACGTGCGTTCGCAGGGCTTTCAGATGCAGCCACAGGTAAGTCATCCCCGCCACGCCCAGCGAGATCACCGTGTCGCTGAGCCACTCCAGTTCGCGACGGTTGCCGTGGACGGATCGGATGATCACCGATTCGGCGAACGTGCCGACCGCGAACGCGACCACCCCGGCGAGCGCCGCGAGGACGACTGGCGCCCAGACGTCCCGTCCGGCCGTCGACGGCGTCGTTCCCGGCAATACCGGATTCGCCGAGGCGCGCTTCATTCGGTATCATCCGCGGGCCGCCAGTTCAGCGAGGGCGAGCGGCCAGCACATTCTACCTTCTGGCTGGGTCGTGACAAGGGCTCCCGACGCCCCAGGGCGCAAGGTCCCCGAGCGCATCGCGCGGGCGTTCACGGACGAACTTGCGGAGGTGCCGCAGTCGCCGTTCCGGGACACCGGTGGGAGGCGACGAGCAGGAGCCGGTAATACCCGCCGCGCCGCTATTCTGACTTCCGCATCATCAGGGCGCGCGTGAATTCAATGTCCCACGGACTCAGCCACAACGCGAACGTGCTCGTCGGCCTCGGGCCCGTGACCTCCCGCACGAAGAACCACGAGCACTGCGGCAAACAGGTTGCGCATGAGGCGAGTGCCTGGCACGGCGTGGGAATGATACCGCCGGCGGCTTCCCCTTGTCGAACCACACGAAATGGAGGTATTGTGGATCCGAAATGGAGGCGGCTCAATGCCAGTCAACCTGTCCATCAAAGGCGTGCCAAACGAACTGGCCCAACGCGTCCGGACCCGGGCACGGCTGAACCACCGCTCGCTCCAAGGGGAGCTCATGGCGATGCTGGAGACCCACGCGGGTGCGCGACCATTCAAGGCCATGGCCCTTCTGAAGGAGATCCGCGCGCTCGGCCTCAGCACGCCGGAGGAATCGGTGCAAATGGTCCGCGAGGACCGGGACAGCCGGTGACACGCGCGGTCGTGGACGCCTCGGCGCTGGCGGCGATTGCCTTCGGGGAGCCGGACGCCGACACGTGGGCTCCGCGGCTCAACGACGCGACCCTGTATGCGCCCACGCTGCTCCGCTACGAACTTCAGAGCGTGGCCCGGAAGAAGTGCCGACTGAGTCCCAGGGACACAACCAGAATTCTCAAGGCCCTCGACCTTGCCCTCGACGTGAAGCGGGGAATCACATGGCTGGACCCCGACCCGCTGGACGTCGTCCTGGTCGCGAACGCGACCGGCTTGTCCACGTACGACGCCAGCTACCTCTGTCTCGCCGGAATGCTGGGCGCGGATCTCATCACGCGGGACCGGACGCTCGCGGCGGCGCTCGACCCGTTCGTGGGGCGGTGACGCGGCGGCACCGCCCGATTCAGCCCAACTGCACCGACCGCTTGGTGAAGGCGCCCTCCATCCAATAGCCGGTGATCGGGAACGTCACGATCGGCGTCGAGCCTGCCGCGGCACCGGCCGCGACGAGGACCGGCGCGTAGTGCTCCCAGGTCGGCAGCGCGGTCCGCGCGGCGGGCGCGCGCTTCTGAAAGTCCACGAGCGCGTCCACGTCGAAGCGCGCGAGGGCGTCGGCCGCCCACTCGTCGAACTCTCGCGCCCAGGCGGGGATGCCCGGCTGGAAGGCGTACTTCATGTTGTGCGTGAGGAACCCGCTGCCGAAGACGAGCACGCCCTCGTCGCGCAGCGGCGCGAGCACCCGGCCGAGTTCGAACAGCTCCCTCGGATCGAGGCGCGGCATCGAGAGCTGGAGCACGGGCACGTCGGCGTCAGGGTACATGGCGACGAGCGGCACGTACGCGCCGTGGTCGAGGCCGCGGCGCGGGTCGTCCTGCGACGCGATGCCCTGCTGCGTCAACAGGCCGTGGACGCGCTCCGCGAGCGCAGGCGCGCCGGGCGCCGGGTAGCGCGTCTGGTAGTAGCGATCGGGAAAGCCGGAGAAGTCGTAGACCAGCGGCACCGGCGTGGTCGCGCCGAGCGTCGCCGGCCGCTCTTCCCAGTGCGCGGACACCATCAGGATGGCCGCCGGCTTCGGCATCGCCGTCGCCCACGCGGCGAGTTCACCCATCCAGACGGCGTCGTCGAGCAGAATCGGCGCGCCGTGCGCCGCGAAGATCGCGGGCATCCGCCCGCGCCGCTCCTGTCGATTCGCGTCGGTCATCACGTTTCCCTCCCCCTTCGCCTCCCCCGGCCCCCTACAGCGACCGGAGCGGTGCGCGCCGCGGGGCCTCCGCCGCGGGCGTCGGCGGCCCCGGGGTGAAGTCCTCGCCCGGGTTGACGAACCGGTCCCGCTCGAAGCGGTACTGCTTGTCGTAGAGCTGGCGGTAGCGGCCGTTCATCGCGAGCAGTTCGGCATGGGTCCCGCGCTCGACGATCGCGCCGGATTCCAGCACCAGGATCTGATCCGCGCTCTGGATGGTCGAGAGCCGGTGCGCGATGACGAACGTCGTGCGCCCCTGGCGCAGCGACTTCAGGCCGTCCTGGATCAGCGACTCGCTCTCGCTGTCGAGGCTCGACGTGGCCTCGTCCAGGATGAGGATGCGCGGATTGGCGAGCAGGGCCCGCGCGATTGCGACGCGCTGGCGCTGGCCGCCCGACAGGCGCACCCCGCGCTCGCCGACCACGGTCTCGTACGTGTCCGGGAACCCCTGCACGAACTCGTCGCAGTGCGCGATACGGCTCACCGCCTCGATCTCGGGCCGCGTCGCGTCCGGGTGCGCGTAGGCGATGTTCTCGGCGACGGTCCCGTCGAACAGGAAGTTGTCCTGGAGCACGATGCCCAGGTGACCGCGATAGTCGCGCAACCGGACGGCGGCCAGGTCGTGGCCGTCCACCACGACCCGGCCGGCCTGCGGGCGGTTGAACGTCATGATGAGCGAGATGAGCGTGCTCTTCCCCGACCCGCTCGACCCCACGAGCGCGGTTGTCGTCCCGGCCGGCGCGTGGAACGTGACGTGCCGGAGCACCGGCACGCCGGGGTCGTACTCGAACGTCACGTCGTCGAACCGGACGTCGCCGTCGAGGACCGGCACCGGCGCGCGTGAGGCGTCCTCCTGGTCCTCCGTGGCCATCCGCTTGAGTTCCCGGATGCGGTCGAGGCCGGCGAAGGCCTCGCTGATCTGCGTCCCGATCGAGGCGATGTTGACGACCGGCGCCACGGTCATGCCGGTGAAGAACAGGTACATGATGAAGTCGCCGAGCGTCATCTGGCCGGACAGGATCGCGCGGCCGCCCATGACGAGCATCACAACGCCGACGAGGCCGACGATGACGGTCGCCGCGGCCATCACCGCCGAGATGCCCGTGATCGTCCGGCGGATGTTGTTGAAGAGGCGGTAGACGCCCAAGGAGAAGATCGCCTGCTCGCGGTCCTCCGCCACGTAGGCCTTGACGACGCGCACGCCGCCAAGGGCCTGCGTGAGGCGGCCGGTCACCTGGGCCTGGATCTCGCTGCGCTCGCGGAAGATCGGCCGCAGGCGCCTGAAAGCGTACGCCATGCCCCCGCCGAAGACGATGAGCACGACGAGCGTGACCGTGGTCAGGCGCCAGTTCAGCCAGAACAGCACGCCGAGGGCCAGGCCCGCCTCGACGAAGCCGCCCGTCAACTGCACGAGGCCCGTGCCGATGAGGTTCCGGATCCCTTCGGCGTCGTTCATGATGCGTGAGATGAGCTCGCCCGTCTGCGTCTTGTCGAAGTACCGGACCGGCAGACGCATCACGTGGTCGCTGACGCTCTTCCGCATCTCGGCGATGGCGCGCTGGGCGGCGACACTCAGGATCTGGGAGAGGGAGAACGAGGTGATGGCCTGCACGACCGTGGCGAGAACGGCTGCCAAGGCGAGCACCGGGAGCAGGTCCGCGCGCCGCTTGCCGATGACGTCGTCGACGAGAAACTTGGATGTCGCGGGCAGCACGAGACCCACCACGCGATTGACGAGCATCAGGCTGAGGCCCAGGGCGAGGCGCGCCCGGTGGGTCCAGACGAGCGCCCGCGCATCCTCCCAGACCTCCGAGAACTTGAACCGCCGCTTGTCGGGCATGCTCATAGCCTATACGACTCGGGAGTCGGGGTTCGGGAGTCGGAGTTCGGGATCCGGACGCTGCTACGTCCTCGCCAGCACCATCACGCGGAGCCCCGCCCGCTTGACCTGAATCCTGATCGTCGAGAGGCGCCCGAGCGGCTCGCCGTCCACGTGGACCGGCGCGGGCGGCGTGGCGGTGATCGAGGCCGCCCGCACCTGGCTCGACTCGACGCCCGTCCAGGCGGCGATGGACCCCGCGAACAGCCGCCACAGGTTCGCCAGCACGACGACCGGATGGTGGGGCGGGATGACGACGACGTCGAGGCGGGCGTCGTCCATGATCGCGTGCGGGGCGATGAGCGCGCCGTTGCCCCATTGCCGGGTGTTCGCCACCGAGATGAGCATGGCCCGGACATCGGCGGTCGCGCCGTTCTCCGTCTCGATACGGTAGGCGCCGGCCTCGTAGCGCACGAGTTCCCGAACGCCGATCGCGGCATAGGAGACGAGTCCCCGGACGCGGCCCGCAGACGCCGCAAAGGACTCCGCGACGTGCGCATCGAAGCCGACGCCGGCACAGTTGAAGAACAGGCGGCCGTTCAGGTCCCCGACGTCGATGAGACGGTCCACCCCTCCGAGCGCCACCGCCAGCGCATCGTCGGGACGGCGCGGGAGGCCCAGCTCGCGGGCGAGCCCGTTGCCGGATCCGACCGGCACGATGCCGAGCGCCGCGCGGCGGTCGACAAGCGCCGACGCGACTTCGTTGACCGTGCCGTCACCGCCCCACGCGATAACCACGTCCGCCCCGCCGTCAACGGCCGCCCGCGCGAGGCGCGTGGCGTGGCCACGCTCGGAGGTGAACGACACCCCGCCGTCCACGAGATGGCGACCGAGCCTCGCGCGGACCCGCCTTGCGATATCGTCCGCCTGGAGGCGGCGCCAGGCCGGGCCGGACACGGGATTGGCGACGACGGCAACTCGCATGAGAGTGACAGCCTACCACTGCCGGACGGTCCAGGGCCGGGAACCGCCCGCCCCACGCGGCGCCGGGGCCGGCCCTTGCGTCGGAGCGGGTCTCCGGCCTAACCTTCACGAGCTCGACCGTCGCCCCGCGCTCGACGCGGACGAGGAGCGTTCATGAAGCTCGCGCACACGACGTTCTACACCTACGTCGAGACCCCCGTCGGCGCGCTGATGCTCGCGGGGTGCCCAGACCACGGCCTCCGGCATATCGCCTTCCAGAGCGGCAAGGGCGCCATGGCGCCGGAACCGGAGTGGAAGGAATCGAAGGCACCGTTCCGCGAGGCCTCGAGGCAGCTCGCCGAGTACTTCCGGGGCCGGCGGACGCGGTTCGACCTGCGGCTGAACCCGGAGGGCACGCCGTTTCAACGCGCCGTCTGGAACGCGCTGGCGGACATCCCGTTCGGCGAAACCCGGTCGTACGGCGACGTCGCGAGAGCGGTCGGCCGTCCGCGCGCCGTGCGGGCCGTCGGCCTGGCCAATGGCCGGAATCCTCTGCCCATCGTCGTGCCGTGCCACCGGGTCATCGGCCGCACCGGGAAGCTGGTCGGCTACGGGGGCGGGCTGCGGGTCAAGCAGGCGTTGCTGGATCTCGAGCGTCAGGCCGCGGCCCACGAAGCGGCGCGCTGAGGGGACGCCGCGAATGCTAAGCTAGGAGCGGGAGGAATTCGGATGGGAGATTCGGGCAAGGGCCGCTACGACGTTCAGCAGTTCCGGGATCTCGCGAAGGACATCCCGTTTGCCATGTTCACGACGGTGACCCGCGAGGGCGGGATGAGGAGCCGGCCCATGGTGGCGTTCGAGAACGCCTTCGACGGGACGCTGTGGTTCTTCACGCGCACCTCGTCGGCCGTCGTGCACGAGATCGAAGGGAACCCGGCAGTGAACGTCACCTATGTGTCGGCGCCGGAGGATCGCTTCATCTCGGTGTCAGGCTCGGCGGCAATCGTGCACGACGTCGATCATGCGTCGGCCATGTGGCACCCGGCCTACAACCAGTGGTTCGCCGGCGGCGCCGCGGACCCCGAGGTCTCGATGATCAAGATCGCCGTCGCACGCGTCGAGTTCTGGGACCGCAAAGCCGGCCGGATGAGGGAACTCTAGGCGTCAGATCCCGTGGGCCGCGGAGGCGCGCCGAATGTCCACTTGTGTCCGGAATGATACAGACGGGCCGCCCCGGACGCCTGCAATCCCTTGACTTCCGGCCGCGAAACGCCGATATTACCGTTGGATGGGTTTTGTGGGCGGCGTACGTGTGTGCGCGCGCCGCAAGAGGGGCAGCATATCCACCCGCGAAGCAGGTGATGCCATGGTGAAGCGAGTCGCGATTGTGACGATGGCTATTGTACTGGGTCTGGCCCTGATGGCTGATGCCGGACAGGGCACGGGGCGGATCGCGGGGACCGCCCGCGATGCGCAGAACCAGGTTCTGCCCAACGTGAAGGTCCAGTTGCGCAACGTCGACACCGGGCAGCTGGTCGCCACGTCGCGCGCAGCGGGCGACGGCCGTTTTGAGTTCACCGGGCTCAACCCGGGCAACTACGTCGTGGAGATCGTCGATGACGACGGCAAGATCATCGGCCTGAGCCCCTCGATGGCGCTGGCGGCGGGCGGTGTCATCTCGGGTGTCATGATCGGGGCCACCGCGGCGGGCGCGCTCGCCGGAGCAGCGGCGACGGCCGCCGGGGCCGGGGCGTTCTTCACCACGACGGGCGGCATCCTGCTGCTGGCGGGCGTGGCCGCCGGCGTGACGGTCGCCGTGATCGCCTCCACCGGCGACGCGAGTCCGTCCAAGTAGCTCCCTCGGGGACTTGGCGCTCGTACTTCACTCGGCCCTTCCCGGCACCATGCCGGGAAGGGCCGTTTTCGTGTCCGGCTTTGCCGCGTGGCCCGGCCCTCTACTCGTACCGGAGCGCCTCGACCGGGTCGAGCCCGGCTGCCCGGCGGGCAGGCAGGTACCCGGCGACGAGCCCCGTCGAGACGGCCGACGCCAGGCCCCCGAAGACGGCCCACATGGGCGGCACCGACGGGAACGCCGGGGCCAGCACGCTCAGCAGGAACCCGATCGCCCACGCGATCGCGACGCCAACGAATCCGCCGACCGCCGACAGCAGGGTGGCCTCGATGAGAAACTGCGACAACACGTCCCGGCGCGTCGCGCCGATCGCGAGGCGCGTACCGATCTCCCGGGTGCGCTCGGTGACGCTGATGATCATCACGTTGGCGATCCCGATGCCGCCGATGATCAGGCTCACGGCGGCCAGCGCGAACGCGGCGAGTCCCACCTGGACATTGACCGCGTCGAGGGTGGAGATGATCTGCTCGGCCGTCGACAGTATGAAGTCGTTCTCCGCGCCGGGCGCGAGCCGTCGCAGGCGCCGGAGCAGGAACTCCATTTCGATCGTCGCCGATGGCAGCTGCCCCGGCGTGGCCCGGGCGTAGAGCACCGTCGGCTTTGCCCCGGGAAACCGCCTGGCCACGGTGCCCGCCGGGATGGAGATGACGTTGTCCTGGCGGTTCTCGCCGAAGAAGCCGCCCCGGCGCGGCGCCGCCTCGCCCACGACGAAGTACGTGTCGCCGGCGAGGGTGAACGACTTTCCCACCGATGGCGTGGCGCCGAAGAGCGCCCGGGCGACGCTCGATCCGAGGACGGCCACCTTCGCGGCCCCACGGTCCTCGATGCCCGTGAACGGACGGCCCGCGCGGAACTCGGCGCCGGCGATGTCGAAGAAGTTCGGCGTCTCCCCTTCGACGAGCACAGTGTCGCTCTCGTTCGTGCCGTGACGGGCTACCAGCGGGCGGCCGTCCACGATCGGCGGGACGATGATCTGGGCCGCCACGTCGCGGATCGACGTGGCCGCGGCCGCGATGGCCGCCGCCATCCACGGCTCGAGCGGTTTGCGCTGCGCATCGCGGTCCGAGGAGGGCGAGTAGGGGTCGCCATTCCGGTGGAAGGCGAACACGTTCTCGGTGCCGAGTTCACGAAACAGCCCGGCAATCCCGTTGCGCACGCCGACCAGGACCGTGGCGACGAGCACGACCGTGACGATCCCGATCACGATGCCGGCGATGGCGAGCGCGGACCGGAGCGGCTGGCTCCTCAGCGAGTCGAGGGCCAGCATGCCCGCCTCGGAACTTCCCTGGATCCGTGTCACGTCCGCTACTCCGCCCGCACGGCGGCGATCACGTCGATGCCCGTCGCCCGGCGCGCCGGGTAGTATCCCGCGGCCAGACCGGTCAGCGCCGCCCCACCAATGGCCCATGCCACGGTCGCGCCCTTGACGACGACGTCGATCTCGAGGACCCGAGCCAGCAGGGACACGGCGACGGCGGTGAGGATGGTGCCCGCCAACCCACCGGCCAGGGCGACGATCGCGGACTCGGCCACGACTTCGCGCATGATCTGGCGGCGCGACGCGCCGAGCGCCCGCCGTACGCCAATCTCGCGCGTCTTCTCGCTGACCGACACGAGCGTGGTATTCGTGATGACGACGATGGCGGCCAGCAGCGCCATCGCGGAAATGGGGATGGACGCGGCTCCCACGCGCTCCGAGAGCCGCAGGACGAAGTTCCGCGCGGCCTCGGGGGTCAGCACGTCGAAGTTGTCCGCCACGCCGGGCTGGAGCTGGCGCTTCGCCCGCATCGCGGTCCGCGCCACGCTCTCGGCCGCGCCGATCTCGACGTCGCCCTTCGCCCGCGCGAAGATGCTCAGCGTCGGCGCGGGGCCGTAGACCCGCTCGAAGGTGATGAGGGGCATCCACACGAATCGATCGAGGGACGTGCCGCCGGACGAGCCGAGCCGCCGCTGGATCCCCACGACTTCGAACCGCCGGCCCGCGATGCGGATGGCCTGGCCGAGCGCGTCAGATCCGGGGAAGAGCGCCTCGGCGACATCCGCGCCGATCACGGCCACCTGGTCGCCGCGTTCCGCCTCATGCCGTTGCAGGAAGCGGCCGCGGCCGATCCCGAGGTCGCGCAGCTCCGCCAGGGTCGGGGTCGTCCCATTGATGGCGGCGTTCTCGTACTTGCGTGCCCCGGCCGAGACGTCACCGATGCGCTGCACGGTGGAGGCGTAGAGCACGTCAGCGCCGGCGTAGCGCTCGAGGAACCGCAGTTCGGGCCGGCCGATGGCCGGGTTGCGACGCTGCTTCTCGGCCAGCTCGCGCCGGGTGCTCTGCCCCGCCGTCGCGATCTGGGCGAGCAGAAACGTGTCGCTGCCGAACGCGCGCGCCCCCGTGGCGCGCGCGTAGCGGCCCAGCCCGTCGAGGGCGGTCACCACGATCACGATCGCCGCCACCGCCACTGCCACCGCGAGCGCGCCCAGGGCGGCGCGCAGGGGATGCCCGCTGACCGATGCGTGACCCTGGACGACGGCGCCGGTGAGCGAACGGAGACGGGCTCTGATGACGCGCATGATCTCGACCTCTCACTCTAGCTCAAGTGGGGCCGGGGACGCCGCTCGCACTGACGCGGCGGCCCGTTTCCCCGGTCCGCGCAGCCGGCCTCGGCGGCCAGTCAGCGAAACGAAACGCGCGTGGTAAAGTGGGGCCTGTGAAGCGACGCACAGTGGGACTGATCGCGGCGGCCGGGATTGTCGCCGCGGGCGCCCTCTTCCTCGCGTTCCGCGACGGAGGAGGGGTCCCCGTCGAGGCGCAGCCGGCGGCGCGCAAGGCGGCGTTCAAGTCCGTCGTGACGGCCTCGGGGCAGATCGTCGCTCAGCGCTACGCCGACATCGGCTCGAGCGTGATGGGCCGGCTCGTGCAGCTGCGCGTGAAGGAAGGCGACGCGGTCGCTGCCGGCCAGGTGGTGGCGCGCATCGACGCCATCCAGGCGGCCGCCAGCGCGTCGGCCGCCAACTCCCGCGTCCAGGCCGCGGAGGCCGACCTCCGCGCCACGGCCGACCTCCTGCAGGCCGCCCAGGCCGACCTGGATGCCGCGAAGGCCCGCGCACTGGAGGCGCAGTCGCGCCTGCGGCGGACGCGGGTCCTCCGCACGGACGGGCTCGTGCCGGCCGCCGACCTCGACAGCGCGGTCGCCGACGCCGAGACCGCCGACGCCCAGGTGCGCAGCGCCGAGGCCGCGTTCCGCCGCCTTCAGCAGGGCCGTGAGTCCACCCAGCGCAAGCTCGCCGAGACGCGCGCCGACGCAACCCGTGTCGGGGACATCCTCGCGAAGTCCGACATCCTCGCGCCAATCGGCGGCGTGGTCACCCGGCTGCCCGTGCAGGAGGGCGAGATGGTCGTCATGGGGATCCAGGGCCAGCCGGGCACGACACTCATGACGATCTCGGACCTCGCGGCCATCGACGCCGAGGTGAAGGTGGCGGAGGCGGACGTCCTGCGCATCCAGCTGAACCAGTCCGCCCGCGTCACCATGGAGGCCGTCCCCGGCGAGTCCTTCGCGGGCCACGTCGTCGAGATTGGCGCGAGCGCCCTGCCGATTGCCGGAACCGGGGCCGCGGCACGGGAGTTCCGCGTGAAGGTGCGCCTCGATGCCGCCGATCGGCGCTTGCGCCCGGGCCTGACGTGCGACGCCGAGATTCTGACGGCCGAGCGCCAGAACGTGCTCGTCGTGCCGCTGCAGGCGGTCGTGATGCGGGCCGACACAGACGGCCGCGAGCGCACGGGCGTGTTCGTCGCGACCGGCCGCACGATCCGGTTCCAGCCGGTGACGACCGGCCTCATCGGCGGCCTCGACATCGAGGTCTCCGGCGTCAACGACGGCACGCCCGTCGTGACCGGCCCCTATCAAGCGCTCCGCGACCTGCAGGACGGACAGGCGGTGCGCGTCCGGGCCTCGCGATGACCGCGCTCCCGCAGCACCGCGTCGAGACCGCCTGCCCGCTGGACTGCCCGGATTCCTGCAGCCTCAGCGTGACGCTCAAGGACGGCCGGGTGGCCGCGCTCGACGGCGGCCACGAGAACCCGGTCACGGGCGGCTACATCTGCGGAAAGGTGCGGCGGTTCGCCGACCGCGTCTACGGGGCCGATCGCCTGCTGCGCCCGGGCTTCCGCCTGGGCCCGCCGGGATCCGGGGAGTTCAGATGGGTGAGCTGGGACGAGGCCCTGGAGCGCGTCGTCACAGCCATGCAGGACGCCCGCGACCGTTGGGGCGCCCAGTCGGTGCTGCCGTACTGCTACGGCGGGTCGAATGGGCTGCTGAGCCAGGACACGACCGACGCGCGGTTGTTCCGGCGGTTCGGCGCGTCGCGCCTCGCCCGGACGCTCTGCGCCTCGACGACGGGTGCCGTGAACCAGGCCCTCTATGGCAAAATGCCCTCGGTCACGTACGAGGATTACGTCCACGCGAAACTGATCGTCGTGTGGGGCGCGAACCCCTCCGCGTCGAGCATCCACCTCGTGCCGTACATCCGCCAGGCGCGGCACGACGGCGCGACGCTGGTCGTCGTCGATCCGCGCGCCACGCCGCTCGCGCGCACGGCCGACCTGCACCTGGCGGTGCGCCCGGGCACCGACGTGGCTGTCGCGCTCGCGCTCCACCGGCACCTGTTCGAGCACGGCCTGGCCGACGAGACGTTCCTCGCGGCACACACGACCGGATTCGCCCGGCTCCGCGAGCGCGCGGCACCGTGGACGTTCGAGCGCGCGGCGGAGGTGGCCGGCGTCGACGCTGATGCCATCGCCCGGCTCGCGACGCTGTACGCGGAGACGTCGCCGGCCGTGGTCCGCTGCGGCTGGGGGCTCGAGCGCAACCGCAACGGCGGCAACGCCGCCGCGGCAATCCTCGCGCTCCCGGCTGTCGCCGGGAAGTTCGGCGTCCGGGGCGGCGGCTACACGCTGAGCAACTCGGCGTCCTGGGGCATCACGAAGACGTGGATCGGCGCGGACGAGGCGGACGCCCGGCTCGTCAACATGAACCACCTGGGCCGCATGTTGACCGAGGCGGTGGATCCGCCGGTGAAGGTCCTGTTCGTCTACAACTGCAACCCGCTGGCGACCGTCCCGAACCAGAACCTCGTCCGCCGCGGACTGGAGCGGGACGATCTCACCACGATCGTGTTCGACCAGGTGCTGACCGACACCGCGCGCTACGCCGACATCGTGCTGCCGGCGACGACGTTCCTGGAGCAGTACGACGTCGCGAGGGCCTACGGGCCGATCAGCCTGCAGATAGTGCGGCCGGCGATCGACGCGCTGGGCGAGGCCCGCCCGAATGTCGACGTCTTCGCCGAGATCGAGGCGCGCCTCGGCCTGGACCGGCCCGGGGAGCCGCGCGACGAGCTCGAGCAGATGCTGGGCGTGATGGACGGCCTGCCGGTACACGTCGGGAATGCGCTGCGGGAGGGCGCGAGGCCCGCGCCGCCGTTCGGAGCAGCTCCCGTCCAGTTCGTGGACGTTTTTCCGCGCACGGTGGACGGCAAGGCGCACCTCTTTCCGGATGAGCTGGAACGCGACGCGCCCCTCGGGTTGTACACATTCCAGCCCGATCCGGCGACGGTGCAATTCCCGCTGGCGCTGATTTCGCCGGCTCACGACAAGGCGATCTCGTCCTCGCTCTACGAGCTGGTCCGGACGCCCGCGGTGCTCGAGATGCACCCCGAGGACGCGCATGCCCGGCACGTGAACGAGGGCGACACGGTCAGGGTGTTCAACGAACGGGGATCCGTCACGTGCCTGGCGGCGATCTCGCCCACGGTGAGGACGAGGACCGTCTCGCTGGCCAAGGGTTTGTGGAGCCGCCACACGCTGAACGGCTCCACGGCGAACGCCCTCGCCCCCGACACACTGAGCGACCTCGGCGGGGGCGCCTGCTTCAACGACGCGCGCGTCGAGGTCGAGACGCTCGAGGCAGCCGGCCCCCGGGGCGGCGCCGCGCTGCACTCGGACCCGAACGGAGAGCCAACATGAGCCGCATGGTGCACTGTGTGAAACTGGGGAAGGACCTGCCGGGCCTCGATTCGCCGCCGTGGCCCGGCGAACTCGGCGAGCGCATCTTCAACAACGTGTCGCTCGAGGCCTGGCGGCTCTGGGAAGATCGGATGCGGATGATTCTCAACGAGTACCGTCTCCTGCCGTTCCAGAAGGAGGCCCAGGAGCTGGTGGCGGCGCAAATGACGGACTTCTTCTTCGGCGCCGGGTCCGCGCTGCCGGCGGACTACGTCCCGCCCGCGGGCCGGTAGCAGGCGGTCGGCGGCCTGGCATCGCCGCGTCCCGCGGGCGCCGGGGCCTGCCGGGACGCGGCCCCTCACCTGTGCTATCCTGCGCCGGCTCGCACGGGCGATTGCCCGAGGAGGGTGCGTGAACTTCTACCTGTACATCATCCTGGCCTACCTGCTGGCCCTGACCGGGTACAACATCTATCGATCGCGCAAGATCACATCGCAGGAAGACTTCATGGTGGCGGGGCGCAGCCTGTCGCTGACCAAGATGGTCTTCACGCTGGTCTGCACGTGGATCGGGTCGGGCACGTTCATCGCCGGGGCCGAGTACGCCTCGTACGCGGGGTGGAGCGCGATCTGGCAGCCCGCGGGCGCCTTCCTGGGCATCGCGATCATCTACTTCGTCGCGGGGAAGATCCGGACGTTCGGCCAGTACACCGTCGGCGACATTCTCGAGGTCCGCTACGGGAAGTTCGCCCGGCTGTTCGGCGCCATCGCGCTCATCATCGCGTTCACCACGATCGTCGCGTACCAGTTCCGGGCCGGCGGGTACATCCTGAACGTGATTTCGGACGGGAAGATGTCGGTCGAGTCGGGGCAGATCATCGCCGCGGTCTTCGTGATCGGCTTCGTCGCGATCGGCGGCATGGTGGCCGTGGCGCACACCGACCTGCCGAACGGGATCATCATCGTCTCGTCGTGCCTGCTGGCGGTGCCTTTCGTCATCGCCGCGGCCGGCGGCTGGGCGCACGCCCACGCGGTACTGCCGGCGTCGCGGTTCGAGGTGTTTCCGGCCGACTTCGGGAAGTACCCGCCGCTCAAGGCGCTGGCGTACTTCCTCTCGACGCTGATGCTGCTCATGGGCGTGCAGTCGATGTACCAGAAGTTCTACGCGGCCAGGTCGCCTCGCGAAGCGAAGAAGGCCGTGGCGATCTGGATCGTCGGCACGATCGTCGTCGAGACGATTGTCATCGCCATCGCGGTCTTCGCGTCGGTCTACAGCACCGAGCACGGCCTGGGCTGGGACGGGCGGGCCCTGGTGCTCAACGCCGCCCGCTACATGACGCCGGGGCCGGTCGGCGTCCTGCTGCTCGCCGCCGCGTGCGCGGTGGTGCTGTCGACGGGCATGAACTATCTGCTGTCGTCGAGCTCGAACGTCATGCGCGACATCTACCAGGGCATGATCAACCCGAAGGCCGACCCGGCGAAGATGGTGGCCCTCCAGAAGGTGTTCATCGTCGTCATGGGACTGTGCGCCTTCCTGCTGATCTTCGTCCCGACGTACCTGAAGTCGCAGGTGTCGGTGCTGCAGTACCTGGTACTTCGCCTACACGATGTACGGCGTGGCCGTGACGCCGGCGCTGTTCGCGGCGCTGACCTGGAAGCGGGCGACGCGCCAGGGCGGCGTGGCGTCGATCGTCGGCGGCGCGCTGGCGACCGTGTTCTTCGAAGTGGTGCTGCCGAAGATCGCGCCCGGCGTGATGGAGGCGGCGCCGGGCGCGGCCGGGGCCGCCGTGTTCGGCGCCGACCCCTGGGGCATCCCCAGCATCTACCCGTCCGCGATCATCTCGATTGGCCTGCTCGTCGTGGTCAGCCTGATGACGCCGCCGCCGAAGCGCGAGGAACTGGAGAGGCTGTTCCCCGCCGTTGCGACCGAGGCCAGGTAGCCGGGCCGGCGCTGGACGTTGTCGCATGGCCGCGGCTGGTTCCGAACGACGCCGGATCCTCGCGCTCCTCGCGGTCCTCCTTGGCGTCGTCCTGGTGCCCCTCGGGCTTCGCGCCCTCAACGTGGCCGGCCGGCCGCCCGACGCAACGCCCAGCTTCATTCCGTCGGTCGAGTCCCCGCGGACGCGCGCGCCGTTCGACATGGAGGCCGTCGACGCGCTGCGTGAAGCCGCGAACGACGTCATCCTGATCGGGGATTCGATGGCCGGCACCCGCATCAACCCGGGGCACTTGTCCAGACTCATGGGCGGCCACGGCGCGGCTGCGCTTTTCCACCCCGGATCCGGCCCGGCCTACTGGTATCTCACGTTCAAGAACTTCATCGTCAACGCCGGCCTGCATCCCCGGACCGTGGTGTTCTTCTTCCGCGACGAGAACCTCACCGACACGCTGTTCCGGGTCTATCCGTCATCGCTCGACCGCGTGGCCCGCCAGCGCGAGCCCGTGCTCGACGAACTGCTGGCGGCGCGTGCGAACGGCGCTTACTTCCGCGTGCACGGCACGGTTCGCCGGCTCTACCAGTACGACACGACGCGGGCGTGGCTCGAGCCGCTGATCCTGAGCGCGCCCGTCGAGTGGTCGGCCGGGCGGCGGGCGCGGAAGAAGTTGCTCGAGCGGATCAACAACGAGGAGTTCGCGCGTGAAGCGTTGCGGCCGATGGCCGCGGCGGACATGGCGGCCGCGGGCAGCGCGGCCCTCGACTTCGACCGGAACCTCCCGACGTCGGTGCTGCCGGAGATACTGCGGCTCTCGAAGACTTCCGGCATCAAGGTCGCGTTCGTCCGCGTGCAGCGGAGGCCGTCCGCCTCCGGGCCGCCCGCGCAGTCGCCGGCGCTCCAGGACTACGTGAGGAAGCTGCGCGCCTGCCTGGAAACGAACGGCGCGCTCTTCGTCGACGACTGGGGCGATCCGGATCAGCCGCTCTCGATCTACGAAGATGGCGACCACATCGCGCGGGAGTTCCAGCGGCCGTTCACGGAACGCTTTTACCGGAAGTACCCGGAGATCTTCCGGTGACCTTCCAGAGCCTCGACTTCGCCATCTTCTTCGCGGCGCTGCTGGCCGCGTACTGGGCGTTGCCGCACCGGTGGCAGAACCTCCTGCTGCTCGGCGCCAGCTACGTCTTCTACGGGTGGGTGCACCCGTGGTTCGTGGCGCTCATCGTCGCGGCGACGCTCGTCGACTACGCATCCGCCCTGGGGATGGTTGCCTGGCCGAGGTATCGGAACGCCTGCCTGTGGCTGGTCATCGTCTCGAACGTCGGCCTGCTGGGGTTCTTCAAGTACTTCGACTTCTTCGTCGGCAGCGTCACGGACGTCCTGGCCGCGGCGGGATGGCAGGTGCCGCGCCAGGTGCTGAACGTCGCGCTGCCTGTCGGCATCTCGTTCTACACGTTCCAGGCGATGGGCTACGTCATCGACGTGTACTGGCGGCACGCCAGGGCGCGAACGAGTCTGGTGGACGTCGCCGCCTTCATCGCGTTCTTTCCCAGCCTGCTCGCCGGGCCGATCATGCGAGCGTCGAACCTCCTGACGCAGGTTGAAGGCGAGCGGCAGTTCTCGGCCGCTGCCGCGCGCGACGCGACGGTGTTGATCGTCTGGGGGCTGTTCAAGAAGCTCGTCATCGCCGACAACGTCGGCGTGATCGCCGACAAGGTGTTTGCGCTGAAGGCGCCTGAGTTCTATGTGCTGTGGGCCGGGGTGTTCGCGTTCGGCATCCAGCTCTACGCGGATTTCTCCGCGTATGCGGACATCGCCCGCGGCGCGGCGAAGTGGCTCGGATTCGACCTCATCAAGAACTTCGAACACCCGTATCTCGCGGTGGGCCCGGCCGACTTCTGGCGGCGGTGGAACATCGGGCTGTCCACGTGGTTTCGCGACTATGTGTTCCTGCCCGTCGCGTACCGGATCTCGGACCGGTTGACAGCGGATCGGCAGTTCGTCCTCGACGCGACCACGTGGGCGTACGTCGGCGGGATGTTGATGGCCATGCTGACGGCGGGCCTGTGGCACGGTGCGAGTTGGAACTTCGTGCTCTGGGGCGCGTACCACGGCGTGCTCCTGGCCGTGGCGCGGATCGTCGGCGCCGGTCGCAGGCGTCGCCGCCGGACGCGGCGGTGGCTCGTGCCCGCTCGGATCGCCGGGATGTTCCTGCTGGTGAACGTCGGCTGGCTGCTCTTCCGCGAGTCCGAGGCCGCGGCGCTCGTCCGCGATCTGAGCCTGTCTCCGCTCCAATCGACGGTCCTCGGGCGGCAGACCGGCGCGTACCTGTTCTTCCTGGCGTTCCTCTATTCGATTCCGCTGTGGATCCAGAGCCTGTGGGCTGAACGTGGAGGGCCCGACCTGGTGTCGGCGATGATCCGGGACGAATCCCGGACGGAGGTTCCGAAGGTGGCCGCCCAGGCCCTGCTTGCCGGCGTCCTGTTCGCCGCGATCCTGGTGCTCCGCAGCACCACCTCGCTCGACTTCATCTACTTCCGTTTCTAATCGAGGGGCCTGGCCCCTCGGTGAGGTGCGTGAGGGGCCTGGCCCCTCGGTGAGGTGCGTGAGGGGCCTGGCTCCGCACGGGGGGAGTGATTTGCCGGATCTTCAGGCGAGCTGGCGGCCCTTGGTTTCGGGGATCCAGGACCAGATGGCGGCCGCCAGGACGAACGCGATCGCCGACAGCGAGAAGGCGGCGCCGAAGCCGTTGGTTTCGGCGAGGCGGCCCACGGCCCACGGGGCGACGGCGCTGGCCAGGCGTCCGATGTTGTACGTGAACCCCTGGGCGGTCGCGCGGATGTCGGTCGGGTAGATCTCCGCCGTCACCGCGCCGAACCCCGTGAAGTAGCCCGTCGCGAAGAAGGCGGCAACGGGCCCCAGCAGCAGGAGCGCCGACGGGCGCGTGGTCACCCCGTACGCGAGCATCAGCACGGCCGCCGCGAGCAGGTACGCGATGTAGGCCCGCTTCCGGCCGACCCTGTCGCTGACGAACCCGAAGGTCACGTAGCCGAACCACATCCCGACCTGCATCGCGAGGACGAAGCCGGACATGGTCTTCGTCCCCAGGCCGACGCCGCCCTCTGCCGCGGGCAGCGACAGGTACGCCGGAATCCACTGGTTGAATCCCCACCAGGCGAACATCGTGCACGCGTTCATGAGGGTGACGGCGATCGTCAGGCGAAGCATCCCGCCGCGGAACACGTCTGCCAGGCGCCCCCGCCGCGCGGACGCGACCCCCACCCGCGCGCGCCAGACGGCGGGTTCCTCAACCTTGCGCTGGACCCAGACGGTGAGGAGCGCCGGCACGACGCCGACGAAGAACACGGCCCGCCATCCCCAGATCGGCATGACGATGGCCACGACAAGTGCAGCGGCGCCGTAGCCGACCGCCCACGCGCTCTGCATGAACCCCAACGCCTTGCCGCGATGCGCGTCCGGCCATGTCTCGGACACCAGTGCCGCGCCGCTCGCCCACTCGCCTCCCATGCCGAGGCCCAGGAACACCCGGAACACCGCGAGGTGGGCGATGGTCTGCGCGAACCCGCAGGCAGCCGTGAACACCGAGTAGATGAGGATGCTCCACACCAGGGCCCGCGTCCGGCCGTAGCGGTCGGCCACGACGCCGAAGACGAGGCCGCCCACGGCAGACGCCACGAGGGTGGCGGAACCCAGCAGGCCCGCAGTGAGCTTGGACATGCCGAGGTCCTTCATGAGCGCGGCGAGGACCAGGGCATAGAGCATGACGTCGAAGCTGTCGAGCATCCAGCCGAGGCCGCCGGCGACGAGCGCGCGCCGCCCTTCCGGCGTGCCTGCCCGCCACCACCCGAACAGCCCGTCAGCCCGGTTGCCGCCCGTCACCGCTGCCGTCCTCCCGGCCTCAGTCGCCGTCGATCTCCACGAGCGGCGCTCCGCCCTCGACGAGGGCCCCCGGCTTCACGTACACGCGGCCCACCCGGCCGTCCCGCGGCGCGCGCACGGGGTTCTCCATCTTCATCGCCTCGAGGACCATGAGCGTCTGTCCGGCCCTCACGCGATCGCCGGTCCGCACGGCGACCGACAGCACGGCCCCCGGCATCCCCGCGCGCACCGCGTTGCGGCGCGCGGCATCCGGCACGTGGTGCTCGCCGTCGAGCGCGTCCGCGAGATCGACGAAGGCCTCCGCCACGAGCGGGGCGCCGCTGTCCTCCTCGTAGATCGCCGCAGCGAAACCGGCGTCCAGTTCGGCCGGCCCGATCTCGTCGAGGCGCCTCCAGGCGTCTCTGAGCAGGGCCTGCGCCTCCTCGACGCCGATCTTCGAGAACCGCACGCGATCGCCCGGCGCGGTCTGCGCGAGGCGCGGGAGGTCCGCGGTGGCCACGGTCGCGATCTTCGTATAGCCGCCCGTCGTACCGCGATCGGCCATCAGCACGATGGGAAGCCCGTCTCCCGTCACCTGCACCGACCCGAACACGGTGCCGTCCGACACGATGTCGGCCGACTCCCGGCGGGCGATGCGCGGCCCGAGAAACCGGCAGCCGATCCGGTCCGACTGCAGCGCGAGCGTGTAGGTTTCTCCGAGCAGCGTGCTGACGCCCTCGTCCGTGAACGCGTCGTCCTGCGGACCGAGCACGACCCGGACCACCGGCGTATGGCCCCACGCCGGGATCACGTGCCTCGGAAGCCGGCGCACCGGCCCGGCCGCCGGGGGACCGGGCGCGCCGACGCTCAGCCGATCGCCCGCGCGCAGGGGACGGCCCTCCAGCCCCCCGAGGGCCAGCGTGACCGAGGTCGAACGGCTGCCGAGCACCGCGGGGACCTCGATGCCGCCGGCGACGGCGAGGTATCCGCGCAGGCCGTCGTGCGCGCCGGAGAACGTGATGATCGAACCCGCCGCGGCCGTGAAGGATCGCCACGGCGCGACCGGGTGCCCGTCCAGCATGGGACCGAGGTCCGCACCCGTGAGCGCCGCGACCGCGCGGGCGCCAAAGCGGAGCACGGGCCCGACGAACGTCATTTCGAGCGCCGCCGCGCCGTCAGGATTCCCGACGAGCCGGTTCGCGGCGCGCAGGGACCACGCGTCCATCGCGCCCGACACCGGCACGCCGTATCGCTGGTATCCGGCCCGGCCGAGATCCTGGACCGTAGTCAGCATGCCGCCGGCAAGGACGTCGATGCCGTTCACCGCGCGCTAGCCTCCGGACCGGATCACGGGCGTGTAACGGCCCGCCCCGACCTCGCGCGCCACCGCGTCGAACTCGACGGGATCGATCGCGACGAACCGCACCTGGTCGCCGGCCTCGATGAGCGCCGGCGGCGACTTCGACGGGTCGAACAGGCGCACGGGCGTCCGCCCGATGAGCCGCCACCCGCCCGGGCTCGCGGCCGGATAGACGCCGGTCTGCCCGCCGGCAATGCCCACCGAGCCCGCCGGCACGGCGGTGCGCGGCGTCGCGAGCCGGGGCATCGCGAGCCGGGGGGAGAGGCCGCCGAGATACGGGAAGCCCGGCATGAATCCGAGCATGTAGACGAGGTAGTCGCCGGCCGCGTGGATCGCGACGACCTCGCGCTCCTCGAGGCCAGCGTGCGCCGCGACATCGGCAAGGTCCGGCCCGAAGGCGCCGCCGTACGCCACGGGCAGCGTGACCATGCGCGGCGCCGTCGGAGCCGCAGCGCCGATCCTCGCGTCGGCGTCCAGCAGCACGCGCTCGAGCGCCGCGCGGGACACGACGAGCGGGTCGTAGTGGACCAGCAGCGACCGGTAGGTCGGCACGGTCTCGAGGATGCCGCCGGCGGCATCGGCGCCGAGGCAGGCCCTCAGCCGCCGCACGCGTGCGTTCACTCGCGCGTCGATGCCGCGCCCGTACTCTACGACGAGCGCGCTGTCACCAGCTACGAGAATGCGGGGCGGCGCCGGCATGCCTACGGCCCCAGCAGCCGCGCCATGGGCACGACGTCCACGCCGGCCCGGTCGAAGGCCTGCCGCAGGGCTGCGGCGAGGCCGGCAGCGCCCGGGGTGTCGCCGTGCAGGCAGATGGTGTCGGCCTGGAGGTCGACGTCCTCACCCGTCGTCGCGGTCACCTGGTGGTCGACGACGAGGCGAAGGCTCCGCTCGACGACGGCCGCCGTGTCGTGGATGACGGCGCCGGGCACGGATCGCGGCACGAGCGCGCCGCGGGCGTCGACGGCGCGATCCGCAAACACCTCCCGCACCACCCGCAGGCCCCGTCCCCGGGCCATGCGCTCCCACGCCGATCCCGCGAGGACGACAACCAGCAACTCCGGATCGACGGCGAGCACCGCGTCCGCGATGGCCGAGGCCACGTCCTCGTGACCGACCGCCAGGTTGTAGAGCGCCCCGTGCGGCTTCACGTGCTGCAGGCGCTTGGCGCGGGTGAAGGCCGTGAGCGCGCCGATCTGGTAGACGAGGTCGTCCCTGATCTCCGCCGGCGTCGCGCCCATCACCCGGCGGCCGAACCCGCGAAGATCGGGAAAGCCCGGGTGGGCCCCGATGCCGACGCCGTGCTCCTCGGCGAGGGCCACCGTCGCGCGCATCCACCCGGGGTCGCCCGCGTGAAACCCGCACGCGATGTTCGCGGAGGTCACGTGCCCGATGAGGTCGCGATCGCGGCCCATCACGTACGCGCCGAATCCCTCTCCCATGTCGCAGTTGAGGTCGATCCGCGCGGTGATGGACGGCCCGGTCATCGCGCCACAGGCTAGTGGCGCACTGCCGCGATGTCAAGGCATGGCGAAGAACGCCAGCGCCATGGCGGAGGCGGCCGCTATCGCCGCCAGGCCCGCGCCTGCCGTGCGCCTGAACGGCATCCGCCCCACCACGGTCGCCAAGCCGAACTTGAACACGGTGTTCGAGAGGATCCCCACGGCCACCGCCACGGCCGCCGTCGAGGCCGACCCGCCCGTCGCCGCCGTGCGCGCCATCGAGATCATGAGCGCGTCGACATCGGCCAGGCCGAGGACGGCTCCCGTCACGATGAGCCCCACGTCCCCCCATGTCGAGCGCACGCCTTCGACGAGGAACAGGACCGCCTGGAACAGCAAGGCCATCTGGATGGCCGCGCCGAACTGCAGCGGGTTCTGCAGCGTCTGGACGTCGGCGTGCTCCTGGCGCGGGCGGCGGAGGGCGAGTCCCACGATGACGACCCCCACCAGGAACGGAGCGGCGACGAGCGGCAGCAGCGCCCCGGCGAGGGGCAGGTACAACACGCCCGTCGCCACGATCACGCGGACGAAGAGCATCGTGCAGGCGGCCACGACGCCAAAGGCCAGAGGCCGCCCGACCGACACGTCCTCGCGCCGGCTCGCGCGCGAGAACGCCAGCGTCACGCTGGTCGACGAGACGATGCCCCCGAGCAAGCCTGCCAGAAGGTACCCGTGCCTGGCGCCGACGAAGAGGCGCGCGATGTACCCGGCGAAGCTGATCCCGGAGAAGAAGAGGACGAAGATCCACAACTCCCGGGGCCTGATGCCGCCGAGGGGCCCGTAGGGACCCGCCGGCAGCAGCGGCATCAGCACGACGGCCATCACGGCGAACCGGACGCCGGCCCTCACCGCCGTCTCGTCCATCCGCTCGACCATCCCGTGGACGCGCGACTTCTCGATGAGGAGGAGGGCGGTGACGGCGATCACGGCGCTCGCGAGGGCCATGAAGCCCACGCCGGCCAGGACGCCGGCGGCAAGGGTCACCAGGGCGGCGACCTCGGTGGTGCCGTCCGGATCGCGCGGGGAGGCCGTCAGGTACGCCGCCACCACGAGACCGGCCGAGCCGGCCAGGAGCACGGTCGCCAGCGCGGCGTACCCGCCGGCCCAGAGCCACCCGCACAGGCCCGCCAGTCCGCCGAGCAGTGTGAACGTGCGCACGCCGGCGAACCGCGCGCCGGGCCCCGTCGCGTGGCCGGACCGCTCGCGTTCCACGCCGATGGCCGCGCCGCCAAGGGCGGCGATGAGGACGCCGAGCGTACGGAACTGGATGTCGGTCATGGCTCGCGCCGATACGCCGGGCGTCTGGTGTCAGCCACGAGGGCGGGTCCGCCGCTCGAGGTTCGCCGCGACTACCGCCCACAGCGCGTGCGCCAGGCGCGGGCGATCGTGACGCGCGATCTCCGTCCTCCAGAACCTGCCGCTGACGAGCCCGCACGAGTCGGGCAGCGTGCCCAGTTCAAGGGGATGCTTGTGCTCGGCCGCATACCGCGCGAGCACCTCCTCCGAGGGCCTGGCCTCGTTGAAGATCACGGCGTCGACGGGCCGGCCCGCCGCCTCGCCGATCCGCCTGACCGCATCGCCGGCGGTGAACCCGGCCATCCCGCGCCCTTCCGTCAGCAGGTTCGCGATGACGATAATCGGCCCGCGCACCTGCGCGAGCGCCTCGGACATCCCTTTCACCGCCAGGATCGGCATCAGGCTCGTGAAGAAGCTCCCGGGGCCGATGACGACTGCCTCGAGTTCGGCGATCACGCCTGCGACGACCGGGTGGATCTGCACCGGCGGCTCGAGCCACACCTGCTCGATGGCATGGCCGCGGTCGAGGCTGGCGTCGACATCGACCTCGCCCTGGGCCGTCGACCCGTCGACGTACCGCGCGCAGAGGCTCGCCTGCTCGATGCTGACCGGCCAGACCCGGCCGCGGCAGCCGAGCAGGGCGCGCAGGCCCTCGACGCCGGCGAGAAAGCTCCCGCTGTACTGCGCCATCATCGACAGGAGCAGGTTGCCGCCCGTGTGCCCGGCCAGACGGGAGTCTTCGAGGGTCGGCAGACGGGAGAGCAGCAGGCGCCGCGCCTCGCGCTCGTTGCGGGCGAGCGCCAGCGCGCACTTGAGGACGTCGCCGGGCGGCAGGACGCCCAGTTCGTCCCTGAGCTGCCCGGAGCTGCCGCCGCTGTCGAACATCGTGACGACGGCGTTCAGCTCGAGCCAGGGGTTCTTCTTCAATCCCCCGAGCACGCTTGGCAGGCCCGTGCCGCCGCCGAAGCAGCCGACCTTCATGACCCGCAGGTACATGGGGGGATTCTACCAGCGCACCCGCCCGGATGGATCCTCCGGGCCGCGGCGCGGCGGCGCGCGCGTCCTGGGGCCCGGTCCAGGGGCATGCGTCGCGGCCCCCCTCCGCGTACAATGCGGGGATGCGCGTCTGGCCTGGACGGCCTCATCCTCTCGGCGCGGCGTGGGACGGCCTGGGCGTCAACGTCGCGTTGTTCTCCGAACATGCGACGGGCGTCGACATCTGCCTGTTCGACTCGCCTGCCGACGAACGCGAAGCCCACCGGATTCCCCTGCCGGAGCGCACGGACCACGTCTGGCACGCCTATCTTCCGGACGTCCGGCCCGGCCAGCTCTACGGCTTCCGCGTCCACGGCCCCTACGCGCCGCAGGCCGGCCACCGGTTCAACGCGGCGAAGATCGTGCTCGACCCGTACGCCCGCGCCCTGGGCAGGCCATTGCGCTGGAACGACACGATCTTCGGCTACGCGCCCGGCCACCCCGGCGACGATCTCGTCCGCGACGCCCGGGACGACGCCGCGTTCGCCCCCCTCGGGGCGGTCATCGATCCCGCCTTCACGTGGGGCGAGGATCGCCGCCCGTGCACTCCGTGGCACGGCACCGTGATCTACGAGCTGCACGTGAAGGGCTTCACGGTCGCGCACCCGCTCGTCCCGGCGCCTCTGCGCGGCAAGTACCTCGGCCTGGCGTCGGACGCGGCGATCCAGCATCTCCGGGACCTTGGCGTCACGGCGGTCGAATTGCTCCCCGTCCACCTCCACGCCAACGATCGAGACCTCGTCGCCCGCGGCCTGACGAACTACTGGGGCTACAACTCCCTCAACTACTTCATCCCCGACGTGCGGTTCGCGAGCGAGCACGGGCGCATGGCCGCGGTCCGCGAGTTCAAGGTGATGGTGCGCGCGCTGCACGCCGCGGGTCTCGAGGTGATCCTCGACGTCGTCTACAACCACACGGCCGAGGGCGACGAGCTGGGACCCACGCTGTCGCTGCGCGGCATCGACAACGCGTCGTACTACCGGCTCACCCCCGGCGATGCGCGGAAGTACCAGGACTTCACCGGCTGCGGCAACACGCTGAACATGCGACACCCGCGGGTGCTTCAGCTCATCATGGACAGCCTGCGCTACTGGGTGGTCGACATGCATGTCGACGGCTTCCGCTTCGACCTCGCCAGCGCCCTCGCCCGCGAGCTGTTCGAGGTGGACAAGCTGGGATCGTTCTTCGACATCATCCAGCAGGACCCGGTGCTGTCGCAGGTCAAGCTGATTGCCGAGCCGTGGGACCTCGGGGAAGGCGGCTACCAGGTCGGGAACTTCCCCGCCGGCTGGACGGAGTGGAACGCCCGCTACCGCGACACCGTGCGGCGGTTCTGGCGCGGCGACGGCGGCCAGGTCTCGGAGCTCGCGAGCCGCCTGGCCGGCAGCAGTGATCTCTACGCCCAGGGCGGCCGGCGGCCGTACGCCAGCATCAACTTCGTCACCAGCCACGACGGCTTCACGCTCCGCGACCTCGTCAGCTACGGCGTCCGTCACAACGAGGCGAACGGCGAGGGTAACCGCGACGGCGAAGTCCACAACCTGAGCTGGAATTGCGGCGTGGAAGGCGACACGGACAAGCCGGCCATCCTCGCCCTCCGCGCGCGCCAGGTACGGAACCTCCTGGCCACCCTGCTGCTCTCGCAGGGCGTGCCCATGCTCGTGGCCGGCGACGAGCTCGGCCGCACGCAGCACGGCAACAATAACGCCTACTGCCAGGACAACGAGCTCAGCTGGATCGACTGGGGCCTGACACCCGGGCACCTCGACCTGCTGACCTTCACGCGGCGTCTCATCAACTTCCGCGCGACGCACCCCGTGCTGCGGCGGCGGACGTTCTTCCAGGGTCGCGGCATCCGCGGCGACGATGTCACCGACATCCTGTGGTTCGACCCGGACGGGCGGGAGATGACCGCCGCGGCCTGGAACGCGCCGCACGCCCGCGGGATCGGCGTCAAGCTGATCGGCGACGCCATCGCGGAGATCGACGAGCGCGGGGAGGCCGTCCACGACGACACGCTGCTCGTGCTGGCGAACGCCGGCGAGGCCGCCCTGGCGTTCACGCTGCCGCCCGTTCCCGCCGGCCAGTCCTGGCAGCTCGAATTCGACACGAACGGCGGAGGCCCGGTGACGGCGTCCGCAGTGAAGACGCCCGCATACGAGCTCGGAGCCAGGTCGCTCGCCGTGCTCCGCCTCGTGTAGCGACGACCGATCCTGCCGCACGCGGCGCCGGTGGCTGCGGGCGGCGGTGGGTGCGGCGTGCGTCAGAGCGCGAGTTCCGCGAGGACGACCCCGGGATCGCCGGTGGACCGGATCGGGATCCCCACCCGGGCGCAGAGCCGCCGCATCGCCGCATTCGCGGACAGCACGTCGGCGCGAAGGAACGAGAGGCCCTCGAGGCGGGCGATGTCGACGAGCCGGCGCATCAGCGCGGACCCGACCCCGATGCCCTGCACGCTGTCCGCCACGATCACCGCGAACTCCGCACCCCCGGCCGTCCCGGCGCGTTCGAGGCGCGCGACGCCCAGGATGGCCCGCCCGTCACGGTCTGCGTCGCGCCCCTCGGCGACCACCACAGATTCGGCGTCCTGATCCGCGCGGCAGATGCGCGCCAGCCGCTCGTGGGCCGTGCGATCGGCCAGCTTCATCATGTGGAAGTAGCGCAGGTACACGGTGAGGTCCGACAGCCCCTCGTGGAAGAGGACCATCATCGCCTCGTCGTCGGGCCTGACGGGCCGGATGACGATCGTCTCGCCATTCGCCAGCGTCGCCTCTCGGCTGTCGTGGCACGGGCGCGGGTTCATGAAAAGCCGTGCGGCCTTATCTCGGGTGCGGTCGCAGAGTAGAATTGTATGCCACTATCGGGGAGCTGCCGTGAACCTGAGGACGCTGGGCGCGTGGACGACTGCCGGTGCCGCCTTCTGGGCGTCGCTCGGCTCGTTGGATATCACGTCCGACGGGACCGGCCGGGTCGTCCGCGTGGCGATGCTGCCCGGCCCGGCCCAGCTCGCGGCGTGCATCGGACTGGCCATCCTCCTGGGGTTCGTCCTCCGCCTGCGGCTGCCGTCGCCGGAGAGGCCCGCCGGCGGGTCACTCGGACCGCACGACCAGCCGTCCGTCTCGGGAGATCCGTCACTGCCCTTGTATGCGCTGGCGGTGCTGATCCTGCCGTTTCTCCCGTGGCTCCCGGACCACCTGCCCGTGCTCCGCGTGTTTGCGGGACCGGGCCGCCTGCTCGTGTGGCTGGTTGTCGCGAGCCAGGTCACGTGGTCCGTCCTGGGCACCGCCGGCCGCGGCAACCGTCTCGTCTTCCGCGTGCGGGCCTGGCCGACGGCCCGGAGCGCCATGGTCGTGTTCGCGGCAAGCGCCCTGATCTTCGGCGCGGCGGCCCTGGCGCTGGCGCCGTCGGGCCTGTTCCCGGGAGGCGACGAGCCCCACTACCTAGTCATGACGCAGAGCCTGCTGGAGGACCACGACCTGCGGATCGAGAACAACCACCTCCAGCGGGACTACGCCGCGTACCACGACGCGGACCTGCCGCCGCACACCATCGCGCGGGGCCGGAACGGCGCGATGTACTCGGTCCACCCGATCGGCCTGCCTCTGCTCGCCGCCCCGGCATTCGCGCTGGGCGGGTACGCGGGCGTTGTCGTCCTGATGCTCCTGCTGGCCGCAGCGGCGGCGGCGCTGGCCTGGACATGGGTGCGGCGCGTCACCGGGTCCGTCTCTGCGGCGACGTTCTCCTGGGCGGTGACGGCCCTGTCGCTGCCGTTCCTGGCGAGCAGCGGGACGGTCTATCCCGAGATCCCGGCGGCTCTCGCGGTCATGGTGGCGGCGACGGTGGCGATCCGCGACGAGAACCTGGGTGAGACCGCCGGCGGCACGACCATGCCGGCCACGGCCGGCCCGTGGCGTGCCCTGCTGCTCGGCGTGGCGACGGCGTCGCTGCCGTGGCTGCACGCGAAGTACTCGCTGCTGTCCGCCGCGCTGCTCGCGATCGGCGTCTGGCACCTGTGGCGGAATCGGGCCGCCGAGCCGCGCAGCCGGGGGCGTCTCATCGCGGCCGCCACGGTTCCGTACGCGCTCAGCGTGGCCGCGTGGATGGGGTTCCACGCGGCGGTCTGGGGCTCGCCGTGGCCCTCGGCGCCCTACGGCGGATCCGCCGGCACCCAGATGAGCGTGCAGTCGCTCGTCAGGGGCGTGCCCGGTCTGCTGGTCGACCAGGAATACGGGGTCTTCGCATACGCACCCGCCATGGCCATCAGCCTCATCGGGCTGTGGTCGATGTGGCGTGCCGGCGGGCGCGCGCGGGCCCTGGCCCTCGAGATTGCGCTGGCGCTCGGCGCCCTTCTCGGGACCGTCGGCGCGTTCCAGATGTGGTGGGGGGGCACCGCCGTTCCCGGACGCATGCTGGTCTCCGCGCTGCTGCTCGCCACGCTGCCTGTGGCGTGGGCCTTCCGGGCGGCGGCAGAGCGGCCGGAGCGGCGGGCGGTCTACCGCCTGCTGTTGCTCATCGGCCTGGCCTGCTCGCTCTCGGCGGTCTTCGTCCGCCAGGGCGCGACGCTGGCCCTGACCCGGAACGGGATCTCGCGCCTGCTCGAGTGGCTGTCCCCCGACTGGCACCTCTGGGCCTATGCGCCGGACTTCATCATGCAGCCGGCGTGGGTGGGCTTGGTCCAGACCGGCGTCTGGGTGCTGGCCGTCCTCGTGAGCGCCTGGGCCGTGGGTCTGCTCGCCTGGGGTCGGACGGCCGTCCGCGGGAGTTCCCGCACCGGCCGCGGTCTCGCGTTCCTGCGGGCCGACATCGGCGCGCTGCTCGCGCTCTTCATCGTCACCCTCTCGATGCCCGTGGCGCTCCAGGGCCGCCTCAAGCCGGACCCGGCGCCGAAGGACCGCTCGCGCATCGCGCTCATCGCGTCGTTCGACCCGCATGCCTGCCCGATCGGCGTCCGGTACGATCCGCTGTCGCTCGTGGACGCCGCCTCCCTGCCCAGGATGTTCACGTTGTCGGCGCGTCCCGGCTCGCGGACCGCCAACCAACCGACGCCGGTGCTGCTCAACGCGCGGTTCGATCTGCCGGCCGGCCGGTATGCCCTCGCGCTTGCGCCGCGCGATCCCGCCGGGCCCGACGCCGCGCTCGCGGGCCATCTCATACTTCAGGCCGGCCGCATGGGCGGTTCGTTGATGGAGTGGAGTGTGCAGGCCGGCGCCGGCGAGACGTGGCAGACCACGTTCGATCTGCCCGTGGACATCAACTACGTCGGACTTCGAGCATCCCGGGACCTCGAGGCTCGCGTGGGCGAACTCCGCCTCAGCCCGCTGTCGGTCGTCACGAACCTGGATCGCGTCGCGGCCTACGAGGTCCTGGCATCGAGTGCATTCGGGCGGGACGTGGTCCTCTTCCACGACGGCGCATCGTATCCCGAGGCCAGCGGGTTCTGGGTCCGCGGCTCGACCCGGGCCGTCGTGTCCGTCGTCTCCCGCACGGGGCGCCTGACGACCAACGCCCGGCTGCGGCTGCGGCTGGTGAGTCCGGTGGCCAATGCCGTCCTCATCGAGACGCCCGGACGGACGTGGACGACGACGCTCCAGCCGGACGTGGCCACGGAGGTCGAAGTCGAGCCGACGGCCCTCGATGGCACGCTCAGGATGGCCATCAGCCCGGCCGAGGGGTTCCGGCCTTCGGACAGGATCCCCGGCAACCGGGACCGCCGGTTTCTCGGATGCTGGGTCGAAGTCGTCGGCTGAAGATAACGTCGAGGGCGGGATTCGCGGTTCCAGTTCAGAGAAGGAGTGACGAAATGGCGATGGTCGATGCCCTGTTGCCGGAGTTCGATCACGAGATCGCGGTGACACGGAAGGTGCTCGAGCGGGTCGATGAGACCAGGCTCGGTTGGCAGCCGCACGAGAAGTCGATGACGCTGGGGCGCCTCGCCCGGCACGTGGCCGAGATCCCGCAGTGGGGGAAGACGATCCTCGACGAGCCCGAGTTCAACCTGGTCGACGGGGAGCGCAAGCCGAATGCGACCTCGACGTCCGCCGAACTGCTGGGGGATTTCGACGGCCTGGCGAAGACGATGCGCGCGCGCCTCGCCGCGAAGACGGACGCGGAGATGATGTCCACGTGGACCTTCAAGCACAACGGCCAAGTCGTGTTCGGCATGCCGCGCGCGGCCGCGTGGCGGTCCATGGTCATGAGCCACATGATCCACCATCGCGGCCAGCTCAGTGTGTACCTGCGCCTGACCGGGGCGAAGGTCCCGGGGATCTACGGTCCAAGCGCCGACGAGCGGTAGCGGCGCCGCGGCCGCCCGCCTCGGGCGGAGGCGGGGCGAGCCAGCCCGGTGAAGCGCGACGAGAGGGAGATGAACGGGACGGCGAACGACGCGCGCCGGTGGCCGGCCCGCTGGTGGGCCGTTGGTGCGCTCGTGTTCGTCGTCGTGGCCACCCTCAACAGCGCCGGGTACCGGTTCGGCGTGGGTGACCAGGCGTTCTACCTGCCGGCCATCCAGCGCCACCTGCAACCGGGGTCCTTTCCTCTCGACCGCATTCTCATCGACGACCAGGACCAGCTGAACGTCTTTCCGCGGGCGGCGGCGGCTCTGGTGCGAGGCACGGGCCTGCCGGAGCCGGCCCTGTTCGGCGGCCTCTATCTGGCGGCATTGATCCTCCTGTTCGTGTCGGTGCGTGCGCTTAGCCGCGAGCTCGGCCTGTCCCCCTGGGCACAGGTGGCCGTGCTCGCCGCGCTGACGCTCAAGCACCGCGTCGGCCTGACTGGCGCGAACACGCTCGAGGGCTACGCCCATCCGCGGATGCTTGCGTTTGCGATCGGCGTGGCCGCTGTCGCGTCCTTCTTCCGCCGGAAGCCGGCCAGCGCCGTTGCGCTCGTCGCGGCGGCGTTCGTGGTGCATCCGACGACGGCCCTGTGGTTCGCGATCTGGGTCGGCGTGGCGCTCATCGCCGCCGAGTCGCGGCTCCGGCCGTGGCTCATGGCCGCCGCCTGGGCGGCGGCCGCCGCCGCGGCATGGGTCATCGGATGGGGCCCGCTGCACGCGCAGGTGGTCCGCATGGACCCGGCCTGGCTCGGCGTCCTCGCAACCAAGGACTACCTGTTCGCCACGGGCTGGCCTGCCGACATGTGGGCCACTGCGCTGCTCTACGTTGCCGTCGTCGGAGGCGTGTTCGCGCTGCGCCGATCGCGGAATCTGACGCATCCCCGGGAAGGCGCCGCCCTCCTCGGGCTGGCGGTCCTCCTCGCGATCTTCGCACTCACCCTGCCGCTCGTGGCCGCCCGCGTGGCGCTGGCGGTGCAGTTCCAGGTCGGCCGCGTGTTCTGGATGTTCGATCTCATGGGCACGATCTACGCCGGCTGGGCCCTCGGCGACGCGCGATGGACGCGGGCGTCCGGGCCGGTGTCCAGGCGTCGCGCCGCCTCCGTGGCGGCCTTGTTCGTCTGCGCTGCGGTGGCGCGCGGCGCATGGGCGATGTGGGTCGAGCACCCCGGACGGCCTGTCGCGACGGTGGTCCTGCCCCACGACGACTGGCACGATGCGATGTCGTGGCTGGCGCGCACGCCGCTCGACACTCATGTCCTCGCGGATCCCGGGCACGCGTGGCGCCACGGCACGAGCGTGCGCGTGGCCGCCGGGCGGGACGTCTACCTCGAGGAAGTCAAGGACGCCGCGATGTCCATGTACTCGCGGCGCGTCGCGATGCGGGTCGCGGAGCGGATCGAGGCCCTCGGCGAGTTTGGCACCCTCACGCCGGAACGCGTTCGGGCGCTCGCCGACCGGTTCGGCCTCGATTATCTCGTGACGGAGCGCGCGCTCGACCTGCCTGCCGTGTACCGCAACCCGCGCTTCAGCGTCTACCGCCTGCGCCGGTAGAGTCAGGGCCTGGCCGCGGATCCGAGCGGCGCGTCCCGGAAACACGGTGCGATAGACTGGGTGGCGATGCACGAATACGCTCCATCGCGATGGCTGTGCGGCGGGCATCGCATGACGCTCTACGCGTGGGCCCGGCGCCGCAGTTTCCCCGGGCTGCCGCCGGCTGTCCCGCGGTACTTCGACGTCGAGCCAGGCACGCGCGTCCTCGCTCACTGCCACTGGCAGGCCAATCCGCCCGGCCATCCGACCCTCGTCGTGCTGCACGGGCTCGAGGGGTCGAGCGGCTCGCACTACGTGCGCGGAACGACCGACAAGGCCTTCCGCCGCGGCTTCAACGTCCTGCGCCTCAACCAGCGCAACTGCGGCGGCACCGAGCACCTGTCCACGGGGCTCTACCACTCGGGGCTGACGGGCGACGTGAAGGCGGTCCTCGAGGAACTGGCCGGCGCCGATCGCCTTTCGAGCCTCGCGGTCTGCGGATACTCCCTGGGCGGGAACCTCGCACTGAAGCTGGCCGGCGGCTTCGGCGACCGGCCGCCCGAGTGGCTTCGCGCCGTGTGCGCCGTCTCTCCCACGCTCGAACTCGGGGCGTGCATGGATCTCCTCGAACGGCTGGACAACCGGATCTACGAGTGGAACTTCATGTACGGCCTCAGGGGCCGGATCCGCCGAAAGGCCCGGCTGTTCCCGGATCGCTACGACGTCACGGGCCTCTGGCGGGTGCGCACGATCCGGGCGTTCGACAACCGGTTCACAGCGCCGCACAACGGCTTCGCCAGCGCGGACGACTACTACTACCAGGCGGCCTCGATGCGGGTCGTCGACCGTATTCGCGTGCCGACGCTGATCCTCTCGGCCGAGGACGACCCCTTCATCCCGGCCGCGCCGCTGCGCGACGCGGCGGTCGCCGGCAACCCCACCATCACGGTGATGATCACGCCCCACGGCGGCCATTGCGGGTTCCTCGAGCCGTCGCGAGACGGCTACGACGGTTACTGGGCCGAAGAGACCGCGGTCGAATTCGCGGCGGCGCGGTCCGGTACAGGCGGCACGGCCCCTGCGGCGTTGCCCGCCGCGGGATCCGGCGCTAGAGTGGACGCATGAAGTTCGCCATTCGCGCCCTGTCCCTGTGTGCCGCGTGCGCCATCGGCTCCGCGTGCTCGGCCCCGCCGAAGCCGGTCAATGCCCGCGAGTTCCCGCTCACCGGCGAGATCCTCTCGATCAAGCCTGACCGGTCCGAGGTCCGCGTCAAGCACGATGAGGTCAAGGGCTTCATGGACGCCATGACGATGTGGTTCACCATCAAGGACCCGCGTCTGCTGGACGGCCTCGCGCCCGGAGATCTCGTCAAAGCGACGCTGGTCATCACGGACGAGGATTCGTATCTGACCGGTCTCGCCAAAACGGGCAGCCGCCCGCCTGGCACGCCGCCGCCGGCCCAGCCGCCGGAGCCTGGAGGCCTGAAGGTCGGCGACGCGGTCCCTGAGATTGTCCTCATCGACGAGACCGGTCGCGAGACGACGTTCGCGTCCGCTCGCGGGGACCTGACCCTCATCACGTTCATCTACACGCGGTGTCCCTTGCCCGACTACTGCCCGAGGATGAACGCGCACTTCGGCGCCATCCAGCGGGCCGTCGCCGGCGAGCCCGCGCTGCGGCGGTCCGTTCGGCTCCTCTCGATCTCGTTCGACCCCGAGTTCGACACGCCCGCGCGGCTCGCAGCGAAGGCGAAGGACGTGGGCGCCGACCCCGCCATCTGGCATTTCGTCACGGCCCCGCGCGATCGCATCGACGCGTTCGGCGCGGCGTTCGGCCTGAGCGTGCTGCGGGAGGGCTCGCAGGGCCGGGACATCACCCACAACCTGCGGACGGCGCTCGTCGGCCGGGACGGGACGCTGCTCAAGCGGTACAATGGCAACGACTGGTCGCCGAACGACGTCGTCCGGGACCTGAAGGCCCTGGCGAAGTAGGCTCGCTGCGTCCCCGGCGAGCCGGCGGATCGTTCCGCCCCTGCCCGCGGGCGCGCGCATCAGGACGAACCGAGGAGTGTGACATGGGCGAGATGGTCTTGCTCGGCGACGAGGCTGTCGCCCTGGGCGCCGTGCACTCGGGCCTGACGGCGGCGTACGGCTATCCCGGGACGCCCTCGACCGAGATCCTCGAGTACCTCATCCGCCACGGCGAGACGCACGGCGGGCCGCGGGCCCAGTGGTGCGCGAACGAGAAGACGGCGTACGAGGCCGCCCTCGGCGTGTCCTTCGCCGGCCGCCGCACGATGGTCACCATGAAGCACGTCGGGCTGAACGTGGCGGCCGACCCGTTCATGAACTCGGCCCTCGTCACGATCAACGGCGGCCTGGTCGTGGCGGTCGCCGACGATCCCGGCATGCACAGCTCCCAGAACGAGCAGGACAGCCGCGTGTTCGCCGACTTCGCGCGGGTGGTCTGCCTCGAGCCGGCGTCCCACCAGGAATGCTACGACATGACGCGTGAGGCGTTCGACGCCTCGGAACGCTTCCAGATCCCGGTCATGATCCGCCTCGTGACGCGCCTCGCGCACAGCCGCGGCATCGTGCAGACCCGCGACGCGCGGTCGGAGAACCCGCCGCACAAGCAGGGCGGGAGCGCCGCGTGGGTGCTGCTGCCGGGCAACGCCCGCCGGCAGTGGCGCGCGCTGCTGGACAGGCAGCGCGACATCAGGCAGTACACCGCGGCCTCGCCCTTCAACTCGGTCGAACGCGACCCGGCGAAGCGGTTCGGTGTCATCACGACGGGCCTGGCGCGCAACTACTTCGCCGAGAACCTCGACGACCTGCCGGCGCGGCCCGCGCACCTGCACGTCGGGGCGTACCCGTACCCCGCGGAGGCGATCCGCGCATTCGTGGCCCCGCTGACCCGCGTCCTGATGCTCGAGGAGGGCTATCCCTACGTGGAGCGCGCGCTGCGCGGCATCGTGCCGCCGGCCATGGTCGAGATCCAGGGCCGCGAGTCGGGCGAGGTGCCGCCGGACGGCGAACTCAACCCCGACATCGTGAGGGCGGCGCTGGGCCTGCCCGCGCGGGCCGGCGTGGCCGTCCCGGGCCTCGCGCTGCCGAATCGCCCGCCGCAATTGTGCGCGGGGTGCCCGCACGGCGACAGCTTCCACTCGATCACCGCCGTGCTGGCGTCGTTCCCGGGCGCCGTGGTGACGGCCGACATCGGGTGTTCCACGCTGGGCGCCCTGCCGCCGTACAACGCCATCGAGACCTGCGTCTGCATGGGAGCCTCCGTGGGCATGGCGAAGGGCGCGGCCGACGCGGGGTTCCACCCCGTGATTGCCGTGATCGGTGACAGCACGTTCCTGCACTCGGGGGTCACGCCGCTCATGGACGCGGTGGAATCCGACACGCCGATGACGCTGGTCATCCTCGACAACAAGACCGTGGCGATGACCGGGGGACAGCCGACCATCCTGTCGTCGTCCGAACTGGAGGCGCTCGTGCGCGGCCTCGGCGTGCCCGCGGAGCACCTCCGCGTCATCGAAGCGCACCCGCGCCGGGTGGCGGAAAATACCGAGATCCTGCGGCGCGAGGTCGAGTACCGCGGCCTGTCGGTGGTCATCGCGGTGCGCGAGTGCATCGAGACCGCCAAGCGCGGCCGGCGCGAGAAAGCGGCCTCGGCCCACACCGGCGCTCACGTGAGTTGACCATGCGCCGGATGGAGCCGCAGGCTTCAGCCTGCGCGAGCCCGGAGCGAACGGCCTCAACCGACGTGAGCTCCGGGGTTAGGAGCAGCCGACGATGAAGTACGACATCATTCTCGCGGGCGTCGGAGGCCAGGGCGTGCTGTCGGTCTCGGCGATCATCGCGTCGAGCGCCATGCAGGAGGGCCTGGCCGTCAAGCAGTCCGAGGTGCACGGGATGTCGCAGCGCGGCGGCGCCGTCCTCGCGAACCTGCGCCTGTCCAGCGGCCCGATCGCCAGCGACCTCATCCCACGCGGCACGGCGGCGATGATCCTGAGCATGGAGCCGATCGAGAGCCTGCGCTACCTGGAGTTCCTGTCGGAGGACGGTACGGTGATCTCGGCCACCAACCCGGTCGTCAATATCCCGGACTACCCGCCGATCGACGAGGTGCTCGCGGCGATCCGGACGCTCCCGCGCGCAATCCTGGTCGACGCCGACACGCTGGCCAGGCAGGCGGGCTCGGCTCGCGCGACCAATATGGTGATGGTGGGCGCGGCGTCGCCGCTGCTGCCGGTGGCGTTCCACACGATCGAGCACTTCGTGGAAACGCTCTTCGCCGTGAAGGGCGCCAAGGTCGTCGAGACCAACCTGAAGGCGCTGCACGCGGGGCGGGCGGCCGCCGGGGTGCCGTGAAGGCGGCACCGCCGTGGCCGGTCGCGTTCACGCCGGCCGAGCGCAGGCTGATTCGCCGGCTCGACACGCCGGCACGGGTGCAGGCGTTCCTGAACGGCCTCCCCTACAACGACGAGCGCGGGCCCGAGGGCAAGACGCTCCGCAGCTTCAGAGGCGTCGCACGGCGAAAGATCGTCCATTGCCTCGAGGCGGCACTCGCGGCGGCTGTCATTCTCGAGCAGCACGGTTATCCGCCCCTCGTGCTGAGCTTCGAGTCGGTCGACAAGCTCGAGCACGTGATCTTCGCATACCGGAGCCGAGGGCGGTGGGGCTCGGTCTCGCGTTCCCGCGACCCCGGGCTGCACGGCAGGAAGCCGGTCTTCAGGACCGCGCGCGCCCTCGCCATGAGCTACTTCGAACCGTACGTGGACTTGACCGGGTGCATCACGGCCTACGCCGTCGTCGACCTCGGCAGGGAGCTCGGAGCGTACGACTGGCGGCTCTCCGAGAAGAACATCTGGAAGGTCGAGCAGATGCTGATCGACTTCCCGCACCGCCGGATCCGCATGGACCGGAAGAGGGCCTCGCGCTGGCGGGCCTGGTACCGGGCGTTCAAGGCGCGCTACCCCGATCGGAAACCCGTGCGGTACCCGGGGCGGGAGGCGTGGACCGCGCTGCCGGGCCCATTCACCAGGTCCGGCTACCAGGTGGACTTCCGGTGGCCTCCCGGCACGCGCCGCGCGGCACCTACGCCGGCGCTCACGTGAGTTGACCATGCGCCGGGTGGAGCCCGCAGGCTTCAGCCTGCGTGAGCCCGGAGCGAACGGCCTCAACCGACGTGAGCTCCTGGGTCAGTCGAGATCGAAATCGCGCGTCGGCTTCGTGATCGGTTCCTCTCGCGCCTGCTTCAGCGCCTCTTCGAACCGCTTCGACAGCGCATCCCCGCGGGTCTTCTGCGACTCGACGGACTGCTGGAAGATCGCTTCCCGCCTGGCCTTCTCCTCGTCGACCAGCTGGGCGGCACGGTCGAGATCCGGCCGGTCGCCCCTCGGAGGCTCGGTGTGGGAGACCACCCGGTCCAGGTTCTTGTCGACGACGAGCGTCGAACCGCAGCACGGGCAGGTGAGTTCGACTTCCGACTTCAGCTTGGCCACGATGGCTTCCCCTCGATTGCGCGCGGGACGCAGGCCCGCGCGCCATGATTCTACCGCCGCCGCCCGGTTCCCCACACGAGCCTGACCGGCCCGCCGTCGGCGGCGGACGCGGTCACCTCGATGCCCCGCAGGACCTGCCTCGCCGGGTTGAATCGCTGTCCGAATCCCGCCACGAACGCGTCCAGGGGGATGCTGAACCGCTCTCCCGGCGCCATGCGCCACCTTGTGACGCGGTAGTGGTCGTTGACCCACACCTCGACGTTCTGCCACGCATCGGACGACTGGTTCTCGACGGTGATGGAGCGGTCCTGGATGGTGATGGGCCGGGGCGTAGGCTGGTAGCAGCCTCCCGACAAGAGCACGGCCGCCGCGGTCACCGCCGCCGCTCCAACCGCCAGCCGCCAGGAACTTCCGTTACGCACTCGCCCATGATACCCGCTCGCGCCACCGGATCGGCCGCCTCCCGGTGGTGAGGGGCCTGGCCCCTCACCACCGGGACGGGCGGGACGGCGGTTGACAGAGAGATTTCATAGTGATATCATTTCGAAAGCATTCAAGGAGGTCCGTCCATGGTCCGCGAAATCGAGTCGAAAGCCATGTCGGGGTGGGTCATGTTGCCCGTCCAGCTGGCCGTCCTCGTCGTCACCGTCCTCAGGTTCATCTCGGCGGTCCAGCCGCCGTCGAACGCCTGGGTGGTGGTCTTCTGGGTCGTGGTCTTCGCCCTCAACCTCCTGTGTTGGGGCGGGTTCTTCATCGTGAACCCGAACGAGGCCAAGGTCCTGCAGATCTTCGGCAAGTACGTCGGCACCGTGAAGACGCCCGGCCTGCGATGGGCGAACCCCTTCTACACGAAGCGCCGCATCTCCCAGCGCATCCGCAATTTCGAGACGCCGCGTCTGAAGGTGAACGACAGCGAGGGCAACCCGATCGAGATCGCCGCCGTGGTGGTCTGGAAGGTCGTGGAGACGGCCGAGGCGTGCTTCGAGGTCGACGACTACAACAACTACGTGCACGTGCAGAGCGAGGCCGCTCTGCGCAACCTGTCGACGAGCTACGCCTACGACTCTCACGTCGAGCACGAGTTCTCGCTCCGAGCCAACACGGCTGAGGTCGCGGCCCACCTGAAGACCGAGATTCAGGATCGGCTGGCGAAGGCGGGCGTCGAGGTCATCGAGGCGCGGATCAGCCACCTGGCGTACGCGCCGGAAATCGCCGCGGCCATGCTGCAGCGGCAGCAGGCGTCGGCGATCATCGCGGCCCGCACCCGCATCGTGGAAGGTGCCGTGGGCATGGTCGAGATGGCCCTGGAACGCCTGAACGAGAAGGGCATCGTACACCTCGACGAGGAGCGCAAGGCGGCGATGGTGAGCAACCTGCTGGTGGTCCTCTGCGGCGAGCGGGCCGCCCAGCCCGTCGTGAACACGGGTTCGCTGTATCAGTAGGCCGGCCGTGGCTGACCGGAAGACGTTCCTGCTCCGGGTCGATCCCGAGCTGCACGAGGCGCTGCAGCGGTGGGCCAACGACGAACTGCGCAGCCTGAACGCGCAGATCGAGTTCCTGCTGCGCCGGGCGCTCCAGGACGAGCGCCGGATCACGCCGACCGCCGAAACGCAAACGGGCCGCCGGTCTCCCGGCGGCCCGCATTCCTGACGGGGCCCGGCCTCCCGGCCGGACCTCAGCCCTCTTCCTCGAACCCCTCTTCCCGCGGCGGCAAAAGGCGCGTCGGCATCCTGATCGCCTCGCGGTAGTCGTAGAGCGGCAGCCCGCTCACGTGCCACGACACCGCACAGGACGGCGACTTCATGTCGAGCATGACCGTGACGGGGCTGCCTTCCACCCCTTCCCGGAAGCTCAACCGGCACCCGCAGGCCAGGCGCCCCTGCGCAATTCCCTTCAACGCCACGGCCCGATCATACTACAGGAGCCCGAGGATCTCCTTGTCGAACTGGGCCTTCGACGCGAGCCCCATGTGTCTCCTGCAGATCTTGCCGTCGCGGCTGATGAGGAGCGTCGTGGGCAGTCCGTAGATCGGCCCGAATGCGTCGGACACGTCGTCCCGGCCGAGCCCCAGGAGCACGGGGTAGTTCATCTTGAACTCGGCGGCGAAGGGTTTGAGCTTGTCGATCGTGTCGTCCGCCGAGATGCCGACCACGGTGAAGCCCCTGTCCTTGTACTTCTGCTGGAATTCCACGAACCACGGGATTTCGAGCTTGCACGGCCCGCACCAGGTGGCCCAGAAGTCCAGCAGGATCACCTGGCCCTTGAAGGCCGACAGCTTGACGTCACCGCCGTTGAGGTCCTTCAGCGTGAAGTCGACGTTGGCGCTCTTGGCGTTCGGATCGCAGACCACGCGGGCGTCTCCACCCGACGTCCACACCCCGCGCCCCGCCCCGTTGATCGCCACGGCCGCCAGGCCCACGGCGGCGGCGGCCGCCAGCATCCATCGCGTGCTCATCGTCCGTCCTTTGACTGCTCCCCGCGCCCGGGCGGGAGGCGACCCGGTGGTGCGCGCGCCGGCCAGCCCGGCCGGAGCGTTCACCTGCCCTCGCTCTAGTGTGGCGCAGCTGCGGCCGCCGGGGAAGCGGAAACGGGAGGCGGGGATCCCCGGGACCCCCGGGATTGCGGACGCGTCACAGTGACGCTAACATGGCAGGTGATGTCAGAACGCTCCTGAATATGGTCCGCGAGGTGGTGGTATGCGTAAGCGCCCGACGCGCCCGGTGATGGCGCTCTGGCTGGCTGCCCTCGTCGCCCTCGCCGTGGTGTCCACGGCCGGGCCGGCGGCAGCCCAGACGCCGTACGTCCCCTACTACGGCAAGAACCTGGTGCGCTATGACCGGTTCGATTGGCAGATCTACAAGACCGAGCACTTCGAGATCTATTACTACCCTGCACTCGACAAACACCTTGAGCGGGTGGCGGGCTACGCCGAGAGCGCCTATCAGCAGATCAGCGCGGAGCTGAAGCACGACCTCGCGTTCAAGGTGCCGTTGATCCTCTTCAAGACGCACAGCGAGTTCGAGCAGCAGAACGTCATCTCCGGCGCGGCCCAGGAAGGCGTCGGCGCGTTCGCCGAGTCGGATCACAATCGCGTCCTGATCCCCCTCGACAGTCCCCCTGACCTGCTCTACCGGCTCATCGTGCACGAGCTGACGCACATCTTCGAGTTCGACATCGTCCCGCAGTCGCTCCTCAGGCAGACGATGCCGCTGTGGGTATCGGAGGGCCTGTCGGACTACATGACCGGGATCTGGCGGCCCATCGATCTCATGACCGTGCGGGACGCGGCGATCGCGGACATCATCCCGAAGATGAGCGGCCTCGAGGGGTACGGCGAGACCAGCAACCCGCGGCTCGTCTACAACCTGGGCCACGCGGCCTTCGAGTTCATCGAGTCGAAGTGGGGCAAGGAGGGGCTGCGCCAGTTCATGTTCTCGATGCGGAAGGGCATCGTGGGCGGCGGCGAGGGCGCCTACAAGGAAGCCTTTCAGCTGACCGGGGAGGAGTTCGACCAGCAGTTCGACCGGTACCTCAAGGCGCGGTTCAAGCCCTTCCGCGACAAGGAGACCCCGGCGGACTACGGAAGGAACCTGGCGCCGAAGCCCGAGAAGACGCGTTACGGGAGCGCGCTCACCATCGAGCCGTCGCCGTCGGGGGACCTGCTCGCCACCGTCACGCTGAACTACCGGGACCAGGAAGTCGACATCGCCCTCCTTTCGGCGAAGGACGGGAAGATCATCCGGAACCTCACGCCGGGCTTCGACCAGGGCATGGGGTTCGACTACCTCGTGACGCCCGGCGAGCGGTGGATCACGATTCCCTGGCTGAGCTGGTCGCCGGCCGGCGACCGGCTCGCCTACGTCGTCCGGCGCGCGAAGTCGAAGTCCATCGTCATCCAGAACGTGCTGACCCGGAAGATCGAACAGCGCATCGACCTGACGGTGGTCGACGAACCGGAGTCGCCGAGCTTCTCGCCCGACGGCAAGGCGATCGCCTTCTCCGCCATGCAGGGCGGGTTCGCGGACATCTTCAGCCTCGACATCGCGAGCGAGAAGGTCACCAACATCACCAAGGACGATATCGCGAACTACGCCCCGGCCTATGCGCCCGACGGCAAGTCCATCGTCTACCTGGCCCGGGTGAGCGGGAACGAGAAGCTGTTCAGGATCGACCTCGCCACGGGGAAGAAGACCCAGCTGACGTTCGGCACCCACGACGACGCGGCCGCGCGGTTCCTGGACGCCGACACCCTGATCTTCCCGTCGACGGCGACCGATCCGAACACGCCGGTCGAGCCCGACGTGGCGCGCAACGGCAGCATCTTCAACCTGTGGACGCTCGGCCTGAAGAACGGCGAGCTGAAGCAGTGGACCGACGCCCTCGGGGGCAACTTCTCGCCGGTGGTCCTGCGCGAGGGGCAGACGTCGAGGGTGGCGTTCGTGTCCTACTACAAGGGGGGATACGAGCTCCACACGATGGACCGCAAGGAGGCGCTGCTGACCGCGGCCAGCTCGGACTTCGGCGCGCCCGGCCCCGTCATCGACTTCCAGGCGCCGCTGAGCCACACGCTCGTCGCGGACAACAAGCGGAAGAAGCGCAGCTGGGACAAGCTCTTCCTTGACGGACGCCCGTCGCTGAGCCTGGGCGTCACGAGCGGCACGAACCTGTTCGGCGGGTCGGCGATTTCGTTCGCCGACGTGCTCGGCGACCGGCGCGTCGACGCCTACGTGGCCGAGATGTCGCAATACCGGATGGTGGGCGTGACCGTCGTGAACCTCGAGCACCGCCTGAACTACGCCGTCCAGGGCTACTGGCAGGACGTCTTCTACTACGGCAACACCAGCGGCGTGTACTACGACGCCTATTACGATTACCTCGACCGGGACTACGCGACCTCGGTGCGCAGCAGCCGCGGGGGGGCCGTCTACGGGATCTACCCGTTCGACCGCTACCGCCGGATCGAGCTCTCCGGCGGGTTCGGCTACGTGCGTGAGCAGTACAACGATTCCACGCTCGAGCAGATCGCCCAGGAGTACCAGCAGTCGATCTACGGCAGTTCGTTGTACCGGAACGGCTGGTACGTGCCGCTCTCCGTGGCCTTCGTGCAGGAAACGACCATCTTCCGCGAATTCGGCCCGCTCTCGGGCAGCACGATGCGTCTGGCCTACGAGATCGCACCGAAGATCGGCAGCAAGACGCTGTCCTGGCAGGCTGTCGACCTCGACTTGCGGAAATACTTCAAGATCGGGTCGTCGGGCCTGTTGGCGGTGCGCGGGCGGGGCTACCGCAGCTGGGGCCAGAACCCGTCCTTCACGTACTACGGCGGCAACGCCGACATGCGCGGGTACGACTACCTGGAGTTCGTCGGCCAGAACTCGATCTATGGGAATGCCGAGCTCCGGCTCCCGCTGATCAACGCCATGGCGACCCCCATCGGTGTGCTCGGCGGGGTCCGTGGCGTGGCCTTCTTCAACGTCGGCGGCGCCTGGTGGAACAACACAGGCTTCAAGTTCTCCACGCGCGCGAGCGAAGTCACGGCGCCCGTCACGGGCTACACCTACGACGAGACCACGGGCGCCGTGTCGTACACGTACGGCGACCCGGTCTCGATCAAGGGATTCCGCCTCGTAGGCGGCCGCGCGTCGTACGGTGTCGGACTGGAGACGTTCGCCTTCGGGTTCCCCATCCACATCGACTGGTCCTGGCGGACCCTGTTCAACAAGGGCTGGGAAGACGTCGTCTTCGCGAGCGCGGACGGCGGGGGCGCGGGCTGGCGCAAGCCGCGGGTGCAGTTCTGGATCGGGTACGACTTCTAGAGTCGGGCGCCAGCGGCCCGCCGCCGGGGGCGTGGAGCCGCGCGTGATGCGATCGCCCCGGGGAGGCATGCCTCCCCGGGGCGATTCAGTCTGCTAGGACTTGGTCAGGCGGAGCTCCGCGCGGCCGAGGTCGATGGACACGCGGTACGGGCTCAGGAACCGGTGGCCGATGATCCCGCCGAGCTCGTAGCCGAGCAGCACGCTCGGAGCGCGGAGGTTGAGCACGACGACCGACATCTTCCTGAACCGGATGTCGTTGAAGGCGAGGTCCACACCGGGGAGCAGGTACGCGTCGCGGTCCCATCCCGACGCGCCGTAGACCTTCAGCGCGATCTTCCGCCTGTCAATCGGCGGGAGCACCTGCGCCGTGTCCGTGCTGATCGAGATCACCTGGCCGCCCGTGTCGACGACGAAGCTCTTCGGATGCGCGTCGCCGACCGTCCCGCGAACGGTCGCGAGGCGGTTCATCCAGAGCTCCATCGTGACGTCGGCCGGCCCCTCGTCGGGGAGGCGCTTCGCCAGCGTCAGCACCCGGCGCGCGTAGTCCACGGTCATCGACAGCCCCATTGCGAGCGGCGACAGGCTCTCACCCTCTGCGACCGGAAGGTCGCGAAGCGCGGGGCTCTTGAGGATGCACGGCACGCGCTTCACCTTGAGCGGGCCGAACTCGAGCTTGTCGATCCGCCCCAGCTGGAGCCCCCGCAGCCCGACCTCGCCGATCCCGGCGCTGATGGTGTACGTCACCGGCTGCACGCCCTGGCGTTCGCCGGTGGCCCGCGACACCGTCGTCAGCTCCGCGCCGGTGTCGACGACGAAGTCCATCGGCCGGCTGCCGTTGATGCGGCCCTGGATGATGATCTTCTCCTCGTCGAGGCGGAACGGGAGCGTGTAGACCTGATCCGGATCCGACACGAACTCGTACGGGGCCTTGCTCCCGAACGAGGCCAGGAACCTCATCTCCGCGCCTGCCAGCGCGGCGCGGCTGTCGGCGATCCCCTTCGGCAGCAGGTTGATGAAGGTGCTGACGGACGCGGCGGCGACGTCGTACCGGCCCTGCCGCTCGTAGATGTTGCCGAGCGTCTGGTGGAACTCGGCCTCACGCGGGGACAGCCCGACCGCCTGTCTGCTGTGCCCGATGGCCTCGTCGAACCGGCCTCGGGCCATCAGGATCCTCGCCACGCCGTTGTGCCCGCGCGGCTCGGCCGGGCCGAGCGCCAGCGACTCCCGGTACGCCTGATCGGCGTCACCGAAGAGGCCCGACGACCAGAGCGCGTCGCCGTACACGGCGAGCGCCCTTGCGTCGCCGCTGCCCTCCGCGTGCAGCGTCGCGGCCTCGGTCCGGGCCTTCAAGAAGTTCCCGACCCGCAGGAACGACTGCACGAGCCCAATCCTGGCAGGCAGGCGGACCCGCGGCTCCTGCGAACCGACGGCGGACTGGAATGCCGTCAGGGCCTCGCCGTAGCGCCCCTCCGCGTAGAGGAGCCGGCCGAGTTGAAGCTGGATGTCGGGGGTGTCCGGCGGTGAGAAGGCCTCGACCGCCACGAAGAGCAGGACTGCGACGAGCGCCGTGAGCAGCGCCAAAGGGGGGCGAGCGCTGGCAGGCATGCGACCTCCGCGAATAGGGTGAATTGTGGATCCGTTCTCCCAAGGATAGTCGATCGGGGAGGCGGGAGGAAACAGTTTCCCCCGCTTCCAGCCTAGTGTGTGTACCTGCGTGATCGGCAGCCCGTCGTACATGTCGTCGATGCGCAGAATCTGGGTGGCCCGGCTGTAGGAGCCGAGCTCGTAGTCCTCGCTGTGGACGAGGGCTTTGATCGGCTTCGTCGGACAGACCTCCGAGCACAGCCCGCAGAAGCTGCATCGCGCGACGTTGAAGTCGAAATAGTCGAGGGCCTTCAGCTTCATCCCGGGCTCACGATGTCCCCCGAGCGAGAGGAGGTCGTCGGGACACGCCTTCGCGCACTGGTCGCAGACGATGCAGACCTGCGCGCCGGAGTCCGGGTCGACCTGCAGCCGCAGGAGGCCCCGGAAACGCGGCGCGACGGGCCGGCGCTCGGACGGGTACTGAAAGGTGAACGCCGGCTGCGGCGTGTACTTCAGCGTGACCCAGAGGCCCTTGACGAGATCCACCAGGAAGAGCGATTTCAGGAAGTCCTTGATCATCAGCCGCGCTCCTCCACCACGACCGGCTCCGAGCCGCCGACCGGAATCCACCGCTCCCTCCGGAAGACGGTGTTCTCCTTCGCGATTTTGTCCTGCAGCCGCATCAAGCCGTAAAACAGGGCCTCGGGGCGCGGAGGACAGCCGGAGACGTAGACGTCGACCGGCACCACCTTGTCGACGCCCTGGAGCACGCTGTACGTCGGGAACGGCCCGCCGGCGTTCGAGCAGCTGCCCATCGAGATCACCCATTTCGGCTCGGGCATCTGGTCGTACAGGCGCCGCAGGATCGGCGCCATCTTCTTCGTCACCGTGCCCGAGACGATCATCAGGTCCGCCTGCCGCGGCGAGGGGCGAAAGACCTCCGACCCGAAGCGCGCGATGTCGAAGCGCGGCCCCCCGGCGGCGATCATCTCGATGGCGCAGCACGCCAGGCCGAAGGTCATCGGCCACAGCGAGTTCTTTCGAGCCCACGCCAGCAGCGCGTCCACGTTCGTCGTGACGATGTTGTCGGCGTACCGGTGGTCAATCACACCCATGACGGCATCCTCGCTGCAGCGTCAGCAGCCAATCTACTTCTGATAGTGCTCCGCGTTGATCGCGATGTAGCTCTTCCACTTGTCCGGCACTTCGTCCAGCACGAAGATGGCTTCGACCGGGCACGCCGGCACGCACGCGCCGCAGTCGATGCACTCGTCGGGATGGATGTAGAGCAGCTCCGCGGCGGCGAACTCCGGCTCGTCCTTGCGCGGATGGATGCAGTCGACCGGGCAGACGTCTACGCAGGCGGTGTCCTTGGTTCCGATGCACGGCTCACAGATGATATATGCCACGATCGTCCTCCTCGCTCATGCGACCTCGCGCCCCGAGCCCGCACGCGACTCAGTGATGCGCCAACGTCTCGGTTGGCAGAAACCCCAGCCTCGTCGACACACGCCGCCCGAGATCCCAGGCCTCCCGGTTGTGCTCGGTCAGGATCGGGCCGTCATCGGGCCCGTGGCCGAACACGCCGACCCTCGCAACCTCCCGCCCTGTGTAGTCATACACCGGGGCGCACGTGCAGAACAACCGCTGCGCCCCTTGAGCGGCCGGCGAATCCATCCGGATCAGGGCCCGTTCCCCGGCCGTGAGGTCCGCGGCCCCGCCCAGCTTCAGGCAGCTCAGGCGCCTGGCCCCCTGGGACGCGCCGTCGAAGTACTCCGCGCAGTGCGCGGGCATCCGCCGGCCGTGCGCGGTGCGCATGGCGGCTTCATCCGGGCCCGCCGCCCAGACATACGTGACTTCCCCATCGGCAGGCACGGCCACGAACGTCCGCGGCCGGCCGCGCAGCACGTACTCCCGGAGCACCGGGTAGGCGTGCAGACGCAGTTCCGAACGGCCGAGCAGCCGGAAGCTCAGGTCGAGTATCTTGAGCGTCAGGCTGTAGCGTTGAGACTCCTCGTCCTGGCGCACGTAACCGCGTCGCTTGAGCACGGCCAGGAGCCTGTGCACGGACGGGCGCGGCAAGTCGAGGGCGCGCGCCACCTCGGTGAGCGGGAGGCCGGACGGGGCGAGGCTCAGTGCTTCGCAGACCTCGAGCGCCTTGTCGATGGACGTCTGCGCGGCCGAGGGGATGTTCGACGAAGCGGGTCTCACCACTGCACAATTTCCACTATACGGAAGCGTGTTTCACCCCTTCAAACTACCCACTGTCTCCTCGGCTGTCAAGTCCTGGCCTCGCGCCATCGGAACGGGTCCCTCACGGCAGGCCCCGGGGTCAGATCCGGGTCTGAGCCCGACTACGGATCTGACCCCGGCTACGCGCGCCGGTGAGCGCTGTGCCTCTAGTGTATGATCGACGCCCGAGGTTCTATCGTGCGCCGCGCCATGCGGCGGCCGCTCCGAGCCGGCTCGTCAGGCACGAGTCTGGAGGCTGCGGGCCGGCCGTTCGCCAGGCGCCGCCGGACGCCATGAGCACCACGATTCCCGTCCACGCGCTGCGCCAGCGGGTGCCGAAGCCCGAGTGGCTCAAGGTGCGCGCGCCAGGCTCGCCGGGCTACCTCCGCCTGAAGGGCCTCATGCGCGACCAGGGCCTGCACACGGTCTGCGAAGAGGCTCACTGCCCCAACATCGGCGACTGCTGGCACCGCGGCACCGCGACCTTCATGATCCTCGGCGACGTGTGCACCCGGGCGTGCGGCTTCTGCGCGGTGCAGCACGGCAAGCCGGCGGGCCTGGACCGCGACGAGCCGGCGCGCGTCGCCGGCGCGGTCCGCAGCATGGCCCTCCGTTACGTGGTCATCACCTCCGTGGACCGCGACGACCTGGAGGATGGAGGCGCGTCGATCTTCGCCGAGACGATTCGGCTGATCAGGGCGGCCCGGCCGGAATGCCGGATCGAGGTGTTGATTCCCGACTTCAGGGGCTCCGAGCCGGCGCTGAGGACGGTGCTGGAGGCCGGCCCCGACGTGCTCAACCACAATACGGAAACCGTGCCTCGACTCTATCGTTATGCCCGGCCGGGCGGCCGCTACCCGAGGACGCTCGAACTGCTCGAGCGCGCCCGGTCGTGGGCGCCCCACGTTGCCACGAAGTCCGGCATCATGGTCGGCCTCGGCGAAGCCTGGCACGAGGTGGTCGCGACCCTCGCGGACCTGCGCGCGGCAGGCGTCGGCATCGTGACGATCGGGCAGTACCTCAGCCCATCGGCCGCCCACTTGCCGGTGACGCGGTACTATCACCCGGACGAGTTCGAGATGTTGCGGGCCACTGCGATGAACATGGGCTTCGGGCACGTCGAGTGCGGTCCCCTGGTGCGAAGTTCCTACCATGCCGACGAGCAGACCAACGCGTACGAGGAAGCCGGGCGGGAGCCGGCAGGCGGCAACTAGCCGCCCCGTGGCCCGGGCCGCGCAGATCGACGGGAAGGCACAGCCGGATATGTCCACACCCACACAAGCCGACCACGTCACCCGCCAGCTGGAGGCGACGCCGAAGGCCCAGCTCATCGACATGCTTTACCAGATGCTCCTGGGGCGCCGCTTCGAGGAGCGGACCGCCGAGATGTACGCCCTGCAGAAGATCGGGGGGTTCTGCCATCTCTACATCGGCCAGGAGGCCGTCTCGATTGGCGCGCTGTCGACGCTCCGGCCCGACGACTACATCCTGGCGGGCTACCGCGATCACGTGCACGCGCTCGTGAAGGGCACCGACCCGGGCCGCGTGATGGCGGAGCTTTTCGGGCGCCGGGACGGCATCTCGAAGGGCAAGGGCGGCTCAATGCACCTCTTCGACCGGGAGCACGGGCTGCTCGGTGGCCACGCCATCGTCGGCGGCCAGATTCCGCTGGCCACCGGCGTGGCGTTCGCAACGAAGTACCTGCAGCGCGACCAGGTGACGCTCGTGTTCTTCGGAGAGGCGGCGGTGAACATCGGCGCGTTCCACGAGTCGATGAACATGGCGGCGCTCTGGAAGCTCCCCGTCGTCTACGTCGTCGAGAACAACCGGTTCGGGATGGGCACGGCCATCGAGCGCGCCTCGGCGATCTACGACGTGGCGCAGCGGGCGTGCGCCTACGACATGGCGAGCGAGACGGTGGACGGCATGGACGTGCTCGCCGTCCGCGACGTCGTCGGGCGGGCCGTCGGCCTGGCCAGGCGGGAGAGCGCCCCGACCCTGATCGAAGCGCGCTGTTACCGCTTCATGGGCCACTCGATGTCCGACCCGGTCCACGGCCACTACCGCACCAAAGAAGAGGTGCAGGAGCAGAAGGAGCAGGACCCGATCAGGGCCTACGCCGGCATTCTGACCGGCGCGGGCGTCACCGACCAGCCGCTCATCGAGGAGCTGGACCGGAAGGCGCGCGGCGTGGTGGACCAGGCGATCCAGTTCGCGGACGCGAGCCCCGAGCCGTCGCCGGACGCGCTGTTCGAGGACGTGTACTCCATGCCCTACGGCCCCTTCACTCGGAGCGAGCGATAACGCCATGGCACTCATCACCTACCGTGACGCCCTGAACCAGGCGCTCCGCGAGGAGCTTCGCCGCGATCCGGCGGTCTTCCTGATGGGCGAGGAAGTGGGCGTCTACCAGGGCGCCTACAAGGTCAGCAAAGGGCTCCTCCAGGAATTCGGCGAGCGGCGCATCATCGACACGCCGATCACCGAGGAAGGGTTCACCGGGATCGGCGTGGGCGCGGCCATGGTCGGCTTGCGGCCGATCATCGAGATGATGACCTGGAATTTCTCGCTGCTCGCGATGGACCAGATCATCAACGGGGCCGCCAAGATGTTCTACATGTCGGGCGGGCAGTTCAAGATTCCCCTCGTCGTGCGGGGGCCCGGCGGCGCGGCGCACCAGTTGGCCGCGCAGCACTCGCAGTCGATTGAGTCCTGGTACGCGCACGTGCCGGGGCTGAAGGTGGTGGCCCCGTCGACGCCGTACGATGCGAAGGGCCTCCTGAAGAGCGCGATCCGGGACGACGATCCGGTCATCTTTTTCGAGGGGGAAACGCTCTACGGTTCGAAGGGCGAGGTGCCGGACGAGGAGTACACCGTGCCCATCGGGGTCTCCGAGGTGAAGCGCCCGGGCACGGACGTGACGGTCATCGCGTGGTCGAAGATGGTGACGGTGGCGCTCAAGGCGGCCGAGGCGCTCGCGGCGGACGGTGTCTCGTGCGAGGTGGTCGATCCCCGCACGCTGCGGCCGCTCGACGACGCGCCGATCCTCGAGTCGGTCAGGAAGACGAACCGGTGCGTGATCCTGGAGGAGGGGTGGCCCTACGCGGGCCTTGGCGCCCAGATCGCGTACCAGGTCCACCGGGACGCCTTCGGGGACCTCGACGCCCCGGTCACGAGGGTCACGGGCATCGACGTGCCGATGCCGTACGCCAAGAACCTCGAGCACATGGCCATGCCGTCGACCGCCCGTCTCATCGCGGCGGTGCGGGAGGTGCTGTACCTCGACTGACTCGGGGCTTCTTGCTTCTTGCTTCTTGCTTCTGACAAGGATCAGATCATGGCTTCTCGCGTAGTGATGCCGAAACTGAGCGACACGATGGAAGAGGGCCGCATCCTCCGCTGGCTGCGGAAGGAAGGCGAGTCGATCGAGACCGGCCAGGCGCTCGCGGAGGTGGAGACCGACAAGGCCACCGTCGAGATGGAGTCCTACGGCAACGGGACGATCCTCAAGCTGATCGCGGCGGAAGGCCAGTTCGTGAAGGTGGGCGATCCCATCGCCGTCGTCGGCGCGGCCGGCGACGACATCTCGGCCCTGCTGGCCTCGGCAGGTCCGGCCGCGCCCGCGGCCGCGGGGCCGACCGCCCCGTCGCGCCCCGCCGTCGCGACCACCGCGCAGGCCCCCGCCGCATCGCCCGCCGCATCGCCCGCGCCGACGGGGCGCGGCGTGAAGGCGTCTCCCCTCGCGCTGCGGATGGCGGCCGAGGCGGGGCTGAACCTGGGGAGCCTGCAGGGCACCGGCCCGCAGGGCCGCATCATCAAGCGGGACATCGAGTCCGCCCTGACCCAGGTGCCGGCCGCGCCGCCATCCGGCCGGCCCGCCGCGCTTCCGCAGCGCGCGCGGTCGGTAGCGCTGGCGGCGTCGCGGGAGTCCGGCCCGGACAGCCAGGACGTCGAACTGTCCACGATCCGCCGCACGATTGCGAAGCGCCTCGTGCAGAGCAAGGGGCCGGTGCCGCACTTCTACCTCACGATCGACGTGGCCATGGATCGTGTCTGGGATGCCTACAAGGCGCTCCGCGAACAGAAGTCGCCCATCAGCATCAACGACATCGTCGTGAAGGCGGCGGCGCTCGCGCTGCGGGCGCATCCCGAGATCAACGCCTCGTTCGCCGGCGATCACGTGACGCTCTTCTCCCGCATCCACATCGGCATGGCCGTCGCGCTCGAGGACGGCCTGATCACGCCGGTCCTGCGCGATGCCGACATCAAGCCCCTGGAGGAGATCTCCGAAGAGGCCCGCACGCTGGCCGAGCGGGCGCGCGCCCGGAAGCTGCAGCCGAACGAGTACACCGGCGCGACCTTCTCGATCTCCAACCTGGGCATGATGGGCATCGACGAGTTCGCGGCCATCATCAATCCCCCCGAGGCGGCGATCCTCGCCGTCGGTGCCGTGCGCCAGGTGCCGGTGGTCGTCGACGGCGCACTCGCCACGGGCTGGCGGATGAAGGTGACGCTGTCGGTCGATCACCGCGTGACCGACGGCGCGGCCGGCGCACGCTTCCTCCAGACGTTCAGGCGATACCTGGAGCACCCGCTCCTGATGGCGTAGCCCGCGCGGAGGCCCGCCCCGCGGCGGGTCCGCGAGACCGGCCGGACCACCGATGTTGACGACGCTGATTCCCGTATTCCCGCTGCCCGATGTGGTGCTCTTCCCGGGCGTGTTCCTGCCGCTGCACATCTTCGAGATGCGCTACCGGGACATGGTCAAGGACACCCTGGCCGGCGATCGGCTCATCGGCGTCTCCCTGCTCCGGCCCGGGTGGGATCACGATCTGAGCGGTCGCCCGGCGATCTTCCGCGTCGGCTGCGTGGGCCTGATCTCGCACGTCGAGGAGCTCAGCGACGGGCGCTACAACCTCGTGCTGCGGGGCGTCGAGAAGTTCCGCGTCATCGCGGAGGAGGCGCCGCTGCGCGCGTACCGGCGGGCGTCGGTCGACTACGTGGAGGAGCAGATGTCGCCGGAGGAGCGCGAGTCGGTCCGCCGCCAGAAGCACCGGCTCGAGCACCTGCTCTCCGCCGTGGCCGAGTCTCCCGAGCAGCCGTTCCCGCCCAACCTGTCGGACGAGGAAGTCATCAACGCGCTGGCACAGTATCTCGACCTGGAGCCGATTGAACGCCAGGCGCTGCTGGAGCAGGACGGCATCGCCCGGCGGTGCGACGCGCTGATCGAGTTGCTCGAGATGAAGGCGATGGCGACGAACCACGCGCCGGATCGAGGCCTCCGGCACTGAACGTCCCGCGCGCCGGCGGGCTCAACGCCTCTTCGGCGCGGCCTTCTTTGCCGGGGCCTTCGCCGGCGGCGCCGGGGCGGGCTGGTATTCGATCTTCACATTGCTGATGAGCGCGATCGGACGGCCCGGCCCGGTGAACATCTCGTCGGCGTCGGGCCGCCGCGCCGCCAGCTTCTCGCCGAGTACGCACACCTCGGCCACGTCGGCCGGCAGCTCGACCCGGATCGGCTCGATGCCCGTCGGCGCCACCGCCTTGAGCCCGCCCGGGCCCACTCCCCCGCCGATGCGATCGAAGAGGTCCGCGGCCGTGCGGAACTCGCTCTGCACGACGGCCCGGGTGATGAGCGTGTTGTCCATGGTCAGCACGCCAATCGTGGCGGTGAGCCGGGCGTACGCCCGCCGCGCCTTCACGAGGTCCTCCGAGTAGACCTGCCGGTTGTGGAGGTCGAAGGTCAACACGGTCGGCCCCCGGTGCGGGGGGATGGTGATGACGATGCCGTCGGCCGGGGTCCGGCCAATCGGGACGTCGCAGAAGACCCGCTTCGTCGCCACGCCGCTGCCGAGCGGAGACGGGCAGGCCACGGCGGCCGCCTCGACCTTCCGGGCGGACGCGGCCGATGGCGCGGGTCGCTTCGCCGCGGAGCCGGTCTGGCCGTCAGCGGGGCCGGCTGCGAGACACACCGTGAACAGGAACACGCACGCCTGACGCATCGATCGCAGTATAGCAGCGGGGCCGGCCGTCAGTCGCCCCGGCGGCGGATGAGCTCGAGGAACTCCATGCGGGTGCGTTCGCGCTCCCGGAACGCGCCGAGCATGGCGCTGGTGACGGCGAAGGAGCGCTGCTTCTCGACGCCGCGCATCGCCATGCAGAGGTGCGTGGCCTCCATGACCACGGCCACACCGAGCGGGTTCGTCGCGTCCTGGATCGTCTCGGCGATCTGGTTCGTCAGGCGCTCCTGGACCTGGAGGCGCCGCGCGAAGACGTCGACGAGCCTCGGGATCTTGCTGAGCCCGATCACCTTCGTCCGCGGGATGTACGCCACGTGGCACTTGCCGAAGAACGGCAGCAGGTGGTGCTCGCAGAGGCTGAAGAAGTCGATGTCCTTCACGATCACCATCTCGCTGTAGCTCACGTCGAACAGCGCGTTGTTGAGCACCGTGGCGACGTCGGTGGCGTACCCGCTCGTCAGGAACGCCAGCGATTTCGCCACCCGGCGCGGAGTGCCCGCCAGGCCTTCGCGCGACGGGTCCTCGCCGAGCTCGACGAGCAGCTGTCTCACCAGGTCTTCCATGATGTGTCCTATGCGGTGTCGATCTGGGCGCGCTGCAGCCGGCCGCTGAAGTCCACGTAGATCGACTTCCACTCCGAGAACACGTCGAGCGCGGCCTCCCCCGCCTCCCGGTGCCCGTTCCCCGTGTTCTTCGTCCCGCCGAACGGCAGGTGGATCTCGGCGCCGATCGTCGGCGCGTTCACGTAACACAGCCCGGTGTGCAGGTCGCGGATGGCGCGGAACGCCAGGTTGATGTCCCGCGTGTAGATGGAGGCCGACAGCCCGTACTCGACCCCGTTGGCGATGGCCACGGCCTCGTCGAAGGACCCGAACGGGATGACCGACACCACCGGCCCGAAGATCTCCTCCTGCGCGATGCGCATCCGCGGGTCCACGTCGGCGAACACGGTCGGCTCGTGGAAGAACCCCTTCGCGAACGCGCCCGTGTCCAGCGCGTGCCCGCCCGCCACCAGCGTCGCTCCCTCGGCCTGCCCGATGCCGACGTAGCGCATCACCGTCTCGAGTTGGCCGCGGCTGACAGACGGCCCCATCTGGACGGAGGGGTCGAGGCCGTCGCCGACGCGCAGGTCCTTCACCCGCTCGACGTAGCGCTCGACGAACGCGCGATACACGTCGCGGTGCACGGCCACGCGGCTCGCCGCCGTGCAGCGCTGGCCCGTCGTCCCGAACCCGCCCCACACGCACCCGTCCACCGCCAGATCGAGGTCCGCGTCGTCCATCACGATGATGACGTTCTTGCCGCCCATTTCGAGGTGGACCTTCTTGAAGCTGGGCGCCGCCGTCGTGCTCACCGTCCGGCCGACCTCGGTCGAGCCCGTGAACGACACGACGTTGACCGACGGCGCCTCGAGCAGCGCGTGGCCGACGTCGGCCCCGCCGCCGGTGACCAGGTTGATCACCCCGGGCGGCAGGCCCGCCTCTTCCAGCACCCTGACGAAGTTCCAGGACGACAGCGGCGTGAGCGTGGCCGGCTTCAGCACGACGGTGTTGCCGCACACGAGGGCCGGAAGGATCTTCCACGACGGGATCGCCATCGGGAAGTTCCACGGCGTGATGATGGCGCAGACGCCGATGGGCTGACGGACGGACATGGCGAACTTGTCGCGGAGTTCGGAGGGCGCCGTCTGGCCGTGCTGGCGCCGCCCTTCCCCGGCCATGAAGTACGTCATGTCGATCGCTTCCTGGACGTCCCCCCGCGCCTCCTCGAGCACTTTACCCATCTCGCGGGTCATGTCCCGCGCGAAGCGTTCCTTGCGCTCGACCAGCAACTGGGCCGCACGGAAGAGGATCTCGGCCCGTTTCGGCGCCGGGACGAGCCGCCAGTCCTCGAACGCCCGGGCCGCGGCCGCAATCGCCCGCTCGGCATCGGCGCGCGAGGACTTCGCGAAGTGGCCGATGAGGTCGTCGGTGTTCGCGGGGTTCCGGTTCTCGAACACCGCTCCGGACGCCGCCGGCACCCACTCCCCGTCGATGAGGTTCTGGAAGGCCGCCATGCCCGCCATCATATCAAGCCGGGGGCATGGTATAGTGCGCACCCATGGACGCGGAGCAGCGGGGAGCGCCGCGCGTCGATACCTTGGGGAAACTGACCGGCGAGGTCAGTGTCCTGGCGCCCATCGTCGTCTACGACATCAGCCGGCACGGGGCGCAGGTGGAGTGCGCGTTCCCGTTGATCCTGGGAAGCGCCCACGAGCTGCGGCTGCACCTCGCGGACGACTCGGTGGTGGTCAGGGCCCGCGTCATTCACTGCCACATCGCCGACATCGGGCACGAACGGATCCGCTACGTCGCCGGCGTCGAGTTCATCGACCGCCAGCCGCACGTGGACGCCGCCATCGAGGCGTACCTCGAACGCCTCCGGCGCGAGCGTATCGGCGGCGCCTGAGACGCGCGGCCCGCGCTTCGGCGCGCGCGTCCTACGACTTGACGCGAAGGTGCTCCAGGTAATCGCCCGATTCGATGCGCCCGCCCTGGCCGAGCGGCGCGTTGTAGAAGTACACCCACGCCGTGGCCGTCTCGCCGGTGTCGAGCGTGACCTCCGTCTGCGCGCGGACATACAGGCTGGTGTCGGGGTCGTTGGGGCGGAATCCTTCGATCTCGTCGAGCTTCTGGACCACCGACGGGTCGTTCTCGACGTCGTACAACTCGCCCCAGACGCGTCCGTCCGGCGCGGGAATCGCCACGGGATAGAGCCCCAGATCGTAGAGCGCGCCGGTGATCCACCCCCGCGCGACGAACCGCATGCGCGTGTCGATGCCCGCGCGCCGCAGGCGGTCGAATCCCCCCATCAGCGTCCCGTAGGCGAAGATCTTTTCGGTCACAGGAAGCGAGACCTCCCCGGGGCGATCGGCCGGGTCCACCGCGCGCCACACCGCGAAGCGTGGTCGCCTGGCGAAGCGCAGGAGCCTTGGGTTTGGCAGAAGTGTAGGTGACGCCCGTGCGTTAGTCAAGGCGCCGCGAGGCGCGTACCACGGCTCAGGAGAAACGTCCCCGATCACCGCCCGGGAGCACGCGGCCCGGCGCGGGCGGTGCCAGGCGTACGGTGCACGGCCCGGGCTGGCGCGCGTGCCGGTCCGGGCCGTGGAGGAACTGACCGCCCTCTGGGAGGCTACTGCTTCGGCTCGCCCTTTTCCACGTCCGGCTTGTGACCGGTCCTGGCGCGGGCCGCTTCGATCGCGTCCAGCATCCCGGTGGTCACCGCGAAGGAGATGGCGACTTCGTTCCCCTCGCCCGAGAGCTGGAAGTCCGGCACCATCGTCTTCAGGCCAGGCTTGCTGTCGGTCTGCATTTTCGCGAGGGCCACGAACCCGCGGATGATGTCGCGCAGGTTGGCCGCGCCCTGCTCGTCTTTGGCCTCGGCCTTCACGATCGCCTGCAGGCCGCCGTTCACCCGGCCGCTCGCCGTGAACCAGGTAATCGGAGGCATCCGCTCCGTGACCTCAGTCGGCAACGTCGCGTGGGCCGACACCGCGTCAAAGCTGCCGACCGCCCACATGCTGGGGCTGTCCAGGCCCTGGACGCGCTTCATGACCTCGGCATTGCCGCGGATGCTGCTGCCGCCGTGCCCGCGGTCGATGGCGAGGCGCACCATGTCGGCGCTGCCGAGCGCCACCACCCCGGGCTCCAGGAACGCCATCGCGACCTCGCCGCCGTGCCCCTGGGAGCCGTGCGCGCCGTCAGCCTTCACCACGACGATGCGCGTGCCCTTGTAGTCTTGGGCAGCCCCGCCATGCTGGACCGCCAGCGCCTCGAGCCTCGTCGAGTCGAAGCGGCCAGTCGCCACGACCAGCCCGTTGTGGCTGCCGTCGGTCGCCTTCATTCCCGCGCAGGCCACGACGTGGTCGATGTCGCGCTCGATGTCGATGCCGGTCTGGGTCTTGAACTCGTTCCGGCCTTCCTCCGTCGCCCCCTCCAGCTTGCGGAGCCGCTGGCGGAGTTCGGAGTTCATCACGTCCTTGACGTTGGCGAACGCCACCACCGCCGCGTCGCCGGGCACGTACTTGAGCTCGGCGGGCCCCGGCCCGGAGGAGAAGAGGCTCGAGGGCATCCCGCCGTAGTAGGCGACCAGGCCGATCGAAAGCCCCAGGATGAGGACCAGCACCGATCCGAACAGGAAATATCGTGTTTTGGCGGTCATTGTCATGCGCCTCCGATCTGAATAGACGGCACGCCGGTCTCGAAGTTCCCTCGTCTTCCCAGAAACCTGCCGGCCGCCGGCGGACTATTGTTCGAGCACGTATTCCCGTCGCCCGGCCGTCCTGGCGGCCAGGGCCAGGAAGACGACGATGTAGCCGGCGAGCCAGACCAGGCTGACCCAGACCGGCAGCACGTCCCGGAACAGCCCCTGGAGCGCGCTCCCGAGGCCTCCCTCCGGCATCGAGTGCGGCACGAGCGACTGCAGGTAGTAGGCGATGGTCAGGCGCCGGAGGTACCCCGGCAGGAGCAGCGCCAGCTGCTCCCACCCGAAGGCGAACACCAGGCCCGTCACGAGGGGGTGTTTGAACTGGGCGCCGATGTAGGCGAACACCGCGCCATACGCGGCGAGGCCCACGCCGAGCAGCGCCAGGTCCTTCAGGAGCGCGGGAAAGGCCGCCGCCAGCGACCCGTGGCCGAGGGGCACGACCAGGAGGTAGAGCACGGCGACCGATGGCAGGACGACGAAGACCGTGGTCACGAGATAGGCGAGGTACTTCCCGACCAGGACCGCGCCGCGCGGAACAGGCCGGACGAACAGGTAGGTGATTGTCTTGTCGTCCACCTCGTCGGCCATCAGGGCCGTGCCGTAGAAGACCCCGAGGACGGGGACGATGAACCGGAGGTACAGCAGCCAGATCATGCCGCCGAAGACGGTCGACCCGGCGACGCTGGCCCCGCCCATCCGGATCCCGCCCCCGACGCCAATCGCTTCGAGGACGCGGAACAGGACACCCAGCGCCAGCGGCGAGCCGACGATGAGCGCGAGGAATATCGTCCGGCGCGACCAGAGCATCTGCCCGAGCGAGAGATCGAACACCCGCATGGCGGCCGACATGAACGGCGGGGCCTGCCGGGACGCGGCGCCGGGGCCGGGAACGGACGGCGGCTGGGCGGGTTCCGCGGGTGCCGGCACGGTGAAGTCGGGGCTCGTGTCGCTCATTTGACGAGGTACTTGAAGACCGCCTGGAGGTTGTCGTCAGGCGAGGTGACTTCGGTGATCTCGCCGGCCTGTCCGGACGCCGCGAGTTCCGTCAGGTACCGGTAGAAACTGTCGGGCGTCGAAGTCTCCACGACGATGGCGTCCTGCTCCAGCTTCAGGCTCAACACGTCGTCCCGCGTCAGGAATTCGCGGGCGAGGTCCCGGGGCCGGGCCGCGCGCACGTTGACGGTGTGCGGATGCTCGTCGATGAGATCCCGGATCTGGTGGACGTCGCCCTCGGCCAGGATGCGCCCGTTGTTGATCAGGAGGATCGACGAGGTCATCGCCTCGATCTCGTGGAGGATGTGGCTCGAGACGAGCACGCTCCTGCCTTCCCGCGCCCATTCCTTGATGAGCCGGATCGTCCGCCGGCGCGCGATGGGATCCATGCCGCCGAGCGGCTCGTCGAGGATGAGCAGTTCGGGCTCGTGGACGAGGGCCTGCGCCAGCTTGACGCGCTGCCGCATGCCCTTGCTGTAGCTGCCGATCTTCTTGGCGGCGGCGTCCAGGAGGTCGACGCGCCCGAGCGCGACGCGTGCGGCCTCGAGCGATGCGCGCTCGTCCAGGCCGTTCAGGCGGACGAGGCCGGCGATCCACTCGAGCCCGGTCATCCGGTCGTAGAACGCGTCCTGCTCCGGGCAGAAGCCGATGCGGAAGAAGATGCGCGGGTTGCCCCACACCGGCTCGCCGAGCACGCGGATGGTGCCCTTGCTCGGCTTGAGCTGGCCGGTGAGGACCTTCAGCAGCGTGGACTTCCCGGCGCCGTTCGGGCCCAGGAGGCCGGTCACGCCCGCCGGAATCGACACGCTGACGTCGTTCAGGCCGATCACCTGGCCGTACCACTTCGACAGGTGGTCCGCCACGACGAGCGGCGTCATGTGACCACCTCCACGCCGCGCACGCGGCGATCCAGCACCCACGCGGACGCGGCGACGACGGCCGCGAGGGCGAGGGCCGTGGCCCAGGCCGGCGTGTCGTAATGGGGCGTGACGCGGAAGATGAGGTCCCCGATGTTCTGCAGGCTGGCCTGCAGGGAGATCCACGAGAACGCCGTGTTGCGCGTCACGACGAAGACGACGCCGTAGAGGGCCGCCGTGAAGAAGAGGGCGCCCGCGTACATGATGCCGACGAACCGCGCGCTCTTCGAGAGCGCGGAGAGCGCGAGCATCACCAGGGACAGCACGGTGGTCTCGACGCACGTCGTCACGAGGATCGCCGGCAGCAGGTAGAGGTTTGCCCGCAGGAACGCGAGGTTCCCGGCGAAGATCACCTGGATGAGGAGCAGCATCGTCGCGGGAAGCCAGGTGACGAGCAGCAGGAAGAACGCCAGCACCGCGAACTTCCCGGCGATGTACTCCAGGCGGCCGAGCGGCTTCGACAGGTAAATCTGCAGCGCGTTCGCCCGGAGGTCGTTGGCGATGAGGCCGGCGCCCGTGAAGATCGTGATGAAGAAGGTGAAGACGCCCTGCTGATCGAGGAACTGGCGGAAGGTCTCCGCCGACGGCGCGATCATCGACATCTGCGGGAAGTTCGACGCCAGGTACATCTGGACGGCGCGCACGACGAACGGAATCCAGGCGACGATGAGCAGCCCCAGGAACTTGCGCTTGGCGAGCATCGTCTTGATGCCCGCCGCCGCGATGACCGTCCAGGATCGGCCCGGCGGGGTCCGAGCCCCGGTGTAGTGGCGGTAGCTCTGGTCGTGGATGGGCACGGCCTACTCCTCGCCCACGGCCTGGGCGAACACGTCTTCAAGGCTCGGCAGGCTCGGCCGGAGGTGCCTCACCTGGACGCCGCGGCCGGCAGCCAGCGCGAACAGCGCGTGGGCGCCGCCTTCGCCCGGCACGAAGACGCGCATCACGTCCTCCTCGCCGGCCCGCGCCACGAACCCGGCGTCCCGGAGCGCCGCGCTGAACGCGGCGCGGTCACCCTTGACGCGGATTTCGTACACGCTGCCGCTCGGGCCCTTGAGTTCGTCGATGGGCCCCTGCGCCGCGACCTTGGCCTGGTGGAGCACGACGACGTGATCGCAGGTGTACTCGACGTCCGGGAGCAGGTGCGACGAGAGAATCAGGTTCATGCCCTTGTGGTGGGCGAGATCCCGGATGAGCTCCAGCATCTCCTCCCGGCCCTTCGGGTCCATGCCGTTGGTCGGCTCGTCGAGGAACAGCAGGTCCGGGTCGTGGACCAGGGCCTGGGCCAGCTTGATGCGCTGCTTCATGCCGGTCGAGTAGGTCTCGACATTGCGGTAGCGCGCCTCGCCAAGGCCCACGTAGTAGAGCACTTCGTGGGCCCGCTGCACGGCGTCCACCGGCGGCAGGCCGGCCAGTTCCCCGCAGTAGGCGACGAAGGACACGGCGTTCATGCCCGGGATGTGCGCGTCGACTTCCGGCATGTAGCCCAGGCGCGCGCGGATCGCCGCCGGCGAGACCGCGACGTCGAGCCCGAGCACCGTCATCGACCCGGATCCGGGCGCGATGAAGCCCAGCAGCGACTTGAGCATCGTGCTCTTGCCCGCGCCGTTCGGGCCGAGCAGGCCCACGGCGCCGGCCGGGAACGACGCCGTCACGTTGTCCAGGGCGCGCTGCGTGCCGTAACGCACCGTGAGGTTCGAGATGCTGACGACGGCGGCGGTCGCGGGCTCGGTCATGCTCACCAGCTAGATACGAAGGGACGGCGCGACAGGTTCAGAGGGATCCGCGCAGGCCCAGGGCATCGGCCTCGGCCCGCATGAACGCGATCACGTTCGCCGCGTGGGTCTCGATCGGGAGCCCGATCTCCTCGGCGCCGCGGCGCAGGTCGTCCCGGTTCACGGCGCGCGCGAAGGCCTTTTCCTTTATCCGCTTGATGACCGACTTCGCCTCGAGGTCCAGCAGGCTCTTCGACGGGCGGATCAGGGCGGCCGCCGTGACGAAGCCCGCCATCTCGTCGCAGGCGAAGAGCGTGTGCTCGAGCCGGCTCTCGCGGGCCACGCCCGTGTGGTCAGCGTGCGACAGCACGGCGCGCACGAGCCACTCGGGGTAGCCGCGCTCGCGCAGGACCTCCGCCCCTTTGAAGGGGTGGTCCGCCAGGTCCGGGTACCGGTCGTAGTCGAAGTCGTGCAGGAGCGCGGTGACGCCCCAGGCGACCTCGTCCTCGCCCCACTGGCGGGCGTAGCCCCGGACGGCGGCCTCGACCGCGAGCGCGTGCTTCTGCAGGTTCTCGTTCTGCGTGAACTCCGTCAGCATCGCCCACGCCGCCTCTCGCGACAGTTCCATGGTCACCTCACGGATCGGCCCAATTCCGAAGCGGCGGCACATGTTGCCGATCGGTCTATCGTAGTCGAGTCCCGAGTCCCGAGTCCCGAATCCCGATCTATCGCACCAGATTGATATACGCCGTGATGATCAGCGCGTTCGTGAAGCCGATGAAGAGGATGAGGGCCGTCAGGGCCAGCGTCTGCACCAGATCGAGCTTGAAGACGAAGATTGGCATGTCGGGACCGGTGCCGAGGTTCCGTGCATGATATATTCGTCCGCCGGCAAACGCCAACCGACCGCCGCCGGAAGGAGCGCACATGGCCCACGAGGCGCCGAAGCCCGCCACCGGACCCGCCGCGCAGCCCGTCATGACACTCGACACGGAGTTCCAGCGCGGCCTGGGCCTCTACGACTCCACCATGCTCGTCGTCGGGGCGATGATTGGCTCCGGCATCTTCATCGTGTCCGCGGACATGGCCCGGCACATCGGCAGCCCGGGCTGGCTCCTTGTCGCCTGGGTGGTCACGGGCGTGCTGACGGTCGCCGGCGCCCTGTCCTACGGAGAACTGGCGGCCATGATGCCGCGGGCGGGCGGGCAGTACGTGTACCTGCGGGAGGCGTACTCGCCGCTGTGGGGGTTCCTGTACGGCTGGACCCTGTTCGCAGTGATCCAGACCGGCACGGAGGCAGCCGTCGCGATCGCGTTCGCGCGGTTCTTCGGCGTCCTGGTCCCGTGGATCTCCGAGCAGCACTACCTCATTTCGCCAATCCACATCTCCCGGGGGTATGCCCTCTCGCTCTCGACGACGCAGTTCGTCGGCATCCTGTCCATTGCGCTCCTCACCTGGACGAACACCCGCGGCCTCCAATACGGGAAGGTCATCCAGAACCTGTTCACGAGCGCGAAGACCGTCGGTGTGCTGGCACTCGTTGCCGTAGGCCTCTTCCTGGGATGGAACGCCGACGCGGTCGCCGCGAACTTCGGCCACCTCTGGACCGCTCGAAACCTTGAACCGGTCGTGCCCGGCGTACTCGCCACGAGCGCGTTTGGCCTGTTCGTCGCGCTCGCCGTCGCGCAGACCGGGTCGCTGTTTTCCGCGGACGCCTGGAACAACATCACGTTCACCGCCGGCGAAGTGAAGGACCCGAGGCGCAACATCCCCCTCTCGCTCGCCCTCGGCACGACCGCGGTGATCACCCTCTATCTGCTGGTCAACATCGCGTACCTCGTGGTGCTGCCCCTCGAGGCGATACAGGGCGCGCCGTCCGACCGGGTGGCCACGGCCATGCTCGAGCGGATCGTCCCGGGCCTCGGTGTGGTCGCGATGGCCGTGACGATCATGATCTCCACGTTCGGGTGCAACAACGGCCTCATCCTGGCCGGAGCCCGGGCCTACTACGCCATGGCAAGGGATGGGTTGTTCTTCAAGTCGGCCGGGCGGCTGAACGCCAGCAAGGTGCCGGGTGCGGGTCTCGTGCTCCAGGGGATCTGGGCGGTCGTACTCGTGCTGCCGCGCACGTACGACGCGCAGGCCGGGACCTACGGCAACGTCTACAGCAACCTGCTCGATTACGTCATTTCGGCGAATCTGGTCTTCTACATCCTGACGATTCTCGCGGTCTTCAGGCTGCGCTCGACGCGGCCGGACGTGGATCGGCCGTACAAGGCGTTTGGCTACCCCGTCGTCCCGGCGCTCTACGTGCTGGGGGCGGCCACGATCCTGATCGTGCTGTTCGTCTACCGGCCCGCCACCACCTGGCCGGGGCTCGTGATCATGTTCCTCGGGCTGCCGGTGTACTACCTGTGGAAGGGGCGCAGGTCAGGGGCCAGGAGCTAGTCTGACATCTCGAGGGCACGCGTGATGACTTCGAGCGTCTTGGGCGTGAGATCGTAGCGGACCAGATCGGCCGTCTCCACGAGCGCGACGTCAGAGACGTCGCTCCCCGCGACGGGATCTCCGGACGGATGCCGGCACAGGAAGTCCACCAGCACGTAGTGAAACCGCACCCGGCCGTCGGGATCGCGTGTGATGCGGTCGAAGACGTCGATGACGGGGCCAACCTCGACATCGAGGCCGGTTTCCTCCTTCATCTCCCTGGCCAGTCCCTCGGCCAGAGTCTCGCCAGATTCGACCGCGCCGCCGGGGATGCTCCACCGTCCGGCCAGGGGTTCGAACCGGCGCCTGATGAGCAGCACGCGGCCGCCGAGGACCACGACGCCCCCGACGCCGACGACGGGCCGCGCGGGATACTCTCGGGTCACTCCCCCATCACTTTCACGACGACGCGTTTCTTGCGCCGGCCGTCGAATTCGGCGTAGAAAACCTGCTCCCACGGCCCGAGGTCGAGGGTCCCCTTCGTGATCGGCAGCGTCACCTGGTGCCCGATGAGCGTGCGCTTCAGGTGCGCGTCGGCATTGTCCTCTCCCGTCTGGTGATGGCGGTAGGCGAGGCCCGCTGGCGCGAGCTTCTCCAGCCATTCCTGGATGTCACTGATGAGCCCGCTTTCCCAGTCGTTCACATACACGCCCGCCGTGATGTGCATCGCGGACACGAGGACGAGACCCTCCTGGACTCCGCTCGCCTTGACGATGGACGCCACCTCGTCCGTGATGCGGACGATCTCGCGCCGCTGCTTCGTGTTGAACCAGAGGTAGTCGGTGTGGACGGTCATGGGGTGAATCATACTCGGGACTGGGGACTCGGGACTCGGGAGCCAGTAGCCAGTAGGGATTGGACGTGCCTGCGTGACAGTGGTCCTGTGTTCTTCTACTGAATACTGACTACTGGCTACTGACTACCTCTACCAAATGTCCTACACTCTCCAACGTGGACGCCGTACCGGGAATCTCAGGGCTGCGCGGGCCGCGCGACGTGCGGCACTTCTCCCACGAGGCCATGGCGTCGGTCTTCGAGGTGCACGCCGCGCATCCGGACGCACGATACGCGGCGCAGGCCGCGCAGGCCGCCTTCGATCTCACCGACCGTCTCGAGAGCGAGTTGAGCCGCTTCCTTCCCAACAGCGACATCGGACGGGTCAACCACCTGGCGGCTGGCGAGAGCGCGCGGGTCAGCCCGTCCACGATGGAGTGCCTCCTGATCGCGCGCCACGTGTTCGACCTCACGAGCGGCGCCTTTGACGTGTCGATCGGTACCGGGCTGGCGGCGCTCGAGTTCGATACCGACGGCTTCCTGGTCCGCGCGACGGAAGGCGGGGTCCGGCTCGACCTCGGCGGCATCGGCAAGGGGTACGCCGTCGATCTGATGGCGGAACTGCTCGAGGAGTGGGGGATCGAGCAGGCGCTCGTCCACGGGGGATTCAGCTCGGTGCTCGTCCTCGAGGCGCCCTCAGGCGGCGACCTCTGGCCGCTCACTCTGAGCGACCCCGGCGATCCCTCCCGGGTCCTGGCCCGCCTCTCCGTGCGCCAGATGGCGCTCGGGGCCTCCGGGCTACTCAAGGGCGATCACATCGTGGACCCGCGCACCGGAGCGCCCGTCCGCGGGCGCCGCGCGGCCTGGGTTGCGGTGGCCCGCCCGGAGGCGGCCCGGGCCGGCTCGCGCAGCGAAGAGGGGCCCCGCGTGGCGGCGGCCGCCGTGGCCGACGCCCTGGCGACCGCCTTCATGCTGTTGACCCCGGCGGAGGTCGAGTTCCTGTGCGAGCGGAGTCCCGGTCTGGAGGCGTGGCTCCTCTCGAACACGGATGAAGGCCGGCCTGAGGAGGCGAGCCTGCTCCATCTGGGCGGCTCGCCCGAGGAACCGTCGCCAGCGACCCGGGGACGGTGACCGGAAGAGACGGGGCGGACCGAGGCGAGCGTCCTGTTCTGGCACTGCGCAAGGCCCGCGGGTATACTTTCACTCCACTGTGCCGAGGGGGAGGTTCGGGGAACGCCCCCGGATCAGGACTCAGGAGAGCGGGAGACGACCGATGGCTGCTGAGGACGAGAAGGGCAAGGCGACGCCGCAGGGCGGCGCCGTAGGACCGAGGAAGCTCGATCGGCGCGACGTGCTGAAGGGCCTGTCCACGGTCCCCGCGCTGGGGCTGTTCGGCTATGCCTGGTACAAGCAGCGTGAGTACGAGCATGCGAAGGCCCAGGCCAACGCCGCGCCAGTGGCACCGGGCGACCTTCAGCCGCTCAACGTCGCCCTGCTCGGCGCGGGGGCCCAGGGCCAGGTCCTGACGGACGCGATGCTGCGCATCCCGGGCCTGCGCTTCCGCGCGGTGTGCGACGTGTGGACGGAGTACAACCAGAAGCGGGTCGTCAACCAGCTGAGCAAGTTCAAGTACGCGGTCAACGCCTACGAGGACTACCGCGCGATGCTCGACAAGGAGAAGGAGCTCGACGCGGTCATCATCGCCACGCCCGATTTCTGGCACTCGCGGCACGCGGTCGACTGCCTCAAGGCCGGCAAGCACGTGTATTGCGAGAAGGAGATGTCCAACACCCTCGAGGGTGCCCGGGCCATGGTGATGGCCGCCCGGGAGACCGGCAAGCTCCTCCAGATCGGCCATCAGCGCCGCTCGAACCCGCGCTATCTCCACTGCTATGAGAAGCTGCTCGGCGAGGCGAAGCTGCTCGGCCGGATCGTGACCATCAACGGGCAATGGAACCGGGCGGTGACGCCGGACCTCGGGGCCCCGGAACGCTACAGGATCCCGGACGCGAGGTTGAAGCAGTACGGCTTCAAGGACATGGCCCAGTTCCGGAACTGGCGCTGGTACAAAGGTCTGGGCGGCGGCCCCATCGTGGATCTCGGCTCGCATCAGATCGACATCTACACGTGGTTCCTCGGCGCCAACCCGTCCCACGTGATGGCGAGCGGCGGGCAGCTGTACCACGACCCCGCCACGCACGAGTGGTACGACACGGCGATGGTCGTCTACGACTACGACACGCCGGCAGGCCCGGCGAAGGCGTACTACCAGACGCAGACGACGAACGGGAGCCAGGGCTATTTCGAGAACTTCATGGGCGACCAGGGCACGCTGCTCATCTCCGAGTCGGAGACATACGGGGCCAAGGTCTACCGCGACACGAACGCCCCGCCGTGGGATACGTGGGTCCAGAAGGGATACATCACCGCACCCAAGATCCAGGAGGTGAAGGAGAAGGACGAGGAGGCGGTGACGGACGTGCGGGAATCGGTTTCTCCGGACGAGCACAAGGTCCCGATTGTGCTGCGCGACCCGTACCACCAGCCGCACCTGCAGAACTTCTTCGATGCCGTGCGCGGCAAGGCGACACTCAACTGTCCCGCCGAGATCGGCTATGTGAGCGCCGTCAGCGTCCTCAAGGTCAACGAGGCGATCGAGGCCAAGTCCCCGCTGGCGTTCAATCCCGAGGACTTCAAGATCTAGAGGAGCCGAGGTATGGAAGCTGGAAAGATGTCCCGCGGGCCGATGATCGCCATCACGGTGCTTCGGGTCCTCGTTGGGTGGCATTTCCTCTATGAGGGGATCGCGAAGCTGACGTCGGCCTCGTGGTCGGCCGAGGGCTACCTGAAGCAGTCCCGGGGGCCGTTCGCCGACCTCTTCAGGTGGCTGGCCGCGCAGCCGGACCTGCTGGCCACCGCCAATCTGATCACGATGTGGGGGCTCATCGCGGTCGGCGTCCTGCTGATCCTCGGCCTCTTCACGAGGCTCGCGAGCCTCGGCGGGATCGGGTTCATCCTGCTGTTCTACCTGTGCAACCCGCCGTTCGTGGGCTACTTCTACTCGATTCCCGTCGAGGGCAGCTACCTGATCGTCAGCAAGAACCTGGTGGAACTGGGTGCGCTCGTCGTCATCCTCGTGACGGGAAGCGGCCGCTTCGCGGGGCTCGATCGCATCGTGCACGGGCTCGTGAGACGCCGGCCGCTCGCGCGCTGAGGCTCGTCCGAAGCAACTGGCTTCTGGCTTCTGGCCCCTAGTCCTGGAGCCTCAGCGCCGCATCCGCATTGAGCCGCTCGCCGGCCCGGACGCCGGCGCGGAAGCCGCGCAGGCCGGCGGCCGCGATCATCGCCGCGTTGTCCGTGGAGAGCGACAGCGGCGGCACGTACACCGGGATGCCGGCGCGCTGGCCGGCGGCCTCCGCATCGGCGCGGAGGCGGCTGTTGGCCGACACGCCGCCCGCGATCCCGACGCTCCGCGCGCCGTACCACCGCGCGGCGGCGAAGGTCTTGTCCACCAGCGCCTCGACGACCGACCGTTGGAAGCTCGCGCACACATCCGCCAGTTCCGTCGGCGAGGGCGTCCATCCGGCGCCCTGCGCCCGCACGTGGCGCAGAACGGCCGTCTTCAGCCCGCTGAAACTGAAGTCCCACTGCCCCTTCTGCAGAGGCTCGTTGCGATCGGGATGCGTCATCCGCGCGACGGGGAACGCCACGGCGCGGTCGTTTCCCTCTTTCGCCAGCTTGTCGATGATGGGGCCGCCCGGGTATCCCAGGCCGATGAGCTTCGCGACCTTGTCATACGCCTCGCCGGCGGCATCGTCCCGGGTGCGCCCGACCGCGCGGTAGCGGCCCGCCGTCCGTACCTCATAGAGGCTGGTATGGCCGCCCGACACGACGAGCACCATCGCCGGGAGCGGCAACGGGCCGTGGTGAAGGAAAAGCGACTCGATGTGCCCGGCCAGGTGGTGCACGGGGACCAGGGGCAGGCGCCAGGTTGCGGCGAGCGACTTGGCGAAGGAGACGCCGACGAGCAACGAGCCGATCAGGCCCGGGCCCTGCGTGACGGCGATCGCGCCGAGGTCGCCCGCCCCGATCCCGGCGTCCTCGAGGGCGCGCTCGACGACGCCGCAGATGTCGCGGATGTGCTGGCGCGACGCCAGCTCCGGCACCACGCCGCCCCACTCCCGGTGGATGTCGATCTGGGACGCGACGGCGCTCGAGCGGACAACCCAGGGCCGGGCGACGTCATCCACCTCCTCGACGACGGCCGCGGCCGTTTCGTCGCACGACGTCTCGATGCCGAGGATGTGCATGGTCGCAGCCGGCGCGCCCCTGGTCACCCGGTCACGACCCGGCGCAGCGACTCCGTGAACGGCGGCAGGCACGCCCCCCGTTCCGTGAAGACCGCGGACAGGTACTCGTGCGGCGTCACATCGAAGGCCGGGTTGCGGATCTTCACGCCTTCGGGCGTCAGCCGCGTCGGCCCGACGTGGGTGACTTCCCTCGCCGGGCGCTCCTCGATGGGGATGTGCCCGCCGTCGGGCGTGTCCAGATCGATCGTGGACACCGGCGCCGCGGAGTAGAACGGGATGCCATGCGCCCTCGCCAGCACGGCGAGAGAGTAGGTCCCGATCTTGTTGGCGAAGTCGCCGTTCGCGGCGATGCGATCGGCGCCGAGGACGACGAGGTCGACGAGGCCCTGCTGCATCATCGCGCCCGCCATGTTGTCGGTGATGACCGTCGTGTCGATCCCGTCGCGGACGAGTTCCCACGCGGTGAGGCGAGCGCCTTGCAGGAACGGGCGCGTCTCGCCGGCCAGCACCGACACGTGCTTGCCGGCCTCCGCGGCGGCACGGATGACGCCCAGGGCGGTACCGTAGCCGGCGGTCGCGAGCGCGCCGGCGTTACAGTGCGTCAGGATCCGGGCGCCGTCCGCCACGTGCTCCGCGCCGACGCGCCCGATCGCGCGGCAGCTCGCGACGTCCTCGTCATGAATCGCGCGCGCTTCCGACGCGAGCCCGTCGCGGATCTCGCCGACCGACGCGCCGGCCAGCGCGAGGGCCGCAAAGGACCGCTTCATCCGCTCGATCGCCCAGAAGAGATTGACGGCCGTCGGCCGGGTGGCGGCCATCAGGTTGCAGGCCTTCTGGAACTCGGCCGCGAACTGGCGGGTCCCCGTGGCCTGGCTGCGCCGCATGCCGAGGGCAAGGCCCATCGCGGCGGCCACGCCGATGGCCGGCGCCCCGCGAATCACCATTGTCGTGATGGCCCTGGCGACGTCCTTGACGGTCGTGCACCGCACCCACACCTCGGCCGTGGGCAGCTTGCGCTGATCGATCATCACGATGGCATCATCCTGCCAGTCAATGGTCGGCAGCATATGGACTCATGATATCCCGGGGTCCGGGGGTCAGGTCTCGAAACCCGGCATTTTGCCGTCACTGACCCCGCTTGACGGCAGTAATGTCGGGTTTCGAGACCTGACCCCGTTTGAAGGCATCAGCCGAGCAGGCGCGCGTCGAAGGGAAGCGGGAAGAGGTCCTTCAGGCGGTGATGCCCCATGTCGCTCGTGGTGTTGGCCAGGATGACCTCGATGTCGCCGCAGAACTCCCAGAGGAGCTGGCGGCAGGGCCCACACGGCGGCGTCGGGTCGGCGGTGTCGGCGACGACGGCGATGCGCCGGAACGCGCGATGACCCTCCGAGACGGCCTTCAGCAACGCCACCCGTTCGGCGCACACCGTGAGCCCGAAGGTCGCGTTCTCGATGTTGCAGCCGGTGACGATCGTCCCATCGTCCGTTTCGAGGGCCGCGCCGACCTTGAACTTCGAAAACGTGGCGACGGCGCGCTCCCGCGCCGCGCGTGCCGCCTCAATCAACGTCGCCTCGTCCACCATAGTTCGCTCCACGTCAGTATTCGGTAGTCAGTAGCCAGTGGGGCGGAACGGCGGGACGCCCACAGGCCTTTCTACTGGATACTGGCTACCTGCTACTGGCTGCTTGCTACTGACCGAGTCCCGAGCCCCCCGTCACGCCGAAGCCGGCCGGCAGGCCGCTTGGCGAAGGCGGATGCTCCTAGCTCGTCCCGACAATCTCCTCGAGCAGCGCGATGAAGGCCCCCCGGACGCGCTGCCCGGTGGCCATCACCTCGGCGTGATCGAGCGGCTCGGGGAGGACGCCCGCGGCCATGTTCGTGATGCACGAGATGCCGAGGACCTCCACGCCCATGTGGCGCGCGACGATCGCCTCAGCCACCGTGGACATGCCCACGGCGTCGGCGCCGATGGCCCGAAGGGCGCGGATCTCGGCGGGCGTCTCGTAGCTCGGCCCGTGCAGCCCGACGTACACGCCATGGGCGATCGCGAGGCCGTTCGTCGCCGCGGCCCGATCGGCGACGGCCCGCAGCCGCTTCGAGTACACCTCGCTCATGTCCGGGAACCTCGGCCCGAACCGGTCGTCGTTCGGCCCGACGAGGGGGTTGGTCCCCATGAGGTTGAGGTGGTCGTCGATCACCATCAGCCCGCCCTGCGAGAACGACGTGTTGATCCCGCCTGCCGCGTTGGTGAGGATCAGCGTCTCGACGCCGAGCGTCGCCACGACGCGCGTCGCGAAGACGACGGTTTCCATCGGGTGGCCCTCATAGAAATGCGAGCGCCCCGAGAGCACGGCCACCTGGCGCCCCCGCACCTGGCCGACGACGAGCTTGCCGGCGTGCCCGATGACCCCCGCGGTCGGCCATCCCGGGATCTCTCCGTAGGGCACGACGGCGGCGTCCTGCACGTGCGCGGCGAAGTCGCCGAGCCCCGATCCCAGCGTGATGGCGATGGAAGGTGGCGCCGCCACACGTTCCCGGACGAACGCGGCCGCGGCCTGGACACGCGAGTACTGGTCGCTCATAGCAGGAATCCCGCGATGGTGGCGGTCATGAAGTTCGCCAGCGTGCCCGCGAGCATCGCGCGCAGGCCCAGGCGGGCCAGATCGTGCCGCCGGTTGGGCGCGAGCGACCCGATGCCGCCGATCTGGATGCCGATCGAGCTGAAGTTCGCGAACCCGCACAGCGCGAAGGTCGCGATCGTGAACGAGTTGGCGTCGAGCGAGGCCTTCAGCGGCCCGAGCTGCGAGTAGGCCACGAATTCGTTGAGCACCATGCGCGTGCCGAGCAGGTTGCCGATCGTCGCCGCATCCCGCCACGGGACGCCCATCACCCATGCGACGGGGGAGAACAGCCATCCCAGAATCTGCTGCAGGCTGAGCTGCGCCAGCGAGGTCGCACCCAGGTAGGTGGACGCCAGCGACCCCGCGACGCCGAGGAGCGCATTCAGGAGCGCCACCAGCGCCAGGAACGAGATGAGCATCGCGGCCACGTTCAGCGCGAGGTGCAGCCCCTCGCCGGTGCCGCGGCCCGCCGCGTCGATGACGTTGACGTCCGTGCGCTCCACCTCGAGCTTCACCGTGCCCATCGTCTCGGGCGCTTCGGTCTCGGGTACGAACATTTTGGCCATCATCAGCGTGCCGGGCGCCGTCATGATCACCGCCGTGAGCAGGTGCCTTGCCTCGATGCCGAAGAGGATGTAGGCCGCCATGATGCCGCCGGAGATGTGCGCCATGCCCGACGTCATCACCGTCATCAGCTCGGACTGCGTCATCTTCGGGAGGTAGGGCCGAATCGTCAGCGGGGCCTCGGTCTGGCCCATGAAGATGCTGGCCGCCACGTTCAGCGTCTCCGCGCCGCTCGCCGTCATGACCTTCCGCATCGCCCACGCGAAGCCCCGCACGACGATCTGCATGACGCCGAAGTAGTAGAGGATCGCGAAGAGCGCCGCAATGAACACGATGGTCGGCAGCACCTGGAACGCGAAGATCGTCGCGTACTGCGCACCCTCGTCGCCGAGCGCGGCGTGCATGATGCGCGGCCAGGCCTGCCGGTCGCCGAGGGGGCCGAACACGAACTTGGACCCCTCGTTGGCGAAGCCGAGGAGCCGCGTGATGAGGTCGCCCAGGACCTTGAACGCCCGCTGCCCCCACGGGGTCTTCAGCACGACGAGCGCGAAGAGAATCTGCAGGGAGAGGCCCCACACGACGGTCTTGGGATCGATCGCCCGCCTGTTGGTCGAGAGCAGGTAGGCAATGCCCAGGATCACCACCGCGCCCGCGAAGGGTTGCGCCTTCGGCACGCCGCCGATGCTCGCCAGCAACACGGCCGCCAGGGCGACGACCGCCCCGCCGCCGATGATCATCACCTCGGTGGACGACAGGCGCCGGGTGCGGCCGCCGGGTTTCGTCTCAGGTGTCTGTGTCATGCCGTCTCCCCAGGGTCCGCGTCACGTGACTTCGCCCACCACCAGCGGCTGGGGCGCCGGCGGCGCCCCGCCCAGTTCCATCGCCTGCCTCGCGAGGTCCGCGGCGTCACGCAGGCCGATGCCATCACGGTGGATCAGTTCCAGTACCGGATCGCCCGCCCGCAGGAGCGACCCGAGCGTCGCCAGAATCCGGATGCCGACGCCGTGGTCAATCCGATCCTCGGCGGTGGCGCGGCCGGCGCCGAGCGCCGCCGCCGCGCGCCCGACGAGCATCGCATCGAGGCCCGTGAGATAGCCGGCCCTCGGCGCCCGCACGATCTCCCGGCCCGGTGCGAGGGCCAGCGACGCCGGCCGGTCCACGACCGCCGGGTCGCCCCCCTGCCGCTCCACCATCCGCCGGAAACGGTCGAGTCCGGCACCCGAGGCCATGGCTTCCCGCACCTGCCGCTCGGCATCGGCGGCCGTCCCGGCGCGCCCGGCCATGAGGACCATCCGCGCGGCGAAGAGCACCGACAGCTCGGTCAGGTCGCGCGGCCCCTGCCCGCGGAGGGTCTCGATGGACTCGACGACCTCGAGCGCGTTCCCCACCGCGCGTCCGAGGGGCGCGTCCATCCGGGTCAGCAGCGCCTCGGTCCGCACGCCGGCGAGCTGGCCGGCCCGCACCATCGCCCGCGCCAGCTGCTCCGCGTCCTCGATCGATTTCATGAAGGCGCCGCTTCCCACCTTCACGTCGAGGACGAGCGCGTCGATCCCCTCGGCGAGCTTCTTGCTCATGATGGAGGCGGTGATGAGCGGGATGCTCTCGACCGTCGCCGTCACGTCGCGCAGCCGGTAGAGCCGCCGGTCCGCCGGCGCGATGTCCCGGGTCTGGCCGACGATCACGCACCCCACGTCCGCGAGCGCCTCGACGATATCGGGGGCCGACAGGTCCACGCGGAATCCCGGGATCGCTTCGAGCTTGTCGAGGGTGCCTCCGGTGTGGCCCAGGCCGCGGCCGGACATCATCGGGACGACGACCCCGCAGGCAGCCGCCAAGGGCGTCAGAATCAGGGAGGTCTTGTCGCCGACGCCGCCCGTGCTGTGCTTGTCGACCTTCAGGCCGGGCAGCCCGCGGAGGTCGAACCGGGCCCCGGACTTCGCCATGGCTTCGGTCAGCCAGGCCGTTTCCTCGTCGGTCATGCCCCGGAGAACCGTGGCCATGAGCATGGCGGAGATCTGGTAATCGGGCCACGACCCGTCCGTGGCGCCGGCCACGAAACTGTCGATCTCGTCACGGCCAAGGGTCTGGCCGTCCCGCTTCTTCCTGATGACGTCGACGGCGCGCATCAAAGCCAGCAGTATAGCGAAAGTCCCGGGCCGAATTGCCGATATTCCCTAGAGAGCCGCGTACGGCGACCGGCTCGATCTGTGCCTATGCGAATTCAGCCCGTTCTTCGGGCCCTTGCCGCCCCCGAGCCCAAGGGACACGTGCGCCCGCTCCGCACGGTGCCGGGGGCGCGAACGCACTCCTCGCGCGGAACGGTCCGGGCCGCCCGATGACCGCCGACGCCCGCGATCCGGTCGCGGCTCTGGAGCCGATGGCACCGGATCTTGCCGCCCGCGTCACGGCGTTCGCCCGTGCCTGCAAGTCGGCCGCCCGGGCGGTCGCGCTCTACCCGGCCGAGCACCCGTCGGTGGACACCGCGCTCGAGGCCGTGACCGCCTCGGCCCGGGACGCCACCACTCCCGTGGCGCTGCATCTTGCCGTCCTGCCCGACTCACTCACCGTCGACGGCCGGCGCATGACCCGCCCGGACGCGGCGATCGGAGAACTCGCGGACCTGCTCCACCGCCATCAGGTCGGCCAGTTGTCGATCTACCCTCAGATCGGCCCCGAGATCTGGCGCCGTTTCCTGGCGCTGCTGGCGCTGGCGCCCGACCAGGCCCGACTGCGCGGCGGCCTCGGGAAGCTGTGGGCCTCAGAGGGCGAGACCCGGATCGAGCTGCGCAGCCTGGATTACAACGAACTCCTCCGCTCGCGCACCCAGGGCGAGAAGGCCACGTGGGAAGCCATCGTGGCCGAGTGCCTCGAGGGCCACGCCGTCTCGCTCGACGAGACCATGGTCGAGCTGCTGATCGGCGCCCTGGACGACCCGGCGAGGGTTGCCGGGGTCATGGACGCGATCGAGGCGCGGCTGCCGTCCGGGGACGCGACGCAGCAGGGCCCGATGATCATGGCCGGCCTGTTCCACGCGGTGGCGCAGTTCGTGGCGGCGTCCGACCCGGGCGCGGTCGACACCGTCATGAACGCCCTCGCCGAGGCCGCCGCGCGGCTGCCCCTCGACACGCTGGCCCCGATCATCGACAGCCAGCGCGGCGTGTCGCGCCCGGGCCTGGCGCGCTTCGTCCAGGGGCTCGTCCGGCGCATCAGCGACGGCTCGATCGCGTCTCTCCTCGCGAGCGAGGTGCGCGGCGGCCGCGGGACGTCGGCGCGCCTCGCGGACGCCTTCTGCGGGCTCGCCCCGGATCCGGACCGCCGCTCCGCCATCATCGCCCTCGCGCGGGGCGCCACGGAGCAGTCGGGGGCCGGCGCCGATCCCTCGTTGGCCCAGGCCTGGCGGCAGTCGGAGGAACTCCTGCTGGCCTACTCCGACAAGTCGTTCGTGTCGGAGGAGTACAACGCGGAACTCGGACGGCTGGCCGACAGGGCCGTCGATCTCGAGAAGGACCGCACGGACTCGCCGACCCTGGTGTCGGCGTGGCGCGAGACCGTGGACGAGGACGCCCTCCGGCTCCTCGACGCCGGCCTCCTCGCCGACCTGATGTACCTCCAGCAGGCGGTCGGTCCCTGGCGCGATCTCGCCGGGCTGGCCCTGAACCGCGTCAACGTGCTCCTCGTGGTGGGCGACTTCCCCGCCGCGGCCCTCCTCGTCGAGGCGCTGCGCGAGCAGTCCGACGGTCATCCGGACCCGGAGATTCGCGCGGCCGCCAGCGAGGTCGTGCAGAGCATCCTGACGCCGTCCACGATGCGGCACGTCGCCTCCCACCTGGACACGGCCGATCGCGCGGTCGTCCACGGGGCGCAGCGCTTCTGCATGGCGCTGGGCACCGTCGTCATCGCCCCGCTGGCCGAGGTGCTGTCCCGGGAGGAGCGGAGCCGCCCCCGTGCGCACCTGATCAACATCCTGATCGCCTTCGGCGCGCCGGGCCGCCAGTCGGTGGAACGGCTGCGCCAGTCGTCGAACGTGGCGGTGAGACGGACGGCCGTCCTCCTGCTCCGCGAGTTCGGCGGCCAGGAGGCGCTCCCGGAGCTGGTGTCGCTGCTCGACGACGCCGACCCCCGCGTGCAGCGCGAGGCCACGCACGCCATCGCCATGCTCGGCATCGACGCCGCGTACGACACGCTCATCCGCGCGCTGGCGCGCAGCACCGAGCGCACGCGGTCGTCCATCCTGGGTGTGCTGTGGACGCTGCCGGGCGAGGACGCCGAGCAGGTGCTGTCGTATCTCGTGCTGGAGGCCCCCTATCGCGGCTCGATGTGGGAGATCCACGCGCGGGCGATCGAGCGGCTCGGGGTGATCGGCAACCAGCACGCGGTCAACGCCCTGGCCGCCGTCCTGCAGCGGCGGCGGTTCTGGTCGCGGTTCAGGATGGCTGCGCTGCACCGGCTGGCCATCGACGCGTTGGTGCGAATCGGGTCGCCTGATGCCATCGCGGTCCTCGAGACCGCGGCGGACGGCGGCTCGCGGCTCGTGCGGAACGCCGCCCGCATGAGGCTCGGCGCGGCCATGGCCTCGGAGACGCGGGGAGGACGCACAGGATGAGCGACGACGCACGACGGATCCGGGTGGCCGAGGAACTGCTGCGGCACTTCGCGGCGTGCATCAAGTCGGTGCAGCTCTATTCGCTCGACCACCCGATCGTGTGGCGAGCGGTTGAGCAGCTCTCTGAGACCCTCGAGCGGGCCCACGTGGAGGCCCCGGACGTCGTGATCGGCATCGTCGACCGCCAGGTCGTGGTGGACGGGGTGCCGCTCCTCGGATCGCATGGGTCTGCCGAAACCGTCGAGCGGTTCCAGGCGGTGGGGGTCGAGCGCATCGCCTTCGACCGCGGCGTGACGGGAGACGAACTGGTCACGTTCGTCCGCGAGCTCGGCGCGCTGCAGGCACGCCGGGGTGAGGACGGCGACGACCGCCTCGCGGCGCTCTCGTTGCCGCACATCCACGTCAGCCGCCTGAGGCTGCAACAGCGGATGGAAGCCGGGCACCGCGACATGCAGGCGATACGGGAAGGTTACCGCGATGCCGTGGCCGGCGCGGAGGCCATCTGGGAACAGGCACAGGCCGAGGGCGGCCCGGATCCGGGCTTGGCCATCTCCCTCGTCGAGGGACTCGCGAGCGCGGTCGGGCAGAACCGGCGGGCCATGGTCGCGCTGTCCGCCCTCTACCGGTACGACAACTACACGTTCACCCACATGGTGAACGTGAGCGTGCTGACCATGGCCCAGGCGCGGAGCCTGGGGATCGACGGCACGCTGCTCCGGCAGTTCGGCCTGGCGGGCCTGATGCACGACATCGGGAAGATCCGGATCCCCGCCGAAATCCTGACGAAGCCGGACCGGCTGACGGGCGACGAGTTCGCCATCATGATGAAGCACCCGGTCGACGGCGCCGAGATGATCCGCCGCCGCCTCGAGCTGCCGCCGCTCGCGGCGATCGTCGCCCTCGAGCACCACCTGCGCGTCGATCACACGGGCTATCCGGCCGGCGTGGCGCGCACGTCGCTGAACCTGGCGACCCAGCTCTGCAGCATCGCCGACGTGTTCGACGCCATGCGGTCGCAGCGCACCTACCAGCGCGCGTTCCCCACGGACCGCATCCTCGCCGTCCTGCAGCAGAACGACCGCAAGCGCTTCGACCAGCGCCTCGTGCGGCGGTTCAGCCAGCTCGTCGGCATCTACCCCGCCGGCAATCTCGTGCGCCTCGACAGCGGAGCGCTGGCCGTGGTCGTGCGCGTCCATGCCCCCGATCCGACGCGGCCCGTGGTGCGCGTGGTGGTCGACGCCGACGGCCGGCGCCTGGCGGCGCCCTACGACGTCGCCCTGTGGTCCGGCGAGGGCGGCGGCGGACCGCCGCTCCGGATCGTGACGCCGGTGGATCCCGAAGAAGCCGGCATCGATCCGCTCCCCTACCTCGACGACGAGGCCGCGTAGCGCCTTCCGCGCGGCGGCCCCCGCCGCTTGACACCGGGCCGGGCGTCGCCTACGCTCAGTCGAATCGCCCGCCTGGAGGATTCATGCGTCTCAGAGAGCGGCCCGTCCGGTGGGGGCTGGCATTTGCCGTCATCCTGGCTGCCGGCATCATGGTGCCGGCCCACCCCTCCGCGCAGTCTGCCGCCGGCGTGCGCCGGGTGACCGCCACGGCCGCGGGCGACGTGCGGGACTGGGACACGCAGCTCACCCGCATGGTCCGCGACGGTCAACTGCGCTCGCGCCGGGAGGACGCGGACCCGCTCGTGGAGGGCCGGACGCACGAGCGGCTCGACCAGTACCATCGGGGCGTCCGCGTGTTCGGCGCCGAACTGGTACGGCAGGCCGACCATGGGCAGACCGTTTCGGTGTTCGGCGCGCTGTACGCGGGCATCGACATCGGCGTCGAGCCGGCGCTCGGCCCGTCGGATGCCGCCGCCATCATCACGGGGATGACCGGGGCCGCGTCCGCCGCGGCACCCGAGCTCGTCGTGCTGCCGCGCGACGAGGGCGGGTACGTGCTCGCCTACCGCGTGCGAGTCATGACGGAGTCCGACCTCGTCGTGTACTTCGTCGACGCGGCCACCGGAGGGATCGCGCTGCAGTACAGCAATCTCGAGACGGTGATCGGAACGGGCCTGGGCGTGCGCGCCGACACGAAGAAGGTCAGCACGACGCTCCGATCAGGCGCGTACCTGGCGATCGACGGCATGCGGCCCCCGGCCATCTTCACCTTCGACCTCAAGGGCAACACGAGCAGGGTGTTGCTCTACCTGAACGGCCTGGTGACGCTGAACGACAACGACGTGGCGTCGGATGCCGACAACACGTGGACCGATCCCGCGGTGGTGGACGCCCACGCGTACGCGGGCTGGACGTATGACTATTACTACAAGCGGTTTGCGCGCGCCGGCCTGGACGGCAGGAACCTGGCCATGGTGAGCGTCGTGCATCCCGTCCGCCGCGATGCCTGGGCGACCGCCTCGTCGTCGACGCTGAACCTCTATTACCTCAACGCCTTCTACGCCGGCGACGGCATCATGGTCTACGGCGAGGGCCTCCCGGACGGCGTGACCGTGGGCGGCCTCCAGTGGGGCTGCTTCGCCGGGGCGCTCGACGTCGTCGCCCACGAGTTGACGCATGGCGTCACGGACTACACGTCGGGGCTGATCTACCGGAACGAGTCCGGCGCATTGAACGAGGCGTTTTCGGACATCATGGGCACGGCCGTCGAGTTCTACTTCCAGCCGGTGGGCACCGGGTACCTGAAGGCCGACTACCTCCTCGGCGAGGACCTGACGACGCCGCAGAGCGCGTTCCGATCGATGGCGAATCCACGGGCCTACGGCGATCCGGATCACTACAGCACGCGGTACCTCGGCACGGCGGACAACGGCGGCGTGCATACGAACTCGAGCATCGCGAACCACGCCTTCTATCTCGCGGTCGAGGGCGGCGTGAACGCGACCTCCGGCCTCTCCGTCAAAGGGGTCGGGGCGGCCAACCGGGAGCAGATCGAGAAGGTCTTCTACCGGGCCTTCACGCAGCTGCTTCCAGCCAACGCCACCTTCGCCATGGCCCGGTCTGCGACCGTGCAGGCCGCGCGTGATCTCTACGGGCCGGGCGGCGCCGTCGAGACCGCCGTCAGCCAGGCATGGACGGCCGTCGGCGTGGACTAGTTCACTCAGGGCACAGGACTTCCCGTGAGAGCAACGGCACTCGCACGCGCCCGGTGGACTTTCGTTGCCGGGCTACTGGCGGCGCTCGTGACGCTCGCGGCGGCGGATGCCCGCGCCCAAACGTCCAGCGGCCAGGCCGGGAAACCGCAACCGGCACCGGCTCCGAAGGTCGCCGCGCCGAAAGTCGCCGCGCCGAAAGTCGCCGTGCCGAAGGGCACCGAGCCGGCCGCGGAGCCGCAAGCGGCCACGCCGAAGACGGCTGGGCCGCCGGCAACCGTCCAGAAGGCGCCGGCGGCGAAGCCCCCAGCGTCCAAGAAGCGTGTGCCGCTGCGCACGTCGCGCGTCTGGAAGGGACACGGGTTCGCCGTGTTCAGCGGTGGCGCGCAAGTCGCGGCCCCGGGCCATCACGCGTCGGTGACCTTCAAAGTGCACGCCGAGGACGCGACGCTGGACTCAGCGTCGCGAATCCGGGTCGGCCCGGTCTTCAGCGTGAGGGGCGGCGTCCGGGTCTGGAAGAACCTCGCGCTCGGTGCCGACGTCGGAGTCGCCAGCACGAGCCAGCGTCTCGCCATTTCCGGCAGCCTGCCGCACCCGTTCCGGTTCAACGCATTCCGCAAGGTCGAGGGCACGGCGTCGGGACTGGATCGCCTGGAGACCGTGGCGGCGGTTGAAGCGTCGTGGTACGTCGCGCTCAAACGGCGCGTCGACATGCTGGTGTTCGCCGGACCGGCTTACTTCGACGTCCGGCAGAACATGGCCACCTCGATCTCCTTCACGGAGGTGTATCCCTACGACTCCGCCACTTTCACCGGGGTGGACTCGACCAGGGTGAAAGGCAGCGCCGTCGGGTTCACCTCGGGCGTCGATGTCGCCTATCTGCTGACGAAGTCGCTCGGCGTCGGCGGCGAACTGCGCTACTCCTACGCCTCGGCGACCCTGAAGCCGTCCGGCCGGCGGACCACGGTCCCCTTGGGCGGGCTGCAGATCAGCGTGAGCGCGAGGTTCCTCTTCTGAATCATCGGCAGCCGTGACGCGAACATCATTTGCCGTGCGGGTCCTCGGCGCGGTCCGCCGCATCCCGCCGGGCCGCGCCTCCACGTATGGCGACATCGCCGCCCTGACTGGCCGGCGCCGTGCGGCGCGCGGGGTCGGCGCTGTCCTGCGCAATTGCCGCGAAGTTGGCACGCCCTGTCACCGCGTGGTGGCGGCGGGCGGCCGCCTCGGCGGGTTCGGAGGACAGACCGGCCTGAAGCGGGCCCTGCTCGTCGCGGAAGGCATCGTCGTGGCCGGCACCCGGATCAAGAACTGGCGGTACGTTCGCTGGCCCGGCGTCGCGCCGCCACGGCGACCGCGGAACCGGCGGGCGCCCGGGTCCGTATCCACCGGACAGCGACGGCCCGCCGGATAATCGTGCGGGCCAGGCAACCAACCATGGCCAACACTCCGTCTGAGAGAACAGAGGCCGATCGAGTGGACCGCGATCTCGTGGCGCGCTGCCGCCGGGGCGACTCCGGGGCATTCGAGGAGCTTTACCAGCGCCACAGCAGCCGCGTGTATACAGTGGCCTACCGCATGACCGGGAGCGGGGCCGACGCCGAGGATCTCGTGCAGGACGTCTTCCTGCAGGTCCACCGGCGGCTCGACAGCTACCGCGGGGAAGCGGCGTTCGGGACGTGGGTGCACCGGATGACCGTCAACGCGTGTCTCGACCTTGCGCGCAGCAAGCAGGGCCGGCGCCAGCGGTCGACGGATTACGTCGAGGACCTGGACGCGCTCGTGCCGCCAGGCCGCGGGCCGTGGCGGACTGATGCGGCGCTGGACCGGCTGGACCTGGAGCGGGCGATCGCCCAGCTGCCCCCGAGCTACCGCCGCGCGTTCCTGATGCACGATGTGGAGGGCCTCGAGCACCACGAGGTCGGGGCGGCGCTGGGCATCGCCGAAGGCACGTCCAAGTCGCTGCTCCACAAGGCGCGGACCCGTCTGCGCACGCTGCTGCGAGGCGAGGCGGCCGGGAGTCCGGCGATGCCTGGCGCGTCGGCGGCGGCCGTGCCGGCCGGTGGCCGAGTTGGAGAACGGTGATGGAACGCCAGACACACGCCGATCCCGCCTGTGACCGTTATGCGGCGCTCATCCACGACCGTGTGGATGGCGCCCTTGATGCGTCAGCCGGGCCCGAACTGGACGCGCATCTCGCCACCTGCCCAGCCTGCCGCGCACTCCTGGCGGATCTCGAGGAGGTACGACGCGTCGCCGCGGCGATTCCGGACCTCACGCCCAGGCCTGACGTGTGGGCGGGCATCGCGAAGCGGCTCGAGGCCGAGCAGGTCTCCCGGCCCAAGCCCTTCTGGACAGGGGCGCGCGTGGCGCTCGCCATGGCCGCCACGCTTCTGGCCGCCGTCGCGTCGAGCGTCTGGCTGCTCCGCCCGCCCGCGCCGGCCGCGCCGGAGCGCGCCGCGACCACGCCGGTAATCCAATCGAAGCAGGATCTCGTCCAAGATGTTGACGCGCACCTTCGGATCGCCGACGAGCATTACGTCCAGGCGATCGCGGGTCTCGAGCAGGTGGTGAAGGGCGGCGAGGGCTCGCTCGACCCGGCACTGGCGGCGACGCTCCAGAAGAACCTGGGCGTCATCGACCAGGCGATTCGTGAGAGCCGCGAGGCGATCAAGTCGCAGCCGAACAGCCAGCTGGTCCAGACGAGCCTCTTCGAGGCGCTCAGGCAGAAGGTGGCGTTGCTCGAAGACACCGTCGCGCTCATCAACGTGATGCGAAAGGGCGACCAGGCCGGCGCGGCCAAGATACTCGGGGGACTCAGCAAGTCGTGACAGGTGACATCATGAACCGAACCCATCGACTCCTCGGCGTCATCGCCTTCGCCCTCCTGCTCGTGGCCGTGCCAGCCGGCGCGTCATCGTCCGGGCCAGGAGTGACGGATCCCACGGCCTGGTCCGGCGACCAGCAGCAGACAGAGAAGTTCTCGAAGACGGTACCCCTGGCCAAGGGCGGGGCGGTGGACGTCTCGAACGTCTCCGGCGACATCATCATCACCGGCGGGGCGGGCGACCAGGTCGTCATCGACGCCGTGAAGCGCGGCCGCACGGCGGAAGACCTGAAGGCCCTGGCGATCGAAGTCACCACCACCGCCGGGCGCGTGGACGTGCGGGTGAAGTACCCGCCCGAGAGCAGGAACATCAACGCGTCCGCGGATTTCACGATCAGCGTGCCCCGCTACGCCCAGGTGAGCGTGAAGTCCGTGTCGGGAGACCTGAAGCTCTCGACGATCGACGGCGGCGCGCGCGCCGAGTCGGTCAGCGGAGAGATCATCGTCGCTTCGGCCGCGCAGCTCGACTCCGCCAAATCGGTATCCGGGGACGTCAGGGTGGAGAATGCGGGCAACACCGCCGATCTGACGGTGAAGAGCGTGAGCGGCGACCTGAACCTGCGCGCGATCAAGGCCCGCGGCATCGACGCGAACAGCGTGAGCGGCGACGTGCGGCTGAACGACGTCACGTGCGAACGCATCGAGGCCAACTCCATCAGCGGCGACATGACGTTCGACGGACCGCTGGGGAAGGGCGGCAACTACGCCCTGCGCTCCCACTCGGGCGACATCACGGTCTACACGGACGGCAAGGCGGGCTTCGAGCTGAACGCCCGCACGTTCAGCGGCGACATCACCAGCGCCCTGGAGCTCGCCATGAAGTTCGGCGGCGAGAGCGAACGGGGGGATCGGCGGGGGCCCGGGCGGAGGCCCGGCCAGAGCGTCCGCGGCACTTACGGTGACGGCGGTGCGCTCCTCGAGATCAACTCCTTCAGCGGCGACGTGAAGATCGTCAACAAATCCGCCGCGAAGGACGTCAAGAAGTAACGTATTGCAGCTGGTACAACCGGTAGTAGATGCCCCGCTGCGCGAGCAGCTCCTGGTGGGAGCCTGCCTCGCGCAGCTGGCCTCTGTGCAGGACCAGGATCCGGTCCATGTCCTGGATGGTCGACAGCCGGTGCGCGATGGCGATGGTGGTCCGGCCGGCCATGAGCGCGCGGAGCGCGTCCCGGATGAGCAGCTCCGTCTCGGTGTCGATGCTCGACGTGGCTTCGTCCAGGACGAGGATCCGCGGGTCGAACGCCAGCGCCCTGGCGAATGACAGCAGCTGCTTCTGGCCCGTCGAGAGCGTCGCGCCGCGCTCCGCCACGGGCGTCTCGACGCCCAGCGGAAACTGTTCCACGAACCTGTCGGCGTGGACCGCCTCGAGCGCCCGCCGGACCCGCGCGTCGTCGATGGCGGGGTTGCCCAGCCGGACGTTGCCGCCGATCGTGCCCGAGAACAGGTGCACGTCCTGCAGGACGAGGCTGAAGCGCCGCCGCAGTTCGCCAAGATCGAGGTCCCGGATGTCCACCCCGTCCACCAGGATGCGCCCCCGGCTGACATCGTAGAAGCGCATCAGCAGGTTGATGATCGTGCTCTTCCCCGCCCCGGTCGCGCCCACGATCCCGATCCGCTCTCCCGGGCGCACCTCGAACGACACGTCGCGGAGGACCGGGTTCTCTCCGTCGTACGCGAACGAGACATGTTCGAAGCTGACGCGGCCGTTCCACTCCGCCGCCCTCGGGGCCGGAGGGGACGTGACGGCGACCGGCGCGTCCAGCAGGGTGAAGATGCGCTCCGACGCCGCCATGGCCGACTGCAGGAGGTTGAACTTCTCCGACATGTCGCTGATCGGACGGAAGAACCGCTGGGAGTACTGGATGAACGCCACCAGCGAGCCGAGCGTGAGCGTGCCTCCCAGGACCCACGCGCCGCCCCGCCAGATGATCAGGGCCGTGGCGATCGCGCCAACGACCTCGACGGCGGGGTAGAAGACCGCGTAGTAGAAGATCGAGTCGATGTTCGCGTCGCGGTGCCGGCCGTTGATCGCTTCGAAGCGCGAGTAGTTCCCCGCCTCCCGCCTGAACAGCTGCACGGTCGCCATGCCGGTGATGTTCTCCTGCAGGAACGCGTTGATCCGCGCGATCCACGCCCGCACCGACCGGTACGAGTCGCGCACGTTCCGCCGGAACCACTGCGTGACGACGACGATGAGCGGCAGGACGGAGAACGTGATGAGCGCGAGCCGCCAGTCCATCGTGACGAGCACGATCATGATCCCGGCCAGGGTGAAGATGTCCCCGAACACGGACACGACGCCCGACGCGAACAGGTCGTTCAGCGCATCCACGTCCGTCGTGACGCGCGTCATCATGCGGCCGACGGGGTTGCGGTCGTAGTAGGCCACGTCCAGGCGCTGCAGGTGCGCGTAGATCTGCGACCGCAGATCGAACATGATCCGCTGCCCGATGAGCTGCAGCAGGTACGTCTGGACGAACTCGAGGGCGAAGCTCGCCACGAGGATGCCGAGGAACAGCAGCGCGATGCGGTCCATCCCGGCCAGGTCGCCTGTCGCGATGTACCGGTCGATCGCCAGCTTCATCACGTACGGCTGGGCCAGCTGCAGGATGGAGCCGCTGACGATCGCGGCGAAGGCGACGAGCACCTGCGGCCAGTACGGGCGCAGGTAGCGCATCAGCCGCCGCATCAGCACGGCGTCGTACGCTTTCCCGGCGATGATCTCGTCGTCGTGGCCCGTCATCAGTCTGCTTCCTACTGGCTACTGACTACTGGCTACTTCCCCTGCCAACTCCTCCTCCAGCAACTGCTTCCGGTGCAGCTCCGCGTACTTGCCCGCGAGCGCGATGAGTTCGTCGTGCCGGCCCCGCTCGACGATTCGCCCGCCGTCGAGGACGATGATGAGGTCGGCGTCGCGGACGGTGGAGATCCGGTGCGACACGATGACGGACGTCCGCTGCCGCATCACGCCCCTGAGACCCGACAGGATCTCCTCTTCCGTGTACGTGTCCACCGCCGACAGGGCATCGTCGAGGATCAGGATGCGCGGGTCCGTCGCGATCGCCCGCGCCAGGGCGGTGCGTTGTTTCTGCCCGCCGGAGAGCGTGATGCCGCGCTCGCCGACCATCGTGGCGTAGCCCTCCGGGAAATCGTCAACGTCCTTGTCGAGGCAGGCGACGGCAGCGGCGGCCGTGACGAGGCCGCCGGGGACGCCGGCCGGCGATGGCTCGGGGCCGACGCCGGCTTGGACCGCGGTGCGGGCCCCACCCGTGCCGAAGGCCACGTTGTCGCCCAGGCTCTCGGAGAACAGGAACGGTTCCTGCGACACGAAGCCGATGGCGCCCCGGAGCACGGGCAGCGGGATGTTTCGGACGTCGGTGCCATCGACGAACACCGTGCCCCTGGGCGGCTCGTACAGGCGCGGCAGGAGGCTGATGAGCGTCGTCTTCCCGGATCCCGTCGGCCCGACAATGGCCAGGGTCCGCCCCGCGTCCACGCTGACGGACACGTCGCTGAGCACGGGCGCGCCGTCGTACGAGAAGCTGAGCCCCCGGATCTCGATGGCCCCGCGGATGGGCGCGGTGGCGGGCAGCGCGCCGCCGGCCGGGCTGTCCGACACGAGCGGCTGGGTGTCGATCACCTCCAGCATCCGCTTCCACGAGGCGGCGCCGCGCTGGAGCATGTTCGTCACCCAGCCGAACGCGATCATCGGCCACGTCAGCATCGCCAGATAGGCGTTGAACGCGACGAACTCGCCGACGGTGATCCGGTGGTGCATCACGTCCCGGCTGCCCAGCCAGAGCACGAGCAGACTGCTGAGGCCGAGGAACAGGCCGAGGCCCGGGAAGAACGCGCTCTGGACCCGGATCAGCGACACGTTGCGGCGGACGTACTCCCGGTTGGCGTCGGCGAACCGGGCCAGTTCCGCTCCCTCCTGCCGGTAGGCCCGCACGACGCGCACGCCAGCCAGCGCCTCCTGCACGACGGCGCTCAGCGTCGAGAGCTGCGCCTGGATGGCCTCGAACCGCCGGTGGATCGCCGCCCCGAAGTAGCGCGCCGCGATCGACACGAACGGGAGCGGGATGAGCGCGATCGCCGTCAGGCGCGCGTCGAGACTGAACATCAGCGCGATCGCCACGACGAACACGATGATGGTGTTCGTCAGGTACATGACGGCCGGCCCCGTCATCATGCGGACGGCGTTGAGGTCGTTCGTCGCGCGCGACATCAGGTCGCCGGTGCGGTGCGCGTGGTAGTACGCCGGCGACAGCGTCTGCAGGCGGGCGAAGAAGTCGTTCCTGAGGTCGAACTCGAGGTGCCGCGACACCCCGACGATGATGCGACGCATGAGGAAGCGGAAGACGCCGCCGACGATGGCGAGCGCCAGCACGAGCAGGGCGTAGGTCCGCAGCTTCGCGCCGGTGACGCCCTGGGCCAGGTCGTCGATCGCGTGCTTGAGCACCCAGGGCGTGGCGAGGGACGCCACCGTCGCCAGCGCGGTACACGAGAGACCGAGCACGAATCCGCGCCGGTAACGGAGCATGTAAGCGACGAGGCGTCGGGTGGGCGACGGGATCACGGAGTGTTCAGCATACTGGAGGCGTCAGGGCGCCGGCTACCGCAGCGCCCGGGATGTCAATTCCGTGCCGCGCTGTGCAGTTCCGTGAAGCCCGGGGGCGGCGGACGACCTGTTCGCTCCGATATAAGGGTACACGGGCGACGCCCGAGGTGTCGCCGAGGAGTGCGTCCATGATTCGACTGCCCGCAGCCCGCGCCCTGTCCACCGTGGTTCTGGCCCTGTTCGTGGCCGCCGCTCTGGCCGCTCCGGCCGAGGCGCAGTACCGGCCGCTGCCGACGAAGGGCTACGGCACCGGGGACCAGCCGCTCGGCGAGCCCTACCACATCGAGTTCGCGGTCAACCTGTGGAACCCGACGCCGGATTTCGTGGTCTCGAGCGAGTCGCTCGGCATCGCGGGGACCGACATCAACGTGCGGGCGGACCTCGCCATCGAGCAGCAGAGGAAGTTCGAGTTCCGCCTCACGCTGCGGCCCACGAAGCGGAACAAGTTCCGCTTCCACTACCTGCCCCTGACCTACCAGGCGAAGACGAACCTCAAGACCCAGATCATCTTCAACGGCATCAAGTACCCGGTCAACACGAGCGTCGACTCGGTCCTCGAGTGGAAGACCTACCGCATCGGCTACGAAGTTGACGTCATCTCGCGGCGGCAGGGGTTCCTCGGCCTCGTGATCGAGGCCAAGTACACCGACGCGAACTTCACGCTGACGAGCCCGTTCGGGGTGGAATACGCGCGGGCGCGGGCGCCGATCCCGGCCCTGGGCGCAATCGGCCGCGTCTACATCACGCGTTACGGGTCGATCACCGGCGAGTTCACCGGCTTCAAGCTGCCGGACAGCATTGACAAGGACTACCAGGGCCACTACTACGACTGGGACGTCTACGGGACCGTGAACATCACCAACAACGTCGGCGCGCAGCTTGGATACCGCTCACTCGACCTGGGGTACATCGCCAAGCAGGACCGTGGCGACGCGAAACTCAAGGGGTTCTACTTCGGCGGCGTGGTGAGGTTTTAGACCCTAGCGCGGCTCGAGCCGCACGCCGAGTAGTCGTGTGTCCGTGCTCGAGCGATCCACCGACGCCGGCCGGAAGCCCTGGCCGGCGCGGATGCGCACGAGGGCAGGCTCGCCGGGCGGGACCGGGATGAGCAGATCACGGCTCTCGCCGGGAGCCAGCGAAGCCCGCATCGAGAACGAACCCGCGTCGACCTCGACGCTCGTCGCGACACTCCCGCTCCTCATCGTGAAGCCGGCCTGCGCGTCGCCGGGGTCCGTGCGGATGACCACCTCGGCCGCCTCTGTGCCGGCCGTCCACAGGCCGCCAGGCTCCAGGTAGACGTGCTTCACGGCGAAAACGGCCACGCGGCCAAGGCGTCTGGCCTCTGTCGCATGGAGCCGGCCCAGTGGCGTGGCCGGACTCGGGCTGGCCGACCGCTGGAGCCAGGCGGCGCGCACCGAGGCCTTCGCCGGCGCGCTTGCCCAGACGGCGATCGACGACACGGCGACGGGAAGGTCGAAATCCCGGCTCGACGATCCGGAGGCGGGCGGCTCGAATCGCCAGGACTCGATCGGGCCGGCCCGCCGGCCCACGAAGAGCGCCGCGTCGAACGGCTGCCCGCCGGCACGGGAGTCAATCCACAGCCGATACTGTCCTGCCGCCAGCGAGGGTAGCCAGACGAGCGTGCCCTCCGGCACGCCGTTCACGTGCTCCAGGCCAAGGCGCACTCGTGCGATCGCGGCACCGGCGCTCGTGACAGCGGGCGGCTCGAACGTCACCCCGATCGGGGCCCGTCCGCGCGCGGCCGCGTCGACGGCGCGCAGCTGCCCCGTGGTCGCGAGGACGCCATTGACGCCTTCGATCCGCCAGACGGACGCGAGCGAGGCCTCGGCCGCCAGGCCGAGTGCGCACAGCAGGACCAGTGCGGCCGCGCCCGGCTGGAAGCGCCGCTCGCGCTCCGCGCTCCGGGCGGCGAGCCACGCGACGCTCAGTGCAGCCGCCCAGACCCCTGCCTCACCAAGTGCGGTCCACGGTCCGCCGCGGAACAGTCCCGGTGCGCCATGCACGAGATCGGCAATCTGGCCGGACCAGAGCAGCCAGGGCGCCACGGTGTGGCGGGCGTCGAACGCGAACGCGCCGCCGGCGACGGTGACGAGCATCGCGGCGAGGGCCGCGCTCACGGCGAGGGTGACGGCCTGGAAGGTGCGGGTCGCGGCGTGGCGTGCCGCGCTCCACGCCGCCGCCATCGGCAGGCTGAAGAGCAGGAGCGTTGCGCCGATGAACCGTGCCGGCGAGCTGAACCCTCCCCACCACATGTGGTACATCGCGGTGACGAGCGCGTAGGGCACGACGATGACGAGCCACTCGATCGCCAGGCGCCGGTGACGGCGGATCAGGGGCACGACGCCCACGATCCCGATCGCGAAGACCGGTGCGCAGGCCATCAGCCCGTATTGCTGGTCCACGAGCAGGCCGAGCACCCCGGTCGGCATCCGTCCCGCCGACATCTGGGTGTAGTGGCCGTACGCCGCCGCAGGGCTGAAGCGGCCGTAGATGGCGTAGTAGTAGCCGAACCACGCCGCCGCGCTGACCGCCGGCACGGCGGCAAACGCCCCGAGTGCCGGCGCCGGCCGCGTGTCCCGCAGAGCCCGGGCGGCGAACACGAGGCCGAGCGCCGCGGCCAGCACGGCAAACCGCGGATGGAACCACGGCAGGAGCGCCGGGAGCACACCCAGAGCGAGCCACCGCCACGCCGTCCGGCGCGGACTGACGTCCAGGCGGACAACGGCCGCGAACGCCAGCAGGACGACGACAGCGCCCGGTCCATCCGGGTAGACGGTAAACGACAGCAGCAGAAATGGCGCCGTCAGCGCCGCCCCGGCCCACCCGAACCACGCGGCTGCCGCGCTCCCGGTGAGCAGGAACGCGGTGCGCCACGCCACGGCCGTCGCGCCGGCGGCGAGCAGGAGGAGCAGTGCCTGGACGAGCCGGTAGCCTCCGGCGGCCAGCACCGGCGCGACGAGCGCCGGCAAACCCGGCAGGTGAATCGAGTAGATCTGCCCGTCCCGCCCGCGCGCGAGGTAGTCGGGCTTGAGCGAGCCACCGTAGTACTCGAGGTAGTCGCCCCGCTGGTGGTTGTTCTCGATCTTCAGGTCGCGGTCGCGCCAGAGGCTTTGCGCGATGACGAGGTAGTGAGGCTCGTCACCCCCGGGCACGAGCGGCGCCAGGCGCCATGCCGCGGCCCCGAACACGATCGCGGCGCACGCGAACGCGACCCAGGGGGCGCGGCGCGCATCCAGGACGGCGGCGCGCCAGAGCGGCCACCTCCCTGCCGGCGCCGTCCCGGCGCCGAGCACGGCGCTCCCGATCGCCGCCCACACCAGCCACGAGACCGGTCCGGTCCACGCCAGCAGCGCTGGGGGCAGCGGAACGGGCAGCCACGGCACGGCGAAGACGGCGCTGAAGAACAGCGGCCGCGCGCGATCCGGCGGGAGCCGCACCAGCCAGGCGAGTGCGACGGCCGCGGCAACGAGCGCGAGGAGCCACCAGGCCGGCGGAAGGAGTCCGACGCGAGACGCCCGGGCGCCGCCCTCGGTGACGGTCAACGTCCCGAGCGTGAGCCACGCGGCCGCGCCCGCGCACGCGGCGGCCACCGCGGACACGGGCGTCAGGCGGGCGGTGCGCATGGGCCGCCATGCTACCATACGCCTCCATGCGCGCCCGGGCCGGCGAGGCGCTGATCGTTGCCGCCGCTGCCGTTCTGCTCACCGTCGTGATGACCTGGCCGCTCGCGATCAGGGCGGGCTCGGCCGGGCGCGTCGACTCGGGCGACGGCGAGTTCAGCATCTGGAACGTCGCCTGGGTCGCGCGCACGCTGGTCGTCGACCCCCGGGGCCTCTACGACGCCAACATCTTCTACCCGCACCGCGGCACGCTCGCGTACTCCGAAGCCAACCTTGGCGCGGGGCTCATGGCCGTGCCGTTCTACTGGGCCAGCGGCCAGAACCCGTACGTCGCGCACAACGCCGTCGTGCTCGTCGCGTTCATCCTCGCACTGACGGGCACCTACGGCCTCGTGCGCTACGTGACTGGACACCGGGGCGGGGCGGCCGTCGCGGCCGTCGCCTACGCCTTCTGCCCGTACGTCTTCTCTCACATCCCGCACATCCAGCTGCTGATGCACGCCGGCATCCCGTACTCGCTGCTGGCGTTTCACCGCTTCGTGGATCGTCAGACCGCGGGCCGCGCGTGCGCGCTGGCGCTGGCCCTGGCGGCGCAAGCCCTGTCGTGCGGCTACTACGGCATCTTCGCCGGCCTGCTCGTCGGATTCGGCGCGGTCTTCTACGCCGCGTCGCGGCGTCTCTGGCGGAATTGGAGATACTGGGCGGGCCTCGCCTCCGCCGCCGTCCTTGCGATTGCCATCGTCCTGCCCTTCTTCTGGCCGTTTCTTGAGCTGCAGCGGGAAGAAGGATTCACCCGCGCGCTCTCCGATTCGCGCCGGTGGTCGGCGGTCTGGCGCTCCTACCTCGCGTCCGGAGCGTGGGCGCACCGCTGGCTGCTGCCGCACCTCGGGACGTGGGGCGAAGTCCTGTATCCGGGGACGGTCGCGACGGTGATCGGACTGGCCGGCCTCGCCCTCTGGCGCCGCGTGGGCGGCACGGGATCGGGCCGGGGCCACGTGTGGTTTTACGGGAGCGTCGCCGCCATCGCGTGCTGGGCGTCGTTCGGTCCGGACGCCGGCCTCTACGCCTGGCTGTATCAGTTGGTGCCGATCTTCTCGTGGCTCCGCGCGCCGTCGCGGCTGGGGCTCGTCGTCGTGCTGGCGCTCGCCGTCCTCAGCGGCTTCGCCGTCACCGCGATGCTGGCCCGGGCGCGGCGCCCCGGGCTGCTCGCGACGCTGCTCGTCGCGGTGACGATGGCCGACGTGTGCGTCGTGCCGCTGTTCCTGGTCGATGCCAGACCCCTGTCGCCGGTATACGGGTCGCTGCGCAAATGGCCGTATGGGGCCGTCGTCGAGTTCCCGTTTTTCTACCAGCGCATCGACTTCTCCCGTCACTCCGAGTACATGCTGTACTCCACGGCGCACTGGAAGCCGCTCATCAACGGCTACAGCGATCACATCCCGCCCGACTTCCGCGCGATGGTCATCCCGGTCAGTTCCTTCCCCAACGCCGAATCGTTCAGGATCCTGCACGGCCTGCGGGCGCGCTACGCCGTCTTCCACTTCGACCTGTACGACCATCGCCAGGCGGCCGTTGTGAAGCAGCGGATCGAGGAGTACCGCGACTACCTGAGGCCCATCCGCCTCGAGGACCCGGTGTGGCTGTTCCAAATCGTCGGCTGGCCGCCGGAGCGCTAGCCGCCTGCCTCGCGCTCGCGGTGCTGCACACGTGGCCGCTGGCCACGAACCCGGGCGGGCTGTCGCGCCACGACAACGCCGACACGATGCTCAACGAGTGGATCGTGGCGTGGGTGGCGCACGAGGCGCCGCGGGATCCCCTGCACCTGTTCGACGCGAACATCTTCCATCCCGAGCCGCGGTCGCTCGCGTTCTCCGAGCACATGACGGTGCAGGGCCTCATGGCCGTGCCCCTCTTCCGGCTCGGCGCGTCGCCCGTGCTCGCCTACAACCTCCTCGTGATCGCCGGTCTCGCGCTGTCGGCGTGGGCGATGTGGCTCGTCCTCTGGCGCTGGACCGGCAGCCCCGCCGCCGGCGCCGTTGCCGGCACCCTGCTGGCCTTCAACGCGCACACGCTGACGCGCCTCCCACACCTGCAGGCCCTGCACGTCGAGTTCTTGCCGCTCGTGCTGCTGGCCACGGATCGCCTGCTGGAGCGCCGGCGCGTGCGCGATGCGCTGCTGCTGGGGGTGGCCGCCGCGCTGCAGTCGCTCACCTCGAACTACCTCATGGTGGCTACGGCGGCGACGCTCGCCGTCGCGCTGGCGGTGCGGGCCGGAGAGTGGCGGCGTCCGGCGCCGTGGCGGACGACGGCGCTCGTCGTGCTGGCCGCAGGAGTGGGCGCGGCGCTCGTGGCGCCGTTTCTCTATCCCTACTATCTCGCCCGCCAGGAACAGGGACTGACGCGGTCCCTGGACGAAGTGGCGCGCTACTCGTCCACCTGGCGTGACTACCTCTCGACGGCGGGACGGCTGCACTTCACCGTCTGGAGCCACCGCTTCGCGGAGGGAACGACGGCGCTGTTCCCGGGGGTCGCGGCGACGCTGCTGGCGATCGTGGGGCTGGCGGCCGCACGCGGCTGGCGCGACGCGCGTGTCAGGATGGCCGCGGCGATTGGCGCCGCCGGCGTCGCGCTGTCGTTCGGCCCGGCGCTCCCCGGATACACCGCCCTCTATCGGTGGCTGCCCGTCCTGCAGGGCGTCCGCGGCGCCGCCCGGTTCGGCTTCCTCGCGCTCGTCGCCGTGGCCGTGCTGGCGGGCTACGGCGTGGCCGCGCTCCGGACCAGGTTCGGCGGCCGGCGGTGGTGGCCCGCGCTCGTGGTCGCTCTCCTCGTGGCGGTGAACGCGGAGGCGTTGCGGGCGCCGCTTCAGTTCAGGCCGTTCACCGGCATCCCGCGCATCTACCAGGCGCTGCGCGACCCGTCCGTCCGCGCGGTCGCGGAGTTCCCCTTCGCGACACCGGCCACGATCGTCCGGAATGCGCCGTACGTGCTGAACTCGACCGCCCACTGGAAGCCGCTCGTCAACGGCTACAGCGGGTTCGTGCCGCGGGGTTACACGGACATCGCGGAGGCGCTGCGCGGCTTCCCCGACGAGCCTTCGCGCGCGCGGCTCGGCACCCTTGGCGTCACGCACGTCGTCGTCCACACCGACCTGTACGGCCCGCAGGCCCCCGCCCTGATCGCGGCGCTCGGCGCCGCGCCCTGGCTCGCGCTCGTCGCGTCAGAGGGCGCGATCAGGGTCTATCGCGTCACTTCTTCTTGATGATGACGGGCTTCGGCGCGGCCGGCGAAGGTGGCGCGACGGGCCGCTCGCGCCCGCCGTACAGCCTGCGGTAGTCCTCGGCCGTGCCGAGGATGCGACGCACGTAGCCCTGCGTTTCCGGAAACGGGATGTCGTCGATGAATTCGTCGCGCGGCACGCCCGGCCGATCGCGCAGCCAACGCACCGCCCGGCCCTCGCCCGCGTTGTAGGCCGCGAGTGCCGCGTGATCGCTGCCGAACTGCTTGACGAGGTCGGCGAGGTACGCGGTCCCGATCCGGATGTTGATCTCCGGCACCGTGAGTTTCCGCGTGGCGTACGCGCGGATCCCGAGCCGCCTCGCCCACCGCCGCCCCGTCGTCGGCATGATCTGCATCAGCCCGACGGCCTTCGCGGATGACACGACGTCCTTTTCGAACGTCGATTCCTGGGCGATGAGCGCCGCCACCAGGTACGGGTCGAGCGTGTGGAGGTTCGCGTGCTGCTGAATGAGCGGCCAGTACGCCAGCGGGAAGATGACCTCGAGGATCTCCGTGGGGAGCGACTCGCCGCCGGCCGCGAGGAACTGCGGGTAGGTCCGGCGCATCAGGTTGATGGCCGGCCGCAAGTCGCCGGTGCGGTTGAGGAGCCACGCCCGCGTGGCGGCCAGCATCGGGGACGGGCCCCACGCACGCTCGGCGTACTGCACTTCGTCGAGGGCTTCGTCGTACATCTCGATCGAGATCAGCCAGCGGATGAGATCCGCCGTCGGCGGCGACGCATCACCCGGCGGGGCCGCCGGGGGCGCCGGCCGTTCCTGGCCGCCGGGGGCTGCCCCGTGCGCCGTCAGGATCTTCGTGGCGAGCCGGCCGTAGTACGAGTTCGCGTAGTCGGTGATGACCAGCGTGAATCCCTCGTCTGCGCCGGGGCGATCGCCGAGCCGCTCGCGCGCCTGCGCGGCCCAATAGAGGTACGACGGCCGGAAGTCCGAGCGCGGGAACGTGATGGCGGCAGCCTCGAACGCGTCCCTCGCCTCCGCGTACCGCTGGTGGCGGAACGCCCACCAACCCACTTTCCACTGTGCCCGAGCCGTATAGCGTCCCGAGGGGAACCGCGACGCGAGTTCCCGGTAGGCGCCGTCGGCCCTCTCGTCGTCGTCACTGGCCAGGTGGAAGGACGCCAGGCTGTTGAGGGCGTCCTCGGCCCACGAACTGGAGGGGAACTCGTCGACGAGCGCCCGCGTCGACGCGATGTACTCGTCGCGGCTGCCGGCCGCCCGGGTGGTCATCAGGGAGAAGTAGCGCGCCTCGGCCCGCCGCGACGCACCCTTGAGAAACGGCTTCAGGTCGTCGCGCACCCGCTGGTAACGGTGCAGGAAGTAGTCGCACTCCGCGAGGCGCATCGCCACGAGTTCGGCGCCGTCGCCGGAGGCGGACGCGGCGAGGCGCTCGAAGCTCTCGCGCGCGGGCGCGAAACGACGATCGGAGAACAGGCGCTCCGCCCGGGCCAGCTCCCGCGCGAAACGCACGGTGCCCGGGCCGAGCGGCGCCATGTCCGCGGCGGGCATCTCCTCCTCCGCCGATACCGCCGCTTCGCTCGTGGGCCAGTCGAAGTAGAGCGACTCGTACGCCGTGAGCGCCCGCGGGCGGTCGCCCGCCTTCGACGATGCGCGCGCGAGGCGAAGCAGTACGTCGTCCGGGGCGGCCGGCTTCTGCGCCAGCACCTCGTCGTACAGGGAGACCGCCGCGGCGTAGTCGCCGAGCGTGCTGTGGACCTCGGCCAGTTGAAGGCTCGCCGCCTCGGCGAGGTACCCGGGCGGCGCGGCGGCGCGCAGGGCGGTGAACGTGGCCCTGGCGTTCTCGAGTCGTTCCTGCCCGAGCTCGGCCAGCCCCGTCAGGTACATCGCGTAAGCCGCGAGCGGCGTCGACGAGAGCGCGGACGCACGGATGTAGGGCATCGCCTGCGCCGGCTGCTCCGCACCGATGAGCATCGCCGCGCGGGCCAGCGACCGGGCGGCCGACACCACGTCCGATCGGGCGGGCGCCCAACCCGAAGCCGGGACGAGCCAGGTACCTGCTGCAGTTCGGCCGGCAGCGGCGGATGTTCGGTCGGGCGTGGCTTCGCGAGCGCCGGAGGATCCTGGTGGGTGGCCGACGGGCCCGGCGGCGCCGCGGCTGGCGCGGATGCCACCGCGAGGACGAGAGAGACGGCGAGGAGGAGGAACCGCCGGACGCGCGATGGGCCGTTGGGCCTCACGAGGGACCCAGCAACGACTCGTCGCCGTTCGCCAGCGTGCGCACGAGTTCCTGGTTGAAGTAGTCCGTGCGCGCCAGAATCGGCGGCGGCACGCGCTCGTCGTACAGGCGGCGTGCCCGATCGATCTCGGTGCGAAGCCGATCGAGCAGGTTGTGGTCCCGCCGGCCCGCCGTGACCGCGGACTCGTGGTACAGCTTGATCTCCGACACCAGGAGCCGCGCGTACCGCCGCGCCGCGTCATCGTCGTCGTCGTGGCCGGCCTGGAACGCCCGGGCCTGCGGCGTGTATCGGCGGGGCGTCGGCGTCGGGTGCGACGGCGCCGGAATGGAGACCGGCTGCGTGACGCGGGCGACCGTGAGGACCTCCAGGCAGCGGGCCGCGTGCCGCGTGAGCACCTCGATGGTCTCCGGCCATGCCGTCGGCGACTGGCGCTCCTTCGCCGACACGTCGTCGGCGTACAGGACGCCCACCGTGTCGCCCCCGACGCGCACCGGGACCGCGATGCCCGCGCTCGCGACCGGGAGCATGCCGAACGGCGACGCGCCCGTGTCCGCCTGGGCCGCATCGGATGTGGTGGCGACAGAGCCCGATCGCAGCGCGGTCGTCAGCAGGCCCGCCTGGTCGAGGGGCACGTCGAGTTCCCGGGGGTCTTCATCCCGGCTGAAGCCAGCGGCCCGCCAGCCGGCGAGCTTGTTGCCGCGCACGACGAACACCGCCACGCGCGGCGCTTCCCGGGAGCCGGCGTCCACGAGGACGTCGAACACCTCGGTCAGCGAGCGGGCGCTGTCGAGGTGGCGGACGGCGTCCGAGAGGCGCTCGGCGAGCGCCAGTTCACCGGCGCGCTCGGAGGCCCGCGCATCCACGAGCGCACGGCTGGACTCCCGGGCGGCTTCCGCCCTGGCCTCCTCGATCGTACGGGCCAGGTTCGCTTCGGCGTCCGCCTGGGCGGCGGTGAGCCGCTCGTCGGCGTCGGCCCGGGCGTGCGCGAGCGCATCGTCCGCTTCGGCGCGGGCCCGCGCGACCTCGGCGTCGGCCTCTGTCCGCAGGGCCGCCAGGGCTGCCTCGTGCCCGGGTTCCGCGTCGGCGCGCGCCGACGCGACCGCCGCGGCCAGCGCCGCCGCGAGCGCCGTCTCGTGCTGCCCCGTGAGTTCGGATCGCAGCGCACCAAGAGCCGTCTCGTGTCGTCCCCCGAGGTCCGATCGCATCGCCTCGAGCGCCGCCGCGTGCTGCGCCCCGAGTTCCTCGCGGAGTGTCGCCAGGTCCCACTCGCGGCTCTTCGAGAGTTCCGTTCGCAGCGCCGCCAGCGCGGCGTCGTGCTGCTCCGCGAGTTCCGAACGCAGCGCAGCCAGGGCCGATTCCTGCTGCCCGCCGAGCTCCGCGCGGAGGGCCGCGAGCGCCGACTCCTGCTGCGACGCGGCCTCCGCCTTCAGCGCCGCCACCGCGGCGTCGTGCTGCTGCGTGGCGTCGGCCCGCGCAGCGGCCAGGGCCACTTCGTACTGCTCCGCGGCCTCCGTGCGCGCCATCGACACGGCGAGTTCGCGTTGCCCGGTCGTCTCGACGCGCAGGGCTTCGAGCGCGGACTCGTGTTCCTCCGCCAGCCGGGCACGCGCCGCCGCGACCGCTTCTTCGACGGCCAGGGCCCGCTCGGCCGACGCGGCCTCGCCGACATCCGCAACCAGCGAGTGCAACCGTTCCTGGAACTGGCCCGACAGCTGCGCCGCGGCCGCCTCGATCGCGCTCTTGATCTGCTGCTCGAGTGTCATGCGTGTCGCCTCGCGGGAAGGAGTCTCCGGCTGGCGGCATTATGCCACACGGGCACGTGGTCGGACGGGCCTCCGGCGGACGCCGCGCCGCGCGCCTCCCGATCTTTGACGGCCTGGCACCGAGCTCGTACAATGGAAGATACAGTCTAGTCAGCCGGGTGTCCGCCGGCTGACTCCTGCCCGGATGTGGGGGCGATACTGGCTTCGACGGAGGTGCTGGATCGAGGGATGCATGCCGAGCTCCGCTGACTCGTTAAACCGGTGGAAACAAACGTAACTGCGGACACGCAGCTCGCTCTCGCGGCTTAACTAACCGCGACGTCCACCCGGTTCGGGCCTGTACGGCCGGGCTGGATGTCATCTTCGCAGGCTAGCTCACGCGCGCGGTTCCGACGCGCGGCGGTGAATCGTTCTCGGAGCTAGTGCCCGGCGGTTTTTCGCCGCTCTCTCACGTCGGGCGCGAACCAACAAGAGCGGACACGCATGTAGAGTCCTTCGGCGACGCGCTTTCGGACGCGGGTTCGACTCCCGCCGCCTCCACCATTAAACTATTGACTGCGTGAGACTTATTGGCTGTTGATACACATCGCTAATGAGTATATCTATACGGCAGGTGCGCCTGCGCTCCGCCACCGCACGTCGCCTACGCGGCGAAGGGATTCCGGATTGTCAGCCGGCCACCGATGACTTGGCCGGACTGCATGTCCTCGGAATACAGCGTGCCGCAGCCCGCCTCGAGCGCCGCAGCCATGATCAGGGCGTCGTAGATGTGAAACCCGTGGCGCACCGAGAGCCGAAGTGCGGCGTCATGCGTCTCCGCTGTTATGGGAACGACCGACGGACACAGAATCCTGATCGCGTCCAGCGCGTTGGCGACGTCCTGCCACGACATCTTGAGCTTTCGATGCGCCACTGATGCGAGTTCGTTCAGCACCTGGACACTGACAACGCCGCCCTGCTCCACCAAACCCTCAGCCACGGGCGTGCGGACATCGTGCTGACCGATGGTGTACAGCAGGATGTTCGTGTCGAGGAACACCTTGTCGTTCATCGCTCGTTGGCCGCTTCGCGGTCGAATGTGAATCCGGCTGGCAGGGCTCGGCGCAGTCGTCGAAGACGTTCGATGGCCCTTCCCTTTCGGCGGTCACGGCTCACGGCGAACGCTCGATCACCCGCGACCAGGATTTCGATCTCATCGCCTGCCTCAAGTTCCAACGCCTCGACCACCGCGGCAGGCAACCGAACTGCGAGACTGTTGCCCCATCTCGCGACTTGCATGTGTGTGCCCTCCGTGTAGATATACCTGTACATGAGTATATCATGGGGGACACGTGCCGGATCACCCCTGGGCTCTGGCTGCGCTACCGTCACATACGGACGTCGCGAACGGCGGGTGCGCTGACCGAGCCTGCGTGGCGCACGACGTTATTCGTTCAGACGGTCACGCGCGAGAGCGCCGCGTTGTGACACTCGGAATCGAGAAGATGCGGGGCGAGGTTCCCGCTCTTGTCCACGTGTGTCGTGAGTTCCTGGCGGGGCCGCAGGAATAGCCGGACCGACCCGACCACGACGGGCCGTGGTTCCGATACCTCAGCGAGCCCTCGCAGTCAGCGCGGGCTTCCTCTCGTCGCGGGACTGCGGTCGGCGAGCGACGATGCTCGCCGATTGCTGAGCGCCCTCACAATCGCATCGAGCACCAAGTCCAGGTCCTTCCCCACATCTTCAGCAAGAAACCGCAACACCAGGTAGTCGTTCTCCTGTAGCAGTTGGTCCTTACGACGGTCGCGGCGGTACGCAACCGGATCCCCGAGATGCTGCGCGCCGTCCAACTCCACTGCCACACGGGCATCAGCGCAGAGCAGGTCGACTTCCAGGTTACCCTGGCCGTCGAATGGAATCGGCAACACCGCGTTCAGGGTGAAGCGCCCCTTCGTGCCCGACATGGTCTCAAGCCGGCGAAAGAGAAAGGACTCGGTCGCGCTCCGCGCGCGTGCGGCACCTTCTGCCTCGGGAGGCACTGATCGAGCGACGTGGACGAACAGGCTTGCGAGTGGCGTGTCAACGCCGTCGCGGACGAGCCGCTGTACGCTGCCGGAATAGTCGCGTTTCCACACCGGATCTGACGGCAGGACGACATCGGCAGGCCATCCGGGGATCGCACTCGCCGGCAAGAGAATCCGATAGCCAATCGCTTCGTAGCCGCGGCAACGCCTGTCGAACATCCGAGCCAGCATCGGCACATTGAGGTCGGCGTAGTCGTACACCCGGACGTCGCGCTTGCCATCGTGGAGCCGGTGCAGCCGGCCCGCGTACTGCGCAATGGTGCCGCGCCAGGACACGGGCAATGTCAGAAACAGCGTGTCCAGGCGTGAGTCGTCGAAACCCTCTCCGATGTACCTGCCGGTTGCTAGAATCACGCGACCCTCCCCAGGAGGGACGGACGCCAATAGACCCGTAACGGCACGCCGCTGTTTCGTCGCCATCCCTGCTCGAAGCGCCACGACATGCGCGATCTTTCCGACGAGCCGTCCCTCGAGCCGATCGAGGTGCTCGTTCCGCTCCGTCAGCACGAGCGGAGACCGGCCGCCGTTCACCGCATCGATCACGTCGTCGCAAATGCGATCGTTGCGCAGGTCATCGTCCACCAGCTCCCGGTAGAGCGTCTGGAACTCGACCCGCTTGTCTGGTTCAGGGCTCCTGTTCGGCACGAAGGCCGTAGGCTGCACGAGGACGTTGTGTTCAAACGGGTGGGCTGCCGCTTGGATCTTGGCGTTGGTCTGATAGCGAACTGGCCCGCACTGCATGAAGATGATGGGGTGGTGCCCGTCCTTTCGCGCGACGGTTGCTGACAGGCCGGTTACGAAACGAGCCTTCGCCTGCCGGGCCACCTGCTCGAAGCTCTGCGCCGATAGATGGTGACACTCGTCAACGATGAGATGCCCGTAGTCCGCCACGCGATCATCGACAACACCCTTCTTCACAAGGCTCTGAATGACCGCGACGTCGAGCAGGCCGGTGGATCGGCTTCGCCCGCCCCCAATGCGACCGATGGATTTCGCCGGCACATCAAGAAACGTCGAGAGGCGCTCGACCCATTGGTCCATGAGTTGCCGCCGATGCACGAGCACCAGCGTGCTGACGCCGCGCCGGGCAATCAACCAAGCGGCGACGACCGTCTTGCCGAACGCCGTCGTCGCCGCCAACACGCCGGTCTCGTGTGCAAGCATCGCCTGAGCGGCCGTCTGCTGCTCGGCCCGGAGTTCGCCGTGAAATATCACGTCGAGCGAGGTGCCGGCATGACGCTCATCCCGGATGACCGCAGAAACACCCAGATTCCCAAGAATCTCGCAGACCTCGTCGAGGCAGCCTCGAGGCAGGCCGATGTGATGGGAATGGTCTTCCGCGCAGGCGATGATGCGAGGCTTGTCGAAGGTAGACAGCCGCATCGCCTGCGCTTTGTAGAATTCAGGGTTCTGGAATGCCGCGACGCGAAGCAGTCTGTTCCGGAGGCCCGGGTGCAGGCCCTCCTTGGCGATGTACAGCTGGTTGCCGAGGGTCACCTCAATCGTCTGCGGCAGTGTTCCGATAATAGACGGGGCCTTGTGGTGACGCGAGGGCGGCGCCGTCCACGGCTGATCGTCCACATCTTCCTGTGGCGGTAGCCGCACGCCGAGGATTCGGTCGCGCCGTTCCGCCTCCTGGGTGATCTCCTCGATCTGGGCGCGGCTCATCTTGCGCACGCTCGCGAGGAACTCCCACTGGTCGGCCCATGGCACGAATGCGTCATCGAGGAACACGCTGTTGCCCTGCTCCCTAGCGCGCTTTTGCAGCGGCAGGGCAATCAGGTTGCCAAATCCGCCTTGCGGCATCGTGTCCTGGTTGGGAAGCAGGCGGTCGTACGAATCGAGTCCAACATCCGGCCGGTTGTCCATCGTCTCCGTCAGCAGATGCGATCCGAGTCGTCGAGCCAGCCCGGCAGGGATCGCACTGTCGAAGAAGATCCAGACGTGTCCTCCACGACCGGAGCGAGAACGTTCGAGCGCGGCAAGTACGTGCAGGCGGCGACATGTCTCAAGGAAGGCCTCGGTATCCTCGCGCCAGCCGACCTTGTCGAAGTCGATCGCCAGGAAGCAGCAGGTCTCGTCTTGGAGCAGCGGGTAGACCCCTGCGACGAACGGTTGCCCGTCGCCAGCCATCCCCGACAGATGGCACCCAATGACTTCATCGGTCACCGGAAGAAGGCGCCGATGCGCGCACGCCGCACACTTGATGTGCGGCTTCTCACAGATGCCCCGCACCCACTCATGGGCGCACGCCGGCAGGTAGCCGGACTTCCCGGTCTTCCGGCTCTCGAATCGGCGAGGATACACGTCCTCACGCCCCCGGAAGAGGGAACGGAAGAGGGCGATCTTGGCGTGCGCCGGAGAGGACTGGTTGACGACGATCGACGTCGGCTGGCTCGGCACAGGCGCCAGTCTAGCGTGACTGGGTTCACGCGATGAATAGAGCTGCGTCGGCTCGCCGTGGGACGCCTTGCATTTCCGGCTGCCCGCGACGACGACAGGACGTTGTGTCCCTATTTAACTACGTATGGCGTATACTAAATGGGACATGACAGACACAGAGGCAAGGCCGTCACGGACGGAGAAACTCCAGCGGCTCTTTGAACTGGCGGCCGGCCAGGGTGGCCACTTCACTGCGGCGCAGGCCCGGAATCTGGGCTACAGCGCCCGCAGCCTCGTGCACCACGTCGCTGCTGGGCACGTCGAACGGGTAAGCCGCGGCTTCTACCGGCTCGTGGGCGTGCCCGCCGGTCCGCACGAAGACATCGTGGCCGCATGGCTGCGGCTCGCTCCCCGCCGCGCGGTGGTGTCCCATGACACCGCGCTCGCTTTGTACGACCTGGTGCCGTCCCGCTCGCATCAGATTCATCTGACGCTGCCCCGAAGGTTCCGACCTCGCGCGCCGCAGTCGGCCCCCGCCGTGGCGCTGCACACGACAACCGTTCCGCTGCGCCGCGATGAGGTGACGAACCGTTTCGGCGTGCAGTTGACGTCGCCCGCAAGGACCATCGTCGACGTCGCCGACATCGGTGCCGACCCCAGCGTCGTCATCGAAGCGACCGGGCGCGCCGTCACAACTGGTCTCGTATCTCCCAAGGAATTGCGCGCAGCGGGGAGGCGCCGCTCAGTCCGGGTCCGACAACTCGTCGCGAGGGCTCTCCAGGAGGTTGGCGTCCGTGCGTGAGTACGCCACGCCTGCTGCCTTTCGAGCCGCCGTCGAAGCCCGACTGCGCGAGCGCGCCCGTCGCCTCTCGGCGCCCGCATACATTGTGCGTCGCCAGGCCGCCCTCGAACGTCTGCTGATGCGCCTGACGAAGGTTGCACCAGATCGATGGGCCCTCAAGGGTGGGTGGGCGCTCGAGACCAGGTTCGGAGCGCGCGCGCGCGTCTCGATCGACTTGGACGCCGATCACCTGCACGGGGCCGAGGCAGCCCGGGCCGATCTCCAACGTGCCGCCATTGAGGACGTCGGTGACCACTTCGGGTTCGCCCTCGTTGGCAGCGAAGAACTCCGCGATGAGGGCGTCAGTCTGGCTGTCCGGTACAAGATGGAAAGCCACCTCGCCGGGCGGCCGTTTGAGCCACTCCAGGTGGATGTCTCGATCGCGCCACCTGATCCCTGGGATGCTGAACCGCTGTGGCGACCAGGACTCCTGACCGCCTTGGGCCTCGACCCATTCAAGGTCTTGTTGATTCCGTTGGAGCGGCAGGTTGCCGAGAAGCTGCACGCGTACACGCGAACCTACCGTGGCGGCGGCACGACGCGAGCGAGAGATCTCGTGGATCTACTCCTCATCCGCCAATATGAGCATGTCGACGTCGGTCTGCTGCATGAGGCCGTCCAGCGCGTCTTCCATCGCCGTGCGACGCATACGCTGCCCGAGCGCCTGCCCCCTCCACCGGCCGCGCTGGCCGTCGCGTACCGCAGGGAAGCGCGAGGCGTGTCCACGGTCGCCGACCTCGAAGAAGCGCATCAACTGCTCGCGCAGTGGCTGGACCCCGTGTTGGCAGAGATTCACCTGGCGGACTAGCGACGCTCCGCCTTGATCCTCCGACGGTTTCCGTCTCCACAATGTCTCCACAACCGGGGTCGATTCCAGAGGACCCGAGAGGACGCCAGTGAACAGCGAGGCGGCTGAGAAGGCTCGCTCTATCAAGCACTTGAACCAGAAGCGCAACGCCATCAACCAGTTAGCGGGACGTGCCCGTTAGGGTTCGACTCCCGCCGCCTCCAGACTTCGCTCATCCTCGGCTTGCCGCCTTCCTCGGTGAGCTTCGTCTGGGCAAGCCACGTACAGGCGAAGTCTGTCACGCCGAAGCGACGCGAGAAACCGGGCTGACCGGAGCGTCGCGAAGGCGGACCACCCTAAACGCCAAACCCGCAAGTTCCGCCCAACGCGGACGGGTCTGTCTTGCCGAGCGTGATGAGCGGAACACGCCAAGTCTTCCTGCGAGGCGCGCCGGGGCCTTGTGACGCGAGTTCCGTTCCCGTCGCCGGCCATCGCCCAGATCTACGCCCAGGTCGTGGTGTGTGGCTTCTTCGACCTGCCGCAGGAGTTCCGCGATCCGCGGGTGATGGACGGCGGCCCGAGCGGCCTCACCGTGACCGCCGCCGGGCGGACCCATTCCGTGGCCGTGTCCAGCATGCGCGTGATCCGCGTCTCGTCCATTCTGCGTGTGCTCGGCCGGGAGACCCAATAGCCGTTACTTCTTGGTGCCCTGGAACGCTCCGCGAAAGCCGCCGTCGCAATAGCCCCACTTCCCATCGAACGTGTTGCCGTTGAAGGTGATCTGCATTCTGCCCCAGAAGAACCGCCCGTTCTTGGCGGTCGCGCACTTCTGGTCTGATTTGTCCTCGATCCAGAAGCCGTCAAACACGTTGCCGCTGAGCGTCCCGACCATTTCGCCGTTTTCGGCAAAGTTGCGGCGACCGGTGACCGTGTTTCCTTCTTGCACGAGTGTCAGGGGGCCTTCCAGGTTCGTGTCCCACAGGCCCGAGATGCCGGCGACGGTCTTCCTCGTGCCTTGCCACCGGCCACGGAAGTCGCCGTCGCAGTAGCCCCACTTCCCATCGAAGGTGTCGCCGTTGAACGTGATCTGAATTCTGCCCCAGAAGAACCGCCCGTTCTTGGCGGTCGCACACTTCTGGTCTGACTTGTCCTCGATCCAGAAGCCGTCGAGCACGTTGCCGCTGAGCGTCCCCATCATCTGGCCGTTTTCGGCTGTGTTGTGGCGACCGGTGACCGTGTTTCCTTCTTGCGCCAGAGTCAGAGGATCGTGGGGCCCTTCCAAGTTCGTATCCCACAGGCCAGCGACGCCGCCGCCCGCCCCGCCCAGTCCGCCCGGTCCGCCAGCGCTCGGGTAGATGGCCAGCGTTGCGGTGACACCCGGACTCCGCGTTTCGACCTTCACGTAGTAGTAGCGCCCCGCCCGAATCCGTTCGGTCGACGCCGATCGCAAGCCGTTGTTCATGCAGTCGTTCGGGCACGCCGTGTCTGCGATGCACACGTCCCACTCGCCCTTGCCCGTCACCGTGGCCGTGAGGCGGCCGTCTGCTGGTTGGTCGACCCGCCAGCACGCGGAGGGGCTGGCGGCCGGGAAGTTGATGGGGAACTGCGCGGGGATATCGAGTGCGATGGCCCTTGCCTGAGCCTGCGCGGCGCTCGGATGCGCCGCTGACGCGATGACGGTGACGGTGGCAAGCCAGGCGATGAGTCTGAGCATGACAATCTCCATGAAGGGGACGAGTACGTTGCCAGCATACGCCTGTAAGGCACGGGAGGCGCCGGTCGTGTCTGGCCGCGCATCGCGAGCGCGCCCGATAGCGCGCGGAGGCTTACTTCCTGGGGCAGGTGGAGATGGCGATGCGGACGGGATTGGTGTAATGAGTATACTGTCCTGGGTTCCCCAGGCGCAGAGAGGCTCAGGAGAGAAATCGTGAGAGTCATTGCCGCTGTCCTGCTGGCGGGTGTGCTGTGCGTGGGTGCGCCGGCACAGCGCAGAGTCCCGAAGGATCTTTCGGGCGTTCGCGGTTTCAATTACATGGCGGGGGAAGCCAAGAGCCATACCGAACACTGGCAGAAATACGACCCCCGGGTCACGGAGCGCGATTTCGATTACGCCAAGCGGCTGAACCTGAATCAGGCTCGCGTGTTCATTTCCTATCAGGCCTTCCAGGAGGATCAGGAGCGCTTCCGCAGGAACCTCGTACACATGGTGCGCGCGGCGCATCAGCGAGGCATCGGGGCGATGGTCGTGGTCAACTATTCCAGAGAGATGATCTCGGACGAGGCCCAGCGCCCGGCAGCCCGAGAATGGGCGGCCGACCTGGTCAGAACCATCGGCAAGGAGCCGGGGCTGGCGTTCTGGGACGTGACCAACGAACCCGACTGGCCCACCACGCCGGTGGAGCGTGTCCAGCGGCGGACCGCGATGGCCCGGTACATGGCCGGCGTGTTCCGCGAGCTCGACCCGGTGACGCCCGTGACCATCGGTTTCGCTTTCGACAAGGGGATGGCGGAGGCGGCCGATGTCGTCGACGTGCTGTCATTCCACGACTACCTCCAGACCCGGGGACAGATCCGGGCCACGATTGCGCGCGCCAAGGCCGTGGCCGCCCGTACCGGCAAGCCCCTCTTCAACACCGAGATGGGATGCCTGGGCCGGGCCAACCCCTATGACGTCACCTTGCAGGAGCACATGAATGCCGGCGTGGGATGGTACATCTGGGAACTCATGATCACCGGGTCCTGGGGAACGGTTCATGGGGTCTTCTATCCGGACGGCACGGTGCGGGATCCTTCCATCGTCGCCGCGCTGCTGGGCATGTTCCGGAACCGCGGGCCGGAGGTAGTGCTCGAGGACCCCGACCGCGAGGAATGGGTCACGAAAGCCGTCGCGAGCGCGAAGGCGTGGCTGGATTCGCCGAACCCGGAGTGGGAGCAGGGGCTGGACGCCGCGGAGACGATCGCCAATCTCCTCGAATCGGGGCAGTTGACCGCCATGCGGGAACTCCCCACCCGCCAGATCGACCTGCTGCGATCCGGAGCGCGGGACCTCGAGGCCCTGCGCACCGCCATGCGGAAACTGGTCGCGGCTTTGGAACCATACCAGAAGAAGAAGAGCTGAGCGGGTTGGACGGGGAGGCGCCCCGCCCCGGCGGCGCGACACGTACTTCTTCACGGACGCGTCGAACGTCACCTGCAGTGACTGGTTCCACGGGCTCTGCGTCGGCACCATGAGCGCCACGTATTCCAACCTGGGATCCGGGACCGCGCTCACGGTGAGGTGACGGCGCCCGGCGCCGGCGATGCCGCCCGCCCTCACCCGAGGTACTTCCCGTACCAGGCGAAGACCTTCTTCCAGCCTTCGGTCGCCACCAGCGGACGGTAGTCCGCGCGATCGGTGGCAAAGATCGAGTGCCCCGCACCCTCGTACGACACCAGCTCGTGCGTCTTGCCGAGCCTCTGGAGTTCCGCCTCGATCCTGGCGACGTGTTCCTGAGAGGGGCGCCTGTCGTCCTTGCCGAAGATGCCGAGCAGCGGGCAGCTCAGGTCCTTCGTCAGGTCGAGGGGATCCACCGGCTGCGGCGGCGTCGACCCCGCGCCCACTCCGCCGGGATAACACGCCACGGCCGCATCGATGCCCTTGAGCGTGCAGGCCGCCAGATAGACCTGCCGCCCCCCGGAACAGTAGCCGATGATGCCCACTTTGCCGTTGAGGACGCGCATCGCCCGGAGGTGCCGGATGGCGCCTTCGACATCGCCCATCGTCCGATCATCCGGCATGCCGCCGGCCTGCCGTACGCTCGCCGAGTTGCCCTCGGGCGTCGCCTTCCCTTCGCGGAAGTGCAGGTTCGGACAGATGGCGACGTAGCCGTGCTGGGCGAACCGGCGCGTGATCTCGATGGTCGGCTCGTCCCAGCCGGGCATGTGGTGCACGACGACTACGCCGGGGTGCGTGCCCGAACCCGCGGGCCGCGCCACGTAGGCATCAATCAGGTCGCCCTTGTGCCCGCGCATCTGCACGGTCTCACCCAAGGTCGCGGCGTAGAAGACGCGGCCCGCCGGGGCGGGTGGTGCCGCCCCTGGGGGCTGCATCTGCGCAGCAGCCGGCGGCGATTGTGCGGTCACGGCCGCTCCCATGGCCATGACCCCGACCATCCCCGAGGTCGTTCCTGCGATGAACTCCCGTCGATTCATGGCACCTCCTCCTTGCGAACCTCCTGCATGTGAGACCCGACCGGCTCACGTCCTCAGGCAGCACATCTTGTACTTACGTCCGCTCCCGCATGGACAGGGATCGTTGCGGCCGATGTTCGGGTGCGCCGCGGCCGCCTCGATCCGAAGCTGTTCCATCAACGAGGCCGGTTGTTGCCCCGCCCAGAGCAGCGCCGCCATGCGTTCGGTGTACGGACGGCAGTGCGTGAAGAAACGCCGATACCCGGCGCAAAGGTAGTTCAGCCCCGGCTCGCCATCCGGCGTCTGGAGTATTCGGTCCTTCGGACAGCCGCCGTTGCACATCGTCCGGACGTCGCACGTCCGGCAGTACCCCGGCAGCGTGTCTCGCTTGGCCCGCCCGAAGGCGTCCTGCGCCGGGCTGTCGAAGAGCACGGCCAACGGCGTGTCGCGGATGTTGCCCAGCCTGTGCCCGGGCGTCACGTAGTGATCGCACTGATAGAAATCGCCGTTGTGCTCGACGACCGGCACATCGCCGCAGGTGGGCCGGAAGATGCACAGCGAGTGGTCCAGTCCGAAGGACGGCCGCGCCGCCTCTTCGAAGATCTGGACGATGACGCGCCCCATGTCGTGGCGGACCCATTCGTCGAAGATCGCGCACAGGAAGCGGCCGAACTCCTCGGCCGGCACCGAGCGCTCGCCCACGCCGCCGGGCGCGTCCGGCCGCGCCTCGACCAGGGGAATGAAGCTGAGATACTGGACCCCGATCTCCCTGAAGAAGTCGTACACCTCGAGCGGGTGCTGCGCGTTCTGCGCGTGGACGACGCAGAGCATGTCTACGGGGACTTCGTGCCGCCGCAGCAGGCGGTAGCCCTGCATCACCTGCCGATGAGAGGCCCGCTGGTCTTTCGTCACGCGATAGGCGTCGTGCAGTTCTCTCGGGCCGTCGACGCTCAGGCCGACGCCGAACTTCTCAGCCGCAAAGAACCGGCACCATTCGTCCGTCACGAGCACGCCGTTGGTCTGGATGCTGTTGGCGACGTGCTTGCCCGCCGGGCAGTACGTGCGCTGGAGCTCCGCGATCCGCCGGAAGTAGTCCAGCCCGAGAATCGTCGGTTCGCCGCCATGCCACGAGAACAGGATCTCGTCCCCCGGCGTCATGGCGATGTGCTGCACGATGTAGTGCTCAAGCAGATCGTCAGCCATCCGGAATTGTCGGGTCTCGGGATAGATCTGCTCCTTCTCCAGGTAGTAGCAGTAGTGGCAGTCGAGGTTGCAGATCGCCCCGGCCGGCTTGGCGAAGATCTGGAACTCACGGGGACGCTGGGCCATGCTCGTCCTTCACACCTGCCGGGACTCCTCATCTCGACGGCGTGCCGGCGGCAGAGGCCAACGGTACGCGCGCGACGGGCGGCGTCGTGCCGCGGTGCACGTCGAGCAGCCGCGCGTGCGTCGTCGTAGCCGCAGCCACGAGCTCCGCGTAGGGCTGATCGGTGACGTCGACGAAGCCGATGTTGTAGTTCTCGCCGTCGTTGCGGCCGGTGACGGGCTGGTCGAGCCACTGGAACCAGTGCGCGCCGACGAGCGCCGGGTGCGCGGCGCCCTGCTCGACGAAGTAGCGGTACGCCGCGCCTCGCTCCTCCTGGTTCATCGCCTGGACGAGGCCCGGTGCGAGGCCGCGCTCGGGCGCGCCGATATGGAACTCGCCGACGAGAATCGGCCGCTGCGTAAGCGCATAGAGACGGTCGAGCGTCGCGCGCTCCGGCGCATACCGATAGGTGTTGTAGCTGAACACGTCGACACCGCGCAGCGCACGCACCAGTTCGTCGTGCCCGGCGCCGCCGAAGCGGATGCCGAGGTTGAGGTGGTGCGGCGCGTGCCTGCGGCAGGCAGCGTTGACGACGTCGAGGTACCGGTCGAATGCCGCGTACACGAAGGCCTTGCGCCGCTCCGGAGTGTCGCCCTGGACGAGGTGTGCCTTCAGGCGCCGCTGCATCTCGCTCGCCGGACCGGCGAGGATCGCGTCGGCGAGCTGGTTTTCGCGGCCGGGCCACGGCGGCTCGTTGCCGATGAAGTAGCCCAGCATCCACGGATCATCCTCGCGGGCATCGAGCTGGCTCGCGGCGGTCTGCTCCACTCGCTCCGTGAAGTCCGGCGCGTAGACGTCGGGCATGCCCATGATCGAATCGGCCGTCTGCCAGCCCCGCAGCATCTGCGCGTAGGGCACGCGAGGCTCAGCGCCTTCCTCCAGGCTTCGCGGCCCCCAATAGTGGATCGAATTGAGGCCCCATGACGCGAGGCGCCGCGCGGTGAACTGCGCCCACTTCGCGCGCCAGTCCTCGCTGCCGAAGCGGCGGATGAGATTCCAGGTGTAGAACGACCCGGCGAGGCCGCCGCCGCGGCCCCCTGCCCCGCCCGGCGGCGAGATGAGACCCGCAGGCGGCAGCGCCCCGAAGAGGTCCTCCCTGCCCTGCACCCGGGTGCCTGCGGTCGTCCCGACGCCGTTCACGCCCGCCGAGAAGAACAGGTGACCGTCGGGACAGACGAACCACCAGCGGCCGTCGATCTGCTCGACGTGGAAGTACCCCGTGGCCTTGGCGGACGTGCGGAAGTACCCTCCATACGGGCACCGATCCGGCGCTCCCGCCCGCAAGGCCTCGTCCTCCGCCTCCCACGCGCGCTTCAATGCCTCGGGCGTGCGTACCTTGCCTCGCCATTCCGCGCGCGTGTACTGGCCGAACTCGTCGACGAGTGGCTTGCCCTCGAGCACGGCGTCGCCAGGGTCCGTCCTGGCGAGGTTGATCGCGCGCAGCTCGAACGTCGGCGTGCCGGCCGGGTAGCTCATCGCCACCGTGATGCCTCGCACATCCGTCGTCGGTCCCACGCGGCTGCTGTCGATGTTGATCCAGTAGGAACTGCGCGGCTGATTGTAAGTGGCGGCCAGATCAACAGCGCTGCCGGCCGGCTCGCGATAGAACCGCAGCGGAACCGCTGCGCGGACCCAAACGCCCGCGAACGGCCCGATGCGCTTCGCGATGCGGCCGCGATTGGTCTCCAGGCCGAGCTCGAAACGCTGCGACGAGCTGGCCCTGAACTCGAGCACCAGGAAGTCGTAGCCGGTCCAATCGTGCGGCAGGCTCGGATCCAACTCGGCTAATGACCATGTGCGCTCCGCGTGCGCACCGGAGAAGACTGTGCTGACCGGCAGCGGTTCGCGCGCGGCGCCGGCATGCGTGAGCGCGATGGTGAGCGCGAGCGTGCCGGCGATCCGCCACCCGTGCTCCGACTGCCCTTTCATGCCGCGCCCTCCTGCACATCCCCCGGGAGCCGCCGCTATGATATGCGCACAATGAACCGGCGGCTACCGTCGGCCTCACCGTCAGGCAGGCCGCAGGTCTTTGAGATATTCTAGGGTCTGATCCAAACCAGGCTGCAATCCGAGGAGAAGACCACATGGACGGCGAAGGCAAGAATCCGTTTTCGGGCGGAATGCACAAGGGCACCTCGAACCGCGACTGGTGGCCGAATCAACTGGATCTGAAGATGCTCCACCAGCCCGCGCCCGCCGCAGATCCCATGGGCAGGGAATTCAACTACGCCGAGGAGTTCAAGACCCTCGACCTCGACGCCCTGAAGAAGGACATCGAGGCGGTGATGACGACGTCGCAGGACTGGTGGCCGGCCGACTTCGGCCACTACGGGCCGCTCTTCATCCGGATGGCGTGGCACAGCGCGGGCACGTATCGCATCAGCGACGGCCGCGGAGGCGGAGGCGCCGGCCTGCAGCGCTTCGCCCCGCTCAACAGCTGGCCCGACAACGCGAACCTCGACAAGGCACGCCGGCTGCTCTGGCCGATCAAGCAGAAGTACGGCCGGAAGATCTCCTGGGCCGATCTGATGATCTTCGCCGGCAACTGCGCCCTGGAGTCGATGGGCTTCAAGACATTCGGGTTTGCGGGCGGACGCGCGGATGTCTGGGAACCGGACGAGACCTACTGGGGAGCTGAGCGCACGTGGCTCGGCGACGAGCGCTACCGCGGCGACCGGGATCTCGAGAATCCCCTCGCGGCCGTGCAGATGGGCCTCATCTACGTGAATCCGGAGGGGCCGAACGGCAACCCGGATCCGCTGGCCGCGGCCCGCGACATCCGCGAGACGTTCCGCCGCATGGCGATGAACGACGAAGAGACGGTGGCGCTCATCGCCGGCGGGCACACCCTCGGCAAGACCCACGGTGCGGGTCCTGCGACCCACGTCGGCCCCGAGCCCGAAGCAGCCTCGATTGAGGAGCAGGGCCTCGGCTGGAAGAGCAGCTACGGCACCGGCAAGGGCGGCGACTGCATCACCAGCGGTCTCGAGGTCACCTGGACCACGACGCCGACCAGGTGGAGCCACAATTTCTTCTGGAACCTCTTCGGCTACGAGTGGGAGCTGACCAAGAGTCCGGCCGGCGCGCACCAGTGGAAGCCGAAGCACGGCATGGGTGAGGGCACCGTTCCCGACGCCCACGACGCGTCCAAGCGCCACGCGCCGACCATGCTCACGACCGACCTCGCGCTGCGGTTCGACCCGGCCTACGAAAAGATCTCGCGCCGCTTCCTCGAGCACCCGGATGAGTTCGCCACCGCCTTCGCCAAGGCGTGGTTCAAGCTGACCCACCGCGACATGGGGCCAATCACACGGTACCTGGGCCCGCTGGTGCCCGCGGAGCCGCAGTTGTGGCAGGACCCCGTTCCCCCGGTGACGCACGAACTCGTCAACGCGACGGACATCGCCGCCCTCAAGGACCAGATCCTCGCCTCGGGCCTGCCCATCTCCCAGCTCGTCTCGACCGCCTGGGCTTCGGCGGCGACATTCCGAGGCACCGACAAGCGCGGCGGCGCGAACGGAGCGCGCATCCGCCTGGCGCCGCAGAAGGACTGGGACGTCAACACTCCCGCCGAGCTGGCCAAGGTACTCCAGGTCCTGGAGGGCATCCAGAAGGCATTCAACGATGCGCAGGCCGGCGGGAAGAAGCAGGTCTCGCTCGCCGACGTGGTCGTGCTGGGCGGCTGCGCGGCCACCGAGCGGGCCGCGAAGAACGCCGGAGTCGACGTTCAGGTCCCCTTTGCACCCGGACGCTCGGACGCGACGCAGGAGCAGACCGACGTGGAGTCGTTCGCCGTGCTCGAGCCGAAGGCGGACGGGTTCCGCAACTACCTCGGCAAGGGACCGCTCCGCCCGGCGGAGCACCTGCTAATCGACCGGGCGGTTCTGCTGACCCTCAGCGCTCCCGAGACGACCGTGCTCGTGGGCGGCCTCCGCGTCCTGAACGCGAACCACCAGCAGTCCCCGCTCGGCGTCTTCACCAGCCGGCCCGGGACGCTGACCAACGATTTCTTCGTCAACCTGCTCGACATGGACACGACGTGGAAGGCGACGTCCGACGCCGCGGACACCTTCGAGGGCCGCGATCGCAAGACGGGCGAGCCCAAGTGGACCGGCAGCCGCGTCGACCTCCTCTTCGGCTCGAACTCGCAGCTCCGCGCGCTCGCGGAAGTCTATGCGTGCGCTGATGCGCAGGAGAAGTTCGTGCGCGACTTCGTGGCCGCGTGGGCCAAGGTCATGAATCTCGGCCGATTCGATCTCGCGTGATTTCAATGGTCAGGCCGGGTCAGTAAGGCAAGAAGGCAGCCATGAATACCAGACTCAAGTTTGTGCTGATGCTCGCACTGACGTTCGCGCTGATTGGCGCCGCGTCGATGATGGCCCAGCAGGCCGGGGCGGGACGGCCCGTTCCTCCTCCCCGGCCGAAGGGCCCCTGTGACATCTATGCCGACGCCGGCGCGCCGTGCGTGGCCGCACACAGCACCACGCGTGCGCTCTACGCCTCGTACAACGGCCCGCTCTACCAGATCCTGCGCCAGTCGGACGGCAAGACGCTGGACATCGGCCTGGTCCAGCCAGCGGCGTCGCCGGCCCCTGACGCGGGCGGATACGCCGACGCGGCCGCCCAGGACGCGTTCTGCGCCAACACGTACTGCTGGATCACCACCGTCTTCGACCAATCCCCCAGGCACAACGATCTCATCCAGGCGCCCCGCGGCGGATTCAGCGGCCCGGCGATGGGCGGATTCAACAACCTCCCGGTCGCCGACATGGCGCCGATCACGATCATGGGCCACAAGGCCTACGGCGTCTTCATCGCGCCGGGCATGGGCCTCCGCCAGAACGACGCGAAAGGCACCGCCGTCGACGACCAGGCGGAGGGGCAGTACTGGGTCATCAGCGGCCATCACTACAACTCCGGCTGCTGCTTCGACTACGGCAACGCCGAAACCGATAGCCGCGACGACGACAACGGCACCATGGAAACCACGTACTACGGCAACGCCGGCGCCTGGTATCGTGGGAGCGGGGCCGGCCCATGGATCATGACCGACCAGGAAAACAACCTGGTGGGCTGCGTCAACCCGGATGGCTCCAAGCTCTGCGCGAACCTGCCGATCATCACCTGGCGTTTCGTGACCGCGATCGCCAAGGGCGAACCGCACCACTGGACCTCCATGGGCGGCGACGCGCAGAAGGGCGCCCTCGCGGTCATGTTCGACGGCCCGCGCGTCGACCACACCTATGACCCGATGCGCAAGCAGGGGGCCATCCTCCTGGGCAACGGCGGCGACAACAGCGTCGGCTCGCAGGGCACCTTCTACGAAGGCGCGATGACGGCCGCGGGCACCTTCCCCTCGGACGCCACCGACCAGCTGGTGCAGGCCAACGTCGTGGCCGCCAGGTACGACGTGCCTCGGCTGGCACTGGCGCCCGCCTTGGCTGAAGCTCCGGCGGGCAGGCCGGCGTCGGCAACGGCTGCTCCGCCGGGACTCCAGACGTTCTCGCCGGGGTCCTCGCAGGACACCACCGTGACGTTCACGAACACCTCGGGGGCGCCCGCGACGGGTGTCACGTTGAGCATTTCCGCGCCCAGGCAGTGGACCTCCCTCGTCCCGGGCACCGCCAGAACGTCGGAGACGATCGCCGGCCCGGTCCCGCCGGGCGCGGGCGTGAGCGCGACCTTCAAGGTCACCGCGGGTCCGGCGGCCTTCAACGGCGACCTGCTCGGCCGTGCTTCGTGGAGGAACGCGGCGACCGGCATCGCGCAATCCGAGACGACGGCTCAGAAGGTGCGGAACGTCAGCCCGGTCACGATCAACGAGTTCCGCGTCAGCGCCGGATCTCCCGCGAACCCGACGGACTCGTTCATTGAGCTCTACAACGCCGGCTCCAAGCCGGTCGACATCTCCGGCTGGACCCTGACCCAGCATCCGACCCAGCAGCCCATCTTCTCGTCGGTGAAGATCCCGGCCGGAACGAGGCTCGCGGCCGGCGGCTTCCACCTGCTCGGCCTCTCGAACTCCGGGCTGGTTGTCCCCGCGAAGACGGGCGACAAGACCATCTACGTACGGAGCACCGCCGGCATGAACGTCGGCGACACGATCACCATCGACGCTGGTTCCGTCGCGGAAACCCGCAAGATCGCCAGCCTCGGGACCGCAGCCGGCAACGCGACGACTTTGTGGCAGCCCCTCCCCGACGGTCCGGTCGTCACGATCCCCGTCGGCTCAACCAACGTGCCGGTCACGAGTGTGGCCGGCTTCGCGGTCGGCGAGAAGATCGCCCTCGGCTACGGCGCCGCGTTCCCCAACGTCGCGAGAACCGTGGAGAAGTACGAGGTGGCCACAATCACCGCAGTCGGCAAGCCTGGCACTCAGGCCTGGCTGGGCGTTGACGCGGCCGCCGGCGCGACCAACATCAAGGTGACGTCCGTCGCCAACATCTCGGCGGGTGACACGATCCGGTTGGACATCGACAGCGTCGGCTACGGGATCGAGACGGTCACGGTCACGAAGGTCGGCACGCAGGCGAGCAAGGTACAGCTCTCGGTGAATGCGATCGCCGGCGCGACCAGCATCATCGTTCGCGGGCGCGGCAATGCGACCGGTTTCGTCGTGGCCGACAAGATGACCATCGGCAACCCGGCGAACCACGAAACGGTGACCATCACGGCGGTCGGCGCCTCGGGTCCGAACGGCACCACCGTGGAGTTCAAGCCGGCCCTCGCCCAGGTGCACCTTGCGCGGGAGGATGTGGTCGCCCATGGCACCGGCCTCGACCTGGCCGCCCCGCTCAAGTTCAAGCATGCGGCGAACATGCCCTTCAGCGCCCGCGGAACCGGGATCAGTTTTGCGCCGCCGGCGGCCTTTGCCCACTCGAGCAACGAGCCCGTCCAGCCGCTCGGCACCGGCATCACCCTCGACAAGCCCCTGGTCAGGGCCCACGCGATTGACGCCGTCATGCGTGACGCCGTGGTCACGACCGCGGGCTACCAGGGGACGCCGCCGCCCCGCCAGTGGTTCGGGGGCCCGGCCCTCTCCCCGAGCGCGGGCACCATGGTGCTGCGTGACGCCGCGGGCCTGGTCGTCGACAGCCTGAACTACGGCTTGCTCGTCGACCCGTGGGCCTCCGAGGGGTACCAGGCGAAGTCCGGAGCAGGGGAAAGCGGCTGCCGCGTGCCCTCGCCGGGCGCGGGCCGCGGAGGTTTCGGCGGCTTCGGCGGGTTCGGTGGTCCAGGGGCTCCCTCCGTCACCACGCCCCACCGGAGCGCGGGCCGCTTCCCGGATGGCCTCGACACCGACAGCAACTGCAACGATTTCCTGTTGCAGCCCGCCAGCACGCTGTCGGCCGCTTCGGCCGCGGGTGCGACCAACATCAAGGTCTCCAGCGTGGCCGACTTCGTCGCCGGCCAGACGCTGCAGATTGACGCGGGCGCGGCCCTCGAGACCGCCGTCATCGCGGCAGTCGGCACGGCGGGCGCCACCACGATCGGAGCCGCCACTGGCGCGGGCGCGACCGTCATTCCTGTCGCCGGCGGGATGGGCTTCACCGCCGGCCAGGCCATCACCATCGACAGCGGCGCGAGCCAGGAGACGGCGGTTGTCGCCTCCATCGGCAGGGTCTTCGGCCCCGGCGGCCCTGGCGGGCCTGGTGGCGGCGTCACCATCACGGTCGCGGAACCGCTCAAGTCTTCGCACGCGGCGGGCGCGCAGGTCTCCGGCACCGGCATCAGCCTGACCGCGGCGTTGACCCGGACGCATGAGAGCGGGGCGCAGATCGCGGTCAGCGTACCCACGCCGGGTGCCCCCAACAGATACGACAGGAGGCCTCGCTGAAATTGAGCCGACCGCAGGGTGTGGAGGGCTTCACGATGATCACGAAACCGCTCACCGGCATCGTGGCCCCACTGATCACCCCGCTCCGGGACCGGGACGCCCTCGATGAGCCGGGACTCGAGCGGCTGATCGAGCACGTCCTCGCCGGGCGCGTCAGCGGGCTGTTCATCCTCGGCACGACCGGCGAGGGACCGAGCCTCGGATACCGGCTGCGGCGCGCACTCGTCGAGCGCACGTGCCGCCAGGTTCGCGGCCGCGTCCCGGTGCTGGTCGGCATCACCGACACCGCGGTCGTTGAGGCCCTCGATCTTGCCAGGTACGCGGCAGACGCTGGCGCGGCCGCGCTGGTCGCCGCGCCGCCGTACTACCTCCCGGGCGGTCAGCCCGAGCTGCGGGAATACCTCGGGCATCTCGTGCGCGAGCTGCCGCTGCCGCTGTTCCTGTACAACATGCCGGCGCTCACCAAGGTGCCCTTCGACATCGAAACGGTCCGCTTCGCGATGGACGAACCGCCCATCGTCGGGCTGAAGGACAGTTCCGGAGACCTGGCCTATTTCCGGAGCGTGGTCGATCTGCTGCCGCAGCGCCCGGACTGGACCCTGCTCATCGGCCCGGAGGAGCGCCTGCTCGACGCGGTGCTGTCCGGGGGGCACGGGGGCGTCAGCGGGGGCGCCAACGTGTTCCCGGCGCTCTATGTCGCCCTGTTCGAAGCCTGCAGGGCCGGCGACGCCGCCCGCGCGTTCCGCCTGCATGCTCAGGTGCTGCGTGTCAGTTCGTCGCTCTACCGGATCGGGAGGCATCCATCCGCCGTCATCAAAGGCATCAAGTGCGCGCTCTCCTGCCAGGGCGTCTGCGACGACTTCATGGCCGAGCCGTTTCACCGCTTTCGCGCGAGCGAGCGGGCCCTGGTCGCAGAACGGCTGACTGAGCTCCAGGACGAGCTCCGCGTACTGGGCTGTTGACCCGCGCCCCAAACCCGGTTCGGCCTCGGGCCCATGCGCAATTCCAGGACCGCGCCGCGCGCGACGTCGGCGTGCTCGATCCACGGGCGGTCATGCGGCCGGCCGTCGAGCGTCGCCGACTGGATGTAGAGGTTCACGGCGGAGGCGCCCGGCGCACGCACCGTGAAGCGACGGCCGCCGCCGATGTCCACCGTCGCCTCCTCGAACAACGGGCTGCCGATCTCGTAGCGGGGCACGCCCGGGCATAGCGGGTAGAGGCCGAGGGCCGAGAACACGTACCAAGCCGACATCTGGCCCGTGTCGTCGTTGCCCTTGAGGCCGGCCGGGCCGAGGCCGTACTCGCTGGCGAGGATCCGCCGCACCTCCTCTTGCGTTCGCCAGGGCGCTCCCGCGTGGTCGTAGAGGTAGGCGATGTGGTGGGACGGCTCGTTGCCGTGCCAGTAGCGGCCCTCGGCGAAGAGGCGGTCGAGGCGAGCGACGAATGCCTCGCGCCCGCCCATCGCTTCCATGAGACCGGGGACATCGTGGGGGACGAAGAAGCTGTACTGCCACGGCGTGCCCTCGGTGATCCAGGGCTGCTCGGCCGCGGGGTCGAAACCCTCCACCCAGCGGCCATCGGCGTACCGCCCGCGAACGAAGCCGGTTGCGCGGTCGAAGACAAGGCGCCAGTTCCCGGCGCGCGCAGTGAAGACCGCGGCAACGTCCTCCCGCCCGAGCGCGCGGGCGAGGGCGGCGATCGCGAAGTCGTCGTAGGCGTACTCGAGCGTCCGCGAGACCTGCTCCCTCTTGTGGAACGCCTCCTGCACCTCCTCCTCGAGGGGCACGTAGCCCAGGGAGAGATAGGCCGGAAGCGCCCGCCTGCCCTTCCCGTCCACGTACTCTTCGCGTGGGGGCGTCACCGTGGCGTTCTTCACGAGGGCGGCGAGCGCCGCCTCGCCGTCGAAGCCCCGCACGCCCTTCACCCACGCGTCGGCGATCACCGAAGCGCCGTGGTCGCCGATCATCGCGCTCGTGTAGCTGCCCCAGCCGGGGAAGTTCGGGACGAACCCGCCCTCGTCTGCCTTCGCGAGAAGCGACCGGACAAGGTGCGACACGCGTTCCGGCTGCACGAGCACGAGCAGCGGGTGCTGGGCGCGGAACGTATCCCAGAGCGAGAAGTCGTCGTAGTAGTCGAAGCCGTGCGCACGCCCGGTGCCCCCGCCTCCGAATCGGGGATGGGCGCCGTCGACATCGCCCGCGAGGCGGGGCAGCAGCAGCGCGTGGTAGAGCGCGGTGTAGAAGATCTGGCGCTGCTCGTCTGTCCCACGCACGCGGATCCGCCCGAGCGCCGCCTCCCAGGCCGCTTCGGCGCGTCGGCGGACCTGGTCGAAGCGGGCCGTGCCGATCTCGGCGTCGAGGTTGCGGAGCGCTCCCTCGGCGGAGGTGAATGACGTGCCGACCCGGATGATCAGGGTCTGGCCGGCCCGGGCGTGGAATCGTGCGTACCCCCCGAATGCCCGCCCTCCGCCCTCGGCGCTGTCCGTTCCGGGCCGGACGCCCGTTCCGCTCCAGGTGCCGGCCGCCTCGAACGGCGCCTCGATCCTCGCCACCACGTGCCCGGAGAAGCCGGCGGGCTTCCCGTTTCCCGCGTAGATCCGCTGGACCGGGTTCTCGACCGCAATCGTCCGCGCGGCCGCATCGACGCGCACGCCGCCGCCGGGGATGGCGCCCTGCGTCTTGCGATTCGCGCCCACGAAGACGCGTGCCTCGCCCGCGCGGAGGAGCGTGACGCGCAGGAGTCCGGCCCGGGCCGTCCCCGTCACTTCCATGCGGACGCCGTGGTCAGGGAGCGTCACGGCGTAGTAGGCCGGGCTCATGGTCTCCTCGGCGCGGGAGAACGACGAGCCTCGGGCCAGCTCTTCGAGCCCTTCGCCTCGGTCGCCGCCCTCTCCCACCAGCACCGAGATGGTCGCGCTGCCGTAGTCGTGCGTGCACGACCCGCTCCACCAGTGGGACGCGCGAATGCCCTGAAGGCGCTCGTCCTGCGCGTAGAACGGAGCCACGCACTTGTCCTCGCTCGCCTGGGTCTGCGGCGTCCAGTGCGTCATGCCGAACGGCACCCCGACGGCCGGGAAGGTCTGCCCGCTGTTGACCGCGCCGATGCGCTGGTCCTTCCGGGCGGTGCCGACGATCGGGCGGACGAGGTCGACGAACCGCTCCGGCGCGGCCCCTTCAGCGAGCGCCGAGACGAAGGCGGCAGTGGCGATCGCGACGGACGCGGCAGGCCTGAACATGGATCGCATTCTGCTCCAGCACGAGCTGGCGCGGCAACGCCCCGCCGCAAGGGGGCGGCGACGGCGGCTATCGTCGAGCCCGGTTGCCGGCCCGCTCCGCCACCGAGTCCTCATCGGCCCGAGTGATGCCGCAGACCAGACGGTTCGAGGAGCGAACGAACCTGTTCGAGCGACAGCGCGGCAGCAGGCTCGAACGACGGGCCGGCCGCGTAGTCGACCAGGCTGCGCCTGAGCTGCTTCGCCTCCGGTCGCATGGCGAGATCGCTGCTGAGATCGATCGACGCCAGCAGCAGCTGCCCGCCGCCTACGCGCGCTTCGAGCACGAGGCCGAGTCGCCGGCACAAATTCCAGTCGTCAATCGGCTGCACGATGGGCCGCAGCGCTGCCGGCAGGCCGTCCAGCACCATCGGCTTCGAGCGCTGCGCCAGGTCCCACCACTGCCAGTCGCTGTGATCCGCGGTCGGGAACCCGCGAAGCGCGCCGTGCGAGGCGTCGATCAGCAGGCCCAGCGTGTGTTCGCGCTGGGTCGTGAACGTCACGCGGTTCCAGAAGATCGGGCGGAAGGCGCCAACCGTGTCGCCCGCGATGCGTCCCGGGCCGGGGAGCAGCAGGACGCGGCCGCCCGATGACAGCTTCTCGGCGACACGCTCGTCCAGTTCCTCGGCCACGAGCACGTTGGGAGGGTCGGCCGCTTCCTGTTGATCGGGGAACACCCAGACATCCCAGTCGTTGGCGACCGCCGTCCCCTCGAGGGCGACCTCGAGGTTCAGCTGCGCCGCGTTCGTGATGCGCGAAAGCGGCACCTCGATCTGTCCAAGGGCCGTGAGGCTTCCTGTTGGCACGACGCGAGGATCGAGGCGGCCTTCGGCGATCAGGCGTCCGTCGCCTTCGCGAAGGGTCCACAGCAACCGCGCCGCAGGAAGGTCGCGGGGCCCGAAGTGCGCGACCTCCAGCGCCGCGCGGAGCGTATCGCCGCTCGTATAGGCTCGCCGCGCCAGCCGCGCGAGCAGCACCGTGTCGGCGCAGAACCGCCGGTACCGCTCGGGGCTGACGTAGCCCTTCCCTTCCCACCACGCATCGAGGATGCCAACCGGCGCCGTGCCCTGCCCCGGGAAGTCTTGCAGGCCGAGCAACTGGAACCCGCCCATGCCCGGCGTGCGCAGCGCTTCCTCGATTTCGGCCTTGTAGAAAGCGGTCTGGAAGCGGCCAGAGGCCCGGAGGAAGTCACTCGCCTGCGGGCCCATCCCGCTCTTCTCCAGGAAGTCGCGGAAGATCTCCAGGTTGCCTGCCTTCAGCGTGCCGGTGTACTTCGGAATCTCGTCGAAGTTCGGATATGCCGTCCACTGCCCTATCTCGTGACTGATGACCGGCACCGAGTGTCGTGTGACGAACTCGCGGTAGTCGCTCTCCGTCTGCGGCGCGGCCAGGAACTCCTTCGTCCCCTGGATGCGCGGCTCGATCGCGACGTGGAACTGGTTCTCGGGCTGAATCGGCCAGCCCGAACCGGCGGTGTAGCGGCGGCGCGTGTCGAGGCCCGCCCAATGCCGTATCCAGTCGCCGAGGAAGCGGCTGGGGCCCCGGCCCCCCGGTTCGTTCGCGGGAGCCAGCAAGACGAACGAGGGGTGGTTGCCGAAGGCGCGGATCATGCGCGCGGTCTCCTCGTACAGCCACGAGTCGAGCGGCGAGCCGTTGCCGAACGGCGCCCAGGCCGAGGCTTCGACCTGGTAGTAGAAGCCCATCTCGTCGGCCGCCGCGAATGCCGCCTCCGGCGGTGTCCACGAGTGGAACCTGAGGTGGTTGAGCCCGTGGGCGCGGGCCGCCTGCAGGATCTTCTTCCATGAGGCGGTGTCCGTCGGGGGATACCCCGTGCGCGGGAACACGGCGCACTCGAGCGTGCCGCGCAGAAAGATGCGCCGGCCGTTGATCGTGAACTGAGTTCCTGACACGCCCAGCTCGCGCATGCCGAAGCGGACGCTGCGCGGGGCGCCGAGGCCTTCGAACCGCAGCTGGTAGAGGCCAGGCGAGAACTCGTCCCAGAGCCTGGCCCCGGCGCCCATGGCGTACTCGAACTCGAGCCGGCCGCCTTCCTTCGCCCACTCCGCAGGGACTCGACTCTCGGGCAAGCGTTCCGGCGTCGGCCCGGCGCTCTCGGCCCAGACGCGCAAGGCCGTCTGACCGGCAGTTCCGGTGCGGTTGCCTATCGCCGCGACCACCCGGACCAGCCGGCGCGCGACATCCGGGTAGACCTGGATGTCATCGAGCCACACGCCGCCCGTCGCCTGCAGCTCGATCCTTCCCACGATGCCGTTCCACGCGCTCTGGGTCTGATCCGAAACGCTGTGAGCATCACGGCCGACCGGGACGATCATCCGGTTGTCCACGCGGATCGTGAGTCGATGAAGCCCCGGCGCCAGGGCCTCCGTAAGGTCGTACTCGTGCGGCGTGCCGAGGCCGTTCGCGGTTCCGACCGCGTGCTCGTCGACCCACACCCGTGTCTCCCAGTGCGCGCGCTCGAGATACAGCGCCACGCGACGGCCGGCCCACGCCGCCGGGATCAAGACGTCCCGCTGGTACCATGCCGCGCCGACGTAGTGGCGTTCGGGCGTGAGCCAGAACGGTGTCCGGAACAGGCCCGGCTCCCGGTATGGGGCGTACCGTGGGTCTTTCAGCAGATCCAGCCCGATCCGGGCGACCCATGCCGACCTTTCGGAAGGACGATCGCCGAAGCCCTGTGCCTGAAGCGACCCCGGCAGAACGAGCGCGTCCTTCAGCTCGCGTGCGAACCAGCGCTCGTGCAGGCCCGCGTCGGCCCGGTCCAGTTCGAATCGCCAGCGTCCTGCCAGGTCGAGGACGTCATCGGCCGCTTGCGCGGAGCCGGCCGCCACGACGAGCAAGGTCAAGGCGGCAAACAGGTGACGGCATGCAGGCATGCATGCAGTCAACACCATGTCCGCACGCGGATCAAGCGTCCCGGGGCGCGCCCTCACGGGTCCAAGGCGTTCCACCCGCCTCTCAAGGTCGTCTCGGACCCGGCCGCGCGCGCACGATCAGAACGGCCACACCGGCGGCACGTAGCCAACGGCGAAGCCATCAGCAGCCGGGAAGGAGGCGGCGCCCGGCCGGTCTCCCGTGTTCAGCCAGTGCTCCATGGCCGCCAGTGTGTCGAGCAGTTGGGTGGTCGAAAACGAGCAGTGGCCGGGCGCCGACGTGAACACCTGCACGAGGCTGTCTTCTGCTCGCGCCTGCTCGACGTCCGCCAGGAACGCGCTCTCGTTCTCCGTCCGAGCCAGACCGTCGAAGGCCGAGTGCATGGTGAGCAGGGGCCGCCTGAGGCGGCCGTCCACGCTCCACCTCTCCATCCGCACGCGCGCGGAGTGATCGGCGTCGATGTCGGTCCGCGCGTTCATCTCGGCCAACAGGCTGTCCGCGTTCACGCCCAGTCCCGCGAGGTAGGCCTTTTCGCCGGCGGTCAGGGCATAGACGTGATCGAGGTTCTGTGCCACCCGCCCGCGGTACTCGGTCTCCAGCCGCGCTCTGACCTCCGTCGCCCGCCACATCTGCATCCCGAAGAAAGTGGCGCCAAACTGCGGGTCGACTCCCCAGAAGGCCTGTGTCGGCTGCTTCGTCACCAGGCGGATGAACTCCCACTTCGGCCTTCGGTTCGGGAACTGGGGCAGCGGCCACTGGACGTCGGGCATCACTTCATTGAAGACGAGGTCGTCGCGGAGATCGTCGACGGGACCCCAGAGGTCGGATCGCCATCCGAAGGTCACGTCATACGCGAGAGCGAACGCCAACGAGGCGTCGACGTTTCTTGCCTGACCGGCCAGCGGCCCGGCGCATGCGATCGCCCCGTCATAGATGCCCTTGTACTTCTCGAGCAGCATCGTGGCGACGACGCCTCCAAGCGAACAGCCCCACGTCACCACGCGCGACGGCCGGCCGACGGCGCCGTTGAAGAACGCCGTGAGCGCGTGGCTCGCCTTCGTGCCGGCCTCCTGCGAGTTCTCGTACTCGGCGCCAGCCAGCGCGTAACCACGTGCGAGCAACTGGTCTTCGAACGGGGTCGCGGGAAGCGGGTACGGTTGTGGCGCGACCTCCGGTTCAGCCGGGCCGGCGCCTCCGCTCAGGCGCGTGCCGTGCGCGTAGACGAGGAGCGTGCCGTTCCAGCCATCCGGCACGCGGATGCGGTAGTCCACGCCGTTCAGCGTCCCGGCCAGGTCCGCCGGGAGGGCGATGTGCACCTTGCCCCCCTGCCCGGCGGCAGAGGGTGCCAGGATCACCGTGACGACGCACGCAATGAGGATGGCGATGGAGAATCGGCCGGGTTTCACAGGAGCCTCCTTTCGTGGCTGCGGGAAGGCAGACTGCCTTGCCCGCCGCCGTGAATCATGCAATCATCCGCTCGGCTCTGCATCACGGTTGGGTCAAGAGTCCATGAAGAGTGGCCGGATACCGGAGAACGGGGCTGCCACGGAACCCGCCGTGCGGTACCGGGTGGGCGATCTGGTCATCGATGCCCGTTCCGGTGCCGTCACCCGTAGCGGCGTCCCGATTCCGCTTCCCCCGCTCACGTTCAACCTCCTGCTCGCCCTCGTCCGCCGCGCGCCGGCGGTCGTCCGCCGCGAGGAACTGCTCGACGCGGTCTGGCCGGGCGAGTACGTCAGCGACGCGGCGCTGTCACAGCGTGTGCTGCTGCTGCGGCAGGCGCTCGGCGAACCGCCCGGACAGCCGTCTTACGTAGAATCCAGCCGGGGCTGGGGCTACCGCATCGTCGCCGTCGTGGAGAGACTGAATCCTGTCGAGGAACCGATCAGGTCGATCGCCGTCCTGCCGCTCGTCAACCTGTCGGGACGCCCCGAGGAGGACTACTTCTCGGAGGGCATCACCGAGGCGCTCATCACCACCCTGTCACAGGTGCGCGCGCTGAGGGTGACGTCGCGGACTTCGGCGATGTGTTACCGGCACAGCGACAAACGGCTGCCGGAGATCGCCCGCGAGCTCGGCGTGCAGGGCATCGTCGAGGGCGGTGTGCTTCGGGACCGCGGCCGCGTCTGGGTGAGCACCCAGCTGATTCACGCGGAGACTGACCGGCACCTCTGGGCCGACAGGTTCGAGGGCGGCGCCTCGGACCTCTTCTCGCTGCTGAACCAGGCGGCTGAGCGCGTCGCGGACGCGGTGTGCGTGGTCCTCACGCCGGAGGAGCGGCGCCGGTTCGCGCGACGGCCGGCCGTGGCCCCGGAGGCGCAGGAGGCCAACCTGCGCGGGCGGTATCACGCGGAGCGATGGACGCCGGCGGATTTCGATCGCGCGGCGACGTGGTACGAAGAGGCGGCGCGCCTCGATCCGGCGTTTGCCGAACCCTGGGAGGGCCTCGCATACGTCAGCGCCCTGCGCGCCTCGACATTCGGCGGCGATCTATCGGCCGAACAGCAGCGGGCCCTGACCACGCGCGGCAAGACCGCCATCGAACGGTCGCTCGGACTCGATCCCGCCGCGGCCAGCGCATGCGCCACGCAGGCTCTCGTGGCGGTGCTGCACGATTGGAACTGGGCCGCGGCAGAGGAGGCGCTCGACCACGCCCTCGCCCTCGACCCCAGTTGCTCGCTCGCGCACTTCGATCGGGCGCTGCTCGCCGCGATGACGCTGGACAAGGAGGTCGCGTACCGCGAAGCGAGCGTGGGCATCGGCCTGGATCCCATGAACCTGATGCTGCGGGCGGAGCATGCCGAGTACGCGTACTGGCTGCGTGACTACGATCGGGCCACCGCCCTCGCGCGCCAGGCCCTCGAGTTCGATCCGGCGTTTCCGCGCGCGCACTTCCTCATCGGCCGCGTCCACGAACACCGGGAGGAGATCCAGGCCGCCATCGCGTGCTACGAGAAGGCAGGCATGCTCGACGATGATGCAGCGGCCGAGGCTCGCGCGGCGCTGGCGGAGGGCGGCGTGGCGGGCTTTCACCGCTGGTCGCTCCGCGCGGGCCTGGGCGGACAGGCCGGGCGGCCGCTTGGCTCCGGCGAGCAGGCGCCGCTGCGCGCGTGGTTCCGCGCGCGGTTGCACGCGCGGCTGGGCCGCCTGGACGAGGCGATGACGTTCCTCGAGCAGGCGTTCGCCGAACACGAGTGCCTGCTGACGCTGCTGAGGGCCCACGAGTTCTGGGAGCCGCTGCACGGCGACCCTCGCTTCACGGACCTCGTGCGCCGCGTCGACATTCCCGACCGTCGGTCCCCTCGTTCCTGAGTCCACCCCCGCCCTCGCCAGACCTCACGTCCGGGTGCGGCCCTTCCCCCTGCAAGCCGCGGCAACCTCTCCGGGCAATGGGAGGGGAACGGGAGGGTTTCCGGAAGGACTTCCCTGCCGTGCAGCCCGCATAGTCAGCCCATCCCGCCCGGACAAGGAGGCTGCCGTGACTGCCAACCGCACTTCGCTCGTCGCCTGTGTCGCGAGGCTTGCCGTCCTCGGTGCCGTCGTCTCTGGGGCCAGCACCTGTGGCGGTTCGTCCTCGTCCCCGTCATCGCCGTCGACGCCGACTCAGCCCGCGGTCACGGTCCAGTACGTGTCGGTCACGGGCACCTTCCTGCTCGGCGCCGTGGGCGGGACAACGCAGGTGCGCGCGATCGCGTATACGACGTCCGGATCGCAGGATGTGACCAGCCAGGCGACGTGGGCCTCCTCCAACGACTCGATCGCGACCGTCTCGTCGAGTGGGTTGGTGTCGGCCAAAGGCACGGGCCTGGCCGTGATCACGGCGAGCTACCAGGGCGTCTGGGGCGTTGCCGGGATCAGCGTCGCGACGGCGGTGAACGTCACCGGGACGTGGACAGGCAGCAGCGTGAACCCTACCTCCGACATCACGATGCAGCTGACGCAGGCGGGCGACTCGGTGTCCGGCACGAGCTCGGTTCTCGGGGGCGGCGCGACGTACATCGGCACGTTCGGAGGGACGGTGAACGGCGGGACGGTGATCCTGGGCGGGAGCGTCTCCTCCTCTTCGGGGAGCCTGTTCTCCAGTTGGACCGACGAGCGGTGCGCGCTCGAGAACGCGCACTCCCTGAAGTGCGTGAATCCCTCGACCCTCGCCGGCGGCAGCTTCACGCGGATGGAGATCACGTTCGCCCGGCACTGACCGGCCGCAGCCGGCACGCCATGCTCATGGATCTGAACAGCGGCCCGCGGGGGGATTCAGGATTCGCCGCAGCCGGGGCTATAATCCCCGGCCGTGGGCTCTCCGGCTCGTCGCGAGGACTTCCAGCTCGGCGACTGGTTCGTCGAACCGAGCCTGGACCGGATCACCCGGGCACACGAGGTCCGCCACCTCCGCCCGCGGCTCATGGATCTGCTCGTCTACATGGCCGGGCACCAGGCCGAGGTGGTCACGAAGGACCAGATCCTCGAGGACGTGTGGCCCCAGCAGTTCGTCTCGGAGTCCGTGCTGAGCCGGTCGATCGCGGATCTTCGGCAGCTGCTCGACGATGACGCGCGGCACCCGCGAATTATCGAGACGATCTCCAAGCGGGGATACCGCCTCGTGGCAGACGTCGCCGAGCCGCGCCCAGCTGCGGCCACGACGACCCCCGAGGCAAGCGAGGGACCCTCGGTCGTCGTTTTGCCGTTCCTCGATCTGGCGCCGACTCACGACCACGAGTACTTCTGCGACGGGCTGGCCGAGGAACTGACGAACCGGCTCGCACGCCAGCCCGGTCTGTTCGTCGTCGCACGCACCTCGGCCTTCGCGCTCAAAGGGAAGGCGACTGACGTCCGCGAGATCGGGCGCCAGCTGGGCGTGCGCACCGTCCTGGAGGGGTCGGTCCAGCGCTCCGGCGACCGGGTACGGATCACGGTGCAGCTCGTCGACGCGTCCAACGGATGCCACATCTGGTCGGGGCGTTTCGACCGGGCATCGGGTGACATATTCGCGATAGAGGACGACATCACCCGGGCGGTGGTATCCGAACTGCGGGTGAAGCTGCTGGGCGGGGCGGAAGCCTTGGTTATGCACCGGCAGACCACGAATCCGGCCGCGCACGACCTCTATCTCAGAGGCCGCCACCGCGCTTCCCGCCGCAGTGTCCAGGATCTCGAGGCGGCCATCCACTCCTACGAACAGGCGCTCGAACTCGACCCCGTGTACGCTGCGGCGCATGCCGGCATCGCGGACTGCTATTGCTCGATCGGCGTTTCGGGTGCCCGGCGTCCGAGGGACGTCTATCCCCGGGCGAGGGCCGAGGCAGAGCGCGCGCTGGCGATTGACCCCGATCTGGCCGAGGCCCACGCGATCCTCGCGCACGTCATGGCGTCGTATGACTGGCGCTGGGGGGACGCCGAGAGGCACTTCCAGCAGGCGCTGGAACTCAGCCCGGGTTTCGCCTTCGCTCGCGTCTGGTATTCCCACCTGCTCACGGCCTGCGGCCGCTTCGAGGAGGCCATCGCGCAGACGGAGCGCGCCTGCGAGTGCGATCCGCTGGCACCGGCTGTTCTCACGACACTCGGCATGGTGCTGTACTACGCCCGGCAGTTCGACCGCGCCAGAGAGTGCCAGCTCAGGTTGCTCGAGATGTACCCGTCCTTTGCTTATGCCCGGTTCTTTCTCGGCCGCCTGTACAGGGCGCAGGGCGACTTCGAAGCCGCCGTGGAACAGTTCCGCCTCCTGGGTGACGCCTTCCCGGGCGCGCCAGGGTACCTGGCTGGGGCGGAGCGGGCTGCCGGGAGAGAAGACGAGGCGCGCCGCGCAGACGAGGCGCTCGAGCGGATGTCCCGCGAGCGATATGTCAGTCCGCTCGCCTTCGCGTCCGCCGCCCACCTGCAGGATTACGGAACGCGGATCGGATGGCTCAGCCAGGCCTTCGAGGAGCGCGAGGGCAGCGTCCCGCTGCTCGCCACCGATCCCCTGGTGGACGACCTTCGCCATGAACCGGCGTTCCAGTCCCTAATCGATGGCCTCGGCCTGCCGCGTCGGGCACCGAGCCCCGAGTGAACACAGCGGTGGCATCAGCCACGCCTGGGCGGCTGTCGAAGCCCCGCCGGCGTAGAATCCCGCAGGAGACCCACGCATGACACCGATGCTTCAGACCGTCGCCGCCGCGTTTGCCACGTTGATCGCGGCCGCAGTCCCCGTCAGCACCGGCGCACCGTCCGCGCCGCCGCAGGCGCCCGCCGCTCAAGCGCCCGTGCGCATGGCGCTCATCGGGGCCTGGCACGTCCACACGGGCGGCTTCCTCAACCGCATCAGCCAGATGAACGCCGGCCAGGTCGAGTGGGTGGCCGTGTGGGACCGGGATGCCGTGCGCGGCAAGCAGTTCGCCGACAGGCTCGGCGTTCCGTACGAACCCGAGTATCAGCGGATCCTGGACAACCCCGACATCGACGCCGTGATGATCGAGGCCGAGACCAGCCTGCACGCGGACCTCATCATCCGAGCGGCCCGCGCGAGGAAGCACGTCTTCACGGACAAGATCCTGACACCCGGAGTCGAAGACGCCCTGCGGATCAAGGACGCCGTCGAGCGCAGCGGCGTCAAGTTCGTGATCTCTCACGAATCCATGCCCGTCGGCTCGTACCAGTACGCCCGGAAGCTGGTGCTGAACGGCAGCCTCGGCGAGATCGTGTCCGTTCACTTCCGTCGCGCTCACGGCATGGCGAAGGGGAACGGCCTGCCGGCGAGTTGGTGGGACCCCGCGGTGGCGGGCGGCGGCGCGCTCATCGACCTCGGCGTGCACGGCATGGGGTTGCTTACCTACCTGGCCGGTGTACCTGTCCGCGCGTCCGCCAGCATGAGGCACCGGACGAAGCGAGCGGTCGAAGACACCGCCACGATCATGGTGGACTTCCAGAACGGCGCCATAGGCACCGCGCACACGGACATGGTCACGAACATCCAGGAGAACCTGCTGGAGGTCGTCGGCACAGACGGCTGCCTGGTCGTGGTCGGAACCGAGGGCAGGGAAACCGTCTACCTGAACTCCCGTCACATCCCCGAGCGTGTGAAGGGCATGACCGTCGTCACGCCATCGGAGTACGCCTCCGACGGCAAGTACCCCATCAACAAGTTCATCGACTTCGTCCGCGACCGATCCAATACGGCGCGGTACCTAGACGGAACCGGCCTCGACATGGAAACCGCGCTCAGGATCGTCGCCATCTCGGAGGCCGCCTACGAGTCGGCGAGGAACGGTGGCCGGCCCCAGGCCGTGCGACTCGGCGATCCCACTGGAAGCAACGACCGCGGGGCGTCGACAGATGCTGCGCGGAACCCTGGAGGATTCTCCCGATGAGCAGGAAAGTGCTGTGGCTGTCCGCACTGATGTGTGCGTTCGCGGCGGGCGCAACCGCTGCGCCACCCGAGGGCTTTCTGCGTGCCGACGGCACGCGCATCGTCGACGGCCAGGGGCGCGAGGTGCTGCTGCGCGGCATGGGCCTCGGCGGCTGGATGCTCCAGGAAGGCTACATGCTGGGCGTCAAGAAAGACGGCACGCAGCACTCGATCAAGGCGCGGATCGCGGATCTCGTCGGCAAAGCGGACACGGAGGAGTTCTACCGCCTCTGGCGGCAGAACCACATGACCCGGGCCGATGTCGATCGCCTGGCCGCCTCCGGCTTCAACAGCATCCGCCTGCCCATGCACTACAACCTCTTCACGCTGCCAATCGAAGAGGAGCCGGTCAAGGGCAGGGACACGTGGCTTGGGACCGGGTTCGAGCTGACCGACAACCTGCTCGCCTGGTGCCGGGCGAACCGCATGTACCTGATCCTCGACCTCCACGCGGCGCCCGGAGGCCAGGGCAAGGACTCGAACATCTCCGATTACGATCCGGCCAGGCCGTCGCTCTGGGAGAGCGAGGAGAACAGGCGCAAGACGGTCGCGTTGTGGCGGAAGCTGGCGGAGCGCTACGCGAACGACCCATGGCTCGGCGGCTATGACATCCTCAACGAGCCGAACTGGACCTTCGAGGGGAAGGACAAGAACGGCCGCGAGGACGCGTCCAACCAGCCGATTTGGGACCTCTACAAGGCGATCACCCGGGCGATCCGCGAGGTCGACACGAAACATCTGGTCATCGTCGAGGGCAACGGTTGGGGCAACAACTACAGCGGGTTTCCGGTCCCCTGGGACGGCAACCTCGCGATGAGCTTCCACAAGTACTGGAACCCGAACACCGAGCAGGAGATCGCGCGATTCCTGGCCCTGCGCGAGAAGTACCACCTGCCGATCTGGCTGGGAGAGAGCGGCGAGAACACCAACGAGTGGTTCCGGGATTGCGTCGCCCTCGTCGAGCGGCACGGGATCGGCTGGGCCTGGTGGCCCTACAAGAAGCTCAGCAACCCGAGGTGCATCCAGACGGTCACGCCGCCCGACGACTTCAAGAAGGTCGTCGACTACTGGAACGGCGAGGGCGAACGTCCGTCGCGCGAGGCAGCACGGCGCGGGCTCTTCGAGCTCGTCGAGAACCTGACGACGGCCAACTGCCGCTTCAACGCCGACGTGGCTCAGGCGCTGATTCCGGCCGGGAACGCGGGCGCCGCCGTCACGCAGGCTCCAGTGACACCGGCCGGCCTGCTGACAGAGGACAAGTTCCTGGGCATCGCCACCTACCGGCTGTGGGAAGGCGGCGCTCCGGGCGCGCTGGGAAGGGCGGACGCGGACGTCCCGACCGTCACCATCTTCCGCCCTCAGCCCAGGACTGGGAACGGCACGGCGATAATCCTCGCCCCTGGCGGCGCGTATCTCGGGCTGGCCGCCAACCTCGAAGGCCGACAGGTCGCCGACTACTTCACGGCCCGAGGCGTGACGGCGTTCGTCCTCAAATACCGGCTCGGGAAGGACTACCTGTACCCGACTCCCCTGCTCGACGCGCAACGCGCGATCCGCCTCGTGCGGTCGCGCGCCCAGGAGTTCGGCATTGCTCCCGATCGCATCGGGATGATGGGATTCTCGGCCGGCGGCCACCTCACGGCGACGGCGGGAACGATGTTCGACGGCGGGAAGGCCGACGCGTCCGATCCGGTCGAGCGCGTCAGCAGCCGGCCGGACTTCATCGTTCTCGGCTATCCGTGGCTCAACGCCATGAAGAAGGATCAGAAGGGCCTCATCTCGTATTGCTCCGTGCTGAAGATCGAGCCGGAGAAGTGCGCGTCCTACGAGCAGGTACTCTCCGGACCTTCACGTCGGCGCGCAGACGCCGCCAGCGTTCATCTATCACACGACCGACGACGAAACCGTTCCGGTCGAAGCGAGCGTGGGCTTTTACCGCGTGCTGGCCGCGGCGGGGGTCCCGGTCGAGATGCATCTGTTCGCCAAGGGGAGGCACGGCAGCGGCCTCGGCCTGGGAGATGCGGCCCTCGACAACTGGCCGGTACTCCTCGAAGCCTGGCTGCGCGGGCGAGGCTTGCTCGCGCCGGCTCCGGCAGCCGCGGGCAGGTGAGGCGTGGATCGAGGCGAGGCGGCCCGGCGCGTCTTTGCATTCCTCGATCTTCTGGATGATGCGCCGCCGGAGGCCGACCTTATCATCGGATTCGGCCACTTCGATCCGCGAATTCCGCGCCGGTGCTGCGACCTGTTCTACGCCGGCCTCGCGTCGCGCATTCTCTTCACGGGAGGCCGGGGTGCAGGCTCGGCGGACGTGCTCGGCAGCGAGGCCGAGTACTTCCGAGAGGAGGCGCGTCGATACGCACCCTCGATTCCCGACTCCGCCCTCGTGTTGGAAGCTACGTCGACCAACACGTCGGAGAACGTGCTGAACAGCATCCAGGTGCTGAAGGCCGCTGAGCCGCCGCTGCGTGTCGGAGGGTCGTTGAGAAGCGCGATTCTGGTGGCGACCCCATACCGGCAACGCCGGGTGTGGTTGACCTGCAGGAAGCTGATGCCAGGAGTGGAAGTGGCCAACCTGCCGCCGGTCGGCACGTACGAAGGCGATGCCGCCCTATTCGATGGCCAAGGTCAGGACCTGGAGGGTCTGATGCCCGGCGAAGTGGAGCGGATCGTCAAATACGCAGAACTGGGATACGTCGAGCGCGCGACAGTCCCGGCCGATGTGGCCGAGGCGTGCCGTGTCCTTCGACATTTTCGGGGGCCCGAGTAGTCCCACCCGCCGCGGCCGGGGGACCCCTGTATCGGGGTTCCAATTTCCGGCGTAGCACCCCCGGCCGAAACGTGCTAGGATACTTTACCGTTAAAGCCAAGCCACTATTACGGTGAAGTGATGCGCACCCGCGCAGCCCGTCCGAGGCCCCGCACGGCGTCCACGACGATGAGACGAATCGCCGAGGATCTCGGCGTCTCCGTGACCACCGTGTCCAAGGTCCTCAACGACAGGGCCGACATCGGGTCCGCGACCCGCGCCCGCGTGCTCGCCCGGGTCGCCAAACTCGGCTACCTGCCCAACGCCGTCGCGCGCAGCCTGACCCTCCGCCGCACCCGCACCCTGGGCATCGTCATCCCCGACCTGATGCACTCGTTCTTCGTCGAGATCATCGCCGGGCTCGAAAGCGTCGTCAACGCGCGGGGCTACGGCCTGCTCCTCTGCAACTCCGAGGAGGACCCCCGGAAGGAGCGCTCCGAGCTGCAGTTGCTGGGGCAGCGGCAGGTCGACGGCGTGGTCCTCGCGTCCTCGAGCGTGTCTGCCAATACGGACCTGCTTCGCCGGCTGACAGCAGGCGGCGTCTGCCTCGTCATGATCGATCGCGACGACTACCCCAGCATCCACTGCGACCGCGTGGTCACCGACGACGAAGAGGTCGGACGCCTGGCGACGGCTCATCTCATCGCTCAGGGCCGTCGCGCCATCGCGCATATCGCCGGCCCTCCGCTCGTGCACGCGAGACGCCGCGCCGCAGGATACCGGCGGGCGCTCGCCGACTCGGGCCTGCCCGTCCGGAAGGACTGGGTCGTCCGTGGCGGCTTCAGGGAAGCCGACGGCTACCGGGCCATGACGCGACTCCTCGACTCCCCGAAGCGGCCCGATGCGGTCTTCGCCGTCAACGACCCCGCTGCGATCGGCGCGCTCAAGGCCATCGGAGACGCCGGCCTTCGCGTGCCCGAGGATGTGGCGATCGCGGGCGCGGGCGACATCGCGCACGGGGACTTGCTGTGCGTTCCGCTGACGACCATCACCTGGTCTCGGCGTGATCTTGGCAGACGGGCGGCCGAGCTGCTGCTCGAGCGGCTCGATGCGGATGTGGCAAACGTCCACCAGCGGGTCGTCATCCCGCCGCGGCTCGTTGTGCGGGCCTCGAGCGGGGCGCGCCATGAAACGGGGGTTCCCGTGTCGACGTAGAACCCGGTCGCGGGGAGGTGGCATGCGATCGATCGTCGCGGCGTTCACGCTCCTGCTTGCCCTGTCGAGCTGGCCGCCCGGCTCCTCCAGAGCCCCCGCGGAGGTGCGGAGTCCTGACGGACGTCTCCGCGTCGCCATCACCACGACCTCGGCGCCCTCGGCGCTGCCAGGCGCACGGGAGGCGAACCACTCAAGCCATCTGACCTTCAGCCTTGTCGCCGGCGGTCGCCCCGTGCTGCTGGCCTCTGACGCCGGCATCGTTCTCGATGGCGTTGACGTGGGCCGCGACGCGGCGCTCGTCCGGGTCGAGCAACGCCGCTGCGACCAGGGCGCGTCCCCCACCGGCCTTCTGGGGTCGTCGGCCCCCTGCAATCTCGCCCGCCTTTCCCTGACGCAGCCGCGTGCCTCGATTGACTACACGATGGAGGTCCGGGTCTTCGACGCAGGGGTCGCGTTCCGGTACGAGGTGCCGGGCACGGAACCCCGTACGCCGGACGAAGCGACGACCTTCCGGATCCCTCCGCGGAGCACCGTCTGGTATCACGGCCTGGAGGGACACTACGAAGGCGTCCACGTCCGCAAGGCCATCGAGGAGGTTCCGCAGGGGGATTGGGCCGCGCCGCCGTTGACGTTCAGGCTGCCGGAGAACGCCGGCTATGCGGCGATCACCGAGGCGAACCTCACCGCCTACGCCGGCATGGCGCTTCAGGCAGATGGTCACGGGAGCTTCGCGGCGCGCCTTGGACACGCCCACCCGGTGGGCCGGCCATACGCGCTTCGATTCCCGCCCGAGGAGGCGACGCGGCTGGCCATCCCCGCATCGATTGACCCGCCGATCGTCACGCCCTGGCGCGTGGTGATGGTCGGGCGCGACCTGAACGCGCTGGTCAACGCGCAGCATCTCGTCACCGACGTGTCCCCGCCGCCCGACCCGCGGGTCTTCCCCGCCGGGGCCGGCACCGCCTGGATCAAGCCCGGCCGCGCCGTCTGGCGGTACCTCGACGGGGGCGAGAACACGGTCGACGGACTGAAGCAGTTCTCGGATCTCGCAGCGAAGCTCGGGTTCGAGTACCAGGTGGTGGAGGGCGTGTGGCAGAAGTGGAGCCCTGACGAGCTGCGGGGGTTCGTCGAGTACTCGCGCAGCCGCGGCGTCGGCATCTGGCTGTGGAAGGACAGCCGGGCGATTCGCGACGTGGAGGCGCGGCGGCAGTTCTTCGACTTGTGCCAGGCGCTCGGCGTCGTCGGAGCCAAGATCGATTTCCTGGATCACGAGGCGAAGGAGGTCATTGACGACTACCGCACCATCCTGCGCGACGCGGCCAGCCACCACGTCATGGTCGCCTTCCACGGCGCCAACAAGCCCACGGGTGAATCCAAGACCTGGCCGAACGAGCTGACGCGCGAGGGCGTCTTCGGTCTCGAACACCGGAGCCAGCTGGCGTGGGCGACTCACAACACGACGCTGCCGTTCACGCGCTACCTGGCGGGCCCGGGGGACTACACGCCGGTCGTCTTCGGCGAGCGCCGGCGCGAGACGTCATGGGCGCATCAGATCGCCACCGCGGCGGTCTTCACGTCTCCACTGCTGGTGTACGGCGGACATCCGCAGAGCCTGCTCGACAACCCCGCGGTCGAGATGATTCGGAGCATTCCCAGCGTCTGGGACGAAACCACCGTGCTGCCGCCGAGCGAGATCGGCGAAGTGGCCGTGCTGGCTCGGCGGAGAGGCGACATCTGGTTTCTCGCGGTTCTCAACGGACCCCAGGCGCGCACCGTGCGCCTCACACTCTCATTCCTCAGACCAGGGCGATACGACACGCTCACGGTGCGTGACGTCCAGGACGATCCGGCCGCCGTCGCGGTGGAGCACGGGACGGCTTCGCGAACGGAGATCGTCACGATTGCACTGCGGCCGGGCGGCGGTTTCATCGGGCGGTTTGCGACCCCACGGTAGCGTCGTTTTTGTCAGGAGGAGGGAATCGTATGACTGGAAGCAGGCGTATACAGCTCGCTGCACGGCGCGGCGAGCCGGCCACACCGGGGTCCCGGAAGCTCCTGCACCTCGTGGCGGCTGGAGTCGTGGCCGTCTTGCTCGCCGGCGGCCCCGCGTCCGCCCAGACGTCGATGGGAACCGTCAACGGCACCGTCAGGGACTCGACGGGCGCCGTCCTCCCCGGAGCAACGGTCGTGCTCGTCAACCAGGCGACCAACGTCAAGAGCGAGCGAGCCACTAGCAGCTCCGGCTACTACGTCTTCGTCAACGTCCGGCCGGGGACCTACGTGCTGACGGTGGAGCTGGAGGGTTTCAACAAGGCCGAGGTCGCAGCCTTCACCGTGGGCATCAACGAAACCGTCACCCAACAGATCGGTCTCCAGATCGGGAAGATGAGCGAGGCCGTGGAAGTGACGGCGTCGGGGGTGCTGCTGCAGACCTCCACGACCGAACTTGGGAACGTGATCAGCGAAAGGGTCATCCAGGACGTGCCGATGCAGGGCCGCAATTTCACGCAGCTCCTGATGCTCACGCCAGGCGTCAGCCCGGTCTCGACGGCCCAGGGTCCGGGGCAGAACGGGGGCGACTCGACCGCGATCAACAGCTTCGAAGGGAACTCCGGGATCCCCGGGGGGTTCATCGCCAATGCCTCGGTCCAGGGACAGCAGAACCGCTCCAAGATCTTCTACGTCGACGGGATCATCAACTCCAGCGTGCGCTCCGGCACCTACGTGGCGCTGCCGGACGTCGACGCCATTCAGGAGTTCAAGGTCCAGTCGCACGGCGACAAGGCGGAGTTCGGGGGTGTCACCGGCGGGGTCGTGAACATGACCTCGAAGTCGGGCAGCAACCAGTTCCACGGCTCGGCGTTCGGGTTCGCCCGCAACGACGGCATGACCGCGCGTGACCCGTACCGGGACGTGTCGGCCGGAAAGGTGACCGACCCCCCGGAGTTCAAGCAGAGCCAGTTCGGAGTGAACCTCGGCGGGCGGATCATCAAGGACAAGACGTTCTTCTTCGCCTCGTATGACGGGTGGCGCTACCGCGAATTCGCCCAGATCCGCCACATTGTGCCGGCGAACGACAACTGGCTGAACGGCGACTTCTCGGGTTTCTCCCGCCCGATCTACGATCCGGCTTCGACGCGCATCGTGAACGGCGTAGTCACGCGTGACCGCTTCTCGGGCAACATCATCCCCGCGAACCGTATCTCGCCGACGATGCAGAAGCTTCTGCGGGCTTACATGGTGCGGCCGAACCTGACGGGTGACGCCGTCGTCAATAACTACAACTTCGTCGATTTCCGGAAGCAGACCAACGACTCGAACTCCTTCCAGGTCAGGCTCGACCACCACTTCTCGACGAACGACAGCATCTTTTTCCGCTGGACCGAGCGTCGCATCAAGGGCCTGCTGCCGATCGGCGACGCGGGGTTCAAGACGCCTGAGGCCATCAACCGCAACTGGGGCGGCGGCTGGTTCCACACGTTCTCGTCGAGCGTGATCCTGGAGGCTCGTGGTGGGGTCGCCACGCAGCCGACCGAGGACGCTCCGCTGGAGCATCCGGCCGGGCTCGCACCGCAGCAGGGCACGGCGCTGCCGTCGCTCAGCGAACTGCAGGGCTACGCCATCTCCTGGTCCAGCCCGACGCCCTGGAACCTGCCGCAAATGGGCGTGCAGGGCCCGCGGCCCCGCGAAAACCCCAACTGGAACATCGCGTCCGATCTCACCTGGCTGCGCGGCAGCCACAACTTCAAGGCCGGCTTCCAGATGCTGCGGATCTCGCGCCTGCAGAAGAACCAGTTCGGTGAGCTGATCTTCACCTCGGACCCCACGCGCGACGGCGCGGGCGGCGCCAGCACGGGCGACTCGCTGGCGGCCGCCCTGTTGGGATACGCCAATCAGATCCGCGGCTACGTCCCCGACCTCGGGTTCATCGACTTCCACACCTCGACCCTGTCCGGCTACGTCCAGGACCAGTGGGCCATCAAGCCGAACCTGACGCTGACCTACGGCGTGCGCTACGACTACATCACCCGTGCCATCGGAGACAGCGGGACGATGCAGAGCGGTCCCGACTTCCGGACCGGCCAGTGGCTGCTGGCGCTGCCGGCGATGCCGGCGGTGTGTTCCACGGTCGGCGGCAAGCCGCCCTGCCTGCCGAAGCCCCTCAGCGAGATTCCCTACAGCCAGTTCATCGTGGCGACCGGCAAGTACAACTCCGTACTGAACCCGATCAAGGACAACATCGGGCCGAGACTGGGCCTCGCCTGGCAGATCAACCCGAAGACCGTGCTGCGCACCGGCTATTCGCTGATGTGGGACTCCATGGTCTCTCGAAGCCAGTACGGCCAGCATCAGTTCGAGACGTGGGGCTGGCCCCAGGTCTCCGGTTTCGACACGGGCACGATCAACACGATCGGAGGCGCCCTCCAGCCGCTCGAGAGCTTCTCGTCGCTGGGCATCGGCGCGCCCCGTGACCAGCCCTGGAACAGCACCGGCTACTTCAACGCGCCCGACCGCAAGAACGCCTACTCGCACCAGTGGAACCTGGAGGTGCAGCGCGAGTTGACGAAGAACATGATGGCGGCCGTCGCCTACGTGGGCAGCTACAACGGCCGGATGGAGTACTCCGGGCGCGCGGCCGACCCGAAGGTCGCGGCGATCGACGCGGCCGGACGCCGGCTCACGCCTGCCGAGCGGGACCTACTCAGGCCGTGGCCCCACATCACCGGGAACTTCCGCTACTCGAACGACATCGGCATGTCCAAGTACAACGCCTTCCAGTTCAAGCTGCAGCAGCGCTTCGCCAAGGACCTCACCAGCATGCTGTCCTACACCTGGTCGAAAACGATCGACACGAGCAGCGGCTGGTTCGACGCCGAGAACGGGATTGGCGGGCGGCCCGTCCAGAACTACTGGAACATCAACGACGCCAAGGGCACCTCAGCGTACGACATCCCGCACATCGTGACCTGGGCGGGATCCTGGGAACTGCCGGTCGGACGCGGCAAGCACTGGCTCCAGGACGGTGCCGCATCATGGCTGCTGGGCAACTGGCAGCTGAGCTGGTGGCTGATGGCCCGTTCGGGTCAGCCGATGACCGTGACGGCCGGCGGCGATCCGGCCAACATGGGGTACAGCAACTACGCGCGCGCCGACCTCGTGGGCGATGCGCACCTCGATAATCCCACGAACGGCAAGTGGTTCAACACGGCAGCCTTCGCGGCGCCGGTCAATGCGTACGGGAATTCCCCGAAGAACAGTCTGCGGGCCCCCGGCTTCTGGAACGTGGACATGATCCTGCAGAAGAACGTCCTGGTCGGCGGGCGACGGGAGCTCCAGCTCCGTGTGGAGGCGTTCAACGTCCTCAACCATATCAACCAGGGCAATCCGAACGTTGACATCACCAACGTGAACTACGGCAAGATCACGAGCATGTCGAGCCGGCCGCGGCAGCTGCAGGTCGGATTCCGGTTCATCTACTAAGGAGCACGTGCGCGATCGGACGTCAAAGGGCGCAGCATCCGCAGGAGACCGCAGAGGCTGCGCCCTTCGTGTAACGGCCCGGCGTCGCGCCATCGGCGATGCCGGGCCGGGATCGATCACACGTCCCCGACTGCGCCTCGTCAGCTGTAGAGCTGCCCGGCGCCTTTCCCCTGCTGGATGAGCGGCACGTAGGTCTCAAGCTCCCGCTGGGTCGCCGGATCGGTCAGGTCGACGACCCGCTTCTTCTCGGCCGACAGGTACGCGGCCATCACGAGCCGCGTGATCTCGAGGCCGTAACTCCATGTCAGCAGCCCGTCGCGCCCCTCCAGAAACGCGTCGCGCGCGTCGGCGTTCTCGTCCGTATACCCGTACAGATCGGGTTCGTTGTGCTGGACGGCCAGCAGGCCCCGGGACGCCGTCGCCTTCTCCAGCGCCATCTCGGCGTCCTTGATCGCTTCCGCCGCCACGTCGCCGATGAAGATGGTGAGCGGTGACAGCAGCGAGTTCACCTCGAATGCGTAGCCCGGCCCCATGCCGTCCATCAGGAGCCGGAGCCCTTGCTTCTCATACATCCACGAGTTGGTGAACTGCGCCTTCACGAGCTGCCCGGTGTCCGGGTTCCGGAACGTGATCATGCCGGTCGCGAAGTCCTCGGCCGGGGTCTTCGCGTAGTCGACGCCGCGGTCCTTCAGGAGCTTCTCGCGCCAGGCCGGCTGGCCCCACTTGAGCAGCCCGAGATCCGCGGTGATCTCCTGCGGTTCGAGGAACGTCAGTGGCTTCGCGGTCGGCGTGAGCACGTACCACCCGACCGCGATGCTGTGGCACCCCATGTCGCACAGCACGCCCCCGCCCTGCCGCATCGGATCCCAGAACCACGCCTCGTGCGGCCCGCCGTGTTCCTCGGCGGACCGCGCCAGCGTCAGGGGCCCCATCTGCCGCCGCACCGGCTCCAGTTGCGCCAGCTGGGTGCGGATTGGCTTCATGAAGATCTGGTTCTCGAAGTACGCCGTGCGGAGGCCGGCCGACCGGGCCAGTTCGACCAGGCGCCGCGCCTCGGCGACGTTCCGGCCCAGCGGCTTCTCGCAGATCACGCCTTTCAGCGCAGCCCCCGCCTTCACGGCGTCGGCGATCGCCTCGGCGATCTCGAGGCGCGCGTAGTTCGGGGCGCACACGGCGACGCAGTCGACGTGCTTCGCCATCTCGCCCACGCTGTCGAAGACGGCCGTCTCGCCGAGGCCCCAGTCGGCGGCCAGCTTCGCGAACTCCGGCGCGCCGGCGACCGACATGACGCCGGCCACCTTGATCCCGCGGATTTGCCTGAGGGCCGCGAGGTGGAACTTCGCGTTGAAGCCGGCGCCGACAAATCCGTATCTCAAAGCTCGGCTGTCCATGAGCGCTCTCCCGTGAGGTGACTTACTTGGCGGCCCCGGACTTCGGCTTCAACGCCAGGAGCCACGACACCACGAACAGCGCGACGGCCATGGCCAGCACGATCCCCAGGCTCTGCTGGATGGTGGCGCCCCTGCTGAGGTTGCCGATGATCTTCGGCACGAAGGTCGCGCCAAGCAGCCCGATGGCGAAGATGATGCCGAAGATGCTCCCGTAGAGGCTCGAATCGAACTTGGCGAAGGTCACGCCCACGATCGTCGGGAAGATGGGCGCGAACGCCAGCCCGGTCAGCACCACGGCGGCCGTCGCCAGCCCGGCGCTGTGGGTCATGATCATCGTCAGGATGGCCACGGAGGCGACCGCCGCCATCGCGGCGATGAGCTTCACGCCCATGTTTGTGAGGTTCTTCACCGTCGAGGTGAGAAACCGGCCGACCATCATCGCCACGCCGAACAGGCTCAGCACGAGGCCCGCGTTCGCCACGGCGTTCGGGTTCCGGTCGCCGCCGAGCATCTCGGTCATGTAGGGCTTGCTCCACGTGTTCATGCTCGACTCGAGCGAGATGTAGCAGAAGAGCGCGAGCGCGGCGGCGAGCACCGCGGGGTTCTTGATCAGCTTGACCGCCATCGAGAACTGATACCCGCTGGCCGCACGCGGGAACGGCGTCCCCAGCGTCATGACCAGGAACGCGAGGAACACGGCCGCCAGCACGAAGAGGCCCGGCTTGTACGTCGTCACGGTGAAGAGCAGAGGGGTGACGACGAGCCCCAGGCCGAAGAATGCGTTGCCGAAGTTGCTCGCGCGCGCCGGGTCCTTGCCCTCGAAGAGGACGACCGGGATGAGCGTGTTGCCCACCGTGTTCATGCACATCGCGCCCACGCCAAGGAGGATGCAGGCGAGGAGCGCCACCCCGAAGCTCGACGCGACGGCCAGCAGGACCATGCTGAGGGCCGAGACCACGAACCCGGCGATGCCCACGGGCTTGTAGCCGAACCGATCGACGAGCGGCCCGATGACGAGCTGCACGATCGCGCTGGTCAGGAACAGCGCCAGGGTCAGGTCGCCGATGTTGGCGATCTGGAGGGCCTTCGCGTACTCCACCGAGATGGCCCCGACGATGACGAATGCGATGCCGAGCCCGAAGACGGCCATCAGCGCGACGAGCGACGTCTGCCTGTGTCCTGTGCCTGCCATGTCGTCACCCTCCTGCTCAAGGGGCTGCCCTGGTCCTGCGAGGAACTCCCGCAGCCGGGTATGATACTCGCAACCTATGACGGACCGTACGCCGCCGACCCAGGAAAGTCCGATGCCCGCCGGGCGCGTGCGGGAGATCCTGGCCGGCATCGCCGGGGTCAGCGTGGCCGTCTGCGGGGACTTCTGTCTCGACGCCTACTGGATGCTGAATCCTCGCGGCGGCGAGATCTCGGCCGAGACGGGCCTCCGGGCCCAGGCCGTCGGCAGGCACTACTACTCGCTCGGCGGCGCCGCGAACGTCGTGGCCAACCTGGCGGCGCTGAAACCCGCGACCATCCGGGCCATCGGCGTCGTCGGCGACGACATTTTCGGCCGGGAACTGCTGGCGCAACTCCACGCCCTCGGCGTGGACACGGCGGCCATGGTCGTGCAGGACCGCCGCTTCGACACGGTGACGTTCGGCAAGCGCTACGCCGGGGACACAGAGGAGCCGCGCATCGACTTCGGCTTCTTCAACGAGCGCAGCCGGGCGACCGACGCGGCCGTTCTCTCGCACCTGCGAACGGCCATCGAGCAGTGCGACGCCGTCATCGTCAACCAGCAGGTACCAGGCGGTCTCAGCGAAACGTTCATCGGCGGCCTCAATGCGCTGTTCGACGAGTACCCGCGCAGGATCGTGGTGCTCGATTCCCGGCACTGCGGCGATCGGTTCACGAACATCTATCGCAAGACGAACGACGTCGAGGCCGCACGACTCAACGGGATCACCCTCGAGCCGGGCATTCACCCGGCCCTGTCCGATCTCGAGACGTTCGCCGTTCACCTGCATGCCGGGTCGGGCAAGCCGGTGTTCATCACGCTCGGCGCGCGCGGCATCCTGACGATCGCCGCGAGCGGCATCCACATCTCGCCGGGCATCCAGCTGCTCGGGAAGACCGATACCGTCGGCGCGGGCGACACGGTCACCAGCGCGCTCGCCCTGTGCCTGGGCGCCGGCGTGGCGCCGGCGGAGGCGGCGAGCTTCGCGAACCTCGCCGCGGCGGTCACGGTGCAGAAGCTCTTCCAGACGGGGACGGCCTCGCCGGAGGAGGTGCGAGCCGTCAGCGAGGACGCCGACTACATCTACCAGCCGGAACTCGCCCACGACATCAGGCAGGCGGTCTACCTCGAGGGCACCGAGATTGAAGCCTGCTGCCATCCCCTGCCGCGGCTCTCCGCGGTCCGCCACGCCGTCTTCGATCATGACGGCACCATCAGCACACTGAGGCAGGGATGGGAGCGGATCATGGAGCCGATGATGATCCGCGCGATTCTCGGCGACCGCTATCAGTCGGCCGACGACGTGCTCTACCAGCGGGTCGCGCACCGCGTGCGCGAGTACATCGACAAGTCCACCGGCATCGAGACGCTCGTGCAGATGAAGGCCCTCGTCGGCATGGTCGCGGAGTTCGGCGTGGTGCCGGCAGGAGACATCCTCGACGAGTCCGGCTACAAGGCGATCTACAACGGCGCCCTCACGGAGGTCGTCGACGGCCGTCTCGCGAAGTACCGGCGTGGCGAGCTGAACATCGACGACCTGACCGTCAAAGGCGCCGTGGCGTTTCTGCAGTCGCTGCGGGCCCTGGGCGTCACGCTCTATCTCGCCAGCGGCACGGACGATGACGACGTCCACAACGAGGCTCGGGCCCTCGGCTACGCGGACCTGTTCAACGGGGGCATCTACGGGGCGCTGGGCGAGCGGCACGTGCATGCGAAACGCCGCGTCATCCAGCGCATCCTGACCGAGAACGGCCTCGACGGTTCGCAGCTCGCCGTCTTTGGCGACGGGCCGGTTGAACTGCGCGAGTCACGCAGGCGCCAGGGCGCGGCCATCGGGATCGCCAGCGACGAGGTCCGCCGCTACGGCCTCAATTCCGCGAAGCGGACGCGGCTCGTCGAGGCTGGCGCACATCTGCTCGTGCCCGATTTCTCGCAGCCGGCGCGCCTGCTGGCACTGTTGGGAGCACCACGATGACGAGGGACACGATTCTGGCGGCGAAGGACGAGGCGCATCGCCATCTCACGCACGACCTGCTGCCCTTCTGGCTCACGCGCGGCAAGGACGACGTGAACGGCGGCTTCATCACGCACTTCGACCGGCACGGCCGCGACACCGGGGAGGACCAGAAGTCGCTCATCGCCCAGACCCGGAGCGTCTACACCATGGCGTCGGCGCACCGGGCGGGCTATGGCGGCGGCCTGTGTGCCGACTTCGCGCGGCACGGCGTCGACTTCCTCCTGGACAGGATGTGGGACCGGGAGCACAGCGGTTTCTATTGGACCGTCGATCGGAAAGGCGACGTCCAGATCGACAAGAAGATCGTGTACGGCCTCAGCTTCGCGATCTACGCGCTGAGCGAATATACGCTCGCGACCGGCGACACACGCGGCATCGAATACGCGCAGGCCACCTTCGACCTGTTGCAGCAGCACTGCGCCGACCCGGAGCACGGCGGCTACTTCGAGATGTTCGAGCGGGACTGGACGCGGTGCAGCCCCGGCAGCGGCGGCGGCGACCGGAAGACGCTCGACGTGCACATGCACCTGATGGAGGCGTTCACGACCCTCTACGAGTGCAGCCAGCACGTCGCGCACAAGCGGGCGCTCGTCGACGACATCGAGATCCTGACGCGGCGCATGCTGCACCCGCAGTACGCGACGGGCATCCCGCAGTTCTGGGCGGACTGGCGCGTCGCCCCCCAGATCAAGTTCGACATCGTCTGGGGGTGGGACCGATTCGCCGACGGCGGCAAGAAGGCGCACGCGGACGACAACACGTCGTATGGCCATAACGTCGAGTGCACGTGGTTGCTGCTGCACGCGCTCGACGTGCTCGGCGAAGACTGGCACTCCTGCGAGGGGATCATCCGGAAGCAGCTCGGTCACGCGGTCGCGGCGGGCATCGACTGGGAGTATGGCGGCGTCTACGTGGAGGGCCCGCACGACGGCGGGCCGGCGTATGACACGGAGAAGGAGTTCTGGCAGCAGGCCGAGACCCTGATCGGCATGCTCGACGGGTGCCTGCTATTCGGCATGGAGCGCTACTGGAAGGCGTACGAGGCGGTGCACCGCTTCCTCTTCGACAAGATGGTCAACCGCGAGGTTGGCGAGTGGTGGCCCCTCCTGACGCGCGACGGCAGCACGCCAATCTGGACGCACATGGGGCACTCCTGGAAGATCAACTACCACTCGGTGCGCGCGATGATCCAGTCGATCCACCGCCTGGAGAAGCTGGCCTACCGGTAGTTCCTGGAGAGCTCGTCAAGCCGGGCCAGTTCCGCGTCCGTCAGACGGAAACCCATCGCGCCGGCGCTCTCCTCCGCCTGATGGACCTTCGTCGCGCCGGGAATGGTCACGATCGTGTCGCCGTGGACACCGATGACCCAGTTCAGGGCGACCTGCGCGGCAGTGGCCTGGTGGCGCGCGCCGATCTCGTCCAGCGCCGCGACAAGCGGCCGCGAGTGCTCGATGCGCTTCCTGAACCTGACCCGCCACACGGCGGGCTTCTTCGCTGCCAGCGCCGGATCCTTCTGGTACTTGCCGGTCAGTACGCCCTGCCCCAGCGGGGTGTAGGCGATGATCGTCACGCCCAGTTCCTTCGCGGCCTCGAGTACGCCGTTGGTCTCGATGGAGCGGTCGATCAGGCTGTACTGCATCTGGTTGACCGCCAGCGGCAGGCCGCGCCTCTGCAAGGCGGCATGCGCCCGACGCATTCTCGCGGCGTTGAAGTTGCTCACGCCCACCGACCGGATCTTCCCCGCCTCGACCAGGTCCGCCATCGCCTCCATCTCTGCCTCGACGGAGGAGAAGCCGAAGGGCTGGTGGACCATGTACGTGCTGATCGAGTAGCCGTCGAGGAAGCGAAGGCGGTCGCCGATGGTGCGCGGGATGTTGCGCGCCGTGCGGGGAATCGGCCACCATTTGGTCGCCACCACCACATCGCCGTCCGCCTTCCCGGCGGCCTTGAGCGCCGCGGCGAGCGAGGCTTCGGAGAGACCGTTCCCGTACAGTTCCGCGGTGTCGAACCAGTTGATGCCCCCGTCCAGCGCCGCTTTGACGATGGCGTTCTTCTCCGCCTGACGAAGGACAGGGAACCACCCGCCCATCAGGCCGCTGCCACCTGAGAACTCCATCATGCCCAAACCGATGGGCGTGATGGGAATCCCGGTCTTCCCTAACGTGCGCATGTAGAACTGCATGGGCGCTGACATCCGAGGAGTCCTTTCCCTGCAAGGTCCGCCCTTCGAATCATAGTGCACGGGCCGGCCCGGCGGGAGCCGCGCCCCCCGACTCGAGTTCTGATACTGTGAGTACGTTTGCCCCCGGTCGCCGGCCCCGATGGAGGAACCACAATTGTGACCAGGACCCTTCACGGCAAGAACGCCGCCGTCGCCGCTCTTGCTGCCGGAATCCTCACGCTCCTGACGCTGTCGCCGGTTTCGGCCCAGCGGCCCCCGCAGGCTCCCAAAGGCCCCTGGATGGACAAGACCCTGCCCCCCGATCAGCGGGCCGACATGGTGATCGCCCAGATGACCCTCGACGAGAAGATGGTCCTGGTCCGCGGTACGGGCGGATTCGGACTGTCGGGAGTCCGGTCCAACGGCGGGGCGGGGGTGATCGAGGGGATCCCGCGCCTGGGCCTTCCGGACCTGCAGTTGGCCGATTCCGCGGTGGGAGTCAGGGCCGCCGCGGAACGCGGCCGCTATGCCACGTTGCTGCCCTCCACGATGGCGGAGGCCGCCACGTGGGACCTGAAGCTGGCCTTTGCCTACGGCGACCTGATCGGCCGCGAACTGCGCGACCAGCAGTACAACGTCTCCCTTGGCGGCGGCGTCAACATCACGCGCGAGCCGCGCAACGGCCGCAACTTCGAGTATCTGGGCGAGGACCCGGTCCTGGCCGGCAAGATGGCGGCGCAGTGGGTCAGGGGGCTGCAGAGCAACCACGTGATTGGCGACGTGAAGCACTACGCCTTCAACGATCAGGAGACAGGCCGCAACATCGGCAACGTCGTCCTCGACAAGCGCACGGCCCGTGAGACGGACCTGCTGGCGTTCGAGATCGCCGTCACCGAGGGCCAGCCCGGCATGGTGATGTGCTCCTACAACAAGTTCAACGGCGACTGGGCCTGCGAGAACGACTACCTGCTGACCGACGTGCTGAAAAAGGCGTGGGCGTTCAAGGGCTTCGTCATCTCCGACTGGGGCGGCACGCATTCCACCGTGAAGGCCGCGCTGGCGGGCATGGACAACGAGGAGCCGGGAAGCCGCTACTTCGGCGACGCGCTGAAGAAGGCCGTGGAGGGCGGAGAGGTGCCGCTCGCGCGGCTCGATGACATGGTGCACCGCATCCTGCGGACGGAGTTCGCGTCGGGGATCGTGGACGATCCGCCGAGGGGCCGCGTAGTCGATCCCTTCAAGGGTGCCGACACGGCCCAGGAGATTGCCGAGCAGGCGTCGGTGCTGCTGAAGAACTCGGGCGCCCAGCTTCCGCTGAACGCGGCAACCGTGCGATCCATCGCGCTCGTCGGGTCGCGCGCCGACGCCGGTGTGCTGTCGGGCGGCGGATCGGCCCAGGTGGATCCTCCGGGCAGCGGGCCGAGCCGGTACGGCGGCCCGGCCGTCTGGTTCCCCTCGTCTCCCTTGAAGGCGATACGCGCAAAGGCCCCCAGGGCCAAGGTTGAATTCAACAACGGCGCCGACCCGGCGGCCGCGGCTGCCCTCGCCAAGGCGTCCGACATCGCCATCGTCTTCGTCAACCAGCCCACCAGCGAAGGCAGGGACATGCCCTCGCTTTCCCTGCCGGAGGACCGGATCGATGGCGCGAACCCGGTGGTCGTTGACCAGGACAGGCTGGTGAGCGCGGTGGCGGCGGCGAATCCGCACACGATTGTCGTGCTCGAGACCGGCGGGCCGGTTGCGATGCCGTGGATTGCCCAGGTGAGCGCCGCCATCGAGATCTGGTATCCGGGCATTCGCGGCGCGGAGGCACTGGCGAACATCCTGTTCGGCGACATCAGCCCGTGCGCGAAGCTGCCGGTCACGTTCGCCAAGGCCGACGGGGACCTGCCGCATCCCCAGATCGCCGGGATGCGTCCGCCGGCGCCAGTCCCACCCGCGGCCGCCCCTGGCCGTGCCGGAGCACCCGGCGCCGCCCCCGGACTCGGGCCGGGCGGCGGAGGACGAGGTGCAGCACAGCCGTTCGACATCGTCTATACGGAAGGCCTGAAGGTCGGCTACAAGTGGTTCGATGCCGAGGGCAAGGAGCCGCTCTTCCCGTTCGGCCACGGGCTGTCGTACACCACCTTTGCCTACAGCGGGCTCAAGGCCGGCCTCGACAGTGTGTCGTTCACCGTCCGCAATACCGGCAAACGCACCGGCGCCGAGATTGCCCAGGTCTACGTGGGATTGCCGGCGGCCGCGCAGGAGCCTCCGAGGCGCCTGGTCGCATGGGAGAAGATCCGCCTGGCGCCCGGCGAGTCCAGGACCGTCACCGTGCCGCTCGAGCCGAAGTTCCTGTCCGTCTTCAATGAGCAGAAGGACGACTGGGAGCTCCTTCCCGGCGAGTACAGGATCTTCGTGGGCGGTTCATCACGCGAGACGCCGCTCGCGGCGATGGTGAGGCGTTAGCGGGCAGGCCTCCTGCCGGCCCGCCGCCCGCTCAGACGTGGCGCAGAACCACGTGACAGGCCGTTCGCGATCTCCGGGCGCGGGGGTCTCGTCCCGCGTGCACTTCATGCTGCGGGCGCTCTCGCACCGCAACTACCGGCTCTTCTTTGCCGGGCAGGGCACCTCGCTGGTCGGCACGTGGATCACCCGCGTCGCCACGAGCTGGCTGGTGTATCGCCTGACCGGATCCGCCGCGGCGCTCGGCGTCATCGGGTTCGCCGGCCAGATCCCCACGTTCCTGCTGGCGCCGTTCGCCGGAGTGTGGGTGGACCGATGGAGCCGGTACCGCGTGCTGGTGTGTACGCAGGTGCTCTCGATGCTCCAGTCGTTCGCCCTGGCCTGGCTGGCGCTCGCCGGCACGATCAACGTGACGCACATCCTGCTCCTGAGCGCGTTGCAGGGGATCATCAACGCGTTCGACACGCCGGCGCGCCAGGCGTTCGTCGTGGACATGATCGAGGACCGCGCCGATCTGTCCAACGCGATTGCCTTGAACTCCTCGATGGTCAACGGCGCGCGGCTGGTCGGCCCGTCGGTCGCGGGAGTGCTCATCGCGGCGTCGGGCGAGGGCTGGTGCTTCATGGTCGACGGCCTGTCGTACCTGGCCGTGATCGCCTCGCTGCTGATGATGCGGCTGGCGCGGACGGAGCCGCGGCGCGCCGGCCAGCGCGTCCTCGTGGAGTTGCGCGAGGGTTTCCGCTATGCGTTCGGCTTTGCGCCCATCCGGTCCGTGCTGCTGTTGCTCGCGCTGGTGAGTCTCATGGGGATGCCGTACACGGTGCTGATGCCGGTCATGGCCGCCGGCGTGCTGCACGGCGGCCCGCACACGTTGGGCTTCCTGATGGGGGCCACCGGAATCGGGGCGCTCGGCGGCGCCGTGTACCTGGCCTCCCGGCGCAGCGTGCTCGGGCTCGGCCGCGTCATCCCGGCTGCCGCGGTCCTGTTCGGGTGTGGGCTGATTGCGTTCTCGCTGTCGCGCAGCACCGCCCTGTCTCTCGTGCTCATGGTCGTCACCGGCACCGGTTTCATGGTGCAGATGGCGTCGAGCAACACGGTCCTCCAGACGATCCTGCGCGAGGAGATGCGCGGCCGCGTGATGTCCTTCTACACCATGGCGTTCATGGGCACCGCGCCGTTTGGCAGCCTGCTGGCCGGCAGCCTCGCCTCTCGCGTCGGCGCGCCGCGCACCATCCTGCTCGGCGGCTGTGCGTGCATCCTCGGCGGGCTCGTGTTCTGCCGCCAGCTGCCTCGACTGCGGAAGCAGGCCGAACCGGTCTACGTCGAGCGCGGCATCCTGCCCGAGATCGCGAGCGGCCTGTCGGATGCCGCCGCGTTCGGTGACGAGTCGCAACGGTAGGCGGCCGCGACACGGCCCCGACGATCACCGCGGCGACATCTTCAGGACCCACGCGGGCTGGGCGAGAAGGCCTTCGGGCAATTCCGGGAGGTCAATCACCATCGTGGACCCGGCCTTCGAAAACCGGAGCGCTCCGGGGGCGCCGAGCAGCGCGAAGGCTCTCGGCGTCAACGCGCCGGCGTCCTTCCACACGAACTGCCGGCCGGGCCAACGAGTCAGGATCGCGTAGACGGTGTCGCCCTTCCTCGTGAAGAACGCCTCGATCGACGCCTTGCCCGGCGCCGCTGGCCTGGTGAGCTTGGCGACGTCGTAGGCCGAGTCGTACTCCTTGTTGTAGTCGATCGTCGGCACCTCGCCGTCGCTCCACTGCTTCGCGACCGTGAACGGCCGTGTGCCGTAGATGGCTTCGCCGTTGACGTCGAGCCAGGCGCCGATCTCGGCGAGCCGCTGCTCCATGATCACCGGAATCGTGCCGTCGGCATCCGGACCGATGTCGAGCAGCAGGTTGCCGCCCCGGCTCACGGTGTCGACGAGGATGGTCACCAGTTCCCTGCCCGTCCGGTAGTGCTCGAGTCGCTCCGCGCGGTTGTAGCCGTAGGAGTAGCCCATGCCGCGGCTCTCCTCCCACGGGTGAGACGTCTCGGCCATGCCGGGCGTGTATTCGGTGGTCCAGTAGCCGCCGTGCTTGTGGCGGGTGTCCTTGCCCCAGCGGTCGTTGACGACGACGTCGCCCTTCACCGCCGATTCGTTGAAGAGCCAGGCGAGCATCTCCGGGCTCTTCCACTCGGACGAGGGCAGGTCCCATTCACCGTCCGAGAAGATGATCGACGGCTGGTAGCGGGTGACCACGTCCTTGAACTGCGGGATCATGTGCTCGCGGACGTAGCGGGGCTTGTCGGCAAGCCAGAGCGGGTTGTACCACTCGTAGAGCGAGTAGTAGAAGCCCATCCGGAGGCCCTTCGCGCGCACGGCCTTCGTCAACTCGCCGAGCAGATCGCGTGTCGGCCCGATCTCCATAGCGTTCCACGGCCGGCCCCAGGTGGCCGACGCCTCGCGGCTCGGCCAGAGCGCAAAGCCCTCGTGGTGCTTCGACGTCGGGACCACGTACTTCGCGCCCGAGCGGCGGAAGACCTCCGCCCAGTGGTCCGCGTCGAACAACTCGGCGCGGAACAGCGGGGCGAAGTCCTGGTAGTCGAAGCCGGCCCCGTACTGACGCCGGTGGTAGTCCCACGTCCCCGACTGGATCGCGCTCGGCTTCTCGCCCCGCCCGCCCGTGAGCGCGTTCCAGTACCACTCCGCGTACGCGAGCTTGCCCGGCAGGACCGGGGCGTAGGAGGGCACCGAGTACACGCCCCAGTGGATGAAGATGCCGAACTTCGCGTCCTGGAACCACGCGGGAGTCGGGCGCGCGTCGAGGGATTCCCAGGTTGGCTGATACGGCTGGGCACTGGCAACACCGGCAATGCTGCTCAGGGCCAGGACCAGGATGGCATTCTTCATGTCCGCGCTCCTCCGTAGTGGAGGATTGTACACTCGACGCGCCACAACCTCGGCGGGCCGGTATACGTCTAAACAGTCGATCCCGCCCGCTGCCGGAGGTCCGATGGTCCGTCCCATGCTCTCGAGACGCGCGGCGTCTCTCATGACACCCCTCGCGATCTGCGCCTTGCTGCTCCTGTCGCCTGCCGCCGGGCGGGCCTTGCCGCCCGCCGCGGCTCCGCAGTGGTTCCTCGACATCGAGCGGGCCATGGACGTCGCGGGCGTGGTACCGGGACTGGTGATCGGCGAGGCCGGGGCGGGGGACGGCTACTTCACGCTCCCAATGGCCCGGCGGGTCGGACCGGCGGGCCTGGTCTACGCCAACGACATCAGCACGCGGGCGCTGCAATCGCTGGAGGAACGCGCCGCGCGGGCGGAACTCACCAATATCCGCACCGTGGTGGGCGACGTCACGGATCCCAGGTTCCCTCGGCGGGATCTTCAGCTGGTCGTGGTCGTCCACGCGTTCCACGACTTCAGTCAGCCCGTGGAGTGGCTCGTCAATCTGAAGGGCTACCTTCGCCCCGGCGGGGCCGTGGCCATCATCGACCGCGACCCGGAGCAGGGCGCCGAGTCGCATTTCTGGACCCGCGCGCGCATCGAAGGCTACGCAGCGGAGGCCGGTTACGACCTGACCCTCGCGTCAAACGAGGTCTCCCGGCACGTGATTCTGGTCTTCAAGCCGAAGCCGCAGTGAGCGGCCTGCCCGAATCACGCCGGCCGGCCGGCGCTCGACGCCGGAGAGGTAAACAACCGGTCCGGCTCGGCCGTATCTCAATCACGCCCATGTCAGGTCGCGTTCGCGCGGTGAATCGGGCCGCACTGACCGTGCTGGCTGTCGGCGTCGCACTGGTGCCGGCCTGCGCCGGCCGGACGAGGCCGCAGACTGCGCCCGCCGCCGCGCCGCCGATCCGCATCGTCTTCGTCGGCGATTCGCTGGTGCACCGCTCGGCCGTCGATTACGGGATGCTCGATGCGATTCGCGACAGCCTGGCGGCCCGCCATCCGTCTCGTTCATTCGAGGTGGTTGACGCGGGCGCGAACGGCGATCGCATCGTGGACATCCGCCGGCGGCTCGACGAGGACGTGCTCGGGCTCCACCCCGACGCGGTCGTGCTGTACTGGGACAGCGATGTGAGCGACGTCGACGAGTCCGGAATGAGCCCGGAAGGGGTGCGGCATCTGCGGGAGGCGTACGAACAGGCCGTCGCCGCCGTCCTTCAGCGTCTCGCGGCGTCGGGCGCCGAGGTCGTCATGAGCGGGCCTACGTTGATCGGCGAGCGGCGTCATCCGCGCAATGCGAAGGACGCCCAACTGGACAGCTATCGCGACATCAACCGCAGGCTCGCGAACAAGGCGGGGATCCCGTACCTGGACACCCGTCACGCCTTCCAGTCCCGGCGCCCGCCCGGCGCGCCTGCCGCGACCGATCGCGGCCTGCTCACGGAGGATGGCGAACACCTCAACGCCCTGGGAGCGGGCCTCGCCCGGTCGCTGTTCGTCGCGGCCCTCGATGCGTGGCTTGGCCGCGCGCCCTGATCGGCGTCAAGCTCCCCGAGGCCTCTCCGGCTCTCTCCGCCAGATGATCGCGCCGTCACGCCGAACGCACTCTGGCTCAAAGCGGGGTCCCGCCGGATCCGGTGCAGCAGGTCGTGGATTGGGCGTAGGATCTCCACTCGGAGGACAAGGACGATGAGAACGACGGGCCGCGTGGCGGGTGCCTGGGCGAGCGCGCTGGTGGCGGGGTTGGTGGTGCTGATGGCGGGAGTCAGTCTGCGCGGCCGGCAGGCTCCCCCGCCGGCGGCCCCGGGTCTCAAGACCTGGACGACGGACGAGGACCATCAGCACATGATGGCGCAGCTCGGCATCAAGCAGCTCCGTCCCGGGCCGAGCGGGAACGAGTCGGCGCCGAACCACGCCAACTACGATGAGGCGCTGGCGAACCCGTTCCCGGACTTCCCCGACGTCCTGACGCTGAAGAACGGCAGGAAGGTCACGTCGGCGAGCGCGTGGTGGAAGCAGCGCCGCCCGGAGCTTGTGGAAGACTTCGAGCGGGAGGTCCTCGGCCGGGTGCCTCCGGCGGTGCCGAAGGTGACGTGGACGGTCGCCGCCACGGCCCCGCTGCTCATCGGCACGCAGCCGGCCATCGGGAAGCAGCTGGTCGGCCGCGTCGACAACTCCGCGTGTCCCGGCATCACCGTCGAGATCCAGATGACGCTGGTCACGCCGGCTGCGGCGACGCGGCCGGTTCCCGTGATGATGATGTTCGGGTTCGGGCGGGCCGGGTTGTCGCAGACGCCGCCCGCCATGCCGGCCGGCCGCGGGGGCTTCCCGCCTCCCGACCCGTCTGCGGATCCGTCCCCGACCGAGCAGCTCATCGCCGCCGGATGGGGCTACGCCACGATCAGTCCCGCGAGCATCCAGGCGGACAACGGCGCCGGCCTGACGCGCGGCATCATCGGCCTGGTCAACAAGGGGCAGCCGCGCAAGCCGGACGACTGGGGCTCGCTGCGCGCGTGGGCGTGGGGCGCGTCGCGCGGACTGGACTACCTGGAGACCGACACGGACGTCGACGCGAAGCGCGTCGGGATCGAGGGCGTCTCGCGCTACGGCAAGGCCGCGCTCGTCACGATGGCGTTCGATCAACGCTTCGCCGTCGTCCTCGTCGGGTCGTCCGGCGAGGGCGGCGCGAAGCCGCATCGCCGCAACTTCGGCGAGGCGGTGGAGAACCTCACCGGCTCGGGCGAGTACCACTGGATGGCCGGGAACTTCTTGAAGTACGGTGCCTCGGAGGCGAGCTTCGGCAGCAAGAATGCGGGCGACATCCCCGTGGATTCGCACGAACTCATTGCGCTCTGCGCGCCGCGGCTGACGTTCATCAGCTACGGCATTCCCGAGAAGGGCGACTCCAAGTGGCTCGACCAGCAAGGCAGCTTCATGGCGACAGTCGCCGCGGGGCCGGTGTTCCGCCTCCTCGGCGCGAGGGATCTCGGGGTGACGGACGACTACAGGATCGCGAAGATGCCCGGCGTGAACGTCGGGCTGCTCGACGGCCAGCTCGCGTGGCGCCAGCACGACGGCGGGCACACCGACCGTCCGAACTGGAAGTACTTCATCCCGTGGGCGAACAGGTTCCTCGCCTACACGCCGCCCGCGCCCTCCCCGGTCCCGGCCGCAGCGGCCTATCTGGCGGTACCGCGGATCGACGGGAACTCGATGACCGCGCACGCGCAGCTGCTCGAGAAGGCGAAGCAGGGCCGGATCGACGTCTACTTCGAGGGCGACTCCATCACGCGCCGCTGGGGCGCGACCGATTACCCGGACCTCCTCGCGAACTGGACGCAGAACTTCTACGGCTGGAACGCCGCCGACTTCGGGTGGGGCGCCGACCTGCTCGAGAACATTCTCTGGCGCCTTCAGAACGGCGAACTCGACGGCGTCAACCCGAAGGTCATCGTCCTGCTCGCCGGCACGAACAACGTCGGGAAGATCACGCCGGCCGACAACGCCGATGCGAAGGCCGCAGAGATCACGCGCGGCTTCCAGGCGATTCTGAACGTCATGCGGGCGAAGGCTCCCACCGCCACGATCATCGTCACGGGCATCTTCCCCCGCAACGACAGCATGGCGCACATGCCCGTGATTAGCCGGGTCAACGACCACCTGGCGAAGCTTGCGGACGGCCGGACGCTGCGGTTCCTGAACATCAACGACAAACTGGCCGACGCCAGCGGTGTGCTCTTCGAAGGCATGATGAACGCGGACAAGCTCCATCCTGCCCTGAAGGCGTACCAGGTCTGGGCGGATGCGCTGAAGCCGATCTTCACGGAGTTGCTGGGTGCTCCGGCGAAAGAGGACCTCGCCCCGCCGCCGACGGGTGACCCGAGCGCGAAGGCGCCAATCCCCAAGCTGTAGCGGCGTTACTGCCTGCAGACGTAGTTCTTCGCGTCCTGCGGATCGCCCTGGCCGGTGTACCGGGCGTGGGCGGGGTACGCGCACAGCGGACGGCTGCGGCCCGGAAACGCCCGGCCGGTCGCCACCACCGAGTCCGGTGCGACGCCCTTCTCCACCCAGTCGGTGACCGCGGTCAGCATGTCGAACCGATCGAGCGCGGCATTCCCGCCGCCGCAGTGGCCCATCCCCGGCACCAGGTACAGGCGGCTCCACGACAGGACCCGTTCCGAGCCGCCGTTGTCGCGCGTCATCGCCTCGTAGTAGCCGACCGTGTCGAGGGGCGAGAACCACGGGTCGCTGAGGCCGTGATAGAAGAGCAGTTTGCCGCCGCGGCCCGCGAAGGTCGACAGCTTGGTCCAGATGCTGTCGCCGATCAGGTCGTCGACGCCGGCCGCGATCTGGACCGCCTCCCGATCCACGTCGAACGTCGCCGCATCGAGGGGGAGGCTGACGGGAATGCGCGGTCCGAACAGGAGGCCCGGAAGGCCTGACGGCCCCTGCGCGATGCCGGCGTCGTAGGGAAACCCGGGGTAGATTTGATTGCCGCGGACGTCCTTCGGCCCGGCGAACGCCTTCTTCAGCGCGGCCGCCTTCGCAGGCGCGAGGCACCCGTCAGCCTGGGCCGCCTTGCACGCCATCGACGCCGGGTCAAAGCTGCAGCCGCGGCTGTCGAAGATCATCCCGTCCTTGATGCCGTCCTTGCCGTCGCAGGCGTCGAGGAGCGCGTTGACGATGAGTGTCCTGTCCGCCGCGGAGAACAGCTCGGCAGGTTTCCCGGCCGCGTCCTTGCCTGCGGCCCTGCCGAACACGCTGCCGATGTAGGCGAGCGCGAGGTTCGAGTACCCCGTGCGAATCGCGGGATTCCCCGAGACGACGCCGTCGAAGTACGTCGGGTACCGCTGCGTGACGACCATCGCCTCGCGGCCGCCCGTCGAGCAGCCGGCGAAGTAGGCGTGCTCGGCCGCGCGCCCGTAGTACGCGGCGATTACGCGCTTCGCGACCTGCGTCACCCGCCCGATCGCGACGTAGTAGAAATCCAGGCTCGCCTGCTGGTCCTTGAAGAACGACCCGTCGAAGACGCTCCCCTTGTGTCCGCTGTCCGTAGCGGCAACGGCGAAGCCGCGCCCGAGCGCCGTGGTGTCGCCGGCGGCCGTCGCACCAATCGGGAGTCCGACCGTCCCGTTCAGGCCCCCGCCGCCCTGGAACAGGAACCGGCCGCTCCAGTTCTCCGGTAGCGCGAGCGCGAAGCCGATCCCGTACGGTTTGCCTTCCACTCCCTCGCGACGGTCGATCACGCCCTCGACGCGACAGTGGGCCGGCAGCGCCATCGCCGGTGCCCCCGGGAACCCGCCCGGCGCGGGCGGCGCTCCTTCTGCGATCGGCTCGGCGCGTGTGATCGCGATCGACATGCCCGGCAACTGGAACTTCAGCAGGTCGGAGCACGAACCGGGACCAGGGGTGCCCTGTCCGAACGCAACCGCGGCCGGCAGGATGAACAACGACAGCACCGGCGCCAGCAGGAATGCGGCCGGGATCTTGGCTGAACGCGTCAGTCTCATGGGAACGGTCCCTTCAAGAGAAGCGTGGAGGGGCACGCCGGGCATTGTAAGATGTCCGCGCCCTCAGGTGCAGGAAAGACGGAAAGGTGGTGCTGGAGGAGCAGACGCAAGGAGACCTGCTGGTGGGTTGCACGAGCACGCGCCGTTCGCGGCGCTGTTCCAGGGCGGCGCCGTGTGGCAGAGGCTGCCGCGATGGCTGAAGGGCTCGTTCATCGGCGCGATCGTGCTGCTGCCGCTCGCGATCCTCGTGCAGATCGTGCGATTCGCCCACCGTCTGCGCCGCAAGGAGCCTGGGGGCCAACGGCGCGCTCGCCGCGCGTGCGGGCAACTCCTTCGACCGGTCGCTGCTTCGCGGCGCCGCGCGCGGCGCTCGCATCCGGGCCCGGCGGGTGGCGGGAAATCGCCCCTGGCGGCGACGCACGCGCTGTGTGGCTCCGTCCCAGTGAATCTGACTGATTTACGCGGCGGCCTCATGATACGGTCGAGGAGCGAGAAGGAGCAGGGTATTCCATGAAGAGGCTTATCATCGCCGTTCTTGGGTTGGCGATCCTCGCTGGCGCGGGGTTCGCCGCATACCACCTCGGCCTGGTCAACCGTTTCATCGGACCATCGCCATCCGGGACCACCGCAGCGAGCGCCTCGTCCCGGAGCGAGGCCGGCGGAACCGTGCCCGGTGTCACGCCCGGTGCGCCGGCCGTGACGGTGGATACGCCCGGCATCGTTACCCAGGCGTCGGCCGCGACTGCCGACGGTGCGCCTACGCCGATCCCCGCGGGCCTGGTCGCGGTCGCGAAGGAGGGCGAGCCCATCTCCAACAAGTCCATCGAGGTGCGCGTGACGGACCTGCGCACGGCGCAGACTGTCGGCAGCCGGTCTGCTCCTGACGGCCGTGAGTTCGTCATCGTCGGCACGTCGTGGAAGAGCCTGGTTCCGCCCCAGAAGGTCAACCGGAAGAAGGCCCAGGATCGCACGGCGGGCATGGGCAGCCTCGGCTTCGGCGGCGGCGCGACGGCACAGGACCGGGCGGACGACGAGGCGAACTCGACACTCGAACAGGTGCCCTTCGAGATGGGCCCGATGGCGAAGCACGTGTGGCTCGTCGCGGACGGCCGCTACGCCGAGGAGCTTGACGTCGCCGGCACCAACGCCACCGATGGCCACCTCGATACCGACAAGCTCAGGCTGCCGGCCCAGAACGCCGTGAAGTCCGGTCCGCTCGTGTACGAGGCGCCGGCAAACGCTCAATCCCTGGCGCTCCTGGTGCTGGATACCGCAAACGGCCACCTGCTGATTCCGATCAAGGGCGCGCCCCCGGCTCTCGTCAGCAGCCTGGGCGGCGCGGGCCGCACAAACGACGTCATGGATCTGGCGCTCGCGGGCGCGTCGTGGTCCGAGGCCCCAGCCACGCTGCCGGGGACCAGGACCCTCGTCGTCACTCTCCGGGGCATCAGCCGCCAGAACGCGATCGTGGACATTCCGTTCGGGGACTTCAGCTTCCTTCAGACGGACAAGGGCTGCGTCGCCCAGCCGGACAGAGAGTCCCCCGCCGTCGGCCGGCCACTGGCCCCGAAGGGCCGATTCGTGCCGTTCGTGCCGAGCGAGGGCCAACTCGCGTTCACCGTGCCGGCCGACACGCAGCGCGCCATGCTGCTCGTTCGGGTGCGGGGAACCGGGCCGGTCGACATCCCGGTCCTGGGGGACGGAGGCACCAGCAAGCCGGCCCCTCTCGCCACGCACGAGGACGGCAGGGTCCTGCGCGTCAGCACCGTCGGCACGGAGGAGCCGCCGCCGGGCCTGCCGCAGCCGCGCGCGGGGCTCGAGTATCTGGTCGTGGACTACGTCGTCGAGAACCTGACGGCGGGTGCTGGCATTGAGCTGCAACTGGCGCCGCAGCTCTCCCTCGCAGACGGCGAGGGGAAGACCTATCCGCCGGACCGGGCGAGCGCGCAGCTCCCGTGCCGGCTCACCGGGGCGAACGTCGTGCCGGCCGGCGGGTGGCGGCGGTTCTCGCTGCTCTATGCCGTGCCGCCTGGTCAGCCGCTCACGTTGAAGTACCGCGGATTCGAATCTGAGGGGTCGTTGAAGGTGCGGTAGCGCGGCAGGGCGTCGGATGGCGCGCGGCCCGGTGCCGGCCCTGCGGCCGGAATGATCGGTGGTATAGTTCCCGCCGGCAACTATTGACCTGCCCCTGTCTCTCATCGGTCGAATGCCATCGGACCCGGGATTGTTTGGCAGGCGAACTATGCACGAACACCCGCAGCGGGCCGCGACGCGCCGGCGCCTGGCGTTCGTCGTCGTCCTGACACTCGCGTCCGCCGTTCGTCCCTCGGCCGAGACCGGCCATGACCTGTGGTTGCGCTACCAACCGATTGAAGACGCGGCGCTGCGGAACGCGTATGCCCGCCAGGCCTCCTCCATCGTCGTGTCGACGGAGTCGGCGACCGGCAAGATCATCGCGGCCGAGCTGCGGCGCGGGCTGAGCGTGCTCCTTGGCGCGGAGGTGCCGCTCGCGCCGTCCGTCGACCGGAACGGGGTCATCGTCGTCGGCACGCCGGCGAACTCCCCCGCCATCGCGCGCCTCGGCTGGACTGCACGCCTCGCGCGTGCGGGCGGCGAGGGCTACGTCATCCGGTCCGCGACGATCGGCGGCCACGCCGTCACCGTCATCGCGTCGCAGACCGAGATCGGTGCGCTTCACGGCACCTTCCACGTCCTGCGCCTGCTCCAGACGCGGCAGCCAGTCGGAGCGCTCGACATCGTGGAGCGGCCGGCGATGGCGCTCCGCATCCTCAACCACTGGGACAACCTCGACGGCAGCGTCGAGCGCGGCTACGCGGGCGCGTCGCTGTGGAAGTGGGCCGATCTGCCCGCGCTCGTGGATCCCCGTCTCGCCGAGTACGGCCGCGCGAACGCGTCGCTCGGGCTCAACGGCACGGTCCTGAACAACGTCAACGCGAACGCCCAGGCCCTCACCCGTTCCGGCCTGCAGAAGGCCGCCGCGGTGGCGGACGTCCTTCGCCCGTACGGGCTGCGCGTGTACCTGTCGGCGAACTTCGCCGCGCCCCGCCTGCTTGGCGGGCTCGCGACCGCCGATCCGCTCGACCCCGACGTCGCCCGGTGGTGGCGCGGGAAAGCCGACGAGATCTACCAACTCATCCCGGACTTCGGAGGGTTCCTCGTCAAGGCGAACAGCGAGGGTCAGCCGGGCCCGCAGGACTACCAGCGCACGCACGCGGACGGCGCCAACCTGCTGGCCGACGCTCTCGCCCCGCACGGCGGCATCGTCATATGGCGCGCCTTCGTCTATTCGGCCGACGTGGACCCCGACCGGGTCAAGCGGGCGTTCCTCGAGTTCACGCCGCTCGACGGCCGGTTCCGCGACAACGTGCTCGTGCAGGTCAAGAACGGGCCGCTCGACTTCCAGCCGCGCGAACCGTTCAGCCCGCTGTTCGGGTCGATGCCGCGCACGCCGCTGCTGGCGGAGTTGCAGATCACGCAGGAGTACCTCGGGCAGTCGAACCACCTCGTCTACCTCGCGCCGATGTGGAAGGAGTTCCTCGACGCGGACACGTACGCGAAGGGCGAGGGCTCGACCGTGGCGAGCGTTGTCGACGGGCGTCTCCACGGGTACCGGCAATCGGGCATGGCCGGCGTGGCGAACACGGGGAGCGACGCCAACTGGACCGGGCATCACTTCGGCCAGGCGAACTGGTACGCGTACGGGCGGCTGGCGTGGAACCCGCGGCTGACCTCCGAGCAGATCGCCGATGAGTGGATCGCGATGACGTGGACCCACGAGCCGGCCGTCGCGTCCGCGATTCGTTCGCTCATGCTTGGTTCGCGGGAGGCCTACGTCGACTACACGATGCCGTTGGGGCTGCACCACCTGATCGGCGGCGACCACTACGCGCCGATGCCGGAGAACGCCGACTCGCGCCGCGAGGACTGGTCCGCGATCTACTACCACCGGGCGGAACGCGCCGGCATCGGCTTCGATCGAACCGCGAGCGGCAGCAACGCGGTCGGTCAATACCGATCGCCGCTGCGCGAGCAGTGGAGCGACCTCGCGACGTGCCCGGAGAGCCTGCTGCTCTGGTTTCACCACCTGCCGTGGGACTACCGCCTCAGGTCGGGCGGCACGCTCTGGGAGGGTCTGGTGCGCCACTACTCTCAGGGCGCCCGGCTCGCCCGGGACATGGTGACGCAGTGGGAAGCCCTGCGAGGCAGGTTTGACGAGGAGCGTTACCAGGCGGTGCTCGCGACGCTGCAGACCCAGGCCGCCGACGCCGCGGCCTGGCGCGACAAGTGCCTGAAGTACTTCCAGCAATTCAGCCAGCGCCCCATACCCGACCGGGCCACCACGCCCGGCGCTCAAGCCTGGCAGCACGTGTCGACGGATCGGCGGGAGGCCGAGCGGTAACCATCATCCCCCTGACGAGGAACCATGTCCGACCCCACTGACAAGCTCGCGAGACGGGAGAAGATCGGCTACGCGATGGGCGACGTCGCCACGAACTTCTTCTTCCAGTCGATGATCCTCTACCAGACCCGCTTCTACACCGACACCGTCGGACTGTCGGCGGTGGCCGTGGGCACCATGTTCCTGGTCCTCCGGCTCGGCGATGCCGTCTTCGATCCGGCCATCGGCGCGCTGTCGGACCGGACCCGCACGCGATGGGGGAGCTTCCGTCCGTGGGTGCTCGCCACGGCCGTCCCCTTCGGCCTGATCTTCTGGCTGGTTTACGTGACGCCGAACGTCGGCCCGACGGGCAAGCTCATCTACGCGTACCTGACCTACACGCTGGTCATGATGCTCTACTCCGCCAACAACACGCCCTACTCGGCCCTGATGGGCGTCATGACGGGCGACGCCGGGGAGCGGAGCAGTCTGGCCAGCTATCGGTTCGTGGGCGCGTTGATCGGCCAGTTCATCATCCAGGCGCTGCCGCTGCCGCTCGTCGCCAAGTTCGGCGGTGGCGACTCGGCCAAGGGCTGGGCCATCACCATGGCGATCTTCGGCGCGCTGATCATCGTGCTGAACGTCATCGCGTTCGCGAGCACGCGCGAGCGCGTGCAGGCGCCGCCGGGCGATCGGCACCCGCTCAGCGACGACCTGAAGGACGTGCTCACCTGCCGGCCCTGGCTCGTGATGTTCATCCTCACGCTGTCCGTCTTCACGATGCTCGTCGTCCGCGGCAGCTCGTCGAACTACTTCTTCGCCTACTACCTCGACCCGGAGAGCGTCAGGACGTTCCTGGGCAAGGTCGGCCTCGCAGGCCTGGGCGGCGAGGCGACGGGCTGGAAGGCCGCGCTGGACGCCCTCGGCCTGCTCGTGAAACCCGACCTCTCGAACGCCGCGGCCGTCGGCCTGAGCCTGTTCTTCGTCGTCGGGAGCCTGGTGCAGATCGCCGGCATCATCGCCTCCAAGCCCCTCGCGGATCGCTTCGGCAAGAAGGCCGTCTTCATCGCCGGCGTGGCCGTGACGACCGTGGCGACGCTCGCCGTGTTCCTGGTCGGCCCGAGGTCGGTGGGCCTGCTGTTCTGGCTGGGCGTCCTGTGGGCCGTCGGCTGGGGCCCGACCGTGCCGCTGCTGTGGGTGATGATTGCGGACGTGGCGGACTTCTCCGAGTGGAAGACCTCGCGCCGCGCGACGGGATTCATGTTTGCGGGCATCCTGTTCGGGCTGAAGGCCGGCCTGAGCCTGGGCGGCGCGCTGAGCGCGTGGATCATCGACGCCTACGGCTACGTGCCGAACGCCGTGCAGACGAAGCACGCTTTGCTCGGCATCCGCCTCGGGGCGAGCGTGTACCCGGCGATCATGCTGGGCATTGTGCTCGCGTGCCTGGTCAGTTACCCGATTGGCAAGGCGCTCGGCCTGCGCATCCAGGAGGAACTCACCGAGCGCCGTAAACGCTACCGGACCGCGGAGGTGTCGTGATGCATGAGCGGTGGCGTCGGGGTGCGTTCACGCTCGGTGTCGCGTGGTTGGCGTACGCGCTGGTATCCGGGCAGGCGCCCGCGCTGAAGCAGCTCGCGCCGAAGGGCATGCTCATCGGCGCCGCGCTCGGCCAGCGGCAGTGGGACGGCACGGACGCGGCGGCCGCGGCGATCGTCCCCGTCCAGTTCTCATCCGTCAGCCCCGAGAACGCGCTGAAGTGGGGGCCGATCCATCCCGAGGCGGCGCGCTACAACTTCGAGCCCGCGGATCGCTACGTCGCCTACGCCGAGGCGCACGGCCTGGTCGCTATCGGGCACGTGCTGGTGTGGCATCAGCAGACGCCGCCGTGGGTCTTCGCCGGCGAGGGCGGCGGGCGCGCCAGCCGCGACGTGCTGCTCGCCCGCATGCGCGAGCACGTCCAGACCGTGGTCGGGCGGTACCGCGGACGCATCCGCGGGTGGGACGTCGTCAACGAGGCGGTCGACGAAGACGGATCGCTGCGCAAGACGCCCTGGCTCGAAATCATCGGCGAGGACTTCATCGCCAAGGCGTTCGAGTTCGCGCACGCGGCCGATCCGAAGGCCGAGCTCTACTACAACGACTACAACCTGTGGAAGCCGGCCAAGCTCGCAGGCGCGCTGCGCGTCGTCAAGGGCCTGAAGGAGCGCGGCTTGCGGGTCGACGCCGTCGGGGAGCAGGGCCACTGGCTGATCGGCGAGCCCTCGGCCGCCGAGATCGACGCGACGATCGCCGGGATCGCGGCCGCCGGCCTGAAGACCGTCATCACCGAGCTCGATGTCGACGTCCTCCCCCGCGACGAGGGGATGTACGGGGCCGACCTCTCGCAGCAGAAGGCCTACCAGGCGTCGACGAACATCTATCCGAACGGCCTGCCGCAGGAGCAGCAGGAGCGCCTCGCGCGGCGCTACGCGGAGATCGTCGGGGTCTTTCTGAAGCACCGCGCCCAGGTGTCGCGCGTCACCTTCTGGGGCGTGACGGACCAGTACTCCTGGCTCAACAACTTCCCCGTCCGCGGCCGCGTGAACTACCCGCTGTTGTGGGATCGGCAGGGGCAGCCCAAGCCGGCGTTCCAGGCGGTGGTCGACGTACTCAAGGGGGTTCGATGACTCAGCGGAACTCGATGCTTCCCTACCGGGATCGCTCCCGGACTCCCGACGAGCGGGCCGAGGATCTCCTGTCCCGGATGACGCTCGAGGAGAAGGTCGCGCAGATGCTCGGCGTCTGGCAGAAGAAGTCCGAGAAGCTCGTCGACGAGCAGGGCCGGTTCGACGCGGAGAAGGCCGCCAAGGCGTTCGCGGACGGGCACGGTTTGGGACAGGTCGGGCGGCCGAGTGACGCCGGCGGCGGCCTCGGCGCGCGGCGGATGGCCGAACTCACGAACGACATCCAGCGCTTCTTCGTCGAGCGTTCGCGTCTCGGGATCCCGGTCATCTTCCACGAGGAGTGCCTGCACGGCCAGGCGGCGCCGGAAGGGACCAGTTTCCCGCAGCCCATCGGTCTCGGGGCAACCTTCGATCCGGCGCTCGTCCAGCAGCTCTACGCCATGACGGCGGCGGAAGCGCGGGCCCGCGGCGCGCATCAGGCCCTGACGCCGGTCGTGGACGTGGCTCGCGACCCCCGGTGGGGCCGCGTCGAGGAAACGTTCGGCGAGGACCCGTACCTCGTGGCCAGGATGGGGGTGGCCGCGGTGCGCGGGTTCCAGGGCGACGCCACGTTCAAGGGCAAGCGCCACCTCATCGCCACCATGAAGCACTACGCGGCGCACGGCCAGCCCGAGTCGGGCACGAACTGCGCGCCGGTGAACGTCTCGATGCGGGTGCTGCGCGAGACGTTCCTCTCGACGTTCAAGGCGGCCATCCTGGAGGGCGGCGCCCTCAGCGTCATGCCCTCCTACAACGAGATCGACGGCGTCCCGTCGCACGCGAACAGGTGGCTGATCCAGGACGTCCTCCGCGGCGAGTGGGGCTTCCGCGGCTTCACCGTCTCCGACTACTTCGCCGTGCGCGAACTCGAGGTCGCGCAGTCCTTCTCCGGCCACCACGTGGCGCGCGACGGCAAGCACGCCGCCGAGATCGCCGTGCTCACCGGCGTGGACATCGAGTTGCCCGACGCCGACTGCTACCCCCACCTGGTCGAACTGGTCCGCGAGGGCACCGTCCCGGAGTCGGTCATCGACGACCGCGTGCGGCCGATGCTTCGCGCGAAGTTCCAAATCGGCCTCTTCGACGATCCGTACGTCGATCCGGCCGAAGCCGAGCGGATCGTGAGGGACCCGTCACACCAGGCACTCGCCCTCGAGGCGGCGCGGAAGACGATCACGCTGCTCAAGAACGAGGGCGGCGTCCTGCCGCTCGAGCACGCGGCGATTCGGACCATCGCGATCATCGGACCGAACGCGGACCGCGTGATGCTCGGCGGCTACAGCGGCGTGCCGCTCCAGTCGGACACGATGCTGCAGGGAATCCGGGCTCGCGTGCCGGCGGGCGTCGAGGTGCTCCACCACGAAGGCTGCAAGATCACCATCGGCGGCTCGTGGGCCCAGGACGACGTGACGCCGGCGGATGCCGGGGAGAATCGCCGCAGCATTCGCGAGGCGGCCGCCGTGGCCGCACTCGCCGACATCGTCATCCTCGCCATCGGCGACAACGAGCAGACGTCCCGCGAGGCCTGGGCGATGAACCACAAGGGCGATCGCCCGAGCCTCGACCTGCCCGGCGAGCAGGACGAACTCGTCGAGGCGGTCGCCGCCACGGGCAAGCCCGTCGTGGCGGTGATCTTCAGCGGCCGGCCGCCGTCGCCACGGCTGGTGGCGGCGAAGGCCGCGGCCATCCTGGAGGTGTGGTACCTCGGTCAGGAATCGGGCCGCGCCATCGCCGACGTGCTCTTCGGCGACGTCAACCCGGGCGGCAAGCTCCCCATCACCATGCCTCGGTCCGTGGGCCACGTGCCGGCCTACTACAACCACAAGCCGTCCGCGCGCCGTGGGTACTTGTTCGATTCGGTTGACCCGCTCTTCGCCTTCGGGTTCGGGCTCAGCTACACGACCTTCGCGTTCACGAACCTCCGGCTCGACACGCGCGAGATCGCGGCCGGCGAGTCCGCGCGCGTGTCGGTGGACGTGACGAACACCGGGTCGGTGGCGGGCGACGAGGTGGCGCAGCTCTATATCCGCGACGTGGTGAGCAGCGTCACGCGGCCGGTGAAGGAGCTCAAGGGGTTCCAGCGCATCACGCTGGCGCCGGGCGAGACCCGCACGGTCACGTTCGACGTCACGCCTGAACACCTGTCGTTCTACGACATCGACATGGTCTGGAGGGTGGAGCCGGGCGAGTTCCGGCTGATGGTGGGATCCTCGTCCCGGGACGAGGATCTCAAGACGATCGTGCTGAGGGTGAAGTGAAGATGAGGCGGAGCGGCGGACGGCCAGTCCGTCCGCCGCTCTGATTGTCTACCTGGCCGAGCCGACCGACACCGAGACCTTCTCGACGGTCTCTTGCTTCGGCTTGGTGATCGTCGCCGTCTGCCGGATGTCCTCAGAGGAAGCGCCGACGTTCACCGTGTAGGTGCCGGCCTCCGCGATCCACGACAACGACGCCTCGTCGAACGACGTGAAGTCCCGCGGCGTCAGCGTGAACGTGACGAGCTGCGACTCGCCCGGCTTCAGCGTCTTCGTCTTGGCGAACCCCTTGAGCTCGATCGCCGGCTTCGACGCGATCTTGCCGGGAGCTGTGAGATAGAGCTGCACGACCTCCCGCCCGGCGGCTTTCCCCGCGTTCGTGACGGTGAGTGACACCTCGAACGTGCTCCCGCCCCCGCTGCCAGTCAGCTTCAGCCCGGAATACCCGAACTGCGTGTAGGTCAGGCCGTATCCGAACGGGTAGGCGGGCTTCACGCCCTTGGTCGCGAAGTGCCGGTACCCGACCCAGATGTCGTCCAGGTACTCCACCTCGGCAGCCCGATCCACTGAGGCAAAGATCCCGGAGGCCTTCGGATCCGGCCCCAGCAGCGTCTTGCCCGGGAAAGTGGCCGACGAAGGGACGTCTTCCCACGTCACGGGGAACGTCGTGGCCAGTCTTCCCGAGGGCGGCGTCCTGCCCGTCAGCACGTCGGCGATCGCGTTGCCGGACTCCTGGCCCGGCTGCCAGGCCAGGAGGATCGCGTCAGGCTGGTCCCTCCAGCTGGCGGTCTCAATCACCCCGCCGATGTTCAACACGACGAGGACCTTCTTCTTGCGCGCGTGGAAGGCCGCCGCGACATCCTTGAGCAGCACCTTCTCAGTCGGCGTCAACTCGAAGTCGCCTTCGCGCTTCCGATCGGTGAACTCCCCCGACCGGCGGCCGATGGTCACGAGCGCCATGTCGTCGTCCTGCGCCAGTTTGGCAATCTCCTCGGCCGGCACCGGCATTTCGGGCAGCGGCGCCGGCAGCATGAATGGCATTCCGGCCGGCCGCTTCTTCTCCTGCTCGGCGATGTAGGACGCGTAGCGCGCCGACAGCGCCCCGTCTACGCCGAGCCCGGCACCCTTCAACCCGTCGACGAGCGACACGGAGTAGGCTTCGTTCACGTCGCCGCTGCCCGTGCCGCCGGTGATCATCGCGTAGGACGTGTTGCCGAAGAGCGCGAGCTTCGCGGCGGCGGGCAGCGGCAGCGCCCCCTCGTTCCGCAGGAGCACCATGCCCTGCGCGGCGGCGTCACGCGCCACCTGCGCGTGGGCCTTGAGGTCGGGGGTGTCCGAGTGCGCGTACTTCCGGAAGCTCGGCGTGCGGAGGATGTAGTCCAGGATGATCCTGACGTTGCGATCGAGCACCTCTGCCTTCAGCTCGCCGCTCGCGAGGGCCGCCAGCAGGGCCTTGCGCTGGTTCTCCGTGCCGGGCATCAGCAGCTCGTTGCCGGCCATCATCTGCGCCACCGCGTCGCGCCCGCCGAACCAGTCGGTCATGATGAGGCCGCCGTACTTCCAGTCGTCGCGCACGACGCCCTGCAGGAGCGACGGGTTCTCCGAGGTATACGTGCCGTTGACCTTGTTGTAGGAGGACATGATCGTCCACGGGTTGGCCTCGCGGACGACGATCTCGAACGCGCGGAGGTAGATCTCGCGGAGCGCGCGCTGCGAGACCTTCACGTTGATGGTATTGCGGTTCCACTCGTGATCGTTGGCGACGAAGTGCTTGACCGACGTGCCCACGCCCTGCGACTGCACGCCCTTCACAATGGCCGCCGCCATCTTCCCCGAGATCAGCGGGTCCTCCGAGTGGTACTCGAAGTTGCGGCCGCCGAGGGGATTGCGGTGGATGTCGAGCGCCGGCCCGAGGATGACGTCGACGCCGTACTCCTTGACTTCGTTGCCCATGGCGCGGCCGACCTGCTCCACCAGATTGACGTCCCAGGTCGATGCGAGCAGCGTCGCGATGGGAAAGGCGGTGGCGTAGTACGTGCGCGACGTGTCCTTGCCGCGCGTGGGCTGGATCCGGAGCCCGGCGGGCCCGTCGGCCACGATCGTGGCCGGGATGCCCAGCCTCGGGACCGCGAATGTCGTCCCGGCCGCGCCCGGCACCCGCTCCTCCGTCACGCCGACCGAGGGCCCAGCCATGTCCGGGGACAAGCCGCCGAACCGCATGCCCGTGCCGATGACGAGGCTCACCTTCTCCTCCCTCGTCATGGCGGCGATGACGTCCTTCACCGGCGCCTTCCCGAGTTGCGGCAGCGTCTGCCCGCCGCCGGCCTGCGCCCGGGCCGTGCCCGCCAGGCATCCTGCCACGAGGCACACGGCCGCCAGCGGCGCGGCCGCCCGCATCAAACCTGATCCCATCTCGTCTCCTCCCGCCCATCGGGCGTACAATCGCGCCACCATGCGCTCACACACGCTCGTGCTCGCTCTCGCCGCCGCCGCCCTCGTCGCCCTTGCACCCGGCCTGCCTGCCGCGCCCGCCGCGCCCCAGGCCGGCTCCGGCCCCTTCCCGTTCCAGAATCCCGATCTGGCCGTCGAAACCCGCATCACCGATCTCATCTCGCGAATGACGCTCGACGAGAAGATCGACGCCATGGCCAACCGCACCTCGGTGCCGAGGCTGGGCGTCGTGGGCTCACCGCACATCGAGGGGTATCACGGGGTGGCCCAGGGCGGCCCCAGCAACTGGGGCCAGCGTAATCCTACCCCGACTACGCAATTCCCGCAGGCCTACGGACTGGGCGAAACGTGGGACCCCGCGCTGCTGCAGCGGGTCGCCGCGCAGGAGGCCCTCGAGGCCCGCTACCTCTATCAGAGCCCCGCCTACCACCGCTCGGGGCTCATCGTCCGGGCGCCGAACGCCGATCTGGCCAGGGATCCGCGCTGGGGCCGCACCGAGGAGGTCTACGGCGAGGACCCGTTTCTGACGGGAGCACTCGCGGCGGCGTTTGCGCGGGGATTGCAGGGCGACGACCCCCGTTACTGGATGACGGCGTCGCTCCTCAAGCACTTCCTCGCCAACAGCAATGAGGACACGCGCACGTCGTCATCGTCGAACTTCGACGAGCGGCTGTGGCGCGAGTACTACGCCTGGCCGTTCGAGCGAGGCGTGAGCGCGGGCGGGTCGCGGGCGTTGATGGCGGCCTACAACGCGGTCAACGGGACTCCCGCGCATGTGCACCCGATGCTCCGGCAGATCGTGATGCGTGAGTGGGGCGTGGACGGCATCATCTGCACGGACGGGAGCGGCCTGCGGCTGCTCGTCACGGACCACAAGGCGTTCCCCGACCTGCCCACGGCAGCCGCCGCGTGCGTCAAGGCCGGCATCAACTTCTTCCTCGATCAGCACAAGGCGCCCGTGACCGAGGCGGTGAAACGCGGGCTGATCACGGAGGCCGACATCGACGCCGCGTTGCGCGGAGTGTTCCGCGTGTCGCTGCGGCTGGGACTCCTCGACCCGCCTGAGCGGGTGCCGTACTCGCGCATCGGCGCGGTTGGCGATCCCGAGCCGTGGTCCAAGCCCGAGACCCGGGCCTTCGTCCGCGAGGTGACCCGGAAGTCGATCGTGCTGCTCAAGAACGACGCCGGCCTGCTCCCGTTCGACCGCGTGAAGATCCGGTCGGTTGCGGTCGTGGGCCCGCTCGCCAACGCAGTGCTGCTCGACTGGTATTCCGGCACGCCGCCTTACGCGATCTCCCCGCGCCGGGGGATTGAGACCGTCGCGAGCGCTCCGCGGGCGGGCGCGCGGTCGGTGGGCGTGACCTGGGTCGGCGACATGGGCGAGGCGGCCCTGAAGGTGGCGAAGACGAGGGACGCCGTGGTGGTGTGCGTGGGCAACCATCCCGAGGGGAATGCGGCCTGGAACGTGGTGTCGTCGCCCAGCGAAGGCAAGGAGGCGGTTGATCGCAAGGAGATTGTGCTCCAGCCTGACCAGGAGGAGTTCGTCCGCAAGCTCTACGCCGTGAACCCGAACACGGTCGTCGTGCTCATCTCGAACTTCCCCTACGCCATGCCCTGGGCTGCTGCGCACGCCTCGACAATCCTGCACATGACGCACGCGAGCCAGGAGCAGGGCACGGCGCTCGCCGACGTGCTGTTCGGCGACTACAACCCCGGCGGCAAGCTCACCCAGACCTGGCCTTCTTCACTCGACCAGCTTCCGGACCTGATGGACTACGACATCCGGCACGGCCGCACATACATGTACTTTCGCGGCGAGCCGCAGTACCCGTTCGGCTACGGGCTCAGCTACACGACGTTCACCTTCGCCAACCTCGCGGTGTCGCAGCCGTCGATCGGCCTGCAGGGGACGCTGACAGTCAGCGTCGACGTGGCCAACACCGGCACCCGGGACGGCGACGAGGTGGTCCAGGTCTACGGGCGCGTTCAGGACTCTGCCGTCGATCGGCCGGCGAAGAAGCTGATCGGGTTCGCGCGCGTCTCGATCGCCGCCGGCCAGGCGCGCCGCGTGGAGATTCCGCTGCGCGGGGCGGACGTTGCGTACTGGGACGTGACCCGGCACGCCTGGGCGCTCGAGCGCGCGAAGCTCGAGCTGATGGTCGGCAACTCGTCGGCCGACGCCGCCCTGACGCTCCGCAAGGTGGTCGACATGCGGCCGTGAACGGAACGCCGCGATTCGGCGTCGCCGGCACCTCGGCGACGGGTCCTGTCCGAGGCGTTTCCATTTGTCCTCGCGTGACCTTCGCCTGTCCTCGCTGCGGGCAAATGGAAAGCGCCTCGGCCACCCGCGTCCTGCACTCGACGACTCGGAATCGCGGTCTCACACGAACGAAGTAGCCGCGGGCTCCAAACCCGCGGCCACACCGTCACCGCACTGTCACCCGTCCCCGTGCCCTGATGTCGGCGCTCGAGGCACCGATCTCGATCTCGTACTCGCCCGGTGCGACCACGTCGGCCTTCCGCGACTCGTCGTACGAAGAGAGATCCCGCTCTGGTACGATCGTGAACCGGACCCGCTTCTGCTCGCCCGGGCCGAGGCTGATGCGTTCGAAGCCGCGGAGCGTCCGGATCGCCTCCCCGGGCCTGGCTGCCCCGGCCTGGCGCAGGTAGAGCTGCACGACCTCGTCTCCGGCGCGCGGGCCGGCGTTCTTCACGTCGATTGACACCTCGAGGCGTCCGCCGGCGCCGGGCGCGGCGCTCGGCAGCTGGAGTCCCGAGTACTCGAACCGCGTGTAGGAGAGGCCGAAGCCGAACGGATAGACCGGCTCTCCGCGGAAGTAGCGGTACGTGCGGCCTTCCATGTTGTAGTCGGAGAACGGCGGCAGCTGGTCGATGGACTCGTAGAACGTCACGGGCAGCCGGCCCGCCGGGTTCGTGTCGCCGAACAGCACGTCCGCGACGGCGGTGCCGCCCTGCTGCCCGGGGTACCAGGCGACGAGGATGCCGGGAAGCGTGTCCTGCGCCCAGCGGAGGCCCAGCGCGGACCCCGTGGTCAGCACGAGGATCACCGGCTTGCCGGTCGCGTGCAGCGCGGCCAGCAGCTTCTGCTGGATGGCGGGCAAGGCGATGTCCGTGCGGTCGCCGCCCGCGAAGCCGGGGTAGGACACGCGCATCTCCTCGCCTTCGACCTCGGCGGTCAGGCCTCCGACGAAGACGACGGCGTCGGCGGCACGCGCGGCCTTCACGGCCGCATCGAAGGGCGACTCGGAACCCGGGAGCTTCCAGCCCAGGCTGGCCTCCGCGTCTCGCTCCGCCTCGTCGTACTCCACCACGAGGGCGTACTCGCGGCCGGCCTCGAGCGCGACCTTCCCGCTGGTCGCCCGAGCCACCGGCGCGTCGGTCCACGCGTCCAGGATCGTCCGCCCGTCGACGGTGACGCGCGCGCCGTCGTTCGCGGTGACGACCAGGTCGTATTCGCCTGACGATGGCGGCACGAGCACGCCGGTCCAGCGAACCGAGAAGCCGTCGTTCGGGATGGCGCGATCGGCCGCCAGTTCGCCGCGCGCGATGGGTTCATCGGTCGGCGAGCCGCGGTACCAGCGGAAGTCCACCCTGGAATCCACGCGCGTGAACACCGGTTCGCCCTCGAAGCTGCGGCCGCGGTAGTAGGACCCGATCAGCCCCTGCGCTCTCGACCCGGGACCCGGGCGCAGGTACGCGGCATCGATCGCCTTCGCCGCGCGGGGATCCTGGCGCCCCTCGACAAGGTCCACGCCCCGCTCGAAGAGCACCTTCGTGCCTGGGCTGACGGCGTTCTTGACGCCTGCGAGAATCGTGACCGGGTGCGAGGGCGTCCCGTTGTAGTTCCCGAGCAGCGACATCAGATCGTCTGCCGTCGGCCCCACCACGGCAATCGTCCGCAGGTCCTTCCGCAGGGGCAGGACGCCGCTGTTCTTCAGCAGGACCATCGACGACTGCGCCACGCGCCGCGAAAGCCGGTCGTGCTCGGGCGCGTCGTTGACGGAGTACGGAATCTGCGCCCAGCGGACCTTCTCGGGCGGATCGAACAGGCCCAGCTTCATCCTGGCGACGAAGAGCCGCTGGAGCGCGACGTCGAGGTCGGCGTCGCGGACGAGACCCTTCGACACGGCCGTTCCCAGCGCGCGGTACGAGTTCCCGCACTCGAGGTCGCAGCCGCGCGTCAGGGCCAGGGCCGACGCCTCCGCGGCCGTGGGCACGATCTTGTGCCTCATGAAGATGTCGTCCACCGCGCCGCAGTCGGAGACGACGTAGCCCGAGAAACCCCACTGCGTCCGCAGGATGTCGATGAGCAGCCGCTGGCTCGCCGTCGCCGAGTCGCCGTTGAGGCGGTTGTAGGCGCTCATCACCGAGCCGGCCTTCCCCTCCTGCACGAGGGCGCGGAACGCGGGCAGGTAGGTCTCCCACAGGTCGCGCTCGGTCGGGCGCGCGTCGAAGGTATGTCGATCGGGCTCGGGCCCGCTGTGCACCGCGAAGTGCTTCGGTGTCGCGATGGCGCGAAGGTAGGTCGGGTCGTCGCCCTGCAGCCCCTTCACGAAGGCGACGCCAATCCGCGACGTGAGGAAGGGGTCTTCGCCGTAGGTCTCCTGGCCGCGCCCCCACCGCGGGTCGCGGAAGATGTTGATGTTCGGCGACCAGAACGTGAGCCCCTGGTATCGCCCGCGCTTCCCTTCCCGCACGAACTGGTGGTGCTTGGCGCGCGCCTCGTTGCCGATGACGTCCGCCATCTCGCCGATGAGCGGCACGTCGAAGGTCGCCGCGAGGCCGATGGCCTGCGGGAAGACCGTCGCCACGCCCGCCCGCGCCACGCCGTGCAGCGCCTCGTTCCACCACCCGTACGCCGGGACGCCGAGCCGCGGAATCGCGGGCGCCTGGTCCATCAACTGCATGACCTTCTCCTCCACGGTCATGCGCGAGACCAGATCGCGGACCCGGGCTTCGACCGAGAGGGTCGCGTTCATGAAGGAGGCGTGAGTCGGCGCCGCGGCCTGGCGACCCGGGCCCGCCAGCACGAACGTGCCGCCGGCCGCCACGAGCAGAATGGAGGCGAGACCGATCGTCGGATGCGAGGAATGGCAACGCGTCGGCCGGCTGTCGCTCAGGTGCATGGGTCAGCTCCGCAGGTGATCGGAGCATCTTGCCCGATTTCGGACCTGCCGCGCCACCGCGCGTGTACAAAAAGAGGGCCGGCACCCGAGGGAGTAGGTGCCGGCCCTGGCGGCTCACCGCCGTGGCGTGAGCCTAAAGGCGACTAGAAGCTGAACCGCGTCACGAACTGCAGCTGACGCGGGTTCCGGACGCCGCTGATCGTGCCGACGCCATTCCTGTTCGTCAGCACGTTGGAAGCGTTGTACGGCTTGTTCGTGACGGTCGCGTCCGTCAGACTCGTGTAGTTGATCGTCCGGTTGACCCCCGAGAACTGCGTGTGGTTGAGCACGTTGAACGCGTCGAGGCGCAACTCGAGTCGGCGCCTGCCGCTGAGCGAAACCGATTTCGACAGCGACAGGTCCCAGTTGTCGATCGGGGGGTTCCGGAACACGTAGCGCGGCGACTCGAGGCCGATGCTGCCGGGCTGCGGCGGCTTGAAGGCGTTGATGTCGAACTGGTTGTACGGATCTGAACTCCAGCCCTTGCCCACGCCCGTGCCGGTCAGGGCGATGCGCGCGCCTTCGGTGGAGCTGCCCGTGAGGTTGGTGTTCCCGATGCCGGGGATCGAGAACCCGGCGCTGGCCGGCGTGCCGCTCATGTAGCGGTAGCTGCCGGAGAGCTGCCAGTCGTTCGTGATGTACCCGACTGGGCCGCTCACGACCTTCGGCATCTGGTACACGAAGCTGAGGACGAGGCTGTGCGTCCGGTCGAACGACAGCGGGCCGTAGTTGGCTTCGCGGTCCTTGCCGTCGATCCGGGCGTAGTCCCAGTCACCGCCCAGGGTGCCCTGCGCCTTGGCCCAGGTGTAGTTGACGCTGAACATCAGCCCCTTGGAGAACCGGCGGCTGATCGTGTTCTGCAGGGCCTTGTAGTCCGAATAGGCTTCGAACTCCCAGAGGCGGACGTCGTTGAACCCCTGGTACGTGCGTACGAAGACCGGGTCGATGGCGTTGCCGCCCGGAAGCGTGCTGAGCGACGAGCAACCCGTGCACGTCTGGCCCCTCGTCGGGTCGTTGTTCGCCGTGTTGTAGAACGTCCCGTACGGGACGGCGTTGAGGTTGCGGAACTGCAGCAGGTTGTCCGACTTCGACCCGACGTAGGCCACGTCGAGTGTGAACTGCGCCGGCAGCCTGTACTGCACGCCCAGGTTCCACTGGTAGACCGTGGGGATCTTCCAGTTGTAGACGTTCGCCTGCACGCCCAGCGCTCCGAAGAGCGGCGTCGCGCCGGCCAGGGACGACACCAGTCCCCAGCTCACCGTTGGGATCTGCATGCCGGGCGGGTTGTTCACGAGGTCGAACACCTGGTTGCCCTGCGGCCGGTCGTAGAAGATGCCGAAGCCGCCGCGCGCGACGATCTTCTGTTGTCCGGTGATGTCGTACGCGAAGCCCAGGCGCGGGGAGATCCTGAACTTGTTGCCGTCGGTCAGGGTGTCGGAGATTCCTTTGCCCGCCTGGAACGCCCCGTTGAACCGGTCGCCGGAATTCGGCACCACGCGGCCGATGTACGCGGAGTCCACCACGCCTCCCGTGACGGCGTCATAGCCCACGCGCACGCCGTTGACGACCGTTGGCTTGTAGAGACGGACGGTCTTGGACGGGTCGTACTTGTCGGCCAGCCAGTTGGAGGCCACCTTCGACGTATCCCACTGCGGCGTCAGGAAGTAGAACCTCACGCCGTAGTCGAGCGTCAGCCGGTCGCTCGTCTTCCAGTTGTCCTGGAGGTACCACTCGAGGTTCTTGTACACCCAGTTCGGCTTGCGGTACTCCGACGCCTGTGAGAAGGAGTTGTAGATGCCCAGCGCCGCGTTCGCGAACGGGTGCTGGGAGTCCAACGGGTTGCTGGAGCTGTTCGCGAAGTCGTACGCGCCGTTGAAGTTGGCGAACGCGCTCTGGGGCTTCAGGCTTCGCTGGAAGTAGACGCCCGCCTTGGTCGCATGCGCGCCCATCACCTTCGTCAGGTTCGCGACGACGTCGTACGTCGTGTTGAAGTTCGAGAACGGCGCCTGGTTCGTCCTCATCTGCGGCGTGTTGGCGATGCGTCCGCCGCCCCAGCCGAAGGAGGGCACGTAGTCGTTCTGGATGGCGGTCGTGTTGAACATCGGGAGCGACTGGCCGCCCGCGAGCTCCGTGAGGTGCTTGCGCGTCCAATTCGTGTCGTCCGTGAAGTGGTCGAGCGAGTTGTGCGCGCTGCCGACCGAGACTTCCAACGACGTCGTGTTGTTCAGGATGCCGACCGTCGACACGAGCCAGTTGCTGCCCGGGGTCTTCTGGGTCACGTTGATCGTGTCCAGGTTGCCGCCGATCGACCACCCGCCGATGCCGTACGGCAGCTGGAACAGTTCGTGCTTCAGCATCAGCCGGCCCGTCATGCGCCAGTTGCTGTTCGCCTGGTAGTCCAACCGGATGAGTTCCTCGGTGTGCGGCTGGGTCGCCGGTTTCTGGCTCGTGTAGTTGTAGCCCACCTGCCCGCCGACGTTCGCCGTCGGGAACAGGCTCAGAGCGGCCAGCGTCGGCGCGTAGAGCCGGCTGGCCGGGATCCGGCCCAGCACGCCGCCGTCCTGGAAGCAGCCGGACGTGTTGGTCGAGCTGCAGGGAAGGTTGAGGGTGTAGTCCTTGATGTACGGGTACGGATTCCCGTTCGCGTCGAGGCTCTGGGAGAAGTCACCCTTGCGCTCAAGCGCCGTCGGCACCGTGACGCGCGACTCGCCCGTGGGGTCCTTCCGGCGCTGGAACTCCTGGTTGAAGAAGAAGAACAGCTTGTCCCTGTTCTTGTTGAACAGGCCCGGGATGTACAGCGGCCCGCCGAGCGTGTAGCCGTAGTCGTCGCGCTTGCTCGACGACATCTTGATGCCGTTGCGATTGTTCGTCCACGAGTTGGCGTTCATCCACGACCGCCGGTTGTACCAGTAGGCCGACCCGGAGAAGTTTTTCGAGCCGCTCTTCGTGACGACCTGGACCTGCGCACCGACCGCGCGGCCGAACTCCGCCTGGTAGCTCGACGTGAGCACCTTGAACTCCGACACGGCGTCGAGGTTCGTCGTGGCCATGTTGCCGCCGTTGTCGCCGGTGTCGATGTTGGCCACGCCATCGATCGTCATGTTGTTGGAGTTCGCCCGCTGGCCGTTCGCGTTCATGCCGCTCACCTGCGTCGGCGAGTCGGCCAGGACCCCGGGGACCAACATGGCCAACTGGAAGAGGCTCCGGCCGTTGACGGCGATGTTCTGCATCGCGGTCGACTCCAGCGTGTAGGCGCGCTCGCCGCTCTTCAGCTGGATGGACTCCGACTGGGCCACGACCGTGATGCTCTCCTGCATGCTCCCGACCTGCAGCGTATACGGGCCGACCGAGAGCCTCGCGTTCGGATCGACTTTCACGCTCTGCTGCTGCAGGGTCTGGAACCCTTCAAGGGCGACCTTGATGTTGTAGGTGTCCGGCTGGACGACCGGGAAGAGGAAGTTCCCGAGGCCATCGGTCACCACGACCGTTTCCGTGCCCCTGGACACACTGGTCAGGGCCACGGTGACGCCCGGCAGGACACCTCCCTGGGCGTCCTTCACGGTGCCTGAGACAGACGCACTCGTGGTCTGTGCCCAGAGCGGAGCGCTCGCGACGAGGCCGAACACCACGGCCAGCATCACGCTCCTAAACAACCAGCGATGAACCCACGTAAACCCCATACACTCCCCCTTCTGAAAGAGCGATCAACGCGACTGATTGTCTTAGTTCGACCGGCGAACAGAACTGGAACGCGACCCTTATACTCCTCGAGAAAACGAATGTCAAACGGTAACCTCACAACCGGCCAGGGGCTCCCCGGATCCCCAGGATCCCGTTTGTTCGACCTACGAACTCCGAGTGCCAGCGAGCAGGTCTTACCAGTCGTGGGCGGTTCCGTCGGCCAGCCTGGCGACTGGCAGGTACGCGCGCCGGTACGGGAACGTCTGTGCCAGGCTCTCGTCGATGTCGACTCCGAGACCGGGCGCGTCGCCCGGGTGCATGACGCCTCCCTCGAACCGGTAGGCATGCGGGAAGACGCGGTCGGTGTCCGGCGAGTGCGGCATGTACTCCTGGATGCCGAAGTTGTGGACGCTCAGATCGAAATGGAGCGCCGCCGCCAGGCTCACGGGACCGAGATCAGTCGCGCCGTGGCAACCAGTGCGGACCCGGTGGAGTTCCGCCAGGTTCGCGATCTTGCGCAGGTGGCTGATGCCGCCGGCATGCGTGACGGTCGCGCGGACGTAGTCGATGAGCTGTTCCTCGATGAGCTGCTGACAGTCGTGGATCGAGTTGAACACCTCCCCCACCGCGATGGGCGTCGTCGTGTGCTGGCGGATGAGGCGAAAGCCGGCCTGGTCCTCGGCGGGCGTCGGGTCCTCCAGCCAGAAGAGACGGGAGGGCTCGAGGGCGCGCCCGAGACGCGCGGCCTGGATGGGCGTGAGGCGATGGTGGGCGTCGTGAAGCAGGTGGAGCTCGGCGCCGAACTCGGCGCGCAGCCGCTCGAACACCGACGGGATGAAGTCCATGTAGCGCTCGCTGCTCCACCGCTCCTCCGGGGCCGCGTCCGCCACCGCCGGTTCGTACCGGTCTCCTGCGCCGATCCCGTACGCGTGCGGGATGCCGGGCACGCCGCACTGCGCGCGCACCGCCATGTAGCCGCGGCCGACGTAGCGGGCGACCGCTTCCACGGTTTCGTCAACCGTCGTGCCGCTCGCGTGGCCGTAGACCAGCACGCCGTCGCGCGAGGCCCCGCCGAGTAGCTGGTACAGCGGCGCGCCGAGGGCCTTGGCCTTGAGATCCCAGAGCGCCGTGTCCACGGCCCCGATCGCCGTCATCGTCACCGGGCCCCGCCGCCAGTAGGCGCCCTTGTAGAGCAGCTGCCAGATGTCTTCGATGCGCGCCGCGTCGCGACCGCCGAGGAACGGTACCACGTGGTCGGCGAGGTAGCTCGCGACGGCGAGTTCCCGGCCGTTGAGCGTGGCGTCCCCGAGGCCGTACAACCCGGAGTCGGTCTCGAGCTTCAGCGTGACGAAGTTGCGGCCCGGACAGCAGACGATGACCTTGCCAGCCGTAATCCTCATGGGTGGGCCCCTTTCCCCGGGTCGAGGCGGAATCCGTCTAAGACCTGAACAAGAACAGCGGCACAAGGATACCCGCGCCGGGCAGGGATGATCCAGGGCCCCGTGATTCGTGTCGTTCTTGACAATCCCGATCGCGGCTCCTATAGTTCTGGCCGGCAACGAATCCCGTCCTCCCGGCCCGTCTTCCGCTCGGCGCACGGTGCCATGCGCAAAATCGATCTCACCAACTTCACCGTCGCCACCAGCGAGACGGCCCGGCACATCAACCGGCGGATCGCCCTGAACATCATCCGCCGCCAGCCGCTGATGTCCCGGGCCGAGGTGGCCCGTCGCTCGGGGCTCCAGCGCAGCACCGTGTCGGCCATCGTCGGCGAGCTGATTGCCGAGGGATGGGTGACGGAAGGCGCGACCGCCGCGTCCGCCAGGGGGCGCCGGCCGCGCGTCCTGCACCTGAACGTCGAGCGGGCGGGGATTCTCGCCGTGGACATCCGGCCGGAGACGACCAGAGTCGGGCTCGCCGGGTTCGACGCGAGGTTTCTTGCCCTGACGGCATGGCCGACGCCGGCTACGCCGGCCGAGTTCCTCAAGGAGCTGGTCGAGACCGTCGCGGTGTTCAGAAGCGGGCACCGCGAGGTCACGTGCGAGGGCGTGGGCGTCAGCGTCGCCGGGCGCGTCAACAGCTCGGGCCGCCTCGTCTTCGCGCCGAACCTCCGCTGGCCACCTATCGATCTCAAGGACATGATCGAGGCGGCGTTGGGCCTCCCGGTCGCGGTCGAGAACGCGGCGAGCGCGTGCGCGCTGGCAGAGCTGTGGTTCGGTCGGCACTCGGACGACGTGAAGCATCTCGTCGCGGTCACGGTGTCGGAGGGCATCGGCGTCGGCATGCTGGTGAACGGACAGCTCGTCCATGGCCACGACTGGATGGCCGGCGAATTCGGCCACGCGACGCTCGTGGAGGACGGTCAACCGTGCCGCTGCGGGAAGCGCGGGTGCTGGGAGCAGTACGCGTCGAACTCCGCGGCCCTTCGCTACTACCAGGAGGCGCAGCAGCCCCCGCCGGCCGCTCCGGACCCGCCGGCCGGCCTCCCGTTGACGTTCACGGACCTGCTGAATCTCGCGGAGAACGGCGATGAGCGCGCCGGCGCCGCGCTCGATCGCATGGCGCACTACCTCGGGATCGGCCTTGGCCCGATCATCACCGGCTTGGCCCCGCAGGTGGTTGTCGTCGTGGGCGAGGTGGCGGCGGCGTGGCCCCGCATCGGCGCCATCGTGGAGAGGAAAGCCGCGGAACGGTCCCTGCCTGCGATTTCCACCCGGATCGTCGCCACCGATCCCGCCACCCAGCCACGACTTCGCGGCGCCGTCGCCCTCGTCGTGCAGCGCCACTTCGGCGCACCCGACGTGGCGTAATCACTGGTTGACGCCGCTGGCGAGGAAACCGCCGTCGACCACGAGCAACTGGCCGGTGATAAAGCTGGACGCGTCCGACGCGAGGAAGACGGCGGCGCCGACGAGTTCGTCGGGTTCGCCGAACCGCTTCATCGGCGTCCGCAGGAGCAACTCCCGCCCGCGCGGTGAGTCGTCCAGCAGGTCCCGGTTCAGGTCCGTGCGGAAGACGCCCGGCGCGATGGCGTTCACCGTCACGTTCCTGGGGGCCCACTCAACCGCCAGCGACCGCGTCAGGCCGGCGACGGCGGCCTTGCTCGCCGTATAGGCGCTCACCTCGAGGAACCCGACGAGGGACGAGAGGGACGCGATGTTGATGATGCGGCCCCACCCGCGATCCAGCATCGGCGCGCCGAACACCCGGCAGGCGTTCCACGTACCGGTGACGTTGGTCTCCAGCACGCGCCGCCAGTCGGTATCAGTCATCTCCAGGCTCGCGACTCGCTGGGTGATCCCCGCGGCGGACACGAGAATATCGACGCGGCCGAACGCGTCCAGGCACGCGTCGCGCACGCGGATGAGCGCGGCCTCGTCCGCAACGTCGGCGGTCATGCGAAGCGTCCGGCGGCCGCGGGCCTCGATCTCGCCGGCCACCTCGTCGACGAGTGGCTCGCGCCTCGCCGTGACGACGACATCTGCGCCGGCGTCCGCGAGCCCCAACGACAGGGCGCGGCCGAGTCCGCTGGTCCCGCCGACGACGATGGCGAGGCGGCCGTCGAGCGAGAAGGGCGAGGGCATCGCGCGAGTCTCCCTTTCCCCTATTTGAGCATCAGCTCAATGACCGGGATCTCGACGTCCGGCTTGAGCATCGGCAGCCGCAGCACGATGTCGCCGGCCCTTCCCTGCTCATCCATCCAGGTCGTCGACCTCCGCTCGGTGATTCTCACTTCCGACGCGTCGTGGAGCAGCTGCGCGTACGCCACCTTGCCGGCGTAGCCCTCGAGCACCACCTCACCCATCGGCCAGTCCAGGAGGTGCAGGTAGAGCCGCTTCGCCTGCGGTTTGTACGTGAGGAGCGCATTCGGCGGCGCCTTGAACTCCGGCGACGCCTGCGTGGCCCCGTAGATCGACGCGCCGTTCACCTGCATCCAGCGGCCGAAGGCGGCCAGCCGGTCTTTGGCGCGCTGGTCGAACGTGCCGCGCGCCGTCGGCCCCACATTCATCAGCAGGTTGCCGCCCTTGCTCACGGTCTCGATCAGGAGCTCGACGAGCTGTGCCGGGCTCTTCCAGGTCGCCTCGTCGCGGTAATAGCCCCACGATCCCGAGAACGTCTGACACGTCTCCCACGGCACGCGCTGCCCGTTCACCTTCACCCACTCGCGCGGCTTGAACTGCTCGGGCGATCGGAAGTCCCACCCGCCCGGCACGTCGTCCAGATCGAGCCGGTCGTTGACGATGATGCCCGGCTGGAGGTCGCGGACCATCTTCAGCAGGTTGATCGAGTCCCAGTCGGCCCGGCCCTTGCCGTGCGTCCCGCCGGCGAAGGAGAAGTCGAGCCAGATGATGTCGATCTTCCCGTAGTTCGTCAGGAGCTCGCGGACCTGGTCCTTGAGGTATTGGCGGTAGACCGCCATGTCGCGGCCCTGGTTGAGCGAGTCGTAGGCCGCGTCCGTTGCGGCGCTCTGCGGATGGTTGCGGTCGATCGTGTAGGACGGATGGTGCCAGTCGAGGAGCGAGTAGTAAAACCCGACCTTCAGGCCCTCGGCGCGGAACGCCTCGACCCACGCCTTGATGAGATCGCGCTTCGCCGGCGTGTTGGTGGCCTTGTAGTCCGTGAACGTCGAATCGAACAGGCAGAAGCCCTCGTGGTGCTTCGACGTGATGACCGCGTACTTCATCCCGGCCTCGCGGGCCTGGCGCGCCCACACCCTCGGGTCGTAGAGGTCGGGGTTGAACTGGTCGAAGTACTTCTGGTACTCCGCGTTGGTGAGGTGCTCGTTCTTCTTCACCCACTCGTGGCGCGCCGGCAGCGCGTAGAGCCCCCAGTGGATGAACATGCCGAAGCGCGCGTCGGTCCACCACTGGAGGCGGGCCTCCTTTTGCTGGGGCGTTTCGGCCGGGAGTTGGGCGGCCAGCTGCGCAGACGTCTGGGCCGGCGGCGGAAGTGGCGGCGGCGCCTGCCCCGCCGCGGCGAGGACGGTGACGGACAGGGCGATCAGCAGGCCGGACAGGAGCAGTCTTCGCATCGAGGTCCTCCGTGCCGCGCATCATAACAGGGGCCAGGCCCCTCGCGTGGGATGCTGAGGGGCGTGTCCGCCGGGGGCGACGGGGCGTCCGGGCGATGTGACGGGTCAGTCAAGGGGGAGCATCCGGGAGGTGACGCCGATATGGCACAATTGTCGAGGAATCGGCCGGTTCGTCCCCGTCCGGGCGCCCCTGATGAGGCGGCCCCGGTCTTGCAGCCGCAGGGCGTATGAAGAGTCCTGTCCCCCTCGCAGCCCTTGCTCTCGCCTTGGCGGTCTCCCACCTCGCGTGCGGAGGGAGCGCGCCGTCGAGCCCCAGCAGTTCGTCCTCGGGCACCACGACGACGACGCCCGCGTCAACCTCGACCCTGGGAACCAGCCACAACGCCGGCAGGGACTGCCTCGGCTGCCACGCGTTCAAGGTCGCCGGCACGGCCTATCAGGCCGACGGCGTGACCGTCTACCCGGGCGCCACGATCAAGGTGACCACGGAGCCCGCCGGGGGCGGCGCGGTCGTGGCCACGCTGATGTCGGACAAGAGCGGCAACTTCTACACGAGCGCCGCCGTCAGCCTCGGAGCCGGCGGCTACGTCACCGCGACCGGCACGTCGGGCGCGGCCGCGTCGATGTCGGTGGCGATCACGAGCGGTGCCTGTAACGACTGCCACGTCTCGGGCCGCCGCCTCATCGTGAACTGACGATCCGCCTCGGCGTGGGCCGTTCCCGTCCACGCCGAAGTCCCAGAGCTGGCCACCGGACGACAGCGCGGAGAATCCTGAGAGGTAGAAAGAAGAGGCGTCGCTCGGGCCGCGCCCGCTTCCCTCCCGCGCGTGATCGTTGCAGATTCTGCAATTCGGTGCCAGGCCCCGTTGGCAGAAACTGGAAAGGGGCCTGGCCCCATTTCAGTTTCTGCGACAGGAACTGGACCAGCCGGTTACTTCGGCGTGGCGTCCCGGATACCGGCCACCGCCCTCGGAATGACCGCGTCGAGCGGAGGTCCGGCGGGCGCCGCCCGCGTGATCCGGAGGTTCGCGAACGCGCCATCGGAGCCGTTGCCCACCCACAACGCGACACCGCCGCTCTTCGCCGCGCCCAGGTCCTCGACGGCGAGGCTCGGTGTCGCGGCTCCGTTCACGAACACCTCGACCCGGCCGCCCTTCAAGACGATGCGTGCGTGGAACCAACCGTTCGGATCCGGGGCGGGGTCGATGGCCTGCTCGAACTGCCCTGTCCGCTCGGCACGCAGCCGCTGCCACGTGTTCGCGGGATGCGACACGTACTGGACCGCGTGGCCCCGCCGCTCGGGATCGGCAGCGCGGAAGTTGAACGGCCTGAAGTACACGGCGTCCAGCGTCGTCCAGTCGACGACGTGGAAGGCGATGCCGAGAAAGCTCTGCTGGGCGACGTCCTTGCCCTTGAGATCGACCTCGATGGCGCCTTCGTTGAGCTGGACACCCTCCAGCAGGGCGCCGCCATCGCCCGACCTGGCGTCGACGCGCGCGACCGCGCGGCCTTCCTCCGTCGCGACAGACAACGCGCGATTGTGGACCTGGGCGCTCTTCCCATCGGTGAGCCGCCCGAGGTCCACGGCGACCGGCGCGGATGTCTGCGCGTGAGCGAACGCCGGACTGCAGGCCGCGATCAGCACCGCCATTATTACGTGTCGCACTGGACTCCTCCTTCTGCCGGGATCAGCGAGAGGATACGCCTGTTCCCGCCGCGCCGTTCCTTCCGAGAGCGGGTCCCACGCGCCGCGTCGCCGTTCGCGTGTCAGACTACAATGCCCGCTGTGACGGACTCCCCTGCCGCTGCTGTGACGTTCTGGGCGCGCTTCTACGAGCTCTACGAGGGCCTGCCTCGAGGCGGACCCGGCGACCCTGATTCCACGCGCCGTGCGCTCGCCCTGATGGCCGACCTTCCCGCCGATCCGTGCGTCCTCGATCTCGGCTGCGGCCCTGGCGGCGGATCGGTTGAGTTGGCACGCCTCACCGGCGGACGCGTGACGGCGCTCGATCGCCGCGCGCCGTTCGTGAGGCAGCAGGCGGCGGCTGCCCGGCAGTCCGGCCTGTCGGCCCGGCTCGACCCGGTGTGCGCCGACATGCGCGCCGGGCCGTTCGCTGCGGAGTCATTCGATCTCGTGTGGTCCGAGGGAGCGCTCTACAACGTCGGGTTCGTCGACGGGCTGGTGGTGTGCCGGGATCTCGCAAAGCCCGGCGGCTACGTCGCGGTAAGCGAGGCCGTGTGGACGGTGGCCGATCCGCCCGCCGAGATCCGCCGCTGGTGGCACGCCGAGTACCCCGAGATCGCGTCGATCGAGGCGAAAGCGGCAGATGTGGCGGGGGCCGGCCTCGACACCGTCGGGCACTTCACGCTGCCTGCGGCGGCGTGGAGCGACTACTACTACGCGCCCATCCGGAAGCGGCTCGCTGAACTCCGGACCGTCTGGCCCCATGACGAGTACGGCCTCACGGTGATGGCCGAACTCGACGCGGAGATGGCCATGTTCGAGCGATGGGGGCACACCTACAGCTACGAGTTCTTCGTCGGCCGCCGGCCGCCGCGCCACCCTCCTCGATGAAGGCGACCATCACGCCCGCGCCCGCCGCTACTTCGTCGCGATGCCGCGGTGCTTCAGCATCGGCTCGATGCTCGGATCCTGCCCGCGGAAGGCGCGATACATCGCGGCGTAGTCGCTGACATTGCCGCGCGACAGGATCATGTCGCGGAACCGGTCGCCGTTCGCCCGCGTCAGCCCGCCGTGCTCCGTGAACCAGGCGAACGCGTCGTTGTCCAGCATCTCCGCCCACAGGTAGGCGTAGTACCCGGCCGCGTAGTTGTTCGCCCAGATGTGCAGGAAGTAGCTGGAGCGATACCGGGGCGGCACCTGCGGCAGGTCGACGCCGGACGCCTTGAGGGCCGCGCCTTCGAAGGCGTCGACCGCCGGCTCCGCCGACCCCGCGGGCAGCGAGTGCCAGGCCATGTCGAGCTCGGCCGCGGCGAGAATCTCCGTGAGGCTGTATCCCTGGTTGAAGGTGACGGCCTTCTTGACCTTGTCCGCGAGGGCCTGCGGCATCGGAGCGCCCGTCTTGTGGTGCATCGCATAGTGCGCGAGCACCGTCGGCTCGAGCGCCCAGTGCTCGTTGAACTGCGACGGCAGCTCGACGAAGTCGCGCGCCACGTTCGTGCCCGAGAGGCTCGGATACCGGCTGTTCGCCAGAAGCCCGTGCAGAGCGTGGCCGAACTCGTGGAACATGGTCGAGACATCGTCGAGACTGAGCAGCGCCGGCTGTCCCGGCGCGGGCTTCGCGAAGTTCGCCACGTTGAAGACAACGGGCCTCGCGCCGAGGAGCGTCGACTGGTTCACGAAGTTGTCCATCCAGGCGCCGCCGTTCTTGTTGTCGCGCGCGACGTAGTCGCAGTAGAACAGCGCCATCGACGTGCCGTCGCGGTCGAAGACCTCGAACACGCGCACGTCCTTCTGGTAGACCGGGATGTCGAGGCGTTCCTTGAAGGTCAGACCATAGAGCGCCTGCGCCGCGTAGAACACGCCGTCGCGAAGGACCCGGTTCAGCTCGAAATACGGCATGAGCTCGACGGCGTCGAGGTCGTACTTGGCCTTGCGGACCTGTTCCGCATAGAAGTCCCAGTCCCACGGCTCCAGCGAGAAGCCGCCGCGCTGCGTGTCGATGAGCGTCTGGATGTCGCGGGCTTCCGCGCGAGCGTTCGCTGTGGCCGGCGGGATGAGCCGTCCCAGGAACTGGCCGACGGCCGACGGCGTCTTCGCCATCTGATCCTCGAGCACCCACGCCGCGTAGTTCGGATAGCCCAGCAACCCGGCCTTGCGGGCCCGCAGGGCGGCCAGCGTCGTGATGACCTGGCGCGTGTCGTTGGCGTCGCCGCGGGCGGCCCGAGTCCAGGACGCGCGGAAGAGCGTCTCGCGAGTCGCCCGGTTCGTGAGCGATGCCAGCATCGGCTGCTGCGTGGTGTTGAGCAGCGGGATCAGCCACGTGCCGTCGAGGCCGCGGGACTTCGCCGCCAGGGCCGCCGCCTCGAGTTCGTCCTTCGACAGGCCGGCAAGCTCCGAGGCGTCAGCCACCACCAGCGCGGCGCCCTTCGCCGCACCGAGCAGCAGATTGACGAACTTCGCGCTCAGCGCGGCGTCCTGCTCGTTCAGCGCCTTGAGCTTCGCCTTGTCCGCGTCGGACAGCCTGGCGCCGGCGTGGACGAAGCGCTGGTAGTAGTACTCGACGAGGCGCGACGACTCCGGGTCGAGCGCGAGCGCCGCGCGCTGGTTGTAGATCGCTTCCACCCGCTTGAACAGCGCCGCGTTCAGGAAGATGGCGTCCTCCTGGGCGGCGAGCTTCGGCGCCACGTCCTGCTTGACCTTCTGCAGGGCGGGGTTCGTGTTGGCGGACGTGAGGCCGCTGAACACGAGGCGGACGCGCTCGAGCAACCGGCCGCTCTTTTCGAGCGCAACGAGCGTGTTTTCGAAGGTCGGGGCTTCAGCGCTGCCAGCAATCGCCGCGATTTCCTCGAGCTGCGCCTTCATGCCAGCCGCGAGCGCCGGCGCGAAGTCGCCGTCCTGGATCTTGTCGAAGGGCGGCGCCTCGAACGGCAACGAGCTCGGCGTCAACAGCGGGTTGGTGCGGGCGGCCGAGGTCTGAGTCGGTGAGGGCTGAACTGGTGGTGTCATGGCAACCGGTGACGAGGATGAAAGCAAGAGCGCGCCCAACACGGCCACGCTGGTGAGGCCAATAACCAGAGAGCGATTCATGCCGTGTACTCCTCTGCTTGGACCATATCATGAACGTCGGTCCTGCTCGGATGCCCCCGCCTGGCTGATCCGGTGGGGTCGGACTCGACCGAAGCCGGTGGGGTCAGACTCGACCGTGGGTCGAGTCTGACCCCACCGGCGGCGTATGATATATTAGATATTTGATGGCGGCGGCGATTCGAACAGCATCCGCCGGCCGTGCCGAGCCCCCCCGGCCCAAGGCCCGTACCCTGCAGACCCGGTCCCTCCGGGAGCAGGTCTACGACTACCTTCGCGACGAGATGTCACGCGGCGGCCTCCAGCCCGGCGCGTTTCTCGATCTGAACCTCATCGCCAGCGGCCTCGGGATCAGCCGCACCCCCTTGCGCGAGGCCCTGCTCTCCCTCGAGTCCCAGGGCTTCGTCACCGTGCTGCCGCGCCGAGGCTTCCGCCTCAATGCCCTGACCCTCGACGACATCCGTCACTTCTACGAGATTGTCGGCGCGCTCGAGTCCTCCGCGCTCAGGTCCGTCGGCGCCTCGCTCGGCCCGGCTGACTTCGCGCGCATGCGCGAGCTCGATGCCGAGATGGCCGGCGCGGTGGCCGCCCGCGAGTTCGACCGCTACTACGCCGCCAATCTCGCGTTCCACGACGTCTACCTGGCGCGAAGCGACAACGCGCGGCTCGTCGCGCAGGTGCACCTGCTGAAACAGCGCCTCTACGACTGGCCGCGGCGCGACTCCATGGTCCAGGCCTGGGAGCAGCACTCGGTGGTCGAGCACGAGGACTTCCTGCGGCTGCTCGAGCGGGGCGCGATCGACGAGGCCGCGGCGCACCTGCAGCACGTCCACTGGTCCTTCGCGGTCCAGGAACGCTTCATTCACGCGTACTACTTCGCCGGCAGGCCGGTGGAGGCGTGATGCAGAGCGGCCTGGTGTTCAACGTCCAGCGATTCTCGCTCCACGACGGGCCAGGCGTCCGCAGCACGGTCTTCATGAAGGGCTGCCCGTTGAACTGCGCGTGGTGCCACAACCCCGAGAGCCAGTCCTCGGACCCCGAGTACATCCGCATGCGCCACCTCTGCATGAGCTGCGGGCGTTGCACCGAGGTCGAACTCGACAGCCCGGTCGTCACCGGACGCACTGACGACGATGTCGAGGCGTGCCCGACGGGCGCGCTCCAGGCGGTCGGCGAGCGGATCGGGTCGGCCGCTCTCGTCGAGGCTCTGCTGCGCGATCGCATCTTCTTCGACGAGTCGGGCGGCGGCGTCACCTTTTCCGGCGGAGAGCCGCTCATGCAGGCGGCGTTCGTCACGGAGGCGATGGGCCTGCTCCAGGCGAGGGGCGTGCACACGGCCCTCGACACGTGCGGGTTCGGGCGCTGGCCGGCGCTGCGCGAGGCGGCCGCCCGAGCGAACCTGGTGCTCTACGACCTCAAGCTCATGGACGAGGCACGCCACGCCGCGGTGACCGGCGTCTCGAATGCCGTCATCCTCCAGAACCTCAAGGCCCTCGCCCAGGTGCACCCCGCCGTCTGGATCCGCGTGCCCGTCATCCCGGGCATCAATGACGACGAGGCGAACGTTGACGCCACTGCGGCGTTCGTCCAGTCGCTGCCGGGGATTCGCCAGGTCGACCTGCTGCCCTATCACCCGACGGGTGACGCGAAATTCGCGCGGGTCGGGATGGACAATGCGCTGCACGGCACGCCGTCGCCGACCCTCGACCGCCTCGAATCGCTGGCCGGGCGCTTCCGGGACAGGGGCCTGAACACGACCATTGGAGGCCACGCATGACCGCTCGAACCGATCGCCTGCGACGCGAGAGCCTGGAGGCCGTCCCGTCGATCAGCGCCGAGCGTGCGGCGATCACCACGGACGTCTACGGGCAGCACCAGGGGCGGCACGGCATCCCCGAGCTTCGCGCCTTGAACTTCTACGCCATCTGCGACCGGAAGGCCCTGTGGATGGGCGACGGCGAGCTCATCGTCGGCGAGCGCGGCCCGCGGCCCAAAGCCGTGCCGACATATCCCGAGCTGACGTGCCACAGCGCCGACGATCTTCGCATCCTCGACTCGCGCGCGAAGACCCGGTACACGGTCGATCCGTCCGTCCTCGACGCGTACACGCGCGAGATCATTCCGTTCTGGCGCGGCCGCTCGATGCGTGATCAGATGTTCGAGCAGTTGCCTCGGGCTTGGCACGATGCGTACGACGCGGGCTGTTTCACCGAGTTCATGGAGCAGCGCGCGCCGGGACACACGGCGGCCGACGGCAAGCTGTACCGAAAGGGCCTGCTCGACTTCCAGGCCGACATCGCCCGGGCGGAATCGGCGTTGGACTTCGAGCAGGACCCGGAGGCTTTCGACAAACGCGAGGAGTTGCGCGCGATGTCGATTGCCTGCGACGCGGTGATGCGGTTCGCCGAGCGCCACGCCGAACTGGCGGAGGCCGAGGCGGCGAAGGCCGCGGACGATGGCCGCCGGCGGGAACTCCTGAAGATCGCCGGCGTGTGCCGGTGGGTTCCGGCCCACGCGCCCCGCGACTTCCACGAGGCGCTGCAGGCGTACTGGTTCGCCCATCTGGCCGTCATCACCGAGCTCAACGGCTGGGACGCCTTCAGCCCGGGCCACCTGGACCAGCACCTCTGGCCGTTCTACCAGGCGGGCCTCGAGGCCGGCACGCTCACGCGCGAGTCCGCGCGGGAACTGCTCGAGTGCTTCTTCATCAAGTTCAACAACCACACCGCGCCGCCCAAGGTGGGTGTGACCGCGGCCGAGAGCGGCACCTACACCGACTTTGCGAACATCAACCTGGCCGGCCTGCTCCGCGACGGCCGCGACGGCTCGAACGAGGTGACGCGCCTCCTGCTCGACGTCGTCGACGACATGCGCCTGCTGCAGCCCAGCAGCAACGTGCAGGTGTCGCGCAAGACGCCGGACGCGGTCCTGAAGCGCGCGCTGCGCGTCGTCCGCAACGGCTGTGGTTTCCCGTCGCTCTTCAACGCCGACGCGGTCGTCGAGGAGCAGTTGCGCCAGGGGAAGACCCTCGAGGACGCCCGCGAAGGCGGCTGCACCGGCTGCGTCGAAGTGGGCGCCTTCGGCAAGGAGGCATACATCCTCACGGGCTACTTCAACCTGGTGAAGATGCTCGAGCTGGCGCTCCACGACGGCTTCGACGCGCGCACGGGCAAGTACGTCGGCGCCCGGACCGGCGATCCGGCGTCGTTCTCGACCTTCGACGACCTGTTCGCGGCCTTCGAGGCGCAGGTGCGCCACGTGCTCGACGTCAAGATCCGCGGCAACCAGCTCATCGAGCGGCTGTACGCGACGCGGATGCCGCACGTCTTCCTGTCGGTCATCACCGACGATTGCATCGCGAAGGGCAAGGACTATAACGCGGGCGGCGCGCGCTACAACAACACCTTCATCCAGGCCGTGGGCATCGGCAGCGTGACCGACAGCCTCTCCGCGCTGAAGGACGTCATCTTCGATCGCGGCGAACTGGCGCTTCCCCGCTTCATCGAGATCCTGGATGCCGACTTCAACGGCCAGGACGCCCTGCGCCAGCGCCTCATCCACAAGACCCACAAATACGGCAACGACGATGACTACGCCGACGCGCTGATGACGCGGACGTTCCGGATGTTGTTCTCGGCGATCGACGGCCGGCCCAACACCAAGGGCGGCGCGTACCGCCTCGAGATGCTGCCGACGACATGCCACGTGTACTTCGGCGAGGTGTGCCTGGCGTCGGCCGACGGACGCGGCGAAGGCCACCCGGTCTCGGAAGGCATCAGTCCCGTGCAGGGTGCCGACCGCCAGGGGCCGACGGCGGTGCTGAACTCCGCGTCGAAGATGGACCACGTCAAGACCGGCGGCACGCTCCTCAACATGAAGTTCACGCCCGCCATCCTCGCAGGCGACGGCGGCATCGACAGCCTGCACAGCCTGGTCCGCTCCTACTTCAAGCTCGACGGCCACCACCTGCAGTTCAACGTGGTGACGGCGGACACGCTGCGGGACGCCAAGGCCAACCCGGCCGCCCACCGCGATCTCATCGTCCGCGTCGCGGGGTACAGCGACTACTTCTGCGACCTGTCCGAAGCGCTGCAGGACGAGATCATCGCGCGGACGGAGCACACGGAGTTCTAGGGACAAGGGACGAGGCTTGCCTCGCCAGAGCCGGCCGCGATGCGGGCTGGCGAAGGCGGGGACTCGGGATTCGGCGCTCGGCGGTATGATGGGATCCTTGTGAGCCCGCGCGTCTTCGTCACCGGGGTGATCGTCGTGCTGGCGGCGGCTGCGGCCGGGCCCCTGCGTGCCCAGTCCCCGCGCCCCGCCGCGCCGTACACCGTGATCACCTCCGACGGGCGCCGCGCCATCGTCGCGTCAGCGGTCGGCGATCAGATCATGCTGCGGTTGGACGACGTGGCCGCGGTGCTGCAGTTGACGGTGCGCGAGGATCGCGCGGCCAACGTCCTGACCGTGGGCCGCGGGCCCGCGCTCGTGGTGCTTTCCCTCGACCAGCCTCTCGCGTCCACCGGCGGGAAGGTGATCTCGCTCCCGTCACAGCCCGTCCGGGACGGGTCGCACTGGCTGGTGCCGCCCGACGCGGTCGGCCGGGCCTTCAGCGTGATCGCCGCATCGCGCGTCGAGGTGCGGAAGGCGTCGCGGCTCATCCTGGTCGGCGACGTGCGCGTGCCGCGCGTAACCGTCCGGCAGGAACTGAGCGGGCCCGCGTCCCGGCTCGCCATCGACATCATCCCGCGGGCGGCGTACACCGTCGTGCAGGAGCCGCGGCAGTTGCTCGTCCGCATCGACGCCGACGGCCTCGACGTCGGCTCGGTCGCGGCAGGCGGCGGGATGGTGGAAGGCGTCGCGATCGTCGAGCCGGCCACGATCGCCATCGCGCTCGACAAGAGCTTCGCCGCCTACCGGTCGACGACGGTTCCCCTCGATGCGGCGTCGTCGCGCCTGATCATCGACCTGCTCGCCGCGGGCGCGTCGGCGCCCCAGGCGCCGTCCGCCCTCGCCCGGGCGCAGGCCCAGCCGCAGACCGCCAATCCCCTCGCGGCGCCGGCGGCCGAGCCGCCGCCCGCCATCCCGCCCGCCGCCGCTCCGGGCATCCGCACGCTCGTGATCGACCCGGGCCACGGCGGTGACGAACTGGGCACGCAGGGCTCGTCCGGCCTGCTCGAGAAGGACGTCGCGCTGGACGTGGCGCGGCGCCTGAAGAGCGTGGTCGAGGGCCGGCTCGGCATCCGCGTGCTCCTCACACGAGACGAGGACCGGCTCGTGCCCCACGACGAGCGGGCGTCGATCGCCAACAACAACAAGGCCGATCTGTTCATCTCCCTCCACGCGAACGCGTCGCCCAACAAGTCCGTCAAGGGCGCGGAGGTGTTCTATCTCAGCCTCGACGGCCTCAGCGACGAGGCGAAGCGGCTCGCGGCAAACCCGGACACGCGGTCGGTCCCCGTGCTGGGGGGCGGCTCGCGCGATATCGACCTCATCCTCTGGGACATGGCCCAGGCCCGGCACCTGGCCGAGTCGTCGGCCTTCGCCGTCACGGTCGAGGAGGAACTGCACCGGCTCGTGGAGATGAGCCCGAACCCGGTCCAGCAGGCCCCGTTCCGCGTGCTCGTCGCGGCGAACATGCCCGCGGTCCTCGTCGAGATGGCGTTCCTGAGCAACCCGGAGGAGGAGCGCCTGCTCGCGACCGACGAGTTCAAGAACAGGATCGTCCAGGCGCTCTACGACGCGATCCTCCGCTATCGCAGCCGGGTCGAGGCCCAGGCGGCCGGCCGCCGCCCGTAACGCCATGGCGATCCCGGCACGACTTGTCGCGTTGACCGTCCTCGCCGCCGCCGCCGTCGGCGTGGGGACCTGGGGCACCCTGCGGTACCTCGACCGGCACCGGCACGCGCCTCTGCCGTCGGCGGACACGGGCGCGGCGCCCCCCGGGGCCCCGGGCGAGGCGCGCCGGATCAAGGCGACGCTCTTCTACGTCGCGGCCGACGGCATGCAGCTCGCCCCGTCGGAGCGGGACGTGCTCTTCGCCGACAGCCCGTCCGAGCAGGGCAAGCGGATCATCGAGGCGCTGCTCGGGCCCGCGCCATCCGGCCTCGTGTCGGCCATCCCGCCGGGGACGACCCTGCGGGGGCTGTACGTCGGCCAGCACGGCGACGCCTACGTCGATTTCGGCACGAGCCTGCGCACGAACCACCCGGGCGGGTCCCAGAACGAGATCCTCACGGTGTACGCCATCATCTCGGCGCTCACCACGAACCTGCCCGCGATCACGTCCGTGCAGATCCTGGTCGACGGGCACGAGATCGACACCCTGGCGGGACACGTGGACCTCCGGCGCCCGCTCCCGCCCAGCCGGCAGTGGATGGGGAAAGGCACGACATGACACGACGCGACAACCGCGGACCCTCCGACCTGCGCCCGGTGACGATGACGCCGCAGTACCTGATGCACCCGGAAGGCTCCGTCCTCATCGAGGCGGGCCGGACCAGGGTGATTTGCACGGCCAGCGTCGAGGACCGCGTGCCGCCGTTCCTGCGCAACAGCGGTAAGGGATGGGTGACGGCCGAGTACGGCATGCTGCCTCGCGCGACGACGACGCGGTCGACGCGGGAGGCCGCGACCGGGAAAGTCGGCGGCCGCACGCACGAAATCCAGCGCCTCATCGGCCGGTCACTGCGGGCCGTCACCAGGCTGAACGAGCTCGGTGAACGCACGATCTGGATCGACTGCGACGTTATCCAGGCCGACGGCGGCACGCGCACGGCGTCGATCACGGGCAGCTACGTGGCCCTGGTGCTCGCCCTGAAGGCGCTCGTCCAGCGCGGCGCGCTGCCACGCCTCCCGGTGTCGGACCATGTGGCCGCCATCAGCGTGGGAATCGTCGACGGCGTGCCGCTGCTCGATCTCGCGTACGAGGAGGACTCGCGGGCCGACGTCGACATGAACATCGTCAAGACGTCGGACGGGCGGTACATCGAGATCCAGGGGACGGCCGAGACGACGCCCTTCAACCGCGATCGGCTCGGCGAGCTGCTCACCCTCGCCGACGACGGCATCGCGCAGCTCGTCGCGCTGCAGAAGCAGGTGCTCGGGTAGTGGCCGCCCTCGCGCGCCTGCTCGTGGCGACGACGAACCGCAACAAGCTGCGCGAGATTCGCGGGATCCTGGACGGCCTGGGCGTGGCCATCGACGGGCTGGACGCATGCCCGCCGGTCGAAGAGGCGGAGGAGACGGGATCGACCTTCGCCGAGAACGCGCGGCAGAAGGCTGTTCACTACTCCACGGCGCTCGGCGTGCGAGTCGTGGCCGAGGACTCGGGCCTCGAGATCGACGGCCTCGACGGCGCACCGGGTGTGCAATCGGCGCGCTACGGGGGGTCGGCCGCGCCCACCTACCCGCAGAAGTTCGCCGTCGTCTACGCCGGCCTCCGGGAGCGCGGAGCGCTGGGCAGCCCCGCCCGCTTCGTGTGTGCGCTGGCGGTCGCAGACGGGACGCGCATCCTGTTCGAGGCGCAGGGCGTGATCGAAGGGCGCATCAACGACGTGCCCGCCGGGAACGGCGGGTTCGGCTACGATCCGATCTTCTTCGTGCCGCCGCTCAACCGGACGCTCGCCCAGCTCGACGAGGACGAGAAGGCCGGGGTGAGCCATCGCGGCCGCGCGTTCCGGCAGTTGCGAGAGCACCTCGCGTCACATCCGGACCTGCTCGGAGGATGATGGCGGCAACACCGGCTGCGCCCGGCGCGGCGGGGACGCCCGCGACGGTCCGGCTCGACGTCTGGCTCGACGTGTCGTGCCTGTTCAAGACGCGATCCGAGGCCCAGCAGGCGTGCCGCGGAGGCAAGGTGGAAGTGAACGGCCAGGGGGCGAAGCCGCACCGCGTGATCGGCGTGGGCGACAGGCTCCGCATCACGCGCGCGGCGGGCCGGAGGCAGCAGGTGGTCGTCGTGGCCGTCGCCGGGCAGCACGTCCCCAAAGCCGATGCCCGCCGCCTCTACGAGGACGTCACGCCGCCGCCAACACCCGAAGAGTCGGCCGTCCGCGAACTCGAGCGGCACTTCTGGAAGGCGCGGCTTCCCGCGGCGCCGCGAACGCCGGACCGCCGTGAGCGGAGGCGGCTGCGGAAGGCGAAAGAGGGGGAAGACTAGGGGACTCGGGACGTGGGACTCGGGACTGGGGACCAGGCGCTGGGGGCAAGGGACAAGGGGCAAAGGCAATATGCGAACATCTGCATTCTTCATCGGCTGTCTGCTGGTGGCATCGCTCGCGGTGGCGCAGACGCCATCGTCGCCGGCCGCCGGGGCGTGGGAGGGCACCCTCGACGCCATGGGGACGAAGCTCCGGATGGGCGTGGCCGTCACGGTCGAGCCGAACGGCCGCCTCAACGCCACGATGGACAGCCCGGACCAGGGGGCGTTCGGGATGCCGCTCGGGGACGTCACCTTCGCGGACCGCGTGCTCAGGTTCACGCTGGCCGCTGCGAAAGGCCGCTTCGAAGGGCGGTTGAACGACGCGGGCACCGAGATCGCCGGGACGTGGACGCAGGGGATGTCCCTGCCGCTTGTGCTCAAGAAGGTCGAGAAGCTCTCCCGGCCCAACCGGCCCCAGGAGCCGAAGCCGCCGTTCCCCTACCGCTCGGAGGACGTCGCCATCGTGAATGCGGCCGGCAAGACCGTGCTGGCGGGGACGCTGACGCTGCCGTCCGGCACCGGGCGCTTCCCGGCGGCCGTCCTCATCACGGGCAGCGGGCCGCAGAACCGCGACGAGGAACTGATGGGCCACAAGCCGTTCCTGGTCCTCGCCGACTACCTCACGCGCCATGGGATCGCGGTGCTGCGCTACGACGATCGCGGGGTCGGCAAGTCGACGGGCACCTTCGGCTCGGCCACGAGCGAGGACTTCGCCGGCGATGCCCTCGCGGCCTGGCACATGCTGAGCGCCCGGCCTGAGATCGACCCGCGCCGCGTCGGCCTCATCGGCCACAGCGAGGGAGGGTTCATCGCGCCCATGCTGGCGGCGCGCACACCCGGCGTCGCGTTCGTCGTCATGATCGCCGGGCCTGGCGTCGCGGGCGATGAGATCATGCTGAGGCAGTCCACGTCGATTCTGAAAGCCAGCGGAGCGCCCGAGGCCGCGGTCTCCGCCAACGTGAACCTGCAGAAGCAGGTCTTCGCGATCCTGAAGGAGGAAACCGACACGGCGCGGATCACCGAGCGCCTGAACGCCATTCCGACGCCGGCCGGCCGGCCGGAAGCGAAGGCGGCCCTCGTGCAGCAGTCGCTGTCGCCATGGCTCCGGTTCTTCGTGCGCTACGACCCGGTCCCGGCGCTGACGAAGCTCGCCTGCCCGGTGCTCGCGCTCAACGGCGAACTCGACACGCAGGTGGCGGCGGACCAGAACCTGCCGCTCATCGAAGCGGCGCTGAAGCGCGGCGGCAACCAGGACGCCACGGTGACCCGCCTCCACGGCCTGAACCATCTGCTCCAGACCGCCAAAACGGGCCTGCCGAACGAGTACGCGAAGATCGAGGAAACGATGTCGCCCGTCGCCCTCGACATGATCGCGACGTGGATCCGGAAGCGGACCGGCCTGACGAAGTAGGCGGATCGCGAGCTCGGCGAGCGGGCCCGCCCGGGCGGGCTACCAGTGCTGAATCCCGTCGGCGTCCGGTGGTGCCGGCCGGTGAAGGCGGTCGTCGATCCACCGGCCCACGACGTCCCGGCTCCCGAGCCCCACCGCGAGCGCGCTCGCCAGCGTCACGCCGCCGAGGAGGATGAGCAGCGCGGACGGCACGATGGCGTGCCCGATCCCGAGCTGGTCGAGAGCGACCGCGCTCGTGAGAATCACGATGGCGCTCTTCGTGATCGTCGCGAGGAGCCTGGCGGCGCCGAAGCCGTGGTTCACCGCGCCGATGAGCACGCTCCGCCCGGCGACGCGCGACGCCAGCAGCCCCACGACGAAGATCCCGATGCCGACCGCCAGGTCGGGCAGGTACAGGAAGAACCGGCGCGTCAGGTCCGAGGCCAGCGCGGCGTCGAGCGCGTACAGCACCAGCGCCGCGGTCATCAGCGCGAAGACGACTTGGACCAGCCGGACCAGCACGGCCGTCGCGCTCAACACCCCCGCCCGCTCGAGCCACGACGTCACGCCGAGCCGGGACGCCTTGCGTTCCACTGCCGATCGCCGCAACAGGAACCTCGCGACCCGGCCGGCCGCCATCGCCAGCGCCGCGCCGATCACCAGGAACAGGAGGCCGGCGAGCACGTTCGGGAGCGTCGCCAGGGACTGGGCCGCGAACTGCTGCCAGGCCTGCTCGAGCACCTGTCTCACTACTTGCCACATACTGCCCTCCCCTTCTCAATCCCGTTCCTGCGGGCCGCCGCGCCGGGCGGCTCCCCCGCTGAACCGCGGGCGGACGCCCAGCGCCGCCGCAGGTAGTCTTTCTGGTGCTCGAACGTGAGGCACAGCCGCTCGAGCCGGGCTTCCACGTCCGCCGCGTCCGCGTCGGCCATCTCGATGACGAACGACGCGACGCGCCCCATGTAGAGCGGAAGCGTGGAGCGGACGAGCGTGTCGCGATCGCGGACGCGGTGATGGTGGGCCGCCGCCAGGTCGTACACCAGCCGGGTCCAGAGCTCGTCGTCGATGACGAGGGCGTGCCCGTCGCCCGACCCGGCGCCGCGCAGGCGGGCCAGCACGTCGCGATCGAACATCGCCCCCCAGATCTCGGCCAGGTCGCGCACGCCCCGGCGGAAGTGGTCGATCATGCGCACGGGGTCGACGCGAATCGGGTCGATCCCGACGCCGTACTGAAATCCGATGATCGGCACCGCCTCCGTGGCCTCTACGGCCTGCCAGCGCGCGTCGTGCGTTTCCATCAGCCTGAACACCGTTCCCAGCACCTGCACCAGCATCGCGCTCAGATCGGCGGCGGGGTCCTTCGCGTTGTGGATCTTCGCCCCGAGGAACGCCTGGCAGATCCTGAAGTCCCCGCAGACGGCCTCCGTCGTCATCCAGATGTCGATGCCGAACCGGGCGACGTCCGTCTCCCAGACCGGCTGGCGCAGGTAGTGCTGGACGAGCGGGAGGGACATCCCGAACTCGCCGCCGATCGGCTGCCGGATCTGCTTGCCGTAGAGCGCGCGCGTGAGCGGGTACACCACGTTGTTCGTGATGGTCCCGTCGAACTTGTGGCGCAGGTAGTACGGCGCCACGTAGTCGAAGGTCCCGCTCATCACCGGCGCGAGGAGCAGGTGGATCCACTCCGGGGTGATGCTGCGCAGATCCGAGTCGACCACGGCGCACGCCCGGGCGCCCAGAATGTCGGCGGCCTGGAAGATCGTCCTGAACGCGCTGCCCTTGCCCGGGAGGCCGTGGTAGGGAATCGTGAACCGGTGGATGGGATGGACCGGGTTCGACACCAGCACGAGCAGCGCGTCCGGCCCGGTCGTCTCCGCCACGATCGCCGGCGTGCCGTCCGTCGACCCGCCGTCGGCGTTGAGGACGACGGACTGCGCGGCCGGGAAGTACTTCGCCAGGCCCGTCTGCGCCGCCTGGACGACGTGCCCGATCGTCGCCGCGTTCTGGTAGCTGGGGATGCCGACGACGATGTCGGCATGGCCAATCTCCGAGAGGCGGGCGCGGACCTCCGGGGCGAGGACGTCAGTGGCGCTCATCCTCGCCCCAGCCACGATCGCGGCCGCCCGCGAACCGCGTCGCGCTGCCAGTCGTCGAGCAATCCGGTGACCGCCTCGGCCCAGCCCGCAGGGCCGCTCGCCTCCGTCACGCGGGCGGTCGGCACCTTCCGGAGGAGCCGGCTCGTCGCGCCGTTCATGTCGCTGCGGACGATGAAGGGGCGGTCCACGGCGCGCAGCATCGGCATGTCGTTCAGGGCGTCCCCCAGCCCGGCCAGCACGACCGGGCCCTCGCGGTCGCGGTAGAGCGCGCGGAGCGCCTCCACCGCCTGTCCCTTGTCGGCGTCGCCCGTGGCGTGGTCGTAGCGCCCGCCGGAAACGGCCCTCAGGCCGCGACGGTGGAGCGCCTTGAGGAAGCGGCTGCGCGCGGAGGGGTCCGCGCCGATCAGCCGGAACGGCTCGTCGTATTGGCGGAGTTTCGCGAGCTGGGCGTCGAGCGCCGACAGGCCGCACTCGGCCGCGACGTCGCCCACGGTCATGTCCGAGAAGCCCACGACATGCACGCGTTCGGCCGCAGCGGCCTCGCGCAGCATGGCCACCACCTCCCGGTACGGCCTGCCGAACTCGAGCACGAACCGGCCGTCAGCGCCGGGGGAAGCGGGCCGCCGGTCCGCGAAGTAGCCCGGCGGCGCGACGATCACGCCGCCGTTCTCCGCGATGAACGGGTGCGCGATCCCGAGGTGCCCCTGCAGCGCTTCGATCTCGGCCCGGGTCTTGCTCGAGCACACCACCAGCGGGACACCGGCGTGCTCCACCCGGCGGAGCGCGTCCTCGGCCGGCCCGAGCGCGTAGGTCACCGGGTCCAGCAGGGTCCCGTCGAGATCCGTCACGATGATGAGTCGCATGGCCGTGAGCCTCCCCCGCCTACGCGACCGCGTGCTCGACGCAGTCCTCGTCCACCGCGGCGCGCAGGTCGTCGAGGAAATCCGGGATGGCCGCCGCGATCCGGTTCCAGTTCGGGATGAGCGGGGCCCCGAGCGGATCCTCCTGGAAGCGCTGGCAGGCCGTCCGCAGCGCCCCGGAGAACACGCCGACCATGCTCTCCTCGTCGTGGCGGTCGAACTCCAGGCCGTTGATCTCGGCATCGGCGTGATAGCGCGTGATCGTGTCCTCGGCCATCCGGATGTACTGCACGAGCAGGGTCTGGAAGATGCCCTGGGTGAAGGCGATCCCCTCGCCCGCGAGCGTGCGGATGACGTTCTGCGCAATGTCCGTGCACATGCGCAGGAGCCCCTTGGACGCGTCGTCCGCGGACACGCTCTGGTGCTTGTGGTCGTAGTTCGCGCACAGCTCGGTCTGGCAGATGCGCTTCAGCGCGCAGTTGCGGTGCACCTCGGCGAGCATGCCGACTTCGAGGCCCCAGTCCGACGGGATCCGGTTGACGCGCGCCAGGTCGGCCTTCATGGCGAACTCCCCCGCGAGGGCGTAGCGGAAGCTGTCGAGGTAGACGAGCAGCGGCTGCCGCCCGACGACGACCTGGAGCGAACGCAGGAGCGGCGACATGAACAGCCGCGTCACGCGGCCGTTCATGCGCTTGCCCACCCGCGCGTAGTACCCCTTCGCGAACTCGAAGCCGAGAGACGGGTGCACGACGGGATAGCACAGCCGGGCGAGGAGCTCGCGGTCGTACGTCGTGATGTCGCAGTCGTGCACGGCGATGGCGTGGCAGCGGGCCTCGGCCAGGACCAGACCGTAGGCGAGCCAGCAGGCGAACCCCTTGCCGGCATCCGCGGGCAGGAGCCCCGCGTCGCGCAGCCTGTCGAGCACGGCCGCCACCCGCGGGCCGTCAAGCCAGAGGATCCGCACCCGCTGGCGCGACCGCGCGAACAGGTCCCGCGCCCGGGCGACGCCCTCCGCCGACGCCCGTCCCAAACTGACGACCACGGTGTCGAGGTACCGCACGCCGCGCAACTGGTCGACGATGTGCGGGAGGGCAGGCCGGTCGAGCTCGTCGACGAGGCACGGCAGCACCAGCGCCACCGGTTCGGCGACGGTGAAGCGCTCGAGGTCGCGCTCGAGGTGTTCGACCTTGGGGCGATTGAGCCGGTGGAGCGTCGTCACGACCCCGGTCTGGTAGAAATCGGGCATCCCGGCCGTCCCTCCCGGTCGAATCCTAGGTCCGCGGGACGCGGGCTGCCATCCGGCGCTGACCGGATTCGGAGCCGGAACGGGCTGTAGGAGCACGTCCCCGGCCGGGAGGACGTACAATTCCCGGCATGCCAGGAACGGCGGACCGCCAGCAGGGCCTTGCGACGACCGCCGAGCCGGACCGGCCGCGGAGGCATCCGCTCGGCGCGGTGCTGTTCGGCGGGTTTGGACTGACCATCGTCCTCTGGCTGGCCGCGGGCATCGACCTGACGTTCACCTTCAGGGCGATCGATCGTGAAGCGGGGGCGATGACGGACCGGTTCCTGCGGTCGGAGCAGGCCCTGGCCGACGTCCGGAGCAGCGTGCTGCTCGGCGCAATCGACTGGCGCGATGCGCTGCTGGACACCGGCGCGCCGGACCGGGCCGGCTATTACCTGGAGCAGCTGCGCCACTCCCAGGACGCCTGCACCAAGAGCCTGAAGACGCTCCGCACGAGCGGCGACACCCTGGCCTCGTCGGGCTCGATCGAGGAGCTCGCGCGCGAAGTCGACCAATACTGGGCGTTCGTCCTGCCGCTCATCCAGCTGCCGCCGGCACGCCGGGCGTCGGACGTCCGCCGGATCCTGAGCGAGCGCATCCTGCCCCGCCGCGCGAACGTCGTGCGCATCGTCGCGCACGTGCAGTCGCTGAACCGGTCGCACCTCGCCGAACAGCAAAGGCGGGAGGCGGCGATCTACAGCCGGTCCTCGGCGCGGTTCCTCTTGACGGGCGGCGTGGCGCTCCTGCTGAGCGTGGGAGTCGGGGCGTTCGTGACGGCCCGCGTGAGCCGGCTCGAACGCCGGCTCCGGACGCAGCTGGCGGCGAACGCCGAGATTGCCGCGGACCTGCACCGCCTGTCGGCGCGGCTCGTCCGCGCGCAGGAGGACGAACGCCGGCTGATCGCGCGGGAGTTGCACGACGAAGTCGGACAGGCGCTGACCGCCGTGAAGCTGCAACTCGCAGTGGCGCGCCGCGCGGTGCCCGCGGACGGCGCGTCGGCGCTGGACGAGGCCCGGGGAGTCGCGGACGCGGCCCTCCAGTCCGTCCGCCAGCTCTCGCGCCTGCTGCACCCGCCGATGCTGGACGACATGGGGCTGGCGTCCGCGCTCGACTGGTTCCTGAAGGGATTCGCGGACCGGACCGGGGTCGCCATGGACTTCGTCCATTCCGGCATGGACGATCGGCCCGCGCCGGAGGTCGAGACGTGCCTCTTCCGCGTCGTCCAGGAGGCCACGACGAACATCGCCCGGTACGCCTCGGCGACCGCGTGCCGCGTGTACCTGCAGCGCCTTCCCACCAGCGTCGTGCTGACGGTGGAGGACAACGGCCGGGGCTTCAATCCTCGCGCGGTGAGGCGCCAGGCTCCGGACGGCTTCGGCCTGCTGGGCATCGAGGAGCGCGTGGCGGACGCCCGGGGGACGTTCCGCCTCGAGAGCGCGCCCGGCCGGGGCACGCGCATCACGGTCGAACTCCCGGCGGCGGGCACCGGCGGGGCGGTTCCCGGCGGCGGCGTGAGCGGACACCCGGTTGAGGGTGAACAGGAGCACCATGATCCGGATCCTGCTCGCGGATGATCACACCCTGGTGCGCCAGGGCCTCCGGCGGATCCTCGAGGAGCAGCCGGACTGGCGGGTGGTGGCCGATTGCGGCGACGGCCGCGAGGCGGTGCGGCTGGCCGTCGAGCTCGGGCCTGACGTCGTGATCCTCGACATCGGCATGCCGGCGCTCGGCGGCATCGAGGCGGCGAGGCAGATCGCGCGGCAGTGCCCGTCGACGCGGGTCCTGATGCTCTCGATGCACGCGGACGAGGCGCACATCACCCAGGCCATGGAGGCCGGCGCGAGCGGCTACCTGCTGAAGGACTCGGCCGACGACGACCTGGTGAAGGCCGTGGCGGCAACCGTGCAGGGCAAGTCGTTCTTCAGCCCGGCTGCGGCGGCCGTGCTGCTGGACGAGTACCGCCGGTCGCTGGCGCGGCGCGGGGTCAGCGATCGGTACGAGTCGCTGTCGGGGCGCGAGCGCGAGGTGTTCCAGTTGATGGCGGAGGGGCATAGCAGCAAGTCGATCGCGGCGCTCCTGGGCGTCTCGCCCGCCACGATCGAGACGCACCGCGCGCACGTGCTCGAGAAGCTCGACCTCCATTCCGTCGCCGAAGTCGTGATCTACGCCGTGCGGCGTGGCATCATTACGTAACGCCGCCCCGCCCGCCCCGGGCGGACGGAGGAAGGAAGCGTTCCCATGGAGCCGCACATCCTCACAGCGATTCGCGACATGATCGCGTCTCACCGGGTGCTCGGTTTGGCCGTCATCGTGGAGGGCGAACCCGAGGCCAGTCTGCTGCCCTACGCGGCCCGGCCTGACTATGGCGCGGTCTACGTGCAGGCGTCCGGGCTGGCGAGGCACACCCGCGGCCTGCAGGCCGGAGCGCGGGTGGGGGTGCTCATCCACGAGTCCGAGTCCCTCGAGGCCGACCCGCTGCAGACGCCACGGATGACCGTGCAGGCCACCGTGACGGTACTCGACCGCGAGAGCGCGGCGTTCGCGAAGGCCCGCGCGATCTTCGTCGCGCGGTTCCCCGGGGCGGAGATGACGCTGAGCCTGGGCGACTTCAACCTCTACGAGCTGGCGTTCGGGCGCGGCCGGTACGTCGCGGGCTTCGCGCAGGCGTACAACCTGGGCCCCGGCACCTTCACGGACCTCGCGGTGCTGAAGGCGGACTGAGGGCCCGCACGCCCCCGTTCGACGCCCCGGGCCGGGCGGAACCGCGCCGGCCCGCTTCTCGTCTACCTCTACGTGGCGCGAGGCGCGGGCCGCCCCGGGCCGTGCGCCGGTTGACGCGCCGTGGCGCAGCCGGTATTATACCGACCGGTAGGTATACTCCCTTTGAACCGTGTGCAGGTGATGCCCTCGACTCGCGTGCCCCGCCGTGCCCGCCCCCGCCCCGCCGCGCCGGAGCCCAGCGCCCGCGACCGACTCCTGCTGGCGGCCGTGGACATCTTCGAGCGCAAGGGCTACTCCGCCTCGTCGGTGCGCGAGATCGTCGAGCACGCCGGCGTCACCAAGCCGGCCCTCTACTACTACTTCCAGAGCAAGGAAGGCCTCCTCGTCGCCGCGCTCGAGCTGGCGGTCGGCAAGCTCGATCAACTCCTCGGCGAGGAGGCTGCCACCGCCGGCAGCGCGCGGTCCCGCCTGGCGGACCTCTGTGCGCGCCTGCTCGTCACCTCGCGCAGCCGATCGTCGCTGGTGCGCGTGGCCCACGCGGTCTTCTTCGGCCCGCGCGAGGCCATTCCGCCCTTCGACTTCGGCGTGGTCGATCGCATCGTCCAGCGGGGCCTCCGCCGCATCGTCACCGACGGCGTCGCGTCGGGCGAGATCCGCCGCGCCGCGGCGGCCGACACCATCCATGCGATGCAGGCCCTGATGATGCTGGCGATCGGCCAGCATGCGGAAGGCAGCCAGGAGCCGCTGGGGCAGCACGAGATGCGGCGGCTGGTTGATCTGGTGTTTGACGGCGCGGGACCGACCCCGCGCCTTGCGAAGGGTGAGTCATCATGAGACTTCGACGCGTCGCCTGGCCGTCCCTCGTTGCCGCCGCCGCGCTTGCGGCCGCGGCCTGCTCCGGTTCGAAGACGCCTGCGGACGCGCAGGCCACGCAGGAAGCCGGCCGTCCCCCGGTGGCGGTGTCGGTGACCGCGGCCACCCCGGCGGTCTTCGAGGAGAGCGTGGAGATCGTCGGCACGCTCGACCCGAAGTCCTCGGTCGACGTGAAGTCCGAGATCACGGGCACGGTTCGGGCGGTCTACGTCACCGAGTGGGTGCCGGTGCGCAAGGGCGCCCCGCTCGCGCGGTTGGACACGAGCGAGACCGAGGCCGGCATCGCCGCGCTGAAGGCGGTCGAGGCCCAGGCCCGCGTCGCTGAAACGCGCGCGCGCCGCGAGTACGACCGCGCGGTCCAGCTCAAGCAGTACGGCCTGATTACGCCCCAGAACCTCGACGACGCGAAGAGCGCCATCGAGGCGGCGGAGGCGGGCACCGCGGCGGCTGTCGCCCAGACGCGGACGGCTCAGGCGCGCATGGCCAAGGCGAACATCGTCGCGCCGATCGACGGCGTCGTCGCCTACCGCGGCATCAGCGTCGGCGATCGCGTGGAGAACATGGGCAGCGGCACGCCCGTCTTCCGAATCGTCGACAACCGGCTGCTCGACCTCACCGTGTCGATCCCCTCGTCGCGCCTCGCGGCGGTGCACGTCGGCCAGGAGATCGCGTTCACCACGGATTCGGTGCCGGACCGGACCTTCACGGGGAAGGTGAAGTTCATCAACCCGATGATCGACGCGGCCAGCCGCTCGGCCAAGGTCGTGGTCGAGGTCCCCAACCGCGACGGCCTGCTCAAGGGCGGCGCCTTCGTCAAGGGCCGCGTCGTCGTGTCCAGCCGCCTGGACGTGCTCCAGGTGCCGCGCGAGGCGATCCTGAACTGGAACGTCGAGCAGCAGACGGCGGACGTGTTCGTCGCCCGCGGGGAGAAGGCCGAGAAGCACGTCGTGAAGACCGGTCTCTCGAACGGCCGGTCCGTCGAGATCGTGTCGGGCCTGCAGGCCGGGGACGCGGTGGTCATTCGCGGCGGGTTCTCGCTCCAGCAGGGCGACCGGATTGCGATCGTGACGGGCGAGGGAGCGTAGCGATGTTCCTCTCCAATCTCTCCATCAAGCGGCCCGTCGTCGCCACGGTGATGATGCTCACCCTGGTCACGGTGGGCCTGTTCTCCATGCGCCGGTTGCCGATCGAGCTGATGCCATCGGTGGAGATCCCGGTCCTGTCGATCATCGCCGAGTACCCCGGGGCCTCGCCGGAAGCCGTCGAGCGCGAGGTCAGCCGGAAGATCGAGGAGGCGGTCAACCCGATCGCGGGCGTCAAGCACGTCCAGTCGATTTCGCGCGAAGGCTTCTCGACGGTGGTCGTCGAGTTCGAGCTCGAGGTCAAGATCAACGACGTCTCGCAGGAGGCGCGGGCGAAGATCAACGCGATCCGCCGCGATTTGCCGGCCGGCATGAGCGACCCGGTCATCCAGAAGTTCGACTTCCAGGCGATGCCGATCATGTCGCTCGCGGTGCGGTCGAAGACGATGGCGCCCCGCGACCTGACGGCGCTGGCGGACCGCACGATCAAGCGGCGCCTGGAGAACATCACCGGCGTGGCGCGCGCCAAGCTCGTCGGGGCGACGAACCGGGAAGTGACGGTCGAGGTGGATCCGGCGCGCCTTTCGGCGCTCGGGATGGGCATCGACGAGGTCGTCGGCGGCATCGCGTCCGAGAACGTCAACACGCCGCTCGGACGCCTGACGCAGGGCCGCACCGAGATGCCGCTGCGCATCTCCGGCAAGCCGGCCAGCGTGGACGGCTTCAGGTCCATGGTCATCAGCCGCCGCGGCGCCGAGCCGATCCGGCTCTCGGACGTCGCTGACGTCCGCGACGGCGTCGAGGAACTGCGCTCCCTGGCGCTCATCAACGGCGAGCCCGCCGTGGCCATCGACATCACCAAGCAGACGGGGGCGAACGTCGTCGCGGTGGTGGACGGCGTGCGGGCGGCGATCGAGGAGCTGAAAACGCGGCTGCCCGCGGGCGTCGAGATCCAGGTCGTGCGCGACTCCTCGGTGTTCATCCGCGAGGCGGTCTCCGACGTGAAGATGACGCTGGTCCTGGGCGCGATCCTCACGGTCTTCATCGTGTTCCTCTTCCTCAACTCGTGGCGGTCCACGGTCATCACGGGCCTGACGCTGCCCGTCTCGGTCATCTCGTCGTTCATCGTCATGTACTTCCTCGGCATGACCGTGAACATGATGACGCTGATGGCGCTCTCGCTGGCGATCGGGCTCCTCATCGACGACGCGATCGTCGTGCGGGAGAACATCGTCCGGCACCTCGAGCAGGGCGAGGATCACTTCGACGCGGCCATGCACGGCACGGACGAAATCGGGCTGGCCGTCCTCGCGACGTCGATGTCCATCGTCGCGGTCTTCGTCCCGGTCGCGTTCATGAAGGGCATCGTCGGCCGCTTCTTCTACCAGTTCGGCCTGACCGTGGCGTTCGCCGTCCTGGTGTCGCTGTTCGTGTCGTTCACGATGGACCCGATGCTGTCCTCGCGGTGGCACGACCCGGACATCCTGCGGCAGGGCAAACGGAGCTGGTGGCACAGGCCCCTGGACGCGTTCAACGACTGGTTCGAGCGGATGGCCGAGGGGTACAAGCGCGTCATCGGCTGGGCGCTCGACCATCGCGCGCTCGTGTCGTTCGCGGCCGTCGTGGCGTTCGCCGCGGGCCTCGCGATCTTCGCGATCCTGCCGACCGAGTTCATGTCGGGCATGGACCAGGGCGAGTTCGCGGTCAAGTTCACGAGCGCGCCCGGGTCCTCGATGGCCGAGACGCGCGGCCGGCTCACCGAGGTGCTGAAGGCCCTGTCCGAGTCGAAGGAGGTGCAGTACACCTACGCCTCGATCGGCGCGGGCGATTCGGACACCGTGCGGAACGCCACCGTGTTCGTGAAGCTCGTGCCCAAGGCCGAGCGCTCCGGAACCCTCCAGCGGTTCGTCCATGACACGCGCCGGCGGCTGGAGAAGGTCCCCGGGCTGCAGCTCAACATCCAGGCGGACGCCGACGCCTACCAGAAGCAGCTGGCCATCCTCGTCCGGGGCGACGACATCACGACGCTCAAGCAGTACGCGGCGGCGGTGAAGCGCGAGCTGTACACGGTGCCGGGCGTGGTCGATATCGAGGCCCAGATGGAGCACGACATCCCCGAGTACCGCCTCGTCGTCGACCGGGAGCGCGCCGCGGCCACCGGCCTCGGCAGCGGCACCCTCGCGAACACGATCGGCGTGCTCGTCGGCGGCCAGGTTGTCTCGACATATGAGGACGAAGCGGGCGAGTCGGTGAACGTTCGCGTGCGCCTGCCCCAGTCCCTCCGCGGCGACGTGCGACAGGTGGCGGATCTCGAGGTCTCGGTGCCGTCCCAGGCCGGGGCCACCCTCGTGCCCCTCGCCGATCTGATCACCTTCACCCGCGCCGCGTCGGCCGCGGAGATTGGCCGGCGCGACCTCGCGCGGCAGGTGACCGTGGACGCCAACCTCGACGGGGTGCCCCTCGGCAACGCGGGGACGATGGCCATGGCCGCCGCCGCGCGCGTGAAGATGGCGCCGGGCTACCGGCTGATCCTGGGCGGGGAGAGCGAGCAGATGATGGAGTCCTTCGGCTACCTGGCCGAAGCGCTCCTGCTCGCCATCATCTTCGTCTACCTGATCCTCGCGGCGCAGTTCGAGTCGTTCATCGATCCGCTGGCCATCATGTTCTCGCTGCCGCTCTCGATCGTCGGCATGGCGGGCATGCTGCTGATCACGGGGGACACGATCAGCATCATGTCGCTCATCGGCCTCGTCATGCTGATGGGCCTCGTGGTGAAGAACGCGATCCTGCTCGTCGACTACACGAAGGTGCTGCGCCGGCGCGGCATGGACCGCCGCACGGCGGCCATCAATGCCGGCCGCACGCGGCTGCGGCCGATCCTCATGACCACGTCGGCGATGATCTTCGGCATGCTGCCGCTGTTCTTCGGCATGGGCGAGGGCGCGGAGTTCCGGGCGCCCATGGCCCGCGCGGTCGTCGGCGGCCTGATCACGTCGACCCTGCTCACGCTGATCGTCGTGCCGGTCGTCTACACCATCCTCGACGACGTCACGGAGTGGCTGTTCGGCCGGAAGAAGCAGGCTGCCGCCGCGGCGACCACGGCCGGGCTGGTGGCGATGATGGTCCTCTCCGGCGGCCCGTCGGCGTGGGCGCAGCCGCCCGCCCCTGCCCATTCGGGGGCGGCAACGCCGGCAGCTCCGGCGACCACGCCGATTGCCGACGCCGTCGCACAGGCCGCGGCCAACACGGCGCCCGCCGAGGTGCGTGTACTGACGCTGGAGCAGGCCCTCGCGATCGCGGCGTCCCAGAACCGCGACATCCAGAAGGCGGCCGAATACAAGAAGTGGGTGCAGGGCAAGTACGAGGAGGAGCGCGCCGCGGCCCTCCCCAAGGTCTCCGTCAGCGGATCGCTGACGCGCTACGCCGACAACAGCCAGAGCAAGCTGTTCTCGGGGCTCATGCCGTCGTCGGACTCCGGTTCCGACAGCGGCGGGGTCAATTTCGGTGACGTCTTCGGCGGGGCGACCAGTACCCGGTCCGCGACCATCTCGCTCAATCAGACCGTCTTCACGTGGGGCCAGGTGGGCGCCGCGATCCGGGCGGCGAAGCTCGGATTCGCCTACAGCGGCCATCAGCTGCGGCGGTTCCAGCAGGCCGTGAGCAAGGACGTGACCACCTCGTTCTACAACATCCTGGCGGCGCGTGAGGCCGTGCGGATCGCCCAGCAGGACGTGGCCCAGAAGGCCAGGCACCTGGACGAGGTGACGAAACGCCAGGCGGCCGGGACGGCGACCGACTACGACGTGCTCGCCGCACAGGTGGCGGTCGAGAACGCGAAGCCGGCGGTGATTCGCACGCAGAACATCGTGCGGGCGGCCAGGGAACAGCTGCGGTTCCTTCTGGCAGAGCCGCGCGAGGTCGATGTCGAGGGGACGTTGGCCACTGCGGTCGAGCCGGTACCGGGCTACGACGAGGTGCTCGCGAAGGCGCTCCAGAACCGGCCTGAACTCAGCGAAATGGCGTCGCAACAGGGCATCTACAGCGAACTCATCAAGATCGCGGGCGCCGGCAGCAAGCCCCGTGTGGATTTCTCCGCGGCCTGGGGAGAGAAGCGCGTGGCCATCTCGACGCTCTCCGGGACCGGCACCGCGTGGAACGCCGCCTTGGTGGCGACCGTGCCGCTGTTCGACGGCTGGCGCACGAAAGGCCAGGTGGCCCAGGCCCGGAGCAACCGGGCCACGCTCGACATCGAGGCCCTCAAGCTGCGGGAGGCCATCGCGCTGGAAGTCCGCACGGCGGTGGACGCGGCGCGGGAGGCCGCCGAACTGCTGAGCGCGCTCGGCGGCCCCGTGAAGCAGGCGGAGCGGCTCCTGGCGCTCGCGGAAAAGGGGTTCGAGCTTGGCGTGAAGACGCGCCTGGACGTCCAGGACGCGGAGCTCAACGTGCAGGCGGCCCAAGCCAATCTCGCGTCGGCACAGCGGGGCTACCGCGTGGCGAAGGTGAACCTGGAGTGGGCAGCCGGCACGCTCGATGGCGGCGCCGCGCCGCCGCCGGCGAAGTAGCGGCGGACGCGCGGCTGCGAGGGCGGCTAGCCGACGTCCTCCGGCTGCGTCACCGCTGACGGCATCCGGCTGCGGATCCACCGGCGCCGGGCGAGGTAGTACGCGGCCGCGGTGCCGACCGCGATCGCCAATCCCACCGCCTCGCCGCGCGTGGAGTGCGCGAGGAGCCAGACCACCGTCACCGCGCCAAGAACCGGGACGAGCGGTCCGCCCGGCGCCCGGAACGCGCCCGGCGGCAGTGGTCTCGTCAGTCGCAGCTTCAGCGCCGCCGCGCAAATCGCCAGATAGACGAGGAGCAGCGACACGCTGGCCAGTATCGCGAGCGGCTTGAACGCCCCCGAGATCGCGAAGACGCACGACGCCGACGCGTACGCGACGATGGCGACGTGCGGCGTCCGGTACCTCTCGTTGACCGCCGCCATCGCGGCCGGCAGCATCCCGTCCTCAGCGACCGGCAGGAAGGACCGCGGCGTCGCGAGCAGATCGCCCACGAGCAGCCCCAGCGTCGCCAGTGTCGTGCACGCAATCACGAGTCCCCGCCCGGCGGTCCCGAACACCTGCGCCGCCACGTCGGCGAGCGGGGCTTGTGCGTGCCCCGTGAGCCCGGCGCCGAGGATGCCCTGGCTGACCACCTGGACGGCGACGTAGAGCAGGATCACGAAGGCGGTGCCGCCCAGCAATCCCCTCGGGATCGTGCGGACCGGGTCCACGATCTCCCCGCTCGGCGTCACGGCGGCCTCCGCGCCGCTGAACGCGAAGAACAGCAGGAGCGACGCCTCGCCAATCTGGCCGGGCGTGGGCCATCCGGTCCACCTCAGCGCATCCCACCGCATGACGAGCAGCCCCGCGCCAAGGATCGCGAGCAGGGGCAACAGCTTGGCGATGGTCGTGGCCACCGTCACTCGCGCGCCGATCCGCACGCCCCGGATGTTGACCGCGGCGAGCACGCCGTAGAGGGCCACCAGGACGGCGACCTTGCCCGCTCCCGCCCCCAGGGCGGGGACGGTGCTCCCCAATGCGGCGATCAGGACGGTGGCGACGGCGGCGTTCGACGCCACGCAGAAGCCGAGCGAATAGACCGCCCAGGCGAGGAAGCCGGCCATCGGCCCGAAGCCGTCCTCGATGTAGGCGACGGCTCCGCCGGATCGCGTGACCTGGGTCCCAATCTCGGCAAAGCAGACGAGCACCAGCGCGATCGCCAGGCCGCAGACGAGGTACGCGAGGATCGCGGCCGGGCCGAGGATCGCGGCCACGGCAGCCGGCAGCGCGAAGATCCCCGCGCCAACCGAGAGGTTGACGGCGTTGGCCCCGAGCGACCACGGGCCGATTGCCCGCGTGAGCCGGTCGTCAGCGTTCAGAATCTCGCCTTGTGGTAGTCCTCGATGAGGACAATGCCGGTTTCGAGGCCCATGGGCAGCCTGAGCCGGTCGCCCATCGCACCGATGTTGTAGCCTTCGCGGATCGTGCCGGTGACCTTCACCCACGCGCCCCTGCGCGGCACGCCCCGGTCGGACAGGACCCAGAGCCGGCCGGTCCGGTCGTCGATGAGAAACGCGCCGCGGGGCCCGAAGGAGTAGCTGTCGACGACACGGCCGGAGATCTTGGCCTGGCGGTCGCGGTAGTGCGACGGGTCCGCCATGATCCTGTTGATCGTCGTGCCGCAGCCCGCCAGCGACAGCGCCATCACGGACACGAGGGCGAACCCGGCAATCCTGGTGATGTCCCTTCCCTTCATCGATGCCCTCCTGAATGAGACCCGGCGCGAAGGACCACAGCCTCCGGCTCGCGCGGTCGATTCTACCGCGGTTCGCGCGCCGCGGCGCCGGGGGAGGACGCCGGGGTGAGCGCCTCGACGCGCCCGCGCATCGCCTCCAGCTCCCCGCTGAAGCGGGCGAGTTCGGCCTGCTCGGCCTTGAGCTTCTCGCCCTCGGCCCTGACAAACCGCGAGTACGGGGCGACGCCGTCGCGGATCCGCTGCACGCTGCCGGCGACCTCGCTCTCGAACTCGGTCCGCATGGCAGCAGAGAGCCGCGCGCGCAGGGCGCTCACCTTCTCGCGCATCTCGAGCTTCGCGCGCCGGCGCTTCGCCGGGATGATCAGGAAACCGATGGCGCCGACGACGCTGGCCATCACGATGCCGGTGACGTCGGCGGCCACGGTGCTCGCCGCCATCGTGACGATGGCGCCGAGGCCGACGGCGCCGACGCCGGTGGCTGCCGCCGCCGCCACCGCGTTCCGGGCGCTCTCGGCGAGCGCTCGCGCCTCTTCCCGCTTGTCGTACGTCTCCACGACGCGCTGCGCCTCGTTGCCCACCGACTGGATCAGCCGCGCACGGTCCGACCGGAAGTGGTCGATGTCGCCGCCGACCACCCGGTCGCGGTACGCGGCGCGCTGCGAGGCGAGGTGAGCGGTCACGGCCTGCCACTGGCGCAGGTCGGACTCGACGAGCCAGTCGATGAGTTCGTCGACGCGGCGCTCGATGAGGGCCGGCGCGTCGGCCACCACGTCCCGTTCGAACGTCTCCTGGATCCGCGACTTGTTCAGCAGGTCGACGATGTGCGCGAGGCGCATCATCTCGTCGAAGTAAGCCTGGCCGCGGCGGTCCAGCTCGAGCAGGACGTTGTCGATCGCGGCCATCCTCGGCCCGAAGTCGCGCGCCAGGTCCTGCTCGGTACTGCGCCAGCTGGCGATCCACGTCGTCCAGCGTCGCGAAGTCGCCGGCCAGCAGATCCAGCCGCTCGTCGACCGTCGCGCGGCGCGCGTCCACGACGTGGCGGGCGACGCCGAGCGGGTTGAGGAGCTTGAGCCGCAAGCGGCCCTCGTCGTCCAGGGTGTCCTTGATGAAGCGCTCGAGGGGCTCGAACCCGCTCGCCGCCCACGAGTCCGGCTGGCCCAGCTTCGCGCGCAGGGCGTCGCGGGCGCTCACGAAGAACAGCGGCGGCTCCGCCCCGAGCACCTGTCCGCTGTTCGCCAGGACGAAGCGCCGCACCTCGTCGAGCTCGTCCGCGCGGGTGACCAGGTCCCGCTTGTTCACCACGAACACGACGTGCTTCCCCCACGCGCGGATCCGCTCGAGGAAGAGCCGCTCGGACTCGCTGAACGGGCGGTCGATCGACGTCACGAACAGCACGAGATCCGCGCGGGGCACGAAGTGCGTGGTCAGGACCTCGTGCGCGCGGATCACGGCGTTGGTGCCCGGCGTGTCCACCACGTGGATGTCGCGCAGGAGATCGACGGGCGCCGTGATCAGCCGCGTGCGTTCCGGCGTGAGCTGGCTGGTCTCCTCCGGGCCCCACGTCAGCACGTTGATCTCGGCGGTCGTGGGCGTCACGCCCTCGGGAAGCAGCGGGCGGCCCAGCAGCGCGTTGATGAACGCGCTCTTGCCCGAGTTGAACTCGCCCACGACGACGAGCAGGAACAGCTCGTCGAGCTGCGCGGTTGACCGCGTGAGATCCGCGAGGGCCGCGTCGTCGACGCCGGCCCGGGCGAGCGCGGTCCGCAGGGTGCCGAGCAACGTGCGCTCGGCGGCGAGCGCGTCCTGCTGCGGGCCGGAGAGCACGGGTCCAAGCGTCATGATTGGGGAAGTATACAACCCGCGCCGCGCGCAGCCGCGACCTGACCCCTTTCCTGTGGTACGCTCGCGGAAGGTCCCCTGGAGAGGCCGTCATGTTCCGTTCCCGCATCGTCGCCGGGTTGGCTGTCGCCGCCGCGATCGGCGCGAGCGCCGTGCCGCTCGAATCCCGGGCGTCCCGGCCGCTTCGGATCGAAGTGTCGTTCCCGGCCGCGCTCGAGGCGAAGCCGATCGACGGCCGCATCATCCTCGTTCTCTCGCGGCGTGACTCGCCCGAACCGCGCATGGCGCGGATGACCGGCCTGGACGCGCAGCCGATGTTCGGCGTGGACGTGGACGGCCTCCGGCCGGACCAGGCCGCCGTCATCGACGCGTCCACGCGCGGCTGGCCGGTCGAGAGCCTGCGCGACATCCCGGCGGGCGACTACTTCGTGCAGGCGACGCTGAACGTCTACACCACGGTGACGCGCGCGGACGGCCACACGATCAAGGTCCACCTCGACCAGTGGGAGGGCCAGGACTACCGCCGGTCTCCCGGGAACCTCGTGACGAACGTCGAGAAGGTCCGGATCGATCCCGCGAAGGGCGGCGTCATGAAGATCGCCTTCGCGAAGAAGAACCCGCCTCTCGAGGCTCCGAAGGACACGAAGTACGTCAAGTACCTGAAGTTCCGGAGCGACATCCTGAGCACGTGGTGGGGCACTGACATCTATCTGGGCGCCATCGCGCTCTTGCCTGAAGGGTGGGCAGAGCATCCGAACGCGCACTACCCGGTCCTCTACGACCAGGGCCATTTCCCGCGCGGGTTCTACGGCTTCCGCGAGCCGCGGGCCGGCCCGGCGGCCTCGAGCGCACAGGCGCGGCCGCAGCAGGGCGACTCCCGCTTCTACGACGACTGGGTATCCGGGAAGATGGGCCGCGTCATCATCGTCCAGATCCAGCACCCCACGCCGTTCTACGACGACTCCTACGCGGTGAACTCGGCGAACAACGGGCCGTACGGCGACGCCCTGTGGCAGGAACTCGTCCCGCGCGTCGAGAAGGACGTCCGGGGCATTCCGGACGCGTGGGCCCGCATGACCTACGGCGGCTCGACCGGGGGATGGGAATCGCTCGCGTGGCAGGTCTTCTACCCGGACCGCCTCAACGGCACCTGGACCTTCTGCCCCGATCCGGTGGACTTCACCTCCTTCCAGGCCATCGACATCTACAAGGACGACAACGCGTTCTATCCGAACAGCGAGTGGAAGCGGACGCCCGTCCGGCCGTGGAACCGCGGGCTCGACGATCAGACGTTTCTGTCGCAGCTCGACGCGAACCACTACGAGGCCGTGCTCGGCACGCGTGGCCGCTCGGGCGAGCAGATGGACATCTTCATGGCCGTGTTCGGTCCCTCCGGGCCCGACGGCTACCCGAAGCCGCTCTACGACAAGTGGACCGGCGTCATCGACCGCTCGGTGGCCGAGTACCTGGCGCGAGCACTACGACCTTCGTTACATCCTCGAGCGCGAGTGGAAGACGCTCGGCCCGAAGCTCGTCGGGAAGCTGCACATCTTCGCCGGCGACCAGGACACGTTCCTGCTCGAGGAAGCCGCGTTCAAGCTGCAGGAGTTCCTCGAGCGCACGAAGGACCCGTACTACGCGGGGAGCTTCGACATCGGCAAGCGGCAGCCGCACTGCTACGCCGGCACGCCGGAGTACGCCGGCCAGCGGCCGGAGCAGCGCTACATCCCGAAGATGATCGAGCGGATGCTGATGACCGCCCCTGCCGGGGCCGATCTGAGCTGGCGATACTGATATGGTGACCAGACGCTTTGCCGCCGCGCTCGCGGGCGCGCTGATTCTCGGCGCGGGACTGCACGTGCTGGATGCCCAGGGGCGCGGCGCCGCCGCCCGCACCGGGGCGACCGGGCTGCGGTTCGCACTCTCCTTTCCCGCGGCGCGCAGCCCGCAGCCGCTGGACGGCCGGATCATCCTGGTCGTGTCGAACAACGACAGGCGGGAGCCGCGGTTCCAGAACGACGTCTACAATCCCGCGACGCAGTTGTCGTTCGGCATCGACGTCACCGGTCTCGCGCCCGGCCGGGAGGCCGTGATCGACGGCCGGACGCCCGGGTTTCCGCTCCAGAGCCTCGACGAGGTCCCGCCGGGCGACTACTGGGTGCAGGCGGTCCTGCACAAGTACGAGACGTTCCACCGTGCGGACGGCCACACGGTGAAGCTGCCGATGGATCGCGGCGAGGGCCAGCACTGGAACCGGGCCCCGGGCAACCTGCTGAACACGCCGCTGAAGGTGCATCTCGATCCGCGGGCCGGCACCATCGTCCGCATCTCGCTGGACCGGGAGATCCCGCCGCTACCCGAGCCGAAGGACACGAAGTACGTCAAGTACCTGAAGCTGAAGAGCGAGCGCCTGACGACGTTCTGGGGCCGCCCGATGTATCTGGGCGCGATCGTTGTCCTGCCCGAGGGGTTCGACGAGCATCCGGACGCCCGGTACCCGCTGATGATCAACCACGGGCACTTCCCGCGCGAGATGCGCGGCTTCCCGCCCGAGCCAGGCGCCCCGGAGGGCGGACGGCGCGGCAACGGCCAGTTCTTCAGGGATTGGACAGGCCCCGGCTTCCCCCGGATGATCATGCTCCTCATCCAGCACGCCAACCCGTACTACGACGACTCGTACGCGGTGAACTCGGAGAACGTCGGGCCGTACGGGGACGCGATCAACGACGAGTTGATTCCCTACGTCGAGCAGCGCTTCCGCGGGATCGGCCAGGGCTGGGCCCGCGGCCTCTTTGGCGGGTCGACCGGGGGATGGGAGGCACTCGCGTCGCAGATCTTCTATCCCGACCGCTACAACGGCGCATGGGGCGCGTGCCCCGATTCGATCGACTTCCGCCAGTACGAAACGGTCAATATCTACGACGAGAAGAACGCCTTCTACATCAACAGCGACTGGAAGAAGACGCCGCACCCGGACGGCCGCAATTACCTGGGCCACCTGCAGGCGACAGTCGAAGAAGATACGCGCTGGGAGCAGGTGCTCGGCACGAAGAGCCGGTCGGGCGAGCAGTGGGCGATCTGGGAGGCGGTCTACTCCCCCGTCGGCGCCGATGGCTACCCGAAGCCCATCTGGGACCCGGTCACCGGTGTGATCGACCACGCCGTCGCGGCGCACTGGCGTGACCACTACGACCTGCGGGCGATCCTCGAGCGCGACTGGCCCACGCTCGGGCCGAAGCTCCGCGGGAAGCTCCACATCTACGTCGGCGACATGGACACGTGGTACCTGAACAACGCGGTGTACCTGATGGAGGCGTTCCTCAAGAAGGCGGCGAACCCTCCGGCGGACGCGGTCGTCGAGTACGGCGATCGCGCGGAGCACTGCTGGACGGGCCACGACGACTCGTACTGGTTCAGGAGCCTGGAGCAGCGGATCCTGACGACCGCGCCGGCGGGCGCGGATCTGGCAAGCTGGCGGTATTGACTGAGTCCGCCGCCCGCCTGGGTATCAGAATCTGGAGGTCTGAACATGGAACGCAGGAACGCGAGTGACTTCGACCCGGACGTGTTGATCCTGTTCGACGCATACGTGCACGGCGCCATCGATCGCCGCGGGTTCCTGGAAAAGGCGGCGAAGTACGCGACCGGCGGCGTGACGGCCGCGGTGCTGCTCGACGCCCTCAACCCGCGGTTCGCCGAGGCCCAGCAGGTGGCCAAGGACGACACGCGGATCGTGACGGAGATGCTCCCCTTCCCGTCGCCGCAAGGCAATGCCGGCATGCGCGGTTACCTGGCGCGGCCCGTGGGCGCGAAGGGCAAGCTGCCCGGCATCCTGGTGGTCCACGAGAACCGCGGGCTCAACCCGCACATCGAGGACATCACGCGCCGGCTGGCCCTCGACAACTTCGTGGCGTTCGCGCCGGACGCGCTGGCGCCCCTCGGCGGCTATCCCGGCGACGAGGACAAGGCGCGTGAGCTCTTCCCCAAGCTCGACCAGGCAAAGACCCGCGAGGACTTCGTCGCGGCCGCGGCGTTCCTGAAGGCCCGTCCGGAGTGCACCGGCAAGATCGGCGTCGTCGGGTTCTGCTACGGCGGCGGGATGGCGAACATGCTGGCCACGCGCCTGCCGGATCTGGGTGCGGCCGTGCCGTTCTACGGGAACCAGCCCGCCGCGGAGGACGTGGCGAAGATCAAGGCGCCGCTGCTCATCCACTACGCCGAGAACGACGCGCGGATCAACGCCGGATGGCCCGCGTACGAGGCTGCGCTGAAGGCCGCCAACGTGCCCTACACGATGCACCAGTACCCGGGCACGCAGCACGGCTTCAACAACGACACGACGCCGCGCTATGACGAGGCCGCGGCGAAACTGGCCTGGTCGCGCACGATCGAGTTCTTCAACAAGCACCTCAGGGGATGAGGAAGGAGGGTTCTTTGAAGCGCAGACTGATAGTGGGAGCGTTGGCCGCGGCGGCACTCGCGTGTTCCGCGGCTGTCGCACAGGATCGCCCGTTGAACAAGCCGCCGGCCGGGTTCGTCAGCCTCTTCGACGGCAAGGACCTGTCGGGTTGGGTCGGCCGGCAGGGCACGTACAGCCCCTACGAGCAGGCGAAACTCACCCCTGAGCAGCTCGCCGCGAAGAAGGCCGAATGGAACGCGGACCGCGACGCGCACTGGCGCGTGGACACCGCGAAGGGCGAGATCGTGTCCGACGGCCGCGGCGTGCACCTCGCGACCGCCCGCGATTACCGCGACTTCGAGATGTACGTCGACTGGCTGATGGTCAGCGCGAACGGCGATTCCGGCATCTATCTGCGCAGTTTCCCGCAGGTGCAGATCTGGGATCCGTCGAATCCGCGCGAGGTCGCCAACGGCGTCGCGAAGGGCTCCGGGGCCCTGTGGAACAACAACCCCGACAATCCGGGCAAGTTCCCGCTGGTCAAGGCGGACAATCCGGTCGGCCAGTGGAACACGCTGCGGATCAGGATGGTCGGCACCAAGGTGTGGATCTGGCTGAATGGCCAGCAGACGGTGGACGGCCAGGTGCTCGACAACTACTTCGACCGCACCCAGCCTGTGCTCGACCGCGGCCCGATCGAGTTGCAGACGCACGGATCCGAGATCCGCTTCCGCAACATCTTCATCAAGGAACTCACGTAACCGTCTACCGGGACGGCGTCGTCCACCCGACGATGCTGTCCCGGGTCATCGGGCTGGTCATCCAACTCGTGTCCGGCAGCGGCAGATCCAGGCACTGCTCCACCGTCAGCCAGCCCGTCCGCAGGTAGATCTCGTTCGGGCGTCCCTTCTGGCTGACCCAGGCCAGACGGTGGCTCCGCTGGCATGCGACGGCGAGCGCCAGCGTGCCCGCCGCGTCGGCCGCGCAGTACTCCATCACCGCGGCGAACTCCCCCGCCTGCCAGAACACCGGAGCAGCCGCCCCGTCAATCGTGATGGACTCGCCGTTCCGGAGCGTGACCCGGTCGAGCTTGGACGGCAGGCCCGCGCCCTTCAGCGCAGTGCTGAGGGCGAGCGGGTGGCCCCGGTCGCACAGGACCTGGAACATCATGTCCACGCTCTTGCGCGCGAGGCGGGCGCAGTCCGCGCGGCGGCCGGTCTCGTCGGCCAGCAGCCGGAAGTCGAAGCCCGCGCCGTTCCACGTCACGAGCGTGTCCCCTCGACCGACCGCCTCGTCTAACGCGGCGAAGATCCTCAACGTACCCTCGTGAGTCATGGCCCTCGTGGCGGGGTCGAACAACTCGGGCGACCGGGCCGGGTCGAAGAGGATCTCCGGATGCGCGGCTCCCTCCCGCGCCAGCGCCGCGCAGGCGATGCCGGGGCGGGTGGCGAGGATGTCGGGGCCGGTCGGGACCGGCTTCGCAATCTCCATGTCGAACGCCAGAAAAGGCATGCTGCCTCCGTCCGGGCCCGCCCCTCAGAACTCGAACTTCACTCCCAGCTGGAGCTCGCGCGGCGCGTTGGCCGACGTGAAGGTGCCGAAGGTATCGCGCGCCGCTGCCGTCGTGCCCCAGGTCATGTTGACTCCGCCGAAGTTCGTGCGGTTGAACAGGTTGAATGCCTCGAGCTGCAGCAGCAGCGCCCGGCGCCGGTCGAACTTGAACCGCTTGGACAGGCGGAGGTTCACGCTCGCGTAGTCCGCCCCCACGTACGAGTTGCGCCCGGCCATCACCCCGTCGACGATGGGCCGGTCCGTGCTGCTGTTGCCGTCCACGTTCACGTCGGAGCCGACCGATGGGTTCTCGGCCGTGCCGCTGCGGTACGTGAACGTCCCGGACATCGTCCAGCCGCCGAACACGCCGCGCAGCACCGGGTGGCCGTCCGTCTGGTCGTTCCGCCCGTAAGGCAGCTCCCAGACGCCGGTCAGCGTCACGCGGTGGCGCTGGTGCTCGGCCGAGTAGGAGCGCTCGGCGCGCCGGTTGTACGGGTCGTTGGGCTGCTCGGCCTGCGTGAAGTCCGACCCGTCGTCCTTGGACTCCGAGAGAATGTAGTTCGCCCGCACCGAGTAGCCGTCGGCGAGGCGCTTCTGCACCGTGAACTGCACTCCGTAGTACGACGACCACCCGCTCGAGGACACGAGCTGGATGTTGTTGTAGAGCGCGTTGAGGCGGTTGGTCGAGCCGTAGTACGGCCGCCCGATCTGCTGCGCGCTCGGGCTGCTGACGCCGAGCGACGCCGCGTTGGCCGCCGTGAGGACCGTCGGGGGGCCGAGGTTGGTGTTGTCCGAGACGAGCAGATCCGAGCCCCAGTTGCGGACGACGTTCACGGCGGCGGACCAGTTCGTGCCAATCTGCTGCTCGACGCCGAAACTGACCTGGTCCACGTACGGGATCGACATCTTCGGGTCGGAGAGGTTGATGCTGGGCTTGGAGAGCGAGAAACCCGACGGCAGCTGGTTGCTCTCGGGGAACGCGCCCGCGGCGAACTGTGTGGTGGCGTTGGCGCCGCTCAGCGAGATCGACTGGCGGGCGAGCAGCGCGTTGCGGGCCACGAGCAGGAAGACCTTGTCGTAGAAGCGGCCGTATCCGCCGCGGACGATGGTGCGCCCCCCGCCGATGGGATCCCAGGTGAGGCCTGCGCGCGGCGACACGTTGTTGGGATCGCGGTGGATCCCGTCGTCGAGCGGCGCCTCGAGCGGGTTCGACCGGTCGCGCGGGACGTGCTGCGGCTGGGCGTCATAGTCGTAACGCAGGCCGTAGACCAGCGTGAGGCGGTCGCTCAGCGACCAGGAGTCCTGCACGAACGCCGAGTACAGCGTGTCGGGCAGGTCGATCTGCGGGTTCCCGAACCCCTGGGCGAAGGTCGAGGGCGTGCCGGCGATGAACGTGGCGAGGCTGCCGAAGGTGAAGCTCCCGCCGAAGCTCACCGGGAACGACGACTTCGCCGCAATGTGCGAGACGTCGCCGCCCGCCTTGAAGAAGTGCGCGCCGCGCTGCCAGCTCAGCGTGTAGGAGCCCTGCGTGGTGGTCTCGTCGAGGATGACTGGCACGTTCGTGTTGCGGCCCCACGTGGCGACACCCGAGATGGTGACGCGCGGGCCGACCGCGTCGTTGGCGAGCTGGGTGAGCGAGCGGGGCGCGACCTGCAGGCGCGCCTCCCCGAGCAGCGACGGCGACATGACGTTGGTCCACGCCAGCAGGAACGACTGGTCGGTGCCGCGCTGCCCGCCGCCGCCGGACTCGGCGATCGTGCCGCCGATCCCGATGCCGCCGGCGTTCGTCTCCACGGTCTTGCCGTAGGTGTAGCGCATCGCCAGGGTGTTGTTCGGGCTCAGCATGTGATCGAGCTTGAGCGACGCCAGCGTGTCGCGGCGCGTGACCGGGTACACGCCGTTGGCGATCGAGGTGACCGTGCTCCCGGGAATCGGGCGGGCCTTCAGCTGGGCGTTGATGGCCGCCACCGCCGCGTCGCTGATGGTAATGACGCCGCTCTCGTCGCGCTGCATGCGCTCGAAGGCCCCGAAGAAGAACGTGCGGCCCTTCTTCAGCGGGCCGCCGAACGTGCCGCCGTAGTTCTGCCGCTGGAACTGCGGCTTGCCCTCCGTCACGAACGCGTTGCGCGCGTCCAGCTTCTCGTCGCGCACGTAGAGGAAGGCATTGCCGCGGAAGTCGTTCGTGCCCGAGCGCGACACGATATTGACGAGCCCGCCGGATGCCCGGCCGAACTCGGGCGCGAACTGGCTGGTGACGACCTGGTACTCGCGCACGGCCTCCTGGCTGACGGTCAGGCGCGTGTTGCCGTTGAGTGCGCCGTTGGCGTCCACCCCGTCCAGCGAGACGTTGTTGCTGCGCGCGCGCTGGCCGTTGAAGCTGATTCCGCTACCCTGCCCGCTCATCTGCTGCCCGGTGACGCCAGCGACCTGCGTCGAGAAGCTCAGGAAGTCGCGGCCGTTGCTCGGCAGGTTCTCGATTTCCGCGCGCGACACGACCGCCCCGGTCTGCGTACGCCCCTGCTCGACGATGGGCGCCGCAGCAGTGACCGTCACCTCCTGGCTGACACCCGCAGGCGGCAGCGTGATGTCCACCCGCAGCACCTGGCCCACTTCGAGCAGGAGACCTTCGCGCTGCATCGTGGCGAAGCCATCGAGCGACACTTTGAGGGTGTACGCGCCGGCGGGCACGGCCGGAATCCGGTACCGGCCGATCTCGTTGGTCACCGAGGTCCGCTCGAGGCCGGTCTCGATGTTGGTGAGCACCAGCGTCGCGCCGGGCAACACGCCGCCCGTGGCGTCGCGGACCGTGCCTTCGAAGTCCCCGGCAGCGGCCGTCTGGGCGGCAACCGGGAGCGCGCCGAGGCCCAGCAGGACGACGGCGAGCACGAAGCCGGCTGCGCCCGGCGCATGATGGCGGAGCATGCTATTCATGGCGTGAACAATACGCTTGTGCCGGCAGAGGATCAAGACTGCGGGGCGACGTGCTGGGGAGCGACGCCGCGGCCCCTGCTCATCCGGACCGGGATCAGCGGCAGGATCCAGTCCCTCGGCATGATCGCCCTCAACGACACCGCGACGAGCCCGCTGGCGGCAAAGACACCCAGGCTCCCGGCGACGAGGGCCGCGCCGGAGGGCGCCGGGTACGCCCACCCGAAGAGCACGCCCGCGATCTGCATCACGAGGGGATGGAGGATGTAGATGAGATACGGGTACCGCGCTATCGGCTCCAGCCACGCCAGCGAGCCGGGCCGCCAGGGCCGGAGGAGCACCACGAAGACAGCCGCGCTATAGAGCAGGCGCGACCCCCCGGGCGCCACCATCAAGAGGTGCCCCACCAGCGCTGCGGCCAACCCCGCAAGCGTCAGGATGCGGAACGCCCGCCTCCGATACAGCGCCCCGATCGCGTCGGCGGAGAGCGCGAGGGCGACCCCGACCGGTATGTACGTGCCGAAGGCGATGGATTGCCGGATGCCGACGCGGAGGCTCAGATCGGCGTGCTCGATCCACCCGCTGGCGGCGTGCAGCTGCAGGTACGGCCGCATCCACATGCCGTAGGCGAACGCCGCCGAGAGACAGGCCACGACGGGCACCCACCGGCTCCCTCGGTACCGGACGGCGAGCCGGATGAACGGGTATGTCGCCACGGCTCCGAGCATGAGGAACTGCAGGAACCAGAGATGCTCGAAGCCGCTCAGCCAGAGCGTGGCCGGCGGCCACGAGAGGCGCCGGCCGGCCAGGAGCGGCGGCACGACGTTCCACAGGAACCAGTAGATGGCCGTCCACAGCAGACAGGGAACCTCGAGCCTCGAGAATCGCCGGGAGAAGAACTGCCCGAAGCGCCGGTCGGGGTGCGCCAGAAGCGAGCGCGTGACGACGAAAAAGCTCGTGAGGATGACGCCAGGCAGCGAGCACGCGCGCAGGCGGAGGAGGATGTCCGCCGAGGGGCTCACCCACGCCTCGCCCAGCGCCTGATAGACGTGCACGAGCACCACGCCGAGGACCCCGACTATCCTGAACGCGTCCAGGCCTTCGTATCGCACCAGCTCCGGCGGACGGGCCGGCGGAGCGCCTGGCCCACGTTCATCCATGAAGACCCAAGCTTACCGCGACTGGAGAAGCGTTGTCGCGCAGCGATCAGGGGTTCGTGCCTCGCCGTCCCGCCGATGCCGTACATGGAGATGCAGTCGTGCCCGTGAAGACCTACAGTCTCACCACGCGCATCTCGACCCTGCGGTTCCTGGCTCGATTCACCTCGGTGTCGTTCGGTGCGACAGGCCTGTCCGGACCGTAGCCTTGCGCGATGATGCGCCCGGGGTTGATCCCCCTGGATACGATGTAGTCCTTGCAGGCCTTCACCCGGCGGTACGAGAGCGACCGGTTGAGGGCGGCCTCGCCTTCGGCCGATGTATGGCCTGACAGCTCGATCTCCGCGCGAGGATTGCTCTGCAGGAAACTGACCACCTTGTCCAGTTCGGGTCCGGACTCGGCCTTGATGTCGGCTTTTCCCTGATCGAACAGGATGTGCGAGAGGCTGATGGCCTCTCCGACGGCGATGCGCTTCTGGTCGAACACGGCCTGCTTGCCCTTTTCGAGGTGGATGGTCACGTCCGGATTGTCTTCTCCGGGGCCGACATCGGCCGTCCCGGCGCCGTCGTTGTACCCGGGCGCCGACGCGCCGACGACTTCGAATCCGGTCGGAACACCCTTCAGCATGAATCGGCCTGCGGCATCTGTTTGTGCGCCGGTCCTGTCGGCCAGGAAGACGCGAGCCTTCGCGATGGGCTGGTCCGTGTCCTTCTCCAGGACGACGCCGTTGACGGTGCCCGTGCACGCATTCACCCGCCGGCGGTTGACGAGCAGCCGGACGAAGTCGACGGCGAACCCGTCTGCCGCGCCCGTGACCTCGTCGATGGTCAGCGACACCGAGGGCTTCGACGTCAGGGCGCCATAGAACTCCTCCGGAAGCGGAATCGTGATCAGCTTGCCGACGGGCCCGGTCTGGTCGATGGCATTGAAGATCTTCTCGCACTCCGCACAACGGACGCCGTTGAGGGAGACCTGGAACTGCGAGCAGATCGACGGAGCCTGGAAGTCATCGATGAAGATCTGGACGAACGCGTTGGCGACGGTCGCACCCTGCAGGGCGGCCGTCGGGATCGTATAGGCAACGGGCTTGGACGTCACCGCGTCGTAGGCCGCCGAGTACCCGTCGCCGCCGCACCCTTTGGGCTCCGCCGGGTTGAACCGCGACGAGAGCAGGATGCGGTCGAACCCAGGCTGATCGGCCCGGTTCGGCTCCCACGGATACTCGTGCGCCTCGGTCATCCGGCCGCAGAACGGATCGAATCCGTCCGGCCAGCCGAAGCCGAGGTTGTCCACGTCACCGACGCGGACGAGGTACTCGGCTTCGCGCGTGTCCTTCAACGACGCGCCCGGCTTCGACCAGTCCTTGTCGTCGGACACCGTCTTCTGCTGGCCCGCTGCCGACGCGGCGAACGAGAGCGCCAGCAGTGCCGCGAGAACAACGTCCTTCTTGTCCATCAGCATGCCCTCCGGCGAATGGCCCCGGTTTCCGTGACGAACTCCGTGCGTGGTCCCTGCGTGTGAGACGACAGGGACGCCGACACGAGACGCACTGCACGCACAAGGCGTATTATGCGCCTTTGGATGCCGGTGGGAATGAGTCATGCTCGGCCGGAAAAGAGCCCCGACGGCTTGAAGGAGCGCCGCATGGAACAGCCGCGATCCGACTCGATGCGGCTGCCGCCTCGTCGGTCGCACACCGACGAACACCCTGATCGGTTTGCCGCAGGGCGTGGACACGAATCTGACCAGGTGTGAATACCTGTGGTCGATTGCGGCGGGTCTGAATTCGACCAACGCCGGAACGCTGAAGGCATACGTCGAACAGAGAGTACGGTGACGCCCCGGGAGACCCGGACGGGAGGTGTTCCATGAAGACGGCCGTGCGTGTCGTGCTGTGCTGTGCCCTGGGGATGCTGTCGTCGGAGGCTGCGGCCCGTCCGGGCCTGCCGGGCGATCCGCAAGGCCCGCCGACGGTGTCAGGACCGGGCCGGGCGCTCACCGTGATCGTCATGAAGGGCTTCGACGCCGCAACCGCATTCGACCGCACGACCGACAACGGGCAGGACGAGATCCGGGCCGCGTTCCGCGGCCATGCGGTGGAGTTCCTCCTCGACAACACGGCGACCCGCAAGGACATCGCCGAGGCGCTTCGCCGCGCCGACATCTTCTACCTCAACGCGCATGCGGTTGCGCCGCACCAGGTGAACATCCTTGCGGACACAAGACTCGATCCCCGAAAAGAGCTGATGCAGGCGCTCCTGGTCGCACCCGACGCCGACAACAAGGACCTGTCCCCCAAGGGGAACTCCGCCGCCACGGCGATCTACCTGCGAAAGCAACGCATGGAGAACAACGCAGGCCGTGGACCGAGACTGGTGATCGTGAACGGGTGCTCGCTCGCGGATCGTCAGGACGGCGTCATCATGGTTAACCGCATCAGCCACGCCGTCGGCATCCCCGATTCCGCCGGCGACCGGGCCTTCATCTCGTGGAACTTCAGTGTCGTGGGAGGCATGCAGGACCGGAACTTCGTGAAGATGCTCCAGCGATGGACCTCAGCCGCCTCCAACGGCGCCTACCCGACACTCGAGGAGGCCCTTGCCGCGACGGACTGGGGAGCGGTGAAGCCGCCGGTTATCGTCGGGGCCCGCGGCCTGCGCTACCAGTGACCGGGACGGGTGTCGCAGGGTCCGAGGCGGGTCAGGATCGCGACCCGAGGGGAACGTGCCGGTTCCTCTCGCGCGCCTGTCCCTACGTTCGTCAGTGCGATCGGGGCTCGAGCTCCACCCATCGGGCGTAGGCCTCGTCCAGTTCACGCTGGGCCTCCCCCACGCGCGCGAGCGTCCGGGCGATGGCCGCGGCGCCCTCCTTGTAGAACTCGGGGTGGGCGACGGCGGCGTGGAGATCGCGCACTTCCAGCTCGAGCGCGTCGATATGCTCCGGCAGGTGTGCGAACTCGCGTTTCTCGTTGAAGGACAACTTCCTCTTCGCGGGCGCCAATCCGGCAGGCCCAGCCGGGCGAATCCTGGCGGGCGCCTGGGTTCCAGCGCCGGGGCGCGTGTGCGGCCCCTCTGGCGCCGCCGGCGTGGGGCGCTGCCTGAGCCAATCTCGGTACCCGCCCACGTACTCGCTCACCCGACCGTGCCCTTCGAACACCAGGGTGCTGGTGACGGCGTTGTCGAGAAACTCGCGGTCGTGGCTGACGAGCAGCAGCGTGCCCTGAAACTCGGCCAGCTGCGCCTCGAGCAGCTCCAACGACTCGAGATCGAGGTCGTTGGTCGGCTCGTCGAGCACCAGCACGTTCGCCGGCCGGGTGAACAGGCGCGCCAGGAGCAGGCGGTTGCGCTCGCCGCCCGACAGCGCCTTCACTGGCGACCGGCCGCGCTCCGAAGGGAAGAGGAAGTCGGCCAGATAGCCGTTCACATGCCGCGACCGTCCGTTGACGGTCACGGTATCGTTGCCCTCGCCGATCGTGTCGAACAGCGTTCGCTCGGCGTCGAGCTGCTCTCGCTGCTGGTCGTAGTAGGCGACCTGGACGTTGACACCGCGGCGGACCTCACCCGCATCGGGCGCGATCTCGCCCAGCAACAGCCGCAGCAGCGTCGTCTTGCCCGCGCCATTCGGTCCGATGAGTCCGATCCGATCGCCGCGCATCACCCGCGCCGAGAACCCGGCCACGACAGGCGTGCCGTCGAACGCCTTGGCGACGCCAGTCGCTTCGAAGACGAGGCGGCCTGAAGGATCGGCCGCCTCGACCCGCATCTGCAGGGCCCCCGGCTGGTCCCGGCGTGCGGCCCGCTCGGCCCGCAAGGCGATGAGCGCGCGAACGCGGCCTTCGTTTCTGGTCCGCCGCGCCTTGATACCCTGGCGCACCCAGATCTCCTCCTCCGCCAGCTTCTTGTCGGACTTCTCCTGCAGCACGGCCTCGTTCGCCAGCCACGCCTCCTTCTTCTCCACGAAGGCCGTGTAGTGGCCGGGCCAGGACATGAGGCGGCCGCGATCGAGTTCGACGATGCGCGTGGCCAGGCGCTGGAGGAAGGCGCGATCGTGCGTGACGAACATGATCGCGCCGGGGTAGTCGACGAGGAAGTCCTCCAGCCACGTGATCGCGTCGATGTCGAGGTGGTTCGTCGGCTCGTCGAGCAGGAGCAGATCGGGTTGCGCGACCAGGGCGCGGGCGAGGAGCACGCGGCGCCGCCACCCGCCGGACAACGTATCGACGATCGTCTCAGAAGGCAGGCTCAACCTGGCGAGGACCAGTTCGACGCGCTGCTCGAGGCGCCAGCCGTCCCGCTCTTCCAGTTCGTGCTGCAGCCGGCCCAGCTTCTCCAGCGATGCGTCGGATCCGCCGTCGGCCACGGCCGCCGCCGCATGGTGATACGCCAGGATGAGGGCGGTGAGATCCCCGAGGCCCTGGGCCACCACGTCGAACACCGGGAGATGAGCCGAGAGCGGCACGTCCTGATCGAGCCTCGCGATTCGAACGCCGGGCTCGCGCCGCACCGAGCCCGAGTCGGGCGTCTGCTCACCGCTGATGATCCTGAGGAGAGTCGACTTGCCGGTTCCGTTCCGGCCCAGCACGCACACCCGCTCGCGGGGCTCGACCTGCAGGGCCACCTCGTCCAGGAGCGGCAGGTGCCCGAATGCGATCGACACGCGATCCAGCGTGATCAGAGGCATCAGTGTGTCAAGCCGTGCGCAACGGAGAACGTCAGCAAGGTCATCATGACACGGCCTCCGTCGCCCGCTTCAAGACCGGGGCCGCGGAACAATTGCTCGAACACTGAACGCTCGTTCGGTCAGATCTCGAGGCTCGTGAGATAAGATGACAACACACTCGCTGAGACAGCATTGGGGCTTTCCGCAGCGCCTGCTCCCCCTCTTGGGGCCGAGGTCTGCGCCGTCCGGGCGGCCGGCCGGCAGGTCGAGAAGGGAAACGCATCGATGAGTCGGTTTTCTGAACAGCAGTGGGCCGTGGTGCTCGGCGGGTCCAGCGGATTCGGCCTCGCCACCGCGAAGAAGCTCAGCGCGGAAGGGATGAGCGTCTGCATCGTGCACCGCGACCGCCGCGGGGCCATGGACCGCATCAGCCGCGAGTTCGATGTCATTCGCGCCCACGGCCATCCGTTCGTCAGCGTCAACACTGACGCCCTCTCTCCCGACGGAATGGCGACGATCATCGAGACACTGACGGCGAGCGTGCAGCCGGCCGGCAGGGTTCGCGTTCTCATGCACTCAATCGCCTACGGCAACCTCAAACCCGTCGTCGCCGCCGCGAGGCCGCCGGACGAGGCTCAGCCGCTGGATCGGCTGGCGGGCGCGCTCGGGCTCCCACGTGCCCAGGTGGATCAGGCCGTGCAGCGCCTGTCGGACGAAGGCGAGCCGATCTTCCAGTTACTGAACCCGGTGGCATACGGCGATGCCCTGATTGACGACGAAGACATGGCACGCACCATCCACTCGATGGGCACGAGCTTGCTGACCTGGGTGCAGCGGCTCCACGCAGCAGGCCTGTTCGCAGCCAGCGCGCGGGTCATCGGCCTCACGAGCGAGGGCAACGAGGTGGCGTGGAGGGGCTACGCGGCGGTGGCCGCCGCGAAATCAGCGCTCGAGTCGGTGTCGCGCGCCATCGCCGTGGAGTTCGGCCCTCACGGCATCCGCTCGAACATCCTCCAGCCGGGCGTCACCGACACTCCCGCGCTGCGCGTCATCCCCGGCAGTGAGCGGATGAAGGCTGGCGCCCGCCTCCGCAATCCGCTCGGGCGGCTGACCACGCCCGAGGACGTGGCCAACGCCGTGTTCCTGCTGAGCCTGGACGAAGCCGACTGGATCAACGGCGCGCTCATCCGCGTGGACGGGGGGGAGCACGTTGCATAGAGGCGATACGGCGCTTGGGGATCTGTTCATTCACGGCGTGGGGCACTTTCACCCGGAGAACCAGATCGACAACGCATTCCTGACGTCGCTCGACATCGGCACCGACGATGCGTGGATCATGGAGCGTGTGGGCATCCGCTCGCGTCGCACGGTACTGCCCCTCGAGTACATCACCACGACCAGGAACGCACAGCCCCTGCTGGCAGCCGCGGCATCGCTGTACACGAACGCACAGACCGGTGCGAAAGCCGCACGCCTCGCGCTGGAGCGTGCCGGGCTGGCGCCGTCGGACATCGGACTGGTGATCGCGGGGGGCTGTTCCCCTCAGAACTCGATCCCGGCCGAGGCCTGCCAGATTGCCGCCGAACTCGGCATCCACGCCACGGCGTACGACATCAACTCGGCCTGTTCGAGTTTCGCCGTGCAGTTGCACCACCTGCAGCAGATGCGGCCCAGCGCGCTGCCCGACTACGTTCTCGTGGTGAACGTCGAGAACACCACGCGGACCGTCGACTACCGCGATCGCCGCACCGCCGTGCTGTGGGGCGACGGCAGCGCGGCCGCCGTGGTCTCCACGCGGGTGCCGGCGCCGGTGCGGGTCAAGCACAGCGTCGTGCATTCGGATCCGACCGGCTGGAACAAGGTCGTGATCCCGGCGGGCGGCCACTTCGTGCAGGACGGACAAGCGGTCCAGGGCTATGCCATCCGCAAGTCGGTCGCGACCATCGCGGCGCTGGCGACCCACCTCGAACGCGACCGCTCGGATCTCGTGTTCATCGGCCACCAGGCGAACCTGATGATGCTCAACACGGTGTGCGAGCGCGCGGAGATCTCCCCCGCTCGCCACCTGCGCAACGTGGAAGACTTCGGCAATTGCGGCGCCGCCGGCGCCCCGAGCGTGCTGTCGCAGCAGTGGGAGAACCTCCCGCCGGCGTGCGAGATCGCCCTCGTCGTCGTCGGTTCAGGATTGACCTGGGCCGGCCTGCTCATCGATGTGCGGAGGCCCTCGTGACATACGCCGAGTTCCTGCAGCGAACCTCGTTCTCCAAAGAAGAACTGCTCGCGTGCGCGTGTGGCACACTCGTCACCGATCCGCCTGCCGACGGGTTCGCGACGCTCCCTGGCCCGCCGATGCTCATGGTTGACCGCGTGGTCGAGATCAGCCACCGTGGGCCGCAGGGACGCATCGTCGCGGAATACGACGTGCACGTCGATGCCTGGTTCTTCCAGTGCCATTTCCGGGCCGACCCGGTGCAGCCGGGATGCCTTGGCGTGGACGCCGTCTGGCAATTGATCGGCCTCTACGGAGGCGTCCGGGGCGCGAAGGGCGGAGGCCGCGCGCTGGGCGCGAAGGAGATCGAGTTCACCGGCCAGATCCGCCCCTACAACACGCTGGTCCGCTACGAGATCGACATCCGCCGCTACACGGAGCTGGCCGACGTCGGTGCGGCGATCGCCATCGGCACGGGCACGGTCCTCGTGGACGGCGAGCCGATCTATACGGTGAAAGACGCGAAGGTCGGCATCTTCAGAGGGATCCGCTATTCGGACTACCCGCTGCGATCGGCCAATTCGGTCGGCGGGAAGATGAAGGGATAGGGCGCTATCTGGCCCCCGTGCGGCGAGGAGTGGATGATGCCTGGTGAACGACTGAGCCCGGCGCGGATCCTGGAACTGCTGCCCCAGCAGCGCCCCTTCCGGTTCGTGGACGAGATCCTCGAGGTGGACGAGCAGCGCATCAGCGGCCGCTACACGTTCCGCCCTGACGAGTTCTTCTACGCGGGCCACTTCCCCGGCCGGCCGATTACGCCCGGCGTGATCCTGCTCGAGTCGATGGGCCAGGTGGGTGTCGTGGCGCTCGGGATCTACCTGTTCGCTCTGGACCATTCGGCCGAGGCGGCCTCGGGCTGGACGACGCTGTTTGTCGAGGCGGAATCTGAATTCCTGCGGCCCGTGCTGCCCGGCGAGACGGTGACGATCCGCGGCGAGCGGCTCATCTGGCGGCGGCACAAACTGCGGTCACGCATCGAGATGTTCGGGGCCGATGGCGTCCTGGTGGCGCAGACGACAGCCTCCGGCGTGGGAGTCAAGAATGGCTGAGCGGGTCGTCGTGACGGGCATGGGGGTCGTAGCCGCAAACGGGCACGGCCTGGACGCGTTCGAGCGGGCGCTGCGGGAAGGCCGATCCGGCATCCGATTCCAGCCGAAGCTGAGCGAGCTCGGGTTCGGCTGCCAGGTCGCTGGCGTGCCGGAGATCAGCGACGACACGAAGCGGCAGTACTTCTCGGAAGACTCCCTGCGCGCGATGAACAGCAGCATGATGTGCGCGGGTATCGCCGCGATCGACTGCTGGCGTGACGCCGGCCTCGCGTTGCCGGCCACCGGCGACGACGTGGACCGGGATTCCGGCGCGATCATCGGCACGGGCATCGGCGGCGTGGACACGGTGGGTGACTTCGTCGTGCCCCTCGTCAATGAGGGCAAGGTGCGCCGCCTGGGCAGCCGCGTGGTCGAACAGACCATGGCCAGCTCCGTGAGCGCCCTCATCGGCGGGCTCCTCGCCCTCGGCGGCCAGGTGACCACCAACAGCAGCGCGTGCACCACCGGTACCGAAGCCATCGTGGATGCGTTCCACAAGATCCGCGATGGACGGGCGGTGCGCGTCCTCGCGGGCGGGTCGGAGGGCTCCTCGCACTACATCTGGGCCGGCTTCGACGCGATGCGCGTCCTGGCTCGCCAGTCGAACGATCGACCCGAGGCCGCATCGCGGCCCATGAGCGCCACGGCCGCCGGCTTCGTTCCGTCGTCTGGCGCCGGTCTCCTGATGGTGGAAAGCCTGTCGTCGGCGCAGGCGCGCGGCGCCCGGGTTCATGCGGAGATCCTGGGAGGCCACGTCAACTGCGGCGGCCAGCGGGGCGGCGGCAGCATGACGGCGCCGAACCCGGACGGTGCCCGGCGCTGCGTGCTCGCGGCTCTGGCCGAAGCCGGCATCGGGCCCGACGCGGTGGACGCGATCAACGGGCATCTGACGGCGACGATGGCCGACACCCTGGAGATTGGCACGTGGCAGCGGGCACTCGGCCGACGGCCGGAGAGCTTCCCGTGGATCAACTCCACCAAGTCGCTCGTCGGCCACGGGCTCGGGGCGGCGGGTGGAATCGAGGCGGTCGCGTGCGTGCTCCAGCTCAGCCGCGGCTTCATCCACGGCTCGATCAACTGCGAGGATCTGCATCCCGACCTCAAGCCGATCGCGGCCAGCATCCCGCACGCCACAATCGAGGTATCCCCGAAGGTGCTGGCCAAGGCCAGTTTCGGCTTTGGCGATGTCAACGGATGTCTGATACTGAAGAGATGGGATTCGTAATCTGGGGATCGCCGTCGGCGCGACCGCCGGTGACGGACCTTCGAAACAGGAGACACGTATGGACCACGCAGCCGCACGCGAGAAAGTGACCGCCATCATCAAGCCGTTCGCGAAGCACGTCGAGGCGCTCGAGGCCGCGACCGACGCGACGCGGATCATCGAGGACCTGGGCGTGAATTCGGCGCGTCTGGTCGACATCGTCCTGGAGTTCGAGGACGAGTTCGGCATCTCGATCGACGACGAATCCGCGGACAAGGTGCGCACGATTGGCGACGCGGTTCAGTTGATCGTCCAGAAGACCGCGACGGCCGGCTAGGTCGACGTGGCGTTCAGGATCGACCGGCTCGGGCTGCGCGTACAGGAGTCCCTGTCGCAGGCCGTGAGCCCGTTCACCTACGGCGCCCTCGCGGCCTGGATGAAGTTCGGCCAGCGGTACCGGATCCCGGACCTCCAACGCGTGCGCGAGGAGTTCATGGCGCAGATCGGGCACGAACGGGGCCCGCTGCTCATCTGCGCCAACCATCTGACGATCATCGACTCGCTGGTCATCCAGTGGGCGCTGGCGTCTGGTTGGCGCTTTGCGTGGCGGCGCGACGCGTTCGCCTGGAACCTTCCCGACAGGCACAACCTCGCCACGTACTCGTCGTGGCGCGTCATCGGGTATCTCGGCAAGTGCATCCCCGTCGTCCGGAAGGGAACGCCCGAGCAGGCGAGACAGACCCTCGACAAGGTGATGTGGCTGCTGGCGCGCGGCCAGTCGGTGGTGATCTTCCCCGAGGGGGGCCGAAGCCGCGTCGGGCGAGTGGATCGCGAGAGCGTGACGTACGGCGTGGGGCAACTCCTGCAGGCCGTGCCGGAAACGCGTGTCCTCTGCGTGTTCCTCCGCGGCCGCGGGCAGGCGGCATACAGCGACTACCCGGCCCGGGGCGAGACGTTCGTCGTCCGACTGAAGCGGATTGCGCCGTCCACCGTGTCGGCAGGGAGGCGCGGGGCGCGCGACCTGGCGATGCAGATTGTCGGACAACTGAGTGAAATGGAGACCCGGTACTTTGACGACGCGGGCGTGGATCGGTAACGACATCGTCGACCTGGCCGAGCCCGGCGTGGCGGGCAAGGAACAGGACCGGCGGTTCATGGACCGCGTGTTCACGCCCGAGGAGCGCGCTCGCATCCTCGACGCGGCGGCGCCGACGCTCGCCCTGTGGAAGACGTGGGCCGCCAAGGAAGCGGCGTACAAGATCGCGTGCAAGCTCCGGGAACGGGTCGTCTTCGCTCACCGGGCGTTCGAAGTGGAGCCCGCCACCCCCACTGCGCTCGGTCACTGGGCGCAGGTCAGATTCGATGGCCTCGACATCCGCGTGAGCTGGGAGACGGCGCGCGACTACATTCACTGCGTGGGCCAGCTGATCCAGCAGTCCGCCGGCGACACATTCGTTGCCCCGCGCGCGCCGCGCCAAATCCTCTCCGACATCGTCCACCATGGTCATGTGCTCTACGGCACGCTCACCATGGCCGAGCAGGCGTCGGTGCACTCAACCCCGTCGGCCCGCGCCCGCCTCGTCGCACGCCGGCTGTTCGAGCGCTGGGAACTGCAGGGCGCGGAAGTGCTGCGCCAGTGGCGGGAGTGGGGCTGGAGTCCACCCGTGGTCGCCCTCGAGGGCCAACCTCTCGCCGGCTTCGATGTCAGTCTGTCTCACGACGGCCGTTTCGTCGCCGCGAGCGTCGTCGGGCCGGCGTAGGCTGGTCATTCCATCACCGTTCGCTTGCCGCTCGCGGTCTTCCACGCGCGATCGTGCGTCGCCCAGTAGGACAGGGCGGCGAGCGTGTCCTCGTCTGGCCGCACTGTCCGCGCCGACTGTCCTTCGCGCTGCCCTTCGCACCAGCCAAGTCGAGCCATTTTCCAGCAGATCCGGCCTCGCGCCGGGTGGCCCGAGGCTTGCAGTGTCAGCCGGCAGAAGCCATGGGCTGGAAGTTGGGGCCGATGCGGAGACGCGGTCGCCGCGGTCGCCGCGCGGGCTCGATGGAGGACATCATGAAACCGACAACGCTCGTCGTCGCGGCCGGGGTCGTGCTGGCTGGCCTTGCGCTTGGCGCGCCGGTGAACGCGCAGTCCGCGCGGATCGCCGTTGGCACCGTTTTCAGCACCGGCCCGCAGTACCCATCGCAGGGTCCGTATCAGGGGCGACCGGGCCCCGGCGGTTACGGCAGCAATCGCGGATCCGGCGCGACCGAGTACGCGCTGAACCGCGGCTTCAACGACGGCTACGAACAGGGTCTCGACGCCGCGCGCGATCGCGATCGATTCGATCCGCGGCGCGAGCGGTGGTATCGAGACGCCGGGCGCGGGTATGACCGCGACTTTCGCATGTCGCGAAACGAGTATCGGGACATCTACCGGCGCGGGTTCATGCAGGGATACGAATCGGGCTACCGCGACGCGCAGCGCGGCTGGCGCGGCGGGTACGGCGGATACAGCAGAGGCAATGGCGGCGGCTATCGCCAGCCGCAAGGCGGGCGGTGGCAGGACTGGCGGTAGCTGACCGCGCCGGGCCGGAACGTTGGGGTCAGACTCGCGTCTGACCCCAGCGTCTCAGCCCGGCTTTGACACCTCTCCGAGCACCTCCATCAGCACCGTGTTGTCGACCTCGACTCCGTAGCGCACGTCACCGATGCGCGCGGGGAGCGCGAATCTCAACGTGGCACCCGCCTTCTTCTTGTCGACGGCCATCGCCGCCCGGAGTTGAGCGGCGGTACTCTCGCCATACGTCGTGCGAAGGCCGACGCGGTCAAGGACCGTCGCAATCCGAGCGACGTCGCCGCCGTCGGCCATTCCCAGCCGTTCGGCGAGCCGTCCTTCCGCCACCAGCCCGATCGCGACCGCATCGCCATGCCGCATCGTGTAGCCCGAGACGGTTTCGACAGCGTGGCCGATCGTGTGCCCGAAGTTGAGCTTCGCCCGCTCGCCTCGCTCGAACGGGTCGGCTTCAACGACCCCGATCTTCACGCCAATCGTCTCGGCAATCTGGCGGAGGCTGCCGAAGGCCCGTGTCCCCTCGAGCGTGTCGAAGAGGCTCGGGCTCCCGATCACGGCATGCTTGACCACCTCGGCCATGCCGCTCACCCGTTCGACGGCCGGCAGCGTGGCAAGTGCCAGGGGGTCGGCCACGACCAGCGCGGGCGCGTGGAACGCCCCGACGAGGTTCTTCCCGGCCGGGAGATTCACGCCGGTCTTGCCGCCGACGCTGGCATCGACCATCGCCAGCAGCGTGGTGGGCACGTCGACCCACCGGACGCCTCGCATGAAGGTCGCAGCGGTGAAACCGGCGAGATCTCCAATCACGCCGCCGCCCAGGGCGATGACCGTGCCCGTCCGATCGAGACCGAGGCCAGCCAGACGTCCGCAGAGGCTGGCGCTCGACGCGGGAGTCTTCTGGGCCTCTCCGGCCGGAACGACGATGCGCGGGATGCCGTCCGGGAGTCGGGCCCCGAGACACCGAGCCACGTTCTCGTCCGTGACGAGCACGAACGGCCCGTCGAGACCTCGCGAAGCCAGCAGAGCCGGCAGTTCGTCGATCAACCCATAGCCCAGCGCGACGTCGTGCCGCAACCCGGGCGCCTGCAGGGTGAGGGTGCGGAGCGCGATCGATTCCGCCACGTCGGCGACCGCCGCTGCGACGGTCCTGCCGGAGGTGTCGACGTGCTCGGGGAAGGACTCGTAGTGCGCCCGGCGGGATGCCAGCAGCCGGTCGAGCGTGCCGGCCGGATCGATGCCTGAGAGAAGCGGCCGCCCCTCGCCGTTCGCGAGTCTGGCCATCAGATCGGAGGAAGTCGCGTGCAGGCACACGATCGCGCCGGTTCGCTCCAGACGGCTCCGGCTGGCCGCATCGAGAAGCGCTCCGGCCCCGAGGGCAATGACCCGTCCGCCGCCTTCGGCGAGATCCGCGCAGCAGCCGGCTTCCAGTCGTCGAAACGCGGCTTCCCCGTCGCGCTCGAAGATCGCCGGGATGGCAAGTCCGGCGCGCTGCGACACGAGCGCGTCCACATCGACGAACTCGCGGCCGAGTTGCGTCGCGAGCAGACGCCCGACGCTCGTCTTGCCGGCGGCCGGCGGCCCGTAGAGCATGATGTTCACGGCCACAGGATCGACCCTTCCCGCCGCATCGGCAGGTCCTCCAGCCGCAGCCGGCGCAGGGCCTCGTAGCGAGGCTTCATCTCGGCCAGGGAGTCGCCGCCAAGCTTCTCGAGGAGCGCGTCCGCAATCACGACGCACACCATCGCCTCGCCGACGACGGCAGCGCGAGGCACGGCGCAGATGTCCGATCGCACGTGGCGGGCGGCGGACACGGCGCCGGTCGCCAGATCGACCGATCGAAGAGAGGCCGTCATCGTGGCGATCGGCTTCATCGCCGCGCGCACGACGAGCGGCTGGCCGTTCGTGATGCCGCCTTCCAGGCCGCCTGCGCGGTTGCTCCCGCGGACCAGACGCGATCCGTCGTCCGCGAGACCGAGTTCGTCGTGGACAGCCGTGCCGGGCAACCGCGCGTTCGTGAAGGCCTCGCCGATCTCGACCCCCTTGATCGCAGGGATGCTCATCAGCGCGGCCGCGAGCCTGGCTGTCAGGCGGCGATCCCAGTGCACGTGGCTGCCAAGCCCCGGAGGCACGCCGCAGGCGACCACGTCGAACACGCCCCCGACCGTATCACCCTCCCTGGCAGCCTCGCTGATGCGTTGGGCCATCGCGGCCGTACCCGACGCGGTCGGGCACGCCAGGTCGGAGAGCGCTGCCTGCTCCAGCCTGGCTTCGAGGGACATCGCAGACAGATCCGCCGCCACGCCGCCGATTTCGGCGACGTAGCTGCCCACCGAGACGCCGAATTCCACGAGGAGCTTCCGGCAGATCGCGCCGACGGCGACACGCGCCGCGGTCTCGCGCGCTGATGACCGTTCGAGACCGAATTGCAGGTCCGTGTAGCCGTACTTCAAGGCGGCGGCGAGATCGGCGTGTCCCGGGCGGGGCACCGTCATCGGCTCGACGGCGCGTCCTTTCCAGTTCGCGTGATCACGGTTGCCGACCTGGACGGCAATCGGGGCGCCGGTCGTGACGCCATCCAGCACGCCGCCGAGTATCTCGAGGGAGTCGTGCTCGAGGCTCATTCGCGGACTTGCGCCTCGATACGGACGGCCAGCCGGGCCGAGACCCCGGCGCCGCGCCAGATCCGGATCAATGTCGGCGGCGCTCATCGCGAGCCCCGCAGGCATCCCCTCCAGGATTGCGACGACTGAGGGTCCGTGCGATTCGCCGGCGGTCAGGAACCGGAGCCTCGAGTTCATCCTGCCTCCAACCTCTCTGCGGCCGACAAGGACTGCTGCACGCGCAACCCGTCGAGCACCTCGAAGTACCTCGGGAACGTCTTGGACACACACGAGGGATTCTCGATGGACACACCGGGGACACGAAGGCCCACGAGCGCAAACGCCATCGCCATGCGATGGTCGCCGTACGTGCGGATGGTGGCCGCGCGCATCTCGCGGCAGGGCTGAATCACGAATCCGTCCGCCCGCTCTTGAACCGCGACGCCGAGTCTCGAGAGTTCCCTGCAGGTCGCCGACACCCTGTCACATTCCTTGAGACGGGCCGAAGCAATGCCGCGCACCGTGGTCGGCGAGCCGGCGAACGGCGCGACAGCCGCGAGCGTCTGGGCCGTGTCGGGAATGTCGCCCAGGTCCACATCGACGCCTCGCAACTCCCGCGATCCGGTCACCTGAACCCAGCCGCCGCCTTCCTCGACCCGGCATCCCATGGCCGACAGGACGTCCAGAAACTGGATGTCTCCCTGCCGCGAGCCGCGCGAGATCTTCTCGACTCTCACCGTGCCGCCTGCGATGGCGGCCGCGCCGAAGAAATAGGAGGCGGCCGAAGCGTCGCTCTCGACGTCGAAGACGGGCCGGCCGCGATACCGGCCGCAGGGGACGGCGAAACGCCGATACCCGTCGCGCGCGACTTCGATGCCGAAGTCGGCCATGACGGCCAGTGTCATGTCGACGTAGGGCTTCGAGGACAGCGGCCGGCCAACCACCACCTCCACCGGTGACCGCGCGTACGGCGCAACGAGCAGGAGAGCGCTCACGAACTGGCTGCTCGTGTCCCCGTCAATGGCCGCCCGCCCGCCGGCCAGGCCATTCGCCTGGACCCGGACGGGCGGGCAGCCCGTCGGACACTCGATGGCGGCGCCGAGTTGTCTCAGGCCGTCGAGGAGATCCCCGATCGGCCGCTCACGCATCCGCGGACTTCCGTCGACCACGAAGTCGCCAGACCCGAGCGTCGTGAGCGCCACGAGAAAGCGAGCCGCCGTTCCGGCGTTCCCAACGTCAAGCCTGGCGCCGCAAACGGGAATGCGTCCCCCAAACCCGTCCACGCCCGTGGTTCCGGCACCGCCTGCGCCGACATTCACGGAGAAACCCAACTGCTCGAGCGACTCGACCATGCGGACCGTGTCGTCGGCCACCAACACATTCGTCAGCACCGTCGAACCCTCGGCGAGCGCGGCGACCACCAACGCGCGGTTCGTCAGACTCTTCGAGCCAGGCACGCTGACGGAGGCGCGAAGGAGATGGCCGACGGGAGCGATCGCGGCGGTGTCCACGGCTGATCACGGGCTCCGGCGCATCGAGTTCGAATCGGTGACGCGACGGCGGGCAGCCGCGCACATCCGTTCACGCCACATCTGTGCCTCGTCGAAGACCCGCTCGAGCGGAAGCGCGGTGGCGGCGTGCGTCTTCATGTGGTCGAGCGCCCCGATCAACTCGTCCAGCGCGACGCGGATGTTGTCCGCGTTTGTCAGGCAGATGTCGCGCCAGATCTCGAACGAGCTGTCCGCAAGCCGGGTCGTGTCCACGAGTCCGGGGCCGGCAAGCTCGAGACCCGCGTCCCCCGCCCCTTCGCCAGCCACGCGCATCAGGGCCGACGCCGCCAGTTGCGGAAGGTGGCTGATGAAGGCCAGGACGCGGTCGTGCTCGGCTGCACTCATCACGTGCGGCTCGGCGCCGAGCGTCCTCACGAACGCGCACAGCCGCGCCAGGACCTCGGGCGGCGTGCCTCCCTCAGGCGTGAGCACCCAGGGCCGCGCCGAGAAGAGGTCGGCCGTCGCCGCGTCGATCCCGCGCGAAGCCGCGCCGGCAATCGGATGCCCACCGACGAACGTGAGCGATCCGCCCGTGCCGCGCGCCGCGTCGACCATGACCCGCTTCGTGCTGCCGACATCGGTCACGATGGTGGCCGGGGAGACGTGACGGGCCACCTGCCTGACGAGCTCGACGTTCTGCCGAACGGGCGCCGCCAGGATCACCAGGTCGGCCCTGGCGACGCTGTCGAGTTGCTCCGACGCGACGTCAACGACGCCGCGATCCAGGGCCGTGCGAAGCACGTCAGCCCGGTCGATCCCGGCAATGGCGGTGGCAGGCCGTGCTCTGCGGATGCCCAGCGCGATCGATCCGCCGACGAGCCCGAGGCCGACGATGGCAATGCGTTCAAATTCGGCGCCAGCCACGCCCGAGTCGGCTTCACTCATGCGGTGTCCCCTGCTCGTCGCCGGTTGACCGGCCGGACCAGCCTGATCGTGCGTCCGCAGCCTGCTGCCGGCCGGCCGTCCAGCCCCGCCTCGCGGTCGGCTCGACGCAGATGCGCCGGCCGATGGCCGGCGCGATGATCCGGAGTTCGGCCATCAGCCGATCGAACTGATCCGGGTAGAGCGACTGCGCGCCGTCGCTCAGCGCGTGGTCCGCGTCGCAGTGCACCTCGACGAGCAGGCCGTCAGCGCCGGCCGCGACAGCCGCGCGCGCCATTGGCACGACCTTGTCGCGCCGGCCGGTTCCATGGCTCGGATCCACGATAATCGGCAGGTGGCTCAGCTTCTTGACGACAGGAATCGCCGAGAGGTCGAGCGTGTTGCGTGTGGCGCTCTCGAAGGTGCGGATCCCCCGTTCGCACAAGACGACCGCTTCGTTCCCGCCGCTCAGCAGGTATTCGGCCGAGAGCAGCCATTCCTCGATCGTCGCTGAGATGCCGCGCTTGAGCAGGACCGGCTTGCGCGCATGGCCCAGCTCGCGGAGCAGGGTGTAGTTCTGCATGTTCCTCGCGCCGACCTGGAGCATGTCCGCGTAGCGGTCGACGATCTCGATCTGGGTGATGTCCATGACCTCGGACACCAGTTTCAGATCGTGCTGGTTCGCCGCCGCCCGGAGCATGCGCAGCCCGTCCTCGCCGAGGCCCTGGAAGCTGTACGGCGAACTGCGCGGCTTGAACGCGCCGCCTCGCATGATCTTCGCCCCCGCCCGCTTCACCGCCGCGGCCGTGGCCTCCACCTGCTCGTCGGTTTCCGCCGAGCAGGGACCCGCCATCACGATCACCTCGCTGCCGCCGATCCGCACGTCCCCCACGGCAACGACGGTCCCGTCGGGCTTGAACGTGCGGCTCGCGAGCTTGTACGGCTCGGTGATCCGCAGCACCTCGAACACGCCGCTCAGGATTTCGATGCGTTCCGGCTCGACCGATCTCGTGCCTCCCACCGCTCCGAGCACGGTCCGCGAGGTGCCTGTCGAGCGGTGCACCGCGAGACCCATCTCGACCAGCCGGGCGATCACCTGTTCGATCTGATCCTCGCTCGCTCGTTCTTCCATGACGACCACCACGGCAAGCTCCTTTCCCTGTGTCCACGCCACGCTCACCTGTCCGGGCCGCTGACTGGCGCCGGACCGGCGCGCCCGCCCTCGCGAGCGGTGCCGCCGGCCATCTCGAGCTGGCGCGCCTCGTCGATGATCCGCTCGAAGAGCCGGCCGATGGCCTCTTCCGTCAGCGGCCCGCCCAGGTTCGCCGTGATCGCGCGCGCGCGGCGCACGACCGCCGCCTCCCGGTCGGGTTCGTAGATCGGCGAACCGCGCTCCCGTTTCAGCCGGCCAATTTCGATGGCGCAGGCGGCGCGAGTGTTCAGCAGCGCCACGAGCTGCTCGTCAATCACGTCGATTCGCTCCCGCAGTTCGTCGATCATGATTCCTCGCCCGCTGTCGCGCCTCGATCGGTCCCTTCGCCGAGCAGCCACCGCACGTGGCCCCGCACCCGTTCCTCCAGGTCCGGTTCATTTCCGGCCTCCGCGATGACGCTCACGATGCTGCTGCCGACAACCGCGGCGTCGGCCGAGCGGCAGACTTCGCGGACCTGATCCGGATGCGAGATGCCAAAGCCGAGCGCAACAGGCAGCTGGCTCTCCGCCCGGATCCGGCCGACCAGATCTCGCGAGCCGGGGGGCAGCGACGCTCGCGCGCCAGTGACGCCGAGCCGGGAGATGGCGTACAGGAACCCGCTCCCGAGCGCTGCCGCCTCTTGGATCCGCTCGGTGCTGGTGGTCGGGCTGATCAGGAAGATCACGTCGATTCCGGCGCGCGCCAGGGCCGCGCGAGCCTCTCCCGCTTCTTCGATCGGGAGGTCCAGCACGAGTACGCCGTCGACGCCTGCCTTTGCCGCGATCTCGGCAAACCGTTCGATGCCGAGCCGGAAGATCGGGTTTGCATAGCTGAACAGCACCAGCGGCGCGCTGAGTCTCGGCCTGACTTGCGCGACGAGATCGATCACCGCTCCGAGCGTCGTGCCGGCCGCCAGCGACCGCTCCGCCGCACGCTGGATGACCGGGCCGTCGGCGACAGGATCGGAGAACGGCACGCCGATCTCGATCACGCTCGCCCCGGCGGTCTCGAGCGCCACGAGAATCTCGCCCGAGCGATCGAGATCCGGGTCACCGGCGGTGACGTAGGTCACAAGCTTCGGGCGTATTTGCAGGCGCAGACGATCGAAGGTGGAGGACAGGCGTGACATCATCAGCACTCAGGGATGAGGCGTCGGGGATTCCGAGTCCGGCGTGGCGTGCGCGGCGGCGACTGATCGAGTGACGGTGTCAGCGTCCTTGTCGCCGCGTCCGGACAGATTGACGAGCACGATCCGATCGGGCCCGAGCTCCCGCGCGAGAGCGCACGCAAACGCGACGGCGTGTGCCGATTCGAGCGCCGGCAGAACCCCCTCGAGCCTGGACAGAGTGACGAACGCCTCGAGGGCCTGGTCGTCGGTGACCCACGTATACTCCGTTCGTTTCAGGTCCCTCAGCCAGGCGTGTTCCGGACCGACGGCCGCGTAGTCGAGGCCGGCCGAGATGGAATGGGTCGGCTCGATGTTGCCCGCCTCGTCCTGCAGCACGAACGAGCGGGTCCCCTGCAGCACGCCCGCGCTTCCCGACGCGAAACGGGCGGCGTGCCGCCGGGGACGAAGCGCGTCGCCGCCCGCCTCGACGCCGATCAGGCGGACGCGTTCGTCCGGCACGAAGGCGTCGAAGATGCCGAGCGAGTTGCTGCCGCCGCCGACGCAGGCGACGACCGCGTCCGGCAGACGGCCAGCCGCAGCCAGTATCTGCGCGCGCGCCTCGCGTCCGATCACCGACTGGAACTCGCGGACCATCAGCGGATACGGGTGCGGCCCGAGCACCGAACCCAGCAGGTAGTGCGTGTCGTCGACGTGTGCGACCCAGTCCCGCATGGCTTCGTTGATCGCATCCTTCAGCGTGCGGCTGCCTGCGTCGACGCGCGTGACCGACGCGCCGAGCAGGCGCATCCTGGCGACGTTCGGCGCCTGGCGGTCCATGTCCTCCGCGCCCATGTAGATGTCGCATCGAAGGCCCAGCAGGGCACAGGCGGCCGCCGTGGCCACACCGTGCTGCCCCGCGCCGGTCTCGGCCACGACGCGCGTCTTCCCCATCCGCGCGGCGACGAGCGCCTGGCCCAGGGCGTTGTTGATCTTGTGGGCGCCCGTGTGCGCAAGATCCTCCCGTTTGAGGAAGATGCGAGCGCCGCCGGCCTCCCGGGCGAGACGCTTCGCCTCGAAGAGCGCCGTCGGCCGGCCGACGTAGTCGCGAAGCAGTTGCGCCAGCTCCCGGGTGAACGCGGGGTCGTCGCGGGCCCGCAGGTACTCGGCTGTCAGCGCCTCGACCGGGGCCACGAGCGTCTCGGGCACGAAGCGCCCGCCGTACGCGCCGAAATACCCGCGCGCGTCAGGATCCCGCCGGCCCCAGACAATCTCAGTCTGCTGGTTCATCTTCTTGCCCCGCCCGCGGTGGATCGAATCGCGTCGAACAACTGCTGGAGACGGCCATGGTCCTTGACTCCCGGATCGCATTCGACTCCGGACGACACATCGACGCCATCGGGTTCAACGGCGCGGATCGCGGCGACCACGTTCTCAGGGCTGAGACCGCCGGCCAGAATGGTCCGCCGGCCGCGCGCCACCTCCCGTGCCGCCACCCAGTCGATGGTCCGGCCCGTTCCACCGCGAGCTACGGGATCATCGACGTCGAGGAGCACTGTCGCATTGGCAGGCACACTGGCAATTGCCGCCATGCGGAACCCCCTGCCGACCGGCACGGCCTTGATGACGGGCGCTGCGATTCGTGCGCAGTAGTCCGCTGTCTCGGCGCCGTGAAGCTGAACAGCCCCGAGGCGCAGTGACTGTGCAACCTCGTTGACGTGTTCCGCTGACTGATTCACAAACACTCCCACCCGTGCAACCGACGCCGGCAGACCGCGCGCGACGTCGCCGGCGTCCCTCGGCTGGATGAACCGGCGGCTTCCCGGCCAGAAGACGAAGCCCACCGCGGCGGCTCCGAGGTCCGCCGCGAGCCACGCATCCTCCCGTCGCGTGATGCCGCAGACTTTCACCCACATCTCGGGTCACCTCCGGCTCGCCCGGCGGCCGACTCGGCGGCCCGCAGCAATTCGGCCAGGGCCGCCCCTGGCTCCGGACTGCTCATCAGGTGCCCGCCAATCAGGAAGGCGTGATATCCGAGCCCCCGCAGTCGCGCCAGGTCCTCGGGCGAAGAGATACCACTCTCCGCAACGGCCACGGCACCCTCCGGCAGACACCCGGCGAGCGCCGCGCTCCCGGCCAGGTCCACTTCGAGCGTCTGCAGGCTTCGACTGTTCACGCCGATGAGCGTGGCGCCCCTGTCGATCGCGCGATGCAGATCGGGCTCATCATGCACTTCGACCAGCACGGAGAGATCGAGGCGGCGTGCTTCCGTGAGCAGGTCGCTGAAGCTCCGATCGTCGAGGGCGGCCGCAATCAGGAGCACCGCGTCGGCTCCGGCAGCACGCGCTTCGAGCAGCTGATACGCGTCGACGATGAAGTCTTTGCGCAGCACCGGAAGATCGACCACCTCGCGCACCTCGCTCAGGTGATCGAGCGCGCCCTCGAAGAACCTCGGCTCCGTCAGGACCGACACCGCAACGGCGCCGGCGCGCTGATAGGCTTGCGCGATGCGGCCGGGCCGATACGGGGATCGAAGTACGCCCGCGGATGGCGATCGCCGTTTGCACTCGGCGATCACGTTGATACGCCCGGGCCTCGACAGCGCGGCGACGAACGATCCCGCGCGCGGCGTGCGATCGCGAGCCAGCCTCTCCAGCGCCGGCTGCGGCACCCTGGCCTTGGCTGCGGCAAGGCCTCTTCGGACAGACGCCATGATCTCGTCCAGCACGTTCGGCGCGCGGCCCTTTCGCTGCGGCGGACCGCTCGCGCGCTGACCGGACGCTGCGCCGTGTGGCCGTGGCCCGTCCGTCACGACACGGCTCCATCGTCTGTCTGCGACAGGGCCGCCAGCCTGGCGAGTGTCTGCAGGGCATCGCCTCGATCGATCGCTGCGGCGGCCATCGCCGCGCCGTCCCCGATGCTCGTCGCATGGCCGGCGATGAAGAGCGCCGCACCGGCGTTGAGGAGCACGACGTCGCGGGCGGGCCCACGCGTCCCCTTCAGAACGTCGAGCGCAATCGCCGCGTTCGCGGCGGTCGTGCCGCCGGCGAGCGCGGCCAGGCTCGACGTCGGCAGGCCGGCGTCTGACGGGTGGACGTAGAACGTGCTCACCGTTCCACTCCGGCATTCAGACACCTTCGAGTACCCCGTCGTCGATAGCTCGTCGAGGCCGTCGGCGCCGTAGACGACCCAGGCGCGTTCGGACCCCAGCGACAGCAGCGCCCGCGCGAGGAGCTCGGTCAGCCCGGGGCTCGGGACGCCGACGAGCTGGCGTGCGGGGCCGGCCGGATTCGTGATGGGGCCGAGCAGGTTGAACGCCGTGCGGATGCCCAGTTCGCGCCGGACCGGCGCCGCGTGCCGCATCGAGGGATGAAACACGGGCGCGAACAGGAACGCGATGCCCGCTCCGTCGAGGTAGCCTGCCACCGTCGCCGGCGGCGCCGAGATGCGGACGCCGAGCGCCTCGAACACGTCGGCACTGCCGCAGGAGCTGGAGACGGCACGATTGCCGTGCTTGGCGACGCGGACGCCCGCACTCGCGGTCACGACGGCGGCCACCGACGAGATGTTGAACGTGCCCGTGCGGTCGCCGCCTGTGCCACAGAGATCGAACACCGGCTCGGCGCGTCGCGGGAGCGGCAGCGCCTGCTTCCGCATCGTGCGGGCGAGCCCGACGATTTCGCCCGGCTGCTCGCCCTTCATGGCCAGGCCCACGAGCAGCCCGGAGATCTGCGTCGCGCTGGCGCGCCCCTCCATGATTTCCTGCATCGCCGCCGCGGCTTCGTCTGCCGTGAGGTCCTGCCTGCGACGCAGTTTCTCGAACACCTGTCTGAACATCGGCTGTCCTCGGCCCCTATATCGCCATGAAATTGCGGAGCACCTGCCGGCCGGTCACCGTCAGGACCGACTCGGGATGGAATTGCACGCCGTGAATCGGCAGCGTGCGGTGCCGAAGCCCCATCACGACCGCGTCTTCGTCTGCCGTTCGGGCGCTGATTTCCAGGTCGGGCGGCACGGCGGTGCCGCTGACCATGAGCGAGTGGTAGCGGCCGCCCAGAAGCGGGCTGCCGATGCCCGCGAACAGGCCGCGCCCGTCGTGCTCGATGCGCGAGGCCTTTCCGTGGACGGGCCGCGGCGCGCGCACGATGGCCCCGCCGAAGGCGAGGCCGATGGCCTGATGCCCCAGGCACACGCCAAGCACGGGCAGCCGTTCGCCTGCCCGTCTGACCATCTCGAGGGTGACCCCGCCCTGCTCCGGCCGCCCCGGGCCCGGCGAGATGACGACGCGATCCGGCCGCAGGGCCAGCAGGGCGTCGACGCTCAGCCGGTCGTTGCGCACCACGACGACGTTGGCGTCCAGTTCGCCCAGATACTGGACGAGGTTGTAGGTGAACGAATCGTAGTTGTCGATGACCAGTACCATCGCGCGCTCCAGGTTCCGACGGGTCTACCACTGAGCGGACGCGGCCAATTCGAGCGCCTCGACGAGCGCCTTGGCTTTTGCGCATGTCTCGTCGAACTCGGCGGCCGGCACCGAGTCGGCCACGATGCCCGCGCCCGCCTGGATCCGGGCGATCCCGCGCTCGATCACGATTGTCCGGATGGCGATGCAGAAATCGAGGTTCCCGGCGAAGTCGACGTACCCGACGGCGCCGGCATAGATGCCCCGGCTTGCCGGCTCCAGTTCAGCGATGATCTGCATCGCCCGCACCTTGGGGGCACCCGAGACCGTGCCGGCCGGGAAACAGGAGGCCAGCGCGTCCAGGCGGTCGCAGCCCGCAGCGAGCCTCCCTTCGACGATCGACACCAGGTGCATGACGTGCGAATATCGCTCGACGGCCATGAACCTGGGCACGCGCACGGAGCCAATCTCGCTCACGCGCCCGATGTCGTTGCGGCCGAGGTCGACGAGCATGACGTGTTCAGCGCGCTCCTTCTCGTTCGCTTCGAGCTCGTCGGCCAGCTTCAGGTCCTCCTCGTCGGTCCGCCCGCGCGGGCGCGTGCCGGCGATCGGGTGCGTTTCGATCCGGGTTCCCTCGGCCCGGACCAGCATCTCGGGCGAGGCGCCCGCAATCGCCGTCGATCCCATGCGGAGGAAGAACATGTACGGCGACGGGTTGACGTGGCGCAATGCGCGATAGACGCGGAACGGATCCGCGTCGATCTCCGCCTCGAAGCACTGCGACAGCACGACCTGGCAGATGTCGCCGGCCGCGATGTACTCCAGCGCGCGGCGGACGCCCGCTTCGAACCGTTCACGCGTCACGTTGGATCGGATCTCCAGTCGTCGATGGTGAGAAGGCTCCTGATGTGACAGCTCGCGCCTGAGCTCCTGCTCGAGGAACTCGATTCGGGCGCACCCGAACCGGTAGAGCGCCTCGAGGTCGGCGCCCGGAGTCACCTGCGCGTTGGCGATGATCAGGATCCGATGCTGCGCGTGATCGAACGCCAGGATCGTGTCGAAGATCATGAGCGCTGCCGGGATGTCGGGCGCGTGGCCGTCAGAGCGGGCCATGCTCTCAACGAGCGTCGGCTCGAACCACGCTGCCGCTTCGTACCCGACGTAACCGACGGCCCCCCCGGTGAAGCGGGGAAGGCCCGGCACTGCCGGCGCGCGATACTCGGCCATCAACCGGCGCAGCACGGCCATGAGCGGTTCGTCGACATCGGTGGTGGATCCCGAGCGGTCGATGGTGGTCCTGGCGCCGCTCGCCCGCACGACGAGCAACGGGTCCTTCCCGAGGAACGAATACCGCGCCACGTGTTCGCCTCCCTCGACGCTCTCGAGCAGGAAGGCGTAGTCGGTGTGCTCCGCAATCCGGAGGAACGCTGACACTGGCGTCAGCAGATCCGCCATGATCTCCTTCCAGATCGGCACGAATGTGCCGCGCCGTGCCAGCTCCACGAACTCATCGAACGACGTCATCTTCACGTCACTCTCCTGAAACTGAAGAGGTCCGATCGCGGCTGGCCACGGCGGTTCCGGCCGCGAGACGGCGCCCGGCGGCGGCGCGCATGGCCGCCACGGGCGCCGCGCGCCCGTTCCACCACTCGGCCTGCAGCGCGGCCTGTGCGACCAGCATGGGAAACCCGCCAATCGTCCTGCACCCGGCTGCCCTCGCCTCGCGGAGCAGCCGCGTTTCGGCTGGGTTGTACACGAGGTCGTAGACCAGGCCGCCGTCGAGGTGGCTCGCGGGGATCGGGGTCTCGTCGTCGCGGGGGACCGTCCCGACCGGCGTCGCATTGACCAGCAGATCCCACGTGCCGCATCCGGGGAGCCCGGTGCGGGCGTGGCCACCCACCGCGCGGGCCACCGCCGCCGCGCGCTCGAGTGTCCGGCCATAGACGGTGACGTGCGCGCCGGCCGAGGCGAGGGCCGCGGCGACCGACCGGGCGGCGCCGCCGCAGCCCAGGATCGCGGCACGCGCGTTCGCCAGATCCTCGCGACCGGCAAGCGGCTCGAGGAAACCGGCCACATCCGTGTTGCGGCCGATCCACTCGCCTCCCCGGCGGGCGATCGTGTTCACGGCGCCGACTCGCGTGGCCACGTCGTCCAGCCTGTCCATCCTGCCTGCGAGGTCGACCTTGAGCGGCGCGGTCACGGCCATGCCTCTCACATCCATCGCTTCGGCAAACGCCAGCACGTCGTCTGCCGAGTCGGAGTGGAGCGGCACGAAGGCGGCGTCGATGCCAAGTGCGGCGAAACAGGCGTTGTGCAACGCGGGTGAAAGGGAATGGTCGAGCGGCGCGCCGGCGACTCCGTAGATCCGCGTTCCGCTCGTGATGGAGCGGAAGCCGTACTCGTCGAGGAGACGGGCCACCGGCAGCTGGCCCGGCGCCGCGTCCCCGGCGTAGGTCCAGCACGAACCGAACCGCGCGGCGAGCACGCGCGTGGGCAATCCGGCGGCCCCCATGCCCACAACCACCGTCTTCGCCAGCGCGCCCCGTGTCAGATCGAGCAGACGCAGGCAGTCGCTGAGCCGCCGGACATGGACAGCGAGCTTGATGACTTCCGCCCCTGTGGCTCTCATGGCGGTGCAGATGAGGGCGAGATCGGGCGGCACGCCGCTGTAATCGTGCACCGACAGCACGAGACCCCTGCCGCCGCGGCACCGGACCAGATCGAGGAATCCGGCCCGCCACTCGACGTCCACGTACGCGGCGCCCAGCGCGATCGCCTCGGCGAGGATGGCGTGACGTTCCTCTTCGCTTCCGTGGAACTGCCCTCCCTCCCACGCCGGGCGGCAGGTGATGACGAGCGGAGTGGCGCAGCCGGCGAGCGCGGCCGGAACGTTGACGTCCTGCACACCGTCGAGCCGGAGCTCGATCAGGTCGGCGCCGCGGACGGCGTCGCGGCGACGGCGAAGTTCTTCCGTCGTGGCGGCCGTGACCGTGGCGCACAGAAGCGGTTCCGTCATTCGGAGCCTTCGGATGAAGCAAAAAGCCTCTTCAACCGGTCTGGCTGAAGAGGCTCTGAAGAACTGCCGGTGAAGTTCCAGTCTGGCAGACCCCCTCAGTGGTCGATGTCCCTCCACCAATAGGAGCAGGCAACGCCGGAGATCGTCGACAGACCGCCGCCCGCGCACGGGACGCCGCTCGGAGGCGGCATCCACGGAATCAGCGACGCACGGCGGAGATGTATGTTCACGATCATTCGTCCCAAGCTCGCGACAGTATCAGAGCTCGCGAGAGGTGTCAAAGACGCTCCCGCCGCGATTGGCGAATCGTGTACCGTGATCTACAATGTCGGCGCGTTCATCATCGAGCCGGTGCGGGTGAGACTCTCCCGGGAAGGCCGCGCAGCGGCGATGGAGCGACGACCTTGCGCCATGCACCACCGGCGCTGAGAAGGGATACGGGATGGTGCAGGGAACAGGTGACACGGGTGAGACGAGAGCCTCGGGCCTCCGGCCCGCTTCCGAGGCGGAACGAGAGGAACTGACGGCCCTTGGGATCTTGTCCGGCGGCGGCGAGCTGCTGGCGCCACCGCCGAAACCCGGCGCCACGTCAACCCGGCCGATGGTCCCGAGGCGCGCCATCACCGCGCATCAGGTCCTCAACGAAGCCTATGCCTACCCGCGCCCCTCGTCGTTTGCGCGCGGGATTCGCTTCGATCCCGGCGAGACCTCGTTGTTGCTCATCTCGGGAACGGCCAGCGTGGACGAGGCGGGCCTGACCGCACACGTGGGAAATTTCCGGGCGCAACTCTGGCGCACCTATCGCAACATCACGGCCCTTCTCGCCGCCGAGGGCGCCTCCTGGCACGACATCGTCCGCACGACCTGCTATCTGCGCGACATCGAGCGCGACTACAGGGATTTCAACGACATCCGCACGGCGTTCTTCGGGTGGCTCGGGCTCGATCCGCTTCCGGCCAGCACCGGCATCCAGGCGAGGCTGTGCCGCGAGGATCTGCTGGTCGAGATCGAAGCGATTGCCGTCGTGGCCGCCGGGAAGCCGGCTGCGCGGGTGTGAGCCTGGCACACGACCCGACCCTGGAGTTAGGATCCCTCTCATGTCGACGCTCCCGAGCCGCACCCGGATCATCTTCGCCGTCATCGCCGTGATCGTGATCGCCATCGGTGGCGCCGCCGCCGTGACGCGGCTCTGGCCCGGGCAGCCACGCAGCCAGATCACGGTGGACTACCCCCTGGAGGGCGCCCTGTTCCCGCCCGACTTCGCGCCGCCGACTCTCGAGTGGCGTGATGCGAGTCAGGACGCCAAGGTCTGGACGATCGAGGTCGGCGCCCGCGGAGGGAACGCCCCGTCTGTGCACGTCACCTCGCGCGGCGAGCCGCCGCAGATCGGGGAAATCGATCAGGGCGCGATCGGCCCGACGAACGAGCTTCCCACGCTCACGCCGACGCGCGCCGCGGCGCACACCTGGAAACCGGACGCCGCGACGTGGGAGGCGATCAAGCGGATCGCGACCGGCAGCCCTGCCACCGTCACGATTACCGGCTACAGCGGCACGTGGCTGCGGCGCGCCGTGTCTCGCGGACAGGCCACGATTCAGGTGTCGACGGACCCGGTCGGCGCGCCCATCCTCTATCGAGACGTTCCGCTGCGGCCCACGGCAGGCGAGCGTGGCGTGATCCAGCCGCTCAGCAAGCAGTTGATGCCCCTCATCGCCTGGCGCCTGCGTGACCTGGCCGAGCCGGGCAGTCGTGTGCTGATGACGGGCCTCCACTCCTGTACAAACTGCCACTCGGTCTCCCGTGACGGCAAGACGATGGGGCTGGACCTCGACGGACCGCGGAACAACAAAGGCGTCTACGCGTTGTTCCCGATCCAGCCCGAAGCCGCGATCCGCAAGGAGAACGTCATCGAATGGAGCACGTTCCGCGGCAAGCTGGGCGGCAAGCTGCGCGTGGCCTTCATGTCGCAGGTCTCGCCGGACGGCCGCTACGTGGTGACGACGATCAGCGATCCCGGCCGCGGCCAGACCGACTTCCAGCGCTGGCAGAGGCCCGACGACCTGCGCCAGAACTACTACGTCGCGAACTTCACGGACTACCGGTTCCTGCAGGTGTTCTACCCGACGCGCGGGGTCCTGGCTTGGTACAGCAAGGCCACCGGCATGCTGAAGCCGCTGCCCGGCGCCGACGACCCCGGCGATGTCCACACGAATGCCACCTGGAGCCCGGACGGGAAGTACCTGGTCTTCGCTCGCGCCAAGGCGCGGGATTCGTATCCGCCGGGGGTCACGACCGCCACCTACGCCAACGATCCGAACGAGACGCAGATCCAGTACGACCTCTACCGCATCCCGTTCAACGACGGCCAGGGCGGCACGCCCACGCCGATCGCGGGTGCCTCGGCCAATGGCATGAGCAACAGCTTCCCGAAGATCTCGCCCGACGGACGCTGGATCGTCTTCGTGCAGGCGCGCAATGGACAGCTGATGCGTCCTGACGGCAAGCTCTACATCGTTCCGGCCGAGGGCGGCGACGCGCGCCAGATGCGCGCGAACACCCCGCTGATGAACTCCTGGCACAGCTTCTCCCCCAACGGGCGCTGGATGGTGTTCTCCTCCAAGAGCCGCTCGCCGTACACCCAGATGTTTCTGACGCACATCGACGCCGAAGGCCACGACACTCCGGCGATCGTGGTCGAGAACAGCACGGCGGCCAACCGCGCGGTGAACATCCCGGAGTTCGTGAACATCCCGAGGGGCGGCCTGCTCAAGATCGACACGCCGGTCGCCGAGTACTTCCGCCTCATCGATCTCGCGTCAGATGCGATGGACGCCGGCCGGAGCGACGAGGCGCTGCCGCTCCTGAGGCAGGCCGTGGAGTTGAACCCGGGCGACGCGCAGGTCCACAACGAGTACGGATGCGCGCTCGCCGCAGGGGGGCACATCGCGGATGCGATCGCGCAGTTCCGCGTCGCGATCGGCTTGAGCCCGGACTTCCCCGATGCCCACAACAACCTGGCGTCGTCCCTGGCCCAGAGCGGCCAGACGGGTGACGCCTTCACCGAGTTCAAGAAGGCCATGGCCCTGCGCCCCGACTACCCCGAGGCGCAAGCGGGACTCGGCGGCCTGCTGACCCTCAGTGGCAGAATCAGTGAGGCCATCCCGCTCCTGCTCGAGGCGGTCAAGGGCCGCCCGCAGAATTTCACGGCCCGAATGGGTCTGGCCCTGGCCCTGTCCAAGGCAGGCCGACCACAAGAGGCCCTTCCGCATGCCAGGGAGGCCGTCGCTCTCTCGAATGGACAGGACCCGGAGCTCCTCGGCCTGCTCGGCCGGCTCTACGCTCAGACGGGCAGCACCGCGAACGCGATCGAATCGACACAAAGGGCGTTGGACGTGGCCGTGCACACCGGCGATCTGCGGCTGGTCGACGATCTCCGGGCGCGGCTCGCCTCGTACCGGGCCGCGACCACCAGTAATCGCTAGCCCTACTTCACCTTGACGATCTGATACCCGGTATCCGGCACGGTGCCGATGTAGTGCTCCGACTGCTTCGTTGTGCCATCCATCAGCCAGATCCAGACTTCGCCGTCCGACACGTTCCACCACAGGATGTCGGCCTTGGTGTTCCCGTCATAGTCGCCCGCGCCGGCGATACGGTAGTCCGTGTCGGGTACCGTGGCCACGTACGTCTCGCTGAGGCGCGCTGCACCGTTCATCGGCCAGATCCACACGTCCCCGTGCACGGTGTTCCACCACAGGATGCCGGCCTTCCCGCTGCCGTCGAAGTCCGCCACTGCCTGGATCTGGTACGTCGTGTCGGGCACCGTCCCGACGCAGGTCCGCGAGAGGCGCGACGTGCCGTTCATCAGCCACACCCACACGTCGCCCGCCGCGCCGTGCCAGACGATGTCGGCCTTGCCGTTGGCATCCAGGTCGCCCACGCCCTTGATGACGTAGCCCGGGTCCACCGTGTCCACGTAGCCCTCGCTCGTCCGCGTCGCCCCGTTCATCAGCCAGATCCACACGTCGCCCACGGTCGCGTTCCGCCACAGGATGTCGGACTTGCCATCGCCGTTGAAGTCGCCCGTCCCGGCGATGTCGTAGGCGGTGTCCACGGTCGCGACGTAGGTCTCCGCAAGAGGGGCGCCCGCGCTCATCGGCCAGTAGTAGATCATCCCGGTGGTCTTGTTCCGCCAGAGGAGGTCGGCCGTCCCGTCGCCGTTCTGGTCGCCGAGGCCGCGGATCTCCCAGTTCGTGTCAGCCACCGTCTGCACGTAGGCCGCCGGATCCATCGCCGCGCCATTCATCGGCCACAGCCACACGCCGCCGCCGGTGGCGTGTCGCCAGAGGATGTCGCTCTTCAGATCCCCCGTGAAGTCGCCGGGGGCCTGCGGCGGGTTCGTGGTATGCGTGACGTTCACCGTGATGGCGTCCGACACCGTTGTCGTGCCGATGGCCCTGACCTCGACGGCATGGTCGCCCGGGGCCAGCAACGAGGCGTCCCACGCGGCTTCCCAGAGCGCGGGATTCGCCGCAACCCGCGTCATCGGGTGCCACGTCGCGCCGCTGTCGATCCGGTAGGTCACCCCGCTGATCGTGCCCGAGTCGAAGACGAGCGCGCGAATCGGATTCGTCGTCGCATCCGGGACGTCGTAGGCGTAGGGGTTGACCACGCCGGCGATGTACCGGTCAACGGGCGCCGTGATGAGCACGACCGGCCACGCGTTGGTGGACGGCGTGACCGACGACAGGCCGTTGCAGTCAATCGCGACGAGACTGTAGTACGAGTTGCTCGATTTCCCGAGCGACGCGACGCTGTCGTAGCGGATGCCGTCACCGCTCATCAGGCCGGTGTAGCTGTCGCCATGGAACAGCGCCTGAGAGTACCGGTGCGTGTGGCCGTAGTCGTAGGTGGACGCCGAGTACGAGTCCAGCGCCTGGATGAAACCCTGCTGACCGTAGAAGAGCCACGTGTCGCTCGACACGCCGGTGTCGGTCACCGGGTGATGCCCGAAGACCAGCGTCAGGGACGCGTCGCTGTTCGCCTGGAGTTCCTGGTTGATGAACGCCAGCTCGGTCGCGTCGAGCCCCGCGTTGTCGCCCCAGGGTCGTGTCAGGCTGAAGGCGGCGCCGTCGTTGCCGGCGGTATTGACGCCGAGAAAGTGGTACTTCCCGAACGGGAACTGCCGTGTCCACGACTGCTGCGTCTGGCCGGTGGCCCGCCCCTGTACCGAGTTTGCGAGGTAGTACGTGAAGTACCGATCGTTGTAGGCGTCGTGATTCCCCGGAAGGTCGTAGAAGAAGTCCGCCCCGGCGCCCGCGTTGGCCAGGATCGACTTGTACTCGTTCCATTCCTCCTGGTGCGGGCCGTTCGGCCAGCCGAGCCAGTTCCCATTCGTCGAGTCGGTCAGATCGCCCGTCGCGACGACGAACGCCGGGTTGATCACCGATCGGGCCGTCGTGACGAGCCACTGAAGCCGCGAAGAATCGTCCGTGCCCGACATCCCGATGTGCGGGTCCGACACCTGCAGGAACCAGAAGACCCGGGTGTTGTCGGCACTATAGAACGCGCCGTGAGGATTCCCCGCCTTGACAACGGCGCGAGAGGGGAACAGCACACACACGGCCAGGAGGAGTCTGATCACCGGGACTCTGAGCCGCCTCGCACAGGTCTCCATCTCGGGCCTCTCCTGTCGGTGGGTCACCCGTCTCAGCGATTCAGCCTGGCCAGTCTCGCCCTGTACTCCGCAAGGCGCGCGAGCACATCCGGATCCGACGTGCGCTGCCTCGCCGCCTCGAGACGCGCGCTCGCGTGCGCCGCGTCTCCCAGTTCGCCGTACGCCAGCGCGGCGAGCACGCAGGCGTCAACGTTGCGCGGTTCGATCTCGCTCAGCCTGTCGTAGTGCGCGGCGGATCGCCGGAAGTCCTTGCGGAGGGAGTAGATTCGGCCGAGGTAGGCATGTGCCACCGCCGACGATGGCTGACGCGAGACCTCGAGTTCGAACGCGGCGATGGCCTGCTCGAACTCCACGGACGCCTCGCGATCGCGCTTCTGCGGCGTCAGTTCGTAGAAGGCCCGTTCGAAGTGGCTCACCCCCTGGCGGACACGCGCCGACGGTTCGGCGGGGTTCTGCTGAACCGGGGGAGGCGCACCGGATCGGGCCGCGGCGGGGACCAGCAGGACGGTGAGGAGGACGAGGGGCAGCAGCTTCCTGACCATCGATCACCTCGGTCGCCCGTAAGGCTAACACATCCGCCGAGCGGGCGCTGGAGGCGGTGGGCGGCCAGAACAGCTTGTGTCAGCCGTCCAAGGTGGTGACAATGCGCACAATGGCTCTGACCGGGCCATGACTCGTGAGTCCGGGAGGTACTGCCTATGAAAGCCGCCATCTACACGCGATACGGACCTCCGGATGTCGTCCGGATCGTGGACGTTGAAGTGCCCGTCCCCAGGGACAAGGAAGTCCTGGTCAAGGTTCGCGCGGCCTCGGTCAATCCGCTGGACTGGCATTTCCTGCGGGGCACGCCGCGCCTGGCTCGCATCGTCTTTGGGCTCGGTAAGCCGAAGAACCCCCGGCTTGGCGTCGATGTGGCGGGCCAGGTGGAAGCAGTGGGCAAGAGCGTCACGCGGCTCAAGCCGGGCGACGCCGTGTTCGGCGTGTGCAAGGGGGCCTTTGCCGAGTATACGTGCGCGTCCGAATCGGAACTGGTCACCAAGCCGGACCGCATCTCGTTCGAGCAGGCGGCCGGCGTCCCGATCGCGGCGCTCACGGCACTGCAGGGGCTTCGCGACCATGGACGCCTCCAGCCAGGACAGAAGGTCCTCATCAACGGCGCCGCGGGAGGCGTGGGCACGTTCGCCGTGCAAATCGGCAAGGCGCTCGGCGCGGACGTGACGGGCGTCTGCAGCACGAGTAACGTGGACCTGGTGCGATCCATCGGCGCGGACCACGTCATCGACTACACGCGAGAGGATTTCACTGGAAGCGGGCAGCACGTCGATCTGCTCTTCGACTGTGTCGGGAACCGCGCGTTGTCGGCATGCAGGCGCGTCCTGACCCCGAACGGGATCTACGTCGGGATCGGAGGAGGAGGACCGGATACCAGCTCGTTCAGGCTGGTCTTCGATACCATCACGCAGATGGTGCTGTCCTGGTTCGTGAGCCAGAAGCTGCGCGGATTCATCGCGAAGACCCGCCAGGAGGACCTGGCCACCCTAAGTGAACTCATGACGAGCGGAAGGATCACACCCGTCATCGATAGACGCTTTCCACTGAGCGACGTCTCCGAGGCCATCCGCTACCTGGAAGCCGGGCACGCACGTGGAAAGGTGATCATCACGGTTGGATGACTCCGAGCGCGCGCACCGTCGCGCTGCCACCGGAGAACCTGTTGCCAGAGGACCGGCTGGAAGCTGTGGTATCTACCGCCTGGCCTTCTTCTTCGTTGCACGCGGGCTGGCGCTGTTCGAGAGCCCGGCTTCCGAAAGCGCGATGGCGATGGCCTGTTTTCGATCCGTGACCTTTGGCCCCTTCCTGGAACCGGAGTGCAGCGTGCCTTCCTTGAACTTCAGCAACTCACCCTCTACCCGTCTCTGTTGTGCCTTCTTCGGTGCGCTCGGTTTCAGTTTTGGCATGACTTCCTCACAGGGCTGTAACCTCGGCAGGCCGCGCGAGCGGCCGGAGGTCGAGCAACGCACTCCACGTGAGACACGGTCGACATTCAGAACTCGGCCGTCTAGCCGCGTACGACGGAGCGGTGGCGATTCAGATACGCCGCAATGACCAGGGTGATGACCAGAGCGATCGCCGCGACCAGCAGCGCGTGCAGGTAAGCGACGATGCCGAGGATGAACGCTTCAAAGAGCCACGTGCCCGCGACGCTCAGGCCGAGAAGGACCAGTGCGCCGGTGGCCCACCGCCGACCGCGCCACACGCCGAACGCGGCCGCGAGCGCGCACACGGCCTGGAGAACGAAACCGACCAGCAGAGCCGGCACGGCCGGTCCCACCAGCATCGCGGGCACATAGCTGGCGACATAGACGCCATATCCCGCCAGCGCGACGATAATCAGGAGCAACGGGGTGGAGCGGTTCATTCGGGCATCCTCACGTGTCAATCACGATTCCATTCCCGTGGTGATGATCGAATCGGCAGACTCTTGACGCCATCTGCGGCAGGATCACCCTTTCTCGCGTTCGGGTCTCGATGTGCCTCGATCTTGTGAACCGAGGGCCGCTCGGTTCAGCCACCCCTCCAGAGTGCGATTGAACTGGTCGGGCTGCTCGAAGGCGACGAGATGACCTGCGTGAGCGATCACTTCCAGCTGCGCGCCTCGGATGGCCTCGGCCAGCTTCTTCGACTCCGCCGGCGGGACCAGCATGTCGTCCGCGCCGGTGATCACCAGCGTCGGGACGACAATCTGCGCCAGGAAGGCGGTCGAATCGGGTCGCCCGGCCATCCCCAGCAAGGCCCCGACGACGCCCATGGGTTTCGACGAAGCCATGAATGCCCGCACGTGTTCCATCATCCGGGCATCCTGATTGCCCCCGGCGAGCATCTTGGGGGCCATCGCCTGGATCACGACCTCCACGCCTTCCGCCTTCACCTTCTCGGCCATTGCACGCCGCCCCGCCGCGGCGTCCGGCGCGTCCGGGCCGGCCTTGGTCCCGACCAGGACGAGGCCGCGCAGCATCTCGGGATACTGACGCGCGAAGGCGAGCGCCACGTATCCTCCCATGGAGTGTCCGACCAGCGCCACTGGTCCGGTCGCGAGTTGGAGGAGCAGCGCCCGCACGTCGGCGGCGTATTGGGCCATCGTCGTTGAGCCAGGCCGCGCGTCGCTCTCCCCGAAACCGGGGAGATCGGGCGCGATGACGCGATGCGAGGGCCGGAACGCGTCAATCTGCTTCTGCCAGACGCCGCGACTGAGCGGGAACCCATGCACGAAGACCAGCGGTATCCCGCGTCCCTCGTCGACCGTACTGAGACTGGTGATATTCGTCGTCTGCATGAGGGCTCCTTGCCCTTCAACCGGAGCGCGCGCGATACGCCACGTAGGCCAGGATGATGGCGAAGGCCACAAGTGCCAACCGTGCCATTCCCATCAGTGCGTGTGTGACCGACAGGCCGCGTTCCCTTGGGTTGAATGGCGGTGACAGCGGCCACGCCGGCAATGATGACGGCCAGAGCGAGCCATGCGAGCCAGTTCATGGCTCAACTATGTGTGATCGGAGGCGGCGCCCGCTGTTCAATTGTGGACCTTCGACCCGCCTCAGCGTAGCACCACCGTGACGCGCCCCTGCTCTCCCTAGTTGTCCGGGTGGCCACGCACCGTGGAATCTGTTCAATTCGGGACAGCCCGCCTGGTCGTCTTCTCCCTAGACTTGTGCCGGGAGTGTCTCGGGCAAGTCCTGCCGGAGCTGTAAACCTGACCCAAGCGGGGTGAACATGAATTCGATTCTGCGCGATAACGACCCGGTTTCGTTGCTCGAAGCGATGATGTTGATTCGGGCGTACGAGGAGAGGAACGTGGCCGAGCTGGCGGCGGGCCGATCCGCGGGCACCTGTACTTCTGTCGGACAAGAAGCCTCCTCGGTGGGAGTCGTGCGGTCTCTCGGCGTCAAGGATCTGATCCTGACCAATCACCGTAGCGCCGGGCATCTGCTGGCGCGCGGGGCCGATCCGGGCCGGATGATGGCGGAGGTGAAGGGTCGAACGACCGGCTACTGCCAGGGCAAGAGCGGAACGCTGCACATCTCGGTGAAAGAGCTGGGAGTCATCTTGACCTCGACCATCGTCGGGGGCGAGCTGTCGCTGGCGACGGGCGTCGGGCTGTCGCAATCCATGCTGGGAACGGACGCGATTGTCGCCTGTTTCTTCGGCGACGGCGCATCGTGCGAGGGGATCTTCCACGAGTCGTTGAACCTGGCGGCTGTGTGGAACCTGCCGATCCTGTACGTCTGCGAGAACAACCAGTGGCAAGCATACGTGCGCCGTCAGGAGACGATGCTCATCGACAAGATCTCGACCCGCGGGGCTGCCTACGGCATCGAAGCCAAGACCGTGGACGGCAACGATGTCGAGGCCGTTCTGCAAGCGGCCACCGAGGCCGTCGCCACCATCCGCAAGACCGGCAAACCCTACCTCCTCGAGACCTACACCTACCGGACGCGTGGCCATTTCGAGCCGGACGATCAGTCGTACGTCGATGCGGGCGAGCTGGCGCGCTGGAAGGCCAGGGATCCGATTGCATTGCTCAAGCAGCGCCTGCTGGAACGACAGGTCGTGACCCAGACCGAGCTCGACACGATGGGCGCGCGCGTGCTGGAAAGGATCGAGCAGGCCGCGGCGTTCGCGAACAGTTCGGCTTTTCCGGCGGCAAGCGAAGTCGCCACCGACGTCTACGCATAGAGGCCCACGACCATGACCACGACAAGAATAGGCACACTTCAGGCGATCGCCCAGGGACTTGCCGAGGAGATGCGACGCGATCCGCGCGTCGTCATGTTCGGCGAAGGGGTCGCGACCAAGCGCAGGGACCTGGTACAGGAGTTCGGGGACAGGCGGGTTCGCAACACACCGATGGCGGAAGGCATTATCGCGGGCACGGCAGCGGGTGCCGCCGCCACGGGATTGCGGCCGATCATTGATCTTCTGTTCACTCCGTTCATCTGTCTTTCGATGGACGAGATCGTGAACAGCGCCGGAAAACTGCGGTACATCTCCGGCGGTCAGTTCTCGTTCCCGATGGTCGTGATGGCGCTGACCGGATGTGGCTGGACCGTCGGGGCCCAGCACAACCACAACATCGAAGCATGGTTCGCCCACACCCCGGGGATCAAGGTCGTCATGCCGTCTACCCCTGCCGATTTCAAGGGCCTATTGAAAGCCGCGGTGCGCGACGACAACCCGGTCATGTTCTTCATGGACATAGGGCTCATGAACGCCGAAGGCGAGGTCCCAGACGGCGACCACATCGTACCGATCGGACAGGCCGCCACTCGGCGCCAGGGGCAGGACGTCACCGTCATCTCGTACGGGAAGCTGGTCGACACATCGCTGACGGCGGCCGAAGCCCTCGCGGCCGCGGGCGTGTCCGCTGAGGTGATCGACCTGCGCTCCCTCAAGCCCTATGACGAAGCGGCGGTCCTGACGTCCGTCAGGAAGACGGGCCGGGCCGTCGTCGTGCATGAAGCCAGCCGCACGTGCGGCGTTGGCGCGGAGATCGCGGCGACGATCGCCGAAAAGGCCTTCGGTGCGTTGAAGGGTCCGGTCGTCCGCATCGCCGGCCCGGATGCGCCGGCGCCGTCGAGCTACGCCCTGGAGATGGCGTTCGTGCCCCAGGCCGAGCAGATCGTGGCCGCGGCCAAGACGCTGACCGGAAAGGCCTGACGCATACATGCGGCGGTCGTCATCACTTTCCCGCTTTCGCCGTCTGCGCGTGGTACTCCGCGGGATCGATCGGCACGTCGATCACGGTCGGCCCGGCGCCACCGAACGCCTCGCCAACGGCCGCGCTCAACTCGTCGAGCGTGCGCACCCTCACGCCACGCGCGCCGAGCGCCACACCGGCGGTGGCGAAGTCCACGTGACCATAGCTCACGCCGTAGTCCTCTTCGAGGCCGCGCTTCGCCCGCACCACGCGAATCAGGCTCAACCCGTCGTCGTTGAAGACCACGATCGCGATCGGGAGCCGCAGGCGGACGCAGGTCTCGATGTCCGCCAGCCGCATGCCGAGCCCGCCGTCGCCGACGGTGCACAGCACCGGACGGTGCGGCTGGTGCAGTGCCGCGGCGATCGCGGCCGGCAGGCCGTATCCCATCGCTGACAAGCCGTTCGAAGCGAGAAACGTGAGCGGCTCGTGGCTCCGCCACGCCTGCGAGACGATGAACTTGACCGAGCCAACGTCGGTCGTGGCGATGGTGTCGCGCGGGCAGGCGTCCTGAAGACAGCGGGTCACCTCCCACGGCGAGAGGCCCCGGCCCGGCCGGACCGAGGGGCGAAGCCGTCCCTCGAGCTCGCGTCTAAAGTCCCCGAACTCGGCCTCCGCCCACCCGAATGGGCCCGGGCGCGCGGCGATGACGGCGTCCACCGTCTCGCGCAGGCTGCCTGTCACTTCGAGAGCGGGCCGGTACGCCCCGGACGCAATCGACAGGGGCCCGAGCGAGACAATCGGATGCGTGCAGTGCCACAGTTTATCGGATTCGACCGGGTCGTAGCCGACGCCCACCAGCACGTCCGCGCGGTCGAAGAAGTCGAGCACCGCGCCGTCTCCCGCGACGCCGCCGCAGATGCCGAGGAACCGGGGGTGATCTTCCGGCAGCAGCCCCTTCACCTTCGGCGTCGCGAACACCGGCACGTCGAGGTGGTCCACGAGCGCACGGACCACGTCGCGGTGCGTGCGCGGATCGAGGTCGAGCCCAAGCAGCAGCACGGGCCGGCGTGCCGCGCGGATGGCGGCAATCACGTCGCGCAGCCGGGCGGGATCGGGCGGCTCCGGCGGCGGGGGCGCGAGCGACCACGCTGCGCTGTCGGGCTGCAGGTCGTCCATCCTGGCGACGTCGCTCGGCAGCGCGATGTGCACCGGCCCCATCCTCGGCGCGACCGCCAGGCGGCAGGCAGCGCGCATCGCCGCCAGCGTGCCGCGGCCGTCGAGCGCCACTGCCGCCTTGGTGAACGGGCGGTAGACGGCATTGAGGTCGATCTGCTGGTGCGTGGCGTACGGCGCGCTGGCGGTGGCCATCGACGCCGTGATGGCGAGCACGGGCGACCGGTCGAGCCAGGCATTGGCGACACCCAGGGTCATGTTGATCGCGCCCGGGCCCAGCGTCGACACGCACACGGCGGGTCGCGCCGTCAGGAACCCCTCGGCGTCGGCGATGAACGCGGCCGTGGTTTCGTCGCGCGTGAGGATGAACTTGATGCCCGCACGGCGCGCGGCGTCGATGAAATCGAGGATCTCTCCACCGGGCACGCCGTACATCCGGCTGACGCCGCACTCCGCCAGCGTGGCCGCCATGAGTTCAGCAACGGTTGCCATCAGGGTCTCCCAGATTGGCAGCCCCGATGCTCGGCCGATTCTCGGGCTGGCTGTGAGGCGGGCCGACCACGGGCAACGGCCTCCACCAGAGCGCACGTTTCAGTTGGGCTGAACACCTCTCCGTGAGCTTCCCCGTCAAGTAGACAGTGCACAAGTAGACTCCCCGGCGGATTGACGTTGGTCCCTTGACGAGACAGCTCCAAGCTAGAGGCGGCGACCTCTTCCGGGTCCGGATGCACCTGACGGCGATGGTAGAACTCATCTGGGGTCAGGTGGCCCAGTGAGCTGTGCGGGCGGTGCCGATTGTAATCGATCCGCCACGCTTCGATCTTCGCCTTCGCATCCTCGATCGACGTGAACTGGTGCACGTTCAGACACTCGTCCCGGAGTCGCCCGTTGAATGCCTCAATGAAGGCGTCTTCCACGGGTTTCCCTCAGGGCGACGATCTGTGCCCACCAGAACTGGCGAGAAATCGACGAGAGTATTTCAGTTGGTACGTCGCGACCGGTCGGGGCAGTGTGCCTTCGGCGACCCCGGGCCTGAAGACCCGGGGCTACAACCGCTTCGGAATTGCGGCGAATCCTCAGATTGCGGCGTGATTCCGGAAAAGCGTGGCGCGCCCGCCGCGACTCGAACGCGGGACCCCCGGCTTAGAAGGCCGGTGCTCTATCCGGCTGAGCTACGGGCGCCGATGGCGGACAATGGGGCCATTGTACGACGGATCGCCGGCTTCCCCGCCCGGGCGTCACATCTTGAAGGGCACCGAAGCCTTGAAGACCTTCCCGTCGATGTCCTTGGCCGTGACCGTGATGCGAGTCGCCTTGGTGTTCCGCGCGCTGAAGGGCACGTGGTCGCGATCGGTGAAGCTGGTGTGGGCCAGGCTCTGCTTCTCGCGGTTCTCCACCCTCGCGAGGCGCGCCGTGAAGTGGCTGGACGGGCCGGCCGGCTCGATCTCCACGACGACGTCCATCAACGCGCGCCCGGAGGTGTTCATCACCGAAACCTCGAATTGCGTTTGCGTGATCTGAATCTTGTCGAGATCCCCCGTGCCCGCGGCTCCGCCGCAGCTGAGGGCCAGCCCGGCGATCGCAGCGGCAACGAGGAGTCGTGTGCGGAGAAACCGGTGCGGCATGGACGCTGCTCCTTTCGGCGGACCGGGAACGATCCGCAGGCGCACGTAACCCCAGCCGGAACCGCCCCGCGCCGCCGGCGCACCCGCGGCGCTGACGCAGCCCGGCCCTCGCACGACGAAGCGAGTGAAATGTAGGCCCTGCCGCTCGCGGAGTCAAGCGCCCCGGCCCGCCCGGGGCCGTATGGTAAACTGATGCGTCGGGCCGTGGTGGGTATAGCTCAGCGGTAGAGCGCCGGACTGTGGCTCCGGAAGTCGCGGGTTCGAACCCCGTTACCCACCCCACTTTCCTTGTTCAGTTCCTCCAATAACTTGGCCTCGTGTCTGATGAAGGCAGGAGTGTCGGCGGATGGGACGTCGGAAAAAGCGGTCTGACAGGTTCCTTCTCACCACGCTCCGGCTCCGCGAATCGCGTCGCGAAGCTTGTCGGGCTCGGCACCCACCACGTAGAACAACACCATGCCGTCGCGGCCGATCAACACGGTGGTCGGCCACGCTCCTACCCGAAAGGCACGCGTCGCTTCACCCTTGGCATCCACCAGGGACGGCAGGGTATAGCCCCCCTTCTCCAGGAACTCCCGGGCGATAGCGGCAGGCTCGTCATCCACCCCATACACGACGAGACCACTGCCCTGAAGGCCACGATGGAACAACTCAATCACTGGCAAGGCTTGCCGGCACGGTCCGCACCACGTCGCCCAGAAATCGAGCAGGACAACCTTGCCCCGCAGGTCGCGTAGTCGGACCTCGCGGCCGGCGAGATCGCGAAGCGCGATGTCCGGAGCCATCTTGCCAACCATCGTTTCAGGCGCACGCCGGGCAGCCTGTTCCCGGTTCACCGCGTTCGTTGCGTCTGGCGAGAACGTGAATCTGTCAGGGACCGACTCTTCCCCCACACCCGCGACAGAAAACAGCGATTCGCGTCTGGTCTCCGAATCGGTGGTGACCGCCTTCTTGACGAGGTAGGTCGCGTCGTTCACCCACACGTCCTCCGTCGTCCCCCGTCCCAGGTCGATTCGCACGATCGTGCAGTCCTCACCATCCAGTCGCTCCTGGCCGACGATCTTCGGCGTGCTGCGGCCCTTGTCGAGAAGCCCGTAGTCGAAAGGTCGAGATGCCGGGTCCTGGCCGGTCTTTCTGTACTCGTTGGCTTGCGGATACACCTCCCACCGGGTCTTGCCGTCGGCGATCTCGATCTCGTCCTCTCTACCGCCCGTGGACTCTCTTCGCCACCTGTTTGGCGGCGAGAAGTGGACGATGGACCGCACCACGGAACGAGTTTCGCCCTTTCCAGCCTTCCGCTGAACGGTCTGCGTCAACTCAAGTCGTGAAGACGGCAGGTTGCGGTAGTTGTCAGCCACGCGGCGTAGAATCTCTCGGGCCTTTGCGGCTTCCGGCCCCTCCATCCTGGCGTTTTCGCGAACGAAGAACTCAGTCGCTCCTGAATCGGTGCGGCCTGACCCGTCCCGGTACTTTGTCCTGGTGACCAACAGCAGGCGGCCGTCCATTTGTGGAATAAGCTGCAGTTGCACCGTCGCGTACCCCTGGTCCCAGTCCACGGCGGCAATGCCGTTCCACTGTTCAGTCGCCCTCTCACCCCAGTCGCAGTCCGACGGAGAGCAACTCCCCCAGATGTGCACGAGCATGCGGCCACTGTCATGTCGGACAACCACCTGCGTGATTCGTGACGTGTTGTTGTTCTCGTTGACCCAGCTTCCGGTGAGCAGGTCAGGTGGAGGAGTCTGACTGTTCAGAACCGCCGCCAGGGCGCCGACAGCAAGCAGGCCCGATCGCATCGTCACCCCCTGCACACGGTTGCTTCCAGCGAACCGCAGGTTGTTCCTGGCCAGCCCGCATGGATGTGGAGAATTCAATCCTCGTGGCCGAACGGGATTATCCTGCAAAACCGTCTCAGCCGCGACCATGACGAGTAACGGCCAGGGACCGTGAGCCCCCGACACCCCTGCGACTCACGCAGGGGTCTTCTATCTCAGCGTAAAGGTCATCTCGAGCGCGACCAGGACCGGCACCGGTTTCCCGTCCTTGGTCCCTGGCTCGAAGCGCCACTGCCTGACGGCCTTGATCGCTTCCTGATCGAGCCCGGCATCGAGCGACCTGATCACCTTGACGTCGCCGATGGTTCCGTCGATGTTCACCACGCACTCGAGGGTGACGACGCCCTGGATCCTGGCTTCCTTCGCGTCGGGCGTGTACTGGGGTCTGACCTCCTTGACCACGACGGGCGCCGACACGCCGGCGCCGGGCTTGAAGGCACGGGTTGCCTCCGGCTGGCCCGTGCCGGGCGCGTCGCCGGGCGCGAGTGGCGGGACAGGAAACAGCGGCGGCGCGGGCGCGTCGCGAAGCGTGAAGGTCATCTCGAGCGTGACCCGGACCGGAACCGGCTTCCCGTCCTTGCGGCCTGGCTTGAAACGCCACTGCCTGACAGCCTTGATCGCTTCCTGATCGAGGCCCGGACTGAGGGCTTTCGTCACGCGGACCCCGCCAATCGTGCCATCCGGTTGCACGACGCACTCGAGGCTGACGACGCCCTGGACCCTGGCTCTCATTGCGCCGGCGGTGTACCTGTGGCTTGACCTCCTTGACGGCGACGGGCGCCGACACGCCGCTGCCGGGCTTGTAGACGGGGCCCTCCGCGCCCTGCGGCGGATTTGCGGCAACCGAGCCTGCAACGAGGCACAAGACGATGGCGATCGCTGAAATGGCTCTCATCGCTGCTTCTCCAAGGGGCGTCGCTCAATAGGACGCCGGGGCGGGCAGCCTGGCCTTCCCGTTGTGGCGTTTCGGGAGCAAGAGGGCCACCGGCGTAGCGCCTGACGAGTGTCCCGGGCCCATGCTACGATGGCCCGGATTCTTACCGGGAGGAACAGCTATCGTGGCCACATCGCGGAAATGGCGCATCGGCGTGATCGGGGCCGGCGCGTGGGGACCGAACCACGTCAGGAACTTCGCGGCGCTGCCGAACGTCGAGGTCGTCGCCGTCGCGGACCTGCGCGACGACCGCCTCGCACGCATCAAGGCGCTGGCGCCTGACGTCGCCCTGTTCCAGGACGCCGGCGAGATGATGGCTGCGGCGCAGCCGGATGCCATCGTGGTCGCGACGCCGACCAGGACGCACTACGACGTGGTGCGGCAGGCGCTCCTCGCCGGGAAGCACGTCCTGTGCGAAAAGCCGCTCACCGTCGCCAGCGACGACGCCGAGGACCTCGTGCGGCTGGCCGCCGAGCGCGACCTGCGCCTGATGGTCGGCCACGTCTTCATGTTCAACGCCGGCATCCTCCGGCTCAAGGAACTCATCACGGCCGGTGAGCTGGGCAGCCGGCTCTACTACCTGTTCGCCAGGCGCACGAACCTCGGGCCGATCCGCAGCGACGTGAACGCGGTCCTCGATCTCGCCTCGCACGACGTGTCGATCTACAACTACCTGCTCGACGCCACGCCGGTCGAGGTGTCGGCCGTCGGCAAGTCGTTCCTGCAGCCGGGCATCCAGGACGTGAGCGTGATCACGCTCCAGTACCCGGGCGACGTCATCGGATCGATCCACGTGAGCTGGCTCGACCCCAAGAAGGTCCGCGAGATCACGGTCGTCGGGGACCGGCGCATGGCGATCTGGGACGACCTCGCCACGCTCGGCCCGCTCATGGTGTTCGACAAGGGCGTGACGAAGAAGCCGCGCGAGTACGCGGACTTCGGCGAGTTCCAGCTGCTGGCCCGCGAGGGCGACGTGACGGTGCCTCGCGTGCCGCCGCAGGAGCCGCTCCGCGCGCAGGCGAAGGCGTTCATCGAGGCCCTGGACGCGCCGGAGACCATCCGCAGCGACGGGCGCGTGGGCGCCAACGTCGTGCGGGTCCTCGCCGCCATCAACCAGTCCATTCTGAACAACGGGACGCCGGTCAGGGTGCCGGAACCGAGAGGCGGACGCCGTGGCTGAGAAGTTCTTCAAGCATCCGACGGCGCTCGTCGAGACCGACCGGATCGGCGAGCGGACGAACGTGTGGGCCTACGCCCACGTGATGAAGGGCGCGGTCGTGGGCAGCCACTGCAACATCGGCGACCACGCGTTCATCGAGAGCGGCGCGATCGTCGGCGACGAGGTGACGATCAAGAACGGCGTGGCGGTGTGGCAGTACGTCACGGTCGAGAACCGCGCGTTCCTGGGCCCGAACTGCTCCCTCACCAACGACAACCGGCCGCGCAGCAAGCGCGACTGGACGCCGGTGGCGACGACCATCCGCGAGGGCGCGACCATCGGCGCCAACGCCACCATCGTGTGCGGCTGCCACATCGGCCGCTACGCCTTCGTCGGCGCGGGGGCGGTCGTGACGCGGCCGGTCCCCGACTACGCGATGGTCGTCGGCAACCCGGGCCGCGTGCGAGGCTACGTCTGCGAGTGCTGCCAGCCCCTCGCCGGCCCCGGCGCCGTGCTGACCTGCACGGCGTGCGGCCTGCGGTACGTCAGGACGGCCGACGGCGTGGCGCCGTTCAAGGTCGGCCCGGAGCCGGCCCGGCGCGCGCGGGCGGCGAAGCCGAAGGTGAAGGCGGCCGGGAGTTCGACGAAGCCGTGACGGCCGCCGTCCCCGCCCTCCGCGTGATGGCGGCCTCGATCGCCTTCAACGAGGCGGCGAAGATCGGGCGCGTCGTCGACCGCTTCACGCCCGGCCTCGTCGATCGCCTCGTGGTCGTGGACGACGCGTCGACGGACGCGACGCCGGCGATCGCCGCCCAAGAGGGCGCCGTGGTCCTGGCCCACGCGGTCCGGTCCGGGGCGGGAGCGGCCATTCGCACCGCGATCACGTACGCCAGGGCCGAAGGGTTCGACGTGCTGGTCGTGCTCGCCGGGAACGACAAGGACCGGCCGGCCGAGATCGAGCGTCTGCTCGCGCCGATCGTCCGCGACGGGTTCGATTTCGTGCAGGGATCGCGGTACCTGCGGGGCGGCGACTTCGGCAACATGCCGTTCTACCGCCAGCTGGCGACGCGCTACGTGCACCCGCTGCTCTTCTCGCTGCTCGTGGGCCGCCGCTTCACCGACACGACGAACGGGTTCCGCGCCATCCGCTTGTCGGCGCTGCGCGACCCGCGCATCGACCTCGACCAGCCCTGGCTGGACCACTACGAACTGGAGCCGTACCTCTTCTTCAAGATGGTCCGCCTCGGCTACAAGGTGATGGAAGTGCCCGTCACGAAGATCTACCCGCCGCACGAGATCGGCTACACGAAGATGAAGCCCATCACGGGGTGGTGGAGCATCCTGCGGCCGCTGTTCCTGCTCGGACTTGGCATCAAGAGGTGATTCGTGGACATCGTACCGTTCGTTGATCTCGCCGCTCATCATGCGCCCGTGCGCGCGGAGATTCAGGCCGCCGTCGAGAAGGTGCTGCAGCACGGCAAGTACATCCTCGGCCCGGAAGTCGAGTCCTTCGAGCAGGGCTTTGCGAAGATGGTCGGCGCGAAGCACGCTGTCGGGGTCGGCACGGGCCTCGACGCGCTCCGGCTGTCCTTCGAAGCGGCCGGCGTCAAGGCGGGCGACGAAGTCATTGTCCCCGGCAACACGTTCATCGCGACGGCACTGGCGGTGTCGGCCCTCGGCGCGGTGCCCGTGCTCGTGGACTGCGACCCGGTGACGTACAACATCGACGTCAATCTGATCCGGCCAATCATCACGACGAAGACGAAGGCGATCTGCCCGGTCCATCTGTACGGCCAGGCCGCCGACCTCGACGCCGTGATGGCCATCGCGGCCGAGTACGGCCTGAAGGTGATCGAGGACGCCTGCCAGGCCCACGGCGCACAGTACAAGCGCCGGGGCTGCGGGTCGATCGGCGACCTCGGGTGCTTCAGCTTCTACCCCGGCAAGAACCTCGGGGGCATGGGCGACGGCGGCATGGTCACGACCAACGACGACGGGCTCGCGATGGCGGTGCGGCGGCGGCGCAGCTACGGGGAGGCGAAGAAGTACCATCACGTCGAGAAGGGCCTCAACGCGCGCCTGGACACGATGCAGGCGGCAATCCTGAACGTGAAGCTGCCCCGCCTCGGCTGGTCGAACGACAACCGCCGGCGCGCCGCACGCGTCTACGAGCAGGGGCTGGCGGGAATCGCTCCGGTCGTCGTCCCACAGGGGCCGGCGGACGCACTGGCGCACATCTACCATCTGTTCGTCATCCGCACGCCGCGCCGCGACGAACTCCAGGCGTTCCTGAACACGAAGGGGATCCAGACCGGCATCCACTACCCGATCCCGATCCACAAGCAGCCGGCGTACGCGGAGCTGGCGTCGTCGGGTGGCCGCCTGCCGGTCACAACGACGATCGCGGACGAGATCCTGTCGCTGCCGATGTTCCCGGAGTTGACGGACGAGCAGATCGGCCGCGTCTGCGCGGCCATCGCGGAGTTCCACCGGGCCTGATCGGAACTCGGGGCTCGGGACTCGGGGCTCGGGATTCGGAAATAGGGGCCTGGCCCCTATTTCGACAGGAGGGCGGAGAGCCACGGCACGCCGATCGTCGGAATGCCGTGCCAGACGGAGAGGTTGCCGAGGATCACCAGCGGCCAGAACCAGCGGCTCTTCACGACCTGCGCGTTGAACGCGAACGCCAACGGCAGCAGCACGCGGGGCGCGGCGCCCGGGTATCCGCCCCACACCGGGAAGCTGAGCAGCGGCAGGAGGGCGCAGTAGGCCGCGCCGACGCGCCACCACGGGCTCCGCCAATCCCACCGAAGCGCCAGGTAGCCCGCCTGCACGGTGATCGCGATCATCAGGGCGACGTTGTAGCGGCCAAAGGTATGCCAGCCGAACCGCCGCACGTCGCTGGCCACCTCGGCCCACTTCCCCACGTAGCCGGAGAACGGGACGGCGAAGCTGTCCGGGTTCGAGTAACTGAACGCGGGGTAGATCGACTTGACGTATGCCGCCCACAGGAGGAACGGCGCCGCCACCAGGCACGCCTGCCCGGCGAGCGCCAGGACGTCGCGCCGGGTGCGCGGGATCGCGCGAACCAGCAGCCCGCTCGCGAGGACGTTCGTCTCACGCGCGAGGCCCGCCAGCCCCATCAGCGCGGCCGCCAGCCAGGACCGGTTCCGCTCGGCGGCCCACACCGCGAGCACGATGATGACCATGCTCGGCCCCTCGAGCAGGGCGAACCGGAACGAACCCGCGAGACCGACGCCAAAGAGGCACCCGAACCATGGGACGAAGTTGCGGGCCCGCGTTGGCGGAAACCAGCGCAGGAGCAGCCACGCCAGCAGCAGCCACGCGATGATGTTCTGCACCGCGTACGCCTTCAGGATCGACGCCGGCCGCCCGAGGCCGAGCAGGTAGGCGGTCCAGGCGAAGAGGATCCGCCGCGCCCGGTACGGCGGGTTGTCGAGGGCATGGTCGAGGCGCCGATCGCGGAGCAGCGGCACGACCGCCAGTTGCGCGTAGAACTGCCCGTCGTACCCCGAGGACTGGTAGTGAATGACGTGGGGCGCGTCATAGACGGCCCGAAGCGCGGTCGAATCGAACTGGTCACCGAAGCAGATGAGCGTCGTGAATCCGGTGGTCCGCTGGTAGTACTGCGGCAGCGACGCGAGGAACGCGACCACGGCCGCCGCGTACATGAGCGCGACCGGCGCCTTCCACCCCGCCGGCCAGAGTCGCACCATCACCTCACGCCTCCATCGCCGCGCCGCTCTTCGGCTTCCTCTGGCTGAGCAACTGCCTCGTCGCGGGGTGCTGCGGCGACTCCAGCACGCGCGCGGGCGGGCCCGTCTCGACGACGCGCCCCTCGGCCATCACGATGACACGATCCGCGAAGTCGCGCACGAAGTCGTCGTCATGGGTCGCCGCGAGCAGCGAGCGCCCGGCCTGCGTGAGCCGCGCGAGGGTGTCCCCGAGATCGTCCCGCCGGGCGGGGTCGAGCGACGCGGTCGGCTCGTCCATCAGGAGCAGCGGGGGGTCGACGGCGAGGGCCCTGGCGATGGCGACACGTTGCGCTTCCCCGCCGGACAGCTCGCGCGGCAGCGCGTGCGCGCGCGCGGCGACGCCCATCTGCTCCAGGAGCGCGAGCGCCCGCCGCTCCGCCTCGTGCCTGGGCATCCCGTGCACGTGGACGGGGGCCAGCCACACGTTGCGGAGCGCGGTCATGTGCTCGAACAGGTAGTGGAACTGAAAAACCATGCCGACCTTGCGGCGCAGGGCGCGCAGCACGTCCGGCGAGGGCTCGCGTCCCGGGTGCAGCACCACGCCGTCCACGGTCAGCGAGCCGGCGTCGAAGGGCTCGAGCCCGGCCACTGCGCGCAGGAACGTCGTCTTGCCGCCGCCCGACAGGCCCATCAGCGCGACGAACTCGCCGCGGCCGACCTGCAGATCGACGCCGCGCAGCACGTCGAGTGAACCCCGCCGCGTGGTGACGCCGCGCGCCTCGAGGACGGGGGCGCTCATGGGGTGGGCGCCTTCCATTTCGCCTCCAGGCGCCGCGCGGCCCGGGAGAGCGGCAGCGACATCGCCAGGTACAGCAGCGCGCACACCGCGCCCGGCAGGACCCAGCTGCCGATGTTGGCCGCGAAGATCTGCGTCTGCTTGGTCAGCTCGACGACCGTCAGCACCGACACGAGCGACGAGTCCTTGAGCAGGGCGACGAAGTCGTTGGTCATGGGCGCCAGGGCGAGGCGCAGCGCCTGGGGCCCCCGGACCAGCGTGAACACCTGGCGCTCGCCGAGCCCGAGGACGCGGGCCGCCTCGAGCTGCCCGCGCGGCACCGCCTCGAGGGCGCCGCGGTAGATCTCGCTCTCGTACGCCGCGTAGTTCAGCCCGAGGCCGAGGAGCGCGGCCACGAACGCCGGGAGGCGGACGACTTCCGCGAGCCCGTAGTAGAGCACGAACAGCTGGAGCAGGACAGGCGTCCCGCGGGTCACCTCCACGTACGCCGTCAGGGCGCCCCGCAGGATCCGGCCGCCGTACACCCGCCCGCTCGCCACGAGCACGCCCACCGCGACCGCGAGCGCCATCGCCAGGCAGGACAACACGATCGTGATGAGGGCGGCCTTGAAGAGCGCGGGAAGGTATCGGATCGCCGCCGCGGTCCGGTCGAGTTGGCCGTAAGCCGGCGCGGCCGCCGAAGGACCGGGGGACGCCGCAGAGCCGGGGGATGGCGCGGCGCCGGCCGCCGCCGCATCGGCGAGCACACGGGCGTAGTGCGTTGGCTGGTCGTCGTTCCAGATGCCGTAGTGGCGGAAGATCCGCTCGAGCGTGCCGTCGCGCATGGCCTGCAGGAGGATGGCGTCGATCCGGTCGCGCAACGCCGCATTCCGCCGGTCGAGGACGCCCACGTAGTAGCCGACGGCGACGGTGTCCGGCAGCGTCGCAATGCCGCGCAGTCGCCGCATGGCCTTCTCGGCGAGGACGTGGTCCAGCAGCACGCCGTCCAACCGGCCCAGCACCACGTCGTCGTACGGATGCACGTCATCGTCGTACGACACGGCGACCAGCCCGGAATCCGCCTGGGCCTTCAGGAGAATCTCGTACGCGATCGTGCCGCCGAGCGTGCCGACGCGCTTGCCTGTGAAGTCACTGAGGGACTTGAGGCGCGTGGCATCGGCCGCCCGCACGGTCAGCACTTCGCGGAACTCGTAGTAGGGCACCGTGACGGCGAGGGTGGCCCGGCGCGCGGGCGTGTCCTCGATCCCGCTCAGGCCGATGGTGAAATCGCCGCGCTTGACCGAGGCGTCGATCGACGTGAACTGCACCGAGACGAACCGGGGCCGCAGGCCGAGCTTCGACGCGATGAGCGTGGCCACGTCCACGTCGAAGCCCACGACGCGCGCAGGATCGGCCGGATCGGCCTCGACGTACGGATAGCCGCCTTCGGGATCGCCGCCCCAGCGGAGGTCTCCCGATGGCGCCGGCGATTGCGCGGCCGCGCGTGCCGCCAGCAGCAGCACGCCCAGCCACGCGGCCGCGAGGCGCAATCGTCTCCGTGAAACGTGGTTCATGCTCGTCTCGATGGCTGAGAGCCTCGGAGAGCGATTATACGGTGCGCCAGGGCCGGACCGGTGGACATGCGATACGATGAGCCGCGTTGGGACGGACTCTGGATTCGGGGGAGAGACGATGTCACGCAGCATTGGAGTGTCCGCTATTCTCATGACGGCTGCGCTGGCGACGGCGCTGGCGCAGGGGCCCGCGAAGGCGGCGCCGAAGCACAACCTGATGCCGGTACCGAAGTCGGTGACGTTCCAGGCCGGGCGGCTGCCGATTCAGGCGGCGATGACCGTCGCCGTCAGCCAGCACTCGGACGCGCGCCTGCTGGCGGGGCTCGACCGCGCGCTCAGGCGCCTCGAGCGCCGGACGGGCCTCGAGTTCCCGCGCGGCCTCGCAGCGGACGCGTCGGGCGCGACCCTCGTGGTGAAGGTGGACGGCCCCGGCAGCCGCGTGCCGTCGCTCGACGAGAACGAGTCCTACTCGCTCGCCGTCGATGCGAAGCAGGCGCGCCTCGAAGCGCCCACCGTGGTCGGCGCCCTGCGGGGCCTCGAAACCGTGCTACAGCTCCTCGCGGGCGACCGGGACGGCTACTACCTGCCCGCCGTCACCATCACCGACGAGCCGCGGTTCCCCTGGCGGGGGCTGATGATCGACGTCGGCCGCCACTTCCAGCCCATCGAGGTCATCAAGCGCAACCTCGACGGCATGGCGGCGGTGAAGCTGAACGTGCTGCACCTGCACCTGACCGAGGACCAGGGATTCCGGATCGAGAGCAAGAAGTTCCCGACGCTCCACCAGAAGGGCTCCGACGGGCTGTACTTCACGCAGGATCAGATCCGCGAGATCATCGCCTACGCCGCCGGGCGCGGCATCCGGGTCGTGCCCGAATTCGACATGCCCGGCCACATCACGTCGTGGCTCGTCGGGCACCCGGAGCTCGCCGCGGCGCCCGGGCCGTACGAGATCGTCCGGAGGTGGGGCGTCTTCGACGCCGGCTTCGATCCGACCAGAGAGGAGACCTACAAGTTCCTCGACGTCTTCCTCGGCGAGATGGCCGCGCTGTTCCCAGACGCGTACCTGCACATCGGCGGCGACGAGCACGAAGGCAAGCAGTGGAAGGCCAACCCGGCCATCCAGGCGTTCATGACGAAGAACAAGCTGGCCGACGCCCACGCGCTCCAAGCGTACTTCAACCGGCGTCTGCTGAAGATCGTCACGAAGCACGGCAAACGCATGGTGGGCTGGGACGAGATCTTCCACCCGGATCTGCCGAAGGACATCGTCGTCCAGTCGTGGCGCGGGCCGAGGTCGCTGGCCGAGGGCGCGCGCCAGGGCTACACGGGCATTCTCTCGAACGGCTACTACATCGACCTGATGCAACCGGCGTCGCAGCACTACCTGGTGGACCCGATCCCGGACTCGCTCGGCCTAACGCCGGCTGAGGCCGCGCGCATCGTCGGCGGCGAGGCGACGATGTGGTCGGAGTGGGTGTCGCCGGAGACCATCGACTCGCGCATCTGGCCCCGGACCGCGGCCATCGCCGAACGGTTCTGGTCGGCGGCGTCCGTGCGCGACGTGCCCGACATGTACCGCCGGCTCGTGGCGGTGTCGCTGCAGCTCGAGGATCTCGGCCTGCAGCACGAGAGCCAGGCGGCCGTGATGCTGCGGCGCATGACGGGGACCCACGCCATCGGCCCTGTCGCGACGCTCGCGGCGGTGGTCGAACCCGTCCAGGGCTACCGGCGCGGCCGCGAACGGCCCGGCGGGCAGTTCCAGCCGCTGACCGGGCTCATCGATGTCGCGAGGGCCGACAGCCGGGCCGCGCTCCGGTTCAGCGCGGCGGCGGACGACATGCTCTCGGACGCGCCGCGGTTCCGCGAGCGCCGCGAGGACATCGTGGCCGCGCTCCAGTCGTGGCGCGACGTCAGGCCGGGCATCGACCGGATCATCGACGGCGCGCCGATGCTGCGCGAGGCCGCGCCGCTCGCGGTCGACCTCTCGGCGCTGGGCACGCTCGGGCTCGAGGCCGTGTCCTACCTGGAGGCGGGCGAGGCGCCGCCGGCGGGCTGGCGCGAGGCGGCGATGGCGCAGCTCGACGCGGCCGCGAAGCCGCGCGCGGGACTGGAACTCGCCGTCGTGCCATCCATGCGCAGGCTCGTCGTGGCCTGCGCGGAGATCGCGCAGCTCTCCGCCATGACGCGCGAGGCATGGAAGGCGCGGGTCGAGTCGCTCGCGGCACCCCCGCCGCCGCGGAAGAGGTAGCGGGGCCGCCGGATGAGCACGCTCGTCACTCGCAGCGCGGAGGACCGGCGGCTGAACCAGCGCGCGATGCGCCTGTCGCTGGCCGTCGGCGTCGCGATGCTCGTCGGCAAGGTCGCCGCGTACGTGCTGACCGGCTCGTCGGCCATTCTCTCCGATGCTCTCGAGTCGGTGATCCACGTGCTGGCGGTCGCGTTCGCGTCCTTCAGCCTGCACCTCAGCGTGAAGCCGGCCGACTCGCGGTTCCCGTACGGCTACGAGCGGATCGCGTTCTTCTCGGCCGGCTTCGAGGGCGCCCTGATCATCCTGGCGGCCGCCGCCATCATCTGGACCGCCGCCTACAAGTGGTCGCACGGCCTCCACATCGAGCGGCTCGGCACCGGCACGCTCCTCGTCCTGGCGGCATCCATCATCAACGGCGCGCTCGGGTGGTACCTCGTCCGCACCGGCCGCCGCTCGAAGTCGATCATCCTCGAAGCGAACGGCCGGCATGTGCTGACCGACTCCTGGACCAGCCTCGGTGTCGTCGGCGGGCTCTGCCTGGTGATGCTCACGGGCTGGCTCCCCTTCGACCCGATCCTGGCGATCGCGGTCGCCGTGAACATCCTGTGGTCGGGCGCCCACCTCGTCTGGCGGTCGGTCAGCGGGCTCATGGACTACACCGATCCCAGCCGGACGACCCGGGTGGAATCGACCATCGAGCCGCTCTCCCGCGACCTGGGATTCAAGCACCACGGGCTGCGCGTCCGGCATACCGGCCAACGGGTGCTGGTCGAGCTCCATCTGCTCTTCCCGTTTGCCGTGACGCTCGGCGACGCCCACCGGCGGGCGACCGTCCTCGAACACCACCTGGCTGAGGCGCTCGGGGAGGAGGCCGAGGTGGTCACGCACCTCGAGTCGCTCGAAGACCACGCCGTCGTGCACGACCAGGCACACTGGGGTCAGGACGGCTCGGCCTGACCCCGACTCCAAATTCGTCACCGGGTTGACGGAACGGGATGCCGGCCGTCAAACGCCCGCCGGCCGGCTCCGTGGTGCGCGCTGGCAAGTGGCTTCTGACCATGCACTTGCGCGTGCAAGGCACGCGTCTGGCGAGCTGGCAGCCGGCTTGCTCCTCTACGTGGTGCGAGGAATGCGCAAGCACTCCAGACCGACGCCCGTGACGTGGTGGCCTCCACGTCGACGGCCCCGGGAGAGGCGGGTCTGACCCGCTCGCCTCTCCCACTCCACATCTCGTCTCATCCTAGCGAGGTAGCCGGGGGGCACGTGCTCCCCGGCTGCGCCTCTCGAGCGGCAACACCATCGGAGTCATGGTCCATGAGCGAGCGACTCCGCGTTGCCGAGCCTCGCGGGGCACGGGTCCTGTCCGCGCCGTTCCCATCTGTGCTCGGCTGACCAATCGAATCGTCCGGCGATTTGCCTGCGCGCAGATGGGAGCCGCCGCGGCCACCCGCTGAGGGGCCATGTGTCCTCGGCGGAGTCGTTGCCGGTAAGGGGTCGCGTCTATTCGTATCGCAGCGATTCGATCGGATCGAGGCGGGAGGCGCGCAGCGCGGGCCAGAGGCCGCTGAGGATCCCGGTCAGCATCAGGATCACGGTCGTCGAGATCAGCACGTCGGGCGTGAGGATGAGGTTGATGTCGGTGTCTCCGGTCGGGTCGCCGATGAGGTGCGCGAGGAACGGCCTCCTGCCGGCGGCGTGCACCAGGACCCACGTGAGCGCCATCCCGGCGACGCCGCCGAACCCCGTGATGACGAGCGCCTCGAGCAGGAACTGCAGCAGGATGTGGCGGCGCCGTGCGCCGAGCGCCTTCCGCACGCCGATCTCCCGCGTGCGCTCCGTCACCGACACCAGCATGATGTTCATCACGCCGACGCCGCCAATCATGAGCGTCAGCGTCCCGACGAACACGAGCACGAGCTTCAGGCCCATGGTCATCCCGCCGAAGATCCGCCGGATCTCGGCACTGTCGTTGATGGACAGGGCGCGATCGTCCCGCGGGTCGAACCGGTGCCGTTCTGCCAGGACGCCCCGCACCTGCGTCATGCCCCGCTCGTGGAACGCCGGGGCGATGGTCTGCACGACGATGGTGTCGAGGTAGTCCTGGTGGAAGAGCTGCTCCGTCACCGAGTACGGGATGAAGACGCTCATCTTGTCGGGCCAGAAGTAGTTCGACAGCTGCGCCTTGTCCGTCAGGACCCCCACCACCTCGAAGGACAGCCCCCGGATCCGGATCGTCTGCCCGACGGCCGGGCTGTTGCCGAACAGCTTGAGCGCAACCTCGGTGCCCAGGAACGCCACGCGCCGCCGCCGTTCGACGTCCTCGGCGTTGATGAACCGCCCGTCCGACGGCGTCTCGGTGCGCATGACGCCGTACTCCGGGGCCACCCCCCGCACGCCGGCCGACGTCGCCCGGCTGCCGTAGCTGAGGGGCAGCGTCTCGAAGATCTCGGGGCTGACGGACTTCACGAGGCCGAGTTGTTTCAGCGGCTCGATGTCGGCGTACTTGAGGTACACGCGCCGGCCCGCCCGCTCCCCGCCCGCCTGCATGCTGGTCTGGCCGCCGTAGATCACGGCGACGCCGTCGGAGAACGCGTTGCCGAAGCCGACGAACATCGCCCGGTGGAACCCGTTGCCGTACGCCATCATCGACGTGACGGTCACGATCCCCCACGCGATGCCGAGCATCGTCAGGCCCGCCCGGAACCGGTGGGCGACGATGGAGTTCCAGGCTTGGGAAACCGTCTCTCTGAAAAGCACGTGTCCCTCGTCGCGAGTCAGAACCGTCAGAAGCCAGGAGACAGGAGTCCGAATTCAGAATGATGGCCGCGTGGGGACATCCATGATGCTGACTCCTGACTCCTGACTCCTGACTCCTGTCTACGCTTCATAGCGTAACGCTTCGATCGGCGTCAGGCCCGCGGCCCGCCGCGCCGGGTACGTCGCCGCCGACACGCCGATCAGCGCGAGCGCCGCCACGGCGAACAGCCCGGTCCGCCACGTGACGATCAGCCCGGTGAACCGCTCGGGCATCGGGGCGAGGTTGACCAGGTCGCACAGCCCCATCCCGATCGCGAAGCCGATGAGCCCGCTCAGGCCCGTGAGCAGCAACCCCTCGGCGAAGAACTGCCACTGGATGCGCGCGGCCGTGGCCCCGATGGCCTTCCGCACGCCGATCTCAATCGTGCGCTCCCGCACGGCCACGAGCATGATGTTCATCACGCCGATGCCGCCGAGGAGCAGCGTGACGATCGCCACCGCCAGGAAGAAATCGTCCATGCCCTCGATCATCTTGTCGAACATGACCGACTCGACGGCGGTGTTCCAGAAGCTGAGCGCCTCCGCGTCGGCCGGATCGAAGTCGTGGCGCTTCGCCAGGATCTGGCGCACCTCGGATTCGACGGGCCCCCTGGCCTCGAGACCGGCGAAGCTGATGAGGCCCTTCTCCCGGTCGATCATCTCGCGGATCTGAACCGTCACGTGCGGATACGGCGCGGCGATGATCGTCGAGACGCTGTCCTGGCTGTTCAGCAGCCCGGGCATCGGAAAGTCCTTGCGCGCCGTCTCGTACGGGATGAACAGCCGCCCGTCGTCCTGGCCGGTGTAGTTCGAGTCCTGCTGCTTCTTGCGGACGCGTCCGATCACGGTGTACGGCAGCCCGTTCACCGTGACGGCCATGCCCACGGGATCGCGGTCGGCGAACAACTGCTTCGACGCGTCGAACCCGAGCACGGCGACGCGCCGGACTTCCTGGCAGTCCTTCTCGTTGATCGGACGTCCCCGGTCGACTTCGATCGTCCGCATGTACTGGTAGATGGGCCACACACCGCTCATCGACGTGGCGCTCGAGTTGTAGGCGCTCTTCACCCGCAACCCGCCGCGGAGGATCTCGGGGCTGAAGTACTGCAGCAGCTTCGACTCGGCTTGCAGCGCCCGCACGTCGTCGAAGGTGAGCCGGATGGCCCGCCCCGCGCGCAGGCCGCCGGCCTGCAGCGATGTGCGGCCGTTCCGGATGATGACGATGTTCTTGCCCAGCTCCGCGAGGACCTTCTGGTTGCCTCTCGAGAAGCCCTCTCCCAGCGCCGACAGGAGGATGAACGAGATCACGCCCCAGGCGATGCCGAACATCGTGAGGAACGAGCGGAGCTTGTTGGCCCGCAGGTTCGCCCACGTCTGCCAGAAGAGGTCCCTGATGAACAGCATGATGTGTTGAGTCCCGAGTCCCGAGTCCCGAGTCCCGTCTGGATCTACTGCAGCACGACCCGCTGCCCCTCGCTCAGCCCGCTGAGCACCTGCGTCTTCGTGCCGTTGCTCACGCCGACCTTGATGGGCCGCCGCTCGCGGTGGTTCTTCGCGCCCGGCACGTAGAGGTCCACCGAGGCATTGCGCTTCGTGTCGTACACGATGGCCGCCTCCGGGACGACGAGGGTCCGCTTGTGCTCCTCGAGGATGATCTCGGCGTTGGTCGTCATGTTGGCGAGGAGCTCGCCCGAGGCGTTGTCAATCGACACCTTGACCTCGAACGAGATCACGTTGTCCTTGTCGGTGCCCATCGGCGAGATCTGCGTGACCTTGCCGTCGAACTGCTTGTCACGGAAGGTCTCCACCTTGATGCGCGCCGGCTGGTTCAGCCGGACCATGCCGATGTCGGCCTCGTCCACGTTGCCCTTCACGTAGACGCGGCTGATGTCGCCGAGCACCATCACGAGCGTCGCGTTCGCCCCGAGGTTCTGGATGGACGAAACCGGGCTGCCGAGTTCGACGGGCCGCGAGAGCACCATCCCGTCGATAGGCGATCGGATGGTCGCGTTCGTGAGCTCCTCCTCTGCCCGCTCGACGGACGCCTGGGCCGCCGCCACCGACGCCCGCGCCTGCGCCGTCTTCGCCTGGGCGATCCCGAGCTGCGTCTTGGCGGCCTGCTGCCGGTTCGCCGCCATCTCGAGGGCGCTGCGGGCGTCGTCCAGGCCCTGCTGCGGCAGCAGCCGGTCGCCGAACAGCTTCTCGGCGCGCTCGAGGTTCCGGCGCGCGAAGGGCACGTCGGGCCCCTCGGCTTCGACCTTGTTCTTCTCGAACTCCGCCTCCGCGGCCGTCACCGCCGCCTGCGCGCCGACGAGCGCCGCCCTCGCCTCGCGCAGCCGCGCCGCCAGGTTGTCCTTGTCCAGTTCGACGAGCACCTGCCCCACGGTCACCCGGTCGCCGACGTCGACCTTCAGTTCTTTGACGATGCCGTTCGCTTTCGACTTGATCTCGACCTTGGAGATCGGCTCGATGCGGCCCGTGGCTACGACCGATTTGGCCACGTCGCCGCGCTCGATCGCCGCAAGGCGTGCCGGGTCGATATCGCCACTGGACCCTCGGAGAGCCACCCACGCGGAACTGCTGACGATCAGCAGCGCAACCAGTACCCCCGCCCAGAAAAACCGCTTCTTCGTGATCTGCATGTGTCAGGCCCCCACCCGCTTACGCTTTCATACGCACCCGGCCGGAACGCAGTTCCCAGTGTCAACTCATTGACGCTCATGGACCGGCTAGCGGACAGACTCGGCGCGGCCGCGTGTTATGATGGGAAATCCTTGGAGTTCAGCCCGCCGGCCGGCGCGAAACGCGCGCCCGGAGCGGGCGTGTAGGGAAAGGACGACACGAAGGCACATGGCAAAGATGACGAAGAAGACCGAGACGACAACCGGTGCGGCCAAGCCGGCCGCGCGACGCAAGACGACCGCCGCCCCGGCGCCCGAGGCGGAGAAGGCGACGACCCGGCGGCGCACGAAGTCCCAGTTGGAGCCGTCGCAGCCGGTGGCGGCCGCTGACAGCCGGCCCGTGAAGGCTGAACGGCCCGTGCGCACGGCCTTGCGTCACGAGCCCACCCACGAGGAGATCGCGCTGCGCGCGTATCACCTCTTCCTGCGCCGCCGCGGCTGGCCGGGAAGCCCGGAACACGACTGGCTGCAGGCGGTCCACGAACTGCGGAGGGAGCGCGGGCTTCTCTGATTCCGGATTTGCGTGGTTCGAGCCGGGGCCAAGCCCTTTATGGGGCCTGGCCCTTTTTCACTTTCTGCATAGGGGCCTGGCCCCATTTCCGTTTTCAGAAGGCGAGGGAGAGCCCGGCGTAGACGTTCCGGCCGGCGGCCGGGATGAAGAGCGCCACTCCGCTGTCCACGTAGCCGAACGACGTGTAGCGCCGGTTCAGCAGGTTGTTCATCCGCAGGTCGAGGGCCCAGCGCCCCTTTCCCAGCATCCCTGTCACGCGGACCGGCAGCGGCACCTTCGCCGCGGCGTCGACGGTCGTGTAGGAGGGATTCACCCGATCGGCGCGCGCCGTGTTGTCGAGGAAGAACCGCCCGGCGTGCCGGAGTGCCATGGAGACCCGGCTCGCGCCGATGTCGGCGTGGGCGGACGCCGACGCCATCACGTCGGGGAACCCGGCCACGCGGTTCCCGTCGTAGACGGCCGTGCCGCCCTCGAAGTCGTGCTCCCGGTAGCGGACGAAGGTGTTCCGCGCGACGGACAGCGCCGCGTCCAGGCCGATCCGGGCCGGGAGGCTGACGCTGCCGTCGAACTCCAGGCCGCGGCGCCGGGACCGCGCGCCGTTGCCGTACACCGGCACGCCGTTGTCGTCGAGCGCGCCGGCGTAGACGATCTCGTTGCGGAAGTCCATCCAGAACGCATTGGCGCGCAGGCGCCATCTCTTGCGCCGCCACGAGGTCCCCGCCTCGAGGTTCCACACGTCTTCGGGATCGAGGATGGCCGGGGCCGTCGCATAGTAGTCCTGCGGATCGTAGAGGTTCCGGAAGAACGGCTCGCGCATGCCGCGGGCCGCGGTGGCGTAGGCGTCGCCGCCCGCGCCGAGCTTCACCACGACGCCGGCGCGCGGCAGCACGAAGCCGTAGGACCTCGTGAAGGCGACGCCCCTCAACCGGTCCTCGGACATCTCGTAGGTATGTCGCGAGAGCTGCAGCCCGGCGCTCAGCGTCACGCGTGGCGAAGCCGCCACCCGCGCCGACACGGCCCCGGTGGCGGTGTGCTTGGCCACCCGGTAGTCGTAGTAGCGGTGGTCCGGTTCGACGCCCGCCGGGTAGTACTGGGCCCAGGTGACCTCGCCGACGTGGTGCGCCCGGTGGAGGCGCCACTCCCCCGTCACGTCGAGGCCCACGCGCCCGAACTGCCGCGTCCACGACGGCACCCAGCCGGCGTCCCACTCGTCGACGTTCCGGCGCCGCACGAGGTCGCTGCGCGCAATCGCCGCGCCGTCGGAGCCCCGTGCATCGGGCAGGTCGTACTCGAAGAGCCAGCGCTGCCCGCGGAACTGGTCGTAGTACCCCGACCCCTGGAACGCGTAGATCGTCTGGCTGAACGTCGACTGATCGGAGAGCCTGACGTCGTGGACGAGCTGGTAGTGCGGCTGGAAGAAGTGGTCGGTCTCGCCGGGCCAGGAGATCGGGTTCGTGCGCCGATCGCGACTGGCGTCGCCGGTGAGGCCCCCGTTCAGGGTCTCGCGATCGATGCCGCTGTACGCAAGGTGCGTCCGCTCGGGCCCGCCGAAGAACACCGCCCGCACGCGCGACCGCTCTCCGAACCGCGCCAGTGACACGTAGTAGTTCCACATGTCGGCCCACGACTGGTCGCGGTAGCCGTCGGTCGTCAGCCGCGAGTAGCGGGCCGAAAGGGCCCACGCGCCGTGCAGGAGACCGGACTCCCAGACGAGCGACAGCCGGCGCGTGCCGAACGACCCCGCGCCCGTCTGCATCGAGAACGCCGGCTGCACGGACGGCTGCGCGGTCGTGAAGTCGAGGGCGCCGCCGAGGCCCGAGAGCCCCGTCACGCCGCGTTGCACCTGCACGTCGCCCGTGGTGGCCAGGAAGTCGGCGAGGTCGATGAAGAACAGCTCGCCCGACTCGGCGTCGTTGAGCGGCGCGGCGTTCAGCATCACGCGGGTGCGGGCCTGGCCGAACCCCCGAATCGAGAAGTACGAGTAGCCGATGCCGTTGCCGCTGTCGTTCGTCGCGAACACGCCGGGCACGAGCTGCGCCAGCAGCATTGCGGGATCCTGGCCCCAGTGCGCGTCGCTGATGGCCTGCCGCGGCACGTTCGAGAACGTCGCGGCGTCCGCCCCCTCGCGGGCGCGGCCGGCCGTCACTTCGATGCGGTCGGACACGGTGACGATTGGCGCCAGGCGCACGTCGAGCTGGGTGCCCGGCCGATCGACCACGGCCCGCTGAACGTAGTAGCCGGGGCTACGAGACGACCAGCGTCACGCTCCCCGCGGGGCCGGCATCGACGGCAAAGCGTCCGTCGCCGTCCGCGACGACCGACGTTCCGCGATCGGGAATCTCGACACGCGCGGCAACGGGCGCGCCGGTTTCGGCATCGACGATCCGCCCGGTGATGGTCAGGGTCTGCGCCGCGCCCGGGACGACCAGGGCGGGCATGGCAGCGAGGAAGGCCGCGACGAACAGGAGGCGCGCGAGTTTCATCGTTCCCTACGCCGGTGTGACCCGGATCAGGTTCAAAGGGTGTGATCTCAGCCCCGCGTTGTGCGGGACACCCCTACGACTGTGGCTGGATGTACTGTGACCCAGGCGCGCGCCGCGGTCAAGAGCGGTGCGACTGGAGCAGCAGGACCGGCACCTTCAGCAGGTGCCGCACCTTGTCCGCGGTGGCCCCGAGGATGATGTCCTTCACGAGGCGGTGGCCGTGGGTGGCCATCGCCACGAGGTCGGCGTGCTCGGAGTCGGCCGCGCGGACGATCTCGGTGGCCGGGTCGCCCTTGGCGAGGCGCGCCTCCACGGCGTAGCCGTCCGCGGCGAGGCCCGCGCGCAACCCGTCGAGATACTCCCGATCCTCCTGGATCTCCTTCGACTCGCGCAGCGCGAGTTCGTCATAGGCCCGGGCCGCCCACCCGTCCGCGACGTGCAGCAGCACCAGCGTCGCGCCGCACATCTTCGCCAGGGGCTTCACGTGCTCGATGATCGTGCCGTCGGCGTCCGAGTGTTCCACCGCCACCAGGATCCGCTTGTACATCGTCGTCAGCCCCCCCAGATCGTCTGCGCGAGCAGCCACACGTTCAAACCCGCGATCAGAATCGCCACGGGCCACGCGAGCCCGCGCAGCCAGAGCGGCGCCACCGCGCGCCCCATCTTCTTCCTGTCGCCCGTGAACATCACGAGCGGGAACACGGCGAACGGCAGCTGCAGACTCAGGATCACCTGGCTCAGGATGAGCAGCTTGCCGATCCCCCCGTCGCCGTAGATGACGATCGTGACGAGCGCCGGCACGATGGCGACGGACCGGGTGATGAGCCGGCGCAGCCACGGCCGCAGCCGGAGGTTCAGGAATCCCTCCATCACGATCTGGCCGGCCAGCGTCCCGGTCAGCGTCGAGTTCTGGCCGGAGAAGAGCAGCGTCACCGCGAACAGCGTGCTCGCGAGCGTCGTGCCGAGGAGCGGGGCCAGCAGCTTGTGGGCGTCCGTGATGTCCGCCACCCATTCGTACTGCGTGCCGTGGAACGCGGCGGCCGACACAACGAGGATGGCGCCGTTGATGAAGAGCGCCGACATCAGCGCCACCGTCGAGTCGATGGTCGCGAAGCGGATCGCCTCGCCCCGCCCTTCGTCCGTGTCCGCGTACATGCGCGTCTGCACGACCGAGGAGTGGAGGTACAGGTTGTGCGGCATCACCGTCGCGCCGAGGATCCCCACGGCGATGTACAGCATGTCCGGGTTGCGCAGGATCTCGGCGGTCGGCACGAAGCCGTGCAGGACGCCCGCGAGGCTCGGCTTCGCCAGGACGAGCTCGATCGCGAACCCGCCGGCGATCCCGAGGATCAGCGTGAGCACGATCCCCTCGAGGATCCGGAACCGGTGCTGCTGCACGAACAGGACGATGAGCACGTCGAGCGAGGTGAGGAGCACGCCGAAGACCAGCGGCACGCCGAAGAGCAGGCGGAGCGCGACGGCCGAGCCGATCACCTCCGCGAGGTCGCAGGCGGCGATGGCGATCTCCGCGAGCACCCAGAGCGCGATGGCCACCGGCTTCCGGTAGTACGCCCGGCAGGCCTGGGCGAGGTCGTAGCTCGTGCCGACGCCCAGCCGCACCGCGAGGGCCTGCAGCAGGATCGCCATCAGGTTCGACAGCATGATCACGCTGAGCAGCGCGTAGCCGAAGCGGGCGCCGCCGGCGAGGTCCGTCGCCCAGTTGCCCGGGTCCATATAGCCGACCGCGATGAGGTAGCCGGGCCCCGAGAACGCGAGCAGCTTGCGCCAGAACCCTGCGCCCGCCGGGATCGGCACCGTCCCGTGCGACTCGGGCAGGCTCTTCCGGGATGGTTCCATGCCCACGGCGGTACTTTACAACAGAGGCCGGAAGAACCCCGAGTCCCGAATCCCGAGTCCCGAACGTCGCTGTGGTATCATCGACTTCCGTGCGCCCGTAGCTCAGCTGGATAGAGCGCCGGACTTCGAATCCGTAGGTCGCAGGTTCGAGTCCTGCCGGGCGCGCTCTCGTAATTGCGCCCGTAGCTCAGCTGGATAGAGCGTTGGCCTCCGGAGCCAAAGGCCGGGCGTTCGAATCGCCCCGGGCGCACCACTCTTCGCAGCAGTCCGGATCCCGGCCGCCCACCCTGCCGCCGTGCTATCGTGGCGCCATGCGCGCAGAACTTCGCTGGATGCTCATCCTGAGCGTGGTGACGGTCGGCGGTTGCGGAGGCGGCAACGGCAGCTCGGGGGGCACGGGGGGCACGACCGGCTCCTGGACCAAGGGCGTATTCGAGCCGTCGGTCACCTTCCAGAACCAGTGCGCCAGCCCGCGCACGGGCATCGATCCCGGGACCGGCACGCGCTATCCCGATGTCCAGGGCTCGACCCTGACCGAGAACCGCTTCCTGCGTTCGTGGACCAACGAACTGTATCTCTGGTACAGCGAAGTCCCGGACCTCAATCCCGCGTCGTACTCGACCCCGGGCTACTTCAACGTGCTGAAGACGACCTCCGTTACGCCGTCCGGCAACTTGAAGGACCGGTTTCATTTCACGTATTCGACGGCCGAGTGGGACGCGCTGTCGCAGTCCGGCGTGGAAGCGGGATACGGCGCGCAGTTCCTCGTGATTGCGTCGAGGCCGCCCCGCCTCGTCCGGGTCGCGTACACGGAACCGGGCTCTCCCGCGACGACGGCGCCCGCGAACCTGGTTCGGGGGGCGACGGTGCTGACCGTCGACGGGGTGGACGTCGTCAACGCAGCCGACAGCGCGAGCGTCGCCACGCTGAATGAAGGCATGTTCCCATCCAAGGCCGGAGCGTCCCACACGTTTTCCATCCTCGACGTCGGGGCGAGCACGCCTCGCACCATCACGATGGTCTCCGCCAACGTGACGTCGACGCCGGTGCAGAACGCCGGAACCATCAGCACCGCGGCCGGCAAGGTGGGCTACATGCTGTTCAACGATCACCTCGCGACGGCAGAGCAGGCGCTGGTGAACGCCTTCCGCCAGCTTGCGGCGGCGAACGTCGCCGACCTGGTGCTCGACATCCGCTACAACGGCGGCGGCTACCTCGACATCGCCAGCGAGGTGGCCTACATGGTCGCGGGCTCCGGGCAAACCGCCGGGCGGACGTTCGAGAAGACCGTGTTCAATGACAAGCACCCGACGCGGGATCCCGTCACCGGACAGCCGATCGTGCCGGTCCCGTTCTATACGACCTCCCAGGGATTCTCCGTGCCGAGCGGCCAGACTCTGCCGACCCTCAACCTCTCGCGGGTGGTCGTGCTGACCGGAGCGAATACCTGCTCGGCCAGCGAGTCCATCATCAACGGCCTCAACGGCGCGGGCGTTCAGGTCCTGCAGATCGGATCGACGACCTGCGGAAAGCCCTACGGCTTCTATCCTCAGGACAACTGCGGCACGACGTACTTCTCGATCGAATTCAAGGGCATCAACGACAAGGGGTTCGGGGACTACCCGGACGGGTTCTCCCCGGCCAACGCCACGGGCCCGGCCGGCGTTCTGACGCCCGGCTGTGCGGTGGCCGACGATTTTGATCACGGCCTCGGCGATCCGAACGAAGGCAGATTGGCGGCGGCCCTGGGCTACCTGGCCGACGGGACCTGCCCAGCCGCGTCTGCCGTTTCCCCGGCTGCGGGCGAAACTCAGGCGCCGGTCCCGGGCGAAGGGTCGCTTTCCAGATCTCCGTGGCGTGAGAACCGCATCCTGCGGCGGTGACTGACGTGCGGCGCTTGACGTGCATGGTGAGCGTGGCGGGAACGCTGCTCGTGGCCGGTTGCCACCAGCGGTGGGTACCGCCCGAGGTGCCCGCCGTGCTCACGAGCCCGACCGCGCCGAGTCACGCGGAGCTGGTGCGCGTCGTGAGTGCGGCGATGGACGGGGCGCCGGTGACCCTCGCCGACAACGCCCTGACGGCCGACGGCATGCTGATCGTCGAGCGGGCTCAACATCGCGGCGCAAAGGACATGAACCTCAGCGGGCGCGAGACCGGCCGGCCTGCGCACTTCAGGCTGGTGAAGAGCGGTTCGCGGTGTGTGCTGGTGCACCAGGAGACTGCCCGGCGTTGGACGCTGACGTCCGCGACCTGCTCGCCGCGCTGAGCGCGATCAGAGTAGCTGGGCAAGCCTCACACGAGCGTCTTGAGATAGGCGACGCTCTGCTGGGTCAACTCCCAGTTCTGTTCGACGTAGTAGCTCTGGATCCCCGCCGCCTTCGCCGCCTTGAAGGTCGTCACCCAGTCGATGCTCCCCTTCCCGACCGCCACCTGCGGGCGCCGCCCCCCGCGTCCGCTGGCGTCCGGAGGCGGCACCGGGGCGTTCATGTCGATGTCCTGCAGGTGCATCGAGTTGAACCGGCCGGGGTACTTCGCGAAGTACTCGGCGCCGACCAGACCGGCGGTGATCGTGGACATCTGGAACTGGAACTTCACCAGCTTCGGATCGAGCAGTTCCAGCAACAGGTCGTACACCCGCCTGCCCTCGACCATCGCGATCTCGAATCCCTCGTTGTGCAGGCCCTGTTGCATCCCGGCCTTTGCCGCCACGGCGGCGATCGCGTTGTACTCATCCGCCGCGTGCTTCACCTGGTCGAGGGTCGGCGAGTTCCCGCCGTTCCCGTCGCCGAGCGTCGCGGTGACCATCTGGGTGATGCCCACGTCTTTCGCCCACGCGATGCTCTGCTGCTGGGTGGCCCTCAGCTCCTTCATGCTGAAGTGGCTGCTCTCGGCCTTCATGCCGTGATCCGCGAGGATCGTCCGGACAGCCTTGCCGTCGGCCAGCGAAGCGAAGTCGGCGCCGTAGCCGATCGGCGAGCACAGCTCGAGCCGGGTCACGCCGATGCCGGCCATCATCTTGACGAAGGCCGGGAAGTCCTTCAGCATCGAGCGCACGGGATAGACCTGGCTCCCGATGGGCAGGCCCAGCGGGTTCGCACGAAGGCGCGGCGCGCGCGCGGCCATGAATCCGGTTGCTCCCGCGGCGGCTGCCCTCTCCATGAATTCACGTCTCGAAAGTCGAGTCATTGCCATCTCTCCTGTCTACTGTCTACACCTACCAGCCTGCGCGGTACTCGCGCGTGAGGAACGCGTTCGCCTCGGGCACGTTCGTGATCTTCGCGGCGGCGGAGTCCCAGAGCAGCCGCCGCCCGCCGAGGCGCAGCGAAATGGCTGCCAGGTTGACCGCGTCGCAAATCGGTCCCGCCAGCTGGAAATCGCCGTAGCTCCGCGGCCCGCCCTTGAAGGCCGCAATCCACGCCGCGTCGCGCTCGGAGACGCGCGGGCGGCCGTCCCGTTCACCGCGGGCCCGGGGCTGGGGCGGCTCAGGTTCCGGCAGGTTGTTCGCCGCCCGGTAGGCGCGCATCTTTGCATCGGGGATCACCAGCGGGTTCTCGGCGCGGAAGCCTCCCAGAATCCTGCCCGCGTCGCCGACGAACAGCATCCCCTCCTCGGAGAGTTCCTTGTTCTCGGCCATCAGCTCCTCCGGCACGGGCGGCTTGATGCCGCCGTCGTACCAGAAGATGTCGAGCGCCGGACGGGAGCCTTTAGGAGCAAACCTCATCCGGATCGTGCACGCGGCCGGGAAGGAATAGTCGTTCCTGATCTGGATGCACACGTCGCCGTCCACCCCGCACACGTGGCTGGGCGTCGACTCGACGCTCATCGGCGCGTCCAGCTCGAGCAGCTGGAAGATCGGCCACAGGCTGTAGTGCCCCATGTCGGCGATGGACCCTCCACCGAACTCGAACCAGCCGCGGAAGTTCGTGTGCGTGTAGGCGGGGTGGTACGGGCGGTCGAGCGACGGGCCGAGCCAGAGCGTCCAGTCGAAACCCGCGGGAACCGGCGGCGTGTCCGTCGGCACGGTCGGGAACTGGGGCCACATCGGGCGCATGGACCAGTTGTGGATCTCGCGCAGGCTCCCGATGGCGCCGTTCTTGACCATGTCCAGCGCCTGCTTCTGGGCGGCGCCCTCGCTCGCGGGGAGGAAGTGGGTGGCCAGCTTCGCCGCGCGGGCGGCGTCGATGACGGCCCGCGCCTCCAGCAGGCGATTGGCCAGGGGCTTGTGCACGATCACGTTCATGCCCTTCCGCAGGGCCGCGATCGAAATGGCCGCGTGGGTGTGGTCCGGCGTCATGACCTTCACCGCCGTGACGTCCTTCTCCTTCTCCAGCAGTTCGCGGAAGTCCACGTAGGTCGCACACCCCGTCGACGGCTGTGTGCCCCGCTCCTTCGCGTAGTAGGCGTCCACGATCTCCTTGCCGACGTCGCGTCCGCCGGGCACGTGGTTGAAGCCCTCCCGCCACGTCGGGTTCTCGATGAGCCTCCTGATGCCGTCCCTGATCTGGTTCTTGCCCCATTCCAGGTAGTTGACGCCGTCCTTCTCGACGTCGCACACGGCGACCACCTCGACGTCCGGGCTGGCGAGGATGCCGCCGATCTCCCGGATCGCCTGGGTGCCGAATCCGACGCATGCGAGCGTGATCTTGTCGCTCGGCGCCACGAACCCGGCGCCCCCCAGCACGCGTCGCGGCACGATCGTGAACGTGGCGGCGGCCGCCGCCGCGCCGGAGAGGAACTCGCGTCGATTCATTTCAGATGGCATGTCGTCGGCCTCCACGAAAGCTGGAATCCTGGCCGGGAGGAGCCCCGCGCGACGCGGGCGCGCCCCTGCCTGCACGGAGGTTCATAGCACGATCGCCGTCTGATTGCACGGGCCGCTCGCGGAACCGGCCGGGCGTCACGTCCCTGGCCCGCCCGGGGTTCGTCTCCACTGCCGTCCGTCCCGGGCCATCAGCGCGTCGGCCTCGGCCGGCCCCCAGGTGAACGCCGGATACTCGTGGAGCAGCGCCGAAGGCGACGCGTCAATGAGGTCTAGAATGGGCGCGACGACCTTCCACCCGGCTTCGACCATGTCGGCCCGATGGAACAGCGTCGCGTCGCCGTTCATGCAGTCGTAGAGCAGGGTCTCGTACCCGGTGCTGGGCGCGCCGGGGAAGTAGTCCGCGTAGCTGAAGGCCATGTTGACCGTGCCCAGGCGCACCTGGTTGCCGGGCACCTTGGCCTGGAATGTGAGCGAGATCCCCTCGTCTGGCTGGATCCGGATCGCCAGCTCGTTCGGCTCGAGACACTCGATCGGCGTGTCACGAAAGAGCCTCAGCGGCGGGCGGCGGAACTGGATGGCGATTTCGGACGCGCGCACGGGCAGCCGCTTCCCGGTGCGCAGGTAGAACGGCACGTCCGCCCACCGCCAATTGTCGACGAGCAGCTTGAGCGCCACGTACGTCTCGGTCGTAGAGCCCGGCGCCACGTGCGGTTCGGCGCGGTAGCCGGGGACGCCGCGGCCGCCGTCTTCCCCCGCCGTGTACTGGCCGCGCACCACGCTCGCCCGCACCTCCTCGGGGGAACAGAGGTGGATGGCGTGCAGCACCTTCACCCGCTCGTCGCGCACGGCGTCCGCGTCGAACGAGATGGGAGGCTCCATCGCCGTCAGCGCGAGCAACTGGAACAGGTGGTTCTGCACCATGTCCCGGAGCGCGCCGGCGCCGTCGTAGTAGAGCCCGCGGTCCTCGACGCCGACCGTCTCCGCGACGGTGATCTGCACGTGGTCCACGTAACGCCGGTTCCAGATCGGCTCGAAGATCCCGTTCGCGAACCGGAACGCCATCAGGTTCTGGACGGTCTCTTTCCCGAGGTAGTGATCGATGCGGTAGATCTGGTGCTCGCCCAGCGTGGCCTTCAGCTGCTGGTTGAGACGGACTGCGGACGCGAGGTCGTACCCGAAGGGCTTCTCGACGATCACGCGCCGCCACCGGTCCGGCTCCTCGTGCAGCAGGCCGGCGGCGCCGAGCCGGAGGATGATCTCGGGCATCGCGTTCGGCGGCGTCGCGAGATAGAACAGGCGGCCGGCCGGCGGATGGCCCGGCCCGTCGAGGGAGTCCAGCCTCCGGGAGAGCGCGTCGTAGCTCGCGGTGCTGTCGAGCGCCTCGAACGCGTAGAACAGGCGCGGCGCCAGCCACGTCCACAGGCCGGGGTCGGGCGCCGCCGCGCCGAAGTCGCGAAGATCCTGCTGCACCTTCGCGCGGTAGGCCTCGTCGTCCATCGGTTGCCGGCCGACCGCCAGCACGCGGAACCGATCGGGGAGCGCCTGCCGGCTGGCGAGGTTGTAGATCGCCGGCAGGAGCTTGCGCTTGGCCAGGTCGCCGGTGGCGCCGAAGATGACCACCGTGCACGGGTCAGCCACACGCACCAGGAGCGGGTTCGTGGCGTCGCCGCAGCCGCCGGGGTGCCCGGTCTGCATGTGTGGAGGGTCGGTGCTCATCACGGTTTCTCCTGCGCCGGCGACGCATGCCGCCGCGACGCCGTCAATGCCGACGCCGCGGCCCGGTCGGCCAGCCACATCACGATGCCTCGCGCATCGCGCAGACCCTGGATCGGGAGCCGCTCGGGCAGGTGCGGTCCCTCGAACACGTCCCGGAGAGCCGCGGCCTTCTCCTGGCCGGCCACGAGCACGAGCGTGCACGCCGCACTCGTCAGCACCGGCATCGACAGCGTGATCCGGAACGCGTCGAGCGTCTCCACCCACGGCGCAACGACCAGGCGCGTCCGCTCGCGCAGGGCGGGGGATCCCGGGAAGAGCGACGCCGTGTGGCCGTCGGCGCCCATGCCCAGCAGCAGCAGGTCGAACGACGGGCGCTCGCCCTCCCCCAGGTCGAACACGCCGCGCAGCGTCACCTCGTACGCGGAGGCGGCCGACTCCGGATCCGCGCACTCGGAGGCGATGCGGTGGATCTGGGCGGCGGGGATTGGCACGTGGTCCAGCAGCGCTTCCCGGGCCATCCGATAGTTGCTGTCACGGTGCGCGGGCGGGACGTGGCGTTCGTCGCCCCAACAGACGTGCACGCCGGACCACGGCACGGCATCCCGGAACTTCGGCTCTCCGGCGAGCATGCGGTAGAGCCGTTCCGGGGTCGAGCCGCCGGAGAGGGCGATGACGAAGCGGCCGCGCCGCTCCACCGACTCCCGCGCGAGACGGACCACCGTTTCCGCCGCGGACCGTGCGAGGTCCTCAGCCGTGTCGAGAACGGTCAGGTCCTGTTGCATGGCCTCCAGGTCGTTGTCGCACGGCCCGGCGCCGCACCGTGAGGGAAGGTCGCCGCTTCATCATCGCACACGCCTGCCTCTCCCGAGCCTCCAGCCCCGCTTGCCTCGCCGAAGCCCCGCCGAGGGGGTGTGCGGACCGAGCCGAGGGCGGAGGCGGGAGCCCCGAATGTATAGTTCCCCCATGACCTACGACTTCGACCTCCCCGTCGACCGCCTCCATTCCGACAGCACCAAGTGGCGCGTCTACGGCCCGGACGTGCTGCCGCTCTGGACCGCCGACATGGACTTCCGCGTGCCGGAACCGGTCATCGCCGCCATGCGCGCGCGGGTCGATCACGGCATCTTCGGCTACTGCGTCGAGCCGCCCGAACTGCGCGAGGTCCTTGTCGAGCGCCTCGACCGCCTCTATCAATGGCGCGTCGCACCCGAAGCCATCATCTTTGAGACCGGCGTGCTGACGGGGTTCCAGCACGTCTGTCGAGTGGCTGCGGGCGCGGCGGACGGCATCATCGTGCAGCCGCCCGTCTATCCGCCCATCTTCGGCGCGCCGCGGCACAACGGCTCGATCCACCAGGAGGCGCCGCTCGTGACGCGGCCGGACGGCCGCTGGGAGATCGACGTCGACGCGTTCGAGTCCGCCATCACCGGCCAGACGCGGGTGTTCATCCTGTGCAACCCGCACAACCCCGTCGGCCGCGTGTTCCGCCGCGACGAACTCGAGCGCCTTGCCGCGATCTGCCTCCGCCGGAACGTCCTCGTCTGCTCCGACGAGATCCACTGCGATCTTGTGTTTCCCGGCTATCGGCACACGCCCATCGCGTCGCTCGATGCGGAGGTCGCGCAGCACAGCGTGACGCTGATGGCGCCGAGCAAGACGTTCAACGTGCCGGGCCTGCGCTGCTCGTTCGCCATCGTGCCGGACCCTGCGCTCCGCAAGCGGCTGGCTGGAGACGAGTCGCACCAGTTCTCAGAGGTCAACAACATGGGCCTGGTCGCCGCGCTCGCGGCGTATCGCGACGGCCAGGAGTGGCTCGACCAGGTGCTCGCCTACCTGCTCGCGAACCGCGACTTCGTCGCCGAGTTCGTGCGACGGGAGATGCCGGGCGTCGAGATGGCCGTGCCCGAAGCGACCTACCTGGCGTGGCTGGACTGCCGGCGCAGCGGAATCCAAGGCAGCCCGCAGCAGTTCTTCCTTGAACGCGCCCGGGTGGCGCTCCACGACGGCGCCTGGTTCGGGACGCGCGGCGACGGGTTCGTACGCCTCAACTTCGGCTGCACCCGCGCGACGCTCGCCGCCGCGCTCTCACGCATGAGCGCGGCGCTGCGAGGCTAGCGGGCAGGACCCGCGTACCGGCGCGCGCCCACGCGGGTGACGGCGGCGCTTTCCATCTGGCCGCAGGCATATCAGCGTCAGTTCAGCCGAGCACAGATGGAAACGTCGCCGGCAGGACCCGCGCACCGGCGCGCTACAGATGCCGCCACCAGGCGCGGTGCTTATCGTGGAGCTCTTCCATCGTCGGCATGCGGTAGAAGAGGAAGCGCTCGCCGTCCGAGAAGTAGAACCCCGGCTGGATGTTCTTGAAGCTCGTCAGGTCCAGGTTGCCGTTGAGGCTGAGCGTCTTCGTCCGCTTGGCCGGGATGTCGGCCAGCTCTTTGAGCGTGCTCGAGAGGTTCGCCGGGTTCACGTTGGGGAGCAGGCCGCTGTGCGACAGCACGTCGCGCCGGTTCACGATCGCTTCGGCGTCGATGTCCCACTGGGCGAAGAAGATCTTCGGGGCGCCCTTCGACCACGTGCCTGCCGTGATGTAGGCCCCGAACGACCTTGGCTCCAGGCTGGAGGCCACCACCAGCCGCAGCGGGCAGATCTCCTGGTAGACGCGGACGCGGCCCTTCCGGCCCTGATCCACCGGCTCGTCGCTCGCGTCGAGCCCGAGGACGGCGCCGTCGGTGGTCACGAGGTAGAGCTTCCGCAACGCGGAGAGGTCGATGTGCTCGAGCACGCGGTACGACCTCACGAACTTGGTGCGTTTCGGCTTGCCGGGCTCGCCCGACTCCGTCTGGCCGAGGTACTCGTCGATGCGCAGGTACTCGTTCCGGTACGCGAGGTCCACCTCGGCGAAGATCACCTTGCCCGTGAAGTGCCTCGGGCTGCCGATCGAATAGTGGGCGCCGAATGCCTCCGGGGACAGCTGCGACGCCACGAGCGCCTCGTTCGGATGGAGGATCAGGTACAGGTGCTTCTGGAACTCGGACATCAGCCACTCCTGCGCGAAAGGCCGGCGGAGGGCCGGCACGAGGGAATCCTGTGAAGTTTATATCGGAACTGGCGGTCCTGCAGGCCCGCGGTATCATCGGGGTTCCATGACCGAACGCCCCGGTTCGCCCCCTCCCGGAGGAGCCGGCGCGGTGCCGCGCCAGGCGTGGGCCGTGCTCTGGCTGATGACCGGCTTCAACGTCCTCAACTTCGTGGACCGGCAGCTCATCGCCAGCCTCGCGCCGCTCCTCATGGCCGATCTGCACCTGTCGCGCTCGCAGATCGGCCTGCTCGCCGGCTTCGCCTTCGTCGTGTTCTACACGCTCGTCGGCATGGTGCTGGGCGTCGCGGCCGACCGCTGGTCGCGGCGGGCCATCATCGCGTGGGGCGTGTCGCTCTGGAGCGTCATGACCGCCGTGTCCGGCGCGGCGCGCGGCTTCCTCCACCTCGCCGTCCCGCGCGTGCTGGTCGGCGTCGGCGAGGCGACCCTCACCCCGGCCGCCCTGTCCATGCTGGCCGACGCCTTCCCGAGCCGGCGGCTCGGCCTTGCCACCGGCATCTACTACACCGGACTGCCCGTCGGGACCGCGCTGAGCCTTGTCGTGGCGGGTCTGGTGGCGCCCCGCTTCGGCTGGCGCGCCTGTTTCTACGTGCTCGGCGCGACCGGACTGCTGGCCGTCGGGCTGCTCTATGCCGTGCGCGAGCCGCTGCGGCGCGCGAGAACGACATCGGCGGCGGCGGCCGGAGCCAGCGGCACGCCTTCGCTCGGCGCCATCGCCGGCGACCTGCGCAGAGCGCTCACGGGGCAGCCGTCGCTCGGCCTCGTCATGCTCGGCGGCGCGGGCCTCGCATATGGGTCGGCCGCCGCGATACACGGCATCACCTGGCTCGTCCAGGAGCGCGGGTTCACCTTCGCCGGCGCCGTCTACACGGCGGGTCTGATGACCGTCACGTCCGGGCTCCTCGGCAACATCGCCGGCGGATGGGCGGCGGATTGGTGCGCCCGCCGCTGGCGCGGCGGCCGGAGCTGGAGCCTCGTGCTCCTCACCCTGTTCTTCGCCCCGTTCAGCGCCGGCTTCTACCTGCTGCCCGCGTCCTCGCCGCTCTTCTACCTGTGCTGGTTCGTCTCGGCCGCGTCCACCGTGGCGTACTTCGGCCCCGTCTTCTCGGCCGTACAGGAGCTTTCGCCGCCGCACGTCGGCTCCAGCGCCGTGGCCTTCGGCCTGCTCGTGCTGAACATCGTCGGCGTCGGGCCGGGCTCGTGGCTGACCGGCCTCATTGGCGATCGCGCCAGCCTGACGGCCGGCTTGTTGACGAGCGTCGCGATCAGCACCGCGTCCGTGCTGGCGTTCACCGCCGCCGCGCGCCGATCGCCTCGTCGATGACACGTGACGTGACCGCTCGTGTTTGACAACTGATCTGTCCGCTTCCGCGGGGGTGGCGCTGCCGCGGTGTTCTGATATAATCGCTGTTCCCGGTAGCCACTGCCGGGCTCGCTGACGGCGCAGGCCGCCAGCGGGGCGCACCAGAGTGGGCCGCTAGCTCAATTGGCAGAGCAGCAGACTCTTAATCTGCGGGTTCACGGTTCGACTCCGTGGCGGCTCACCAGCCTTCGCTCCCCTCCAGATTGCCGCCTCCTTCGGGGAGCTACGGGTAAGCCAAGAACTGGATCGCGACCGTGGCGAGAAACGCCGCCTGGCCGGGCGTGTTACGGGCTGTTCGGCCTTGCGGAGGCGATGAGGGGTGCCCGGGTCAACTCGGGCGGGCCAGCCGCCTGAGCGCTGCAGTCAATCGCTCCGTCGCGCGCTCGAGGCGTGCCAGGCCTCCGGTGGCGCCGTCCAAATCAGCGGCCTCGCCCATCATCTCCAAGTGTGCTGCCGCTTCCACAACGGGCGCCGCGCCAAAGATTCCAGCCGCCCCTTTGAGCGTGTGCGCTGCCAACCGGATCTTCGCGGCATCGCCTCGTTCAACGGCCTCACGAACATCACGCAGCATGCGCGGGCATTCCTGCAGGAACAACGCGGTCACCTCACCGAGGATCGCTTCGTCCGGTACCCGCGCCCGCAGGGCGTTGGCATCGCAGATCTCCCCATCGGTCGCGTCGCTCGCCTGACCTGTGGATCGTCCCAGCACGCGGTCGATCGTCGCCAGGAGCACCTCCCGCTGCACAGGCTTGGCCACGTAGGCATCCATCCCGGCGTCCAGACACCGTTCGCGATCTCCCTTCATGACATGGGCGGTCATCGCGATGATCGGGAGATGTCCGCCGTGGCTGCGCTCGCCGGCCCGAATTGCCCGGGTCGCCTCGAGGCCGTCCATATCCGGCATCTGCACGTCCATCAAGACAAGGTCAAAGGCGCCCTTTGCGATCGCTTCAAGCGCTGCATGCCCATTCGCGGCCGTGCTCACCTCGTACCCCTCCTTCTCGAGCAATCGAGTGGCCAGGCGTTGATTGACGATGTTGTCCTCCGCGAGCAGCACGACCAGACGCTCCGACGCCGCCCGTTTCCCAAGCGACGCCGGGTCGCACCTCTCCCCGAGGGACACGCCGACCAGGGCACCCATGATGGCGTCGAGCAGCTCGGACTGTCGGACTGGCTTGGTGAGGTAGCGCGCGATGCCCAGTTCCCGACATCGAGCGGCGTCGCCCCGCTGCCCAGCTGAGGTGATCATCATGATCGTCACGCCCGCCAGTCGCGGGTCTGCTCTAATCCGCTCGGCCACGGCAAAGCCGTCCATGTCCGGCATGTTCGCGTCCAGCAGCACCAGAGGGTACGATTCGCCCGCGATCCTGGCTTCTCTCATCACGGCAAGCGCAGCCCTCCCGCCGTCAGCCGCGTACGGCCGCATGCCCCAGCGAGCCGTCACCTCCTCGAGAATTCGCCTGTTGGTCGCATTGTCGTCGACGATCAATACCCGCACGGCCGCTAACGCGGTCCGGTCCAGCTTCGCGGGCACGCCCTCTGCCGGTGTGAAGGTCACCGTAAAGTGGAACTGGCTGCCGACACCGGGTGTGCTCTCCACCCACATGCGCCCACCCATGAGCTCGACGAGCCGTGTACAAATGGCAAGTCCCAGGCCGGTCCCGCCGAACCGGCGTGTCGTCGAGGCATCTGCCTGCGTGAACGTCTCGAAAATCATCTGCTGCTTCTCCGGGGGAATGCCGATGCCCGTATCCGCAACGGTGAAGCCGAGTGCGATTCTCTGGTTGCCAGCGGATGCTCCGCGCACGCGCACCACGATCTCGCCGGCCGGCGTGAATTTGACCGCGTTGCCGACGAGATTGACCAGCACCTGGCGGAGGCGGCCTGCATCACCGATGATGGTCTCAGGAACGTCCTCACTCACGTCCGAGGCGAGCTCGAGTCCTTTTCCCTGTGCGCTCACAACAACGGCCCCGAGGGCAGCGTCGACCACGTCGCGCACATTGAAGGGCAGCGCGTCGAGTTCCAGTTTCCGCGCTTCGATCTTGGAGAAGTCCAGGATGTCGTCGATCAGCCCGAGCAAGGCGTCGGCGGACGCCTTCGCCATCGTCAAGTACCTCCCGTTGCTCCGGCGTCAGGTCCGTGTCGAGGGCGAGCTCGGTCATCCCGAGGATCCCGTTCATCGGCGTCCGGATCTCGTGGCTGATGTTCGCGATGAACTCGCTCTTGGCCAGGTTGGCGGCCTCTGCCGCGTCCTTCGCCTGCCGCAGCGCCAGCTCGGCTCGCTTGCGATCGGTGATCTCCACAGCGGTGCCCTCGTAGTACACCTTGCCAGTCGCATCGCGAAGGGCGCGGCTGCACAACGATACCGAGATTCTGTTCCCATCCTTCCGAACATACTCACACTCAAACCCCTGCACTTCTCCCTGTGCGTGCAGCAGTCGTACATACTCCGTGCGCTGTTCAGGCTCGGCATTAACCTGGCGCGCAATGTCCCGGATCGTGGTGACGACCTCTTCGGGAGAGGAGTAGCCCAGCATCCGCGCCAGAGCCGGATTGACCGTCAAGAACTCCCCCTCCGGTGTGCTCTGGAAGATCCCTTCAGCGGCGTTCTCAAAAATGCTCCGATATTTCTCTTCTGCCTGGCGCAGCGCATGTTCCGCCTGCTTGCGTGCGGTGATGTCGCGCTCGACCGAAAGGGCAAAAGTCTTCGAACCGACTTGCACCTCCGTCACCGAGCACTCGAAATCCCGGATCGTGCCGTCCTTGCACCGGTGCCTTGCCTCGAATACCGACCCCGGTTCGGAAAGGACAGTATGCCGCCTCTCAGCGAGCAGTTCGGAAGCAGCACGCTCCCCCGCCTCGATGACGGACACCGGCTGACCTATCAGCTCGTCCCGGTCGTATCCGAGGAGCCTGAAGGTCGCGCTGTTCGCTTCCTGGATCACGGGGATTCCTTCGGGCGTGATCTCCAGCAGAAGGACGATGTCCGCTGCCTGCTCGAAGAGTACGCGAGCCTTCTTCTCGCTCTGGCGTAGCGCCTCCTCCGCCCGCTTGCGATCGGTGATGTCGCGAATGATGGTGGAGATGGATTCGACACGCCCGTCCGGCGCCCTGTGCGCAACGATCACCTGCGAAACCGGGATCTCCGATCCATCCGTTCCGAGCATGGCCGTTTCGCCGGCCCACAGCCCGTCTCGCGCCGCCGTGGGTATCCCTTCGTTCGCGATGACCTTCGCAGCCCATTCGGGGTGGAAGCTGGCGATCGGCCGGTCGCCGATATCGTCTCCCTCCGCAAGACCCACCATTCTCCGGCCAGCCTTGTTCATGTACAGGAGCCGGCCGCCCGGCGTAGACGTGGACACGAGATCGCTCGTCCCCTCCAGGATCGCTTCGAGCCCTTTCAGCCTGTCTTCGGCCTGCCTGCGTTCCGTGATGTCGGTGATGGTCCCGATCCACCTGCAGGGTCGGCCCTCTTCGTCCCGGACCGCGGATCCGTAGGCCGCCCAGTGACGCCAGCTCCCGTCCCTGTGTCTGGCACGGAACTCCTGGTGGTACGGTTTCTTCTCCTTCAGGTTCGCTTCGACGGCAGCCATCACCCGGCCGAGGTCGTCCGGGTGGACGATCTCCTGCCAACTCTCCAATGTCCGGGGAAATCCCCCCGTGGCGTAGCCGAGCAGTCCGTCGATGTCGCCGAAATACTCGACGCGGCCGCTCGGAATGTCCCATTCGTAGATCACATCGCTCAGACTCTCGGCCGCGATCCGGAGGCGCTGCTCCACCCGCCCGCGCTCGGCGATCTCACGCTGGAGCCGTTCATTGACGGCCGATGCACCGGCCGGCTCCTTCTTCAACGGCTCCTCGAGATGTCCGCTGCGCCTCTTCGACTGTTCCTGTCCTCTTGCCATCGGTGATCTCCCGGACGATCGATCGCAGAGCGGCAATGGTGCGCCTCGTTGCTGCTCCAATCAGCGACAGACGCGCGTGGGAGCCACGAGGTGAAGCGCTCCAGCTGTCACACCCGCGCTGAGCCTGCTCCAAACGGCGAGCGAGCGCCGGACCAGCCCTTCGCGGGATGCGCGTCACGCTCGACCGCCGCTTCCACGCGGCTCCGTCCCTGTTCCTTTGCGCGGTACACGGCCCGGTCGGCGGCCCGAACGAGGCCCTTCGCCTCCGTCCCCGTCTCTCTTCCGCTGACGGCGACTCCGAGGCTCAGGGAAACCTCGATCATCCCTTCGCTCGTGTCGACCGGATGGCTGCCGATCCCCGCCCTGAGTCGTTCCGCCAGACCCGAGGCGTGCTCGCTGTCGCAGCCGGGCAGCACGACGAGGAACTCATCTCCTCCGTAGCGACCGATGGCATCGTAGGGCCTCAGCAGGGAGAGCATCGTCGTGGCGGCCGCGCGGAGCGCGGCGTCACCCGCCAGGTGCCCGTAGGTGTCATTGATCCTCTTGAAGTGATCGATATCGGCCATGATCACGCCGACGGCCTGACCTTCCCGCTCCGCTCTGACCAGCGCCAGCCCGAGGATGCGGAGGATCTCCTCATGGTTCCAGAGCCCGGTGAGCGGATCGTGGGTGGCCAGGGCCCGGAGCGCCTCGCGGGCCGCGATCAACTCGCTCTGCGATTCGATGATCCGCCGCCCCGCGCGCAGCCGGACCTTCAGTTCGTTTGGCTTGAACGGCTTGGCGATGAAGTCATCGGCGCCGGCGTCCATGCCGGTGACAATGGCTCCCTCCTGCGATTGTGCGGTGAGGAGGATGAGATAGGTATAGGGCTCTGCGTTGAGCTTCCGGACGTCACGACATACCGCCACGCCGTCGCGCCCTGGCATCATCCAGTCCAGGATCGCGAGCTGCGGGGCATGCTCTGCCTGCAGGGCCTGCCAGGCCTCGTCGCCGTCGCGGGCGACGACGACCTCGTATCCCCACTTGACGAGCTGGGCCTCGAGGAGCCGCCGGGAAACGGGATCGTCTTCAGCGATTAAGATCCTCACGATCGGGTTCTCCCTACAACTGCTCCAGGGGCCTGTCCAGTTTCAGGGCCATGGCGCCGGAGCGCTGCAGTCAATCGCTCCGTCCGGTACGCGCTCGCAGGGCGTCGGCATCGCAGATCTCCCCGTCGGTCGCGTCGCTCGCCTGACCTGTAGATCGTCCCAGCACGCGGTCGATCGTCGCCAGGAGCACCTCCCGCTGCACAGGCTTGGCCACGTAGGCATCCATCCCGGCGTCCAGACACCGTTCGCGATCTCCCTTCATGACATGGGCCGTCATCGCGATGATCGGGAGATGTCCGCCGTGGCTGCGCTCCCCGGCCCGAATTGCCCGGGTCGCCTCGAAGCCGTCCATGTCCGGCATCTGCACGTCCATCAAGACGAGGTCAAAGACGCGCTTCGCGATGGCTGCCAGCGCCTCGTGCCCATTCGCGGCGATGCTCACCTCGTGCCCCTCCTTCTCGAGCAACCGAGTGGCCAGGCGTTGATTGACGATGTTGTCCTCCGCGAGCAGCACGACCAGACGCTCCGATGCCGCCCGTTTGCCGAGCGAGGCCGCGTCGCACCTCTCCCCGAGGGACACGCCGACCAGGGCACCCATGATGGCATCGAGCAGCTCAGACTGTCGGATTGGCTTGGTGAGGCAGCGCGCGATGCCGAGCTCCTGACACCGGGCCGCGTCGCCTCGCTGCCCAGATGAGGTCACCATCATGATCGTCACGCCCGCCAGCCGCGGGTCTGCTCTGATCCGCCCGGCCACGGCGAAGCCGTCCATGTCCGGCATGTTCGCGTCCAGCAGGACCAGCGGGTACGGTTCGCCTGCGATCCTGGCCTCTCTCATCACGGCGAGCGCAGCCCTCCCTCCGTCAACCGCGTACGGCTGCATGCCCCAGCGAGCCGTCACCTCCTCGAGGATTCGCCTGTTGGTCTGATTGTCGTCAACGACCAATACCCGCACGGCCGCTAGCGCGGTGCGGTCCAGCTTCGCGGGCACGCCCGCTGCCGGCCTGAACGTCGCCGTAAAGTGGAACTGGCTGCCGACACCGGGTGTGCTCTCCACCCAGATGCGCCCACCCATGAGCTCGACCAGCCGCGCGCAAATACTGAGTCCCAGGCCAGTCCCGCCGAACCGCCGTGTCGTCGAGGCATCCGCCTGCGTGAAGGCATCGAAGATGACCTGCTGCTTCTCCGGGGGGATGCCGACGCCTGTATCCTCGATAGTGAAGCGGAGGCCTATCTCGCCGTCGCCAGCGGACGCTCGGCGTACGCGCACCACAACCTCGCCGGCAGACGTGAACTTGACAGCGTTCCCGAGAATGTTGACCAGCACCTGGCGGAGGCGGCCCGGATCGCCGATGACGGCTTCAGGAACGTCCTCACTCACGTCCGAGGCGATCTCCAGGCCTTTCTGCTGCGCGCCCAGGACCACGGCTGCGAGGGCATCGTCGATCACGTCGCGCACCCTGAGGGGCCGCGTGTCGAGCTCCAGCTTGCGTGCCTCGATCTTGGAGAAGTCCAGGATGTCGTTGATCAGCACGAACAAGGCGTCGGCGGACACCTTCACCATCGTCAAGTACTCCCGTTGCTCGGGAGTCAACTCCGTGTCGAGGGCGAGCTCGGTCATCCCCATGATCCCGTTCATCGGCGTCCGGATCTCGTGGCTCATGTTCGCGAGGAACTCGCTCTTGGCCACGTTGGCGGCCTCTGCCGCCTCCTTCGCCTGCCGCAGCGCCAGCTCGGCCTGCTTGCGATCGGTGATGTTGCGAATGATGGTCGAGATGTATTCGAGACGGCCGTCCGGCGCCTTGTGCGTGACGAGCACCTGCGAAACGGGGACCTCCGATCCCTCCTTGTCGAGCACGGCCGTTTCACCAGCCCATGTCCCGTCTCGCACCGCGGCGGGGATCCCTTCGTTCACGAGGACCTTCGCAGCCCATACGGGGTGGTAGCTGGTGAACGATCGGTCGCCGACGGCGTCTTGCTCCGACATACCCAACGCTCTCCGGCCGGCCTGGTTGATGTACAGGACCCGGCCGTCCGGCGTGGTCGTGGCCACGAAATCGCTCGTGCCCTCCAGAATCGCGACGAGCCCTTTCATCTTGTCTTCGGCCTGCCTCCGCGCGCGGTCCTGCCGATCTCTCTGCAACCTCGCGTTCAGGACCGGGGCGATCGCATGGCCCACCGCCTCCAGCAGGCGGAGATCCTCCTCGTCGTAATCCGTCTGCTTGTTGGCCACCTGGATGAGCCCGATCGTTTCCCCCTGGTGAATCAAGGGCAGCGAGATGTGCCGGTCGACGGGGAGATGCCCCTCCGGGATGTTGACCGAGGGCGAGTTGGTGGAGTTTGACGTCTTCTCCCTGATGGCCCGGACCCACGACGTGTTCCCCCATGTCTCGCGGGGAAACCTGATGGTCTTGTCAGGAACCTGGCACTGGTCCCAGATACTGCGGGTCATCGACGGGACGACGAGGGCCCCATCCTCGTCGATGTACCCGAAGACGCCGTACCTGCTCTTGAACACCTCGAGAAGGACATCCAGTATGGCGCCGTACATCCGTTCGTCCGGGGCCGTCAGGAACACCTCGACGATCCGGTTCCGGATGCTCAGTTCGTGTTCCGAGCGCCGCAGCGCCGCCTCCGCCAGCCTCCGCTCCGTGATGTCCGTGATGGCCCCGATCATCTTGTGCGGTGCGCCCGCCTCGTTCCGGATCGCGCTTCCGGAGGCCGACCAATAACGCCAGCCCCCGGTCTTGTGCCTGACACGGTACTCCTGGTGATACGGTTCCTGCTCCTTCAGGTGCCTTTCGATGGCAGCCATCACCCGCTCGAGGTCCTCCGGGTGCACGATCTCTCGCCAAGCCTCCAGCCTCCGCGGATACGTCCCCACGGCATAACCGAGCAGTTCGTCGACGTTGCCGGACCAGTCGAGGCGGCCGCTCGGAATATCCCACTCGAAGATCACGTCGGTCAGGCTCTCGGCGGCGATCCGGAAACGCTGCTCCACCCGCTCGCGCTCGGCGGTCTCACGCTGGAGCCGTTCGTTGGTCCACACCAACTCAGCCGTGCGCTCCTTGACCATGTCTTCCAGGTGATCGCGGTGTTGGGCCAGGGCTGTCTCTGCCGTCCGGCGCTCGGTGATGTCTCGAGCCGCCGCGATGACGCCCGCCACCTTCCCCGCCTCGTCGCGGTAGACCGAGGCGTTGTACAAAACCGGTGTCACCCGCCCGTCTTGGTGCCGGATGGCCAGCGAGTAACCGCGCACCGCGCCCTCGCGGAAGACGTGCTGGTACCCCGCCCGGGCGCGGTCCGGCTCCGTGAAACAGTCCGAGAAATCGGTGCCGATGAGCTCTTGCCGGGAACGGCCGGTAACGGCCTCCGTCGCGGCGTTCGCGTCCGAGATCTTCCCGTCCGGCCCAATCGTCACCAGCGGGTCCAGGCTGGCCTCGATCAGACGGCGATGGCACGCCGCGTCCTCAACGAGAGGCCGGTGGGAGCGATTGGGTGAAGCGTCAGTTGCCATCTTCTTCTCGCCGCAACACGTGCTCGGGACCGTCGTTGTTCAAGCCCTCGCGCTCCATGACTTGGTGTTGATCAGCTCCCAGGAAATCAGCCGCTCGCCGAACAGTCGGTCTCGCGCGTCGACCACCGCACGCGGCGGCGCACGCTTCCGCCTCCTGAGCCCGCTCCAAACGGCGATCGAGCGCCTGAGCAGCCCTTCGCGGGACGCGCGCGGAACAGGGTGCCCCCTTTGTGTTGTCGGCCGGAAGCGGCCGGAGGAACAGGCCTTCCGGGTTTCGGGCGGGCTCCCGGGACTCGTCCTCGGCCTCAGTTCCCGACGCTAATCACACAGGCTGTGCCACCCTGGCGCCTTCTTCGACCTGAGCTCGGGCCGGGCCGGCGCGACGAGGGTATAGAATTCGCGCCATGGCCGAGACCGATCTCGTTCGTTGCGAACGCCACGGCGGGTGGGCTGAGCTCATTCTCAACCGCCCGGACAAGGGCAACGCGCTGACGATGCCGATGCTGGAGGCGCTGGGGGCGTACGCCGCCGAGTTCGCGCGGGACCGGGAACTCGGGGTGGTCGTCCTGCGCGGGGCTGGCGACCGCTTCTTCTGCACCGGCGGCGACATCGAGGCGTGGGGCGCGCTGACGCCGCACGACATGGCGCGGGACTGGATCCTCCGCGGGATCGAGGTGTTCGACCGGATCGCGAGCCTGCCCCAGGTGGTCATCGCGGCCGTGAACGGACACGCGCTCGGCGGCGGCCTGGAGTTGGCCCTCGCAGCGGATCTGCGCGTGGCGGCGAGCCGGGCGAAGCTCGGCACGCCCGAGGTCACGCTCGGGATGATCCCGGGGTGGATGGGCACGCGCCGCCTCGCGGAGACGATCGGCGTCAGTCGCGCCCGCCACCTGTTGTTACTGGGCAGCCCGATCACGGCCCAGCAGGCGCTGGAGTGGGGGCTCGTCACCGCCATCGCCGAAACGCCCGAGGATCTGGACGCGCAGCTCACGGCCTGGCGCGAACGAATCTCCGCGAACGGTCCGTCGGCCGTGAGCCTTGTGAAGGGCATCCTCGCGACCATGCACGCGGACATGAGGCACCAGCACGCCAGCGCGGTGGCTCAGGCGGCGGGGACCGAGGATTGCCGCGAGGGAGTCCGGGCCTTCATCGAGAAGCGCACGCCCACGTTCCACAATCGCTGACGCCGGAGCCAACCACACTCGCAGTCGAACCAGGAGCCAGACCACCATGGGCCGCACCCGATTCGTCGCCGCCGCCGCCGCGGCAGCCCTGATCAAGGACGGAGACACGGTCGCGATCAGCGGAAACGGCGCCGGCATGGTATCCGCCGAGGCGATCTTCGAAGCCATCGAGCGGCGGTTCCTGGAGACGGGCCATCCCAGCAACCTCACGCTGGTCCACTCGCTGGGGCTGGGCGATCGCGATGCGCTCGGGACGAACCGGTTCGCGCACGAGGGCCTGCTGCGCAAGGTGGTGGCGGCCCACTTCACGTGGTCGCCGAAGATGCAGCAGCTCGTCCGGGACGAGAAGATCGAGGCCTACTGCCTGCCCGGCGGCGTCGTCCAGCACCTGCTGCGCGAGATCGGCGCGGGCCGCCCGGGCCTGTTCACGCACTCGGGCCTCGGGACGTTCGTCGATCCGCGCCAGGACGGCGGCCGCTGCAACGCGCGGAGCCGGGAGTCGCTGGTCGAGGTGTTCACGATCGACGGCCGCGAGGTGCTGCACTACAAGCCGTTCAAGGTGGATGTCGCCATCATCAAGGGGACCTACGCGGACGCGCGCGGGAACATCAGCCCCGAAGAAGAAGGCATCGACATGGACATCCACACCATCGCGCTCGCCGCGCACAACAGCGGCGGCCTGGTGCTGGCCCAGGTGCGCCAGGTGGTCGAGGCGGGATCGCTGCACGCGCGGCGCGTGCGCGTGCCGGGGATCATGGTGGACGCGGTCGTCACCGAGCCCGCGCAGGAACAGTTCTACGGGATGGGCTACGACCCGACGATCTGGGGTGAGCGGCGCGCGTTCCTCGGCGAGCTCACGGCCGACATCCCGACGCGTCTCGAACGCCGCATCATCGCCCGCCGCGCAGCGATGGAACTGGTGCCTGGCGCGTCGCTCAACTTCGGATTCGGCATGCCGGGAGGCATCTTTGGCGTCATCGCCGAGCAGGGCATCGGCGACCAGCTCTGGATGAGCCTCGAGCAGGGCACCCACAACGGCCGCATGCTGGACGACCATCTGTTCGGCGCCGCGCGCAACGCGGACGCCATCCTGCCGTCGATCGAGCAGTTCGATTTCTACAGCGGCGGCGGGATCGACATCGCGTTCCTCGGCATGGGCGAGGTCGATCGGCACGGCAACGTCAACGTGTCGCACCTCGGCGGGAACCTGATCGGGCCGGGCGGCTTCGTCGAGATCGCGCAGAACGCCAAGAAGGTGGTCTTCTGCGGCGCATTCGACGCCTCCGGCACGAAGCTGGCCTTCGAGGACGGTCGGCTTATCGTCCGCGCGCCCGGGAAGGTGCGGAAGTTCATCGACGCGGTCGAGCGCATCACGTTCAGCGGGGCCTTCGCCCGCGCGAACCGGCAGGACGTGCTCTACGTCACGGAGCGGGCGGTGTTCCGGCTGCACGAGCAGGGGCTGGAGTTGATTGAGGTCGCGCCGGGGATCGAGCCGGCACGGGACCTCCTCCCCTGCATGGACTTCGTCCCGATCATCGGCTCGCCGCGGCCGATGCCGCCCGAAGCATTCGTCTAGGCCCGAGACCGCGATGCGGGGCCGTCGGGTGGCTGGTGGCGGGTCCTGTCCGAGACGTTTCCATCTGTGCTCGGCTGAACTGACGCTGATATGCCTGCGGCCAGATGGAAAGCGCCTCGGCCACCCGCATCCGGCAGGCGACGGCTCGGCATCTTGGTCTATTGTCCGGTCAGAACCGCGTCAACAGGAGGCCGCCGTCCACCCGGACGGTCTGGGCCACGTTGTACGGCAGCAGCCCCGCGGCCATCGTCCGGATGGTCCGGGCGACGTCCTCGGGCATGCCCCAGCGCCGCTCGATCGTCCCGCCGTTGGCGATCATCTCGTCGTACCTGGCCTTCGCGGGTGCGGTCATCTCGGTCAGGATCAGACCGGGCTGCACCTCGTACACGCCGACGCCGTGGCGCGCCATCCGGATGCCGAACAGCTTCGCCGCCATGGAGAGCGAGATCTTCGACATGCAGTACTCGCCGCGCTCGACGGTGGCGGCGACCGCGTTGGACGACGTGACGAAGACGATGCTGCGGTAGACGCCCGGGTCAGGCTCGATCCGGGCCATCCATCGCGCGACGGATTGCGTCCAGAAGAACGTCCCCCGGGTGTTGACCTCGAAACACCGGTCATAGCTTTCGAGCGACACGTCCAGGAGATCGCCGCGGCGCAGCACCGACACCCCGGCGTTGTTCACCAGGCACTCGACCGTTCCGAAGTCGGCTTCGATGGCTCTCAGCACCGCCTCGTGGTCTTCCAGCCTGCCGAGATCGAGGGCGTAGCTGCGGAACCGCCGTCCCGCGCCCGCGACCAACGCTTCCAGCGCGACCATCCGCTCGGGATCCGGCAGCGCGACCGCCGCGATGTCGAAGCCTTCCTCCGCCAGCGCCAGCGCCGTCGCGTAGCCAATGCCCCTCGATGCCCCGGTGACAATCGCCGTCTTCTTCACCGTCGTCCCCCTGCCCTCTCGTCCGCCCGTCCCTCTCCTCACTTCACCGGCATCATCGTCCAGGTGACCTGCGCGTAACCGAACGGCCGCTGGCCTTCTGACCGCGCGACCGCGCCGTGCAGCGCCCCGGACGCGTCGCGCGTGACGCTCAGCCGTGGTCCACGAGTATTCGCCCCGCTCGAACCCGAAACGTCTCCCCATCATCGTCGTAGAGCATGAACTGCCCCTCGCCCTCGCCGTAGTGGCGGACGTCGAGATCGACCCGCTCCCCGGGCCCGGGCACCTGCCGCCGCGGCGCGATCATGGGGATGAGGCTCCCGTCGCGGACGAATAGCGGAATCCTCTCCAGGCCCGGTGTGACGGTGATGATGTCGCCCGCGCCGGCGTAGGCGCCGGTGTAGAAGTCGTACCACTTCCCCGCCGGCAGCACGACGGTGCGTGTCGTTTCTCCGGCGAACATCGGGGCGACCAGCAGGCTGTCCCCTGCCATGTACTGGTCCTTGATGTCGCCGAGCAGGGCGGCCGCGTACGCGTCGCCACCCGATCGGCGGGCGTCGCGCGAGAGCGGCGCCATCGACGGTGGCAGGAACCCGTCCACGAGCGCCATCGCCCTGAAGGGCGGCGTGCCGTCGAAGTGGTACCGTGCGAATGCCGAGTAGAAGTACGGCAGGAGCCGCGTGCGCAGCAGCATGACGTCGCGCACGGCGCCGGCCACCTCGGGAAACGACCACGGCTTCGTGCCGTCCGACCAGGCGTTCAGCAGCGCAAGCGGCGAGAAGCACACCGACTGCATGCGCCGCAGCCACTCTTCGCCGGACTTCGACGAGCGCACTTCCGGCGTCCACAGCACGCCGATGAAGCTGCTGCTCGCGAGGGCCGTGATGAATTCCTTGTGGCTGTACGAGTCGTTGTAGATCACGTACGGCAGCGCCGCGGCCCCGGCGTTCGTGCCGCGCGTGAGCCCCCAGGTCCGCTGGCCGCGCGCGCGGAACAGCGCCTCCGTCGTGCGCTGCACGTGCAGCCCGAACACCTGGCGCATCTGCTCGCCGCTCAACCCCGACGGGAACGTCGCGTGATCGGGCCACAGCCACTGGTCGTAGCCGTCTACCTCATCCACCTTGTAGCCGCCCACGCCCAGCGCGACGTGCTCCCGGTCGAAGAGGCTGGAGATGATGGCGCGCGCCGCGGGCAGGGTGTAATCGGGAACCAGGCCAGTCCAGACCGTGTGCGATCCGGACAGGCTCTTCACCGCGCCGAAGATGGGCGATTCCGGCGAGACGTACGGATTGAACCAGAGGTTGACGCCGACGTTCCGGCCCCGGAGCTGCTCGATGAAGCCGCGGGGATCCGGAAAACGCCCGCCGTCCCACACATAAGTGCATGGATACGACTTGCTCTGCCAGCCGGGCTCCAGTCCCAGCACGTCGAGCGGGAAACCGCGCGAGGCGAACTCGTCGACCTCCGCGATGGCCTCGGCGGCCGTCGCCAGCGATCGCATGCGATGGAAGAAGCCAAGTCCCCACTTCGGCGGCAGGGAGCCGCCGCCCGAGTACAGGTTGTAGCGCCGGACTGCGTCGAGCGGCGTGGGGCCGGCGAAGACGTAGACCGACGCTCCCTCGGCCGGGACTACGATCTCGACGGCGTCCGACCGCGGCTGCGCGGCCCAGGCCGGATCCGTGTTCCGATCCCGGACCTCGGGCGGATGCGCGCTGTCGGCCCGGACCGCCGTGCCTGAGTAGACCGTTGTGTAGCGTGCGGAATCCACAAGCACGCCGTAACCGCCGCTCGACACGTAGAACGGCACGGGCGCGTGCGTCCGGCCGTTGTCGGTGCCGCCGTAGTGATCAACGTGCAGGGTCTTGACGGAGCCCCTCTGCTGCAGCGACCTGAAGCCCAGCCCGAGCCCATACAACTGCTCATCGTTGCCGAGCGGGAAGCGCAGGACGAGCTTTCCGTCCTGTCGGCTCGCGCGAATGTCGCCGCGCGGGATCGGGAACTGCGCCGCTGGCATGCGCGCGAGGCCGTCGATGCGCGGCCGGATTCCGGCAGCGTCGAGCAGGCTGGCCGGCTCAGGCGTCCCGGCAGCCGCCCGCCAGACCCCCGGGGCCACGAGATCCCACTTCAGGGGCAGATCCGTGGGCCCGACGGCCAGGCCCGCGTGCGGCGCCCCGAGGAGCGCGAGCAGTGTGAGGGCCGGCAGCGTGTGTCGCATCACGTCGGTCACCCTCCCCGAACGGGTTCCGGGTGCGGCCAATGATAACCCTGGGCGCCAGATGGCGCCCCACCGCCGGCGACGATCCCCCACTTTCCCTGTTTCGCGGCATCCCCGGTGAGATACGCTGCGCGGGTCGGAGGATGCTTGTGGACATGAAGAGCCCGCTCGCGGTTGGTGTCCTGCTCTGGGGGATGGTCATGACGGTTCCCGCGACAGCGCAGCCCTACGATGCCCGCCGCAACGGCGACATCGTGCAGCTCGAGGACAAGGCGAGCCAGACGGTCGTCTCGATCATCACGTCCGTCGGCAACATGGCGTACGAGATGTCGGTGAAGGGCCACAACATCCTGAGGTTCCCGTTCGCGTCGATCGACGACTTCCGGGCCAGGCCCGGCCGAATTGGCATTCCGTTCCTCGCCCCGTGGGGCAACCGCCTCGACGAGCAGGCGTTCTACGCCAACGGGAAGCGCTACGCCTTCGACATGACGCTGGGCAACATCACGGGCGCGATCCCGATCCACGGGTTCATGAGCCTCACCGATCAGTGGCAGATCGTCGAGTTGAAGCACGACGCGAAGACCGCGTGGCTCACCAGCCGGCTCGACGCGTACAAGCAGCCGTCATGGATGCGCCAGTGGCCGTTCGCCCACACCATCGAGATGACGTACCGCCTGCAGGGCGGCGTGCTCGAGGTCAACACGAAGGTCGTCAACCTCTCGATCGAGCCGATGCCAGTGGCGCTCGGTTATCACCCCTGGTTCCAGCTGACGGACTCGCCGCGCGACGAGTGGAGCGTCACCGTGCCCGCGCGCACGAGGTGGTTGCTGTCGTACCAGAAGGTGCCGACGGGTGAGACCGAGCCCACCGACGGGTTCTTCCCGGGTTTCAAAGGCGCCCTGAAGGACTACAACCTCGACGATGTGTTCACGGACCTGGTGAGGGATGCGCAGGGTCGCGTGACGGTCACGCTGAAGGGCCGCTCGCAGCAGATCGAGATGACGCAGGGGCCGAACTTCCGTGCGCTCATCGTCTACTCGCCCAACCCACTGAACACCGGACGCGGCAGCCAGATTCCCCCGCCGAATCCGAGTGCATCGTCTCCCGCGACGGCGCCCACTCCCCCGCCGCCAGGCCGCGGCGCGGGCCCGGCACCGGCCAACCCGCTGGCGACGCCCAACTTCATCTGCTTCGAGCCGATGGCGGGCATTACCAACGCGTTGAACCTCGCTCACAGGGGCGTCTACAAGGAGCTGCAGTCCATCCCGCCCGGCGGCACGTGGCAGGAGAGCTTCTGGATCAGGCCGAGCGGATTCTGACGGCGAGCCCGCGCGGGGCCCCAATGTAGAATGCCAGCGAGGTCGCATGGATTCCGTGCACATTCCGATCACCGTGCTCCGTCACGGTGTCAGCCTGCCCGCCTACCAGTCCGTCGGCGCGGCGGGCATGGACCTCGCGGCCGCGATCGACGCGCCGCTCGACATTCCCGCCGGCGAGCACCGCCTCGTGCCCTGCGGCTTCGCCATCGCCGTGCCCCGCGGCTTCGAGGCGCAGGTGCGGCCCAGGTCCGGGCTCGCCGCCAACCACGGCATCACGGTCCTGAACGCTCCCGGCACGATCGACAGCGACTACCGTGGCGAGGTGAAGGTCATCCTCATCAACCACGGGAAGTCCGCCTTTCCCGTGACGCCCGGCATGCGCATCGCGCAACTCGTCGTCTCACCCGTCGCGCACGTCATCTGGCGCGACGTGGCGACCCTTCCGGAGAGCGGGCGCGGCGCGGGCGGATTCGGGCATACGGGGCATTGAGACGGATGGGGTCAGACTCGACCGCGGATGGGGTCAGACTCGACCGGGACGTCTTCGGCCCGGTCGAGTCTGACCCCGTCCGCTGACCCCATTCGCCCCCTCGCTTGACACCGGCCGGGCGGTCGGGCGCAGACTGTACCTTTCCAGAAAGGCTCAGCCATGCGAACTGGCGCACTTATCCTCCTGTGTGTCGTCGCGATCGGCGGCTGCAACTCGAGCCCCTCGACACCGACCTGCACCTATAGCCTGTCGCCGTCGTCAGTCACGATCGGCGCGACTGGAGGTGCCGGCTCCGTCACGGTCTCCACCGGCAGCTCGTGCGCGTGGACGGGACGGTCGGACGTTTCTTGGATCACCGCCACGAGCGGCACGTCGGTCACCGGGCCCGGCACGTTCAACTTCACCGTCGCGGCCGCCCCCGACGCGGGCGCGAGGACAGGCACGCTGACGGTGGCCAGCCAGATGGTGTCGGTCAGCCAGCAGGGACAGGCGTGCACCTACGCGGTGTCACCCGCGAGCGCGTCGTATGGAGCGGCCGGCGGCTCGACGTCATTCACGGTCACGACGACGTCCGGGTGCGCCTGGACCGCCGCGGCAACGGCCTCCTGGGTGTCAGTGACGTCCGGCGCCTCGGGTACCGGAACCGGCAACGTCACCTACTCAGTGGCGGCGAATCCCGATGCGGCATCGCGCAGCGCCTCGGTCACGGTCGGCGGAGCGGCGCACACGGTCACGCAGGCGGGGCTCTCGACGTGCGCGGTCGCACTCACGCGAGACGATGAGACGTTCGGCGTGGCGGGCGGAACCGGCACATTCGACGTCGCCGCGGCGTCGAGTTGCCCCTGGATGGTCATCGCGAATGCCCCCTGGATCAGCATCACCGACCCGGTTGGCGGGTTCGGGACCGGAAACCGGCGCATCTCGTACTCCGTGGCCGCAAACACCGCGGCCGCCGTGCGAACGGGCACGATGACGGTCGGCGGCCAGACGTTCGTCGTCACCCAGGCCGGCACCACCGCGTGCGAGTACTCGGTGGCTCCAACCGATGTCAACGCATGCATGGCCGAGGGTTTCGCCAGAAGCATCACCATCACCACCTCCACCGGCTGTCCCTGGACGTCGTCGAGCGCGGCGTCGTGGCTCACGATCGCGTCGGGACTCTCCGGGACCGGCACCGGGACGATCTCCTACTCGCTGGGCGCCAACTACGATGCGGCACGCCAGGAGATCATCGCCGTCCGCTGGCCGACGGCGACGGCGGGCCAGAACGTCCGTGTCAACCAGGCGGGCTGCAACTACGGTCTCAGCAGCCACAGCATCAACATGCCCGCGGCGGGCGGCGACTTCACCTTCGATGTGGTCTCCAGCTCGACGGACACCTCGTGCGGCGGCCCGCTGCAGAATGGCTGCATGTGGTCCGCCACACCGTCGGCGTCGTGGGTCACCGTGCTGAGCGCGATGCCGCGTTCCGGCGATGATCGCGTGTCCATCCGCGTGGCCGCGAATGGCACCGGCAGCCCGCGAACGGCGACCATCACCGTGCGCGACCAGACGCTGACGATCAACCAGGCGGGATAGGCGGATGGGGTCAGACTCGACCGCGGTTCGGCCCGGTCGAGTCTGACCCCATCCGATCGGGAAAGGTAACAGCCATGGGTCGGGGCGCACTGGCGTTGACGTGCGTCGTCCTGCTCGCGGGCTGCAACTCGAGCCCCTCGACGCCGACCTGCACCTTCACCCTGTCGTCGGCGTCGGTCACTATCGGCGCGGCGGGCGGCACGGGCTCGATCAGCGTGTCCACCGGGAGTTCGTGCGCGTGGACGGCTCGATCCGACGTCTCCTGGATCACCGCCACGAGCGGCACGTCGGTCACCGGGCCCGGCACGTTCAGCTTCACCGTCGCGGCCGCGCCTGACGTCAGCCCGCGCACCGGCACGCTGACCGTGGCCGGCCAGACCGTCTCGGTCAGCCAGCAGGGGGTGGCGTGCAACTACGCCGTGTCCCCGTCGAGCGCATCGTTGAGCGCGGCAGGCGGCCCGGCATCCCTCAGCGTCACGACCTCGTCTGGCTGCAGTTGGACCGCGACCGCATCCGCATCCTGGCTGTTGGTCACGTCGGGCGCATCCGGCTCGGGAAACGGCACCGTCACGTACAGTGCGGCGGCGAACCTGGATACCGCGTCTCGGACGGCCACCGTTACGGTCGGCGGCCAGACCCACACGGTCACGCAGGCCGGCCTGCCGGGCTGCACCGTCACGCTACAGCCGGACGATGAGACGTTTGGCGTGGCCGGCGGAACCGGCACATTCGACATCGCCGCGGCGTCGAGTTGCAGCTGGACGGTCATCGCGACGGCCCCCTGGATCAGCGTCACCGACCCGGCCAGTGGGTTGGGGACCGGCAGCCGGCGAATCTCCTACTCGGTGGCCGCGAACGCCGGCGACGCGGCGCGGACGGGCACGATGACGGTCGGCGGGCAGACGTTCGTCGTCACCCAGGCGGGCGCGAAGGCGTGCACGTACTCGGTCGCGCCAGTCGAGTTCAGCGCGTGCTTCGGCGGCCTCCACGACGTGAGCGTGACCGTCACGGCCGATACCGGATGCGGGTGGACGGCATCGCCCGCCGTGTCGTGGCTGACGATTACCTCGGGCGCGTCGGGGTATGGAACCGGCTCCATCATCTTCAACGGCGGCACCAATTACGAGGCCCCGCCGCGGCAAGGGAACATCGAGGTCCGCTGGCCCACCCCGACGGCCGGCCAGAACGTCCGGGTCAGCCAGCAAGGCTGCTATTACCGAGTCGGAATCCCGGACTTCGGCGCCCCGGCAGCCGGGGGCGACTACAGGGTTTTTGTGAACGCCTACTCGAACATGGGCGAGTGCGAGGGCCCGACGTTCAGAGGGTGCTCTTGGACCCCCGTCTCGTCGGCTTCGTGGGTTACGGTGGCGGAGGGGACGCGTTGGGGCCCGGAATACCTGCTCATCCACGTAGCCGCCAATACGACCGGCGACATGCGTCGGGCGACCGTTACCGTGCACGACCAGACAGTCCGCATCTTGCAGGGAGCGATATAGCTCCGCCGACAGGCCCCCTGGCGTCACGTCCCCACTTGTGCGCCACCCCCGGCGCGGGTAGCATGGCTCCGCCCTCCCTTGGCCTTCTCAATCCAGGAGTCCCCATGCGGAACCGCGCGTTGCTCGCAATCGCCTTCGTTGCCCTCCTCCTGCCGCCGGTCCTCAGCGCGCAGGCTCCTGCGCAGCCCCCGGTGCAGGCGCCTTCGGCGCCGCTCAAGTGGACCGACGCCGCGCTGACGCAGGAGACCTATGCCACCCCGCCGAAAGAACTCGCCGACGCCGTACTCGCACCGCGCTATCTGAACGTCGCGCTCACGAACCCGAGCCCCGACAAGAAGTGGTTCCTGGAGGAGATCGGCGACGGCCCGGTGACGATGGCTGTCTTCTCGAAGCCGTTCCACGAGCTGGGCGGCGTGTTCGTTGATTTCAAGGCGAACCGCGCGCGGCCGCTCACCATCCGCAACAGCGCGGGCCTGCAGCTCATCTCGGCCGCCGACGGTTCGAAGAAGCCGATCCAGCTCCCGGCCGGCGTGCGCGTCTCGAACGCCGTCTGGTCGCCCGACAGCTCGCTCGTCGCCTTCTACGTGCACACGCCGGACGCGACGCACATCTGGGTGGCGGATGTGGCCACCGGCATGTCGAAGCAGCTCGCGCCGCGGCCGGTCCTGGCGACGCTCGTCTCAGGCTTCGATTTCAGCGCCGACGGGAAGAAACTGGTCACCGTCCTCGTTCCCGACAACCGGCCGCCAATGCCGGCGCCGCCGACCGCGCCGACGGGCCCGCAGGTCAAGCGAGCGGAAGAGACAGACAAGAACCGCCTGCGCGCGTTCGCGAGCCTGATGGCCACGCCGTACGACTTCGACCTGCTCGAGTGGCACACGACCGGCCAGGTGGTGCTGCTCGACGTGCACCCTCCCTCGGCGAAACCCGTGAAGGTGAAACTCCCGAAGGGCGCCATGCCGCCGGGCATGAGGAAGATCGGCCAGCCCGCGATGGTGCGGTCGCTGGATCTCGCGCCGGACGGGAAGTACGTCCGCGTCACGCGCATGACGAAGCCGTTCTCCTACATCGTGCCGGTCACCAACTTCGGCTCGGTCGAAGAAGTCTGGGACCTCGACGGCAAGGTGCTGATCGAGCTGGACAAGCGGCCACTGGACGAAGGCGTGCAGGACGACACGACGCCCCAGCCCGACCCGGGCGCGGGGCCCGAGGCTGCGCAAGCCCGGCAGCAGGGACGCCGCGAGATCGCCTGGCGCGCCGACGGTCAGGGCCTGACGTTCCTGGAACAGGAGCCGCCTCCGCCCTCGGTCCCGGCCGACAAGGACGCCGGAACCGGGACCACGGCGCCCAGGGCCGACACTCCGGCACCTGCGGGCCGGGGCGGCGGCGGAGCGCCGGGTGAAGGCGGCCAGCAGCCCAGGCGGCCGGACCGGCTCTACCAGTGGCTCCCGCCCTTCGACAAGGCGAACCTCAAGAGGCTCTTCGAGAACAACACCCGGATGTCGAACCACCGGTTCACACCCGATCACGACGTGCTGTTCTTCAGCGAGCGTGCGGGACAGAACACGGTGGAATACGCCGTCAACCTCAGCGAGCCGGCGAAGCGCTCCACCATCGCGCGGTTCCGCACGGATGACGTGTCGACGAACCCCGGCACGATCATGCTGGCACGAGGGGGCGCGGGCGGCGGGCGCGGCGCGGGGGCCGGTTCGCCCGGCGGGCGCGGTGGAGCGGGAGGGCCGGGCGGCGCGGTCGTCCTCCTGTCGCGCGACGGCGGCAGCGTGTTCCTGCAGGGCACGGCGTTCGACAAGAACCCCCAGGAGGTTGGCCCGAAGACCTTCATCGACCGGGTGGCGATCAAGACCGGCGAGAAGAAGCGCCTCTACGAAAGCGACAACGCCGGCGTATTCGAGCGCGTCACGACGCCGCTTGACGTCGAAGGCGGCCGCTTCATCGTCTCGCGCGAGGGCCCGACCGAGATCGTGCAGTACTTCCTCGCCGATGGCGCGGTACGCACGCCTCTGACGAAGAACGAGGACGTGACGCCTGACCTCACGCGCGCGCCCAGAGAGCGTTTCAGCGTGCAGCGTGCCGACGGGTTCGCGTTCCAGGGCACCGTGACGCTGCCGCCGGGATATCAGAAGGGGACGCGGCTGCCGGCCATCTTCTGGTTCTACCCCCGGGAGTTCGCGACGCAGGAGGAGTACGACCGCGGCAGCCGCACCTACAACAAGAACGCAGTGCCCTCCTTCGGCACGCGGTCCATGCAGTTCTTCGTCCGCCTCGGCTACGCCGTCGTCGAGCCGGATGCCCCGATTGTGGGTCCCTCCGGCAGGATGAACAACAACTACGAGGACGACCTGCGGAACAACCTGTCGGCCGTGATCGACGAGCTCGACCGGCGGGGGTACATCGACCGGATGCGGCTGGCGATCGGCGGGCACAGCTACGGCGCCTTCTCGACGGTCAACGCGATGGTGCACACGCCGTTCTTCAAGGCGGGAATCGCGGGCGACGGGGCCTACAACCGGACGCTGACACCGCTCGGGTTTCAGAGCGAGCGGCGCGATTTGTGGGAGGCGAAGGACGTCTACCTGTCCATGTCGCCGTTCCTGTACGCCAACCACCTCACCGGGGCGCTGCTGATGTACCACGGCCTCGGCGACCAGAACGACGGGACCGACCCGATCAACTCCCCGCGGCTGTTCAACGCCCTGAACGGCCTCGGCAAGCCCGCGGCGCTCTACCTCTACCCGCTGGAGGATCACGGGCCGGCGACGAGGGAGACGCTGCTCGATCTGTGGGCCCGGTGGGCCGCGTGGCTTGACAAGTACGTGAAGCACCCGGAGCCGGCCGTGCTGAAGCCGGCGGCATCCCCGGCGAAGCCGCCCGGGGAGTAGCCGGCGGCGCAGGGTGTGATATCGTCCACTGGTCAGACCGCCCCTGTGTGAGGAGGTATGGCGTGCAGATCAGGTACTACATGGTGTGTTCGCGGTTCGAGGCGCTCATCGCCTCGCACCTCGAGCCGGAGGCCTTCGGCACCTACATGGCCGTTGGCACGAAGAAGCTCGCCAGCGGCCACGTGGCCTTCTTCGAGATCGACCCCGGGTTCGCCCGCCTGACCGACCATTTCAAGGTCGACGACATCGCGCAGCGGTGCGTGCCCCACGAGGACGGCTCACCCAAGCGGAGCAAGTACATCTCCGTCTACCGCGTCATGGAGTTCCTGCCGCTGGCGGTGTACGGCGCGCTCTACCTCACGACGCCGGACGGCCGCGTGCTGAAGCTGGACGGGGTGCCGTACCAGGATGACGGCGACAAGGACGGGGTCAACCTCTACCAGGAGCTCTGCCCGCTCGTCCCGCTGGTCGTGTCGACGCTGGCGCCGGCCCGGTTCGCGAGCGTGCTGACGGACCCGAAGCACCCCGTCCACGCGCCGCGGATCTTCTTCGTGGACCTGCGCGTGGACCACGACGAGCGCGGCCGGCTGGCCGGATGGCTGCCCTACTCGAACCCGCTGCACCTCGAGGACTGCGTGCAGGAGCTGGAACGCGGGGGTCCGGACATCAAGGCCACGAAGACCGTGTCGCGCACGGCCCTCAGGGAGGGGTTCCTGCGCGTCATCCGCAGGGGCTTCTTCCTCGGCGATCAGACCGGCGTGAAGTGCTACCGGTTCCCGACGCGTGACGAGCTCGAGATCCATCATTCGAAGTGGTGGCACTCCGCGTCCGCGCAGTAGACGGCGTGAAACGTCCAGTCCCCCGAAAGGCAGTTGGCTCGTGACTCGCATCCGTGTGCCCGCTCCGTTCCGCTTCAAGTCCTGGTGGCCGGTCGTCCTCCTCATGGGGTTCGCCGCCGCCCTGTTCTGGCGGCCTGCCGGTGCTGCGCTGGCGGCGGCCGCGGAGCATGCCGAGAGCGCGCCGGAGACGTTCCGGTTCTTCTCGCCGTTCTCCGATCCGCGGTTCAGCAGCATCGAGCAGGGGGCCCTGCTCGTGGTGCTGGTCATCGCGATCGCGGCGCTGTTCTACGCGGCCGCCCTCTACCGGCAGGTGAACCGCGCCGGCAGCGGGACCGCGAAGATGCAGGAGGTGGCGGCGGCCATCCGCGAGGGCGCCAACTCGTACCTCGCGGCGCAGTTCCGGCGCCTCGCTCCGCTCATCGCGATCATCACGGTCCTGCTGGCCCTCACCTACACCGGCCATGAGTCGGCGTTCCGGTGGGGGCGCGCGGCCGCGTTCCTCGTGGGCGCGCTGTTCAGCTGGACCGTGGGCTACGTCGGCATGCATCTCGCCACCATCGGCAACCTGCGCGTCGCGTCCGCGGCGATGAACAGCTACGGCGAGGCGATGCAACTCGGATACCGCACGGGCACCGTGACCGGGATGCTGACCGACGGCCTCGGCCTGCTCGGCGGCACGATCATCTTTCTCATCTTCGGCGTCCAGGCGTACGAGGCGCTGCTCGGCTTCGGCTTCGGCGGCACGCTGCTGGCCCTCTTCATGCGCGTGGGCGGCGGCATCTACACGAAGGCCGCGGACGTCGGCGCGGACCTCGTCGGCAAGATCGAGAAGGACATCCCCGAGGACGATCCGCGCAACGCGGCCACCATCGCCGACAACGTCGGCGACAACGTCGGTGACTGCGCGGGCATGGCGGCGGACATCTTCGAGAGCTACGAGGTGACGATCGTCGCGGCGATGATCCTCGGCATGGCGAGCTTCGGCCACAAGGGCGTCATCTTCCCGCTGCTCGTGCGGGGCATCGGCGTGCTGGGGTCGATCATCAGCACCTACAGCGTCAAGGCGGGGGTCGACGACACGTCGGATTCGGCGCTCAAGACGGTGCACCGCGGGTTCTGGATCGGGTCGGTCATCAGCATCGTCGGGTTCTTCGCGGTGGCGTTCGCGTATCTGCGCTTCGACACCGCGTACCTGGCGGACAACCCCATGGCCGCGGCCGGGTTCCCCGGCGGCGTTCCTGCGGCGCTGCCGTTCTGGGCCAACCTCGGCGTGGCGGGGCTCGACATCCGGCCGGCGTTGACGTGCCTCATCGGCGTGCTCCTCGCGGTGGCGCTCAACAAGGTGACGAGCTATTACACCCACACCGGGCACGCTCCGGTGAAGGCGCTGACCAAGGCCTGCACCACCGGGCACGCGACGAACATCATCGAGGGCATCGCCCTCGGGTACGAGAGCACGGTCGCGGCCATCATCGTCATCAGCAGCGCGATCCTGCTGTCGGTGCTGTGCTACGCGGGCACGCCGCCGATGTTCATCTCGTACGGCGTGGCCATGACCGGCATCGGCATGCTGACGCTGACCGGCAATACGATCTCGATGGACGTGTTCGGCCCGGTCGCGGACAACGCCAACGGCATCGGCGAGATGGGCTACGACCCGGAGGCGATGGAGCGGGAGCGCCCGGGCAGCTACAAGCGCGCCCGGCAGATCCTGGCGGACCTCGACGCGGTCGGCAACACGACCAAGGCCGAGACCAAGGGCATCGCGATCGGGTCGGCCGTCATCGCGGCCGTGTCACTCTTCGGCAGCCTGATCGCGGTCATCGCCGTCGGCAGCGAGGACCGGATCGGCCAGATGACACTGGCCCAGTTCACCGCGGAGGCGGGACGGATGACGGTGGCCGAACCCATCGTCTTCATCGGCCTCCTGCTGGGCGGCGCCGTGCCGTTCCTCTTCTCCGGCATGCTCCTGCGCGCCGTCGGCCGGGCGGCCTTCTACATCGTCAAGGAGTGCCGCGTGCAGTTCCGCGACATGGACATCTGGGAGGGCAAGAAGAAGCCCGACTACGGGCGCGTCGTGGACATCTGCACACAGACGGCGCAGAAGGAGCTGATCGGCCCGGGATTCCTCGCGATCTGCGCGCCGCTCCTGGTCGGATTCCTGCTCGGGCCCTACGCGCTCGGCGGCTTCCTGGCCGGGACGATCCTCTGCGGCCAGCTGCTGGCCGTGTTCATGTCGAACGCGGGCGGCGCGTGGGACAACGCCAAGAAGCTCATCGAGGACGGCATCTTCGGCGGCAAGGGATCCGAAGCGCACAAGGCGGCCGTCACGGGCGACACCGTCGGGGATCCGCTGAAGGATACGGCCGGCCCGGCGATCAACCCGCTCATCAAGGTGATGAACATGGTGTCGCTGCTGACGCTCGGCCTCATCCTGCAGTACAACATCATGGCGCCGCGAGCCGGGATCGGCATGCGGTGGGTCGGCATCCTGGTGGCGCTCGCCTGCGCGTCGGCCATCGGCTGGGCGATCTGGAAGAGCAAGCAGGAGTCCGGTTCTATGGCAGAATGATGGGTATTGACTGTTCCACGCACGACCTCTCATAGCCGCCGGCCGGAGCGATCCGGCCGGCGCCGTCCTCACACCCCGCCCGTCTCGATGGCCCCGCCGACGGCGGTGCCGTTCGAGGTGGCGCCCCACGACGCGACGCCCATCGAGTTCTCCGCGCTGACGCTGGACGACCGCCTGCGCGCCGGGATTGCCGACCGCGGCTTCGTGCGGACCACGCCCGTCCAGAGCGCGGTGTTCCCCATCGTCTTCGACGGCGGCGACCTCATCGCGTGCGCGGAGACCGGTACCGGCAAGACCGCCGCGTTCCTGCTCCCGATCATGCAACGGCTGCTGGCCACGCCGTCGGCCGGCGTCACGCGCGTCCTCGTGCTCGCCCCGACGCGCGAGTTGGCCGTCCAGATCGAGGACGACTTCACCGGCTTCTCGTACCACACGATGCTGACCGGCGTGGCCGTGTACGGCGGCGTGGACGGCGACATCCAGGCCCGGGCCCTCCGGGCCGGCGCCGACGTCGTCGTCGCAACGCCGGGCCGCCTGCTCGACCACATGAGCTGCGGCATCGTCGATTTCGGCAAGGTGGAGGTCCTTGTCCTGGACGAGGCCGACCGTATGCTCGACATGGGGTTCTGGCCGGACGTGCGCAAGATCGTCTCCGCGCTGCCGGCCGCCCGCCAGACGCTGCTCTTCTCGGCCACCACCTCGTCCGACGTCGTGGGCCTCGCCGAGCAGGTGATGCGGGACCCGCGGTTCATCCAGATTGGCCGCGCGGGCGGGCCGGCCACGACCATTTCCCACATCGCCCACGTGATGCCGTCCCGCGAGAAGGTGGAGTGGCTGACGCGGTTCCTGCGCCGCTCGCACGCCCCTTCGCTGATCTTCGTCCGGACCAAACGGGGCGCGGACCACCTGGCGTCGAGTCTGACGGCGCGGGGCATCCGGTGCGCGGCGCTGCACGCCGACCGGACGCAGAAGGACCGGATGGCGGCGGTCGAGGGGTTCCGGTCCGGCCGCCATACCGCGCTCGTGGCGACCGAGATCGCGGCCCGCGGGATCGACATCGACGGCATCGCGCACGTCATCAACTACGATGTGCCCGAGACCGCCGACATGTACGTGCACCGGGCGGGCCGGACCGGCCGCGCGGAGGCCGCCGGCGTCGCGATCACCCTGGTCTCGCCCGACGAACTGCCGACGCTGCACGCGATCGAGACGTCGATCGACATCCTCATCGACCGCCCCGTGCCCCCGAAACCCGACGGCGTCTGAGGGTCGCCTCGGTCTCGCGGCCGGTCCGGGACTGACGGATTAAGGACAGCCGGACCGCGCCGGGGCGCGGGTCCTGCTGGCGACGTTTCCATTTGTGCTCGGCTGAACTGACGCTGACTCGCCTGCGCGCAAATGGAAAGCGCCGCCGTCACCCGCGTGGGTGCGCCGGTGGGGCGATGCACCCGTCCCCGCACCGGACTGCAGACTCGGACAGCGGGTGGCGCCGGTCGGGGGACCCCCAGCCGCCCGCAGCGCGACTTCCGTGACAAGCGCTTTGCGCGCGAGGACGGATGGGGGTGACCGGCGACAGGACCCGTCCCCGCACCGGACTGCAGACTCGGACAGCGGGTGGCGCCGGTCGGGGGACCCCCAGCCGCCCGCAGCGCGACTTCCGTGACAAGCGCTTTGCGCGCGAGGACGGATGGGGGTGACCGGCGACAGGACCCGTCCCCGCACCGGACTGCAGACTCGGACAGCGGGTGGCGTCGGCGTTGACAACTGCCCCGGCAGGGCGTACTACTTCGTCGATCCGGTCTTGGAGGGACTGCTGATGCGAGTGGTGTCTTTCAACCTCAACGGCAAGGCCACGCGGCTGACGGTCGACGAGGACCGGATGCTGCTGTGGGTCCTGCGCGACGACCTGGGCCTGACGGGCACGAAGTTCGGCTGCGGCCAGGCCCTGTGCGGCGCCTGCACGGTGCTCGTGAACGACGAGGCCGTGCGATCCTGCGCGACGCCCATGCGGGACGTCGACGGCAAGCGGGTCGTCACCATCGAGGGCATTGCCCGGGGCGATCGCCTGCACCCGATCCAGGAGGCCTTCGTGACGCACCTCGGCTTCCAGTGCGGCTACTGCACGCCGGGCATGATCCTCGGCGCGTACGCCCTGCTGCACAAGACGCCGAAACCGACGCGTGCGCAGATCGTCGCGCACATGGAGGATCACCTCTGCCGCTGCGGCGCGCATACGCGGATCGTGCAGGCCATCGAGACCGCATCGGCGGCGATGAAGGGAGGCGCGCGATGAGCTGGAACGATGACGGCAACGAACTCGTCGTGGACGGCCCGACCACGTTTCCTGTCAGCCGCCGCGACTTTCTCAAGCTGACCAGCACGGGCGTGCTCGTGCTGATCTCGGCCGACGCATTCGCGGGCCAGGAGACCGCCCGGCCCCAGACCGGCCGCCAGGGCTACCCGACCGACGTCAACGCGTACCTGCACATCGGCGCGGACAACCACGTGACGTGTTTCGTCGGCAAGGTCGAGCTCGGGCAGGGGGCGATGACGTCCCTCTCGCAGCTCCTCGCCGAGGACCTCGACGTCGCGCTGCCCTCGGTGGACATCGTGTGCGGCGACACCGACCTGTGCCCCTGGGACATGGGCACCTTCGGGTCGCTCAGCGTGCGCGCGTTCGGGCCCGTGCTGCGCGCCGCGGCGGCCGAGGCGCGCGGCGTCCTGCTGGCGATGGCGGCCGAGCGGCTCCAGGTGCCTCTCGAATCGCTGTCGGTCAAGGCAGGAGTCGTGTCGGCTGCCGGCAACGCCACGAAGCCTGTGACGTACGGCCAACTGACGGAGGGCAAGCGCATCGAGCGGACGCTGTCACCCAAGCCGTCACTCAAGCCGGTCACGGCCTTCACCATCGTCGGCACGTCGGCGCCGCGGCGCGACGCGCTGGACAAGGTGACTGGCAAGGCGAAGTACGCCGGCGACCTCGCGCCCTCGGGAGCCCTGCACGCGAGAATCCTCAGGCCCCCGGCCCACGGCGCCGTGCTCGATCACGTCGACACGTCGGCCGCCGAAGCCTTGCCCGGCGTGCGCGTCGTCCGCGACGGCGACCTGGTGGCCGTGCTGCACGAGCGCTGGGACGAGGCGGACAAGGCGCTCTCCCGCGTCAAGGCGCAGTTCACCCGACACGATCCGCCCGTCGACAACGCGACGATTTTCGACCACCTCGTCGCGAAGGCGCCGGCGGAACAACGCGCCGCCGAAGGCGGCGATCCCGCCGGCTACGCCGGCCCGGCCCTGGACATGGTGGAGTCCACCTTCTACGACAGCTACATGGCCCACGCGCCCATGGAAACGCATGCCGCCGTGGCGGTCGTCGAGAACGGCAAGGTGACGGTCTGGGCCGGCACGCAAACGCCGTTTCCCGTGAAGAACCAGATCATGCAGGCGCTGAAGCTCCCGGCCGACAAGGTGCGCGTCATCACCCCGTACGTCGGCGGCGGCTTCGGCGGCAAGTCCGCGTCCCGCCAGGCCGTCGAGTCCGCGCGCCTCGCGACGCTGACCGGGAAGCCGGTGCGCGTGGTCTTCAGCCGCGAGGAGGAGTTCTTCTACGACACGTTCCGGCCGGCTGCCGTGATGAAGATCCGGTCCGGTTTCGACGCGTCGAAGAGGATCGTGACGTGGGTGTACCAGGTCTACGCGGCGGGCGAGCGCGGGGCGGCCCAGTTCTACGACATCCCGAACCATCGCACGTCGGTGTACGGCGGGTGGAGCGGCGGCGGCAGCGCGGGATATCACCCCTTCGCCGTCGGGCCGTGGCGCGCGCCCGGCGCCAGCACGAACGCCTTCGCCCGCGAGTCGCAGATCGACATCATGGCGGCGAAGGCCCGCGTGGACCCCGTCGAGTTCCGCCTCACGAACCTGGCCGACCCGCGGATGATCCGGGTGCTGAAGGCGGCGGCGGCGAAATTCGGCTGGATGCCGAAAGCGGCGCCGAGCGGCCGGGGCGTTGGCGTCGCGTGCAGCATCGACGCCGGCTCGTACGACGCGATGATGGTCGAAGTGTCCGTCGACAAGTCGAGCGGCGCGGTCCTCGTGACACGCGTCGTCTGCGCCCAGGACCAGGGCGTCGTCGTCAACCCCGAGGGATCGCTGCAGCAGGTCGAGGGCTGCATCACGATGGGGCTGGGCTACACCTTCAGCGAGGAGATCCGTTTCAAGGGCGGCGAGATCCTCGACAGGAACTTCGACACCTACGGCATTACCCGCTTCTCGCAGGTGCCGCGGATCGAGACCGTCCTCGTCAGCGCGCCGGAGATCCCCGCGCAGGGGTGCGGCGAGCCCGCGATCGTGCCGCTCGGCGCCGCCGTCGCCAACGCGATCTTCGATGCGGTCGGGGCGCGGTTGTTCCATCTGCCCATGACACCCGCGAGGGTCAAAGCCGCCATGAAGACCTAGCGTTCCGATTCGCGAGCGAACGGGGCCCTCACTCGGGGGACGCGCTCTGACTCGGGAGCGAACAGGGACTGTGCTCAGGCCAAGGAGACCAGCGTGGACAAGCGGCAGTTGGGCACGACCGACCTCGACATCACCCCGATCGGATTCGGCGCGTGGGCCGTCGGCGGCGGGGACTACGCCTTCGGCTGGGGCCCCCAGGACGACGAGGATTCCGTCGCCGCGATCCACCGGGCGATCGACCGTGGCATCAACTGGATCGACACGGCCCCGGTCTACGGGCTCGGGCGCTCCGAGCGGGTCGTGGCGAAAGCTCTCGCGTCGTTGGGATCGTCGCGCCGGCCCTACGTCTTCACCAAGTGCTCGCTCGTGTGGGACGACACCGGTGCGGTCCTGCACGCGATCAGCCCCGCGTCGCTCTCGAAGGAGGTGGACGCGAGTTTGAAGCGCCTCGGCACGGACGTCATCGACCTGTATCAGATGCACTGGCCCGAGCCGTTCGGCGGCGACGGGTCCGCGCCCGACATCGAAGAAGGCTGGGCCGCCCTGGTGGCCCTGCGGCAGGCGGGCAAGCTCCGCCACATCGCCGTCTCGAACTTCACTGCCGCGCAACTGGCGCGCATCGAGGCCATCGCGCCCGTGGCCAGCCTGCAGCCCCCGTACTCGATGCTGCGCCGGGGCATCGAGCAGTCCGTGCTCCCCTACTGCCAGGCGCACCGCATCGGCGTCATCGTCTACTCGCCGATGGGGGCGGGCGTCCTCACCGGCGCGATGACCCGCGAGCGTGCGGCCGCGCTGCCGGCTGACGATTGGCGGAGAGCCAACCCGGAGTATCAGGAGCCGAAGCTCAGCCGCAACCTCGCTCTCGTGGACGTGCTGCGCGGGATCGGCGCCCGGCACGGCGTGTCTCCCGGCGTCGTGGCCGTAGCGTGGACGCTCCGCCACCCCGCCGTCACGGCGGCCATCGTCGGGTTCAGGAACGCGGCGCAGGTCGACGGCATCCTCCCGGCGGGGACAGTGCGCTTGTCGGCGGAGGAGATCGCCGAGATCGAGACGCACCTGCCGGCGCCGTCGCGCGCGGTCTAGCGGCTCGCGGGCCCGAGCCTCCGCGCGTCCGCGTCGAGGGTGCCGAGGTGCCGGGCCAGCCAGCCGTGCACCGGCGGCGCGACGACGAGGCACACGGCGGCGAGGGCGGTCCCGGCGAGGATGTCGATCACGTAGTGATACCGCAGGTAGATCGTGGCGACGAGGAGCAGCACGCCCGCGATCGTCACGGCGCCGCGCACGCGCATCCGGTCGCGCCACGCCCACGCGATCGTGAGGACCGTCACGAGCGCATGCCCGCTCGGAAAGGCCCCTCTGGGCGCCGTGCGCATCGCCTCGGCCGCGGACGCGCCGGTCGGCGCCATCCCTCCCCAATCGATGAGCGCCCGCAGGTGGGGCGTGAGCCAGAGGCCGGGTAATTCGCGGGCCGCCGAGCCGGGATCGTGGAGCGTGAAGCGCGGGCTGATCGCCGGCGCCATCAGGTATCCGACGTACGTCACGAAGAAGCCGAACGCGCAGACGAACATCCACTGCCGGAACTGCCACTCGCGGCCGCGCGCATAGAACTCCGCGGCCACGGCCAGCGGGATCACGTAGTACGTCCAGTACCAGATCTGAAGCACCTCCGTCACGACCGGGTTCGCGAACCGCGCCAGCCAGACGGTGGGATCGACGCCGAACATCCAGCGGTCGGCCGCGATGAGCCAGCCGTCGATCACGCGCCCCCCGTGCAACGGCCCGTTCAGGAGCAGCACGGCGCGGTAGATCCCGAGCAGGCAGATCGCAAACGACCAGTCGTGCAGGACGCGGATCGGCGCGGCGTCGAGGTACGTGCGCAGCCAGCCGAGGAACGGCACCCCCAGCGCAATGACCGCGCAGGTGACGACCACCGTCGGCCAGTCGGGGATGCGCGCCGAGACCGTGAGCGTGGCCGCGGCGAGGGCCGAGACGAAGGCCACCGTCAGCACGTCAACGGCAAACAGGCGGCGGGCGATGCTCCAGTCGCGGGCGGCCATCTACAGGTCCTTCACGCGGCAGCGGCGGCCAGAGCACCCACGCGCCGCGCGTGGGCGCCACTGCAACACCGACCGGCCGTCGCTCACCATCGAACAGTGTACCGGTTTCCGACGGAGAGTACATTACCCTCAAGTCAGACCACTCGTCGTGCCGCTGACGGACTGACCGGCTAGCCCGAGGGTCGGCGACCCTCCACGTCGAGCGTGCCCAGGGTCCGGGCGACCCAGCTGTGAAGCAGCGGCCCGAACGCGTAGCACGGCGCGGCGAGAACCGCTCCGGCCGCGACGTCCCCGACGTAGTGGTACCGCAGGTAGACGGTGGCGAGGACGAGCAGGCCGCCGACGATCGTGGCGGCCCAGCGCACGCCCATCCGGCAACGCCAGCTCCACGCCACAGCCAGCAGCGTCACCAGCGTATGCCCGCTGGGGAACGCGTCCCTCGGCGCCAGGCGCAGCGCCTCGCTCGCCGGCGAGCCGACCGGGACCATCCCAGCGCCGTCGATGAAGGCCCGCAGGTACGGCGTCAGCCAGAGTCCCGGCAGCTCGCGGGCGGTCGCGCCGAGCTCGTGCAGTGTGAAGCGCGGGCCGACGCAGGGCATGCTCAGGTAGCCGACGTACGACAGGAAGAGACCGGTAGCGCACAGGAACATCCATTGGCGAAAGTGCCTCTCACGGCCAGTGAGGTACAACTCGACACCGACCGCGATCGGAAGCAGGTAGAACATCCAGTACGCAATCTGAAGCACTTCGGTCGCCGCCGGGTGGGCGAACCGCGTCAGCGTGACCGTGGGGTCGGTGCCGAACAGCCAGCGGTCCGAGGCAATCACCCAGGCGTCGAACACGCGTCCGCAGTGGCTCGATCGGGCAACCAACAGAACGGCTCGGTAGATCGCAAACACCCAGATGGCGAACGACCAGTCGTGCAAGACGCGCACGAACCTGAGGTCGAGGTAGGTCCGCAGCCATCCGAGGAATGGCACGCCGGCTGCCACGACCGCGCAGATGAGCACCACCGTCCGCCACTCGGGGATCTGGGAGGACCGGGCAAGCGTCCCTGCCCCCAGGGCCGCGACGAACGCCATCATCAGGATGTCGATCGCGAAGAGGCGGCGGGCGATGCTCCAGGCGCAGGCGGCCACTCAGATCGGCTTCACGTAACAGCGGCGGCGGCGGTGTTGGCGCGTCTCGAGGCTCGCCCACTGCGCCTGGATCTTCGTGTTGGTCTCCAGTTCCGGGCCCGTTTCCCCGAACCTGATCCCGTGCGTCACCGCGGTCTTCCACGTTTCGTTGATGATCACCGCGCCGAGGCCCTTGTTCTGATAGGCCGGCCGGACGGCGGTGAGCAGCATGTCGAGCCGGTCGTTCCTGCGAAGTGCGCGGAGCAGATGGATGAAGCCGAAAGGCAACAGCCTGCCGCGGCATGTCTGGAGGGCCCGCGAGAGCGACGGCATTGACACCCCGAACGCGGCCATCCGCCCGTCGGCGTCGAGGATGATCTTGACGTATTCGTGGTTGATGAACCCGAAGAACGCCTTGGTGTAGTAGCGGATCTGCGCGTCGGACAGCAGGACGACGCTGTAGAGGTCCTTGTACCCCTCGTTGATCAGCGCGAACACGCTGTCGATGTACGGGAGCAGGTCACGCTTGCGCCGCAGCTGCAGAACGTGCAGCTTCGACCGCTCCAACGCCACGCGCGCGATCCGGTCGAGCTTCGGCGGCATGACGTCCGGCGACGTGACGAGGAACTCGACCCAGTCGACGTCCTTCCGGTACCCGAACGCCTCCAGGTGGGCCGCGTAGTAGGGGAAGTTGTAGTTGGTGATGAGCAGGTCCAGCTCCTCGAACCCCTCGATGAGCAGGCCCTCGCGGTCCATGTCGCAGAACCCGAGCGGGCCGTGCACCTCGTCCAGCCCGCGCGAGCGCGCCCACCCCTCCACCGCGCCCAGCAGCGCCGCGGACACGTCGCGGTCGTCCGCGAAATCGAGCCACCCGAACCGCGCCCGGCTCTTCTTCCAGGTTTCGTTGTAGAGGCGGCTGATGATCCCGGCGATGCGGCCGGCTGGCACGCCGTCCCGGTAGGCCATCCAGTACCGGGCCTCGCAGTACTCGAAGGCGGGGTTCCGATCGGACCGCAACGAGTTCATCTCGTCCCCGAAGAGCTTCGGCACGTAGTACGGGTGCGCTCGGTACAGCCGCTCGGGAAACGCGACGAAGCGCTTCAGGCCGGCCCGCGACGTTACTTCCCTCACTTCGACCATGCGCCCTCATTCAGCGAACGTCCAAGTATAGCGAGCGGGCCGTCAACTCGGAATGATCCAGTCCGGCGGCCTGGTCCAGTCTGCCCGCGACGCCGGGGAGGTCGATCGGCAGACGCCACTCGTCCTCCCGGCCGCCTGCGCCGGCGACGGCCTCGGCCCACCCGCGCCACCAGGGCATCGCCGACTTCGCAATGGGCTCGATGATGAGCACGCGCGTGCCCCGGCCGTGCGCGGCCGTCAGATCGCGGAGCAGCGGCGCGCGGGCCTCGTCCGGCAGTTCGTTGACGGTGTAGGCCGAGACGATGGCCGACACCCGCGGCGGGAGGCGGAACCGCGCGAGATCGCCGCGGCGGATGTCGGCGTCGAGCCCGAAGGCGCGGCACGTGAACCGCGCCTCGTCCACGGCCCAGGGATGACGTTCGACGCCGAGCACGTGCGGGCGCGGGGCGCACTCGAGGGCCCACGCCGCGCCGGCGACGCCCGTGCCGCACCCGAGGTCGGCGACGAAGCCCGGCGGAGGCGACGCCGCCCCGAGGGCGCGGATGACGGCGCGCACGAGCAGGAAATGAAGCGGCCCGTAGAAGAGCGCGAACGCTGCGCGCTTGCCGGCACCGTCAAGGGCGGCGCCGTGGGCCAGCCTCGCGCGGCGCTCGACGTACGCCGACGACAGGGCCCTGAGCGCGCGGCTCACCTCCGCGAAGCGCAGGTCGGCGAGGTGGCGCGCCTCGAGGGCCCGCAGCCAGGCGCCGAGCGCCGGGTCATCGGCCGCCGCCATGTCGTCAGTCACCATCGGCCTCGTAGTCTACTCGCGTCCCCCGAGTCCCATCCCGCTTGTCTCGCCGTAGCCGGCCGGCAGGCCGTTCGGCGAAGGCGGAAGTCCCGAGCCCCGATGTTATGCTTCCCTCGTGCACATCCCCGACGGGTTTCTCTCCGCGAGCGTGACGGGCGTCACGTGGGCGGCGGCCGGCCTCGGCGTCGCCACCGCCCTGCGGGCCGAGAAGCGCGATTCGAACCCGATGCCAGCCGGCATCCTCGGCGCCACGGCGGCCTTCGTGTTCGCTGCGCAGATGATCAATGTTCCCGTCGCGCCCGGGATCAGTGGCCACCTGGTGGGCGCCGCGCTCGCCACCGTGCTGCTCGGGCCGTGGAGGGCCGTGATCGTCATCGCCGTCGTGCTCGCCGTCCAGGCCCTGCTCTTCCAGGACGGCGGCGTCACCGCGCTCGGGGCGAATGTCACCGACATGGGCGTCGGCGCCTCACTGACGGCCTACGCCGTCGCCGCGGTGGCGTCGGGGTGGGTGCGGGGGCCCCGCGGCCAGGTCGTCGGCGCGGTGCTCGGCGCCTTCGCGGCCACAATCGTGGCTGCCTTGCTCACGGCGCTGTGGCTCGGATTGTCCGGTCTCTACCCGATCGGCCCCGTCGTCCAGATCATGCTGGTCAGCCACGTCGTGATCGGCGTGCTCGAGGCCGCGCTCACCGGCGCCGTGCTGGCGACGGTCGTCCGGTGGCGGCCGGATCTGCTGCGGGGCACGTCCACCGAGAGCGGCCCGGCGTCGGTGGGCGCGATCGTCGCGGGCCTCTTCGGCGTCGCGCTCGCCGTGGCGGCGTTCCTGTCGCCCTTCGCGTCCGTGCTGCCCGATGGGCTCGAACACGCGGCCGCGCGGCTCGGCTTCGCGGGCCGTGCCGCCTCGTCCTGGGGGGCGCCGTTCCCCGACTACGCGATGCCGCTCACGGCATCGCCAGGGCTGGCCACGGCCGCGGCGGGCATTGTCGGAACCATCAGCGTGGCCATTGTCGCCTGGGGCGTCAGCCGCGGCGTGAGGCCGTCCGAGCATGACACCCACCGGTAGGCGCGCGGCGCCCGTACTCGCACTCGGCCTCGTGGCCGTGGCGGCGGCCGCTCTGTCCCCCGCTGGCCTGAACGGCCGCGAGGTGCCACGATGGTCCTGGGCCGTCTGGGCATTCGTGTTCGGGGCGGCGCTCGCGGTGTTCGGCCGCGCGGGCCTGCCGCTCCGCGAAGCGCTCCGCCGGGTGGGATGGCTCGCGCCTGTCGTCGCGCTGTTTTCGATCCCCGCGGCGCTTCTGGCGCCCGCCGGGAGCCGCGTCACGGTGGGCCTGGCGCTCGCGGGGCGCGCGCTGGCGGCCGCCGGGATGGGCGCGGCGATCGCGACGTGGCTCGGGCCAAGCGGCCTGGTCCGAGCCGTGCGCGGACTCCGGCTGCCCGTCAGGCTTGCGGACGTCTTCGAAGCCACGCTCTCCAGCCTGACGGTCGTGCTCGGGCAGGTCCGCGCCATGCTGCGCGCGCGGGAAGCGAGGCGGCCCGGGTTCGGCGCGTTGAGCGACCTTGTGACGAGCCCAGCCGACACGGTGCGTGGATTCGGGCGCCTGGTGGCGTCGCTGCTCCTGCGGGCGCTTGAGCGCGCCGAGGCGCTCGAACAGGCGAGGCGGGCGCGTGGGGGCGAGGCATGACCGCGCCCGTGAACCGGGCGGCGGCCAGCGTCGCCGTGTCCGGCCTGACCTACCACTACCCTGACGGCTCGCCCGCCCTGGACGGCATCGCGCTGTCGGTCGCCGCCGGGGAGCGCGTCGCCATCGTGGGCCCGAATGGCGCCGGCAAGTCCACGCTGTTGCTCCACCTGGCCGGCCTCCTGCCCGAGCGCCGGCGGTACCTGCACGTGCACGAGCCGGGTGGCCGGGCGCACCGCCACGGTCTCGTCGGGGAGGTCGTGATTGACGGCACGCCCATCTCACCAGCGACGATCGGCCGCATCCGCGATCTGGTGGGCATCGTGTTCCAGGATCCCGATGACCAGTTGATCGGCCTCACGGTCGGCGAAGACGTCGCCTACGGGCCTCGCGCGCGGCGATGGCCGCCGGCCGACGTGGACCGGGCGGTCCAGGCGGCCCTGCAATCCGTGAGCCTCGAGGGGCACGAGCACCGGTCGCCGCACCACCTGTCGACCGGTGAGAAACGGCGCGTCTGCCTGGCGGGGGTGCTCGCCTGCTCTCCCGGGCTGCTGCTCCTGGACGAACCCTCGTCCGGTCTCGATCCGCGCGGCCGTCGGAGTCTGGCCGAACTGCTTTGCGGCTTGGCTGCGACCATCATCGTCGCGAGCCATGACCTGACGTTCATCCGGCGAGTCTGCGCGCGTGCCGTGATCCTCGACGGCGGCATCGTCGCGGCGGACGGGCCGGCGGACGTCATCCTGGGGGACCAGGCCCTGCTCCTCCGCCACGGCCTGGCGTAGGTTCGGGGCTCGGCCCTTCGACAAGCTCAGGGCCGCCCCGAGCAACGTCGAGGGGCGGGACTCGGGACTCGGGAAAGGCAAGGGGACGAGTTGGTCTCACTTGACGACATTCGGGCGGCGGCGGCGCGCATCAGGCCAGTGGCGCGCGTCACGCCGCTGCTGCAGGTCGAGGATGACGGCAGCGGAGAGGGCCCGGGCGGCCTGCTCGGCCTCAAGTGCGAGAACCTGCAGCGCAGCGGCGCCTTCAAGATCCGCGGCGCGGTGAACATGCTGCTGCAGCTTGCGCCGGCGGACCGCAATCGCGGCGTCATCACCTACTCGTCCGGCAACCACGGCATCGCCCTGTCGCTCGCGGCGCGTCTCGCCGGCAGCCCGGCCGTCGTGGTCATGCCGACGACGGCGCCGGCGGTGAAGGTGAACGCCGCGAGGGAGCTCGGCGCCGAGGTCATCTTCGAGGGCACCACGTCGATTGAGCGCAAGACGAGAACCGAGGCGGAAGCCGCCGCGCGCGGGTTGACAATCGTCCCGCCCTTCGAGCACCCGTGGATCATCGCCGGCCAGGGCACGATTGCCCTCGAGATCCTCGAACAGGCACCAACCGTCGCCGCGGTCTACGTGCCGATGAGCGGCGGCGGTCTCATCTCGGGCATCGCGGTCGCGCTCAAGGCCCTGGCGCCCTCCGTGCGCGTGATCGGCGTCGAGCCGGCCGGGTCGCCGCGCATGACAAGGTCCCTCGCGGCTGGACACCCCGTCACGGTACCCGCGTCATCCGGGATTGCCGACGGCCTGCTCGCCGTCCGCCCGGGCGATCTCACGTTCGCTCACATCCGGGCGCACGTCGACGAAGTCGTCACCGTCACCGACGGCGACATCGCGGGTGCGGTCGCCTGGATCTTCGAGCGCGCCCGGCTGGTGGCCGAACCCAGCGGGGCCGCCTCCGTTGCCGCGCTCCTCGGTCGGGCGCAGACGACGTGGTCGAGGGACGGCTCGGCGCCTGCACGCCCGGCGATCGGCCCTGCGGTGGCGGTCATCAGCGGCGGCAACGTGGAGGCCGATGCGTTCGGAAGCTATCTCACGACTGCGAGGCACTCATGAACCAGCGCGAATCCCTGCTCGAACGCTTCGTCCGCTACGCGAAGATTGACACCCAGTCGTCCGAGACCTCCACGACGTATCCGTCCACCGACAAGCAGAAGGACCTGCTGCGCGTGCTTGTCGACGACCTGAAGGCCGCCGGGCTGGCGGACGCCGGCATGGACGAGTGGGGCTACGTGATGGGGACCCTGCCGTCGAACATCCCGGACGGCCATGCCGCGCACGGCGCCGTCCCGACGATCGGGCTCATCGCGCACGTCGACACGTACTTCGGCGTGGCCGGCACGAACGTCAACCCGCAGGTGCATCGCGACTACGACGGCGGTGACATCATCCTGCCCGGCGATCCGTCACAGGTGATTCGCGTGGCCGACGAAGCCGCGCTCGCCGGGTGCCGCGGCCTCACCATCATCACGACGGACGGCACGACGCTGCTCGGCGCTGACGACAAGGCAGGCATCGCGGTGATCCTCGAGGCGCTGTGGCAGTGGCAGGAACACCCGCAGCGGCTGCACGGGCCGATCCGGGTCGGCTTCACCCCGGACGAGGAGGTCGGCCGCGGCACCGAGCACTTCGATGTGCAGGCGTTCGCCGCCGACATCGCGTATACCATCGACGGGTCCGGCCTCGGCTCGCTCGAGGCCGAGACGTTCTGCGCCGACACCGCCTTCGTCACCGTCGAGGGAGCCGACGTCCACCCGGGCTACGCCAAGAACAAGATGGTGAACGCGGGGCGCGTGTTGAGCGCGTTCGTCATGGCGCTGCCCCAGCACCGCACCCCGGAGACCACGGAAGGCCGCGAGGGGTTCCTCCATCCGACCTCCCTCTCGGGCAACCCGTCGGAGGCGAAGGCGCAGTTCATCGTGCGGAGCTTCACCGAAGAGGGCCTGCACGAACTCGAGGACCTGCTCCGCGACACGGCGGCCTTCATGGAGAAGCGGTACCCGCGGGCGCGCGTGACCGTGGAGATCAAGGAAGCCTACCGGAACATGAAGTACAAGCTCGACGCGGAGCCGCGCGCGGTCGAGTACGCCGGCGAGGCCATCCGCCGCGCCGGCCTCACGCCGGAGCGGCTGCCGGTGCGGGGCGGCACCGACGGCTCGCGCCTGTCCTTCATGGGGCTGCCGACACCCAACCTCTTCAACGGGTCGATGAACTTCCACGGGAAGAAGGAATGGGTGCCGCTCGAGTGGATGGAAAAGTCCGTCGAGGCGGTGGTCAACCTGATGGAGGTGTGGGTGGAGAAGACCAGGGGCTAGGTCTTCTTCGGCGGATGGTCGCCCTTCAGGCCCATCTTCATCGACCGGCGGATGTCTTCCGCCATCCGGTTCAGCTTCACGTCCGTCCGGAACCCGATCGACTGCGCCGATCCGACGATGACGGAATAGGCGACCTTGCTCGGCACTTCGAGCTGCTTCGCCATCTCGAGGATGATCGTGCTCTCGGCGTCCATCAACGCGCCGTCGGCCAGCGCCACGTCGGTCAGTCGCGAGAGGATGAAGAGCTTGTCGTCGAGCGAGCCGTCCTTCCGGACGGCCTCCACGACGTCCGGCAGCTTCGCCGCGATCGCCGCGCGATCGGTGAGGATTTCCGCCTCGGGCTCGTCGGTGAACCACTTGTGGAGGATCTGGACGAGGATCTTCACCTCCTCGTCGCTGACGTCCCGGTCGGCGGCGAGCAGTTGCGCGCCCCCGAGCGCGACCGTGCGCATGATCGCGAGGTGCAGGGGCTGGACCGGGTAGCGGCGCGTGAGCTTCACCAGTTCATCGACGGCGTCCTCCAGCGCGTCGTCGCCGATCGGCTCGCCTTCCACCGGGTAGCCCGCCCTGGCGGCCTTGGCGGACCGCGAGAAGAGCTCAACCGCCTTCAGGCGGATCGGGAGCAGCGGGTGTGACGCGAAGACCTCTTCCATCAGCTCCGGCTTGCCCCGGATCTCGTCCACCTGGTTGACCAGCGCCTCGATGTCCAGATTCAGGTTCCGCTCGCTCAGGCCGAAGGTCGCCTTGAGCAGGGACGTGGCGGTTGATCGGAAGTCGCGGCTCGCGAGCACGCTGACGCGGTCGGCGCTGATCTCGGCCTTCTTGCGCCAGCGCAGGTAGAGGCTCTCGCCGAGGGCGGGCAGCACGGTCACCGACGGGTTGGAGGCGTCGGTCGAGATCAAGGCCGCCAGGCGGTTGTTGCCGAACAGGATGTGGCCCAGCTCGTGACCGAGGATCGACCGCAGTTCCGCGTCGTCCAGCCGCTCGAGGGCGGGCGCGGTGACGCCGACGAGGGAGTACGTGGTCTCCTTGCGGACGTCGAGAACGGCGAAGGCGTTGATCTCCGTCGAGGGCAGGCAGAAGACCTCGGCCTGCGTCTGGAGGCCGAGGGACTTCGACACGTCGCTGAACACCTGGTAGATCCGCGGCGAGAGGCGCTCGCTCAGCCGGATGCCTTCCTTCAGCAGCCGTTCCCGGATGCCCTGATCGATCTGCCGGCGGTTCTCCTCGAAGGTGGCGAGGTAATCGGCCACCCGGTAGGTGGTCATCAGCTCCTCGACGTCCTTCGCGTCGCCCCGGTAGCGGACGTCGTTCCAGTCAATCGCCATCGAACCCCCTGCGAACCGCGGGCATCATACCACCGGGCCCCGCGCACCCTCGCCGCGCGATGCCCTGTTCCGCCCGCCCCGCCCTATTGGATCGCCAGGCTGTGGAGGTCGCGGAACAGCTTCTCGAAGCGGTCGAGGGCGATCCCCAGGTCCGGCAGCGTCGATCGCAGCGTCGCGGTGTTCTCGAACAGGTAGGAGGCGGGCGTGAAGCTGTCGAAGCGCGGCGCCCACGGCGGCATCGACGCGAAGTAGGCCTCGACGTCGGCGATCACCCGGCGTGACGGCGCGCCCGGCTCGTCGTCCAGCACGCCCGATTCCTCCAGCCCGTAGGCGCCGATGACGAGTTCGCGGAACAGCCGCCGGCCGAGGAGGTCCTCGAGCTGGGCGTCCTCGCGGTCGACGTAGAGGGCCGGCCGGAGGATGCGGCCGAACTGCAGGAGGCCGCGCTCCCAGAGCCCGTCGAGGCGCCGCGGGTGGCTCATCAGGCCGTCGGTGAGGACGGCGATCTTCTGCGCCTGCCCGGCGAACAGCGACACGAACGGCGCGATGCTGTCCAGCCCGCCGATGGGGACGAGGCCCCAGGCCGGTGCGAGGTGCGCGCGCCCCTGGAGCTGCAGCTCCCGCGAGAACCACTTCAGGTAGAGCACGTCGCTCGGGCGGTCCACGAGCAGGGTCTGGTGCCCGGTGACGACGCGCCGCGCCACGTCGTAGGCGAGCGCGGCCCGGATCGGGAAGAGCGTATCGGCGTCGGTGCTGAGGGCCCGGTCCCCCACTTTCGTCCCGAGCACCGTGTCGCCCTCGGACATGTCCTCCACCGTGCGCAGGCCGTCGAGGTGCTCGCTGTCGATCATGAAGGGCGAGTGCGTCGTGTAGATCACCTGGTAGGAGGCCAGCAGCTTCTCGCGGATGAAGCGGAGCATGTCCATCTGCGCGCGCGCGTGCAGGCCGAGGCCCGGCTCGTCGAGCAGGATGACGTAGTCGGTCCCGTGGTCGCGGCGGATGTGCGACAGCCACACGAGGAACGAGAAGAACCAGATGAAGCCGGCGCTGCGCTCGTCGAAGCCGAGGGTGATCTTGTGCCGCCGGTTCCGGATGCGGGTGCGCAGGACGTAGCCGGTGTTGAACGGCGGCGGATCGTGGGGGCGGGCCGCGTCGCACCGGAAGTCGACCTCGAGCGAGCGGTCCTGGCTCCAGTACTCCATGACGTCGCGCGTGATGCGCTGCGAGACCGACTCGAGCTCCGCCACCAGGTACTCGAACTGGTCGATCCCGGCCAGCTCCTCCGGCGTCGTGTGGGCCAGCTCGAGGAGCGCCAGGAAGATCGTGTCGACCACGGTGAGCTCGTTCGCGGCCTTTCGGCGCATGAGTTCATCGATGGACACTTCGCCCGGGAGCCTGTGGTACTCGGCGAAGTAGAGGAATCGCGGGAGGCGCGCCTCGAGGACCGCGGCAATCGCGCCGGCGGGCGAGCCGTCCGGAAACCGCGCCTCCACGTCGGCCAGGAGCGCCGACAGGGCCGGCGTCGGGGACTCGAGGCCGCGCAGGGTCCGGAGGAGCTCCGCCACGTTCGTGACGGCCCAGAGGCTCCGCAGATTCGTCCGTGTCGAGCTTGGCGCGGCGCATCAGGGTCGAGGCCACGCGGCGATCGTCGACGTCGAGGTGCCACGCGAGATGGTTGTCGTAGCCGCGGCTCACGGCCACCGTCGGCCCGGCCAGCGCATCGGGGCCGGCAACCTCCGCGACGGCGGCGAGGTCCGGCTCTTCCAGCCGCCAGGTGGCGGTGACGACGCGGTCCGGCGCCTCAGCGCGGTGCTGGCGGTACGCGGCCCACCGGCGGCGCGGGTACTCGGTCTCGACGAAGTCGCCGTCGACCGGGAGGATCGGGTTGACCCGGTACAGCGCCTTGAGGAGCGCCGTCTTGCCCGACTCGTTCTTCCCCACCAGCGCCGTCAGCGAGCGGATGCTGAACTCGGTGGAGTCGTCGATGCACTTGAAGTTCTCGACGCGGGCGGACTCGAGGATCATGGTGGGTGGCGCTCCCTGGCCGAGGGCAAGAGATAGTCCGAGCGGCGCCAATTGTCAAGGAAGCCCGCATCGGACTCGTGCGCGGCGCGGTCCGTGGCATAGAATACAGGGTCAGGTCTGGAGGCGTATGGGTGAACGATTGAGACGTCCCGTGTGTGCGGGGGGGGTGTGCCTGCTGGCTCTCTCCCTGTCCGGCTGCTCGATCAGGATGATGGCCATCAACACCCTCGGCAACGCGTTGTCGGCGGGCACCTCGGGCTACGCGACCGACGAGGACCCCGAGCTGGTGGCCGGCGCGGTGCCGTTCGGCCTCAAGACGATTGAAAGCCTGATCGACCAGGCGCCGCGGCACAAAGGGCTGCTGACGGCGGCGGCCAGCGGCTTCACGCAGTACGCGTACGCCTTCGTGCAGATGGACGCGGACTACATCGAGGCCCAGGATCTCGACCGCGCGACGGCGATGCGCGCCCGCGCCAAGAAGCTGTACCTCCGGGCCCGCGACTACGGCTTGCGGGCGCTCGAGGTGGACTTCCCCGGGTTCGGGGCCCGCCTCCGCACCGACCCGGACGGCGCGCTGGCGCGCACGACGAAGAAGCACGTGCCGGTGCTCTACTACACGGCGGCCTCGTGGGGCTCCGCCTTCGCCATCGACAAGGCCGATTCGATGCTCTCGATCGACCAGTCCACCATCGAGAAGCTGATGCAGCGTGCCATCGCCCTGGACGAGTCCTGGGAGATGGGATCGCTGCACGACTTCTTCGTGACCTGGGAGGGCGCCCGGTCGTCGGTCGGCGGGTCCCTGGAAAAGGCGAAGCAGCATTTCGACCGGTCGCTCGTCCTGTCGGCGGGCCATCGGGCGTCGCCGTACGTGACCTACGCCGAGTCGATCTCGGTGAGCGCGCAGAACAAGCAGGAATTCCGGGAGCTCCTCCAGAAGGCCCTCGACGTCGACGTCAACGCGGTCCCCACCCAGCGGCTGGCCAACATCATCGCCCAGCGCCGGGCGAAGTGGCTCCTGTCGCGCGTGGATGACCTGTTCGTCGAGGCCCCTGCGCCCGACCGCCCCGATTGGTAACCCGTGCATCCAGGATAGACATGCTTATGTTTTCATCGACATCGTCCGTTCGTCACCGGCGGCCCGCGGCCCTCGCCGCCATCGCAGGCGCCCTCTTCCTGCTCGTCGCGGCGTCGGCGCCCGCGAGTGCCCAGCCGATCGTGATCAAGATGGCCACCCTCGTACCGGACGGAACGTCCTGGCACCTCGTCCTCAAGAACATGGGCGCCGAGTGGAGCAAGCTGTCGGGCGGCAGGATCAAAGTGAACCTCTACGCGGGCGGCACGGCCGGCGACGACCCGGACGTGGTCCGCAAGATGAACCTCGGCACGCTCAACGCCGCGGTGCTCACGTCGGTCGGCCTCGCGGAGATCGACAAGACCATCTTCGCGTTCAGCATCCCGATGGCGTACAGTGACTACGACGAGGTCTACTACGTCATCGAGAAGATGCGCGGCCGGTTCGAGGCCAACCTCCTCAAGAAGGGGTTCGTGGTCCTGAACTGGGCCGACGGCGGCTGGCTGCAGTTCTTCACGCAGAAGCCCGTGACGTCGCCGGATGACCTGCGCAAGCTCAAGTTGTTCCAGTGGGCCGGCGACCAGCCGACGCTCAAGATCTGGCAATCGGCCGGGTTCAATCCCATTGCGCTGCCATCCACGGAGCTGGCGACCGGACTCCAGACCGGTCTCGTGCAGGCCTTCGCCGCGCCTCCGCAAGTGGCGGTCATCACCCGCTACTACGAGAACGCCAAGAACATGACCGACTTGAAGTGGGGGCTGCTGCTGGCGGCGACGGTCATTCGCAAGGAGACGTGGGACAAGATCCCGGTGGACCTTCAGCCCGCGCTGCGGGAGTCGGCGCGCCTCGCCGGCGACAGGCTGCAGGCGGAGATTCGAAAGAGCGGCGACCCGGACGTCGCCGCGATGAAGAAGCAGGGCCTGAACGTGGTCCCGGTCGACGCGAAGACCCGCGAGCTGTGGCGGACGACGGCGGAGTCGACCTATCCGAGCATTCGCGGCACGGTCGTGCCGGAGGACGCGTTCGACGAAGCGATCAGGTACCGCGACGAGTACCGCAAGCAGAAGGCGGCTGCCAGGAAGTGAAGCTCCTCGAGCGCATGTTCAGGCACGTCGAGAAGTCCGTGCTGGTGGCCACGCTGGCCCTGATCACGGTCATTCCCCTCGTCGAGGTCTTCGGCCCGAAGCTCGCCGGCGTCCACGTGCCGGGAGCGGCCACGTACGTCAAGCACCTCACGCTCTGGCTGGCGTTCGTCGGCGGCCTCGCCGCGGCGACGCAGGCCAAGCACCTCACGCTGTCCACGGCCGAGTTCCTGGGCAAGGGCGTGTGGCGGCGCCTCGCACGGCTGCTCGCGTACTCGGTGTCGGCCGCCGTGGTGGCGATCCTGGCGTACGCCAGCGCGCAAGTGGTCAAGGTCAACGCGATCGAGCCCAAGCCGCTGGCCTTCGGCCTCGACCAGTGGATGAGCGAGACGATCATGCCCGTCTCGCTCGCGCTGATGGCGATCGTGTTCGCGTGGAAGGCGTCGGACCGCTGGTGGGGGCGCCTGGCCGCGTTCCTCGCGATCCCTCTCGCGTTCTCACTGGGCTGGGTGCCCGCGAGTGTGGCGCCGAGCCTCTGGCCGCTCGCCGTCCTGATCCTGGCCGCTGCGCTCCTGGGCGCGCCGGTGTTCATCGCCATGGGCGGGATCGCCCTGCTCATGTTCTTCCGCGAGGGCACGCCGGTCGCCGCGGTGTCGGCCGAAGTCTATCGGCTGATTTCCTCCGAGACGCTGCCGGCGATCCCGCTCCTGACGGCGGCCGGGTACGTGCTGGCCGAGAGCGCCGCCGCCGAGCGCCTCGTTCGCTTCTTCCGGGCGATCTTCGGCTGGATGCCGGGCGGCATCGCCGTCATGGTCGCCGCCGTCTGCGCCCTCTTCACGACGTTCACCGGCGGCTCCGGCGTGACCATCATCGCGCTGGGAGGGCTCGTCTACCCGATCCTGCGCAAGGACGGGTACCCGGAGGGCTTCTCCCTCGGCCTCGTCACCGCGGCCGGATCGCTGGGGCTGCTCTTCCCGCCCAGCCTCCCGGTCATCCTCTACAGCGTCGTGGCCTCCACCTCGCGCAACCAGACCGTGCCGGCCGGCGACCTGTACCTCGCGGGCCTGCTGCCGGGCCTGCTGCTCGTCGTCCTGACCGCCTTCTACGGCATCCTGATCGGGCGGCGCTCCGAGCGCGAGGATCTGAAGTTCTCATGGCGCGAAGCGGTGGCGGCGACGTGGGGCGCGAAGTGGGAGTTGATGCTCCCGGTCGTGATCGTCGCCCTCTTCGTCACCGGCACGACGACGATGATCCAGACTGCGGCCGCGGCGCTGGCCTACGCCGTCATCGTCGAGTGCTTCATCACGCGCGACATCCACATCTTCAAGGGCCTGCCGGACGTCCTGCTGCGGGCCGCGGGCCTGATGGGCGCCGTCCTGACGCTGCTCAGCATCGCGATGGGACTGACGAGCTACCTCGTCGATGCGATGATCCCCGACATGATCCTCACGTGGGTGCAGCTGCACATCCACTCGCAGGTGGTGTTCCTGCTGGCCCTGAATGTCATCCTGCTGGTGCTCGGCAGCGTGCTGGAGATCTACTCGGCGATCATCGTCCTTGCGCCGATCATCGCGCCCATCGGCGCGGCCTACAACGTCGACCCGATTCACCTCGGCGTCATCTTCCTCGCGAACCTCGAGATGGGTTTCCTGCTGCCGCCGGTCGGGCTCAACCTGTTCCTGTCCTCGTCGCGGTTCGGCAAGCCCCTGACCCAGCTCTACCGCCACATCGTGCCGTTCCTGATCATCACGGCAATCGGCGTGCTGCTCATCACCTACGTGGACGGGATGTCGCTGGGAGTGCTCAGGCTGCTGGGGAGACACCCGTAACTCGGGGCTCGGGATTCGGGATTCGGGACTCGGGACTCGGGATTCGGGGTTCGGACGTCGGTTGAGACGCTGTCAAGGAGTGCCTCAGATGGACCTGACACTCGTCCCGGTGGCGATCCCCGAGGACGCCAACGTCATCCTCGGACAGAGCCACTTCATCAAGACGGTGGAGGACCTCTACGAGGTCATGGTGACGAGCGTGCCCGGCGCGGCCTTTGGCCTGGCGTTCAACGAGGCGTCCGGCGCCTGCCTGGTCCGGGTGGAAGGCAATGACGACGCGCTGCGCGCCGCCGCCGTCGAGACGGCGCTCGCGCTCGGCGCCGGTCACACGTTCGTGCTCTATCTGCGGAACGCCTTTCCCATCAACGTGCTGAACCGGATCAAAGACTGCCCGGAGGTCTGCCGGATCTTCTGCGCGACGGCGAATCCGCTCCAGGCCGTGGTCGCCGAGTCGAGCCAGGGGCGCGGCATCGTCGGCGTCATCGACGGCGCCTCGCCGAAGGGCGTCGAGTCGGACAGCGACCGGGAGTGGCGCGTCGGCTTCCTGCGCAAGATCGGCTACAAACGGTAGAATCCGCCCATGCGATCCCGACCCTTCCTCGCCATCAGTCTCGTCTTTGCCCTCGTCATCACCGCCGCCGTGGCGTCGGTCGCCCAGCGGGGCCCTGCCCCACCGGCGTGGCCGGGCAGCCTCGGCAAGGGCGTGACACTCCTGCCCAACGGCTGGAAGATCCAGCCGGCCGGCCGCCACATGTCCATCGGCGATCTCCCGCTCGGGATGGTGGAGTCGCCGGACGGGAACTACCTGATCGTCACCAACAACGGCTACGCGAAGCCGACGTTGACCGTCGTCGACCTGACGCGTGAGCTGGTGAGCTCGAAGGCCGCGCTCGACCACGCGTGGCTGGGCCTCGCGTGGCACCCGGACGGCCGGCGCGTCTTCTCGTCCGGCGCCGGGCAGACCACCGTCAACGAGTTCTACTGGGCGTCGAACAAGCTGACGCCTGGCGCGGTGTACGCGCTCGGGCGCGATACGCAGCGCCCGTTGCCCGGCATCAACCGGCCCGAACCCGTCGAACAGAGCTTCGTCGGCGGCATCGCGATCTCGCCGGACGGCCGCTACTTGTACGCGGTGCACGTCCTCGGCGAGGCGCTGACGATGCTCGATGTGAGGGGCGGCCTGGTCCGGGAGACGGTGGACCTCGGGGCCGAGCCGTACACGTGCGTGGTCTCGCCGGACGGCAGGACGGTGTACGTCTCGGTGTGGGGCGGGGCGAAGGTCCTGGCCTTCGATGCCCTCACGCTCGAGAAGCGCGGCGAGGTGGAGGTCGGCGAGCACCCGAACGCGATGGCGTGGTCGAAGGATGGGCTGCGGCTCTTCGTCGCGTGCGCCAACACGAACGCGGTGTGGGTGATCGACGTGGCGGCGAAGTCGGCGAAGGAGCAGATCTCCATTGCCCTCTTCCCCAACGCCCCGCCGGGAGCGACGCCGAACGGGCTGGGCCTCTCGCCGGACGGGACGCGCCTGCTCGTCGCGAACGCCGACAACAATGCCGTCGCCGTCGTGAACGTCGCCGATCCCCTACGCAGCGTCGTCGAGGGGTTCATCCCGACTGGCTGGTACCCGACGGCGGCACAGTTCAGCAAGGACGGGTCGAAGATCTACGTGCTGAGCGGGAAGGGCCTGACGTCGTCGCCGAACCCCCGCGGCGCGCAGGCCGGAGTGCCTGGTGCCGAAGGCCAGTACACCGGGGCGATGCTGCAGGGCTCGCTCTCCGTCCTGCCGGTGCCTGACGCGGCCTCGCTGCAGGCGATGACGAAGACGGTGTACAGCCTGACGCCGATGACCAGCGCCGGCATCCTCGCGCCGGCGGCTGCGCCTCTGGCGTCTCCCATCCCCAGGAAGGTCGGCGATCCGTCGCCGATCAAGCACGTGTTCTACCTCATCCGGGAGAACCGGAGCTACGACCAGATCCTCGGTGATTTCGAGCGCGGGAACGGCGACCCTGGTCTCTGCCTCTTCGGCGAGGAGTACACGCCGAACGCCCACGCGATCGCGCGCGAGTTCGTGCTGCTCGACAACTTCTATGTCGACGCGGAGGTCAGTTACGACGGCCATGCCTACTCGACCGGCGCCTACGCGACGGATTTCGTGGAGAAGATCTGGCCGACCAACTACGGCGGGCGGGGCGCCACCTACCTGAGCGAGGGCGGCGGCAAGGTGCGCAACGCCTACGGCAACGTGACGGCGCCGATGAACGGGTACATCTGGGACGCCTGCACGAGGGCCGGCGTGAGCGTGCGCAGCTACGGCGAGTTCACCGAGCTTGGTGAGGCGCCAGCGGGCGCAACGCCCGGCGCGCCCCGGCCGGCTGTGGCGAGAGTGCCCGGCCTCGTCGGCCGCGTTTATCCGGCCTACCCGCCGTGGGACCTCCTCGTCCCCGACAACAAGCGGGTGGACGCGTGGCTCGAGGAGTTCCGGCAGTTCGAGCGTGATGGCGGGCTGCCGCAGTTGAACATCATCAGGCTCGGCGGCGACCACACCGCCGGCACGCGGGCCGGGTATCCGACGCCGCGGGCGATGATCGCCGAGAACGACACCGCGCTGGGGCGGATCGTGGAGGCCGTCAGCCGCAGCGTCTACTGGAAGGAGTCGGCGATCTTCGTGCTGGAAGACGATGCGCAGAACGGGCCGGACCACGTGGACGCCCACCGCTCGCCGGCGTTCGTGATCAGCCCCTTCGTCAAGCGGACCGCTGTCGACAGCACGCTCTACTCGACGTCGGCGATGCTGAGAACGATGGAGCTCATCCTGGGCCTGCCGCCGATGAGCAACCTCGACGCCGGGGCGACGCCGATGTACAACGCCTTCCAGGCCACGCCGGTCCTGACGCCCTTCGCGGCGAGGCCCGCGCGGGTGGACGTGACCGAAAAGAACGCCGTCGGCGCCTGGGGAGCGGCGGCGTCCGCGCGGATGAACATGGCAGAAGCGGACCTGTGCCCTGACCTCGAACTGAACGAGATCGTGTGGCGATCGGTGCGGGGAGCGGGCAGTCCGATGCCCCCGCCGGTCCGCGCGGCCTTCATCCGGGCGCTTCCGGCCGACGAGGGCGACGGGGATGCTGACGACCGGGCCGAAGCCAGGGACCGGAGATGAACCGGAGAGGCCCCAGGCCCGACCCGGGATTGTGACAGTACGCCGGCAGTAGCCGCCCCGGCAGGGAGAACTGCCACCGAAGCTCCCGCGCCGGGGCGTTCGTTGTACGCGGCCGACTTCGCCGATGGAGCAGACTATTCCGCCAAATGGAACCGATGCCGCTTCCGTACAAGAAAACAGCCCACCAGTTGATTCCCCGACGTTAACGGGCCCCCATCCGTTACCGCCAGAGTCCAACCGGTGGGCTTCTGCGCGCATTATAGAGCAATCGCGGTGCCAACCGGAAGCCAGGAATCACGCTTGAATTCTGGCCTGATCGCGGGAGTTTCCCGCTCGATTGAACGACGCGCCCTATCGGAATTCCGTCGGGTGCCGGAACGACCGCCGAACCTCCGGCAGACCCCTCCACGGTAAGGGGCCTGGCCCCTCGGAGACGTTCGTGAGGGGCCTGGCCCCTCGGAGGTGTTCGTGAGGGGCCTGGCCCCTCGAGGACGGCGGGTCAGTCGGCGCCGATGAGCACCAGGATCCGCATGGGCGACCGGCCCAGGAAGTCCGCCAGTCTCGTTTCGACTCTGGGCGCGCCGGCCAGCACGCGGGTCGGCGTGGCCAATTGCGGCCTCACCGCGTCGTAGTCTTCGCCGCGCATCACGCACACGCCGTGCGGCTGGGCGCGCAGGAATCCGTCGAGTTCGTCCGGCTCGAAGAGCTGGGACACGTGCCTATGGAGGTAGAACACGAGGCTCGGCGCCGCCACCCGGTACGTGCAGACGGCCGAAGGGGGAACCACGGCTTCCGAGATGATGCGGGCCAGCTGCGGCACCGGTTTGTAGCGTTCGAAGTCCGGGAACGACCAGCCGACGACCACCCACAGGCTCGCGACGGTCGCCGCCACGAGGGACGCGAACGCGGCGACGCGCGCGCGGCGTCTCATGGCCACCAAGGCCCCAGCGCCGCCGGCGCCCAGCATGAGGCCCGCGCTTGCCGCGCCTGACAGATGAATCCGACCTCCCGGGCTGGCTACGAACCACCCCACGACCGCGCCGACGATCATGAGGACGACGGCGGTCACCCCGACGCTCCACGACGTGAATCGATCCAGGCGCGGGGACCACGTACCGTCGATCCACCCGGCGACGAGGCCTCCGACCAGGGGGGCGCCGGCCGCGACGAACGGCAGGACGTAGAGGTCCTGCTGGCCGTTCGACAGCGAGAAGAACGCCACGATCAGCACGATCCACAAGCCAAGCAGGAGGCGAAGGCGTTCCCGCGAGACCGGCCCCTCGGCGCCAGGCGCGCCCCACACGCGGGCCCATCCGGCCCCGGCCGCCATGGACTGCCACGGCACGAGCGCCAGCGCCGCGGGCAGCAGCAGCGACCACGGGAAATAGAAGTCGGCGAAGACCACCGGCAGGTAGAACAACAGCCCCCGGTCGGGCGCGCCGACCCCGGAGGTATACCGGGCGAGGTTCTCCTGCACGAGGAACGACGAGATCGCGCCCCATCCCTCCTGCGCGTACAGGGCTGCATAGTACGGGACCACGATTGCGGCCACGACAGCGGCGCCCGCGGGCAGCATCATGCGCGTGACGGTGCGCAGCCGCCCGCTCGCGGCGAGATACCCGGTGAAGGCAATGGCGGGTATCGCCACGGCAACGGGCCCTTTCGTCAGCACGCCCAGCGCAGTGGACGCGTACATCGCGAGCAACCACCACCGGCGCCTGGCCGGCCTGCCCTCGGCTTCGGCCAGCGCGAAGAAGAGCAGCGCCAGGCCCACGAACATCGTCGTGTAGATGTCGATGATGATGCGCCGCGAGAAGAGGAGCATGCGCGGGGCGGCCGCGAGGGTGATCGCCGCGATAAAACCCGCCTGGGTCGAGAACGCCAGCCGGCCGATGAGGAACGCCGTCAGGAGGATCACCAGCGCGCCGATGGCGATCGGCAGCCTGGCGGCCGCGAGCGAGACGCCGGAGGCCCGGTAGCTCGCCGCGACGGCCCAGTAGGACAGCGGCGGCTTGTTCAGCCGCGGCTCGTAGTTGAACGTCGGGCTGATGTAGTTGCCCGACTCGATCATCTCGCGCGGCGTTTCGGTGTAGAACGCCTCGTTCGCGTCGATGATCGACGTCGAGCCGAGATTGACGAAGTACGGGACCACGGCGGCGACGAGCAGGATCACCTGGATGAGGCGGTGGCCTCGCATGCGTGCATCGTACCATCGCCGGCGGGCGTTCATCTCCCTGTCACACACGTGTCATGGCACGCCCGGCCGCGCCGACCGGCGCTCGCGGGCGTCGAGGCCGAGCCCCGTCACGAGCCCGACCAGCCCGACGGCGACGAGCAGGATGGCCCACGCGGGCTTGTCGAACCACTCGTTGTGCGTGGTGATGAACCAGAGCGCCACGCCGATGTTGATCAGTCCGGCGTAGTAGAAGCTCTTCCGCTGACGCTGATGGCTGAGGAGCGCCATCCCGATCGCCAGGCCGAGGTAGAGCCAGTCGAAGGCCCGGGCGTACTCGGCGGTCTCGTTGAGATAGGCCAGCGGCTCGAGGATGGCGAAGGGCGACACGGTGAACAGGAGCCACGCGGCCGTCTTCATCAGCGGCGTGCCGCGGCCGTCGGCGGCCGACCCGACGACGTAGAACAGGATGCCGTTCAGCGACATCGCGGCCGTCGTGTCGAGCAGCCGGGCGTCGCCCACCGACGCGGCCTGGAAAGGCGCCATCGAGAGGCCGAGGTAGTGGAACAACCGCCCGTCCAGCGCGAGCAGCTCCAGCGTGACGATGAGGAGCACCGCCGCGCCGGTATACAACGGGCGCCCGAACCACGGGCGCCCCGCCCTCTCGAGCGCGAGACCGGCGGCGACGTAGACGGGCACGAGCGGCAGCAGGTGGAGGGCGAGGCGGTCCCAGAGCTGCTCGTCGAGCCAGGTGCGCAGGCCGAAATCCGACAGCACGGCCAGGGTGAGCAGCAGCGCGAGGACGGCCAGCACGGTGCTGAGCGCGATGGTGCGCGTGCGCAGGGCGAGCCAGCCCGCCCAGACGCACGCCGCCAGGATGGTGACCTGCAGCTGGCGGTTCGACACGGACCCGTTCTGGACCAGCTGCCCGGGCGTGTCCTTGGCCACCACCCACAGGCCGGTGTCGTGGAACGCAATCAGCAGGAACAGGGGCAGGAGGCTGATGCCCCCCAGATAGAAGGCCACCGCCACGGCCTTGTGCCCGCGCCGCTCGAGCTGGTGCGCGGCCAGGTTCAGGCCGACGAACGGGACCGCGAGCACGAGAAAGGGCTCGGTCACGCCCTTGACGTCGAGATAGAAGCGCCGCGCCCCGAAGTAGTACAGGCTGCCGCACATCAGCAGGAACGCTCCGAGGTACAGGGCGATCTGCGAATACGACAACACCCGGCTCTCGCCGATCCAGTCATCGTCGCGCCGCTCGAGGGTGCGATAGGCGGACCGAAGGCGACCGGCCTCGTGCGGGTGAATCAGCTTGAGCCGCAGCCAGTCCTCCACCTGCTCCAGGTGCGGCCTGATGCGGGCCGCCAGGACGCTCCCGTACCGGCTCGGGCGCGTCGTCACGGGCCGGCCGTCGAGGTAGCGGGCGAGGTCGAGGGCCATGTCCCGGGCCGACTGATAGCGGTCGGACGGCCGCGCTTCGAGCGCCTTCAGCGCGATGGCCTGAAGCGGCTCCGGCGTGCGGGGCGCGATCTCGACCGGGAGGCGGATCGCGCCCGCCCGGACGTTGGCCACGATGTCGTCCTCGGTCAATCCGGCAACGGGCGGCGCGCCGGTCAGCAACTCGTACAGGATGGCGCCCAGCGCATAGACGTCCGTGCGGGCGTCGATGGGCTGCGACGCGTCGAGCTGCTCGGGCGCCAGGTAGTGCGGCGTCCCCCGGAAATGGCCCCGCGCCGGGTCGCTCGACGCGAGGCCGAAGTCGAGGATCTTCGGCCGCAGGTCCGCGTCGAGCATGATGTTCGACGGCTTGAGGTCCCGGTGCTGCACCCCGACCTCGTGCGCGTGGTGCACCGCCTCGCAGACGTCCTGCATGATGCGCGCGCGCTGCCGGTACTCGAGCGACGGCGCGAGCCGCCCGAGCTCGAACCCGTCGATGTACTCCATGATGAGCACGGGCGGCGCGGCCCGGTCGCGGAACTCGTGGATCTGCACGATGCGCCGATCCTGGAACAGCGCCAGGGCGCGCGCCTCCGAGAGGAAGCCGGCCAGCTCCGAGGCCGGCCGGCGATCGCCGCGCACGACTTTGGCGGCCACCAGGCGGTCGAGCTTCAGGTCGAGCAGCTTGTAGACCTCCCCCATCCCGCCCCCGCCAATCCGTTCGATGGTGCGGAACCCTTCGAACGCGGGAAGGTCGGAAGCTGCGGGTCCAGACGGGAGTGGCGGACCCGCCGGGATGCCGTCGAGGGAATCGGACAGGCGACGATAGCGGCCGACGAGCGCCCGCACCTCCGGCAGCAGGTCCGGGTTCGCGGCACAGAGCGCGGCCGGGTCCAGTTCCTCGCCGTGCACGACGAGGCGCTCGACCCAGTGCTCGAAGAGACGCGCCGCGGCGTCGCTCATGTCGCAGCTCCGAACTTCAGCGTCAGCGCCGCCATGGCTCGCGCCAGCAGCATGCGGCACGCGTCCTCGCTGCGGCCCATGCGCGCCGCCACCTCGCTGAAGCGCAGTTCTTCCAGCTTGCGAAGCACGATGACGTCGCGGTGATCGGGCGCGAGCGACTCGAGGGCGGCACTCAGACGATCGGCCTCTTCGTTCAGTATCGCCGCAGTCAGGGCGGACCGCACGCCGGCCGGCAGATCGAATCCTCCGGCGTCCATCGACACCGCCACATCGACATCACGGCGCTGGCGGTGCTGATAGTCCGCCTGGTCGCGGATCTCGTTCTCGGCGATGCGGACCAGCCACCCCATCAGGGTTGCGCCGTCGCCGCCTTCGAACTGGGAGAGCCGTTGGAACGACTTGAGCAGCACCGTCTGGAGGATGTCGCGCGATTCGACGCGGGCGCGCATGTCGCGCCCCATCTTCACCCGGATGAACGCCAGGAGCCGGTGACCGACGCGGTCGTACAGCGCTCCCAGCGCTTCAGGCGAGCCCCGGCGGGCCTCCCGAAGAAGAACCGTGCTCTCCTCCCGGGTCATGCCGCATCACCTTACCACCGCGGCGGCGGCGGCGGAAGCGCGCCGGCGGCGCGTTCGGTCTGGGGGCCGGATGCCGTCGTTGGTGACAGGGACCGGGGCTTCCGCCTTCGCCGAACGGCCTGCCGGCCGGCTACGGCGAGACAAGCGGGAGTCGGGACTCGTAATTGAATGCTGGAAAGGACGCGACACATGAACCGCACGACACTCGTTCTCGCGATGGTTGTCTCGCTCACCTCGGCGGCGTGCCTGCAGAAGGACACGACCAGCACGATCTACCTGCGGCAGGACGGCTCGTTCGATTGGGTGGTGCTCGAGCGGAACGTGTATTCGGACGACGCCGACGCCACGACGCGCGCGAGAGAGGAATCCGCGTATGTCGACTCGGCCGCGCGCGGCGAGCACGGGATCGCGTCAGGGTTCTCGGCGCTCGGCGGAGATGACATCCGGATTCGCGTGCTCCGCGACACGAGGCCCTACGCGGTCATGGTGGACGCAAGGTTCGACGGCCTGACCGCTGTCTTCGATCGGGTCCTGTCGGGGTGCGGGATCCCGCACGACGTCGCCGTGACGCACGACGGCGACGTGACGACCTGGAGACTCGTCATCGACGCCGGTCCGGACGGCGAGGATCTCGCCGGTGGCGGGCTTGACGGTTGCGACGACGGAGTCGATGACCTGGCCATTTCCGACGCCCTGATGGCATCCGTCATGCTCGAATCGGGGGCATTCACCTCCGCCACCGGGTTCAAGCTGGAAGGCTCGACAACGGCCGTCCTGGACGAGGAGGGCCTGAAGGCGACGTTCGAGGGGAGCGGCCGGCTCGAACTGTCGCTGAGCTGGCGCTAGATGGAGGCCGCTCGGCCACCCACGGCCTCGCGCCTATACGTGGTTCCGCAGCATCAGTTCCTTCGGGTGGGGATCGAGGTAGACCTGCCCGGCGAGGTACTCCACCTCGTGGCGCCGCACATGGTGCTTGACGAGCGTGAGCGGCACGACGAGCGGCACGAGGCCCACGCGATAGTCCTCGATGCTGGCGAGCAGTTCCTGCTTCTCGTCGGCGTCGAGCCGGTCCTTGAAGTGGCCGGCCATGTGCAGCAGCACGTTGGTGTGCCGGCGCGCCGTCGCCATCTTCGCCAGGGCGTCCATGAAGAGCTCGCGATAGCGGGTTTCGAGGACGCCGCGGTCGAGCGACGTCGCGCGCGCGACCAGGCGCCCCAGTTCCGCGTAGCCTTCAGTCGAATGGGCGAGCAGCGCCATCTTGTGGGCGGTATGGAAACGGACGAGGCCGCCCACGGTCCACCGCGCCGCGAAGAGCGCCCGCAGCCGGACGTAGGCGAACACCCGCTCGATGAAGTTGTCGCGGAGTCGCGGATCCGAGAGCCGCCCTTCCTCTTCGACCGGCAGGCGCGGAAAGCGGTCCGTCAACGCCTCGGCGAAGAAGCCGCGGCCGGTCTTGTCGGCCATCCCGGACTCGCCGTACACCTTGACCCGCTCCATGCCGCAGCTCGGCGAGTCCTTCTTGAGCACGTAGCCGGCGAGGTGCTCGCCGGCGAGGGCGTCCACGCGTGAACTCGCCCACTGCCGCATCTCCGTCGAGATGTCGCGGCCGCTCTTCTGGTTGACCATCCGGATCTCGTCGCCCTTGCGGACGAGGCGCAGCGCCTCGCGGGGGATGCCGAGGCCCAGTTCGACTTCCGGGCACACCGGGACCCACTCGACGAACGCGCCGAACGTGTCCACGAGGAACGCGTCGCGCTTGTGCCCGCCGTCGAACCGCACCTTCTGGCCGAGCAGGCAGGACGAGACGCCGATGCGGATGGGCTGGCCGGCTGGCATTCCTGGCCCGTCAGGCCTGCCGGACGCGGCGGCCTGTCTCCTCTTCGACGCGGCGGATGTACCGTTTGCTGTCGAACTTGCGGGACGTGCTCGCGAAGGACATGTAGCGGATGGTGCCGTAGATGGCGCGCTCGGGCCCCCAGGCCCGGTCGTGCTTGCCACCGATGCCCCACGCGATGCCCGCGTACCCGTTCGGATCGCGCCCGTCGAGCTCGTACCGGTCGTTGAGCAGGACGGCCGCCGCGAAGGCCTCCGCGGGGTCGCTCGTCCACTCGAGGATCTTCTTGGCCCAGTACATCCGCACGTACCCGTGCATCCAGCCGGTCTCCACCATCTGGATCTCGGCGGCGTTCCAGAGAGGGTCGTGCGTGTCCGCCTGCTCGAGCTGCGCCAGCGCGTACCGCGGCCGGCGCGGATCCCCCGCGTGCGCCGCCAGCGTGCGCAGCGCCCACGGCTCGCAGCCCTCGAGCGCGTCGTAGCGCGGGTTGAACCGCACGAAGTTCGTCGCGAGCTCCCGGCGGACGATGAACTCCTCGAGGAACGCGTCGCGGTCCGCACGCGGCGCCGGGGCGTCGCGCACCGCGCGCGCCACCTCGCGCGGCCCGATGTGGCCGAAGTGAAGGTACGGCGACAGCTGGCTCGTCGCCTCGAGCTCGGGGTGATTCCGACAGGTGGCATAGCCGTCGAGCCGGTCAGCGACGAAGCGGCGCAAGGCGCGCCGCGCGTGGTCCGGGCCTCCTCGGAACGCGGCGACCCTGCCCGCCGACTCGTCGACCGTCAGGCCGTCCACGGACGCCGTCTGCGCGGCCAGCCCGCCTGCCTGCGCGTCGCGGCGCCACGCGCGTGCGGCCTTCGGTTCGCCCCGCTCCTCCAGGAACCGCGCGATGAGGGGCCGTATCCGGGGCCGCAGCGTCCGCGCCGCGTACTGCTCCTTGCCGAGGAGCGCCGACGGCACGATCACATCCGCGTCAACGGTCCAGAACGGCACCCGGAGTCGGCGCGCCGCGTCGCGGCGCCACCGCTCGGGTTCGCGAAGGGGGTTCTCGTCGCCCACGACGAGTGCGGCTCCGGCGTCGTGGCAGAACCGCGCGACGTCGTGGTCCGGCTCACGCCGGAGGACGAATCCCACGCCGCGCGCGCCGAGGCCGCGCGCGATCGCGGGCAGCGCGTCCGCCAGGAACGCATAGTGGCGGCGGTTCGCGTTGGGGCACGCGGAGGTGAGACCGAAGAAGGCCACGACCGGCAGGTGAAGGGCGTTCGCGGCATCGATCGCGGCGTCGAGCGCCGGGTTGTCGGACGCGCGCTGCGCCCGCTGCATCCAGTAGACGATGGCGCGGCCCGCCGGGTCGGGCGGACCGGGCCGGCGGACGGTCACCTCGGGTGATGCCGCGAGCGCGGCCAGGTCAATCATCGCCGACTCCGCGCCGGGAGCGGCGCGGCGGGACGCGCACGCAGGTCCCGGGCCCAGCGATCGAGGCCCGCGAAGTCGGCGACGGCAGCCGCGTTGGCGCGTCCGGGCGGCGCACCCTGGCCGCCGAGCAGCATCACGACGGATCGGGGAAGCGCCTCGCGCAGCCGGCCCAGGTGACGCTTGACGGCTTCCCGATCGGCGGCCGCCGACACGCTCACCGCCACCGCGCGCGCACCGACGTCACGGGCCACGCGGGCCAGTTCGACCGGCGGGACCTCCGTGCCGAGATAGACCACCCGGAGGCCCGCCGCCGCCAGGGCGAGCGCCGCCATTTGCAGGCCCAACGCGTGGAGCTCGCCAGGCAGCGTCGCGCACACCACGGCGGGTCCGGACGCCCGCTGGTCGAGCGGCAGCCTGATCGCGCGCATCACGTCGCCCAGGCGCTCCGACAGGAAGTGCTCGTGACGGATCTCCATCCGGCCATCGGCCCACGCCCGTCCGACGCGCTCGACGAGAGGGGCCACGGTCACTTGGAGAAACCCGCTCGGCCCCAACCTGGCCCAATCCGACCACAGGGCGGTCGTCAGCCGATCGGCGTCGAACGCCTCGACGGCGGCCAGCAGGTCGCCGGGCGGTTCCCCGGAGGGCATGGGGGCACTCGGCGCGGGCGCCGTCTGCAGAGCCGTCGCCGACAGCAGCCGATCGAGTTCCGCGTCCGTGGCGGCCACCACGGAACTCGCACGATGGCCGCCGGCGATGGCGTCGGCGATGCGGCGGACCCGGGCCACCGTGCCCGCAGGATAGAGGCGATGGCCGGAGGGTTTACGCTCGGCCGCCGGGAAGCCGTACCGCTGTTCCCAGGTCCGCAGCGTCTCGGAGGGCACGCCGCTCGCGCGCGACAGCGCGCCAATCGAGAGCTTGCCCGCCGCCGACGCGGCCGTGCGCAGGGCCCGCTTGCCCACGTCCGGCCCAATCGTGCCAGTCATGCGTTGGCCCTCTCCGGATTCGGCCGGGCGCGCCGTCCGATCTCGCGCAGCATCCCGGAGAAGGTCACCGCGTGGACGGGGAGGAGCGCGTACCCATACAGGCGGCCCAGCAGGCCCGACGGCTCGAACCGGGCGACCTGGCGGATCCGGCTCTGCCGGCTGGTCACCGGCTCGACGGTGAACCCCAGCCACGCGCGCCCGGGCACCTTCATCTCCGCCTGCAGGCGCGGTCGCGGAGGGCCTCGGGGTGGCGCGCGAGGGCGCGAAGCGCGGTGCCGCGCCGCTCGAACTCGGCCAGGAGGCGGCCGCCGACGTAGCCGGTTGCGCCCGTGATGAGAATCATGCCGTCCACGAAAGTCAGGATTTCACAATGCCTGGTTCTTGTCAAGTATTTGAATAGATATTGCACGGCACACGGGTTTGGTAGAATGCGCCGCGGTCGCCCGCGCCCGCAGGGGACGGGGCGGGCACACCGGGGAGGACGCCCATGACCAGGATGCGCGCGCGGCGGCGGGTGCTCTTCACCGTGGTCGTCGTGGCGCTCGTGACCCGCGCCGGCGCGCCCGACGCCCGGCAGAAGGACCGGGTCCCGGCCGCGCCGCCCATCGTGCCGCGGTTCGCGCGCGATGCGAACCCCATCGCCCTGCGCGGCCCCGCGAGGCTCGGCCGCTACCTGGAGGCGTCGGGCCGCAAGGCGGCGCTCGTCGGCCGCGAGGACGGCAGCTTCGAGGCGTGGGTCTACCCGCTCAAGGTGCTCCACGACTTCCATCTTTCGTTCGGCACCCCGGACTACGCCGAGCCGATCCCCGGCGTGAACCTCGCGTCGAGCGTGGACGTGCGGCCCGAGGCGAGCACCGTCCGGTTCGCCCACGCCGCGTTCACGGTGGATGCCACGTGGCTGGTCCCGCTCAACGACGATGGCGCGATCGTGCTGCTCGATGTGAGCACGTCGCAGCCGCTGCAGGTCAACGTCCAGTTCCGGCCCGACTTGAAGCCGATGTGGCCGGCGGCGCTCGGCGGGCAGTACAGCTACTGGGACGCCGCGGCGAAGGCGTACGTCCTCGGCGAGGCCAGCGGCAAGCACGCCGCGATGATCGGCTCGCCCTTCGGCGTCGACCCGCCCGAGCAGCCGGCGCACAACCTCCCCGACGCGCCCTCGCAGTTCACGATCGCCATCACCCCGGAGACGGCCGCGCGCGGCCTCGTGCCCATCGTGATCTCGGCGAGCATCGACGGCCTGACGGGCGCGCGGGCCGCCTACGAGCGGCTCCTCGCCTCGAGCGAGGCGATGTACCGCGAGTCCGCCGCGCACTACCGCCGGCTGCGCGAAGAGATGACGAGCATCGACAGCCCGGACGACCGGCTCGATCTCGCGCTCGAGTGGGGCAAGGTGGCGCTCGACAAGGGCTTCGTCTGCAACCCCCACCTCGGCTGCGGGCTCATCGCCGGCCTCGGGCCGTCCGGCACGAGCGAGCGCCCGGGCTTCGGCTGGTTCTTCGGGGGCGACGCCTTCATCAACTCATGGGCGATGACGGCGTACGGCGACTTCGACACCGTGAAGCAGTCGCTCGAGTTCCTGCGCAGGCGCCAGCGCGCCGACGGGAAGATGATGCACGAGCTGTCGCAGGGCGCAGGCTACCTGAAGTGGTTCGAGGACTTCCCATACGGCTACTACCACGCCGACACGACGCCGCTCTACCTCATCGCCGTGCGCGACTACGTGCGCGCGAGCGGCGACACGGCGCTCGCGAAGGACTTCTGGCCGTCGATGAAGCAGGCGTACGGCTACTGCCTGTCGACCGACGAGGACGGCGACGGCCTGATGGACAACACGAAGGCCGGCCTGGCGGCCGTCGAGACCGGGACGCTGCGGCGGCGCGACGTGCTCACCGACGTCTTCCTCGGGGCCGCGTGGACCGAGGCGGCCGAGGCGGCCGCGGAACTGGCGTCGATCGCCGGCGATCCCGTCGCCCCGGCGGCGCGCGCCGCCGCCGCGAAGGCCCGCGAGTCGCTCAACCGCCGCTTCCTGGACGACGAGGGCCGGCGGATCTACTTCGCGTACATGAAGGACGGCAAGGGCCAGGCCGAGCCGACCGTGTGGCCGGGCTTCGGATTGTGGCGCGGCGTCTTCGACGCCGCGCGCCCGGCCGCGGCAGGCGCCCTCGACGATCTGGCCGGCGCCGGCGTCGGCGCCGACTGGGGCGCGCGCATGCTCTCGATCGACAGCGCGCTCTACGGCCCGCTCAGCTACAACAACGGCGCCGCCTGGCCGTTCCTCACGGGCTTCGCGGCGCTGGCGCTCTACGCGAACGGCCGGCCGGACGCCGCGTGGGGCTACCTCGACGGCACCGCCGACCTCACCTTCATCGAGTCGCGCGGCTACACCGCGGAGCTGTTCTCGGGCGATCGCCTGCGTTCGATCGACGCCGCCGTGCCGCACCAGCTCTTCGCGACCACCGGGTTCGTGTCCACCCTGATGCGGGGCCTCGCGGGGATCGGCGTCCTCCCGGCCGGCACGCGGAACGGCGAGCCGCTGCCCGATCGGCTCGTCCTGGCGCCCCAACTGCCCGCCGGCTGGACGTTTCTGAAGATCCGCAACCTGAAGTGGCACGGCGTGACGGCGGACGTCTCCATCACTCGCGATGCGGCCGGGCTGTCGATGGCGGTCGCTCCGCGTGGCGGCACGCTGCCGATCGAACTGCGCGCGATCCTGCCACCCGGATCCCGGCCGCTCACCCGCGACCTGCACTGGCGCTCCGTCGACCCCGGCGGAGACGCCTCGCGCGGACTCCGCCTTTGGCGCATGGAGTCCGTCACGGCGCCCTCCACATTCTCCCTGCGCGCGACCGCGGGCATCCAGGCCGCCCCGGTTCACGCTCCCCTGCTCCACGGGGACGTGTCATCGAGGCTCCGCGTGATCGACGCCACGCTCGACGGCGGCACCTACACGCTGCGCGTCGAAGGGCGGCGGGGACGGACCTACCGGCTCCGGCTCTTTGCGCCGGGCGCGATCACGGTGTCCGGGGCGCGCGTCGTTTCGGGAGACGCCCCAGGCATGCGGGAGTCGCCCGGCACGTCGATCCTCGAGATTGACATGCCTCCCGCTGACCGGGCGGCGGCCGGCCCAGGAGCGAGGCGCGCCGACTGGGCGATCGTGTCCATCGCCGTGCAGATCGGGAGCCGCCGGCGCTGATTGGGAGACCTCGGTTCGGGATTGCCAGGTCCTCGGGCGCGGGTCCTGTCCGAGGTGTTTCCATTTGTCCTCGCGTGACCTTCGCCTGTCCTCGCTGCGGGCAAATGGAAAGCACCTCGGCCACCCACGCCGAGGGGGTCACGACTCCGGATCGCGGTCTCCCAAGTAGGCGTGAGGGGGAAACTAGGACTTCGGCGTCGTGAAGGTCGAGTAGGCGGACCACGGGCCGAGGGCCGAGCCGAGTTCGGCCCGCGCACGCCAGCGGTAGACCGTCGTCGGTTGCAGGGACCCGGCCTGAATGCGGGAGCCCGTCAGCGCAACGCCGGCCCCGGTCTTGATGTTCGACACCGCGGTGCCGTCCTCGGTCTCGACGACGAACCGGTATTCCAGGGTGAGGACCATCGCCACATCGCCCAGGTACTTGAGCGTGGAGTTGGCGATGACCAGATTCGGCGTGAGCGAGGTGACCGTCGAGCCGCTCGCGGGGAGCTGAGGGGCGGGTGCGGTCGCCTTGAGCGTCGAGCCGTCCGCCGCGGCTTCAGCGGACAGGGTGGCTGTCGCGCTGGGCGACGCCGGCGCCGTCGTTTCCCCGCCGCAGGCGACGTTCGCCAGGACGAGGGCGGCGGCCCCGGCGATCAGGAACGTCGTCCGCGTGCGTGTGCTCCGAAACAGGAAACGGCGGTCTGGCAAGGCAGCCCTCACTGCCTACGATAGCTCTTTCTCCGCACCACGGGAACTCCCGCCGTTCCCGCGCTGCTCCCGGCACGCTCCGCCCGCTCGCCTGTCCGCCCCTGCGCGGTGTATCGTTTCCGAGGACATGACGAGGAATTGCTCGACCCCGGCGCCCCGCCTCACGTGGATGGTGGTGGCGGCGCTCGCCCTCTGGCCGGCCTCCGCCGGCACGGTTCCGGCCAGCCTGGCCCACTCCAGCCAGCCGCCCCGGCTCCAGGTGAGCCGCAAGGCGCGGGCCATCGCGCCCGGGGAGGCGCTGCTCCTGACGGTCAAGGCGCCGGTTGCGCTCTCAGAGGTGCGGGGCACGGCCTTCGGCCGGGAGTTCGTCGCGTACACGGGACCCGCGCCGGACACGTGGTCTGCGCTCATCGGGATCGATCTTGAAACCCGGCCGGGCCGATCGATCATCACCGTCAACGCGACGGGGACGGACGGTGCCGTCATCCGGTCGCGCGTCCCGCTGACCGTCGTGCCAAAGGCGTTTCCGACGCGCCGCCTCTCGGTGCCCCCGGCATTCGTCACGCCGCCCGCGTCCGAACAGGCGCGCATCGAGCGCGAGCGGGCGCGGCTCGCGAAGGTGTTCGGCACCGTGTCGGTGCGTCCCCTGTGGGGCGAGGGGTTCGCACCCCCGACCGGGGGCGAGGTCATCTCGCGGTTCGGCGCGCGGAGCGTCTACAACGGGCAGGTGCGAACGCCCCACCGCGGCATCGACATTCGCGGCGCGACGGGCACGCCTGTCGCGGCCCCGGCGGGCGGCACAGTGGTGCTGGCCGAGGATCTGTACTTCTCCGGGACGACCGTCATCCTCGATCACGGGCTGGGCGTGTTCTCGCTGCTCTGCCACCTGTCGCGTCTCGACGTGCGCGAGGGCGCGGCCGTCGCGCGTGGCGACACCGTCGGCGCCATCGGCGCGACGGGACGCGTCACGGGCCCGCACCTCCATTGGACGCTTCGCATCGGGCCCGCGAGCGTGGACCCGATGTCGGTGCTCTCGGTGCTCGCGCTGCCCCGCTGAGCCGGCGGCGGACGCAGAACCCGGGCGCCCGCGAACCCGTAGTACCAGAGTGACGCGCCGCCTGGCGGCGCGTGCCGGAGGCTGCGGTGCTGAAGTTCCTGATGTGGCTGATTCTGTTCGTCCTGTGCTGGCCGCTCGCGCTGGCCGCGCTGGTGCTCTACCCGCTGGTGTGGCTGCTGCTCCTGCCATTCCGGCTGGTGGGCATCGCGGTCGGGGGTGTGTTCAGCTTCCTGCGCGCGGTGCTCTTCCTGCCGGCCCGCCTGCTCGGCGCCCGCGCCTGACAGGACCGCGCTGCACGCGGCAACGGTCCTCCCCGTCTACGCGTGCTCCTCGCGCAAGGCTCCGTCGAGCGCGTCGAGGCCCCGCTCGAGCGCGTCGCGCGGGATCCCCAGGGCGACCCGGAAGTGGGACGGCGCCTGGAAGAAGCGTCCTGGCACGACGGCCGTGTCGAATTCCCGCAACAGGCGGTCGGCGAACGCGTCGGCGGAGGCGGCGGCGCGCAATCTCGGGAAGGCCACGGTTCCGCCGTGCGGCGGCACCCACTCCAGCGCAGGGTGGCTTGCCAGAAAGCGGTCGAACAGCGCGACGTTCGGGTCCAGAATGCGCCGGGCGCGTGCGGCCAGGCCCGGGAGGTGGTCGAACGCCACGGACGCGGCCCGCTCCGCCAGCACCGAGCCGCTGCCATCCACCAGGTCGCGAACGCGGCGGATCTCCTCGGCGAGCGCGGCATCGGCGATGGCCCACCCGCAGCGCAGTCCCGCCAGACCGTACGCCTTGGTCAGGCTGCTCGTCGAAACGATGCGCGGCGAGAGCGATGCCGCCACGTCCTGCGGCGGGCCGGGGACGGCATCGAGGTAGATCTCGTCGGCCAGCACGAAGCATCCGTGCCGCCCGGCGAGCGCCGCGAGTGCACGCATCGTGTCGAGGCCCGTTCGCACGCCTGTCGGGTTGTGGAGGTTCGTCACGATGATCAGCCGCGTGCGCGGCGTCATGGCGGCGGCCACCCGATCGGGGTCGAGGCGGAAGCTGTCCTCGAACCGCCGGTCGAACCGGATGACGTTCGCGCCGAGCATCAGGGGCACGGCCGTGAGCGGGTCGTAGCCCGGCCGCTCCACCAGCACGTCGTCGCCGGGGCGGACGAGGGCGGCGCACGCGAGGAAGTTCGCGCCGGACGCCCCGGTGGCCATCGCCACCTCGTCCGGCCGTACGTGATAGCGCGTCGCGAGGCGATCGACGAGCGGTTCCCACCCCTCGTCGTTGCTGCCGGTGATCTCGAGGGCCTCGCGCGCGCCGGGCAGATCCGCGAGGGCGCACGGGATGACGTCGCTCCGGCCCAGGTCGTTCGCGGGGTGCGGGCGCCGCTTCGCCCAGAGCAGGTAGTCAGCCCGCGGCACCCCGACCGGCCTTTCGGCGGGCAGGCTGTTCGATCCCGCGACGTCGATTCTCATGCGACAGAGTGTACTCCTGTCGTTGCCGGGTCTATCGCGATCCTGACCGTTCTGCCGCCTCCTCCTGACTATTGACTCCTGACTGCTTGTTCTTGCTTCTTGCTTCTTGCTTCTGAATAATGCCCTCACTATGTCCTTGCACGGCATCGACTGGGCCATCATCATCCTGTATTTCGCCTTCGTGCTCGGCATCGGCGCCGCGCTGAAGCGCTTCATGAAGACCAGCCTCGACTTCTTCGAGTCGGGCCGGAGCCTCGCCCCGTGGATCACGGCGCTCGCGTTCATCTCGGCGAACCTGGGGGCCCAGGAGGTCATCGGGATGGCGGCGAGCGGCGCCAAGTACGGGATCATGACGTCCCACTTCTACTGGGTGGGCGCCATCCCGGCGATGATCTTCGTGGGCGTGTTCATGATGCCGTTCTACTACGGCAGCAAGGCCCACTCGGTGCCCGAGTACCTGCGCCTGCGCTTCGACGAGAAGACCCGCGCGCTGAACGCGCTCTCGTTCGCCGTGATGACGGTGTTCTCCTCGGGCATCTCGATGTACGTGATGGGCCGGCTGTTCCAGTTGCTGCTCGGCTGGGACATCAACGTCAGCATCGGCGTCTCGGCGGTCGTGGTGCTCGTGTACATCCTCCTCGGCGGCCTGACGAGTTCCATCTACAACGAGGTGGTGCAGTTCTTCCTGATCGTGTTCGGGTTCCTGCCGCTCGTGTTCCTCGGGGTCATGGGCGCCGGCGGCTGGTCGGGCGTCGAGACGCGCCTGGCGAAGGTGGCCACGGACGCGGGGTTCGCGGCCGGCGCGTGGACGCAGTCGTGGCGGCATATGGCGTCGCCATCGGACAACCCCATGGGGATCGAGTGGTTCGGGATGGTGGCGGGCCTCGGGTTCGTCATGTCCTTCGGCTACTGGTGCACCGACTTCCTCGTCATTCAGCGGGCGATGGCGGCGCGGTCCATGAACGCGGCGCAGCGCACGCCGATCCTGGCGGCCATCCCGAAGATGTTCATGCCGTTCATCGTGATCCTCCCGGGGATGGTGGCGCTCGCGGTCCTGCCGGCGGCGGCCATGCAGTTCAACGGCCAGACCGACTACAACATGGTCATGCCGATGATGCTGCAGAAGTACTACCCGCCGGGGCTGCTCGGCCTGGGGCTGACGGCGCTGCTCGCGAGCTTCATGTCCGGCATGGCGGGCAACGTGACGGCGTTCAACACGGTGTGGACGTACGACATCTACCGGCCCTACATCAAGAGCGACGGCACCGACGCCCACTACATGAAGGTGGGCCGGCAGGCCACCGTCATCGGGACCATCCTGAGCGTGGCCACGGCCTACGTCGCGATGAACTTCGGGAACATCAACGACCTGCTGCAGCTGGTCTTCTCGTTCATCAACGCGCCGCTGTTCGCGACGTTCCTGCTGGGCATGTTCTGGGCCCGCTCGACGCCCAACGGCGCGTTCTGGGGGCTGCTCGGCGGCATCCTCGCGTGCGCCGCGCACTACCTGCTGACAGGCGTCGGCACCGCCGGCCCGGGCCCGCTGCACGCGTATCCGAGCGACATGGCCCGCAACTTCTGGGGCGCCATCTACGCATGGACGACGTGCTTCACCGTGACGGTCGTCGTCAGCCTGGTGACGAAGCCGCGGGACGCGGCGGACCTCAAGGGGCTCGTGTACTCGATGACGCCGAAGTTCAAGGCAGGCCCGCTGCCGTGGTACCAGCGGCCGGTGACCCTCGCGGTCATCGTCGGGGCGATGGCGATCGTGTTGAACGTCGTGTTCTGGTAGCGTTGAACGTGAGGTACCGTGCAGGGCCGGCGCCCGGCCTGCCCTGCGCGAGCCCTGACGGCGGCGAGTCGAAAGGCGCGCTGGCCCTGGCGCCCTGTGGAGTGCGTGATGCTGCTTGATTTGCGGTTCCCGATGGGTTTGCTCTTCGTGCTGCTCGGCGCCCTCCTCGTGGGGTATGGCTGGCTGGGCGACCAGTCCGTCTACCAGTCGTCACTCGGCGTCAACGTCAACGTCTGGGCCGGGTTCGGCATCTTCGTGTTCGGCGCCGCCATGTTCGCCGGGGGGTGGCGGGCGATGAGGCGCGGGGGGACGCAGAAGCGGTAGTAGTCAGGAGTCAGGAGTCAGGAGCCCTTAGGCAGTAGCCCCCAGCCCCTATTCGTTTGACCCCCCGGAAAACGGCGTGCTACGCTGGCTGAGTCGTTCCAGGTCGGGCGCTTTCGGTCTGCGAAAGTGGCGGAACTGGCAGACGCACTGGACTTAGGATCCAGTAGCCGGAAGGCTGTGGGGGTTCGAATCCCCCCTTTCGCACCAGGATACTCTCGGCCGGGCGTGTAGCGGGGCCCGCCGGACCGTCCGCATCCCACGACAGCATGATCGCCGCTGAACCCTGCCCCGAAGACTGCCGATACTCAACACGATGAAGGTCGAGTTCGCCGACGTCAGCGAGACGCGCAAGCGCCTCACCATCGAGATCCCGGGCGACAAGGTCGATGCGGAGATCGATCGCCTCACGGGCCGGCTGGGGCGCACCGCCAAGGTGCCGGGGTTCCGGCCGGGCAAGGTGCCGTCGCGCGTCATCTGGCAGCGCTACAAGGACGAGATCCTGCACGACGTCGCGCACGAGCTCGTGCCGCCCGCGCTGGACGGCGCGCTGCGCGAGCGCGACCTCGACCCGATCGACACGCCGGACGTCCGCGACGTGGTCGTCGAGCCGGGCAAGCCCCTGACGTTCGTCGCGACGTTCGACACGGTACCGGCCTTCGATCCGGGCGAGTACCGGGGCGTGGCGTTGCGCAAGCGGATGGCTGCCGTCACGGACGAGGAAGTGGACCAGGCGCTCGAGCGGCTCCGGCAGCGCGGGGCGCGGTTCGAGCCCGTCGAGGGGCGCCCGCTCGCGGCCACCGACTGGGCCACGGTCGACCTCGAGCGGCGGGTGCTGGGCGATGAGCCGGCCGCCGCGCCCGACCGGCACGAGAACGTGACCATCGACCTGGGCGCCGAGGCCAACCCCCCGGGGTTCTCCGCGCACCTGGTCGGCCTCGAAGCCAGCTCGCGCGCCGACTTCACCGTGGACTACCCCGCCGATCACGCGGCCGCCGACATGGCGGGCCGGTCCGTCACGTACGGCGTGACGCTCAAGGCCATCAAGCAGCGGGTGGTCCCGGCGCTGGACGACGAGTTCGCGAAGGACCTCGGCAGCTTCGACTCGCTGGCCGCGCTGCGCGATCGCGTCCGGCAGGACCTCGAGCACGAGGCCGCGCACGAGGCGGACCGGGCCCTCCGCGGGGATCTCCTGGAGCAGCTCGCCGGGCGGGTGCCCTTCGCGGTGCCGGACGCGCTCGTCGAGCAGGAGCTCGATCGCCGGGTGGAGGACTTCGCGCGCCGGCTGATCGACCAGCAGGTCGATCCGCGCAAGGCGGGGATCGACTGGAACGAGTTCCGTACGGCGCAGCGCGAGGCGGCGGTCGAGTCCGTCAAGGCCACGATCGTCCTCGACGAGATCGCCCGGCGGGAGCCGGTGACGGTCGGCGACGAGGAGGTGGCGCAGGAGATCGCGCGGTTTGCGGAACGGAGCGGCCGCACGGTCGAGGCAGTGCGCGCGCAAGTGGAGAAGGACGACGGCGCGGCGCGCCTGCGGGGCGGCCTGCGCCGGGAGAAGACGATGGACCTGATGCTGGCGAACGCCAGCATCACGACGGCATAGGACCGGCGTCACACCCGGCGTCCGGCGGCTGGATTCCGCCGCGCGAACGGGTGGTGACACCGCCTCCGAGGGGCGGCATCATGACGCGAGATTCCAGCGACGTCCGCGCGCAGCTCGTGCCGATGGTGGTCGAGCAGACCGCCCGCGGCGAGCGCGCGTACGACATCTACTCCCGGCTGCTGAAGGACAACATCATCTTCATCGGGATGCCGATCGACGACATGATCGCGAACCTGATCATCGCGCAGATGCTGTTCCTGGAGGCGGAGGACCCGGAGAAGGACATTCTGCTGTACATCAACAGCCCGGGCGGGTCCATCACGGCCGGCCTCGCGATCTACGACACGATGCAGTTCATCCGGCCGGACGTGCAGACGTACTGCCTCGGGCAGGCGGCGTCGATGGGCGCGCTGCTCCTGGCGGGGGGCGCGCCGGGCAAGCGCTTCTCGCTGCCGAACTCGCGCATCGTCATCCACCAGCCGCTCATGCAGGGCCTGGCCGGCCAGGCCACGGACATCGACATCGCGGCGCGCGAGCTGCTGCGGATGCGCGAGAACCTGAACGCGATCCTGCAGCACCACACCGGCCAGCCCCTCGAGCGGATCCAGGTGGACACCGAGCGCGACTACATCATGCGGCCCGAGCAGGCGAAGGACTACGGTATCATTGACGAGGTGATCCGCAAGCGCGCCTGAGGGGCGCCGGCGGGCCGCGCGGGCGGCCGCGCCGCGGGAACAAGTCAGGCCATGGCCAAGAAGAACGGCGACACCGAGGTCCTCCGCTGCTCGTTCTGCAACAAGGACCAGAACGACGTCCGCAAGCTCATCGCGGGCCCCACGGTCTTCATCTGCGACGAGTGCGTCGAGGTGTGCAACGACATCATCGCCGACGACAACCGCCACGAGCCGAAGACCCCGCGGTCGACCCTTCCAGCGCCGCCCGAGATCAAGAAGTTCCTCGACGACTACGTGATCGGCCAGGAGCGGACGAAGAAGAAGCTCGCCGTGGCCGTCTACAACCACTACAAGCGGATCGAGATCCTGAAGGCGGCGCGAGGCCGCCACGACGTCGAACTCACGAAGGCCAACATCCTGCTCGTCGGCCCGACGGGGACGGGCAAGACGCTGCTCGCGCAGACCCTCGCCAAGATGCTCTCCGTGCCCTTCGCCATCGTCGACGCGACGACGCTGACCGAGGCCGGGTACGTCGGCGAGGACGTCGAGAACATCATCCTGAAGCTCCTCCAGGCCGCCGGCGGCGACATCGAGAAGTGCCAGCAGGGGATCATCTACATCGACGAGATCGACAAGATCGCCCGCAAGGACGAGAACCCGTCCATCACCCGGGACGTCTCGGGCGAGGGCGTGCAGCAGGCCCTGCTGAAGATTCTCGAGGGCACGGTGGCGAACGTCCCCCCGCAGGGCGGAAGGAAGCACCCGCACCAGGAGTTCTTCCAGGTCGACACGACGAACATCCTCTTCATCTGCGGCGGCGCCTTCGTCGGGCTCGAGAAGGTGATCGGCCGGCGGATCGGACGGAAGGCCATGGGCTTCCGCGCCGAGATCGGCCCGCGGGCGGGCCATGACCTCGGGGCGACGCTCGACCGGCTGGAGCCGGAAGACCTGATCAAGTACGGCCTCATCCCCGAGTTCGTCGGCCGGCTGCCCGTCGTGGGCACGCTGCACGAGCTGGACAAGGCCGCCCTCGTCCAGATCCTGACCGAGCCGAAGAACGCCGTCACGCGGCAGTACCAGCGGCTGTTCGAATACGAGAACGTCAAGCTGCGCTTCACCGAGGATGCCCTCGAGGCCATCGCCGAGGGCGCCATCCACCGCAAGATCGGCGCGCGGGGCCTGCGGATGATCCTCGAAGACCTGATGCTGGAGCTCATGTACACCCTTCCCGGCCAGAAGAAGGTGCGGGAGTGCGTGATCACGCGGGACGTCGTCGAGCGCAAGGCCCAGCCGATGACGCTCATCGAGAAGGCAGGCTAGTGGAACTGTACGAGACCCTCCCCATCGTTCCGCTGCGGGACCTGGTCGTGTTCCCGCACATGATGGTGCCCTTCGTCATCGGGCGTCCAGCGTCGATCCGCGCCCTCGAGCACGCGCAGGAGAAGGACAACCGCGTGTTCCTGGCGGCGCAGCACGACGCCCAGACCGACGACCCGCAGCCGCAGGACATCTACACGATGGGGTGCGTGGCGAACGTCGTCCAGAGCCTGAAGCTCCCGGACGGCAACATCAAGCTCCTCGTCGAGGGCGCCGACCGGGGCCGCGCCATCGAGTGGAAGGAGGATCGCGGGTTCTTCCGGGTCGTCGTGAAGGTGCTGCCCCGCCACCAGGACGCCGCCGGCGACGTCGAGGGCGCGATGAGCCGCGTCGTGTCGCTGTTCGAGCAGTACGTGAAGCTCTCGAACAACCTGCAGTACGACGCCATGATCGCCGCCGTGCGGGTGGACGATCCCGGCCGGCTGTCGGACACGATTGCCGCGCACCTGCTGGTCGGCGTCGAGGAGAAGCAGAACCTGCTCGAGATGGTGTCGCCCCTCGAGCGCCTCAACCGCATCGCCGCCATCCTCGAGGGCGAGGTGGACAAGCTCCAGGTGGACCGCCGGATCCAGACGCGCGTGAAGAAGCAGATGGAGAAGGCCCAGAAGGAGTACTACCTCAACGAGAAGATGCGGGCCATCCAGAAGGAGCTGGGGCGGAAGGACGAGCGCGGCAACGAGGTCGACGACCTGAAGAAGAAGATCGAGAAGGCGCGGATGCCGAAGGAGGTCGAGGAGAAGGCCATTCAGGAGCTGAAGCGCCTGGAGGCGATGCCGCCGATGTCGGCGGAGGCGACCGTCTCGCGCAACTACCTCGACTGGCTCGTGGCCGTGCCGTGGCACAAGAAGACCAAGGAGAGCCGCGACCTGAAGCGGGCCGAGACGATCCTGAACACCGACCACTACGGCCTCGACAAGGTCAAGGAGCGCGTCCTTGAGTTCCTGGCGGTGCGGGCCCTCGTCAGGAAGCCCAAGGCCACCATCCTGACCTTCGCCGGGCCCCCGGGCGTCGGCAAGACGTCCCTCGCCAAGTCCATCGCCCGCGCGATGAACCGGAAGTTCGTCCGCCTGTCCCTCGGCGGCGTCCGCGACGAGGCGGAGGTCCGCGGGCACCGCCGGACGTACATCGGCGCCTTCCCCGGCCAGATCATCCAGATGATGAAGAAGGCCGGCACCCAGAACCCGCTGTTCCTGCTGGACGAAGTCGACAAGATGTCGATGGACTTCCGCGGCGACCCGTCGGCGGCGCTCCTCGAGGTGCTGGACCCCGAACAGAACCACACGTTCCTCGATCACTACCTCGACGTCGAGTTCGACCTGTCGAACGTCATGTTCATCTGCACGGCCAACGTGCTGCACACCGTGCCGCAGGCGCTGCGCGACCGCATGGAGGTCCTGAACCTGCCCGGCTACACCGAGCAGGAGAAGACGGAGATCGCCAAGCGGTTCCTCGTGCCGAAGTCGCTCGAGGGCACGGGGCTGCTGCCCGCCAACGTGTCGTTCACGGACGACGCGCTCCAGACGATCATCCAGCGCTACACGCGCGAGGCCGGCGTCCGGAACCTCGAACGCGAGATCGGGTCGATCTGCCGCAAGGTCGCGCGGCGCGTCGTGACCGAGGGCAAGGCGTACGTCGAGGAGGTCACCCCCGAGAAGGTCACGCAGTTCCTCGGGGTGCCGAAGTTCCGCCCGACGGTGGCAGAGGAGAAGAACGAGGTGGGCCTGGCCACCGGCCTGGCCTGGACCGAGGTCGGGGGCGAGATTCTCGTCACCGAGACGACGCTCATGTCCGGGCGCGGCCGCCTCACCCTGACCGGCAAGCTCGGCGACGTCATGCAGGAGTCGGCCCAGGCCGCCTTGAGCTACGTGCGCTCGAAGACCGCCGAGTACGGCATCGACAAGGACTTCCACCGGCGCAACGACGTGCACATCCACGTGCCCGAGGGCGCGATCCCGAAGGACGGCCCGTCGGCCGGCATTACGATGGCCACCGCCCTCGTCTCGGTGCTGACGGGCACGCCCGTCCGCCGCGACGTCGCGATGACGGGCGAGATCACGCTGCGCGGCAAGGTGCTGCCCATCGGCGGCGTCAAGGAGAAGGTGCTCGCGGCCCACCGGGCGGGGATCACGACCATCATCCTGCCGAAGGACAACGAGAAGGACCTGGCGGACATCCCCCGCAACGTGCTGGCTGTCCTGAACGTCTACCTCGTCGAGACCATGGACGAGGTGCTGCGGATCGCCCTTGCGACGCCGCTGCCGGGGCGCCCGCTCGCGCACGCCATCGTCGAACCGGTGGCGATGGACCCGGGCGACGACCGCGTCACGCACTAGCTGGGGGCTGGGGGCCGCCCCGAGCAACGTCGAGGGGCGGGGCTCGGGATCCAGGGCTCAGGGTTCGTGACCGACCGCACGGATGTTGAATGGAGGCCGGGTCTCTAGACCCCTCGGGCTTCAGCCCCGGCGTGCCCCAGACACGATGGCCAGAATCCGATTGGTGGCGGCGGAATTCGTCACGAGCGCGGCGTCGGCGGCCGACCTGCCGCACACGCCGCTGCCGGAACTGGCGTTCGCCGGCCGGTCCAACGTCGGCAAGTCCAGCGTGATCAACGCGCTGGCCGGCCGGACGCTGGCCCGGACGAGCGCGGCGCCGGGCAAGACGCGGCTCGCCAACTACTACCGGCTGGAGCCGGATCGGGCCCCGGCGTTCCACCTCGTGGATCTGCCCGGCTACGGCTATGCCAGGGGCGCCCGTGAGGGCCGCGCGTTCGTCTCGCTGGCCCAGGACTACTTTTTCGGGGGGCCAAAGGGCGTCCGGTTCCGGGCGGAAGTTGCCGGCGTCGTCCTGCTCGTCGATGCCCGGCACCCGGGCCTGGACGCCGATCTCGAGGCGGCCCGGTGGTTCGCCGCGCAGGGCTGCGCGGCGCGGCTCGCGGCGACCAAGGCGGACAAGTTGTCGCGATCCGAGCGCGACCGCGCGGGCGCGGCGCTCCGGCTCGCGTTCGGGATCGACGCGCTGATGATGTCGGCGCACACCGGAGAAGGCATCGAGGATTTGTGGGCATGGATCGCACAACAGGTGGAACAGTGGAAGCAACTCAAACCGTAGACGTCGGCCAGCTCGACCTGGCGTCGCTCAAAGCGATGAGCGTGACGGGCCTCACCGCCATCGCCAGGCAACTGGATCTCCCCGGCGCGACGGGCATGCGCAAGCAGGACCTGATCTTCCAGATCCTGCGGGCCCGCAGCGAGCGGGCCGGCCTGATGTTCTCCGAGGGCGTGCTCGAGACGCTGCCGGACGGCTACGGGTTCCTCCGCGGGCCGGACTACAACTACCTGCCGGGACCGGACGACGTGTACGTGTCGCCGTCACAGATCCGGCGCTTCGATCTGCACACCGGCGACACCGTGTCGGGCCAGATTCGGCCGCCCCGCGAGGGCGAGCGGTACTTCGCGCTGGTCAAGGTCGACGCCGTGAACTTCGAGCCGCCGGAGCGGAAGAGCGAGCGCGTGTACTTCGAGAACCTGACGCCGCTCTACCCGCAGGAGAAGTTCAACCTCGAGTTCGCGCCCGAGGAGCTCTGCACCCGCGTGATCGACATGATGGTGCCGATTGGCAAGGGCCAGCGCGGGCTGATCGTGGCGCCGCCGCGCACGGGCAAGACCATGCTCCTGCAGGCGCTGGCGAACAGCGTCATGGCCAATCACCCGGACGTCTTCCTCATCGTCCTGCTCATCGACGAGCGTCCGGAGGAAGTGACCGACATGCAGCGGTCGGTCCGGGGCGAGGTCATCTCGTCGACCTTCGACGAGCCGCCGCAGCGCCACGTGCAGATCGCCGAGATGGTGATCGAGAAGGCCAAGCGCCTGGTGGAGACGGGCCGCGACGTGGTGATCCTGCTCGACTCGATCACCCGCCTCGCCCGGGCCTACAACACCGTGGTGCCCGCCTCCGGCCGCATCCTGTCGGGCGGCGTGGACAGCAACGCCCTCCAGAAGCCGAAGCGGTTCTTCGGGGCCGCCAGGAAGATCGAAGGGGCCGGGTCGCTGACGATCATCGCCACTGCGCTCATCGACACCGGGTCGCGGATGGACGACGTGATCTTCGAGGAGTTCAAGGGCACCGGCAACCTCGAGATCCTGCTCGACCGGAAGCTCTCGGACCGCCGCGTCTACCCGTCGATCGATCTCCAGAAGAGCGGCACCCGCAAGGAAGAGCTGCTGCTCGAGAAGGACGTCCTGAACAAGGTGTGGGTGCTGCGGAAGGTGCTCGATCCCCTCTCGACGGTCGACGCGATGGAACTGCTGCTCGGCAAGCTGGCGAAGACGAAGACGAACGCCGAGTTCCTGGCCGCGATGAACCGATAGGCGCCCCCTCCGCCTTCTCCACGGGATTGGACCCAGGATCCAACTGCCTGGATTCTGCGCGCGCCTTCCACATCGAAGCCAACCCTGAATGACCCGTTTCCGGAGGGTCTCCCGTTTGATGATCCACGAAACTCTTGGTGCGGTTCTTGCGTGCGTCTGGAGTTACATCATTCTCACAACGGCATACGGCGGCGCTGTAACCGACGTGTCTGGAGCGTCATGGCGGAGGAGACCTTCATGAAGTCACAGTGGTTGACAATACCGATCTGCGCAGACGACTGCCGTGCGCGCATCGGCGGTCGCGGTCGTGTTGTTCGCCTTGCTCCTGGCGGCGATGCCGGCTCAGGCGCAGATCACGCGCGGCGCCATTCTGGGCACCGTTCGAGACACGACTGGAGCCGTCGTTCCGGGGGCCACGGTGACGGTGACGAACGCGGACACGAACGTGGTCCGCACGGGCGTGACAGACGCGCAAGGGTTCTACCGCGTCGCGGCCCTCGACCAGGGCCGCTACACGGTGCGCATCGAACTGGCCGGGTTCTCCACGGTCGAGAACAAGGACGTGGCGTTGCGGGCGTCGAGCGAAGTCACGATTGACGCCGAACTGAAGGTCGCGGGGCTTGGTGAGAACGTCACGGTGACCGCCCAGAACGTGACCGTCGAGCTGAACAAGACCAACCCGACCATCGGGATGACCACGAACGCGCGGGCGGTGGTGGAACTGCCCCTCGCCGGTGGACGGAACATCAACAACCTGATCCTCACCGCGCCGAACGTGTCGTCGACGGGCGGCCAAGGCACGTTCGCCGCCAATGGCCAGCGCTCCCGCAACAACAACTACATGATCGATGGCTCGGACAACAACGACATCTCGGTGACGATTTCCACGACCTCGGTCGTGCCGGAGGCGGTCGCCGAGTTCCAGGTGTTGACGAACCCCTACAACGTCGAGTTCGGCAGGAACTCCGGCGCCCAGATCAACGTCATCACGAAGTCGGGCTCGAACACCCTCAGAGGCGAGGCCTGGGATTACTTCACGACGAGCAAGCTGTACTCGCTCACGAATATCGAGAAAGCGAGCGGGCTCACGAAGGCGGCGCCGTTCTACCGGCATCAGATGGGCTTCGACGTCGGTGGGAAGATCATCCGGGACCGGACGTTCTTCTTCGGCCTCTACCAGCGGGACATCCAGCGTCCCGGCCAGACTCCCGGCGGCTCGACGCGGATGCCGACCTCGGCAGGGTTCGCGGCACTCGCGGACGTGCCGCTCGGGGCGGGGCAGACCGCGGCGAGCCGGCAGGCCGTGCTCGACAGGATCAAGTTCCTCCAGGACGTCTACTCGAGCGGCGTGAGCTTCCGGACTCTGCAAACCACGTTGGTGAATGGCGTGCCCATCGAGACGGGCCTGACCAACGTCAACATCGTCTCCCCGAGCACCTACGATACCTACCTCGGGCGAATCGACCACCGTCTGACCAACAGCGACAACGTGACGTTCCGCTATTCGTACACGCCCCGCGAGGACGACAACGCTCATCAGCAACTGCAGCGTTCGGATCGCTCTTCTGCGGATACCAGGACCTCAAGGACACGAACCTGGCCGCGAGCAACACGCACCTGTTCAGCTCGCAGCTCCTGAACGAGTTCCGTTTCTCGCTGGTCCGGCGCGATCTGAGCTTCCCGGAGAACGATCCGAAGAGCCCGACGGCGACCATCACGGGCCTGTTCACGATTGGCGGGGCGAGCAACTTCCCCCAGGGGCGCGTATCGGATGCGTACCAGTTCTCGGACACGTTCACGTGGACGAAGGAGCGGCACACGATCAAGTTCGGCGCCGACATCCGGTACAACAAGCTGAACAACACCGCGGCGTTCGACTCGAAGGGAACGTTCACCTTCAGCAACCTGCAGGACTACATGAACAACCTGGCGGTGACGTTCGCGCAGGCTCTTCAGACGGCCAGCTTCCTGGCAAAGCAGATGGCAGACGTTCTTCTTCGTGGGCGATGATTTTCGCGTCAACGTCGGCCCTGACGCTGAATCTCGGTCTTCGCTACGAATTGTCCACGGTGCCGCTCGGGATGTTCGGAGCGACGGACCCACAGAGCCTGGCCGCCATGGTGCCGGGGCCGGTCAAGCAGGACAAGAACAACTGGGCGCCTCGTGCGGGGTTTGCCTGGAGTCCTCGCTCCAAGAACCGGCTCCTCGGCGACGGGAAGACGGTGCTCCGCGGCGGCTTCGGAGTTGGCTACGACGTCCTCTTTTACAACCTCCTGACCGTCAACGGCTCGAACTATCCCGCGCGTGGTCGTGCCGCGGCTCGACAACGTCCAGGACCTCTACCCGAACGTGACGACGGTCGGCGGAAGCGCCGTCTTCAATCCACTCGCAACCTGGGTCAACTCGGCCGAGAACACGCAGAACCCGAAGAGCCAGTACTACAGCGTCACGGTGCAACGCGAGATCTCGGACTTCGTCATGGAGGTCGGGTACACGGGAAGCCGCGGCAGCCACGGCATCAACCAGATTGAGATGAACCCGGCCGTGCTGAGCGCGGACCAGGCGGCCCTTGTCAGGACGGCGTTGAGCTCGACCGCCATTCCCAACGTCCAGGCCCGGCGGCTGTTCCCGCAGTACGGCTCGCGCCTTCTCATCCCCACCGACACGGGGTCCAACGGCGTGAACATGAACTCGAAGTCCCAATACAACGCGATGTTCGTCTCCCTGAACAAGCGTTTCTCGAGAGGGCTGCAGTTCGGCGGCTCCTACACGTACGGCCGGATGTACAGCAACAACGACGCGTCCCTCGGCGAGGGTGGAACCGGCCAGTCGAGCCAGCGCCCGCAGAACGACACGAACTACGCGGTGGAATGGAGCCGTTCGGCGTTCGACCGGCCGCATCGCTTCACAGCCAGTATCATCTGGGAGATTCCCGGCCCCAAGTCCGGCGTCTTGGGCGCGATCCTCGGCGGCTGGCAGATCACCGGCGTGACGCAGGGGCAGTCGGGAACGCCGTTCACGGTCTTTACGGGCGTCGACTCGAACGGCAACGGGACCGCCGGCTCTGATCGGCCCAACATCAATTCGAGCGGGACCTTCACGTGGGACAGCAAACACAGCAGTTTCACCAACAATGGCCGCTACGTGGTCCCGCTCGGGACCAACAACCTGCCGCTGGCCAACAGCCTCGGGGACGGCACTGCCCCGCGCAACAGCGAGCGCGGCGCGCCGTTCTACAACACCGATCTCAGCTTGATGAAGCGATTCAGGACGGGCCGGCATGCGCTGATGGTCCGCCTTGACGCGTTCAACGCGCTCAACCAGGACAGCTACGGTGTTCCGGTGATCAGCATGAGCAGTCTCAGCTTCGGACAGAACACCAACAACTGGGGCCGGCGAACGGTCCAGTTGAGCGGGAAGTTCACCTGGTAACACGCCCGCGGCGGCCCTGAGCCGCGCGGGGCGACGATCGAAAGGGGGCGCTCCACCGCCGGTGGAGCGCCCCATGTTTGTCGGGTCATGACGAGTCGTCCGAAGCCAGCCGGCCGGCCGCCCGGCTGCGGCGGGGATTCAGGGATCGGGATTCCGGATTCGGGTTTCCGGATGTTTCGTGGCCGTCGCGGACGCGCGCACGTCGTCGCCCGCGAGCTCACCATGTAACTCGCTGAATCGAGACGTCTTATCTGACAGCTTCGACGCGGGTCCGCTGAGCCGGACGGCACGAGGTTCGCATAGCGTCGGTCAGGGGAGAGAGTTCCGCCCGGGTTCTGCGTGGGACGCCGTCGGGCGGGTACTTTCGAGGGAGACGCTGAGGGGCGGCGCGGTTGCGCGCTGCCCCTCAGTGTGTACGGCTCCTTACAGGCGTGTCGCGCGGCCGGGATCAGGGCCGGATAGAATGGACCGATGATGTTCAGACCATTCGGACGCGTGGGGACGCCGGTGGCCGAAGTCGGCTTCGGTACCTGGGGCATGGGCGGCTGGAGCGGCTCGGACGACGAGGCGTCGCGGGCGGCGCTGAGGCGCGGGCTGGACCTGGGGTGCAACTTCCTCGACACGGCCCGGGCCTACGGGGACGGCCACAGCGAACGGCTCATCCGTGACGTGCTCGCGGAATGGAAGGGGCCGGCGCCGTTCATCGCGACGAAAATCCCGCCGAAGAACGGCCGGTGGCCGGCCCGGCCGGACTACCGCCTGGAAGACGTGTTCCCCGCTGACTACATCCGCCGGATGACCGAAGACAGCCTGGCTCACCTGGGCGTCTCGTGCCTCGACCTCCAGCAATTCCACGTGTGGACCGACGCGTGGGCGGCCGACGAGCGGTGGCAGCGCGCGGTCGCGGACCTCAAGGCCCAGGGCCTCGTGAAGGCCATCGGCATCAGCATCAACCGCTGGGAACCGGCCAACGCCATCGGGGCGCTCCGCACCGGACTCATCGACGCGGTCCAGGTGGTCTACAACATCTTCGACCAGGCGCCCGAGGACGAGTTGTTTCCGGTCTGCCAGGAGCTTGGCGTGGCCGTCATCGCGCGCGTGCCCTTCGATGAAGGCAGCCTGACCGGCTCCATGACGGCGCATGACACCTGGCCCAAGGGTGACTGGCGGAACCTCTACTTCACGCCGGAGAACCTGGTTGAGACACTCGCCCGTGTCGAGCGCGTGCGGGCGGACCTCCCCGCCGGCATGGACCTGCCGGACCTGGCCCTGCGGTTCACGCTGCACCACCCGGCGGTGACGACGGTCATCCCGGGCATGCGGACGGTGCGCCACGTCGAGAAGAACCTCGCGGTGGCAGACGGCAAGCCGTTCCCTGCCAACCTCCTGGCCGCCATGAGGCGGCACAGGTGGGACAGGGATACGGTGATTCCGTAGGGGCTGGGGGCCCCTTTCTCGGAGCGGCCGGTCCCTGCTATACTTGGAAGTTCGAGAAGGCGTGAAGGAGCCCGTATGAAGGAAGGAATCCACCCGAAGTACTACGACGTCGAGGCGCGGTGCGCGTGCGGGGCGACGTGGAAGACGCGTTCGACCAAGCCCGAGCTGCACCTCGAGATCTGCTCGAGTTGCCACCCGTTCTACACCGGCCGGCAGAAGATCATGGATACCGAGGGCCGGGTCGAGCGCTTCACCAAGAAGTTCGGGGCGCAGACCTCAGAGGCCCGGAAGCAGGCCGCCGCGAAGGCGAAGAAGTCGTCGTCGGCGTCCGCCTAGCCCGCCCTCTCACACCAGTCAGCCGGGCGCGGCGTCCTGCCGCGTCCGGGCTTTTGCCCACGCCGTTCATTCATATCGTTTGACGCCCGTCCCGGCACGGGGTAACGTCCCCGCGGAGACGTTGCCATGCCGCAGCTTCCGTTCCGCGTTCCTGTGACGGCCACGAAGCTGGCCGTCGCAGTCACCGTCGCGATCACGTGCCTGGCCGCGGTCCCCGGCCCGCCCGTCGCCGCGCCTCCCGGGCCGGCGACGCTCGTCTGGTACGGCAAGCCCGCCACGGTGTTCGAGGAGTCCCTTCCCCTCGGCGATGGCCGGACCGGAGCGATGGTCTTCGGAGGCCCGGCGTCTGACCGGTTTCTTCTCAACGACTCCACGCTATGGAGCGGCGGCCCCGTCGACCCCGCCATGAATCCGGACGCGATCACCTGGCTCCCGAAGGTCCGGGAGGCGCTGTTCAAGGGCGACTACAAGGCCGCCACCGAGCTGACACGGAAGCTGCAGGGACGGTTCTCGGAGTCGTACACCCCGCTGGGCGACCTGTACGTCGACGCGCCGGCGCTGGCCGGCAAGGAGGTGACGGCGTATCGCCGCGAACTGGACCTGGGGACCGCGGTCGCCCGGACGACCTTCTCCGTTGGGAACGTGGCCTTCACTCGTCAGGCGTTCGTCTCTCACCCGGACCGGGTCTTCGTTCTCCGCCTCACGGCGTCGAGGCCGGGCGCGTTGGCGTTCGCGCTCCGTTTCGAGAGCCAGCTGCGTCGCGAGGTCTCGGTGGCGGCCAATGGCGATCTTCTCCTCTCCGGCCGGGCTCCCGTGCGATCCGAACCGAACTACCGTCGCGACGTGGAGGCACCGATCGTCTACGACGAGAGCCCGGACGGCAAGGGCACGCGGTTCGCGGCGAGGGCGCGGGTCCTCCGCACGGATGGCCGGGTCGAGCGGGGCGTCTCGTCACTCGCGGTCAGCGGGGCGCGCGAAGCGCTGATCGCGGTGGCGCTGGATACCAGCTTCGCCGGGTTCGACAAGGAGCCAAGCCGCGGCCCCGATCCCGGCCAGGCCACGGCGGCGCGGCTCGATGCGCTCGCGAGGAAGCCGTACACGACGCTCCGCGCAGCGCACGTTCGGGACTTCCGCTCGCTGTTCGATCGTGTGGCGCTGGACCTGGGCCGCGCGCCGAAGGACGACCTCCCTACCGACGCCCGCCTCCGCGCCTACGCGGGGGGCGCGCCCGACCCGGGACTCGAGGCGCTCTATTTCCAGTTCGGGCGCTACCTCCTCATCAGCGGCTCCCGGCCAGGCTCGCCAGCGCTCAATCTGCAAGGCATCTGGAACCCGCACATGCGCCCGCCGTGGAGCAGCAACTACACGATCAACATCAATACCGAGATGAACTACTGGCCGGCCGAAACGACGAACCTGGCGGAGTGCCACCAGCCGCTGCTGCGGTTCATCGGGGACATCGCGAAGACGGGAGCGGTCACGGCCCGTCACTTCTACGGCGCCGGCGGCTGGTGCGCCCATCACAACAGCGACATCTGGGCCATGAGCAACCCGGTCGGGGACTTCGGGAAGGGAGATCCGGTGTGGGCCAACTGGCCGATGGCCGGGGCCTGGCTGAGCCTGCACCTCTGGGAGCACTATGCCTTCGCCGGCGACACGGCGTGGCTGCGGGACACTGGCTACCCGCTGATGAAGGGTGCCGCCGAGTTCGAACTGGACTGGCTGGTCGAAGGCCCGGACGGCCATCTGGTCACGGCGCCCTCGACCTCGCCGGAGAACCTGTACAAGACGCCCGAGGGCTACGTCGGGTCGGTGTCGGTCATGACGACGGGCGATCTCGCGCTCATCCGCGGGCTGTTCCTCAACGTGATCCAGGCGTCGGAGACCCTCGGCATCGACGCCGACTTCCGCGCGCGCGTCAAGACCGCGCTCGACCGGCTGCCGCCGTACAAGGTCGGCCGCCGCGGCAACCTGCAGGAGTGGTACAACGACTGGGACGACAACGACCCGCAGCACCGCCACTCCTCGCATCTCATCGGGCTCTTCCCCGACGATCAGATCAATCCCATCGACACGCCGGACCTCGCGTCCGCCGTCAGGCGTTCGCTTGAAATCCGCGGCGACGGCGGCACCGGCTGGAGCAAGGCCTGGAAGATCGCGCTCTGGGCGCGGCTCTTCGACGGCGACCACGCCTACCGCATGCTGCGGACCCACCTGCACTACGTGTCGGCGACCGGGGAGACGCAGTACACCGGGGGCGGCACCTACCCGAACCTGTTCGACGCTCACCCGCCGTTCCAGATCGACGGGAATTTCGGCGGCACGGCCGGGATCGCGGAAATGCTGCTCCAGAGCCAGCGCGAACACATTCACCTGCTGCCGGCGCTGCCGGCGGCATGGGCATCGGGGTCGGTCCGCGGCCTGCGCGCGAGGGGCGGCTTCACCGTCGACGAGCGCTGGAAGGATGGGCGGCTCGTCAGCGCGACGGTTCGGGCCGACCGCGACAGTACCGCGCGCATTCGGTACCGCGAGTCGACCGCCGAGCAGGTGGTGAAGGCGGGGCGGGCCGTGACGGTGACGGCCAGGCCCGGCGGGCTCGTGATTCAGCAGTAGGCGACCGTCAGCGGCGTCGAGCGTCGACGGTGGGATGGGCGGGTCAGCCCCGCGGACCGGGCGGCGGCGCCGCTTGGGTCACCGCCTCACGAACTCGATACCGCGGATGCGATCCGCATCGAGCGTCAACCCGGCAATCGCGCCGTCCGGCGTCCGCCGGAAGCGCAGTGTGCTGTCGGCGACGGTGAACGTGTCCCCGGCACCGGCCTGGAGCGTCAGCGCCGGGCGCATCACGCCGCGGCGCAGCGTCAACCGGTCGCCGTCGACGGCGACACGGTACACGCTCTCCAGTTCGTCACTGTAGAACTCGCCTGCGAACGCCGCCAGTTCGGCCGGGCTGCAGGCCCGAGCGGGGCCTGGCGCAGCTGACCGCGGCGCCGGGCTCACCGACGGCGGCACGGGTTCGTTGAACCGCCCGCCGAGGACGGCGTCCGCGACGCGCCGAACGACGGCGCCGGTGCTCACGCTCGAGACGTTGCACAAGAGCGCCACGGAGGAGTGTTCCCCGCGAAAGCGGACGATGTGCGCCCGGTAGCCGCCCAGGGACCCACTGTGCTCGACGAGGGGCAGACCACGGTACGTCCCGACCATCAGCCCCCACGCGTACATCAGCGGGGTGCCGCTCGTCAGCCGCCCGGGCGTCTCGAGCGTCCGGATGACGTCGACGCCGCCAACGCGCCCGCTGTAGAAGTTCTCGTCCCAGCGGACGAACTCGTGCACGGTCGTGAACAGGCCGCCCGCGCCCGCGCGCTCGTTCTGCGGGGTGTTGAGGCCGAACGACCCATCCGGCCGGCGATCGTAGGCGAAGGCGCGGTGCCTGACGATGCGCGACACGTCCGTGTGGAAGTGCGTGACGCTCATGCCGAGTGGCTTGAAGATGGTCGCGTCCGCGAAGTCCGGGAACGGCGTCCCTGTCGCGCGCTCGATGGCCAGCGCGAGCACGGCATACCCGGAGTTCGAGTAGTGGTACCCGTCGCCGGGGAGGAAGTTGAGCGCCTTCTGCCGGGCCACGATGCGGAGGACGGCCTCGTTGTCGAACGCCTCCTCGTCGCGCCGGCCTGCGATCGCCAGCAGCGTGTTGACGTCGCGCAGGCCGCTCGTGTGGTGGATGAGGTGCCGCAGCGTGATCGGCCGCCCGTAGTCGGGCAACTCCGGCACGTACTTCCGCACATCGTCATCGGGGCCGAGCCGGCCTTGCTGGACCGCCAGCGCCGCGGCCATCGCGGTGAACTGCTTCGACACGGAGCCCGCGTAGAACACGGAGTCCGGCGTGATCGGCGCGTCGTGTTCGAGGTCCGCGAGTCCGTAGCCGCGTTCGTAGACGATGTTCCCGTCCTGGAAGATCCCGAGGGCGCAGCCCGGCGAACCGGGGCGATCCCATTCGGCGAAGACCGCGTCCACGTTCGGCGCCCAGGGCGGGCGCGCGGCAGGCACGGCCTGCGCGCTCGCAAAAGCCCCGCAGGCGCACAGCAGCGCGGCGAGCGCCGCCGCCATGAACAGCCGGGTGGTTCGACACGCCATGGTCACCTCACGCGCGGAGTGCTACTTCCTGACGACGGTCATGGTGACGTGTGACGGGAACTGCTTCGAGTGGTGCACCACGCTGTGCGCGACGACGCCCGTGTCCTCGTCGTAGTTGTTCCCGCCCGTGTTGAGGTTCCGATCGAAGCGCGGGAAGTTGCTGCTCGACACCTCGATGCGCAGCCGATGGCCCGCCTCGAAGTCGTTGCTCGTCGTCAGGGGCTGGAGCGTGACGCGGTAGACCCGCCCAGTCTCCATCCAGACGGGCGGCCCCTCGTACCCGTCACGCCAGCGCATGCGCTGGATGGACTCGTCGAGGTTGAATGCGCGGCCGTCGGGGGAGACGTCGATGACCTTGACGGTGAAGTCGGTGTCCTTCGCGTCCGACGAGACGTAGAGCGTCGGCACGATGGGTCCGCTGAACTCGGTTCGGGTCGTGAACGGTTCCGATGTGTAGACGAGGATGTCCTGGCGGACTTCCATCCTGCGCTGATCGAACGAGCCGGGGGTGATCGCGGTCCCCGTGCAGCAGACGTTGCCGCCGTACGAGGGGACCGGCTGCATCGGGTCGTAGGTGAACGCATCCGGGGCGTCCGCGGCCGGCGGCGCCGAGGTCAGCGCGCCGTCGCCGTCCATCGTGTTGGCCTTGCCCCGGCTCGAGAGGTAGTACGTCACCGGCGTCGCGCCGGCCGGGGGCCAGGTGTCGGACGTCTGCCACCGGTTGGAGCCCATGGTGAAGTACGTGACCCGGGGCAGCGTGTCGAGGGCGGCGCTCGCCTCGCCCTTGAGGAACCGATCGAAGAAGCCGTAGACCACGTCCTGGTAGTGCCACCGCGCGTCGCCCATGTCCCGCTCACCGGCCATCGTGTGCTCGGTTGCGCGCGTGTAGCCGCAGTGCGTGACCGGCGCGATGACGGCCCACTGCTGCCGCGCGACGTCGGGCCGCGCCGTCCGGCGGACATAGTTGTAGAGCGCGAGGTTGGGGCCGACCGAGACGTCGTACCACGACATGAAGTACAGCCCGGGGACGTTGAGGAACATGTCGTCGTGGAACAGGCCGCCCGTGTACCAGGCCGGATCGTTGGGCGTCCGCTGCATCATCCGGCCGCCGGTCGGGACGGGCATCGCGTCGGCGAAGATGCCCGCCGGCGCGTCGACGGCCTTGAGGATGTCCTGCGTCGGAAGGTGCCGCAGCGCCGTGGACCAGTCCACCCGCGGCTGCTGCTGACCGAGGTCGAAGGACTTCGATGCGCGGACGAGGTCCGCCTGCGAGGTACCGGGCGGGAACATCGGGCGGACCTGGTTCTGCTCGCCGTAGAGCCAGGTGATGAACAGCATCTGCACGGCGCCGCCCCGGTACCAGTTGCCCTGCTCGAAGTACGGCCGGATGCGGCCCACGCCCGCCCCGAAGCTCTGCACGTTCATCGCCGCGAACGAGGGATGGCCGAGGGCGGCCACGCCCATCTGGTACTCGGCGGTGGACGAGCAACCCGTCGTGCCGACCTTCCCATTCGACCACGGCTGGGCCGAGATCCACTCGAGGGTGTCGTAGCCGTCGGCCGGGGACCCCAGGATGTCGTAGTTCCCCTCGGAGAAGAAGTGGCCGCGCTCGTTCTGGATGACGTACGCGTAGCCGCGCTTGACGGCCTCCAGGGCGCTCGTCATGTCGCCCGGCACGCCGTTGCGCACGTCCCAGAAGTTGAAGTTGTACGGCGTCCGCACGAAGATGGCCGGCACCTTCGTCGACGCGTCCTTCGGGCGGTAGACGTCGGTGGCCAGGCGCACGCCGTCGCGCATGGGCAGCATGACCTTGCGGTCGATGACCGCCACCGCGGCGAGCTCCTTCTCGACGGCCCACCGCCGCTCCGCCTGTTCCGGGGTCAGGGCGCCGCGCTGGGCGACGAGCGTGGCGGCCGCCGCCGCGATGGCGGCGACGGAAACGGCGAGCGTCAGTCGGCGACCGGGTCGAATCATCGGGCTACTCCGTGTGAGGGGGCCGTTCGGATCGGCCGAGCTTGCGTTTCAGTCTCGCGAGACGGTGCCGGAGCGCGTCGGCCGCCGCGGGATCCTGTTCCGACGCCAGGGCGTGCTCGGCCAACTGCCGCGCCGCGGCGAGGTCGTGATCGCGATGTTCGTGGTGAATGGCCAGGGCCCGCCGCGCTTCCTGCGCGGACACGTGGTCAGCGCCCGCCCGCAGCAACTGCTCCCAGGCGTCCGCCGCAGCCTCGTACTGACGGCGGCGCCGGCGCTCGAGCGCAAGAGACCGCAGCGCGTCGGCCCTGATGCTCGCATCGACCGAGGGCGGCACCCACGGCGCGTCCCCCAGGCCGGCTGCGCGCGAGAAGCACGCGTCCGCCTCGGTCCCCCGCCCGAGCCGCGCGTACATCCGGCCCATCGCCAGCGCCTCGTGAGGAGAGGAGACCCCTCCCGGGCCCTCATCTGCCATCTGAGCCGCGATCGCGGTCAGCGCCGCGAGGGAAAGCAGGTCGAGCCGGTTGTGTTCGAAGACGGCCGTCAGCGGCCCGAGATCGCCCGTGCGCAGGTAGTTGAAGTAGCGCGACGGGATCTCGAAGCCGGGCACATCGCCGACGCGCTCGACGCCGAGGATGGCCTCCTCCAGGGCGCCGAGCGCGCAGCTGGCGCCCTCACCGGGGCGGCCCCCGGACCAGCGCTCGCGGTGGGACGGCTGGGCGATGCCGCGGCGGCGCCAGAGCTTCCGCGCCGGGTGCAGCATGTCGAAGTGCGGCAGCTCCGCGAACGGCGACGCGAGACGGTGGAAGAGATAGCGTGTGTCGATGAGCGGCACGTCGAACGTGCGGCCGTTGAACGTGACGAGACCCTTGAAACGGCCGGCCAGCGCGGTCAGCGCGTCGAGCAGTTCCCGTTCAGCCTCGTATCCGCTCAGGAAGAACTGGCGCGTCTGGAACCCGTCCGCGTCGAAGAACCCGCAGCCGACGAGAAACGCCAGCGTCCCGGCGCCGCCGCTCAGGCCCGTGGTCTCGAGGTCGAAGAAGAGCAGCGGCCCGGACGTGGGTACGCCGATTCGCCGCCCGTCGTCAGCCAGCCGCCGGTCGGCCTCCCACTGCAGCCGCGCCGCACGCGCCTCGCGCGGGGCCGCGGCCCGCTCGTCGGCGGCGAGCACTGCCAGCGCGGGCAGGCACCGGTCGAGCGTCTCGCCATACTGCGCCACCGGACGGGGACCGTGCGCCACGTGAACGTCGTAGCTGCGCTCGATGACGACGCACCCGGCCTCGGTGTACACGCCGATCCCGGCCGCCTCGTCCGCGACGTAGCTCAACTCGCGCCTGGCGCCCGGTGGCTGCCCCGACTCCTCCACCGGGCCCGCCGTGTCGCGCACGCCCGCCCGCGCGGGCCCGCCGCGCAGCAGCTCCCGGAGGCGGGACGAGAGGCGGTCGGCGTGGGTCGGCATCGGCTGCGTCTCTAGGTCCTTCTGTCGGCGGAGTGCCTCGACCAGGACCGGCTCGGCACGACACCGCTCGGTCCCGCTCACGCTGGCCGGCATAACGCATCTCCGGGGTGCTGGTCGGCGGAAGGCTGGGGCCCCTGAAACCCCAGCCAGGACTTCGGCCCCTGCGAAGCGTTTTGCAGACTGACGCCGATCGGCCAGGTTCGAGGGCCCGTTCGGTGTCGTGCTGAGTCGCTCGCGGTTCTGCGCTCTTCCTACTGTCTACTGACTACTGACTACTGACTACTGTTACGTCCCAACCGTCCGAGTATGTCGAGCGCCACCGTTTTCGCCTTGGCGCCGACGTCCCCCAGCGGCCCCACGCATGACGGGCACCCCGTCTCGCAGGGGCACCCGGCAATGAGCTCCCGGGTCCGCGCGACGAGCTCCGCGTGCATCCGGAACAGCGGCTCGCTGAATCCGATGCCGCCCGGGTAGTTGTCGTAGATGAATACGCGCGGCTCGTCGCCGTCCTGCAGCGCGGGGCTCCACGACGCGGCCGGCCCCGCCGAGACGGGGGCCTGGGCGTCCTCGGTCGCCTCGCGCGCGGGCCCGATCGACACGCCGATGTCGCGCGCGTCGCACATCAGCAGCAGCTGCGCCACCTGCCGCATCGCATGCGACATCCCGACGATGCCGTCGCGGCGGGCGTCGCCCGTGAACGGCAGCGCCGTCATCAGCTCGCGCGGCACGGTCAGCCAGTACGACGTCGTGTGCATCTGGCGCTCGGGCAGATCGAGTTCACCCGACCCGACGTTCTCGTTGGTATAGAACTTGATCTTCTTGAAGCCGACCACGCGCGATACCACGTGCACGTCCCCGTGGGCCGCGAGGGCGTGCGGCCGGCTGCCTTCAGCGGCGGCGGTGTCGAGGGGCGTGACGCGGCTGTTCGTGATCGCGTCGGTGTAGTAGTCGCAGTCGATGTGCCGCACGTAGGCCTTGCGCCCCTCGAAGTCGAGCTGCTCCACCTGGTAGAGCCGGCCCTCGACGATGTAGATCGCCTTCTCGTGGAGGATCTCCAGGGCGGTGTTGAAGTCGGTCTCCCCGATGACGCGCGTCGTGTCCGTCTTGTCGACCACGACGAAGTTGTCCGACGACACCGTGCGGAGGCTGATCGCGTCGGCCGGATAGGACTCGTTCGTCCAGTGCCAGTGCCCCGCCGCCTCCCCCACCGCGGCCGGCCGGCTCAGGTGCACGAAGCCTTCGTCGGACAGGATGCCCAGAATCTCCTGCACGTCCTCCCTGCCGTAGGACTCCGCCGTCGTGAACGGCAGCTCGAAGGCCGCGCACTTGATGTGATCGACGAGGATCTGCAGGTTGTCCGGGTTGACCAGCGCGTGCTCGGGCGACGCGTCGAAGAAGTACGCCGGGTGGCGGACGACGAACTGATCGAGCGGCGCGCTCGACGCGACCATGACCGCCGCCGAACGGCCGGCCCGACGTCCGGCGCGGCCGAACCGCTGCCACGTCGAGGCGATCGTCCCGGGATAGCCGGCGAGCACTGCGACGTCCAGGGCGCCGATGTCGATGCCGAGCTCGAGCGCGTTCGTGGAGACGACGCCGCGCACCGTCCCGTCCCGCAGCCCCTTCTCGATCTCGCGCCGCCGGTGCGGCAGGTACCCGCCGCGGTAGCCGCGGATGACGTCCGACTCCCCGGGTGCGCCCTCGTGCGCGTCCTTCAGGTACCGCGTCAGGATCTCGGTGGACAGCCGGCTCTGCGCGAACACGATGACCTGCAGGCCCTTGTTCAGGAACTCCAGCGCGACGGCGCGCGCCTGCGAGAGGTACGACTTCCGGATGCCCAGCTGCCGGTTCACGATCGGCGGGTTGACGAAGACCAGCCACTTCTCGCCGCGCGGCGCGCCGCTCTCGGCCACCAGTTCGAACGGCCGCTCAGCCAGGCTCTCGGCCAGCTCCACCGGGTTGGCAATCGTCGCGGACGAGCAGATGAACGTCGGCGACGAGCCGTAGTGCTCGCACACCCGGCACAGCCGGCGGAGCACGTTGGCCAGGTGGCTGCCGAACACGCCGCGGTACGCGTGGAGCTCGTCGATGACGATGTAGCGGAGGTTCTCGAAGAGCTTGGCCCACTTCGGGTGGTGCGGCAGCACGCCCGAGTGCAGCATGTCCGGGTTGGTCAGCACGACGTGGGCCCGGCCGCGGATCGCGCGCCGCGCGTCCTGCGGCGTGTCGCCGTCGTAGGTGAACACGCCGACCTCGACGTCCGCCGCCCTCGAGATCTCCTGCGAGAGGCGATCGAGCTCGGCCAGCTGGTCCTGCGCCAGCGCCTTGGTCGGGAACAGGTACAGCGCGCGCGTGGACGGGTCCGCGAGGATCCCGTTCATCACGGGGATGTTGTAGCAGAGCGTCTTGCCGGACGCCGTCGGCGTCGTCACCACCACGTGGCGGCCGGCGAGCGCGTGCTCGACGGCCCGCGCCTGGTGGCTGTAGAGGCGGTCGATGCCCCGCCGCGCCAGGGCCGACCGCAACCGCGGGTCGATGCCCTGGGGGAAGTCCTCACAACGGGCGTCTTCGGCCGGTACGCGGCGGATGGCCGTGATGAAGCCGTCAGGCTGATCGGCGCGCTCGATGGCGCCGTGGCCGGGCACGACCTCGCGCAGCGCGAGGTCGAGCGCGTCGCTGCGCCGCTCGTCTCCCCGAGGCAGTCTCGGGCGCATGGGCATGACGGGAATCGTACCAGCCGCCCGCGTACCGATCAAGAGGCGAAAGTCAGGAGGATGCGGTCTGTTAAGAAGTGTTAATCTGGAGGCGATGGACCGGGTCCCAACAGCGATACTCCTGGTCGACGGCGATCCCGAGTTCGGCGCGCTGATGCAGCCGTCATTCGAACTGAGCGGCATCGTCCTCGACACCGAGCGTGACGCCATCAAGGGCCTCGTCGCGGCCCTGGAAGGCCGCCACGACCTCGTGCTGCTGGACGTCGTGCTCCCGGGCGTGGACGGGCTCCAGTTGCTGCGCCGGCTCCGGCGGAGCAGTGACGTACCCGTCATCGTCGTGACAGGCAGGGATTCCCCGCAGGACCGCATTCTTGGCTTCGACGCGGGCGCCGACGACTACGTGCCGAAGCCCGTGGGCGCCGAGGAACTGCTGGCGCGGATCCGGGCGGTACTGCGGCGGACGCGACGAGGCGCAGAGCCCGCCCGCGGCACCTTCGTCGTCAACGGCATGGAGCTGCGGCCGGGCACCCGGGATGCCCTCGCCGGCGGCGTCCCGCTGGGCCTGACGTCGATTCAGTACGACATCCTCGAATGCCTGGCCCGGTCGGCCGGCCGGGTCGTGTCGCGGGACGCCCTGGCGGGGCTGCTGCACCAGCGCGATGCCACGCCGTTCGACCGCTCCGTCGACGTGCACATCCACCACCTGCGCAAGAAGCTCGGCGAGCGGCGCACGACGATCCGCACGGTCCGGGGCGAAGGCTACCTGTTCTGCCTCGACCGTGCGGACCAGGGTCCCGGCGCCTTAACAAAACTTAACAAAACCATTCCAGACAATCCGCCAGAATGAAAGTCTCAACCACGAGAGGGTCGTGGTGGGACGCCAGATCACCACCTGAAGCCAGCAGCGATCCTGGGTCGTCCATACGCTAGCCCAGCGCCTGCCTGAAGCGCGACGGAGCGCCTGATTGATGACGTGTTTCGCGTGGCTGGTGATTGCCTTCACCGGCCAGCAAGTTCCTGCGCCGGCGGTGCTGCCGCCGCCGGAGTCCCCGCCGCTCGTACGGACGGTTGAGATCGCGTTCCCGACGCAGGGGAACGTGTCGGCGATCGACCCGGCGACGTACCTGTTCTACATCAAGACCATGCCGAGCCGGCCCACGGCCGGGGTCTGGACGCCGTACGACAGCGCCGCCGTGCTCGACGACTTCAAGCGGCTCTGGGCCACGGGCTTCCTCGACAACATGTGGATCGAGGTGAAGGACGCGCCCTACGCCAACGGCGTCGAGGGCAAGCACATCGTCTTCAACCTCGAAGAGCGCCAGCGCGTGAAGATCGTCGACTACACCGGCTCGAAAGTGCTCGAGCAGTCGAAGATCGAGGAGAAGCTGCGCGACGAGAGCATCCAGCTCCGCATCGACTCGTTCATCGACCCGGGGATCATCCGGCGCACCGAGAGCATCGTCCGCACGATGTTCGCGGAGAAGGGCTACGAGTACGCCGAGGTGACCCACACGCTCCGGTCCATCGAGGGCGATCCGAAGCTCGTGACGCTGACGTTCAATCTCTCCGAGGGGCCGAAGGTCCGCATCCGGCAGGTGGACTTCGTCGGCAACAAGGCGATCAGCGACCGCCAGCTCAAGCGCCGGCTGAAATACAACAAGCCCGAGTGGTTCCTGTCGTTCCTGACGCAGCGCGGCACCTACCAGGCCACGAAACTCGAGGAGGACGCCGACCGGCTCACCGAGCACTACCGGAACCGCGGCTACGTGACGACCCGGATCGGCCAGCCGACCCTGAAGCCGATCGGCGACTCGAAGGACGGGAAGACGCGTTACGTGGCGCTGGAGATCCCGGTGCAGGAGGGCGAGCGGTTCCGGATCGGGGCCGTGTCGTTCGACGGCAACACGATCCTGAAGCCGGACGCGTTGAACCGGCTGTTCCCGCTGAAGACGGGCCGCTACTACGACGAGCGGCGGATCCGGAAGGCCCTCGAGAAGGCGCGGGAGGTGTACGGGCAGGCCGGGTACTACGAGTTCACGGGCTACCCGGACCTCTCGCCGCACGGGCCCCAGGCCGCGGACGAGGCCGCGCTCGCGCCGACCGCGCCCGGCCCGCCGACGGTCGACGTGACGATGCGCCTGCAGGAGGGCAAGCAGTACTTCATTCACCGCATCGAGTTCACGGGCAACACCACGACGCGCGACCGGGTCATCCGGCGCGAGATGGCGCTCCTCGAGGGCGGCGTGTTCAACGTGGAGGCGCTCAAGTACACGGTGAAGCGGCTGAACCAGCTGGGGTACTTCAAGCCCCTCGAGGGCACGAAGGACGTCAAGGTCGACAAGACGCCCGGGGCGGACAACACCGTCGACGTGACGCTGAAGCTGGAGGAGCAGAACCGCAACCAGCTCAACTTCGGCGCCGGGATGTCGCAGTACGACGGCTTCTTCGGGACGTTCTCGTACACCGCCGCGAACTTCCTCGGACGCGGGGAAGGCGTGACGGTCGCGCTGCAGCGCGGCTCGCGGTCCAACCTCTACCAGTTCAGCATCAACGAGCCGTACCTGTTCGATCAGCCGATGAGCGCGTCGTTCGACCTCTACTCGCGCAAGAACAACTACTACACGGCCATCAACGCGGTGGGGTACAGCGAGGTGCGCGAGGGGGCGACGATCTCCGTGGGCAGGCCGCTCCGGCGCTTCATGCACGGCTACTTCGGCTACACCTACGAAGTCATCCACATCTCGATCAGCGACGACCTGTTGAAGGCGACGAGCGGGGCGAGCCTGTACGGCCTCCCGTCGTTCAACCTGGGACTGGACTCGGGCCGGCACGTCGACAGCCGCATCATGCCCGCGCTCTCGTACAACACCATCGATCAGCCCATCTTCCCGCGATCCGGGATCCGCCTGACCCTCAGCGGGACCGTCGCGAGCGAGCAGTTGGGCGGCAGCTACAACTACGCGAAGCCGGAGGCTGAGGCGGTCGTCTACGTGCCCATCGGCCGGCGCCTGTCCCTCGGGATGCGGGGGCAGGGCGGATGGCTGCGGATGTACGGAACCACGACGTCGCTGCCCTACTACCTGCGCTACTTCCTCGGCGGGGAGACTCAGATCCGCGGCGTCGACATCCGATCGGTCGGCCCGGTCGACCAGTACAACCGGTCCCTCGGCGGCAACAAGTTCATGCTCTTCAACGCGGAGCTCGGCTTCGACATCATGAGCCAGGCGCGGTTCCTGCTCTTCCACGACGCCGGGCAGGCGTTCTCGGAAACCCAGCCCCTGGACATCACCCGGGTGCGCACGTCGAGCGGCGCCGAGTTGCGCGTCATGGTGCCCATGCTCAACGTGCCGTTCCGGCTGATCTACGCCCTGAACCTCTACCGGGACACTTACCAGCCCAAGTGGGCCTTCAAGTTCGCCGTCGGAACGACGTTCTAATCCTGAAGGAGAAAGTCAGATGCGGAAGTTCGCGTATCTCATGTGGCTGCCGTTCCTCGTCGGGACAGCCCTGTCACTCGGCGCCTGCCAGTCCGCCACCACCACGGACACCACGCTCCAGGTCGACGATTTCGTCGATGCCTCGGCGGCGCCGAGCCCGACGAACGCCGTCGAGTCGACGGACGGCAGGACCTACCGCATCGTCCGGGGCAACAACCAGCCTGACGAGATCCTGCCGTTCGACTGGAAGACGTCGTTCTCCGTCACGGTCTCGATCAACAAGAACGCGACCGACAAGGACGTCGATCTGGCCTTCCCGGTGGAGGTCACGGCGACGTCCGTCAAGGTCGAGCAGGCAGCGGGCGGGATCGTCACGACGCCGACCGGCGGCGACACCGAGCACTACGACTCGGTGCTGACGGGCGCCAGCGGCAACAAGATCGCGGCGGTCGCCGGCGCCATCACGATGACGTTCGACGTGTGGTACGACCTGCCGAGTCTCAGGAAAGAGGCGGTGATCACCGTCACCGTCAACTTCAAGGACGACGACGGCACGACGTTCTCCAAGCAGATCAAGGTCAACGTCAACCCGTAGACGCCTGACCGAGCCGCGGGAGGGCGGGCCGGCACCGCGGCCGGTCCGCTACTTCCAGTGCCGCTGGACGAAGGCCTCCACCTCGGGGAGTCCGCCCTGCAGGATGAGATATCCGTTGTGGGGCTCCCGGGGCGTGATCTCGTGATTGACGGCCGTCGTCATCATCTCGCGAATCCGCGCCGGATTGTCGGTCTGTCCCAGCACCCACGCCAGCTTCATATACGCGGTCTCCGGCAGCATGTTGTCGAGGGGGATGATCCCCAGGTCGAGGAGATCGCGGCCGGTGTCGTACACGTACATCTGCGCGAACCCCCACAGCGTCTGCACCGTCATCACGACGGTCATCCCCCGGTCGATCGCCCGGCGGATCGCCGGGTAGAGCGGCTTGTTCACGTGGCCGAGCCCGGTGCCCGCGATGACGAGCCCGCGGTAGCCCATCGCTGACAATCCGTCGATGATGTCGGGGTTGAAGTTCGGGTAGTAGTACTGGATCGTGACCTTCTCCTCGAACACCGGCGTGATGACGGGCTTCTTCGCCTTGTCCCGCTTCTCGAAGTCCTGCGTCAGGTAGGTGAAGTGGCTGCCGTTCTCCTGCAGGTACCGGCTGACGGTGGCGAGCGGCGTGGCGCCGACGGTCCGGAACGTGCTGCGGTAGCTCGAGTGCATCTTGCGGCACCTGGTGCCGCGGTGCAGCAGGTCGTAGTTGTCGGAGGTCGGCCCGAACATGCAGAGCATGACCTCGGCGATCTCGCACTCGGCGGCGGTCCGGACGGCGTCCATCAGGTTCAGCGCCGCGTCGGACGAGGGCCGATCCGACGATCGCTGGCTGCCGACGAGGACGATGGGCACCGGCGAGCGCTGCACCATGAAGCTCAGGATGGCGCCCGTGTGCGCCATCGTGTCCGTGCCGTGGCCGATGACGATGCCGTCGGTACCCTGCTCGATCTCCGCGCCGATCGCGATCGCCAGCGCCTTGTACTGGACCGGCCCCATGTTCTCGCTGAACACGCCGAACAGCTTCTTGGTCGTCAGGTTGGCGATGTCCGCGAGCTCCGGCACCGCGCCGTACAGTTCGCCCGGCGTGAAGGCCGGGATCACCGCCCCGGTGCGGTAGTCGAGGCGGCTCGCGATGGTCCCGCCCGTCCCGAGCAGCGTGACGTTCTTCTTGCGCGGGTCGAACGGGAAGTTCTTCTCGGGAATCTTGTAGACCGCCTTGCGGTAGCCGGTCTCGACGGCCCGAACGACGCGGGTGGCGGCCACGCCGACGTTGTACCCGTTGAAGAGCTTGATGACGATGTGCAGCTCGTCGCAGGTCTCGTTGCGGGGCAGGATGACGCCGGCGAACACCGAGCCCTCGTCGTTCGTCACCTCCACCTCGCTCCAGACGCCAATCCCGAACCGGTCGAGCACCTCCATGGCGGGGCCGCGATACCCCTGGAGCCGGTCGGTCCGTTCGCTGATCGGGATGCTCATCGCCCCATCTCCTCGATCGTCCCGGCCAGCCACGCGGCCACGTCTTTCGCCGGCGCCCTGCCCCGCAACTGCCGGAGGGCACGGCCGGCGAGGAAGCGGAGGCGGCGCGCCGCGGAGTCCGCTTTCGCGGGAACGTAGCCGTCCATCGTCAGACGCTCGAGGTCCCGCGTCCAGACGTCCCGTCCCACCAGCCCCACGCCCTCGGCCTCCGCAGCAGCCGCGGCCGCCAGCCCGTCCTTCGCCATGCGGGTGGCGACGAGGGGGATGGCCTCGCGGGCAATCCGCCCCGAGGTGTACAGGTCGAACACGCTTACCCATTCCGCCGTCCCCAGCCGTCCCAGGGGAATGCCGGCGCGCACGAGCGCCTTGGCGTGTTGACCAATCTCGACGGCCGCCGTCAGGCCGTCCACGCCCGTCTTCTCGACGACGGCATCGACGGTGTCGGCGCCGCCGCGGCGGATGAGGAACGCCGTCGTCTCCTCGGGCACACGCCACGCGCCGTAGCGGGCGAAGCGCGTCCAGGGAGCCGGCTTGAGGCGGGCCTTGATGGCCGCGACCCGCTCCGCCGTGACCCCCGTGGGGGGCGAGTCGGTGTCCGGGTACATCCGGTCGGGACCCGGGAGGATGCGCTCGAAGGTCGTGTAGCCCCCGGCCAGCGCCTGCCGTGTCTCCTTCGGCACCCCGGCCGTGGCGTCGGCGAAGCGCAGCCGGATCTCCTCGGCAGCCGTCCGCACGTCGTCCTCGGGCCCGAACACGACGAACACGTCGTCGTTCGGGCCGACGCCCGCGCGCTTGCGGACGCGGTCGAGCACCTGGTTGCGCCCCTGGAACTGGGGGAAGTTCGCCCCGGAGAACACGATGGGCACCTCGTCGAGGCACGCGATGACGCGGATGCGGCCGGCCAGTTCGTCGAGGAAGGTGGTGTCCGGCTGCGTCGGCTGCTGCGCGAGTCCGGCCACGCCCGCGACCCGCACGGCCCACACCCTGCCGCCGGCCTGCAGCGCGCGCCGGATGAACCCGAGGTCCACGGCGGACCAGAGGTCGGAGACGTCCACGCCCTCGACGCGAATGGAGTCCGGCGCCCGGAGGCCGCGGCGGTGCAGCTCGTCCCGCAGCTTCAGGAGGTTGCACTGGCGGACGCCCTCGTTGTGGACGAGCGTCACCGCGAGGATGGCGCGCGGGACGCCCTTGATTTCGACCCGGCTGCCGCCGCGGACCGAGACGTTGACGTCCTGCCGGCTGGCGCCGATGCCGGTCCGCACGCGGCGCGTCGATCGCGCCGTCAGGCCGCAGAGCAGGATCGCGTCGCGGACCTCGTCGGGCGTGCGGAGTTCCGGCCCGGTCACCGTTTCGGTGAGCGGCATGCCCAGCCGATCGGTGCGCCAGACGATGCGGTGCCCTTTGTCGGACACCTCGCGGCACGAATCCTCCTCGACGCTGACGTGGGTGACCGTCAGCCTGCGTCCCTTGAACGGCAGCCAGCCGTTCATGCCCACGATGGCCGTCCGCTGGAACCCGGTCGGGATGGAGCCGTCGAGGTACTGCTTCCGGGCGATGTGCACCTCGTCGATGATGTCCATGTTCATCATCAGGCACAGCTCGATGGCGACGTCGATGGCCTCCTGGTTGACGAGGAACGGCGGCGTGTCGTCCATCTCGTAGGTGCAGACGTTGAGGTGGTTCAGGAGGTAGATGATCTCCTTCTTCGTCTTGAACTCCATCAGCGCGGTGCCGTCGTACTCGCCCAGCTCCGAGAGCGTGGGCCGCATGTGGCGGAGCACCTCGCCGTCGTGCTGATCCGTGTAGAGCCCGCCCGGGCAGCGGCAGAAGAGCTTGTGCGCCGTCAGGAGCTGCTGATGGACCTCGAGGCCGGAGATGAACCCGACAGCGTCGTAATCCAGGCGGTCGATCATCGGGACCTTTCCGCGGGGCGGCTTCGCTAAAACAGCGACCGCGACTGGCAGCCGTCCACCACGATGCTGGCGCCGCTCACCCAACTGGCCTTCGGCGAGGCGAGGAACGCCACCACCTGGCCGACTTCCTCGGGCGTGCCGAACCGGCCGAAGGGGATCTCGCGGCGGACGAACTCCGCGATGCCCTCGGGATCGGCCTGCTGGCGCGCCCACCACGACCCGCCGGGGAAGAGGATCGACCCCGGCGCGACGCTGTTCACGCGGATGTTGTCGCGCGCGAGCTGCTGGGCGAGTGACTTCGCGAGGCTGATCTCGGCGGCCTTCACGGCGTTGTACGTCATGCGGCCGCCGGTTTCGCGGCCGAAGATCGATGCGATCATCAGGATGACGCCCCCGCCGCGGGCCCGCATGTGCGGCACCGTCAGACGGGATGCGCGGATGGCCGGCATCAGCGTCTGGTCGACGGCGTCCTGCCACTCGGCGTCGGTCGTCGCCAGCAGGTCCCCGCCGCGCGCCAGGCCCACGTTGTTCACGAGGATGTCGATGCCCCCGTAGTGTGCGGCTGCGCCGCCGATGACCGCGGCGACACCGTCGGCCGTGGTGACGTCGGCCTGGACGGCAAAGACCCGCTCCGGGGCGGCGCCCCGCGCGCGAATCCCGGCGGCGGCGTCCTCGAGCCGCTCCGCCCCTCGGGCGCACAGCACGACGCGGCAGCCTTCGAGGGCGAGCGCGGTGGCGCTGGCGAGCCCCAGGCCCCGGCTCGACCCGGTGATGACGGCGACTTTGTCAGTGAGTTCGAGATCCATGGTGACATCCGGGGCTCGGGACTCGGGACTCGGGATTCGGAGGTGCAAAACGACCGGGGCCGGCAGTTGCCCGCCAGCCCCGCAGCAGTGTCTCTGTCTCCTGGCTTCTATCTCTCGTCTACTGACTACTGACTACTGACTACTGACTACCGACTACTGGCTATTGCCTACGCGCACCCGCTCGTGCTGCCGCAGTTGACGCACTTGTAGCAGCTGCCGCTGCGGACCATGATCGAGCCGCAGATGTTGCACGGCGGCGCGTCTTCCTGGTTCTGCACCGTCAACATCTCGGCCACCCTCGCCGCCTCGGCAGCCGGGGCGTCGACCGAGAGCTTGAGCTGTTCGGCTTCGGCCGCCGCCGCCGAGCCGGGCGCCTCGGCGACGTTGACGCCGACGCGGAACTGGGCCTCGGCGGAGAGGAACTTCGCCGCGAGCCAACGGAAGACGTAGTCCACGATCGACTTGGCGAACCGCACCTGCGGGTTCTTCGTCATGCCGGACGGCTCGAACCGCATGTGGCTGAACTTGTCGGCCAGCACCTGCAGGGGCACGCCGTACTGCAGCGCGTAGGAGATGGCCTGCGCGAAGGCGTCGGCGAAGCCGGAGATGGTCGACCCCTCCTTGGCCATCACCAGGAAGAGCTCGCCGGGCATCCCGTCCTCGTAGAGGCCGACGGTGAGGTAGCCCTCGTGTCCCTGGATGTCGAACTTGTGGGTGATGGCCTGGCGCTCCTCGGGCAGCTTCCGCCGCACGGGGCGCGGCACCGCCGGCGCGGGCGCCGGCTCGGCGGCCGCCGCCTTGGCCTTGGCGTCCTTCGACGTGTTCAGCGGCTGCATCCGCTTGCTGCCGTCGCGGTAGATCGCGATGGCCTTCACGCCGAGGCGCCACGACTCGATGTACGCCTGCAAGATGTCCTCAGGCGTGGCTTCCTTCGGCACGTTGACGGTCTTCGAGATCGCCCCCGAGATGAAGGGCTGCACGGCGCCCATCATCTTGATGTGGCCCATGTAATGGATCGACCGGTGCCCCTTCGCCGGCTTGAACGCGCAGTCGAAGACCGGCAGGTCCTTCTCCTTCAGGTACGGGGCGCCCTCGATGGTCTCGTGCGCGTCGAGGTACTCGACGATCGCCTTCGCCTGCGCGTCGGTGTAGCCGAGCTTGGCCAGGGCGCACGGCACGGTGCCGTTGACGAGCTTCATCAGCCCGCCGCCGACGAGCTTCTTGTACTTGACGAGCGCGATGTCCGGCTCGATCCCGGTCGTGTCGCAGTCCATCATGAAACCGATGGTGCCGGTCGGCGCGAGCACCGTCGTCTGGGCGTTGCGGTAGCCGTGCTCCTCCCCGATCTCGATCGCCTCGTCCCACGACTGAGCGGCCGCCTCGCGCAGGGCCCCGGGCACCATCGCCGCATTGATGTCGCGGAGCGCGTCGCGGTGCTTGCGCATGACGCGCAGGAACGGCTCGCGGTTCTTCGCGTAGCCGGCGAAGGGCCCGCCGTGGTCGCGCGCGATGCGCGCCGACTGCGCGTACGCCTCGCCCGTCATCAGCGCCGTAATGGCCGCGGCGTAGGCCCGGCCGCCGTCGCTGTCGTAGGGCAGGCCGCGCGACATCAGCAGTGCGCCGATGTTCGCGTACCCCAGCCCGAGCGGGCGGAAGTCGTGGCTGTTCCGCTCGATGGCCTTGGTCGGGTAGCTCGCGTTCCCGACGACGATGTCCTGGGCGACGATGAACGTCCGCACCGCGGCCGTGAACGCGTCCACGTCGAACTCGCCCCGCGCATCCACGAAGCGCATCAGGTTGATCGACGCCAGGTTGCAGGCCGAATCGTTGAGGAACATGTACTCCGAGCACGGGTTCGACGCGTTGATGCGGTCCGTGTTCGGGCACGTGTGCCACTCGTTCACCGTCGTGTCGAACTGCATCCCCGGGTCGCCGCAGACGTGGGTCGCCTCGGCGATCTGCCGGATGAGGTCCCGGGCCTTGTACGTGTCCATCACCCGCGACGGATCCTTGACCGCCCGCGTCTGCCACGAGCCGTCGTCGATCACCGCGCGCATGAAGTCGTCGGAGGCGCGCACGCTGTTGTTCGAGTTCTGGAAGAAGACCGACCCGTACGCCGTGCCCGCGAACGAGCCGTCGTAGCCGGCGTCGATGAGCGCCCACGCCTTCTTCTCCTCGTCGACCTTGCAGGTGATGAAGTCGACGATGTCCGGGTGATCGGCGTTGAGGATGACCATCTTCGCCGCGCGCCGGGTCTTGCCGCCCGACTTGATCACGCCGGCGAACGCGTCGTAGCCCTTCATGAACGACACCGGGCCGGACGCCGTGCCCCCGCCCGCCAGGTTCTCCCGCGACGAGCGCAGGCTCGACAGGTTCGTCCCCGTGCCGGACCCGAACTTGAACAGCATCCCCTCGGTCTTGGCCAGCGTCAGGATCGAGTCCAGCGTGTCCTCGACGGAGTTGATGAAGCACGCGGACAGCTGCGGGTGCGGCTCGATCCCGCAGTTGAACCAGACGGGGCTGTTGAACGAGCCCTTCTGATGCACCAGCAGGTGCGTCAGGTCGTCGCTGAAGGCCTGCAGGGCCGCCTCGCTCGCGAAGTACCGCTGCTCGCGGGCCCAGATGGTGATCGTCGCGACGACGCGGCCGATGAGCTGCCGGACGCTCCACTCGCGCTCGCTCGTCCCGACCATCCCGCGGAAGTACTTCGAGACGACGATGTTCGTCGCCTGCTGCGACCAGAACTTCGGCGCTTCCACGCCGCGCTGCTCGAACACGGCGTCGCCGCGCTCGCTCAGGATGACGGCGTCGCGGCGCTCCCACTCGATCCCGTCGAGGGGATCGCGGCCGGCCTGGGTGAACGTCCGCGCGTACTCGAGACCGGGAGCCTGCGCGCCCGGCTGACCACCGACGTCCGTGCCCTGCCCGCCGCTCGTTGAGCCCACCTGACCCACGTGCTGCGATCCGATCTCCATGCGACCTCCGCCACCGCGGCGCGTCCCGGGCTCCTCAGGCGCGCCGAATCGACCGGCAACCGTCCGTGAAACGACGGCTCCCCCGCTCCAGCCACGGAACGCGACGGCGCGTTCCAGGGACACCGCGGCAGCCCTGCGATCGGCTTCCCATCCTCATCACCCTTGTGCTCGTGACCTTGGGACTCCGACCGCCCTCGCGACGAAAGAAGCTGTTTCTCGAGCTGCCGAGCTTGGCGAGAAGCTGGGAGGTTCTCGTCGTAGCTGTTCCGTAACGAGGGGCTAATATGCGCCGACAGCCCCGTTGCTGTCAAGCGGAAACCTACTAGATATTGTGCCTCCAGTTTAGGTCATACGCAATAGAGTGTATATTTTTGGGCCATTCCTCCTATTTTCGCCTTGTTTTCGCTTGACTCTCTCCTGAAGCCGGCGATCGTCGCCAGCACATGGCCGCGCGCTCCCCGTCACGCCCGCGGAACGGGGCCGGCAATGGCCCGTGATACAGTCGCTGCAACGTGTCATCGACCCCTCCCGAGCCCGCGGCGCCCGCGTCAGCCCCTGCCGAACCCGTCCCGGGGCTGGCCGGCCGCGCGCCGTCGCCGCTCGTCGCGGCCGTCGAGGTGATCGCGGCGTCAGGGTTCCCGACCCAGCTGGCCCTGGGCGCGCTGCTCGCCGCAGTCGGCCTGACGCCGTTTGGCGCCGACGGCCGTCTGTCGATGACCTACCTCACGCTGCTGATGCCGGCCGACACGGTGGTCCTCGCCGCGCTGGTGGTGTGGCGGCTGCGCGCAGGCGGCGAACGCGTGCGGGCGGTCCTCCTGGGCGGCCGTCACTGGGCGCGCGAGTGCTGGATTGGCGTCGGCCTCATCCCGCTCGTCTTCGGGGGCGTGGCCGCCACCATGCTGGTCCTCCGCGCGGCCTGGCCCGCGCTCCACAACATCGGCGCGAACCCCTTCGAGTCGCTCATCCAGTCGCGCGCCGACGCCCTGCTGCTCGGCGTCCTGGTGATCGTGACGGGCGGGATCAAGGAGGAACTGCAGCGCGCGTTCGTCCTGCACCGGTTCGAACAGTCGCTCGGCGGCGCGCGCACGGGCCTCGTCGTCTATAGCGTGGTCTTCGGGACGGGACATATCATCCAGGGGTACGATGTCGCGATCGTGACGACGCTGCTCGGCCTCGCCTGGGGCATCGTGTACCTCTGGCGCCGCAGCCTCGTCGCCTCGTCGGTCAGTCATGCGGGGTTCAATGCTGCGCAGGTTCTCCAGTTCGCGGTGTTCGGCGCCTGAGTGCCGGGCGCTTCTCGCCGTCGCGCTGATCGCCGTGCTGACGCTGCCCGGCGTGACGCGGCGGCTCTACGCCGCGGACGAAGTGGAGTACGTGTCGTTCCTGCGGTCGCTGTGGTTCGACGGCGACCTGTCGTTCGACAACGAGTACCGGCACTTCTATCAGCAGGGAGTGGCGCGGGATCCGGGGTTCGCCGCGACGTTCATCGAGCCCGTGACGGAGACCGGGCTGCGGCGCAACTTCGGCACGATCGGCTCGGCGCTGTTGTGGGCGCCGTTCTACGCCGTGGCCGACGCCGGGACGCGCATCGCCATCGCGATGGGATCGGATGTCGCCGCCGACGGCTACTCGGCGCCGTACATCTCGGCCGTCTGCATCGGATCGGCCGTCTATGGCCTGCTCGCGTTGCTGCTGGCGTGGCACGCCGCGAGGCGCGTCCTGCGGCTCGACGGCGTCGGCGCCCCGTCGCATCCGGCGGCGGCGGCGGCGGCGGTGGGGCTCGGTACGCCTCTGCTCTTCTACATGTACGTCGCGCCGGGATTCGCGCACGCGACCTCGGCCTTCGCGGTGTCGGCGTTCGTTCTGGCGTGGCTGGTGGTGCGCGGCCGGTGGTCGGCCCGCGGGCTCGCGGTCCTCGGCGCCCTGGGCGGCCTCATGGCGATGGTCCGGGAGCAGGACGCCTTCATCGTCGTGGGCCCCGCCCTCGACCTCGCCTGGACGGTCCTGCGCGAGCGGCGCGTGCGCGTGGTCACGAACGCGTTGGCAGGGGCGGCGACATTCGCGGTGGCATATCTCCCGCAGGCGTGGGCCTACATGGTCCTCAACGGGCAGCTTTGGCCGTCGCGCCTCGTGAGCCGGAAGATGACGTGGACGGCGCCGCACGCCATCGAGGTGGTCTGGTCGACGGCGCACGGGCTCGTGTTCTGGACGCCGCTCGCCGTGCTGGCCGTCGCGGGGCTCGTGGTCCTCGCCGCGAAGGGCGGGACCAGGGGCGGCTCGGGGCGGCTCGGTCCGGATCGTGGCGCGGCCGTCCGCGTGGGGCTCGGCCTCCTCGCCATCGTCCTCGTGCAGATCTACATCGCGGGATCGGTCGAGAGCTGGACCGTGGCGGGCGCCTTTGGCCAGCGGCGCTTCGTGGCGCTGACGGCGCCGTTCGTCATCGGCCTGGCGGTGCTCCTCGCGCGCGCCAGGCGCCCGTGGCCGCGCGCCGGCCTCGCCGCGCTCGTGGTGCTCGCCGCCTGGTGGAACCTCGGCCTGATGGTCCAGTTCGGCGCAGGACTCATGGACCGTCAGCGCCTGGAACTCGGCCGGAACGCCTACAATACCTTTGTCGAGGTCCCGCGCCGCTTGCCCGGGCTCGCGTATCGGTACGTGTTCGACCGCGGCAGCTTCTATCGTCCGGCCCCGCCTGGCGGCGGGCCCTCGTAACGCGGCAGTTCATCCTGTGCGCATCAGGTACTTCGCCGACATCCGGTTCCCGCTCGAGCGCGCCAACGGCGTGCAGACCATGGAGACGTGCCACGCCCTCGCGCGGCGAGGACACGAGGTCCATCTCGTGGTGCGCCCGGACACCGCGAGCCCTCAGCGGGATCCGTTCGCGTACTACGGCCTGCCGCAGCACCCCCTGCTCCGGGTCGAGCGGATTGCCGTGCCGTCGCATCCCTCGGCCCGGCGCGCCGTCTACGTCGCCAAGTGCCTGCGGCGGGCGGCGGGTGCACCGAGAGCGGACGCGATCCTCACCCGCGATCTCGCGATCGCCGCGCTGCTCGTCCGCATGCCCGCCGGATGGCGGTCACCCATCGTCTACGAGTCGCACGGGTTCGCCCCGTCCGTCGGCGAGGAGCTGCCGGTGATGCTCTCGAACGGCGCCGCGCCGTCGGCCGCCAAGCGGCGCCGCCTGCTGGCGCGCGAGCGCCTCGTGTGGCGGCAGGCGGACGGATACGTGGCCATCACGGCCGGACTCGCGCGTGAACTCGAGGAACGGTTCGGTGAGCGGCCGCGGCTGGCGGTCGTGCCCGACGGCGCCCGGCTGGCGGAGGTCCAGGACGTGGGCCTGCGGACAGCGGACGGGACGCGCGACGCCGTCGTGGGCTACGCCGGGCATCTCTACCCGTGGAAGGGGCCCGATGTGCTCGTGGCCGCCCTCGAGCGGTTGCCCGGCGTCCGCGCCGTGATCGTCGGCGGCCTCGCTGGTGAGTCCGACCTCGGCCGCGTCCGGGCGCTGGCCGAGCGCCTGGTTCCGGGACGCGTGACCTTCGTCGGGCAGGTCGATCCGCCGCAGGTGCCGGCGCTGCTGCGGAGCGCGGACGTCCTGGCCCTCCCCAATACGCCGGGCCGGGCGTCGAGCGCCTACACGTCGCCGTTGAAGCTGTTCGAGTACATGGCCTCCGGGAGGCCGATCGTGGCTTCCGACCTCCCGGCGTTGCGGGAAGTGCTGGGGCCGGACACCAACGCCGTCCTCGTCGAGGCCGGAAACCCCGAGGCCCTCGCGTCCGGCCTCGCGCGCGTGCTCGGCGATCCGGCGCTGGCATCGCGCCTGGCCGCGCAGGCGCGCGACGACGTCCGCGAGTGGACCTGGGACAAGCGCGCGTGGCGCCTCGACGCGCTGCTCTCGGGCGTCACGGGGAGGCGCGCGTGATCTCCGAGCGGCTGCTGCAGATCGTGCGGTGCCCGGACTGCGGCGGGTCGTTGCGCGGGACGCCGCCGGACCTCGTGTGCGAGGCCTGCCGGCGCCAGTTCGCGGCGAACGCCGACTGCCTCGTGCTCCACCCTGGCGTGAGCTTCGCCGAGCAGACGAAGTACCTGGACGAGGCGCTGCACGCCGACGCCAGGCACGAGCACGTGACGCCGCCGCTGCTCGCGGCCCGCATCCGCAACGACGTCCTGCGGTCATTCCTCGCGCCCGGGCCGGAGGACGCCGTGGTGGACCTCGGCTGCGGCAGCGGCCGCACGCTCGTCTGGAACGCGGATCGCGGTGCCTACCAGGTCGGCATCGACGTGAGTCCGTACTTCGCGCGCGAAGCATGCGACGGCGCCGACCTTGTGCTCGGGGACCTGCGCCGCCTGCCCTTCGCGGACGGCGCGTTCACGAAGGCCTCGGCGCTCGACGTCTTCGAACACCTGTCGCGGGAGGCCCTGGCGGACGTCCTCGCCGAAGCCTCGCGGGTCCTCGCGCCAGGCGGCGAGTTGTTCGTCTACAGCCACGTGCGGCGGAACTCCCGCCTGGCCGGAGGCCTGAAGCACATCAACAGGCTCGCGCGGTGGCTCGAGCGCCGGGGGCTGGTGGACCTGGCCCGTGAGCGCCTGCGGAAGTCGGACCATCTCAACCCGCTCGCGGACATCCCCGATCTCGAGAGCATGGTAGCCTCCGCGGGCTTCCGGATCGTCCGGATCCGGTACTACACGCCCCTCATCGGCGGCTTCGTCGAGAACATCCTCGTCCGCACCGGCGAGCACTGGCTCGCGGGTCGGGCGGCCCGGCGCGGCCGAGCGGCGGGCCGGACGCTCGACGGGAACGACGCCGCCCGCGAGGCGCGGGCGACGGCGAAGCGGCGCGTCCGCGAGCCCGGCGCCGTGTACCTCGGGCTGCGCCTGGTCACGTGGGTGATGAAGCTCGACCTGCTGCTCTTCGGTCGCGTGCGGTCAGGCCCGTACTTCGCCCTCTTGAGGCGCGACGGCGCCGGGGGCGGCCGCTCATGAGAATTGTCTACGCGGCCCTGGACCAGCGCGTGCCCGGTACGACGGGCGGATCGATCCACGTGGCGGCCGTGGCCGAGGGCCTGGCCGCCCGCGGGCACGACGTGGACGTGTTGACGAGCCGGGGCGACGGGCCGTTTCCCCAGGGCCTGGCCCGCTACCACGCGCTGGCGCCGCCCCTGGGACTCTCCCGCCTGCGCGTCCTGCGGTCGGGCGCGGTGCGCGAGTTCGTGCGGAAGGCGAACGCCGACGCAGTGATCGAGCGCTACCACAACTTCGGCGGTGAAGGCCTCCGCGCCGCAAAGGCTGTCGGCGCCGTGGCCGTCCTCGAGGTCAACGCGCCGGTCATCGATTACCCCGGCTCGCTGAAGGCCAGGCTGGACAAGGCCGTCCTCGTCGAACCCATGCGGCGGTGGCGCGACGAGCAGTGCCGGATGGCCGACCTCCTCGTCACGCCGGCGGCAGAGGTCCTCCCCTCGTTCGTGCCTCGCGATCGCATCCTCGAAATCGAATGGGGCGCCGACACGGAGTCGTTCACGCCGCGAGCCGAGGGGCCGGTGCCGTTCGCCCGGCGCCCCGGGACGGTCGTGGCGGTCTTCGCCGGCGCGTTCCGGCCCTGGCACGGCGCGGTGCAGCTCGTGCGGGCCTTGCGCCAGCTCCGCTCGGAGGGGCGCCACGACATCGACGCCGTCCTCATCGGCGACGGCCCCGAGCTGGCGAAGACGAAGGCCGACTCCGCGGGCATCGACGGCGTCACGTTCACGGGGCCGATCGAACACGGCCTGATGCCCGCGTGCCTGGCGGCTGCTGACATCGGGGTAGCCCCGTTCGACGTCACTGCCCACCCACCGCTTCAGCTCGCGTTCTTCTGGTCGCCGTTGAAGGTGTTCGAGTACATGGCGGCGGGGCTTCCCGTCGTGGCGCCCGCCATCACCAGGCTCGCCCGGATCCTGGGACCCGGGCACGAAGGCCTGCTCTACGACCCGCATGCGCCCCGGGGGCTGGCGGACGCGCTGGCGCGCCTCGCCTCCGACGACGGCGAGCGGCGGCGTCTCGGCGCGGCGTTCCGCGCGCGGGTCTGCCAGGAGTTCAGCTGGGCGGCGCATTGCCGGAAACTGGACGACGCGATCCGGCCGCTCGTGCGGCCGCGGAGCTCGCGATGAGAGTCCTCGTCGCCACCGACGCCTTCCCGCCCGTCTGCGGCGGCAGCGGCTGGAGCACGTACGAGCTGGCCCGGGGGCTGCGCGAGCGCGGGCACGAGGTGACGATCGTCCAGGTGCACGCGGGATCACCCGAGGATCGCGACCGGACCTACGACGCGTTTCGCGTCCGCGCCGTCGGGCAGACCGCGCCGCCCGTGCCGTTCCTCCGCAACTACTTCAAGAACGAGCGGCTCTGGCGCCGGGCCGCCTCCGCGCTGCGCGCGATCGCCCTCGAGATCGGGGCCGACGTGATCCACGCCCAGCACGTCCTGTCGGCGCCGCCGGCGGTGGTGGCGGCCGGCAGCCTCGGGACGTCCGTCGTGTGCACGGTCCGCGACTACTGGCCCATCTGCTATTGGGGCACGCTCATTCACGACCCGGCGTCCGCGACGCTGTGCCCGGGCTGCACGCCGCGCATGATGCGGCGGTGCCTCCGGCCGCGCGCGGGAGCCGCGTGGCCGGCCACGCTGCCGTTCGTGCCGTACATGCGCGCGAACCTGGCGCGCAAGCAGCAGGCCCTCGCGCGGGCCGACGCGGTGGTGGCCGTCAGTTCGACGGTGGCGCGGGACCTGCGCGCGCGCGCGCCGGGGCTGGCGCAGGCCCGCATCGAGATCGTGCCGAACCCCGTGAACATCGCCGGGCTGCGCCGCGCCGCCCAGACCGCCGCCACGCCGCTGAAGGGGCCATACGCGGTGTTCGTCGGCAAGCTCGAGCAGAACAAGGGCGCGGACTTCCTGCTGCCCGCCGCGGACCGCGCGCGCCTGCCGTGGCCGCTCGTCATCGTCGGCGACGGGGCCAGGCGCGCCGCGATGGAGGCACACGCGAGGCGGACGAGCCGGGACGCGCGGTTCCTCGGGTGGCTCGACCGGCCGCGGGCGATGGAGTGGCTGGCGCATGCCTCGCTGCTGGTGTTTCCGTCGTACGGGCCCGAGTCCCTGAGCCGCGTGCTGCTCGAGGCGGCGGCGACGGGCGTGCCCATCGCCGCCATGAACACGGGCGGCACCGGGGATATCCTCGAGCACGAGGCCACGGGGCTGTTGTCGGCGACGCCGGAGGAACTGGGCGACCAGGTGGCGCGGCTCGTGGCGGATCGCGCGCTGGCCGACGCGCTGGCGCGGCGCGCGCGCGCGCATGTCGAGGCGCACTTCGACACACCGGTCGTCGTCGGGCGCATGGTGGAGCTCTACCAGGATCTCATCGAGAGCAGGCGATCCCATGCGTGAGCGGGCCCGACCGGACGGCGGGCTCCGCCTGGCCGTGCTGACGCGCGCGACCACGCCCCTTCACGGTGTCGGCGGACTCGAGCGATCGACGCACGACCTCGTCGAGCACCTCCTGGATCGAGGCGTGCGCATCACGCTGCTGACGAGGCCGCCGACACGCGCGGCGGAGTGGTCCCGGCCGGGATTGTCGTTCCGGTTCGTCCCATACGTGACGTTCCCCTTCGCGGGCCGGCGCGGCACGACGATTCTGGACCGGTCCACCGCGTACCCCCTGTTCGGGCAGCGGCTGGGCCGTGAGGCCGCCCGCCTCGCCGCCGGCGGCGACATCGATCTCGTGTATGGCCTCGGCGCGAGCACGCTCGGCTACGCGCGGGCGCGGCGGCGCGCGCCGCGCTCGACCGTGCCGTTCGTGATGAACCCCCAGGGGCTCGAGGAGTTCGGGGGATCCGACGGGTCCTACGGGGGCCGGCCCTCCAAGCGAATCGCGTACGAGCCGCTCCGGCGGGCGGTGCGGTATTGCGCGAGTGCCGCGGACCGGGTGATCGCGACGGACCGCTCCCTGGAGCCGATGATCGCGCAGGCCCTGGGCGTCGAGGCGGGCCGCCTGCGCCTCGTTCCGAACGCGGTGGACCTGGCGCGATGCGATGCGCTCGCGACGCCCGCTGACGGCGCCCGCGCGCGCGAGGCGCACGGGATCGGCGGCGAGGAACCCGTCCTGCTCAGCGTCGCGCGGCTCGAGCGCAACAAGGGCCTTCACGTGCTCGCCGACGCGCTCGGCTCGCTCAGGGACCTCGCGTGGCGCTGGGTCATCGTCGGCGACGGGCCCTTCCGCCGCGCGATCGACACGCGCGTCGCGGCCAACGGCATTCGCGATCGCACCATCATGGCCGGCCGCCTGGACGATCGGGAACTGCACGCCTGGTACGAGGCCGCGTCGGTGTTCGTGCACCCCACCCAGTACGAGGGCAGCTCGATCGTCACGCTCGAAGCGATGGCCCACCGGCGGGCCGTCGTGGCGACGACGGCAGGCGGCCTGCCCGACAAGGTGCGGCCGGGCGACACGGGATGGCTCGTGCCGCCGGGCGACACGGAGGCGCTGGCGGCGGCCGTCCGCTCGGCGCTTGTCCCGGGTCCGATGCTGGTTACAATGGGTCGCGCCGGGCGGGAATTGGCCGAGACGGAGTTCTCGTGGGCGCGCTCCGCCGGCCGCATGCTGGCGGTATTTCACGAACTCCTGGACGCGGCGAGGACCACGTGACCGAGACGCACGGGCCGGAACCGGTGGACAGCCCGGTGATGAACGCCGCGCTGGCGCTCGTGCTGGCTGCCGCCTTCATGATCCGGTTCGCGCATCTCTCGAGCGGCATCCCGTACGCCGTCGGGATCGACGAGCCGGCGATCATGACGACGGTCGTCCGGATCCTGAAGTCCGGCAGCTTCAACCCGCACTTCTTCGAGTATCCGACCGGCTACATCTACGTGCAGCTCGGCGTGGCCGTCGTGAACTTCCTGTTCGGGGCGATGCAGCACACGTGGAAGGCCGTGGAACAGGTGGGCCCGTCCGATTTCTACCTCTGGGGCCGGGCGGCCACCGCGGCGATCGGCACGGCCACCGTCGCCCTGCTCCACCGGGCCGGGCGGCGCTGGGGCCCGCGGCAGGCGCTGCTCGCCGCCGGCCTGCTGGCCGTCATGCCCATGCACGTGCGCGAGTCGCACTTCGTGCTGACGGACGTGCCCATGACGTTCGCGGTCGTGCTTACGTTCCTGCTGTCGCTGCGCGCGTCCGAGAAGCCGGCGCTCGCCGCGTTCGTCCTGGCCGGCGCGGCCGCGGGCCTGGCCGCCGGGATCAAGTACAACGGCCTCATGGCGTACTCGATGCCCCTCGTCGCCGCGCTGGCCATCACCCCGGGATGGGGGCGCCGGGTCGTGGCGGCGCTGGCGGCGGCGGCCGCGTGCGTCGCGGCGTTCTTCCTCACGACGCCGTACGCGCTGCTGGCGTTGCCCGCGTTCCTGAACGGCTTCGGCGTGCAGTCGGCGGCGTTCGCCGGCAGGACGCTGTCGTCGGAGGCGAGCTGGCTCGTCTACGCCAAGCACCTGCGGCAGGCCTTCGGGTGGCCGGCATCGGCGCTGGCCATCGCAGGACTCGGGATCGCCGCGTTCCGCGCGTGGGCCGGGCCATCGCGGGTCCGCTGGCTGCTGCTGCTGGTGTTCCCGGCGGTGTACTCCTACCTGATCACGGGCTGGGGGCTGCTGTTTGCCCGCTACGCGCTGCCGATGGTTCCGTTCGTCGCGCTCTGGGCCGCCATCGCGACGATGTGGGCCGTCGGGTTCCTCGACGGCAGGGGAATCCCACGGACACTCCGGAACGGGATCACCGCCGCAGTCGTCGTGGCAGTCATCGTTCCCGGCGCGCTCGCGTCATGGAACTGGGTTCGGGCCCACGGGACCGAGACGACGCAGACGCTGGCCTGGAAGTGGATCAAGCGGGGCATCTGGCCCGGTTCGTCCGTCGTGTCGGAGGCGCGCGGGCTCGAGTTGCCGGCCGAACTCTACCGCGCAGAGACGGTCCGGTCCCTGGCCGACCGCGACCCGGCCGCCCTGGCCGCGTCGGGGGTCGAGTGGGTCGTGCTGTCGTCGGACGCATGGGGAGACCGGACCGCCGCCGACCGCGCGCGGCTCGCGCCCCCCTCCTCCTACGGGAAGCTCCTGGCGGCCGCGACCGACACCAAGGTCATCGCGCCGACGAGGGATCACCCTGGGCCGGAGATCCACATCCTGATCCTCAAGCGGCAATAGCTGACGGCGGCGGGGCCCCGGTCCGGTCCTCGCGGCGCGGGCGGCGCCGGCCTCGCGGAGTCAGCGCGCAGGTGTGTAGATCTCGGTGACGTCGGCCCGGCGCCGCAACCGGTCCATCCACGCCGCGACCGCCTGCGCGCGCCGGTCCTGCTCGGTCATCTCCCGAACGTCCCCGGCCGCTTCCTCGAACGCCAGTTGGCGGCCGCCTCGCACGAACCGGTCGCGGTGGGCGAGGTAGAACTCGCGGAGCTCCTCGTCGGTCGGAGGCAGGACGGCGACGAAACGCCGCTCCACGTACCGGCGCGCGACGATTGTGCTTCGCACCAGCGCCTCGGCCTGCGTCTCGTCGAGCCCCAGGCGGGTCAGTGCCGAGCCATACGCGGCGTCCGAGGGGAAGCGCCGGCGGATGACGTCCATCTCGCGCCGCAGCCGCGCCTCGTCGTCGTCCTCGGCGCTGCTCCTCGCCGCCTCGTCGAGCACGATCTGCCGGTCGACGAGCCAGCGCATGGCCGCCTCGACCGGGTCGGAGGCCGACGCCGTGTCCACCAGTCCCAGCGCGATGGCGGCGCGGGCGTCGGACAGCGTGATCACCGTTCCGGAGACCACGGCGATGACGCGGTCCAGCAGTTCGGCGCCGCGCACCGTCGGGCCGCCAGCGGCGACGAACACGAACATCGCGACCGCAACCGCGCGCGACACCGACCGCGCCGCCCTCTGTGTCTGCCTCATCACCGAAGATCTCCGTGCCCGTCGCCGTTCCGTGTCCGCCGTAACTGCCCTGTCTCCTGTCGGTGTTCTGGCTTCCGTCTTCTTGCTTCTTGCTTCTGCCTTCCTACTGACTACTGACTACTGACGACTGTCTACTTCTCTAGAACGCCTGCCCGATGCTGATGTGCAGCGCGCGGCGGCCTTCGCGCTCCGTGCCGAAGGTGCGCAGCGTGCCGAGTTTGAATCCGATGTCGATCCGAAGCGGCCCGACCGGCGATTTGTAACGGATGCCGAACCCGGCGCCGGTCCGCAGGTCGGAGAGCGAGACGTCGTTGACGATCCCGAAGACGTTGCCGGCGTCGATGAAGCCGACGACGCCCAGGTCCTTCCAGAGGGCCACGCGGAGTTCGCCATTCAGGATGAGCTCGGCATGCCCGCCCTTCGGCGTGCCGTCGCTGTCGAAGGTGCCCGGCTGTCCGACGCGATCGAGCTGGAATCCGCGGACCGTGGTGTCGCCGCCGGCGAAGAAGCGCTCGCTGGCCGGCAGGTCGCGCACGCGCACGACAGCCGCCTGGCCGTTCTCGTCCGTGAGCGTGACGTCCCGCGGAAACCCGGTGCCCAACCCGATGCGCACGCCGCCCGCCGCCACAATCCGCCGCGCCGAGGGCAGCTTGCGGTAGATGAAACCCTGAAGGAAGGTCTTCGCGAACCCGACCTCGGACCCGAGGGGCCGGAGCGCAAGCTCGCCGTTGAGCCCGAGGAAGGTGCCGCGGCCGGGATCGAAGACATCGTCGCGCGTGTTGCGGACCGCCGACGCCGACACCGAGGCGATCCGGAGCTGCGGGAAGAGCCGGTCGATGAGCGGCCGGTCCGCCGGGGCGATCCGGTCCTCGAAGATGTTGTTCTGCTGGAGCGAGTACTGACCGAGCACGCTCCACGCGGGCCCGATCCGGTGCGAGAGGCTGACGCGCGCGGAGCGGTGCCGGAAGCTGAAGCTCGTCCGGCTTCCCTGTTCGAAGCCGCCCACGACCTGGAGGTCGGCCCAGCGCCAGACCTTCGGTGCCCGGTAGGTGGCGAACACCCGGTACTCAACGGCTGTCCGGCGTTCTTCCGTCGTCGCGCCGGTCGCGGCCGACGTGACGGTCTCGGTGCGCCTCCGGAGGCTGACCCGGCTGAAGAGGTTGATGGAGCGGTTGTGTCCCCAGAGGTTCCGCCGGCCGAGTTCGACGAATCCGCGCGGCGCAATTTCGGAGGTCTCGACCTTCTGGAACTCGACACCCACGCCGTAGCCGAGGCTCGTGGCGGGCGACTCCTCGACGGTCACGAGGACGTCGCGCAGGTGCTCGTCGCGTTGCTGGACCTCGGAGATCGTCACCCGGCGGAACAGGCCCAGCGCCGACAGCCGCCGCTGGCTCTCGTTGACCGCATCGAGCCCCAGCGGTTGACCCGGCGCCAGAACGACCTCGCGGCGGATGGTCGCCTCGCTGACACGGGCGTTGCCGACGACGAGGACGTGGTCGACGAGGATCCTGGGGCCAGGCCGGACCGTGAAGGTCACCGTCGCGCCTGTCCGATCGTCGGTGTAGGTGACGGCCGAGTCGACGCGGGCCAGCCGGAATCCGCGATTGACGTACGCGTCGAGGATCAGTTCCCGGTCCGCCTCGACGGTGGGGCCGAAGAGCGGCGCGCCGGCCTTCGTGCCCAGGACGGGGCGACGCACGTCATCGGCCTGCACGGGGCTGCCGGCCAGCTTGACGTCGGTGACCAGCGTGCGGGGGCCCTCGGAGACGGTGATAATGACCACCACGGGGGCCTCGCCGGCGGTCCGGGCCCGCGGGACCGGCTCGACGGCCGAGGTGCAGGCGGCCGTCCCGAAACCGCGCTGGCGGTACGCGGCGACGAGCGCCAGGAGGTCTGCGTCCAGCGCGGGCTGGCTGAAAGCCTGCCCGGGGGCCAGCCGGACGAGCGGCCGGAGTTCGGCCTCGGGCACCAGGGCCATGCCCTCGAAGCGAACGTCGGCCACCCGGTAGAGCGGCCCGTGCTTGACCGAGAAGACGATCCGCAAGTGGCCGTCCGCCGAATCCCGTTTGAAATCGGCCCGCGCATCGCCGTATCCCTGTCCGCGCAGGTACGCCACGATGCGGGCTCTCGAGTCCTCGAGGAGATCCTCGTCAACCGAGGCCTCACGAGCCACCGGGACGAGTTCCGGCAGTTGCTTCGGGGGCAGAGGATCCCCTGTGAACTCCACGGTCACGAGCGGGCCGCGGTTGACGTTGATCGTCAGGTCCACCGCCTCGCCGGTCGCGGACTCCTCCGGGGGAAGCGCATCGGCTCTCGCCTCGAGGTACTTGCGCGCGCGCCACGCGTCCCGGGCGGCGTCGAGCTGCGTACGCAGGTCGAGGCGGCGATAGAAGTCGCCGGCCTTGACGCGAAGTCGCAGGCGCAATTCGTCGGTGGCTTCGCCGGCATCAGGCCGGAACGAGACGGACCGCACCAGGGCCCTGGGGCCGCAGGCGATGTCGATGATCATCTCATCGGCGGCGGCGCCGGCGGACGCCGGCGCGGGGAGCCGGACGGCGGCGCGCAGATACCCCTCGTCCCTGAGCAGGTCCTCGAGTACGCGGATGATGTCGGGAGCCCGGCTGCGGGCCGGCGTCGATCCGAACCGGTCGACGACCGCTCCGCGGAGCGCGGCCTCGGTCAGACCCAGGTCGCCCCGGAACACCAGTTGCCGGACGCTCGAGAGCGGCACGAGGTCGATGTCGACCCTGACGCGATCGCCATCCAGTTCGGCCGAGACCCTCACGTCGAGGTACCGGCCCAGCGCCATGGCGTGCACGATCGTCTCACGCACGGTGTCCATCCGGAGCGCCTCGCCGGCGCGGACCGCGATCAGGCCCTCGAGTTGGGCGTCGCGCACGGCCTGCCCGCCGGAGACGAGACGGACCTCCGACACGACGCGCCCCAGGAGGCTGTCGAGATCCTGCGCGGACGAAGGCGCGGCGCACCACGCGCCCAGCGCGAACGCCAACACACACGCGCGGCTCAACAGGCGGATGCTCATCGGAATACGTGCCGGACGCGGACGTCGAGGGCGTAGGTCCGGTCCTCGTTCTGGGTCACGATCCAGGCCAGCCGGTCGCTCTGATCGTACTCGAGCAGGATCACCTGGTCGCGCGCGGCCGATGCGAGGCTGCGCGAGTAGGTCAGGTAGACGCGATCGGAAATGCGCTTGCCGATGGTGAGCCGCGCGCCGGGGGAGAACCGCCCCGCCTGCTGGCTGGGGTCGATGAAGAAGGGCGTGATCTGGACGGAGTCCAGGCCGAACGTCTGCTCGACGGCGTTCTGCACGTTCGTGGAGATCCGGCCGGTGAGCAGGCGCGCCGACCGCGAGACGAGCAGGTTCTGCTCGGCCGCGTCCGGCGTCTTGAGGGATCGCAGTTCGGCATCCTGCGTCGACGATCCGGCGTCCCCGAGGAGCAGCGAGAGGATGTCGACCTCGGGGAGCGGCGGGTCCGACGACAGCTCGATCGCCAACTTCTTCGGGCCGGTCCCGGCCGCCCGGAACGTCACGCGGTACGTCTGTCCGGGGGCCCGCACGCGGGTCTCGGCCTCGACGTCGAAGTAGGGCTCGATCTTCGCGGGGTTGGAGAAGTCGATCGTTCCGCGCGTGACGACGTAGCGCTTGCCCTCGAACCAGATCTCACCGCGCTGCACCTCCGCGCGGCCCTCGATGATGGGCTTCTGGAACGTCCCGCGGAGCCTCAGGTCCGCGCTTGCCGTCAACCGCGCCTGCTTGTTGTCGATCTCGATGGTGGACGGCGCGGAGAGCTTGACGTCGAACCGGAGCGGGAACGCGGCGGCGGCCGGCGGGGCTGCCGCGCTCGCCGCCCCGCCGCCCGCGCTCCCGGAGAAGTCGGCGATCCCGGACCCGAGGTCGAGGGCTTGGCGCATTTCCGCGCGGCGGACCAGCACCGTGCCGCTCAGCACCGGGTCCTCGAGCGTGCCCCGCAGGCCGAGGTCCGCGTCGACGATGGACCGGAACCCTTCCGGGTAGCGCAGTTCCATGTTCTCGCCAGTCGCGGTGATCTCGAACTGCGAGGGCCACAGGCCCGCGAGGCCGATGCGGCCGCCGAACCGCACGTCGCCCCCGCCGATCTTCGCCGTCACATCGTCGAAGCGGATGTTGTTCCCTGCGAACACCACCCGCCCGTCGATGTGCTCGATCGCGTGCGGCAGCCACATGTGCCGGAGCCGGCCGTCGGTGATGACGGCGCTGCCGCCGATCTGCGGTTGCTCGAACGTGCCCGTAACGTCCGCCGTCACCTCGGCGCGGCCCGATCCGCGGATGTCGGGCGTGAAGGCCTGCAGGATGCCGAGGTTGGCGGCGCCCTCGGCACGCAGCGCGAGGATGCCTTGGAGGACGTCGACATTGCCGTTGAGGCTGAGCCGCGTGTTCTCGCCGCTCAGCGTGAAGCGCCCGATCCGCAGGACGCCCTGCTCGAGGCTGGCGTCGAGGGCGCCCTCGTTCTGCAGGCCGTAGTCGAAGAGCTTCACCGCGAGCGCGTCGACCTGCACCTTCACGACGATGTTGTCGAGGCTCAGGAGCGTGCCGCTGATGCGCACCGTGCCCGACGCGACGGCCGTGGCGAAGGGCGAGAGCCCGGGCATGAACACCCGCGCGTACGGGTCGAGCGAGGCGTCGGTCAGCCGGAGCGTCACGTCCCCGGGGTAGGCGCCGAGCAGCGTCACCTTCCCGGCGCCCGAGGCCGCGAGCCGCGACGAGTTCCCGTCGAACGAGAAGTTCGCGTCGTCGCCGCGCAGCTCGAGGCGGCCCTTCACGTCGCCGACGCCCTCGTCCTTGACGTAGAGATCGCGCACCCGGAAGTCCGCGTCGTACGTGGGGTGCAGGTAGTCGCCGCTGCCGGTCGCGGTGAAGTCGAGCCGGCCCGTCAGCGGCGCCTCCGGGAACGCCACCATGTCGATCGACTCGATGGGAATGTCCTGCGCGTCCGCATTGAAGGAGTACTTGCCCAGCCACTCCAGGTGGGCGGCGCCGCGGATGACGCCGGTCTCCCCTTTGCGGATGTCGATGCCGTCCAGCCACACGCCCGGCCCGTCGAAGCGCAGCGAGGCCGACGCGCTCGTCGCCGTCTCCTCGTAGGCGGACAAGGGCGCCACGGTGGCCCGCCCGAAGCCGAAGGGCTCGAGATACCGGCCCCACAGGTGGAGCTCGCCGTACACCCGGCCCTCGTACGGGAGCTTGTCGAGCACGAACGCGTGACGGAGGTCCGCGAGGTCCCAGTCGTCGACCTGGAACACGGCGTTCATCTCCTCGCCGTGGTCCTTTCGCGGGTAGCCGAGGGCGAAGCGGCCCTTGGCGCGGAGCGTGCCCGCGCCCTTGCGGACCACCCCGTCGGCGACGTCCGCGTACAGGTTCTCGATGACGACGTGGCTCTCCCCGGTGCCCCAGTCGACGTCCCAGAAGCTCACGTGCGTCGCCTTGAGCAGCCCCTCGATGCGAGGGTTCCAGAACGCGTTGAACAGCACGCCGTCGAAGGTCCCTGCGCCTCCCAGTTCCGCCGGGCGTGTCGGCGATCCGAAGGCGGTGATGACCCCGGCTAGTTCCCGGGCGCTCTGCTGCCAGTCGGTGCTCCTGACGTGGAACGGCACACGCGAGCGGTCGCCGTACGCGGTCCGCCCGTCGAATTCGATGAACGTCGTGGGGGAGGCGATGCGGCTCCGTTCGATGTCCACCCACTCCGGCCCGTAGGTGTACTGGAGGACCCCGCCGACCGGCACGCGGCCGAGCGGCGGGAACGGGTCGCCGTAGACGTGGGCGAACGACGGCCCGGCCCGGGTGACGGAGCGCTCCGGCCCCTGTACGGCCACGCCGGCTGGGGGCGCCAAGGCGATCTCACCCCCGCCGCGATGCTCGTCCCAGTGTCCCGATCTCCACTCCAGCAGGTTGCGGCCGGTGGCCCTGCCCGACAGGCGCAGGCCCTTCATCTCCATGGCGTCCGAGAACGCCCCGAGGTCCACGTCGGCATACGTCGTGTCGAGACGCATGGCCGGGGGCACGCCGGCGCGGTTGAGGGGCGCCATCGAGTACGTCAAGTTCATCTCGCCGCCGTAGAAGCCCGACCGGGCGTGCATGATGTCGAGCCGCTCGGCCGTCCACACGACCGAGCCCTCGGTCCTGGGGAAGCGATACCAGTCGATCCCGAGCTCCTCACTCCGGAAGTTGCCGGCGAGGATGCGGCCGCCCTTGAAGAGGTGGAGCGTGCCCTTGAAGGTGGCGTCGCCCGAGAACGTGAAGTGGTTCGGCGCCCACCAGATCGCCCGCTGCGGCGCCATCTGGATCACCGAGTCGATCTGGTAGGTCTGCTCCGGCCAGTGAGCGAGGTCGACGGCCCCCGTGAGCTTCCCCGTCATGCCGTCGGTGTCAAGTTCGATCCGCTCGAAGCGCACCACCCCCCCCTCGATCCGGAACCACGTACGGAGGTCCGCCGACATCGGGGTGTACGACTGAACGGTGATGGTGCCGCCGGAGGCGGTCGAGTAGCCGCGGTAGCCGGCGAGCTTCAGGACCGTGATATCGAGGTTGCGGACGACGGCGCTCCACGGCGTGACGTGGTCGACGTAGGTGAACTGCCCGCGCCTGGCTCGGAAATAGCTCACCAGGGTCTCGATCGGGCTCGGGCCGGTGCTCGTGCGCTTCGGCAGGGCCGGCAGATTGGAGCGGCCGGTCCAGGCCTCGATCTTCATCTGCCAGTCGGTCGCCTCGACGCTGGCGATGTCCAGCCGCTGCCGCAGGAGCGACCACGGCGGCACGTTGAAGGCGATCTCGCGGGCCTTGAGAAACGGGTCGTCGGACGCGGTGAGCCCTTCGATGACGAGGTCCGTGACGACGACACGGCCGTCGAAGAGGCGGACGGTCAGGCCCCCGACGTGCACCTGGCGTTTGAGCTGTCTGGAGGCGAACGTCTCGGCGCTGCGGCGCAGGTCCAGCCGGCCGAAGGTCAACGTCGGCGCGAGCCTCCCCACGTCCACGCTGAGGGACGTGACGACCCCGGCCGCGAGGACGCCGAGCGCGATCACGCCGGCCCTGCGGGCGTGCGGCCCAAGACGCCGGACGGGGTCCAGGAAACTCATGTGCCAGCCCTGTTACTCGACGACGACGAGGAGGCGCCCGGCCTCGACCGACGCCCCCTCTCCGACGAGCACCTGCGCCACGCGGCCGTCCTTCGGCGACCGGAGCTCGTTCTCCATCTTCATCGCTTCGACGACGATCAGGCCCTGCCGCATCGTGACCTCGTCACCGGGCTTGACGAGCACCTTGATCACCTTCCCCGGCATGGGCGCGACGACCTGCTGCTCGCCCGCCGCGGCGGCGCCGGTCGCGCCGCCCCGGCCGAACCGGGCGGCGCGTCCCGTCAGGACCCTGACCGACGCCACGCCCGCCGGCATGTGGACGGCGAGCCGGCCGGGCAGGCCGGACGGCCCGAGGCCAATTTCCTGGCTGGACCGCCCGTCGTTCACGCAGATCAGCGAGAACGTCTCGTCGTCGACGGCCGCCGCGTCAACGAGGCGCTCGACGCCGTCGACGGCGACGTGGAAAACGCCGTCCTTTCCTCGGACGTCCACCTGTTTCAGCCGGCCGTTCACTTCGATCTGGAGGTGCATCAGGAACTCCGAACGTGCCTGGCGGGCCCGGGCCGCCGCCGCGCACCGCCGGGGGCGAGGCGCCTACCGCAGGGCATCCGTCCTGGCGGCTCGTTGCCAGCGGCTCTCCGGGCCCGCGGGCGCCGACGGTGGCGCGGCGCGCCGCGTGTAGACCTGGAGCGCCGCCGCCACGGCGGCGAGGCCGTCCGCCTCTTCGGGGACCTCGAGGAACGGGCGCCCGTTCCGCGCAGCCAGCGCGCCGTCGATGAACGTCGTGTCGATGCGGCCCGCCTGGAACTCGGCGTCGGCCAGCAGCCACCGGAAGAACGGGATCGTCGTCTTGATGCCGCGGACGTCGTACTCGTCGAGGGCCCTCGCCATGCGCGCGATGGCCATCGGCCGCGTCTCGGCCCACGCGGCGAGCTTGGCGATCAGCGGGTCGTAGAAGACGGGGACGACGACGCCCGCGACCGCACCGCCGTCGTCGCGGCGGATGCCTGGCCCGGCGGGCGCCCTCAGGGCGGTAACCAGGCCCGGCGACGGCAGGAAGTCGTGATCCGGGTCCTCGGCATAGATCCGGCACTCGATCGCGTGGCCGACCGGCGCCAGGGCCTTCGCGGGATCGAGATCGAGCCGCTCGCCGCGCGCGATGCGGATCTGCCAGTGGACCAGGTCCGTGTTCGTCACGAGCTCCGTAACGGGATGCTCGACCTGGAGCCGCGTGTTCATTTCGAGGAAGAAGAACTCGCCCGACTCGTCGAGCAGGAACTCGATCGTGCCGGCGTTGGTGTAGCCGACGCGGCAGGCCACCGCCGTGGCCGCATCGGCCAGCCGCCGGCGGAGCGCCGGCGTCACCGCGGCGGAGGGCGATTCCTCCACCACTTTCTGGTGCCGCCGCTGGATCGAGCACTCGCGCTCGACGAACGGCACCACCGTGCCGTAGCGGTCGCCCAGCAGCTGGATCTCGATGTGGCGGGGCCGCACGATCTGCCGTTCGACGTAGATCGACGGATTGCCGAACGAGGATTGCGCTTCGGAGCGGGCCCCCCGGAGGGCGCCCGGCAGGTCTGAGGGCTCGCGGACGGTGCGCATCCCCTTGCCGCCGCCGCCGGCCACCGCCTTGATCAGGACGGGATAGCCCACCTCCGCGGCGATGCGGGCCACGTCGGCGTCCGGAACGTCCGGGCCGAGGGGGTCTTTCGTCCCCGGCACCACCGGGACCCCGGCCGCGATCGCCTCGGCGCGGGCCGCCGTCTTGCTGCCCATGAGGGCGATCGCCTCGGGCGACGGGCCGATGAAGATCAGGCCCGCGTCACGGCTCGCGCGGGCGAACTCGGCGTTCTCCGCCAGGAAGCCGTACCCCGGGTGCACCGCGTCGGCGCCCGACCGGCGCGCGACGTCCATGAGCGTGTCGATGCGGAGGTAGCTGTCCCGCGGCGCGCTGGGCCCGATCGGGTAGGCTTCGTCGGCGTAGCGGACGTGGAGCGCCGTGCGGTCGCACGCCGAGTAGACCGCCACCGTGCGGAGGCCCATCTCGCGGCACGCCCGGATGATTCGGACCGCGATCTCGCCGCGGTTGGCGACGAGGACCTTCCTCAGCACGTCTGGCATCCCGACGTTATTCTAGCATCCGGTCCTGCTAGAGCGGGATGTTGCCGTGCTTCTTCGGCGGGTTCTTGTCGCGCTTGCCCGCGGACGCCTCGAGCGCCGAGATGATCTTCCGGCGCGTCTCGCGCGGCGGGATCACCTCGTCGACGAACCCCCGCGAGGCCGCCACGTACGGGTTGGCGAAGGCGTCCCGGAACTCCGAGGCCTTCTCGGCGCGGCGGGCCGGCGCGTCCGGCGCGGCTTCGAGCTCGCGGCGGTACAGCACGCTCACGGCGCCCTCGGGCCCCATCACGGCGATTTCCGCCGTCGGCCAGGCGAAGTTGAAGTCCGTGCGGATGTGCTTGCTCGCCATGACGCAGTACGCGCCGCCGTAGGCCTTGCGGGTGATGACGGTCACCTTCGGGACCGTCGCCTCCGCGAAGGCGTAGAGCAGCTTGGCGCCGTGGCGGATGATGCCGCCGAACTCCTGGACGGTGCCGGGCAGGAAGCCAGGGACGTCCTCGAGCACGACGAGCGGGATGTTGAAGGCGTCGCAGAAGCGGACGAACCTCGCGCCCTTCACCGACGCGTCGATGTCGAGGGTCCCGGCCAGGTGGGCCGGCTGGTTCGCGACGACGCCGACGGAGCGCCCGCCCATCCGCGCGAACCCGACGATGAGGTTCGGCGCGAAGTGCCGGTGGACCTCGAGGAAGTAGCCGTCGTCCGCAATCGTGTGGATGAGGTCGAGCATGTCGTACGGCTGGTACGGGGACGCGGGCACCAGCGCGTCGAGCGGCGCGTCCTCGCGATCCCACGGGTCCTCGGTCGGGACCCGCGGCGCCTCGTCCAGGTTGTTGCCGGGCAGGAAACCGAGGAGCTCGCGGATGAGGGCGATGCACTCGCGGTCGTTCTCGGCCGCGAAGTGCGCGACGCCGCTGCGCTCGTTGTGCGTCATGGCCCCGCCGAGGTCCTCTTTCGTGACGTCCTCGTGGGTCACCGTCTTGATGACGTCGGGGCCCGTGACGAACATGTAGCTCGTCTGCTTCACCATGATGTTGAAGTCGGTGATCGCCGGCGAGTACACCGCGCCCCCCGCGCACGGCCCCATGATGGCGGAGATCTGCGGCACGACGCCCGAGGCCAGCGTGTTGCGCAGGAAGATGTCCGCGTAGCCGCCGAGGGACATCACGCCTTCCTGGATGCGCGCCCCGCCCGAGTCGTTGAGTCCGACGATGGGCGCGCCCATGCGCATCGCCAGGTCCATCACCTTGCAGATCTTCGCGGCGTTGGTCTCCGAGAGCGAGCCGCCGAAGACCGTGAAGTCCTGCGCAAAGGCGTAGACCTGCCGGCCGTTCACCCGGCCGTGGCCCGACACGACGCCGTCCCCGGGGATGAGCTGCGCCTGCATGCCGAAGTCGAGGCACCGGTGCGTGACCAGCTCGTCGAGCTCCTCGAAGGTCCCGGGATCGAAGAGCTCCTCCACCCGCTCGCGGGCGGTCAGCTTCCCGGCGTCCCGCTGGCGCTTGAGGCGGTCCTCGCCGCCGGCGAGCTCGGCCCGCCGCCGCAGCTCGGCGAGCCTGTCGACCGACGACGTCACGACCGGGCTCCCTTGGCTGCCGTCCAGTCCTTCAGGAAGCGGTCGATGCCGCTGTCGGTCAGGGGGTGCCTGAACATCGCGTCGATCACGGCCGCCGGGCACGTGCAGATGTCGGCGCCCATCCGGGCGGCCTGGACGACGTGCATCTGGTGCCGCACGCTCGCCACGATCACCTCGGTCTCGAACCCGTAGTTGCGGTAGATCTCGACGATCTGCCCGATGAGCTCCATGCCGTCCGTGGCGATGTCGTCGAGCCGGCCGACGAAGGGGCTCACGTAGGTCGCCCCCGCCTTGGCGGCCAGGAGCGCCTGCGTGGGCGAGAACACCAGCGTCACGTTCACGTTGATGCCCTCCTTCCGCAGCGCCTTGCACGCCGTGATGCCCGCCTTGCCGAAGGGCACCTTGATCACGACGTGCGGGTCGATGGTGGCGAGGTCGCGCCCCTCGCGGATCATGCCCTCGGCGTCGGTGGCGAGCACCTCGGCGCTCACCGGCCCCTGCACGATCTGGCAGATCCGCTTGGTGATGTCGCGCGGGTCGCCGGATTCCTTGGCCATCAGCGACGGGTTCGTCGTCACGCCGTCGATGATGCCGATGGCGCAATAGGTTTCGATGTCCTTGATGTTGCCGGTGTCGAGAAAGAGCTTCATGGTTCCCTCGCAGGTACTAGGGACTAGGCGCTGGGCGCTAGTCAGTCACGGGCGTGTCCCGGTCTCGAGTCTTCTTGCCTCTTGCTTCTTGCTTCTTGCTTCTTGCTTCTTGATTCTATTCCCCATCCACAACCGTGTTCGTGAGCTCCCCCACCCCCTCGACCGTGACCGTGACGACGTCCCCGGCGCGCAGGCCGCCGATGCCGGACGGCGTGCCCGTCGAAATGACGTCGCCCGGCTCGAGCGTCATGATCGCCGAGATGTAGGCCACGAGTGCCGCCGCCGGGAACACGAGCTGGCTCGTCCGCGACGACTGCCGCTTGACGCCGTTCACCCAGCCCTCCACGGCGAGGTCCGAGCCGTCCAGGCCGATGCTGATGCACGGGCCGAGGGGCGCGAAGGTGTCGAATCCCTTGACGTGCGAGTACTGCACCCCGCGGTTCTGCAGGTCGCGCGCCGTGACGTCGTTCGCGCAGGTGACGCCGAGCACGCAGGCCGCCGCGTGCTCGACCGGCACCCGGGTGGCCCTCCGCCCGATGACCAGCGCCATCTCGGCTTCGTGATCGATGCGTCCGGCGCCGCGCGGCAGGCGGATGGCCTCGCCGGGCGCGATGACGGCGGTGGACGGCTTGAGGAAGATCATCGGCTGCACCGGCAACGGCTTGCCCTGCTCGGCGGCGTGGTCCTTGTAGTTGAGCCCGATCCCCACTATTTTGCCCGGCACGACGGGGGCCAGCACGCGCACCGCCGGAGTGAAGGAGGTCCCGAAACCCTCGGCGACTCTCTCTCCTGGCTCGTAGCGTCCGAAGATGTCGCCGCGCACCAGCGACAGCACGCCGTCCCGCTCGACGGCGTGGCGCGCGTCACCCTTCCATTCGATCCGGTAGATGCGATCCATCGGGGCGATCCTCTTGCTTCCCTACCTCGCCATCTCCTCCACGGTGTTCGACGCGGCGCTGCGGTTCCCCGGTGACGTGTTGTCCACGGCCACGACGGCGTAGACGTACCGGACCCCGGGCCGGGCCGACGCATCCCGGTACGTGGTCTCCTTGAGCGGCGTGTCGAAGAGCGGCGCCAGCGTGCCGTTCGGCGCCTCCGCCCGCAGCACCAGGTAGCCCGCAAGGTCCGGCGCGGCGACGCCCGTCCAGATCAGGCTGACGGCACCCTCGCCCGCCACCGCGGCCAGCCCCGCCGGCGCGGCCGGCGGGAACGTGTCGACGGGCGTCACACACGCGACGGGCGACGCCTCGCTCTCGAGCGTGGCGGGGCCCCGGACCACGACCGTTCTCACATCGTAACAGCGCTCGACCCCGAACTCCGCCTGCGTGTCCACCCACGTGAGCGTGGTGACCGGCTTCTCCGTGAGCAGGACTGGCCCCGGCGCTGGCGAGGCCGGCGCTGGTGCCGCAACCGCCGCCGTCACCGCCGGGGTCGGTACCCGCCTGTGCGGCGCGAGGTAGACGACGTACGACGGGACAGGCGCTGAGGCCATGCCGCGGTACGTTGCGCCGAGGGTTCCCTCGTCCGCGGGCTCCTGGAACGGACGCCGCGTCCCTTCGGGCACGGACCACTTCACTGCGACGCCGCCCTCGGTGACGTCCAACTCCGGTTTCGCCGGCGCTGCGGGCGCCGCGGCGAGCGGCACGGGAGGCCGCGGCGACGCGCCGCCGCGGTTGCCGCGCCGGCTGACGCCGTAGACCACGTAATAGCGGCTGGCCTCCGCCACCGCCGGCGGTCCGGCCAGCGGCGGCAGCGGCGGCGCGTCGAACCATGCGCGCGGCTCCGCCGCCCGGGGCGCCGCCTTCGGCTTCTGGTCCGGCGCCAGGGGCTTGAGCATGCTCGCGTCGAGCGTCTCGGTGACGGTCACGAGCGCGCCTTGCGCCAGTCCGGGCTCGGCCGGCCGGGCTGGCGCAGCCGGCATGCCTGGCGCCGCGGGCCTGCCCTCCCCGCCGGCCGTGCGCCGCTCGAGCGTGCCCGCGTCGGCGTCCGGCGGCTTCCGGACGGGAAGCGACGCCACCAGCGTCATGCGCCGCACGTCCCGGACGTCGTTCTGGGCCATGGCCGTGTACGCGAACACCTCCACCTTCCCGACGTCCGCCGGCTTTGTGTCGTCGAGGTTGACGGACGGCACGGTGAACGTGAGGGTGACCGTGCTGCCCGTCCGCCGCGCTTTCAGATCCATGGCCCGGCCCGGCACGCGCACGAGCGGGGCGAGCGGGGGCCCCTTCTTCCCGCACCCGGGCACGATCAGTCCGGCGGCGGCCAGGCACAGCAGCACGATGACTCGCGCGCGTTTCACAGGATGTACCGGCTCAGGTCCTCGTTCCGGACGGTGTCTGCGAGCATGCGATCCACGTACGCGCCGTCAATCGTAATCGATCTCCCGGCGAGGTCGGGCCCCTCGAAGGAGATCTCGTCGAGCAGCTTCTCCATCACGGTGTGCAGGCGGCGCGCGCCGATGTTCTCCATGCGCTCGTTGACCAGCGCCGCGAGCTCCGCCACGCGCTCGATGGCATCGTCGGTGAAGACGAGATCCACGCCCTCCGTGCCGAGCAGCGCGGTGTACTGGGTGATGAGCGCGTTCCGGGGTTCGCGGAGGATGCGGATGAAGTCGGCGCGCCCCAGGGGCTCGAGCTCGACCCGGATCGGGAACCGGCCCTGCAGCTCAGGGATGAGGTCCGACGGCTTCGAAACGTGGAACGCCCCGGCGGCGATGAAGAGAATGTGATCGGTCCGCACCATCCCGTGCTTCGTGTTGACGGTGGTCCCCTCGATGATGGGCAGGATGTCCCGCTGCACGCCTTCGCGGCTCACGTCGGGCCCGTGGCCGCCTTCCCGCCCGGCGATCTTGTCGATCTCGTCGACGAAGAGGATGCCGCTCTGCTCGACCCGCTCGATGGCCGTCCGCGCGACGCTCTCCATGTCGACGAGTTTCTGCTGCTCCTCCTCGATGAGGTGCGCGCGGGCGTCGGGCACCTTCAGCGTGCTCGAGCGGCGCCGCCCCTGGAACATCCCGGGCAGCATGTCCTTCAGGTTGAGGCCGAGCTCCTCCATCGACGCGCCGCCGACGACCTGCATGAGCGGCAGGCCCCCGTCGCGCACGTCGACCTCGACGGTCCGCTGATCGAGCTTCCCCTCGCGCAGCTGCGCCCGGAGCCGCTCGCGCGTCTGGGTCGCCGGCTCCATCGCGGGGCCGTCCTCGGCCGCTGCGTGCGGCCGCGGCGGCAGCAGCAGGTCCAGCAGCCGCTCCTCGGCCCGCTCTTCGGCCGTGTGGCGCACCTCGCGGACGCGCTCGTCGCGCACCATGCCGACGGCGATCTCGACGAGATCGCGGATCATCGACTCGACATCGCGGCCGACGTAGCCGACCTCGGTGAAGCGCGACGCCTCGACCTTCATGAACGGCGACTGCGCCAGGCGGGCCAGCCGGCGGGCGATCTCGGTCTTGCCGACGCCGGTCGGCCCGATCATCAGGATGTTCTTCGGCGCCACTTCCTCGGCCATGTCGGGCGGCAGCTGCTGGCGCCTCAGGCGGTTCCGCAGCGCGATGGCCACCGCGCGCTTGGCCTTGTGCTGGCCGACGACGTACTTGTCGAGCTCCGCCACGATCTGGCGCGGGGTCAGCGCCGTGGCGAGCGTGTTCTCGGGAGTCGGAAGGAAGAGCGGCATGGGACGTGGCCGGCGGCCGATCAGGCCGTGGCGGCGATCTCCTCAATCGTCAGGGTCGAGTTGGTGTAGATGCAGATCCCGGCCGCGACGCCCATCGCGATCTCCGCGATCACGCGCGCGTCGATCTGCGTGTGCGCGGCCAGCGCCCGGGCCGCGGCCACGGCGTAGTTGCCGCCCGACCCGATCCCCACGATGCCGTCGTCCGGCTCGATGAGATCTCCGGTGCCTGAGAGCAGGAACGTGGCCTTCTCGTCGGCCACGATCAGCATCGCTTCGAGCCGCCGGAGCGCGCGGTCGGTCCGCCAGTCCTTGGCGAGCTCGACCGCGGACCGTTCGAGGTTGCCCCGGTATTGCTCGAGCTTCGCCTCGAAACGCGAGAACAGCGCGAAGGAGTCGGCGGCGGAGCCGGCGAACCCGGCCAGCACCTTGTCGTTGTACAAGCGCCGGATCTTGCGCGCACCGTGCTTGACGATGGCGTCGCCGAGGGTGACCTGGCCGTCGCTGGCCATGACGACGCGGCCCATGTGCCGGACGGCGAGAATCGTGGTGGAATGGATCACGGGAGAATAGTGTCAAGAAAACGGGACGGGAGCAACAGGTCGATGGCATCCGGGCTGGACAACCCGGCCGGCCAGGCGTAGATTTGTTGCACATTCGCGTCTCTCCTGGCTGGCAGCGAAGTTGCAGCTGCCACGGGTGGAGGAGGAGACCTGCCATGAAACGGCCTACTCTCTTTGGCGTTGTCTTTGTCGCGCTGACGCTGGCGCTGCTGACCGTCGGCCCGTCGGGTGTGTTCGCCCAGTCCCGCGGCGGTGGCCACGGCAGCGCCGGTGGTGGAGGCGGCCAGGGTGGCGGCCAGGGTGGCGGCGGCGGCCACGTGAGCAGCGGCGGAGGGGCCTCGAGCGGCGGCGGCTCCGCGCCCGCCACGTCATCGGGCTCGGGCGGCGGGCCGACCTGGGGAGGCTCGGGCGGCGGGGGCCGTCAGGCCGGCACGGCCGTCCCGAGAGGCAGCGGCTCGAGCGGCCGCAGCAACGAGGGCGCGTCAGGCCGCGAGGCCCGGCCTCGTGATGGTGGCGGGTACCGCTCTCCCACCGACGATCAGGCGGCTGGACGCTCCCGCGGCGCCTCCGGCGATCCGTCCGGCGCGACCGGAGCGCCCTGGTATTCGCGTCCGCGCGGCGGCAACCCGTCGATCGGCACGGCCGTTCCCCGGGGCAATGTGCCGGTGGGGCCAAGAGGCAGCGGCGGAGGCTACTATCCGGGCGATGGCTCCTACAACGGGTATTACGGCTACAACGGGTACTACGGCAACAACGGTTACAACGGGTACTACGGCAGCCCGTACGGCTGGTACAACAATCTGTGGGCCTACGGCGGTTTCGGCCTCGGCTACTTCTACTACGACCCGTACTACTCGCCGTACGGGTACGGCAATTACGGGAACTACGGCTACGGCCGGTACTACGACGGCCGCTACGGCTCTGGCTACGGCTACGGCGACGGGTATGGGTACGGTGACGGCTACGGCTACGGCTCGGGCTATGGCAGCGGTGGCGGGCGGGAGCCGATGGGCGGAGTCCGGTTGAAAGTGAAGCCCAATACGGCGTCGGTCTACGTCGACGGGTACTACGCCGGCCGCGTGGACGACTTCGACAACATGTTCCAGAAGCTGCCGCTGAGCCTGGGTGTGCACCGGATCGAAGTGGCGGCCCCCGGCTACCGGCCGCTCGTGTTCGAACTGAACATCCGCGACTGGAACACGATGACCTACGAAGCCTGGCTCGAGCCGATGTCTCGGTAGTCCCGATCCGTGAGTCACGAAGCTCGCGACGTTCCAAGGCCCCGGGCGACATCGCCCGGGGCTTTCTCGTCTCGTGGGGCGCTGCGCGGGGTGGCGATCGTCTCGCTCGTCTATGACGCCATGCTGGGCATCGGCCTGCTCGCCGGCCGGGGGTTGCTGCAGACGTGGTTCGGCCTGGGGGCGCCCGCCCCTCCCATCCATGCCGACCTGAACGGCCTCTTCGCGCTGGCGATCGCAGCAGGCTACGTGCTGCCCTGCCGCGATCCGGAACGGTACCGCGGCTACCTGTGGGTGATGGGGCCGTTCCTGAAGGGGGCCGGGTCGGCGCTCTTCGTGCTGGACCACGTCTGGCGGGGATCGCCGGCGTCGTACCTCATCTTCGCGGCGTGTGACGGCACACTCGCGGCAGCCACCCTCTGGGCCCTTCTGAGGCGGCGCCGGAGTTGACCCTCGGCGGAGCGCCCGTTCAGCGGGCTGCCCGGTCTCCCGCGGCCGCTCGCGCCGAGCGTCTGAAGAAGATGTAGGCCGGCAGGCCCGCCGCGATGATCAGCGCACCCCACAGTGAGGGGCCCGGGCGGCCGACGATGGACGCCACCGTGACCGCCAGCGCGGCGATCACGAAGACGGCGGGTGCGACCGGGTAACCCCACGCCTTGAACGGGCGCGGCTCGTCGGGGTGCCGCCGGCGGAGCACGAAAATAGTGCTCACCGCGAACGCCGAGAAGAGCAGGACCGCGAAGCCGGTGTACTCGGCAAGCTGGTCCTTCGTGTTCGTCAGGACCAGAATCGAACTCCAGACGGCCTGCGCGAGGATGGCGACCCACGGCGTGTGATACCGCGGGTGGATCCGGGCGGCGGCGCGGAAGAACGCCCCGTCCCGAGCCATGGCGAAGTAGACGCGGGGGCCGGCGGTCGTCATCGCGCTCAGGCTGCCGAGGAGCACGACGACGGCCAGCGCCCCCAGCAACCGGGCGGCGGTTGGCCCGAGCAGCCGGTCGGCGGCGAGCATCGCGATCTCGGACCGGGCCGTGGCGATGTCGCCAATCGGCATGGCATAGAGGTAGAGCACGTTCAGGCCCAGGTAGACCAGCACGACCGCCGACGTGCCGATGGCCAAGGCGCGCGGGACGTTCCGGCCCGGGTCGTGGATCTCCTCCGCCACGTACGCGGCGGCGTTCCACCCGCTGTACGAGAACATCACGACGATGATGGCGAGCGGCAGGTTGAAGGAGGCCGCCGTCGGCACGGCCGAGAGGTGCGCGACGTCGCCGCGGCCGCTGGCGAGCCCCAGGGCCACGAAGAGGACCAGCGCGCCGACCTTGAGCGCCGCGAGGGTGTTCTGCACGACGCGCCCGGGGCCGAGGCCGCGGACGTGGATGAGCGCCAACGCGACGATCGCGGTCAGCGCCACGATCGTGCGCGGCGAGAACACGAGCGGCAGGCCCGGGACGGGGATCGTGAAGATCGGCGTCGCGTCCTGGGCGGCCGGGACGAATCGCCCGAGATAGTCCGCCGCACCAAGGGCCCCCGCGGCCATCGCGCCGGCGAACCCGGCCACGAACGAGGTCCACCCGGTCAGGAAGGCCGCCAGCTGACCGTAGCCTTCCCTCAGGTAGACGTACTCGCCGCCCGATCTCGGGCGCAGCGTTCCGAGCTCGGCGTACGCCGTCGCGCCGGCGAAGGCCAGCAGCCCGCCGCCCAGCCAGACCGCAAGAAACCCCAGCGGATGAGGCACGGCCTGTGCGATGATCTGCGGCGTGATGAAGATGCCGACGCCGATGACGTTCGAGATGACGATGGCGGCGGCGTCGATCGGGCCCAGGCGGCGATCCAGGTGCTGCGGCCCGGGCTGCGGCGGTGACATCCCGGCATTATAACTGGTGGTCCGCAGCGCACCCGCGTTGATCGTCGCCGGCTGGATGATGGTGATGCCGATGGCGCCTTCCGACGGCGCGGCGGATCGTGCCGGCCAGGATCCGCTGCTCCACGCGCGGCTGGCCATGGTGGCCGGGCAAATCGCGGCGAGGGGCGTCACGGACCCGCGGGTCCTGGACGCGATGCGCGCCGTGCCGCGGCACGAGTTCGTCCCCGGCGCCATGCGCGACGACGCCTACGGGGACAGTCCCCTCGCCATCGGCTTCGGCCAGACCATCTCCCAGCCCTACATCGTCGCGCTGATGACGGAGCTGGCGAAGCCCTCGCCCGGGGACCGCGCGCTGGAAGTGGGCACCGGGTCCGGCTACCAGGCGGCCGTGCTGTCCCGGCTGGTGGCGCACGTCTTCACCATCGAACTGCTCGAGCCCCTCGCCCGCTCGGCGGCCTCGACCCTCCAGCGGCTGGGCTACGCCAACATCACCGTACGCAGCGGCGACGGGTACCTCGGGTGGCCGGAGCAGGCGCCGTTCGACATCATCCTGGTGACGGCCGCACCGGAAGAGGTGCCTGCGGCGCTCGTCGCGCAACTCAAGCCCGGAGGCCGGCTGATCGTGCCGGTCGGGCCGAGGTACGACGTCCAGGATCTCAGGGTGATGGTGAAAGATCAGGCGGGACACGTCACGACACGCAGCGTGATTCCGGTCCGCTTCGTCCCGCTGGTGAAGGGGCGTGACAGCTAGACTGCCTTCTTGCTTCTTGCTTCTTGCTTCTTCACTACTTCGTGAGCAACTGCCTCGCGACCTTCGCTTCCGTGAGCCTGACGAAGGCCTTCGGGCCGTACTTCGCGAAGATCTCGACGCGCGCGTCCTTGAACTGCGTGTGCATCAGCATCTGGGCGCGGGGCTGCTCGCCGGTGAAGCCCCAGGTGGCGCGGACGGTGATCGGCTTGCTCGTCGCCGAAGGGCCGAGGGCGTCGGGGCCTCGAAGGGCGACCGTCGCGGACCCGAGTTCCTCCGCCTCCCCGACGAACCGGAACACCGCCATCACCTGGAGCCCGCTGAGCTTCACCGTCCCGGTGTTGGTCACTGAGAACGACGCGCTCGGGACGAGCTTGTTCTGGCCGTTGACGACTCCGACGTCGAACCAGCCGGTCGTCACGTCGTTGACTTTGATGACCTTTGCGACGTCGACGTCCGGGCCGCCGCAGCCGGAGACGCCGAGGGCGAGCATAACCGCCGCCGCGAGTACTGCACGGGAGAGGTTGGTCTGCATTCGGGTCCCTTTCGTTCACTCCGATTAGTCACCAGGGGCGCCCGGAGAGTTCCACTCTATCAGTACACCCGCACCTCCACCCGCTTGCGCGCCTCGTCGGGCGCGAGCCGGCCGGCGTGCAGCGCCGCCAGATCGGCCCCCTTGATGCGCAGCTGGATCGTCACGACGTCGAACGGATCGTCCGCCACGACCCCGGGCTCGCCGCGGTCGCGCGCGGCGACCACCAGCCACTCCTCCGGGCCCAGCGACAGGGACTGACTATAACGCAGCATGGCGTCGATGAGGGCGTCCTTGACGGCGGCCGTGTAGGCCTCGCCGGGGTCATCCTCGGCGCCGGAGGCGATCCGGCCCTGGGCGGCAACGGGCGGCTCGGCGCGGGGTTCGGGTTTGGGCAGCGCCACCACGGTGGGCTGTCCCTCGCGCCGGATGCTGACGTCGGCCCGGACGGCATCGGCCGGGCTCGAGAAGGGAGCAATCTGCAGCTCGAGCTGGCGGATCGCCTGGTCGAGTTCGCGCCGCTGCGCCGGGTCGTTGACCGTCTTCAGATGGGCCTTCAGAGACTCGATGGCGCCGGCGGCGCCGGCGTTCGTCAGGTCGAGCGTCCGGAACGACCAGACCATGCTCTGACGCATGGCGGGCACATCGACGTCGAAGAAGAGGCCGTACCCGTCCAGGCGGAAGCCCCGGGCACGCGCCAGCCCCCCCATGAGCAGCATCTGCGGCATGGCGCCCTGCAATTGGTTGCTCATCAGGCGGGCCCCCTGCTGGACGGCGCGCTCGAGGACATCGGCCATGATGGCCATCTGGTACCGTCCGGCCACCTGCGGATCCGGCGCCGGCGCTGCCGCCTGCCTGGCCTGCGCCAGGGCGGGCACCGCCAGCGCCAGCCCGCATGCAGCGAACACGAGGTTTCGGAGTATCGTTCGAACGCTCACGTCACATCCTCCGTCATCCGCATACCGGTCCTGACACGTTGCGTGACGGCGGCAGCGGCGTTACTGCTGCCGCTGCGACACGCGGACCAGGTAGTTCATCAGTTCACGCTGCTGCGCCACCGCCGCCCCGGTGCGGCCCTCGAGCACGCCCAGCCCGTCTGCCACCCGCGTCAAGTCCGCGCGGCGCTGAGTGTCGACGTCGCGCACGACCTGAGCGAGGCGGAGCGCCATTTCGCGCTGCGTGCGCGTCTCGCTCGCCTCGATGAGCTGCCGCACGCGCGCCAGGAATTCGGCGTCGCTCATCCCCTTGCCGCCCGAAGCGGACACGGGCTGAACGGCCGACGCGGCCGGCGACGTCGAGACCGGCGCCGCCTGACGCAGCTCGGCGCGCAGCTGCTCTTCCATGGCCGTCAGATCGGCCCGCCACGGCGCGTCCGCGCTCGTGGGCGCGACCGCCGGCACCACGGCCCTGGCCTGCGTCGGGGCGGGCTGGCTCCAGCCCGTGCGGACCACCAGGCCGTTCTGGTCGTAGCGGATGTCGAGGCCCGACAGACCGACGGCGACGCCGACGACGAGCGAGGCGGCCGCGAGTTGCGCCCACGCGGGCATGGCCCACAGCTTCGGGAACGCCCAGCGCCCGCGAACCGGCGCCGGGGCGCGCACGATGCGGAAGTCGAGCACCGTCTCGGGCGGCGCCCACGCGGCCATCTCGCGCCGGACCGCGCGCAGGTCCGCCACCTCTTTCGCGCACGCGCTGCAGTCCCGGAGATGCGCCTCGAAGGCGCGCCGCTCCTCCCCGTCGCCGTCCTCGTAGAGGTACGACATCACTACGTCGGAATTGCCGCAATACCGTGAATCGCTCATGGCGTTCTGCCCTCGGCCCTCGTCGGGCCACTGCCGCGCCGGTCGAGCTCGCGCCGCAGCACGGTCAGCCCCTGGTAGAGGCGCGTCTTGACCGTGCTGAGCGGCACTCCCTGCAACTCGGCGATCTCCTGAAACGTCAGCCCGTGGTACTCCTTCAAGAGGATGGCGGAGCGCTGCTCTTCCGGCAGCACCCCCATCGCGCGGGCCACGTGCCGGCTGAGGTCCTCGCGCGTGACGACATCCTCGACCGATTCCACCCTCGTCGATTCCGTGGACGCCAGGTCCGTGAGCTCCATACCCTCCGGGACCGGCAGGAACGGCGCCCGCTTCGCCCGCCGCATGAAGTCGCGGCACAGGTTCAGCGTGATCCGGTAGAGCCAGGACGAGAACTTGGCTTCGCCCTTGAAGCCGGGCAGCGCCCGGAACGCGCGCAGGAACGCGTCCTGCACGATGTCGCGCGCGTCGTCTTCCCGGCCGATCTGCCGGTAAGCCAGGGCATAAATCGGCCGCTCCCATCGCAGGATGAGCTGGTTGAAGCTCTCGGTGTCGCCGGCGATCGAGCGGGCGACGAGTTCCTCGTCGGTGGCGGTCATGTCGGCGTGATCGCTGAGCTCTCCTGCCCGTCTGGTCGGTCCGGGAATCCGGCCGCGCACTCGTCTAGTTAGACGGCAGGGGCGGCCCGGCAGTCGGGATCGATTATAGAACTCCTAACCCGTGTGGGCAGAAACCTTTACGCCGGACCAGGCCGCATGGCTGGCGTCGCCTGGCCCGGCACCGGCGGTGTAGTACACTTGCAGGTTCGTGCGTGGCGCACCGGTGCGGACGCCGGCGTGGCGCGCGGCGAGGGTCCCCGCAGCCTGTCAGAGGCATGATCCAGCTTTCGTCGATCACCAAGTCGTTCGGCGCGCGCGTCCTCCTCGAGGACGTCACCTGGCAGGTTTCCGACCGGGAGTGCGTCGGGCTTTGCGGGCCGAACGGCGCCGGCAAGACGACGTTGCTGCGCATCTTCGCGAGCCTCGACGAGCCGGACTCCGGGTCGGTCGTGAAGCCGGCGGACCTGCGGGTGGGCTATCTGCCGCAGGACGGCCTGACGCACGAGGGCAAGACGCTGCACGAGGAGGCCGGGACGGCCTTCCAGTGGCTCATCGACGTGCGCGCCGAGATGCAGGTCATCGAGGACCGGCTCGGCGATCCCGCGGTGCCCGCCTCCGACCACGAGTCGATGCTGCACCGCTACAGCGACCTGCAGGACCGGTTCCGGCTGCACGACGGCTACGCCATCGACTTGAAGATCGACACCGTGCTGCGCGGCCTCGGCTTCAGTCCGGCGGATTACGACAAGCCGACCGCCACCTTCTCCGGTGGCTGGCAGATGCGCATCGCGCTGGCCAAGCTGCTGCTCGAGAAGCCGGACCTGCTGCTCCTCGACGAGCCGACGAACCACCTCGACCTCGACGCGCGCAACTGGCTCGAGGAGTACCTCCACGACTACCCGCACGCCGTCATCCTCGTCTCGCACGATCGCTACTTCCTCGACGCCGTCGTCGATCGCATCACGGACATCCACCTGCGGGGGCTCGTCGACTACGCCTGCAACTACTCGCAGTACCTGGTGGAGCGGGACGCGCGGCTGGATCGGCTGCGCGACGCCAAGCGCCGCCAGGACGAGGAGGTCGCGCGCATCGAGATGTTCGTCAACCGGTTCCGCTACCAGGCGACGAAGGCGTCGCAGGTGCAGGACCGCATCAAGATGCTCGAGCGGGTCGTCCCCATCGAGGTGCCGCCCGAACGGAAGCGCGTGCGCTTCAAGTTCCCGACGAGCGGAAAGAGCGGCCGGATGGTCTTCGACCTCAAGAAGGTGCGCAAGGCGTACGGGACGACGCGCGTCTTCGACGGGATCGATCTCTTCGTCGAGCGCGGCGATCGGATCGCGCTCCTCGGCCCGAACGGCGCGGGAAAGTCCACGCTCATGCGCCTGCTCTCGGGCGTCGAGGAGCCGGACGGGGGCGCGCGCACCCTCGGCCACCAGGTCGTCCTGCAGTACTTCGCCCAGGACGAGGCCGTCCGCCTCGATCCGGACCTGACGGTCTACCAGACGCTCTCGTCCGGGTCGCCCGTGCACATGGTCCCGATGATCCGCGACATCCTGGGCGGGTTCCTCTTCTCGGGCGACGACGTCTACAAGCGGGTGGGCGTGCTCTCCGGCGGTGAGCGCACGCGCCTCGCAGTGGCGCGGATGCTGCTGCAGCCGTCCAACACGCTGCTCCTCGACGAGCCGACGAACCACCTCGATCTCGACTCGAAGGACGTGCTGCTCGACGCGCTCATGGACTACGGCGGGACGCTCGTTGTCGTGTCGCACGACCGGTACTTCATCGACAAGCTCGCGACGAAGGTCGTCGAGATCGGCAACGGGCGCGCCGTGCTCTACCCGGGCACGTACGAGGAGTTCCACTGGAGCAAGGCCCACGCGGGCCAGGCGCCAGCGCTCGCCGACGGCCTCGGGAAGCCCAGCCTCGCGCCGAGAGCCCCGACGCAGGCGGCTCGCAAGACCGCGGCCCCGGCCGGGCCCTTGCCATCGGCGCCGCAGATGCCGCGTGCGGCCGCGCCGAAAGCCGATCGCGTGGCCGGCTACGGCGCGAAGAAGCGCGCCGACGCGGACGCGCAGAAGCGGGAGCGCGCCCGCAAGGTCCTCCACAGCCGCATCAGCGAACTCGAGGGGCGCATCACCGAGCGCGAACAGGAAGTCGCGAAGCTGGAAGCGGCCATGTCGCAGCCGGGGTTCTACGAGGACCGCGAGCAGTCACAGTCCGTCGTGGACCGCCACCAGAAGCTGATGTGGGAGGTCGGGGACCTCATGAACCAGTGGGAGGCCCTGCAGCACCACGCCGCCGAGCCGGATCGACCGTAGAAGCGGTCCTTGTCACTTCCGGCGCGCCGTCCCCGATCCGATCCCCCGTCCGGTCGACAGGTAGACGGCGAAGCTGCCCAGCCAGTGCCCGCCCTCGTAGTGCTCCCCGGTCACGGCCTTCAGGCCGGCGGCACGGTGCCGGTCGGCTGCCGCCTTCAGCGAGGCCCGGCGCGCGTCGCCCGGCGGAAGGCCGCTCACGATCCCGTCCAGCATCCACGCGCGGCTGAGGTTCAGTCCGTCGAGGTGCGCGAGTTTCGGATCGCTCGGGTCGGTCACGACCACCGGTTCGAGCCACCCTTCGGAACCGTCAGCCGGGATCTGAGGCAGGAACGCGCGCAACCAGGGCCCGAACTTGGCGGCGGGCAGCACGCGGCGCATCACGTCGGCCTCGGCGATGCACGGCGAGAGGAAGTCCTGTCCCGACGGTTCGTAGTTCAGCGGGCAGCCGCGGTCGGTGAAGTAGAACTCCCGGATCTTCCGCGTGACGAGATCGATCATCGCCCAATCTCCGGCCGTCCGCGCCCAGTCGAGCACGAGGCCGAAGGCGAACGCGGTCTGATCGTGCTCGCCGATCCGGATCGGCCGCGAGAGCTTCGGCAGCCAGACCGTGAGCCGGGCCGCCGCCGCCGCTTCGAGCGGGCGGATCGCCGCGGCCCACTCCCGCGCCTGCGTGTCGTCCCACTCGCGCAATTCGGCGGCGAGCTGCAGCAGCCACGCCAGCCCATACGGCCGCTCGAAGCTCGCGCGCCCGGGCCCTGCAAGATACTGCGCTTCGACACCGGTGTGCGCCGGCGTCAGGCTCTCCGCGAGCGCCGCCCGGGCACGAGGGGCGAACGGCGCGTCGGGAAACGTGCGCGCGAGCCGGGCGAGCAGCCAGTGGCCGTGGACGGACGAGTGCCAGTCGAAGCAGCCGTAGAACGCCGGCGTCAGCTCGCGCGGGGGCTTCACGTCCGCGTCGCTGCTGAGCACGTGGGCGATCTTGTTCGGGTACTCCTGGTGCACGCACGCCAGCGCGAGATTGGCGAACCGGGCGGCCGACGCCGCGTCGACGTCGTCAGCCGGCGGCCCGGGAGCCGACACCGCCTGGCCCGCGAGCGGCGCCGATCCCACGAGCGCGGAGGCGGCCAGCGCGGCGGCCCATCTTGTGAGTCTCATCTCCGGAGCCTCTGGACGAGAGCGCCCGCCATCACCGCAACTTGACGGTGGCGATTGACGCGAGCGCCAGGAGGAGCGACACGATCCACAACCGGATGACGACCTTCGTCTCGGCGATCCCGATGTGCTGCAGCTGGTGGTGGAGCGGCGCGCGGTAGAACAGGCGCCGTCCGAGCCACTTGATGCCGATCTTGTCCTGGACCTGCGAGGTCACGGCCTCGGCGATGAAAAGGCCGCCGAGGATCAGGAACAGCCCCTCCTGCTTGACCAGGACCGACACCGTGGCGAGGCATCCGCCGATGGCCAGCGACCCGGCGTCGCCCATGAAGACCTGCGCCGGGTACGCGTTGAACCACAGGAACCCGATGGCGGCTCCCACGAACGCCGCGCACACCACCACGAGTTCGCCCACGCCCGGGAAGAACGGAAAGAAGAGGTAGTGCGACCAGATCGCGTTGCCCATGATCCACGCGAACATGCCGAGGGTCGCGACGGCGAACGCCGAGGGGACGATCGCCAGGCCATCGAGGCCGTCGGTGAGGTTCACGGCGTTCCCGACCAGCACGACGAAGCAGAACACGATCGGCAGGTAGACCCATGTGGACGACAGGACGGCATGCTTGACGAAGGGCACGTACAGCGTGCCCGCCTCCCGCGCCGGGAGCGGCGACCACGGGCTGGCGAGAAACGCCACGAACAGCGCCGCGAACACGCCCTGCAGCACCAGCTTCCGGCTCTCGCTCATGCCGCGGTTGCCCGATCGCGCCTTCCACTTCGCCAGGTCGTCGGAGAAGCCGATGGCCGCGAACCAGAGCATGGCGGCCAGGACGGCCCAGACGAACCCGTTCGCCGGGTCGCACCAGATCAGGCAGGCGGCGAAGACCGCGCCCACCATCACGGCGCCGCCCATCGAGGGCGTGCCGGCCTTGTCGAACGACGAGGGGACGCCGGTGTCGCGCGTCTGGTCCACGAGGCCGCGGCGGTGCAGGTACCACATGAACCGCGGCATCACCACCAGCACCAGGATGAACGCGGTCATCGCCGCGCCGATTGACCGGACCGAGAGGTAGTCGAGGAGGCGCAGGAACGAGTACGCGCGGTAGCCGCCCGTCAGGAGGTGCCCCATAGCGTGAATCACGACGCGCTCCTCTTCGTCCCGATGGCCCGGATGAGCCGCGCGTACGACGTGCGGATACTGAACTCGGGCCGGAAGTCCGTGGCGGTCAGCGCGAAGGCGCGCACCTCGCGCTCGAGCGCGTCGAGGTCGCCCCCGCACCCGCGTTCGACGAGGGCATGCAGGCCGCGCAGGCCCGCCGCGCGCACGGTCCAGAACTTGTGATCCTCGAGCGCCACGAGCGCCGGCCGCGCGTCGGTCTCACCGCCGACGTGCCCCAGCGCTTCGGCCGCGGACGCGGCCACCTCGAGCCAGCGGTCGCCCAGCAGGCGGATGAGGCCCGTGATGAGGCGCGCCCGGGCCCCGTCGCTCAGGTCTCGATCCAGGATCGTGATGGCCCGGCACGCTTCCGCGCGCGCCTCGTAGTACGGGTCCTCGAGGGCCGCGGCGAGCACGTCCTCGACCGCCGGCGTCACGATGCCGATCCGCGCGATCGCGGTGAGGGCGTTGCGGCGGATGAACCCGACCTGCTCGAAGTCCCCGCCGAACATGCGCTGGAACCACGGGGCCGGCCGACGGTCCTTCAGCAGGCCGACTACGAGCGGAAGCCGCTCGCCGGCCTCGAGCAGGCCGATGAGCTTCACGCCCAGGTTGCGCGCCTCCCACGACGGGCTCGCGAGGAGCGATGCCGAACGAGCGACGTAGTAGGGACGGTCTCCCGGCGCCGGCTGTTCGGGACGGCGCTCGCCGGCCGGGACCGTGGACGCGCGCCGGTGCTCGAGTGCGTACAGCAGCGCCTCGCTGGACAGGAGTGGCGCGACGCGGGCGCCGCCGCCCGCCTGGTCGGCCACCGCTCCCTCCGCCGCTTCGGCCGCCACGTCCACGCCGGCAATCGACCGCCGGATCGTCTCGAGCGCGTCGCCCCTCACGAACGCCCGGTTGGCCGCGCCCATCTGATGGAGCCGACCGGGCTCGTCGACAAGCGACAGGACGGTGCCGGCCAGCAGCTGCCCGTCCAGCGACTCCACGGCGTGCCCGTCCTCGTTCCGCGTCTCTTCGTAGAGCACGGCCGCGCCGCCGCCCGCGGCGAGCGCGCGCGCGTTCATCACCTGGTGCTCGCCCGGGAGGTTGATCTTCGGCACCACGATCGCGGGCAACCCCAGCGCGGCGACCTCGTTGAGCGTGCCCGCGCCGCCGCGCACCACGACGAGGTCCGCGAGGGCGTACACCTGCTCGATGTTGTGGAAGTACGGCCGCGCCACGTAGAACCCGTCGATCGCGCGCCGTTCCTCCTCCGAATACCGCTGCGCGAGCCGCGACCGGGTTTCCGCGTCCTCGTCGCGAGACGCGCCGTCGCGGCGCAGGCCGGTGCCGTGGATGACGAACAGCCGGTCCTGCCGCGGGAGCAGCGGGCCCAGCGCGTCCACGACGGCCCGGTTGATCGTCCGGGCGCCCTGCGATCCGCCGAAGGCGACGATCACCTGGCGGCCGGGAGGCACGTGGAAGTCGAGCGCGGCGCGCGCCGCGTCGCGGGCCGCGGGCTGGATGCGCCGCCGCAACGGGTAGCCGGCCAGGACGGCGTTCGCCGGAAACGCGGCCAGCGTCTCCGGGAAGGTCACGAACACGCGGTCGGCGAGGCGGCCGACGAGCAGGTTCAGTCTGCCCGGCGCCGCATTCTGCTCGTGGACGTACACCCGCGCGGACAGGAGGTGCAGCCGCCGCAGGATCGCGGCGGCGAACATCGTCGGGGCCGACGCGAACCCGCCGGTGCCGACGATGATATCCGGCGCGAACGAACGGATGATGCCGAGGGCCTGCGCCGTTCCGACGGCGAGGTTGAACAGGAAGCCCGGCCACGCGAAGGACGGCCTGGCGCCGGGATACGGCGACGCCCGCACGAACCGGATCGGGATGCCGTCTCGCGGGACGATGTCGGCCTCCGCGCGTCCGCGGACGCCGGCGTAGAGAAACGCCGTGCGCTCGTCGCCGAGCGCGCGGCCGATGGCGAGCGCGGGGTTCACGTGGCCGGCGGTGCCGCCCCCGGTCAACAGGATGCGCGAGAAGGCCTCCATCGCGTGCGGTTCAAGGGTATCATCATCATGGCCCGCGCGCGCCGGACGAATCCCGGCGAATCCGGCCGCAGGGATCGGCCGGGCGACAGGGCCTGCTTGCGTGGAGGACTCCAACCATGAGTGTGCTGATCGGCGAGACGGAATACTTCAAAGGCATCGGGAAGATCGCGTACGAGGGCCCCCAATCCAGGAATCCCCTCGCGTTCCGCTGGTACGACGAGCAGCGGGTCGTCGCGGGCAAGTCCATGAAGGACTACCTGCGCTTCGCGGTGGCCTACTGGCACAGCTTCTGCGCGACCGGCTCGGATCCCTTCGGCGACGCGACTCACGCTCCGGCATGGAAGACGCCCGCGGATCCCACGGCGCGATCCAGGGCCAAAATGGATGCGGCGTTCGAGTTCGCCACCAAGACGGGCATCCCCCACTACTGTTTCCACGACTTCGACGTGGTGGAGGAAGGCGCGTCCGTCGCCGAATCGGACGCGCGGATGCGCGCGCTGGTGGACTACGCGAAGCAGAAGCAGCAGGCCTCCGGGGTGAAGCTGCTGTGGGGAACGGCGAACCTCTTCTCGCACCCGCGCTACATGAACGGCGCGGCCACCAATCCCGACTTCGCGGTGCTGCCCTGGGCCGCGTCCCAGGTGAAGCGCGCGCTGGACGCGACGATTGAACTCGGCGGGGAGAACTACGTGTTCTGGGGCGGCCGCGAGGGCTACAGCTCGCTGCTCAACACGGACATGAAACGCGAGAAGGCGCATATGGCCCGCTTCCTCGGCATGGCCCGGGACTACGCGCGCGAGCGGGGCTTCACGGGCACCTTCCTCGTGGAGCCCAAGCCCATGGAACCCACCAAGCATCAGTACGACTACGACGTCGAGACGATCATCGGGTTCCTGCGGACGAACGGGCTCGACAAGGACTTCAAGCTGAACATCGAAGTCAACCATGCGACGCTCGCCGGGCACAGTTTCCAGCACGAGATCCAGTGCGCCGTGGACGCGGGGCTGTTCGGCAGCATCGACGCCAACCGCGGCGACGCGCAGAACGGCTGGGACACGGATCAGTTCCCCGTGAACCTCTACGAGCTCGTCGAAGCGATGCTCGTCATCGTCCAGGCGGGCGGCTTCGGGACGGGCGGCATCAATTTCGACGCCAAGGTGCGCCGCAATTCCACCGACCCGGCCGATCTGTTCATCGCGCACATCACCGGCATGGACATGTTCGCCCGCGCGCTCCTGGTCGCGGATGCGATCCTTCGCGAGAGCCCGTACCAGACGCTGCGCGCCGGGCGGTACGCGTCCTTCGATGCCGGCGACGGCGCGCGCTTCGAGAAGGGCGAACTGGACCTGGCATCCCTTGCGGCGCTCGCGAAGGCCGAGCCCGCGACGCATAGCGGCCAGCAGGAGCGCTACGAGCAGATCCTGACCATGTTCGGCAGCTGATCGGAGTCCGGAAGCCGGGCCGGGTCTCTGGACCTGGCCCGGCGGAGGTAGTTCGCCATGATCCGTCGTCACCCGCTCGCCCTCATCGTCGCTTTGGCCGCCGCCCTCGCCGCCGTGCTCGCACCCGGCGCGTGGGCGCAGCCCGCCGCCCCGAAGGCGCAGGCGCCCGTCCTGGTCACGTCGTGCGGCCAGAGCCCGGGCCCGCTGAAGATCACCGTCTTCATGAAGCGCCTCGGGATCGAACATGAATACAAGACCGACGCCACCGACAAGGACGTCGCCGGCAAGAAGTTCAAGACGCTCATCATCGTCACCGGCGCGAGCCTGAAGGGCATGGGCGCGGCCGGCGTGTCGATGAAGGACGAGCTGGCCCGGACCTCGGCGCTCATCGACGCCGCGAAGAAAGCGGGCGTGCTCGTCATCGGCGCCCATATCGAGGGCATGGCCAGGCGGTCCCAGGGCGCGGAGGCCGGCGACAATTCCGACGAGCAGTCGATTGACGCCGTCTGCCCCAAGGCCCAGGCGCTGGTCGTCCGCAAGGACGGCGATGCGGACGGGCGCTTCACGACGATCGCGAAGAAGCAGAACATCCCGATGATCGCCTTCGAGAAGAACCTCGAGATCGAGGGCGTGATGAAGTCCCTGTTCGCCCGCTGAGAGGGTCCGCCCCGTGAGCATGTTCACCGAGGCCGGCATCGTCCTGGCCGTGATGGTCGCCGTGTACGCGGCGGCCCGGTGGTTCCGCCTCGCCACGGAACTGGCGATGGTCGCGGCGGCGCTCGGCGGCGCGATCGCGGGGGGCTCCCTCTTCCCGGCCCGCCAGGTGGCCGAGGGCGCCGCGACGTACCTCGACATCAACCTGATCTTCATCACCGCCACGCTGTTCATGAACCTGCTGAAGGCGTCGGGCGGCGTGGCGTTCGTCGTGCGCGGCATCCTGCGGCGGTTCCATCGCCGCCGCGCGCTGCTCCTCGCGATGCTCAGCCTCGTCCTGCTCGTGCCCGGGGCGCTGACGGGCGCCGGCAGCGTGACGGTGCTGATCGCCGGCGGCATGGTGGCCACCGTGCTCGGCTACATGGGCATCCCGCGGGTGCGCGTCGCGGCGATCGTGTTCATCATCGCGAGCCTCAGCGCCGCCGCCCCGCCCGTGAGCCTCTGGGCCATGATGACGGCCGCCGGCGTCAACATGCCCTACGTCGGCTTCTTCTGGCCGCTGCTCGTCCCATGCCTGGCGGCCGCCCTCTTCACCAGCTTCCTGCTGGGGTGGAAAGGCACGACCGCCGACATCGACACGGTGTTGGCGGAACTGCCCGAGGCGCCCGCCGGGATGACGTGGTGGAAGGTGCTCGCTCCCTTCGCGGTGTTCCTCGCGCTCGTCTGGATCGGACGGCAGTGGCCGCACTCGACGCCGGTCGTGGGCCTGCCGCTGATGTTCGCGGCGGCCGCGCTCGTCTCGTGGGCGCTCTCGCCGGTCCGTCTCCGCGTCCTCCACATCGCGCGCGACACCATCGAGCAGCTCCTGCCGCTCCTCGCCACCCTCACGTGCGCGGGCATCCTCGTGCAGATCATGACCCTCACCGGCGCGCGCGGACTCATGGCGGTGACGGCGGTCACGCTCCCGATCGCCGTCGTCTACGCCACCTTGTTCCTCGTGCTGCCCGCGTCGGAGGCGGTGCTGATGTGGGGGTCGGCTCCCGTCATCGGCGTCCCCCTGGTCCTGCTCTTCAACACCATCGGGCTGAACCCGATCGTGGCTTTGGCCGGCATGAGCATGATCTGGCCCCTCGGCGACGCCCTGCCGCCGACGGCCATCATCGGCCGCCTGACGGTGGACATCGTCGGCTACAAGGGGCCGTACGGCGCGTTCCTCAAGGCCTGCGCGGTGCCGGCGGCCGTCATGGCGATCATCGGCACGCTCATGGTCATCTACAGCGCGAAGCTGGGGTGGCTGACGGGGGTATAGACTCGGGAATCTTCTGGCTTCTGGCTTCTGACCGGTACCAGTTTCGGATGCCGACCATGATTACGCTGCAGTTTGTCATCACGCTCGCGTACTACGCGCTGACCGCGGGGGCGGCGGCGGTGCTCGTCTACAACTTCATCAAGGCGAAGACCTGGGACCGCGAGGTGCTCTACCTCATCGTGCTGGTCCCGTTCCTGCTGCGGGTGTTCCGCGTCAAGTGAGGCCCTCGCGATGAAGACACGAGCCGTCGTGCGGAAGATCCTGCTGGGGGCGCTCGCGGCCGCCTTCCTCGGAGCCTCGGGGAAGAGCTTCTACGATCACCGCCACCTGCGGGAGGCCGTGGTGCTCGGGCCCGGCGTCGCGCGCGTGACCACCCTCGGCGAGTACAACGCGACGCTGCGCGGCACCGCCAACGACGTCAACCTCTACGTGCTCGAAGGCAAGGAGCCCGGAGGCACGATCCTGGTGTTCGGCGGCACCCATGCGGAAGAGCCGGCCGGCCGGCTCGCGGCCTGGCTCCTCGTCGAGCACGCCACGATCGATCGGGGGCGGCTGATCGTCGCCCTCAGCGCCAACCGCAGCGCCTCGACGGCAACGCGCCCGGGCGCGGCCTACCCGGCCACCTTCACCATTCCGACGGCGTGGGGCGGCCAGACGTTCCGCATGGGCGATCGGTGGAGCAACCCGCTCGACCAGTGGCCCGATCCCGAAGTCTTCATCCACTTCCCCAGCCGGCAGTACCTCGCCTACTCCGACATCCGCAACCTGAACCGGACGTTCCCGGGCCGCCCGAACGGCACGCTCACGGAACGCACGGCCTTCGGATTCATGGAGCTCATCCGCCGCGAGCAGGTGGACGTCGCCATCGACCTCCACGAGGCCGAGCTGCAGTACCCCGTCATCAACACGATCGTCACGCACCAGAAGGGCCAGGAACTCGCGACGATGGTGTCAATGACGCTCACGGACAACGAGGGGTTCCAGATCGGCACCGAGTTTTCGCCGCTCAACCTCCACGGCCTGTCGCACCGCGAGATCGGCGACCACTCCCGGGCCGTGTCGCTGCTCTTCGAGGCGCCGGAGCCGTTCCTCGACGCCACGCGGGGACGCACGAACGCGGACGTGCTGCTGAGCGGACGGGACGAGTTCGTCGTGAAGGCCGGGAAGCACGGGCTCCTCTTCGCGCCCATCGACGACAAGGGCTGGCCCATCGCGACGCGCGTCGGCCGCCACACCTCGTCTGTCGCGCAGACGCTGGAAACGTGGAGCGAGGACCATCCGGATCGCGCGGTCGTCGCCCGGAACATCCCTCGTTACGCGGACCTCCTGACGCACGGCCTCGGCTACTTCCTTCAGGACCCGGCCCGGGCCCCTCAGGAGCGCCTGGCGCACGAATAGCGGCGGCGCATTTTCCCCCTCCGGCTCGCCATCAGCGTGCGTCATCAGGCGCACGACCCTCCAAGGGCACCTGCTTTGCTCAGGATTGAAACCGGCGGCGCGGCTCCGTGCCTGCGGCACAAAACGGCCGGGTTTGTCCTGACCGGGGGCGCCGGGCGGTTTGCCCTGCTCACAGACTCAGGGAAGGGATTACAATATTGCAATTCCTCGGCGCGCGGACACCCACTCGCAGGCGGGCTTCAATGACGAAAGCGGCTGACAACCGGTTCTTTAAAGATCTGGTCACCGGCATGCGCAACGGTGTGCTCGCCATCGACCGGGACGGCCTGGTCGTACTCGCCAACGAGGAGGCGCGGCGTATCCTCAATCTCCCGCCCGGCGCGGACGACACCGGGCGCCACTTCTCGGAGGTCCTCCGGGACCATCATGACGTCACCCGCATCCTGGCGGCCGCGTTCGAGATGAGCACGCTTCCCAACCGTGCGGAGCTCCGGCTCAGGCCCTCGGGCACGGTGATCGGGTACACGCTGTCGATCGTGCGCGACGAGCGGCTCCGGCCCTACGGGGCGGCGCTCTTCTTCAAAGACCTGACGCTCATCGAACAGGCCGAGGAGCGCGAGCGCCTTCGCGATCGGCTGGCCGCGCTCGGCGAGATGGCCGCGACGATCGCCCACGAGGTGAAGAACCCCCTCGCCAGCATCGAGGTCATGGCCGGCCTCCTCCGCCGGCAGGTCCCGGACCGCGAGGATCTCCGGGGCCTCCTGACCGACATCATCAGCGAGGCCAAGATGGCGAACGCGATCGTCGTCGAGGTGCTCGAGTTCGTGAGGCCGATCCGCCTGCAGATGGACCGGACGTCGCTGCCGCGGGTCATCGAGGAGGCCATCCCTCTCACCGAGCGGAAGGTGCCGCGGGGCGGTACGCTGCTCGACGTGTCCCTGCCGGCGGACCTGCCGTCCATCCAGGGCGATCACAATCAGCTGTGCCAGCTGGTGACCAACCTCCTGACGAACGCGCTCGAGGCGCTGGGCGGCGGCGGCGTCGTCCGGATTCACGCGCAGGTGATGCCGGCGGACCGGGACGGCCAGCCGGAACTGGTGAGGCTGACCATCTCGGACGACGGGCCCGGTGTTCCGGGCGACATCACCGATCGGATCTTCAACCCGTTCTTCACGACCAAGCCGCAGGGGTCGGGCCTGGGTCTCGCCATCGTGCGGAAGATCGTGGACGCCCACGACGGCCGGATCGACGTCACCTCGGAAGTGGGCCGGGGCACGACGTTCACGGTATTCCTGCCCGTGGGGGTGCCCGGGCAGCTGGGTTTCTAGACTGAGGTACGCATGGCTCGCATTCTGATTGCCGATGACCACGACGCGCTGCGCCGCGCGCTCGCCCGGGCGCTGGTGGACGCCGGACACGAGGTCGAGGAGGCCCCGAACGGCAACTTCGCCATCGAGCGCCTGCACGAGGGCTCCTTCGACGTCGTTCTGAGCGACCTGAAGATGGGCGGCAGCGACGGCCTGGACGTCCTCCGCTCGACGAAGGCGCTGCACCCCTCGGCGGCCGTGATCCTGATGACGGCGTTCGGGTCGGTCGGCACGGCGGTCGAGGCGATGAAGATCGGCGCCTTCGACTACGTCCAGAAGCCGTTCGAGATCGAGGAGATGGAGATCAAGATCGGGAAGGCGCTCGACGTGCGGCGGATGCGCCACGAGCTCGACTACCTGCGCCACACCCAGAACGACATCTACGACTTCGACTCGATCGTCGGCGGCTCGGGGGCGCTCCAGAAGGTGTTGAGCATCGTCCGCAAGGTGGCGAAGAGCAACACGACGATCCTGATCCACGGCGAGACCGGCACGGGCAAGGAGCTCGTGGCGGGCGCCATCCATCACAACTCGCTGCGGTCCGGGCGCAACTTCGTCAAGGTGAACTGCGCCGCCCTCCAGGAGAACCTGCTCGAGTCGGAGCTGTTCGGCCACGAGAAGGGCGCGTTCACGGGCGCCGACAAGCAGCGGATCGGCCGCTTCGAGCAGGCCGACGGCGGGACGATGTTCCTCGACGAGGTCGGCGACATGAGCCTGAGCACCCAGGCCAAGATCCTCCGGGTGCTGCAGGAGCACGAGTTCGAGCGCCTCGGCGGCACGCGAACCTTGAAGGTGGACGTGCGCCTCATCGCCGCCGCGAACCGCAGCCTGCCGGCGATGGTGGCGGCCGGCAGCTTCCGCGAGGACCTGTTCTACCGGCTCAACGTCGTGTCCGTAGCGATGCCGCCGTTGCGCGAGCGCAAGGAGGACATCGCGGCGCTCGCGGACTTCTTCGTCCACCGGTTCACGGGCGAGCTGAAAAAGAAGATCGACGGCATCGCGCCGGAGGCCCACAAGCTGCTGATGCGCTACCACTGGCCCGGCAACATCCGCGAGTTGCAGAACGCCCTCGAGCGGGCCGTCCTGCTCACCGAGGGCCGCGTGATCACATCCGAGGACCTGCGGCTGGGCGAGATGACGTCGTTCGGCGGCGACTCTGACGCCGCGCGCGTCGTGCGGGTCCCGCCTGCCGGCATCGCCCTCGAGGAGATCGAGCGCCAGGCGCTCATCGAGTCGCTGAAGATGTGCAACTGGGTGCAGAAGGACGCGGCCGAGCTCCTGCACGTCAGCCCCCGCGTCATCAACTACAAGATCAAGACCCTGGGCATCAGGCTGCCGCGGGGCCGCGGCGCCGCCGCCGACGCGGACAAGAGCTGAGGGGCCCGGCTAGTCGCCCGGCGGCTTGATCGGCGTCGACGGGATCGTCTTCACCGCGGGCAGCGATCCGGGCACGAGGATGGACGTGCCGGCCGCCGGCGAGGGCTTCGGCGCCGCCGACGACGCCGGGCCCTGGGGGTCGTCGGCCTGCGTGGCGTCGTCCGCCGCCTGCCCTTGCTGCACGCGCGGCGGGGGCCCGTATGACGGGCGCATCGGGCCGGGCGGCACGCTCTGCGGCGGCGTGGTGTCCTCGTTGTCGTCGCTCTGGCCGTCATCCATGGACGTGACGACGCGGCCGTCCGGCATCACGCGGCGCTGGAACGGCGGCCGCCCAAGGGACCCTCCGCCGGACCCCATGCCGGGACCGCTGCCAGGCGGCGCCGGCGACACGCCCGGTGGCTGAACTGCGGCCGAGACAGCCGCCCACGGCGCCGCCTCGCCCGGCATCAGGATGATGCGGCTGTAGCGCGACGCGCCCGCAGATGGGTCGAGGCGCTGCGTGGCCACGTACCCCGCGACCGAGCGGAGCAGCGTGGCGAGCGCCTGCGCTTCCGTCACGTTCGTGAGCTCGATCGTCAGGAGCGTGCCGGGCACGCGGTCGCGGTTGAAGACGCGCGTCCCGCCGACGCGCTCCCACTCCAGGAGAATCTGGCGCAACGTCGCGTCCTGCGCGCTGAGCGCCACGCGGCCGTCACGGATGGAGAGCTTCACGTCGCCCGCCCGGGCCGGGGCCGGCAGCGCGAGCGCGAGGACCAGCGCGAGGCCGCACGCCGGCAGGAGCTTCCTCGTCATGGGCGATACCCTCTCGTACGGAGTATACGCTCCTGCAAGGCACCGGCCAAGGCGGGGCGGCGACGACGGTCGACCGGGCGCGCGTGACGCGGTGAGCGGCCGGCACGAGTGGCCCCGAGGGCCGCGACCTTTGTGGTCAACAGCCGGGTCGAGTATGCTTCATTCCCGTCGAAGACCAGTCGACGCGGCCGTGCCCTATGCCCGCTGCAAACGACCCTGAGAATCTCGCGGTGCCTGCGCGGACCCGCCTGGACGGCTGGAAGGAGATCGCCTCGTACTTCGGCAGAGGCGTGCGAACCGTCCAGCGATGGGAGACCGAGCTGGCACTCCCGGTCCGCCGCATCGGGACCGGCCGGGGCCAGGTGACCTACGCATTCGTGGAAGAACTGGAGCGGTGGCGGCAGTCGGCCGACGCGAAGAAGGCGGCCCACGAGGCGATGGTCGAGTCGGCGGACGAGGGCACCGACCCGGTCGCTGGTGATGGCAGCCGCGTCGGCTCGACCGAGGGTCGAATGGATCCCGCCGCCGACCATTCGACGCCGCCACCCGCCTCCGCGCCGGCGTGGCGCTCCACGCGGCGGGTACGAGCGGCGGCTGTCATCGTCGTCGGGCTTGCCGCCGTGGGTGTCCTGGGGAGCCTCTCGTGGATCCGGTCGGCTCGTACCATCGCGCGTGGACAGCCGGCCTCCGCACGAGTCGTCGAGAACAAGCTTGCCGTGTTCGACACCGCTGGCCGGCTCCTCTGGGACCACCAATTCGAGTTTCGGCTCACCGACGCTCAATACGTGCCGGTGGCGTACCACGAAGGCCACACCCCAATCGTCGTGGACGACATCGACGGCGACGGTGTCGTCGAAGTGCTCTTCGTGGCGGAGCCATGGCTGCCGACCAGCCAGGGCCTGTTCTGTTTCAACGGCGACGGGTCCATCCGCTTCCACCACGTGCCGGCCCGCGAGGTGTCGTACGGCGGCACGACGTACGCCCCGCCGTGGCGAGGCGCCTATGTCAGCGTGACGGGCGTGACGGGGCACGCGCACGACATCTGGTATGTGTCGGCTCACTTGCTGGAGTTCCCCACCGTGCTCGAGAAACTCGACGTGGCCGGGACCGTCCGGGGCGAGTATTGGAGCGATGGCCAGATCTTCTTCCTGGCGATGAGCGCGGTGGCAGACCGGCCGCGTGTGTTTGTCGGGGCGATCAACAACGAGTTCAAAGGTGGCAGTCTCGCCGTCCTGGACGCGCGGCAGCCGTCCGGGTCGGCCCCGGCGATGTCGGATCACTACCGGTGTACGGGATGCCCTCCAGGCCATCCGCTGGCGTTTCTCGTGTTCCCGCGCCTTGACCTGACCGCCGCAATCGACGGCCATTCCTACGTCGGAAACATCGCCCCCGACGAACTCGGGCAAGTCTTCGTGGACGTCGTTCACCACGCCGGCGACGACATCCCGCAGGAGCTGCGTGAGAAAGCGACCACCCATTACCATCTCGACCGGCAATATCGCGTGACCGGGGCGGAGCTGGGAGAGAGGCTCCCGCAGATCCACCGCTTGTTCGAAAGGAAGGGGCTTCTCGACCATCCGTTCAGCCTCGAGCGCGACGCCCAGTTCTTGTGGCCCGTCCGCCGATGGGACGGCTCGAAGTTCGTGGAAATCGCCGGCCCGGAAAGCGAGAATCAGCGCTGAGCGTCCGTGTCGAGCGGCATCAGAACGCCTGCCCTCATCAGCCATCAGGAATCGTGGTCGGCCGCCCGCCGCCGAACGCGACGCGCCGTCGCCCCGTAAGCTCCCCCTCCAGAGCGACAGTCGTTGGCAGACTGCTCCTGGCTCGGGAGTGGTCATGCGTACGTTCTTCAAGTGGCGGAGCAGGCACGCGGGCGCGTCGATCTCTTGCTCGAGCGGCTGTACGCCCTCGCCCATCACCGGACCGTGCCGGGACGTGGCGCGCGGCCGGTGGACGGCGCCCGACCTGTGGACAACACCAGGGCGCCCACACCGTCAACCGGCGTCATCGCCAACGACTTCGCTGGTAACCGGATCAATGGCGCGATGATACCCGCTCCGGTAACACGTGCTTATGGCTCAACAGGGACGGGCGGAACGGACGGGCGGGGCGGCGGCATCAGGACTCCTCAGTGATGTCTTGATCCTCAGCCAACCACTGTCTCGAGAATCCCGCCAGATTCGAGCCCGTGAAGCGGAACCCGTTGAGGCCAAGGGCATTGTGCGTCGAGGGGTGCTGGGCGGCTCGTGTCTCGATAAACCGTCGATTACCGAGACTGTGTCCCGATTGATACGCGGAGTCTGACGCTGGCAGCCCAGCTGCTATTGTGGGCTTTCAACGGAACCGACACTCCGAAGGAAGAGTCGGCGTCCGACTGACGGCTATTGACCTAGACTGCGAACTCGTCGACTTCGGTGGCCGTCGACGCCCGAGGGCGACTCGAGACGTAAGCTCGCCCGTCAGGTAGACAGTCCGACAGTAGCCTTTCCGGCGGTTTGAGGCCTCGGGAGAAACGTCAGGGGCCGCACCTGCGCGGCGCATTCGACCGCTGAGATTCGGAGGGAATCGTGAAGCAGTTCATGAATCTAGCACTCGTGGCTGCCTTCGTGGCGGTCGGCGCGTCTGACACCATGGCGGGCACTGCCACCACACTCGGGGCAGGTTACAGGTATACCTGCGCGGTGACAACGGGCGGGGGCGTCGAGTGCTGGGGGGCCAACCGGTACGGTCAACTCGGCGACGGGACACAGACGACTCGCACCACCCCGACGGCGGTCATCGGTCTTTCGAGCTCAGCGGAGGCGGTCGCGGCAGGAATGGACCACACCTGCGCACTGACGACGGACGGCGGAGTGGTGTGCTGGGGCGACAACTATTACGGCCAACTTGGGGACGGGACGACGACGACTCGATCGACACCAACTCCTGTAAGTGGACTATCGAGCGGGGTCACAATTCTTGCGGCGGGTTGGTTTCACACCTGCGCCATGACGACCAGCGGAGGCGTCGTGTGCTGGGGAAGAAACACTGACGGCCAACTGGGCGACGGAACAACGACGACTCGCACGACGCCGACGGCGGTGAGCGGGCTGTCGACTGGGATCACAACCATCGCGGCGGGTAACATGCACACGTGCGCGGCGACCTTGGTCGGGGGCGTCGTGTGCTGGGGCTACAACACGTCCGGCCAACTGGGGGACGGGACACAGACGACTCGCACGACGCCGACGGTGGTCATCGGTCTATCGATCGCAGGGGCGGCGATCGCGGCAGGACAGAACCACACCTGCGCACTGACGACGAGCGGCGGAGTGCTGTGCTGGGGGAACAACGGGTACGGCCAGCTCGGAGATGGCACGACGACCCCTCGCATGACGCCGACGCCTGTAAGTGGGCTGTCGAGCGGGGTGACGACAATCTCGGGGGGCGAACAGTGCACTTGCGCACTGACGACAGGCGGCGGCGTCCTCTGCTGGGGCCAGAACTCCTACTATGGCCAGCTTGGCGACGGAACGACAACGAATCGATCGACACCGACGGCAGTCATCGGCCTTTCGAGCGGCGTGGCCGCAGTGGCGGCGGGCTCCGGCCACACCTGCGCCGTAACGACGGGTGGGGGCGTCGTGTGCTGGGGGGCCAACACGTACCGCCAACTCGGGGACGGCGTGACCAAGACTCGCACGACGCCGACTCCTGTAAGCGTTCTTTCGAGCGGCATAGCCGCGATCGCGGCGGGCTACCTCCACACCTACGCGGTGACGACGAGCGGGGCCCGCGTGGGCTGGGGGTATAACTTGAACGGTGAACTCGGGAATGGGACGACGACGATCCGGTCAACCCCGGAGGTCCTCAACGACGTCCATGTCGGAGTGGCGGCGGCGGCGGCCGGCCACGGACATACGTGCGTGCTGACGACGAGCGGCGGAGTGCTGTGCTGGGGCTACAACGGGGCGGGTCAACTCGGCGACGGGACGACGACGAATCGGCTGACGCCGACAGCGGTTAGCGGGCTGTCGAGCGGCGTGGCCGCGATCGCCGCGGGAGGGGACCAAACCTGCGCGCTGACTTCTGGCGGCGGAGTGCTGTGTTGGGGCTACAACGGGGCGGGTCAACTCGGCGACGGGACGACGACGAATCGATCGACACCGACGGCAGTCATCGGCCTTTCGAGCGGCGTGGCCGCGATCACGTCAGGCTACTACCATACCTGTGCTGTGACAACCGGCGGTGGCGTCGTGTGCTGGGGGAGGAACACGGACGGCCAACTGGGCGACGGCACGACGACGGACCAGCTGACGCCGACGGCAGTGAGCGGACTTGCTGGCGGGGTTGCGGCAATCGCGGCAGGCAACCAGCACACCTGTGCGCTGACGACGGGCGGAGGCGTGGTGTGTTGGGGGAACAACGGCTCCGGCCGACTGGGCGACGGCACACAGACGAGTCGCACGACACCGACTCCCGCGAGCGGGCTCTCGACCGGCGTGACGGCGATCACGGCAGGTTTCTTCCACACCTGTGCCGTGACGACCAACGGGGGCGTGGTGTGCTGGGGAGACAACTTGAACGGTAAACTCGGCGACGGCACGACGTGGAGCCGGTTGACGCCGACGGCGGTCATCGGTCTGTCGAGCGGGGTGGCGGCGGTCGCGGCAGGCCAGGAGCACACCTGCGCACTGACGATCGCCGGTGGAGTGCTGTGTTGGGGTGATGACTCGTTCGGGCAGCTCGGATTGGGCAGTCGCTCGTTCTCCGTGCTGCCGCTGAGTGTCTACGGTTTCGGCGGTGCGATCGGCGTTAGCGCGATCAGCCCGGCCAGCGGACCTGCCAGTGGCGGGACGGCGGTGACGATCTCCGGCGCGTACATCCTGGAAGGCGCGACAGTCACGATTGGAGGGACGCCAGCCACGTCGGTCACGGTGCGGAACACCGAGACGATCACGGCCACCACGGGTGTCCATGCGGCCGGGCGCGTGAGCGTCGTCGTAACGAACCCGGACACCACGCAGGCGACGCTGACGATCGGCTTCCTGTACGCCGGCGCGGGCGTCGACTTCACGGGCGACCTGACGAGCGACATCTTGTGGCGGAACATCGCACAGGGCGACATCTGGCTGTGGCCGATGGCGAACGGCGCCAAGGCGGGCGACGCGTACGTGGGCGTCGTCACCGACACGAACTGGGAGATCCGCGGGCAAGGCGACCTGGATGGCGACGGGACGGCCGATCTCCTGTGGCGGCACAAGACCGACGGGACGATCTACTACTGGAAGATGAACGCCGGCGCGCCGGCGGCTGAGCTCTACGTCGCGACGGTGGACGTGTCGTACGACATCGTCGGCACGGGTGACTTCGACGGCGACGGGAAGGCGGACATCCTTTGGAGGAACCCCGCGCTGGGCGACCTGTGGCTGTGGCGGATGAACGGGGCCGAGGTGTTGAGCCAGACGTACATCGACACCGTGGATCTCGGCTACGCGATCAAGGGGCTCGGGGATCTCAACGGCGACACGAAGACGGACCTGGTGTGGGCGGGGACGGCCGGGGACATCTGGCTGTGGCAGATGAACGGGGCGGCGCGGGACGCGCTGGCGTATGTCGGAACGGTGGCCGACGCCCACTACCAGATCCAGCAGGTGGCGGACTTCGATGGGCTGGGGAAGGCGGACCTGCTCTGGTGGAACACCGTGCAGGGCGACGTGTGGATCTGGTCGATGAACGGCGCGACGGTGGTGTCAGAAGACTACGTCGGGGTCGTCCCCGACACCAACTACCGGATCATGGCGGCGGGAGACTACAACGGCGATACGAAAGCGGACATCCTGTGGCGGAACGTCGCGCAGGGCGACGTCTGGGTGTGGCTGATGAACGGCCCGGTCAAGGAATCGGAGGCCTGCGTCGGCCTCGTGGCGGACCAGGGGTACCAGATCGTCAAGGTGAAGTAGGCGCAGCGAGACGCGTCGGCGTCGCGCCAGCTCGAAGGGCCACTGACAGCAGGCGCACACTCAGGAAGGGGACCGGAGACCGACGGATCAATCGTAAGGCGCGGCTCACCGCGAACCGAACCTCTATTCGTGACCACGCGGTCGAACTCGGCCCGTAGTGTCAACGGTCTTTCGCACTTTCAGCGGCCCATCTCCTCCAGCCGCCGACGTGCTGCACGCTTGCCGAGCTTCTGGATGCCCGCGAGGGCCGCGAGATTCGCGCTTCGCATCCGAACCCGGCTGCCCTTACCCTCCCAATTGACCACCGCTTGGCCACTGACGCCAAGCAGGCTCCCGAACTCGACCTGCGTCAGATCTAGTCGGCGGCGGAGGCGTGCAAGGCTCTTCGATGTCGGCCGAAGCGTGGCCGCCCTCTCCGTCGCAACCTCCGTCTCCTTGGTGGCCACCACCGCAGTGACTCTGGCCAGCAACTCACGACTGCTACGAGTCAGCGCCGTCAGTTCGCGACGAAGGTCGGCCACGTGCTTCTTCAGGCGGACAGTGTCGCGTTTGATCGGCGTCAACCCCATCTTGACCTGCCGCTTGGCAAGTCGCTGAACTTCTTCCCTGAGGACTTTGGCGACATCGGGCATGAGCGTGAAGACTCCTTGGGGCTGGTGGTACTTGAACGTTAGTGCTGGGGGAGAGTGGGCGTCGGCCCGGCTCCTTGAGCATCTTACAGTACGCGAAGGACGGTTCCCAGTTCGGCGATGCCTACGCGAGATGGGCCCCTTCGTTCACTAGGACATTCGCCACAGTACGGATCACAAGGCAACGTGATGCCAGGGCATCTGTCCGGGGGCCCGGCACATTGAGCGAAACGTAGACACGGGCCAGGTACTTGGCCGACACGCCGGAGTCCTTGGCGACGGCCACACGCGTTACCATCTCGACGCCGTCCAAGCCCGAGCCAAAGACGGGCGCGTGGGGGGAGACATAGACCGCTGCTGACCTTTTGAATCGACGACGACTTGGGCAGGAGTCAGGCGACCGGTTCCGCTGCCGTCTTCTGGCAGCGTTGGCAAGCGTGTTGGCAAGATCGTGCCTGTTTCTGGTTGTCCGATTTCTTTCGCTTACGGAGATCCCGCATGGTATAAACACGCCGCAAGTCGTCCGTCAAGGAGAGCGCTCGATGCCGATGCTTAGACGTAGCTGTGTCGTTCTGCTTGTGGCTTTGGCGTCGGCATGCGGTGGCAGCAAGAGCACGCCAACGAGTCCTTCGTCTCCTACCCCGACCACGTTCTCGCTCAGTGGACAAGTTACCGCCACCACGACATCGGCAGGCATTGCCGGTGCAACGGTCTCCATTGCTGACAGTACGAACGCTGGCAAGTCAGCGACTACCGATGCTTCAGGCAACTACAGTTTCGCCGCGTTGCAGCAAGCAGGGTTCACTGTCAACGTCACGGCGAACGGCTACGTGTCGTCATCTAAGGGCGTGACGCTCACGTCGAATCAGACGCTCGCGTTTTCCCTCACACCGGTGCCCACAACGCCGACGCCGGCTGGTATCAGGTTTGACGACATTTCGATACCCCATCAGTTTATTGTCGGTTCGCCAATTCCGACTCAGGACGCTGCAAGCACTTACTGCTGCTGGCCACCGCCAGTTCGGAACGCCGGCACTTTCACCTTCAACTTGGCTAACTTCCCGCTGAATACACTGCCTAGCGGCGGCACGTCGAATGTAATCTCAGAATCCGAAATGGTCCTTGTGGGACTGTCCACTTCAGCGACAGGGCCGATGACGTTTCAATGGCACAAAGCAGTCAATCAAGACACAGTCATCTACACGTATACTGGGGCGGCAACATACTCATGGAACATTTCTTACGTGGGCCATTTCTCATGGGAGATGAGCGAGCCCGGCCGCTACTACCTCGTCGTCAATACGCCTTGGGGCGGCGCGGAGTTGGACTTCTTGGTCAGCAGTTCATCTTTCACTAAACACGGATTCCGGAACGACGCGGTGCTTGTCGCTTCTGAGACGCTAAGGAAGGCGGATAGACGACTGGTGCTTGGGCAAGGCGGTGGTGGTCGCGGCGGTCTCGATGTCGCGGAAATGTCACGTTTGGTCAGGCTTAACGACTTTCCGGTGAAGAAATGACCGCTCGGAAGCTGTTCTGAGGCCTGGCGAGCCAAAGGCGAGCGGAGACGGTTGTGTTTGGGCTCGGAGGGGGCGCCCACGGCGTTCGATAGCGGGCGTTCCGTCAACCCGGCCCCGCAGTCCCGGCCGATGTCTATCGTGTCGTACATAGACACCGTGCCGGACGTGCGCTACCTGGTAGTCGAAGGGAAGCAGCTCTCGGTCGAGGCTCGGAGTCGCGCCAGCGGAGCGGTTGCTCACGACAGGAGCAGGCCGGCACCGGTCCGATTTCATCGTGCCGAGGGTGTCTCACAAGACATCTTCGGATCTTGACTCCCGAACCTCACGAAAACGGAATAGACTCCTCTGGTTTCGCGAGTCGGCGCGCGTACCGAGAACACCGGATTTCTGAGACAGCCGACCCCGGCGCCACCTTCCCGACGTGAGACGGGGCGAAAGAGCGAGCGCCTGCGACGAGGTCAGATGAGACGGTATTCGAGGCGAACCGGTCCGGCTCAGTCGATCTTGATCTTGACGACGACCTTCTTGACCGCCACGGGCGCGTCGATCGCCATCCCGGGCATGTGGGGCTCCCCCGGCCAGAGCAGCACGAAGCGGCCGGCCTGCAGCCGCAGGAAATCGCCGTCGCCGGCGAGCGCCTCGAAGTCCTTCTCGGCGTCGTACGCGCCCCGCGTGAAGCGCTCGACCGCCCCGACCCCGAATCGCTCTTCGCCCGACACGATGTACTGGAGGTCGGCGTAGACGCGGTGCGCTTCCCACTTGCCGTCCGCGGGCGGCTTGGACGGGTAGCGCTGCACCATGGCGTACAGGTTGGCGCCGTCGATCTCGACGCGGCCTTCCGCCGCCGCGGTGAGGTCGGTGCGGGTGAGGAACTCGATGGCGCGCGCAATGCGCGGGCCGAGTGCCGCGTAGCGGTGCCCGTTCGCGAGACGATCTGCGATCATCGGTTCGGATCCTCCATCAGGGAACCGAACGATGTCACAAGTCCCCGGCGGACACAAGGAGGGCAGCCGCTCGAGGCCGGCACGCGAGAGAGCCGGCCCGGCCTACGCGTCCAGTTCGCGGCTACCAGGCGCGCCCGGCGACGCGCCGGCCACGCCGGTGCCCGGCCAGGTCCCCGCGCGGCTGACGCTCCTCGGCAGCGGCACGGGCTGGGCGGCGGCGTGTCCGTGACGCTCCTCCTCTTCTTCTTCCCGCGGCCGGCCAAGCGTGAGAAGCACGACGAAGATCGTCGGGATCATGTCGAGGGCGATGCCGCCCGCCCAGGCGTAGAAGACGTCGCCCTTGTAGACCCAGATGGCCCGGGCCGCCGGGATCATCATGAATGTCTGGATGCTCCGATCTTCCTCGGCGGCGCGGCCGCCGGAGATCTGCGCAACCACCTTGACGGCCGCGGTCTTCAAGCCATCGAGACGCTCCAGCGCCTGCTTCTGTTCGATCGTGTCGCCAGCGCGCGACGTCGTCGTCAACGACCCGAGGTTCTGGTTGACGACCTTGACGTACGTCGCCGACGTCGCCTCGTTCATGCGCGTAACGACCTCGTTGATCTCGCCGAGAATGCGGCTGAAGGCGAGGTTGTTGCGGCGGATCTTGTCGCTCTCGCTGACGTCGGCGGCCTCGGTCTCGGCCGCGACCTTGCGGGCCTCCGCCGTGAGTTCCTTGTAGCGGTCGTAGAGCGCCCGCTGGTCGCCGTCCACGCCGCTCACCGTGCGGCTGAGGTTCCCGAACATCTGCGACATGTTCCTGAGCGTGGCGACGACGGTGCCCTCGCCGTGCAGGCCGGAGAAGGCGCCGCGCGTCTCGCGGCTCGCGAGATCCTCGTACTGCCGAGACAGGCTCGCAAGCTGGGGCGCAAGATTCGCCTCCACGGCCGCCTGCCTGAGCTGGCGGTACGCGATCGCATCCGCCTGGTCGAGGACCCGCTGCATGTGGATCGCCAGCGCGTCCTTGCCGCCCATCGCGATCACGCTCCACTGGGTCGAGAAGCCGAACGCGAGCACGAGCACGAGGAGCGTGATCGCGCCGTACCCGAGCTGCCGGGAGCGGTCGGCGTACGGGAATCGCCACATCAGGAACAGCGAGAACACGAACAGGAAGGCGCCGCCCGCGATGGCCACGCCGGCCGACACGAGCAGGTCCGACGTGGCCGTCGCCAGGCCCTGCTGCGTGGTGTAGGCACTGACCGCGCACGCCATCCCGCTGACGACGGGCAGCATGCGATCGAGCTTCTGTTGTCTGGTCACGCGGACTCCTTCCCTCGAGGCACACCTCCGCCCCGTACCGAAGTACCCTGATCGTATGAACGCAGCCGACATCTCGCCGGTTCCGTCCGAGGCGCGCCGCCAGTCGCCCGTCGACCTGTTCATCATCTTCGCCGGTGCGAATATCGTCGCCACGACGCTGCAGGTGGGCGCCGCCCTGGCCGGGGACTTCAGCCCGGCGGCGGCTGTGCTGCTGATGATCGCCGGCGCGACCGCCGGCTCCCTGCTCGTGGCGGCCCTGGCGGTGCTGGGCCCCCGACTCGGCGTGCCGTCGGTCATCGCCGCCCGCGCGGCTCTCGGCGTGCGCGGTGCGGCGCTGGTGGCCGGCCTGCTCTACGTCACGAACTTCGCCTGGATCGCCGTCAACAACGTCATCGCCGCGTCCGTCGGGGCGCGGATCCTCGGCGGGCCCGGATCGATGCCGTTATGGGTCCTCGGCCTCGGCCTGGTCTCGACCGGCGTGGTCGCGCTCGGGCCGCGCGCGGTCGGCCTCGCGGACCGCGTGGCGGTCCCCCTGCTGCTGCTCGTCGGCTGCGTGATCACGTGGGCGGTGATCCAGGCGCCGCCGAACCTCGCCGCCCTGTCGGCGCGGCCCGCGCCCTCCAACCACTGGCTCCGCGGCTTCGACGTCGTCGTCGGCTACCAGGTGTCGTGGATCCTGATGTTCGCGGACTTCTCCCGCTACACGAAGTCGGAGCGGGCGGCCGGCATCGCGGTGTTCCTCGGCCTGCTGCTGACGAGCCTCTGGATGATGCCGTTGGGGCTCGCAGCCGCGCGTGTCGCGGCCAGCGCGGATCCCGGGACGATGATGGCGGCCGTCGGGTTGGGCTGGGCCGGCGCCGCGCTCATGGTGCTGGCGACGGTCACGACCAACTTCGTCAACATCTACATGTCCGGCCTGGCGTGGAAGAGCCTCTTCCCGCGGGCGGGCGCGCAGTCGGCGATCTGGTCCGTCGGGCTCGTCGGGACCCTGCTCGGCCTGTTCTACGGCGCGTGGCTGGACCGCTACGCCGAGTTCATGGTCGTCCTCGGCGGAGTGCTCGTTCCCGTCGGGGGCGTGCTGCTGGCGCACTTCCGGCTGAGCGGCGCCGCAACACGCGTGCCCGACCTGTATGATCCGTCCGGGCCGTATCGCGGCGTGCTGCTGCCGGGCGTAGCGGCGTGGGCACTGGGAGCCCTCGCGTACTACCTCGCCAGCCCCTGGGGCGGCACCTTGCCAGCCCTGCTCACCGCCATCGTGTCGTACCTCCTCCTCCGGCGGGAATTGGGGCCAGGCCCCAATTCCTCATCCCAATCTCAATAAGGCCCCCGGCTCTCCGCCCATATTGAGAATGAAGTGAGAAATCGGGGCCTGGCCCCGATTACTGCTTTGCGTGGGGGTGGGACCTGCGGTAGACGTCGATGAGCTGCGCGGCGCTGACGTGCGTGTAGCGCTGCGTCGTCGACAACTGGGCGTGGCCCAGCAGTTCCTGGATCGACCGCAGGTCGGCGCCGCGCTCGAGCAGGTGCGTGGCAAAGGAGTGGCGGAGCGCGTGGGGGCTGATCCCCAGCCTCGCGCTGCACATGGACACGTAGTGTCTGAGGAGACGGTGAACGCTGCGGCCGGTCAGCCGCCCGCCCCGGAAGTTGAGGAACAGCGGTCCCGATCCCGCGATCGGTCTCGGGACGGGCCGGACAACCGCCTGCTTCGGCTTCGGGCGCGCCGGTCCCTCACGCTGGCGAAGCGCCTCCCGCTCCAAGTCGGGCCGGTCCTTCAGGCAGGCCCGGATCGCACGCTCGGCGCTCGTGTTGAACGGCACGACGCGCTGTTTGCCGCCCTTGCCGAGGACGCGCACCATGCGGGTGCTGAGGTTGACGTGATCGAGGTCGAGGCCGACGAGTTCACTCAACCGCAGCCCCGATGCGTACATGAGCTCCAGCATCGCGCGGTCCCGCCGGCCGAGCGGCGTCGTGACGTCGGGCGTCTCGAGCAGCCGGGCCACCTCGTCCACCTCGAGATGCGCGGGCAGCTTCTCCTCGACTCGCGGCGACGCCACCAGCGCGCCGGGATCGCCGTCGATGAGCGCCTCGCGCCGCAGGTACCGCACGAACGCCCTCACGGACGCGAGCTTTCGCGCCGCGGTCTTCCGCGACCGATGCGTCCGGTACAGCTCGGCCAGAAACGAGCGGATGGCCGGGAGGTCGCAATCCGCGGGCTGCTGATCGTCCCTGGCCTTGCCATTGTGAAGCGGCAGGAACGCGAGGAACTGCGAGAGGTCGCTCTCGTACGCGCGGACGGTGTGCGGCGAGGCGCCGCGGTTGCCCCGGAGGTACTCGAGAAACGGCTTCAGGTGGTCCTTCATCACCGCACCCGTGCCCCGGGGGCCCCCGGGCGACAGGCGTGACGCTGCCACGATCCGCATGTCACAGGCCTACACCGCCGTCCGCCATCCAGCGATCGAGGTCGGCCAGCGCCCTGGACGCGAGGGCGGACTTCCGGTCGCGCGCGTTCCGCGGAGGCGACTCGAGCGGTTCCAGGATTCCAAACGTGATGTTGCTCGGGTCATAGTGCCGGGCGGACGCATGCGACACATAGTACGCGAGGGCCCCGATCGCCGTCGTGCGCGGCGCCGCGCGCGGGGCCTGGCCGGCCGCCAGCGCTGCGGCGTTGAGGCCGGCGACGAGGCCCGAAGCCGCGGACTCGACGTAGCCCTCGACGCCCGACACCTGGCCGGCGAAGAAGAGGTCGGCCCGGCGCCTGGTCTGCCACGTCTCCTGCAGCACCCGCGGCCCGTTGATGTAGGTGTTGCGGTGCACGATCCCGAACCGCACGAATTCCGCGCGCGCCAGGCCGGGAATCATCCGGAGCACGCGCTCCTGCTCGCTCCACTTCAGCTGCGTCTGGAACCCCACCAGACTGAAGTGGTCGCCGGCCAGCGTGTCCTGGCGCAGCTGCACGACGGCGTACGGCCGCCGCCCCGAGCGCGGGTCGGCGAGGCCGACCGGCTTCATCGGGCCGAACCGGAGCGTGTCGGCACCGCGGTGCGCCAGCACCTCGATCGGAAGGCAGCCCTCGAAGAACCGCTCCTTGTCGAGGTCGTGCACGGTCGCGCTCTGCGCGTGCACGAGGGCGTCGTAGAACGCGCCGTACTCCTCGGCGGTCATCGGGCAGTTCAGGTAGTCGCCCTCGCCGGCGTCGCTGGCGCCGGACGGCCCCTCGTCGCGTCCGAGGCTCCGGCCCCACCTCGACGCGCGGAACACGAGACTCATGTCGATGCTGGCCGCGGAGACGATCGGGCTGATGGCGTCGTAGAAGTACAGGGAGTCCTCTCCGACGAATGCGGCAATCGCAGCAGACAGAGGGTCGGAGGTCAGCGGGCCCGTGGCCATCACCACGGGCTGGCCGGGATCCTCCGACGCAGGAATGTCCAGCACTTCTTCCCGCACCAGTGTGATCAAGGGGTGCCCGATGACTTCACGCGTCACGAAGGCCGAGAACGCGTCGCGGTCGACCGCCAGCGCCGCGCCGGCGGGCACGCGTGTCGCGTCGGCCGCCCGCATGATCAACGAGCCGAGCCGCCGCATCTCCTCCTTGAGCAGGCCGACGGCGTTGTCGAGCTTGTCGGCGCGCAGCGAGTTGCTGCAGACGAGTTCCGCCAGGTCGCCGGTCCGATGGACCTCGGAGCGCCGCGCCGGCCGCATTTCGTGCAGCGTCACCCGCACGCCGCGCGCCGCCGCCTGCCACGCGGCCTCGCAACCCGCGAGCCCGCCGCCGACAACTCGCACACTATGCATGGCCGCAGGTGCCCACGGCGGGAACGCGAGCGTGAATGGCCACGGCCCGCTTACGTCGCCCGTTTGCGTGAGGAGACAGTCCGTCTGCCCGACGAACGGCCGCTGGCGTGCCGCTTCGACGGTCCCGCCTCGGCCCTCGCCCTCAGCAGTTCGATCGCGCCGTCGAGCGTGAACGCCGCCGTGTCGGCGCCCTTCGGCAGCGACGCGTTCAGCTGGCCGTCCGTCACGTACGGCCCGTAGCGGCCTTCCATGAGTTTCACCTCGGCGCCGCCCTGCGGGTGGGGCCCGAGGCTTCGCAACACGGTCCGCGTCACCGTCTGCCGCCGGCTCTTCTTGGGCGCCGCCAGCAGTTCGAGCGCCCGCTCCAGGGTGATGGCATGGACGTCGTCGCCGTCCTCGAGCGACCGGAACTCGTCGCCGTGCTTCACGTACGGCCCGTAGCGGCCGTTGGACGCCACGACGATCTCGCCATCCGCCGGGTGCGCGCCAAGATCGCGCGGCAGGCTGAGCAGGCGCAGCGCCTCGTCCAGCGTGACTGCCGAGGCGGTCGTCCCGCCGGGGATCGACGCCCGCCTCGGCGGGTCGGCCGTCTTTCCCTTGACGCGCGGCGGCGTCTCGCCGAGCTGGACGTAGTAGCCGAACCGGCCGTGCTGGAGAAAGACCTGCTGGCCCGTCGCCGGGTCGGCCCCGAGGCTCTTCGGCCCCTCCGCCTTCGCTTTCAGGAGCGCGACGGCCTTCTGGATGCTGAGGTCGGCCGGCGGCAGGTGCCTCGGCAGCGTCGCGGTATTGCCCGGCCCGCCGTCGCCCCGCTGCACGAACGGGCCGTACCGACCGACGCGCACGCGCAGCGGCTGCGCCGTGCCGGGGTCCATCCCGATGTCGATGGCCGGGTACTCGATGTTCGGCTCGGCCCGCGCCACCATCGGCGCCAGGCCCGGGTGGCCGCCCTCGCCCTCCCGGTAGAACGCGCGGATGAACGACACCGAGTCGCGGTCGCCGTTGGAGATCTCGTCGAGATCCTCTTCCATCTCGGCTGTGAACCCGACGTCGACGTAGTCGCCGAAGTGATCGCGGAGCAGGTTCGTCACCGCGAACGCCGAGAAACTCGGCACGAGCGCCTTGCCCTGGCGGAACATGTAGCCGCGGCGTTCGATCGTGGCGATGGTGGTCGCGTAGGTGGACGGCCGCCCGATGCCCGCCTGCTCCAGCTCCTTGATGAGCGCCGCCTCGGTGTACCGCGCGGGCGGCTGCGTCTCGTGCCCCTTGGGATCGAGGCCCGCGAGCGCGAGAGCGGCGCCGGCGCCGGCCGCGGCCACGCGGTCGCCGGCCTCCATCTGGGGGAGGATGGTCTCCTGGTCGGCGAGTTCCGCGTCGGGATCGTCGCTGCCCTCGACGTAGGCGCGCCGGAACCCCGCGAACTCGATCGCCTTGCCGCTCGCGGTGAACACGCAGTCCTCGTCGTCCGGCCCGGCGCCGGTCAGTTCCACCGACGTCTTGAGCACGCGTGCGTCGGGCATCTGCGACGCCATCGTCCGCTTCCAGATCAGCTCGTACAGGCGCAGTTCGTCGCTTTCCAGGAAGCGGTCGAGATCCTTGGGCGCCAGGCGGAAGTCGGTCGGGCGGATGGCTTCGTGCGCTTCCTGGGCGTTCTTCACGTGGGTCTCGTACCGGCGCGGGCCCGTGTAGTACTCGTCGCCGAACATCTCGCGGATGACGCGGGCCGATTCGCCGAGCGCCTTCTCGCTGAGCGTGGTCGAGTCGGTGCGGTGGTAGGTGATGAGGCCCTCGATCGCCCCGCCGCCGATCTCGAGGCCCTGGAACAGCCGCTGCGCCACCTGCATCGTCCGCTCGGTCGAGAACCCGAGCTTGCGGGAGGCCTCCTGCGACATCGTGGACGTGGTGAACGGAGGCGCGGGCCGTTCGGCGCCGGGCCTGGTGTCCACCGACGTGACCGTCCAGGGGAGGTGCGCAACCAGCGCGTCGGCCAGCCGGCGGGCCTGCGGCTCCTCGAGCAGGCGCGCGTTCCGGTTCGCCAGGGCGCCGGTCGCCGCGTCGAAGTCCTTGCCGGTCGCGAGGCGCTCGTTGCCGACGCGCACCAGCGTCGCGGCGAACTCGCGGCCGCCACCAACCACCCGCGCTTCGAGATCCCAGTAGCGGCTCACGCGGAACGCCCGCCGCGCTTCCTCGCGCTCGACCAGCAGCCGGACCGCGACGCTCTGCACGCGCCCGGCGCTCAGGCCCGGGCCCACCTTCTTCCAGAGGACCGGCGACAGCGTGTAGCCGTAGAGGCGGTCGAGAATGCGCCGGCTTTCCTGCGCCTTGACGAGGTTCTCGTCGAGGTCGTGCGCGCCGGCGATCGCCTCCTTGATCGCCTCTTCGGTGATTTCGTGAAACACGATGCGCCGGACGGGGATCTTCGGCTTGAGGATCTCGCGCAGGTGCCAGCTGATGGACTCGCCCTCGCGGTCCGGGTCGGTCGCGAGCAGCAGTTGGGACGCCTGCTTCAGCGCGGCCTTGAGCACCTGCACCTGCTTCTTCTTGTCGGCGGGCACGACGTAGTACGGGGTGAATTCCCCGTCCACGTCGACGGCCATGCGGCCCCAGCTCTTCTTGCGGATCTCAGCCGGGACCTCCGACGCCCGCTCGGGCAAATCGCGCACGTGCCCGAAGCTGGCCTCGATCTGATACGCGCCGCCGAGGAAGCGCGCCAGCGTCTTCGCCTTGGCCGGCGACTCGACGATCACCAACGTTTTCGCCATGAATCTCCCGGATTGTCGTTCGTCCCGCTACCTTAGCACGTTCGCACCGGCCTTCACGAATCGCCCGCCTTCGACCCGCACGAGCGATCCGCCCACCTCGAGATCCGCCAGCTTTGCCAGCAGGGCCCCGGCTCCGAGGCCCGTCAGCGCGGTCAGATCCTCCAGTCCGTAGGCCTCTCCGGCCCTCATCCCCCGCAGGATCGGGTCGGTCCGGAAGATGGGGTCAGACTCGACCGCAGCCGGACCGCGGGCGGTCGAGTCTGACCCCACCTCCCTGGCCGGCCCCAATTCCGCCTCGGCCATTCCGTGTCCCCAATCGGCCTTCAGAATCTCGACGACGTCGGCGGCTTCCTCGATCATGGGTGCGCCGTCCTTCAGGAGTCGGTGCGCGCCCCGGTTGCGGCCGCTCAGCACCGCGCCCGGCACGGCCATGACCGACCGGCCCTGCTCCAGGGCGCAGCGCGCCGTGATCAGCGACCCGCTGTGGTGCGACGCCTCGACGACGACCACGCCAAGCGAGAGGCCGCTGATGATGCGGTTCCGGCGGGGAAAGTGCCACCCCAGCGGCGGCGCGCCCGGGGCGAACTCGGTCACGGCGGCCCCGGAGGCCTCGATCTCGTCCACGAGCTGGCGGTGCTCGGGGGGGTAGGCCACATCCGCGCCGCTCCCCAGGACCGCCGCGGTCCGTCCGCCCGCGCGCAGCGCGCCCCGGTGCGCGGACGCGTCAACGCCGCGCGCGAGGCCGCTCACCACCAGGATGCCGGCCCGGGCCAGGTCGCGGCCCAGCCTGAACGCCACTTCGAGGGCATGCGGCGTCGCGGCTCGCGACCCCACGACGGCGACGGCCAGCTCGTGCGCGCCGACCCGGCCGCGAGTCCAGAGCACCGGCGGCGGGTCCGGGATCTTCTCGAGCAGGACCGGGTACCCGGGCTCGCCGCGCGCGACCATCCCGAGTCCCCGCGCTTCGCCGTCGGCCATCGCGCGCGCAGCCCGCGCCCGCAGCGATCCGGCGACGTCGCCGCGTGGCTCGATGTCCAGCCGCTCCAGCGCCTCGTCCAGGTCCGTGAGCGCCCACACCTCCGTCGCGCCAGCCTCCCGGGCGCAGGCCTCGTTCGGACCCGGCTGGCGCCGGTAGCCCCGGCGCTCCCCTTCGGTCCAGAGCAGTGACAACGCGACCAGGTCGAGCCGTGACGCCATGCCGGCGTGCGATGCGAGGACCATACCAGCGGCTTGCGCCCTGTGGAGACGAAGGCTATAGTGGGAAAAGCCCTGCCTGTTACGGTCATTTCGTCGGACGACGCAGCCAAAGGTGTCTATGCCCGCGTTGAAGAAACTGATCGCGCTGGCGGTCGTGGGGGTGGCAGTTTCTGCCACGATCGCGGGCGCCGGAAACCGAGCAAACCGGAGGTCGGCGCAGTCCCAGGTGGAGTTCGGCATCCGCGTGGCCCGGCAGGGCCTCTGGCGCGAGGCGACCTACCGATGGGAGCGGGCCATCGAACTGGACCCGACCTACGCCGCCGCCTTCAACAACCTGGCGATCGCCTACGAGCAGGCCGGCGAACTCGACAAAGCGAAGAAGGCCTACCAGAAGGCCGCCGAACTGGACCCGAAGAACGCGTCCATCAAACAGAACATCGAGTTCTTCAAGGAAATCAACGATCGTGCGAGCCGCCAGACTCCTAAGTAGCGTCGCCGCCGCCCTGCTCGCCGCCGGCTGCGCCGGCATGGGCATGGTCGAGGTGCCCGTCGAGACGCCGATCAGGCCGAAGATCGACGCCTCGCCCTTCGCGCGCGTCTATGTCGCAGGATTCGTCTCCGGCGGCAGCGAGGACGTCGACACGAACTTGGAGACTGTGCGGCTGCTCCGCAGTCAGCTCAAGAACAAGGCGAACATGCGCGTGATCGAGGCCGACGTGCTGCCGCTGATGGACGTCGCGAAGGCGTCCGCGGCCGACGCCGCCCCCGGCGCGCCTCCGGCCACGGGCGACAAAGCCGGGCCGCTGGTCATCCGCGACGAGAAGGACATCCAGCCCTTCGAGAAGGTGTTCGAGGACAAGGACTACTGGAAGAAGGTCGGCCAGGAGTACCAGGGCCCGCTCATCGTGACCGGTTCGGTGATCTTCGTGCCGCACCAGCGCTCGGGATACGTCCAGAAGGAGCAGGAGGAATACGACTCCTTCGGCCGGCGCAGCGTGGTCCCGGTGCGCACCTACATGGACCGCAAGGGCTACATCCTCAAGCCCAAGTTCGTTTTCATCGACGGCCGCACGGGGGAAACGCTCTACTCCGAGACGTTCCGCGAGGAGATCCTCTACAACGCCGAGCAGAGCACGCCGGCCCTGTCGTCGTACTTCGAGCTGATGGACCGGCTCCTGCCCTCGTTCCTGGCCACGCTCAGCAGCCAGACCATCAAGGGCACCCGGGTCCTGCTCAAGTAGGGCCGGCGGGACCCTCCGCCGCAGGAGGACCTGCACCGGGCTGGCCCGGGATCCCGGTTTTCTGGTAGGATTGGTGTTTGCGCCGGTTCCGCGAGGCCCGTCAAGGGAGCCGCGCGCCGGGTGGCACAGCCAGAGGAGTAGAAGTCGTGTACGCGATCGTTCAAAACGGCGGACATCAGGTCAAAGTCGAGCCCGGCACGACCATCACGGTGGACCGGATGGCCGGCGACGCGGGCACCGAAGTGACCTTCGACCAGGTGCTGCTCGTCTCCAAGGATGGCGACGTGACCGCGGGCACCCCGTTCGTGGCCGGCGCGAAGGTCCTCGGCGTCGTCGAGGATCACCCGCGCGGCCCGAAGATCCGGGTGTTCAAGAGCAAGCGCCGCAAGCAGGAGCGCCGCACCCACGGGTTCCGCGCCGACCTGACCCGCGTGCGCATCACGAGTATCCAGGTCTAGACAGGTAGCACGGCCATGGCACACAAAAAAGGACAGGGCAGCTCGCGAAACGGGCGTGACAGCAATTCGCAGCGGCTGGGCGTGAAGCGGTTCGGCGGCAATCTCGTGCCGGGAGGATCGATTCTCGTCCGCCAGCGCGGCCGGAAGTTCCAGCCCGGGCTCAACGTGGGTCTCGGGAAGGACGACACGCTGTTCGCGAAAGTCACCGGCGTGGTGAAGTTCGAGGACCACGGCGGACACGGGCGGTTCATCAGCGTCCACCCGGTCGAACTGAAGTAGCGCCGATGGCGCGTGCGCCGCACGCCGCCGAGTCGGACGCCGCCAGGGCCACGGGGTCGCGGGATCTCGTGGCCGTCGATTGTACGGGTGCTCCATGACCACCAGCCGCGCTCGCTGTCCCGTCGTCGGCGTCATGGGATCGAGCCGCCAGGCGTACGAGGATCTCGCGGCCCCGTTGGGCCGCTGGCTCGCGTCCCTCGGCGTGCACCTGCTGAACGGCGGCGGGGTGGGCACGATGGAGGCCGTCAGCCGCGCCTTCAGGAGCGTCAGTCCGCGCGCCGGGCTCGTCGTCGGCGTGCTGCCCGCTGACCTGCCGGACGGCATCGCCGTCCCCCGCGCCGGCTATCCGAATCCCTTTGTGGAGCTTGCGATCTTCACGCATCTGCCGTTGAGCGGGAGATCGGGCACGGACGCGCGCAGCAGGAACCATATCAACGTCCTCTCGTCCGACGCCATCATCGTCCTGCCGGGAAGTGAGGGCACACAGTCGGAGATGGAGCTGGCTGTCCGTTACGCGAAACCCGTCATCGCGTACTTCGGTGACCACGTGGTCGAGTGGAACGTGCCCGAAGGTGTCCCGGTAGCGCGCACGCTGGCGGACGTCGAGCGCTTCGTGCGTGCGTCGCTCGCCGGACTGGCGCCGCTTGCGTAGTCCGGGAACCAGGATGTGGATCGGTCAGCCGCCGGCCGCGGGTGGCCGAGGCGATTTCCATTTGCCCGCAGCGAGGACAGGCGAGGGTCACGCGAGGACAAATGGAAACGGCTCGGACAGGACCCGCGTCCGGCGGTCCTAGCGCATGACGTTCTCCCCTTCGATCTCGACGACGACAACCGTCCCCATCGGATCGAGAATCGGGCGCGGCAGCGTGAAGGACCTGCGTCCGTCCTTCACGGTGATCTCGAGCGGCGCGCCGTTTGCGAGCAGGTACGCGCGCTTGACCGTGTTCGTCATGGCCGGCAGCTCGAACGGCACCCGCGGTTCGATGAAGTAGGTGAAATACAGCTTGCCGGGCTTCGCGGTCACGCGGTACTCGTTCCAGGGCAGGAACAGCGGGCTCCCCCGCAGATCCCTGGTGCCCTTCGCCGTCGGCTCGCCGAGTTCCCCCCCGAACGGCGTCGGCATCGCGCCGTAAACGGCCTCGCCGTTGACCTTCAACCAGCGTCCCGCCGAGCGCAACGCATCCTGGCTGGCCGGGGGAATCACCCCGTCCGCCATGGGTCCGACGTTCAGCAGGTAGTTGCCGCCCTTGCTGACGATGTCCACGAGCTTGAAGATGATCTCGCCCGGCGACTTCCAGTCGGTGTCGTCCTTGCGATAGCCCCACGTGTGGTTGATCGTGGCGGGCGTCTCCCAGGCCTCGGTGCGCTTCTCCCCCGGGATGACGTTGTCGCCGGTGCTGACGTAGTCGCCCTCGGCGCCCAGCCGTCCGTCGATCAGCGTGTCCGGCTGGAGCGACCGGACGACGTCCGTGAATCGCTTCGCGCGTTCGGGCGTCATCAGCTGCGGCGTGTCGAACCAGATCAGGGCGACGGGGCCGTACCCGGTCAGGAGTTCGCGCACCTGCGGCTCGGCCTTGGTCGTCAGGTACTGGTCGAAGTCCTTCTCCGCGTTCGGACGGAAGTCCCAGTTGTTGCCGGCGCCGTTCGGCTCGTGCCAGTCCTGGGCCTGCGAATAGTAGAACCCCAGCTTCATGTGGCGCTTGGCGCACGCGGCGGCGAGCTCCTTCAGGATGTCCCGCTTGAACGGCGTGGCGTCCACGACGTTGTAGCGGCTGGCCCGGGAGCCGAACAGCGCGAAGCCGTCGTGGTGCTTCGACGTAATGACGATGTACTTCATGCCCGCGTCCTGGGCGAGCTGGACCCAGGCGTCAGCGTCGAACTTCACCGGGTTGAACTGCAACGCGAGGGCCTCGTATTCGCGGACCGGGATCTTCGCGCGGTTCATGATCCACTCGCCGATCCCGGGCACCCTCGCGCCCTTCCATTCGCCGGCCGGGATCGCGTAGAGCCCCCAGTGGATGAAGAGCCCGTACTTCGCCTCCCTGAACCACGAGAGGCGGGCTTCCTGTTGCGGGTCCGGCGGCGCGGGCGCCTGCCGGGCGCCGGGCGACGTGCCGGCAACGATGATCCAGAGGCCGGCCAGTGCGACGGCCAAGCGGCGGCGGCGATCACGGCGCGCACGAATCATGAGAGAACCCTCCATCCCGTTGTGCGCGGATCATGCGCCTTCACGTCCGCGCGATGCAAGGGGGGCGGCACGGCGGGGCGCGGCGGTCTTGACATGCGGCACGGGGAGCCTAGATTGTACGAGTGCATCCACGGTGGTGTACGATACGGCCGACGTGAACGCTGACACTCCCGGTCCGGCGACGCCCCGGTGGTTCGTCTACTTCCTCCGCTGTGCGGACGGCAGCTTCTACGCGGGATCAACCACGGATGTCGATGCCCGGCTGCGGGCGCACAACCGGGGCCGTGGCGCGAAGTACACCTCCGGCCGGCGGCCCCTGTCGGTGGTGTACCGGGAAGCGTGCGCGTCGAGGTCAGCCGCCCTGAGGCGTGAACACGCCGTGAAGCGGCTGACCCGTGCGCAGAAGGAAGCGCTGATCGCGGAGGCTCAGGCGACCGTGATGCCGGCGTCCAGGTAGACGTCCTGGATCGTGTGGAGGAGCGTCGCGCCCTCGGCCATCGGCCGCTGGAACGCCTTGCGTCCCGAGATGAGGCCCATACCGCCGGCGCGCTTGTTGATGACCGCCGTCACGGCGGCGTCGCCGAAGTCGTTCTTGCCGGACGCCCCGCCGGAGTTGATGAGGCCGGCGCGGCCCATGTAGCAGTTCACCACCTGGTAACGCGTCAGGTCGATCGGGTGATCGCTCGTGAGCTGCGTGTAGATGCGCTCGTCCAGCTTGCCGTAGCTGGAGCCGCCGGTGTTCAGGGCCTTGAAGCCGCCGTTCGTCTCGGGCAGCTTTTGCTTGATGATGTCGGCCTCGATCGTCACGCCGAGGTGGTTGGCCTGGCCGGTCAGGTCGGCGCTCACGTGGTAGTCCTTGTCCGTCTTGAACGCGTTGTTGCGCAGGTAGCACCACAGCACGGTCGCCATGCCCATCTGGTGCGCCTGCGCGAAGGCCTTCGCGACCTCGACAATCTGCCGGCCGCTCTGGTCGGACCCGAAGTAGATCGTCGCCCCCACCGCCGCCGCGCCCATGTCGGCGGCCTGGTGGACTTCGCCGAACATGATCTGGTCGGCCTTGTTCGGGTAGGTCAGCAGCTCGTTGTGGTTGATCTTCACGATGAACGGGATCTTGTGGGCGTACTTGCGGGAGACAATGCCGAGGACCCCGAAGGTCGAGGCGACGGCGTTGCACCCGCCCTCGATCGCGAGCTTCACGATGTTCTCGGCGTCGAAGTAGATCGGGTTCTTCGCGAAGCTGGCCCCGCCGGAGTGCTCGATGCCCTGGTCCACGGGCAGGATCGACAGATACCCGGTGCCTGCCAGGCGACCGTGGGAGTACATCCGCTGCAGGTTGCCGAGCACGCGGTTGTTACGGTCGGAGATGGCCCACACCCGGTCCACGAAGTCGGGGCCGGGCAGGTGCAGCAGGTCCTTCGACACGGTCTTGCAGGTGTGATCGAGCAGGTAGCCGGCCTTGTCGCCGAGCAGGGTGACGATCTCGTTGTTCATGATGGCGTGTCCTCGTGCAGTACTCCCCCGAGTCTGACACGGCCACCGGAAAAGCTCAAGGCGCGCTGCCTCGCCCGGCGTGCGCGGGACGGGTCTGGCCGCCAGGCGGGGCTGCAGTCTACATCCCGCCGATGGGTTTGCAGTCCTTCAGGAACACGCGGGTCACGCGGTCCGGACGGCTGACGGTTTCGAAGAACTCGTTGAGGTACTTGACCGCGTCGCGCTGGTGCTTGTCCTCGAGGCCAGGCATCGCCAGGGGAAGGGCGAGCAACTCGTCCTTCTTCGCGAGGAACTGGTCGATCGTGGGCCGGAGCGCGGCCTCCGGCGCGCACGGCCCGCGGTACAGACGGTCGCGGACGGAGGCCAGCTCCAGTGCCTTCGCCACCACGGCGTAGTGCGCGTCCACGAGGCCCGAGTAGTCGAAGTCGTACGGAACGGTGTAGCGGCGGCCATCGGCGCCCGAGATGATGGAGACGTTGTGCAGCGTCAGGATCGAGTAGTCGGTGTTACCGATCATGTACTGGAAGAGCGACATGAACAGCAGCGTCGCCCGATCGACCTGGCTGAACATCAGGCCCTGCCGGGCCTCCTCGCGTCCCTCCATGCGTTTCGCGACGTCGTCTTCGTCCTCGAAGAAGATGCCGAGCTTCGTGAACGGCTTCTTGTCCGGGGCGGTGTCGGCATAGGTCACCTCCGCGAGGCGCGCGCGGACGGAGCGCGGGGTGAGCACGTTGTAGAGGCGGTTCGCCAGGTATTCCTTGAGACCGTATTGCCGGTAGATGTCGTCGCCCTGGCAATGCGTGCCGAGCTTGACGGCCGTCTGCCCCTGGAACACGGTCCCCTTGACGTCGCGCTTCTTGAACTCGAGGCGCAGCGGCGCGAATCCGCAGAGCCTGGCGTTCCGGCGCACGTGCCCCCGCGTGCGCAACTGAATCGGGATCGCGGGCCCGGCGGCGCCGCCCGTCACAATCGAGAGCGTGCCCGGGTACAGCTTCTTGCTGTTGACGTCCCGGTCCCGCTGGACGGCCTTGAAGTCGGCGGTGATCGTGACCGCGACGGGCTCGACGCCCTGGAAGAGCGGCAGCGCCTCGGCTTCGAGCCGGCGGGCCCGGAGGGTCTCGGCATCGGGCGGCCACGGTTTGGCGGGCTTCTTCGCCGGAGCGGGGGGAGCAGCTGACGTTGGCGGCGTGGCCTGGGGGGCCTGCGCCGGGACGGCCGGGGCGCCGGCCGCGAGGATGGACGCCATCCAGGCGGCCAGGACGAGCGCCGCCGCAAGCGGCGGAACGGCGGCAGCCGTCCGCGCGGCATGGACCCTCCCAAGACCTCCGGCCACCAAGCCGGCAACCGGCGCCTTCGACAGTCTGATCATGGCAGCCCCCGCGTATGATACCGCGAGGAAGGGCGGCACGAAAGCCGGTGCGGGGCCGTTGCGTCGATGCCGGCGCAGGGCTCAGCGGCCGGCCAGTCTCCTGGCTCGCTCCTGCGCCTCCCCGAAGCGCGCAGACGTCGGCGGCACCTTCAGGTAGGCTGCCCTCGCGTCCGCCCCGTTCTTCAGGCGCAGTTCGATGATTTCGCCGGCCCTGAACCACGCCTCGAGGCGCGTCGTCGGAAAACGCGTCGCCAGGTGCACGTATGCCTGGACCGCCATGGGGTACTGCTGGACGCCGTTGTAGAACTCACCGAGCTGCCACAAGGCCGCCTCCGAGGTGGAATGCAGCGGGGCCCGTTGCGTCAGCAGCACCTTTGTGTGCACCGATGCCGGTACCGCCTGACCGACGGCCGGGTCTGGTTCTCGCAGGCCCAGTCGATCTTCGAGGTCGATCTTCACCATCATCGCGGGCACGAACCAGTTGGTCTGCGAGTGGTTCTCGCCGATCACGGCCAGCTTCGCCCGGGCCTCGACGTCCTTGCCCCGGTTGATGAGCGACCGGGCCTCCGTGAAGAGGTTGCCTGCCGCCCGCTGATCGGCCGCTCGCGGCGGCCTCGTGACGGCCGGCGTCTCCGCGGGGATGGCCGGTCCCGCGCCTGGAGCGGGTGCCGCGCTGGCCCGTCCGGATCCGGCCGGCGTCGCCGCTGAGGCCGCCGGACCCGCGGGTGCGGGCGCTGAAGACCGCCCCGGGGCCCGCGGCGACGGCGCCGGCGGTCCGGGCGCCGGAGGGGAGAGTGGCGCCGAAGCCGTCGTCGGAGGCATGACGATCGCGACGTTGGGCAGGGCGGACGATGGCAGCGGGGCCGCAGCCGGCGCCGATGTGACCGGCTCAGAAGGCAGCGGGGCTTGGTCCGGAGACGCTGCGGCCCGTGGATCTGCGCCAGGCGCTGAACGCTCTGCGGCAGTCGCCGGGTCCCCCGGAGCAGCCGCGGTGCCTGGCAAGTCGACTCGAGGCAGGAGGCCGCCTGGCCCGCGCAGGAGCAAGCCCACGATCGTCGCTACCGCGGCCAGCGCGAGCGCCGCCGGCACGACGAACTTCCGGAGCCTCGCGGGTTGCGTCTTGAGAGGGTTGGGGATCTTCTTCGTTCCGAACAGGCGTCCGCCGGACAGGCGTGTGACCTCGCTCAGGAGCCGGAGGTCCACGACCTCCACGACGGTGTCGAGGTCGGCCACCAGCGCCGCGACGCTCTGGTATCGGTTGGCCGGGTCCGTCGCGAGACACTTCAGGACGATGGGGTCGAGCCTGAGAGGCACCTGGTTGTTGACGTCGCTCGGCAGGCTGAACCTCCCCACGGGCAGCTTGCCCGTCATCGCCTCGTAGGCGATGACGCCCAGCGAGTAGATGTCGCAACGCACGGTTGCGCTGCCGTCGCCGTTGATCAGTTCGGGGGCGCGATAGAGTTCCGACACCACACGCGCGAGCGCCAGCGTCGTAGTACGGGCCGCCGCGCGCGCCTCGACAGGCCCGGCGGTCCCGAAGCCGCCGACCTTCACCACCGACAGATCCTTCGACACGAACACATGGCGCGGACTGAGGTCGCCGTGCACGAGACCCGCGCGGTGCGCGGCTCCCAGGCCGTCGGCCACCCCGCGCAACACGCGGATCGCCTCGGCCAGCGTCAGCCGCGAACCCTCCTGGCGATCGGTCAGCGCCCCGCCGTCCACGTACTCCGCCACGGCGTAGACGAGGTCGCCGTCGCGGCCCTCGCCATACGTGCGGAGCAGGTTGTCGTGAACGAGGGCGGCCGAGGTCTTGAGGTCCCGGCGGAACCGCTCCAGCCGCGGCGCGTCGGCCAGGAGTTCCGGCGACAGCACCCGGACGCACACGACGCGCGCGCGCGCCGGGTCGAAGGCCTTGTACACGGTGCCCAACCGGCCCGATCCCGAGGACACCGACGACGTTGTACGGCCCGATTCGGGCCGGGAAGTCAGGAGCCATCGCGTTCAAAGACCAGGAGGCTGCTGCCGATCGTGATGCGGTCCAACGGGCTCAGGTCGCACCGGCTCACGCGCCCGCCGTTGACCCAGGTGCCGAAACTACTTCCGAGATCGGTGATCGCGTACCCGGTACCGGTCCATTCGATCCGCGCGTGCTCCTTGCTGGCCTGCGCGTCGTCGAGGCGCAGATCCGCCTGCGCGGAACGTCCCACCAGCACCGGCTGCTCGGACAGCGCCATCGTGACGCCGGGGCAGGCTCCCTCCAGGACGAACAGGCTGCCGCCGGGGGATTGGCCCGTACGGGACGTCGGGTGCGGTCGTGGAGCGAACTCCACCGTGCGAATCGGGAACGGAATGGTGATGCCGTGGCGCTTGAATGACTCCCAGATCCTCGCCATCAACTCGCTCCTGATCCGGCCCGCATCGGCAACGTCCCCGATCCAGACGCGCAGCTCGTAATCGATGGCGGAGGCGGCGAACTCCTTCACGTAGACATCCGGCGACGGCTTGTCGAGCGTTCCCTCGATGCCCGCCGCGCACTCGAGAAGCGCCCGGCGCACCCGGTAGGGCGGCGTGGAGTAGTGCGCGCCCACAAGCACCCGCGCCAGATGCATCCGGTTCGGGTAGTAGAAGTTGACGACGGGCTCCTCGGCGATCTTGCCGTTCGGAACGATCAGCGTGTCGTTGTCCCGCGTCCGCACGTGCGTCGTCCGCCAGGTGATCTCCACGACGCGGCCTTCCATCTCCCCGACCTTGATCCAGTCCTCGAGGCGGAACGGCTTCTCCAGGCTGATGACGATACCTGCGAAGAGGTTGCCGAGGATCGGCTGCAGCGCGAGGCCGAGGACGAGCGACGTGACGGCGCTCGTGGCGAGCAGGGGACCGAGGCTCAGGCCGGGAAACGAGACGCGCAGCAGGAAGAAGGCCGCCAGCAGGTACGCGATGCCCTGCGCCGCGGGCGCCATCAGGGGCGGCAACTGCACGCCCCGATGCGCGCGGAGGTGGATGTCGAAGATGTACAGGCCGATCAGCCGCAGGATCGTGATCGCGGCCAGGAAGCCCACGAGCCAGCTGAACACCTGGTCGAAGCCCGCCGCCAGCGGGCCGCCCGCCAGGACGTACATGCCCAGCGCGGCTGCGATCGCGCCGACACACAGGACGACGGTCAACTGCCGGACGATCGTCAGCGTCCGTCGGAGGTACAGCACGGCACCGATGAGCACGACGGCCGTGCCGAGGCTGGCGGCGATCGCGAGGAGTGCAGTCATGGCGGCAGCGAAGCGGGGGGATTATATCACCCGCTCCGGACCTGAGCCTCGTGAAGACGTCGTGAAGCCGGGCGCGGGCCGCCGCGCGGCCGGTCCACCTGCGCGGTTTCCTGATACACTCGATCCACTCGGCCCGGCTTCGGCTCACACCCATCATCAGGAGTCAGCGCATGGCATCCCATGACGAGTTCGGTCTGACGCGGCGAGGGTTCTTTCAGGGAGTGATTGGCTCGGCCGTCGCGGCGACGATGGCTGCGCGGCAGGTGTCGGCCCAGACGGGGCGCGCGCGCGTCGTGCGCGTCGAGTCGCCGGGCCTGTGGAAGGGCGACGCGCGGCGGCCCGAGGTCGTGGCGGCGATGGTAAGTGCCGGCCTCATGTCGTTCACGGGCGAGGCCAAGGCGGACGCCGCGTGGCGGCACTTCGTGAAGCCCGGCATGCGCGTCGGCTTCAAGCTCAACCTGCTGGGCCGCCCGCTCGTCATCACCGCCCGCGAGGTCACCGACGCCGTCGTCGCGGGCGCGCTCTCCGCGGGCGTGAAGCCAGGGGACATCACGGTGTGGGATCGGAAGCCCGAGCATTTCGGGTCGTCCTCCTACGAGCCCGGGACCGGAAAGCACGGCGAGCGTATCAAGACCGGCTCCGTCTACCACGACACGATCGCAGCCGAGACGAGCGGCGGCCCGGCGCCCGTCGACCGGATCCCCATCGAAGAGACCGACGTCACGATCAACCTCCCGGTCATCAAGGATCACGGCGGGTCCGGCGTGACGGGCGCGCTCAAGAACATCGCCTTCGGCTGCTACCGGAACCACCGCCAGGCGCACTTCGGCAATTGCGATCCGTATATCGCCGAGACCTGCGCGCACTTCTACACGATCGCGAAGGTGCCGCTCATCGTCCTGGACGCGACGGAGGGCTGCTTCGACGGCGGCCCGGCGCCGTCGAACTCCCAGACGGTCTGGCGCGAGAACGCCGTCTACGTGGCCACCGATCCAGTGGCCCTCGACGTGGTGATGCGGGACGTGATCCAGGCGAAGCGGAGCGCCGCGGGCCTGCCCGACGTGCTGCGCCGAAGCCGGCACATCGAGACGGCCGCGTCGAAGGGCCTGGGGATCGGCGACCCGGCGCGCATCGACATCGTCACGGTCAAGGTGTAGCGCGGGCCGCCGCGGCTCCGCCCCCCGCTGCGGCGCGCTCGAAAGGGTGTGCGCGATGCGGAGACCCCTGCGCCGATTCCTCGTGCTCCCGGCCTGCGCGGCCGCCCTCCTGGGCACGGCGGCGGGCGCGCTCGCCCAAGGCGCGCCCTCGCTGGCGGCGCTCTGGCCCGAGGCGGCTTTGCGCGGCGTCCTGGCGGCGCGCGACGACTGGCGGCCCATCCCCGCGATCGGCCGGCGCGACGCGTGGGCGGCGCTCGGGCCGCGCCTGCGCGAGCGGCTCGTGCAGCGCGCGGAAAAGGCACTGGCCCAGCCGATCGCCGCGCTCCCCGCCACGCTGTTTCTTGACTACGCGCGCACCGGCAACCGCCAGCGCTTCGAGCAGGTGATGTTCGATCGCCGCGATCGGCTCCACGCCCTCGTGCTGGCCGAATGCGTGGAGGATCGCGGCCGGTTCCTCGACGCCATCGCCGACACCGCGTGGGCCGTCGCCGAAGAATCGTCGTGGACCGTCCCCGCGCACCAGGGCGCGCAGAAGGCGCCCGGCGGCCTCCCCGACACGGCCGAGCCCATCGTCGACCTCTTTTCGGCGCAGACGGCCCATTCCCTCGCGTGGACGCTCTATCTCCTCGGTGACCGCCTGGACGCGGTGTCTCCGCTCGTGCGCCCGAGGCTGGCGCGGGAGATCGACCGGCGCGTGCTCGCGCCGTACCTCGCGCGCGACGACTTCTGGTGGATGGGGTTCGCGCCGCGATCGAGCCGGCCGAACAACTGGAACCCGTGGATCAACTCGAACGTGATGGCCGCCGCGCTGCTCGTCGAGTCCGACGCCGATCGGCGGGCGCGGCTGGTTCATAAGGTGCTGCGAAGCCTGGACGCGTACCTCGGGCCGTACCCTGCCGATGGCAGCTGCGATGAGGGGCCCTCCTACTGGTCGCGCGCCGGTGCGAGCCTGTTCGAGAGCCTCGAGCTCCTGCGCTCGGCGTCGAGCGGCCGCATCGACGTGTTCACCGACCCGGTCATGGCCAACATCGGCCGGTTCGTCTACCGGGCGCGCATCGCCGGGCGGTGGTTCGTCGACGTCGGCGACAGCGGGGCGCGCGTCAACATCGACCAGGCGCTCGTCTTCCGTTTCGGCCGGGCGGTCGGGGACCCGATGCTGAGCGCGATGGGATCGTCGGCCGCGTCCGAGGAGACGCTGGATCTCGACGACCGGTCGATTGGCCGGACGCTGTTCGCGCTGTTCGGGTGGGACGCGATGTCGGCGGAGCGCGGCGCCGCCACTCCCCTTCCGCGAGACGTCTGGCTGCCGCACGAGGACATGCAGCTCATGGCGGCCCGCGACCGCGAGGGGAGCGCCGACGGCCTGTACGTCGCGGCCTGGGGCGCCCACAACGGCCAGAGCCACAATCACAACGACGTCGGCAACGTGATCGTGTTCGTGGACGGCGCACCCGTCTTCGTGGACGCCGGGCGGCCCACGTACACGGCCCAGACCTTCAGCAGCCGGCGGTACGAGATCTGGGCCATGCAGTCGGCCTTCCACAACCTCCCCACCGTGAACGGCGTCATGCAGGAGGCAGGCCCCGCGTTCCTCGCCAGGGACGTCACCCGCAAGGTGACGGACGAGACGGCCGAGCTCTCGATGGACATCGCCCCGGCGTACCCGGCCGACGCGGGCATCGCGTCGTGGCGCCGCACGGTGCGGCTGACGCGCGGCCGCGACATCGTCATCGGCGACGCCTTCGCGCTGGCGCGTCCGACGGCCGACGTTGCGCTCAGCCTGATGACGCCGTGCGAGGTGTCGGAGGACGCACCCGGCGTGCTGCGGCTGGGATGCGGCCGCATCGGGGGACGCGCCGGCCTCACCGTGTTCGCCCGGTACGACGCCCGCGCGGCCCAGGCCAGGGTCGAGCGCATTCCCCTCGACGATGCCTCGCTCAGCTCGTCCTGGGGCGATCACCTCAACCGGATCGTCCTCTCGGCGCGCGGGCCCGTGCAGAAAGGCGCGTGGACGCTCACGATCGCGAAGCAATAGCGTTGCGCGCCCACGCGGGTGACGGCGGCTCGTTTCAGTCAATCCAGAGCGACGGGTAGCGCACCGGCATGTTGCGCTGGATCTCGGTCATCACGGGATCGGCGGGCAGGCGCTTCCAGAGCTCGATGTACTTCGGCTCTCGGTACGCAAGGCCCGCGAAGACCAGCGACGCGTGGCGCACCGGCCAGTACTCGAAGAACATCACGTCCTTCGGCAGCGTCCACTTCGACTTGTCCGCGATGAACGGCACCATGAAGGCGAACGCCTTCTTCAGCGAGCGGCCGTCCGGGAGCGTGAACGTCCAGAGGTCGTCCCCGGGCACGGAGAGGATCTGCGCGACCGTCGCCAACTGGTCGAGCTGGAACAGCGAGTAGCCGTACGGCTTGGTCCGCCGCATCTCGAGGGGGAAGCTGCCGTCCTGGAACATCTGGTTCGGCAGGAGCCAGGTCTTGAATCGCGTGCGGCAGTCGTCGAGCGTCTCCCGGTCGCCGAGCATCCGGGCGAAGGCCGCTACCTGCATCACCCAGCACGTGCCATGGTTGTTGCCGCGGTCCCGCTCGTCGATGCCGTAGGCGCTCGTGGTCAGCCAGGCGAGATAGTCGCGGAACCAGGCCTTGATGGGCGCCGCGTCGGCGGCGGGCAGCGCCCCCCGCGCGTCCATCGCCTCGATGGCGGCGGCGACTTCGATGAGATGAACCGTGTCGATGATGCCGACGCCCCGGCCGGTCACGGAACCCAGGATGGCCTGGCTGTACAGCAGGCTCGGGTTCATGCGCGTCGCCGGATCCACGAACCACGCGTGGAGGTGCACCAGGGCGCGGTCCGCGTAGGCGCGGTCGCCCGTGATCTTGAACGCCGCGCCGAGGGCGCCGACGCCGCGCGAGAGCCGCACCATCGCCCAACGGTGCCGGCCGAACGTGTCGGGGTTCGACCATCCGTCGCGGTTGACGTACGGCAGCCCGCCCGGCGTCGAGGGGTCGGGCCACGAGTAGTCGGCCTGCGAGAAATAGTCGTGGAGGCCTCCGGCGCTTTGCTCTGCCTTGAACGCCGTGATCGTGATCGGCGGCTCGGCCAGAAAGGCGCCGGCCATCCGGAGGACGCGCTCGCGGTCGGCCTCGGCGACGTTCACGAGGGGCGCGGCCGGGAGTTGCGCCCGCGCGACGGCGGCGTGCGGCGTGCACAGGATGAGCAAGCCCGCGAGCAGACGGAGCGTGATCCTCATGGCCAACCTCCACGCGGGATCATACCGGCCCGCGGCGGGAGATTGACACGGCAAAACGAGTCTGCCTACTATGCCTCGGGTCTCGTTGCGCCCCGCGTGTGGAACCGACGTCCGCTGGTCTGTCGACTCAGGATTCAGGCTGATCGCCTGGAGGTCTTCATGAAACACGTCTTCGTTGCCTTCGCGCTCGTCGCGGCTGCGGCCGGCTCGGCCGCCGCCCAGGACGGCTGGCGACCCCTCTTCAACGGCAAGACGCTCGACGGGTGGGCGCAGCTGAACGGCACCGCGCCCTACACGGTCGCCGACGGCGCGATCGTCGGCACGACCGTCCCGGGCTCGCCGAACAGTTTTCTCTGCACGAAGGAGGAGTTCGGCGACTTCATCCTCGAGTACGAAGCCAAGCTCGACGCCCCGATGAACAGCGGCGTCCAGATCCGCGGCATCAGCAATCCGGCGATCATGAACGGGCGGGTGCACGGGTACCAGATCGAGATCGACCCGAGCGATCGCGCCTGGACGGGCGGCCTGTACGACGAGGCGCGCCGCGGGTGGATGCACCCCGTGTACGGGCCGGACGCCGCGCGCAAGGCGTTCAAGATGAACGTGTGGAACACGTTCCGCGTCGAGGCGATCGGCAGTTCGATTCGTTCGTGGGTCAACGGCGTGCCGGTGGCCAACGTCGTGGACGACCTGACGGCGAAGGGCTTCCTTGGCCTCCAGGTCCACAGCATCGGCAACGACGCGACGAAGGCCGGCCAGACGGTGCGCTTCCGCAACATCCGCATCATGACGGCCAACCTCGCGGCGCACCGGACGCCCGATCGCGGCGACACGCCCCAGTTCAACTTCATCCCCAACACGGTCTCCGAGCGCGAGAAGGCGGACGGCTGGAAGCTCCTCTGGGACGGCAAGACCGCGGCCGGCTGGCGCGGCGCGAAGCTCGCGACCTTCCCCGCGAAGGGCTGGACCATCAAGGACGGCGCGCTCATCGTGGCCGAGACGGGCGGCGGCGAGGCGGCAGCCGGCGGCGACATCGTCACCGTCGGCGAGTACGAGAACTTCGAGCTCGTCGCCGAGTTCGACATCACGAAGGGCGCCAACAGCGGCATCAAGTACTTCGTGGACACCGAGCTCAACAAGGGCGAGGGCTCCTCCATCGGGTGCGAGTACCAGATCCTGGACGATGCGGTGCACCCGGATGCCAAGCTGGGCGTGCACGGCAACCGCACGCTGGCCGGCCTGTACGACATGATCCCGCCCGTGGGCGTCCGCTTCAACGGCGTCGGCGAGTGGAACCGCGCCCGGATTGTCGTGCAGGGCAAGCACGTCGAGCACTGGCTGAACGGCTTCAAGACCGTCGAGTACGAGCGGGCGACGCAGATGTGGCGGGCGCTCGTGGACCACAGCAAGTACACCGTGTGGCCCGCCTTCGGCGAGCGGCCGAAGGGGCACATCCTCCTGCAGGACCACGGCAACACCGTGTCGTTCCGCACCATCAAGATCCGCGAACTGAAATAGCCCGACCCCGGAAAGGACACCTCATGAAACCTGTCTCTCGCGCCGATCGCCGCCGGTTCATCAAGGCCACGATGGCCGGGTCCGCCGGCCTGGTGCTTGCGCCGTCGCTGCGCGCCGACTCGTTGCTGTTCGGGCAGTCGCCCAACCGCCGGATCCAGATCGCGCAGATCGGCTGCGGGCGGATGGGCACGGAAGACCTGCTCGGCACGATCACGCACGCCGACCTCTGCCGCATCGTCGCCGTCTGCGATCTCGATTCGAAGCGCCTGGCCGCCGCGAAGGCCAAGGCCGAGCAGTTCTACAAGGACAAGGGCGAGAACGCCGTCGAGGTGAAGGCCTACCGCGACTACCACGAGGTGCTCGCGCGGCCGGACATCGACGCGGTCCTCGTCACGCCGCCCGACTTCTGGCACGCGATCGTGGGTGTGGAAGCGGTGCTCGCGGGCAAGGATCTGCACGTCCAGAAGCCGCTCACCTACGACATCCACGAGGCCATCGCGCTGCGCACGGCGGTGCGGGCGAAGAAGCGCATCCTTCAGACCGGGAGCCAGCAGCGCTCCTCCAAGCCGTGGGACACGTTCCGCATCGCGACCGAGGCCGTGCGGAACGGGCGCATCGGGCGGATTCAGACGGTGAAGATCGGCATCGGCCAGGATCGGCCCAGGGGCAAGGCCCCGCAGGCCGAGCCCGTGCCGCCGAACCTCGACTACGAGACGTGGCTCGGCGCGGCGCCGCAGCAGCCCTACATGGAGGACCGCGTGCACCCGCAGAACAGCCTCGGACGGCCGGGCTGGATCACCACCGAGGACTTCGGCCTCGGGATGATCACCAACTGGGGCGCGCATCACATCGACATCGCGCAGTGGGGCCTGGGTCAGGAACTGGGCGGGCCGATGACGATCGAGGCGAAGGCCTCGTTCATGACCGGCGATGTGTGGACCGTGCACCACACGTATCACGTCGAGATGCTCTACCCGGGCGGCGTCCGCCTCATCATGGACAACACCTTCCCGAACGGCATCCGCTTCGAGGGCACGGACGGCTGGGTGTTCTGCGCGCGCGGCGCCGGCCTCGTGACGAGCAGCGATCCCGGCGCCGCCGCACAGGCCGGTGCGGCCAGCAGGTCGCTCGATGCCAGCGACGTCAAGCTGCTGACGGCGCCCTACGGGCCGAAGGACATCCGCTGGCCGGCGAGCAGCGATCACTACCGCAACTGGCTCGAGGCGATCGCGTCGCGGAAGGATCCGATCGCACCGGTCGACCAGTCGGCGCGCAGCCTCGAGGCCTGCGCCGCCGCCTGGATCGGGATGAAGCTGCAGCGCAAGCTGACCTGGGATGCCGTGCGCGAGGCGTTCGTCAACGACGACCAGGCGAACGCGATGCGCAGCCGCAAGCCGCGCTCGGCCGCCTACGACATCGACGCCATCATGAAGAAGGGCGGGCTCGCATAGCGCGGCCTGGTCCCGACCGCCCGTAATTGGGGCCAGGCCCCGTTTCCATTTCCGTCCTGTGCTACCGTAGTGCCGGATGTTCGTTGACGAGATCGACACCCGCGTGACGGCCGGGGCCGGCGGGCGCGGGTGCGTCGCGTTCCGGCGAGAGAAATTCGTGCCCCGCGGCGGGCCCAGCGGGGGCGATGGCGGCGATGGCGGCTCCGTCTACTTCGTCGCCAGCCCGCACATGAACACCCTCGTCAGCTATCGCTTCAACAAGGGTTTCAAGGCGGAGCGCGGCCAGCACGGCATGGGCTCGAACATGCACGGCCGCAACGGCAAGCCCCTCGTCCTGAAGGTGCCGATCGGCACGGTCGTCTACGAGGTCATGGAAGAGGGCGGCGAGGTCGTCCAGCTCGCCGACCTGACCGAACCGGGTGCGCGCGTCCTGATCGCGGCGGGCGGCCAGGGCGGCCGCGGCAACGCCCGCTTCGCGTCGGCCACGAACCGGGCGCCGCGCCGGGCGGACCCCGGCACGCCTGGCGAGTCGAGGCAGCTGCGGCTGCAGCTCAAGCTCCTGGCCGACGTCGGCCTCGTCGGCTTCCCGAACGCGGGCAAGTCCACGCTCATCTCGCGCATCTCGGCGGCGAGGCCGAAGATCGCCGACTACCCTTTCACGACGCTGACCCCGCACCTGGGCGTCGTCGCCCTGAGCGACGACCGCAGCTTCGTCGTCGCGGACGTGCCGGGGCTCATCGAAGGCGCGCATCAAGGCCTCGGCCTCGGCGACCAGTTCCTGAGGCATCTGGAGCGCACGCGCCTCCTCGTGCACGTCATCGACGTGTCGGGCTCATCGGGCCGCGACCCGGTGCAGGATTTCGCCACCATCCAGCGCGAGCTCGAGCTCTACCGGCCCGAGCTGGCGGAGAAGCCCGCCATCGCCGCCGCGAACAAGATGGACGCGTTGGCCGACCCGGCGATCGTCGATCGTCTCGAGGCGCATCTCGCGCCCCTCGAGATCACGCTCCACCGGATCTCGGCCGTCACGGGCGACGGCGTCTCCGCACTCGTCGAGGACATGTGGCGTCACCTGCACGCCGTGGAGACGAATGAGTAGCGGAGCGGGCCGCATAGGCGTTCTGGGCGGCACCTTCGATCCGATCCATGCCGGCCATCTCGCCGTCGCCACGGAGGGCGCGAACGCCCTGGGCCTCGACGAGGTCCTCCTCATCCCGTCGCGCACGCCGCCGCACCGCGGCGTCGATCCGGCGGCCTCGGTGTTTCACCGGTTCGCCATGGTGGCCCTGGCCGCGTCGAGGGACGAGCGCCTCGTCGCCAGCGACATCGAACTCGTGCGCCGCGGCCCCTCGTACACCGCCGACACGCTGCGGGCGCTCCAGGCGAACGGCCGCCCGGGGTGGCAGATTTTCTTCCTGATCGGGGCCGACGCGTTTGCAGAAATTGCCACGTGGCGCGAGTACCCCGGCGTGCTGGACCTCGCGCAGTTCGTCGTGTGCTCCCGTGCCGGCGTCCAGGCGACGTCGCTTCCCGCGCGCCTGCCGGGCCTGGCGGCGCGCATGATTCCCCTCCCCCGTTGGACTCCGGCCACTCGCGGCCCGGGGTCTTCAGACCCCGGGTCTCAGCGGGACGTCATGGCCCCCGGAGGGCCGGAATACGGCGTGAAAACGCACATCTTCCTGCTCGACTGTCCGACGCCCGACACCTCGTCCACCGACATCCGCGCGCGTGCGCGTGCAGGGCGGCCCCTCGCGGGCCTGGTGCCGTCCGAAGTCGACTCCTACATCCGCCGCCACGGTCTGTACGTCGCCGCATCCGGCGCCGCACCCGATGGCAGGTCCGCGGCCGGCAACTTGCATGAGTAGAACCCCGAGCGTGCGCGCGAAGACGACAGCCGGACCCAGGCCACGTCCCCGTGCCCGGAAGACGGGCGGCGAGGCGCCGCCCGGTCCAGCCGAAACCTCGCTGCCCGTCGAACTGGCACAGGCGGCACGGGCTGCCAGCGAGAAGAAGGCCGCGGCCGTCGTGGCCCTCGACCTGCGCAAGGCGCAGGCGTTCACGGACTTCTTCTTCATCTGCACGGGCCAGAACATCAGGCAGGTGCGGGCCATCGCGGACGCCATCGAGATGGCGCTCGCGAAGGACGGGCTGAAGCCGGCGCACGTCGAAGGCTATGATCGGGCGAACTGGATCCTGCTCGACTACTTCACGTTCGTCATCCACGTCTTCGCGCCGGACGCGCGCCAGTTCTACGACATCGAGCGGCTCTGGGGCAGCGCCGAGCGCATCGAGCTGCCCGACCCCGTCGCCTGACACCGCGCCGGCGCGCCGCCAGGCGGGATCCGGCGCGCGCCGCAACGCCGGCGATCCGCCGGCCCTCAGCCTTCGCGCCGCGCTTCGGGACGTGCTCGACGCCCTCGCCTCCGTCATCATCGCGCCCGAGTGCGCCGCGTGCGGGCAGGTGCTCGACCAGCCGTCCGGCGGGCCCGTGTGCGAGGCATGCTGGCACGCGGTCCGCCGCTCTACTCCCCCGCTCTGCCCGGCCTGCGGCGAGCCGGTGTCATCACAGGCCACCGCCCCCTCGCTCCTCTGCCCCGACTGCCGCAAAGTTGAACGGACCGTCGCGCGAGCGCGCGCCATCGGCCCGTACGACGGCCGCCTGCGCGACATCATCCACGCCTTCAAGTACGACAAGAGAAGGACACTGAGCCGGCCACTGGCGGCGCTGCTCCGCGACGCCGGCCGCGAGGTGCTCGATGGCGCCGACGCGGTGGTCCCGGTCCCGCTCCACTGGACGCGCCGGCATCAGCGGGGCTTCAATCAGGCCGCGCTGCTCGCAGCCGGCCTTGGCCTGCCTGTCGTGCACGCCCTGAGACGCGGCCGGCGCACGCGGTCGCAAGTCGAGCTGCCGGCGGAAGACCGTCACCGCAACGTTCGTGGCGCCTTCAGGGTGGCACGGCGCTATCGCGGGGCGTGGCCCTCGTGGATCCGGCGGGCTCGCATCCGCAGCCTTTCGGGACTGACGGTCGTGCTGGTGGACGATGTGAGCACCACCGGCGCGACGCTGGATGCATGCGCCGGCGTCCTGCTGGCGGCGGGCGTGCGGGAAGTCCGTGCGCTCACGCTCGCCCGAGTCGCGCCGCACCACATGACCCTCGCCGCCTCGAAGCGCTCCGCCGGCCGCCCCGCGCAGGACGGGCAGAGTGAGGCGACCCGCGTTGCGGAGTATGGTAGTATGGTATGAGTATGGCACTTCAGAAAGTGACCTTTTCCCTCGACGCCGACACCGTGGCGCGGCTGCGGATGACGGCCGAACGGCTGCACGCTCCCTACAGTCAGGTCGTCCGCGAGGCCATCGCCGAGTACGGCGCGCGGGTCGGCCGCCTGAGCGATACGGAGCGGGTGGCGATGCTCCGGACCTTCGATCGGCTGCTGCCTGCCGTGCCGGCCAGGCCGGCGTCCGCCGTGGACGCGGAACTTCGCGGCCTGAGGGCTGCGCGGCGACGGGGCGGGAGACGGGCGGAACGACGATGACCCACCTCGACACGTGCGTGCTCGTCGACGCCCTCACCGGCCCGCAGCGGTCCGCCAAGGATCTGCGCGCGCTGATCGAGCAGGGCGAACGGATCTCCTTCTCGGCGCTGGTGCTCTACGAGTGGTTGCGGGGTCCGCGCCGGCCGCAAGAGCTGCGCGCCCAGGAGGCGTTGTTTCCGGCCGGGGAAGCCGCATCGTTTGGTCCGGCCGAGGCCGCCCTCGCCTCCGAGTTCTACGGTCTGGTGAAGCGCCCGCGCGGGCGTGAGCTGGACCTGGCAATCGCCGCGTGCGCCATCCTGCAGGACGCCGCCCTCTGGACGCTCAACCCTCGCGACTTCGCTGACATCCCGAAGCTCCGCCTCGTCAACCCGGCGGCCTGAGCGCCGGCCGCTCGGTCGTGCGCGGGCGTCTCGCTGGCGGCGGGCAAGGGGGAAGTCCGTGCGCTCACGCTCGCCCGAGTCGGGTGGCGACCGCGAGAGCGACGTCCGCGGCGACCGCGTCGACGGGACGCGCGGCGTCAACGACAAGCCACAGGAGATCGGCGGCCTGGCGCAGGTAGCTGGCGCGGACGCGGCCGAGCATGGGGAGGTCGCTTTCGAACGTGTCGCGCCCCTTGGCCTTGCGCCCCGCGGCCACCTCGGGCGCGATATCGAGAAGGATGGTCACGTGAGGCTGCGGCAGGTACGCCTGGGTCGCCGTCATCCAGTGCGGATCGAGGCCCTGCGCCTCGCCATACGCGACGCTCGACGCGAGGTAACGATCGCAGATGACCACGCATCCGGCAGCCAGCCACTCCTGGATCTTCGGTTTCCACTCGAAACGGTTCGCGATGAGCAGGAGTTGGATCGTATCGGGGTCGAACTCGCGTTCGCCGTGCAGGCCCTTCCAGATCTCCGCGCCGATCGGCGTCGCGTAGTCGGGAAACGCCAGCGACTCCACCTGCCGCCCGCGCGCCTCGAACCACTGGCGCAGCAAGCGAGCCTGCGTCTCCTTGCCGCTTTGATCGAGCCCTTCGAAGACGATGAGCAGTCCGGTCATGTCCGCCCTGAAGAACACCCGTGCATGTGGCGACCCGGCGGCTGAAGGCCCCGGGCTACGTTTCATTCCTGAACAAGTCCTCGAACGTCTGTCTCTTCCGGATCACCGTCCACGCGCCGCCGTCGATCAGCACTTCGACCGGCATCCGGCGGCGGTTGTAGTTCGACGCCATGACGAACCCGTACGCGCCCGCGTCGAGGACTGCGATGAGGTCATCGACCTCGACGGGCCCGAGGTCGCGGTCGTGGCCCAACGTATCGCTCGTTTCGCAGAGCGGCCCGACGACCTCGCACGCGCTGGCCGGCCCTTCGCGCGGCGCGACCGCCACGATCCGGTGGTACGCCTCGTACAGCATCGGCCGGAGGAGCTCGGTCATCCCCGTGTCGAGGATGATGAACCGCGGCGATCCCGGGTACGACTTCGTGTCGGCCACGCGACCCACGAGGACGCCGGCTGGCGCGACGAGGAACCGGCCCGGTTCGATGAGCAGATGCAGCCCGGTCTCACGGATGGCGGGCACGACCGCCGCCGCGTACGCCTCCGGATCCACCCCTGTCGCGCCGTCGTACGCGACGCCGAGCCCGCCACCGAGGTCGATGTGCTCGAGTCGGACCTCGGCATCGCGGACCTCCCGGGCAAGGCCGGCCAGGGCGTGCGCGGCCCGGCCGAGCGGCTCGACGTCGACAATCTGGGACCCGAGGTGCACGTGCAGGCCGACGGGCTCGAGTCCGGGCTTTCGCGCCAGGTCGCGCAGGAGCGCCCCGGCGAACTCGATCGGCACGCCGAACTTGTTGGCCCGCAGGCCCGTGGAGATGTGCGCGTGGGTGTTCGGGTCGATATCCGGGTTCACGCGCAGGGCGACCCGGGCCTTCACGCCGCGCGCCCGCGCCAGGGCGTCGATGCGCTCCGCTTCGCCGTCCGACTCGATGTTGATCGCCTTCACGCCAAGTCCGACGGCGCGGTCGAGTTCGTCGTGCGTCTTGCCGACACCAGTGAACACGATCTGCGCCGGTTCGAACCCGGCCCGTAGCGCCGCCTCGATCTCGCCCCCCGAGTTCGCGTCGGCGCTCGTGCCCAGGCCGCGAAGCAGCCGCAGGATCGCCAGCGTCGAGTTCGCTTTCAGCGCGAAGTGCAGGGTATGGGGATACCGCTCGAACGCCCGCTCCAGCGCGCCGTGCGCCAACCGGACCAGCGCCGCGCTGTAAATGTATGCGGGGGTCCCGACATCGCGGACGATGTCGGCGACGGGCACGCCGTCGCAGGCGAGCTGGCCGTCAGGGAACGTGAATCCGGTCACAACCGGGGCATCTTATCCGAGCTGTCGCGCGTTTGACACCCCCCCGCCCTCAAGGTATTCTGCGACGCTGCGCCAATTGCACGATGCCGAGCGAACCGTTACCCTCAACCGCCGACCCCAACGCGCTCATCGAGCGCTGTCTCCAGGGCGATCAACAGGCCTGGGAAGCGATCGTCCGCCTTTACTGGCGCCGCGTGTTCAACGTCGCCTACAAGTTCGTCGGCCGGCACGACGAGGCCGAGGACCTGACGCAGGACGTCTTCCTCAAGGTCTTCAAGTCGCTGGGCACATTCGATCGCCGGGCGAACTTCCAGACCTGGCTCGTCAGCGTGAGCCGGAACCTGTGCATCGATCACTACCGCAGCGTCCGCAAGGAGCGGGAGACGATCGATCGCGACGTGAACGCCGACGACCTCTCGCCGGTGTCGGCCGAGGTCAGCCCGCACGTGGCCCTTGAGCGCCGCGACCTGGCCCAGGAGCTGCGGCGCGCCCTCGACGAGCTGCCGGAGGCCCTGCGCACCGCCGTCGTGATGCGGGACATCCAGGAGCTCTCGTACCAGGAAATCGCCGATCGCCTTCGGCTGCCCGAGGGCACAGTGAAGTCGCGGATCAACCGCGGCCGCCACGAACTCGCGCGGCAGATCACGCGTCTCAGGGAGAGAGGCCCCGCCTCGCACGCGGCCGCCCCACGCGGGGCCGGCCGTTCCGGAGCATGAGCATGAAGTTGACCATCGACCACGTCCGCGACATCGCGGTCGTCCGCGTCACCGAAGCCCGGCTGATGTACCCGCTGCTGTCCGATTTCTCGGCGGCGGTCATCGCCCTCGTCGGCGCCGGCACGCCCAAGGTGATCGTGGATCTCACGCCCGTCGTCTATATCGATAGCGCCACGATCGGCTGCCTGATGGATCTATACCGCCAGGCCACGGCCGCCGGCGGGTCGCTCAAACTCGCCGGGGTCCAGAAGCGGGTGGAAACGATGCTGACGATGACCGGCGCGCACAACTTCATTTCGCTGTTCGCGGACGAGGCGACCGCGCTGGCCAGTTTCGAGGGGTAGCCATGCGGACGATCAAGACGACCACCGGTGCGGAGATCCCCCTCGACGGCGACCTGCTGACCGTGATGGAAACGCTCTATCACGAGGTGACGGCGCGGCGGGAGCTCGAGCGGTCCTTCGACGACATGGTGCGGGAGATCCAGCACCTCGTCGGCCAGATGTCCGAGGCCGAGCGCGTGACCTACCTGCAGGAGAGCCTGTTCCTGAACTCCGTCACGTATGAGAACGAGCGCCTTGGGGCCTACATGCGGAGACTGGCCGCCAAGAACACGTAGCCCGGCATCCGCCCCCGATGGCGCTCAACCACCTGGCCACGCGGTACACGTGTTCCTGGCCGTGGAGCATCCTCGTCATGCTCTGCGACGGCCGCGTCGTCTGCGGGTGCGCCGACCCCTACGCGCAGCGCGTCCTGGGCGACGCGCGGCGGTCGTCGCTGCACGACATCTGGACGGGTGAAGCCGTGTCCGCGCTGCGCGCCAATCTGAACCGGGGCGCATCGGCGTTCTGCGGCGACTGCCCGCTGAAGCTCCCCCTCGCCGAGGGCCAGGCCCCGCCCGAGCGCGATCCAGCCGTGCCGCCGCAGCCGTCGCGCCTCTACGTCGAGTGCACGGCCGCGTGCAACATCTCGTGCGTCCAGGCCTGCTGCGCCCCCGAAACCGGCATCACGCGCACCCGGCAGGCCGGCATGCTGGACGTCGATCTCTTCACGCGCGTCGTCGACGAGGCCGGGCCCTCGCTCGGCCGGATCGACTTCTTCAACTACGGCGAGGCGTTTCTCCACAAGCGCGCCGTGGAGATGTGCGAGTTCGTCAAGCAGCAGTACCCGCACATCTACCTCTACACCAGCACGAACGGCCTCGCGTTGACGGAGGAGTCGGCGCGCCGGCTCGTGCGATCCGGGATCGACGAGGTCACCTTCTCGATCGACGGGGCGTCTCAGGAGACCTACGCGCGATACCGGCAGCGCGGCCGCTTCGACGTGGCGATGGCCAACCTGCGCGCCATGGTGGACGAGAAGCGGAAGGCCGGCCGCGACGTGCCCGTGATCAACTGGCGCTACATCCTCTTCACGTGGAACGACAGCGACAGGGAGATGGAGCGCGCCCGCGAGATGGCGGCCGGGATTGGCGTCGATCGGCTGACGTGGGAGATCACGGATCATCCCGAGGACGCGTTCTCCCGGCGGTTCGTGCCCGGCACGCCCGACTACGAGCGGATCCGGTACGAGGTCTGGGACACCAACAACCTCGGCAACGCCATCCCCGGCGCGATGCCACGCGCCCGCATCGACGTCGCCACAATCGTGCCCGGGCTTCCGCTGCTCGCGCGCCGCGGCCGGGTCGTCGCCGTGCGCACGCGCGTCCACAACCTCTCCTCGCGCCCGTTCCCGCGCGAGGCGAGCTACGGCCGGCGTCTGGTGCGCCTCGGCGCGCAGTTGTGCGATGCGTCCGGCGCGGTCGTCGAGCGCGACTACGCCCGGGCGTGGCTGCCGCGGACCATCGGGGGCGGCGAGCAGGCCGCCGTGCCCATCGAGATCCCGGCGCCGGCGGAGCCCGGCCGCTACCAGCTGAAGTTCGACCTGGTCAGCGAGGGCATCGACTGGTTCGAAGCCTGCGGGTCCGAAACGACGGTGAAGCCGTTCCGGGTGCTCTAGCCGGCCCGGGCATGGCCGTGTGCCCACCAGAACCATTCCCGCGGGCCATTCGTCAAATCTGATAGTATTAGTCGGGAATTCAGATACACTGGTTTCCCGGGCCGTTCGGGTTCCCCCCGGTGGAATCCGGCAGCAAGCGTCTGTGGTCCGCTTCGACGTGGGATAGGTCGTTCACTGGAGGAGTCGATGCCCGACTCGCCGACAGACGCCCGCCCGGGCGTTTCCTTCCCGCTCGACCGTGTTCTCAGGGACCTGTTGGAGTGCGTGCCCGAGGGCGTCGTCGTCGCCGACCTCGAGGGCCAGTTCGTGCTCTTCAACTCGGGCGCGCTGCGCATGCTCGGGCTCGGGCCGGATGAAGTGCCCGGCGGCGGGTTGGCCGGCACGACCGGGTGCTTTCTCGACGAAGGGGTGACTCCGATCCCGGTGGAGCAACTGCCCCTGGCCAGGGCCATCCGCGGCGAGACGGTGAGGGACTCTCTGATCTACGTCAGGCAGGACAGGGTGCCGGAGGGTCTCTGGATCAACGTCAGCGGCACCCCGCTGCGCGGCAGCGCCGGCGAACTGTACGGCGGCGTGGCGGTGTTCCGGGACGTGACCGACGAGCGCCGGAAGCTGGAGCGGACGCGTCTCCTCTCGGCCGTGGCCGAGCAGACCGCGGACGCGGTGTTCGTCACGGACCGGAATGGAGTGATCGAGTACGTGAATCCCGCGGTCGAGAAGATGACCGGGTTCGCGCCCGACGATCTGATCGGGAAGACGCCGCGGGTCCTGCGCTCCGGCCTCCACACGGGCGCCGACTACGCCGCCATGTGGGCCACGCTGCTCAAGGGCGAGGTGTTCCGGGGCACGCTCGTCAACCGCAAGAAGGCCAGCGGCGAGATCTACTACTCCGAGCAGACGATCACGCCGATTCAGGACTCCTCCGGCAGGGTGTCGCGCTTCGTGTCGGTCGCCAAGGACCTCACCGAGGTGCGCGTGGCGCTCGATCGGGAGAGCAAGCTCCGCCTGGCGCGGTCGGTGCAGCAGCGGATGTACCCCGCTCCGCCTCCCCCGTCCTGCGGGTTCGACGTCGCAGGCACGGCCATTCCAGCCGACGAGACGGGCGGCGACTACTTCGACTACCTCTGGCTGGCCGGGGGCGGCCTGGCGCTCGCTGTTGGCGACGTCAGCGGGCACGGCATCGACGCGGCGCTGCACATGGTCCAGGCCCGGACCATGCTGCGCGCCGTCGTCCAGGCGCAGTCCAATCCGGGAGCCGTGCTGGCGCGCATGAACGGCATGCTGGTGCAGGAACTCGACGACCACCGTTTCATGACGCTGGTGCTCGCGTGCCTGCACGTCGGCTCGCGCACGCTGCACTACGCCAGCGCCGGCCACACCTGCGGGTATCTGGTCGGAGCGGACGGAGGCGTGAAGGCCGAGTTGCGCAGCACGGGGATTCCGCTCGGGGTGATGCCCGAGGCGGTCTTCGAGACCGTCGACGTGCCCGGCCTCGAGGAAGGAGACCTCGTCGCTCTCTTCACGGACGGCGTCGTCGAGAGCATCGACGACGACGCCTGCTTCGGACTCGAGGGCGCCCTCGAGGAACTCCGGCGCCACCGTCACCAGCCGGCGGCGGAGATCGTCCAGCATGTCTGCGACGCCGCACGGACGTTCGCGCGCGGCCACCAGGACGACGACATGACGATGGTGGTCTGCAAGGTGAGCGCGGGCCTGCACGACGAGAGCGCCCCCGCGTTCTGACGGACCCGGGCGGCGGGACGCGTGTGCGGACGGGCCGGGCACGACCGGGATGAGGCCGGCGCACGGCCGGGAGGCGCCGTACACAGAACAGGGCCGCGGGTTGCTGAACCGGCGGCCCTGCCCCTTCGGAGGAGGAGGAGGAGAAGGACGAACGACTAGCCGGCTTTCACCGGCACGGCCGCCGGCGCGAATGCGGCAGCCGGTTCGGGCGCCAGTTCCACGACCTTCCAGGCGTCGCGCTCTTCGAGAATCCGCTTCACGAAGGCCGTGTGCAACGCGTGGCCGGCCCGGTGGGCGACCAAGTGCCCGATGATGGGATACCCGACGAGCGACAGGTCGCCGATGGCATCCAGGATCTTGTGGCGCACGAACTCGTCTTCGTACCGGAGCTGGTTGTTCAGCACGCCGGTCTCGCTCAACACGACGGCGTTCTCGAGCGACCCGCCGAGGGCGAGGCCCTGCTGGCGCAGCAACTCCACCTCGTTCAGGAACCCGAAGGTGCGCGCCGGCGCGATGTCGTCCACGAACGCGCCCTCGTCCACGCGCAGGGTGTGCGACTGGTGCCGCAGGAGCGGGTGATCGAAGCTGATGCTGTAGGTGACCTTGAAGAAGTCCGACGGGTAGAGCGACATCAGCTTGTCGCCGCGCGACACGGTGATGGGGCGCAGCACCTTGAGGTAGCGGCGCTGGGCCGGCAGCGTCCGCAAGCCGGCTTCCTGGATCAGGTAGACGAACGGCGCCGAACTGCCGTCCATCACCGGCACTTCGCGGTGGTCGAGCTCGACCACGACGTTGTCCAGGCCCATGCACGTGATGGCCGCGAGCAGGTGCTCGACGGTCTCGACCACGGCGCCGTCGCGCGAGAGGCCCGTGGCATGGTTGGTGCCGCTCACGTGCGCGATCGACGCGGGGATCTCCACGCCGAGATCACTCCGACGGAACCGGATCCCGGCGTCGGCGGCCGCGGGCTTCAGGGTCAGGGTGACTTTGTGGCCAGAGTGCAGGCCGATACCGGCGCAGGCAACCTGGCGTCGTAGTGTCCGTTGAAAGGGCATTATCCTCTCGCCGGTTCCGGGGACAGAACCGCCCTCATGCACGCAATCCCCATACCGGCCGTCCCAGATTCCATGATTCAGATGTAAGTCTATTTATTATAACTAGTAACGGCCACAAATCGGTACGCAAAATCCGTGGGAATCCGCCCGTCTGTGGCTGTTCTGACACGGTAATTATGCTCCACGGTGTACCAATCCAGCCACACCTGCCGGCTCACGCCGCCGGCTTCTTCAGGACGCCAGCCAGCACGCGCCCCGTGTACGAGGCCGGGTTGAGCGCCACCTCCTCGGGCGGACCTTCCGCCACGATTCGCCCTCCGGCCTCGCCGCCGTCCGGCCCGAGATCGATCAGGTGGTCCGCGGTCTTCACGACGTCCAGGTTGTGCTCGATCACGACCACGGTGTTCCCCTGGTCCACGAGCTTGTTCAGCACGTCCAGCAGCTTCTTCACGTCGTCGAAGTGCAGGCCCGTCGTGGGCTCGTCCAGGATGTAGAGCGTGCGCCCGGTGCCGCGCTTCGACAGTTCCTTCGCCAGCTTGACGCGCTGGGCCTCGCCGCCGCTGAGCGTCGTCGCCGACTGTCCGAGCTTGATGTACCCGAGGCCGACGTCCTGCAGCGTCCGGAGCTTGTTGGCGACCGGCGGGAAGTGCTCGACGAGCGGAAGGGCCTGGTCGACCGTCAGCTCCAGCATCTCCGCGATCGATCGCCCGCGGTACGTGATCTCGAGCGTCTCGCGGTTGTAGCGGCGCCCCTTGCACTCTTCGCACGTGACGTACACGTCCGGCAGGAAGTGCATCTCGATGGCGATGACGCCGTCGCCCTGGCAGGACTCGCACCGGCCGCCCTTCACGTTGAACGAGAAGCGGCCCGGCTTGAATCCCCGTGCGCGGGCCTCGGGCACGAGCGCGAACAGGTCGCGGATGAACGTGAACAGCCCCGTGTAGGTGGCCGGGTTCGACCGCGGCGTCCGGCCGATGGGCGACTGGTCGATCTCGATGACCTTGTCGATGAGCTCGATGCCTTCGATGCGGTCATGCGGACCGGGCTCGTCGCTGGCGCGGTAGAGGGCGCGCGCGAGCGCGCGGTAGAGGATGTCGTTCACCAGCGTCGACTTGCCGGACCCGCTGACGCCGGTGATCGCCGTCAGCAGGCCCAGCGGGATCCGCACGTCGAGGTGCTTGAGGTTGTTGGCCCGCGCCCCGCGGATCACGAGCTCGCCCCTCAGGGGCATGCGCCGCACCGCGGGCACGTCGATCATCCGCTCGCCCCGGAGGTACTGGCCGGTGAGCGAGGCGCGATCGACGTGCAACAGCTCGTCCGGCGTGCCCTGGAAGATCACGCGGCCGCCGTGCTCGCCGGCGCCGGGGCCGAGGTCCACCACGTAGTCCGCCGAGCGGATCGTCTCCTCGTCGTGCTCGACGACGATGACCGTGTTGCCGAGGTCGCGCAGCCGGCGCAGCGTCGCCAGCAGCTGCCGGTTGTCGCGCTGGTGCAGGCCGATGGACGGCTCGTCCAGCACGTAGAGCACGCCGCGCAGGTTGGCACCGATCTGCGTCGCCAGGCGGATGCGCTGCGCCTCGCCTCCGGACAGCGTGGCGGCGCCCCGGCCGAGCGTCAGGTAGCCGACGCCGACGTCGACGAGGAACCGCAGTCGCTCGGCGATCTCGCGATGGATCCGGCCGGCCACCAACGCCTCCCGGTCCGACAGCACGTCCCGCTCGAAGGCCCGCAGCGCGTCCGAGATGGGCAGCGACACCAGCTGCGAGATCGTGCGGCCCTTCACCTGCACGGCGCGGCTCTCGGGCCGCAAACGCTCGCCGTGGCAGCCCTCGCACGGGCGCAGGGACCGGTACGGCTCGATGTCGGCCTGGTCGATCCACGTGGCCTGCTCGTACCGGCGGCGCAGGTTCGGGATGACGCCCTCGAAGCCCTTGCCGTACGGGTCTTTCAACCGCGCGGCGGCCGTCGAGCGGGCGGACGGCCTCGCGCCCGCGACTGCGGGCGTGGCCCCGTCGCGGGCGTGGCCGGTGCCGTTCCCGTTGGACCTGGCGGCGGCCGGTCCGTAGAGCAGCAGGTCGCGCGACCGCTTGGGCAGCCGGCCGAAGGGCGCGGTGACGTCGATGTCGAAGTTCCGCCCGAGAGCCGTGACGGCCTCGAGCACGAGGCGCCGGTCGCCCGCGGCCCACGGTGCGATCGCCCCGTCAACGAGCGACCGCGACGGGTCGGGCACGATGCGGGCCGGGTCGAAGTCCCACAGCGCGCCGAGGCCCTGGCAGTCCGGGCACCCGCCGTGCGGCGAGTTGAACGAGAACGCGCGCGACGACAGCTCCGGGATGCTCAGCCCGCAGTTCGCGCACGCCAGCGTCCGCGAGAACAGCCGGTCGCCGCCATCGAGGCTGTTGATGAGAACGATGTCCCCGGCGAGCCCCAGGGCGATTTCGATGGACTCCGTCAGGCGGCGATCGATGCCGGGCCTCACGACGAGGCGGTCGACGACGATCTCGATCGAGTGGTTGCGGCGCCGGTCGAGGGCGATCTCGTCCTCCAGGGCGCGGAGCTGCCCGTCGACGCGCGCCTTCAGGAAGCCCTTCTGGCGCCAGGCCGCCAGGTCCTTCTTGAACTCGCCCTTGCGGCCCCGCACGACCGGGGCCAGCACGTTGATCCGTGTGTCCTGGGGGTACGTCAGGACCTGCGCCACGATCTGGTCCGTCGCCTGCGACGTGATGGCGAGGCCGCATTTCGGGCAGTGGGCCACGCCGATGTTCGCGAACAGCAGCCGCAGGTAGTCGTAGATCTCGGTGACGGTGCCGACCGTCGAGCGCGGGTTCGCGCCGGTCGTCTTCTGCTCGATCGACAGCGCGGGCGACAGGCCCTCAATGGAGTCGACGTCCGGCTTCTCCATCTGCTCGAGGAACTGGCGGGCGTAGGCCGACAGCGACTCGACGTAACGGCGCTGCCCCTCGGCGTAGATCGTGTCGAAGGCGAGGGACGACTTGCCGGATCCCGACAGCCCCGTGATGACCACGAGCTGGTTGCGCGGCAGGTCCACGCTGATGTTCTTCAGGTTGTGGACGCGCGCGCCGCGAATGGATATCTGACGGAGACTCACTGGGGGTCTCTTTGGCTCCTGCCCAAACATGAAATTCTACCATGCCGGGGGGCTATAATCGCCGCACCCGGCTGCGGGGGCCGGGCCTGGTCGGACCAGCGGAAAGGCCCAGATGCGTCGATCCGTCGGGCGAAACGTCACTCGCAAGGACGGCGCGGCAAAGGCTGCCGGAACAGCGCGTTACGTGGACGACCTGACGCGCCCGGGCCTGCTCCACGCCCGCACGATCCGGTCGTCCATCGCCTGCGGCGGGATCAAGCGGATTCGCCTCGTCTTCGATACCGCCGGGTACACGGTCGTGGACGCTCGCGATGTCCCGGGCCGCAATGTGGTCTCGCTCATCACCGACGACCAGCCCTGCCTCGCAGACGGCCGCGTCAACCACGTGGCGGAGCCGATTCTCCTGCTCGCGCACGAGGATCCCGAACGGCTGCTCGCGGCTGACGTGGACATCGAGTACGAGGCGGGGACGCCCGTGCTCGACGCCGCCTTGTCGGCGCGTGTCTTCAAGACGATCGCAATTGCGAAAGGCGATCTGGACGAGGGGTTCCGCCGCGCCGACCTGGTCGTCGAGGGCGAGTACCGGACCGGCCACCAGGAGCACCTCTACATCGAGCCGAACGGCATGCTGGCGATCCCGGAAGGCGGCGGCATCACGGTGGTGGGCTCGCTGCAGTGCCCCTATTACGTGCATCGCGCGCTCGCGGTGCTGCTCGGGCTGCCGGCGGAAAAGGTGCACGTGGTGCAGGCGGAAACCGGCGGCGGGTTCGGCGGCAAGGAGGAGTACCCCTCCATCATCGCCGGGCACGCGTCCCTGCTGGCGCTGAAGTCGGGCCGGGCGGTGAAGCTCGTGTACGACCGCGCCGAGGACATGCTGGCCACGACCAAGCGGCATCCGTCGATCGTCCGGCACCGGACCGGCGTCATGCGCGACGGCCGCCTGACCGCAATGGACATCGACGTGCTGATGGACGGCGGCGCGTACTGCACGCTGAGCCCGGTCGTGCTGTCGCGCGGCTGCATTCACGCCACCGGCCCGTACCGCTGCGACCACGTCCGCGTGAACGGCCGCGTCGTCATGACCAATACGCCGCCGAACGGCGCGTTCCGCGGCTTCGGTGCGCCGCAGACGCTGTTCGCGGCCGACGTCCACATGGACCGCATCGCCGAGGCGCTGGGGATGAACCCCGCGCGGCTCCGGGAGATCAACGCGCTGCGGCCCGGCGACACGACGGCGACGGGACAGGTCCTTGGCAGGGACGCCGCCGCGCGGGACGTGCTGCGCACGGCCATCCGACGCAGTGACTACTCCCGCAAGCGCCGGGCCTGGCGCGGCACGAACCGCGGCATCGGCCTCTCGTTGTTCTTCCATGGCTCGGGTTTCACGGGCAGCGGCGAGGTGCACCTGCAGTCCCGGGCGTCGCTCGAGCTGACACCGACCGGCGCGCGGATTCTCGCCGCCAGCACGGAGATCGGCCAGGGCCAGCGCACCGTGCACGCCCAGATCGTCGCCGACACGCTGGGGATTCCCTACGAGGCCGTCGAGGTGGCCGTCGCCGACACGGCGCACGTGCCCGACAGCGGGCCGACGGTGGCGTCGCGCACGACGATGGTGGTCGGCGGACTGCTCCAGAAGTGCGCGGCGGAGATGCGCGAGAAACTGGGCCGGCTCTCGCCTGCGGCGTACCTGCGCGCCCACGGCCCGCTGGTCATCACGAAGCAGTACGAGCCGCCGCCGGGCCTGATGTGGGACGACGAGACGTACCGCGGATCGGCCTACGGGTCTTTCGGCTGGGCCTGCGACGTGATCGAGGTCGAGCGCGACCCGGTCACCGACGAGATCCGCCCGACGATGGTGACGACGGCGCAGGAGGTCGGGAAGGCAATCCATCCGCTCGGCGTACGTGGGCAGATCGAGGGGGGCACGGCGCAGGGCCTGGGCTACGCCCTCACCGAGGACGTCGTGATGCGCGACGGCGCGATGGCCAACGCCCAGCTCACCAACTACATCGTGCCGACGACCCTCGACACGCCGCCGATGGATGTCGTCCTGCTCGAGAAGCCGTACGCGCACGGACCGTTCGGCGCGAAGGGCGTCGGCGAGATGCCCTTCGACGGCGTCGCGCCGGCCGTCGTCAATGCGATCCGCTCGCTCGGCATCGACCTCCGGGAGGTTCCGGCTACGCCGGAGAGGGTCATGGCTGCCGCCGGGACTCGGGATGTAGGCCGGGGCTTCCCAGGCCTGAGCAGAGTCGAAGGCAGCCCCGGCGCGGGGGCGAAGCGCCCATGACCGCGATCCACCGTCCCATTGTCGTTCACGCTCAACGGCACGCGCACGTCGGTGCGCGTGCACCCGCTGAGGCGCCTGCTCGACGTGCTGCGCGAGGACTGCGGTCTGACCGGCACGAAGGAAGGCTGCGGCGAGGGCGAGTGCGGGGCGTGCACCGTCATGCTCGACGGGAAGGCCGTCAATGCGTGTCTCGTGCCGATGGCGCAGGTGGCCGGCTCGAAGGTCGTCACCATCGAGGGCCTGAAGGGCCGCCATCGCCTGCAGCGCGCCTTCGCGGAACTGGGCGGCGCGCAGTGCGGCATCTGCACGCCGGGGATGATCATGGCCGCCGTCGCGCTCGGCCCGCATCCGACGCTGGATGACGTGCGCACCGGCCTGGCGGGCAATCTCTGCCGGTGCACGGGGTACGAGGGGATTTACCGCGCCATTCAGAAGACAGAATCAAGAAGCAAGAAGCAAGGAGCGATGTTCCCACGACGGAAGACCGAGCCCGGAGACGCGCGGTGAGGACCGCGATTTCGCCCCTCGTGCTGCGCCGGCCGCGCTCGTTGCGCGATGCGCTGCGGATGCTGCGCGAGGACGGCCCGCTCACGCCGCTCGCCGGCTGCACGGACGTCTACGTCGGATTGAATTTCGGCACGCTTCGCGATCAGCGCTTCGTGGACGTCTGGGGGCTGGACACGCTGCGCGGCATCAGCCTCCGCGGGGATGTGCTTCGCATCGGCGCGCTCACCACCTACACGGAGGTGATTCGCTCGCCCCTCGTCCGGCGCCGCTTGCCGATGCTGGCCGCCGCCGCGCGCGAGATCGGCGCCGTGCAGATCCAGAACCGCGGCACCCTGGGCGGCAACATCGCCAACGGTTCTCCCGCGGGCGACACGCTGCCGGTCCTCGCTGCGGCCGACGCCCTCGTCGAACTCCGGAGTATCGACTGGACGCGCAAGGTGCCCTTTGCGGACTTCTACACCGGCTATCGGGCTAGCGTGCGGCGGCCGGACGAACTCATCACCGCCATCGAGTTCCCGCCCGTCGAAGGCACGCAGTGGTTCCGCAAGGTCGGCACGCGCGCGGCGCAGTCGATTTCGAAGGTGGTGATGGCGGGCGTGCGCGCGGAGCGGCCGCGCATCGCCTTCGGCAGCGTCGCGCCGACGGTCGTTCGCGCGCGGCGCACGGAAGACGGCCCTGGCGTCCGGTGCGCCCCTGGCGGAGGCGCAGCGCATCCTGCAGGAAGAGATCAGCCCGATCGACGACATCCGCTCGACCGCCGCCTACCGCCGCGAGGTGGCCGCGCGCCTGCTCGCGCAGTTCTGGACTCCGGTGTAGGTCGGGTCTTTCCTGGCCTGAGCGAAGTCGAAGGCAGACCCGACGTTCATTTCACGATCTGGTATCCGAGGTCCGACACGATGCCGACGTAGGCCTCAGAGTCCTTCACCGGCCCGTTCATCAGCCACACCCACAGATCTCCCTGCGACGATGTTCCGCCACAGAATGTCTGCCTTCCCGTCGCCGTTGTAGTCCCCCGCCGCCATGATCCGGTAGTTCGTGTCGGGGACGACCCCGACGTAGGCCTGGGACTCCACGGTCGCGCCGTTCATCGACCAGATCCACACGTCGCCCTGCACGGTGTTCCACCAGAGCAGGTCCGCCTTGCCCAAGCCGTCGAAGTCCACGACTTGTTGGATCTGATACGTCGGATCCGCGACCGTCCCGACATACGCCAGCGCGTCCCGCACGGCGCCGTTCATCAGCCACACCCAGATGTCCCCGGCCGTCCCCGCCCACACCAGGTCCGTCTTCGTGTCCCCGTTCAGGTCCCCGAGCCCCTTGATGGTGTAGCCCAGGTCCACGGTGTCGATGTACGTCTGGCCCAGCACCTCCGCGCCGTTCATGCGCCAGAGCCACAGGTCCCCGAGCGTCGGGTTTCGCCAGAGGATGTCCGCCCTGCCGTCGCCGTCGAAGTCGCCCGTGCCGACGATGTCATACGACACATCGACGGTGGACACGTAGAGTTGGGCCGCCGGTGCGCCGGCGCTCATCCGCCAGTAGTAGATGGTGCCGTCCAGCTTGTGCCGCCACAGGAGGTCGGCCGTTCCGTCGCCGTCCAGGTCGCCCTGCCCGCGGATCTCCCAATTCGGGTCGCTCACGGTCCCCACGTAGGCATCCAGCGCGTTGCGCCGCGCCGCTCATGCCCCACAACCACATGTCGCCGCCGGTCGTGTGGCGCCACAGGATGTCCGACGTCAGGTCGCCCGTGTAGTCGATGCCGGCGCCGGTGTACAGGAAGCCCCCAGACAGCGTCGCGTGCGTGATGTCCGGGTTCGTGACGACGACGTTCACACGCCCGGCCGCATGCACGCCGGTCGTCGCGGTAATCGTCTCGGTGTTCCGCACCGTGACCGACGTGGCCGCCGTCCCTCCAATCGTGACGGTCGCGCCCTCCAGGAAGTACGCGCCGGAGATCGTCACCGCCGTCCCGCCGCCGGACGAGCCCGTGGCCGGACCGATCGCGCTGACGGCGATCGCGCCGCGGTAGCCGTAGACACTCAATGGGAGCGTCGTGAAAGTGCGCGTGCCCAGTCCCAGCTGTCCGCACGAGTCGTCGCCCCAGCAGACGACGCCCCCGGCCGTCGTCAGCGCGCATGCGTGATACCCGCCGACCGCGACCGCCGCGACCCCGCTCGCCAATCCGCTTACCGCCGTCGGCGTCGACCGGCTTGTCGTCGTCCCGTCCCCCAGCTCGGCTTCGTTGTTGAGCCCCCAGCACATGGCGCCTCCGCCCGTCGTCCGCGCGCACGTGTGGTGCTCACCTGCCGCGACCGCCGCTGTACCGCTCGCCAGCCCGCTCACCGCCGTCGGCGTCGACCGATTGGTCGTCGTTCCGTCGCCGAGCTGGCCGCCAGAGTTCAACCCCCAGCACACGACGCCCCCGCCCGTCGTCCGAGCGCACGTGTGAGACCCGCCGGCCGCGACGGTCGCGATGCCGCTCGAGAGTCCCGAGACCGCCGTCGGCGTCGACCGACTCGTCGTCGTCCCGTCGCCCAGCTGGCCGTTGGCGTTGTACCCCCAGCAGACGACGCCTCCGCCCGCCGTCACCGCGCACGTGTGATACCCGCTGGCCGCGATCGCCGCGACCCCGCTCGCCAGCCCTGTCACCCCCGTCGGCGTCCACCGATCGGTGGTCGTGCCGTCGCCGAGCTCACCGTCGTCGTTGTACCCCCAACACAGGACGCCCCCGCCCGTCGTCAGCGCGCACGTGTGATAGCTGCCGGCCGTGACCGCCGTGATCCCGCTCGCCAGCCCCGTCACCGCCGTCGGCGTCGACCGCCAAGTCGATGTCCCGTCCCCCAGCTCACCGTCGCCGTTGTACCCCCAGCACAGGACGCCCCCGCCGGTCGTCAGCGCGCAGGTGTGGGAACGACCCCCCGCCACCCGGACACGCCGGTCGCCAGGCCGGTTACCGCGACGGGGGTCGGCCGGCGGCCCTCGCTCGTGCCGACCCCGAGCTGGCCGGCGCTGTTGTCGCCCCAACACACCAGGCCCTGGCCCGTCGTGATGGCACAGGAGTGAAACACCCCACCCCCCGCGACCGCGACGATGCCGCTGCTCAGCCCGCTCACGCCGATCGCCGTCGTGCGCCGAAGCGTCGCGCCGTCTCCGAGATCCCCGTAGTTGTTGTCGCCCCAGCACGCGACGTCGCCGCCCGCCGTCACCGCGCAGGTGTGCCAGTAGCCTGCCGCAATCGCCGCGGCCCCGCTCGTGAGCCCCGAGACCGCCGTCGGCGTCAACCGTTGCGTCGTCGTCCCGTCGCCGAGCTCACCTAGGACGTTGTACCCCCAGCACATGACGCCTCCGCCGGTCGTCCGCACGCACGTGTGCCTGCCTCCGGGCTCGATGGCGGCCACGCCGCTCGACAGCCCCGACACCGCCGTCGGCGTTGCACGACTCGTCGTCGTGCCGTCGCCGAGCTGGCCGTAGGAATTGTTCCCCCAGCACAGCGCACCGCCGGCGGTCGTTCGCGCACAGGCGTGGTAGTGGTCCGCCGCGATGGCCGCGATCCCGTTCGACAGCCCCGACACCGCCGTTGGCGTCCACCGATCGGTCGTCGTCCCGTCGCCGAGTTGGCCGTAGGAGTTATAGCCCCAGCACACGACGCCCCCGCCCGTTGTCAGCGCACAGGTGTGGTAGATGCCCGTCGCGATGGCCGCAACGCCGCTCGACAATCCGGACACCGCCGTCGGCGTCACGCGGTCCGTCGTCGTCCCGTCGCCGAGCTGGCCGTAGTTGTTCCGCCCCCAGCACCGCGCGGCACCGCTCGAGGTGACCGCGCAGCTGTGGTAGCCGCCCGCGACGATTGCCCCCACGGCGCTCGACAACCCACTCACGGCCACGGGCGTCGTCGACTGCGTCGTCGTCCCGTCGCCAAGCTGGCCGTTGCCGTTGGAGCCCCAGCAGAGGGCGCCTCCAACCGTCGTCAACGCACACGTGTGGTAGTAGCCGGGTGCGACCGCCGCCACTCCGCTCGCCAGCCCCGAGACCACCGTCGGCGTCGACCGCCTCGTCGTCGTGCCGTCCCCGAGCTGGCCGTTGTCGTTGTCCCCCCAGCACACGGCGCCCCCGGCTCCCGTCAGGGCACACGTGTGGTACTGGCGGGCCGTGACGACCGCCACACTGCTTTCCAGCTCGTTGCCCTCCAGCCCGCTGACCGTCGTCGGTACCCACCGGTTCGTCGTCGTCCCGTCGCCGAGCTGGCCAGCGAAGTTCCGGCCCCAGCACACGACGCCCCAGCCCGCCGTCAGGGCGCAGGTGTGGCCGCCTCCAGCCGCGATCGCCAGGACGCCGCTCGCCAGCTCCGACACCGCCGTCGGCGTCCACCGGTCCGTCGTCGTGCCGTCCCCAAGCTGGCCGTAGTCGTTGTCCCCCCAGCACAGGACGCTCCCGCCCGTCGTCACCGCGCAGGTGTGGCCCTCGCCCGTCGCGATGGCCGCGACTCCGCTTGACAGCCCGCTCGCCGCCACCGGCGTCAGTCGGGTCGTCGTCGTCCCATCCCCGAGCTGGCCGTAGAAGTTGTCCCCCCAGCATAGGACGCCACTACCTGTCGTCAATGCGCAGGTGTGCCCGTTACCCGCTGCGAGGGCCGCGATCCCGCTCGACAGCCCGGAGACACCCGTCGGCCTCAGTCGGGTTGTCGTCGTGCCGTCCCCGATTTTGCCGCCGGCTCCCCAGCACACCACACCTCCGCCCGTCGTCAGCGCGCAAGCGTGTGCAGAACCCGCTGCGAGGGCCGCCACGCCGCTCGACAGCCCGAATACTGCCGTGGGCGCCGATCGACTCGTCGTCGTCCCGTCGCCGAGCTGGCCCGAGTAGTTCCACCCCCAGCACACGGCGCCCCCATCCGTCTTCACCGCGCAGGTGTGGTAGGTGCCCGTCGCGATGGCCGCCACGCCGCTCGACAGCCCGCTCACGGGCGTTGGCGTCAGCCTGTCCGTGGTCGTGGCGTCGCCGAGTTGACCGTACGCGTTGAACCCCCAGCACACGACGCCCCCGCCCGTCGTCAGCACGCACATGTGCCCGTAACCCGCTGCGAGGGCCGCCACGCCGCTCGACAGCCCGGCTACCGCCGTCGGCGTCGACCGATTCGTCGTCGTCCCGTCGCCGAGCTGGCCGGCGAAGTTGTACCCCCAGCACTCGACACCACCGGCGGGAGTCAGCGCACAGGTGTGATGGAGGCCCGCAACTACCTTCGCCGCGCTGTCCGCCAGCGCGTCAGACGCGCCGATTGCCAGGCAGGCCGCTACTAACACCAGACGCACGAGTCGCGCACCCATCGTGCCCTCCCTCCAAGTCGACGAGAGCCTCCACAACGCGCGGTCATACGCGACCGCCGCACTCCGCCCGGCGCTACCGTAGGCTGGAATTCGCTCCGCCGGGGGACGAGTAGCGCGGTCCAGGACGACAACCGGGTCGTGAGACAGCAGCCGACCCCGGCGTGGCATCTATTTCACCGTGACGATCTGGTATCCGAGGTCGGAGACGAGGCCAACGTAGGCCTCAGAGTCCTTCACCGGCCCGTTCATCAGCCACACCCACAGATCTCCCGTGACGATGTTCCGCCACAGAATGTCTGCCTTCCTGTCGCCGTTGTAGTCCCCCGCCGCCTGGATGCGGTAGTTCGTGTCGGGGACGACCCCGACGTAGGCCTGGGACTCCACCGCCGCGCCGTTCATCGACCAGATCCACACGTCCCCCTGCACCGTGTTCCACCACAGGAGGTCCGCCTTCCCCAGTCCGTCGAAGTCCGCCACTTGCTGGATCTGATACGTCGGATCCGCGACCGTCCCGACATACGCCAGCGCGTCCCGCACGGCGCCGTTCATCAGCCACACCCAGATGTCCCCGGCCGTCCCCGCCCACACCAGGTCCGTCTTCGTGTCCCCGTTCAGGTCCCCGAGCCCCTTGATGGTGTAACCCAGGTCCACCGTGTCGATGTACGTCTGGCTCAGCACCTCCGCCCCGTTCATCCGCCACAGCCACAGGTCCCCGAGCGACGGGTTCCGCCAGAGGATGTCCGCCTTGCCGTCGCCGTCGAAATCGCCCGTGCCGACGATGTCATACGACACATCGACGGTGGACACGTAGAGTTGGGCCGCCGGTGCGCCGGCGCTCATCCGCCAGTAGTAGATGGTGCCGTCCAGCTTGTGCCGCCACAGGAGGTCGGCCGTCCCGTCGCCGTCCAGGTCGCCCTGCCCGCGGATCTCCCAATTCGGGTCGCTCACGGTCCCCACGTAGGCGTCCCCCGCCTTCGCGCCGTCCGCCATCGGCCACAGCCACAGGTCGCCGCCGGTCGTATGGCGCCACAGGATGTCCGACGTCAGGTCGCCCGTGTAGTCGATGCCGGCGCCGGCGTACAGGAAGCCCCCCGACAGCGTCGCGTGCGTGGTGTCCGAGTTCGTGACGACGACGTTCACACGCCCGGCCGCATGCGCGCCCGTCGTCGCCGTAATCGTCTCGGTGTTCCGCACCGTGACCGACGTGGCCGCCGTCCCTCCAATCGTGACGGTCGCGCCCTCCAGGAAGTACGCGCCGGAGATCGTCACCACCGTCCCGCCGCCGGCCGAGCCCGTGGCCGGACCGATCGCGCTGACGGCGATCGCCCCGCCGTAGCCGTAGACACTCGATGGGAGTGCGGTCAATACGCGCGTGCCCAGCCCCAGCTGCGTGCTCGAGTCGTCGCCAAAGCACACCACGCCCCCGCCCGTCGTCAGCGCGCAGGTGTGCCACCACCCCGCTCCGATCGCCGCGACCCCGCTCGCCAGCCCCGAGACCGTCGTCGGCGTCAGTCGGTTCGTGGTCGTGTCGTCCCCGATCTGGCCGTAGGCGTTGTCGCCCCAGCACACGGCACCTCCGCCCGTCGTCCGCGCGCAGGTGTGATTCCCGGCTGCCGAGACCGTCGCCGCGCCGCCGCTCGCCAGCCCGCTCACCGCCGTTGGCGTCAGCCGCTGCGTCGTCGTCCCGTCGCCCAGTTGGCCGTTGTTGTTCTGCCCCCAGCACACGACGCCCCCGCCCGTCGTCAGGGCGCACGTATGAAACCCGCCGGCCGAGACCGCCGTGACGCCGCTCCCGAGCCCCGAGACCACCGTCGGCACCCACCGGTCGGTCGTCGTCCCGTCTCCGAGCTGGCCGTTGGCGTTGGAGCCCCAGCACTTGACGCCCCCGCCCGTCGTCAGCGCGCACGTGTGACGCCGGCCGGCCGTGATCGCCGAGACGCCGCTCCCCAGTCCGGAGACGGCCGTGGGCACCCACCGGTCGGTCGTCGTCCCATCGCCGAGTTCTCCGTAGGTGTTGTTCCCCCAGCACACGACGCCCCCGGCCGTCAGTGCGCACGTGTGCATGTAGCCCGGCGCGATCGCCGACACGCCGGTCCCAAGGCCGCTCACCGCCGTCGGCACCCACCGCTCGGTCGCCGTGCCGTCCCCGAGCTGGCCGTAGCCGTTGGACCCCCAGCAGACGACGCCCCCGCTCACGTTCAAAGCACAGTTGTGGAAACCACCCCCTGCGACCGCCGACACGCCGGTCCCCAGGCCGGTCACCGCGACGGGCGTCGTCCCGCCCGTGTTGGTGCCGTTTCCCAACTGACCGTTGAGGGCGTTGCCCCAGCACACGACACCCTGGCCCGTCGTGAGGGCACAGTTGTGAAACCCGCCTGCCGCGACCGCGGCGATTCCGCTGCTCAGCCCCGTCACGCCGATCACGGTCGCGCGATGAAGCGTCGAGCCGTCTCCGAGTTCCCCATAGGTGTTGTCGCCCCAGCACGCGAGAGTTCCCCCGGCCATCACCGCGCAGGTGTGCCAGTAGCCCGCCGCGATCGCCGCCGCCCCAGTGGTCATCCCGCTGACCGCCGTCGGCGTCAACCGCTGCGTCACGGTCTCATCCCCGAGCTGGCCAACGGCGTTCCAGCCCCAGCACACGACACCCCCGCCCGTCATCCGCGCGCACGTGTGCCTGCCACCGGGCTCGATGGCGGCCACGCCGCTCGCCAGCCCCGACACCGCCGTCGGCGTAGACCGATTCGTCGTCGTGCCGTCCCCGAGCTGGCCGAACCCGTTGGCGCCCCAGCACGCTGCACCCCCGGCGGTCGTCCGCGCGCAGGTGTGGTACTCATCCGCCGCGATCGCCGCGATCCCGCCTGCAAGTCCGGATGCGGCGGTCGGCGTCCACCGATCCGTGGTCGTGCTGTCCCCGAGCTGGCCTGAGGAGTTGTAGCCCCAGCACAGGACACCCCCGCCGATTGTCAGCGCGCAGGTGTGGTAGAGACCCGCCGTGATGGCCGCGACTCCGCTCGAGAGCCCGGACACCGCCGTCGGCGTCACCGTGGTCCGTCGTCGTCCCGTCGCCGAGCTGGCCGTAGTCGTTCCGTCCCCAGCACACCGCGGCGCCGCCCGAGGTGACCGCGCAGCTGTGGTAGCCGCCCGCCGTGACAGCCCCGACCCCGCTCGACAACCCGCTCACGGCCATGGGTGTCGTCGACTGCGTCGTCGTGCCGTCGCCGAGCTCGCCGTAGCCGTTGTACCCCCAGCACACGACGCCTCCGCCCGTCGTCCGCGCACAGGTGTGCCAGTAGCCCGGTGCGACCGCCGCCACCCCGCTCGACAGCCCCGATACGGCCGTGGGCGTCGACCGGGTCGTCGTCGTGCCGTCCCCGAGTTGGCCGTTGGCGTTGTCCCCCCAGCACACGGCGCCCCCGACTCCCGTCAGGGCACACGTGTGGTAGACGCCGGTCGTGACGACCGCCACACTGCTCTCCAGCGCGTTGCCCTCCAGCCCGCTGACCGTCGTCGGTACCCAACGGTCCGTCGTCGTCCCGTCCCCAATCTGGCCGTAGTTGTTGTGCCCCCAGCAGACGACGCCCCCGCCCGCCGTCAGAGCACAGGTTTGGTACCAGCCCACCGCGATCGCGGCGATTCCGGTCGACAACCCGCTAGCCGCCACCGGCGTCCATCGGTCCGTCGTCGTGCCGTCCCCAAGCTCGCCGTACTCATTGTTCCCCCAGCACAGGACGCTGCTGCCAGTCGTGACCGCGCAGCTGTGCCATCCGCCAGTCGCGATGGCCGCGACTCCGGCTGACATCCCGCTCACCGCCACCGGCGTCCATCGGGTCGTTGTCGTGCCGTCCCCGAGTTCGCCGTTGGCGTTGGACCCCCAGCACACGACACCCCCGCCTGTCGTCAGCGCGCACGTGTGGACATTGCCCGTGCCGATCGCCGCGATCCCACTCGACAGCCCGGACACCGCCACCGGCGTCGTACGTGTCGTCGTCGTCCCGTCCCCAATCTGGCCGTAGGAGTTGGCCCCCCAGCACATGACGCCTCCGCCCGTCGTCACCGCGCAGGCGTGCATACCCCCGGTCGTGATCGCCGCGACCCCGCTCGCCAGCCCCGAGACCGCCGTTGGCGTCAGCCGGTTCGTCGTCGTGCCGTCCCCGAGCTGGCCGTAGGCGTTGTTCCCCCAGCACAGCACGGCCCCGCCCGTCGTCACCGCGCAGGTGTAATACCCGCGTGCCGCCGCGACCGCCGCCACGCCGCTCGCCAGTCCGAACACCGCCGTTGGCGTGAGCCGGTTCGTGGTCGTGCCATCCCCGAGCTGGCCAAAGTAGTTCGACCCCCAGCACACGACGCCCCCGCTGATGGTCACCGCGCACGTATGCTGATCGCCGGCCGCGACGGCCGCCACCCCACTCGACAGCCCAGACACCGGGGTTGGCGTCGACCGATTCGTCGTCGTCCCGTCGCCGAGCTGGCCGGAGCCGTTGTTCCCCCAGCACTCGACGCCCCCGCCCGTCGTCAGCGCACAGTTGTGACTGGAACCCGCAACCACACTCGCCGCATTGTCAGCCAGCGCGTCAGAGGCGCCGACTGCCAGGCAGGCCGCCACACACACCAGACGCACGAGTCGCGTACTCATCGTGCCCTCCCTCCAGGTCAACAACGACTTCAAGAACTCGCGGTCATACGCGACCGCCGCACTCGCGCCCGCGTCCGCCGTGAACCCGCGGAGGGATGCGAGACACCTGAATGGAACAGTTTGACTGCCCCGCGCGAGACGGCGGGAGGAGGGGGCGCGCACGGGATCCGATGCGTATGTCTTGGGATGACACCGCCTCCGCGATAAACCTGCGCACGACTGTGAGAGTGTTCCCGAACTGCGGCATATTTTGGCCCGTCGCCCGGTAACTGTCAAACGCCGGCAGCAACGCCGACAGCAACGCCAGCGCGCCGGCAGCGCGCTCCTGGCGGCCAGCCGCGACTAGGGCCGGGGTTTCTTCCGCAGCAGTTCGTCGTACTTCTGCCGGATCTGCTTGTTGTTCGGATCGCGCCGCAGGGCTTCCTCGTACAGCTGGATCATCATCTCCCGGGGCACCTGGTCTGCCGGCATCGGTCTCGCGTCGGCCGGGCCCGCCGGCGGAGCATCGAGCAATCTGAGATTGGCCCGGGCCGGCTGGCAGTTCGGGTCGAGGCGCAACGCCGCGTCGTATTCCCTGCGGGCGTCGCCGATCTTCCCCTGGTGGAAGTAGATCAGGCCCAGGTTGTTGTGCGCGAGGACATGGGCGGGATTGAGCTCCAGCACCCGCGTGTAGCAGGCGATGGCCTGGGTCACAAGCGAGGCGTCGGCCTTCGCCTGGGCCGACTTCTGGTAGAGCCGGCCCAGGTTGTAGTAGCCCTCGGCGAAGTCCGGGTTCACGGCAACGGCGGCCTTGAAGTACGCCAGCGCCCGGTCCTCGTCGTGGAACGGGCTGTCGGGCCGCTCGTAGATCGCGCCCAGGTTCTGCTGGGCGATGTAGTCGGCGGGATTACGGGCCACCAGTTGCTCGAAGCACGCCTTGGCCTTGGCGTACTGCTTCTGGCCGAGATAGACATTGCCGAGGTTGTTGAGCGCCCGTTCGCTTGCGGGATAGACCTTCAGGACGTCCAGCCACACGCCTTCGTTGGTGGAGTAGATGTGGTTGCGAGAGAGGCTCACGCCGGTCAGCACCAACAGGTGCGCACAGACCAGCGTCACGCCGATCCGACTCACGGCCGCGGAGAACAGGCCCACTTTGCCGAGCCAGTCCCAGCTCAGCACGACCAGCAGGCAGAGGCCCACGTTGGCCAGGTAGACCCGGCGCTCCACCATGATGTCCACGGTGGGCAGCAAGGAGCTGGTAGGGGCCAGGACGATGAAGTAGAAGCACACCGAGAAGAGCACGAAACGGCCGACCGGCGTGGGCTTCTTCCAGAGGTACGAGATCGGGGCAATCAGCAGCAACAGGAGGACAAGCGCGAGGCCTTTGACTCCCGGCCCGAAGTCGCGCGGCAACAGGTAGTGATCGATCGCCAGATGATACGGAATGATGCTCGAGAAGAGGTACTTCAAAATCACCACGGGCTGCGTGAAGAAGTACGTCAGCGCCGGATGGGTGTTGCCGCGCCCTTCGATGTCGCCCAGGGCGCCGAAGTACCAGAACCGGTAGACGAAGTAGACCGCCATCAGGGCGAGATAAGGAACGTAAAGGCGCACTCTGGCTCTCAGGGCCTGCGTCTTCATCGCGCAAGTGATGAAGAAGTCGAACGCCAGAATCAGAAGCGGGATGACCACGGCGCTCTGCTTGGTGAAGAGCGCCAGCGCCATGGCGAGCAGCGACACCGCCAGATCGATGGACCGGGGTTCGGGCTGGCGGACGAAGCCGTAGAGCGAGAGCAGCATCAGGAAGCTGCAGAGCACGTCGTTCAAGGCGTAGGCATAGCTCACGGTGCCCATCTGAATAGGCGTCACGAGAAAGAACAGGGCGACGAGCAGCGGGGCCAGGAGTTTTCGCGCGCCCAGGAGACGCCAGAGCATCAGCTGGGTCAGCAGGAACACCAGGGCCGCCGAGCCGAAGTGGAACAGCGCGTTGGCCGCGTGGTAGGGGACGGGGTTCAGCCCGAAGCCACGGTAGATCAGCCCGTAGATCAGGAACACCAACGGCCGCGACGGATCGTTGCGTTCGAGGAGCTGATTCTGCTGGTAGGGGTAAATCAGCTTCGACGGCAATTCGTCAAACCGGCGGATGTCGGTATTGCCGACGATCTTGGACTCGTCGTCCAGGACGAACGCGCTGCCCAGCGAATTCGCCGTGACGAGCCATACCGCCGCAAACAGCAGGAGAATGGCCAGCCACTCCTTGCGGCCCGGCCGGAAGGTGGTGGAAGGGGCGGGCTTTGTCGTGGCCCGCGCTGGGGGCGCGCCGGCCTTCGCGGCCCGCGCGCCGGCGTGCCTGGCTCGTTTGCGCGTCATGGCGACGGCATTCTTCCTCCACGCGCCGCCAGTTTCTCGCGGGCCTTTGTCACGTCGCGGTGGAAGACGAACAGCTTGTCGGCGTTCTCCGACTTGTCGGTGAAGTTCCAGGTCTTCCCGCCCCGTTGCTTCACCTTCAGTTCCTTTTTCAGATAGTCGATCTCGAACGTCTCGAGGCCGACAAACGGGATGACGAACGCGTCCTTCTTGTTGGCCGTCTCGTAGTGCAAGCCCTCGGCGGTGGCGACGAGACGTCCTTCGCACGAGCCCACGCCGTGCTTGTGGACCACGGCGACCGACGCGTTCAGCCGGACTTCCTTGAAGCGCAGCGTGATCGCCGTGTCACCCGACCCGGCGACGTCGATCGTCTGCGCGAGGCCGTCCTCACCGGTGACCGAAGCGTTGAGCTGGTGCGTGCCCTCGGCGACGTCGGTCGTCCGAAGCGGCGTCATGCCGACGAACTTGCGGTCGACGAACACGGCCGCGCCCGGCACGTCGCTCTCCACCACGAGCGCCGGACCGGCGGGAGGAGGCGGGGGCGCCGCTTCGACACGCTTCTCGCGCTTCGGCCTGGGCCGCGCGGCGGGGGCGGCCTCCTTCTCCGCCTCGGCGGGCTTCGGCGCGGCGACGGGCGCCGGCGTCTCGGTCCGCGCCTGCGGGACCGGTTCCGGAGGCCGTCGCGTCAGCCGCACGGTCACCAGGGCGATCAGCCCGAGCAGCGCAATCGCCGCCAGGCCAATCAGCAGGACCTTCCCCATGCCGCCCGACTCCGGTTCGTCGTCCCCGTTCAGCACCGCCATGGCCCCGACCTCCGCGGCACAGTATAAGACCACCCGCGTGATAATCTCCCCTCAGACCGCATGACGACCGACACACGACTCCGCCGCCTGCTCGCCGCGTGGCCCGCCTGGCTGACCGCCGCCTGCCTCCTGGCCTGCGCCATCGAGATCGGCGGCCGGCAGGTCATTCGCCAGTCGATCCTGCACAACCTGACCGGCGCGGCGGCCCCGTCGGCGGGCGCGGTGCTGGCTCTCGCCGCCGCGGCTGCCCTGCTGTGCGTTGGCTGGCTCTGGCGCCGCCGCGAAGCGACCGCCTCGAGGGCCGTCGCCCTCGTGCTCGCCGTGCTCTTCGTCGCCGGCCTCGCCGCGCAGCAACGCCTCGGCGCGCGTCTCCAGAGCGACGGCTTCTTCTACTTCGCGTTCCTCCGGTCGATCGTCAACGACCACGACGTGAACCTGACCAACGACTACCCGCTCATCGGCATCGGCGGCGAGTGGCTGAAGACGCCGACCCCCACGGGCTACGCGCATACGGCGTGGTCGGTGGGACCCGCCATCGCATGGATGCCGTTCTACGCCATTGGCGACGTGGGCGCCCGGTACCTCGCGGCGCATGGCGCCGGCGTGGCCATCGACGGCTCGCCGTACCCGTACCGGCAGGCCATCTGCATCGCCGGGCTGTTCTACGGTCTCCTGGGTTTCTGGTTCTCGTACCGCCTGGCCGCGCGCTTCTTCAGGCCCGGCACCGCGGCACTGGCCGTGGCGGCCATGGGGTTCGGCTCCTTCATGCTCTGGTACGTCGTGAAGGAGCCCACGATGTCCCACGCCACGTCGATGTGCGCCGTGGCGGCGTTCATCTACGCGTGGGCGGCCACCCGGAACACGCGCACCGCGTGGCAATGGGCCGCCCTCGGCCTGCTCGGCGGCCTGATGCTCGCGATCCGCTGGCAGAACCTCGTCTTCATGATCTTCCCGGCCTGGGACGCGCTGGCGCGGCTGGTTGCCGGGCCCGGCACCGCCGAACGCCGGACGGCGCTGGCCCGCAGCGCGCTGTTCGCCGGCGCGGCGTTCATCACCTTCCTCCCGCAACTCATTGCCTGGAATTCGATCTATGGCTCGCCGCTGGCCGTTTCTCCTCTGTCGCCCAAGATGCTCTGGCTGAGCCCGGACGTCGCCAGGATGCTGTGGTCGTCGCGCAACGGGTTGTTCGCCACGTCGCCCATCACCTACCTGGCGGCCATCGGCCTCGTCGTGTGGGCCTTCCGCAATCGCTCGTACGGTTGGCTGGCGCTTGCCGCGTTCGGCCTCGCCGTCTACGTCAACGCCTCGGTCGAAGACTGGTGGGGCGGCGCGGCGGTCGGCCCAAGGCGGTTCGACGGCACGATCCCGCTCCTCGTCCTCGGCCTCGCGGCGGCCATCGAGGCATTGCAGCGCTGGCTCACCCGGCGCCCGCTCGTCGCGGTCATCGCGCTCGTCGGCGCGCTGGTCCTGTGGAACCTGACCGCGATGGCGGCGGGCGTCGGCGGCCGATTTGGCGGCAGCGTGCCGCAGTCGTTCACGGACCTCTCCGTCGACCAGGCGCGCACGCTGAACCGGTGGTTCGGGCATCCGTTCTCGTACCCGGCCAACCTGATCTACGCGCTCCGGCAAGGGGTCGCGCCGTGGCGCTATGATTACTTCGCCTTCCCGATGCTCGGCGATCCGTCCCAGCCTTACGGCCGCATCGATATCGGCCTGCGCGACGAGTTCTACGTGACCGATGGCTGGCATTCGCCGGAGACCGATGCCGACGGCGCGACGTTCCGCTGGTCCACGGCCAGGTCCGAGGTGCTCCTCCCGCTCGACCATCCCTCGCCGCTGACCGTCCAGCTTCGCGTGAGGCCGTTCTCACACCCCGGCGCGTCGTCCACTCTGGCCGTGCGCATCAACGGCCGGGCCTTCGGCCCGTTCCCGCTCTCGCCCGACTGGCAACGCGTGGAGTTCCCGACCGGCCCGGAGGCCTGGAAGGCCGGCGTCAACCGCGTCGAACTGGTGTGGCCGGGGGCCGCGGTCCCCGCTGCGGTCGGCATGGGTGGCGACACGCGCGAACTGGGCGGATCGGTCGATTACGTCCGCATCCAGGTGCCGAAATGAGGATGCCGCCGACATCGGCTCGATGGCCAGACTAACCTGGAGCAGCGCGGCGGTGGGGCCCGTTACGTCTCTGCCTCAGCCCCGCCTCCGGTATCGCTCCGCACACAAGTCGGCTATCATCAATCGGGGTTGGAAGCCGATGGCCGTGACCTGTCTTGTCCCGCTGCCCCGAGGGCGTTCGCGTGCGCACGACGTCGGGAGCCTCATCCATGCGGTGACCCACGAGATCTCGGCTCGGCGATGATTGCCTCGAGCAGGGTCGTGGTCGTGCTGCCGGCCTATCACGCGGGTCGTACCCTGGAACTCACGGTCAATGAGATTCCGCGGGACGTGGTCGATGGTGTCCTCCTGGTCGATGACGCGAGCCAGGATGACACGGTTGACGTGGCCCGACGTCTTGGGCTGAGCACCTTCGTCCACCCGCGGAATCTCGGATACGGCGCCAACCAGAAGACCTGTTACAGGGAGGCGCTGAGGCTGGGCGCGGACATCGTGGTGATGCTGCATCCGGACTACCAGTACTCGCCTCGCCTCGTGGGGGCGATGGCGCACATGGTCGCCAGCGGGCATTACGACGTGGTCCTGGGGTCGCGCATCCTGGCACAGGACGCCACGGCCGGGGGGATGCCGTTGTACAAGTACCTGGCCAACCGTGGCCTCACCGCGGTGCAGAACCTCCTGATGGGACAGAAGCTCTCGGAGTATCACACCGGGTTCCGGGCGTACTCGAGGGAGGTGCTCGAGACGCTTCCGATCGAGACGTTCTCCGACGACTTCATCTTCGACAACCAGATGCTCTGCGAGGCCATGCGGGCGGGGTTCCATGTGGGCGAGATCTCCTGCCCCACCCGGTACTTTGCCGAGGCTTCGTCAATCAACTTCAGACGCAGTGTGGTCTACGGCTTCGGCGTCCTGGGTTGTGCGTGGCGGCAGGCGCGATGGCGGCAGCGCGGGAAGAGCCGGGACTCGTGATGTCCCCGGCTGCAGCATGCCGCCCCAGTCGCAGACGGCTGGAACGGACACACGAAGCCGGACGACCGGTTGGTATCGAATGACGCGCATCAGAGAGCGAGGGCGGGTGGTTCTCCTGGCGTCGCTGGCCAGCCTCGCGGTCGTGGCGCTGTACGCGCGCGGCGTGTATCTTCCCCACATCCGGTACGACGATTTCAACTTTCTCTCCACATCACGGACCTGGGAGGGTGCGCTGGAGAATCTCTGGCGCCCGATGAACGACCATGCGATGCCGCTGTGCCGGCTGGCAGCCGCGCTTCTCATGCAGGTGGTGGGAGGACAGTCGGCAATTCCCATGGCCGCGCAGTTGCAGGGGCCGCTGGCGGTCATCTTCGGGATGTGGTTGCTGTACGTGTTTGTGCGACGTGAACTTGGGCACCCGTTCTACGGCGTCATTGCCATGACGCTCTGGGGCGTCACGACCGCATACATGCAGGCCGTGACCTGGTATTCGGCTTCATTCTTCATCCTGTCCCTCGACGCGCTGCTGCTTGGCCTGCTCGCGGCACAGGCCTGGAGACGGTCTCGTGGATGGCACCACCTCGTTGTCTGCGCGGTCTGGTGTTTCCTGGCGCCGGGCTGGTTTGGTGGTGGCATCCTCGCGGGTCCGTGGTGTGCACTGTATCTGCTTCCGGTCGTCGGGGAGGGCCACCCGCAGGACCAGGTGCCGCCGTCTGGCGATCACCGGGTCTCCCGCGGACGGCTCCGGGACCTCCTGGCGGCTGCGGTGCCCGTCCTCGGCAGCATGACGTTCCTGGTGGTGAGCCTGCCGCACACCGCGAGTCGGATCATCCACGCCAGCCACTACAAGGGGAAGACGGTCTTCGAGGCCTTTCAGCCGGTTGAAGGCATCGTGAACACGATTCGCACGCTGGCGGACAATCAGGTTCTGGGTGCGCTGGGGATTCACCTGTCAGCCGCGTTTCCCTGGACGACGGCTCTCGCGATCTTCGGGTGCCTTGCCGTGGGTGCTGCGGTGTGGTGGCGGCTCGCGCCGGATCGGCGGCTGCTCCTGTTAGGGCTGGCGATTGTGATCGCCAGCGATATCCTCACCTACGGTGCGCGCGCCGACTGGAGCTACGAGCGCAGTGTGCACAACTGGACCCGCTACCATCTGTTCCCGCATCTCGGGCTCGTCCTGTTCGTGATCGGCGGCTTGCCCCGGTTCCAGGGCAAGTGGTTCACGCTGGCTCCTTCGGGCGCGGTGTCGCGACGGCAGGCCGCAGCCGTCGTCGTGATCATCGCGGCCGCGCTTGCCGTGCACTTCCCGCGGGGCTTCGCTTCGGCCCGTACCTTCCCGGAACAGATGGCGATCCTGACGCGCGTCGAACAGGTCGACGCGGTCTGCCGGGCCCAGGGCGTGTCCGCGGCCACGGCCCGCGAGGCGCTGGGGTTTCTCCAGTTCCCGCTCGGGTACGACGGGGACAACGCGTGGGACTTTCTCCGGGGCAGTCCGCAGCCGAGAGAGATGACCGTGGACGAGGCACGGAATCTTCTCGTCCGGTGAACCACAGTCGACAGGGATGACCATGGGGAGAACCACTCGAGCCGCGTGGATCGTGTTCGTGGGACTCCTGCTGGTCTACAACGCCAACGGACGGGAGATGCCGACCTACGATTCCCAGCCGACGAAGTACGCCGCGCGCGAACTGGCATTGTACGGCCGGTTGACGCTGGACAAGGTCGTCGCGAGAGGCCCGGATTACGGGACGCGTACTGCCTTCCAGTTGGATCGCCGTGGCCACTACCGATCCGCGTACTCCGTCGTGCCGTCCATCGAGGCGGCGATTCCCGCGGCGATCCTGCACGTGACGCGACTCGTCGATCTTCGCGCGCCACTCGCGCCGAACCTGATCGCGAAGATTACGGCGTCTCTCCTGACGGCTGCGTCGGTCACCTTGGTCTTCGCGGCACTGGCACGCACATTCGCCCTCCAGACGGCGTTCCTTGTCGCGCTGGGGCTGGGGCTGGGCACCAACCTGTGGCCACTCGCCAGTGGGACGCTCTGGCAGCTTGAAACGGTGAGCTTCGGCCTCGCCATCGCGCTCCACGCGTGGCTTCGCCCGAGCGAGGCGCTGCACCAGCGGCAGATCGTGACCGGAGCGGTCGGCGTGGCGCTCGCCGCGTCGGCTCGAGCGCAGATCGCACCAATTGTCCTCGTCTTGCTGGCGGGTTTGATCGTCCGCGTGGGGTTCAGGCGGGCATCGAGCGCGCTCGCGGTCGTCGTACTCTCCGTGTGCGTGCTGATGGCCTACCAGTGGTGGTGCTTCGGTGATGTCCTGGGGGCGCTGCCCGCGTTGCAGGCGCAGAACCTCGCCGTGCACGGCGTGACGGGCACGCTGAATCCGCAGCCGTGGCTCGGAGCGGCCGGGCTGCTGTTGTCGCCCAACCGCGGGCTGCTCGTCTTCAGCCCCGTCGTGCTTGTGGCGATTGTCGGGATGTACTTGACGTCACGCGGGCCGGCGGCTCTTGGTGAGCGGTGGTGGACTGCGGCCGCTCTCGTCCAGTTTGCCGCCTATTCGTGCTACTCGATGTGGTGGGGGGGGCACACCTATGGTCCCCGATATGTGGTGGACCTGCTCATCCCGCTCGTTCCCGCCGCTGCCGCGGGCGCAGGATGGGTGACCGCCGGCAGGTTCAGGCGAGCGGCCGCGCTCGTGGCGCTCGCGGTGTCGATCCTCATCGCGGGAACCGGGGCGTTCTGCTACCCGAACGACCTCTGGAACGTGGATCCGGAGGTGGACGGGAACCCGGGACGCGTCTGGGATTGGAATGACCTGCAGGTCATCCGATGCTGGCACAGGGGCCTCAGCCCTCAGAACTTCTCGCTGTTCGACTGGTCGGCGGTACGCCCGCCTCATCGTTGACGGGCGCGGGGCAGAGCCGGCCCGGACGCGAGGGGCCGACATCGAAGGTGTCGCCGTGACAGAACCGACGTCAGTGCGGGTCCGTTCCCAGAAACGGGCCCGTCCCCTCGAGTTGGGCGCGGTGTTCGCGCTGATGACGGCGCTCACCGCGGTGATGCTGTTCCCGCAGGTCCGCCACCTCGACTCGGTGGCCGATCGTATCGATCCGCTGTTCTCAATCTGGCGCCTCGCGTGGGTGGCGCACCAACTCCCGCTGGCCCCGGCCCACCTCTACGACGCCAACATCTTCCACCCGGAACCGTACACCCTGGCCTACAGTGACAGCATGCCGCTGACAGCTATCGGCGCGGCACCCTTCATCTGGCTTGGTGTTCGGCCCGTCGTCGTCTACAACCTGTTGGTGCTTGTCTCGTTCCCGCTGTCCGGCCTCGCGATGTACGTCCTGGTCCGGTCGATCGCCGGCAGCGCCCTGGCCGCCGTCGTGTCAGGTGTCGCATTTGCGTTCTACCCGTTTCGCTTCGAGCACTTCGTCCACCTCGAACTCCTGTCCGCCTTCTGGATGCCGTTCTCGCTGTGGGCGCTGCATTCGACTCTGCACGAACCGGCACGCCGGTGGCGGATGGGGTTGCTGACGGGCGCAGCGCTCGCCGCGCAGTTCCTCTCGGGGATGTACTTCGGCGTGTTCCTTGGCGCCTACCTGGTGGTCATCGGAGGAGGGCTGCTGCTGGCCGGTGGGAGGGCCGGGGTGGCCAGACTGAAACCGCTGCTGGCCGGTGCCCTACTCGCCGGGGTGCTCGTGCTGCCGGCGCTCCCGCCCTACCTGCACGTGCGGCAGTCCATCGGCGAACGTCCCAGGGCGGCCGTCCAGATCTACAGCGCCACGCCGTCCGACTACCTGGCGATCCACCACCCGATGCCGAGGAGCGGAGGGTGCAACGAGCGACAGGTGTTCCCCGGGGTGCTTATCGTGCTTCTCGCACTCGTGGCCCTCTGGCCCCCGGTCCGCCCGGTGCGGGTTGTCTATTTGGTGGGGCTCGTCGTGGCCTTCGATCTCTCCCTGGGGAGCAACGGCATGCTCTACCCGATCCTCTATGACTGGTGCCTGCCGTTTCGGGGCCTGCGCGCCCCGGCCCGATACTCGATGCTGGTTGGGTTGTCGCTCGCTGTTCTTGCCGGTTTCGGGGCGGCCCGGCTGATCGAATCCGTCCGCAGTGCGCGGTTCAGGGCCGCGCTCGCGGCGCTCCTGTGCGCGATGATCCTCGCGGAGCCGCGGCCTCCCGTCGCCGTGGAACCGCTGCCGGCGGTGCCGGAGGTCTATCGGGCGATGAAGGGGCGCGCAGTCAGCGCGATCGCGGAATTGCCGATGCTGCACGCTGTCGCCGCGCAGTACGTCTACTATTCCACGTCTCACTGGCTGCCCATGGTGAACGGGTACAGCGGGGCGCTTCCCGCGTCCTACCGTCGAGTCCATTTCGCCGAACAACGCTTTCCCGACGACGTCTCGATCTCCACGCTGCGGGCCTACGGAGTGAACCACGTCGTCCTGCACGAGGAGTTCTACGGCGAAGCGGAGTATCGCGATGTGATCGCCCGCGTGGAGCGCCGGCCGGAACTGGTCCTCGTGGGCCAGTCTACCGATGGCCGCTTCGAATGCAGGGTTTACGCGCTCTTCCACTAACGGTCTACATCACCCCACGAACGTGTGACCGGGGCTCTGAACGGTCAGGAGCCGTCGGATGATCCAGACGGAGGAGTGCCTACTGGATGGAGACCGTGCCCGCCGGGGCCGTCGTGTCGGTCATGCCGAGGGGCGTGGCCTGCGTGGCGTAGTAGATCGTGTGGTTGACGTTCGTGCCGAAGGCCTTCGTGCCGCCGCCGGGTGCGGGCGTGGCGGTCGCGAAGAAGCCCTGCATGGCGGCGCCCGCGGCCAGGCCGTTGCACGTCGGCGGCGCATCCGGCGACACGCCCGACGAACTGCCCATCGTCACCTGGTACCCGCTCTTGAACACGGTGTTGCCCGTGCTGAGGTCGGGGCTGATGAACGCGGTCCCGCCCGCAGGCGGCGTGCCCAGGTTGGAGAGCGACGGCGAGAAGAACCCGTTGCCGCAGGCGGCCGCGTAGAGAGACTGGGCGCCGGTGATCGCGCGCATCGAGGAGATCGCGGACGTCTCGTTGCCCGACTGCCGGGCGCGCATCAGCCCGGGCACGGCCACCGCGGCGATGACGCCGATGATGGCCACCACGATCAGAAGTTCGATGAGCGTGAAGCCGGCGTGACTGCGCATGATGTCGCCCCCGCCTTCAACGATGCCCCTCCGCCGAGAGATTGTCAAGGCGCCGTCGTGGCCCTCCCCGGCCTCCAGGATCAGCCCTCGGCACGCCTCCGCAGCACGCTGTGCCGGATCCCGTACAGGACGTAGATGAGCAGCCCGACGCCGAGCCACACGACGAATCGGATCCACGTGACCCTCGGCAGCTGGAGCATGAGGTACCCGCACATGAGGACCGCGAAGAGCGGGACCCACGGCACGAGCGGCGTGCGGAACGGACGCTCCCGGTCCGGGTTCGTCCGCCTCAGGATGACGACGCCGATCGCCACGAGCACGAAGGCGAACAGCGTCCCGATGTTGGTCAACTCCACCACCTCGTTGATGTTCATGAACGTGGCGAAGATGGCCACGGCGGCCCCGGTCAGGATGGTCGTGACGTGCGGCGTGCGGTACCTCGGGTGGACCTTCGCCGCCCATGGCGGGAGCAGGCCGTCGCGCGCCATCGAGAAGAAGATGCGCGGCTGGCCCAGCTGGAACACGACCAGCACCGACGTCGTCGCGAACACCGCGCCGAGGGAGATGATGCCCGCCGCCCAGTGCATGCCGAGGGCCGAGAACGCGGTGGCCAGCGGCTCGGCCGTGCCGAGCTCCTTCCAGTTGAGCAGGCCCGTCAGCACCAGGGCCACGAGGATGTAGATGACCGTGCAGATGACGAGGCTCGCGATCATCGCGATGGGCATGTCGCGCTGCGGATTCTTCGTCTCCTCCGCCGCCGTCGACACCGCGTCGAAGCCGATGTAGGCGAAGAAGATGATCGCCGCCGCGCTCGAGATGCCGCGGAACCCGTTGGGCGCGAAGGGCACCCAGTGCTCGGGCTTCACGTAGAACGCGCCGACGATGATGAAGAAGGCGATGATGACGAGCTTGAGGCCGACCATCGCCGAGTTCAGCCAGGCGCTCTCGCGGATGCCCCGGACGAGCACCCACGTGATGAAGGCGACGATGAGGAACGCCGGCACGTCGAGGATGACGGGAATCCCCGCGACGCGCGGCGCCGTGGCGAACACGTCGGCCGACTGGCGCACGACAGCGCTCAGCCCGGCCGCGTCGCCCCCGGCCGCCGCGGCCACCTGCCGGGCGGCCTGCACGGCGGATCGGTAGTCCATCCCCAGCCAGCCCGGCCACGCCAGGCCGAGTCCCCGGAGCAGTTCCTGGAAGTAGCCCGACCACGACACGGCCACGGCGACGTTGCCGATCGCGTACTCGAGGATCAGGTCCCAGCCGATGATCCAGGCGACGAGTTCGCCCAGCGTGGCGTAGGCGTACGTGTACGCCGAGCCCGACACCGGCACCATCGCCGCGAACTCGGCGTAGCAGAGGGCGGCGAACCCGCAGGCGATCGCCGTCAGCACGAAGGAGAGCACCACCGCGGGGCCCGCGCCGACGTGCGCCGATCCGCCGGCCGCCGCCGACCCGATGGACGAGAAGATTCCGGCGCCGATGATGGCGCCGATGCCGAGCGCGGTGAGCTGCACCACCCCCAGCGACCGCTTGAGCTGGTGGGACGGGTCCTCGGTATCGCCCACGAGGCGATCGAGCGATTTCGTCGCGAAGAGCTGCTTCATCTGCGTCTCCAGGGCAGCAGGCCGACGTCGAGCCGGTAGATGGTGTCGTTCGACGCGACCGCCAGGCCGCCGCGCGGATCGATGGCCGCGCCAACCAGCGACGGGGCCGCGAGCACCAGTGTGCGCGGCGCCCCCTCGCGGACCCGGTACAGCCCCGCGCCCCCGGCGACGGCGTCGACGACGTAGAGCGTGCCGTCCGCATCGACGGTCATGCCCTGCGGCCGGCCGAACTCGGACGAGACGACGGCGACGGCGCCCTGCCGGTCGATCCGGTAGACGTGATCGTAGGTGGCCATCGTCGGGGCGGTGACGAAGAGCGCGTCGCCGGGCCCCATCGCCAGGTGGAACGCCGCCAGGCTCGGAGGCAGCGACGCGAAGGGCACGACGTGCGCCGACGAGCCGATGCGGAAGACCGTGCCGCTGCGATCGCCGACGAACATGGTGCCGTCGGAGCCGAACGCGATGCCGCAGGTCACGCCCAGGTCGCGGGCCGCGACGTCGGTCGTGCCGTCGGCCGTCACGCGGTAGACGCAGCCGTCGAAGCGGCTCGTCACGTGCAGCACGCCGCCCGCGTCGAACGCCATCGACGTGGCGTTGGCGATGTCGGTGAGGAACGGCGTCTTCTCACCCTCGCCGGAGACGCGGAAGACGGACACGGGCACCCGCTGGCCCCGCGTGCCGCTGAAGGTCGCGTAGAGCGTTCCGTCGGGGCCGAAGACGGGGCTGTCAACCTGGTGCACGCCGCCGGCGAAGGGCGTCCCGACATCGAGGTCGGCCCCGCCGGCGGCGCCGTCCACCGTGACCCGGTGGCGCCCGCGCGCCAGGCCGGCGGGCACCACGAGCGTGACGCGAGAGGCTGAGACCGTCACGAGCTGCGCCGCCACGGCGCCCACGCGGACCGACGGCAGGCCCGTGTCGGGCCGCAGGAAGCCGGAACCGCGCAGCGTCACGTGCGCACCAACCACGGCCCACGACGGCTCGACGGACGCGACGACGGGTGTGTGGGAATCAGGCACGGGTGGTCAGCGCGGCGCGATCGCTACTCGTCCTCGAGCTCGACGTTCCAGTAGAGGTAGTCGCGCCAGCTGTCGGGCGCCTGACGGAGGCCGATCGTGATGCGGAGCGCCGGGGCCGACTCGGGCCGCTTCGGCATGCGGACGAGGCGCATGCCCGCGCCCGCCGGCGTCCGGCCGCCCTTCTTCCGGTTGCAGGCCACGCAGCAGGTGACGATGTTCTCCCAGTCCTTGGTGCCGCCGAGGGCGACGGGCACCACGTGATCGAACGTCAGCTCGCTCATGGGCAGCGTCCGGCCGCAGTACTGGCACGTGTGCTCGTCGCGTGCGTAGATGTTCGCGCGGGAGAAGGGCACGTAGTCGAAGCGGTGCTTGATCCGGACATATCGCAGGAGGCGGATGACCGACGGCAGCTTGATCGTGAACGAGACGCTGCGAATGTCGCGATCGTAGACGGAGATGACCTCGACCTTGCCCTGGCACAGCAGCGTCACCGCCTTCTGCCAATGCACGACTTTCAGGGGCTCGAACGAGGCGTTGAGAAGGAGCGTCTGCTCCATGCGCGCATTCTACAACAAAGCGCGCCCGGGCCGGCGCTACAGCGCGATGGCGGCCGCCTCCCACTGCGGCTTCTGCGTGTCGGACTGGATCAGCCGCGAGACGTCCACGACCAGCGTGTTCCCGTCGCGCCGGACGGCGAAGCGATCCATGTTCCGCGTCGCCCGGCCGGACGTGTAGACGCCGTCCGGCTGATAGCGCGAGTCGTGCCGGCTGCACTCGAAGCGCGACACCGCGGCCTTCCAGCGCACGGCGGCGTTCTCGTGCGGGCACGACAGATTGAACGCGAACACCCTGCCCTGGTAGCGCACGACGATGACGCCGTTGTCGCGGTCGATCGTCGCGCCGTCGGCGTCGGGGACCGGGTACGTCAGGTCGTTGCCCGAGGAGCCGAGCGATTCTCCGAAGCGGACCGGCAACGCGAGCGCGGAGGGAGCCGCGCCGGCCACGCCGGCGATCGCGCCGGTCACGAGCAGGGCCGCGTGCCGGAGGAACGCGCGCCGATCGCCGCGGCTCGCGCACCTGCCGCATCCTGCCGGGTTCTCGTCGTCGACCATGCCGGTCCTTTCGTCAGCTGCTGGCGAGAATCGTGCCCGCCAGGAGCACCGCGAACCAGAGCGCCAGGCTCGCGATCGACGTGAGTCTCAGTTGGCGCCAGCCCCGGGCCGGCAGCGTGCGCGCCAGATGCTCCGCCTGCCGCATCAGCAGGCCGTTCGCCAGGAGCAGCGCGATGAGGCTCATCTTGATCCAGAACGACCTGGCGCTCCAGAACGTCTCCAGGTCCGCGAACAGCATGAGGGCGCCGGAGACCGCCAGCATGGCCAGGCCGGCGAGGGCGATCCCGTGGACCGTGCCGAGGAACGCCAGGTGATCCGCGCGGACAGGCTCCGGCTCGCCCGCGGCCTTGAGCGTCGCGCGGTCGGCTGTGACCGCGGCCCCGCCGCCGAGCAGCAGCCCGGCAAGGTGGACGTAGATCAACCCGGTGGAGATGAGCTTGCTGTCGCTGTAGAGGCGCGACCAGCCTGCCGATGCGTGGACGAGGAACTCGGGCGCTGGCATGGCTAGTCCCTTCCAAAGAGCATGATGAGATAGCCCACCGTCGCGATCCCCATCGACGTGATCGCGACGGTCCGGTGCGTACTCCGCCCGCTGGTATCCACCCCGTGGTGGCCTTCCCCCTCCGGGGCGAGCATGGCCGTGGCGAGGAAGCCCGCGTCGGCCACGATCATCAGGAGCCCGTGCGCCACGCGCCGCGTGCGGTGGTTCGGGTCCTTGCGGCCGTCCCAGAGGTTCCAGGCCCCCGTCGCGGTGTTGATGCCGAAGAGCGCGCCCGTAGTGGCGGCGAGGGCCCCGTGGGCGCCCTTCATCGAGTCCGATTCGCCGGAGTTGTTGTAGAGTTTCTGGCCCACGAGATAGTTGGCGACGAAGAGCGGCAGCGTGGCGAGGCTGGCGATCTTGTGGATCCTGGCGCGAACCCGGTAGGCGTCACTGTATTCGACGGGCACCGGGCGCCTGGCCTGCCCGGCCTCGCTGCCGGCGAACGACATCCGCAGCGGGTGCGCGAGCGGCGCCGGCGGCGCGCCCATGAACGTCCTGGACCACGGACTGGCGTGGAGGGCGTCGGCCGAGCACACCTCGCCGAGCAGATCTGCGGGACCCGGATCGGCGAGGGCCGGTCCGGCCGCGGCCAACGCGAAAACGGCCATCGTCGCGAACAGAACAGCAGGTCGCACGGGAGACTCCTAACGCATGAAGGGCGCTGCGGAGGGCGGCGTCCGCGCCGGCGGGGCTGCGGGGCAGGCACTCCTCTGCCGATATGCGTTGTGTAGTATGACGCAGAATCGGGCACACCGGCCGTGGCTGATGCTCGTGATGCTGGCGGTTGCACTGACGGGGTGCGCGAGCCGGCAGCCGCGGATCCGCGTCCTGCCGCCCCGCGCCGATGCGACGGCCGAGACGCCTGGGCCAGCGGAGCCGTCCGTCCCGTCGGCGCGCGCGGACGCCGCCGCGGCGGCTGCCGCCGGCTCGGCCATCGTCCAGACGGCCGAGACCGTGCTGGGCGCGCCGTACCGGGATGGTGGCGCGCTGCCCGACGGCTTCGACTGCAGCGGCCTCGTGACCTACGTCTTCGCGCGCAACGGGATCGCCGTGCCGCGCGACGTGCGGCGGCAGGCCGCAGCCGGCATCGAGATCGAGCGCGCCGCGATCCTGCCGGGCGATCTGCTCTTCTTCGCCACCACCGGGGCCGGCCCGACGCACGTCGGGATCGCCGTGGGCGCCGATCGCTTCATCCACGCGCCGAGGAGCGGCGCCGTGGTCCGCGTCGAGTCCCTCGCGTCGGCGTACTGGTCGGCACGCCTCTATGCGGTTCGCCGCATCCCGCACTAGCGGGGTCAGGTCCCATAATCAGGCGTTTCGCCGTGTAGTGGGGTCAGGCCTCAGAACCCGACGTCCGTGATTCGCGTCGAGGTCCGGAGGAACTGGCGCTTGCAGAGGTCGGCGTCCGTGTACGTCCGCCGGGGGGCGCGCACCGGCACCGGCACGATCTGGGGCACGCGCGGCGCCCGCGGCTGGTCGGCCAGGCGCTCCCGATAGCGCTGCGGAAACGCGGGGAACCCGCGGAACGCCGTGGCGATCACGCCGCCGTGCCGGCGCGCCAGCCCGTCGAAATCGAGCGAGAGGAACTCGACCACGGCCGGATCGGGCCGGCTCGCGAGGTATTCGCGGACGATGCGCTGGACCTCGCGGAAGAACTGCGGCGTGTGTGTCAGCGCCGATGGCCGGCCGTCGCCAGTCGAGGCCTGCCGGATGCCGCCCTGGTGGGGGTCGACATGGTAGAGCTCGTGGACGATGGTGTCGAGCTTGGCCAGCCACTCCACGCCGCGATCGTAGACGTGTTCCTTGTGTGTGTCTTTGAGCGTCTGGTCGCAGAAACGCGGCAGCGCGATCGACACGAGGTGCGAAATCCGCTGCGAGCCGATCCGGACCTCGGGCGACCGCGTGATGAACCACTCCGAGCGCCGCGTCAGCGCGCCCGTGCGGCGATCCCTCCAGTAGTAGTACGCCGGTTCGCTGTCGGGCACCAACAGCGAGTGGCACGTCGCATACGCTCCGTGGGTGCGCGTGCGGCCGAGACGGCCGAAGACCAGCACCGTCCGCGGGTCGACGTGCGAGAGCGCAGGCACCCGGGAAACGACGTCCTCCATCAGGAGGCGCACGTGGTCCGTGTAGTCAATCATGAAGGGCGCGCGCCGGGAGCAGCGGGACGGCCGCCTGCCGGAGCGTCGAAAGAGTGTGTCGGCGCGGAAACCAGGGGGCTTTAGCGCCATCCGCCGTGAAGCGCGGCCGCCGGACATGCTACTCTCATAGTGGGAACCCACTACTCCCAGTCGTCGGTCGCCCGGCTGCCCCCGTGGCTCAGGCCTCACAGCGGTGTCAGCGCGCGTGCGACACCCGGAGGTCCTATGCGCGTCTCGTCCCGGTATGCCCTGTTCGGTCTCGTCCTGGCTGGAACCCTGATTCTCGGCGCCTCGACCGACGCTCAGATCGGGGGGTTCATCAAGAAGAAACTGCCCAAGCTCCCGATTCCCGACGCAGTGAAGCCGGCCGCCCCGGCCAGCGCGCCGCGCAAGTACTGCGGGTCGATCACCGACGAGCTGCTGGATCGTTTCGTGAAAGCGCTCGACGCGGAGAACGCGGTCGTCGCCAAACGCCAGGAGGCCGAGCGGCAATCGAAGGCCCTGGGCGCGGCAGCGGCGCGGGGCGCCGAACTGATGACGCCGGACGGGCTCGCCAAGTTCGAGGCGTGCAAGGAAGCAGCCGTCGCGAAGGACGCGCGAACGAAGGAGCGCGACCGGCTCAGGGGCCTCGCGGACGCCGCAGCCCGAAGGGTCGAGACCAGGAAGTACCAGGAGTATTCGAGCCAGGCCGACGACCTGTCCACCCTCATCGACGCGGCGGCCGAGAAGACGTGCGGCGGGGGACTGAAGGGGGCTCTGAACCCGAGCGCGGAGGAGCTGGCGGCGACCCGCGCTGCCGCAGCGGCGATGACGGAGGACACCGGGGACGCCACTGAGGCCGGCTTGAAGGCGGGGAATCTCACCGAGGACGAGTACGCCAGGCTGAAGGAGTGCGTGCTCGGGCGGCTCACGACACCGAAGACGACACCGACCACTCCCGAGTCCGCCGCGGCGATCGACAAGCGGGCCGCCGAACTCGAGAAAGCGCTGCCGGTCAAGTGAGAACGCTCGCGGGCTGTTGCGCGCTGCTGCTGGCGGCCTTCTCGGTGCCTGGCACCGGCAGCCGCGCGCCGCTCGCTGTGCCGGATCCCGTGTGGCACATCTTGGCGCCGGGACTCGAGCGCGGGGAGACGGATGTCTCCGCCCCGGGCCTGGCCTGGCGCACGCGCATCGTCGCCATCCGGATCGACCCGGCCCGGTTCCGGTTCCGCCTGCGAGCCAGGCTCCGCGGCGCGGGACCGGGCTGGACCGTCGATCGCGCCCCTGAAGGCGCCGCTCTCGCGCTGAACGCGGGGCAGTTCTCAGGAATCGCGCCCTGGGGATGGGTGGTGATGGAGGGCCGCGAGATCCGGCCGCCCGGCCAGGGTCCCTTGTCGACGGCGATCACCTGGGATGCGGCCGGCAGCGTCCGGTGGCTGGCCCCGGCCGAGATCGCCGCCGAGCGCGCGGCCGGCCGGGCCGTCGAGGCCATTCAATCCTATCCGACACTCCTCGACGAGCGGGGCGAGGTCCCGCAGCCACTTCGGGAGGCGGGTCTCGGCGTCGACACGGAACATCGCGACGCCCGGCTCGCGATCGGCTCGCAGCCCGACGGCCGCCTGGTCGTCGCCATCACGCGCTTCGACGGCTTGGGGCCGGTGAGCCCGGCGCTGCCGCTCGGGCTCACCCTGGCAGAAATGGCTCGCGTGATGCTCGGACTCGGGTGCCGGCGCGCCGTGTCGCTCGACGGCGGGATTTCCGCGCAACTGCTGCTGCGCGAAGGCGGCCGCACGACGATCTGGCGCGGCTGGCGCCCGGTTCCCCTCGGCCTGGTCGCCGAGGCTGTGACGGCCGGCGCTGAAGGCCCCTAGCGGCACACCGGCTGGACGCCGTTGCCGTCGGCTTGCAGGCTCACCTTCTCGATCGATTGCGCATTCGCCGGGTTTCCTATGGATTGCCGCCGCGTCGTCGTGTTAGTGTGTAGCCGGGTAATCACTATATTCGGTTCCACGATCTGTTTGTGAGCCTGGCCCAGGCTGGCGTGCGCAGGTCGTAGGACTGTCGTCCGTGGATCGACGTCGGTCGCCCGGCTGCCCCCCCTGGCCGCAGGCCTCGTCGTGGTGTCAGCGCGGGTGCGACACCTCGAGGCCCCCATGAGTTGGACGATCCGGCGCGCGCGTTTGCTCGCAATCGTCGCCGTCGCGATGCTGTCGCTGCAGCCGGCAGCCGCGTGCAGGCGGTCGTCTCCCGAGGGCCGCGCGCGCAACGACACGCCCCCCGCCGCCGCTGCAACATCTACGTCGGCCCCGCCGGCGAAGTCCGCGCCACTGGCGGCATCCGGCACGGCATCCGCTTCCGCAGGATCTCCATCCGCCAGCCCGTCGCCCTCTTCAGGTCCGGCCGGCGCAACCTCGTCGCTCTCCTCCTCAGCGAGTCCGTCAGGCACCTCCATCGGCCCGATGGCGGTGGCCACGAAGGCCATCGAACTCCGCGTCGAGGGTGTCGCCACGGCAGCCCAGATCGGTTCGCGCCAGGCGCGTCCGGGCTACGAGTTCGTGATCGTCGACACGTCGTGGAAGAACATCATTCCGCTGGTTGCGGTGGACAAGAGCGCGCGCAACCCCAACAGCGTGGGCGGCCTCGGCAGCTTCGGCAACAACAAGCGCCCGTCGACGAATCCGGCGGACCTGACGATGGAGTCGACCCCGTATGTCGTGCCGATGCTCACGAAGTTGATGTGGCTGCTGTCGGACGAGCGCTATGCGGACACCGTTGACCTCGAAGCGCTCGCGGCCGTGCCGGATCACCTGTCCGAACGAGGATTCGCTGTGGCCAAGCTCAATGACACCGTGCGCGGCAAGCTCGTGTTCGAAGCGCCGGCGAACGCGAAGTATCGCGTCTTCCAGTTCTACGACGTCGATCACGGCCACGCGCAGATCACGCTCTCCGGCAGCAAACCGGCGGCGCCGCCGCTCGTTGGCCCCGCGCAGCAGAACGAACTCGTGCACCTGGGGATCAGCGAAGCCGGCTTCGGCCCTGCCAGCCGGCAGGCGCCGGCCGGCTTGCGTTACTACACCATCGGCCTTCGCGGCTCCAGCCGGTCACCCGGAGACATCATCGACCTGCCGATGGGACAGTCGGTGTTTCTGCAGAACGATCGCGGCTGCGTTTCCCAACCGGCGCGCGAGGTCACGGATGTCCCGCGACCGTTCGGTGACACCGCGAGGTTCCCACCAACCGGCCAGAACGAGGGACAGGTCGCGTTTCTCGTACCGGACGACACCAAGAACGTCCGCGTGTTGATCTCCCCCACCCGCGGCGGCGGCCTGGTCCTGTCGACCGGCGCAGCATTCACGCCATCGTGGCCGGCGCCCATCAACACGATCCAGGACGGCACGACATTGCGCGTGCTCGTGTTGCCGATGCCGGCGCGGCCGGCGTCGCTACCGGCACCAGCCTCCGGGAGGGCGCAGGTTGTGCTCGACCTGGTGATCGAGAATCTCAAGTCAAGTCAAGGCATCGACTTCCAGACGACGATGCAGTTGCGGTTGATGGATCCGAATGGCGTGTTCATTCAGCCCTCGGCGCTCACAGATCAACTCGCATGCACGATGGGCAACACGGGAGTCGTCCCCGCCGGACAGGCTCGCCGATTTGTCGTCGTGTACGACGTGCCCGCCGGCATGCCGATCAAGCTGCAGTATCGCGGGTTTGAACAGGACGAGGCGATCGTGGAGATCAGGAAATGATTCATCGCGCTCGTACGACCGTCACGCACGTCCTTGCCGGCGCTGGCGCCGCCGTCGTTGTCGCGACGGTTCTGGTGATCGCGCAGGCACCGGCGCCGCCTACCGCAGCGCCGGCACCGGCTGGACCGGTTGACATCGCCGCCATCGCCCTCGGCGGCCGGATCGAGTCGACGACGTCGGTGAACGTCGCCTCCGAGTGGATGGCGGCCAACCTCATCGCGAAGACCCGGTACCCGGGATGGTGCGCCGACGATACCCGCCTGCCGCAGGAAATCGTCTTCTCGTTCTTCAATCAGCAGCCGGCGCTGGTCGCCGGCGTTGCCATCAATCCCAAGATCGGCGCCGCCGGCCGGGGGGTTGGACCAGCGAAGGACGTGGATATCTGGACATCGGTTCAAAGCCCGACAGCCGGGTTCACGCGGGTGGCGACAGCCACGCTGAAGGATGAGCACGTCGAGCAGTCAATTCCCTTCACGCCTGTCGAAGCGAAGTTCGTGAAAGTGCGGATCCTGTCGGCGCAGACGACGCTCCTCAACGGGGCTCCGACCGCCGTGCCGGCCGCAATGAGCCGGGTCAGGATCTTCGAAGGCGAGCGGCCAGGCTATGTCTCCCTGCTGGCGCGCCATCCCGACCTCGCCGCGCTCGCCAAAGGCGTGATCCCACAGGTCCCGGCCAGCGCCGCGGGGCCGCCGATTCCGGCGGACGGCCCCAACTCGTGCGCGGTGCCGGTCGAAACACCAAGGAAACCGACGTTCCCGATGAGCCAGCACGTGCTGGTCGTGTCCGACACACCGTCCGGTTACGGGCCTCAACTCTTCAAGCCGAACGACTTCAACGGCACCCTGGACAAGACCGTCTTTGGGAAAGTCGCGTTCCGGAGCGTCACTCCTGATGTGGTCTCGCCGGTTCACCTGCTGGCCGCGCCGAAGGTCGACACCGTGATATTCGCGCAACTGTGCGAGATCGACGAGAACATGTCCAGGGAGTTCAAGCAGGCGATCCTGGCCTGGGTCGCGGCGGGCCACAAGCTCATCATTCAAGATTCGGACTACTGCGCGGCCGATCCCAAAACGCGCAGCCCTCGCCGCAGCCCGGACTACAGCTTCCTGCCGTACAAGTTCGCAACGAGCAACCCGGGCCCGCTCGGCGCCAGAGGCGTCGCCGGCATTCTGGAAAACAACACACTCGGCAGCGCGAAGGCGGGCGATCCGTTCTTCATCGACGCGGTCGGCTGGTCGAAGCAGGCCAACGACCTCGGCGATTCGAATGTGGTCGTCGAACACGACCCGCACTGGTGCGGCGCCATGTGGGCCAAGAACGCGTTGCGAAAGAACGGCTTCGCGCTGGCCTACGCCCACTATGGGCGCGGCCTGATCGTCTACGACGGATTCGACTACGACCAGAGCGGCAACTCGATCTACCAGAAGCTGGTGACGCAGGAACTGAAGCAGCCCTTCGACGCCGACGACCTCCCCTGCACGCAGCCGCTCGGCGGCTTCGTCATCACGGCCGACCCGGAGTTGAAGTCGCAGCCGATGGTCGCCGGCAAGACCTTTACGTATCCGCTGTCGGTCCTCGCCAACTTCGGCTACAGCGGTCGAGTCACCCTCGACGCCAGCGTCGTACCGGCCGATCCGGCGATCACACTGAAGCTCGACTCACCCGTCGCGGATCTGACGAAGGTCGATGAGTCAAGTGCATCGCTGACCGTCACGGCGGCGCCCGGAGCCTCGCTCACGTCAAAGGTCGTCACCGTGCGCGGCCGCGATGCCGCGGGCAGGTCCAACGTGCTCTGCCTGGCCCTGCCCGAGCGCAAGAGCGGCAGCCTGTCGGTCGTGAGCGGCCTGGTCCAGAACAAGAAGCCGACGAAGAACATCGAGATCATCCTGGACGCGTCGGGTTCCATGAAGGCGCTCCTCGGCAAGCAGACCCGTTGGGCCACCGCTCAGGCCGTCTTGAGGGACGTCGTCTCCAAGCTGCCGAAGGACTTCTCGGTCGGCCTGCGCGCCTACGGCCACACGTTGCCGTCCACAGATCCCAGGACCTGTACGGATTCGGCGCTCGTCGTGCCGGTGGCGCCGCTCAACCCGGCGAGTCTGCTGGCCGCGGCCGGCAAACTCGCCCCTCGAGGAGAAACGCCGCTCGTCTATTCGATTCTGCAGACGCCAGGTGACCTGAAACAGGTCGGCGGCGGCACGGTCATCCTGATCACCGATGGCGAGGAAAGCTGCAAAGGCGACTTCGCCGCGGCGGCGGCCAGCCTGAAGGCGAGCGGCCTCAACCTCACGCTCAACATCGTCGGCTTCACGCTGAAGAGCGCACCAGCGCAGGCGCAACTGGGCGGGCTCGCGGAATCGACAGGCGGGCACTACTACGGCGCGTCCAGCGGCGAAGCACTGGCGCGGGCGGTGTTGCTCGCGGCGGTCGATCGTCTGCCCTACCGGATTCTCGATGGCGCCGGCAAGGAAGTCGCCAGGGGCGAGGCCGGCGTGGATAGACCACACGAACTCCCCGCCGGCACCTACACGGTGGTGATCACCGCGGCCGAGCAGGAGCTGCGCGCGCCCGTCACGGTCGCCGTCGCGCGCGACGTCCTGCTGAGGGCGCTCATCAAGGGCGACAAGCTGGTGGTGGAGAAATGAGGAAACTCGCCATGTCCCCACGCGTTCGACGATTCACAGTCCTGACTTCGCTGGCCATTCTGGTGCTTGCCGGCGGGATGGCGCTGGCCCAGACCGTACTGGCCCAGCTCGGAGAAACCGAAGAGAGCGCGCGCACGCGCATCCTCGCGGAGTTCGACAACGGCGGCCCGAGCGAGGGCGGCGCCCTCGGCGTGGCGGCGCTCGGGGCCTATGCCAAGCTCTCGCCCGCCGCGCGCGGACAGGTCACAGCCGGCTTCTACGCCTGGACCAAGGCTTATGTGAACTCGGCGGCCTTCAAGAAGGCCTACGCAGACAAGCGCACGGAAACGATGCCGCAGGCGCGTCCCCATCCGGGCACCGTTGACGAGGAGCTGAAAGCGACACTCGACGCCAAGAAGACAGAGTTCGAAAAGACGGCAAAGGACGCCATCGCAGCCGGGATGAAGGCGTACGTCGACAACATGCGCAAGCAGATGGACTCCCCGGCAGCAGTGAGCGCAGCGCGCACGGACATCGAAGAGACCCGGGCCAGGGACAAGGCCGGCTACGACGCGAACATGGAGGCATGGCGGCGGGACTACCCGGCCGATCCGATGGTCGCGATCGCGCGCTACCTTCGCGAATTCCTGGCCACCACGACCGACGTGGACTTTGCGGCCAAGGCGACCAAAGTGCTGACGGCGGGCGCGTTCGACCACTACGAGTTCGCCAACCCGGCCTACAACCAGAAACCGTGGCAATGGCGATGGTCCTACCCATTCGGCCCGGAGGCGCTGAACGCGGCCCGCACCGCGGCCGCGGCGTGGGTGAAAGAGATCGGAGCGAAGTAGGCGTGGACCTCATAACGAGGCGCTCGGCGCTCGGACTCCTGTCGGCGGTGCCCTTTGCGCCTCTCGCCGCGCGGCTCTCGGCGCAGGCGCGCCCGGCGGCACTGCGCCGCATCTTCCCCGGCATGTACCACACGCTGCTGCTCGAGCCGGATGGGGCGCTCAAAGGCTGGTCCACCGGCCCGACGAAGAACAGTTCCGGAGAGTTGGGCCAGGGACACTTCGACCCGACGGAGAAATACCGGCTCTACCCGATTCCGGGGCTGGGCAATGTCGTCGCGGCCGGAGCCGGATGGGATACGACTTTCGCGGTGCTCGCCGACGGTCGTGTCCTGGCTTGGGGCGCACGCGGCAATGGGATCCTGGGCATCACGCCGCGTTCGTACGTCGAGGTGTATGCCGAAGACGGCGCGAAAACGCCCACGCCGACTGCGGTCGCGGCGCGCGTCGATGCGGTGGACCTCTCAGTGGGGGAACGCCACGTCCTGGCCCTTGCGCGCGATGGAACCGTGTGGACCTGGGGCGATGGCACGAACGGCCGTCTCGGCATCGGGGCGTTGCCCATCATTCAGTTCAAGACGCACAAGCCAGACGCCATGTCGTTCGTGCCGTTCCCGGTGCAGATTCCTGGCCTGACGGATGTGATCGCGGTCAGCGCCGGCTACACCCACTCGCTGGCACTGCTCAGGGACGGGACCATCCGCGCGTGGGGCGCAAACAAGTACGGACAGATCGGCGACGGCACGACTGTCGATCGAGCGGCACCGGTGCTCGTGCCGGGGATCGGGAACGTGATCGCCATCGCGGCCGGCATAGAGTTCTCCGTCGCCCTGCTGGCGGACGGGCGGGCGCTCACCTGGGGCAACAACGTCAGCCGCGTGCTCGGACGTCAGTGGAAAGATGACGGCACGCCGGCACCAACGCCGGCGATTGTGCCAAGCGTAGCAAACGGCCGCGCCCTCTCGGTCGGTAACGCGCACGTACTGGTTCTGACTCAGGCCGAAACCGTCGTCTCCTGGGGATGGGACGCGTTCGGACAGACGGGACAGGGCACCTCAAACGAAAATGGCGTGCCGGTCGGAGCGGTCAAGGGCTTGACCGGCGTCCACTCGGTGACCGCGAGCGGGAACAGCAGTTATGCGGTTCAGAACGACGGCCGAATCGTCTGTTGGGGTTCAGGGCGCTCGTGGATCTCGCTGCGCGGCGGAGCCGCTGACGTCAGGGGCCGGGGCAATCGGACGCTGATCGTGCTCAACGTCGACGGACTGGAGAACGGGTAGCCGATGATGCAGGGGGCACTCACTCGGCTTGACTTGACGGAGACTGCGGCGCGAGCGCTGCTCACGAACGAAGTGCAGACGGCTGGCGCGGGCGGGTACTCCAGCAAGTTGGCGATGGCGGGCAGGGCGGCGTACCTGAGGGTTCCCGAAGCGGAACGTGGCGCGGCGACGACCGCGCTGTTCGCGTGGGCCAAGGCGTACGTGAACTCGCCCGCGTTCGAGACTGCGTATGCGCGGATTCGATCGGAGAGTAAGCCGCAGCTGCGCGAACGTGCGCCCACAGTCGATGAGGAGTTGAAAAAGCGACTGGACGAGAGCCTCGCCGCCTACGAGAGCGCAAAGACCGCCGCGTCGGCCATGCCGGCGGCCGAGCGTGAGAGATTCCTCGCGAGTCTCAAACAGATATTCGACATGCAGCGCAGCCCGGAGACGCAGCGAATCCTGCGGGCCGGGCTCGAAGAGGAGCGCGCAAAGAGGCAGGCGGGTGAGGACCAGGTCATGGCGCGCTGGCAGGAGCAGTTCCCGGCCGATCGCCAGGTCCTCTTCGCGCGCAGGCTCCGCGAATTCCTGGACGCGACGGCCGACGTGGATTTCGAGGGCAGGAGGAACACGATCAAGAACCTCGCGGGCGAGACGGTGGGGTTCGTGCTGAGCGATGCGCACCGGGAGAAGCCCTGGCAGTGGCTGGACGCGTTCGTGGTGGGCAGGGAAGCGACGACAGCCGGGCGTGCCGCGGCCGAGGCGTGGCTGGACGAGCTGGGAGCGAAGCAGGGCACATTCCCCGTGGACCATCGGACCGAAGAGGCTGCCATGAAGCTTGTTACACGCGAGGTCGGTCAAGGAGCCGCCATGCGAAAGGTGGGGGTTTCGGCGTACGGGATCGCGCTGTTGATTGTCTCACTCGGCACGGCGTGCTCGGGCGGGTGGTGCGGGTCCAAGAAGCCGGCCGGCCAGGCGGGTGCCGCTGCGGCCCCGGCGGCGCAGTCCGCTGGCGTCGGGGGTGCCGCCGCCGTCGGTTTGGGAGACGACGGACCCGGCCTGCGACGATCGCCCACCGGGTCTCTCCAGCTGCCTGTGCCGCGCGCGTTCGACCTCTCGCATGTCGAACCCGCCCACTTCGCCGTGGCTCTCGGCAAGGACCCCGCGCGGATCTTCGAGTACGTGAGAGACAACATCGCATTCGAGCCGTATGTCGGCGTGCTCCGAGGACCGCGCGGAACGCTGCTGGCCATGGCGGGAAACTCGGTGGACCGGGCGGCGTTGCTTGGCAGCCTTCTGAAGGATGCCGGGCTTCGTGTCCGATTCGTGCGCGGGACGCTACCCGACGCCCTTGCCCAGCAGCTCGTTGCCTCAATCTGGCATCCCCGGGCGATTCCAAGCGATCGCTCACGCTCCAGCGAATTCGACCCCCTTGCAGAGAAGCTCGTGGCCGACATCAAGCGAGACGGTGCACTCATCAGCAGCAGCCTCAAGAGCGCCAATCTGCCGGCCAGAGCCGAGTCATTCGTCACGCTCGAGTTGCTGCACAAGGAAGCGCGGGAGCATTACTGGGTCGAGTGGTGGAAGGACGGAGCCTGGACGGCAATGGACCCGTCATTTGCCTCCGCGGTCCCCGGTCACGCATACGCAAAGCCGGATACCGTTTGGGAACAGCTCCCCGACGGGGTGTTCCATCGGGTGGAAATCCGAGTTCGCGTTGAGGAGTATGCCGACGGTAAGGCCGCGACTCGTCAAGTGCTGTCGCGCTCGTTCAAGGCAGCGGACCTTTCTGGCGTGGACCTGGTCCTGGCTCACCAGACGATTGTCGCCGGGAATCAGGGTCCCAGCCAGGTCAAACCATTCCTGGTCGTCGGACAGAACCAGGTCGCCGGATCTCCGTTTTCGCTGAAGCCCCCGCAAGGCAGCGCGGCCGTGGGAATGCTGGATGCCTTTGGTGGGGGCGCGGAGGAGACCCCCCTGGCGACTGCGGAGTCCGTCGAGATGGAGTTCGTCGCGCCAGATGGCCGGCGAGAAGTCATCGCCCGTGAGATCTTCGACCGGATTGGCAAGGGCCGACGGGCGAAGGGCGAGAGCACGGACGCCGGCTCGCTCGCCTCGACGTCCACGGAAGATCTCACCGCGGGCATCTACGACTTCTTCTTCACAACCGGAGCCATTGATTCGTGGCATCTCAGGGATCTGGCGGCAGAACCGGCCGAGAAGGACGACTCCATGGATGTCGGCGCCGGTCTGCGTCGCATCAACACCGTCTACTCTGCGATCTCCGACGTGCTCACAAGCCGAGTGGCAGGTACCGATGGCCCGGTTCTCCGCAGCTATCTCGACACGCCCCGAGTTCAGGTCTCCGAGTGGGCACCGCGAGCGGGGGCACTGCGCATCAGCCTGGACCTTCGAAGAGATTCCGCTCGCGTCCTGACCTCCGAGTACACGCCGGACCTCAGTTTCCGCGCGCATGTTCTGCGCGGCGTGGTCAGCGGGAGTCTGGAACGGCTTGTGATTGAGCACTTCACCCGCGCGCGTGATGACCGGGACCTGGCGGTGCAAGCGGTGGTGAGTACGAGTTCGTTGTTCGAACGCGCTCGAGCGGCACATCTGCCATTCACCCTTCTTACTCGTAACGGCGTAGAGCCGGGAGCCGATTTGCCGTCGGACGCCCGGGCACGGATCGCAGAGGCCGTTGGGGCCAACCTGTGGATAGTCGCGCCGAAGGAGCCCGTTCAGATAGACGGTGCCTCGCGATTGGCCTGGTGGCAGATTGACCCGAGGTCAGGTGCAACGGTGGGAGTCACTGATGAAGGCCTGCACCAGGCCGTTGAGGCCGTCATTGTTCGAATGGACGGTCGGGGCTACGGCGTGGCGTTTAGAGTCAACGGTCGATTCATCTCGACCGGGGGACGGCTATTCAGATTCGGAAGCCGGGCCGAGGCCGAGAGCTTCGTCACGCAGTTGGGACAGAGACTCACCGGCATGGGCATGGACTTCGCCTGGTTCGCGATCTGACGAGGGCGCGGGAGGTGTTCAGCAAGGCGCGGGCGGACCGGTGGCCCGTCCGACGACGCCCGCCGAGCGAACCGCGCCTGACGCGCACGGCCGGGTGGCGGAAATCGGGGAACCGCCGCCCCAGCCGGTGAAGCAGGGAGAGTCCGATGACGAAGCTAGGCTCCACGTCCCACGGGGTCGCGGGTACTGCTCATCTCGCTCAGCGTCAGTTGCTCGGGGAGAGGATGCGGCGCTGCGCCACCGGCTGGCCGACCATCGTCGGCGACGAGCAGCAGCGGGAATCCACCCGCGGAATCGGCTGGGGCCGACATCGCCGCCCCTGGCGTCGCGGAGGTGACCAAGGCCCTGCGGATGAACGAGCCCGAGGGGCGCAAGCAACTCGCAAGGTACGTCGAGGAACTCTACAACGGGCTGGAGCGAGCCCGGGCCGAGATCCCACGCGGCACCTTCGATCCGCAGGCGGTGGTCACCCGTGTGGGAACAGACCCGCAGCAGCTGACCGCGTGGGTTCGGGCAAACACGACATGGGCGCCGTACCGAGGATCGCTTCGCGGGCCGGTCGGTGTGCTCATGGACAGAATGGGAAACAGCCTCGACCGGTCGCTGTTGCTGGCAGAACTGCTGCGACTGTCCGGCCACTCCGTGCGGCTGGTTCGTGTCCGGCTGAGCGAAACCGCGGCATCGGGGCTGTTGAAGCAGGTGCACCCGATGGCGTCGAGGCGCGAACCCGGCACGCCGCCGCCGCAGTCGACTCCGACCGGTGTCAGGGCGGAGTTCCAGCCCTTCGCGGCGGTGCTCCGTCAACTCACTGACGCCGCGCGTACGAACGGCCGGCGGCGCTACGAGGACGCCAGGCAGCGAGCAACGACGCAGTCGGCGGCCCTGCTCGCTGCGGTCGGGGACTCCGGCTCGGGTCCAGCCGACGACGCCGACATGTCCGCGATGAGTGATCACTGGTTGGTGCAACGGCGCCAGGGAGACGCGTGGACTGACCTCGATCCCCAACCCGGCGCGTCGGGGCCCGGTGAGACCGCCAGTCCGGCGGAAGTCATCACCCCGGGCCCGGACGGCCGGATCCCTCTTGACGCCAGGCTCTGCCACGAACTCGTGATTCGCGTCGTCGCGGAACAGTGGGCCGCCGGCCGGCTCACGGAACGAGTCGCGCTTGAACGCACGGTGCGTCCCAGCGAGCTGATCGGACAGGAGATCACGTTGCGCCATCTCCCAGCTGAGTGGCTGTCCGACTCGCCCACGGCGAAGGGGGCGGGAGCCGCCCGTGTGTTGTCAAGAACGGAGGCGCTCGCCCAGACACAGTGGACCCCCGTCCTGTCGATTGGAGAGCGTCGGTTCGCGCCGGCGATGGTCAATGCCAACGGGAGCATCTCCCCGAGAAAGGCCACCGGGAAGTTCCGCGACAGCGCGAGCGGGGCAGTCGGTGGCATGCTCGGAGGGCTGGGAGCAGATGAGGAAGAGCCCAGTATCCTGACCGCCGAGTGGATCGAATACTCGATCCGCAACCCTGGCGGGGAGCCCGTCACCTGCCGGCATGAGGTGTTCGATCTCCTGGGCCCGGCCGCGCGTGCAACCGCCTCGTCCGCCGCGCCGAACCCCTCGGAGACCGGGAAACTGACTCGGGTGCTCGCCCTGCTCGAGGTGATCGAGATCGTGCCGGTCGTATGCTCCTGGTCCACAGAGTTCCTCGCGTCCCTTGTGGCCGGAAAGGTCCTGTCGGAACGTGAGGCATGGCTGGAAGCGCTGCGGACGGACGATGCAAATCGGCGCGCGGCGTTGCTGGGCGCCATGCCTGACCCGGCGGGACCGGTTGGGCCGGCGTTCGCCTATCAGGTTGCGCGCAGCGCCCTCGCGCCCGAAATCCGAGAGGTCTTCACGAACGCAATCGGCGTGGTCAACTACCGGTGGCGCGGAACCGTCGATGCGCAGGGAACGTCCACCTACCGCGGGCTGATTGACGTCGTGGCGAATCCGGTCGGTGTGTTGCCCGGCGGAACGTCAGGATCCCCGTTCGCCGCTCGATTGCGACGAGGCGTTGCGGACACGGCGGCTGAGTACCTTGTCGCAGGATCCCCTGCCGACCCGAGTAACACGACCACCGTATTCGCCCTGGCTGCCGGGCTCGGCATCGGGTCCGTGGTGATTCGCGCAAGCGCCAATGACACCCGCACCGTCGCCGGTGTGACGGCTGACGTGCGGGCACGAATCCAATCGGACCTGACCACGGGACAGGTCGTGGCCGTACCGTCCAGGCCTGTCAACGGCCGGCTGGGGTGGTGGCGTGTCAATCCGCGAACCGGCGCAACTGTGGGCGTGATGGACGAGGGATTCCGGCAGGGTGAAACCGAGAAGGTCATGACGGACGGATTGGAGGACACAGCCGCGTTGTCTCGGCAGATGCCGAAGAAGACACCCAGACTTCCAGGGAACGCCGGAGAGTCGCCCCGGACTATACTGCATCGGCTTGGGATCAAAGACAGTGATCCCGGTTTTCATGAATGGTTGGATGCCATCTGTGACTTCCAGGACGCTGCGTTGCAGGCATTCAAGCAGGGCCTCTTGTGAGATCCAGGGAGGCATCATCGGCATCTGCCGATCGGGGCGGGTGGATTGGCCCGCGCGGCGGGCTACCGCGTCGCCGGTGACCAGGCTGGGAGAAGCCAGATGAACCGAATCGTGTCGCCGGCAACAATCGCTGCGGTTGTCGCCGCGATGGCGCTGGGCCTCGCTGCGCCGCCGGCGTCCGCGCAGGACCGTCCGTTCGTCTTCTCTCTGACGACGGCGCGGGACGTCACGAAGCCCGATGTCCGTCTCGATTACGACGTCGGTGTCGGCGAGCGCACCTTCACCGCCGAATCCGCCAACGGCGCGGAACAGCGCGTGGGCGTGCAGGCTTCGATTGGACGCTGGACGCTCATCGGGCGATTCGGGTTGAGGTCGTCCGCCGAGGCCTACGCCACGTCCCAGCAGGGCGAGGTGCTGTACTCGGTGCTTGCGCCGTCGGCGACCGGCCTCGCCCTCGCCGTCGGCGGCGGCATGCTGCACGAAGTCGGCGGCACCGACGTGCTCCTGGCGCGCGTCACGGGCGGGCACGAAACCCGGACGTGGCGCGCACACGGAAACGTGCTGGTGCAGAAGCCGCTCGCGGCCTACCGCGACGCGGTCGACCTGATCACGTCGGTCGGATGGGCGGCGAAGCTCACGCCCGCACTCTCGCTCGGTGTCGAAGGGATCGGCGAAGATCTCGAGGGTTTCTGGGAAGAGGAGGAGGCCGAGGGCGGCGCCCGCCTGCTCGTCGGCCCGTCGCTGCACCTCGCGCCGCCGGGACGGCGATGGCAACTGTCTCTCGCCGGCGGCCCGATGTTCCACCCGGCGAGATCCACCCGCGAGAGCGTCGCGCTCCGCGACCTGCCGGCCACGACCGCGAAGACGGGCTACGCGGTCAAGATGTCGTTCTCGGCGACGTTCTGACCCGGGCGATCCGCGCCGCCTAGCGGCACGCGGGCTGGACGCCGTTGCCGTCGATCTGCAGGCTCACCTTCTCGATTGACTGCGCATGGGTGCAGCCGCTCAGCCGGTACCGCAAGTACTCCTGGATCCAGACGACGTCGCCCTCGGCGTCCACGTAGGTCTTCACCGTCGCCCGGCCGAGGTCCTTCTTGTAGATGTCCTCGAGCTGCTGCCGGAAGGCGTACGTCTGATCGCGCGGCGGGAACGCGATCGACTGCGTGGACGCGGGCGTCCCGCACACGGGGACGACGCCGCCGCCCGCGATCTGGATGCGGACGCGCTCGAGCGCCCCCTCGTGCCCGCACGTGTTGAGGCGGTACCGGAGGTACTCCTGCACCCACACGACCGAGCCCTCGACGTCGGTGTAGGACGACCCGTACGAACGGCCGAGCGCGTCGCGGTACTTCGTTTCGAGCCACGACCGGAAGTTGTACGTTTCGTCACGCGCCGGGAAGTTGATCGTCGCGCCGGACGGGCCGCCATTCTCGGCCGGCGATCCGTACAACGACAGGATGCCCTGGATGTCGTCCACGGCGAGCGTGTCCAGGTTGCTGACCTTGCTGTTCATCAGCGCGGTCACCGTCTGGCTGTGCTCGTCGGGATGCGCGAGCCCGAGCACGTGGCCGAGCTCGTGCATGGCCACGCGCCGGAAGTCGTACACGGATCCCGACCTCAGGTCCCCCCGGTAGGAGTCCCACTTCGTCGCGGAGTTGAACGTGATGTCGGCCTCGGTGATCGTGCTGAACCTGTACCACCACGTCGTCACGGCGAGGGTGCCCTTGTCGAGCGAGTAATCGTAGGCGCTGGTCCCGAAGAAGACGTCGTTGCGGCCGTTCCTCTCGCCCTTGCTCGCTGCGGAATTACGGTTGGCCTTGAGCTGGACCCTGCCCAGGGCGACGTTCCAGACGTCCATGGCGTCGGCCGCGGAACAGGACCAGTCCGGGCAGCCGTCGGTGAGCGTCGTCGAGGACCCGAGTTCGAGCTCCATCGGGACCGTGGCGTTTGTGGGCCAGAAGGGGCCGTTCAGGTAGTACGACCGCGCGACCGAGGCCGCGGCCACCAGCAGGAGGGTGGAGAGCAGGAGGACGCGCTTCATGGCCGTCCCCCTACTTCGCCACCCGCTGACGGCGGGCTTCCTTGTCGATGGCGTCGGAGAACTCCGCGAGCGTCAGCGCCTTCGCCGAAGTGATGCGCGCCGTCGTCGCGGCGCCGATGTCGCTCACGCCGGCGAGGGGCTGAAAGTTGTAGCGGGCCATCGAGAGGCGCCCGGTCTCGGGGTCTTCGAGGACGCGGAACCGGCCGTGCGCCATGCCCACCACCGGGCACATCGGCCTGCCGCGCTCGTCGACGAACAGGACGTCGTCGTCCCCAACCCGGAACTTCGGCATCCCGCTCACCTCCATCCGGTCCTCGCCGACGGTGCCGCCGAGGAACTCGAGCACCGTCTGCCCGCCAAGGTCGCCCTTGATCGTGCGCTCGACCTTGAACGTGACGAGGGTGACGATGACCTTGCCGGAGGCGGTCGAGACCCACCGGGATTCCACGTCGAGGGTCTGGCCGACGAACACCGTCTGCGCCCGGGCGACGAGTTCGGTGAATGTCGGCGGCACGATCGTCGTGGCGCGGCCCGCCGGCTGCGCGGCCGTGACCAGGGCGGCGGCTGCCAGCCACCGGACCGCGATGCGAGACACTCTCATGATGGGCCTCCCGGGCCTCCCGGGCCTCCCGGGCCTGGGGGCGGCGCCGCGGGGGCCGGCGGTTCCACATCGCCCATGCGCTGGCGAATCAGCTCCTGCCGCTGCAGCAGGAACTTCGACGGGCGCGCGGGGCTGAACCGCCTCGGGTTGATGATCGATGCCGCCAGCAGCGCCGACTCGTCGGGGCCGAGGGCCGCAGCGGACGTCCGGAAGTAGGTGCGCGCCGCCGCCTCGGCGCCGTAGATCCCGTCGCCCCACTCGATGAGGTTCAGGTAGAGCTCGAGGATGCGCCGCTTGGAGAGTTCCGCCTCCAGGCGGCGCGCGATCAGGAACTCCTCCGCCTTGCGGATCGGGTTCTTCGACGGCGAGAGGTAGAGGTTCTTCGCGAGCTGCTGCGTGATCGTGCTGCCGCCGCGCGAGAGCTTCCCCTTCTTCCAGTCCGTCTCGAGGGATTTCTGCATCTCGTCGAAGTCAATCCCCCCGTGGGAGAAGAACGCCGCGTCCTCGGCCACGAGCACGGCGCGCTTCAAACTCGGCGAGATGCGTTCGTAGGGCACCCAGTACCGGACCTTCCTCGGCTGCTTCCCCGCCTTCACGGCCTCGCGCGCCCGGAGTTCCATGAACGCGGTCGTCTCCGGGTTCTTCGTCTTCAGCGGCCGCACGTCCGGCAGCGCCAGGTAGACATAGCCGAAGGCGGCGAAGCCCGCGGCCGCCACCGCCAGTGTCCACCTCAGGAGACGCTTGGCCATGACGCGCTAGTCACCGGAGGTGACGATCTTGACGCGCTTCCCCGCCGGTGGCTGGCTTTCCGGCGCGAAGCCGTTGACGACTGCCAGGTCACTTGCAGGAATCACGCCACCGCTGCGCGCGGCAAGGGACTGCCACGTGTCGCCGCTGCGGACCGTCGCGAAGCCGAGGCGGTGCGGCGTGACGTGCCCCATCTCCGCCTCCGACGCCGGCGCGAACGACTTGAGCGTGTCGACGAAGTACGGCTGCGCCTGCCGGAACACCGACTGGTCGGCCAGCCCGGCGAGGAGGAACACCCGGCCGCCGTGGCTGACGTGGATCGTTTCCACCCGCACGACGCCCCCATTCTCGGTCTGTCCGTCGTAGATGCCGTGGTACGCCGCCAGCCCGCTGTTGAGCTGGATGGATTCGCCGTTGACCAGCGCGAACCCGGACTTCGACATCGACGCGACCGCCAGTTCCTCGAGCGGCGAGCGTGACGGATTCGGCACCGCCTGCAGGACCAGCATCATGCCGCTCGAGTTGGGCGGCGCCGCCGCCACTTGCTGCTTGCCGTTCTGGACCTTCCACCCTTCGGGGAACCGCAGCTTGAACCGCATGTCGGGATGGAAGAACTCGCGCCCCCGCATGAAGCCCTCGCGCGGGTTGTCGCCGTAGATCAGCCCGTCGAGGTGCTGCCAGTAGGGGTCGCGGTTCACGGTCCACTCGGATGCGGGGCGCGCCGCTTCCAGGGTTTCCACCGTCTGGGCGATCTTCGTCACCCGGTCCGCCGGCTGCGGGTGCGTGGACAGCCAGTTCGGCACGCCGCGGCTGTCGGTGGCCGCGCTGATCCGGCCGAGGGCCTCGAGCACGCCCGACATCCCCGACGGCGCCCACCCGACTTTCGCCGCGTAGCCGGCGCCGAGGTGGTCGGACTGCAGTTCCTGGGTGCGGTCGTACTTCAGGAGCGCGAGGCTCAGTCCCGCCTGCACGGCGCCCATGAAGGGCCGCGCCTTCGGGACGAAGATGCTCGTGATGGCCACGCCGATATTCGCCGTCGCGGAGCGCGTGTAGGCGCGCGCCGAGTGCCGCGCGGTGACGTGGCCGATCTCGTGCCCGAGCACGCCCGCCAGTTCGGCTTCGCTGTCGAGGTGCGCCAGGATGCCGCGCGTGACGTAGACGTAGCCGCCGGGCAGCGCGAAGGCGTTGACGGCCGGAACGTCCACGACCGCGAAGTGCCAGGGCAGATCGGGGCGCTCCGACACCTTGGCGAGGCGCATGCCCACGCCCGACACGTACTGCTGCAGGCCCTGGTCGGGATAGAGGCCCATCTCCGCCTGAATCGCGGGGTCCGACTGCTGGCCCAGCTTGATTTCCTGGGCCTCGCTCATGAAGTTCAGCTCGCGCGAACCGGTGACGGGATTCGTGGCGCACGACGACGCGGCGAAGGCGGCCGGCACGAGCGCGGCGGCGATGGCCACTGGGAGGAATCGTCTCATGTGGATCTCCGGCCTGGGTCTATTCTAGCGTCGGACCAGGATCCCGGGGGCTGAAGCTCCCGGCCGAACATCGGGGCTCGGGACTCGGGACTCGGGGCTGGGGAGCCAATCGCCTTCTTGCTTCTTGCTTCTTGCTTCTTGCTTCTACCTTCCCTTCCTGACCGTCCACGCCGGCTCGAGCCAGTCGCCGACGAGGGCCTTGCGCGACTCAGAACCCAGCCCCGCCCTCTCGGCCTGCACGAGCGTCAGGTACGCGATCGCGACGGGATGGAGCGAGCCCGTCCGCCTGACGGTCCACTCGGTCCTCTTCCCGGATGCGGCAATCCCCTCCCGGTAGCTCGCGCGAAGCAGCAGGGGTCCGAGGCCGGCCATCACGACCGTGGTGTCGGCCATGTCCTCGTCGTCGGCTTCGGCAGCCGACATGCCGGAGCCGGAGGCCTCGAGGACGATGTGCGCGAACTCGTGCGCCACGATGGCGAGGATCTCCTCGTCATCGTCACGATGGCGATCCGCGACCTCGACCGTCGCGCGGTTGTCGAGAATCCGGACGCGCCCGGCGGTCCCGCGGCTGAGGCGCGAGAAGCGGACGGTGAAGCTCGAGAGGCGGACGCCGAGGCGGGCGCTCACGAGCGACGCGGTGCGCTCGAGGAAGTCGCGGCGGTCGTGCGCGACGAACGGGAGACGGTCGAGGGGGGCCTGGCGGGCGATTGCGGGATCGCGGAACGCGCGGGCTGCCGCCTCCGCGAAGCGGTCGAGGCGGGCGCGGTCGGACGCGAGATTGGTCCTGGCGGATGAGGGCGTCGCGGCGGCGCTGGAGGTCCGCGCGGGCCTGGTCGAGAGGCGACGCCTGCGGGGCGAGGAAGGCGAGGAGCGCGAGGACGGCGCCGGCGCGCATGCCGGGATTCTACCGCGCCCCCAACGTCTCGAGGGCCGCCGCCGCGCCCGCGCCGCGCGGCACGCTGAAGCCCTGCGCGCGCAGCACCCACTCGAAGGCGCCGAGGAACAGCAGGACAATCGCGGGCGTCGAACCGGCGCCCATCAGGCCGACGCGCCAGATCGTGCCCGCCAGCGGGCCCAGGCCCGCGCCGATCTCGATGTCGAACTCCTGCAGCATCTGCCTGCGCACCGTCGCCTCGTCCACGCCGCCGGGCACGCGGACGGCGTTCAGCGTCCACAGGCGCTCGGCCTCGGGCGGCAACAGCGGCAAGCCCATCGCGTTGAGCCCGGACGCCAAGGCCTGGTGGTGGCGCTCGTGGCGAGCCCACCGCGCCTCGAGGCCCTCCTCCTCGATCATGACGAGCGCCTCGCGCAGCGCGTAGAGGAGCGAGGCGCAGATCGTGTGGTGGTACTTGCGCCGGACCCAGTAGTCCTCGAGCAGCCCGAGATCGAAGGAGAAGCTGCGGGCCTTCACGCGCCGCGCGAGGGCGTCCGGCGAGAACGCAATCGGTGCGACGCCGGACGGCGCGCCCACGCACTTCTGCGCGCAGCTGTAGACCACACCGAGGCCCCACCGTTCCATCTCGAGCGGGTGGCCCCCGAGTGACGTCACCGCGTCCACGATGGTGAGCGCGCCGTGCTCCCGCGCGACGGCGGCGACCTCCGCCACGGGGTTCAGCACGCCGGTGGACGTCTCGGCATGGACCACCGTGACGATGTCGGCACGCGCGGCAGTCAGAGTGCGGCGGACCGCGTCGGGATCGACCGCGCGGCCCCACTCGTACGGGAGCCGTGTTACCAGACCGCCGTAGCGCTCGCTCATGCCCGCGATGCGCTCGGCGAAGTAGCCGCCGACGACGGACAGCACGCGCGTGCCGTCGCCGACGAGATTCGCGACGGCCGTCTCCATGGCCGACGTGCCAGTCCCCGAGACGGCGAAGCAGAACGATCCGGCGGGCGCGCGGAACGCCGCGGCCAGCTGCCCGCGCAGTTCGTCCATCATCGCGAGCAGATCGGGATCGAGATGACTCAGCACCGGCGCGGACATCGCCCGCATCACGCGCGGCGACACCACGCTGGGGCCGGGGCCGAGGAGGATGCGTTCAGACGCGGGCAGTGGAATCATGGGTGGTTCAGCTCCTCGTACAGCCGCCTGATGGTCTCCCGCGCCTCGGGCGTGGCCGGGCGCAAGGGCCCGCGCACGCCGCCGCCCACGAAGCCCGCCAGCTCCATCGCGACTTTCAGGCCCGCGATGCCGTGCTCGCGCGTCACCGCCAGCGCCAGCGGCGTGAGTCTGCGCTGCAGCAGCCGCGCTTCGTCATGCCTGCCGGCGTGCGCGAGGTCGTAGAGCGTCACGCACGCATCCGGCGCGACGTTGGCCACCGCGACGATGGCGCCCGCCGCGCCGGCGAGCAGTGACGGATGGAGCGTGGCTGCCGAACCGACGAGCACCGCGAAGTCCGCCGGCACGCGCGCCACCTCCGCAGCCACCTGCGCGACGTCGCCGTTCGAGTCCTTCATCCCGATGATGTTCGGGTGAGCGGAAAGCGCCGCCGCCGTCTCCGGCGCCAGGTTGATCCCCGTGACGCCCGTGTTGTTGTAGAGCAGCACCGGCGCCGGCGAGGCGTCGGCCACGGCCGTGTAGTGCGCGACGAGGGCGTCGTGCGTCATCCGGCTCTTGAAGAAGAACGGCGTGAGCACCAGGACGGCGTCGGCGCCGGCCCGTGCCGCCCGCGTCGCGGCCGCGATGGTCGCGCGCGTGGACTGGCGGCCCGCCCCGGCGAGCAGCACGCGGTCCTTCGGCACGCCCTCGCGCACGGTGGCGACGATGCGCTCGGCCTCGTCGTCGTCGACGAACGCCGCCTCGCCGTTCGATCCGAGGGCGAGCAGGCCGCGCAGGCCGGTCGTCATCCACCGCCTGACGTTGTGCCTGAGGCCGGCGTAGTCGACCTCGTCGTCCTTGAACGGCGTGGTAATGGGTGGGCAAATACCGCGGAGATCCATGGCACCGGACAGAATACAGAAGCCAGAAGCCAGAAGCCAGAAGGCGAACCCCGGGTCCCGAGTCCCCAGTCCCTGGCGCGGACCGGCCCGCCGGGGGCATGATGACCGCGATGGCACGCGCGACGCTCCGGTTCTACGCGGAACTCAACGACCTGCTGCCGTGGCAGTGGCGCCAGCGCGACGTCGTCCACGCGTTTCGCGAACCCGCCAGCATCAAGGACCGTATCGAAGCTCACGGCGTGCCGCACACCGAGGTCGAGTTGATCCAGGCCAACGGCGCGGCGGTGGATTTCGGCTACCTCTTGAGCGACGGCGACCGCGTCAGCGTGTACCCGTTCCTGGCCATCCTCGAGAACCCGCAGCCGCTGCGGCCGCCGTACCCGAGGGGACGCTTCGTCCTTGACCAGCACCTGGGGCGCCTGGCGGCGTACCTCCGCCTGCTGGGACTCGATGGCATGCACCGGACACGCTTCGATGATGACGAGCTTGTGCGGGTGGCGATCGCGGAGAACCGGATCCTGCTGACGCGGGACAGGCGGTTGCTGATGCGGCGCGCCGTCGTGCACGGAGGGTTCGTTCGCGCGACGGACCCGATGGAGCAGGTGCCCGAAGTGCTGCATCGCTTCGGCGCGCCCGAGTGCGTCGCGCCGTTCAGCCGGTGCATGGCGTGCAACGGCGTGGTGCGGCCGGTTGCGCGGGAACAGATCGAGGATCGGCTGTTGCCGGACACGCGTGCGTACTACAGCGAGTTCCGCGAGTGCCCGGACTGTCGCAGGGTCTACTGGGACGGGTCGCACGTACGGCGTATGCGCGCGTGGGTGGATGCGTGGCTGAGTCCGTCCCCGGGGGCGATAACAGAAGCTGCACCGTGAGGAGCCAGGCTCCTCGTTTCCGCAGGATGGAAATCGGGGCCTGGCCCCTATTTCCGAGGGGGGGACTGCACGGTCAGGTTGACGCCCAGGACGACGAGGAAGATCGCGGCGGCGGGGGCCAGCGTCCAAGGGGCCTCCGAGAGCGCCGACACGTTGGCGGCCTCCTGCAGCATCACACCCCAGCTCACCGAAGGGTCGGGGAACCCGAGGCCGACGAACGACAGCGTGGCCTCGGCCAGGATGAACGCCGCGAAGAGCAGCGTGGCCTGCGTGGCCACGAAGCCTTGCGCCGCCGGCAGCAGGTGGCGCACGAGCAGCCGCCAGCGCCCCGCCCCAAGCGCTCGCGCCGCCTGCGCGTAGTCGCGGTCGCGCTCCGTCGCGACGATGGCGCGGACGCCGCGCGCGACGATTGGCCATCCCACCAGCGCGAGGATGCCCGCGACTAGAGCGAAGACCCGCGAGGCCGGCAGCACGAGCGGCAGGGCCGCCCGCAGCGACAGCACGACGTACATCGCCGGCAGCACGAGCACGAAGTCCGAGAGGCGCATCAGGCCTTCGTCAACGATGCCGCCGGCGGAACCGGCGGCGCCGCCGACGAGCGTGCCGATGAGCAGCGCGCCGAGCGTGGCCAGGATCGCCACCGCCAGCGACAGCCGCGCGCCGTAGACGAGGCGCGCGAACACGTCGCGGCCGGATCCGTCGGCGCCCAGCGGCAGCCACGGGCCGCGGCTCTCGTCCGCCTGCTGCACCAGCACGCCGCGCGAGAACCACACGAGCGGAACCGGGTTCGCGCGGTCTTCCTCATAGCGCCGCTCGAGGCGATCCGCCAGCACGACGGGGTAGACGAACGGCGCGCGCCACGCGCCGCGCGCGTCCACGACGTGGACGCGCCTCGGCGGCGCGAACGCCCGATCAGGGAAGCGGTCCGACGCGCCGTGCGGCGTGAGCGCGGGCGCCAGCGCCGCCGCCAGCACGATCACGCCGATGAGCGCCAGGCCCGCGCGCCTCACAGGCCGGCCTCCTCCCGCCCCCGCAGGCGCGGGTCGATCACCGCCAGCGCGACATCCGAGACGAGCGCGCCGACGGCGAGGAACACGCCGCCGGCCGCCGCACATCCGGCGACGAGATACAGGTCGCGCGACCGGAGCGCGTCGTACATCAGCCGGCCGAGGCCGGGCCACGACGTGACGATCTCGACGATGAAGGACCCGCTCAGCAGGTTGCCGAAGACGACGCCGAAGACGGAGGCGACCGGCCGCAGCGAGGGCTTGAGCACGTCTCGCCACAGCAGCCGGCCCGGCGGAATGCCTCGCGCGATCGCGGCCGTCACGAACCGCTCGCCGAGGGTCGCGGCCGTGGACTGCGACTGCAGGCGCTCGATCGTGGCCACGAGCGGCAGGGCCAGGGCCAGCGCCGGCAGCACGAGGTGCCGTGCCAGGTCGGCCGCAGAGGCCAGCCACCCGCGGGACGCCAACGCGTCAGCCGACTGCATGCCGCCGATCGGCAGCCAGCCGGTGCGCGCGGCCACGAAGACCAGCAGCAGAGAGCTGACGAGGGTCGGCAACGACAGCGCGAGGACGGAGGCGGCGCGGATGGCGCCCGCGACCGGCCCGCGCCGGCTGCCGGACACGACGCCGAGCGGCACGCCGGCGAGGAGCGCCGCGAGGAGCGCCGCGAGCGCGAGCACGAGAGTGTTCGCGGCGCGCTCCGCCACCAGGCCCGCCACGGGCCGGCCGTACATCAGCGAGGTCCCGAAGTCGAGGCGCACGGCGCGCGAGGCCCACCGGGCGAACTGTTCGGCTACGGGCCGGTCCAGCCCGAGGCGGGCGCGTTCGGCCTCGATCGATCGCGCCGTCACGCCCGTGCCCACCTGCTCCGACGTGATGTCTCCGGGCGCGGCGCGCGTCAGGAGCAGCGCGGCCGACGACACGACGGCCACGAGCAGCACCGAAAACAGGAGGCGTCTCGCGAGGTATCGGAGCATGGCGTGGGCGGCGGCGCGCCCGCCGTATTCTTGCACGCTTTGGCAAGCGGACCTCAAGCGGCCCGCGGGACCTCAAGGGACCCGCGTTTCGGGCCGATAGACTCTCGTTGACTGCCATGCCACAGGTGTCCGCGCTCTCCGTCCGGAGCATCGTCCTCGACGTCCTGACGCGCGACACCGTCGTGCTGCTCTTCTACGCCGTCGCCATCACCGAGGCGCTGATCTACTCGCTGCCGCTGATGTCGCCGGGCACGCTCACCGCGTTCGGCGCGTCGCCGTTCGAGATCCCGTTCGTCGCCACCGCGGCCCTGGCCGGCTTCTACGGCGTGGGGCGCATCCAGGACCGCGAGGAGCGCCAGTTCTGGGCGTACCTCGCGTACGCCTGCGTCTTCTGGGTGGTCACGCTGGCGGCGATTGCCGTCGTGCCCGCGACCCAGTGGCGAATCGTGGACGACGTGTGGGCGGACGCGGCGTACCTGTTCTTCTACTCGCCGATCCTGTTCGCCGCCGAGTGTAAGCCCCACATCTCGCACCTCGGCATCCGCCGCGAAGTCGAGCGCCAGCTGCGCTGGGCCGGCGTCACGCTGCTCGTCGTGGGCTGGTTCGCGTACTTCGTCGTTGCGCCGGTCGCGCTCGATCCGGGTCATTTCGGCGCCATCACCGGGTCGTCGCTGCTCTTCATGACGCTCGACGCGGCCATCGTCATCCGCTTCGCGTGGCGCGCGTGGTCGTGCGGGTCCGTCCGGTGGCGGGGCCTCTACAGCTTCGTGGCGCTGACCGGCGTGGCCTTGCTCGCGACCGACACCCTCGACTTCTTCGAAGGGGTGGGCCTGTTCACCCTGGCCGACGGCGCGATCACGGACCTGCTCTGGGCCATTCCCCCCTTCTTCCTGCTGATGGCGTTCCGGCTGCGGGGAGCCGACCTGCCGCGGATGGTGGATCCCGTGACGCGCGAACGGGCGGCCGGCTCGGGTCTCGACCCCGTTCGCGTCGGCAGTTTCCTCGTCGGCAGCGCGCTCAGCTTCCCCGCCGTGCACTTCGCGCTGCACACCTGGCACGAGTTCGGTCCGGCGCTCGTGCAGGTGCACCGCGTCATCGTGCTGACCGAGATGGCGCTGCTCGGCACGCTGGCGGTCTTCGCGTTCCGCTACCTCGAGCGCCAGTGGGTGGCGGCGGAGCGGCGGCGTGCGGCGCGTGAGGAACGGGTTCGCCGGGCGCGGACGCTCGAGGCGGTGAGCCGCTTCGCCAGCGTCGTGGCCGACGAGTACGGCGGGACGCTCAAGACGATCGGCGCGTTCGTCGATCGCGCGATCGACACGCTGGGGCCAGGCGACGCCCTTCGGGACGAGGCGGTGCGCGCCGCCGAGCGGATGCAACGCGCCGTGGACTTCACGGGAGACCTCCAGGCCGTCAGCCGGCAGCAGCGCGGCCACCCGGCGCGGATCGACGTGAGCACGGCGGTCTCCGATCGCGTGCCCGAGTTGCACCATCTGCTCGGAACGTCGATCCTGCTGGAGAACGTGCCCTCCCGGGAGCCGTGCCTCACGGTGATGGATCCCGCGCACCTGCGGATCGTGCTCCTCGACCTCGTGACCAACGCCGGCGACGCCATGCCGCACGGAGGCCGCTGCCGGATCGAAACGGGCGTCACGACCGTCGATGCCGAGACGGCGGCGGGGATGGCGATCCAGCCCGGGCACTATGCCAGGCTCTCCGTCCGGGACAGCGGCTCGGGCATCCCCAAGGACATCCTGCCGCACGTCTTCGAGCCTTTTGTCTCGTCGAAGCCCGGGGAGAACGGCCGGACCGGCCTGGGCCTCGCCACGCTCTACGCGCTGGTGAGCCAGTACGGCGGGTGCGTCACCGTGACGAGCGAGCCCGGCGACACGGTGTTCGAGATCCTGTTGCCGTCACCCCGTTAGGCTGCCGGCAATCCTGAGCGATCGCCCTTCGCAGGCGAGCCGAAGAGCGAAGGCGGGCCCCTACTTCGCGGCGAAGACGGGCGTCACCCCCATGTTGAAGAAGATGAACGCGTCGATGTCGGCAACCGTCTCGATCTGCTTCGCCGTGCTGCTCGCGCCGTGGCCCGACTTCGTCTCGATCCGGATGAGGATCGGCGTCTCGCGGCTCGCCTTCTCCTGCAGCGTCGCCGCGTACTTGAAGGAGTGCGCCGGCACGACGCGGTCGTCGTGGTCGGCCGTGGTGATGAACGTGGCCGGGTACTTCACGCCGGCCTTGATGTTGTGGAGCGGTGAGTAGGCGTAGAGCGCCTTGAACTCCTCCGGGTTGTCGCTCGACCCGTAGTCGGAGATCCAGTTGAAGCCGATCGTGAACCTGTGGAACCGGAGCATGTCCATCACGCCGACCTGGGGAATGGCCACCTTGAAGAGCTCCGGCCGCTGGTTCATCACGGCGCCGACCAGCAGCCCGCCGTTCGACCCGCCCTGGATGGCGAGCCTGGCGGGCGACGTGTAGTTGTGGGCGATGAGCCACTCGGCCGCGGCGACGAAGTCGTCGAACACGTGCTGCTTCTTCAGCTTGGTGCCGGCCTCGTGCCACGCCTCGCCGTACTCGCCGCCGCCGCGCATGTTCGCGGACGCGTAGACGAAGCCCTGCTCCAGCAGCGCGATGCGCAGCGGGTTGAAGCCCGGCGACGTCGTGATGTTGAACCCGCCGTAGCCGTACAGCAGCGTGGGGTTCGCGCCGTCCAGCTTCAAGCCCTTGCGGTGCACCAGGAACATCGGCACCCGCGTGCCGTCCTTGCTCGTGTAGAACACCTGCCTGGTCTCGTACGCCTGCGCGTCGAAGCCGGGAATCTCCGGCGTCCGGAACACGCTGCTCTTCCTCGCTGCGATGTCGTAGCGGTAGATCGTGGGCGGCACGTTGAACGACGTGAACGTGTAGAAGACAAACGCGTCGTCGCGGTCGCCGCCGAAGCCGCTCGCCGAGCCCGGCCCGGGCAGCGGGATGACGTGCTCCAGTGCGCCGTCGAGCGCGTGCACCTCGGCCACCGAGGCCACGTCCTTCAGGTACGTGGCGAAGAGCTTGCCCCCGGCGGTCGAGGCGCTTTCGAGCGGCTCGGGCCGCTCGGCCAGCACGGTCGTCCAGTTCGCCTCTTCGGGGTGCGCGGGATCGACGAGCACCACCCTCCCGTTGGGCGCGCCGTGGTCCGTCTGCACGAGCAGTTTGCCGCCCGCGTTGTCGATCACGTTGAACGTGTCGTCGCCGATTGTCCCGATGAGCGGGCGGAACGCGGTCTCGCCCGTCGACAGGTCGCGCACGAACACCGCGTTGCCCTTCTTGCCCTTGCTGCCGTCCGAGACCTCGAGGACCGCGAACCGCTCGTCCTCGGTGGTGCCGACGGTATGGAACCGCTGCGGGTTGGCCGGGTCCTGGAACACCAGTTCGTCGGCCGCCTGCGGCGTGCCCACCTTGTGGAAGTACACCTGGTGGTTCTCGTTGGCCGACGACAGCTCGTGGCCCTTCGCGGGTGCCGGGTACCGGCTGTAGAAGAAGCCGTCGCCGCGCCAGGACGCGCCCGACACCTTGACCCACTCGATCTTGTCGGCGAGCATCGTCTTCGCCGCCACGTCCATCACGCCGTATTCCTGCCAGTCGGATCCGGCCTTCGACACGCCGACGACCGCGTACTTGCCGTCTTTGGAGAGGGAGAAGGCACCCAGGCGCGTGGTGCCGTCCGTGGACCACGTGTTGGGATCAATCAGCACCTCGGGCGTGCCGGTGAGGCCGGTCTGCACGTAGAGCACGCTTTGGTTCTGCAGGCCCGTGTTCTTGGTGAAGAAGAAGCGGTCGCCCTTGCGCCGCGGCGACCCGTACTTCGGGTAGTCGTAGAGCGCCTCCAGGCGCGCCTTGAGCGCCGCCCGGTAGGGGATCCGGTCGAGGTAGCCGAAGGTCACCTTGTTCTCGGCCTCGACCCACTGCGCCGTCTCGGGCGAGTTGTCGTCCTCGAGCCAGCGGTACGGGTCGGGCACCTGCACGCCGTGGTAGGTATCGACGTGATCGACCTTGCGCGTCTGCGGGTAGTCCAGGCGCGGCGCGGCCTGCTGCGCGAAGACAGCGGCGGCGGCGAGCACGACCGCGGCCGCGATGGCCCACGGCGACACGAACCTGCGGAACCCAGTCTTCATCGCGACACTCCTTCGGCCGGCAACCAGCGACCGTCACATCGAACCATATCCAGCCGAGGGCGGTCCAGCGCGTGACGAGGCGGGCCGTGGTCCAAGGACGGCGACGGCGGGCCGGGACCCGGCGCCGGCACCGCGGCTGACGACGGGGAACCGGCGGACTGGCGATCGAGGCCCGGCTTTGATACCATATGTGGCAACCATATGAAAACAACCCAGAAGACCACCGTCTATCTCGACTGGGACGACTACCAGCGCCTGAAGAGCCTCGCGCGCCGCACCAGCACCAAGCCCGCCGCGCTCGTCCGCGAGGCCGTGGCCGCGTACGTCGTCCGGCACGCCCCGGCGCGCCGGCCGCAGAGCCTCGGCCGGTTCGCGAGCGGCCGCCCCGACCTGGGCGAGCGGGCCGAAGACCTGCTGGCCGGCATGGGCCGCCGACGATGATCGTCGCCGACACCGGCGCCATCGTGGCGCTCATCGACCGCTCCGACCGGCATCATCGCCGGCTCACGGACCTCTACGACGAGGACCCGGCCCGATGGGTGCTGCCGTGGGCCATCCTGCCGGAGGTGGACTACCTGGTGGGCTCGTACCTGGGTCCCCTGGCGGAGGAAGCGTTCCTCGCCGACCTCGCCGCCGGTGTCTTCAACGTGGAGTGGGGCCGCGACACCGACCTTCAGCGCGCGCACGCCCTCGCGAGGCAGTATCGGGCCCTGAAGCTCGGCCTGGTCGATGGCATCGTGATCGCTGTCGCCGAGCGGCTGCGCGCCGAGGCCGTCGCCACGCTCGACGAACGCCACTTCGCCGCCGTGACAATCCGAGGAACTCCGGCGCTCTGGCCGCGCGACGCGGACGAGTAGCACGGCCCTGCGGAGGACGAGGGGCCCCGATTACTTCACCACGCCGTGCCGCGTGAGGATCTCCCTGACCTTGTCGATCGGGATCGCGTCGGCCGTCCCGCCTCGAGACGTCACCGTCGTCGCGCGGAAGATGGAGTTGTAGACGGCCTCCTCCGTCGCCTCGAGCGCCGCCTGGAACAGCGGCGACATCGCCTGCGACGGAAGGATCGTCCGCTGGCGCGGCGCCGAGTCGCCGACGCCGGTCGAGGAGGTGCCGCCACTCGTCCCGGACCGCATGCGCAGTTCCGGCGACGTCGTGAACGCGATGGCGTAATCGCCGCTGCCGTGGTTGTAGGACGAGCCCGTGCGCGCGAGCCCGAAGACGGCGCGCGCGGCGAGGCGCCTCAGGTCACGGGCATCCGCCGGCGCGTCGGTCGCGACGACGATCATGCACGACCCGTAACCGTCGCTGTCGGGCCCGCCCACATCGGGCGCGCCGGACTCGCTGCGGGCTGCGTCCGGCTGTCGTCCCGCAGGCAGGGTGCGCCCCAGCTCCCGGCCAACCGGCGCGCCCGCCACCGTCAGGGACCCGCCGTAATTCGTCTGGACGAGCACGCCGACCGTGTACCCGCCGTCGCGCGCCGGCAGGACGCGTGACGAGGTGCCGATGCCGCACTTCCACCCGAAGCAGGCCGTCCCCGTGCCAGCGCCGACGCTGCCTTCCTGGACGGGCCCGCCCGCCGCCGCCCGGATCGCCGCCAGGACGTGCTCGCGCGTCACGTGCATGCCGCGAATGTCGTTCAGCCCGCCGTCGTTGGTCTCGCCGACGAGCGCGTTGACCGACCGGACCCGCTCGTTGCCCTCCTGCGCCAGCGTGTGCGCGACGACAGCCTCGATCGCCGCGCCGACGCTCAGTGTGTTCGTCAGGACGATGGGCGTCTCGATCGTGCCCAACTCCTCCACCTGTGTGGAGCCCGCCAGTTTGCCGAAGGCGTTCCCCACGAAGACCGCGCCGGCGACCTTGTCCTGGAACAGGTTGCCCTCGTGCGCCAGGATCGCCGTGACCCCCGTGCGAACGCTGTCGCCTTCGACCATCGTCACCTGCCCGACGCGAACGCCGCCGACGTCGGTGATCGCGTTGAGCGGGCCGGGCGGATACACGCCAACCTCGATCCCCAGGTCCCGCGCGCGGGGGCGCGCGGCGGCAGGCGATTTCGGCGGAGCGGCTTGCGCGGTGAGGACCGCGGTTGCCGCAAGGACCATCAGCATCGTCCGCATGTGCTCCTCTGAGGCGCCCTTCCCGTGTGCATGCGAAGCCTCGCGCGGCGTACCGGCGCCAGCCTACTTTCCGAGCGGCACGCTCACCGCCGCCAGGTAGTAGCCCTGCCCCTTCTTGCTCGGGTCGTTCAGGTAGTAGCCGATGTTGACCGTGAAGGTGGGATGACGAAGGCCGAGGCAGCTCCATCCCGCCTCGTATACGACGACCGGGCCGACGCGCTGGATGCGGTTGCCCGGGAAGGCATACACGTGCGTGAGGTCGTGCAGAAGGCCGGCGCGGACTTTGCCCGCGCCGGCCGGGAACTCGTACACGGCGACGTTCGACAAGAAGCCGACCGTCCCGCCCGACGCCGCGATGAGCGTGTCGCGGTAGACCTCGTAGAAGAGCGGTCCCGGCACGTCGGCCCGCCAGCGCTCGAGGATGCCCGAGCTCGCGGCGGCGATGGGCCCGAGCCGGATCTGGAACGTGGGGTTCACGTACACCCGGAGCGCCGATGCCGCGCGCGCCTCGTCTGCCCGGTCCTGAATGGCCGGCCAGTCGAACGGGTCCCGGTAGTTGGCGAAGCTGACGAGCGAGCCGAAGGTGCCAAAGTAGTAGGCCGGCTGGATTCCGGCCCGGACGGTGACAATCGAGAGCGGCGCCGCTTCGACCCACGCGTCCAGGCGCGTATACGAGGGCGAGAGATCCGGCGTCAGGCCCACGGCGACGTGCGCGTCGCGCACCACGGGAGATGACGACGTCGTCGTCCGCCAGCGCCACTGCACCTGGCCGCGCGCCAGCAGCCCGGGCGGATTGAGGGAGCCGCCGAGCGTCAACGTGGAGGAGCGGACCGGGCCGGGCGGAAGTGCCGCGGGAGGCGCAGGATCGGGCGCAGCCTGCGCCGCGGCTGGTGGCGGCGGCGCGAGACCGATGACGGCGCACGCCAGCGCGGCCGCAAGGCGCGCCATCCGGAGGCGGAGTGAGAGCGGGCGCACGTGTTGCATTCTCCGCCTCGCAGGCGATCCCGTCACGTTTCTCGCAGCCCCGCCCGCCGGCGGAGCCATCCGCCGACGGACCGCCCGGCGTCAGGGCGTCTTGAGCTTGCCGTCGGCGTCGTAGAGTTCCACGGTCCCGAACGGTTTGAGCCCCTCGCCGATCTTCTTCGCGTCGCCGACGGCGACGATCTGCAGGCGCGCCGGGTCGAGGTACTTCACGGCGGCGGCCTGGACCTGCTCCTTCGTGATCGCCATCAGCCGCTCCGGGTATTTGTCCCAGTAGTCGGCCGGCAGGTTGAAGCGCCGCGACGTCACGTAGTTGTTCAGAATCGACGCGGGCGTCTCGAGCGACAGCGCGAAACTCGCCACGAGCGACCGCTTCTGGTCCAGGAACTCCTTGTCCGGAACCGGCTCGGTGCGGAGCCGCTTCACTTCGTTGAGGATCTCGCCGACGGCCTTGTCCGTCACGTCACCCTTGATCTCGGTTTGCGCCGCCCAGGTGCCCCGGTACCTGGGCGCGCTCAAGCCGCTGTACGCGCCGTAGGTCCAGCCCTTCTCTTCGCGCAGGTTGAGGAACAGCCGCCCGGTCGGCCCGCCGCCGATGATGGCGTTGAGCAACGACAGCACGTCGTAGTCGGGGCTCATCCGGTCGATCGCCTGAGCGCCGACAACCAGGCTCGTCTGCACGGAGTTGGGCCGGTCGACCAGGTACACCTTGCCGGGGCCGATCGGCGCCGGATCCGTCACGGGCGGCAGCGCGACGCCGGCCCGCTTCCAGCCGCCGAATCTGGCTTCCAGCTTCTTGCGCGCCTCCGCCAGCGTGATGTCGCCGACGATGGCCACAATCGCCTGGTCGGGCACGTAGCGGGCGTTGTGGAACGCGGCCAGTGAGTCGCGCGTGGCCGTGTCGATGGCCTCGGCGGTCGGGAGCACGCGGCTGCCCGGGTGATCGCCGTAGATCACCCGGTTGTAGCGCTCCGCGGCCAGCGCCTGGGGCATCGACCGCATCTGCACGAGAGTGGCCTTCTGACGGACCTTGAAGCGGGCGAACTCCGCCTCGGGAAACGTCGGGTTGAGCAGGATGTCCGCCGCCAGGTCGAGCGTCCGGTCGAAGGTGTCGGACAGGCCGCTGACCGAGAGGACGGCGAATTCGCTCGCGAAGCCCGTACTCACCGACACGCTCGACGCCATCGTCTCCTGTTCCTGCGCGATCTGCTGGGACGTGCGCGTCGCGGTGCCCTCGGTCATCATCGAGGCCGTGAACGTGGCCAGACCCGGCGCGCCGGCGGGATCGAAGAACCCGCCCGCGCCCTGAATCGACATCTGCATCGAGATCTGCGGGGCCCGATGGTCCTCGATGATCATCAGGTGGATGCCGTTGGGGAGGTCCGCCTCCTGCGGGCGCGGCAGCTTCACCTTCAGGATCTCGGCCGACACCGGCGCCTTCCCCTTGATGATCACGCCCTTGCTCGGAGACGCCTGGCCGCCCGGAGCCTGCGATGGCCGCGTGGGCCAGCGCCGTCCCGCAGAGCGCGGCGAGCGCGACGGCGACCTTCAGCGTTCTGCTCGCGTTCATCACAGGCCTCCCTTCCCGGCGCCGGGTCCGGGCGCAGGCGCGGCTGGCTTCGGATTGGTGACGACCACGGTCCGGTTCTGCGGCGTGAGGTACTGCGTCGCCACGCGCTGAACGTCCGCCGCCGTGATGGACGACAGCCGCTCGTACCGCGTATTGATGAGATTGGGATCGTTGTAGTAGACGGCGAGCTGCGACAGCATCACGGCGCGCGACAGCGTGCTGGTGAGGCTGGAGACGAAGCTGCGTTTCGCGGCGTTGCGCGCCTTCTCGATTTCCCAGGGCTCGATCGGGCCGGCCTTGAGGCGTTCCACCTCGGCGTAGATCGCCTGCTCGAGATCGGCGATCGACTTGCCCGGGTTCGCCATCCCGCGCACCTGGAACAGCCCGGGCCCGCGGCTCTCGCCGGCCGACGCGCCCACGTTCGACGACAGCTGCTTCTGCCGGACGATCGACTCGTAGAAGCGGGAACTGCGCCCGCCCGACAGGATCGTGGCGGCCACCGACAGCGCGTCGGCGTCGGGCGTCATCGACGGCGGGACGTGATACACGACATCGACCCGCGCCAGTCGCGCCAGCGAATCGTCAATGGTCTGCCGCCGTTCCTCGGTCTGGGGCGGCTCGGTGACGTCCACCGCGGGAGGCGCGGGCTGCCGGGGAATCGACTCGAAGTACCTGCGGACCTTCTCGAGGCACGCGGCAGTCCTGACGTCGCCCGAGATCGCCAGCACGGCGTTGTTCGGCGCGTAGTACATCTTGAAGAACGCCGCCACGTCGTCCACCGTCGCCGCGCGCAGGTCGTCGAGCGAGCCGATCACCGAGTGGCGGTAGGCGAAGTTCCTGTACGCGAGGGCCTCGAGCGTCTCGGACGTCCGGCCGTACGGCTGGTTGTCGACGCCCTGCTTGCGCTCCTCGGACACCGTGCCGATCTGGTTGTCGAGGTTCGTCTTGTTGATGTCGAGCGCGCGCATGCGGTCGGACTCGAGGAACAGGGCCAGGTCGAGCTGGTTGCTGGGCAGCCGCTCGAAGTAGTTCGTCCGCTCCTTGTTGGTCGACCCGTTCATGTCCCCGCCGTTGCTGAACACCAGCAGGAAGTGCTCGCCGCTGCCGACGTTGGGCGACCCCTTGAACATCATGTGCTCGAACAGGTGGGCGAAGCCCGTGCGGCCCTCGCGCTCGTTGCGGGAGCCGACGTTGTAGGTGACGGCAATCGAGAACACCGGGGCGAAGTGGTCCTCGGCGATGATGACGCGGAGGCCGTTCGCAAGACGCGTGTCGGAGAACTGGACCTTCGGCGGCGTGGCCGCCAGAAGGGAAACGCCCGCGGCGGCCGCCAGGCCGGCGCCCGCGAGCGCGAGTACGGGGATCAGCCGTCTTCTCATGAATGCCTCCCGAAGCTCTCTCCGTGCCGGAGGTGTGCGGTTTGAGAGATTGTAGGGCGAAACGCGCCCGGCGGGCCGGGAATCGTGCCGGACGCGGGCCCGCCCGCTAGGGCGACCCGGCGGCGTCGGCAGGATCCGACCAGAGGAGACGGAGTTCGAGGTCCAGTTCGACGAACGGCTCCGCGCGCACCACGTCATCCGTTGCGTGCGTGCCGAGAAACACCCACCGCCCGCCCTCGCACCGCAGCACTTCGAGCGTCCGCGCCAGCGGGTCAATCAACCATGCGTGCGGCACGCGTTCCCGCGCGTAGATGGCCAGCTTCTGCACGCGGTCGAGCGACGAGGTCGACGGCGACAGAATCTCGCAGATCCAGTCGGGCGCGAGCGGGAAGTACGCGGTGGCCGGGCGCTGGGGCATGCGCGCCTTGCGCCATCCGGCCAGGTCGGGAACCAGCACGTCGGGCCCCAGGTGCAGTTCCGGCTCGTCGAGGATCCACCACCCTCCAGGTCCCCCACGTCCGAAGCTGTACGGGTTGGCGATCAGGGCGCCAACCGACGACCCCGCAATCGCGTGAGCCGGCGCCGGCCTGGGAGAGGCGTGCAGTTCGCCGCCGACGATCTCTGCCACGAGATTGTCCGGCAGCTTCGCCAGGTCCTCGTACGTGGCGGGCCGATCGAACGGCGGCACCCTCGGCATGGGCTGCATCATACATCGTCGTCTCGCACGAGACGTACCAGGCGCCGATCACGCAGGATTGCGCCCGATGTCGGGTCAGGCCCCTGTTGCTGTCGGCAGTCTCTGCCAGGGTCTCGCGCGGTATGAGTTGTGAAATCTGCAACTACCGTGCGACGCCGATGGAATCCGCGTTCCAGAGGATGGGCGGGCGGACGGGTGCGGGCACGGCGCCGGTGACGCGCGTGCTCGTCGCAACGTACACGCGCGGCACGGCGAAGTAGAGGACCGGCAGGTTGTCGGCGAGGAGCTTCTGCGCCTGGATGAAGATCTGCCGGCGCGCGGCCGGGGCGCGCTCGGCGGCCATCTTCAGCATGAGCGCGTCGAGGTCCTTCTCCCACGGCGTGGCGGGCGCGGCCTGCTCCATGTCCCACACGTGCGCGCCGCCCGTGCTGAGCCAGAAGTCGAGGTTCATCGCCGGGTCGGTGTCGCTCGTGAGGAAGCGGAAGTAGAGGGCGTCGTAGTCGCCCTTCGTCATGCGATCGACGAGGGCGCCCACCTCGAGCGGCACGACGTCTACCGCGATGCCCACCTTCTTCAATTCGTCGCGGATGAAGGCCGCGCCCTTCTCGAGGGCCGTGTTGCCCTTCTGCGTGACCAGCGCGAAGCGCACCGGCGCGCCCGCCGCGTCTTCCAGCATGCCGTCGCTGTCCCGGTCGCGCAGGCCGAGGCCCGCGAGCAGCACGCGCGCGCGCGCCGTATCGTAAGCCTGCCGGTCGATGGCGCCTGCGGGCGCGTACCACGCGGCGTTGGATGGCGGCACCGGGCCCCAGAGCGGCTCGGCCGCGCCGAGGAACACCTCGTCTGCGAAGGCGCGGCGGTTCACCGCGTGCGACACCGCGCGCCGCAGCTCCACGCGCGCGAGCCACGGCCGGCCCTCGTGGGCCTTCGCACCGCGCTTCAAGTTGAACCAGAACGCGTCCGCGTCGAAGGCCAGGCCCGCGTCCACGAGGCGGAGCTTCCCCGCCGACGCCGCGCGCCTGAGGGCCGCGTAGTCGTCCGGCCGCACTTCGCTTTGCGTGAGATCCGCCTGGCCCGACTGCAGGCGCAGCAGCTCTGCGTTCTGATCCGGCGTGATCTCGAGCGTCAGCCGATCGAGATACGGCAGGTGCGCGCCCGCCGCGTCCTTGCGCCAGTAGCGCGGGTTGCGCACGAACACCAGGCGCTGGCCGGCCTTGTATTCCTGCAGCACGAACGGCCCCAGTCCCGCGATCTCCGCCGGCGGCGTCGCGGCGCCCCACTGCTGCCGCAGCGTCCCCGCCTTCAGCGCCGCCTCGAGCGTGTGCCTCGGCACGATCGGCAGCGAGTCGAGCAGCCGCAGCCCGGGCCCGAAGGCCGACGGGAACGTCAGGACCACCGTCGACGCGTCCGGCGCGGCGGCCGCGATGGGCTTGCCGCCGACGAGCATCGCGTCGGCGAGGGGGCTGCCGGTCCTCTCGTCGTAGACCGCCTGGAGCGAGAACACGACGTCGGCCGCGGTGAAGGGCGCGCCGTCCGAGAACGTCACGCCGCGGCGCAGCTTCAGCGTGCACGACAGGCCGTCGGCCGAGCAGGCGTACGACTCGGCCAGCCACGGCTCGAGCTGCTGCGTGGCGCGGTTGATCCGGAGCAGGCGGGCCTGGGTCAGCGCGCCCACCAGGGTGGAGGCGAAATCGCGGCCGACGATGGGATTCAGCGTCCGCGGCTCGCTGCGCATGGTGGCGACGAGCGCGCCGCCCGTGCGCGGGAGCGACGGAGGCGCACCGGGCTGAGCGTGTCGCATGCCCACGGCCGGCATCGCGGCGCCGTTCGCCGCGAAATACCACCCCCGCGGCACGCTCGTCGTCGCGACGATGCCCGCGAGCGCCAGCACGACCCAGACGCGGTCCAGCCGCGTCATCCGGCACAGCTCACGATCAGTCTATCGGCTCGGGACACCCCCGACTTGAGCGCCGGTGGGCGGCGTGAGGGAAGGTTGTCAGTCGGCCCAGAGGGCCTGCAGTTCGATGGCGACCTCGGTGAACGGTTCGGCGCGGACAACCTCCGTCCCGGCGTGCGTGGCGAGGATCGTCCAGCGGCCGTTCTCCAGGCGCAGCACTTCCAGCGTGCGTGCCAGCGGATCGATCAGCCACGCATGCGCCACCTGCTCCCGCGCGTAGATCGCGAGCTTCTGCACGCGGTCCAGCGACGAGGTGGATGGCGAGAGGATCTCGCAGACCCAATCGGGCGCGATGGTGTAGAACGCGGTCTCGGGACTGTGGGGCATGCGTGATCGGCGCCACCCCGCCCAATCGGGCACAACGATGTCGGGACCCAGGTGGATCTCGGGCTCGTAGAGGATGCGCCACCCTCCCGGCCCTCCCCTGCCTCGATGAAACGGCGGCATCAGTTCACTGCCGACGGCCGCTCCGGCTTCCGCGTGCCGGGGAGCCGGCCTGGGCGAGGCGTGGAGTTCACCATCCACAATCTCGGCCACGAGGTTGTCGGGCAGGGCGGCGAGATCCTCGTACGTCGCGGGTCGATCGAACGGCGGCACCCTCGGCATGGACGGCATCATACATCGTCGTCTCGCACGGCGCGTGCCAGCAGAGGATGGCGCGCAACGGCAGGATTCCGGCCGGAATCGGCCCGATACCCGCGCTGGCGAGCACGGGGGTGGAAGAAACGACCACCTCGGCGGCCGCCGCGCGTGGGAATCTCCGCCGATTGTGCGTGCGCCGCGGCGCTATAATGCGCCGCGGGTATCCGCCATGTCTCTGGCTGCGGGCACGCGGCTGGGTCCGTACGAGGTCCTCGGGCTCATCGGCTCGGGAGGGATGGGTGAGGTCTACAAGGCGCGCGACACGCGCCTGGACCGCACCGTCGCGATCAAGATCCTGCCCGCCGAACTGAGCGCCGATCCCGATCGTCGCACGCGCTTCGAGCGCGAGGCCCGCGCGGTCGCCGCCCTCTCCCACCCCCACATCTGCACGCTCCACGACATCGGCACCCACGACGCCACGACGTACCTGGTGATGGAGTACCTCGCGGGCGAGACACTTGCGCAGCGCCTGACACGCGGCCCGTTGCCGCTTGCCCAGGCGCTCGACCTTGCCGCGCAGATCGCTGACGCGCTGGACGCCGCACACAAGCACGGCATCATCCACCGCGACCTGAAGCCCGGCAACGTGATGCTGACGACGGGCGGCGCGGGGCGGTCAGGCGTGACCGTCGCGAAGCTCCTCGACTTCGGCCTGGCGAAGCTCGCCGCGCACGGGGAGCGGCCGGCACTAGTGGCCGGTGCATCCGTGCCGACGCAGGCCGCGCCGGTCACCGCGGAGGGGACGATCCTCGGCACGCTGCCGTACATGGCGCCGGAGCAACTCGAGGGGAAGGAGGCCGACGCGCGCACCGACCTCTGGGCGCTCGGCGCGATCCTCTACGAGATGGTGACGGGCCGCCGGGCGTTCGCGGGCGAGAGCCAGGTGAGCCTCATCGGCAACATCATGAACGCCGAACCGGTGGCACTCGCGACGCTGCAGCCACTCACGCCGCCCGCACTCGAGCGCGTCGTGACGAAGTGCCTCGCCAAGCATCCCGACGGCCGCTGGGACACCGCGCACGACGTAGCCGACGAGCTGCGGTGGGTTTCGCAGACGAGTGGCGCGAGTTCCGTCACGGGTACTCGCCCCCGGCGCCGATGGGGCCTGCGTCTGGCGCTCGCGGTGGTAGGTGGCCTAGCGATGGCCCTTGCCGGAGCGGGCACGACCTGGCTCCTGCGCCCGCCGGCGCTGGCCACTCAGAACGTCTTACGCGCGCTCGTCAGTGTCGGGCCCGCGGACCGCCTGCAGTCGAGTCTTCGTGACGCCGCCGTCGGCGAGCAGCGTCCAAGCCAGATGGCGATCGCGCTGTCACCGGACGGCCGGCTTCTCGTTTTCAGTGCCGTGAAGGGCGATCGGCAGGAGCTGTACTTGCGCCGCATGGATCAACTGGAGGCAACCCCCATCGAAGACTCCGAGGGCGGCGCCAGCCCATTCTTCTCGCCCGACGGGAAGTGGGTCGGCTTCTGGGCGAACGGCGCCCTCAAGAAGATCGCGGTGGCCGGTGGACCGGCGACCACGATTTGCCAGACCCAACCGATCTTCGGCGCGAGTTGGGGCGAGGACGATGCCATCGCGTTCGCCGGGTTTGAGGCCGGTCTGTTCCTGGTACCGGCAGCCGGGGGAACACCGCGCCCACTCACGAAGCTCGACGAGCAGAAGGGCGAGGTCAGTCATCGCTTGCCCCACGTTCTGCCTGGCGCCAGGGCCGTGCTGTTCACGGCGGTCACGCACTACCTTCCGGACTGGGACGGCGCGGAGATCGTGGTGCAGACCATTCCTGGTGGCGTTCGGAAGGCGGTGACGCAGGGGGCCGATGCGCGCTACGTGCCGACCGGACACCTGATCTTCGTGCGCTCCGGTACGGCAGTGGCGGCGCCTTTCGACCTGCAGCGGCTGGAACTCACGGGCGGTGCCGTGACCATCGTCAACGACGTGATGCAGGCCGCCAACACCCCGAGTTCAGGGATCGAGTCCGGTGCTGCCCAGTTGGCGATGTCGTCGTCCGGCCTGCTCGTCTACGCGACTGGCGGCATCTTCCCCGACCGGGAAAGCCAGATCCTCTGGGTAGACCGGAGCGGCGCAGAACATCCCCTGCCGTTTCCGACGCGGGATTATTACGGCCCTCACCTGTCGCCTGACGGCCAGCAGGTAGTGCTCTGGTCACGGGGGCGGGAGCGCGTGGTGTGGGTGTACGATCTGCGCCGCGGGACAGGCTGCCGCGGTGCTATGATGCGCCGCGGGCATCCATCATGTCTCCCGTCGCTGGTGATGCGGGCCGTGCCGCCACGCGTTCGGATTCCTCCGAGACGCGCGCCTCCTCTTCCTCCGCTCACCCGCCGTCTGAGCACGGCTTCGCGCCCGGCACCATCCTCGCGGAGCGCTACCGCGTTGTCGCGCTCGTCGGTCGCGGCGGCATGGGCGAGGTCTATCGCGCGGACGACCTGAAGCTCGGCCAGATGGTGGCGCTGAAGTTCCTGCCGCCCGAACTCGATCGCGATCCGGCCGCCCGCGAGCGCCTGCTCGCCGAGGTGCGCAACGCGCGCACGGTCTCGCATCCCAACGTCTGCCGCGTCTACGACGTGGGGGAATTGGAGGGGCCTGCCCTGAGCGAGCGCAGCGAGTCAAAGGGCCGCGCGTTCCTGACGATGGAGTACATCGACGGGGAGGATCTGGCGTCGCTGCTGCGGCGCATCGGGAGGCTGCCGGCGCCGAAGGCACTGGATGTTGCGCGGCAGCTCTGCGCCGGACTGGCCGCCGCGCACGACAAGGGCGTGCTGCACCGCGACCTCAAGCCGGCCAACGTGATGATCGACGGCCGGGGCCAGGCGCGGATCACGGACTTCGGCCTCGCCGTCGAGACCGCGCGCGACATCTCGCCGGCCGATGCGGCGGGCACCGTGGCGTACATGGCGCCGGAACGGTTCGCCGGCAAGCCCGCAACGGTGCAGAGCGATCTGTATGCGCTGGGCCTCGTCCTCTACGAGACGTACACCGGCCACTCGCCATTCAAGGCGGGGACCATCGGCGAGTGGCAGCGGGCGCACAGCAGTTCGACGCCGGAGACGCCCTCGGCTCACCTCAGCGACATCGAGCCGGCCGTGGAGCGCGCGATTCTGCGGTGCCTGGAGAAGGATCCGGCGAAACGTCCCGCGTCGGCGGCGCAGGTGGCGGCTGCGCTCCCCGGCGGCGATCCGCTCGCGGCGGCGATCGCGGCGGGCGAGACGCCGTCGCCCGAACTCGTGGCCGCGTCTGGCGAAGAAGGCACGCTGCCGCGCGCGAAGGCATGGCTGTGGTTCATGGCGTGCCTCGCCGCGCTTGTGGTCGTGCCGCTGACGCTCATCCCGTTCAGCCTGGCCGAACACGTCCCGATGGATCTCGCGCCCGACACGCTGCGTGCGCGGGCGCGCGAGACGCTCCACGACCTGGGCTACGTCGACACACCGGCCGACAGCGCCTGGTGGATCCGAGCCGACGATGGGTCGATGGACCGCCTCAACCGGATGAAGCCGAGCGAGGCGGCCGTGGACCTCCAGACGGCGGCACCCGGACCGCTCCGCTTCTGCTACCTCCAGGGCCCTGCGGCGCTGACGCCGCCTGGCGCGGCCGTCGTCGGCCCCCCGGTCGAGCCGCCGCCGCAACCCGGGGACGCGTACGTCGAACTGGATCTCCGCGGGCGCCTGGTGGCCTTGCGCGTGACGCCGCCCTCGTCCGGGGATGCGAGGCCCGACGCCGGTGTCAACTGGCCCGCCCTGTTCGCCGCCGCTCACCTCGGCCCGCCGGACACGTTCACCGCGGCGGTCCCGCAGGTGTGGCCCGCGAGCGCGGTCGATGCGCGCGAGGCCCGCGAGGGTCCGTACGAGGGTCAGGCGGTCCGCGTCGAGGCCGCCGCGCGCGCAGGCCGGCCCGTCTTCTTCCGGCTGGTCGAGACCGGCCTGGCGCCATCTCGAGCATTCGAGGCGCAGGCACGCGGCCGACTGTCCGGGCTGCTGCTCGCCGTCGTGCTCACGTTCTGGCCTGCGCTCGTCGTGCTTGGCATGCTCGCCCGCCGAAACCTCCGCCTCGGACGTTGCGACCGCGCCGCCGCGCGGAGGCTGGCCGTCGCGGTGGTGATGGCCTGGACCGCGGCGCTGGCATTGGCCACGCACTCGCCGATGGCGGCGCTGGACACGTTCCATGGCCCGGGCCTGCTCGCGCAGCCCCTGCTCTTCGGGCTCTTCGCCTGGGCGGCCTACCTCGGCTTCGAGCCCTACTTCCGCCGGGCCTGGCCCCGGCTGCTCATCGCCTCGACGCGCCTGCTCGACGGCCGCTGGCGCGACCCGCTCGTCGGGCGCGCGGTGCTGGCCGGCGTCCTCGTGGGCACGCTCTTCGCGCTGCCCGGGAGCGTGGCCGTCGCGCGCGGGCTCGACCTCCCCGGGGGCGCTCCGATCGTGTTCACCTGGATGGTGTTCGCGGACGGCCCGTCGTTCGTCGCCTCGCGCATCATGTGGCTCGTGCTGGCGGCGATCGAGACCGTGCTGTGGCTGACGGTCCTCCTCGTGGCGCGTCTCGCCGCCCGGCGCGCCGACGTGGCCTGGGCGGTCTGCGCGGTGCTGATGGTCGGCTTCGGGTACCTGTCGTTCCTGGCCGTCCGGCCGACGACCATCAACCCGCTGCTGGTACTCACATCGGCTGCCGTGTTCTGGCTCCTGCTGGCCTGGGTGCTCTGGAAGCACGGGGCGCTCGCGCTGGCCGTGGCGTTCTTCGTGTCGATGCTCGTCGACAACGGCCCCTGGACGCTCGACCTGTCGCGTTGGTACGCGTGGCGGAGCGGGTTCGTGATCGCCATCGTCGCCGGCCTGGCGTTCTGGGGCTTCAGGAACGTGCTCGGACGCCAGTCCGCGTTCCCCGCGGACGCCCTTCTGAATTCTGACTCCTGAGTCCTGAGTCCTGACTCCTGACTCCCTCTTCCGCCGCGATCGTCAGCCCCCTCCCAATTCCGTTCGGCGGGGCCGGGTGCGCGCCCTTGCACAGAATGTGCGGTGCCTGGCACAGAATCCGTGCAAGACCGGGAACCGGCGGGCACGCGCCGCCGGCCATCCCGTTAGCCGATCGGGCAAGTCCTTGGCCGGGAGCGGGATAGCCATACAAGACCCGGTCCGTTCATGCCCGCGGTAACTGTCTCATTACGATACACTTACGCGCCCCGTCACGCCGCATTCCCCGCGCCCGATCCTGGCACCGATCTCGCAGGTCTCACCCGTAGCGTGAGGTGTAGCGTGCGCCTGGCCCAGCTCGAACCCGGTTCTCTCGACCACCTCGATGGCCGCAGCCTGTCGGTGGCACAGGCCTGCACGGCGCTGCACGTTTCCCGCCGCACGGTCTACTACCTGATCAAGAGCGGGCGCGTCGCCACCGTCCGCACGCCGCTCGGATCGCGGCGCGTGCTGGTCGATTCCCTGAAGGCCATGCGGCTGCAGCGCGTTGCGCACGCGGCCGATAGAGCGTCGGATGATTACCGGGCGGCCACCTGTTGAGCGCCGTCCGCGGAGGAGCGTCATGAGCGGCAAGTTCACGATCGTGCGTCGGACCCTGACGGGCCTTCTCTCAGCGGCCTTGCTCGTCGCGCTGGCGGTGCCGGCCTCGGCCCAGCACCGGGCGCAACTTTCGCAGGACCTGGCCGAGCACCTGTCGGCCCAGACCGCGGGCACCCTCCGGGTGATCATGGACGGCGACGCCGCCCAGGTCGCGAAGCTGGCGGCGCGCTACGGCCTCCGCGTGAAGCGGACCCTCGACGCCGGCGCGGTGCTTGAGGGCTCGGCGGCCCAGCTCGATCGCGCCGCCGGCGACGTGGACTTCGACCACCTCTCCCTCGACTCCGCCGTCCATGGCCAGATGGCCATTACGCGTGAGGCCATCGGCGCGACGCTCGCCTACGGCAACTTCGCGGTGAGGGGCGGCGTCACGGGCAATGGCATCGTGGTGGCCGTCATCGACTCGGGCGTGGACAAAGCGCACCCGGGCGTCACGGGCAAGATCCTCGAGTCCTACGACTTCACCGGTACGGACATCAAGGACGGCTTCGGCCACGGCACGCACGTCGCCGACGTCATCGCGGGCAACGAGCTTGGCGACAACTACGGCGGCGTGGCGCCCGGCGCGCGCGTCGTGTCGTTGAAGGTGCTGGACGCGGACGGCGAGGGCAAGACGAGCGACGTCATCCGCGCGCTGGCCTGGGTCCGCGCGAACCGCACGCGCCTCAACATCCGCGTCGTCAACATCTCGCTCGGCCACCCGGTGTACGAGTCGTACCGCGCGGACCCGCTCGCCCGGGCCGTGCAGCGCGTCATCGACGACGGGCTCATCGTGGTGGCGTCCGCGGGCAACAACGGCAAGGTGACCGTGGACGGCAAGGACATCCCGGTGTACGGCGGCATCGCGTCGCCGGCCAACCTGCCGGACGTCATCACCGTCGGCGCGTCGAACACCAAGGGCACCGTCGACCGCTCGGACGACGTGGTGACGACGTTCAGCTCGCGCGGGCCGACGGCGATCGACAAGGTGATCAAGCCGGACCTCGTGGCGCCGGGCAACAAGGTGTTCGCGGCGATGTCGGCGGACGGCTTTGCCGGCCTGGCCGTGCCGGAGGCCCTGCTGAAGCCGGCGCCGGACGGCTCGCCCCTCATCGCGATGAGCGGCTCGAGCGTGTCGGCGGGCGTCGTGTCGGGCGTGGTGGCGCTGATGCTCGAGGCGAACCCGTCGCTCGGCCAGGGCGCCGTGAAGATGGCGCTGCAGCTCTCGGCGCAGTTCATGCCGGAGGGCGTGCTCGTGGCCGGCTCGGGCGAGGTGAACGCGGCCGGGGCCGTGTGGATGGCGAAGAACGGGCCGAGCCCGCTGGTGCCCGTGGCGCACATCGGCGACAGCGACGTGGCCGGCAGCGGGGTGCTGTTCTGGACGGGCAACGGGCGCGGGAGCCAGAGCGGACTGGGGAGCATCATCCGCGGGAACCGGATCATCTGGGGCGACCGGATCATCTGGGGTGACCGGATCATCTGGGGCGACCGGATCATCTGGGGCGACCGGATCATCTGGGGCGACCGGATCATCTGGGGTGACCGGATCATCTGGGGCGACCGGATCATCTGGGGCGACCGGATCATCTGGGGTGACCGCATCATCTGGGGCGACCGCATCATCTGGGGCGACCGCATCATCTGGGGCGACCGCATCATCTGGGGTGACCGCATCATCTGGGGCGACCGCATCATCTGGGGCGACCGCATCATCTGGGGTGACCGGATCATCTGGGGCGACCGGATCATCTGGGGCGACCGCATCATCTGGGGCGACCGCATCATCTGGGGCGACCGGATCATCTGGGGTGACCGGATCATCTGGGGCGACCGCATCATCTGGGGTGACCGGATCATCTGGGGCGACCGCATCATCTGGGGTGACCGGATCATCTGGGGCGACCGCATCATCTGGGGTGACCGCATCATCTGGGGCGACTAGCGGTAGTTTACTGACAACCACGCCGGAACGCTCGCTGCGCCCCCGTATTCGCGGACCGATTGCTCCCCTCAACGTATTACCCTATAATCAGCATCGGCGATGCGTGGTGATGCCACGCCGGTAGCGATGTACGCTTGACACCGGTGCCATCTGTGGTATTGTATTACCCTATATGTCGTCCCTCATCACCAAGAAGAAAGGCCACAAGCTCTATTACTACGTCGTCGACAGTGCGCGCGTCGACGGCCAGCCGCGCATCGTCCACCAGACCTATCTGGGCAGCGCGGAGAAGTTGGCGGCCCTCGTCAAAGACCGCACCGCTCCCGTCCCCGTGGCCGCCACCGTGCGCGACGTCGGCGTGCCGGGCGCGTTGTGGCGCGCGGCGACCGAGTCGGGCGTCTTCGACGTGTTGACCTCGCTGTGGCCGGCGCCACGGTCGGGGCCGTCGATCGCGCACTACCTGCTGCTCGCGGCGATCCATCGCGTCTGCCAGCCCGGGCCCAAGACCGACATCGCGGCGTGGTACGACCGTACGATCCTGCCGACGCTGTGGCAGTTGCCCGCCGCGCGGTTCACGTCGCAGGCCTTCTGGGATGCCTTCGATCAGATTGCGGTCAGCGAGGCCGACGCCGACACGCCCGACGACCTGCAGGCGGCGCAGCAGCGCCTGCTCACCACGTGGCAGGCGAAGCACCTCGTGAGTCAGCGCGTCCTCGCCTACGACACGACGAACTTCTTCACCTACATCGCCAGCACCAACACCCGCACGCGCTTGGCGCAACGGGGGCACAACAAGCAAGGGCGGCACAATCTGCGGCAGGTCGGGCTGACCTACCTGCTGGATGGCGAACGAGGCCTGAGCCTCTGTCATCACGTCTACCCCGGCAACGTCGCCGATGCGGCGGAGCTGTCGGCGGTGCTCCCGCGCGTGACGCGCCTGCTCGACGAGGCGAAGATCCCCCGCGACAGCGTGACCCTGGTGTTTGATAGGGGCACCGCGGCCCTGACCAACACGGTGGCGCTGCGGGAGGCGGGCGTCGGCTGGGTGTCGGCCTTGCCGTGGAACCAGGCGCCGCCGGATCTGCGCACGCGTCCCCTCGCGGATCTGCCCGCGTGCTCGGCGGATCACCCCGGCGTGCGCGCGGCTGGCCAGCTCGCGGTCGTGCATGGCGAGGCGTCGTTGTGCGTCCTGCAGTACTCGGCGGCCTTTGCCAGCGAGCAACTGCACAGCCTGACCACGTCGCTCACCACCGTCCTCCAGCGCCTCCGCCGGCTCGCCAGTGACCTGCGCAAACCGGGCTGTCGGCTCACGGAGGCCCACGTCCGCGGGCGCATCGACCGCTGGCTCGCTCCCGCGTTTCTTCCGGAGATCGTCCGATGGGAGTGGCGCGTCGAGGCGGGCCACGGCCGGCTCCAGTTTGATGTCGATCACCGGGGCCTCCAGCAGATCCTGACGGAACGGCTCGGGCGCACCGTCTTGATCACCAACCGGCGCGACTGGTCGGCCGAGCAGGTGGTCGCCGCCTACGGCGGACAGCAACAACTCGAGCAGGTCTTTCGGGGACTCAAGGACGGCGACTGGCTCGGGTGGGGGCCCATGCATCACTGGACCGACAGCAAGATCCGCGTGCATGCCTTCGACTGCATGCTCGGCATCTCGCTCCTCAAGTACCTCCAGCGCCAGGCGCAGGCGGCCTGGCCGGGAGTCTCGGTCGATCAACTCCTCGAGGAACTCCGCGAGATCCAGCAGGTCGTGCTCCTCTATCCGCCGCAGGGCGAGAAGGGACCGTGCCGCACGGCGAGCGTCCTGACCAAACAGACGCTGCCCCAACAGCTGCTGGCCACGTACGCTCGGCCTGGACCGTCTCAGTGTTACCCCGCAGGGGTAAGACGCTGCCGTCGCGGCAACTGCACCGCTGAGAAGCAGTTACAGGTCTCTCTGCTGCGCTCGCAGTAAACTACCGTTAGGCGCCTCGGCGCTGACGCCTTCGTCCCCGTGAGAACTGCTTACTACTCACCGCAAACCGGGTCGCTGAAGTCGTCCTATTGACGTTTGACGTCAGGTTCCCATGTCACAAGGTCGGCAGCAGTATCTGCCCATGCAACGGCAGTTTTGACGCTGAACCGCGCCAATACCCCCTACTGCCGTATCCACTCGCGCACATACTCGCGCAAGGTCGAGGCCGCCATCGGCAAGCGCGGATACGTCACGCGCAGCCGATCGTGAATGCGGCGGGCGGTGTGTCGCTGCTTCCGCGGGGCCGACCGATCCGCATCCAGAACCTCGTCGATGAACGCCTGGACCGAAGCCAGCACCGGTCGCGCTCGAGTCGCATGCGTCCGCTCAGGGGGTCGCGCGTCCGCCAGGGCTTGTCGGACTTGCCGCCGATGGACGCCGAGTTTGCGCGCCACACCCTTGGTCGTGCCGACGCCGAATTGATATTCCCGCCGAATCTCGGCGAACAACTCCGTTTTGGCTCTCCTGTCCAACCGCCCCTCCTCGCCGCCTGAACGCGGTGTCGCTGAGGCCGGTTAGGGTAACAGGGGACCAGATTCCGGCATCAAAGTGGGCCAGATAGCAGGATCACGAAGCTCGTTTGCCGGCCGGCCGGGGGTCAACCGCGTGGAGCCAGAAGCCGTAAGAAGGTGCCCGGGGCGTTTGGCGAAGAACTCACTGTGCGCAGGCATCAGTCGGAGTGACTCGGGGCCTCAACGAGTCAGACCGAGACGTTGCCGTTTGAGATACAGTCCCTTTCGAGACAACCCCAGCCGTCTTGCCGCTAACTCGAGTTGACCGTTTGTGGCCTCAAGTGCGTGACTGAGGGCCGCTGACTCAACATCACTCACGATCGCTGACAGTGGCCTGTCAATCCGAACGCTTAGCGTGTGAGGCTCACCGCCGGTTGGTGGAACCTGAGGGGTGGTTGGATTCCGGAACTCCGGTCTCAGGTCCCCCACGGAAATGCGGGCTCCAGAGTCATTAAGGGCTGCGAGCCGCCTCATCTCGTGGGAGAGCTGCCGTACGTTTCCGGGCCATGAGTAGAGGAGGAGATGTTCTAGCGCTTCATCGGACAGCCATATGTCGCTCTTGCCGAATTCGTCGGCGTGCTCTGTTAGAAACCGCCTCACAAAGGGAGCGATCTCGTCGCGGCGTTCTCGCAGCGGCGGCACTTGAAGATGGACCACATTGAGTCTGTAGTACAAGTCCTCGCGAAACCGTCCCTCCTTCATCAGCGTCTCCAAGTCAGCGTTTGTAGCGGCAATCACCCTCACGCCTACGCGGTGCGGTGTGGCTTCGCCAAGTGGTTGGATCTCTCCAGAATCTAGGAAACGCAACAGTTTGGGCTGGATCTCTGGGGACAGCTCGCCGACCTCGTCCAGAAACAGGGTCCCTCCCTCCGCCGCCCTAATCACGCCCCGGAACGACTGAACTGCTCCCGTAAAGGCACCGCGCCTGTACCCAAACAGCTGGCTCTCGAGCATGTCCCTAGGGACCGTCGCGCAGTTGAGGGCGACGAACGGAGCGGACGCCGTCCCCGAAAAGCGGTGGATCGCATTCGCAATCACCTCTTTCCCCGTGCCACTCTCCCCCGTGAGCAGGATTGTTATCCTGAGCGGCGCCACTCGCTTTGCCGAGGTGAGTAAGGCGGTCATTGCCGGCGAGAGGAAGAGACCGAACTCGTCATCAACAATCTGGGTCTCGCCCATGTTCCCCGGAGTCGCCGAAGCTGCGTCGCCCTGGAGATCTGAACCCACCATGACCGCAAGCATTCGGGCGATCTCGCCGCAGTGTATCGCCGACGCCCCCTGATCGCTTGGCACAAGAAGCAGGTCATAGCTCTGCCCCAGTTTCGCCCCGAGGCGCACGCGAATGGGCAGCTCTCCTGGAAGTTCGCGCTGCGGGGTGCTCGCCACCGGTGGCGCCTTGGAGTAACTGGCCACGACAGTCTCCGTCCCACCGCTGCTCGTCTGCACCACCACTCCATCTCGGATCCAGCCGAAGGCTGACAAGAGCCGAAGCGTCTCTTCTCCGAGGGTTCGAGGTGCCGTTCTGAGTTCGGGGAGGGTGCCAAGGAAGGCGAGGACATCTCCCCCAGTTGGGAAATGGGGCGATAGCACAGAACTCGACGCCTCCAAGTGGCAGACGAGTTCCGTTGGCCGCCACACTGGCCTGACAGGCTCGGACCCCGCTGGCGTTGGTGGTGCGTCAGATCTTCGCTGAAGCACGCCGATGAACTGATCCACAACCTCCACGAGACTGCTGGTCTCACCTGTCGCACCGAGAATGCGCAACGCGCGAGCGAAGTACTCCACAGATGCGGTCCTGGCACTGACGAGCTCGAGCAACGACGCACTCGCCGTCACCGTGAAACCCTGGAAGGACATTGAAGACTCGAATTGCTGGCGTAAGAGCCCAAGGACCGCTGCTGCGGCCGCTTCGGGAGGCCCGACGTGAGACAGCGCTAGCGTCTTCAAAGCTTCGACTTGGGCGGCAGTAAACGAACCGGACTCGGCCAGCCCCTGTTCTCCTACGGCCTGTATCAGCTGAAGAGACTCACCCCACCTCTCCCTGCGCTGCAACAGCCGGGCCGCCGTTCTCAGATTCCACGTTCTACTCCACGACGACCTTGTCTGACCCAAAGCAATGGCCGTCTGTTCGGCCTTGCTGAGCGACTCCACACATCCGGAAACGTCTCTGTTCACCAGTTGAGCTTCCGCGAGCGTCTCGAGGAGTAGTCCCCATACCGACTCCTCGGGCCTGGCACCTGCCAGACCAGCGTCGATGCAGGCTTGTGCCCGCGCTGACTGGCCAGCCGCAAGATATGCCGCCGCCATGTCAAGTAGCGCGATGAGGCGAGTATGGAGGTGGCCCGATTGACTAGACGACGCGAGTGCGCCCCGCGATGCGACGAGGGCCGCGGGGAAACTGCCCTCCAAGTAGAACAGACAGGCGTACTGAAGTTCTAAGAGCCCGCGAAGCCAGACATTCGGATGACTCGCTAGCAGAGACTCCGCGAGCTCGCTGTGATGCCGTGAGGCCGCCAACTGACCGCGCTTGGCGTCCTGTTCGGCGGTGAAGACATGATAGGCGATCGACAGGCTGGGGACCGCAGCCCTTTCGATGTTGTGTCGGAGATCCGCGAGTCTGTCCCCCGTCGACTGCCCCGCGCCGACGTCTGCTGCGACACCTAAGAGCCGAAGTTGTGCCCAGCAGAGCATTTCGAGCGAATTGGCCTGCGTGGCAAACTCACAGGCCTGCCGAAACGCTGTCGCTGATTCGGGAAGATGCCCCAAGTGCTTCAGAAGCAGTCCGTCAAGTAGGTAGTACTTGGCTCGGTCGACGTCCGACATGTGGGCGCACTTTGCGATACTGCCGAGTAGTTCACGAGATTCCGTCAGCCGACCGGTCCGTTCTAGGAGATCTGCCAGGACAAGGCGGATCCCTGGTTCCGGGGTCGCTCCCCCGTCAGCGTACGCTGACCTCATGCGCTCTAAGGCGTCCTCGAATCGACCTTCACCAATGAGCGCCATAACCGACGGGGCGAGTCCATTCATAAGTCGTCCTTCCTTAGAGGACGCAGCTGAACGATCAGCCCAAGACGCGTCCAAATCGCCAGGAGCTGATAGGTCCGCCGCTCCGACGATTGTCACAAGGGGCTCCCAGAACAACTGACGAAGAGAGCACGATAACACCGCCGGACCTTGCCAGAATCAAGTTCCCGTTACTGACGAGACGCATCATGAGTTTTGGTACGACTCTGTCGGATCGGACGCCAGATTCTGGAAGGAATCGCGACCTTCGAAAGTAATCCCCTTTGATGACATTGTGCAAGTCCGACGAGTTTGGTACGCTGGTTAGCACTACTTTGTCAGATTCAATCGGCCGTACATCACGATCCAGGAGTTCGTACTTGTACAAATGACCCCGATCTTCTACGATAGCGGACGTGGACGATCGCAACGCCCGCGAGATCTTGGCGCGCTTCGGGACGTTTGTCGATCAGTTCGGCGTCTGCTTCAACCGCCGGCCGCAACGCGAGGCGGCGTGCCGGTATCTGGACGGGTTGTTCAACGACAGCGAGCGGAAGTTCATGCAGGCGATGCATGGCCGCCTGAGCGATCCGGCGACGTACCAGGCATTGCAGCACTTCGTCACCGACTCGCCGTGGGAGGCGGACGCCCTGTGGACGCGGCTGCGCGCGGTGGTGCCGCTGCGCGAGGGGCTGCTCGCCATCGACGATACGGGGTTGCCCAAGCAGGGGCGCCACTCGCCGGGCGTGCAACGTCAGTACTGTGGCGCGCTGAGCAAGATTGGCAATTGCCAGGTCGCGGTGTCGACCGTGTTGCTGGCCGACGGCCTGACGTGGCCGCTGAGTTGCGACCTGTATGTCCCGCAGGCCTGGATCGCCGATCCCGATCGCTGTGCCCGCGCGGGGATTCCCGAGACGACACGCTTCCGCGAGAAGTGGCGCATCGCGCTGAACCAGATTCGTCGGGCGATGAAGGCGGGCTTCACGATCACGGCCGTGGTCGCCGACGCCGACTACGGGTCCACGGCCGCGTTTCGGCGAGGCCTCGAGCATCTCGGCTAGCGGTATGCGCTGGCGATTCGGGGGTGTGTCACCGTCTGGAACGCCGGGGCCCGACGTGCGCGGCCGGTCAGCGAAGTCGGCACGGCCGTGCCGGACACGGCGTGGACCCGCGTCACGTGGGCCACCCGCACCAAAGGGCCCCTGGCGGCGCGCTTCGCGGCCTCGCGGGTGCGGCCGGTCAAGAGTCGCGGCGAGCGGTGGCTGCTGTGCGAGCGCAGCCTCGCGACCGACGAGCGGAAGTACTACCTGCTCAATCTCGACGCGACCGCGACGTTGCACGACTTGGTCCGCCTGGCGCGCAGCCGCTGGCCCATCGAGCAGCAGTACCGGGAGCTGAAGGACGACCTGGGCTTCGACCATTTCGAGGGGCAGCCCTACCGCGGCTGGACGCATCACGTGGTCCTCACCGCCATCGCGTTCACTTTTCTCCAGCTCGAACGCCCGCGGAACGGGAACGGCGCACGCCCCACCCTGCCGACCGTGCGGCTCTGGGTGCGCGAGATCATGGGCGTGTTGTACATCCTCAATACCCAGCGCGTGTTGAACCTAATCGACAGTTTCCGGCGGAATCCTTCGCTGCGAAGATGACAAAGTAGTGGTAGTGTCCCGGACGTGGTAGGAATTCGGTAGGCTGCTGAGGCTGGACAAGCAAGCGGCCATCGGGCATCGTTCCGTGAGTTTCTCTCGTCAAAGAGGACCAACACGGAGGGGGATGCCGATGGTCAAGGGAAGGATGGATCTGACCGCGTTTATTGGCAAGCTCCTTGAGGAGCAGGACGGGGATGTGCTCCGGGAGGGCATCCGGGTGTTGTCGCAGGCGCTGATGGGAAGCGAGGTCGCCGGCCTAATCGGCGCGGAGCGGTACGAGTGGACCGATCAGCGGACGGCGCTTCGCAATGGCACACGCACCCGGACGTGGGACACCCGCGTGGGGACCATTGAGTTGGCGATCCCGAAGGTCCGACCCGGGACCTACTTCCCGTCGCTGCTGCAGCCGCGCCGCCGGGCTGGGCAGGCCCTGCTGACGGTGGTGCAGGAAGCGTACGTGCATGGCGTCTCGACCCGGAAGGCCGATGCCTTGATGAAGGCGCTCGGTCGCGATGGGATCTCGAAGTCGGAGGTGTCGCGGATTTGCGCCGACCTTGATCCGCTGGTCGAGGCCTTCCGCACCCGACCGCTCACCGGCGAATATCCGTACGCCTGGCTGGATGCGACGTATCACAAAGTCCGGATCGACGGCCGGGTGGTCAGCCAAGCGACGGTGGTGGCGATCGGCGTTGCCCTGGATGGCGCGCGCCAGGTCCTGGGGATCGACGTGGGGGCCTCGGAAGATCGCGGCTATTGGACCGCGTTCCTGCGGAGCTTGGTGAAGCGTGGGCTCAGCGGTGTGCGTTTGGTGATCTCCGACGCCCATGAAGGGCTCAAGCAAGCGATCGGCACCGTGCTGAGCGGGGCCGCCTGGCAACGCTGCCGCGTCCATTTCATGCGGAATCTGCTCGCCACGGTGCCGCAGGCGATGCGCGAGCCCATCGCCGCGATCGTCCGCACGATCTTCGCGCAACCTGATTACGCGAGTGCCCTGACGCAGCTCCACAAGGTCTCTGACGGCCTGCACGCGCGGTTTCCCCAGGCGGCGGCGCTCCTGGAGGAGGCGGCCGAGGACATCCTGGCGCACAAGCGCTTTCCGTAGGAGCATCGCCGGCAGCTACACAGCACGAATCCCTTGGAGCGGCTGAACAAGGAGATCAAGCGCCGGTCGAACGTCGTCGGCATCTTCCCGAACGTCCGGGCCGCCATTCGCTTGGTCGGCGCCATCCTGCTTGAGCAGGACGATGAATGGGCGGTCGCCGAGCGCCGTTACTTCAGCGCGGAGTCGATGAAGCGGCTAGTGACGCCGATCGTCGCCGCCAGTGAGCAGGAACTATTGATGGCGATGGCGTAGGAGGACGATGAACCGGTGTGGTCGCAGTGGGACACCCGTCTGCGGGCTCGTCAGCGTCCACGCCGAACCGTGGCTCAGGAACTCAGGAAGAGACACGATCTACGTCCCACCACTTGACGGGACATGACCGTACGCTGCGCGGCAGTGCACGACGCGCCTGCCGGGCTGACGCGGTTGACGGACTGGCTCGAGGTGTTCGAGCCGATCTTCAGTCACCGCACCCAGCGGGGCGGCCAGCGGCGCTATGTCGAACGCGGGCTGAGCGACAGCCGCCGCAAGTCGATCGAAACGATGTGGGCCTGGCTGCGCGACCCGGGCAGTTATTAGGCGCTGCAGTATTTCGTCACCGAAGCCGCCTGGAGTGTAGACGGTCTGTGGCGGCGCCTGCGGTCCGCGATCCCGGCGCGCGCCTGGATCCTCATGCTCGACGGCACGGGCTTTCCCAAACAGGGGCGGGCGTCGGTCGGGGTCCAGCGGCAGTATTCGGGCACGTTGGACAAGATCGGCAATTGCCAAGTCGCGGTCACGGCGGCGCTGTGGACGGGTGTGCACGCCTGGCTGGTGGGGGCGCAGATGTACCTTGTCAGCGCCAATGGTAGGAGGCTTCTGAACAGCAGATACGAAGTCCTCCGATCAGCAGCCACAATGTCCCTTCGTGGCCTAGCCAACCCGGAGGGACAGCAGTGTTGCGAACGGAGGAGATCCTGATGATTGATGCACTCGTGAAGCGCGGTGTCTGCGAGTGAGGCATCGCCGAGCAACTGGGGGGCCACCCCAAGACCGTGAGTCGGGCCTTGGCGCAGGGCGAGGAGGGGCGGCCGCCGGCCCGGCGTGGGAGCTTGATGGATCCGTACCGTCCGCGGATTGACGCGCTGCTGCAGGAGGGCGTCTGGAACGCCGTGGTGATCTGGCGGGAGCTGCGGGCCGCGGGTACCGCGGGGGGTGCGTCGATTGATCGGGCTTACAGTCGGCCGAAGCGGGTGCTGCGCCCGAGCCGGTTGGCCGTCCGCTTCGAGACCCAGCCCGGCCAGCAACTGCAGAGCGACTGGGGCCGCGTGTCGGTCCCCCCTGGCTGGCGTCGACACCGAAGTGCACTTCTCGGCGAACACGCTGGGGTACTCGCCACGGTTTCACTTCTGGTGCACCGACAGCGAAGACGCCGAGCACACCTACGAGGGGATGGTCCGGAGCTTCGAGTGGTTTGGCCGGGTTGCCGACAAGGTGGTCGTGGATAACCAGAAGGCGGCCGTCCTCGTGCATCGCCCGCAGCACGTGGTGTTTCACCCGCGGTTTCTGGACCTCGCGCAGGAGTACCGGTTTCGTCCGTGGGCGTGCCAGCCGGGCCGGACCCAGACGAAGGGCCGGGTGGAACGCGGCCTCGGCACCCATCAAGACCGGTTAGTGAAGAAGCTGTGCCGGCTCGGCATTGGCGACTACGCGCCGACCATGGGTTTCTCGCGGCGACCTATATCCCCGACCACAATGTGCGGTTTGCGCGACCGCCCGCGGCCGCGGAGGACTTTCATACGCCGGTGCCGTCGGGCGTGGATCTCGGCCAGGTGTTTCGCCTGGAGACGACGCGCACGGTGACCCACGACTGGATCGTGCGCCACGACAATCGCCTGCCGCAGCTCGAGCGACGCGGCCGGTACTACCCGCCGAGCCGCTCGACGGTACTCGTGTGCGAGTACGAAGATGGCCACCTCGAGGTCTGGTATCGCGGCCAGCGCCTGCCGCGGCCGGCCGCCGCAAGAGCCGGATCACCGCCCTGCGGTGATACCCGATCACCGCCACCACCTCGCTGATCGACTGACTGCGGACGGCCCGTTTCAACCCCGAACACCGGTCCCGCATCCGAGCCAGATACTCCTGTCGCGCGTGTGGACCCACGGGTTGTCCTCCCACCGTCTTCCTCCTTGTCGGCGGGTAACCCGATTGATGGCGCGATACGCCGTTTTGACAGCGCGCCCGGCCCGGGCGCATCATGAGCCGTGCTTGCCGAGCCGCCGGTTCACCTGATCCTGGGCCAGGCCATCGTCGAGTACGGCCTGCTCGATACGCTCGCGGCGGCGCTGACGAATGCCCGGTACCAACTCGAGCTCTATATCGGCGAGGGCAACACGGTTTACCTCGTCGTCGCCGCCGTGGTGGTGCTCCTGGTCCTGACGAGAGTCCGACGCCGGGGATGACCCCGGCGCGGCCGGTGTCGCCTGCGGAGCCGGTTTCCATGCGAGCCGAGACTCGATACCGATTGAACGGCACGGCCGCCGCGTCGCTCGCGGTCGCCCTCGCGATCGGGCTGCTGGCACCCGCTTGCGGGCGCGCGCCCGAGTCCGGCGGCTTGGTGCCCGCCGAGCGCTCGACGATTCCCCGCCGCGGCCCGTCTGTCTTGGTCCTCGAGGACCAGGCCAGGGGCCTGTGCGCGGCGGCAGCGACGGCCAGCCCGGCGCTTTCGCGGTCACAGATGATCGGGCCCGCGTCGCTGCTCCTGGTCGAGAGCGGCAAGGTGATGCGCTACGTCAACTGGCCTGATCTGCCGGAGAGCCTCCAGGCCCGCGACGCGGAGCAGGTGCGCCTCCTCCTCTGCATCGCCCGCGAGAGCGTCGTCGTCGGGCAGTACCATTCGTTCCACGACCCCGGCGAACCGGAGCCGCCGGCGGGCAAGGCCTACCGCATCGATCGCCACGCGGCGCTGCTCACGTGGCCGGATGGCCTCGTCATCGATCGCGCCGACTTCCGGGGAGGCGATCCGCCGAAGGCAGTCATCCGGGAGGCCCCAATCACGAGCCGCTCGGACGCCGGGAGCGACCCGCTTCCGGATCTCCTGCGCTGGCTGAGCGCGCGCTACCCGCCCGGGGCGGCCGTCGTCGGCCAGCCGAGATAAGGGGCGGCGCAATTGTCCACGGCGTTGTCGTCTCGCTGGCGACGTCGGGCGTCGAGGATGCGCAATGGTGACAGCGGCCGGCGTGCCGGTGCGCGGAATGGGGACGTCGTGAGGCGGTGGCTGCTCGGTTTGTTGATTCCGTCCGTGGCAATAGGTTCCGGGTTGTGGGCGTCCGGAGAGCAGGCGGCTCCGGCGGACCCGCCAGCCGCGGTGCTCCACGTCCACCGGACCGGCGACTTCGTCGTCGACGGCAAGGGCACTGCGCCGGCCTGGGCGAAGGCGGAGTGGCAGCCGCTCCGGCCGCGGGCAGCCGGAGGCTCTCCGTATCAGTCCCGCTTCAAGATGCTCTACTCCCCCACCGGCCTCTACGTGCTCATGGACGGCGAGGACCGCACCCTGACGGCGACGCTGCAGGAGGACTTCCTCGACCTGTGGAACGAGGACGTCTTCGAGTTCTTCCTGTGGCCGGACGAGCGGTACCCCGTCTACTTCGAGTACGAGATCTCGCCCCTCGGCTTCGAGCTGCCCATCCTGGTCCCGAACTTCGGCGGCCAGTTCCTCGGCTGGCGCCCGTGGCACTACGACGGCAAGCGGAAGATCCAGAAGGCGGTCGCCGTCGCGGGCGGCCCGGCGAAGTCGGGCGCCAGCATCACCGGCTGGACGGCCGAGGTGTACCTGCCCTACGACCTGCTCAAGCCCCTGCAGAACGTCCCGCCGCGGCCCGGCACGACGTGGCGCGCCAACGTCTACCGCCTGGACTACGACGGCGGCCGCAGCGCGGGCTGGGACTGGGCCCGCGTCGGGCGCACCTTCCACGACATCGCGAAGTTCGGCACCCTCGTGTTCGAGTAGCCGCGGGGACGCGCGGGCCGGGAGGCGGTCAGGATGGCGGGGCGCCCTACGTCATGCTGAAGCGGCGCTCGCGCACCTGCGTGCGCAGGCCCTGGTTCATGTAGAGCACCGGCACCAGGTTGCGCGCCCGCGGAGGCCAGAGGAGCCGCCTGGCGATGGCGCGGCGCGAATAGAGCCGGCCGAGCGCATGCCAGAAGGCCCGCTCGTACGCGTCGGGCGTCATGTGGTCGAGGCGGTGCACGGCGAAGGGGTTGATGGCCTCTCGCAGCCAGAAGCGCTCGTCGAAGAGGCGTCCCTCGCGCTTGAATCGCTCGTACAGCTCGGTGCCCGGGAACGGGCAGAGCGGGTGTACGTGGCTCACGTCCACGCGCTCCTGGATGAGCAGGTCGACGGCTGCCTCGAAGGTGGCCGGCCGGTCGCCCGGGAACCCGAAGATCATGCTCGCCTGCACGCGCAGGCCGTGGCGCCGGAACGCGGCGAAGGCCCGCGCGTAGTCGCGTGGCAGGTTGCGGGCCTTGCCGATGTCGGCCAGCGTAGCCGGGTCCTGGCTCTCGACGCCCACGAAGACGCCCTGGCAGCCCGACCGCGCCGCCAGCGTCAGGAGCTCTTCATCCTCGGCGGCCCGCATGCTCATCATGGCCACCCACCGGAGCCGGAGCGGCACGAGGGCCTCGAAAAGCTCCTTCGCGTAGGCAGGGTCCGCATCCAGAGTGTCGTCGACGAACCAGACGTGGCAGGCGCCCAGGGACCGGGCGGCGTCGCGGGCCGCGGCGATGTCGTCGAGGACCCTGGCCACAGGCCGGCGTCGGCAGGGCCGGCCGAACACGATCCGGGCGCTGCAGAAGGCGCAGGAGTGCGGGCACCCGCGGGTGGCCGCGACGCTGACGAAGAGCCCCAGCCCCCGCACCGTGTAGTGCTCGAGGGCCAGGAGGTCGAGCCGCGGCGACGGCAGGACGGCCAGATCGCAGGGGTGAGGGGCCCGGTAGCGCGGAGCCAGCTCGCCGCGCGCCGCGTCCTCGAGCACCATCGGCCAGACCGTGTCGCCTTCGCCAACCACCACCGCGTCCGCGTGTTCGGCAACCTCCTCGGGACACACCGTCGCGTGGATCCCTCCGGCCACCACGGGCACCGAGCGGCCGCGGAAGTGGTCCGCCACGCGATAGGCTGCCACCACGTTGGCCGTGTTCACGGACAGGGCCACCAGGTCGAAATCCTCGCGCAAGGGCACGTCCTGGTGGAACTCCTCGACCAGTCGAAGGTCGTGGCCGGCGGGCGTGAGGGCGGCCAGCTGCGCCAGGGCAAGGCCCTGCCCCCGGCCGAAGAGCCGCTCGAGGCGCACCGGCTCGCCAGCGTGCGTGCGCGACGTGGGAAGGACCAGCAGCAGCTTCATGGGTGTTCTCGGACCCTGATCCCGGCCTCCCCCCGCGCGGAGCTTACATCAGGTTGCCGCCGATGCCTGGGTCCATTCGCGGCACGTCCATTCACGGCACGCATCCGGCGGCTGGGCCGAGAGGCTTCGCGTGCTCGACTGGCTGATTCGGTTCGTCGTGTTGGCCTCGCGCGTGTGTGCGCAGGCGCTCAGCCCTCGCGGGGCCGCCCGCCGAAGTCGGGCGCACCTTTCACGACATCGCGAAGTTCGGGACGCTGGTGTTCGAGTAGGAGCGCGCCTACAGCTCCTTGATCCGGATGTTCCGGAACTCGACGTGCGCGCCGTGCCCCAGGAACCCGATGTGTCCCGCCGTGTTCGCGATCCCGCGCGACCCCTCGGGCTTCCTCAGGTCCCGGTGCTGCTTCAGCACCGCCTCGTCCGTCACATCGTCCAGGTTCGCGTCCACGATGGTCGTGCCGTTCAGCTTGATCGTGATGCGCCGGCCGTTCGCGGTGATCTCCTCCGAGTTCCACTGCCCCACAGGCTTCTGGAAGCCCCGCTTCGCCGGCCGACCCAACCTCAGCGGGCAGACGACCGTGTCCCACGCTTCCTGTTCGCCTGGGCGAGTTCCTCATCGATCACGCGCCGGACTTGATCGACTGGAACCGCTCCACGCATCGGCCGGCCGTTAATGAAGAATGACGGCGTACTCGACACGCCGAGGGCCTTCGCGGCCGCCATATCAGCCCTCACGCGCACGGTAACTCGGCCCGATGTCAGACAGGCCTGAAACTCCTGCACCTTGAGTCCGGCGGCCGTCGCTCTGTTCGAAATCTCTACTTCCGTGAGCGCTCCACCCTTGAACAGCTCCTCGTGCATCTCCCAAAACCTGCCCTGGTCCAACGCGCATACCGACGCCTCTGCGGCTCTCATGGCGTTCTGGTGAATCCGCTCCAGTGGGAAGTGGCGGAAAACCAGACGCACGCTGGCGCCGTACTGTTTGATGATCTCAGCCAGCGTCTTCGAGAGTGTCGCGCAGTACGGACATTCGAAGTCCGAGAACTCGACGATGGTAACCCCGGCGGTGGCTGGTCCCCGAACTGGCGATTCGGCGGTGTCCACCTTGATGCGAACGGCTTCAAGGAGTGTCTTCACTTCGTACTTCGCCTTGAGACGATCCACAAACTCGGCGTAGAGCTTCTGCCGCCGTTGGGAGCTGAGCGCCTGCTTGATTCGCGGAACGGCCTTCTCCTGAGGTTCCTTCATCATGTCGCGGCTCGCCTGGTAGTAGGCGTCGATCTCCTCGACTAACGGTTCCGTGACTTTCGCGTACACCTCCTGTTGAAGCAGGTCCGCCTCACTTAGGCCCCTCGCTTTTGCCTCGAGCCCCACGAGCGTGGAGGCGATCCTGAGTTCGAGCTGGTTCTCGAGAATCTTCTGCCGCTGAACGGCGAGGTTGATGAGCTCTCCGGCCGCACTTCTTTCCAACTCCTCCACCGTGATTGTTCCGCCCTTGAACTCGGCCGCCACCGTCGCCTTGTTGGCATCCTGTGAGTTACTGCCAAGCGGCAGCAGGAGGAGCGCAACACCCAGAGCGCTGACAGACGCTGTGCTCATATGCAGCTCCTTACGGTGGCCACGGACATCTTCTGAAAGGTCCTCGGAGACAATCTGCGGCGCAGAGATGCGGCTCCGCATTGCCGCGGCGACAGTATTCCCCTCAACGGTGAGGCTTCCTGACGACGCTCAAGCCCCCGACCCTCTGCTTGACGATCTCGGGCGCGTACCGGCTATTCGCGAACCGAAACCGTCCCGATTGACTCCGTTCCTTGAGAGCAGACCCAACCTCCCCTCAAGGGATGGAATTGGAACCGGGCCGGATGCGGCGCATCCGGCCCAGGACACGCTAACGCTGACCGTCAGCGAGAGCTTCCCTTGATACTGGCCTCCACGAAGGCGACACACTGGCCCTGGTTGGGGAAATGGGCGCTGACAAACGATCGCCAGCCGTCCTTCTTGCACTCGTCCTTGTTCTTCGGAACGTCGCACGCGTTGCCAAGACCGTTCCCGTCGGTGTCGAGTTGCGTCGGATTCGGCACCACCTTGCAGTTGTCAGACGCGTTCGGTACGCCGTCACCGTCCGCATCGCATGACACACCCTCATCGACCGTCCCGTTGCAGTTGTCGTCGATGCCGTTGCACAGCTCCGCTGCATCAGGATGTACGGAGGCGTTAGCGTCGTTGCAGTCGCTGCTGTTGGCCGTATACCCGGTCGGTGGGAAGCACGCCGGGATGGAGGTTCCAGCGGTGCCGAAGCCGTCGCCGTCCGCGTCCCGGAAGAACGTGGCGAGGACCCCTTCATCCGTCGCCCCATCGCAGTCGTCGTCCACGCCGTTGCAGATCTCGGCGCTCGGCAAGCCGGGCGTGCAGGAGTTGACCATCTGGCCGTTCTGGCAGAAGAGTGTGCCGGCCGCGCCGCACGCGCCGACGCCACAGGTGGTCGGCGTCGCCGGGATGCCGTCGTCAATCGTCCCGTTGCAGTTGTCGTCCACGCCGTTGCAGGTCTCGGCACTCGGCAAGCCGGGATTGCAGGAGTTGACCATCTGGCCGTTCTGGCAGGAGAGCGTGCCCGCCGCCCTGCACGCGCCGACGCCGCAGATAGTCGGCGTTGGCGAGATGCCCTCGTCAATCGTTCCGTCGCAATTGTCGTCCACGCCGTTGCACGTCTCGGTCGCGCCGTGGAAGACGTTCGCGTTGTTCGGTGCGCAGTCTGTAGCGTCGGGATCGCCGTCCCCGTCGGCGTCCGGGTTGCCCCCGCAATCGGGGTCCGCCGCATCGACATATCCGTCACAGTCGTTGTCAATGCCGTCGTCGCACGCCTCAACCGCCCCTGGGTGAATTGAGGCGTCACCATCGTTACAGTCCACGCTAGAGAGGTAGCTATCCCCATCGCCGTCGATCACGGTCCGCACGTGAGGCACCCACACGTTCGAATAGGGACTTTGGTACGTGTATACCTTGAGTTGGTCCTTATACGGATAGCTCGGATCGATGTACACGAAGGGATCCACCACGATCTGCCCCTGTGCATGGCCTCCTGTCCCGAATTCGAGGAGTGTGTCCGTGTCTACAACGACGGTCGCGAGAAGGCTGACCACGAAATAGCCCGCGCTCGTAGAGAAGCGGATGAGACCAGAGTCATCCACATCCTGGTCTGCCCCCATCCGATCTGAGAGTGTGCAGAGCGAAGTCACGGATCCGCCACTCCATGTGCAGCTCATGGTGGCATAGTGGCCTGGGTAGTCGCACTGACCTACGCTTACCCCTCCAAAGGCCCAGCCGCGAAGACCGGGCGCGGTGGTGCCATCGAACTGCGTGTATGAACCGTCGAGTTCAACCCGATACTCCATCACCAAGGGTACTGGCATGGGGAGATTCGCCGGAGGAGGGTTCCCCTGATTGTCAAATATCATGAACGCGAACTCTCTCAACTGCCCCGCAGCACCCTCCTCTACGTTGTAGTTCATTGGGGAACTGCTCTCCCCAGTGACCTGTACCGCGGCGATGGCCGAGAGTTCGCCTCCATTGTTCGCGTAAACGGCGGCAGACTTGGTGGCCGTGGCTACCACGTACGTCATGCCTTGATAGTCGCGGGTGATTGACTTTTCTTCCTCGATGGAGGCGCTGGCAAACACGCCCTGCCCAGCTCGTGGTTCCCAGGGGCGTCCACTACCGCCGGGCAGGCCGTTGACTGACACACTCTGGTTTGGACATTGGGCCTGCACCGGTTGGACGCCCAGCGCTAGCAAGCCGGCTAGGAGCAGGATTGGTCGCCAGAATCGGCTGAGGCCTGTTCGCCAAGGGAATTGTGGGGCTTTTGCCCGTTTCTCGGCCGACACCACCGGTTGTCTCGGAGATGGCCTTTCCATGATTCACCGGGCCTTTCTAGGTTGAGCTGTCCCGAGCGGGGCGCAGATGGCAATCTTGTCTCGTCGCGCTGTGCTGGTGTGGGGGCCGTGTCACCTGCGGTTCCTCGCTCCCGGGCCCTCTCCTTTGCGATCATTCGCGTCAAGTTCTGCCGACTAGCGCAACCGTGGGCCTAGGGGCTCCCGACAAGGCTCCTCGAGTCCCGCACGGCATCGAGAGCCTCTCGTGGGGTGCCACGGCGGGCGGGGACCGGGCGTTCGCCATGCCCCTCTCCTGACTGATGCTCGGGAGTTGTCGGGTTGGCGGCAAAGCCCCTAGCGTGCCGCCGAATTCGCCAGGCGGGTCGCGAGTGACGGCGGCCGAACGTCGAGAACGCCGCACCATGGCGACAGTTCCTTGAGGCCAAGTTCCTAGGGGTGCCGGGCAGTATACACCCGTGGGCCAGGCGGCGTTACGGACTCGCCGCTCTGGCCGCGAGAATGTGTATCAATCGTGCGACACCCAACCGGCGGTTGGGCTTAACCCCCTTTCGCAGACACCCGCTAGAAGGCGAATTCGATCGGACTAGCGGCAACTGGCTGGCGAGTAGAGCGGGTCCGGATCCGTTTCGGGAAACACCAGTTTGCTGAGACAAGAGTCGGGCACCGACGCGATGCGCCGCGAGACTGGCGCCCCTCTCCCGCCGGCACACTGCCGCAGGACATTGGCCGCTCGAGGACCCACCGATCGCGCCCTCGCCGTCACGGAAGCCCGAGTGCTGGGGCTTACAGCGATCACCGTCGCGCTGGCGGAGCCGCAACGACCTACACCGCCAGGCTGGCGGAGCATTGTGGCGCATGTCACCTTAGCGGCTGCGGGAAGGCGTGGCAGAATGCCCGCAAGCGTCGCTCACGCCTGTGGGGCGCTGATATCCGGCGAGATAAGGGGACCGTCATGACAGGCCGCGTGATCGGGTCGCTTGTCCTGTTCCTGGTGGCGGGTTCGCTCCTGTGGGCGCATGGACCGGAGACAGTCCCGGCTGGCGTGGCTCTGCCGTCGTTGCAGGTCCACCGCACCGACGACTTCGCCGTCGACCGCAAGGGCAGCGCGCCGGCCTGCGCGAAGGAGGAGTGGCAGGCGCTCCGGGCGCGGGCGGCCGAAGGCTCTCCGTATCAGTGCCGCTTCAAGATGCTCTACTCCCCCACCGGCCTCTACGTGCTCATGGACGGCGAGGATCGCACCCTGACAGCGACGCTTCAGGAGGACTTCCTCGCCCTGTGGAACGAGGACGTCTTCGAGTTGCCCATCCTGGTCCCGAACTTCGGCGGCCAGTTCCTCGGGTGGCGCCCGTGGCACTACGACGGCACGCGGAAGATCGAGAAGGCGGTCGCCATCGCGGGCGGCCCGCCGACGTCGGGCGCACCTTCCACGACTTCGCGAGGTTCGGGACGCTGGTGTTCGAGTAGGAGTGCGCCTACAGCACCTTGATGCGGATGTTCCGGAACTCGACGTGGGCCCCGTGCCCCAGGAACCCGATGTGCCCCGTCGTGTTCGCGATCCCCCGCGACCCCTCGGGTTTCGTCAGGTCCCGGTGCTGCTTCAGCACCGCCTCGTCCGTCACATCGTCCAGGTTCGCGTCCACGATGGTCGTGCCGTTCAGCTTGATCGTGATGCGCCGGCCGTTCGCGGTGATCTCCTCCGAGTTCCACTGCCCCACAGGCTTCTGGAAGCCCCGCTTCGCCGGCACCACCTTGTAGATGGAGCCGTGGTACTGGCCGGGCTCGAGCTTCGTGTACATCGACCCGCCGTCGTCCAGCACCTGGATCTCCATGCCGACGTAGGCCGCGTCGCCCTCGAGCGGCGCCCGGATGCCGATGCCGTTGTTGGCGTTCTCGGTCAGCTTGAACTCGAACCGGAACACGAAGTTCGCGTATGCCTTCTCGGTGTAGAGGTTGCCGCCGTCGTCCTTGGTGGAGTAGATGACGCCCTTCTCGATCTGGTACCCCTTGCCCGACTTGTTCTCGGCCGCGCCGCGCCTGCCGTAGATCCACCCGCTGAAGTCCCTGCCGTTGAAGAGCGACGTGAAGCCCTTCTCATCCGCCTGCGGCGATGGCGCCGCGCTCAGGACGGCAACCGCAACCACTCCCGTCGCGAGGGCGATAAGGGCAACGAGTGGACGTGTGATGTGCATGATCGGCTCCTTCGTCGATGTCAGGGGGTCGAGGCATGATAGCCCCATTCGGCCGGCGGCGTGAGGCCAGCGGTGCCGGGCACGCGCGCCGTGCTACCATCTGGCGGGCAATACAGGTGAGCCACGGAAAGTGCCGCCGGGACGGGAGACGCCGGTGAGCACCTGCACGCCTCGCGCGGCTGAATGCGCGCCGCGCGTGCCTGGAGGGACGGTCATGAAGCACGAAGCGCGCGCGCTCGCGGTGCTGGGGACGGTGCTGCTTCTCACGGTGACTGCGCAGGGTTCGACGCGGGCTCCTCTGGTCCCGAGCGGTCAGGAGGCCACCCAGCTGAGTCTCGACGTCATCGCTGCATGGGTGCCCGACAGCGTTTCCATCGACAAGGTCGCCGCCAGCCCGGCGGAGGGACACCGCTTCGTCGTCCTGCGGGCGAGACCAGTCGGAGACAAGAGCACGTCATGGAAAGACATGGCGATGTTCGACAACGACCTTCACGTGGTCGGCATGACGGTGTTTCCAAACGCGGGGGGCGAGATTCGGTCGTCGAACGTGGTACTCATCGACTCGGAGGGGGCTCGGTACACGCCCGTCGGCGGTGCCTCGGTCGGGATGGCGTTCTTTCGTGGTCGCAGCGGACTCGCAGCGGGTCTCAAGATTGTTCCGTCGCATGGATCCGCCGGCGGGCCTGCGTCGCTCGCCTTGGTGTACGAGGTCCCGACGGGGAGCTCCGGATTCAAGGTGGCACTCGGCGCCTCGCAGCCGATGGCCGTTCTCGTGGACGGGCTCCCAGCCGTGCCGGCCGTGGGTCCCGCCTCCGGGGCGGGCGAGATCACTGATCAGCCGAAACCCGCCGCTCAGACCGATCCGGCCCTGGAAGTCTCCGCCGCGTGGTCGACGCCCTCCATCACATTCGGGCGGCAGGATATCCGGCTTGGCGAGGGCAACGTCTTCCTGGTGGTCGCGGTGTCGGTCAGGAACAGCGGCGACGGCAAGCGTCTCACGACGGCCGCAACGGACACCGACGGCAAGATCGCCGGGCTCTCCGTGCGTTATGAGAATGGGGTGTCCGTTTCGTCCATTGCAGCGCGCCTGATTGACGCCAAAGGAGCCAACCTCGAACCGTCGGGAGTCGTCGTCGGCAAGTCGATGGCCTTCTTCAAGCCTGGCAGGACCGGCTTGGCCAGCGAGGTCAACCTCGGGGACATTCCCGCTCCGGCCCGCGACAAGCCAGCGTCGCTGCTGCTTGTCTTCGAAGTGCCGAAGGAGGCAGCTGGCCTCCAGCTCCGCATGGGGACAGACGCGCCCATGCCAGTGCCGCCGCTCGCGCCCGCAAAGCGGTAGCCTGTTCCGCGACGCTCACCAGGTGTTCAGGGCCGCAGGGTTGCTGAGGCTCGACCGCCTCACTGCACCTTCGTCGAGTAGGTGGTCACCGCCTGCCAGCGCCCGTCGCGCTTGATGAAGGTGTCGGTGTAGCGATACGTGCCGCTCGTGTCCTTGCCGTCGATCGTGCTCTTCTCCATCCACAAGCCATGGGCGATGGCGGTGTCGCCGAGCACGAGCACTTTCATCTCACCGGCCTCGGCGGACGCGGTCTTGGTTGCGCCGCCCTTCACCTTGGCGAGCAGCTCTTTCTTGGGCGTAATCCGCCCGTCGGTGTTGTTCGCGTATTCGGTGGCGAGAATCTTGTCGAGACCCGCCAGGTCGTTCTTCGCGCTCACCGCCGCCCACTCGCGTTCGATCTGCATGACGGCCTGCTCTTCCGCGCCCGCGGGAAGGGCGTCGGCGACGGGCAGGTCGCTGTTGATGATGTCCCAGAAGGCCTTCCAGGTGCCGTCCGCCTGGCGCTGAAACGCGGTCAGCCACTTGCCCTTGAGATTGGCGGAATACCCGCCTGCCTTCAGGGTCGACGTGCCGACGAACGAGCCCCTCGCGACCGCCAGGTCCCCGCAGACGCGGACATCGTCCGCCACATCGGTGTCGTTGTCGCTGAACTGGTCGAAGTACGCCCCCATGGAAGCGCGCATCGCGTCGCGTCCCGCGGTCGCAGGCTGGTTCGGCTCCATCCTGATGGCATCGGCCGTATAGAACGCCGACAGGACCCCGTCGGCATCCCCGGCGTTCCACGCCTTGTCGAACGCCCCCTGGAGGTCCTTGATCGCCTGCACGTCGGCAGGCGCGTTCACCTTCTGGGCGCAGGCGGACACGAGCACGAGCGCGATCGCGGCACACAGCAGTCCGGCGGCGGTGGTCTTCATGGCTGTCGCTCCTCTGGAGGGGGAAACCGGCCCAAGTCTGCGCCCCGGCTCGCAGGACTGTCAACACGGCACGGCCGCTCGTGTGGTGGGCCGGACACAGCGCCAAGCGGCGAGGCTCCAGGCGAAGTTCGGCCTCGTCAGCTTCAGCGCTCTGTCAGGCCGCCCTGCGAGGAGGCGCGCAGCTTCTCCAACGACTTGAGGGTGTCGTTGATCCGGTCCTTCTTCACGAACGGCGTGCGGAAGAACCGCTCCACGGTGGCGTTGAACGACGCCGGGTCGTCGAACGGCACCATGTGCGTCGCGTTCGGGAAGATGGCCAACTGGCTGTTGGGGATGTGGTGGTAGATCTCAACGGTGTGCTCGTCGCGGATGAGGTCGTGATCGCTCGCCAGCACCAGCGTGGGTGCGGTGATGGCTTCGAGCGCCTTCACGTCGATGTGCGGCTCGTCGAGCATCATTCCGGTCACCTTCAGTTGGCGCCGGCCCTGCGGCGTGTCTCTGTCGGCGGCTGGGATCGCGTCAATCATCGACTTGATCGCGGCGATGACATCCGGGCGAAAGGCGTCCTCGCTCGGATTGAGGTTGGCGGCCATCGCGGCGATCTTCTTCACCTTCGCCGGGTGCCGGATCCCGAGCAGCAGGGCCTCGATGCCGCCGTCACTCCACCCCAGCACGTTCACCGGCCCGGCCTTCAGGTGGTCGAGCAGCGCCGCAAGGTCGTCAGTCATCTTCTCGTAGGTGATCTTGTCCGGACTGTCGCCGGACCTCCCCTGATCCCGGCTGTCCATCGCGATGACCTTGTAGCGCTTGCGGAGGTGAGCGATCTGGGCGCCGAGGTCGGCGATGCTACCGCCGTTGCCGTGCACCAGCAGGAGGGGCTCCCCGGCACCATAGACCTCGTAGTAGAGCTTCACGCCGTCGTGCGTGAACGTGCGGCCGGCGATCATGTTCGCGCCGTACCTGACGGCGGGCGCGGTCGCCTGAACGGTCTTGGCCTGATCGCCTGAGAGGCCGGGCGCGGACAGTGCGAGGAGGACGAGGACGAGTAGTCGCTTCAAAGCATGCTCTCCTTATCAGACTCTCTCTCGTGGCCGTCGCTGGGAGTACGCCTCGTGTGCGCCCCTCAGTCGATCGGTAAGCACTCCGGGGGCTGACCGCTCGATCCGACGGTTCGTCGCCGGCCTGCCGCTTCGGCTTCAGCCGCGGCGGGTGGCGCGACAGTCCTCGCGCGGTCGGCTCCAGCGCGGTGTTCGACGAAGATCGGTGCCCCTGGCAACCCGTCACCTTCCCAGAATCACGTCGATTCCCGCAAGGATCAGTTCAAGCTTGGCCCTCGGTAGCTTGCCCACGCGTTCGGTGAGTACGGTCTTGTCCAACGTCACAACCTGCGACGCATTGGCGACCGAGTCCTTCGGAAGGCCCGTGACGCGCGCAGTCAGGACCGTGTTGCCCGGGGCGTCCGCCCATCGGAGGTTGCTGGTCAGGGGTACGCACACCGCCGTCGCGAGCCGGCTCCGATTCAGCGCGTCCCCCTGGACCACGACGACGGGTCGTCGAAACCCCGGTTCCGAACCGGTTGGAGCCCGGAGGTCCGCCCACCACACCTCGCCTTGTCCGACTACCATTCGCTGTGCTCCAGCGTCTGCCGCGCCGCCCGCGCCACGAATAGGTCACCTTGCTTGCCCACGTGTTCGCAGACGCGGTCCATGGCGTCGGTGACGTCGTCCGGACTGTGCCGAGCGACGTATTCGCGGAGGGCACTGCTGAAGACATGGCTTCTCGACTTGCGAGTCCGGCGTGCCAGGCGTTCCGCCTGCTCGAAGACTTGGTCGGGAATCGACACCGCCGTTTTCATACCAGTAGTATAACCACGAAACGAGCTGGTCTCAAGTCCGCAATGCGCGGTCCGGATCCAATCGGTCCCTTCGTCGTCCGTCGAACGCCTGAATTAAGCCGCGCCGCGAAGCGGCGTCGGCTCCATGGCTTCGTGAGGCGCGTCATGCGCTTCAGCCCGCACCTTGAGCGCCTGATTCATCTCTTCGAAGCCTCGTTTCGTGTCCCTGTCCAGGCTTGCCCTGAACAGCGGGACGAGGATGCCGCTGAACAACTCGCTCTGCCGGAACCGTACCGTTCCGTTGGCGATGGGTTGGATAGCGAAGCGATGCTCGCCGTCGAATAGTCCACGCACCAGGAACCGACCAAGCCAGCGGAGCTCTTGAGCTCGGATGACGGTAAGTACAGTGGGACGAAACGTCATGCCTTTGGCGCCGCTGGGTTGGATCCGAACCTCAAGCGGAGCGCCTTCCTCCGGCGCTCCGTGAATGAACCTGATGAAGGGGTTCCAATCCGGGTAGGCCGAGAAGTTGGTCAGGATTGACCACACTCGCTCCGCCGTCGCAGCGATGTCAGTTTCCGCCTGTAACTCGTGACTACTCATCTGGTCCTCGTGGTCTGGAACCGCCTGATATTCAATAGTCAGTTGGCGCCATTTGCCGGGCAGGACCGGCGAACGGCCGCCTGGGCCGTTCGAGAAAGGCGTTGTTCGACGGCATTCTCCCCCCTGGCGAGGCCGACAGCAAGTGCCTTCCCCGCGCGAGTTTCAGGGTGTCCGGGCCAGCATCGATAGCCCGGCACCTGCGCGATGTAACGGGTCCGGCTGGGGTCTCGCTTGCGCCCATCGTCCGGGTCCGCCCGCGTCGCCATGGCCGTGAATGGAACGTTCTCAGCGCGGTTCTCCGCTGCGGTGCCGTGCGCGGCGGCCCGGGCGCCGGTCCGGGACGCCGTATCAGATCCGATACGGGAGATTCGTCATCCATGGCGTACTCCGCTGCCGCACGGGTGTATGCTCTCGCCATCCCACGCGATTCCCCGCCCCCGCGGAGGCTGCGGCCATGTTCATGCGCGCGCTGTTCGTCTTCACGTTCGTGGCGTTCAGCCTGTGCTCCGCGTCGTGCGCCGCCGTGTTCCGGACGCAGCCTCCGGCCCGTTCTCCGTATACGCTCCTCCAGGGAGACGGGGCCGCCCAGGTGAAGGCGGTTCTGCTGAAGTCGGGCGAGCGCATCGAGTTCTCGAAGCGCGTCGGCGCACGGTTCACCAGCGATCGGATCGTCGCGATCGGCCTCGAGGAAACCGTCCGGGTGGGCGAGGCGGGTTTCGAGACGGCCGTGCCTCCAGGCTCGACGTCGGTGGCGCACGTCCTGGCCAGGAACGGCGTCGAGTACACCGGCACCATCGCCGCGCGGGAGAACGGCACGATCACGCTGCGCGCCTTCGCGGTCGTCATTCCCATGTCCGGCGTTGACCGGGTCGATGCGAAGCCGACCGGCGCGGCTGGAAGCGATTCCGCGGCGGGCGTCCAGGCGCGAGGCCTCGTGGCCGGGCTGCTGCTGGCCCTGCTCGCGATTGGGGCTTTGCTGTTCGTTTGACGACTCCGGCCATGACGACCGCTGTCGGGGGGTCACGATCATGTTCAGGCGTGCCGTCACCTCGCTGACGCTCATCGCGTTCTCGCTGACCTCGGTGTCGTGCGTCTACTACACGCACGTTCCCACAAGTCCGGGCCAGCTGGCGCAGGGAAGCCGCACGATCCACGCCCGGGCGATTCTCACCAAGTCGGGCGGGCTGATCGAGTTCTCGGGGATCGTGGCCGCTCGGGTCGAGAGCGGCCAGATCGTGGTGACCGGGACTGGCGGCCAAAGCAAGGGGAACACGGTCCGGATCGCGGAGGCCGACCTGGTGAGGGCCGTGTCGCCGAACGCGGGTGGAATATCCGGGATCCCGACGAGGGACGGCGTGCAATTCAGCGGGGACATCGTCACGAGGAAGGACGGCACGATCACGCTGGCGTTCACGGAGGTCGTCGTTCCCATGTCGGCAGTGGATCACGTGCTGGTCGAGAGGCTGCAGGGCAACAAGTTGCTCCTCGCTTCCACGGTCGCCGGTTTCGGACTCACCGTTGCCGCGCTGTTCGCGCTCGTCGCGATCACGTGGAACTCTTGGTGAAGCGCCGAGTAAAGGGGTCAGCCATGACGCGCCTCGTCGCACCGCCGCTCGCCGCAACGGCCCTGATGCTCGCGGTGTGCGCCGCTTCCGCTGCGCAGGCCGTTCCGGCCCCGGGCCAGGCCCCGCCAGACGCCGCGACATTCCGCGTCGTCGCCATCGCCGGCGGTCCCCGCGGCAAGGAATCGGGTGGGACCTTCAGGCTGGATGAGATCCGGAGCACCTTCAGCCGGCAGCGCGACACGCAGGTCATCGTCTACTTCCGCTGGGAAGGACCGCCAGGCAGGCACCGTCTCGCCGCGCGGTGGCGGGGGCCCGGAGGCGGAATCAGCACGCAGTCCGAGTTCGACTACGAGGCCCGCGCCCGCGAGTTCGGGGCGTACTGGAACCTGCCGTTGTCCTCGTCCACGCCGGTCGGCGGTTGGTCGATCGAGGCCACCGTCGACGGGCTGCCGAGCGGGTCTTTCGCGTTCGACGTGACCGACTCGGATCCGCCGCCGGCCCCGACGCGCAGGCGCCCGCTGGAGCCCGCCCAGGTTTACGAGCGGGCCCAGCGCGTGTACGCCGTCATCCAGCGCTCGACGCCGCTCGTCATCTCCGGCGACACCGTCGGCGGCTTCGTCGCGGGCAACGGCATGGTGGCCACGACGTTTTCGGCCGTGGATACCACCGACACGCTGCGGGTGACGTGGCCGGACGGCACCCAGCAGACCGTGGAGGCCCTCGCGGCATGGAACGCGCGGCAGGGCTGGGCCTTGCTGAAGCCGCCCGCCGCGCCAGCCGCGCCGTCTCCGCTGCCGGCCGACGGGAACCCCAGAGTGGGCGATCGGTGTTACTCGATCATGGGCGGGCCCACCGGCGCCAGGGTCCTGGTCGACGGCACGATCGTGGGCACACGCGTGTGGGAGGGCAGGCCCGGCATCATCGTGAGCTTCTCGAGCGGCGTGGCGCTCCCCGGCGCCCCGGTGCTGGACGAATACGGCAGTGTGCTCGGAATCGTAGCCGGCGTGTCGGGGCAGGCGCTCGGTTCGCTGGTGCGCCAGCTCGCCCAGGAGGGTTCGGGGCTGGGGGCGCAAGGCGGCCAGGTGATTCCACTCTCGGCGCTGCCGCTGCAGACACCGGGCGAACCGGTCCCGATCACGGAGCTGCGGCAACGGGGCGTCCTCATGCCGCCGGTCGCCGGCGATCACGTGGCGAGCGGCGGGTTCGCCCGCCAGATCGGGGCAAGGCCCTCCGTGCGCCCCATGGATCAGCGCGATGAATACTCGGTCCGCGAGGGCGGCGCCATCTACGCCTTCGTCACGTGGGACCCCAAGGTCCGCCTGAAGGGGGCGGTCGTCCTGCGGCTCTTCGACGAGGAGAACCGGCCGCTGACCGAGAGCAAGCCGAAAAAGTCGGACCTCAAGCCCGGCGACCTGATCTTCGCCGACTGGAAGGTGCCATTGCCGTCGCGTCCGGGCGTCTACCGGGTTGACATCGCGGTCGACAGCGCGATCTGCTGGCGCGGGTTCTTCCGCGTCACTGAGTGAGGGGCGCGCGCGATCCGGGCTATAGTGGGGACATCACCCGAATGTGCAGCGTGGCCGGCGGCCGCTCCCGGCCGATGGCCCGGAAAGGACCTCACATGACGAACCGCGAGTTCTGCATCGCCCGGCGGAAAGCCGAGTACCCCTTGTTCGTGAAGGTGCTGAAGGCCATGCCGCCGGATCGGCTCGACTATCGTCCCGAGCCGCGCTCGCGCACGGCCGCCGAACTGGCCTGGGTACTGGCCGCCGAGGAGGTGGCCCTCCTCAAACTCGTCGAGACCGGATCGGTCATCTGGAAGGAGGTGCCGCCGCCGGCCACGGCCGCCGAGATCGTGGCGGCCTACGAGAAGAACGCCCAGGCGGTGACCGACGCGATCGTCCGCATGGACGATGCAGCGTGGGAGAAGAAGGGCAGCTTCTACATGGCACCGGACGCGCCCCCGTGGGAGGCGCCCATCTACGAGTCCCTCTGGGGGTTCCTCTTCGACGCGATCCACCATCGCGGCCAGTTGAGCACCTACCTGCGGCCCATGGGAGGCAAGGTGCCGTCGATCTACGGGCCGTCCGCGGACGATCCGGGCGGGGGCTGAAGCCCGGACGGAGCCCGCCCGCCGAAGTCCAGCCGCATCCGAGGCGCGCACCATTCAGGCAAGGAGGCAACTTATGTACGCACGAGTGACGATGGGCCAGAGCAAGCCCGGCACGTCGGATGAGGGCATCCGTCTTCACCGCGATTCCGTGGCGCCGGCCTGCAAGCAGCAGAAGGGATTCAAGGGCCTCTATCTGCTGACCGACCAGAAAACGAACAAGAGCATCACGATCACGCTCTGGGAGACGGAAGCCGACATGAACGCGGCCGAGGCCAGCGGGTTTTACAAGGCGCAGGTCGCGAAGTTCAAGGACGTCCTCTCCGCTGTGCCAGCGCGCGAGGAGTACGAGGTGGTCATCGCGCCGTAGCGTGAAACCCATGGGCGCGGGGAGTGCGGAGGCGTTTGAGTTAGATATTTGACTATAGTCAATGACTATGATAGATATGGCACATGACGCCCCCTCCTGAGACCGTCAGCATTTCCGAGTTCAAGGCCACCTGCCTCGCCCGGCTCGAGCGCGTACGCCGCACAGGGCAGCGTCTCCTCATCACCAAGCACGGCCAGCCCATCGCGGAGGTCGTCCCACCATCGGCCGAGACTCGCGCGGATCGCTGGCTCGGCACCGCCGCCGGCACGGGACGGATCATTGGCGACCTCATCGAGCCGGTCATCAGCCTGGCTGACTGGGAGGCGGCGCGGTGAGACTCCTCCTCGACACGCACATCTGGCTCTGGAGCCTGCTCGACCCGGATCGCCTCGGCCCGCGCACGCGGGCGCTCCTCGGGAGCCCCGACGACGAGAAGTGGCTCTCCCCGATTTCCGTGTGGGAAACGCTGATGCTCGCCTCGCGGGGCCGGCTCGCCCTCGATCCGGCCCCGGAAGTCTGGGTGCGGTCGCAGCTGGAACGCCTGCCGCTCCGCGAGGCCGTGCTCACGAACGAAGTGGCGATCGCGAGCCACACGCTGATGGTCGCCTCGGCCGACCCCGCCGATCGCTTCCTCGCCGCCAGCGCCCTCGTCTATGGCCTGACGCTCGTGACGGCCGACGCCCGGCTGCGGGAGATCGCGGGCGTCGACGTTCTGCCCAACATATAAGAGATGCGTTATAGTGCGCGCGATCGCGCGCGTGCCCGTCTGCGCTCCCGCGGCGGCGCGCGTCCACGCGGCGCTCCGGGCGTGTCCGGAAGCGAAGGAGGCCGACCGATGGTCATCAGGCGAATCGAGCCGTTCTCGTGCGGCAAGGTGGCGGGCGTGATCTACGGGGCGGTGGGTCTGGTCATCGGGGTCATCGTGTCGCTGGCGGCGCTGACCGGCGGCTTCGGCGCAAGGGACACGCTCGGACCGCTGACGGGCGGCATCATCGGCATCGGAGCGATCGTGCTCGCGCCGCTCTTCTACGGCGGCATCGCCTTCATCGCGGGGATCGTCGTGGCGTGGCTCTACAACCTGGCCGCAGGCTACGTGGGCGGCATCGAGGTGGATCTGAAGTAGCCGCGCGGGCAAGCGCCCGCTAATCCGCGCCGTCCTGGTCCGCGGCCTGCCCGGGCTCCGCACCGTGGGCCTGATCGGCGGCGGCCAGCGCGGGCAGGGCCGGCGGCGGCGGCGCCGGCACGTCGCGCTCGCCCACCTGCTGCCGCCACATCGCGTAATACAGTCCAAACTGCGCGAGCAGCCCGTCGTGGGTACCCGTCTCGACGATGCGCCCCTTCTCCAGCACGTAGATCGTGTCGGCGTGGGCGACGGTGCTCAGCCGGTGCGCGATCAGGATGACGATCTGATCCTTGCGCTTGGAGACCTCGCGGATGGACGTCGAGATCTCCTGCTCGGTGATCGAGTCCAGCGCCGACGTCGCCTCGTCGAAAATGAGCAGGCGCGGCTTGCGCAGGAGGGCCCGCGCGATCGACAGGCGCTGGCGCTCCCCGCCGGACACCCGCGTGCCGCCCTCTCCCAGGCGCGTGTCGAGCCCCTGCCCGGTGCGCTCCATCACCTGCGTCGCCGCGGCCCGCGCCAGCACGGCCATCATCTCGTCGTCCGTGGCGTCCGGCCTCACGAAGAGCAGGTTCTCGCGGATGGTGCCGGAGAAGAGCTGCGGGTCCTGCGCCACGAAGCCGATCTGCCGGCGGATGGGGTTGTAGCGCAGCAGGCTCGCCGGCACGTCGTCGATGGAGATGGTGCCGCCGGACGGCGCGTAGAGCCCGACCAGCAGCTTCACCAGCGTGGACTTGCCCGAGCCGGACGGTCCGACGAAGGCGATCGTGTCTCCCAGGCGGGCCTCGAAGGACACGTGATCGATGGCGTTGTCCGTGCCCGTCCGGTAGCGGAACACCACGTCGTCGAAGCGAAGGCTGTCCAGCGAGCCGATGTCAACAGGCTCGTCCGGGCGCTGCTCGATCGGCTTGGCCATCAGCTCGGCGAAGGCCTGCAGCGAGGCCTCGGCCTCCCGATAATTCAGGACGAAGGTGCCCGCCTGCTGCACGGGGCCGAAGATCTTGTTGAGGATGACCTGGGTGGCCACGAGTTCGCCCGTGGACAGGACGCCGCGGAAGATCAGCCACAGCAGGATGAACAGGATCGACTGCCGGAGGACGTTCATCAGCGTGCCCTGGAGGAACGACAGGCTGCGCATCCTCCGGACCTTGTCCATCTCGAGGTCGAAGATCTGCTGCGTGTACCCCTGGAGCCGCCGGATCTCGGGGAACGTCAGGCCCAGGCTCTTGACGAGCTCGATGTTGCGCAGCGACTCGGTGATCGCGCCGTACTGCGTCGACGTCTTGCGCACGATCGAGCGCTGCAGCGACCGGATCCGCTTGCTCATCAGCCCGGTCAGCCCGCCGAGCACGCCGACGCCGATGACGAAGACGGGGATCAGCAGCCAGGTCTTGGTGGCGGCGTACCAGGTCAGGAAGCCGATGCCGACGACGGACGAGAAGATGATGTTGACCGAGGCGTTCATGAAGCGCTCGGTGTCGCTGCGGACCTTCTGCAGGAGCGCCATGCGCTCGCCGCTGCTGGACGCCTCGTATTCCTGGTAGGACAGGCGGAGGGTGCGGCGGAGGCCGTCGTTGAAGAGCTCCATGCCGGCCGACTGGACGACGAACTGCAGGACGTAGCTCTGCAGCGTGCTGGCCAGCCGTGCCACGAGGGCCACGGCCACGGCGACGAGCAGCCAGCCCAGCGCGCCCCGCACGAGCTGCGCCGCGGGCAGATGGGCCGGGTTCAGGACGTACCGGTCGATGATCCGGCCGAGGATCATCGGGTCGACGAGGTCGAGGATTTCCGCGGCGGCGGCCAGGACCAGGGAGAGCAGGACCCAGCCGCGCAGGGGACGCAGGTATTGCCGCAGGGTTCGCATGGCCGTCGGCTTCGGGACCCTTGCGCGCGAGCGGGTGCCGGGCGGATCGCCCGGCGTCGGTCTTCAGCTACTGCCGCCGGAGCGACACGATGTTCTCGGGGTCGTCTAACTGCGTCGCGACGAAGCCCCAGCCCATCTGCTTCATCGAGAACGGCACCTCGCCCATGTAGAGGCGCTGGTCCTTCGTCACCCGGCCGGTGAACTCGTCCTCGTCGAGCGTGCCCGTCACCGCGCCTTCCCGCTCGATGGTGACATCGATGTTGCGGTCCGTCTTCGGGCTGTAGCCCCTGAAGCGGCCCACCGCCCAGTCGGGGACGACGACGCCTTCCTCGGCCTCGGCCGGATGGGTGTCCTTCGAGGCCAGGATCGCGCCGATGATGGCCGCGGCCGCCACGGCGCCGATGACCACCTTGGTGCCCGTGCCCATGCCGCGGTCGCGGTCGTACGGGTCGTTCCGGTTGTAGCCGCCCTGGTTGCCGTAGGTGCCGGGGCCGCCGTAGGAGCCCGGGCCGCCCCGCCCGCCGCCCACGCGGAACTCGGCCTTGCAGCCGTCATCCACCCAGATGCCGTTGCGATCGAAGCCCCACGTGTAGCCGAGCTGGCACTTGTTGTTCGAGCGCTCGCGGACGAGCTCGACGTACCCGCGCGTCGGCACGCTGCAGCGCTTGTAGCTGCCGAACCAGCCGCTCTCGCACCGGACGAACGTGTCGCCGTAGTACTGGGCCCCCGCGGGGAGGGCGAGGGCGACGAGCAGCGCCGCGATGGTGGATCGACGGAACATGGTTGTGTCTCCTGCGGGGGCGCGGAGTCCCGACGGCCGGCATGATAGCACGCGGGCGACGGGCCGAATTCGCTAAGATACGGGCATGCTCGCGCTCGTGCTCGCCTCCTGGCTGGCTTCACAGGCCGCGGCCGCGGAGATCCCGAGGGGCCAGGTCGTCGAGCGCGTGGTGTGTCTGGGCGATCCGAGCCAGAGCTACGCGTTGTATCTGCCCTCGGACTATGCGCCGGATCGGACGTGGCCGGTGCTCTACGTCTTCGACCCGCGGGCGCGCGGGAGGAACGCGATCGAGCGGTTCACGGAGGCGGCGGAGCACTACCACTGGATCGTCGCCGGCTCGAACAACTCACGCAACGGTCCGCTCCAGGCGTCGGTGGACGCGTGGAATGCGATCACGAAGGACATCCACGAGCGCTTCGCAATCGATGACAAGCGCATGTACGCAGCGGGCTTCTCCGGCGCCGCCCGCGCGGCCGTGCACCTGGCCGCGATCTGCCGCGGCTGCATCTCGGGCGTGATCGTCTGCGGAGCCGGCTTCCCATCCGGCTTCGCTCCGTCGCCGGCGCTTCGCTTCGCCGTCTTCGGGGCTGTCGGCGTGGAGGACCTCAACTTTGCGGAGGTCAAGGATCTCGACGACGCGCTGGCGAAGGCCGGCATGGCGCATCGGCTGGGTGTCTTCGAGGGGCGGCACGAGTGGGTGCCCGCGTCGATGGCCACCGAGGCCGTGGAGTGGCTGGAGCTGAGAGCGATGCAGGACGGCACGCGCGCGCGCGACGACCGCGTGATTGCCGCCGTCCGGCAGAAGGCGCTGGCGCGTGCAGCGGCGCTGGAGGACGCGAAGCGGACCTTCGACGCGTATCAGATCTCTCTTGGGGCCGTTGAGACGCTCAGAGGCCTGGTGGACATCCGGGACATCGAACGCGCGCTGACCCGGATGCGCGCGATGCCGGAGGTGAAGGACGCGATTCGAAACGAGCAGCGGCAGATCAAGAAACAGAGGGAGCTCGACGCGCGGATCAGGGGCCTGATCGCCCGATGCGAGCAACGCCGGGCGCAGGAGAGCGCCGCCGAGCCGGATCGTGCGGATCACGAGAGCCCGAATGACGACTCGTTCGACCCCGAAATCCAGCTGCGCGTGCTGCTGGCGGACTTGCGCCGGCAGTCGGTGAGCGTCGAGGACTCCGGCGACCGGCGAGTCGCCCGCCGGGTGCTGGATGCCGTCTTCATCGGTCTGTATGAACAGGGGGTGGATCTCCTGCAGACGCGAAGACTCTTCGCGAAGGCGGCGCGGACGTTCACCCTGGCGACCGAGGTGTACCCGGATCGCGGCGGCGCCTTCTTCTACCTGGCCTGGGCCCACGCCGCGGGTGGAGAGCGGAAACGGGCGCTCCAGGCGTTGAAGAGCGCGGTCGACCACGGGTTCGCGGATCTCGCGGCGATCACCGGCAACGCGGCGTTCGATGCGATCCGCACGGACCCTCAATACGAGCAGCTCGTCCTCCGGCTCCGGAACCCCACCTGAAGCCGCGCCGTCCCCTGTCCCCGCCCCGGGCGCGCCCGCGATCAGAGCTTCACGGCCGGCGGCGGCCGGTACGCCTCGGCGAGGATCTCCCAGAGCGTGATGAAGAAGGCGGCCACGAGCGGGCCGACGATGAAGCCGGGGGCGCCGAAGAAGCCGATCCCGCCCAGCGTGGAGATCAGGATCACGAGGTCCGGCATCTGCGTGTCGCGGCCGACGAGGCGCGGCCGCAGCACGTTGTCCACGGTGCCCGCGATCGCGCCGCAGATCACGACGAGCACCAGTGCCGCCCAGAGCCGGCCTGTCAGCGCGAGCACCACGGCCGCGGGCACCCAGACAATCGCGCCGCCGATCGCGGGCACGACGGAGAGGACGATCATCACGACGCCCCAGAAGGTCGGGGCCGGCAGCCCGACCACCCAGAAGCCGAAGCCGTTGATCGTGCCCTGGACGACGCCGATGAGCAGCGTCCCCTTCATCGTCGCCTTCGTCACCGAGACGAAGCGCTCGATGAGCCGCGTTTCGTCCGCCTCGTTGAACGGCAGGTACGAGAGGATGGTCTTCAGGTAGCGCCCGCCGTGGATGAAGAAGAAGAACATCGCGTAGAGCAGGATCGCGGCATGGAACAGGAACACGACCGTGCCGCTGGTGACGGCGGACACCTGCTTGACCAGGAACCCGCCGAGGCTGGACACGACCTCGGCGCCGCGCTCGGCGATCTGCGGCAGCAGGGGCTCGATCCGCTCGCTGCCGGGGATCAGGGCGAGCTGCCTCCGGAGCAGGTCGGGGTTGTCGAGGTACGGCTTGACCATGCCCCCGACGTTGTTGGTGAGCGAGACGGCCTGCTGCACGACGATGCCGGTCAGTGTCGTGAGGGGGCCGAAGATCGCCACGACGGCCAGCGCCAGCGCCAGGATCGAGGCCAGGGTGCGCCGCCCGCCCACCCGGCGCAGGAGCCAGGCGTAGACCGGGGACATCAGGCCGGCCAGGACGGCCGCCAGCAGCAGCGTCATGAGGAAGCCGCGGATCATGGCCAGGAAGAGGATCGAGATCCCGGCCACCACGAGCACCAGGAACAACTTGCGGAAGCGATCGTCGTTCACGGGTCCGATCATACCCCGTCAGGCCGCGGCTGACGCGGGCGTGCGGAGGAGAATCGTGCGGGCCGCCGCCTCCCCGCTGTAGGATGCGCGGAACACGCTTTTCGTCAGGGGGCCGACACGATGCGCCAACTGCAATTCCCGAAACGTTTCGAACACACCCACCCGCCCGTGCGGGACGTCAACGAGATCGAAATCGAGCGCCTCACCGTCGGCCAGCGCGCCGCCGACCGCGTGGCCGCTATCGTCGGCTCCTGGCGCTTCATCATCGTCCAGAGCGCCCTCCTGGTCGCCTGGGCCTGGCTCAACCTGACCGCGTGGATCCAGCACTGGGACCCCTACCCCTTCATCCTGATGAACCTGTTCCTCTCGCTGCAGGCCGCCTACACGGCGCCCATGCTCATGATGAGCCAGAACCGCCTGGCCGCCCGTGACCGCCTCGAGGCCCACAACGACTTCGAGATCAACAGAAAGGCCGAGGAAGAGGTGCGCGCCGTGCTCGACCACCTGAGCGCGCAGGACGAGGCGCTCACGAAGATCGTGGAGACGCTGGCCGCCCGGGCGAACGGCGCGGCGTAGGAGTGAGTGCTTCAGGCCGGGGGCCCCTCGCCGGCTCCGTGGACCGAAGCCCCTGGCGACGGCCGCAGCTCGGCGTCCTGCCGGGCCTCCGCCCACTTCAAGAGCCGGTAATTCAACGCGCCGATGGCGGCCATCACCAGCAGGAAGGCCGGGTAGGCGATCCGCCAGTTGCGCTGACCCGTCATCATGGTCCACTCCGACATCCCCCCGATCCCGGCCAGGAGCGTCAGCGGCATGAACACCGTGGTGATCAGCGTGAGGCGCCGGACCGTGGCGTTCGTCCGATTCGCCGCCTCCGCCATCCGGTTGCTGATCATGGAGAGGTACATCTCCATGAGGCTTGTGATCATCTCCCGGCAAATTTCTACGATCTCGTAGTACTTGGCCAGGTGGTCGTAGATGTCCCGGAAATGATAGATGGCCTTCTCGGAGACGTAGGGCGAGTCGCGCCGGCACACCTTGGTCAGGATCTCCCGCTCGTGGAAGAGGCTCTTGCGCAGGGTCAGCAGATCCCGCCGGAGGCGCATGAGGGTTTCCGGGCCGAAGGCGGATGGGCCCTGCAGGATCTCCTCCTCGGCCGTGTCGATGGCGTCCTGCACGGCCTCGATGGCCGCGAACTTGTGATCCACCACGTAGTCCAAGGTGACGTGCAGGAGGAAGTCCGGCCCCTGCTGGACGCTGGCCGGGTCCAGGGCCACGACCTCCTCCACCTTCTCGTAGAACCTCAGGCTGCCGCCCTGGTGCCCGGTCACGGTGACCAGGAAGTTCTTTCCGAGGATGAAATCCACCTCCTCCAGCGTCAGCACCCCCTCCTGGTAGTGGTAGCCGTTGAGCAGGACGAAGGTGTTCGTCGGGAAGTCCTCGAGCTTGGGAACCTGGTCCGCGTCCAGGCAGTCCTCCACGGAGAGCGGATGGAGCCCGAACGGCTCCACGAGGGCCGTCAGGTCCTCCTTGGATGGGTCGAAGAAGTCCAACCAGGCGTAGCCGCCGTCCCGCAGGGCGCCCCGGAGTTCGTCCAGGGCCAGGAACCGCTTGAGTTGCCCGTCCAAGCCGACGCGGAAGAACCGTGTCTCGGACATGTGTCCCCCATGACCGGCGTCCGGCCTGCAGGCGAAAGCAGCCGACTGTCCTGTTTCTGACCTGGAGTTATACATCAACTTCCCGCGCGGGACCCCTGGACACCCCGACCCCAATGACCTTCGCAGTCCTGCCGTGTATACTCGGCAGCGATGCGACCTTCGCCCCCGAGGAGGAGTCCCTTCATGATCTGTTCCTTCCGCCACGTCACCGCTCTCATCACCGTGATTACCTGTGCAGTGCTGGTCGCCGTCGGCCCCGCGCTCGCGGCTCCGTCGAAGACGCTCGACAACCTCCAGGCTGCTTTCAACGGAGAGTCGAACGCGAACGCCAAGTACCTCGAGTTTGCCAAGAAGGCCGACCAGGAAGGCTACGCCGGAGTCGCCGCGCTCTTCCGCGCCGCGGCCAAGGCCGAGGAGTTCCACGCCAGGAACCATGCTGACGTGATCAAGAAGATGGGGTCCATGCCGAAGGCCGAGATCACGCTGCCCGCGATCAAGACCACCGCGGACAACCTCAAGGCCGCCGTGGAAGGCGAGACCTACGAGCGGGACAAGATGTACCCCGGGTTCATTGCCGAGGCGAAGACTGCGGGTGAAAAGGACGCCGTGCGGAGTTTCAACTTCGCGGTGACGGCCGAGGGCCAGCACGCCAAGTTCTACACGGAAGCAGGAGCGAACCTTCAGGCGTGGAAGACCGCGAAGACGTTTCTGGTGTGCCCGGTGTGCGGCAATACGGTGACGATCGTGGATTTCGCGAAGTGCCCGGTGTGCTTCACACCCGGCGAGAGATTCGTCCCAATCGCCTAGACACGCCCAGGGACGGATACGATCCCGAATCGTCAACGAAAGGAGTCGTCGCCATGTTGCCATCGTGGCCGGGCTGGGACGGCCTTCACCCGCTGGTGATCCATTTCCCGATAGGGTTGTTGATGGTTGCGCCGCTGTTCCTGCTTCTGGCTGTGATCGGCAGGAAGCACTCGATTGGGTTTGCGTGGTCGGCGTTCGTGCTGCTCCTGCTGGGCACGACCGCGGCGTTCGTCGCGGTGTCGACCGGGCAGGCGGCAGCCGAGCTCGCCGAGCGCAGCGACGCCATCAACACGGTCGTGATGCGCCACGAAGCACTGGCGGAGCAGACCAGGAGTGTCTTCGCCGGGATCACCGCACTCTACGGCGTGTTGCTCGTGCTGCCGGTGTTCGTCAAGCGGCTCGGGCGACCGGCGTACCGCACGGTCGTGAGCGGGTTGATGCTGTTTGTCGTGCTGGCCGGGTCGTTGCTCCTCGTCGGGACGGCCCACCAGGGCGGGATACTCGTGCACAAGCTCGGCGTGCACGCCATGCTACCGCCATCGTCGTAAGACGCCTCGCCCGCGGCCCCGGGGATCTCGCCTCCCGGGGCCCGGGCGAACGGCGCAGCCGCGCAGGGCTGACGTTCTGCGGCTGCACGATGCTTCGGTCGGGTGCCGATTTCAGGCCGATTGTATCGGCGGACCGAGGAACATATACTTCGGTCGCCTGCGACCGTCATCAGGGTCTGGTTGCATCAGACTCAATTCCGCGAAGCGTTCACGCCGGATGACTTCCAGGCGGCGGAGCGGACCGAGGAAGCCCGCGACGACGCATGGCCGGGGCAGGCCTGTTGGTTGAATCGCCGGTAGGAGGCTCCATGGTTGTCCGCCAGGTTCCCGCACTCGGACTCGCCACGCTCGTCCTGACGATTGCGGCGTTGGGGACGGCCCCGCCGGCCGCGGCCCAGGGGACGGGCGGGAGCGTCCAGGCTCTCGAGGCGGAGTTCTACGCCCTCGACTACCGGATCCGCCAGTGGGACCAGCTCCAGAAAGCGAACACGCAGATCATCGTCCCGCCCGGGCTCGACCGGGACGTCCAGCGCTACACGCAGCTGGCCGCGCTGCTGCACGCGGCGCGCGTCCAGCAGACAGCGGAGATCGCGAAGAAAGAGGAGGCCCAGGGCGGTGTCCTGGCGATCCTCACAAACCGGAAGCTGATCGACAAGGCGGTGGGGCTGCTCGACGCGAAGATCGAGGAGAACCTGAAGGAGGACCAGTTCTACCGCGACTGGTACGCCAAGTGGCTGGCCGAGGCCAAGGTGGATACCGGCGTCGCCATCACCGCGAACGACGCGGCAACGCCGGCGCAGCGGAAGGCCCTCGCTCTCCAGACGCTCAAAGACGCAGCCGTCCGTCGCCAGCGCGAACTGCAGACGACGGTCGAGTCCTATCGCAGGAAGCGGGTGGCCCTCGACGCGTTCCGGACGACGATCAATACCGCGCTCGCCGCCGCCGACATCCAGAAGGCGGTCGGCGAAGGTGAGTTCTTCGACGCGGCGGACACGGCGATCGACACCGGGTCGGCCATTGCCAGGAAGGTGTACGACAAGGAGACGTTCGAGCAGGTGTCGGGCCGGCTCGAGGCCGGCAAGGGCTCCCTGGCCACGCTCAAGAAGGTCCTCGAAGGCAACCACGTCGAAGCCGGGATCGAGGCGCTCGGCGTGATCGATGGCCTGCTCGGCGACCCGTCGTCGGACCTGAAGAAGGAGAGCGGCACGCTCACGCTGTTCATGGAATCGGACTTCACCGATCCCGCCCTGAGGTCGAAGGCGATGCAGGTCATCGGCATCGCGGCCGATCGCAAGAACAAGCTCGACCAGGTCCAGTTGCTGAAGACGCGGGTCGGCCAGGCCAAACAGCTCCTTGGGGGTGGCAAAGCCGCCTATGAGTTCCTCGTGCGACTCGACGGGGCGATCGAGAGCTACCGCCGGCTGGCCTCTGAGCCCGGGAGGCCCGCGACGACCACGCGCCTGATCGCCGGCATGGCCGCGCTGGGCAATGTGTTCCGGCAGGCCGGGGAGTACCTGCCGCCCGGCCTCAGGCAGACGCTCGGGCCGATGCTCTCGTACTACGGCGACGCGCTTCAGCTCGGCGACAAGATCGACCAACTCGGCAGGGACTACATCTCGCGGACCGGTGCGTGCTGGAACGGACAGGCCGTCTTCTCCAACTACCCCGCCATCAAGAGCCTCGAGGCGAAGTGGCCGCGCGACGGCCTCTGCCTCAACGATGCCCCGGAATTCAAGGCGGCCCGCATCCCGCTCTACCTCGATGAGAACAGGGTCCGCGACGTCGAGCCGCGGTACTTCTTCATCCCAGACACCTCCGGCGAGCCATCGGCCCTGACGACCGCGCAGTACACCGCGCTTCGCCAGATCGCCTCGGACTTCGGCGCGTACGCGACGATTCTGCAACAGGGCTACCGACTCACCCCGAGCGACGCGGCGTCGATGATCGCGACCATCCTCGCCGGTCGGGCGGAGTTCACGATCGGCGGCGGGATCTTCGGCGGCAAGTCCTACAAGGTGCGGGACCTGAAGGAGAACGTCCGCATCCTCCTACACGTCCGGGAAGCGCTGTCATCCCGGCTCACGCCGGACACCGCGCCCGACCTGATTGAGTCCTGGAAGCGATTCGAAGAGGAAGTCCGTTTCGCCGAAACACTCTGCTCGTTCTCGCTGTTCGGCAACGAGCGCGAGAAAAACCGCGTCTTCGTCACGTTCCTGGACCAGCACGAGGTATTCACCAGCTTCCTGGCCCGGCGGAAGCTGGTCGAGCCGACGTCGTCGTGCCGGGCACAGGTGGCGCTTCGCGGCGCCGAGGCGACCGCGGTCGGCGAAGCGGCCGGCTACTGGGCCGAGCCGAACCGGGCGCTGAAGGCCATCGCAGACGTCACGTACACCTGGACGGCCACCGGGTCGTCCGCGCGCCTCGGTGGGGGACTCGCCGTGGCGACGGTGTTCGACACGGTCGGCCGTCAGACGGTGACGGTGCAGGCCGCGGGCGTGGTCGGCGGCCAGGCGGTGACGCTGGCCCGCGACGAGGTGCGGGTGGACGTGCGCCAGGCCGGGACCACGGAGCTGAGCGTCGACATCCGCGGTCCATCCGCCGTGACTGTCGGCGAAGCCGTCGTGTTTCGTGCCGATGTGGTGGCACGGAGTCAGGCTGCCAGGGACAAGGTCCAGCGTGGGCGGATCGAGTGGACCGCCGGCGGCCGGCGGGCCGGGACGGGCACGCTGTACCGGTTCGAGGGCAGAGCGGTGGGTCACACCGAGATCGCCGCGAGCCTGATCGCGACCGACGCGTCGGGCAAGACGTCCGCCATCGCCTCGGCGTACGATCTCGTCGAGGTGACCACTGACCGCCTCCCGTCGCAGGTCACCCTGCAGGTGGCCGGCCCGACGCGGGTGCGGGTGGGGGAACGGGCGGTTCTCACGGCGGTGCCCAGTGTCAGCGACGCCACGGACGCGCCGGTTATCGACCGCACGAGCATCCGATGGTCTGCAGCCGGGAAGGTGCTGGCGCAGAGCACGCAACTGGACATTGACACCTCGCACGTGGGCTCGGCCACACTCACCGTCGCCGTGCTGCGGCAGATCGGCGGTCGCGACGCCGTGCTCGCGGAGCGGCTGCACCGGATCGACATCGTGGCCGCCGACGATCCGACGGCCCCGCCTCCTGCGGCTGCCACGGCTTCGACCCCGAGCCTTCCGCCGTCGCCTGTCGGGAAGCCCTCCGCCACGCCGCCGGCCGCGACGCCACCCGCCGCAGCAAAGACGCCCGCCGCAACAAAGAAGCCCGTCGACAAGACTCAGACTGCAAGCGAGACGCCCTCGCCCTCTCCCGGCCGGGACAAGACGGGCGAGGATTCCGTTGTCTCATTCGGCGGTACCGTCCCTGGCATCTGGGATGGCGGCAACAACCCGAAAGGGTTCGACTTCAAGCGTCAGGTCGCCAAGACGACAGGCACCGGCGACTGCAAGTGGGACGCTCAGGTCCAGTCCGACATCTCGGGCAGGATCGACCCTTCATTCTCCGCGAACACCCCGGAGAAGATTTCGACAGAGGTCAGTGACTTCGTCGCGGCGTCAAAAGCCTGGGGCAAGGCCACGGTTGTCAGGCCGTTCGCTATCGGAGACTTCAAAGGGCAATTCGTCGATACGTCGGTCGCGTTCTATCCGGGAGGCTGGTCAGACGCCGGGTTCCGTGCTGACGGTGTCAGTGCCGGGGGCCGCGGCTGGATCACCAACGGCCGGCACACGGTCGAGATCGCGTACAGCGTCGCCGGCTCCGGCTGCTGGACAAACGTCGATCGGGCGTTTCTGGAGAGCCAGGCGGCCGCCGCCCAGGCCGACGCGAAGTCGATCGTCGCGAGCCTCACACTGGTTGAGAAGGGCCTGTTTTCGAAGGTGCCGTACACCGGGCCGAAGCTCGACGGGTCCGACATGCCGAGGGTCACGCTGTCGCCGCCGGTGCTCGAGAAACTCAAGGTCGGCGACACCGTGACTGTCTCGGTCGTCGTCGAGAATGCGAAGGCCGAGGACAGGCCGTTTCGCTACAGTTGGGCGGGAGATCTTGAAGGCAAGCCCGGCACATCGACAGACCGGGCCACCATCACCATCAAGCCGAAGAAGCCGGGCAAGTACCCCCTGTCGGTGTCGGTCGACGGTGCCCGGTACGCGCTCGGCTCGGCATCGCTCGAATACGAAGTGGCCGACCTGAAGGCCGAGATCACGCAGGTATCTCCGGCCACGAAGAGCATGCCGATCGGTGTGCCGGTCACATTCTCCGCGACGCTGCTTTCGAGCGGTGTCCCCGTCACCGGAAACTACGTCTATCGCTGGCAGCCCACGCCGGAGCTGACGTTTCAGCCGCCCGAAGGTCCGGCACGTCAGACGAAGACCGTCTTCAGCCGTCCAGGCGTGACACGCGTGTGGGTGCAGATCCTCGAGAGGAAAGGTACGGTGCTCACGACCGTTGCCGAATCGAACCAGCTCGAGATCGAGGTGGTGCAGCCCGAGGTCAGCCTGCGTGTGTTCCCCGCCGACCCGTACCCGGGCCAGGAGGTGCGAATCACCGCCTCGGAGGCCCCCGCGGTCAGCGACGCGTTCATCACGTACTGGTGGGAGTACGCCGGCAGCGCCATCAACCCGGGCGCCGAGGCCAATCCGCGCGTCTACACCTTCAGGCCGAAGGACACGACGGCAGTGACGGTGACGGCCCACGCCAAGGCGAGGGATGGCGGCGACGATCTCGGCACCAAGACGATCGTCGTCACTGCGCGCCCCCACGACGTGCGGGTGACAGGGCCGACGGCGCGAGGGCCGAAGCCGCAGGTATGGAGTGCCGCGGCACGCGGCCTCGTCGAGGAGGAACGGCAGCTGGCGGTCTTCCAGGACGTGAGCATGCGCGCCGACGTGGCGCCGGCGCCCGTCAACCAGCCGCTGCACTACCAGTGGGGCGTGTCGCCCGACGGCTGCTCGATCTCGAACCCCGCGTCGCAGGCGCCGACGTTCAACTGCTCGCAGACCGGCGGCTACAACGCCAGCGTGACGGTGCGCGACAACCTCGGCGCCAGGCTGGGGACCGGGGCCGGGACGATCTCGATCAGCATCTCGCAGGCCAGCTTGCAGAACAGCCGGGCGCAGGCGGACGCGGCGAAGGCCGCGCAACAGGCGAAGCTCGCCATGTCGGATCGGCTGCGCGCCGAAGGGGAGGCGCTGCGCCAGCAGGGCAAGCTGCGCGAGGCCATCGCGAAGTACCGCGAGAGCCTGACCTACGTGTCCAATCCCGCCATGGGGCCGTTCATCGCCCAACTCGAGGCCTTCGCAGTCACGCAGGAGCAGGTTGCGCTACAGGCGAAGCTCGCCGCCGAGCGGAAAGCGGCGATCGAGGCCGCAGAGCCGGTGCCCACCCCGGGCGCGAGGCCCGTGTCCAAGCCACCGGTGGCTGCGAGTTCTGCCGTGTCGGATCGGGTGCCCGCCACGGGAGGCTGGGTGCTCGAAAGAACGGAGTTCGTCGTCGAGAAAGTCGACCCGGCGCTCATGCAGCAGTGGCAGCCTGTGGAATCGGGCGCGGATGGCGCGGGCAGCGCCCGGGTCACCATCGGCGGCTTGAAGTTGAACATGAAGGTCGCGTGGAGCTCTCCCCCCAAGGTGCTCGTTCCCGGCAAGCAAGTCGACGTCAGGCTCACGATCTCGGACGCGGGAAGCGACCAGTTCCCCGGCATGTTCCACGCGAACGTCCGTGCGAACTGTCCCGCTCTCAGCGCCGTGTGGTACGGGCCCGAGATGAGTCTCCAATGGTCGCCCAGCGAGCGGAGCAAAGAGGCCAGCAAGGCGTACACGCCCCCGAGTGCCGCACCAGGGACCACAATGTATATCACCGCGGAGTGGTCCGTGGGCTTCCGGAGAAGCACGTTCTATTACTTCTACAAGTTCACGCTGGATGCCAGCAATGGACCCGCTCCTGTCAGCACGTCCTCCGCTCCGGCGGCGGCTCCGCCGGCAGAGGTCGCGGTGTTCGACAGCATGAACGTGTACGGCGTCGGCTCTCAGCCGACGGCGCCGGCGACGTTCACCATCCAGCAGCCGCACGTGATCACGTCGATCATGACCTATCACTGGAATGGTGGCCGGGGTACACGCGCCGGCACGATCGCGCTTCGCGATGCACGCGGACGAACGTACGGCCCGTGGCCCGTGAGCGGAACACCGGGTCAGGGCGGTGTTCCAAATGCGGCGTGGACGTGCAATCCGGGTGTCGAAGTCCCGACCGGCACGTACACGATCGTCGATTCAGAGCCGGCAACGTGGTCCCAGAATCCTCAATCGGGCGGGCGCGGCATGGCGGCCGTCAAGGGCCGTCCCACGAGATAGGCCGGGGACGCCACAGGCCCGAGAAGGCGCAGCGGGGCCGGGCCCCGCTATCGTTCTCTCAAGCGTGACCATCGAAATGACGATACGTGGATCATGCGTGTCACGGGGGGGCAGCCGTTCCCCACGGACCCGGGCTTGGAACCCCGGGAGCCACTCACCGAGACCCCGGGCTGGCCGCCGGGCGACTCGTGCAATTGGCTGGAACCGGCGGTGCGCCCGACCAAGCCCCGTGTGGCACCGTCCCGGGAGGTCACGATGACTGAACGAATGCAGGCGGCCCTCACCGAAGCCCCCGAATGGTTGAGCGCGGAGATGCCGCCCGGCTACGAGACGCGGGTCTGGGAGATCCAGCGCATGTCGGCCGAGCTCCACGCGATGGACCGCATCGGGCGCGTGCTCTGGGAGACGGGCGAGGCGCTGAGGGACGCCGTGTGCGCGGTGTTCGGTGCGCTCAAGTGCGAGGTGGAGGCCGCGCCTGGCGCCACCGGGCCGATCGTGGCGAAGCTCGGCGAGTCCCGCCGCCTGCTGGTCCTCGTGTCGGGAGGAGCCACCCCGATCCAGAAGACGGATGAGGAGCTCGCGCACGTGTTCCGGGCGGTGCAGGTGGCCACGGTGAACGACCGCGTGGTGCTGGTGGCCAACAATGATCCCGCAACGCCGCCCGCGGGCCGTCCCGAGCCCGCCCTCCCTGACGCGCACGGCGTGCTTCACAGGATGGGCGCCGACCTCGTGACCACCGCCACGCTGTTCAAGGTGTGGCGGCTGTCGCTCGACGACCCGCACAAGGCCCGGAAGGTCCTCGAGCAGCTGCACGCGCAGGACGGCGGCCAGTTCTTCGTGCCGTCGCGCTGACGGAGATGGGCGAGTCGATGGCGGCGCGGATGAAGGGCAACGGCTTCACCGTCGACGTGCCGGCTTCCGGCATCGTCACGGTCCGCATGAGGTTCCGCGCCGCAGGCGAGTGAGACGCGCCTTGTACTTGCCCTTCATCTCGCCAATCATGGTGGCGACGGCGGCATCGCCGAATACGTGGACGCTCACGTCGCGCATCTCCCCGGACTCGAACTGATAGGCCCCGGCCTTCACGTCCGCTATCATCGCGGCCCTCGTCGTCAGCTGGCCGTCGGCGACGCGCACCTCGTCGACGGGCGTTGACCTTTGGCGCGCAGGGCGCAAGCGGCACGAGCGCCAGCAGACGTGGCGCAATCCTGTTACCCTGTCGAAGGTAGCGGGCGTGCGCAGGCGGCAGATTGCGGCGGAAAGGACACTCATGACGCCTCATCGGGGCATTCGGTTCCTGGTTGCGGCCGTGGCAACACTGGCCGCGGTGTCGAGTCCCATGGCCCAGTCGCCGCGGGACGCTGCGCCGCCAGGCGAGCGGTGGGAGACGGTGTTCCGCGCGCTGCCGCTTCCGGCCAACATCCGCGCGTACGACGAGCGCCTGAGCGCCAGGCCCCACCACGTCGGTTCGCCGTACGACAAGGACAACGCAGAGTGGATCCTCGAGCGGTTCAAGGAGTGGGGCTGGGACGCGCGGATCGAACGCTTCGACGTCCTGTTCCCGACGCCGAGGATCCGGCTGCTGGAGATGGTGACGCCCTCCCGGTTCGTCGCGAAGCTCGAGGAGCCCGCCCTCGCGGTGGATCCCACGTCCGGACAGAAGGCGGAGCAGCTGCCCACCTACAACGCCTACTCGGCTGACGGCGACGTGACGGCGCCGCTCGTCTACGTGAACTACGGCCGGCCCGAGGACTACGAGCAGCTCGATCGCTTCGGCATCTCCGTGAAGGGCGCGATCGTCATCGCGCGCTACGGCGCCTCGTGGCGCGGCATCAAGCCGAAGGTGGCCGCCGAGCACGGCGCCGTCGGATGCCTGATCTACTCCGATCCGCGCGAGGACGGGTACTTCGGAGGCGAGGTGTTCCCCGAGGGGCCCATGCGGGCGCGCGACGGCGTGCAGCGCGGGAGCGTGGCGGACATGCCGATTTACCCGGGCGACCCGCTCACGCCAGGCGTCGGCGCCACACCCGGTGCGAAACGGCTGGCCAGGGCGGACGCGGCGACGATCATGCGGATTCCCGTGCTGCCGATTTCCTACGGCGACGCGCAGCCCCTGCTCGCCGCCCTCGGCGGCCCGGTGGCGCCAGCCGAGTGGCGGGGCGCGCTCCCGATCACCTATCGCATTGGACCGGGACCCGCCACCGTGCACCTGAAGCTGGCGTTCAACTGGGACATCGCGCCCATCTTCGACGTCATCGCGCGGATCCCCGGCTCGACCTACCCCGACGAGTGGATCATCCGGGGCAATCACCACGACGCGTGGGTGAACGGCGCCGGCGACCCGGTCGCCGGCATGTCGGCGGAGCTGGAGGAGGCCCGCGCCCTCGGCGAGTTGCGCAAGCAGGGGTGGCAGCCGAAGCGGACGATCGTCTACGCGGCGTGGGACGGCGAAGAGCCCGGGCTGCTCGGTTCCACCGAATGGGTGGAGGCCCACGCCGCCGAACTCGAGGCGAGCGCCGTCGCGTACCTCAACACCGACAGCATCGGCCGCGGCTACTTCGACATGGACGGCTCGCACACGCTCGAGCCGTTCATCAACGGCGTCGCCCGCGCGGTCGAGGATCCCGAGGCGGGCGTCAGCGCGTGGAAGCGGCTGCAGGCGGCGACGATCGCGCGCGGCACGCCGGAGGCGCGACGCGAGGCGCGCACGCGCCACGATCTGCGCATCGGCGCGCTCGGCTCCGGGTCCGACTTCACGCCGTTCCTCCAGCACAGCGGCGTCGCCACGCTGAGTCTGGGCTACGGCGGCGAGGACCCGAACGGCATCTACCACTCCATCTATGACGACTTCTACCACTACACCCATTTCGAGGACACCGACTTCGCCTACGGCCGGCTGGCCGCGCAGACCGTCGGCACGGCGGTCATCCGCCTGGCCGATGCGGACCTCCTGCCGTTCGACTTCACGCGCCTGGCCGAGACGGTGAAGGGCTACGTCGACGATGTGCAGGCGCTGTTGAAGGGCCGGCAAGAAGCGGTGCGGGAGCGCAACCGGCAGATCGAGGAAGGTGTCTTCGCGGCCACCCGCGATCCGCGCCGCCCGCTCGTCGCGCCGGCTGTCGAGCAGGTACCGCCTGCGCTGAACTTCGCGCCGCTCGAGAATGCGTCCGCCGCGCTGACCACGGCCGCGGAGGGCTACAAGAAGGCGCTCGCGGGCGCCTCCGCGCAGATCGCGGGGAACGCCGCCGCCATTCGCGCGGTGAACGCGAGGCTGATGCAGAGCGAGCGGCAATTGCTGGACCCGGCCGGCCTCCCGCACCGGGAGTGGTATCGCCACCTGCTGTACGCGCCGGGCCTCTACACCGGGTACGACGTCAAGACGCTGCCCGGCGTGCGCGAGAGCATCGAGCAGCAGCAGTACGAGGGGGCCGATGCCGAGATCGCGCGCGCGGCGAGGGCGCTCGCGCGCGAGGCCGCGCTCGTGGACGAGGCGGCCGCCGAACTGCGGCGGCTCGCCCCGCCCGCCCGGTAGCCGGCGAAAGACGGAAGAACGGAGCGCTCCAATCAGGCGCGGCTTCAGCCGGTGCGATCAGCAGGGGCTGTCTCAGGAATCATCTGTTTGCTGAGGCATCGCGCGTCCCATGTGGTGACCACGATTCGTACGGGAATCGGGGCGAAGCCGCACGCCCCTGCGCAGGGGTTTTCTGGTACGGGGATCAAGCCGGTTCTCCAGGCCCGACACCGCCTGATCTCCGGTTCAAGAGGCCGGGGATCGCGATGCCATCCTTGCGAGGCACATTGGAAGCGAACAGAGAGCGATGAGGGGGCGACGATCGGCCAGCGACAGGAATGGCCAGAAATCGAGCAGAGTGTTTCAGTTGGCAGGTTGCGACCGGTCGCGGCTCCGGGCCGTTTGACCGGGCGCCTTGCCGATGGGACCGGCGAATGTGGGGAAACCTGGCCAGAAATGGCGCGCCCGCCGCGACTCGAACGCGGGACCCCCGGCTTAGAAGGCCCGTCGTCGGATCGGTTATGACGAAGCGGTTATGGAGTGGCAGTTCTGCGCGGGCTTGGCCCTGGGACATTCACCGTCAGAATCCGCAGTCACGGGTGTGCGTCCCGTCACGATGGCCGCGGCTGACTCCTGCGCACGTATCGTCACGCCTCTCGGCGTGGTGTGCCCGCGTGGGCACCTGCGCAGGTCTCCCAGGGTAAGACGCGTGACCGTCGCTCCATCTATCCGCCGCATTTACGCGCCACCGGTCCGGATGACATGGGGCTTCGAGTCGTTGTGCCCTCTCGCCCACCGGCGACGCGCCTCATCTGCGGTTCGTGCTCCTCGGGCCGGAGCGTTGCGTACGGCTTCCTCCCGACCCCACCTCGCGGTGACGCCGTGGCCGTTCGGCTAGGGGTTCCTGTCATCGAGGCCCCCAGAGGACTTGCACCTCCCGGTCACTTTCCGAGACGCTTTCGCGCTCGGTTGCTGGCGTCGGTGACGACGCCACGCGCCATGCCTGGCGCACACAGGCGAAGGGCCACTCGTGGTGGCCCCTGATGATTCCCGGGCGAGAGGTATTGATGACCTACTCGCGCCGTTTCCGAACTGCCCGCACGGCCCCGATCAGCCCCGTGCCGAGCAGGAGCAGCGAGGCGGGTTCGGGGACGGGACGAAGCTCCGCGTCTCCATTGAACGTGGTCGCGCCACTGGGCGTGATTGAGATCTTCTCGGTCAACGAATAGAGCCCAGAAGTGGTCGGCGTGAGCGTTGAGCCCAGCATGGAGAGGTCGAACGGGGTTCCCTCCGGTGTGAGTGCGCCGATCAACCGCGGAGTCATAAAGGTATCCATGTTCGTCGGGCACAAACCGGCACGGTATGTGGCCGTTCCGAATGTGATCGTTCCGTCGAGGCCAATCTCAAAGACGGGGTTCACGGAAGGCGCTAGATTCCCAAGCTGGCTGAAGTAGATTTCCAGTATGTTCGTGGTCGCCGCGCCTCTGGAGGCGCTGACGTTCAGGTCCATTTTGCCAAGTCCCAGGTAGTCATAACCTGTGCCCGTGACGGTCAGGTTCCAGCCATCAAAATTCGTATTGCTCCATGTGATCGCACCCGGCGTGCCATTCGTGTCCAAGGCCCCAGCGAGCAAGCTGCCGTCGGTAATGACCACTGTGTTCGTGCCTACGCATGCCGCCGTCGGCGTCCCTGAACACAGGACAGGTGAACCACCCCCTGCTGTTGCCGTACCGGAGCGGATGCCCATCTGGATGGTGGACGCTTGCGCAGTCTGGGCGGCAGCGAGCGCCACGGCCACCATTGCCACGAGTACGAAACGCCTCATCAGGTTTCTCCAGAGGCGCGAGGCCCCCAAAACTGAACGTCCTTGCTCCCCCGACACGTCACGCGACGAGCGACGTGCGCAGGAGCGCATCCTAATACATCACCACGTTGTCAGACTCTCAGCAGCGGATTCCGCTGAAGACTGACCATGCTGTCCAGCAGCGCGCGCCGCTCGAGGATGTACAGCGTGCCTATGATCTCTCGAAGGAGAATGAGCACCTAACTGTACAAGCTGATCCGTGCGAGAGGGGCCCGATCGCACGCCAATAACTCAGATCGATAGTCAGAAAGTCAGGGTGCGCAAGATTAAGGGTACTCCACAGCGAGTCGGACCAGCCGGTCCGGAGGGGGAGGTCAACGGGCCGCAAAGATGCGGCGGTACTCGCCTGGGGACACGCCGACGTGCCGTCGGAAGACGTAAGCCAGCCGTGCGGTGCTCTGAAACCCCGACGCGTAGGCGGCCTCCTTGATGAGCACGTCGGTGTCCATCAGAAGCCGACAAGCATGCGCCACTCGAAGCCTGACCAGGTACGCATGCATGCGCTCGCCCACGATCTGGGTGAAGCGGGTCGTCAGATACCTCGGATTGCAGTCAAGAGCCTCGGCGACGCTAGGCAGGGACAGAGCCGGCACCTGGTAGTGGCGGTGAAGATGCGAGAGAGCGTTGTCTACGAGCGTCAGGCTCCCGCTCTGCGCCGCTCGCGGAACGGGGGTGGCGACAGGCGGGTCGGAGCTGTCGGCGACTGGAGCCCCCTTCCAACGAACATGTCGAAACTCCGCCACCCGCAGCCGCAAGAGCCTTAGTTCTTCCGAAAGCCCCAAAACGAGGGAATCCTGGCAGACCCCGGATATAGCCAGGTTCAGGACGCTCGTTGCCCTCGAGAAAGCCGGGGCGGATGTCTCTGAACCCACGACCAACTTCGCGACGCCGATGAGATGGCCGTCAAACTGAATCGGAACGCACGAGCAGCGCAGCCCGATGGGGCAGATATGGCTGTGAACGCGTGGAGACCGGCGACTGGACTGGATGTGGATGAACCACTGCTTTCTGCAGGGCGCGGTGCGGCCAGATCGGAGTCGTCTGGCGCAGCGCGGATGGACCGGAGGGAACAACGGCGACGGTTGTCCGGATCCTTCACAAGGAGTCACGAGACTCGTCACGGCCGTCAGGCCCGTGATCTTGCTAAAGAGCCCGAGTGCGCCCCGCATGCGCCCGGGGAGCCGAACCAAGCTCAGCTCTAGGCCGGAGCTTGAGTGCGTTGATAGCATTGTGGAGCGCCGCGTGTAGCCTATCGGTTCACGGCGTAGTTGTCCAAGCAATTGTCGAACTAGCTTGGCAGATTCGGGCAAAGCGCCGACTAACCTCGTGAACTCGCGCACCTCCACGGTCAGTACCTGTGTCCCACAAATCAACCGTTTTCTAAGACACCTGCCGAGGCCAAAGTCGATGGACGCCGGTCCCCTGTCGGATGCTGACAACGCCGACCGTACTACCTGCCCGCGCCAGGTTGGAACGACCGGGCTGACCGGCGTTGTGGCAGAGGGGCGCATCTGACCGATCGGCTGTCTGTCACGACCGGCCATCACCGCCCGTCCTACCCGAGCCTGATGATCTGGGAGGCCTCATCCCGCGGCGCTGTGGACAGATAGAACCTGACCTGCAGCCGCGCGCTCTCAAACTGCACCTTCACTTCTCGGATCGCGAGATGGGCTCTGTTTCGTTCGGCTGAGAGGTGGCCCAGCATCACCGCGGTCAGCGTCTTCCTGCTCTGTCTGACGGCGTCGCAAAGGAGCTTGGCCATCTTCAGGTTGTTCAGGTGATAGTGGCTGGCAGGATTCGGTTTCTCCCGGAGCAAGCCCAGGTCGTGATTGGCCTCGATGAAGATGAAGTCCGCATCAATGAAGTGTTTCAGCAGGCCCGTGGCATCGTGGAAGTCTGTGAAGATGACGACCTTGGTCTCTCTGGTTGTGATGACAAAGCCGTAGTTTGGGAAGTCGGGCGCGTGTGGGACCTCGATTAACCTGATTGAGAAGTCTCCGACACGAAAAGGACCGCTCGGAATGGCATGCAGGGCAGGCGGATCATCCCAAGCCGTCAGCCTATGTCGATCGTGTATCTGCTCTACTACGCGCCGGTGACCGTGGATGCAGATCCTCTCGTTCCGGAGGACGCGCAGCGACTCGTAGGCCATGTGGTCGCCATGGGCGTGGGACACAAGCACTGCATCGACTTTGCCGTTCATCCGCTGATGTTGCGCCAGCATGTCTCGGCACTCATATTGCGGCCTGACACCACAGTCGATGAGGATTGAAGAGCGGTTGTTCCAAAGCGCCAGACAGTTCCCGCTGCTGCCAGACCGGAGGGACCGAAAGAACACAGGCACCATGCGACTCCACTATCTGGCAGAGTGGCCGTCCCACACTCTGGTGTGGTCGTTCGTGAGCACGACCGATTGCAGACGACGCGGCAATGGACGGAGGCACGGACCGGCGCGTGGAGGCCCGCTATCAGACCGCGGCCGACAAGAGTCGCTTTGCCGGCTCGACCGGCATCGCCGCGCCGGCGTTCACGAGTCCCACAGGTTGTTCCCGGCCGAGGCGCACCCCGCTCATTCTACCTGTCATCCCCACTCTATGGACTTCTCCGACGCCGCTGTCGTTGCGGCCAGTTCTTCGTGTCGGAGGGTCGCCGCGGCAAGGCAGTTCTGGCCGTAGCCGTCGTAGCCGTCCTTCGGCGGACGGCGCGTGTTCGGGTTGGTGGTGTCCGTCGGGCTCTTGGCGTCCCAGACGTCGCCGGCCTCGAAGCCCCGTCGTTCCTGGTTGCGCTTCCAGCCGGGAGCATCCCTGCGTCATCCAACTGTCGTGCCCCCGGTACACTCGAAGCGGCTCGTACCCCGACCGCTTGGCTTTTCGCTCAGCCGTCGGCCCAAAGGCCAAGACGATGTACTCGAGGCAGTTCTGGGCGTGATCGTAGTACCCGTCCTTCAGGGGCCGCCGTGTATTCGGCGTCGAGGTGCTCGTGGCCTTGCTCTCCGCCCAGACGTAGCCGGCATCGAAGCCATCCACCAGGACGCTCGGCGACATTGTCCCCGCCCCGGTCACGACCACGAAACGCGGCGCCACGGCGAAGGCTGCCCCCCTGGCGGTCAGGCTGCGCATGTAGCCGGCGATGCTCTGGATGGCGACGTCCCGCCGGTCGACCCGGTTCGCGGTCGGCATCGTCTGCGCCTGCACGCCGTGCTTCTTGAGGACGTCGATGGCGGACGTCGCCACGCCGTGCGGCGAGAACGACTGGCCCGCTGGGTCACCGGTACTCTTGATCTCCAGCGGCCGCGGGAACCACTGGGCCCGATACTGCAGCGCGATCGGGCAGAAGTCCTCGATGAACATGGACACACCCATGACCCCGCCCAACACATGGAGAGCGCCCTGCGGGGGCAATTGCGCCCACACCACGCACGGATGCCCGTGGCCGAAGTCCCAGCCCTCGAGCAGCGGGGCCGCAGGGTGCATCTCGACGGGGCGGGCGTGCAGGAGGCGCTGGAAGTAGCCGCCGTAGACCGGATCGCCGACGACCGACAGCCCGCGCAGTCCCTCGATGAACCGGCGGCGCAGCACACTGCCGGCCGGGTAGGCGGCCTCGAGCGCCCGGATGTACGCCTCATCCAACGCGACCCGGTTGTCGTAGACGGTCGTGCGAATGTACCGGTGGTCCGCGTGGGCGTTGTCCTCCGGGAACTCCTTACTGGACTTGGGGCCGCGGGCGTAGATCCGGCTCGTCGGCCCGGCCACGGTGCCGATCTCGCAGGTACTGCTCCTGGGCGTTCCAACTCACCAGGATGTCGGGCGAGCCCCTCTTGCGGCCCCCGGTTTTCGGCGTGCCCTTTGACCGACCCCGTTGGGTAATGAGGTTATTCGTCGCCATGACATACCTCGATTCCTGTCTTTTTCCGTTTCAGAAACTGAACGACTCTTCACGAACCTGAGAAGGTCACAGCTACATCGCGTCCGCGGGGGTGCGCCTCTTCGTACATCACGGGCACGCGGTCTTCACAGTCCCAACGGATCACGGTCTCGCTTTCGGCTCTGCTCATGGCGCTCCTCTCCAATGCCTTCGAGAAGACTCCTAGTACGGTCTTCAGCCCGCCTTCTTCCGCCACCCCGGTCCTAACTGGCAGGGAGGGAGGTCGATCACGAATTGGAAAGTGCTGCATCCGGACGATCGGGGGAGTGATCGGCGCCGCGAAGTCAGAAACGGCATGCTTCGCCCCCGCCTGTCTCCCGAAACGCGACGCTGGAGCGGCACGAACCGTGCCCGACTCGGGATGCGGAACTGCGACGGTTCGCCACCCCCGCGCGTTGATCGCCGCGGGACGGGAGGGCTGACGGGCCCGGCGGGCGGGGCGCCCTGCGCGGCGGGATCCTGATACCATGAAAATCGATTGCTCTGAATTAGATATTCATGGTATGAGAGAAGACCGTGATCCTCCGAGCCGCAGACACGCTCGCCGTCCGCCAGGCCCTGCGGCGCAGCCGCATCGTCGCGCTCCTCGGGCCCCGGCAGTCGGGCAAGACGACCCTCGCGCGCACCTTCGTGCCAGCCGCGTCGCTCAACTACTTCGATCTCGAGGATCCGGCCAGCCTCGCGAGCCTGTCCGCCCCGGACGCGGCCCTGCGCCCGCGCCGGGGCCTCGTGGTGATCGACGAGATTCAGCGCCGGCCCGACCTCTTCCCGCTGCTGCGCGTCCTCGCGGACCGCCGCCCGCTTCCCGCCCGGTTTCTCATCCTGGGCAGCGCCTCTCCGGATCTTGTCCGCCACGCGGCTGAGACGCTCGCCGGCCGCGTCGAGACGGTCCTTCTTGACGGATTCCGCCTCGCCGACGTCGGCACGCCGGCCCGCGACCGGCACTGGCTTCGCGGCGGCCTCCCGCGCTCCTTCACGGCCCGCACCGACGCCGACTCGTTCGCGTGGAGGCGCCAGTTCATCCAGACGGTCCTCGAGCGCGATGTGCCGCAGCTCGGCGTCTCGATTCCGGCGGTCACGCTCGGGCGCTTCTGGAGCATGCTGTCGCATTATCACGGCCAGACTTGGAACGGCGCCGAGCTCGCCCGCGCCCTCTCGGTCGGAGAACCCACCGTCCGACGGTATCTCGACCTCATGACGGGCATCTTCATGGTCCGGCAGCTGCCGCCGTGGTTCGAAAACCTGGGCAAGCGCCAGGTGAAGGCGCCGAAGGTCTACGTGCGCGACAGCGGCGTGCTGCACACGCTGGCGGGGATCGTCGATCGCCGCGACCTCGAGCGCCATCCGAAGGTCGGCGCCTCCTGGGAGGGCTACGCGATCGAGGAGGTGCTCAAGGCCCGCCGGCCCGATCACGCGTACTTCTGGGCCACTCACAACGGCGCCGAGCTGGACCTGCTGATATTCGAAGGGAGTCAGCGCATCGGGGTCGAGTGCAAGCGTTCCGACGCTCCGGTCCTGACGCCGTCCATGCGCATCGCGCTCGCGGACCTTCGGCTCGACCATCTGTACGTCGTGTACCCGGGGACTCGCAGGTACCGGCTGGACCGCCGCGTCACGGTGATCCCCCTCGGCGAGTTCGTGTCAGCAGCGTCGGACGAGTCCGGGCGTGCGTCCGGGGGCCGGGTGAAAGGCGGGCGCGCGGGGGCCCGTGCCGCCGCGCGCCCGGGGTCTCGCTGACTACTTCGCCTTGGCGTAGTTGGTGGCGCCGTGCCAGTCCACGAGGACCGCAGGCTCGTTACCCACCACCCAGCCGTCGTGCCCGGGCGGCAGCATCGTCACCGTGCCGGGACCGACTTCCATTTCCTGGCCGTCGCGCATCCGGACGCCGAGGCGGCCCGACACCACGTACTGGAAGTGGGGCGCCTCGCACAGGTCCGTGCCCGCAATGGGCTTGACGTCGTTCGACCAGCGCCAGCCTGGCTGCAGGACCAGGCGGCCGATCGTGCCGCCGGCGACGTTCACGAGTTCGACGCGGCCGCGGGGGAACGTGCGGACCTCGTCCGGCTTGGCGAAGTCCTTCCACTCGACTGGGACTGGGGGCATGTGTCCCTCCTGGGGATTGGGAGACCCACGTGATTGTGAGTATGAATCGAGTATGCGGCCCGGCGGCGGAGCGGGTCAAGTGGGCGGCGCGGCGCGGGATCGTCTCCGCGGGATGACACCGCCATCCCATCCAGTGGACGGGTGCGAGGCGCGGCCACGCGGAGATGCGGTTTTTTGGGCGGGCTTTTGGCCGCGCCGTTTGGTACTCTGGTTGCGTACATCTATTGGATAGCCCCCGGAGGAGTGTGCCATGTCCAGCCAGTTGCGACTCGCGGTTGCCGCCGCAGCTTGCGTGTTCCTCGTGGCCTCGGCCGTGCCTGCCGACGCCCAGCGCGGGCGCGGGTCGGGTGGCGGTTCCCGTTCGGGAGCCGGCGCAGCGCCGCGCTCCGCGCCGCGCTCCGGGCCTTCCATGGGAGCCCGCCCGTCCGCGCGACCGGGAGGCGGCGGTGGAGCTCGCCCGTCGGCGGGGCCGGGCTATGGTGGGTCTCGGTCGTCCGCGCGGCCGGGAGGCGGCGGTGGAGCTCGCCCATCGGTGGGGCCGGGCTACGGTGGCCGGCCTCGCAGCGGGTCGGGTCCCGGCGGGTACCGCCCCGGCTCGTATCCGACCTACGGTAATCGCGGCTACTACCCTGGCTCCGGCAATCGCAATTACTACCCCGGGTATGGCAATCGCGGTTACTACCCCTCATACGGGTACCGCGGTTACTACCCCTCCTACGGGTACCGCAGCTACTACCCCCGCTCCTCTTGGAGCCTGTTTTTCGGGCTCGGTTCGTACTACGGGCCTTACTACTACAGCCCGTGGGCGTATTCCTGGCCCTACTCGTACTACTCGTCCTACTACCCGTCGTACTACGGGTCGACCTACTCGTCCTACTCCCCCTCGTACTACGGGTCGAACTACTCGTCCTACTACCCCTCGTACTACGGGTCAGACTACAACTCGGACTACGGGTCGAACTACCCCTCGTACTACGGGTCGAACTACCCGCCGTCCTATCAGCAGCCGTCTTACCAGCAGCCCTATCAGCAGCCCTATCAGCAGCCCTATCAGCAGCCCTATCCGCCTGACAACCGCAGCATTCAGATGCAGCCGTCGATCGAACCTCAGGCGCCCCAGTCCAATCAGCCGGCGGCGGGGGACTCGCGGTTCGGGCAGGTGAACATTCGCGTGCAGCCTGGCGACGCCACCGTGCTGATTGACGGCGAGCCTTGGCGCAGCCCGGCCGGCGCCGATCGCCTGGTGGTGCAAATCGCCGCGGGCACGCACCGTGTCGAGATCCGCAAGGACGGCTTTGACCCGTTCATCACGTCGGTGGCGGTCAGACAGGGGGAAACCTCGAACCTCAACGTGAGCCTGACGAAGTTCTGAGCGCGCGCAGGCCCTTCTACTGTCCCAGTCCTCGAGGGAGGGCACCGAACCGGTCCATGATTCAGCGAGCGGAACGCGACCCCGAGCTCCCGAGGAGGCATCGTCCATGAAGCGTGTCGTCCGTCTCTGCGCGACGTTGGCCCTGATCCTGGCGGTGCCGTCGGCCGTCGTGGCGCAGCAATACGAGGGAGTGGCCGTGAAGTCCGGCCAGGCCACCGCGAAACACGCGGGCAAGGACCTCGTCTTCACCTACGCCGAAGGCGGGTTCCAGCAGGTGAGCGGGTTCACGATGGTCACGCTGGTGTTCAAGCTGGACGCGAAGACCAGGGTGAACACGCACCTGAACCTCACCCTGATGTACCAGGGGCCCGGCAAGGTGGACCTGGATTCGAAATTCAGCATGAGCGGCCTCGGCATGTTCATGGACGGCGACGTGGCAGGTTTCACCAAGGGCAAGAGCACGTGCACCATTACGCTGACGAAGGCCACGCCGGCCGAGGTCGAAGGGACAGCCGAATGCCCCCTCCTGCACAACATCTCGGGCGAGGTGATGCCCGCGCTGACCGTCCAGAAGTTCTCCGCCACGACGAAGTAGCGGGCACGACTCTTGACATCCGTCCGGGCCGGGTCCAGTATGGCAGCCAACTGACAGACTGACGTTCGCGCACCCGCTCGGTCCCTCTCGCAATGGGCGCCGCGCCCCCGGCAATACCATCGCGACGCGTAGTACCCGCGGCGAGGATTCAGCCTCCCGCGATACCAGCACTGTAGGTGGCCGTGCGCCTGCGGATCCCTGCCCGGCGCGTTTGGACCCTGCTCGCACGGGCGGAAGCCCCGGTCTCCGCGACGTGTGGATCTGGTCGATGAACGGCGCGAGCGTGGAGTCCCAGGCCTACGTCGGGGTCGTCCCCGACACGAACGACCGGAACATGGCGGCGGGTGACTACAACGGCGACAGGAAGGCGGACATTCTCTGGCGGCACATCAGTGGCGGGCGACCTGTGGGTGTGGCGGATGAACGGGCCGGTGAAGGACGCTGAGGCCTATGTTGGCATCGTGCCGGACCTCGGGTATCAGATCGTGAAATAAGGGGCGGGTCCAGAGACCCGGCGGGACGTGACGGGTGTGGAGGACATATGCGTAGCTACAGCGATTCCCCAGCAGCACGGATTCCGGGCGGCCAGCCTGGTTCTCCGCGGAGCGTGCTCGTCGCGGCGATCGTCGTCGCAGGGCTGATCCTCGCGCAGACCGCGTTCGCGGCCGTCCCCTACGGCCAGTTGTGGGGGGTCACCTGGAACCTGGGGACATCCAACGACGAGGGCCAGTCGATCGCGACCGACAGCACCGGCAACGTCTACGTGGTGGGGTTCGACAACTCCGCGTACTACCTCAGGAAGTACTCTCCCGCAGGTGCGGAGATCTGGACCAAGACGGTCGTCGCAAGCGGCAGCCTCTTCCTCCAGGGGTTCATCAACGGGTTCGTGAAGGTGGACGGGTCGGACAACCCGATCGTCGGCGCGACGATAAACCCGAACGACGGGACGTCGCTCGACTACTTCGTCGCGAAATACAACGCGGCGGGCACGCAGCTCTGGTTCCGGAGATTCGATGCAGGCAACGATCACGACTCCCTCACCGCGCTGGCGGTCGACAGCGCGGGCAACATTTACGCGAGCGGCCACGGCAATGGTTCTGGACCGCGCACCATCTACACCGTCAAGTACGACCCGGAGGGTGAACGCGAGTGGGTCGCGACCTACAACAACAATGACGACCTCGGGTGCGACGTGGCCGTCCATACGGACGGGTCGGTGTACGTCCTCGGCACGAGCGGCTACGGGTTCGACGACGACATCATCCTGATCAAGTACAACTCGGAGGGCGAGCAGCAGTGGCTCCGCCGGTACAACGGGAGCGGCGAGACCGGCTGGGCCGACGATTGGCCCGCGCGTCTTGCCCTGGACGGCGCGGGAAACCCGCACCTGGTCGGTTACAGCGAGGTGTCAGACGGCGGCGGCTACGGCGTGGTGACGCAGAAGTACCTGGCCGACGGCACGCTGCAGTGGACGCGCCGCTACGACATCGGGTTCCCGTCGTCGGGCGACTACGGCACCCAGCCCGCCGGATTGGCCATCGACGGCAGCGGCAACGTTTACGTGAGCGGCAAGATCCTGACCCTGGAGAGCACGGGCGTCGATGTCGTCACCATCAAGTACGATGCGGATGGCACGCCGCTGTGGTCGCGCATGTACGCCGGGACTACCGCGTATGCCGACGAACCCCGCGATCTCGTCCTCGCGCCTGATGGCAGCGTCTTCGTACTGGCGATGACCAGCCTCGGCCCGTCCACGAGCGACCACCGTGTGGTGCTCCTGCGATACGACAGCGATGGAACGCCCCTCGCCTCCCCTGTCGACACCGAGAGCAGAGAAGGCTACGGGCTGGCCCGGCGGGGCGTGGCCGTTCACTACGTGGGAACCAGCCTGGGCGACGACGTCACGGTGCGCAAGTACGCCCCGATCCCGTCGATGTCCATCAACAACGTCCTCGTCACGGAAGGCCAGGGCGGCACGACGAACGCCACCTTCACGGTGTCGCTGTCCGAGGCGAGCGAAGGCACGGTGACCGTCGACTACCAGACGGCGAGCGGCACGGCGACGGCCGCGGTGAACGGGCTGGCAACCGTGTCGAACTCGGCGACTATCGCGATTCCGTCCTCCGGGGCGGCGACGCCGTACCCGTCGAGCATCACCGTCCCGCCCGGGCTCGGGATCCTTCAAAAAGTGACGGCGACGCTCACCGGGTTCAGCCACACGTGGCCGAACGACGTGGACGTGCTGCTCGTCGGGCCCGGCGGCCAGAGCGTCGTTCTCATGTCCGACGTGGGTTCGAGCACGGACGCCGTGAATCTGACCTTTGTCTTCGATGACACGGGCCCGGCGCTCGGCACCGGCACGCTGGCGTCCGGAACGTACCGGCCGACCGACGTGAGCCCTGGCGACTCGTGGGCGGCTCCTGCGCCGGCGGGACCGTACGGAACGGCACTCTCGGCCTTCAACGGAACCGATCCGGCCGGCACCTGGACTCTGTACGTGGTTGACGACACCCCTGGGGATTCCGGCAGCTTCTCGGGCGGATGGTCGCTGACGCTGACGACGCCACCCCAGCCGGGGGACTATGCACCGGCGTCCGGAACGCTGGCCATCGCGCCCGGCGCGATGAGCGGGACCATCAGCATCACCGTGTACGGCGACACCGCCGTGGAACCCAGTGAAACGTTCTTCGTCAATCTGTCCAACGCCGTGCACGCCGGAATCGTCGGCGGCCAGGGAATCGGGACGATCGCGAACGACGACGGCGGGCTCCCGGTTCGTGGCGACTTCACGGGCGACCTGACGTCGGACATCCTGTGGCGGCACACGAGTGGCGGGGACATGTGGCTGTGGCCGATGGCGAGCGGCGCCAAGGCGGGCGACGCGTACGTGGGCGTCGTCACCGACACGAACTGGGAAATCCGCGGGCAGGGCGACCTGGATGGCGACGGGACGGCCGACCTCCTGTGGCGGCACAAGCTGGACGGCACCATCTACTACTGGCGCATGAGCGCCGGCGCGCCGGTGGCCGAGCTCTACGTGTCCACCGTCGATGTGTCCTATGACATCGCCGGCACGGGGGACTTCGACGGGGATGGCAGGGCGGACATCCTCTGGCGAAACCCGACGCTCGGGGATTTGTGGTTGTGGCGGATGAACGGGGCCCAGGTGCTGGGACAAACATATATCGATACGGTGGATCTCGGCTACACGATCAAGGGCCTCGGCGACCTCAATGGGGATCTGAAGGCAGACCTGGTGTGGGCGGGGACGGCCGGGGACATCTGGGTGTGGCTGATGAACGGGGCGGTGCCGGACGCGCGGACGTATGTGAATACGGTCGCGGATGCGACGTACCAGATCCAGCAGGTGGCGGACTTCGACGGCTTGGGCAAGGCCGACCTCCTCTGGTGGAACACCGTGCAGGGCGACGTGTGGATCTGGTCGATGAACGGGGCCACGGTGGTGTCGGAGGCCTACGTCGGGGTCGTCCCCGACACGAACTACCGGATCATGGCGGCGGGCGACTACAACGGGGACATGAAGGCGGACATCCTCTGGCGGCACATCGTGCAGGGCGATCTGTGGGTGTGGCTGATGAACGGGCCGGTGAAGGACTCTGAGGCCTATGTTGGCATCGTGTCGGACCTCGGGTATCAGATCGTGAAATAGACGGCGGGTACCGGGGCTCCGGCGTCCTGCTCGCGCTCGCTTCCTTGGTGTACGATGTGCCGGCGTTTCGTCCGCCCGGCCGGCGGATGAGGCGCGCAAAGAGGTTGCCCCGATCGCCCCCCGGAGAACCTGCATGGCACGTCGGAGTACCCGCCGGCAGCGCGACGTCGCCTCCCTGGCGGCCATCGCGGCGCTGCTCCTCGCCCTTCAACTGCGCGTCCCCGCCCAGACTCCGCTGAATCTGTACGGGCGCGGCGCATCGGGCACGAACGGCGTCGTCGCCGCCGCGAAGCCGGACGCGTCGCGTGCCGGGATTGAGATCCTGAAGATGGGCGGCAACGCCGTCGACGCCGCGGTGGCGGTCGGATTCGCTCTTGGCGTCCTCGAGCCGAACGCCTCCGGGATCGGCGGCGGCGGGTTCATGGTGGTCAAGCTGGCGAGCATGAAGGAGGCGGTCGTCATCGACTTCCGCCCGACGGCCCCGGCGGCGGCGACGCCCGACATGTACAAGCTCGACGAGCGGGGCCGCCCGGTCGCCAACGCGTCGGTCGAAGGCGGCCTGGCCTCGGCGGTGCCGGGCGAGGTGAAGGGCCTGCTCTACGCGCTGGATCAGTACGGGTCGAAAACGCTCACCCGCGCGCAGGTCCTGCAGCCGGCCATCGACTGGGCGGAGCGCGGCGTGCCCGTCACGGTGAACCTCGCGCAGATCATCAAGGACAACTTCGGCAAGCTCAGGAAGTACGAGCACGGCCTCGCGATCTACTCGAGCGACGGCTTCCCGCCGGAGGTTGGCGACACGATCGTCAACAAGGACCTTGCGCACACGCTCCGCCTCATCCAGGCGCAGGGCGCCGACGCGATCTACACGGGCGACATCGCCGCCCGGATCGTGGCCGAGGTGAAGAAACGCGGCGGGATCCTGACGCTGGAGGACCTGGCCGGCTACCAGGTCAAGGTGCGCACGCCGGTGACGGGATCGTACCGCGGCTACAGGATCATCACCGCCCCGCCGCCGTCGGGCGGCACGCACGTCCTCCAGTTGCTGAACATTCTCGAGCACTTCGACCTGGCGGCAATGGGCGAGCAGAGCCCGGCGGCTGCGCACGCGTGGGCCGAAGCCTGCAAGTTCGTGTTCGCCGACCGGGCGAAGTACTCGGCCGACCCGGACTTCGTGAACGTCCCGACGGCCGGGCTGGCGTCGAAGGCCTATGCGAAGACGCTCGCGGCGCTCGTCAAGCCCGACGCGGTGATGCCGGTCCCCGTGCCTGCGGGCGACCCGTCCAAGTACGAGTCCGGATCGACGACGTCCTTCAGCGTGATGGACAAGGACGGGAACATGGTGGCCGTCACGAAAACGATCAACATGTTCTTCGCGTCCGGAGTGGTCGTCCCCGGCACGGGAATCATCATGGGCGACGACATGGACGATTTCGACGTCAGGCCGGGCTCGGTCAATTCGATCCAGCCCGGCAAGCGGATGCTGTCGAGCATGAGCCCCACGCTCGTGCTCGATCCGCACGGGCGGCCCTTTATCGCCCTCGGCTCCCCCGGCGCGACGCACATCATCCCAACACTCGCCCAGGTGATCTCGAACGTGATCGATCGCGGCATGCCGATCCAGATCGCCATCAGCGCGCCGCGCCTCTTCCAGGGCGCGCACCGGCGGCGTGTCGATCGAGGGGCGTTATTCGATCAACGCCTACAACGGCCTCGTCCGCCTCGGCCACGCGGTGACGGTGAGCCCCGACTATGACGCGGCCTACGGCGGCGTCCACGCCGTGCTCTTCGACCGCGCGACGGGGATGCTGCACGGTGGCGCCGACCCGCGCCGCGACGGGCAGGCTGCGGGATACTGACATCACCGAAATCAGGGAGCCCACCTTGACGAGATCAATCGCCATCGCCGCGGCCGTCGTCTTCGCCGCCTCGGGAACTGCCGCGGCGCAGACGTTTGCCCTCAAGGCCCCCATCGCCGAGAAGCCCGCCTTCGTCACCACCATCGGCCAGAGCGCCGATATCGAGATGGTGAAGGTGCTCCTGGAGCGGGGCGCGGTGCCGCACACGGCCAACGCTCAGGCGAAGGCGGCCGATCTGGCGGCCTCCGGCGCGAAGACCCTGATCGTGGTCCTCGGCGGCAGCACGAAGGGGCTGGGCGCGGCGGGCATCTCCGTCGATGCCGAGCTCGACCGGGCGAAGGCGCTGCTGACGGAGGCGAAGAAGCTCAAGCTGACGGTCATCGGCGTGCACGTGGGGGGCGAGGCCCGCCGCGGCCAACTCTCCGACCGCTTCATTGAGGCCGCCGTGCCGTCCTGCCACTACGTCGTGGCCGTGGCCGACGGCGACAAGGACGGCTTCATCACGAAACTGTGCGGCACGGGCATTCCGCTCGACAAGGTGGAGCGCATCTCGAAGGCCGTCGAGCCGCTCAAGAAGGCGTTCAAGTAGCGTGAGCACGCCCGATGCGCTCTTGCTCCTGCTGACGGCCGGGTGCTTCGTCGCGCTGGTCGTCGCCGCGAAGCTCCCGGTTTCGCTGAGCCTGGCCGCCACATCCGTCGTGCTCGCCCTCGCGGCGGGTCACGGCTTCCCGCTGGGGCACCTCGTCGAGGGGATGTTCAGCTACCTCGACGTCGTGCTCGTCCTCCTCGCCGCGATGATCTTCATGAAGGTGATCGAGGCGAACGGGCTCCTCACGGAACTCACGCAGAGCCTCGTCTCACGGCTCGGCCGGTCGCCGGCGCTCCTCCTCGTCGCGCTGACGGTGGTCATCATGTTCCCCGGCATGATCACGGGCTCCTGCACGGCCTCGGTCCTCGGCACGGGCGCCATTGTCGCGCCGGTGCTCATGCGGATGGGGGTGCCGCGCGCCACGGCGGGCGCTGTGATCTCGAGCGCGGCGGTGTACGGGATGATCGCGCCGCCGGTCAACATCCCGGTGATGATCATCGGCGGGGGCATCGACATGCCCTACGTCGGCTTCGGCCTCATTCTCGCCGCGCTGACGGTGGTCCCGGCCGTGCTGACGACGATGTGGCTGACGCGGCGGGGGGTGGACCGGGCCAGGCTGGCCGAGGTCGTGGCCCAGAGCCGGGCTGAACTCGCCACGAGCGCCTTCCGGGGCGGCCGCCGCGCGCTGCTCTACGTGCCGCTGGTCGCGGTGATCGTGCTCATGGTCGGGCCCAGGACGTTCCCCCGGTGGTTCCCGGACCCGCGCCTGCCGCTGACGTTTCTGATCGGAAGCCTGCTCGGCGTGTTCGCCGGGCGGCGCGTTTCGCTCATCGCCGCCGCGCGCGCGGGCGTCGGCGAGATCCTGCCCGTTGCCGGCATCCTCGTCGGCGTCGGCATGCTGATCGAGATGCTGACGCTCACGGGCCTGCGCGGCGCGATCGTCGTCGGGGCGCTCTCCATCCCGAGCGTGTTCCTGTTCGCGAGCATCGCGGTCATGCTGCCGCTCTTCGGCGGCATCTCGGTGTACGGCGGCGCCAGCGTACTCGGCGTGCCGTTCGCTCTCGCGCTGCTCGGGCGCAACCAGATCGTCGTCCTGGCGGGCCTGTCGCTCATCGGCGCCATGGGCAGCTACATGCCGCCGGTGGCCTTCACGCCGGTCGTGGCCGCCGGGATGCTGGGGGAACCGTACATGCCAATCGTGCGCCGGTGCGCGCTTCCGGCGCTCGCCGCGGTCCTTCTCGGCACGCTCGTCCTGATCTACGCGAATTCCATCGCGAGATTCTTCGGAGTGTGAGCATGATCACCGTGGTCTACCGGGTCATCGCCGCCGGGGCGGTCGTCTTCGTGGTGGCGGAGCTGTTCTCCCGGCGCGGGCTCAAACAGAAGCTGAACGCCGCGCTGGTGCTCGTTCCCTTGATCCTGCGCGCGCTGATGGTAGCGTAGCCGGGGTTCCGCATGACCAGTGGGCGCAACACCGTCAGTTCGATCGTTGTCCTGGGCCTCAGTCTCGCCGTGGTCGCAGCGGTCGTTCCGCGCTACCTCGCCGCGGAGCGGGATGACGTCATCCGGAACGGGCCCGGCGTCACCTCGGTCCACAAGCTGTCCGAGTGGTTCGACGGGATACGCGGCACGAGCGGCGACACGGACGTGTACGTGCTGGATTCCGGCAAGGCTGGCGCGACCGCCCTGGTGCTGGGCGGCACGCACGGCAACGAGCCGGCCGGCTACATGACGGCGATCGTCGTCGTCGAGAACGCCGTGCCGGTCCAGGGAAAGCTCCTGGTCGTGCCGCATGCGAACCGCTCGTCGATGACGCACACGGATTACCAGGAGGCGTCGCCGCGCGTGCTCGAGTTCCAGGGCGCTTCCGGGCACCGCACGTTCCGGTACGGGAGCCGGGCCACGAACCCGACGGATCAGTGGCCGGACCCGGACATCTACGTCCATGCCTCGTCTGGCCAGCAACTGTCCGGCGCCGAGACACGGAACCTCAACCGCGCGTATCCGGGCCGGAGGGACGGGACGTTCACCGAGCGCGTCGCATTCGCCATCACGTCGCTCGTCCGGGCCGAGAAGGCAGACCTCGTCATCGATTTGCACGAGGCGTCGCCCGAGTACCCGGTCGTGAACGCCATCGTGGCGCACGAGCGCGCCATGCGCGTGGCGTCGGGGGCCGTGCTGAACCTGGAGCTCGACGACATCAAGATCGGACTGGAGCCCTCGCCGAGGAACCTGCACGGGCTCTCGCACCGGGAGCTCGGGGACGCCACGGCCGCGCTGGCGATGCTGTGCGAGACGTCCAACGTGTCACAGGGCCGGCTGCGAGGAGCCACCGACGCGCGGCAGGTCATCGAGGGCACCGACGACAAGTATCTGCGCGCGGCGAAGCTCGGGCGGCTCTCCGTGCCGTTCGACGAGCGCGGCTGGCCCATGAAGCAGCGCGTGGGCCGCCACGCCGCGACGCTCGCGGCCATCCTGGCGGCGTTCACGTCGACCTATCCGGGGAAGCCCATCTCGCTCAGCGGACTCCCCTCCTACGCCGACCTCATGGCGAAAGGCCTGGAGCGCTACCTGTAATCGGGGCCAGGCCCCAATTTCGGCCGCCGGGCCGGTTACTTCACCCTCGCGTACTTCCCGTCGGTTGTCGCGGTCCACGGCCCGCCGTCGGGCCGATCAGGCGCAGGCGCGGGATGTCGCCGAAGTCGCAAGGATTGAGCGTCCAGTGGTCCGCGTCGTGCAGGATGGCCGGCGCGGCGAGAGCGAGGTCCAGCTCGCGGCCGCGCCGGCGCCAAGCGGGGAGAGTCGGAACCGATACATGCGCCACGGCCCGATCCGCGACACTCGCCGCCATCGAGCCCCACTTGTTCAACGCGCGGCGCTATAATGCGCCCCGGGTACCTGCCATCTCTGGCTGTCGTGGCCGCCGCATGCGGTTCGAGCGCTGACCGCGCGCGCGTCCCGTTCACCCGAGACACCCGGGAGCATGGCGATGCCGGACAGTCGCGTGGCCTCGGTGCTGCGTGTGTACGACGAGGCGCTGGCGCTCGACGGCGCGGCGCGCGCCGCGTACCTCGACAGCGCCTGCGGAGCCGACCGCGAGTTGCGCCGCCAGGTCGAGGCACGGCTGGCGCTGCCATCCGGGTCCGCCGGCGCGCTGGACAAGCCGGCGTGGACGCCCGACCGTCCGCCGCTGGCCGCCGGCACGCGCGTCGGCCACTATTCGATCATCGAGAGGCTCGGAGAGGGCGGCGAAGCCACCGTCTACCGCGCGCGCGACCTCCTCCTCGAGCGCGATGTCGCGCTCAAGACCCCGCGGTGCGAGTACGCCTCGCCGGATGACTGTGCCCATCTGCTCAAGGAAGCCCGCGCCGCGTCCCGCCTGTCGCACCCGCACATCGTGCCCATCCACGAGGTCTTCGAGGAGCAAGGGAGGCCGTGGTTCGCCATGGACCTTGTCGAGGGCTCTACGCTGCGGGAACTGCTCGCGGAACACCGCGCGTTGTCATGCGAGGACGTGGCGCGGTACGGCGAAATGCTCGCCGGCGCGCTGCGCGCCGCGCACGCGAAGCACATCCTCCACCGGGACGTGACGCCCGGCAACATCTTCGTCACCCCGGACGGGCGGCTCCTGCTCGCGGACTTCGGCCTCGCCCGCATGCCGGCGCCTCCCGACGCGGCGACCGCCGAGATGAGCGCGGAACGCGCCGCCGGCACGCTCGGCTACATGTCGCCCGAACAGATGATGGGCCGCGCCGTCGGGCCCCAGAGCGACATCTTCTCGGCAGGGGTCGTCCTCTACCAGATGGCCACCGGCGAACGGCCGTTCCCAGGCCAGACGCTGGGCGAGGTGCTCGACGCCGCGCTCAACCGGCCGCTGCCGCCGATGTCGCACCGCGCCGACGTCCCCGCGGATCTGGAGCACGTCGTCCGCAAGGCCCTCGCCCGCCGCCTCGACGAGCGCTACGCGTCGGCCGAGGAGATGTTCATCGACCTGCGGACATTGCGCCGCCGGCTCGAGTCTGGCAGCGCGGAGCCGGCGTCCATGCCGGCCCGGAGCGGGTGGCGCCGGCGTGCCACGCCAGCCCTCGTCGGGGTTGCGGTCGTCGCAGCCCTGGCGGCCGCCGGCGGGATGGCCTGGCGTGCGTGGCCACGATCCCCGCTCCCGCGCGCGGTGCCGCAGCGGGTGACGTCCGGGTCGGGCTGGGAAGCCGAGGCGAAGATCTCGCCTGACGGTTCGGACATCGTCTACGCCGCGGAGGGCGCCGACGGCAACGTCGATATCTGGCTCGTCGACGCCAGGGGCGGCAACCCGATCCGCCTGACTGACGACCCGGCAGCGGACCGTAGCCCCTCGTGGTTCCCCGACGGCGGCGCCGTGGCGTTCGTGTCGGAGCGGAACGGGGTGGCGGGCGCGTGGAAGGTCCCGAGGCTGGGCGGCACGCCGACGATGATTGTCAGCCCCGCCGAGGCCCCTGTCATCTCGCCGGACGGAGCGTCCATTGCGTTCACCCGCAGCGAGCCCGGCAGCTACCAGCGCGTGTTCGTCGCGCCCCTCGCCGACACCGCCCGCGCGCGCGTCCTCACGACGGACCGTGACGGCCTCTGGGACCACGAGGCACCGGCCTGGGCTCCCGACAGCCGCACGATCTGTTACTCGGCACACGCCGACCTCTGGACCGTGGCGGTCGCGGGCGGCCGGCCGGGCCGGCTGACGACGGACAGCCAGGCCGACTACGAGCCCGCTTGGTCCGCCGACGGCCGATGGGTGTACTTCTCGTCCCTCCGGGGGGGCACGACGGCGATCTGGCGGGTGAGAGCCGGAGGCGGCACACCCGAGCGAGTCACCATGGGAAGCGGGCCGGAACGTCAACCCAGCCTGTCCCGCGACGGCTCGATCTTGACCTACTCCACCTACTCGCTCGACACCAACATCGTCGTCCGGGTGACCGGCACCGGAGAGGAGTACAAACTCGGAGGCGAGCGGGAAGAACTGAGCCCAGCCCTCGCTCCCGACGGGTCGGCCGTCGTGTATACGTCGGAACAGCTGAAGGCCCCGCCCGACCTCTGGATTCAGCCGCTGACGCGTGCCGGTGCGCCGGATGGCCCCGCGAGACACCTGACCGATCATCCCGGATCCGCCTCCCATCCGAGCTACTCGCCGGACGGCACGTGGATCGCGTACTACCGGGTGCTCGACGGCCAGCGAGACATCTGGGTCGTACCAGCCGGAGGCGGCACGCCGATCCGTTTCACCGACGACCCGGCTGCCGACATTCACCCGGCGTGGTCTCCGGACGGCCGGTTCATTGCGTTCGCGTCGGAGCGGGACGGGGCATCGCACATCTGGAGGACGCCGGTGGCCGGCGGAAGGCCGGCCGGGCCTGCCGAGCGTGTGACGGACGGCCCGCTGACGCACATGGCACCGGCATGGTCGCCCGACTCCTCGGCGATCGCATTCATCGCGGCGGGGAAACACGGCGCCAGCGAGGCATGGATCGTCGATGCCCGCCGGAAGAAGCCGGCCCGGCAGGTCACCGAGGGCGCCGAGGCGCACAGGGCGGCATGGGGTGCCGCCCCGGGTGTGCTCCTCGTCAGTGGGTCATGGAGCTCCGGCAGTCTCGTTCTGAAGACCGTGGACATTGCGAGCGGGCGCGCAACACCAGCGGGCCCGCCTGGGCTGTTCGGCCAGCAGGGAGGCGTCGGCGAGTTCACGACGACGTCTGACGGACGGCTGTTGGCCGTGGTCAGGAACGTCGCGAAGGGCGACGTCTGGGCAATTAGGGCCGTGGATGGGCGGTACTGACCTGGCGCCGTGCCGCACGGCGCGCTCCCACGGGCAAGGCGGCAGACAGGGAGTCATGAGCATGGCGACGAGAAGGACACACGCGACACGCAAGCCGGTGATCCCGACGAGAAAGGACCTTGAGGCGCTGGACGCGTACATCAAGTACCTGAAGGCGCTCATCAAGATCGTCTGCAAACCCGACCTGAGGTGGTCGGCGGCTACAGGCATCAAGGTGACGAAGATCTGTCCGCCGCCCGAACGGACGGGGACGCGGAAGCTCATCGTCAGCAAGGCCGCCTGTCCGCCTCCGCCAGGAGGCTGGTCGGATCTCTGCATGGTGCTGAACAGCCTGCTCGAGTACCTCGAGGGACTCCGCGCCCGGATGGTCGGATAGCCGGGGTGCGACAGGGTCGGCTCCCCGGCCCCTGCGCGCGGACGCGGTGGGCCCTGTCGTCCGTCGACCTGGTGCTGACGCCGGCGTGCAACCTTCGCTGCGCCTACTGCTACCAGGCCGTGAGACGCGCGGGCCAGATGCGCTGGCCCGTCGCGAAGGCGTCTCTTGTGCGTCTGCTCGAGAGCGGCAGCCGCTTGCGTCACGTCTGCCTGACGGGCGGCGAGCCGCTGCTGGCGGCGCCGCTCGTCCGCCGCATCGTGAGGCACGTCCGGGCGGCCGAACCGGCCAGCCGTCCGATTCGTGTCGACCTGCTGACGAACGGGACGCTGCTCGACGATCGGATGGCGGCGTTTCTAGCCGGCCACGACGTCGGCCTCCAACTGAGCATGGACGGGGTGCCGGCGGCGCAGACGCTGCGTGGCTCATGGACGTACTCACGCCTCGATGGGCTCGTCGATCAGCTCGCCACGCGCCATCCCCACTGGTTCAGGCGGCGGGTTTCCGTCGCGATCACCCTGACGCCGCCGACGGTACGCCATCTCGCAGAGTCGTTCGAGTACCTCCTGGCGAAGGACGTGCGTGAGATCTCCGTGGCCGCCGCGCTGGGACCCTCGCGCGGGTGGCGGAGCGGAAGCTTGGAGGAACTGGACCGAGCGTTCGAGCTGGTGTTCTCGGCTTCGCTGGCCCACTACCGGAAGACCGGGCGCGTGCCGCTCACGCTGTTCCGGAAGACCGTCGAGTACCCGGCCGAACCGTCGCAGCCGATGTGCGGGATCGCGGGCGGCTCGAAGATCGTCGTCGACGCAGACGGCGAAGTGTATGGCTGCCACCCCGCAATCCCGTCATTCATGAGGCGCCCGGCCCCGCTGCTCCGAAAGGTCGCCGCCGCGATGCGCCTGGGCCGCATCGCTGATCCTCATCCCGAGAGTGCGCTGCCCGCGTTCCGGAAGGCGCTGGACGCGACGGGCCTGTTCGGCCCGCGGGACAGGTTCCTCTCGGCCCTCGGTCCATGCCGGACGTGCAGCTACCTGGGCCGGTGCGCGGTCTGCCCGCTGTCGATCGCGTACGCACCAGGCGCCCGCAGCCCCCTTCGTGTCCCCGACTTCGTGTGCGCGTTGAGCCGTACCGCGCTGAAGTACCGGGACCGCTTCCCGGCGCGGGCACTCGCGCTGCCGCCCGCACTACCCCGCGACCTGCTGAAGAGCGTGCACCTTGCCGTCCGGCGATGGCCCGGCCGGCCAGCGACGTCGGAAGGAGAACACCGCCATGACTGAGAGCCCAACCCTGCGTACGGAGCGGGAGCCCGCCCTGTACGTGGCTCTGACGGCCAGCGAAACGTCGCTCGAGATTCACGGAGCCGTGCCGACGAGCGATGGCGTCCCCGGCGCGCTGCACCCACCGTTGCTCAATCCGAAGGTCGAGCGCACGCTCACCGCGCCGGCCTCGGAACTCGTGCTCTTCGTCCTCGACGCCAAGGGCACGGTGCTCGGCAACTGGGGATGGCCGTTCCGTTCGATTGCGTTCATCGATCGTCTGCCGGCGACTCCCAGCGGCCGGGGCCGCCTGCACGGATCGGTGGCGAGGCGCACCGGCGGGCTCCGGCTGCTGCACGTCCCGATGCATGACGGTGCGGCGTTCCTGTATTTCATGCGGTCGGAGATCGGCCCTGTCCGTCCCGACCCCGGCAGACTGTTGTTCCACCAGCGTCCGCTCGCGCTCTACTACTTCGACCCCGAACCGCCTCCCGTGCCTCCCCTCCCCGGGGTCCCCCCGACGCCGGAGGAACTCAGGCTTCTGCTGATGCAGGTTCCCTTGCTGCCGCACCTGGTCTTCCCGCCGATCGTGCCCGTCTTCGGCCGGCTCCTCCCCCCCGAACTGCTCGCTGGCGACGGGACCGCCGTCAAGCACTTCAACATCGTGATCGTGGGCGACGGATTCAAGACCGCAGCCGAGTTGGCCGAATATAGACGGGTGGCCGGCGTCGTGTGTTCGGACCTGCTCAGGACCGAGCCGTTCCAGTCGCGAAAAGAGGTCATCAACGTCTGGTCGATTCCGACCGAGTCGGCCGATTCAGGCGTCACCCTGTGCTCCGAACCGCCCGATTCCAGGCGTACCTACTACATGTCCTCGGGCTGCTTCGACGGGATGGCGGACTTCCCCGGGTTCGTCGGCACGACGATGCCCGAGACGGTCTACGGCGCCGCGGCGACGGCCCTCAACCTGGGCCTCGATCAGGTTCGCGCGTTCATCGTCGTCGCCAACTGCCCCAGGTACGGCGGCGGAGCGTTCCCGGATCAGAGACTGGCGTTCGTGACGATGTGCCCGTCAGACAAGGACAAGGCGGAAGTCGCCGTGCACGAGTGCGGGCACGTGATCGCACGGCTGGCCGACGAGTACATAGGCTGCTGTCCGCACGATGAGGCGGACGAGTACCCGAACCAGGCGACGAGCGGCCAGGTCGGGCCTCCCCAGCGAATCCCGTGGGTCGGCCTCGCCGAGGCTCACGAGCTGTCCGGCGGCGATCTGATCGCCGTCCACAGGGTGGTGAACGGCCAGATCGTGCCGCCGAAGTGGCCGTGGATCGGGGGAGACTGGCTCGGCGCCTACTGGGGCTGCCAGGACTTCGACGAGGACGCGACGTGCGACCTCGTCACGTGCGACCCGTACTGGGACCTGAGGGGACAGAACTTCTTCCGTCCGATGTGGGATTGCCGGATGCGGGACGTGGGCGTCCCGTTCTGCCGCGTGTGCAAGCGGGCGCTCGACGACGCCATCAACAGTGCCGTCTGGGCCATGACGCTCATGCAGATACCAGCGGACCTGAGGATGCGGACGCCGGTGGTTGGCGGCGTGCCGCACCCTTGAGCGTGCGATCGCCTCTTGCGGCCCGCTGCCCGCGGGCGCGAGGACCCGAAGGGGGCCCGCTCCTGTTCAGACGAGCCGGCGGGCCGCGTCGAGCCAGGCGTTCCAGCCCTGGCCCGGCGCCGGCTCGGTGCCCGACGCCGAGAGCCAGGCCGTAGCCTTCTTCGCGAGCAGCTCCCACTCGACGCGCTCGGCCGCCGCGTGCTTCTCCAGCCACGCCAGCGCGACCGCCGTCGCGAGCGCGCGCCGCGCCGCGTCCGGGTCGCCGGCGGCCTTTCTCAGCTCCTTCTCGAGCGCGCGCATCTTGAGCGAGACGGCCTTCGCGAACGCAGCGTCGAGGTCCCACGAGCCGTCGGCGCGCTGGAGCGCGACGAGCGCGTCGAGCGGCCGCTGCGCCGCCGGCGGCGGCGCCGGCGTGCCACGATCACGCAGCCTGGCCGGCAGCCACGCATGGCTGCTGACCCGGCTGTCCCGCATCTGTGCCGGACCCGCCCTGAGAGCGGACAGGTCCGGAACGTCCGACGCGAGCCTGGCGAATTCGATGTCGAAAGCCACGGGGCCCGACATGGCCGGCGCCGAGGCGCAGCGACCTGGCTGGTGGCTCTGCCGCATCACGTCGCCCCAGCCGGACGTGAGCGCCACGGGGACGCGGCGCAGCTCGGCGCGCCCCTCAGCCAGCGTCTCGCGGTGCTCGATCGCCACGAACGACGTCTCGCGCGATGCGAGCTGGTACTTCACGCCGAGGGCCGCGATCTCCGCGGCGGCTTTCGCGTTCGATCGCCCCCGGCGCTGCAGCGACCCGCGGTTCTCGAGGTACTCGCCGGCCTCCTCCAGCGTGCGAATCCGCGCGCGCGCCGCGAGCGTGGCGATGGTGTCGCCCTGGACCGCGGAGGCCGGATCGATGGGCAGATCGAATGCGACGGCCCTCCCCGCCAGCGTCCCGCTCAGGCGCACGGTCCCCCGCCGCGGCTCGTTCAGCAACGCATAGATCGAGGCGCGCTCGCCGTTGAAGATGGGCGGCAGGTGATCCGCCGCCGCGACGACACCGGCCTGGCCCCAGTCCACGCGCGCGTCGAGCAGCGCCGGCGCGAACACGCGCGCGAACTGCCGCAGCACCTTCGCCTCGATGCGCTCGCCCGGGCTGATGAACTCGGCCGCCCCGCCGCTCGCCCTCGCGATGCCGTTCACCAGGTGCTGGCTCGCGCCCGCGCCGATGCCGAAGGTGAAGCACCGCGCGCCGGACGCGTGCCGCCGTGCGAGGTCGATCACCTCGTCCGTGTTGGTCACTTCGCCGTCCGTCAAGAGGAGCACCTGCCGGGGCATCCCGGCGACTGGCGGCTGCTCCAATGCCCACTGCAGCGCGGGCAGCAGCTCGGTCCCGCCCATGTCAGCCCGGGTCCCCCGCACGAACGCCGACGCCTCCTGGAGCGAGCTGTCGTCGTACGGCCGGCTCTCCCGGAACAGCGTCGCGAACGTCGAGCCGAAGCTCACGATGTTGAAGCGCGATCCGGTGGTGAGCGACCGCAGGCACAACTGCAACGCGTTTCGGACCTCCTCGATCGACGTGCCTTCCATCGAGCCGGACCGGTCGATGACGAACACGACCTCGGCGGGCTGCGCGGCCGCCTCGAAACGCGGCACGAATGACACCAGCGCCGCGCCGCCCTTCTCGCCGCGCTCCACCGTCGCGTGCGGTGTGTCCAGCCCCTCCGCCGCGATGACAATCACCAGGTCGCGGTCCATCGGGGCGCTCCGCTGCGCGAGACGCACCTTCGCGCGCGGGCCGTCCTGCTCGATCTCAATCGGGTGAGTGGCGGACTGGATCCCCCGGATCGCGCCGCCCATCGTCACGTCCATGTCGAAGGTGAAGCCGTACGGCACGTCGAGGGCCACGGGCGGGTTGAGCGATTCGGCCGGCGTCGGGCTGACGCCAGCCCGATCCCTGTCCGGCGCGTAGCGCGGCGACACGGTGGTGGGCAGCGTGAAGCGGGCCGCAGGCCCCTCCGCCGCCAGCTCGGTGACGTAGGCGATCGACAGCTCCACCGCCGAACCGGGCTTCACGTTCCCCAGGCTCGCCGTGAACACGTCCGCGCGCTCCTCGTCCAGGAGGAACGCGCCGTGCCCGGCCTCCAGCGCATCGTCGTACTGCCTGAACGCCTCCTCCCGCTCCGTCGCCCGGCCCACATAGCGGACGCCGTCCACCGTTGCCTCGAAACCGCAGACCGCCGCGCCCTCGTCCAGGGGGAAGACATAGACGACCTCGAGGGGTACGGACTCGCGGTTGCGGTACGACTGGCGCACCGTGACGCGCGCGCAGACATCGACGACGTGGGCGTCGACGTGGACGTGCTCCAGGGGAATGGACTGACCGCCGCCGCGAACGACGAGCCCCGACCCGTTCATGCTAGGCCTCTCCTTCCGTGTCGCGCGGAAGGTGCGCGCGGCACCACTTCACGAGTTCGTTCAGCCGGCTCGCCGCCGGCAGCCTGATGTCGGATGCGACGTGCAGTTCGACGCCCGGCGCGAGTTCGAGGCGGCGCCAGGTGCTGCGCGGAAGAGCCGGCGCGGGAGCGGGAGGCGGTGCAGGCTCGCCGCCACCTGGCTGCGGCGTGCGCCGCGCGCGGATCTCATCGAGGGAGAGGCCCGCTTCCTGCTGGGCTTTCACCTCAAGCAGCCGGTCAAGGTGCGTCCGGTCGTAGTGGCGGCCGCGCCCGACGCCAAGTGGCGGCGGCAGCAGTCCCTCCTGGACGTAGTAACGGACCGTGCGGCGCGACACGCCCGCGAGATCCGACAGTTCGTCGATGCTGAAGCGATCCTGTCCCGTACCCACGAAACATAATATAGACAGTAACTGTCACGTTGTCAACTGTCATATTAATGACGCTGGCGCCGCGTGGCTGCCGTCGGTCGATCGGACGCGAACGGGGCATGGCGGCGGGTTTGGGGCCGGCCCCTGGTGTCGGCTATCATCTGGCGGTTGTCCCCGCGGCGGGCGTTCGGCCGGCGCAGGGCACCGGAGGAGGAGACATGGAACGCACGCGTCGGGAGTTTCTCGGTGACGGAGCCCTCATCCTGGCCGGCGCGGCCCTGGCGGCCGATGCGCCGGGCCTGCTGGCCGCGCCGGCGGCCGCGCCGAAGTGGCCGATCGGCTGCTTCAACCGGCCGTGGACGAAGTGGCCGTACGCCGAAACGCTGAAGAGCGTCAAGGCCGCAGGTTATGGCATCACGGGCCTGCTGACGCGCACGAAGGAAGACCCGTTCATCGGCGCGGACGCCACGCCGGAATACCTGGCCGGCTTGAAGCGCGCGATTGCCGCGAGCGGGCTGACAGCCAACCTGGGCTCGCTGCGCAGCCGGCACGACATCCCGATCGAGGAGACGATCAAGGGCCTGCACACGGAGATCGACAACGCCGCGCTCCTCGGCCTGAAGTACGTCATCACGTTCGGCATCGAGAACCCGGCGCAGTTCGACCACTACTTCAGGTCGATGGCGGATGCCGCGGCCTACGCCGCCGGGAAGGGCATCCAGGTCGTGATGAAGCCGCACGGCGGCAGCAGCGGCGCGTCGGACGAGATCATCGCGGCGATGAAGAAGGTGGGCCATCCGAACTTCAAGATCTGGTACGACGCCGGCAACATCATCTACTACATGGGCAAGGATCCGGTCGAGGAGCTGAAGCCCATCGTCCAGTACGTCACCGGGTTCTGCGCGAAGGACTGCGGCGCGGTGAAGGGCGACGTGATGATCCAGTTCGGTGCGGGAAAGGTGGACTTCGCGGGCGTGTTCAAGGTGCTGAAGTCCGCGGGGTTCAACGGGCCGGTCATGGTGGAGTGCTGCGCCATCGGCGACACGCCCGAGGCCACCATGGCCAACGCCCGCGCGAACCGCGAGTTCCTGGAGAAGGTGCTGGCGGCGATTTAGCGCCCCGGCCGCGCGAACCCTCTCGACGCGTCATCGAGGACGAGCACCCAGTCGTGGCCCTCGGCCGGCTGCCCCGGCGGGGTGAATCGCCTCGTGCCCCTGTTCGGCACCGATCCGGCGGGTTGCGCGCTCCCGTCCCGCGGGTTGTACCACCACGCGCGCAGCGACTCGCCGGAGATCGCCCCCAGGCGAAGTTCGAACGGCCTGCCGGTGTATGAATAGACCATCAGGTAGTCGCGGCCCCTGGTGGCGATGACGTGTTCGTGTCCCGCGCCGCTGCCCGCCACCACGGCCTCCGGGTCGTACATGCGATCGAAGTACGGCCTCGAGAGCATGAGCGCCTTGAGGTGGCGCATCTGCCCCGCGCCGGGATCGTCAATCGCCTCGTACCAGTAGTTCCGTGGCGCGTAGTCCGGGGGGCCTGACCCCGGCGCGTGGAACTGCATCACCGCGTTGTCGCCGTACGTGTGGCCGCACGCGCCCGCGAACACCGACCAGTAGGCATACCGGCGCGCGTCGGCCGCGGTCCAGTACGGCTGGCTGCCGTCGTGCAGGCCCTGTGGGATGTTCTCGTAGGACGGCTCGCCGTCGAGCACCGGCTTGGGTGGAGCCTTCGTATAGTCGTCGACCACGTAGCGCCAGTTGTCCTCGCCGAACCGCTTCGCCGAGTCGGTATCCTGGTCGTACCGGCGGTGGCCCGACTGGAACATGTTGAAGTCGAGCCACGGCTCGGCGTGGAACCACGTCGACGACTGCGTGCGTCCGAACGGATGGAAAGTGATCAGGTGGTTCGGGTCCTCCGCGCGGAGTGTCCGCCCGAGCGCCTGCCACACGCCGGCCTGCTCGTTCCCCCGGGCGTCGCCGCCGACGACCCACACGATGTTGGGCGCATCGCGGTAACGGTGCGCCAGGAACGCCGCGTACTCGACCGCGTTCCGTTCGCTGAGCGTGCCCGTCCTGGCGAGCGTCCCCCACGCCGGCACGAGCGCCAGGTAGAGGCCGCGGCTGGCCGCTTCGCGCACGACCCAGTCGAGATGGTCCCAGTAATCGTACGCGTCCGCATCCGAGGGGCTGCTCCCCGGCGTCACGCGTGGCCGGCCCGGGTCGCCTTCGACGAGCGCGGGCGACCCGTTCGCCGCGCGCGCGTCAGCCGTGTGCAGCACGACCACCTGGATGACGTTGAACCCCTTCGCCTGCCGGTCGTCGAGGTACCGTTGCGCGGTGGTCCGGTCGAGCTTGTTGAGCAGCAGCCAGCCCGTGTCGGCGAGCCAGAAGAAGGGAGAGCCGTCGGCGCGTTGAAGGAACCGGTGGTTGGCCGACACCGAGAGCTGCCACGGCGGGTCCGCCGCTGCGGCAACTCCCGCGACCACGAGCAGGAATACGGCGACGCTGGCAACGCGGATGCGCATGACGACCTGGCTCTTCGTGCAGGCATTGTAATGCCCGGGCTCGCGTTCTTGCCCGTCGTGCGCGAGTCGATTCCGCTCGGCGGCCGCGACACGATGCGCTCAACGGCGCTTCACAGGCCCAGGGACACGCCGAGCCTGAACCGCCATCCGGACAGATCCAGCCTGAACGGGCTGCCCTGGACACCAATCGCGGGCGCGGTGCCCCGCCAGACGCCGCTCGCGGTCTGATACGCCACCGACTGATTGATCCAGCGCCCCTCGGCCTGCGAGGTCTGCGCGAGTTCTACTTCTGTGGCTTCGCCGTCCTGCGTGGTAGAGGCGGTGGTCGAGCTCCCGGTCACCTTCCTGATCACGTGCCACGCGTAGCCGGCCTCCGCCAGCACACCGATCCGGCGTGTCACCGCGACGCGCGCCGTCAGCAGCGCATCACCCGCCGGTCCGTTGCCGCGCCCGGTCAGGTTGACGCGGCTCGCGCGGTTGATGGGATAGAACCCGCCGGCGATCGTGCGGGCGCGGTCGACGCGGCACTCCGCCGCGAGCCAGCCGGCGTGAAGCGCCGTCCCCAGCTCGAGTCGCGACCCCGCGATCCACTCGTACCTGACCACCGCGTGGGTGAAGTACTCGCGCGCGGTCAGCGCGAGCGGATCGATGGTGATCGTTTCCGAGAACGCCCGCTGGTACTCCTGCGCGCTCGCGTTCACGACGGTGTAGTCGTAGGACGCCTCGGCCGACGACCGCCGGCGGATGTCGAACCACGAGAAGCCGGCTCCGACGGACCAGCGCCGGCCCATGGTCCGCACGACTCTCGCCCCGATCGGGAAGGCGCGGTTCAGCTTCCGGAGCTCCCCTTCGTGCGTCTGCTGGACCTGCTGCGTCCGGAGGTGATCGACGATGGCCGTCTCGTAGTCGACCAGCGAATCGAGGCCGGCGGGACTCAGGACGGCGTGCGCGCCGGTGACCTCGATCTGCCAGCGACGTGAAGGTCCGGCCGCCGGCTGGGCGGAGGCGGCCGCCGCCAGCAACGAGCCCAGGAGCACGAGGCCCGAGAGCACGACGCGCGCCGCGCAACGCCAGGCGGGGCGGCTCACCGTCTCGCCTTGCTGACCCAGGCCGGATCCAGGTCCGGGTCTTCCTGGCCTCGCCCGGCTGCGTCGAGGCCGAGTACGCGGCGGAGGGCTCCTGACTGTTGTAGAGCCAGCCCAGGAATTTCGCCCGCAGGTCGATACCCGAGAACGCCTCCAGATCACCGGCGAAGTCCAGCGTCGTGAACGGGGAGAACGACCGGTCCCGGACGAGGTACCCGAGGAAGTCCGCCATGCGGTCGGTGCCGCCGAGCCGGTTGGCGATCTCCTGCATGATGGACGCCCCGTCGGTGTAGGCGAGCATGCTGAAGCCCACCGACGCCGGCGATCGCGCGCCGACCCAGTTGCCGCGGTAGGTGTCCGGCAGCACGGCATGGGACACGCCGCGCGCGGTCTCCTCGAACCACGAGGTGATCGCCTCGTCCATCCACGAGTCGGGATAGGTCCGCGCGACGACGCTGCAGCCGAAGTAGCTGTGGAGCACTTCGTGGCGCAGCGCGCTCAGCGACGTGATGGTGCCGCCGTAGTACTCCATGCCGCCTCCGCTGTCGCCGTACAGGAACAGGCTGAGGCCGTGCAGCGGCGGGAACGCGCCGAACCGGCGGCGTAGTTCGGGGAGCCATGCGTCGAGACTGGTCTTTGCGCCGGTGAGGTTCACGCCGGTATAGGCGAGCGCCCGCACGGTCACGCCGTCAATCAGCCACTCCCGGTAGTCCGTGTCCGCCGCCGGCAGCAGCACGAACATCACCAAGTACGACGAGACGCTGCGCTGCGTGTCGAGCACCCACTGCTGAACGCCGCCCTCCGCGCTGGACTCGGCGCGGCCCGAGCCCACGAACCGGAAGGGCCGGCTGTCGTGCACCCGGAACGTGAGGACGTGCCGGGCCAGTTCGTGAGGGGTGTTGAGCGTGGGCCAGACGGCCTCGTTGCCCCGGCCCAGGATGTCGTTCACCTCGCTGGACAGGCGCGGATACACCGACGGGACGGTCAGCCGGTAGTCGATCGTCAGGGTGTGAACAGCCGCCGGGTCGAGCGAGTACTGGACCTCGACGAATGGCTGCCGCGTGCCGGCGACGGTGACGACCCGCACATCGTCGTTCGACTGCGGGTTGAACGCACGGCCGTCAACGACGAGACGGCTGACCGAGGAACGGGCCGAAGCGAAGGGCGTGAAATTGAACGCCGCGCGGGTCTGGCCCGGGCGCAGGCGGAAGGCCACCGTCGCCGTGCCGTCCACCCACCCCGAGGCGGGGTACCAATCCAGGGTAGCGGTGATCGTGTCGATGTCGATGCGAAAGACGCTGTCGAGGAGCTCGTCCAGGGCGGTCCCCGCCTGGACGCCCGCGAGGGCCGGCGCCGCCGGAACGTCCTGGGCCCCGCTTGCGGCCGGCCAGGCCAGCAGGCCGAGGCAGACGCACCAGCCGATCAGCCGCTGGCAATGGCACGGGCGCGGGCGGGGCCGGGGTCGTGGACGCATGGTCGGTCGGACGGCGCTATTCTATAGGGCCGCCCTGACGCAGGACAACGACCAGACTGACACCTGAATGTGTCCCGTCTGGATGACACTTGCCACGCTTTCGTCACCGTCGTGCGGAATTGTTGGCAATTCCTGCCACCGCAGTTGGCATCCTGGTTGCGATAATGATGGGCGACGGTCCTTCCAGAGGTCGTCACCGCCCGCGGGGAGGTGGATGAAGGGCCGGCGCCAGGAGGAGAACATGAGACGCAACCTTTTCATCACCTCTGCCATCGTCGCAGCCGCCTTGAGCGTGGCGGTCGGGCCGGCAGACGCCCAGGGTCGCGGAGACCGCGGTGGACAGCGCGGAGGCGGCCGCACGTCGCAGGGCGTTTCGGCGCCTCGGCAGGACAGCGGACGGCAGCAGAGCGGACGGCAAGATAGCGGGCGCCAAGCCGTGCCTCGCGGCAACCAGGGCGGGCAGTCCTCGGCCCCACAGAGCGTGAACCGCGGCAATCAGGGCAGACAGTATTCCGCCCCGCAGAGCGTGAACCGCGGCAACCAGGGCGGGCAGTATTCCGCCCCGCAGAGCGTGAACCGCGGCATCCAGGGCAGACAGTATTCCGCCCCGCAGAGCGTGAACCGCGGCAACCAGGGCGGGCAGTATTCCGCCCCGCAGAGCGTGAACCGCGGCAACCAGGGCAGACAGTATTCCGCCCCGCAGAGCGTGAACCGCGGCAACCAGGGCGGGCAGTACTCCGGCGCGCAGGCTGTGCCTCGCGGTAACCAGGGCCGGCAGTACTCCGCGCCGCAGGGCATGAACCGCGGCAACCAGGGCGGGCAGTTCGCGGGCGCCCGGTCGATGCCCCGGTCGAACGACCGTTACGGATCGCAGGGCTACCGGAACGATGACCGTCGTGGCTACTCGCAGCCGCGCGGCGGGTTTGGCGGCTTCGGATCGCGGACCTACGCCAGGCCGCGGAACTTCGTCGCTTACCGGCCGTACTACTTCTCGCGGTCGTACTACTCGTTCCGCCCGCGACTGAACATCGGGTTAGGCCTGTGGCTGGGCTACTCGGTCGCGTATCCCTGGACCTACTACTACGACGGCTACCGGCCGCGGGTCTACGGATATGGGTACGGAAGCGGGTACGGGACGGGGTACGGGTACAACAACGGCTACTACTCCGGCGGGTCGTACTACGCGGACCGCAACGCGGGCGCCTACGGCGGGCTGAGCTTCGACATCCAGCCCTCCGACGCGGATCTCTACATCGACGGCGAATACGTGGGGCAGGTCGGCGTCTTCACGCCATATGGCGAGCCGCTGACTCTCGTGGCGGGCGTGCACCGCATCGCAGTGGTGCGCGACGGCTACCGGACCATGGAGTGGGACGTGACCGTGGAGCCGGGGATGGTGCTGCCGTATCAAGGCGCGATGGAACCCTGGTAGCGCAGTCTCGGGGCTGATGCTCCGACACCGGCGTCGATCGAGGGAACGAGGGGCGGCCTCCGGGCCGCCCTTCGTGTGTACGGACAGCCCGGGAGTGACCGGACCGCGCGCACAGGACCGCCGAAAACCACCGCTCGCGGACCCCTTGACGGAACCGAGACGACGATGGCATCGTCGTCGTCCGGAGGACCGCATGCTCATGAAGAGTGAATTCCTGAGGGCGTCTGCCGACGCCCGGCGGGTGCGCATCGGGACCGTGGTGGCGGCCGACCCGCGGGTGCGTTTCGCTCACCTGGCCGCCTTCGCGCACGAGGCGGCCTCGACCGAGCCCGCGCGGCCGTGCGTGGCCGTATACGTCGACCCGGCAGCTGATGCGGAAGCGGCGGGCCGCGACGTCGCAATGCTGCTGTCGGCGCACCCCGACACAACCGCGCTGGATGTCGCCGTGCTGAACACGATGGAACCCGAGGAAGCCGGCCGCATCCTCCACGAGTCGGAGTTGCTGCTGGAGCGGGACCGGGCGGCTCGCATCGAGTTCGAGGCCCGGGCGTCAATGGCGTACTTGGACTTCCGTGAACACGAGCAGGTGTTCCTGCGGGAGCGGGCTGAGCGGCCGTTCGGCGATACCACCGCCCGGATGCTGGCGGCGCTCGACCTTCGGATCGGCCGCCTGAAGATGGTCGACGGCATTTCGGTCGAGGAGTACGCCGCCGATTGGATGACCGCCTCCGCCGTCGAACGGGAGCTGGAAGTGGCGGTTGTGCTGTGCATCGACCTCGTGCGTCACGCGCTGGCCGAGCGCAAGCTCGGCATGCCGAGGACGTATCGCGGGCTCTTCGCCGCCGCGCGGGACGCCGGACTCGTCGAGGCGGACCTGGCGGCCGCCCTCATGCGCATGTGCGGCTTCCGCAACCTGCTCGCCCACGAAGGCCATCGTCTCGAACCAGCCGCTGTCGTCGCGGCCCTCGGACGCGGCATGGACGACATCGCGCGGTTCAGGGATGCGGCGGCGCGCTGGTAGGCAGCGCGCCGGTCCGGGCCGGGGCCGTCAGGAGAACTCGCGGCGGACGGGGTAGGTCTTGCGCAGCAGGTCGAAGGCCCTCCCCCGCTCCGCCGCGCCCATGCCGGCTGTCTTCTTCAGCGCCTCGTCATCCCGCAGGATGGGATACGCGGCGGTGACGTCGGCCGCGAGCGCGGCCGTCCCCTCGCGATCGAGACGGCGGCGCGCGACAGCGTCGCCGTCGCCGGCGAAGCGCGGCAGGGGCAGCCCGGCCGGGCGCGGAGGCATCGCATCGCTCAGACTCCACGACGGCGCGACGCCCAGGAACCGGCACGCGGCGCCGTACACCATGCCGGTGCCGTTCAACTTGCCTTCCAGCGAGTAGCCCGCGATATGCGGGGTGCCGATGTCCACGCGCGCCAGCAGCCGGCCCTCAATCTCCGGCTCGTGATCCCAGACGTCGAGCACGACGGCGCCCAACCGCCTCGCGTCGAGCGCGCCATGGAGCGCCGTTTCATCCACCACTCCCCCGCGGCCCGCGTTACAGAGCCACGTGCCCGGTTTCAGCCGCGAGAGGAACGGCATGCCGATCAACCCGTACGTCGGGTCCGTGCCGTCGAAGGTGAGCGGCGTGTGGCAGGTGACGATGTCGCAGCCGAGCAGGTCGTCGAGAGGCCGGTAGCGTTCGCTTCCCGTCTCACGGGCCTTCGGCGGGTCGTTCAACACGGGCGTCATGCCGAGCGCGCGCGCTTTCTCCACGACCAGCGAGCCAACGTGACCGACGCCAACCACTCCAACGCGCCTGCCGGCCAGCGGTTCGCCGCGGCGGGCGGCGAGCGTCAGCCACGCGGCCGTCATGTAGTCGGAGACGGCGTTCGCGTTGCAGCCGAGCGCCGCGTAGAAGGCGATGCCCAGGCGCTCGAGGTCCGGCACGGCGACGTGATCGGAGCCCGACGTCGCGGTGCCGACGAATCGGACCGGCGTCCCCGCAACGAGCACCGAGTCGACGCGCGTGATGGACCGCACGACCAGGAGATCGACGTCCGCGAGATCGGCGCGGCCGATCTGCCGGCCGGGCTTCAGCCGCACGTCGCCGAGCGTGCCGAAAGCCTCCCGGGCGAACGGGATGTTCTCGTCGGCGAGGATCGTCGGGCGGGCCATGGCGGGATTGTGCCGTCGCGGGCGCCCCGGGCGCAAGTGGCGGCGTTCGACGCGTCGCCGTCCGATGTCGACCGCGAGTAGTACACTGCCGCGTGGCGCCACCGCCTCCGATCCAGGGACATCGATCATGATGACGCGCAACCCGTTCTCGTGCTGTTCCGCGGCCGTCCGGGGCCGCAGGCTGCTGGCCGCAGCCGCGATCGCGATCGCCGGTTCGCTGGCGATCGATCCCGGCATCGCGTCCGCGCAGGCCTTGCAGAGCCTGCGCAGCGCCCGCGTCACCTACAACACGCGCAAGGCCACCACGCATCCACAAGGCGAACTGAGGGCGCGGATCGACGAGGTGGACAAGGCGATTGCCGCCGCGTTCCAGACCGGCAACACGGGCGAGGCGCGACGGCAGATCGCGAAGGGCCTGGTGCTGCTGGCAGGCGACGCGTGGACGCCGGCCCTCGACTTCCAGAACTCCCTGGTGCTGCGCAGCGAGCGGACCGTCATCGACTCCTCCCAGCCGTATGCGTTGCGGCTGGAGCAGATCTACGTGCCGTCGATCGCGCTGAGCCCGGCCATCACCGCGCGCGTGGCGCTGCTGAAACCCGAGGAGCCCGCGCCGCCGCCCGGGACGGCCCCGCGAATGGTGCTGGTGCGGGAGTTCGGCCGCTTCGACGGCGTCGCCCGCGACCTCCGCGAGGCGCCTTTCCCGATCGAACTGGACCTCGGATCGATGCCGGACGGCGCGTACACCATCGAGGCCGAGGTCTTCGATGCCGGCACGTCGCTCGGCGCCGCCAGGCTGGGCGTCGTCCTCAGCAAGGGGGTGGACGCCCGCACGAAGGCGCTCGACGTCGGCGCGGCGGGGGTGCCCGAGGCGCTGCGCGCCGACGTGCGCTACCCGGCCGACTACATCCGGAACGTCAACCGCGGGCGCGTGAGGCTGAACACGTTCGACGTGGCGGCCGAGCTGTCATCGGCCGAGGCGATCCTCGCCGCGGCGAGAAAGGGCAAGGATCCGTTCGCGGGCCGGACGGGCGGCATGGAGCGGCACTACGTGCTGCAGGGCGCGGACGAGGTGATGCCCTACCGCGTCTATGTGCCCACGCACTACGCCGCCGCGAGGCCGGTTCCCCTGCTCATCGCGCTGCACGGTCTCGGCGGCACCGAGGACGCCTTCTTCGACGGCTACTCGGGCGTGCCCGTGACACTGGCGGAGCAGCACGGGTTCCTGATGGCGGCGCCGCTCGGCTACCGCGTGGACGGCTTCTACGGGGCGCCCGCCGGCGGCGGCCAGGACGCGGCGGACGCGAGGCGGCTCGCGCTCAGCGAGCAGGACGTGCTCGAGGTGGTGCGCCTGATGCGCGAGCACTACAACGTGGACCCGGGCCGCATCTATCTCATGGGCCACTCGATGGGCGCCATCGGCACGTGGTACCTCGCCGGGAAGTACCCCGGCACGTGGGCCGCGCTCGGGCTGTTCGCCGGCACGGCCCGCCCCGATCTCGCCGAGCGCATCCGGCAGATCCCGCAGATCGTGGTCCACGGCGACGCCGATCCCACCGTGAACGTGTCGGGCTCGCGTGCGATGGTGGCGGCGCTGCGGACGCTCGGCGCGGACGTCACCTACATCGAGGTGCCCGGCGGCGAGCACACCGACGTCGTCGTGCCGAATCTGCCGGCGGTGTTCGACTTCCTGGCCGCGCACCGCAAGGGGGCGAGGTAGCGCGCGCGGAGACTTGTCCGGGGGCTTGGCTACTGGCGACGCGCCGCGGCGAGGCGGCGGAAGCGGGCGGTCTGGCGCTCGATCTCGGTGAGGGCGCCGCTGCGGGCCGGCGACGCCGCGGCGGCGGCGCGGACGGCCGGGAAGGCTTGAGTCAGGAGCGATCCGGCCTCGCGAAGGCGCCAGTCGTCGGCGGCCGCCGCTTGCCGCGCGTCAAGCACGTCGAGTTGCACGCGCGCGACTCCCGTGCGGGCGACCGCCAACGCCAGGGCTGCTCCCTCCGGCGCACCCTCGCTCGTGGCCAGGCGCTCGCGCGCGCGCGTCGCCTCGCGGGCGTGGGTCAGCGCCTCGTCGAAGCGGCGCTGCGACCGGCAGAGCACGGCGAGCCCGTCGCGCGCGGTTGCGACGTCGTCGAGGGCCCGCGTGTTCTTCGCGTCCGCATCGAGGGCGGCCTGCGCCGTCGCCAGGGCCCGGGTCCAGAGCGACTCGGCCTTCGCGTTGTCGCCGCGCCGCTGCGCGACGAGGGCGAGTCCGCTCGTCGAGCCGGCCAGATCGTGTCGCAGCGACGGGTCTGCCGGGCGTTGCGCCAGGTCCTCCTCGTCGAGGGCCTGCGCCGACGCGTAGCGGCGCCCGGCTTCATCGAGCGCGCCGTCTTCCAGAAGGAACGCGCCGAGCTCACGTTGCGCCTGCGCGTACTCACGGCGCGCGCCCGCTGGCAGCGCGCCCTCGGCCGCCAGGCTCTCGAAACCGGCGACGGCATATGCGTAGAGCACCTTCGCGCCCGCCTGGTCGCCGCTGGTGCGGCGGAACGCCCCGAGCTGGCCGTACGCCGAGGACGCCGCCGCGCGCGCGCGGACGTCACGGGAATGGTCGCGCGCCAGCGTGTTCACGAGGGCGCGGTGGCGCGCGTCGGCGCGGTCGGCGGCGTCGCGCTCGCCCGACTCGGCGCGGATTGCCGCCAGATCGCCGTACGCGGCGACGAGCGACATCGCGGCGTCCAGTGAGCGCGGGTCGGCGGCAAGCGCCCGCTCGCCGGCCGCGACGGCGGCGTCCAGACTCCTGGCCGCGGCCGCCAGCCCCCCCGGGGCCTGGCCCGGCGTGGCGGCCTGCAGCGTCGCGAGGCGACGATACCCGTCAGCGAGTTCGAGCGCGACGGCGGGATCGGTCCCGGCATCCCGCGCGAGGCCGTCCATATACTCGACCATCCGGCCGAGCATCGTCCTGCGCGCCATCGTCGATCCGGGCAGCGCCCCGACCGCGTCGTGCAGGTCGCCCAGCAGCGACTGCGAAAACCGGCGCGACACCTGCAGCCGGGCCTCGGCCCGGTCACGGCCCGCGCGCAGGACGTTGGCCTGCCAGCCGGACACGGCGGCGCTCGCCGCGAGGGCCACGCCCAGGACCGCAGCCGCCGCCGTCCGCAGCCGGTGACGGCGCATCGTCCTCACGGCACGATGCCACCGGCCGCCGGGAAACACCGACACCGGACGGCCGTCGAGCCACGCGTGCAGATCGGCGGCGAGGGCCGTGACGGAAAGGTAGCGCGTGCGCGGGTCCTTCCGCAGCGACTTCATGACGATCGCGTCGAGCTCGTTCGCCAGCAGGCGGCGCTGTGGCGTGGGCACGACCTGGCTCGGCAGCTCGGGTTCCCGCTCGCAAATCACCTGCTTCATCTGAGGCGGCGGCAGGTCGTGCAGCGCGTAGGGCGGGTGGTCGGTCAGCACCATGTAGAGCAGCACGCCGAGCGAGTAGATGTCGGTCGCCGCGGTCATCAGCTCGCCGCGCACCTGCTCCGGGCTGGTGTACTCGGGCGTGAACAGCGACTGGCCCGTCCGCGCAAGGCCCTCGCCGGTATCCGGCCGGCCGAAGAGCAGTCTCGCGACGCCGCAGTTCATCAGCTTGGGCTGACCGTCGGCGGTGACGAGGATGTTCTTCGGGCTGATGCTCCGGTGAACGACGAGGCGCTGGTGGGCGTACTCGAGGGCCGTGCAGGCGCGGAGCACGAGCTTGATGCGCTCCGTCACGTCGAGGTCGCGGCCCCGGCACCACGCATCGATCTCCTCGCCGACGACGTGCTCCATCGCCACGTACGGCGTGCCGTCCTCCGCCACGCCGCCGTCGATGAGCCGCGCGATCCAGGGGTGGTCGAGTCCCGCCACCAGGTGGCAGGCGGCGCGGAACCAGTCGGCGCCGACCGCGGTGTTCCAGTCGCGCGGCAGCACCCGGAGCGTGACGCGCTGCGGGGCGGCCTCGGCCTGGTACGTCGCCTCATAGACCGCGCCCATGCTGCCGCGGCCTACCTGCCGGGCGATGCGGTAGGGGCCGAAGCGGGTGCCGGGCGCAAGTTCGGGCGGACGATCGAAATCGTCGCCGAGCCGCTCGCGCGACGCGGGCGTCGGGCGCGGAACAGGCGCTTGGGCGGGCCCCGGCGCGATCGGTGTCGGGCGGAGAACCGACGGCCGGGACGGCCCAGGCGCGGGGGTCGCGCGCGGGATTCCCGACGCGGGAGGCACCGGCCTCGCGGGACCCTCCGACGGCGCCGGACCGGGGCGAGCCGGCGCCGCGGCGCGCAGGGGGGCGGTCGAGCCGGGCACCAGGGCCGCCGGCGGCGGAATCGGCGGCGGCGTCAACATCGGCGGCGGCGCCGACGGACCGACCGGGCGGGGCGTGGCCATCGGCGGCGCGCTGGGCTCGTCCACGAACCACGGGTCGTCCTCGTGCTCGCGCAGGAGCAGGAGCACTTCGGCCCGCAGGCGCTCGTCCATCGTCGAGGCCCGCACGAATGCCTCGCGCTCCTCGTCCGGCAGCCGCCGCGCCGCCTCGAACAGCTCGTTGATGCGCCCCCAGCCGATCTGTTCCATCGCTCCATCCGTATACTAGTCCAGGTTGCATGCGCGAGACGGAACCAGGATCCATCGGCTCATCGCGAGGGGGACAGCTGCGGCTGCCGTTCCCCCGGCCCGCGGGCGCGAGTGGTGCGATACGCGCGGTCGTGTCGATGCCGGGGGTGCCCGGCGGCGTGGTGTTCGTCCGGCAGCGCCGTGCGCGGCACTACGTCCTGCGCGTGCGCGACGACGGCGTGGTGCGCGTCACCGTGCCGTGGAGCGGATCGCGCGCCGAAGCCGGGCGGTTCCTGCTGGAGCGTCGTGAGTGGATCGCCCGCGAACGCCACCGGCGGCAACTGGCGATCGAGGCGGTTCGTCTGCCCGCGGACGTCGAATCCCGCCTTCGGCGCCGCGCCGCGCGCGAGCTTCCCGCGCGCCTCGACGAACTCGCCCGCCGGCACGGCTTCACCGTCAGTGGCGTGAGCATCAGGAACCAGCGCACGCGCTGGGGATCCTGTTCACGGTCCGGGCGCGTCTCGCTGAACTGGCGCCTCATCCGCCTCCCGCCCGACGTCCGCGACTACGTGCTCCTGCACGAATTGACGCACCTGCGCCACCTCAATCACTCCACACGCTTCTGGCGAGAGCTGGCGCGCCTGTGCCCGCACTGTTCCGAGGCGCGGCGCTGGCTGCGGTCGGCGAAGCTGCTCGCTTGCTGAACGGGGCGCGGCGTCAGGGCCAGGGCGCGTCCCGCCGCCCGCTGCTACTTCGACGCCGGCTCGGCGACGGTGAACTGGCCCTTGCCCATGTTCATGCCGCAGACGATCTGAATCGGGCCCGTCTTCGTCGGCGTGAACTCGATGGTCGTGGCGCCGGCCTTCACCGTCTGCTTCACGTTGAAAGCGTCGATGACGACGGTGCGCATGCAGCCCTTCACCGTGTCGAGGTCCACGTCCATCTTCACAGGCACGCCCTTCGTCACCGTGGACGGCGTCACGACGTAGCCCTTGTCGTCGAACGAGAGCTTCACGAGCTGCACCGTCTTCGCCGGGTCCTTGCCGGCCTGCGCCAGGCTGGTGCCCGGCACCACCAACACCGCCGCCACCACGACCGCAACGATCGCCGCCATCGTCTTCATGTGCATGTCCAATCTCCATGAGGGCGCCCTGCCCAGGGCGCTCTGGCAACAGGATACCACTCGAGCCCCGCGACCCACACCGTCCCCGGAGCCACTTTGGGTATGATGTGGAAGACTGGGGAATGAAGGCCATGCTCAATCCACCTGTTGTCTCGAGACGGCGCGCCGCGCCCGCGGTCGCCGCCATCGTGCTGATGCTCGTTGCCGCAGGCGCCGCGCCGGCGTCGGCCCAGGACGGCCCCGGGATGCGGGCGGGCCTCAGCCTCGATCCGGACCAGCTCTTCGTCGGCGGCCACTACGTGACGCAGCCGGTGACGGGCATGCTCCGCTTCCAGCCGAACGTCGAGGCGGGCTTCGGCCAGAACCTGACCGCCATCGCGTTCAACGGCGAGTTCGCGCTCTGGAGGAAGGTCAACCCGGATTGGCACGTCTACTTCGGCGGCGGCCCGTCGATGAACGTCTACCGCTACAGCACGCGCAACAAGACCGACACCGGGTTGGGGTTCAACGTGGTGGCAGGCCTCCGGCAGCGCGGCGGACTGTTCTTCGAGGTGAAGTACGGGGTGGGCGACAGCCCGGCCTTCAAGGTGGCCGTCGGTTACACGATCAGATAGCCCCGGCGCGCGCGGCACGCGGCGGCCACCGGCCCCGCGTCCCCGGGGAATCAGCCGAGCAGATCGAGCAACTGTCTCGCGGCGACGGACGCCGCCACGCGGCCGGCGCGCACGTCCTCGGTCGCGGCGGGGAGCGCGGCCCGCACGGCCGGATGCGCCCGGAAGCGCTCGCGCAGTCCCGCCTCGACGCGCTCCTTCATCCACGATTCCGCCTGGCTCCGGCGGCGGGACTCCAGCCGGCCGCTGGCCGCCTGAGCCGCACGGAAGCGGGCGACCTCCTCCAGGAAGGCGTCCAGGCCCTGGCCGGTCAGGGCACTCAGCTGCAGCACCTGCGGATGCCACACGGCGCCGTCCTCGGGAACGTCTTCCGAGCGCCCGTGCAGGCCGAGCAGGCGCAGCGACGAGGTGATCTGCGCCCGCGCCCGCGTGGCCGCGGCCTCGTCGAGATCGGCCTTGTTGACGACGATGAGGTCGGCGAGCTCGGTGACGCCCTTCTTGATCGCCTGGAGGTCGTCGCCCGCGTCGGGCAGCTGCAGCAGCACGAACATGTCGGTCATCGCGGCGACGGCGATCTCGCTCTGGCCCACACCGACCGTCTCGACGATCACGACGTCGTGGCCGGCGGACTCGACCACGACGATCGACTCGCGCGTCTTGTCCGCGACGCCGCCCAGCGTCCCGGACGACGGGCTCGGGCGGATGAACGCGCGCTCGTCAGTCGAGAGCCGGTCCATGCGCGTCTTGTCCCCGAGGATGGACCCGCCGGAGATGCTGCTCGACGGATCGACCGCGAGCACGGCCACGCGGTGGCCGCGCGCGATCAAACGCAGGCCGACCGCCTCGATGAAGGTGCTCTTGCCGGCGCCCGGCACGCCGGACACCCCCAGGCGGAACGAGCGCCCGCTCTCGGGGAGGAGCGCCGTCAGGACCTCGTCGGCGCGCGCGCGGTCATCGGTCCGTGTGGACTCGATGAGCGTGATGGCGCGGGCGACGGCGCGCCGCTTCGCCGGGCCCGGTGGGCCCAGCACCTCGTCCACCAGCGCGCGATCGCCCGGCGTCAGCATGGGAGGGGGCCCCGTCTCACCCGCCGGCGCGCGCCTGCCGGATGTGATCGAGCACGTCCTTCGCGCTCACGGGAATGGGCGTGCCGGGGCCGTAGATGCCCTTGACGCCGGCCTGGTAGAGGCCGTCGTAATCCTGGCGCGGGATGACGCCTCCGACGAAGACGATGATGTCGCCGGCGCCCTGCGTGCGCAGCTCGGCGATGACCGCCGGCACCAGCGTCTTGTGCCCCGCGGCGAGCGAGCTCACGCCGATGGCATGAACGTCGTTCTCGATGGCCTGGCGCGCGCACTCCTCGGGCGTCTGGAACAGCGGCCCGATGTCCACGTCGAACCCCAGGTCGGCGAATGCCGTGGCCACCACCTTGACGCCGCGGTCGTGGCCGTCCTGCCCGAGCTTCGCCAGCAGGACGCGCGGGCGCCGGCCGTGTGTCTCGGCGAACGCCGCGATCTCGGCCTGAAGTTCCGCCCATCCCGGCGCGGCGTCGTACGCGGCCGCGTAGACGCCGGTCACGTTGTGCGTGTTGGCCCTGTGGCGGCCGAAGATCTTCTCCAAGGCGTCGCTCACCTCCCCCACCGTCGCGCGCAGGCGCATCGCGCGGATGCTCACATCGACGAGGTTGCCGTCGCCGGTCCGGGCCGCGTCCGTCAGCGCGTCGAGCGCCGCCGCCACGGCCGCGCCGTCGCGGGCGGCGCGCACCTGGGCCAGACGCCGAATCTGGCCCTCGCGCACCCTGACGTTGTCCACCTCGCGCGCCTCCACCCGGTCCTCGGTCTTCAGCGCGTACTTGTTGACGCCGACGATGACGTCGCGGCCCGAGTCGATGCGCGCCTGGGTCTCGGCCGCCGCCGCTTCGATCTTCAGCTTGGCCCAGCCCGAGTCGACCGCGTTCGTCATGCCGCCCATCGCCTCGACGTCCTCGATGATGGCCCACGCGGCGCCGGCCATCTGCCCGGTGAGCGCCTCCATCATGTAGCTGCCGCCCCAGGGATCGACGACGTTCGTGATGTGCGTCTCCTCCTGGATGATGAGCTGGGTGTTGCGGGCAATGCGCGCGCTGAACTCCGTGGGCAGCGCGATGGCCTCGTCGAAGCTGTTCGTGTGCAGGCTCTGGGTGCCGCCGAAGACCGCCGCCATGGCCTCGATCGCCGTGCGGACGATGTTGTTGTAGGGGTCCTGCTCGGTGAGACTCCAGCCCGACGTCTGGCAGTGCGTGCGCAGCATCAGGCTCTTCGGCTTCTTCGCCCCGAAGCTCTTCATGATGCGCGCCCAGAGGAGGCGGGCGGCCCGCAGCTTGGCGATCTCGAGGTAGAAGTTCATCCCGACGCCCCAGAAGAAGCTGAGGCGCCCGGCGAACTCGTCGACGTCCAGCCCCCTGGCGAGCGCCGCCTTCACGTACTCCTTGCCGTCGGCCAGCGTGAAGGCCATCTCGAGGGCCGCGCTCGCGCCGGCTTCCTGCATGTGGTAGCCGGAGATGCTGATCGAGTTGAACTTCGGCATACGCCGCGCGGTGTACTCGATGATGTCTGCGACGATCCGCATCGAGGGCCCGGGCGGGTAGATGTACGTGTTGCGGACCATGAACTCCTTGAGAATGTCGTTCTGGATGGTCCCCGAGAGCTGCGCCTCGGCGACGCCCTGCTCTTCCGCCGCGACGACGTAGCCCGCCAGCACCGGCAGGACCGCGCCGTTCATCGTCATCGACACGCTGACCGTGTCGAGGGGGATCCCGTCGAAGAGGATCTTCATGTCCTCGACCGAGTCGATGGCCACGCCGGCCTTGCCGACGTCGCCGGCGACGCGGGGGTGGTCGCTGTCGTAGCCGCGGTGGGTCGCCAGGTCGAACGCCACGCTGATGCCCTGCCCGCCCGCCGCGAGCGACTGGCGGTAGAAGGCGTTCGACTCGTCGGCCGTCGAGAAGCCCGCGTACTGGCGGATCGTCCACGGGCGCCCGGCGTACATGGTGGCTTGCGGGCCGCGCACGAAGGGCTCGAAGCCGGGGAGCGTGTCGGCGGACGGAAGGCCTTGCGTGTCGGCGGCCGTGTAGAGCGGCTTCACGGTCAGGCCGTCGGGCGTGACCCAGTTGAGCCTGTCCACCTGCCCACCGGGCGCGGACTTCGCGGCCGCTTTGGCCCACTGGTCGAGGGTGGCCGTCGCGAATGCTGGTTGGTCGGGCACGGGCGTCTCCTGGGACGTGTTCGATCATAGCGCCATCGTTCGAGGAGGCTCAAATCGACCCGGGCACGGCCGCCGTGCTACCCTCACGCTCACGCCATGCCCGACGCGAGCCCGACTCCCGCGGTTTCCGGTTCGAGCACGACGGTGACGACAACACCCCGCGCGCCCGCGCGCGAGATCTTCGGCTGGGCGATGTTCGACTTCGCCAACTCCAGCTACACCACGGTCATCGCCACCGTGGTCTTCAGCGTGGTCTTTACGAACCTGGTCGTTGGAGACGGACCCGACTACAGGCGCGGGAACCTGTTCTGGAGCGTGGCGCTCTCGGTGAGCTACGGCCTCGTCGTCCTGACCGCTCCCCTGCTGGGCGCGATCATCGACTTCCGCGCCGCGAAGAAGCGGTTCCTGTTCTACAGCTACCTGCTGACCGTCGTGGCCACCGCGCTGCTCTACGTCGTCAGCCCCGGGTACGCGCTGGTCGGCATGATCCTGGTCATCGCGTCGAACTACGGCTTCGCCGTCGGCGAGTCGTTCACGTCGAGCTTCCTGCCGGATCTCGGGCCGGCGGAGGAACTCGGCAAGATTTCCGGGTACGCCTGGGGCCTCGGCTACATCGGCGGGATCGCCAGCACGGCGCTCGTGCTGCGCGCGGTCGGCGAGCGCTCGATCGAGAACTTCGAGCGCGTCAGGCTGGTGGGCCCGATCACGGCGCTGTTCTTCCTCGTGGCCGCGATTCCGACCTTCGTGTTCCTGCGCGAACGGGGCACGCCGCGCGTGCTGCCGCCCGGCCAGCGGCTGTTCGACGTCGGCGTCCGGCGGTTGCGCGACACGTGGCGCGCGCTGGGCGGGTTCCGCGATCTGCTGCTGTTCTTCGCCGCGTTCTTCTTCGCGATGGCGGGGCTCTCCATCGTGATCAACTTCGCGTTCATTTATGGCGAACAGGTGATCCGGTGGAGCGAGAAGGTGATGATGCTGATGTTCATCATCACCAACCTGGCGGCCAGCGCGGGCGCCGTCGGCTTCGGATTCCTGCAGAAGCGCTGGGGCAACCTGCGCACGTTCAACCTGACACTGGCCATCTGGGTAGCGGCCATCATCGGGATCTGGGGAACGCCGGGCATCACCGAGTGGTTGAACGGAACGCTCGGCGCTAGCTGGAGCGCCGAGCACGTGTTCCTGTTCATGGGCGCCATGGCCGGCCTGTGCATGGGCGCCACGCAATCGGCAAGCCGCACGCTGGTGGCCGTGTTCAGCCCGGACTCGAAAACGGCGGAGTTCTTCGGGTTCTGGGGCTTGTTCGGGAAACTCGCTGCGGCGTTCGGCCTGCTGTCCCTGGGCGTCCTGCAGACCCGACTGGGCCTGCAGACGGCCATCCTGCTGTGCGCGGTGTTCTTCCTCACGGCGCTCGCCCTCGCGCTGTGCGTGCGCGAGCCGCGCGGCCGCGCTGCCGCCGCCGCGTACACGCCCCGATAGGGCCGGTCGCGATTGCGACTTGCGCCGGCCGGATGCCTCACGGTACCCTCGTGAGGGGATTCCCGAATGCCGAGCGGTTGCCTATGACGTCTATCGGTGTCGATATTGGAGCGCTGTTTCTCAAAGCCGTCCGCGTGGAGGACGCGGGCCGGATCGTGGCGAGCGTCTACGAACGCCACCGGGGCGAGCCGGCCGACGTCCTGGCCGAGGCCTTTGACCGCCTGAACGTCCAGCCGGACGAAGCCGTCGGGCTGACCGGCTGCAACGGCGAACTGTACGCGCTCCAGCTGAAGGTGCCGTACCGGGACGTCACGCTGTGCCAGATCGACGCCGTCCGGCGCACCGCGCCCGACGCGTTCGCCTTGATGGACATCGGGGGCGGGTCGGCCACGCTCGTCCACCTCGACGGCAAGGGCAAGTTCCAGGGCTACTCCACCAATTCCCTTTGCGCGGCCGGAACGGGGTCGTTCCTGGACGAGCAGGCGGGCCGGCTCGGCATCTCGTACGACGACACGAAAGCCTTCCTCCACAACCCGAACCCCCCGACGGTCGCCACCCGCTGCACGGTGTTCGCGAAGAGCGACCTCATCCACCGGCAGCAGGAAGGCTGCAGCCGGATGGATATGTGGTCGGGCCTCTGCCGCGGCATGACGCGGACCGTGCTCGGCACGCTCCTGAACGGCCGGCCGCTCAAGGGGAAGACGGTGCTGCTCGGCGGCGTCGCACTGAACCAGGAGGTGGTCACCTGGCTCCAGCAGGAGTGCCCCGGCCTCATCGAGGTCCCCGAGGATCCGCACCTCGTGGCGGCCTACGGCGCGGCCCTCTCGGCGAAGCCGGCCGCCGGCGGCCTGGCGCTTGCGCCGAAGCGGGAGTCGGCGGCGGCCAGCGGCGGCGCGAGGTTTCCGTGGCCGCTGACCCTCGAGAAATCGACCCACCCCTCGTTCGCCACTCAGGAGAGTTACGAGGACGCCGACCGGAACGAGGTCCGCGTCACCCGCTGGGCCGAGGGTGAGAGCGTCCGCGCGTACCTGGGCATCGACATCGGATCGACGAGCACCAAGCTGATTCTCGTGGACGAGGAGGGCGGCGTCGTCGCCGACATCTACCGGAAGACCGGCGGCGATCCCATCGGCGCCACCAAGCTCCTGTTCCGGTCGCTGCGGACGCTGGCGGCCACCAAGCGCGCCGGGCTGGAGATCCTCGGCGTCGGCACGACGGGGAGCGGGCGGAAGATCGTCGGGCACGTCATCGGCGCCGACGCGATCATCAACGAGATCTCCGCGCACGTGGCCGGGGCCACGCACGTCGATCCCACGATCGACACGATCTTCGAGATTGGCGGCCAGGACGCGAAGTACATGCACCTGGTCGACGGGCACATCCGCGACTCGAACATGAACTACGTGTGCGCGGCGGGTACGGGCTCGTTCGTCGAAGAGCAGGCGCTCAAGCTCGGGTACAACGTGTCGGAAGCCGGCCCGGCGGTCATGGGGATCCAGCCGCCGCGGGCGACGGACCGCTGCACGGTCTTCATGGAGCAGGACCTCGGCCTGCTCATCCGGTCGGGGTGCACGCCCCAGGAGGCTTTCGCGGCGGTGATGGTCTCGGTGGTGAAGAACTACCTGAACAAGGTGGTCGGCAACCGCTACCGCAGCCGCGACAAGATCTTCTTCCAGGGCGCGACGGCGCGGAACCCCGCGCTCGTCGCCGCGTTCGAGCGGCTGCTCGACGTGGAGATCGTGGTCTCCCCGTACTGCCACGTGATGGGATCGTACGGCGTGGCCCTCCTCACCCGGCGGGTGATGCAGGAGCAGGGGCGGACGGCGAGCACGTTCCGGGGCCTCGACCTCGACCACCGCGAGATCCTGCTCTCGAAGGAGACCTGCGAGCTCTGCAACAACCACTGCGCGATCACGCTGGCGACCATCGACGGCGATCCGGGGCCGTCGTGGGGCTACATGTGCGGCCGCGAGCCGGGCGAGCGCAAGATGCGCGTCACGCCCCACAGCCGGCTGCTCCGGCGCCGCAAGAAGCTCTGGCTCGAGGCGGGCCGCGGCGTCGAAGTCCCGGAGGACGCGCCCGTCATCGGCATCCCGCAGGCGCTCAGCATCTACACCTACCTGCCGCTGTGGCGGCGCTTCTTCAACCGCCTCGGCTACCGTGTACTGCTCTCCGGCGGGACCACGCAGGAGATCCGCGAGCTCGGCGGCCGGATGAGCGGGGCGGAGTTCTGCTTCCCGGCGAAGGGGTTCCTCGGCCACGTGGCGTCGCTCTCCGCGAAGGAGGGCGTGGATTTCATCTTCCTCCCGGAAATGAAGAACGAGGTGCCGAACGAGCACGTGACGACGTCGACCTTCTGCCCATACGTGCAGGCGTCGCCGGCCTACGCCCGCGCGGCACTGGCGCTCAACGAGATGGAGACCGTCCGCCTGCTCTCGCCGGTCATCGACCTGCGGTTGAGCGACCGCACGCTGCTCAAGGGCCTCGTGTCGGAGCTGGGCGCGACGCTCGGCCGATCCGCCAGGGAGATCGAGACGGCGTGGCGCGACGCGTACGCGGTGCAGCGCGACTTCGAGCGGCGCCTGCGGGGCGAGGGCGCCAAGGCCATCGAGGAGGCGCGCGCCAAGGGCGAGAAGCTCCTGGTCATCGTCGGGCGCCCGTACAACATCTACGACAGCGGGCTGAACCTCGACCTGCCCGACAAGCTCGCGGAGTACGGGCGGACGGTCCTGCCGATCGACCTGCTGACGCTCGACCTCGCCCGCCTGGGCGAGCGCTACCGGAACACGTACTGGGGCTACGGGCAGAAGATCCTGGCGGCGCTCGAGGACGTGGCCTCCAACGACCTCCTCGACGCGGTGTACTTCACGAACTTCAGCTGCGGGCCCGACAGCTTCCTGCTGACCTACGCCTCCGAGATCATGGGCAACAAGCCGTTTCTCGCGCTCGAGTTGGACGAGCACGGGTCGGACACCGGCTACCTGACCCGGATCGAGGCGTTCTTCGACGTGCTGCGCCGGCCCCGCAAGGAGGCCGCCGCCCGGCGTCCCTTCGTGGCGGTGTCGGGCGCCGTGAACGGGCGGACGCTCTGGATCCCGGACATGCACCCGTTCTCGACGGAACTCGCGGCGGCGGCGTTCCGGGGAAACGGCTTCAGGGCCCGCGCCTTGCCGCTCGAAACGGAGCAGACCTTCGAGCTGGGCCGGTCCCTCACGCGGGGATCGGAGTGCCTGCCGACGGCGCTCACGATCGGCAGCCTGCTGACGGCGATGCGCACCTCGCCGCCGGATGAGAAACACGCGTACTTCCTGGCCACCGCGCAGGGCCCGTGCCGGTTCGGCCAGTACATTACGCTGCATCGCCAGATCCTGGATCGCGAAGGGTTCCCCGACGTGCCGATCCTGGCGCCCTCGAGCTTCATGGGCTACTCGAGCATCAACGAGGCCATGCGGAAGGCGCTCTTCAAGGCGCTCGTCACGGGCGACATCCTGATGAAGGCGGGGTGCAAGGTCCGGCCGTACGAGATCGAGACGGGCGAGACGAACTACCGCCTGGAGCAGGAGAAGGCGCGCCTGGCGGGGGTCCTCGAGGGCCGGGGCGACCTCGTCAAGGAGGTGGCGGCGGCCGTCCGGAACATCGCCTCGGTGCCGCAGACGGGCGGGCCCCGGAAGCCGCTCGTGGGCATCGTCGGCGAGATCTACGTCCGCAACAACGCGTTCGCGAACGAGCACGTCGTGCGGTCGATCGAGAAGCTGGGCGCCGAGGCGTGGATGTCGCCCCTCATCGAGTGGGTCCTCTTCACGACGTCCACGTACAACGTGCGGGCGCACCTCGACCAGAAGATCTCGAAGGAGCTCGTCTCGACCTTCCTGACGTGGCAGTGGATGCGCTACTGGGAGCGGAAGCTCTACCGGGCTGCCGGCCCGCTGCTCGACGACCGGCGCGAGCCGGACCTGGCCGACGTGCTCGAGTCCGCGGTGAAGGTGCTGCCGGACAGCATCGGCGGCGAGGCGCTGCTGACGGTCGGCCGCACGGTCGAGTTCACGAAGCAGAAGACGGCGATGGTCGTGAACGTCGCGCCCTTCAGCTGCATGCCGGGCACGATCACGACGGCCCTCTTCCGGCAGGTCAGTGCCGACACGGGGACACCCATCGTCAATCTGTTCTACGACGGGACGGGCGGACAGAACCGCAGCCTCGAGGTATACCTGCGCACGGCTCTGAACGCGGACGGCGGGCCGCGGCCGGACATCGCCGCCTCGGAGAGTCGCGATGCTGACCGCGATGCTGACCGGAGAGTGATCCTGCCGACCGTCGTCTAACCCGCCGCTAGCGGGCCTGGATGACCGAGCGCGCCGGACCGGACCGGCTGCGCAGCTGGACGGCCAGCCGGACGGCGCCCCGGAGCGCCCAATCGCGCCGCGACTGCCAGGCAGGAGAGAACGTCCGCGTCGGCGCCACGCAGCGGGCCAGATCCGCCGCCACGACGGTGTCGCGGTATTCCCGTACCGCGTGCCGGTTGCGCACGATGGCCATGACTTCCTGCTGCGACAGGAAGCTCACGAAATCGAAGTTCGAGGACCCCATCACCAGCGCCGTCTCGTCGATGAGCAGCGCCTTGAGGTGGCTCATCCGGCCCGGATAGAGCCGGAGCGTGATGCCTGCGCCGGCTGCCGCCCACTGGGTGTAGGCGTTCATCTTCGGCTTGTTGTTCTGTTCGGGGGCGATGAGCGTGACGGACACGCCCCGGCGAACCGCCTGCGCGAGGTGTTCGTAGACGGGGAAGGTCAGGTATGCGCTCTGCACGACGATGGACTCCTGCGCGTCGCGAATCAGCTGGAGGATCGGCTCGTACAGCCTGGGGTTGTCGACACCGTCGAGCATGAGGATCTCGATGTCGCCGAAGTCCCGGCGGTGCGCCAGGTTCTTGCCGCGCAGCGTCGCCCGCACATCGTCGCGAAGGAACGCCCCGACCTGCTCGTCCTCGACCCGCAGCATGACGTCGTGCCAGTCGAAATTGTGACCGCAGACGTTGAACCCGCCGAGGTAGGCAATCCTGTCGTCGACGAGCACGGACTTCTTGTGGTTGCGAGCCAGGATCTTCCGGAACAGCATCCCCACGGGGTTCGTCCAGTGCACCACGACCCCGTCGCGCCGGAGCTCCCGGATCAGCCGGAGCGTCCGGGCCAGCTCCAGCCACAGGGAGGGCTTGACGATGTTCCAGGGCGTCGGCAGGAGTCGGTCATTGAGGTTGAATAGTGAGTACCGGTCGACGATCAGGGTCCGCTCGAGGTCCGTTCGCCCTATCAGGAGCCGTGCGAGACGCCGCCCGGCCGAGTCGCCCTCGAACGACATCGTCTGCACGCACACGGAACGGCGTGCCCCGCGGACGTCGGCCGCGAGTTGTTCCATGAGCGCGTCGCTGTCGACGAGGAACCTCATGGCCAGCCCAACAGGCGCATGCAGAAGTGGGGGACCAGGAGAAAGGCGGCGAACCGCACGAACCGCCCGCCGAAGCCCGCGAGGAAGAAGCGGAGGAAGCCGAGCCTCAGCGTTCCCGCCAGGACGCTCACCGCGTAGAACGGGGGAAAGCCGAGGCTGGCGCTGGCGAAGACGAAGGCAGACGGACCGAATCGCCACTCCCGAAGTTGCCGCTCTGCTTTCGCGACCCCGGCCTTCGCCCGGTCCCCAAGGCCGGACGCGAGACCACGTCCACCTCCGTACAGCAACGCCTTCGCTCCCATGTGCGACGCCGTCGCGACGAGCGTGAACAAGAGCCAATGCCGGCTCGCGTCAGTCGTGGTGGCGAGCAAGACCATGAGGGCTTCAATGTTGAAGATGGGGATCAGGCCGCCGAGGAAGCAGTAGAGGGCTGTCCCGGCGTACGGGCCGAACCGCGTGAGGAGAGCGACGGGATCCATGGGCTGGCGTTCGCGCGAAAGAGGTCACTGCGCCGGCCGACGCACCGGCGCAGTATACCCCGCCTTCACGGGCCTCCATCATGTCACGCTTGGCGCGAGTCAGGGTTTCCATCGGGGTTCGATCTCCGCGCCGACTACCACCGGCGCTGGGGCAGCGGGCAGAAGCCGGCGTCGAACCCGCGCGCCCGCTCGCGGCGATCGAGCGGATCCGGGCGGTCGGGAGCCGGCGGGAGCACGCCCAGCCGGACGAGCTGTGCGCGATACTCGTACCGGATGCTGAGGGACGCCGCGGGCGTCGATTCCAGGTCGAGATGGACCTGCGTCACGCCATGATCGATCCGCCGCCCGATGCCGGTGGCGGCGTACTCGTCCTCCGCAGCCTTCCGCGCGAGCGTGCCGCCGGCCTGGCCCGCAGGGGAGCCCTTCGCCTCCGCCGAGGGCGCCGCGGCGTCACGGCTCTGCTCGTTCGGCGCCGGGGCCGGTGCGTCGGATCGCGATCCGCCGAACGGCCACATGGACACGACGCGCTCGCGCACCCGTTCGCGGTAGAAGACGGCCGTGACGACGCCGAGGTCGTCTGTCTTGCCGAGCCACGCGCCGTACGACCGCTCCTCGGACGTGAACTCGAACCGCCGCGCGTCGGACAGGCTGGTCTGCCAGCCGCTGATCGTGATCGTGCCGTACGGTTCGACGACCCACTTCCGCGCGTCCGCCGCGTTCGTGTGCCGGGCGTCGATCGTGTTCAGCCCGTCCACGGAGAGGGCGACGGCCACGCGCACGGGATACGGATTCCGGATCCGGATCTCGTATTCCCGGCCCTTCATCGCCTCGACGTAGAGCGTGCCCCGCGCGGGATAGGCGGGCAGCGGGCTGCCCGCGACCAGGATGTCCATCGCCGGCCTCGGGCCGGGCCAGGGCGCCGCCGACGCCAGTTGGGCTGCGGCGCCGATGCCGGCGAGCAGCAAGGGAACCGTGAACAGCGTGAATCGGTGTGTCATGTCGTCCTCCTGAATGGAGAACGGCGACCCGCGGGATTCTTGCAGCCGCTGGGGTCAGACTCGAGTCTGACCCCGCAGGCACCAGGCCGCTATCGGTCCGGCGCGCCCGGCAGGCGCTCGACGCCGGCGATCCACGGCTCGAAGCGAGTCCCCCACTTCACAGTGACCCGGAACCGAGGCTCATGGAGCGGGGCCGGCCCCGCACGGGGCGCGAGGGCGGCCTGGAATCCCTCCAGCACCGGCCGCCACTGGCGCGGCACGTTGATCTCGCCAGGCAGCGCCTGGGTCACGCGGCCCATCAGGAATGGCGGCCGCCCCGGGTTGCTGACGAACTGCAGCATGGCCGTCGCCCTTACGATTGCCACGCGCCGGCGATCCGGGTGGCGCTTGCGCAGCGCGGCGGGGTCGTTGTCCACATCGACCGCGACGAGATGCGTATCAAGCAGCGGGTCCGTTTCCCTGGCCGCCTGAATCTCGGCCCGCCATGTCTCTCCTTCGTACTCGAGGGCCGCGAAGGTCGAGCGGGGGGGTTGCGTGCGGTAGTGGCGCGCGTTCTCCGGCGTCATGGGCAGACGGCAATCGAACCCGATGGCCTGGAGCTTCGCCCGGTCGAACCAGCCGGCGTCCTCGAACTGCGGGCGGCCGGACCCGGTGACGGGCCCGTGTTGCACACGCTTGAACACCAGTCCGAGCGCCAGGGAGGTGTTCTCCGCCTCCTTCGCCGGCAGGCGCATTTCACGTTCGGTCAGATCGAGAACGGCGTCGGGTTCGCCGGAACGGTTCGAGGCGGCGGCACCCCAGGCGCCGAGGTTCGTCGCCATCACCAGCGCCGCCGCCCACCACAGCCCGTGCCCGCGCATCTCACACCCTCCTCTGCCTCGAACGCACGCGTCCGAGGATGATGAGGACGGCGACGGCGAGGCCGCCCAGCAGCAGGAAGAACAGGTAGCGCGGCATCCAGTCCCACCACCAGTCGAAGCACTTCGCGAAGAGGAAGAGTACGAGAAATGCCGTCGCGACCTGAACCGTCTCGCGCCAGCCCCGGCGGATGCCTACCCACACGATGGCCGCTCCGAGTGCGAACCCGGCCACATCGTAGATCGGCCCGAGCACCCGCTCGGGCCAGTGGAGATAGCTGAAGACGCCGCTCCACGTCGACAGGAAGATCAGGGGGACGAGCAGCGCGATCGACCCGGTCAGGCGCCAGGTTTCTGGAAAGCCGGCCCGCCGGCGGTTCGGCGCAAGCGATGCCGCCGCGATCGCCGCCGCGCCAAGGGGCACGAGCGGCTCGGGCCGCGCGGGGAATACCTGGAGATCCAGTCCGGCCACGCTCGCGGCGAGCGCGCACGCAAACGCCATCGCCAGGGCGAGGCCCGCCGCGAGCAGCAGGCGCAGGCGGTACCGATACGCCACGATGAGCGTGAACGCCGCCCACAGCGCAAGTGCGTACGGAGACGGCCGCATGTTGAAGATCGCGCCGACAACGGTGACGTCGAGGATGAAGGCCGCCACTGCGACGACCGCCAGGATCGACGCCACGTAGAGCGTCTTCTCGCGGCGCGCGGCGAACTCGACCGAGACAAGCGCGATGAGCGGCGCGGCCATCAGCACGCCGAGCTGGACCGGCGTCGAGAGGAGTCCCCAGACGCGATAGAAGAAGAACACGACGGCGGCGCTGAGGGTCACGGCGCCGACGAGCGACGCGATGCGCATGCCGAGGGACATCCGTCGCTGGCGGTCGCTCCGGTCCACGTCGAACCGGCGCGCGAGCTGCTCGAGCAGCCCGGCGTGGTACGCGTCCAGCCGGGTGCGGTCGCCCGGGTCGAGGCGCAGGACGCCTGCTCGCTCGAGGTCGGCGAGCTCGTGCGTGAACGCCGAGATCCGATCGGCGCGCTGCTGCGCGTCGATCCTCGTCAGCACGGAGATCTCGTCGGCGGGATCTGGGGTCATCGAGCTGCGTCTCCCTCGGCTGACGAGGTGATGATACGCCCTTCTCATCCGCCGAAAAAGGGCCAGGCGCTCTCCCGGAGCGGCTTCTTCAGCCTGCGTCTGCGAGATGGCCGAGCAGGAGCTTCGCGATGGCCGCGCCGGAGCGAACGATCGTGCGCCAGACGCCTGGCGCTGCGGCACCCAGGATTGCCGCCACGAGCGGCGTCGCGTCCGGCCGGCTCGCCGCATAGGCCGACCCCAGGAACCCGCCAATCAACGGGTGGCCGAGGAACTTGAGCAGGTACGCGGGATCCGAGAGGTCGACGCGGCGCTGCCGGCGCGGCACGCCCGCCAGCGCGGTGTAGTCCAGGACGCTGATGGCGAGGCCGGCTGCCGTGGCCCAGAGAAACGCGGTGAAGGCACTCATGTGGCGAGCGCGTCGAGGTAGCGCCGGAACAGGCGGGTCGTCCGGCGATAGTGCGTGCGCGTCGAGTAGAGGGCACGCCCGTTCGCGTCCGCTTCTGGTGCGACGATCAGATCGGCGGAGGTCGCGTCGAGGACGGCCTGGACCCGGTCCAGCGGAATGCGGATTTCGGCGCTGATCGCCTCGGCCGACCGCCACGTTTCGTGGGCGCCCTCGATCGCCCAGAGGACGAGCGGTTCGTCGAGCACGGCCGTCCACCTGGCCCACGTGTCAGTCGCGCCGCCCGGTTCCACCATGCGTCAGGCCCGCCGCCGTCATGGTAAGCGGCCCGATCGAGAGGCGCAATCCGATTTCGAGGCCCCGCCGAAATCAGTGTGCAATTCGCCGTGGAGACCCGGCCGGGACCGCCCGGCCGGCTCCGTGTAACATATCCGCGTGACCTCCCTCACCCGGGATCTCGCCGGCTTCTCCCGCGCCATGTTCAGCAACTGGTGCTGGTACGAGCCGTTCGAGCTCGTGATCGATGCGGGCGAGGGCCTCCAACTCGCCCTCGGCCAGAAGATCTGGGCGCCGACGGTCGTGGCGCTCACGCATGGCCATGCCGATCACGTGCTGGGACTGCCCGGATTCATCGCCTCGCGCCGCTTCGCGAAGGGCGCCCAGGAGAAGCCGCTGACGATTGTGTTTCCCGACGGTAACAACGGCGTGCTCGCTGTACGGGAACTCATGGGCCGCATGTGGCCGAACGAGTCCTTCCCGGTCACCTGGATGCCCCTCCACGCCGGAGACGAGATCCGGCTTGGCAAGACACGCGCCCTGCAGGCCTTCTCCACCTCGCACGGCGGCTCGGAGCCCACGCTTGGCTATCTCGTGTTCGAAGAACGCCGGCGCCTGAAGGCCGAGTTCGCGGGTGTGGCGGAAGCCGGGATCCGCGTGAGGGCCCAGTCGGAAGGTCGTGATGCGGTGACGGAGCCTTACCGGCATGCCTTGCTGGCCCACACCGGCGACAGCATGCCTGTCGATGCGTCAATCGTCGCGGGAGCCGACGTGTTGATCCACGACGCCACCTTCCTCGAGGCCCGCGATCGGAAGTGGAACATCCACGCGACGACCGCCGAAGCGCTCGAGGTGGGCCGGGCTGCCGCCGTCGCCTGCCTCGTGCTGCACCACCTTTCGATCCGCTACGATCGCGCAACCGCGCTGCCCGCGCTCAGGGAGCAGGTCGCCGCTTCCGGCTTCACCGGCGACTGCCGGCTCCTGGACGACGGCAGGCTGCTCGACCTGCGGTAGGACACCTTGAGGGGCCAGGCCCCTTGACAGGAGGCGTGTGGAGGCGTATATTTCGTTTGTTAGCGAAATAGCGAATGACTCGCCTCCCCATCCGCGACCGTGGAGCCGCCTTATGGGCATCAACGACGTCTTCCAGGCGCTCAGCGATCCGACCCGGCGCGAAATCCTGCGCCTCCTCCGCCAGCGCGACATGAGTGCCGGCGAGCTGGCCGAGCGCTTTCCGCTCGCCAAGTCCACGCTCTCGGGGCACTTCCGCGCCCTGCGACACGCCGGACTCATCGTGTCCGAGAAGCGCGGCACGACGATCCGCTACAGCCTGAACGTCTCGGCCGCCGAAGAGGCGGTCGGCCTCATCATGGACGCGCTGCGCGTCGGCAAGAGTCGGAAGGGGGCGTCGTCGTGAAAACCAACTGGCGCGTCGAGCTCGTGCTGGTCCTGCTCATCGTGGCGATGTTCGCCGGCGCCCTCATCGTGTGGCCGTCCGCGCCGGATCAGATTCCCGTGCACTGGAATACGGGCGGAAGCGTCGATCGTTACGGCGGCAAGGTGGAGGGATTGCTCGGGATCCCGCTTCTGACGCTGGGCATCTATCTCCTGATGCGGTACATCCCGCGCATCGACCCGGGCCGCGCCAACTACGCCCGCTTCGGCGGCGCCTACACCGCCATCCGAGCCGGCCTCGTTGTGCTGATGACCGGCATCTACGGCGTCGTGCTCGCCTGGGTGCTGAAGTGGCCGGTCGATGTCTCTCGCGTCGTGCCCGTCGGGGTCGGTGCGCTCTTCATCCTCTTCGGCGCCGTGCTCGGCAAGGTGCGGCCCAACTGGTTCGTTGGTATCCGCACGCCGTGGACGATCTCCAGCAAGACGTCCTGGGTCCGCACGCACCGGCTCGGCGGGTGGCTCTTCATGGCGCTCGGCGTGCTCTTCGCGGTCACGGGATTCTTCAAGCTCGGCCGGTTCGGCTTCGTCCCCATGGGCGCCGTGATTGCCGTCGTGGTCATCCTGTTGGCTTACTCGTATTTCGTCTGGCGGGCAGACCCCGAGAAACAGCCGCCAGCCGGGACGCAACCTGCGGACGATGAGTAGGGTCATCGACAGCGCCCAGCCCGGGATCTAAGATCGCGCATGTGACGCCACGACGACGCGGGGCCCGCCCGGCGGTGGGCCCGCCACTACCGCTCCATTCAGCCCGGCGGTCAGCACTGGCGCTGGCCCTGCTGGCCGCCCTGATCGTGGCCGCGGGCGCCTGGGCCTACTCCACGAGCTTCCGCGGCGTCCTCGTGCTGGACGACGTCCGGGCGATCGTGCGCAACCCGACCATCCGATCGCTCTGGCCGCCCTCGATTCCGCTGTCCCCTCCTTCTGAATCCACTGTCGCCGGACGGCCCGTCGCCAACCTGTCGTTCGCCATCAGCTACGCGCTCGGGTCGTCCACGCCGGCCGCGATCGACATCGCGCCGTTCCACGCCGGGAACCTGATCATCCACCTGGCTGCCGCGTTGCTCCTGTTCGGCATCGTCCGCCGGACGCTGCTCAGCTCGAGCCTCCGCCCCGGATTCGGCACGGCTGCGCCGTGGCTGGCCCTGGCGATCGCGCTCGTCTGGGCCGTTCACCCGCTCCAGACGGCGGCCGTCACCTACGTCGTGCAGCGGGTCGAATCGCTGATGGGGTTCTTCTACCTGCTCACGCTCTACTGCGCGATCCGGGCAACCGGCGGAGCGCGCGAGTCAGCCTGGACCGCGGCGGCGATCGTCAGTTGCGCCGCCGGGATGGGGACCAAGGAGGCGATGGTCACGGCACCCATCGTCGTGGCGCTGTGGTACCGGTGCTTCGGCGCCCCAGCCCCTGGCGGGACGCGCGTCGAACGGCGGATGCTGTTCGCGGGACTCGCCGCGACGTGGGTGGTGCTGGGACTCCTGGTCCTCAACGAGCACCGCGCCCCCTCCATCCGCCTGGATCCTGGTACGATCTGGCTGTACCTCCGCACCCAGGCCGAGGTGGTGGTGCACTACCTCCGGCTGGCGTTCGTCCCCACGTCGCTCGTGTTCTTCTACGACTGGCCGCTCACGCCGGTCCCGCTCGTGCGGGCGTGGCAGGCGGCGCTGCTCGCCGCGCTCGCGGCGCTCACGGTGCGCTCCGTCGTGCGGCGCCGGCCCGCCGGGTTCCTGGGTGCGTGGTTCTTCCTGGTCCTCGCACCGACATCGAGCGTCCTGCCGATCGTCACCGAGGTCGCCGCCGAGCATCGGATGTACCTGCCGCTGGCGGCAGCTATCAGCGCGGTGGTGCTGCTCGCGTTCGTCATCGGCAGGCGAACGATCCGGAATGCGCGAGCGGCCAGGGCCGTCGCCGTGATCGGCGTCGTGGCCATCGTCGGACTCCTCGGCACCGGGACGCGCGCACGCAACCGCGTGTACTGGAGCGCGGAGAGCCTCTGGCAGGACACGGTGACGAAGCGGCCGAACGACGCCCGGTCGAGGATTGCCTACGGCGAGACGCTCGCGGCGGCCGGGCGGTTCGTCGAGGCGGAGGCGCAGCTCAGGACCGGGATCGAACTGGCGCCGCAGAACCCGTTCGCGCACGTGCGACTGGGCGGCGTGCTGGCGCAGCAGCAGAAAGCGGATGCGGCGATTCCCCATCTCCGGACGGCGCTGGCGCTCCGGCCCGGCGACGTCGACGCGCACCGGCTTCTCGCCGAGATCTACTCCGTGAAGCGGCAGGACTCGCTGGCCGTCACGCACTACGAGCAGGCGCTCGTCGCGCTGCCAGACGATGCGCACCTGCTGGCGGGGCTCGCGGCCATCCTCGCCGATTCCCGCGATCCGTCCGTGACGGACGCGCCGAAGGCGCGGGAACTTGCTGATCGGGCCGCGCGCCTCACGTCCGGCCGGGAGCCGCGGGTCCTCGAGGTGCTGTCTGGCGCGCAGGCGGCGTGCGGGGCGTTCGCCGACGCCGCGCGAACGGCCCGGGCCGCCGCTGCGGTGGCCCGTGAGCAGGGCGACCGCGCGCTGACCAGCGCGCTGGAGTATCGCGCGATGGCGTACGAGTCCGCCAGACGCTGAACGCGGGGTCAGGTCTCAAAACACGACATTCTGCGTGGTAGCGGGGTCAGGTCGGGTGGGCCAGGGCCTGACCCCATTCAACGGCAGAATGTCGTGTTTTGAGACCTGACCCCGCTAGAAGGCGACTCGGGCGCCGATCTGCAACCTGCGCGGTTGCGCCGCGGCCACCGGCTTCCCGTAGAACGGCGACGTCATCGCGAAGCTGTACGCGGTGAAGTTCACGCGGTTGAGGAGGTTCTGGCCCGAGACGTAGATCTCGAGGCGGATGCGCTTGTCCTCGGCCCCGCCACCGAACCCCGGCCCGAGGCCCCCGCCGTCCCCGATTCTGACGGCCACCATCGTCCCGCCGGGCCCGCCGGCCTGCCGCGGCTTGCCGAAGCCCCAGGCGTACGACAGCCGCCCGCCGAGGTCCACGAGGCCGCCGCCGCGCGCCGCGTTGCGTGGCGTGCCCGCCGGCCGGTCGGTGAACAGTCCATCCGCATTGTCGTCGCGGCCGGTCGTGATGTTGTACGGCGAGCCCGACTGGGCGCGCAGGGTGAGCCCGACCGCCAGGTTCTTCACCGGCTGTGTGCTGAGCGACGCGCCGACGCGGTGGCGGATGTCGTTCGGTCCGGGCCCCCACTCCGACTCGAGGTTGTCGCCGCTTGCGGGAATGGCGAACGCGCCCGTCGTGTCCGTGTCGTTGCGGCTCCAGCTGTAGTTGACGTTGAAGAACGTGCGCTTCCAGTCCATCCGCACGACGCTGTACATCAGCGAGAGCGCCCGGGATTTCGACGCCGCGTCGGCCACCAGGGCCACGTCGTTGGCCAGGAGAGGACTTGGGCGCACGCCGTTCACGGGCGCGTTCAGATTGCGGCCGCGCAAGAGGTCGCGCCCCCAGCCGCGCGAGTACGTGGCCACGACGCGGCCGTTCCTGGTGACGGCGCGCTCGACGCCCACGTTCATGCGGTGGGCCGTCGTCAGCGACAGATCGTCCGACCACAGGTAGCGGTTGGTCGGCACCGCCGCACCCTCGCCACCGGCATACGGGTAGTCCGGGTTCAGAACGTTCAGTTCGCGCTGGCGGACGCCGTCGATGAGCAGCGTCTGCTTGTAGAGGTCGCCGGCGATCCAGTCGTAGAAGTAGCCGTAGCTCCCGCGGATGGTCAGGGTCCCGCTGCGAAGCGGCGACCAGGCGAAGGTGGCCCGCGGCGAGAGGTTCCAGTGATCGCCGACGTGGTTCTGGACGCCGTAGCGCAGTCCTCCGGTCAGGAGGAGGCTGCGCGAGATCCTGTAGTCGTCCTGGACGTACACCGCCGCCTGAAGACTCGAATACCGGAGGTTGGCGTCACCGATGCGGCGCGAGTACGCGGATGGCCTGCCGGCCAGGTAGTCCGCCAGGCTCGCGAACGTGTACGTCCCGAGGTAGTTGGAGATGTCGTCGGACCGGTACGAACCGCCTTCCAGGAGGGCGCCCGTCCGCCACGAGTGGGCTCCGCGCACGTAGTCCAGGTCGGAGGCCAACTCGTACGCCATGCCGTGCTGGCCGCCGCGCTGCTGCGCGCCGCCGCCCGTAAACGCGTCGAGCACGCGCAGCGTGGGCGACTCGACGGCCGACTCGCTCTCGGTGCTCGTGCGGCGCAGCTGGAACCGCGACTCGGTGAACAGCCGCCGGCCGATCGGCCCGTTCTCCGAGAGGCGGACCGTCGTGCTCCCCGATCGGCTCGTGAACGCGCGGTCGAACAGGTTGTAGCCGCCCACGCCGAGGTTGCGCGTCCGGCTCGTGTCCACGTCGACGCTCAGCCTGGCGGCGTGATCCTTCGTGATCGCATGGTCCAGCCGGGCGCTGGCGTTGAAGCCGGTGCGCGGCTGCCGGAGCGTGTCCGTGACGGTCGTCCCGTCGGGCCGCACCGCCAGCAGGTTGGGCGATGTGTACTGGGAGCTGCTGCCGCCATTCAGCGAGAACGACGTCTTGCCCGGGCGAATCGTCCCCGACAGCGAAAAGCCGATCTGCCGCAGTTGCTCGTCCGGCTTGACCGGGGTGAACGCATTGCGGGCGTTCAGCGACTCGTCCAGGAAGTTGACGTCCGTGCTGCCCCTCAGCGGGCCCATGCCCGGCATGGTCATGATGTCGATGAACATCACGCCGCTCATGCCGCCGTGGTTCTGGGCGGCGAACATGTCCATCCGGGGCAGCCTGATCGAGCGGATCTGGGACTTCGGCGGCAGCCGCCCGCCCGTGAACCCGTCCACGCGCAGCACGGCTCCCGGCGGCGCCATCGCCTTGAGGACCTCCGCCATCTCGTCCGGATCGTCCGGCAGCGCGTCGATCTGCTCGCGCGTCAGAACCGTGCTGAAGGCGCTCCCCTTCGGGTCGAGCGCCGACGACTGCCGGTCGCGGCGGATGGTGAGGTCCTCCTCCACCCGGTGAATCTGGAGGGTGATGCGGCGGCGGGCGTCGCCGCCGCGCACGCGCACGTCGCGGACCTCTGCCGTCTCGAAACCCGGGAACTCCACCTGGATCGTGTAGCGCCCGTCCGGCAGATCGTCGATGACGGCCACCCCGAGTCCGCTCGTCCTGACCGGCCTCGCCTCGGCGCCGCGGACGCCGCCGTCTTGCGGCGCCACGGACACCAGCGCGTTCGGGATCACGAGACCAGTCTGGTCGACGACCGACACCACGATCCGGCCGCGGCGGGCGGTCTCTTGAGCGGCCGCGGGCACGGCCGGCGCCGCGAGCGAGCACAGGGCGAGCACGAGTCCGGCCAGTCGCGGCGGCGTCATCTACTTCGTGGGCTGGAACGTCTTCGGGTCGATCTTGGGATTGATCTTGAACGACTCGACGATCAGTTCTTCGGTGGGCTTGCCATCAATCGACCGCTGGATCCGGTGGGGCAGTTGCACGCCCCCGACTCTCCTGTAGTCGCCGTAGAAGACGCGGAATTCGACGGTCCGGAGTTTCGCCTCGGCATCCTTCCTTCTCGCCTCCACATCTTTCATCAGCTTCTCGCGCTCCTCGGGCGTCATGTTGGCCGCGCCCCCCGGCGCGCCCCCCGGGGCGCCGCCGCTCCTCGTGATCGTCGTGATGGCCGTGCCACTGCCGCCTGCCGAGACGGATCCTGCGCCGGGCCCCATCTGGATGACGAGGGGCTCCTTGTCCATCCAGCTCAGCATCAGCGGCAGGTGGGACTGCGCGTCGATGAAGAGCCTCGCTGCGAAGCCGCCTTCCCCGCTCACGTCGATCACATCGGCCTTCCCGTCCGCCGACTCGGCCTGGCCTCCGTCCGCGAACGCCAGAGGGTACGCCGCCGTTGAAGCCGCGAAGATCCCGAGCGCGAGCCTCGCAAACTCCCTCCTGCCGGCCAACAGGCGGCGCTGATTGATCTCGGTCTTCTGCTCGTCGGTCATCTTGGTCGGGTCAATCGCCAGGCCGCCCGGCCCGGCCACGCGAATGACGATATTGCCGCCGGTCAGGTTCGGCGGCCGGTCGATCTCGTCGATCACCTGTCCGCCGTTGAAACCGCTGTTGCGGTAGACGCTCATGTTCCCCATGGCGACCATCACCGACCGCATGCGGTACTCTGTCTGGCAGCTCGAGCGCCATCTCGAACTCGCTCTCGGTGCTGGCGCCGTTCGGGTTCGCGCGCAGCGTCCGACCGGCCGCGGTCAGCGTCCGGATCGCGGCCAGTTTGTCGCCTCCGAGTGCGCCGCGCGCGCCCGCGAGGATCTCGTCAGCATTCCTGCCCTGGCCCGCGACCAGCGAGCCGGCCGCGGCGATCACGGCCACCAGCGACGTCACGTCCGTCCTGTTCACGTCGGCCTCCACGCGGTGCGGGCGTCACGCCCCCCGCCAGGTTTTGACGACGCCCCCCGCCGCGTGGCCGGGGGTGGCGGCGAAATCCGGGCAATCGAGCCTGCCGAGGATCATCTAGCCCGCGCGTACAAAAGAAACCCGCGTGGTGGCGCCGGGCGCGCCGCCACGCGGGCCAGTCACTACCGGGCGATGCTACTGAAGGACGTTGATCACGATCCGGCGGTTCTGCGCGCGGTCCGCCCTCGTCTTGTTCGGCGCCACGGGCTTGTCCGGGCCGTAGCTGACGACGTTCATCTTGTGGAGCGGGATCTGGTGCTGGTCGTGCAGGTACATCTTCACGGCCTCGGCGCGCTCCGAGCCCAGCTTGTAGTTCATCTCCTTGGGCCCGGTCGAGTCGGTGTGGCCCTCGATCTCGAAGTACACCAGCTGGCCGTCGCCCTTGACGCGGGTGACGAGCTCATCGATCTTGGCCTTCGCCCCCTCGGGGAGCTCCCACTTGCCGATGCCGAAGTTGCCCTGGTCCGCCGACACGACGACGCTGTAGATCAGCTTCTTGGAGGCCTTGTCGAGCGCGACGAACTTGCCGTCGGCCGCGACCGCCTTCGCGTCGGCATCCGCCGCCGCCTTGCGCGCCGCGTCGGCCGAACCCTGCGCGGCCCCGACCTTCTGATCGACCACGTTGATTTTGCCTTCGTTGGCCTTCGTGCGCTCCTGGGTCTCCTCCAGCGACTTGGTGACAGACTCCACCTTCGTGTTTACTTCCCCGACGTTCTTCTTGACGAACCCTTTTGTCGCGCACGCGGACGCTCCGAACATCGCCACCGTGAGCAACACGACCCCTGACGCCAGCTTGTGACCCATCTCATCTCCTTTGCTACAGTAATCCGGAACTGGTGCCCGTCATGTAGCCTCCACGGGCCCTTACGGATAGGTTCTTCTTGCGCATGCCGATCGACAGCGGATGCCACCCGGCGCGCGGGCTCGCCTGGAACGCGATGAGGTACTGGTGGCGCAATTCCGCGAGGATCGTCTGCGAGACCAGATTCGTCTCGGCGGGCGTGCCCGCCGTGAACGTCTCGCCGCCGGTCCAGTTTGCCAGGTCTTCCAGCGTCGCCTGCGACTCGGGATCCAGCACGGCGCCGATTTCCGGCATGCCGCCGATGCGGTCGGCGCCGACGCGGACCGCCACGACGTACACCGGCACGTCGATCTCGCTCGCGATCCGCGAGACCTCGGGCGGGCTCAGGAGACTGCCGTTGTCGATCCCGTCCGTGACCACGACCACCGCACGCCGGGGACGATTGCGATCGACCAGCGGCCGCGCGGCCTCCGCGATCGCGTCGTAGAGCGACGTCATGCCGTACGGCTGGAGCTCGGCGAGGTGCGGCAGCACCTCGAGCGGCGCGGCCGTGAACGGGTGGAGCACGCGCAGGTTCCTGTCGAAACTCAACAGGGCCACTTCGTCGCGCCCGGATTCCACGCACCGGACAATCTGATCCACCATGCCGCGCGCGGCCTCCATCCTCCCGGCCAGGCGCATGCTGCCGCTGGAATCCACGAGGACCGCAAGGCTCACGCCGCTGGCGTCCGACTCGAACTCGAGAATGGGCACGCGCTCGCCGTTCACGTTGAGCAGGAAGTCTCCGCGCGACAGGCCGAGCACCGGACGGCCCCGCCGGTCGCGCACCACGGCCGTGATCCGCACGAGCTCGACGCCCGCCCTGAACGTGGGCTTCACCGCTTGAGGCTGCGCCGGCTGAGGCTGTGCCGCCAGAGCCGCCAGGGCCTGACCCTGGACCGGGTCGCCGCCCGACCACAGGCCTGCCAGCAGCAGCACGAGGACTCCGGCGAGGACAGGTCTCACGAGGGAAGTATCTATCAATGTCCGTGCCAGGGATGTTCCGAAGTGAACAGGCAAAACAGACAGGAACTGCAAGAAAGACGGCTGAATTTCGCTCGCCCGAGGACCGGACTGTGTAGGTCTTACATGGCACGGCGGCCCGTCATGTAGGATCTCCCGCTCGAAACCGTCTCCCGGAACGGCAAGCTTGGGGCCGGGGGCGATGTGCGTTACTCTTGTCGCACCCATGTCGCTGAAGCCCGCCGGGGTGGCCGTCGTGGCGTTGCTCGTGCTGGCAGCCGCGCCGCCTGACCCGCTCGTCCGCGCACGCACGCTGTACAACCAGCAGCAGTATGACGCCGCCATCGCGGCTGCCGGCGAGGCCAGGCGTCGCGCGGACCTGGCGGACGTCGCGGGCGTGGTGCTCGCGCGCGCGCACCTCGAACGCTATCGTGGTTCGGCCGACGCGGCGGATTTGGCCGCCGCGCGCCGGACGCTGGTGACGATCGACACCAGCCGTCTCGCGCCGCGCGATCGGCACGACCTCACCGTCGGCTACGGCGAGTTGCTGTACTTCGACGGCCGGTTCGGCGCGGCGGCCGAGATGTTCGGTGCCGCGCTCGGCGGCGCCGGCGCCGCGGCCGGGCCCTCCGACCGCGAGTCCGTGCTCGACTGGTGGGCGATCGCCCTGGATCGGGAGGCGCAACTGGCGGCGGGCCCGGAACGCCGGCGCATCTATGCGCGCGTCCTCGATCGCATGGAACCCCTGGCCGTGGCGGAACCGCCGTCGGCGGCGGCCATGTACTGGCTCGCGGCCGCGTCGGCAGGCGCGGACGATCCGGACCGCGCGTGGCACGCCGCCGTCGCCGGCTGGATTCGCGCGCCGCTGGCCGCCGGCCCGCGCGCATCGTTGCGCGCCGATCTCGAGCGCCTCGTCGAGCGCGTGATCATCCCGACGCGCGCGCAGTTGCCTGCTGCCGGCGGCGACGCGAGGCGGGCGGCCGCCGCCATGCACGAGGAGTGGGAGTCGATCAAGGAAATCGGGATCCGGCGCTGACGCGCCCGCCTACTTCTGGACGAGCGCGGCGGCGAGCGTCGCGGCCTTGTCCGCCAACTGCTCGGCGAACACGAGGTTCATCACCTTCAGCGCGTCGTCGGCCTGCTGAATGAACCGCTTGGCCGTGTCGTATTGCGCCCGGCGCTCGCTCGAGAGGACGCGGTAGTCGGTGCGATCGAGGTCGCGTGACGCCTGGCCCATACGGATCCGCACGCGCTTCTCGAGTTCCGTGACGTTCGGCGTCGTCTGAAGCGCGGCCGCGCCCGGGACGAGCGGTGACGGCGCCCCGGTCGGTGCGGCGCTTTCCGCCTTCTCCCCCGGCTTGTCGCCTTGCCTGTCCGCTCTCGGAGAGGCCGGGCGCGGGGGCGCCTTCACGACGACCGGCGTCGGCGCGGGGTCGGCGGACTGGGGCGGCGGTTCGGGAGGAATCTCCACCGGCGAAATGGAGTGGGCCGGCGGGGGCGGCGGGGTGAGCGCCGGCCCGCCGGCTGGATCGGCCTTGGCTTGCGCGGTGGCGCAGCCCGCCGCCATCACCGCGCCCAGGATCACGACCGCCGCGCATGAGAGGCGCTTCATGCGCCTATTATGAACCATTGTCAGCCGGGCGGGGTTACCTCGCGCGGCTGGAAGGCGGAGCTCATGCCCGCGGCAGTGTGATTCGGAACGCGGTGCCCTTACCGGGCGACGACTGCACCTCGATCTCGCCGTCGTGCAACTGGATGGTCCGGTAGACCATCGACAGCCCGATCCCGCTGCCGCCCTGGCGGGTGGTGAAGTAGAGGTTGAAGATCTTGTCGAGGTACTCGGGGGCAATCCCCGCGCCGGTGTCCTCGACGACGATCTCGACGGACCGGCCGCGGATGGCGCGCCCGGCGATCCGGAGCCGCCCTCCTCCGGGCATCGCCTGGCACGCGTTCAGCGCGAGGTTCAGCAGCGCCTGCTGCAACATCGCCGGGTCGGCGCGCAGCATCGGCAGATCGCCGGGGCAATCCACGCTCACGTCCACGCCGGTCTTGCGCGCTTCGGCGTCGACGATCGGCATCATCGCGTCGACGATCGAGCCGAGAGCGACCTCCTGCAGCTTGAGCTCCTCGGGGCGCGTGAACTTGAGGAGACCCTGCAGCATCTCATCGAGGCGCCGGATCGTCGTGGCGATGACTCCGACGTGCTCGACGGCGGCCTGGCGGTCGACGGGCTCCGCGCGCGGCCCGCCGCCGAGGTCCTGCTTCACGAGCTCGAGGTGGATGTTCATCGCGTGCAGCGAGTTCTTAATCTCGTGCGCCACGCCCGCGGTCAGGCGGCTGAGGGCCGCGAGCTTGCGCGAGTACTGGATGGTGGACTCGACCTCACGCAGGTAGCCGAGATCGCGGGACACCAGCATGACGCCCACCGTCCGAGCGGCGGCGTCCTTCACGGCGTGCGTCATGACGAGGCGCCCGTCGTCGCCGCCCCCACCGCCCGCCGGCACGGGCCCGCGGGACTGGCCGTCGGCCGCCGTCTGCTCCACGAGCCGGCGGCACGGGTGATCCGGTGCCCAGATGTCCGCGAGCCTCCGCCCCGAGGGGCCCGAGGGCAGCGTGGCGGCCATCGCCGGGTTGGCGAACAGCATCTCCCCCGCCGGCGTGAAGAACGCGACCGCGTCCTCGAGCCTGCCCACCACCGACTCCAGCGTCGACTTCTCGCCGGCCAGCCTGGTGCGGTCGGCCGAGAGCTGCGCGCTCACGGCGTTGAAGAACCCGCCGAGCTCCCCCAGTTCGTCCTGGCGCGGCAGGTCCAGCGTGACGCCGAACTCGCCGCGGCCGAGCCGCGACAGCCCGCTGCGGATGAGGTGGATCGGCCTCAGCAGCGACTGGGCGAGCAGCATGGCCAGCAGGCTCGATGCGACGAGGGCCACGGCCGCGGTGACGATCGCCGGCTTGATGGCGCTGTCGAGGTCGGCCCGCGTCAGCACCATGGACACGCCGATCCGGATCGTGCCGAACCTCGCCTCCCCCATCAGCAGCGGCTGCTGGACCTCGAGCGTGCGCCCCACGTCTCCGTAGATCGCCCGCAGCTGGCCCCACGGCCGCTCGGCCAGCAGGCTGTCGAGACCGGGCCGGGCCGGCAGTCTCTCCCCCACCTGACTGGCATCGCTGTGGGCGACGACCACGTCGGAGGCGTCGACGATGGCGGCGTAGGTGACGTCCTGGGAGTAGACGCTGGACTCCAGGATCGAGCGCAGGCCCGGGTCCGATCGCAGCGCGGCGTACGCGTCCGCGTTCGACGCGGCCACCTCCCGGGTGCGGTGGTAGATGGCGTTGGCCAGGAACTGCCCGCGCGCCCGGCTTTCCTCCAGGCGGACCCGCGCGACGCCGGTGACATAGGCACCGCCGAGCACGATGACGGCCAGCCCGACGATCGAGGTGACGGCAGCCACCTGTCGGGCCTTGAGGCTCAGGCGCATGGCCTAGCTCTCGCCCAAGGCATCGAGGCCCCTGAACCGGTTCAGCTTGTTGTGCAGCGTCTTGAGGCTGATGCCCAGGAGCTCGGCCGCGCGCGTCTTGTTGTTTCCGGTGTGATCCAACGTCAGCAGGATCAGCCGGCGCTCGGCTTCGTCGACGGTCATGCCCGGGGCGAAGCGCTCACCGCCCTCCACGGCCGGCGCCGCGCGCCCGATCGGCGGCAGGTCGCTGGTGTCGATGAGCCGCCCGGCGGCCATGATCGTGGCCCGCTCGATGACGTTGCGCAGTTCGCGGACGTTGCCCGGCCAGGCGTACTCCTCGAGCGCGCGCCGCGCGGCCGGCGACACGCCCACGGCCGGCTTCGCGTGCTGCTCGCTGAACTCCCTGATGAAACTGTCGACGAGGAGCGGCAGGTCCTCCATCCGCTCGCGCAGCGGCGGCAGGCGCACACCGACGACGTTCAGGCGGTAGAACAGGTCCTGGCGCAACTGCCCCTTCTGCACGGCCTTCGCCGGGTCGGTGTTCGTCGCGGCAATCACGCGGATGTCCACGCTCTGCTCGACGCGTCCGCCAAGGCGCCTGAACGATCGTTCCTGCAGCACCCGCAGCAGCTTCACCTGCATCGCCGGCGCCATCTCGGCGATCTCGTCGAGGAACAGGGTGCCGCGGTGCGCCAGCTCGAAGCAGCCGGCCTGCCGCTCGATCGCACCGGTGAACGCGCCCCGCTCGTGGCCGAAGAGCTCGGACTCGAGGAGCGTCTCCGGAATCGCCGCGCAGTTGATGGGCACCCACGGCGCGGACGCCCGCGGGCTCAGCCGGTGGATGGTCTGCGCCACGAGTTCCTTGCCAGTGCCGGACTCGCCGGTGATGAGCACCGACGCCCTCGTTGGCGCCGCCTGCTCGATGACGCGGTAGACGTCCTGCATCGGCGGGCTGCCGCCGATCATCGACCCGAAGGATCCGTGCTCGCGCAGCTGACGGCGCAGCGTCTTGACCTCGCGCAGCGTCTCCTGCCGCTCGATGATCTTGTCGAGCAGGATCCGCAGCCGCTGGAAGTCGACGGGCTTGCTGAGATAGTCGTAGGCGCCCTCCTTGAGCGCTTCGACGGCGGTGTCCACCGTCCCCTGCGCCGTGAGGATCACGGTCGTCACGCCGGCGCCCTCCTGCTGGAGGGCCTTGAGCAGGCCCAGGCCGTCGAGCCTCGGCATCACGAGATCGGTGAGCACGATGTCCGGGCGGAACGCGGGGACCTTCTGCAGCGCGTCCTCGCCGTCGCTCGCGGCCTCCACCGCGTAGCCCCAGCCGTGCAGGAGCTGCTGGAAGCCCACGCGCGCGGCCGCATCGTCCTCGACGACGAGGATGCGGACGCGGTCGTCGGATGGGGCGGGGTCTGTGGCCATGTCGGTCTGGCGGGGTCAGACCCCGCTGTCGCGCTATTGTCGCGCGGTTTCGAGGCCCTTGGCGAGGATTTCGGCCGACACGGTTTCCTCAGGCTATACTGAGCGCACCATCAAGACCTTTCACGTCGGCGCACTCGTCTTGCCCAGCGCATCAAGGGAGGTGCCACGCTGACTGCCCGGCCACGTGTCCAGGCGTTGCTCGTCGCGACGTTGGTCCTCATTGGGGAGCTGGCGCCCGGACGCGCCGCGGCGCAGCCGTCGCAGCAGCCGCCGCGCGCAACCCGGGCGGCCTCGCCGACGATTGTGGTTCCGCCGCCGGACGTGACCCAGGAGTTGGTGCTGAAGGACGGGACGACGGCCTACGGCCGCGTCGAGCGCATCGACGGCCCCCGCGTCTTCTTCAGAACAGCGACGGGCGGCATGCTGGAGATCGATGCCGCGCAGGTCGTGAGCCTCAAGCCCGTGCAGGGACGCGTCGTCAACGGGACCTTCCTGGCGGCCGATCCCAATCCGACGCGGCTGTTCTTCGGGCCGACGGCCCGCTCGCTCCCGCGCGGCGGAGGATACGTGGCAGTGTACGAAATCCTCGTGTCCGGGGTGCAGGTCGGCGTGACCGACCGGGTCTCGGTCGGCGCGGGTACGCCGCTCTTCTTCGGCGGCGGGTCCGAGCATCCGGTGTGGGTGACGCCAAAGGTCCAGGTGTTCGCCGGGGGGAAGACCCAGGCGGCGGTGGGCGTGATGCACTTCTTCAATGTCGGGAACGGGAGCCTCGGCGTGGCGTACGGGGTGGTCACGCATGGCACGCCCGACTCGGCTCTGACGATGGGCGCGGGCTACGCGTACGAACGCAGCTCCGGCGAGGTCGACGGCGCGGCGGTCGGCATGATCGGCGGCGAACACCGCGTGTCGCGCCGGGTGAAGCTGGTCACCGAGAACTACGTCTTCCAGGGCGGCGGGATTGGCTCCTTCGGCGTGAGGTTCTTCGGCGATCGGCTCTCTGCCGATCTGGCCCTCGTGATGCCGCTGGGGACGGGGGAGGCGTTCGCGTTCCCGATGGTGAACTTCGTCTACCGCTTCGGGCGATGATAGACTCCAACCCGATCGGAGCGTCGCCATGACTCGACATGTGCGTGCGGCGGCCTGCGGCCTGGTCCTGGCCGTGTGCATCCTCCCTGGAGCCTGCAGCCGTGAGGAGTCCGCGGCGCCAGGGGCCGAGTTTTCCCAGGCCGGGCCGACAGCGGTCGTCGTCGAACCTGGTGCGGCGGCGACCTCCGGGACCGCAGCAGCCTCCGGAACTGCGGCAGCCCGCCTGACCTATCCCGCGGCGCCATCCGGGGAGGGCCAGGGTATCGTCGCCTTTCCGCCTCGCAACGAGCCGTACGCGTTTCGACAGGAGCTCGAAGCCAAGTACCGCGACGGCCTCGGGCGCTCGCTCTCGTCCACGTACGTGGACCTCGAAGGCGACATCGTCTGGACGCAGGAGTACCTGCGGTACCGCGTCAACCAGTGCGACCACGCCACGGCGATGCAGAAGGTGTTCGACCAGATCGACGGGCTGGGCATCGCGCCCGTGTGCGGCGACCCGGCGCCCGGCGCGGTGGCGTTTCCCCCGCGCAACCAGCCCTACGCGTTCCGCCTCGAGCTCGAACGCAAGTACCGCGACGGGCTGCATCGATCCGCCACCTCGTCCTACGTCGACATCGAGGGATCGATCGTCTGGACGCAGGAGTACCTGCGGTACCGCGTGAACCGGTGCGGGCACGCGGCCGCGTCGGCGAAAGTGATGAACCAGATCGACGGCCAGGGCATCGCGCCGACGTGCTGGGACGCGCTCTCGGGCTTCTGGGACGGCACGTCCACGTACTTCAACGCGCCGTTCACGATGGACATCTGGATGCGGGACACGCGCATCGTCGGGACGTACGTCGATCGCCACGACCGCGGTTCCATCGACGGCACCTACTCGGGCGGCAACAAGGTCGTGATGATCGTCAACTTCGGCGACGGCGGCATCCAGGTCGCGGGCGAGTTCGACGGGCCGGACCGGATCCGCGGCACGTTCCGGGTCACGTACATCAGCGGCGTCTTCCCCTTCGAGATGACCCGGCGCCCTTGAGGCTGCGTGGAGCGGCACGCTAGAATCTCCTCGATGTCGAGACTGCTGAAGCTCCTGGGCTGGGGCGCCGTTGCCGCGGCCGGTGTCGTCTCCGTCCTCGTGTCCGCGCTCCACCGGGGCGAGACGATCAGCGCGCTCTGGCTCGTCACGGCCGGCGGGTGCTCGTTCGCCATCGCCTACCGCTTCTACAGCAAGTGGCTCGCCGTGAAGGTACTCGTCCTGGACGAGCGCCGCGCGCCCCCGTCGATCACGCAGCGCGACGGCAGGGACTACGTGCCGACGAACAAGTGGATCGTCTACGGCCACCACTTCGCCGCCATCGCGGGCCCGGGGCCCCTCGTCGGTCCGGTGCTGGCCGCCCAGTTCGGCTACCTGCCCGGCATGCTGTGGATCCTCATCGGCGCCACCCTCGGCGGCGGCGTCCACGACGCCGTCATCCTGTTCGCGTCGATGCGCCGCTGCGGCAAGTCGCTCGGCCAGATGCTCAAGGAGGAGGTCAACCCGGTCGTCGGCATCGTGGCCCTGGTCAGCATGCTCGCGATCATGACCATCCTCCTCGCGGTGCTGAGCCTGGTCGTGGTCAAGGCGCTGGCGGAGAGCCCGTGGGGCCTCTTCACGATCGCCATGACCATCCCGCTGGCCCTGACGATGGGGCTGGCGCACACGGTCGGGAAGGTCAGCGTGAGGACTGTGACGGTCTTCGGCGTGACGGCACTGCTGGCCAGCGTGTGGGCCGGAAGCCGCCTCGGCGCGTGGGGCCTGACGCCCGTGTTCGACCGAAGCGCCGAGTGGATCGCGGGGGCGATCATCCTCTACGGGTTCGCGGCGTCGGTGCTGCCGGTCTGGCTGCTGCTCGCGCCGCGCGACTACCTCAGCACGTACATGAAGCTCGGCACCGTGGGCGTCCTCGCCGGGGCCATCGTGATCGTCGCCCCGCCGTTGCACATGCCGGCGCTCACCCGCTTCGTCGACGGCACCGGCCCGGTGTTCGCGGGCCCGGTGTTCCCCTTCGTGTTCATCACGATCGCATGCGGGGCCGTCTCCGGCTTCCACGCCCTCGTCTCCTCCGGCACGACGCCGAAGATGGCGGACCGCGAGTCGGTCATCCGCAGCGTCGGCTACGGGGCGATGATCACCGAGATGCTCGTGGCGATCATGGCGCTCGTCGCGGCGTGCGCGCTCCAGCCGGGACAGTACTTTGCCGTGAACGCGGGGATCAACAAGACCCAGGCGCCGGCCGCGGTCGTCGAGACCATCACCGCCGCCGGCTTTCCGGTGACCGTGGCAGAAATGGACCAGATCGCCGCGGACGTCGGCGAGAAGACGATGTTCGGACGGACGGGCGGGGCGCCGACCTTCGCGCTCGGCATGGCGCGCATGTTCGCGAAGGCGTTCGGCGAGGGGTGGATGGCCCTCTGGTACCACTTCGCGATCATGTTCGAGGCGCTGTTCATCCTGACGACGATCGACGCTGGCACGCGGGTGGGCCGGTTCATTCTGCAGGACTTCCTCGGGCAGGTGTGGCGGCCGCTTGGCGACACGCGGTCGTGGCCCGCCAACGTCCTCGCGAGCGGGTTGATGGTGACGGCGTGGGGCTACTTCCTCTTCCAGGGCGTCATCGACCCCATGGGCGGGATCAATACGCTCTGGCCGCTCTTCGGGATCGCCAACCAGTTGCTCGCGGTGATCGCGTTCGCCCTCGGAACCTCCGTGCTCATCAAGATGGGCAGGACACGCTACGCCTGGGTGACGGCCGTTCCGCTGCTGTTCCTGATCGCGGTCACCTTCTCGGCGGGCTACATCAAGATCTTCTCGCCGGACCCGGCGCTTGGCTTCCTCGCCGGCGCGAGGAGCTTCGCCGCCATGGCGGCGGCGGGTGGCACACCCGCGCAGGTCGCGCTCTGGCAGAAGACCGTCTCCATGAACCAGCTCGACGCGGCCGTCGCCGCGCTCTTCCTCGTCTTCGTGGCCGTCATCGTCCTGGGGTGCGCGCGCGACTGGTACCAGCTGCTGTCGCGGCGCAAGCCGGTCGAGCTGCACGAGTGCCCGTACGTGGCGCTGCCGGAGAAGGCGTAGCGACCGGGGGGCTTGAAGCCCCGTCTGAAGACCCGGCCTACATGCCCGCGCGCTTCGGCGGATCGACGACCAGGTTCTGGATGAAGAACTCCATCATCCGCTGCTGGTTGACGCCGGAATGGCCCGCGTCGGGGCCGACCTGCACCTCGAAGCTCTTTCCCGCCCGCTGCAGCGCCTGGATGAGCTGCATGGCGTTGGTCGGGTGCACGTTGTTGTCGGCCGTGCCGTAGTAGAGGAGCAGCCGGCCGTCGAGCGCCGGGGCGTACTTCATGGCGCTGGCAGCCTCGTAGCCCTCCTTGTTCTCCTGCGGGATCCACATGTAGCGCTCGGTGTAGATGCTGTCGTAGTGGTTCCACGCCGTCACCGCGGACGACGCCGACGCCGCGCGGAACGCCTCCGGGTGGCGCAGGAGGCTCATGACCGCCGCGTACCCGCCGTACGACGTGCCGAAGATGCCGACTCGATCGCGGTCGAAGTAGGGCCGGCTCCACAGCGCTTTCACGCCCTCCGCCATGTCGTCCATTTCCACCTGCCCGAGCTTCTGGTAGACGGCGTCGAGCGTCCGCTTGCCCTGGCCGGGTGCCGAGCGGGAGTCGAGGGCCAGGATGAGGAAGCCGAACTCGGCGAGGGGATTCGGCTGCACGAACGTCTCGCGCGTGGCGGCGAACTCCGGGCCTCCGTAGACGGAGACCAGCGCCGGATACGTCTTCGACGGGTCGAAGCCGGACGGAAAGCTGATCAGGCCGCGGAGCGGGGTCTTGCCGTCGGCGGCGACGTAGGTGAACATCTCGGCCTTCTTCAGGCCGAGCGCATCGAACTTCGCCGTGTCGCTCGCCGCCAGTTCCTTCACGATCTTCCCGGAGACGGCGTCGATGAGGTGCGTCGCCGGTGGCGTGTCGTGCGTCTGATAGACGTCCACCACAAGCCGGTTGTCCGGCGAGATCCCGCACGCGGCCGGCCCGCCGGGTCCGGCCGGCGGCCCGCCGCCGCGTCCGCCGCCGCCCGCCATGCAGGTGCCGATGCTGTGGTTGAACGCCGGGTCGGTGAGCCGCACGTCCGACCTGCCGTCGAGTCGCACGCGGTGGAGCTGCAGCTTGAGGTAGTTGCCGCCATCGCGCGCCATGAGGAAGAGCGCCTTCGCGTCTTCGTCGATCTTGACGAGGCTGGCCGCCTCGAACGTCGTGTAGCGCGTCAGCGGCGTGATGAGCGCGCCCGACAGGTCGTAGAGGTAGTAGTTCAGCCAGCCTGTCCGCTGCGACCCCCAGATGAATCGCCGGCCGTCCTTCAGGAACACCTGCGCGGGGAGCGAGTTCTCGGCGGCCCACCCGGTGGGCCATTCCTCCCTGACGACCACCCGGCACGCGCCGGTCGCCGGATCGGCCGCGGCGAACTCGAGGACGTTCTGGCGCCGGTTCGCCCGCAAAAACAGCAGTTCACGGCCGTCCCTCGACCACGACACGCGATACACGTAGTGGCCGACCACGTCGTTGTCGAACGGCTTCCCGCTCCGCACGTCGATCCTGACGCTCGACTTCGCCGCGACGTCGTACACGAACAGATCCACGACGGGGTTCGCCTCGCCGGCTTTGGGGTAGGCCTCGACGTCCGCCGTGGTGTACAGCTTCGTCTGGTTCATCTGGAGGACGTAGTCGGGCACCTGCGTCTCGTCGAACCGGTAGTAGGCCAGCTTCCGGCCGTCCGGCGACCACCACATAGCGGTCGTCTGCGAGAGCTCTTCGCCATAGACCCAGCTCGCGGTGCCGTACTTGACGCGCGCCTTCTCGCTGCCGTCGGTCGTCACGGCCACCTCGTTGGCGCCGGCGGGGTCGCTCAGATAGAGGTTGCGGTCCCGGTAGAACGCCTTCATCGTCTTGTCGGGTGAATCAGCCGACGCGACCTGCCGGCCGCGCGCCGGCCCGCCGCCGAACCCGCCACGCCCTCCCGGCGCCGCCGGCGCGGCTTCGACAGCGGCGGTGACCTCCGTCGTGGCTTTCGTCGCGACGTCGTAGCGCCAGGTCTTCCCGTCCTTCGGGTATTCGAGCGCCTTTCCGCCGTCTTTCCAGACCGCCGTCAGCGTGCCGGGCTTGACGGCACCCGCGATCTCCCTGCTCATGCGCTGGTACTGCTCGTACCCCGGCATGGTCTTCAGGCGGTCCTGGGCGGCGGCGGCCGCCGGGAGAAAGAGGACGCCGGCTAGTGCGGCAGCGGCGAGCCGTCGCGTGTGGTTCCAGTAGTCGCAGGTTCTCATGCGGATTCGCGCTCCCTCGAATGCGAGGCGCCTGCACGCGAGCAGGTTCACTTGTTGAACGTCCGGAATCCCTCCAGCACGTGCAGGAGAGCAGCGGACTCCCTCTCCAGGATAGGCCTGAAGTCGGCGATTCGTCTGTACTGCCCATCGCGCACATCGAACAAATACGCGTTGTAGGTCTCGGTCGAAAAGACAACGGTGTGGGCGGCGCCAATGACGCCGCAACTGTCCCATCCGCAGGAGACCACAGCGTCCCGGTGCTGATTCTCCAACAGGGAGAACCCCTGGGAGTAGACGGAAGGCGGCGACGTGTAGCCCAGCAGGCCCAGCAAGGTCGGGACGACGTCCACGTGGCTCGTCAGGCGGTCGACCTCCTGATGGGACTGCCCTCGCAAGTACAGGATCAGCGGCACCTTCGTCTCGTATTTCGTGAACGCGCTGGTGTGGCAGCCGAGCCATCCCTCGACACCCGGAGCCTCCAAGACATACAGGAAGCCCAGAAGCAGCGTCAGGGCGGCATCGAGCCGCCGCGCATCATACCGCAGACGTGCCGCGCGCCGGACCGCCGCCACACCCGCCGCGCCCTCCCGGCGCCGCCGGCGCGGATTCCACGCGGCGGCGCCACCGCACGACCGACGGCTACTTCAGGCGCGCCGCATACCAACCGTTTCCCGCGCCCGGCTTCTCACTGGCAAATCGATAGCGCCCATCCAGCTTCCCGTTCACAAGGCGGCACGTGAAGATCTGATCGGGGTACCCTTTGGATTTCAAATCCCGTCTGAATTCGACTGCGCCCGTGGCCGCATCGACCTTGACGTCGAGCATCGTGTCCCACTGGTTGCCGCCGCCGGACATGCGGACGGCGTACGTGCCGCCGTTCTGGACGATCTCCAGCTTATTGCCGATGTTCATCGTCCAGAGACCGGCGAGACTCGCCTGATCCTCGGGCCGAGCCGCACCGGATGGCGCGGCTGTGACCGGGGGCCCGGTCGTCGGCGTTTCCACCGGTTTCGATCCTCCGCTCCCCGGCGAGTAGGCGACCGTGAGCCTGGCCCGCTGGCTCCACTGCGTCGCCCCGCACCCGTAGTTCATCGCGGGCGGGCCGATTCGCACGGCGAGATCAAAGTCGCCGGCATAGAGGTCGCAGGAATAGACCGCCTGAAGAGGCACACCCTCCGCGAAGTTCCTCGCCGGTTTGCCGTTCTGAGTGAGGGCGTAGGCGGAACACCTCCCCCGGCCTTCCACCGACGGGCCGAGGTCCGTCCAACCCCGAGCCTTGCCGTTGATGTAGGCGTTCCAGGTCTCGGGGCTGAAGACCGTGCGGCCGGCATGCCGGTAGGGTTCCTGGAGGACCGTGACCTCGAGGTGGCCGGGGCCCTTGACCTGGAAGCGCGCGCTCTTGGGATCCGACGCCTTCTTCAGGCAGTCGCCTTTCGGCCACTCGGCCTTCAGGTCGACGATCTGGGCGGCGACGGGACCGGCGAAGAACAGGACACAGCACGCGAACGTCGCGGCCAGCTGCGCGAAGCACCGCAGTTTCATGGCGTCCTCCAGACGATGCGAGATGACGATGCGAGATGAACGGAACGGCCGTCCCCGCGACCACGACAGGCACGGAAAAGCCCCGCAGAGGCCGCATCGTCTGCCTCGGCAGGCTTCAGGCGTTCGTCCGACAACCACAGCCATGCTCGCGCCTGCCCCGGCGGGAGCGCATTTCAATACCTCCGATCGGCTGGACCAGGCGAGCGAGCCGGTCAGGATCGAGGGTCCTCCGTTCGTGCGGACGCATGATATCCGCTTTTCCCGCGCCAAGAGGAGGAGACTCGCGCTCCGCGGGCCGGTGGTCGTCGTTCGCGTCCGGCGCGGGGCGGCTGCACTCGGCGGTTGACGGTGCTCCCTGAGTGGCACTAGTGTGCATCGAGCAAACGGCGGTCGGGCGGTGCCTGGGCCGCGCCGGCGGCTCGCGGCAGGCCGCCAGGCGCGCGGTTGAAAGGAAGACAGATGACTGGACTTGACTGGGTTGTCATCGCGCTCTACTTCCTGCTGATCGGGTGGGTCGCTTGGTGGTACGGGCGAAATCAGCAGGACAAGGAGGACTACTTCCTGGCCGGACGCAATGCCGGGTGGGTCGTCATCGGGGCGTCGATCTTCACGTCGAACATCGGCTCCGAGCACATCGTCGGGCTGGCGGGCCAGGGCGCCACGACCGGGATGGCCATGGCCCACTGGGAGCTGCACGCCTGGGTGCTGATCATGCTGGCGGGGCTGTTCGTGCCCTTCTACTACCGATCCGGCGTGGAGACGATCCCGCAGTTCCTCGAGAAGCGATTCAACGCCCGGGCGCGTTGGATTCTCTCCTGCGTCTCCCTGGTCGCCTACGTCTTCACCAAGGTGAGCGTCACGGTCTATGCGGGCGCGGTCGTGTTCCAGGCCCTGCTGCCGGACGCGTTCGGTTCTCCCCAGAACGCCTTCTGGGTCGGGGCCTTCACGACGGTCATCATCACCGGGATCTACACCGTGTTCGGTGGCATGCGGGCCATCATGAACACGGCCACGCCGCAGGCGGTGATCATTCTGCTCGGGTCCTTCACCATCACGGCCGTCGGATTGTCGAGGCTGGGCGGCTGGGGCGAACTCGTGACCATGTGCCGGGCCAATAGCGCCGCCTTCTCCCTCTGGCGCCCGCTCTCCGATCCCACGTTGCCCTGGCTCGGCGTGATCATCGCGTCGCCGATCGTCGGGATCTGGTACTGGTGCACGGACCAGTACATCGTGCAGCGCACGCTCTCGGCCAAGGACCTGGCGACGGCGCGCCGCGGCGCCCTGTTCGGCGGCCTGCTCAAGGTGTGGCCGGTCCTCATCTTCATGATCCCCGGCATGATCGGCTGGGCACTGCACCAGAAGGGCCTGCTCGCCCTTCCGACCAAGCTCGTCGAGGGCGTGGCGGTCATCAATCCCGATCTGGTATTTGCGACCCTCGTCCGGGAGCTCCTGCCCTCGGGCGTCCGCGGCCTGATCGTGGCCTGCCTGCTCGCGGCCCTGATGAGCTCGCTCGCCTCGCTCTTCAACTCGAGCGCGTCGCTCTTCACCGTGGACATCTACGAGAAGCTGCGCCCCGGCCGGTCACCGAAGCACCTGCTGAACGTCGGGCGCATCGCCACGGCGGTGGTCGTCGGGCTGGGGATTCTCTGGGTCCCCGTGATGGGGAAAGTGCAGGGCGGCGGGCTCTATCAGTACCTCCAGAACGTCCAGGGCTATATCGCTCCGCCGATCACGGCGGTGTTCCTGCTGGGGCTGTTCTGGAGGCGGGTCAATTCGGCCGGCGCCGTCTGGGGCCTCGGGACGGGGTTCGTGCTGGGCATGATCAAGCTGACGCTGCAGACCTTCTACGGCGCGGCCGAGGGCCGGATTCACTCGCCGGCCCTCTTCGCGGCCATCGGCGACTTCAATCCCTACTACGCCACCGGCGTCCTCGCGCTCGTCAGCGCCCTGGTCGTCGTCGTCGCGTCCCTGATGACGCCGGCGCCGTCAGAAGCACAGGTCAGGGGACTCACCTACGGGTCCGTTCACGGCGAGGCGGCGGACGAGATCAAGGAGAGCTGGGACCTTGGCAACAAGGTCATGGCGTTCGTCATCCTGGCGTGCGTCGCCGCGATGTACTTGTATTTCAGCTTCTGGCTCAGCTGAGCCCGCCCGCGCTCACACACGAACGCCCCGGCCGTCCGGGGCGTTCGCGCGTCTGCCCGGTTCCGCCGGCCTGCGGCAGCGTCGGAGGCGGAGATGGGACGTTCGTCACGGCAGAGGAGGTCTGCGATGGAAGGCATGATCCTGGTCATCGGCGCGACCGGGTTGGTCGGCGGCAACCTCGTTCGTCGGCTTGTTGCGGCGGGGGCGAACGTGAGAGCCGCGAGCCGGCATCCTCGAGAGGCTGCGGCGGCGCTTCCGCCCGCTGTGCCGGCGGTGGCATTCGATCTGGAGCGCCCCGAGACGTGGGTCGGCGCCCTGGACGGGGTGACCGCGCTGTTCCTGATGGCCCGTCCCGGTGACGATCACCCGGAAACGGCCGCCCTGCCGTTGCTGGACGACGCGTGGCGCCGCGGCGTACGGCGGGTCGTGGACCTGTCCGCGATGGGGGCCGAGACCGAGGACGCCTTCGGCTTGCGCAAGGTCGAGCGCGCCCTCGAGGCGTCAGGGTTCGCCTGGACGCACCTTCGGCCGAACTGGTTTCTCCAGGTGCTGTCGTCGGGCTCGATCGCTGCCATGATCCGGAGCACCGGCACCCTCGCCCTGCCCCTCGCAGACGCCCGGGTCTCGTACCTGGACGCGCGGGAACTCGCCGAAGCGGCAGCCGCGGTCATGACGTCCCCCGGTCACGAGGGCCGCGCCTACACGCTGACGGGACCGGAGGCGCCGGACCATCGCGCGGTGGCGGACTCGATTGGCGCGGCCCGCGGAACCCCGGTTCGTTACGTCCCCCTCGAAGAGGAGGCCGCGGCGCGCCTGCTGGCGGACGCAGGCTTCCCGCCGGAGCGCGTGGCCCGGCTGCTGGGGTTCTATCGCCGGATGCGGGGGGGCTTGTGCGAGCCGGTCACCGAAGATCTCGAACGCCTGCTTGGGCGGCGGCCCGCGGCGCTCTCTGCCTATGCGCGCGAGCATGCCTCAAGCTGGATGCCCGGGACGCCGTAGGCGCGCGCCGGGGTAGCGACGCATGATCTGCCTCCATTCGCCCCGGCGTCCGAGGCCCCAGGCTCAGCGGAGGAGTTCGCGGACCCGAACCTGCCGCGGGGGTGGCAGCTCCATCACCGCGTGCACGACGTCGGTCCCGGGCTCCGCGGCCACTCGCGAGTGGCTAGCCCGGTCGTCGTTCATGATGCGCCGTTCCTCGAGAGCCCACCATAGGTCAACGCCCACGCGGGCGGCAAGCCGGCCGCCACGCCGCCCGGCGATATAATCAGATCAGCCCCTCTCACTGCCGGTCCGCGCGGCCTGGCCTTTCCGCCGGGCGCCGGTGATGAGGCCTTCCCCGGAGAGGGTGCCCCGCAGGAGATACCCCGACATGTCAGACGTCACGGACACAGTCCCCATTGATGACGGCGCCATCGCGGCGACGCTCGAACGGCACCGCCACGCCGATGCCGCCCTCGTGAGGGAGGTGCTGGCGAAAGCCCGTCAGATGAACGGCCTCGAAGGCAAGGACATGGCGGCGCTCATGACGATCAGCGATCCCGAACTGCTCGGCGAACTGTTCGCGGCGGCGCAGCACGTCAAGAACTCCATCTACGGCAGGCGGCTGGTGCTGTTCGCGCCGCTCTACGTGTCGAACATGTGCGCCAACGAGTGCACCTACTGCGCCTTTCGGGCCCGCAACACCGAGCTCGTGCGGCGCGCGCTGTCGCAGGAGGAAATCGCGCACGAGACGAAGATCCTGGTCGAGCAGGGCCACAAGCGCGTGCTGCTGGTCGCCGGCGAGTCGTACCCGCACGAGGGCTTCTCGTACGTCCTGAAGGCCATCGACACGATCTACAGCGTCACCGAGGACCACGGCGAGATCCGGCGCGTCAACGCCAACGTGGCTCCCCTCACCCTCGAGGAGTTCCGCCAGCTCAAGGCGGCGAAGATCGGCACGTACCAGCTCTTCCAGGAGACCTACCACCGGCCTACGTACGCCGCCGTTCACATCGCCGGGAAGAAGAGGGAGTTCGACTGGCGCGTGACGGCGATGGACCGCGCGATGCAGTCCGGGATCGACGATGTGGGAATCGGGGTGCTGTTCGGGCTGTTCGACTGGCGGTTCGAGCTGCTGGCGCTCATGCAGCACATCCGGCACCTCGAAGCGCGGTTCGGCGTCGGGCCGCACACGATCAGCGTGCCGAGGATGGAGCCGGCGAGCGGGTCGGACATGGCGAGCCAGCCGCCGCATCCCGTGTCCGATGTCGATTTCCGCAAGCTCGTCGCGATCCTCCGGCTGGCGGTGCCCTACACCGGCATCATCATGTCCACGCGGGAGTCGGCAAACGTGCGCCGTGAGACGTTCGCCCTCGGCGTGTCGCAGATCTCCGCGGGCAGCCGCACGAACCCCGGCGGTTACGCGGACGACGAGCAGTTCGACGCGGCGCAGTTCTGTCTGGGTGATCACCGGCCCCTGGACGAAGTCATCCGGGACGTGGCGAGGCTGGGTTACATTCCGTCGTTCTGTACGGCGTGCTACCGCCTGGGCCGGACGGGCAGGGACTTCATGGACCTTGCCAAGCCCGGGGAGATCAAGGAGCACTGCGACCCGAACGCGCTGGCCACCTTCGTCGAGTACCTGATTGACTACGGGTCGGAGGAGACCCGCAAGGTGGGAGACGGGCTGGTCGACACGGTCCTCGCCTCGATGGAGCCGGTGCCGAGGCAGATGGCGACGAGTATGGTGGCCCGGGTCAGGGGCGGGAAGCGCGACGTCTACTGCTAGAATTCTGAGCAATTCGCTCGGTTGTGATGTTTGACAAGCCGGAAGTCCTTGGTTAGCCTATCTGTGACTGAATTCACAGTGTGAATACAGTCACAGACATGACGAGCCAAAAGAACCCCCGCTCAGCGACTCCTCGCATCACCCTCCAGACGGTCGGCCGCCTGAGCCTCTATCGCCGCCTCCTCCTCGAACTCTCAGCCGGCGGCACGAGCCAGATCTACTCCCATCAGCTCGCGACGGCAGCCGTCTCGACTCCCGCCCAGGTCCGCCGCGACCTCATGACCATCGGCTTCTCCGGCAGTCCGCGCAAGGGCTACGCCGTCGACGACCTGATTGCGGCGGTGAACGCGGTCCTGGCCAGGTCGGTCGAGACATCAGTCGCCATGGTGGGCGTCGGGAACCTCGGCCGCGCGATCCTGGCCTACTTCGCCAACCGCCAGCCGTGGGTCCGTTTCGCGGCGGCCTTCGACCGTGACCCCGACAAGACCAACCGCATCCTCCACGGCTGCCGTGTGTATCCCATCGAACAGGCCGAAGAGATCATCGGCCGCGAGGGCATCCGCGCGGCCGTCATCGCGGTTCCGGCCTCCGAGGCCCAGCGCACCGCCGACCGCCTGGTGCTTGCCGGCATCCGCAGCTTCCTCAACTTCGCCCCGGTTCGTCTGCACGTGCCGACCGGCACGTTCATCGAGGACGTGGACGTGACCACGGCGCTCGACCGCGTGGCGTATTACGCGCACCAACGGTAGGACTCATAGCCCCCGGGATGCCTGCAGCATGATCGCGCCTGACATCGAACCCATCGTCGCCAAGTACCACGCCGGGCACCGGGATGCCCTCATCCCGTTGCTGCAGGAGGTCCAGCAGAGCTGCGGCTATTTGTCGCGCGAGGCAGTCGTCCGCATCGGCCAGCACCTGCGGCTGCCCGCCAGCAAGGTGTACGGCGTGGCCACGTTCTACAACCAGTTCCGGTTCCAGCCGCTCGGCCGGTACCACATCCAGGTCTGCCGCGGCACGGCCTGCCACGTGAAGAAGTCGCTCAAGACGTTGGAGGCGCTGCAGCGGACCTTGAACATCAAGCCAGGCCAGACGTCGCGAGACGGGCTCTTCAGCCTGGAGGTCGTCGCCTGCCTCGGGGCGTGTGGCCTTGCGCCGGTCGTCGCGGTCAACGGCGAGTTTCATGCCGGGGCCACGATCGACGTCGTCAACCGGCTGGTGCGGACGATCCGGAAGGAGGCGAAGGTCAAGTGAGTCACGCCGAATTCCCTCGTTGCTGCGCCGAGTGCTGGCACTTGCCCGAGCGCCCGTGCCCCGATCTCGTGGCCTGTCTGGCCGACGGCCCTCGCTGCCACACGAATGATGCCTGCGCGTCCTGGCGGAAGCGCCGCAACATCGAGCTCCGGCGCGAGTCGCCGGCGCGCCCGGTCATCTACATCGGCACCGGGACGTGCGGCCTGGGCGCGGGCGCCGGCAAGACGCTGGCCGCGATTCACGCGTGGATCGAGGCGGGCGCGCGCGACACCGACGTCGTCGAGATTGGCTGCATCGGCCTGTGCGTCGAGGAGCCGCTCGTGGACGTTCAGATGCCCGGACGGCCACGGTTGAGCTTCTCGAAAGTGACAGAGAAGAAGGTCGGGCCGCTGCTCGACGCCGTGTTCGACGGCCACCCGCTCCCGGTGGAGCCCCTCGGCCAGTTCCGCCAGCCCGGCACCACGCGGTGGTCCGGCGTGGCGGCGCTCGACGACCACCCGTTCTTCGCGGCGCAGACGCGCTGGGTGCTGGCGAACTGCGGCATGCTCGATCCCGCGAGCCTGGACGAGTACCTCGCCCGCGGCGGCTATGCGGCCCTCGCCAAGGCGCTGCGCACGATGACGCCCGCAGAGGTCTGCGCCCAGATGGAACAGAGCGGCCTGCGCGGCCGCGGGGGCGGCGGCTTCCCGACGGGCAGGAAGTGGTCGATCGCCAACAAGCAGGCGGCCGACCAGAAGTACATGATCTGCAACGCCGACGAGGGCGACCCCGGCGCGTTCATGGATCGCGCGGTGATGGAAGGAGATCCGCACCGGGTGCTCGAGGGCCTGGCGCTCGCGGCATATGGCATCGGCGCGAGCAAGGCGTACATCTACACGCGGGCCGAGTACCCGCTGGCGATCGCGCGGATGAACGGAGCCATCGCGGACGCGACGGCGTACGGCCTGCTGGGGCCGAACGTCTTCGACTCGGGGTTCTCGCTCGAGGTCGTCGTCAAGCAGGGCGCCGGCGCGTTCGTGTGCGGCGAGGAAACGGCGTTGCTCGGGAGCATCGAGGGCCGGCGCGGCATGCCGCGGCCGAGGCCGCCCTTCCCCGCTGTCAGCGGGCTCTTCGGCAAGCCGACGGTGATCAACAACGTCGAGACCCTCGCCAACGTGCCGGCCATTGTCGCGCGGGGCGCCGAGTGGTTCTCCGCCATCGGCACGGCCACCAGCAAGGGCACCAAGGTATTCGCCCTCTCGGGAAACGTCGCCCGCACGGGCCTGGTCGAGGTGGCGATGGGGACGGCGCTGCGGCGCATCGTGTTCGAGATCGGCGGCGGCATTCCGGGCGACCGCGTCTACAAGGCCGTCCAGATCGGCGGGCCGTCTGGCGGGTGCATCCCCACGTCGCAGCTCGACATCGAAATCGACTACGAGTCGCTCAAGGGCGTGGGCGCGATGATGGGATCCGGCGGCCTGGTGGTCATGGACGACGGGAACTGCATGGTGGACGTGGCGAAGTTCTTCATGGACTTCATCCAGCAGGAGAGCTGCGGCAAGTGCATCCCGTGCCGCGAGGGCACGCGGCGCATGCTCGAGATCCTCGAGAGCCTGACGCGGAGCCGGCGGTCCGAGCAGCGTTTCGAGGCCCTCGAACGCTTCCGGGCGGTCATGAACCTCGAGCAGCTGGCGGGCGTCATCAAGGACACCAGCCTGTGCGGCCTCGGGCAGTCGGCGCCCAACCCGGTGCTGAGCACGCTCCGGTGGTTCCGCAGCGAGTACGAGGAACACGTGTTCGACCGGCACTGCCCGGCCCAGGCGTGCCGTGAACTGCTCGTGTACGAGATCGACGCCGAGCGCTGCAAGGGGTGCGGCATCTGCATCAAGCCGTGCCCGGCCGACGCGATCGTCGGCACGCTGAAGAGCCCGCACCACATCATCCCGGAGCGCTGCATCGCGTGCGGGACGTGCATCGACGTGTGCAACCTGGATGCCGTGGTGGTGCACTGACTCGGGACTCGGGGCTCCCGCCTTCGCCAAGCGGCCTGCCGGCCGGCTTCGGCGTGGCAGGCGGGGTTCGGGATGAGGGGCAAGGGGCCAGGGACATGATGAAGCTCGAGATCAACGGACGGGCGATTGAGGCGCACGCGGGAGACACGGTGCTCGCGGCGGCGCGCCGCGCGGGCGTCCAGATTCCCACCTTGTGCCACTACGAGGGTCTTCCGCCGAGCGGCGCCTGCCGCATGTGCGTCGTCGAGATCGAGGGGCAGCGGGGCCTGGTGCCGAGCTGCGCCTTCCCGGCGGCGAACGGCCTCAAGGTGCAGACGCATTCGCCGCGAGCCGTCGACGCGCGGCGGACGCTGGTGGAGCTGCTGCTTGCCAACCACCCGGACGACTGCCTCTACTGCGCCCGCAACGGCGAGTGTCAGTTGCAGGATCTGGCCGGGCAGCTCGGCGTCCGCCGGCGCCGTTACTTCGGCGGCCGCACGCCCGGCCGCCTGGACGTGGCCAGCCCGTCCATCGCGCGCGACCCCTCGAAGTGCATCCTCTGCGGCAAGTGCGTCCGCGTCTGCGAAGAGGTGCAGACGGTTGGCGCCATCGATTTCATCGGGCGCGGCAGCAAGACGCGGATCGGGACGGCCTTCGACGAGGGCTTGAACGTCAGCAGCTGCATCAACTGCGGCCAGTGCGTGACCGTGTGCCCCGTGGGGGCGCTCGTCGAGACGCGGTCCATCGACGACGTGCGGGCGGCCCTGGCGGACCCGAGCCGGATCGTGGTGGTCCAGCACGCGCCGTCGGTGTCGGTCAGCCTGGCCGAGGAATTCGGCATCAAGCCCGGCACGGACGTGGACGGCCCCTTCGTCACGGCGCTGCGCCGCCTCGGCTTCGCATGGGTTTTCGACACGGCGTTCAGCGCCGATCTCACCATCATGGAGGAGGCCTCGGAGCTGGTCCACCGGCTCTCGACCGGCGGCGTGCTGCCCATGATGACGAGTTGCTCGCCTGGCTGGGTCAAGTTCGTGGAAGAGTTCTACCCGGATCTGATCCCGAATCTGTCCACCTGCAAGAGCCCGCAGCAGATGCTGGGCGCGGTGGTGAAGACGTTTCTGGCGGAGCGGCTGGGCATCGACCCGGCCAGGATCTACAGTGTCGCGATCATGCCGTGCACGGCGAAGAAGTTCGAGGCCGGCCGCGAGGAGATGGGGCGCAACGGCCAGCAGGACATCGACGCGGTCCTCACGACGCGCGAGGTGGCGGAGCTCATCCGGATGTACGGCCTCGACCTGACGGCGCTGCCGCCCGACGCGGCCGACACGCCGTTCGGCGAGCGCACGTCGGCGGGCAAGATTTTCGGGGCGTCGGGCGGCGTGGCCGAGGCAGCCGTCCGGACGGCGCACTACCTGCTGACGGGCCAGACGATGGAGGCGCTCAAGATTCAAGCGCTGCGAGGGCTCGACGCCGTCAAGGAGTTCAAGACCACGGTGGCCGGGCGCGAGATCGGCGTGGCGGCGGCCTCGGGCCTCGGCCACGCCCGGAAGCTCATGGAGCAGGTCCGGGCCGGCCGGAAGGACGTGCAGCTCATCGAGATCATGACCTGCTCCGGCGGGTGCGTGGCGGGAGGCGGTCAGCCCCGTTCCGCGTCGCCCGACGCCGTGCGCGCGCGCATGCAGGCGCTCTATCTGATCGACCGGAACGCGACCGTCCGCGCCTCGCATCAGAACCCGGCGATCCAGCGCCTCTACGCCGAGTTCCTGGAAAAGCCCCTTTCTCACAAGAGCCATGAACTCCTGCACACGCACTACGGGCAACGCGAACCGGTGCTGTGACCCGCCTTCGCTGGCCGGCTCGGGGGCTGCCGGCCAGCTTCGGCGAGGCAGGCCCGCGGGCCGGACGGCCGGCTCGGAGACTGCTGGCCAGCTTCGGCGAGGCAGGCCCGCGGGCCGGACGGCCGGCTCGGAGACTGCTGGCCAGCTTCGGCGAGGCAGGCCCGCGTGCCGGACGGCCGGCTCGGGGGCTGCCGGCCAGCTTCGGCGAGGCAGGCCCGCGGGCCGGACGGCCGGCTCGGAGACTGCCGGCCAGCTTCGGCGAGGCAGGCCCGCGGGCCGGATGGCCGGCTCGGGGGCTGCCGGCCAGCTTCGGCGAGGCAGGCCCGCGGGCCGGACGGCCGGCCGGCGTGGGCGTAACGCGATTCGGAAGGAGACTGCCGCGGTGGCTGAAGCACGTAAGCGTGAGATCGCGGGGGGCGCGTGACGCCGCATTCCCAGGCTCCGCTCGTCTCGACGATTGGCGAACGCTGCCGCGTCTGCTACCAGTGCGTCCGCGAGTGCCCGGCCAAGGCCATCCGCATCGCGGGCCGGCAGGCGCAGGTGATCCCCGAGCGCTGTATCGGCTGCGGCGTCTGCTACAAGGTGTGCACGCAGGACGCGAAGCGGATCCTCTCGGCGGTGGAAGCCGTCGACGACCTCCTGGCCGGACCCGTGCCGGTGGCCGCCATCCTCGCGCCGAGTTTCGCCGCGGAGTTCATCCGGTACCAGTACCCGCAGGTAGTGGGGGCGCTGCGCGCCATGGGGTTCGCCTCGGTGCACGAGGTGGCGTTCGGCGCGGAGCTCGTGGCGCAGCAGTACCGGACGCTGGTCTCCCAGGACTCCGACAGGCTGTGGATCGCCACGACGTGCCCTGCGGTCGTCGGCTACGTCCGCCGCTACCACCCGGACCTGACGGACTCCCTCGCCCCGATCGTGTCGCCGATGATCGCCATGGCGCGGCTGCTCCGCTCGGTGCATGGCGACGCGATCCGGGTGGTCTTCATCGGGCCCTGTATCGCGAAGAAGCGGGAAGCGGTGTCCCCCGATCTTCGCGGCGAGGTGGACGAGGCGCTCACGTTCACCGAATTCCGCCAGATACTGACCACGCGCGGGATCGATCCGGGCCATGCCGAGCCGGGCGACTTCGACCCGCCGCACGCGCGGGGCGGGGCGCTGTTCCCCATCAGCGGCGGCATGCTGCAGGTGGCCGGCATCGAGGAGGACCTCGTCACCGGGCACGTGATGGTGGGCGACGGCCCGGCCGAGTTCGCGCAGGCCATCAAGGAGGCCGAAACCGGCATGATGGAGACGCGGCTGCTGGAGCTGCTCTTCTGCTCGGGCTGCACGATGGGACCGGGCATGAGCTCCGACCTGCCGCACTTCGGGCGCCGCGCCCGCGTCAGCCAGTTCGTGCGCCACCGCATCGCGAGCGTGGACGAGGGCGCGTGGGCGGCGAACCACCGGCAGTGGGCAGGCCTCGACCTGACCCGGCCCTACTCGCGCTACGACCTCCGCATGCCCGTGCCCTCGCCGCAGGAGCTGCAGCGGCTGCTCGGCGAGCTGGGCAAGTCGGACCCGCGCGACGAGCTGAACTGCGGGGCGTGCGGCTATCCGTCGTGCCGCGACCTGGCGAGCGCGATCTACGTCGGCCTGGCCGAGCCCACCATGTGCCTGCCGCACAGCATCGAGACCCTGCGCACCACCGTGCGCGACCTGGCCCACTCGAACGAGGAGCTGGCCAGCACCCAGGAAGCGCTCGTGCGATCGGAGAAGCTCGCGAGCATGGGCCAGCTGGCCGCGGGCATCGCCCACGAGGTGAACAACCCGCTGGGCGTGGTCATCATGTACGCGCACTTCCTGATGGAGCAGCTCGGGGAGCGTCCGGAACTGCGCGAGGACCTGACGATGGTGGTCGAGCAGGCCGATCGCTGCAAGAAGATCGTCGCGGGCCTGCTCAACTTCGCGCGCCAGAACAAGGTGGAGCACAACCTGGTGAATCTCGTCGAGCTCGTCCAGAAGGGCCTGCGCGGCGTGCCGCCGCCGGTGAACGTCACGGTCGACGTCGAGAACCTGCTGCCGGACCCGATGATGGACGTCGACGCGGATCAGCTCACCCAGGTGCTCGTGAACCTCGTCACGAACGCGTACGCCGCGATGCCCGACGGCGGCGCGCTTCGCGTCACGCTGCGGGAGGACGCCTCGGGCGATCGGTGCACCCTCGTGGTCGCCGACACGGGCATCGGTATCCCGCCCGAACACCTCTCGAAGGTGTACGAGCCGTTCTTCACGACGAAGAAGGTCGGCCAGGGCACCGGACTGGGCCTCGCGGTGACGTACGGCATCGTGAAGATGCACCGCGGCGACATCAAGGTCGCGTCCAACGCCGACCGGGCGAAGGGGCCGACCGGCACCAGTTTCACCGTCTCGCTCCCACGCCGCCGGCCGGCCGGGACGATCGATGGCGGCCTCCTCGGCGCCGCCGGCCCGGAGAGCGCCGCCGTGCAGTGATTCGCAAGGACTTGTGGCACCATGACACCCGACACGACGCCCGCGCACATCCTGCTCGTCGACGACGACGAGGACTTCCTCTTCCAGCACCGGATCCAGCTCGAGAACGCCGGCTTCCGCGTGACCACGGCGACGAGCCGTGCCGAGGCCGAGTCGCTCATCGACGAGGTGAAGCCCGACCTCGCCATCCTCGATCTCATGATGGAGCAGCACGACGACGGGTTCATCCTGTCGCATCACCTGAAGCAGCGGGTGCCGGGCCTGCCCGTCATCCTCGTCACGGCGGTCGCCGCCGAGACCGGCATCAGCTTCAAGCCGACCAGCCTCACCGAGCGGGCGTGGGTCGGGGCCGACGCGTTCCTCGCCAAGCCCATCCGCTTCGAGCAGCTGAAGCGCGAGGTGGATCGGCTGCTTCAGGGCAGGGATAAGGGGTAAGGGGCCCAGGGTGCGCCGTTCCGGCGCAGGGCCCGGAGAGAATCACGGTGGAAACGCTCAAGGTACTGGTGGTCGACGATGAGACGGGCATGCGCCTGGCGGTGGCGCGCGTCCTGAACACCTATACCGTCCGGCCCGATGAGAAGTCCGACCACGCCGTCGGTTTCGCGGTGGAAACGGCGGAGTCCGGCGAGGCGGCGCTCGAGATGATGGCGGCGTCGGTGCCGGACATCCTGCTGCTCGACATGAAGATGGGCGGCATGTCGGGGCTGGATGTCCTGCGCAAGCTGCACGAGCGCCACATCGAGACGCTGACCGTCATGATCACCGCGTACGCCACGCTCGAGACCGCGATCGAGGCCACGAAGCAGGGCGCGCACGACTTCCTGCCGAAGCCCTTCACCCCCGAGGACCTGCGCGTGGCGATCCGGCGCGTCGTCCGCCATCTGGCCGTGCAGCGGGAGGCGCGGCAGCTGGCTCAGGAGAAGCGCCAGGTCCGCTTCCAGTTCATCACCGTCCTCGGGCACGAACTGAAGGCGCCGCTCGCGGCCGTGGAGGGCTACCTGCAGATCCTGAAGGACGGCTCGGCCGGCAGCGACCCCGCCGTCCTCGCCCGCGTCGTGGATCGCGCCCTCGTCCGGACCGAGGGGATGCGCAAGCTCATCGTGGACCTGCTGAACATGACGCGCATCGAGTCGGGCCAGAAGCGGCGGGAGCTCGGGCCCGCCGACCTCCGTGACGCCGCCGCCGCCGCCATCGAGACCGTCTCGCGGGCGGCCGCTACCCGCGGCATCGACGTGCGGCTGCATGTGCCCGAGCGCGCGCCCCTCGTCGCCGATCGCGGCGAGCTCGACATCATCCTGAACAATCTCGTCACCAATGCCGTGAAGTACAACCGGGACCACGGACGCGTGGACGTAACGATCGCCGCGGCCGACGGCGGCGGCTGGCGCATCCGCGTCGCGGACACGGGCATCGGGCTGGCGCCCTCCGACGCCCAGCGGCTCTTCCAGGACTTCGTGCGCATCAAGAACGAGCAGACGCGGACGATTCCCGGCACCGGGCTCGGCCTGTCGATCGTGAAGAAGCTCGCGCAGCTGTACGGGGGCGACGCCTCGGTTGAGAGCGAGCCTGGCGTCGGCAGTGTCTTCACCGTCACGCTGAAGGGCTAGCATCAAGCTCGGGGCTCCCGCCTTCGCCGAACGGCCTCCGGCCGACTCCGGCGCGGCAAGCGGCGCCGGGGGTCTGCCATTTGCTACACTCGGTCGAACTGCGGGCGCGCAGCGTGCGTCCCGCCGTGCACCGGAGAAGGTTCAAATGACCGACGCCCGACTTCCCAATCTCCGCGCGCGTGTGTACGCGGCTGCTGCGCTCGTGTTCGTGATGGCGGGGTCCGCCTCGGCCCAGGGCGCCGCGTCGCCCGCAGGATCGCCGCCCGCGAGGCGGGCCTGGCCTCTGACGCGTCCAGAGGCCACCAATTATACGGAGACCAGCCGCTACGAGGACGTCGTCGCCTTCATGAGGGCGATGGCGGCCGCGTCGTCCAGGATTCACCTGACGACATACGGCTACACCTATGAAGGCAGGCGGATGCCGCTGGCGGTCATCGGCGCGCCCGGCGCCACGCCCGAGGACGTCCGCGCCACCGGGAAGACGCGCATCTACATCCAGGGCAATATTCACGCGGGCGAGGTTGAGGGCAAGGAGGCCGCGCTCCGGCTGCTCCGGTCGATCGCGAAGGGCGAACGAACCGGCTGGCTGCAGGGCGTGGTGCTGCTCATCAACCCGATCTACAACGCCGACGGCAACGAGCGGGTCAACGTCCGCAACCGGTACAGCCAGTTCGGGCCGGTCGGAGGCATGGGCCAGCGCGCGAACGCGCAGGACCTCGATCTCAACCGCGACAACACCAAGATGGAGACGGCGGAGGCGCGGTCGCTGGCGGGCCTGCTGACCCGTTACGATCCGCATATTGCCATCGACCTGCACACGACGAACGGCAGCGACCACGGTTTCTTCCTGACGTACGAGACATCTGGCAACCCGAACACCTCATCGGGGATCGCCCGTCTGGTCCACGACGACCTGTTCCCGTCGGTCACGCAGGCCGTCAAGGCGAAGCACGGCTGGAGCTACTTCTATTACGGCGGGCCGTCCCGCCAGGGCGAGCGGGTCTGGGCGGGAGACGCCGATCTGTACAAGCCGCGGTACACGCAGACGTACTTCGGCATCCGCAACCGGATCGGCATCCTGTCGGAGACGTACTCGGTACGCGAGCTTCGAGGATCGGATCAAGGCGGATTACTGGTTCCTCGAGGAGATCATCAATTACGCCGTGAAGAACGGGGAGGCGATCCGCAAGGTGGTCGCCGCGGCTGACGCCGAGTCGATCGTCGGCACCCCGCAGGCCGTGCGCGGGCGGCTCGTGAAGGCCAAGGATCCGGTCCAGGTCGTGCTCGCCGACGTGGTCAACGAGCGGAACCCCTACGTGCCCGACGTGATGATGCGGCGGCGGGTGGACGGCAGCGAACGCATCGAGACGATGCCCCACCTCGGCATCATCGAGGGAACGGAGACGAGCATCGCGCCGCTTGCCTACGTGATCGCGGCGGCGCCCGCGGGACCCGCGGCGCCGGCTGCCGGCGCCCGCCCGCCCGGAGCGGGCGGTCCGCCCCCAGGCGGAACGCCGCCTGGCCCCGGGGGACGCGGCGCCGGCATCGGCGGCCCGTTCGGGCGCCCCCAAGGCAGCCCTGCGGCCCGCATGCTGGCCAGCGTCATCGACCGGCTCGAGGCGCACGGCGTCACGTACTTCGTGACCACGAGGGAGTTGCCGTTCACGGGAGAACGGTTCCGGATCGAGTCGTCGGCCCTGGCGCAGTCGGAGTATCAGGGCACGCACAAGCTCCGGACGCTGACGGGAGCCTGGGAGGCGACTGCGCAGGTTCTGCCGCAGGGCGCCCTCGTCGTGCCAATGGATCAGCCGCTCGCGCGCCTGGCCTTCGTCCTCTTCGACCCGCGGTCGGACGACGGGCTGATGGCGTGGAACATCCTCGACGCCGTGCTCGGCGCGACCCCCGCTCCCGAGTACTACCCCGTGCTGCGCACGATGGAACCAGTGGCGAGGTAGCGTCGTCCGAGAGAGTACTGCCCTCGCGACACGCCAGAACGGCGGCCCGGAGGGTCACGACGATTTCGCTGGATACGGCCGGCCGTGGGAGACGACGCGCTCCGGCCGATACGATCCCACGGGGACCAGGGCACGCCAGGCGCAGGCCCATTGGCGTGCGACGGCGGGTTTGGGCTACACTACGGGGGAGAGCCAACTCTCAATCTGTCAATGAGGTCCAGGCACTCTGCGATCGGCCTCGTTCTCGCTGTTCTGGTGCTGTCGTCCGCCTTCTTCGCCGGGTGCGGAGGAAGCAGCGCACCTTCTCCGACCTCACCGACCCAGACAGTCTCGAGCGCCAGTGCGGCGCCGTCTGGGACAACGCTGCCCGTGTCCGTCCCAGACGAGGTGTTCGTCGGGGCGGGCGACATCGCCCAGTGCGGGGTTGGCGATCCGGACGCCACCGCAAAGCTGCTCGATCGGATTCCGGGCACGGTGTTCACGCTGGGCGACAACGTGCAGGGCACCGGTTCAGCCGACGAATACTGGAAGTGCTTCGAGCCTACGTGGGGCCGGCACCGGTCGAGGATGCTGCCGACAATCGGGAACCATGATTGGGAGGGAACGGGGGGGCGGCCGTACTTCGCTTACTTCGGCGCGAGTGCCGGCCCGGCGGGACTCGGCTACTACAGCCTGACTCTCGGCGCGTGGCACGTCATCTCGCTCAACAGCGAGGTGAGCGCGGGCCAGGGGTCGCCGCAGTACCAGTGGCTGCAGGCCGACCTGGCCGAGTCGCCGGCCTCCTGCACGCTGGTCATGTTGCACCAGCCGTTGTTCAGTTCCGGGCCGAGCGCCAACGCCGCGCAGATGCGCGACGCATGGCGGCTGTTGACGCAGTACGGCGTCGACCTGGTGCTCAGCGGCCATAATCACGGGTACGAGCGGTTCGCGCCCCAGGATGCGGACGGCCACCTGGACGCGCGCGGCCCGCGCCAGTTCGTGGTCGGAACGGGGGGGTACACACTCTACGGCCGCTCGCACGCGCAGCCGAACAGCGAGGTGATGGACACCGACACGTGGGGCGTCCTGAAGCTCACCTTGAAGTCGGGCTCCTACACGTGGGAGTTCGTGCCGGTGGCCGGCAAGACGTTCCGCGACTCGGGATCGGCCTCGTGCGCGGCGCCGCTGTCGCCCTGAGCGCCCGTCGATTCCCGTCAGCGCCCTCCCTCCAGTTTCTTCAGCTCGTAGCTGTTGATCTCCCGCATCGTCTCCGACGGGTGGCGGGGGTTCTGTCCCTCGAAGTTCACCCAGTTGTACGGCTTGCCTTCGTAGTACTGCCCCGTGACCGTGTCCTGCGTTCCCCCGGAGTCCGTCGCGTACACCTTGCCGCCCTCGAGATCGGACACCCAGTAGCTGCTGCCACGGCGGTAGTCGTCCCAGCCGGCATCCATGTACGCCTTGCGCTCCTGCTTTGCTTCCCAGTCCTTCTGGTTCTGCTCCCGCATGTTGTTCAAGTCCTGCATCGCCGCCTGGGTCTTCTGCTGCAGGCGGCGCAGGTTCTCGAGGCCGTTCTGGATGTAGCGGCGCGCGTACTGATCGTTGATCGCGAAGCTCCCTGCAATCTGCTCGAGCATCGGGAAGGAGCGGGCGAAGTCCCGCTCGGGCCCCCAGATACCCGCGACAATGGTGTTCCAGATGCCGGTGATTGCCGACGGATTGCCGTTGATCACCTTGAAAGCGCCCACGCACGACGTGCCCTCGGGCGACGTGTAACTGACCTGGAAGTCCTGCGCGTCGCAGGGGCCGCCCACGCGGGTGTAGCACTCGCGCATCGTGGCCTGGTCCGGCGTGGCCGTGCGAATGCGGAACTGCCGGTTCCGGAACGCGTTGAACACGTAGCCGAGCGTCTGGGCCGGCGGGAGGTAGCGCGTGGGGATGATTCCCTGGGCGATTGTGGCTTGCGGCACGAGCGGGTTGCCGGAAAACGCCGTGAAGATGAATCCCATGCCGCCGTCGCGAGCGGCGGTGATGACTCGGCCGCCTCCGGCGAGGAAGTTCCAGTCCGCAGGCACGCGGATCGAGAGGCTGCCGTCAGGTGCGCGGCGTGGCGCCAGAGTCACCTGCACGGGGGCTGGGGAGACCGTACCGCTGCGCGCGCCCGCGGCCGCCACCCGCCCGAAGGCGAAGCTGGCCATGACATTCAGCAGCAGTGGACGCTGGGCCGCGAGCCTGGCCTCCGGCGCACAGTACCCCTGCGCTGACTGCCCGTTCTTCGTGGACTCGAAGTAGTACTTCCCAGCGACGGTAGCGCCGGCCGCCCCGTACCGCACGGTGGCCGTCGCGCGCGCGCCGTCCCGCGAAACGAAGACGTCGCTCAACGCCACTTGACCGTGCGCCTGGCTCAGGCTGCGCCTGAACGCGACCAGGAAGGCGAGGGCATTGGGTGCGCCAAGGTCGTTCTTCGCCCAATAGAAGTCGACGGTGGAAACGCCGTCCGGCGCCTGCACGAGCACACGAAGGCTCGTCGGCCGAGCGTCTTCGCTCACCCGCCAGTCGGCCGGCTTGTAGAGGACGTAGAGCCTGCTGACCGCGACGTAGGGCTTCAGCGCGGGTCGCGGCTGGCCCGCCGCCTCACGGCCCGTCGCGGCGAGGAGCGCCGTCACCACGAGAACCACGGGAACGGCGGAGCCGATGGCGAGTGCATTGAAGGTCGCCTTCATGATGCCTCCTGCGAGGAACGTCGAGGCATGACGCGGGGTTCGGGACGGAGCGGATTCTACCACCCTGCGTGTTAGAGTGGTCTGCCATGCTGCGGGTGAATTCCACGTTCGCCATTCCGGAGCACGAACTCGTCGAGCGCTTCGTCCGCTCGTCGGGGCCAGGCGGGCAGAACGTCAACAAGGTCGCGACGGCGGTCGAACTCCGCTACGACGTGCTCGCAGGGAGCCTGCCCGAGGACGTAAGGCTCCGGCTCGTCGCACTGGCCGGAAAGCGGATCTCAGCCGACGGCGTCATCCTCGTGGACAGCCGCGCGTTCCGCACCCAGGCCCGGAACCGAGAGGCCGCCCGGGTGCGGCTGACGGGCCTGCTGCGAGAGGCGTTCCGCAGGCCCAGGTCTCGTACGAAGACGGCGCCCACCCGGGCGTCCCGCGAGAAACGCCTCGCGGCCAAGGAGCGGCGCGGGCGCGTCAAGGCGCAACGCGGGCCCGTCGGCGGGGACGAGTCCTGAGCGCGGTCAACGTCGCTTGATCCAGCTGTAGTAGAGATAGCCGTAGAACTCGCGCATGGCGGTCTCGGTATTCTCGAGGCTCCCCGCGTGCGGCAGCAGGTCCATGAACGTGAGCGGGGCCGCCGACGTCTGGAAGTCCACGGGGAATGGCGTGACCGCCAGGCCGGTTCTCGCGAAGAGCAGGCGGCTTCGCCGCATATGGTACGCCGAGGTCACGAGGACGATCGACGCCTTCCGGCCGGGCCCGACGTGGTCAGCCAGGAGATCGGCGACCGCGCTGGCCTCGTCGGCAGTGTTGCTGACCTTCCGGGTGACGAGGATGCGGTCGCGCGCGACACCCAGTTCAACGGCGCGGTCGGCGAGCCATCGGCCGCTCTCTCCTGCCCCGGCATTCCAGGGGAACCACTCCGACGTGAAGACCAGGAAGGGCGCTTTTCCGGCGCGCGCGAGCGCGACACCCGCGTCGATGCGATCCACCCCGTCGGCCCACTCGATCGTGCGTTCCGCCGCCGGTACGATCCGCATCATGCCCGACAGCACCACCACCGCATCGGCGTCCGGCGCCGCGGACACAGGCTGACGAACCTGCCAGCCTTCCGCGGCGCGCATCGCGAGATCGCCGAACACGGAGGTGCTCGAGAGCCAGAGAACCAGGAGGGCGACGACCGTGAGCGCACGCTTTCGGAAGGCGAGGCTCGCGATGAGCAGAATGATCGCGAAGCCCACAGGCAGGACGAACACCGGGAGGATCTTGGCAAGGTAAAGCATGGTGACGTTCATCGTACTTCAGGCTTCGCCGGGTGGCAGCTTGCGGCTGGCTCGAATCCGACCTGGGTGTTGTTGACACTCGCATTATAGCCGGGCCATACCGTGCCTTCCGTTGCCTAGGAGGCTCGTCGCCATCCTGCGCAGACCGAGGTGACGCCCGACCGGGCGCTGGAACGAGCCCTTGACTCGGTCCGGAACCGCGGAGAAGGCTGAGCCGCCAGCGTCCCCGCCCGCGCGAACACCATCCCCGCATCGTCCCTTCGTCAGGCTCATTCCACGCACCATTCCCGGCCTCATGCGAGCGCCGTCGAGACCAGCGACGGCGTGTGCGGGGCGGACCACGTCACACGCAGGGTGTGCGCCGGCGCCCGCCGGCGTGCGCCGACGTGCAGCTGCACGCCACCGTTGCTCGAGATACACAGCAATCCGGCCGTTCGTGGTTGGAGGTGATCTTGCGGTGCAAGGAAGCGTGGATCGCCGACGGACGCGCAACCTGACGCTGCGCGTCACGTGCGGCGGCATCGATCACGAACCCCACGAGTTCGGAAGGACGACACATGCTCACGCTTTTGCTCTTCATCGGACTCAGTGCATCGGCCGCGATGGGCGAGAACCCCGGCGCCATCGCGCAGGCTGTCGTGTCGGGCCATGGCTGGGAGAGCGAAACGATCTTCGACACGTCAGACAAAGCCGCGTCGCGCCTCACGGGAGGTTGGCGAGGAGCGCAATTCGTCAACGTGGTGGCCGGACCAGGCGTGCTGCTCGGGGCCGAGTACACGCACCGCCGGGGCGGGTGGTGGGACAAGGATCATCTCTGGTTGCGGGCGGGCTACGAGCGGCAATCTGCACTCCGCACGATCCGCGTCATCGGACGGGCCACGGTCGCCGGCAACATGCCGGCCGACGATGCGAAACACGAGGTCGCGCTGGAGCTCGATTACCGCCGCTACGCGAAGCGCCTGACGTTCAGGATCCAACAGGGCGTGCTCGCGTTTCAGCAACCGGGCTGGAAATTCGGCTACTACGCGACCATCTCGGTCGGCGTGAGGTTCGGCCTTACTGGACATCAATCCGGCCTGTGATCTGGCCGTCGAGGTTCGCGCGGTGAAGCGAGGAATGAAGCCGGTGAAGGTGTGCCGTTGGCGGATCGGCAACGAAGGCGGTCCCGTAGAAGACGTCAAGCGCACGGACGAGAGGTATCGAGTCATGAAGCGACACCCTCCGGAATCCCGGGTTGTGGTGCCGTTCGGCGGATCAGCCGCTCGGGCGGCAGGCGGTTCACGCGCTCGGCTGCGAGGGGGCCGTGTCGGTGACGACGAGTCTGACGACGCCACGAACGCGCTCAGAGAGCAACTGACACGCCTCCGCGCCATGGCGGATTCCGCGCAGGATGCGATCCTGATGATCGACCCCGAAGGCCTGGTGACGTTCTGGAACCCCGCCGCGGAACGCATTCTCGGCTACACGTCCGGGGACGCGATCGGCCAGGACCTTCACGCGCTCATCGCGCCGCATCGGTACCACGCAGCCCACGGCGAGGCCTTCCCGCGGTTCGTGCGGACCGGGGACGGGGCGGCGGTCGGCAAGACCCTCGAGTTGCACGCCCGCCGGAAGGACGGCGTCGAGATCGCCGTGGCCCTGTCGCTGTCGGCCATGCGATTCGGGCACGGCTGGCACGCCCTGGGCATCATGCGCGACATCTCCGAACAACAGCGGGCGAACGCGGAGTTGCGCGAGAGCGAGGAACGGTACCGGATGCTCTTCCATAGCTCCCGTGACGCCATGATGACGCTGGTGCCACCCGACTGGGGGTACGCCACTGCGAATCCGGCCGCCCTGGCGATGTTCAGGGCGGAGAACGTCGCGCAGTTCGTCTCGTTCTCCCCGGGGCGTCTCTCGCCAAAGCGTCAGCCGGACGGGCGAGACTCATTCGAAGCCGCGCAAGAGATGATCGAGACGGCGATGCGCGAAGGCGTCCACTTCTTCGAATGGACCCACCAGCGCATCGACGGCGAGACCTTTCCCGGCACGGTCCTTCTGGCTCGCATCGAACACGGCCGACAGGCGTTCCTCCAGGCGACGATCAGGGACATCACGGAGCAGAAGATGGCCGAGGAGGCGTTGATCGCGAAGACCGCCGCCCTGGAGATCGCCAACCGGCATCTCGAGGCGGCCGTCGCGCGCGCGACGGAGATGGCCCGTGCCGCCGAGACGGCCAATGTCGCGAAGGGGCAGTTCCTGGCCAACATGAGCCATGAGATCCGCACGCCGATGAACGGGGTGATCGGGATGGCGGGACTGCTGCTCGACACGGACCTCTCTGCGGAACAGCGCCGCTATGTCGAGACGGTCGGGACGAGCGGCGAAGCGTTGCTGGGAGTGATCACCGACATTCTCGACTTCTCGAAGATCGAAGCCGACAAGGTCGAACTGGAGACGCTGACATTTGATCCTCGTCTGGCGGTGGAAGAAACGGCCGAGCTCCTGGCCATTCGTGCCCGGGAAAAACACCTCGAGTTCATCTGCGGCGTCGATCCCGCCGTGCCGTACCGCCTGGTGGGCGACCCCGGGCGGTTGCGCCAGATCCTCCTCAACCTCGGCGACAACGCGATCAAGTTCACCTCCGCCGGGGAAGTGCAGATCGTGGTCACGCTCGAGTCGAGCACCGATGATGCCGTGGTCGTTCGCTTTGTCGTGAGGGACACGGGCATTGGCATTCCGCGAGACAAGATCCCGCTGCTGTTCAGCGCGTTCCAGCAGGTTGACGCGTGGACGACCCGGCGATACGGCGGGTCAGGACTGGGACTGGCCATTTCCAGGCGCCTCGCTCAGTTGATGGGCGGATCGGCCGGCGTGGAGAGCGAGGAGGGCCGGGGTTCGACCTTCTGGTTCACCGCCAAGTTCGGCAAGCCTGACCCGGCCGATCGCCGTGAACGACCGACTCAGGTGATCGTGAGCGGCGCCCACGTGCTCATCGTGGACGACAACGCGACGAACCGGTTCGTGCTCAGCGAGCAGTTGACGTCGTGGGGCGTGCGCCATGCCGCGGCCCAAAGCGCAGAACGGGCGCTGGAGATGCTGCGCTCCGCCCGCGCCGAAGGCGACGGGTTTCGCCTCGTGATCACGGACATGCAGATGCCCGACGTCGATGGAGAGATGCTGGGCGGAATGATCAAGAGCGACCCGGAGTTGACCGGCACCCTCCTGGTCATGATGTCGTCACTCGGCATGCGGGGTGACGCCAGGCGTCTCGCCTCGCTTGGTTTCTCCGCGTACCTGACCAAGCCCGTCCGGCAGTCGCAGCTCTTCGACTGCCTGGCGACGGTGCTGGCAGGCACGACGCCGGCCGGATCCGCACCGAATGCCCCTCTGGTGACGCGTCACTCGCTGGCCGAGGCCCGTCGTCGTCACGGGCGGATCCTGCTTGCCGAAGACAACCCCACCAACCGACTGGTGGCCACGCGTCTGCTCGAGAAGATGGGATTCGGGGTCGAAGCCGTGGTCAACGGGCAGGAGGCTGTTCGCGCACTTGAGGCGGGAGCCTTCGACCTCGTCATCATGGACGTGCAGATGCCGGTCATGGACGGGCTCGACGCGACCCGCGCCATCCGCGGTTCGCAGTCCGCGGTCAGGAACCGCCGGGTGCCCATCATCGCCATGACCGCCCACGCGATGAAAGGCGATCGAGAACGGTGCCTGGCGGCCGGGATGGACGACTACGTCTCGAAGCCGATCGACCGGCAGGAACTCGCGACGGCGCTCGAGCGGTGTCTCGCGTCGTCGCCGGACCGCGCACCGGCAGCGGCGCCTGCGGGTAGGATCGGGCCCGATCAGGAGCCACCCGTCTTCGATCGCGACGCCCTGACCGCGAGGTTGATGGGCGACGACAACCTGGTCCGGGAGATCGTCGGCTGCTTCCTGGACGACGCGCCACGCCAGATTCGAGGCCTGCAGGATCACATCCGCGCGGGCGACGCAGCGTCGGCGGGGGCGCTGGCGCACACGCTGAAGGGTGCAGCAGCGAACCTGGGCGGTCTGGCCGTGAGCGCGACGGCCCTCGACATGGAACGCGCCGGTCGTGCGGGCCGCCTGGACGATCTGGCCGCGCTGATGCCTGAGCTGGAGCGGCGGTTCGACCTGTTGCAGGTGCACCTGCGGGGGGATCGGGTATGAGGATTCTCATTGCCGAGGACGACCGCACCTCGCGCCGCATGCTGACCGCCGTCGTGACGAAGTGGGGCTACGAGCCGATCGTGACCGAGGATGGCGGCGCCGCGTGGAGCGCGCTCCGCGAATCCGATCGTCCCCGGCTCGTGCTGCTCGACTGGAACATGCCCGTCCTGGACGGACTGGAGGTATGTCGCCGGCTCCGGGTGCTCGCCGCGTCGGATCCGCCCTATGTCATTCTGCTGACCGGCCGCTCGGAGACGGGCGACATCGTCAACGGCCTCGACGCCGGCGCCAACGACTACCTCGTCAAACCCCTCAACAACGAGGAACTGCAGGCGAGGCTCCTGGTTGGCCGACGGATGGTGGAGCTCCAGACGAGCCTGCTGACGGCCAGGGACGCGCTGGCTCAGCAGGCGATGCACGATCCCCTCACGGGGATCCTCAACCGGCGCGCCATCCTGGAACGACTGGCGGAGGAGGTCGCGCGCGCACGGCGTCAGGGCGGCGGGCTGACCGTGGGGATGTGCGACGTGGACCATTTCAAGCGGATCAACGACACGTACGGTCACCAGGCGGGCGACGAGGTGTTGAAGGACCTCACGTCGCTCATGCAGGCCCAACTGCGCGACGGCGATTGCGTCGGCCGTTACGGCGGAGAGGAGTTTCTGCTGGTCAACCCTGGAGCGGCCGGGCAGCGCGAGGCGGGCCTCTACGAGCGTCTGTGCGCCCGGGTGTCCGAGGCCGGCATGCTCGCCAGCAGGGGCGCGATCTCCATCACGGTCAGCATCGGAGTGGCCGCCGCCGCTGGCGACTCCACGGTAGACACGCTGCTCGCGGCCGCCGACGAGGCCCTCTATCGGGCGAAGGCGGACGGCCGGAACCGTGTGACGTACGCTCGAGCTGGAGCAGCCGCCCGGACGGAGAGGTTGACGACAGCCTGCGCGTGACACACACGGCCCCGACGCCGGCAGATGCCTCGCCGGGGACGGCCTCCGGCTCAGGAGTCCAGCACCTCCCGCACCTTGCGCGTGAGGTCCTTCATGCCGTACGGCTTGCTGATGAAGTGAGCCGTCCGATCGAGCAGTCCGTGGCGCAGGATCACGTCATCGGTATAGCCCGACGTGTAGAGTACCTTCAGCCGCGCGTGACTTGTCGCCAGCCGTGCGGCCAGTTCAAGCCCGCTGATCCCGGGCATCACCACGTCGGTCAGGACGAGGTGCACGGGCCCGGGGTGCCGCTCGAGCAGCTGCAGCGCCTCCTCCCCCGAGCCGGCCGTGAGCACCGTGTAGCCGGCCAGTTCCAGCAGGCGCTTGGCGAGGGTCCGGAGCATCTCTTCGTCCTCAACGAGGAGAATCGTCTCGGTGCCGCGCATGGCCGTCAGCGTCGGCCTGGCCTGCGCCCTGGGCCGAACCCCGTCGATCCGAGGCAGGTAGATCGTGAAGGTCGTGCCCTTGCCGGGTTCGCTGTGGACCCAGATGCTGCCCCCGCTCTGCTTGACGATGCCGTACACCGTGGCCAGGCCAAGCCCCGTGCCTTTGCCCAGCTCTTTCGTCGTGAAGAAGGGCTCGAAGATGCGAGCCTGCGTGGCCTCGTCCATCCCGGCGCCCGTGTCGCTCACCGCCAGCATCACGTGCGGCCCCGGCTGTACGGATGGATGCGTCGCGGCGAAGGTCTCGTCGAGTTCGACACTCTTCGTTTCGATGGTCAGTGAGCCACCGGTGGGCATGGCGTCCCGCGCGTTGATGGCCAGGTTCATCACCACCTGCTCGATCTGCCCGCGATCGGCCATGACGGCTGACGCGCCCTCAACCGCACTCACCGTCAGCACGATGTCTTCCCCGAGCAGGCGCTGGAGCATGTCCTGCATCTTCGCCGCGACTGCGCCAAGACACAGCGCCTCCGGCGCCATGATTTGCCTGCGGCTGAATGCCAGCAACTGGCGTGTGAGCGTGGCGGCCCGTTCTCCGGCTTCCCGGATGCGGCCGAACTCCTCGCGGAGCTGGTTGTCGTCTCGCAGCCTGACCGACGCCAGATCCGCAGTGACGTTGATCATCGTAATCAGGTTGTTGAAGTCGTGGGCGACCCCGCCCGCCAGCAGCCCGACGCTCTCCATCTTCTGGGCTTGCAGCAGCTGCGCGCGCATGCGCTTCTCAGTCGTGAGATCCCGCTTGATCGCGACGAAATGCGCGATCTCGCCGCTGGCGTCCCTGACAGGTGTGATCGACTGTTCCTCCGGATACAACCGGCCGTCCTTTCGCCGGTTGGTGACCTCCCCCCGCCAGACCTCTCCGGCCAGGATGGTGTTCCAGAGGACTGCAAAGAACTCGGGAGGGTGGACCCCCGACTTGACCAGGTCCCGCGGATTCCTGCCGACGGCTTCCTCGGTCGAGTAGCCAGTGACGGTGGTGAACGCCGGATTGACCCAGACGATCGTCCCGGCCCGATCGGAGATCACGACAGCGTCAGCGGCGGCATTCACCGCCGCGTTCAACAGCCGGAGTTCCGCTTCGGCGGAGCGCATGGCTCGTCGACCGGCCGCGTCCCTCAGACTGCGTCCAATCACCGGACCGAGTCGGGACAGACGGTCCTTGAGTACGATGTCCGACACTCCCTCCTTCAGGAGCGCGACCGCCCGTTCTTCGCCGACGGTTCCCGACACGACGATCACCGGCACGTCGGGCAGGTTGGTCAGGACGAGGTTGAGGCAGTCCTGGAAATCCAGGTGCGGGACGGAGTAGTCGGCCAGCACGAGATGCCAGATCCCCAGGCCGATCTCGGCCGTGAACTGCTCGATGCTGTCCACCCGGGCGCAGCGAGCCGACAGGTTCTGCTGCTTCAGCTCGCGTTCGATCAGCAGGAAGTCGGGCTCACTGTCCTCCACCACCAGAATGTTCAGGGGCTCAGCCATCGCTGCCTCGCGGGGGAGGTGGCGCGTTGACGGCCAGCCAGTACATGCCCAGGCGGGCAATCTTCTCGGCGAACTCCCCGAAATCGAGGGGCTTATGCACGAAGCTGTTCGCACCGCGTTCGTAGCCGCGCAGCCGGTCTTCTTCTTCGGTAGAGGACGTCAGGAGCACGATCGGGAGCAGGCGGGTCCGAGGGTCGGCCCGCAGCCGGTGAAGGACATCCATGCCGTTGACGCGCGGCAGTTTGATGTCGAGAAGGACGAGAGCAGGCAGGGCGCTCGTGCTCCTGTTGTGGAACTCTCCTTCTGCGAACAGCCAGTCCAGGGCTTGCTGCCCGTCGCGCACCACGTCGACGTGATTGGCCAGATTCGCCTTGCGCAGCGCCCGCAGGATCAGTTGCTCGTCCTGGGCGTTGTCTTCCACCAACAGGATGGTCCGCTGCTCGGTCATAAAGCCTCCGGCGCCGGCTCTGCCTGGGTCAGGCAGGCGGAAACGGAACATCGATCCCTTGCCAGAATCTGTGGTCTTTGGTGTGGCTCCTAGGGAGGAGCGGCAGGAAGCTGCGACCGCTGCGGCGGTCTTTCGCCGCAAGGAGCAGACGGACTCGCCAATTCCCCAGTCAGAATAAGGTTCTGGGTGCATGCAGGCGCCAGCGCAAAGACCGGCCACGATCCTGGCCAGGCCGGCTAAGATCTTGGCCGATATGCTTGTCGACGCAGAAGGAACTCCCAGGAATCTGCATCGACGTCGTCCGTAAACTGCAATCTAGATGCCATTAGCCACCCGCTCCCGGCTCTTCCGGGGAGGGCAGGTGAAACCGGAACGTGGCTCCCTGGCCTACGGCCGCGGTGGCGCTCAGCGTGCCACCATGTCGGTGCACGACACGCTGCACCGTGGCCAGCCCGATTCCGGTGCCCGGGAACTCGTCCTGCCGGTGCAGGCGCTGGAAGGGTGTGAAGAGCCGGTCAGCATGTCGCATGTCGAAGCCGACGCCATTGTCGGCCACGCAGTAGTATCGCCGTCCGCCGTCCAGTTCGGCGTAGACACGCACCGAGGGCGCGGCGCACCCGGCCGTGTACTTCCACGCATTGCCCAGCAGGTTTCTCATCGCCCCCTCGAGCATACGGGCATCGCCCCAGGCGGTCAGACCTGCTTCGACGTGCCATGCCATCCCTCGCGACGGCTCGGTACGCGCCAGTTCCTCGCACAGCGCGGTGGCCAGTCCGGACAGATCCACCCGGTCGCGCCGAGGCTCACCGCGGGCGGTGCGCGAGAGGACCATCAACCCGTCGATCAGCTGGCCCATGGTCCGACTGGCCTGCTGGATCTGCCCCAGAAAGCCGCGCGCGCCGTCCGGCAGGCGGTCCCCGTAGTCCTCCACCATCGCCAGGCTGAAGCCGGTCATGGCCCGCAGGGGCGCGCGCAGGTCGTGAGTCACGGCATAGGCGAAGCTATCCAGTTCCTGATTGGCGGCCGAGAGTTCCGCCGTGCGTTCGAGCACCCGCCGCTCGAGTTCGGCATTCAGCTGGGCGAGGGCGGCCCGCGCCCGCTTCTCGTCCTCGACCACGCTCAGCAACACTCGCCGCGACGCATCGAGCTCGGCGAGCGTCTTTCGCGCCTGCTCCTCCGCGCGCTTCCGCTCGGAGATGTCGATATACGTTCCGAGCACGCCGACGATCTCCCCCTCAGCGTCGCGCAGCGGCATCTTGCTCGTCAGGAGCGTGATCGTGTCCCCTTCCGGGGTTGTCTGGGGTTCCTCGACAAGCAATCTGGGGGAACCGGTCTCCATGACCCGGCGGTCGTCGCCGCGGTACAACTCCGCCTGGTCACGCCAACCCATCTGAAAGTCGTCTCTTCCGATGAGGTCCTCCGGATCGGCAAACCCCGAATCGCGCGCGAATGCCGCGTTGCAGCCGACGTAGACGAGGTTCTTGTCCTTCCAGAAGACCCTCACCGGAATGGCGTTGAAGATCCCCGCCAGGACCCGCTGCGCTTCCTGCAGCGCCTGGTTCGCCCTCACGCGGTCGGTGATGTCCATGACCACGGCGCGGCATTCCTGCCGGTCTGCGGAGTGCGTGCCCTCGATCTGCACCACGAGGGGCTCGGAGCCTTGTCGCGGCAGCGCCACTGCGCAGCTCTGTTTGGCCTGGCCTTCGAAGACCCGTTTCAGGAAGTCGCTGAAGGCACGCCGGTCGGCCTCGGCAACGAACAGGCCGAACGGCCGGTTGACCAGCCGGGAACGTTCGAGGCCCAGCAGGTGTGCCCCGGCCGAATTCACCTGCCGGATGGCACCTTCGCGGCCGAGGGTCAGGTACCCCACCGGGGCGAGGTCGTAGAGATCCACGTGCTTGGCGAGGAGCGCCTCCGTCTGGTTGCGCGCCTGCTGGAGTTCCTCTTGCTGCGTCTTCAGCTCGATTTGGTGAACCTCCAGTTCGTGGATCAGCCGGGCCGTGCCCGCGCCCGAGGAGACATCCGGCGGCCGACCTTCGTGCTTCTTCATTGGCTGGTCGTATTCTCGGGGGCAGACCCCCCGGCGGTGCCACCGCTGGTGATCTCCTCCACCGCGCTCGGATAGCGGGGCGGCTCGCCGGACTGGGCCAGCAGATCATTGACCTCCCGCTTGAGTTCGAGCACCCGGCCCTCGCGGCCAATCGTGGCGGCCCGCCATCGGTTCAGCTCGTCCAGTTGCTCGGCGAGCTTCGCCTCGGCCAGCGTCCGATCGGTGATGTCTTCCATCGCGCCGATCATGCGCCTGGGCTGTCCCTGTTCATCCCGGCTGATGAACGCCCGATCCAGGACCACTGCATAGGCACCGTCACCCCGGCGGAACCGGTACTGGGCGGACCACGTTTCCGCACCGGAGGAGATGGCTTCGTGGATGCCCATTTCGACGCTGGCGCGGTCCTCCGGGTGGATTCGACGGACCCACGACTCAGTGCCCGCCCCGATCTCCTCATCCAGGTCCCCGAAGGTCGAATCGAAGTTGCGGCTTCGCCAGAAGGTGTTGGCCTGGACGTCCCACTCCCAGACAACATCGAACGTGGCCAGATTCGCGAGTCGGAAGCGCTCCAGCAACTGCTCCAGGGCCGCCTCTGACTGCTTGCGTTCGGTCATGTCGAAGAACACCGCCAGGAACTGGAGGGGACGCCCCTCGCCGTCCCGTTCCAGCCTGGCATGCACCTGGACCAGGATCGTGCGGCCATCCTTGGTGAGCCAGCGCTGCTCGCTGCAACAGGCGTCGCGCTCGCCCGCGAGCAGGTTGCCCGCGCATTCGCGGCTCTTTCCGACGTCATCCGGGTGGACGATCGACTCCAATGTGAGGTTGGCCAGCTCCTCGGACGGATAGCCGACGAGCTGAGCGAACGCGGGGTTCGCCTGCATCAGTGTCCCATCGGGAGCGATCATGCCCATGCCGACGGGGGATTGGTTGAAGAATGTGCGAAACCGGGTCTCGCTCGCCGCGAGTTCCGCAGCCATGCGCTCTCTCCGCAGGCGAGAGGCCAGCATGAGGCCCAGTGCGGTCGTGGCCAGTGGATACACGAGCAGGATCGGGAGGCCGATGTTTCTCAGCATGCGCCATGCGGTACCGGACGGCAGCGTGGCCAACAACACGGCCAGCATGACCAGATGCACCACGACGCCGAACCCGTACAGCTCTCGCGTGGTGATGCGCGCCAGCGGCCCGCGGCGATAGTGCCGCCAGGCGACGCCCAGGCTGCCGGTGGCCAGGATCACGGCCACGCCGGCCCACTCTGCGGCGCCGCCCTCGTAGAACCGGAACGCCGCCGTCATCCCCATGGCCACGGCTGCGGGAATGGCGCCGAGGAAGAGGCCCGAGACCGCGAGCAGCACCGAGCGCATGTCGAAGATGATGCCGTCTCCGAAACGGAAGGAGTCCGCCATGACGGCAATGCCGATCAGACCCATGATGGCGCCGGCGAGCGCCGCCCGGATCGGCCGGCCATCGGGCCGTAGCCGGCTGGTCGCGACATCGAAGACGACGGCCATCGCCACGAGCAAGGCGGCATTCCGCAACAGCGCGAGCACAGAAGAGTCGGTCATCGCATGTACCGGGCCCGACTACTCGCCGGCCACGCTCGGCTGACGGGGCGACCGACCGGCCTGAGCCAGCAGGTCATTGATGTCCTTCTTGAGTTCGTGCACGCGGCCTTCTCGGCCGACGATCGCCAGGTGCCAGCGGCGCAGCCCGCCGAGGTCGGGATCGCGGTCAGCAGTGCAAGCGACTCGCTGGTCTCGTCGACCGCCAGGAGAGTGGGTGTATCCGTCACACTCCGGCCTCCGCCGTCTCCGTGTCACTTCAGAAGACCGACGCCAAGGCGGCGCAGCTCCGTCTGCGGAAGGGACGTGTGGCCAAGACCTGAAGACAGACAACCGTCTTCGACACTTCTGCCCGGGTAGCCGGTTGGCGGATGGTCGCCCATTGTTCTTGCCCTTTCCCGCGACCTCGGAGGACGGGGCAACAGACCGGCGTGACTGGTTCGATATCTCAACCTACCATAGGCGCTTGCTGCCCCAGGGTCAAGGAGATCCGTTGGATCGGAGCTCAGCCGTTCACATCTCCGGGTACAGCTTCTTCAGGCAGTCCGGGCAGATGCCATGGCTGAAGCGGGCGTCGCTGTGCCGCGTGATGTAGTGCTCGATCTGATCCCAGAAGCCCTGGTCGTCGCGGATCTGCTTGCACGACGCGCAGATCGGGATGAAGCCCTTCAGGACTTTGACCTCGGCAAGGGTCGTCTGCAGTTCCGCGATCAACCGCTCCCGTTCGGCTTCCGCACGCTTACGCTCCGAGATGTCCTGCAGGGTGCTGCGAATCCCGGTGATTCTGCCTTCACCGTCCAGAAGGAGCCGATCCTGGATGAGGGCCGGCAGTCTCGTCCCGTCTTTCTTGCGGTAGAGTCGCTCGTGGCTTGGCGCTATCGGCAATGTCCCAGCGAGCTTCTTCAGCACGGCGTCCTGGGAGACGCCCTTCTCATCCACGAACTCCCACACGTGACGACCCATCATCTCCTCGGCAGAGTAGCCCAGCGTCTCGAGTTCGGTGCGGTTGACGCGGACCACGCGTCCCTCGGTGTCCAGCTCGTGATAACCCGTGGGGGCTTCATCGAACAGCTGCCTGAATTGAGTCTCGCTCAAACGCAGTTCAGCTTCCGCCCGCCTGTGGTCGGTGATGTCGCGAATGATGCCGGTGAAGTGGACCGCCCCCCCTGTCGTCCACCCGGCCAGCGACAGCTCGATAGGAAACTGGCTTCCGTCCTTGTGACGCCCGGTTGATTCGACCGTCCTCGCCACCAGTCTCGACTCTCCGGCGGAGACGGCCCGCTCGATCGCCGGTCGGAGGGCTTCCTGAAACTGATCGGGCACGATCGTGGACGGAGGACATCCCACGATCTCCGCAGAGGTATAGCCGAAGATGGCCTCCGCGGCCTTGTTCCACAAGACGATGCGACCGTTACGATCAACGGTGATGATGGCATCGGTGGCCGTATCGACGACGGAGCGGAATCGTCCCTCGCTGGTCCGCAGGGCCTCCTCCCGCTTCCTGCCCTCGGCATCAAGGCGATCCAGCGATCGAGCGGTATACACGATCGCCGCGACGAGGATCGCCGCCGCCATCGTCGCGTCGACGACCGCCGCCATTTCAAGATCGAACAACTGGCGATGCCGAAGCGCCAGCGTCATCATGTGCAGCGCACCAGGCACGACGACCGCCGCCGGCAGAAGCCGCCGCGTGACCCTCCCGCCCGGACCGTCGCTCGTGAGGGCCGTCATGAAGCCGCAATCGGGCCGCAGGCACAGGAGGCCGGCCGAAAGCAGGCAGGCTGCCAACGCCGTAGGCAGCGCCATGGCGGCAGACCCCACGGTGTGACCGAGAAAGACCAGGGTGCCGTACGTGTAACCGAGCACACCCAGCAGGCCACAGACGCCCGCCACGACGGCCAGGCTTTGGTTGAGCCTCGCGCCGCGGCGGTCCCGCACCGCAAACCCCAGCAGACTGAGACCCGCGAGGCAGACCACCACGGCCGTGAGAGGCGTCATGCGGCCCGGGGCAGACAAGCTGAAGACGGTCGGCGCTTCGCGAAACAGGGAATGGTCGAGGCGCGGGTCCCGCGCCAGGCCGACTTCCAGCAGGCTCCACAGCGCGATCAGGACGGCCGCCAGCGCACCCAACTGGGCGGGGATCCGGAAACGGCGACAGGGTCGTTTCGACTGACACAACCAGAGCGACCCGCCCAGTAGCGCAAGGCAGACGGCGGTGCTGGGCTTCACAGTCGTCAGACCGGGGTGCCCGCTTCTCAGAACCGCGACGTCGAAGAACCACCCGGCCAGCACCAGCATGCCGATCACGAACACGACGATGCCGGAGATACCGGACAGCAGTCTGAACGAGGTGACGTGGCGTGTGGCTGGTGCCAAGCGTCCTCCGGCTTCCTGTCATCAGCGAGTGTGTTGACCGACCCGCTCACTTGTCCACGGGACGCAAAGAGCGATCCATCCTGGACATCACGGCCGCTGCTGCCAGCTACCCTCGGAGCGGGAGGCGCAGAACGGATGGATTGGGCCACAGCGGACCTCGGCCGCCGCCTCTCCAGCGAGTAAGGACTCACTGCGGGGTACGCCCGCGCGGGGCGTCGGGAGCCCGGATGGAGGCCCGCGCTACGAGACGGGAAAAGCGTAGACTGTGCACAGGCGCACGCGAGTGTTCGCCGGCGCACGCGGGTGTTCGCCGGCGTACTCGGCCCGTTGAGGCGATCGCCGGACACGGGCCAGGAAACGGGACGTTCGGCTGGATCCGATCTTGCCTGTCTGGAAGTTGTTGCCGAGCCCGGCACCGGATCGACCCGGGGGTGGGGATGCACGCGATGATTGACACTCAGCAGCCGCAAGGAACGGTCGTCGTCGTCGACGACACGGACGTCACCGCCGAGGTGCTGCGCCGGCACCTTGTCGCGGACGGGCACACCGTCGAGGTGGCCCATGACGGTCCGAGCGGTCTCGAAGCGGTCCGCCGGGTGTCGCCCGACCTGGTGCTGCTGGACGTTATGATGCCCGGGATGAACGGCTTTGAGCTGTGCCGGCGCCTGAAGCTGGATCCGGTCACCCGCCTGACGCCGGTCGTGCTGATCACCTCGCTGGATGGACGTGATGACCGGCTCGAAGGGGTCGAAGCCGGCGCCGACGACTTTCTCACGAAGCCGATCGACGTGCGACAGCTTCGAGCCAGGGTCCGGGCCCTCCTGCACGTCAAGCACTGCACCGACGACCTCGACTCCGCCGAGGAGGTCCTTCTCAACCTCGGCCGCACTGTCGAGGCACGGGATCCGTCAACCGAGGGACACTGCGAGCGGCTCGCCGCGTACGCGACAGCCATGGGCGCCGCACTTGGATTGAGCCCCGCCGACCTGCAGGTCCTGTACCGCGGCGCCATGATTCACGACGTCGGCAAGATTGCGATCCCGGACGCCGTGCTGCTCAAACCCGGACCGCTGACGGCAGACGAGTTCGAGGTGATGAAGCGCCACACCACCGTCGGCGAGATGCTGTGTGCCGACTTCCGGGCTCTGCGCCTGGTCCGGCCCATCGTCCGTCATCACCACGAGCGGCTCGATGGCGGCGGGTACCCCGACGGACTGGTTGGCGCCGCCGTGCCGCTGCTCGCGCAGATCGTCGGGATCCTGGACGTGTTCGACGCGTTGACGACGCCGCGCCCGTACAGGGCGGCCCTGTCATTGGGCGCAGCCGTGGAATGCCTCCGGGACGAGGTGGCTCGGGGCCTCCACGACCCGGCGCTGTTCGGTGTCGTGGTCGCCCTGCACCAGAATGGCCAGCTCGAACGGGCGCTGGCCTCGACGCGGCATCGGCTGGAACCCGCGAAAGGAGCACGGCGATGACACCGAGGAATCCGCTGATGCTGCTCGTTGATGACGATCCGGTCATTCGGGACGTTGTGGGGAGAATCGCCTCTGACGAGGGATTCGAGGTGGTGTGCTGCGCCTCCGGCCGTGATGCCCTGGACGCCCTCGATCGGCGGCCGGTGTTCGCGCTGGTCGATCTCCGGATGCCCGAGGTGGACGGGCTGGAGGTCCTGCGTGCGCTCGCCGGGCGCATGCCGTCGTGCGGGACGGCGCTGATGAGCGGGGCCGGCACCATCGACGAAGCCGTGGCCGCCATCAAACTCGGCGCGGTGGACTACCTCCACAAGCCGCTCGATTTCGACCGGCTGCGCGGGCTGCTGGGGCGCGTGCGCGCAGACGCGGCCACGCGTCGGAGCCTGCTGGAGCTCGAGGGCGATGTCGCCCGCCGGCTCGAGTTCTGCGGGATGATCGGGCGCAGCGCGATCATGCAGGAGATCTTCAGCCTGATCCGCCGGCTCGCGCCCCACGTCCGCAATGTGCTGATCACGGGCGAGACCGGCACGGGCAAGGAACTGGTGGCGAAGGCGTTCCACGCGCTCGGGCCCCGCCGCGACCAGACGTTCGTCCCCGTCAACTGCTCCGCCGTCGTCGACACGCTGTCGGAGAGCGAGCTGTTCGGGCACGTCCGCGGGGCCTTCACAGGCGCGACCGAGAACAAGGTCGGGCTGTTCGAGCGGGCCGACCGGGGGACGTTGTTCCTGGATGAAATCGGCGAACTGCCGTTGTCCCTGCAGGCGAAGCTCCTGCGCGTCCTCGAGAGCGGCGAGATACAACGCGTGGGCAGCGTGGATCGGCGGCGCGTGGACGTGCACGTGTTCGCGGCGACCAATCGCGATCTGCGCGCCGAGGTGGCGGCGGGGCGGTTCCGGACGGACCTCCTGTATCGCCTCAACGTCATCGAACTCGCGTTGCCGCCCATGCGGGAGCGGCGCGAGGACATCCCGTACCTGGTGGCGGCTTTCGTTCGTGAGTTCTCCGCGCGCCTGGGCAAACCCATCTCCGGTATCTCGACGGATGCCGAACGGGCACTGGTCGGCGCGCACTGGGAAGGGAACGTCCGCGAGATGCGCAATGTCCTGGAACGGGCGTGCGTCCTCGCCGAGGGGGACCTCCTCACGTCGCGCGATCTGGTCGGACTGCAGGCCAGGGCCGCCGGCGACTCCGCGCCGGCACCCGCTGTCGCTGCCGCGCCGCGGTCCGTGATGGCTGTGGAGGATCGCGCTGACGGAACCCAGCTCGACCAGATTCAGAAAGCGCACATTCTCCACGTCCTCGATCGAGTGCACGGCAACAAGAAGGCGGCGGCGGAGCTGCTGGGCATCAGCCGCCGCAAGCTCTATCGATTTCTCGAGCAGCACGCCATCCACAAGCCGGCGGCGTCGCGAGACGCATAGCCGGACCGGCTTCTGCATCGGAGTATCTCATGTGTTCGATTCTTGTCGTTGACGACGAGCCCTCCGCGCGCGACGTGATGGTCCGGCTGGCAGAGCGGCTCGGCCACGAGGTCCGCCAGGCGGCCAACGCAGACGAGGCCCTCGACAGAATGGCGGAGCGGGCGGCTGGTGTCGCTCTGTGCGATGTCGCGATGCCCGGCCGCGACGGGGTGTGGCTGGCCGGACAACTGCGGCAGGCGTATCCCGACACGGCGATCATCATGGCCACCGCCAGCCAGGACGTCGATGTGGCGCTGTCGAGCCTGCGCCAGGGAGCTGTGGACTTCCTGTCGAAGCCGTTTGGCCAGGAGATGCTCCGCCAGGCGCTGGCGCGGGGTGTACCTGTGGCATCGTGAGACAAGGCATGCCCGGGAGCGGCTCGAAGTCATGCAACGGGACGTGCGCGACCACCTCTCGCGCCTCGAAGCATTCTTCGTCGACACGCCCGTGGCGTCCGATGCCGACCTCGAACGGGTGTTCGAGCGGTTGATCCCCGACCGCTCCGCCGCCGAACACGCCCAGCGCGTGGCTGCCCTCGCCACGAACATGGCCGTCTCGATGGGAATCCGCGGCCCGGAGCTGGACGACCTCCGTCGGGCGGCGCTCCTGCACGACCTGGGCCGGGTGGCCACGCCCCCGGCAATCCTGTGCAAGCCGGCGCGGCTGTCCGACGAGGAAATCGCCATCGTCCGCCAGCAGCCTCGCCTCGTGAGCGAAGTCCTGGATCGCAACGCGTTCCTGTCGTCGGCCTCCAGAATCGTGCGCGCGATCTTCGAACGCGTCGACGGCGCGGGTTACCCCTGGGCCCTGCGGGGCAACGAGATTCCACGCGGCGCGCGCATCGTCGCCGTGGCAGACACCCTCGACGCCATGACCCACTATCGAATGTATCGCGAGGCGTGCACGCTGGCCGAGGCGGTCTTCGAAATCCATCGTTGCCGCGGCACTCAGTTCGACCCGGAGGCGGTGGATGCGCTGCTCAGCGTCGTCCGCCTGCATTGGGCGTCCGTGGCCCGCCGGCCAACCGTCGAATCCGAGTCGTCGAACACGGTGACGGACTTGCCCGCTGAGGCGCCCGGAGGGACGGCCAGTTCGTAGGGAGTTCCGGTCAGGCGGAGGACCCGGGCTGGCCGGGCACCCCGTGACCCAGCAGCCGACGAATCTGGTCAACGAGCACGCTCGGAAGGTACGGCTTCTGGAGGATGGCGGTGCGGTCGTCCGGCTCCGCGTCTCTGAACAGCGCGGGGTCCGTGTACCCGGACGTGAAGACCACGGCGAGCCCTGGCCTGGACTGGCGGAACACGCGCGCGACGTCCAGGCCGCTTCGTCCCGGCATGACGATATCCGTGAGCAGCAGGTCGATCGAGCCGGCAGCACCCATCCACTGTGAAACGGCGTCATTCCCGTCGACGGCCTCGAGAACCGTGTATCCGTACCCTTCCAGCACCCGCCGGAGCAGGGTGCGAAGACCGCCTTCGTCCTCGACGATGAGGATCGTCTCGGCCCTGCGGGCGTTGACGCCGGGGTGTGCGTGCCCGGGCGGAGGCAACGCGACGGCGCCGCGCGCCGCCGGGAAGTACATGGTGAAGGTCGATCCCCGGCCGACCTCGCTCTCGGCCGTCACGAAGCCGCCGCTCTGTTTGACGATGCCATAGACGGCGGCCATCCCGAGACCCGTCGCCTCGCCGTGGGCCTTCGTCGGGAAGAACGGTTCGAAGACCAGGGGCAGGAACTCGGGAGCGATTCCCGGGCCAGTGTCGGTGAGGGAGATCGCGACATGGGCCCCTGGGCGTGCACTGGCGTGACTCCTCACGAACGCGTCATCGAGCGTGACCTGGCTCGTGCGAATGGTCAACTGGCCGCCACCTGGCATGGCGTCGCAGGCGTTGGCCACGAGATTGTAGACAGCCTGTTCAATCTGCCCGGGATCGCCGTCGACGTCGTCGAGATCGGGCGCCAGGCCCCACACCAGATCGATGTGTTCGCGGACGACGGTCTGGAGCGGCTTCCGGAGATCGGACACCAGCTTCGTGAGGTTCAGGCGGATCTGCTGGAGTCTCTGCTTCCGGCTGAACGCGAGCAACTGCCGCGTCAGCGTCGATGCCCGCATCGCGATAGCCTGGATCTGTTCCACGTCCGCGCGATCGGGCGAGTCGGGAGGCATCGAGGCCTGCAACAGGTCGCAGATGCCGAGGATGCCCGTCAGCAGGTTGTTGAAGTCGTGCGCCACGCCTCCCGCCAGCCGCCCCACGGCCTCCATCTTCTGGGCCTGAATGAGCCCCGTCTCGAGCATGGTCCGGTCCTGTTCCGCCCGCAGGAGATCGGTAATGTCCAGGCAGTGGCCGATGTAGCCTAGGAAGGTCCCACTGGCGTCGAAGCGTGGCGTGCCATCGTTCTGGATCCACCGATACTCGCCGTCGTGACGGCGCATGCGAAAGACCGAGCTGAAGGGCTGGCGGCGGTCGAACGCCGATGTGTAGGTCTCGACGCAGCGGCCCAGGTCATCCCGGTGGATGCCCTCGACCCACCCGTCACCCAGTTCCTGTTCCAGGGTCCGGCCCGTGAAATCCAGCCAGGGTTGATTGACGTCGTCGCATTTCCTGTTCGGGCCGGAGGTCCAGACGAGCGTCCTTCCGGAGTTCGCCAGCGTGCGATAGCGCCGCTCGCTCTCCACCAGGGCTTCGCGTGACTCGGACGCGTCCACGAGCGCGCGCTTCCGGGCGCGGGCCGCGCGGACGGCAAAAGGCAAGCGGCGGGCGTGGTGTTCCTTCAGCACGTAGTCCCACGCGCCGGCTTCGAAGCACGCGACGGCCGCTTCTGGGTTCAGCGCACCTGTCAGGATGATGATGGGGATCTCCGGATCGTGGCTGATCGCGATAGCCAGGGCCTCAAGGCCGCTGAAGGCCGGCATGGCGTAATCCGAGATGATCAGATCGGGGCATCGTGTCTTCAACGCGTCGACCAGGGCCGGCCCTGACTCAACCCTGGCCCACGTGAACTCGAGGCCGCCCTTCCGCAGCCGACGCACCGCGAGCTCCGCGTCCGAAGGCTGATCGTCGACAAACAGAATATGAAGCGGGCGTTCGACTGCCATGTGTAACACCCAGGGAGCCGACCCGCCGGCCGACCCACCGCTCGCGCGGGCCTACCTGAGCTTCTGCCGGCGTGGTACTCGCCGCGCGGTGACGCCAGATTCGGCGTCGCGCGCCAACTCCGCAAGCCCGTATCCTGACACGTTTCCGCGCCGGATTCCTGCGAATAGTCGGGAGCCGGCGTCAGGCGTACTCGGGTCGCGGGTGAGGGGGCACACCCTTGCGTGCGCCGGGCTGACAACCTCGCGCAGACCAGCAGACGGCATGGGCCCAACACGCTCGTCACGGACAGTCAGACCTGGATGTCGGACGCTTCGGTCGTCCGCGCCAGCGAACCCCAAGTCCTGTCGGCCTAGGGTCTGATGCGATCGCCTCGACCAGACCCGACCGTACGCCCAAGGCGCCCGACGAGGTCGATCACCTGGTCCGTCAGGGCCTCCACGGTTTCGTGGACCCCGGCCTTGCCCGGGTAGATCTCGTACAGGACGCGATACTGCGGCGGCGTCAGGTTCGGCATGATGACGTTGGCGCCGCGGCAGAGGCCGTTCACCCTCCCGGCCGACGGGTTCAGGATCGAGAGGGCGGTCGTGCTGGGGATGTTGGTGCCGGGGCACAGCAGGCGCGTCAGCGCCATGACCGTCACCGTGGTGCGTTCGTCGTTCGGCACCTGCTGGTCCGGCGGCGCGGCAAGTTCCCGGCCGAGCGCCCCGGCCAGCGGGGTTCTGGGACTCGGCAGATAGGGCCCGATGCCGATCATGTCCATGTCGTAGTCGCGAAACGCCCAGATGTCGTCGGCGAGCGTGTCCCACGTCTGGCCGGGGATGCCGACCATCACGCCCGTCCCGATCTCGTAGCCCATCTCGCGCATCCGGCACAGTTGCGCGAAGCGGTCGGACGCGTCGCCCGGCAGACTCGGGTGAATCCGCTCGTACAGCACGGGGTCGGTCGTCTCGAACCGCAGGAGGTAGCGGTCGGCGCCGGCCGCCCGCCACGCCTGCAAGTCGTCGAGGCTCCGCTCCCCGAGGGAGAGGGTGACGGCGGCGCCGGTCTCGTCCTTGATCGCCCGGACGACGCCGGCCATGAACGGGCCGGTCACGCCCGGGTCCTCGCCTCCCTGGAGGACGATGGTGCCGAAGCCGAAGTCGCGGCCCTGCCGCGCGCACGCGAGGATCTCGTCGTGCGTCATGCGGTAGCGCGCGAGGGGCCCGGAGCAGGCGGCGATGCCGCAATACGTACAGTGGCGCACGCAGTAGTTCGTGATCTCGACGAGGCCGCGGAGGTGCACGGCGTCGCCGACGCGCGCCCGGCGGACCTCGTCGGCGCGCCGCCAGAGCTGGCCGAGCGCCGCCTCATCGCGCTCCATCAGCCACTCGCGGACGGCGCGGCGGTCAATCGTGTCAAGCGTGGGAGGCATGGTAGGTCTCCAGTGCGGCCGGGAACGGCGCAAGCGCCCGTTCGAAGATGCCGAGCGAGTAGGCGATCGTCAGCCCGTAGTTCGTGATGGGCACGCCCGCCTCGCGGCACCGGTGGATCCGCGACAGCATCTCCCGGCGGTTGCCGGTGCAGTTGCCGCAGTGGACGACGAGCCGGTAGGGCGACAGGTCGGCCGGGAAATCGCGGCCCTGGACGTGCACGAAGTCGAGCGTCGCGCCGACGTACTGGGTCAGCCAGCGCGGGATCTTTACGCGGCCGATGTCGTCGCCGACGGGATGGTGGGTGCAGGTTTCCGCAATGAGCACGCGGGCCCCCGGCTCCAGGCGCTCGATGGCCATCGTGCCCCTGACCTGTTCGGCAAGGTCGCCTTGGAAGCGCGCCATCAGGATGGAGAACGAGGTCATCGGCACGCCGGTGGGCACGTCCGCGGCGACCTTCAGGAAGGCTTGCGAGTCGGTCACGACGAGCGCCGGGCGCGTCGTCAGCCCCGAGAGCGCGCGTGAGAGTTCGCGATCCTGCGTGACGAGCGCCAGGCTCTCGCCGTCGAGCAGGTCGCGGATCGCCATCACCTGCGGCAGGATGAGGCGGCCCTTCGGCGCCTCCTTGTCGATGGGCACGACGAGGACCGCCACCTCGCCCGGCGGCACGAGGTCCGCGACGAGGCGGCGGTTGTCGAAGTGGTCCGCCGGAGCCAGGCGCAGCAGCGCCTCCCGCACGTCCCCGACGCCTTCGCCCGTGAGGGCCGAGAGCGCCACCAGCGCGTCGCCCACAGGCTGCAGGCGCAGGCGTTCCGGCTCCGACAGGGGCCGCACGTCGATCTTGTTCACGGCGATGACGACGGGGACCTTGCGCTGCCGCAGTTCGCCGACGAGCCCCTCTTCGAACCGGCCCCACGCGCCGGCCTCGGTCACGACGACGCCCAGGTCGACGCGGTCGAGCGCGGCGCGCGTGCGCTGCATCCGCATCTCGCCGAGCGCGCCCTCGTCGTCGATGCCGGCGGTGTCGACGAAGAGCACCGGCCCGAGCGGCAGGAGCTCCATCGGCTTCTCGACCGGGTCCGTCGTGGTGCCGGCGACGGCCGAGACGATGGACACCTGCTGGCGCGTGATCGCGTTCAGCAGCGACGACTTCCCGACGTTGCGCCGGCCGAATAGGCCGATGTGCAGGCGAAGCGCCTTCGGAGCGGCCTGCATCACCGCTGCTCCTTCCCGGCGGCCACGCGTGCCGGCCCGAATCCCAGCCGGCAGACCGCTTCGGGGGAGGTGCACGCGTCGAACTGCTCGGCGGTGAGCGCGCCCTCGGCGACGGCCGTTTCCTTGAGCCCCCGCCCGCTCGCCCGGGTGTGCTCGACGAGTGCCGCCGCCCGCTCGTACCCGATGAGCGGCAGGAGCGCGGTGACCGACGCCGTGGCGTTCTCCACCTGCGCGCGGCACCGTCCCTCGTCGGCCTCTATGCCGGCGACGCAGTGGAGCCGGAGGATGTCGCACGCGCGCGTCATCACGTCGAGGCTCTCGAACAGGCAGTGCGCCACGAGCGGCAGGAACGCGTTCAACTCGAGGCTGCCCATCGCCACGGCCGCCGTCAGGGACTGATCGTGCCCCATGGCGAGGAGGGCCGCCTGTGTCACGGCCTCGGGGATGACCGGATTGACCTTGCCGGGCATGATGCTCGAGCCGGCCTGCCGGGGCGGGAGCCGGATCTCGCCGAAGCCGGCCTCGGGTCCCGAGCTCATCAGCCGGAGGTCACCGCTGATCTTCACGAGCGACGACGCCAGGGCCTTCACGAGCCCTGAGACCTCGACGAACACGTCGGCGTTCTGCGTGGCGTCGATGAGGTTCTCGGCCCGCGCCAGGGGGAGGCCGGTGATCTCGCGCAGGGCGTCCACGGCGCGAAAGATGTACTCGCGCGGCGCCGCGACGCCGGTGCCGATGGCCGTCCCGCCGAGGTTCACCACGCGGAGGCGCTCCTCGCACTTGGCCAGCCGCCAGCGATCGCGGCTCAGCGCCTCGGCGTACGCGCCCATCTCGCGGCCGAGCGTCGTCAGGACCGCGTCCTGGTACTCGGTGCGGCCGACCTTCACGACGTGGGCGAACGCGCGCTCCTTCTGCTGGAAGGCTTCCTGCAGCGCGAGCACCGCGCGCTCCAGATCGCGCAGGCTCCAGATGGCAGCGATGCGCAGCGCCGTCGGGAACGTGTCGTTCGTGCTCTGGTGCAGGTTGACGTGGTCCGACGGCGAGACGACGTCGTACGAGCCGCGCGGCTTGCCCAGGAATTCCAGCGCGCGGTTGGCCAGCACTTCGTTCACGTTCATGTTGGCGCTGGTTCCCGCGCCGCCCTGCAGGGCGTCCACCACGATGTCGGGGACCAGCGTGCCGTCCAGGAGTTCGTGGCACGCGCGCTCGACGGCACCGGTCGCGGCCGAGTCGGGAAGGTAGCCGAGGGCGCGGTTCGTGCGCAGCGCAGCCAGTTTGACCGCACCGTAGGCGCGGGCGAGCCCCGGGTGGAGCGGCCGGCCGAGCAGCGGGAAGTTCTCGACGGCCCGGAGCGTGTGGATGCCGTGGCGTGCCTCGTCCGGCACGTCGCGCTCGCCGAGCAGGTCGTGTTCGTGTCGCGGCATGGACCCGTGCGCCCTCGTTCGATCGATCATACCTCGCGGTACGGACCGCCCACGACTCCGGACGTCCGAGGGCCACGGGCCGCTGACGCGCGCAAACCAGCACACGCGGAAACGGGGCGGCCTGCCTTTCGGCAAACCGCCCCGTCGTGTGTCGTCGATGGTCGCCGGGGACTGCCTTCGACTTCGCTCAGGCCAAGGAAGACCCCGGCCTCCATCTCGAGTCCCGAGTCCCGAGTCCCGAACCCCGACTCAGGCCTAGCGCCCAGTCTTTGGCGCCTAGCCTATGTGCTTCCCCCGCGCCGTGTAGTGCGTGTGCAGGAGCTTGTGGCTCAGGTGGCCGCACGGCCCGTCGGTGAAGAAGTCGCCGTAGAGCTTCAGTACGGCCGGGTTCTCATGCGACTTGCGCACCGCGCACTCGGCGTCCTCCGCGTAGATCGCCCGCGCGCGCGCCGCGCGGATCTCGGGCGACGTGGGGATCGGCTGGCCGCCTCCGCCGATGCAGCCGCCCGGGCAGCCCATGAACTCGATGAAGTGGCACTGGCTGAACTTGCCGCCGGCCTTGATGTCCTCCATCACGCGGCGGGCGTTCGCGGTGCCATGCGCGACGGCCACCTTGAGCGTGGCGCCCTTCAGAAACTCGAAGCTGGGGATGAGACCGCGGATGATGGCCGGCACGTCCGGGTTCACTTGCGTGATCGGCAGTTCGACGTAGCGCACACCCTCGAACCCGCGCACGGGCACGATGTTGGCGTGGTCGAAGAGCTTCTCGACCTTCAGGCCGGTGACGAACTCGACGACCGTCCGGAGGGCGGCTTCCATGACGCCGCCGGTGGCGCCGAAGATGACGCCTGATCCGGTGGCCGTGCCGAAGGGATCGTCAAACTCGCCTCTCGGCATGTCGGGCAGGTGGATGCCCGCCTCCTTGATCATCTGCGCCATCTCGCGCGTGGTCAGGCCGTAATCGACGTCCTTGAACCCGCTGTCCGCCATCTCGGGCCGGTTGCACTCGAACTTCTTTGCCGAGCACGGCATCAGGGCGACGGTGACGATGTCCTTCGGGTCGATGTTGTTGAGCGCCGCGTAGTACGTCTTGATGACCGCGCCGAACATCTGCTGCGGGCTCTTGGCCGACGACAGGTTCGGGATGTACTCCGGGTAGAAGTGCTCCAGATACTTCACCCAGCCCGGCGAGCAGCTCGTGAACTGCGGGAAGGCGACCTGTTCGCCCTTGACGAGCGCCTTGTAGAGGCGGCCCAGCAGCTCCGTGCCTTCCTCGAGAATCGTCAGGTCGGCGCTGAAGTTCGTATCGAACACCTTGTCGAACCCGCACAGGTGGAGGGCGGTGTTCATCTGGTAGGTCATCGGCGTGCCGGGCTCGCAGCCGAAGCACTCGCCGATGGCGGCCCGCGGGCTCGGCGCGGTCTGGATGACGACGTGCTTCGTCGGGTCGTCGATGGCGCGCCAGACGTCGTCGGACGAGTCGTTGGCGTGCAGCGCGCCGGTCGGGCACCGGTTGATGCACTGGCCGCAGTTGATGCACACGACATCGGCAAGGGGCTTGTCGAGGAACGTCGAAATGTGGGTCTTGTTGCTGCGGCCCACGGCCTCGAGCACCCCGACTTCCTGCACGTCGATGCAGGTGCGGACGCACCGCCGGCACAGGATGCACTTGTCCATGTCGCGGATGACGGAGTAGCTCGACTCGTCCTTCGGCACCTGCGACTCGGTGACGTGCCCGAAGCGGTAGAAGTCGACGCCGTACTCCTTGGCCAGCGACTGCAGCTCGCAGTTGTTGTTGCGAACGCAGCTGTAGCACTCGCCGTAGTGAGTGGAGAGCAGGAGGTCGAGGATGTGCCGGCGCGCCTGCCGCACCTTCCGCGTGTGGGTCTTCACCTTCAGCGACCCGGTGATTGGGAACGCGCAGGCCGCCTGCAGCGTGCGCTGGCCCTCGACCTCGACGACGCAGACGCGGCAGACACCCGCCACGCACAGGTCGGGATGGTGGCACAACGTCGGGATCCGGATGCCAACCTGCCGGGCCGCCTCGAGCACGGTGGTGCCCATGGGCACTTTGACGTCCGTCCCGTCGATGGTGACCGTGATCTGGCCGCCGATCATCTGCATCACGTCGCCGCCCACGTGCACCTGTTGGATCTTCTGGCTGCTCGGCGCGCGCGACGTGTCCATTCCGGCTTTCACTGCACCGCTCATCATTCACCTCGACAACAGTCCGATGATCTGCCCGTCCTCGCGTCCGCGCCCTAACCCCGGAGCTCACTTCGGTTGAGGCCGTTCGCTCCGGGCTCACGCAGGCTGACGCCTGCGGGCTCCATCCGGCGCATGGTCAACTCACGTGAGCGCCGGTATCGTGGGCGGCCGCCGGAGTCCGGCCCAGGATCTCGTCCTGGAAGTGCGTCACGATCGACACGAAGGCGTTCGGGCTCGACTGGCCGAGCCCGCACTTCGACGCGAGCTGCATCGTCTCGCAGAGCCCCAGCAGTTCGTTCAGGTACGCCGACGAGCACGCCCCGCGCTCCAGCTTCTCGATGCCCTCGAGCAGCTTGGCGTTCCCCGCCCGGCAGGGCGTGCACTGGCCGCAGGACTCCTCGACGAAGAACTCCATGAAGTTCTTCGCCACGTGCAGCATGTCGCGTCCCTGCCCGAGGACGATGATCGACCCCCCGGTGGCGATGTCCTCGAAGGCGATCCGCCGCCCGAAATCCGACGCCGGCACGCAGTGCCCGGACGCGCCGCCGACCTGCACCGCCTTCGCGCCGCGGCCGCCGACCTTGTCCAGCAGTTCGGCAATCGTGACGCCGAGCGGGAACTCGTAGACGCCCGGCGCGTCGCAGTCGCCGGACACGCTGAAGAGCTTGAAGCCGGCCGACTTTTCCGTGCCGACGCCACGGAACCATGCCGCGCCCTTCGAGAGGATCGCGGCGACCGACGCCAGGGTCTCGACGTTGTTGACGATGGTCGGCTGGCCCATGAACCCCGTGTTCACCGGGAACGGCGGCCGGTTGCGCGGCTCGCCGCGGTGTCCCTCGAGCGACTCGATGAGCGCCGTCTCCTCGCCGCACACGTAGGCGCCCGCGCCCATCCGGATCTCGACATCGAACGCGAAGCCGGCCGTCCCCAGGATGTCCGCGCCGAGCCGGCCGGCCTTCCGGCGCCGGTCGAGCACGTCCTCGAGGTGCGGGCGAAGATAGACGTACTCGCCCCGCAGGTAGAGGATCCCCTTCGTCGCGCCGACGGCCCGGGCCGCGATGGTCATGCCCTCGAAGACGAGGTCCGCGTAGTCGGCGAGCAGGACCCGATCCTTGAACGTACCGGGCTCCCCCTCGTCCGCGTTGCAGACGATGTACTTCGACCCGCCCTCGTACACCCGGGCGGCTGCGGCCAGGTTCCACTTCGTGCCGGTCGGGAACCCCGCGCCCCCCCGGCCCTTCAGGTTCGAGGCCGACACTTCGCCGATGATGTCCGCGCGGCTCTTCCTGAGGGCCGCCGCGAGGCCGGTGCCCGGCTCGATGGTGTCGAAGGTGAGCGGGGTCTTCTTGCTGTTGATGGGATTCATGCTGACCTCACTCCCCTACGCGTGCGCCGTCTCCGCCGCGTGCGCGCCGAACACCGCGCGGCACTCGTCGATGATCCGGTGCACCTGTTCCGCGCTGACCTGCGTGTAGACGCGGTCGTTGACGAGGAGCGCGGGCCCCTGGTCGCACATGCCCAGGCAGCTCGCCCACTCGAGGCTGAATCGCCCGTCCGGAGTGGTTTCGCCGAAGCGGATCCCCAGCTCGTTCTCGAGCTGCCTGGCCACGCGTGACTTCCCCGCCAGGTCGCACGAGATGGTCTGGCACAGCCGCACGTGGAACCGCCCGAGCGGCTCGTGGTGGAGGAACGCGTAGAACGACACGACGCCGTAGACCTCGGCGGGATGAATGCCGAGCTCATCGGCCACCACCTGCATGGCGAAGTCCGAAATCGACGAGTACTTCTCGTGCAGCTCCTGCAGGACCGGCATCAGCGCCGCCCGGGTCTTCCCATAGCGTTCGATGAGCGCGTGGATCTCGTCCTGGAGCTTCTGCTGCTGGCTCACGAGCATGGCCCGTCTCCCTGCTTCTTCAGCAACCTGTCGACGGCCTTCAGCAGGTCGTCAGGCCTGACCGGCTTCTCGAAAAACACGTCCACGGGCACGAGGTCGTTGTCCCTGCCGTAGCTCAAGCCGGTGACCTGCCCGACGCTCGTCAGCATGATGATCGGCAGCTGGTATTCCATCCGGCGCAGCTCCTGCGCCATCGCAATGCCGTCGTCCGGCTGCTCCATCATCACGTCGAGGATCAGCAGATCGGGCTCGAACGCCTTGATGGCGTCCATGCCCTCTGTCCGGCTCGCCGCCGTCCGCACGGTGTGCTGCTGCTTCTTCAAGTACAGCGACACGGCGAAGGTGATGTCAGGGTCGTCGTCCACTACGAGGATTCTTGCCATTGGCGCGCTCCCTGTCGGTGCCGACTCGTGGGGACCCATGCACGGCGCGTTGGACGCGGCGACGTCCCGGCGCCGGAACGTCGCGGCGTCACGCGGATCCGCCATCCACGGGGCCGCCGGAAGCCGGCTCGTGCACACGTGGACCCGGAGCGGATTCCGCGGCAACGCACGGGGGAAAGCAAGCGGCGTGCAGGGATCCAGCGGGGGCCCGGCCGCCCGGCGCGGCGTCCATCGGATGGGCGGGGGGGCGGCGCCTGCCGGACAGTCCCATCATAGCCGGGCCGACCGGCGGGAATCAATGAACCGGGCCGGACGGACCGGGCGCCTGAGCCGCGGGCAGCGTCACGGTCATCGTCGTGCCCTTCCCCTCTTCGCTGGCGACCGCGATCTCGCCCCGATAGCGCGCCACCAGGAGCTTGACGATGGCCAGGCCGAGGCCGGTCCCGGACTCTCCTCCGGCCTTCGCGTTGTTCGCCCGGTAGAACTCGTTGAACAGGAATGGCAGCGCGTCCTTCGGGATCCCGATCCCCGTGTCCGCCACCTCGAGCCGGACGCGGCCGTCGTGCCGGCCGAGCGTCACGCGGACCTCGCCCTTGGTCGTGTACTTCACGGCGTTGCCGACGAGGTTGACCGCGATGCGCTCGAGGTCACCCCGATCGCAGAACACCTCGAGGGTGTCGGAGGACGGCTCGAAGCGCAGGTCCATGCCCTTTCCCTCCGCGACGATCCTGAAGCGCTCGACGACCTCCGAGACGATCGCCCGGACATCGAGGAGCGCGGGCTGGGTCTGTCCCATGTCGGCCTTCCCGGCGGCGAGGTCGAGCAGGTCGTCGATGAGCTCGTGGAGCGTCGCCAGCCGGCGCTGGGCGCGCGTGAGCACGTCCGTCTGCTCGGGCGTCAGGGAGCCGACGAAGCCGTCGGCCATCGTCATCAGGAGGCTCTCCGTGACGCGCACGGGCGAGCGCAGTTCGTGGGTCGTAATCCGCAGGAACTTCGACTTGTCGCGGTCGAGGTCGGCCAGCACCCGGTACGCCTTGGCGTTCTCGATGGCCACCGCCCCCTGTGCCGCGACGGCCTGCAGGTAGGCGATGTCCTCGGCGTTGAATTCGTGGCCGGGCGCGCCGTAAGCCCGCAGCACGCCGATCGGCCCGGTCCGGCCCTTGATGGCCACGCTCAGCATGGACGCGATGTGCTCATCGCGCACCCGCTCGGGGTGCCAGATCCGGGGATCGTTCTCGACATCGGTCACGTGAACGACGCCATCGCGCAGGGTGTCCTGATCCAGCATCGAGCGCGCGTACTCGTCGGGGACCTCGTCGCGGTACGTGTCGCTGAGGCCCCAGCTCGCGGCGAACTCGACCTGGGAACGGCTCTGGTCGATCAGGCGGATGGCGGCAGCCTTGCACGCCAGGACGCGCGCCGCGGCCTCGACGATCCGGTCCAGCACGGCGGCGATGTCCAGCGTCGAGGTCACGTCGCGCACGCCCTCGTAGAGGCCGCCCAGCTCGGCCTCGCGGCGGCGGAGGCGCCGCGCGATCGAGATGCAGAAGTACGCCATCACGTAGCACGACGCCGTGAAGAACACGACCACCGTGACCACGAACAGCGGGTCCCGGTAGCGCGCGGACTGGGCGATGGAGACGTGCGGCAGCACGCCGGCGTACTCGAGCAGCGCCACGCCGCTCACGAGCACCGGCGCGATCGTGACGTAGAGAAAGCCGTGCTGGTGCGGCAGCAGCAGCGACGAGATCGTGATGTGGAAGAGGAAGAAGCTGATGGCCGGACTCTCGATGCCGCCGGAGCACGCGATGAGCACCGTCATGGCGACCCAGTCGAGACCGACCTGCGCCCGCACGAGGTACTCGAACGCGGCGGTGGCCTCGGGACGCGCACGCTGCAGCCAGCCGAGGGTCCACATCAACGCGATGTTGTAGATCAGGATGCCGGCGCCCACGAGCAGGATCGGCGCCGCCGGTAGCTGGTCGGGCAGCGCCACTCGTGCCACGACGGCGGCGAGCACGACGGCCACGCCAGCCAGCCACCGGAGCGAAATGAGCCACCCCAGGCTGTTGATGAGCTCCTGCTCGACGAGCGATCGCCGCCGGCCGTGTTGAGCCGGCCAGGCGGACGCGGGTCCTGAAACCATCGTCTCTTCGATCGGGGGCGATCGATCCTCTACCGCGAAAACGTCCAGCCGCCGGCAAGGGTGCGGACCGTGGTGATCAGGTCCTCCGGCTTGATGGGCTTGTCGATGAAGCGGTCCACCGGGAGCCACTGGTTGTCGCGATCGCGGTCCGAGAAGCGCGTCGGGTAGCCCTCCGCCGCGTTCTCGGCGTTCACCGACGTCAGCATCAGCAGCGGGATGTGCTTCGTGCGCTCGTCCTCGCGCAGCGCGCGCGCCAGGAGAAAGCCCTCCGTCGGCGTCCGCATCATCACGTCGAGGACCGCCACATCGATCGGGCTCGAGGTGGCGAGGCGCATGGCCTCGTCCGAGTTCTCGGCCGTCAGCACCTCGAATCCCTCGCCTTCGAGCGTGATCCGGCAGATGTCGAGCAGGTCGACATCGTCGTCCACGAGGAGCACCGTCTTCGCAGCCATGGCCCGTCCTTTCTGCGCGCGGCAGATCCGGAGCATCATCGCCAGTCCGGGCGTTTTCCGCAAGTCCAGGACAGGTCCGGAGGCGGTTGGGTCCCGCAAACCGCATTTGAGACCGTCACGGGGGCCGGGCGAGGTAGACTTACTCGCCGTGTTGCTGCTGAAGAACGCCGACGTGTACACGCCGGAGGCGGCGGGCCGGGCCGATGTCCTCCTCGGCGGCGGCCGGATCCTGCGGGTCGAGCCGGACATCGAGGTGCCGGCCCGGTACTGCGAACAGGTGGACGCCACGGGGCTCATCGCCGTGCCCGGCTTCATCGACGGCCACGTGCACATCACGGGCGGGGGCGGCGAGGGCGGGTACGCCACGCGCACGCCCGAGTTCCAGCTCTCAGACGCGATGCGCGGCGGCATCACGACGATCGTCGGGTGCCTCGGAACCGACGGCGTCACCCGCGCGCCCGCGGGCCTGCTCGCCAAGGCGCGCGGGCTGGACGAAGAGGGGCTGAGCACGTTCATCTTCACCGGCTACTACGCCGTGCCGGTCCAGACCCTCACCGGAAGCATCGAGCGGGACCTGCTGTTCATCGACAAGGTGATCGGCGTGGGCGAGGTGGCGCTCTCGGATCACCGCTCCACCCAGCCGACGTTCGACGAGTTCACCCGGGTGGCGGCGGAGGCGCGCCGCGGCGGCCTCCTGTCGGGCAAGGCCGGCGTCGTGAACGTGCACCTGGGCGACGGGCCGCGCGGGTTGTCGATGCTGCGCCGGATCGTGGCGAAGACCGAAATCCCCGTCACGCAGTTCCTGCCGACCCACATCAACCGGAACCCGTCGCTCTTCGACGAAGGGGTCCAGTACGCCAAGGCCGGAGGGTTCGTGGACTTCACGACCTCGACCGTGCCCGCGTTCCTCGACGAGGGCGAGGTGCGGTGCAGCACCGGGCTGCGCCTGATGCTGGAGGCCGGCGTCGACGCGTCCCGCGTCACGTTCACGTCGGACGGACAGGGCAGCCTCCCGGATTTCGGCCCGGACGGCCGGTTGCGCGGGCTGGGCGTCGGGCGGGTCACGAGCCTGTTCGCCGCCGTCCGCGAGGCGGTCCGCGGCGAGGGCGTGCCGCTCGCGACGGCGCTCCAGGTGGTCACGTCGAATCCCGCGCGCATCCTGAAACTGCGGGGAAAGGGCGCGCTGGCCGCCGGCGCGGATGCCGACATCGTGCTGCTGGACCCGGCGAGCCTCGAGATCGACGGCGTGATCGCCAAAGGCCGCTGGCTGATGAAGGGGCGCGCGCCCCTCGCCCGCGGCACCTTCGAATAGCCGCCGTTGCTCATGAGCCAAGACACACGGCCGCTTCTCAAACGCCTGGCGATGCCGCACACGCTCGTCGTGGTGATGGCCCTCGTCATCCTCGTGCTGGCGCTGTCGTGGGTCGTCCCGTCGGGCGAGTACCAACGCGTCAAGGTCGAGACGAGCCAGGGATCGCGCAGCGTGACGGTGGATGGCACGTATCGCGAGGTGCCGAAGATCCGCCTGGGGCCCGAGATGGTGCTGCAGTCGCCCATCAAGGGATTCATGGACGGCGCGCTGCTCATCTGCTTCCTGCTCATCATCGGCGGCAGCTTCGCGATCTTCCAGGAAACCGGCGCCGTGGACGTCGGGATCCGGCGGCTGACGGACGCGATCACGAGGCGCCCGCACCTCGAGGGCCTGCTCATCCCGACGCTGATGGTGATCTTCTCGCTGGGCGGGTCGGTGTTCGGGATGTCCGAGGAAGTGATCCCGTTCGTCATCATCTTCATCCCGCTCGCCCGGCGCCTGGGCTACGACTCGATCGTCGGCGTGGCCATCCCGTTTCTCGGCGCGGCGGCCGGCTTCGCCGCGGCGTTCTTCAACCCGTTCACCGTCGGCATCTCCCAGAGCATCGCGGGGATTCCGCTGTACTCGGGCCTCGCCTACCGGCTCGTCAGCTGGGTGATCGGGACGTCGGTGATGATCGCGTACGTGATGTGGTACGCGCGGCGCGTCAGGCAGAACCCCGCGCTCAGCCCGGTCCGCGACATCGACCTCGCGCGCGAGGCCGTCGTGCCCGCCGGCGAGACCGAGGCCCCCTGGGACGTCCGCCACGCCGCCACGCTGGCGCTGTTCGTGGCCTCGATGGTGCTCCTCGTCGTGGGCGTACTGAAGTGGCAGTGGTACATCGATCAGATCGCGGTGCTCTTCCTGGGCATGGGGATCGTGCTGGGCTTCGCGGGGGGGCTGGGCCCGAGCCGGGTGGCGCGGACCTTCGTGAACGGCGCCAAGGACATGGTCGGCGTGGTGTTCATCGTCGCCTGCGCGCGGGCGCTGCTCGTCATCGCCCAGGACGCGAAGATCCTCGACACGATGCTGTACGCCGCGTCGGGCACCATCGCCGCGCTGCCGAAGGGCGTGATCGCGCAGGTGATGTTTCTCATCCAGTGCGTCATCAACTTCTTCATCCACTCCGGCACCGCGCAGGCCGCCCTGACGATGCCCATCATGGCGCCCCTCGCCGATCTCGTCGGGATCACGCGCCAGACGGCCGTCTACGCCTACCAACTCTGCGAGTTCATCAACCCGATCCTGCCGACGAGCGCGGTCACGATGGGCGTGCTCGGCGCCGGCAAGATCCCGTGGGAACGCTGGGCGAAGTGGTTCCTGCCGCTCGCGCTGATCCTGGTGGCGCTGAGCTTCGCGTTGCTGGTGCCCCCCGTGCTGCTGTTCGTGTGGGAGTAGACCGCCGATGAAGCGCCCGTTCCTGCTGTTCGCCACGATCCTGACGTGCGCCGCCGTCCCGGCGGCGAGGGGCCAGGCCCCGGTGCGCCCCGGGTCGGCGGATTTCGTGGCCCCGGGCCCGATCGCACCGCTCGATGCGCCGCTGATGGCGGCGATGGCCGGTCTCCGGCAGGCGTCGATCGCGGCGCACATCGGCTTCCTGGCGTCGCCGGCCCTGGAGGGGCGCGGCCTCGGCGCGCGCGGGCTCGACGGCGCGGCAGAGTACGCGGCGGCGAGCCTGGCGCTGGCGGGCATCGCGCCGGTCCCGCAGGAGGGCGGCGCCCTCGCGGCGGCGCCGTACTTCCATCCCGTTCCGCTGAGGGCGATCACGAACGAGGCGGGCCACGTCGTGGTGGAGCGCCGGCGCGGGGACGCCGCCGAATCGCGGACGTTCGCGGCCGGCGCGGACGTCATCCTGCCCGAGCTCCCACCCGGGACGTTCTCGGCTCCCGTCGTCTTCGCCGCGTACGGGATCCGCGAGACGAACCCACCGCGCGACGACTATCGCGACCTCGACGTGATGGGTAAAATCGTCCTCATCGAAGATGGTCTGCCCGCCGGCGACGCGTGGAAGGCGCCGGAACTCGTCAAGCGGTACGCGCCCGCGGACGCCGACGAGCGGTACGCCGCCAAGCAGGCGCTGGCGAGGGCCTTGGGTGCGCGCGCCGTCCTCGCCATCGAGCGCGACGGATTCGCGGCGGCCCTCGAAGCCGCCGCGGCCCATCCGGCCCCCGCCTTCTTCCTGCCGTTCGACGGCTCCGAGGGAGACGAAGGGCCGCCGATCATCCGCGTGTCGGCGCGGGCCGGCGACGCGATGCTGGCGGCCGGCGGGGCGGGGCCAGGATTGGCGGGCATGGCCCCGCCGCGCGCGCTCCCCGGCGTCACGGCGTCCGTCGCGGCGAGCGGCGACGAGCGCGTGTTCGTCAGCCGCAACGTGATGGGGTTGATCCCCGGATCGGATCCGACGCGGCGCGGCGAGGCGGTGATCGTCGGCGCGCACCTGGATCACCTCGGGCGCCGGGGTGACGTCGTGTATCCCGGCGCCGACGACAATGCCTCCGGCGTGGCGGCCCTCCTCGAGATTGCGAAGGCCTTCGCCGCGAGCGGTCATGCGCCGAAGCGCACCGTGATCTTCGTGTGGTGGACCGGGGAAGAGGAGGGCCACCTGGGCTCCGAGCATTACATCCGGCACCCGGCCTGGCCGCTCGAGCGCACCTCGGTGTACCTGAACCTCGATATGATCGGCCACCCATGGACGAGCGAGGAGATGAAGACTCTCATGGCCGATGCGCACCTCCAGAACGGCGCGGCGTTCCTGTCGTCCGTCCGCCCGGCGGACTTCATCGAACTGGGCGTGGCCGCGTCCGCGCCGCAGCTCGGGCCCGTGCTGGCCGCAGCCGCGCGCGCGTCGGGCCTCGCGCTCCACCTCGACCGGACGGACGGCACGCACGGCGGGAGTGACTACCGCGCGTTCGCGCGCAAGGGGCTGCCGTTCGTGCGGTTCTTCGGCAACTTCTTCGATGGCTATCACAAGCCCATCGACACGCCCGACCGCCTCGACCCCGGACAGGTGCTGAAGGTGGCGCGTCTGGCGCTGGCGTCGGCGTGGCTGCTCGCCGATCGATAAACGGCAGCCCGGGCCAGAGGTCCCGAATGTCACCGATCGTGAACCGGAGCATCTCTATCTACATCGCGATCCCGGCAGGGCTGGCCGGCCCGCGTAGTTCATGCAGCACGTGAGGAGCAGACGATGAAGAAGAACATGGGTCAGATTGACCGCGTCGTTCGTGCGGTGGCGGGCATCGCGCTCGTCGCCTGGGCTCTCCAGGGCGGCCCGGTCTGGGCATGGATCGGCGTCGTCCTGCTGGCGACCGCCGCGATCGGCGTGTGCCCGGCCTATATGCCGTTCGGCATCTCCACCATCGGGAAGAAGTAGGCGTGCCGACTACTTCGCCGGCGCCGCCTGGAGTGACGCCGCGACCTTCACATCGTCGCCGAGCAGGAACCCGCCCGTTTCGAGCGCGGCGTTCCACGTCAGGCCGTAGCCCTTCCGGTTGAGGGTCACCGCCGTCTCGAATCCGATCTTCTCGTTCCCCCACGGATCCTGGGCTTTGCCCAGGAAGGTGACGGGCAGGCTCACCCGCTTCGTCACGCCGCGCATCGTGAGGTCGCCGGTCACCTCGTACTCGTCCCCGCCGTTGGCCTTGATGGCCGTGCTCATGAAGGTGATCGTCGGAAACTTCTCGACGAAGAAGAAGTCCTCGGATCGCAGGTGCTTGTCCCGGTCTGGCGCGCCCGTGTCGATGCTGGCGGCCTGGATGGTGAACGCCACAGACGACTGCTCCGGCTGTGCCTCGTCGATCTGGATGGTGCCGTCGAGATCCGTGAAGCGTCCGCGGACCTTGGTGACGAGATGGCGGACCTGGAACGTGGCTTCGGAGTGGGCGTTGTCGATAACGAACGCGCGAGTCGCGCTCATGGTCATCCTCGTTTCTGCTGAGTGGTCAGATGTTGACGTCACGTGTGTGTCGTCGCGTGGGCGGCGCTACTGGAGCGCGGCCCTGATGGCATCGAGCAGGCCGACGAGCGTGGTCTGCTGATCCGTTGTCAGGCCCTTCATGGCCGCCCGGCTGCTCGCCAGGATCGGCGCGTCGAGCCGGGCCAGCAGGTCGGTCCCCTTCTGCGTGACCCAGCACAGGTGCTGGCGCCGGTCCTTCGGGCAGCGCTGGCGGCGCACCAGGCCCTTGGCCTCGAGCCGGTCCAGCAGGCGCGTGACGCCGGGCGTCTGCTCGACCATCCGCTCTCCGACCGCCAGCGTCGGCACCCCGTCGGTCCCGGCCAGGCCGGCGCCCCTCAGGATCCGCAGCACATTGAATTGCTGCGCGGTGATGCCGAACGGCTCGACGACCGCGGCCGTCTGCCGGCTCAGGAGATCGGCGGTTCTCAACACCGCCACCACCGCGTCGTGGGCCGGCGATCGGACTGTCCGCCCGGCCCTGTTGTGCGTCGCCTGCCTCATCGTGCTCACGAGGATTAGATTACCAATCAATGATTGTCGTGTCAAGTATTGTATCCGGCGGCAGGACCTGCGGACCACGACCGGGGCGCGCGTTACTCCGCGGACTCCACGGCGGTGATGTCGGTCCTGTCGAAGACCCGTCCGAGCCCTTCGGTCGCGAGCCAGCACTCCCCCGTCACGACCGCCGCGACAATGACCGCGGGCACGACGATGAGCACCGTGCCCGTGAGCCAGTAGACGACGCCGGCGAAGGCGACGGCGAGGATCGTCCCGGGGAGAACCGACGCCAGGAGCGTCAAGAGAATCGCGGCCAGCATCAGCAGGCGCTGACCCATCGCCTCGATCCCGCGCGAGCGCCCGGCCCCGACCTTGACCCACGCCGGAAACAGCACGGCCAGCCCGTTCTGCACGACGGTCTGCGACAGGATCAGCGCCGGTGCGAGGATGGCAGCGGCCGCGAGGTACGACAGCCGCTGGGCCAGGAACGCCGACACCCCGCGCTGCACGAGGCTGCCGCTGCGGAGCCCGCCGCCGAACACCGCCCCGGTCAGCAGCAGAAGCCATACGACGGCGGTCACCACGACGGTGGGCCCGAGCACCTCACCCCGGATCAGGGCCGCGCCGCGCACCGGCCACGTCTTCAGGAGCGCGAGGTTCGCGAGGTCCTGGCGCAGGTCGTTCCGCATCATCTGCGAGCCCATCAGGACCATGAAGGCTGCCAGCGGCAGGCAGATCGCCGCGACGGTCGTGCCGATTCCCCTGCCGCTCCTGGCGCCCTGGGCGACGAGACCGAACACGAGGATGAGCGGCAGCAGCCGGAGCAGCGTGCGCAGCGAAACGTAGCGGCCCACGAAGATCAGGTTCTTCCAGAGGATGGCGGTTTCCGGCGGTCCCTCCGCGCCCAGCGTGAACGGCGTCGGGGCCGCGCCCTTCACGGACGCGCGAGCCGCCGCCCGGGGGGCGACCGCCTGTTTCTCCGCATGTTCCGCCGATGCCTCCTCGAATGCGGCGTCGGACCTCAGCACCCACGCGTAGTTCAACGCGAGCAGCACGAGCCCCGCGGGCAGAGCCTTCCAGAACTCGACCGCCGACGCTGACAGCGGAAGCCTCACCAGCGCGCGGAACGGCCACAGCACGGTGCCGGCGGCACCCGTGCTGCCGAGGCGCTGGAGTTCCGCGAAGACCATCCCCGCGTCAGGCACCGCCATCAGCGCCGGCCAGGCGCGTACGACGGCCGCCGCGAGCACCCCGACCGCGCCAACAACGATCGCCAGCGGCAGCCACTGCCGCGCGATGCCGCTCGCGCCGTGCTGCCTGAGACTGGCCCGCCTGAGCGCAACGCCCATCAGGTGGAGGCGCACGACCATCAGCATCACCCAGACCCCGGCCAGGAGGGTCCATCCCGCCGCCAGCGAGCGCGGGCGCATGAAGACCGTGAGGATCGCGCTGCCGAACAGGATCCCCAGCTGCGACCGCAGCACCTTGAAGTGCACCAGGTCGCGGCGGGTCACGGGCGCCGGAAACAGGAACTGAACCTCGGACCGCGAGAACGTGATGGGTTGTCCCGTCCCCGGCCACACCCACGCGATCGCCGCGGCCGCCAGGAGGAGCACGCTGCCGACGAGCTGCATCGGCGCGGCGATCATGGCGATGGCGTTCCGGCCCGCCGACGCCGAGCCCGGCCGGATGCTCCCCCGGAACACCGCGAACCACATGTAGAGCACGCCGACGATGAGGCCGATGAGATACCGCGGCTCCCGCAGCCGTCGCAGCCGCCGCCGCACGCGGTTCGTCGTCGAGCACCACGTGAGATAGAGGAACGCGCCGACCATCTACGGCTCGCCCGCCGTCGCGGTGATGAAGATCTGCTCGAGGCTGGACCCGGCGGCCGACAGCTCGGGCCGCGCCCGGAGTTCCGCGAGCGTCGCGTCCGCGACCTTCACGCCGTGGTCGATGATCACGATGCGCGTGCAAATCTCCTCGACGAGATGCAGCAGGTGCGACGACACGATGACCGCCGCGCCCGCGCGTCCGCGCGCCACGATCGTCTCCTTCATGTGCCGGATGCCGAGGGGATCCAGGCCGGTGAGCGGCTCGTCGAAGAGGAGCGCGGCCGGATCGTGCAGCAGGCCGCAGGCGATCGCGACCTTCTGTTTCATGCCGCGCGACAGCTCCGCCGGCAGCGCGTGCTCCTTGCCCGTCAGCTGGAGCTCCGAGAGGAGCGCCTTCGCCCTCGTCTCGACGTCGCGCACGCGATAGAGCCGCGCCGTCAGCCGCAGGTGCTCCATCACGGTGAGGTACTCGAAGAGCGCCGGTTCGTCCGCCATGAACGCCAGCAGCCGCTTCGCTTCGACGGGATCTTTGACGATATCGTGCCCGCCGACGGATACGGTGCCGGCGGAGGGCGCCTGGATGCCGACGATGCAGCGCAGCGTGGAGGTCTTGCCGGCGCCGTTCGGGCCGATGAGGCCGATGATCTCCCCCGGGTCGACGCGGAAGGAAAAATCGTCGACCGCCTTGAACACGCCGTACGTCTTCGTCAGATGCTGGACGTCAATCACGAACGACCTTGCGCTTCCTGTTGGCGAACTCCGGCGCCTCGGCGATGCACGTGCCGAGCACGCGCAGCGATCTGCCGAAGGCCTTCGCGCCCAGGCGGCTGATCTGGGCCGGCGCGGCGCCGACGTCCGGGTACCCGTCGGCGTCGGCCTTCGCCGAGGCCGCCGTCCAGTTCTGGAACAGCCGGCCCCAGTCGCTCGCGAGCACGTCCGCCATCAGCCGATCCGCGTGGCGGGGGTACCAGTAACTGTCGTGGTACACCACGCTGGCGATGTAGGACCACGGCGCGAGCACCGTCTTCAGGCTCCACGCGATCGGCTTCTTGAGCGGGCCCCAGTAGATGAGGTGCTGCATCCTCGAGGCGAATGTCATCTTCTTGAACGGGCCGGCGAAGTGCCAGTTCTCCCGCGCCGCCTCCGCGTCCCCCACGATCTCGATGTCGCGAGGGTTGCCGCACCCGAGCCCCGCGTCGTGCGCGAGCCGGATGAACTTGATGGACAGGGGATCCATCCCCATCAGCTTCGCGGCGACGGCGTCGATGGCGACCTGGTCCGCGCTGGCCAGGATGACGTTCTTCACGGACGGCGTCATGCACCGCGGCCCCGGGCCGTCGCCGGCGAACGTGCCGTCGGTCACCGCGAAAATCCCGCGGTGGATCTTCTTCTGGATCATCAGCAGGTCCACCAGGGTCTCGTGGATCACTGGATGGGTCCAGTGGCGCCGCTCGTTCAGCAGGCCGCCGAACGCGTTCTTCATGGCGCCGGTCATCGTCGTGAAGACGTGGGCCTTGATCGTCGGCAGGTGGATGACGTTCTCGCCGATGAACCGCTTCGGGATCAGGAACCCCTGGGGGTAGACCTCGTTCAGGCACAAGAACTGCTTCGTCAGGTCGCCCACCGCGTCCTTGATCCCGATCCACTCCTCGCCCTCGTAGAGGTGGATGTTCCGGAGGCCGTGGGCCTCGACGACGTCGATCTGCTTGTTCTCGCGCTCGCCGAGGTGCGCGTCGATAACCACCGTGCGATTGTGACAGGCGTGGACGAGTCCCGGGTCGTACCCGTCGGCCTTCAGCGCCCGGATCACCCCGTCGAGCTGCCACGGAACCGTCGAGCTGCCGGGGAAGAAGAAGTGCCAGGAGATGTTGACCTTCAGCGCCGTGTCCGCGTCCTTCGCGATGACGTCCTGGTAGCCGGCCAGGTTCATCAGCTCGTGGTAGTCGCGGAGGACGGTCGACGGCCGCGTGCGGAGGATCGCAACCTTGGATGCGCTCATGGTGGTGTCTCTCCCGCCATCTTATGACAGGACGGGCCGCCCCGGGGGGCCGGGGGATCAGCCGGCCTTGATCGTCTCCAGCCCGTGCGCGTGGGGCCCGCGCTCGCGCCGCCACAGGAGCAGCGAGAAGAGGACGGCGAAGAACCCGAGGCTCGAGAAGATCTGCATCCCCAGCCGGTAGCCGGCCGGGTTCGCGGCGCTCGCGCCGGCGGCGTCGTTCGCCCACCCGATCACGAGGTTGAAGCCCGCCAAACCGACGTTCTGGACGAGGGTCATCAGGCCGTACGCCGTCCCGAGCTTCTTCTCCTCGACGACGTAGGCGACCGACGGCCACATGATCGCGGGGATGAGCGAGAAGGCGATGCCCATCATGGCCATCGGGACGTACAGCGACACCGAGGTGTAGCCCATCATCAGGTAGACGGGAATCAGCAGCAGCGAGCCGAACATCATGAACAGGGATCGCTTCCCGATCTTGTCGACCATCAGGCCGAAGAGCGGCGTGCAGATCATCGCGAAGAGCGTGAGCATGCTCGAGAGGAACCCGCCCGTCTCGCGCGACACGCCGTGCGCCTCCATGAAGAACTTCACGGCGAAGGTCTGGAACGGGAAGATACCCGAGTAGAAGGTCACGCAGAGGGCCACAATGAGCCAGTAGGACCAGCCGAAGCGGAAGATGTCGCGGAAGATCACCTTGTCGGGGGAGCCCGCGGCGCCGAGGGCGTACTTCTTGGCGGCACCAACCTCGAGTACCCAGTACAGGATGGCGCCGGTCACGCAGAACGTGGCGAACGCCACCGAGATGAGCAGCGGCATGCGCCAGTCGCCGTAGGCCCAGCTCGCCCACGACGGCGAATTGAGGGCCGCGAACGACCCGATGCGCGCGATGGTCAGGTTCACGCCGAAGGCGAAGCTCAGCTCCTTGCCCTTGAACCACTTGGCGATGGCCGTCGTCACCGCCACGATCAGCGACTCGGCGCCGAGGCCGAAGATCAGGCGGCCGGCGGCCATCACGGCCAGCGAGGGCGCGCTCGCGGTCACCACGGCGCCCGCCAGGCAGGTCGCCCCGAAGGCCATGGTGGCCCGCTTGACGCCGATGCGATCGACGATGATCCCGCCGACGAGCACCATGAAGATGTTCGGAATGCTGTAGATCGCCTGGAGCAGGCCGATGTTGGTGTCGGTGAATCCCAGGCGGGCCTTGAGCACGTCGGCCAGCGGGCTGATGCAGTCGTACACGTAGTAGTTGCCGAACATCGCCAGGCTGATGAAGACGAGCACCAGCCAGCGGTACGCCCGCGGGGGCGCAGGACGGGCGGTCACGGCGGCGGAATCGGTCATGTGCGGCCTCGGGTGGGGATCATACACCGCCCGGAAGGGCTGCAAGGCCCAGCCATGAGACGAGGGCGTACGAGCCGTGGTGGGAGGCGATGAGCAGCGGCTGGTCTTCGTTGTCGCTGATGACGCCGATGCCCGTGGCGCCGCCGCATTTCGGCAGGTCGTCCTCGAATTTCGATCGGAACGGCGCGCCCGAGATGTCGTGGATGTTGCGGCGGAACCCGTCCCCGTTACGGACGACCATCCCGCCCCGGGGCAGTGCCGAGAAGTCCGTCCCGTAGAACAGGTCCGCGACACAGTCGCGGCAGCTGGCCACGCCGAAGAACCCGCCCCTCGCTCCCCCCGGTCTTCAACGCTTCAGCGCGGCGAGTTCCTTCGCGCTCTCGGTCTCCAGGTCCTTGTGGAGGCTGTTTCCCTTCGAGTCCATCGTGACGATGGCCGGGAAGTCCTTGACCTGGAGGTGCCACATCGCCTCCGGCACGCCCAGATGGAACAGCGAGACGCCGTCCACGCGCTCGATGCAGCGGGCGTAGAACTGCGCCGCACCGCCGATCGCGTTGAGGTAGACGGCCCCGCGGTCCTTCAGCGCCTCGAGGGTCCTGGCGCCCATGCCGCCCTTGCCGATGACCGCGCGCACGCCGAGGTTGCGGATCACGTCGGCTTCGTACGGCTCTTCCCGGATGCTCGTCGTCGGCCCCGCGGCCTTGATGACCCACCGGTCCCCGTCCTTCACGGCGACGGGGCCGCAGTGATAGAGCGCCGAGCCGTGCAGGTCCACCGGCGGGTCGTGCTTCATCAGGTACGCGTGGACCGCGTCGCGGCCCGTGAACATCCGGCCGTTCAGGAGCACGACGTCGCCGACCGTCAGCGCCCGGACGGCGTCCTCGGTGAGCGGCGTCGTCAGAACCACTTCCTTGCCGGTGCGTGCAAAGCCCTGTTCGCTGGCCATCGGCAGGACCAGGCTCGACGGATCGCGGTACTGCCACTCGACGATCTCCCCGCTCGTGGCGTCGAGGACGACGCCGAGGCGGCGGAACGCCCAGCAGTCGTACACCACCGAGACGAAGAAGCTCGCCGGCAGCCGGTTCAGCGCGCCGATCTTGCAGCCGATGAGCGTCGTGCGTCCGTGGAACCCCATCGCGCCGATCCCGAGCCGGTTCACGGTGCCCATGATGTCGGCTTCGAGCTCCGCCAGCGCCGGCTCCGGGTTCACGTCGTCGAGCGTGCGGAAGAGCTGGTCCTTGGCGTGGGCGTACCCCGACGCGCGATCGCCGCCGACGCAGACGCCGATGGCGCCCGGGCTGCACCCCTTGCCCTGGGCCGCCCAAACGGCGTGCAGGATGCACTTGCGCACGCCCTCCAGGTTGCGGTCGGCGCGGCCCAGGTGTGACAGCTCGACGGGCACCGAGTACTGCGCGTTGCAGTTCTCGCAGCCGCCGCCCTTGAGCATCAGCTTCACCTCGATCTCCTCCCTCGCCCACTGGCGGAAGTGGAACACCGGGGTGCCGGGCCCGAGGTTGTTGCCCGAGTTCTTGCCCGTGATCGAGTCGACCGAGTTCGGCCTGAGCTTGCCCAGCCTCGTGGCTTCGGCCACGGCCAGGCGAATCTGGTCGGCCATCCAGAGCTCGTCGGAGCCGCGCGGGAGATGAATCTCGTAGATGGGCATGCCGGTGTCCTGGCAGATGGGACCCTCGCCGCTCGCCGCCTCGTCGATGTTGACGTTGATAATGGCGAGGGCCTGCCCGGACCGCGTGTCCGCCGGTTCGATGTTCGTGGCGGCCTTCATGGCTGCGCGCACGTCGGGCGGCAAATCGGTCGCCGTCCGAATCACGAGTTCCAGCATGCTCGAGAAAAACTCTGGTAACATGGTCGCGAGTATAACGTGTTTTCAGGCAGGCTGCTAAACCACTGATGGACAGCGGGATAGACGCGAGAACCCGGGTGCGGGCGAGCCGCCGCGTCGCGGTGATTGCGGTCGTCTGCCTGCTCGCCGCGGGCGCCGCCGCCATCCACGCGCAGGCACGGCCGCAGCACGGAAAGCTGTTCGCGCCGGTGGACCTGGGCCTGCTCGAGGGCCCGGATCGCGATCTGTGGCAGATGCCCGATCGGATCATGGACGCGCTGGGTGTGGCCGAGGGGTCGGCCGTGGCCGACATCGGCGCGGGCGGCGGCTGGTTCACGATCCGCCTCGCCCGCCGGGTCGGCGCGAGCGGCACCGTCTATGCGGAAGACATCCAGCGGCAGATGCTCGAGGCCACAGGGCGCCGCGTCGCCCGCGAGGGCCTCAGGAACGTCCGCGCCGTGCTCGGGACATCCGAGGACCCGCGCCTGCCTCCTGGCGCGCTGGATGCGGTCATCATCGTCGACACCTACCATGAGCTCGAGAACCCCGACGCGCTGCTCCGGAACATCGCGAAAGCGATCAAGCCGCAGGGGCGCGTGGGCGTGGTGGACTTCAAGAAGGACGGCCTGGGCCCGGGACCGGCCCTGGAGGATCGGGTCGATCCCGGCCTCGTCATCCGAGACGCGGAGGCCGCCGGGCTCCGGCTCGTCGCGCATGAGACCTTCCTGCCGTACCAGTTCCTGCTGGTCTTCAGCCGGCGCTGAGCCCGGCGATCGCGGGTGTCGGCCGGGCGCCGGGAACGGGGCCCGTGGGCTTCAGCCCGCGCGGCCGGTGCCGGCAAGGCCCGGCTGCTATACTGGATTGTTGGCTGCCATGCCGGAAGCCCTGCTGAGCGTGACGTCCGAACCGCTCGATCTCGCGGCGATGGTGCGCCTGGTGGACGGCGGCGGGCCATCAGGACGGCACGGTTCGGTCGTGACGTTCGTGGGACTCGTTCGCGGCGAGAACCTGGGCCGGCGGGTGACCGAGTTGCACTACGAGGCGTACGAGCCGCTGGCGGTCAAGGCGTTCGGAATCATCGCCGCGGAGTCGGCCGACGCGTGGCCCGGCGTCCGGCTGGCGATCCGGCATCGGGTTGGACGACTGGCGGTCGGCGAGTCCAGCATCGCGATTGCCGCGGCGTCGCCGCACCGGGCGGAGGCCTTCCAGGCCTGTCGGTACGCGATCGAGCGCGTCAAACAGATCGCCCCGATCTGGAAGCGCGAGGTGTTCGAAGGCGGCGAGGCGTGGATTGAGGGCGCCACGGCCGATCCGTCGGATGCGGCCGCACGCGAGGCCGCCTGCAGGCGCGCATGCGAGTGACCGTGCTGCTGTTCGCCCGCCTGCGCGAACTCGCGGGCTCGCCACGCCTGCCCCGCGACGTGCCGGACGGGGCCACCGTCCAGGTCGTGTGGGACGCCGTGGCGGCCGAGTTCCCTGCGGCGCGTCCGTACCGGGCGTCGGTGTCTGCCGCGGTGAACGCGGACTTCGCGCCGTTCTCGGCACCTGTCGCCGACGGCGACGAGGTGGCGTTCCTGCCGCCGGTGTCGGGGGGCTAGACGGAAGTCAGAAGGACCTCCTGACGATTGTCAGAAGCAAGAAGGATCTTCTGGCTTCTGGCTACTGGCTGCTGACAAGGATCACGTGATGCTCGACAAGCTGCTCTCCGTTGACTCGAAGTACGACGACCTGCTCGCGCTGCTCAGCGACGCGACGGTGCAGGCGGATCCGTCCCAGTACCGCACCCACGCGAAGGCGCTGGCCGAGATCGAGCCCGTCGTCGAGAAATTCCGCGAGTACAAGGCGGTCGTGTCCGAGATCACCCAGACCGACGAACTCGCCGCGAGCGACGACGCGGACATGAAGGCGCTGGCGCAGGAGGAACTGCCCGGCCTGAAGGCAAGGGCCGAGGCGCTCCTCGCGGAGATCAAGGTCCTGCTCATTCCGAAGGACCCGAACGACGAGAAGAACGTCGTGCTCGAGATCCGTGCCGGGACGGGCGGCGACGAAGCCGCGCTGTTCGCCGCGGATCTGTTCCGGATGTACAGCCGCTACGCCGAGCGCCAGGGATGGCGCGTCGACGTCCTGTCGAGCAACGAGAACGGCGTCGGCGGTCTGAAGGAAGTCATCGCGACCATCGAGGGCAAGAGCGTGTACAGCCGGCTGAAGTACGAGAGCGGCGTACACCGCGTGCAGCGCGTCCCGGCCACCGAGGCCAGCGGGCGGATTCACACGTCGACCGCCACGGTCGCGGTGCTGCCAGAGGCGGAAGAGGTCGACGTGCAGATCGATGCGAAGGACCTTCGCATCGACACCTTCTGCTCGAGCGGGCCCGGAGGCCAGAGCGTGAACACGACGTACTCGGCCGTGCGCCTCACCCATATCCCCACGGGCCTCGTCGTGTCGCAGCAGGACGAGAAGTCGCAGGTCAAGAACAAGGCGAAGGCCCTGAAGGTGCTGCGGGCGCGCCTCTACGAGATGGAGATGCGGAAGCAGCTGGACGCCATCGCGAAGGACCGCAAGAGCCAAGTGGGCACCGGCGAGCGGTCGGAGAAGATCCGCACCTACAACTACCCGCAGAGCCGGATCACGGACCACCGGATCAACTTCACCACCCATCGCCTCCCCGACGTCCTCGACGGTAACGTGAACGAGCTCGTCGACGAGGCCGTCACCTTCTTCACCGCCGAACGGCTGAAGGAGGCGACGGCGGACAATGGCTAGGCGCCAGGGGCTGGGGGCCGGGGACTGACCAGGGGCAGGGGAAGGCCGAACCCACCGATGGCAGCGACTGAGACGCTACACGAGCGGATCCAGGAGGCGCGGCGGAGGTTCGAGCGCGCGGGAATCGATCCGATCGAAGCCGCGATTGACGCCGACGTGCTGGCCCGCCACGCGCTCGGCGGGTGGGAGCGGGGGCGCCTGGTGGCCGCCATGCGCGACGGGTGCCCTCCCTCGTTCGACAGGGCGTTCGAGCCGCTCGTGCGCCGCCGGGAGCTCCGCGAGCCGACGGGCTACGTCATCGGCCGCCGCGAGTTCTGGGAGCTTGACATCGAGGTCGGCACCGGCGTGCTCATCCCCCGCCCCGAAACGGAACTCCTCGTCGAAGAGACGCTCGCGCGCCTCAGCGAGGGCAGCGGCGCCGGGGCGCCGGGCGCGGGCGGCCCCGCCGTGTCGCGGCCCCGCTTCACCATCGCCGACGTGGGCACCGGTTCTGGATGCATCGCCGTGGCCCTCGCCCGCTGGCTGCCGGCGGCGACGATTACTGCCATCGACGCGTCGGATGCCGCGCTGGATGTCGCCCGGCGGAACGCCGCGCGCCATGACGTCGGCGATCGCGTCCGGTTCGCGACGGGTGATCTGCTCCGCGATGCCGCGGGCCCGTACGATGCCGTGGTGTCGAATCCTCCGTACGTGCCGACAGGCGAACTCGAACGCCTGCAACCGGAGATCCGCCGCTACGAGCCGGTGAGCGCGCTGGATGGCGGCCCGGACGGCCTCGACGTGATCCGGCGCCTCGTGCCGGAGGCCGCCGGCCGTCTGCGGCCAGGGGGGTGGTTGTTGTTCGAGTTCGGCTACGCACAGGCCGACGTCGTGCGCGAGATCATCAGCGCGGCGCCAGCGCTCGAGTTCGTCGATCTGCGAGCCGACCTGGCCGGCATTCCCCGCGTGGCTGTCGCACGCAAACGACAAGGCCGTCAGGCGCCCGACGGTCCGAGTCCCGAGTCCCGGATCCCGAGTCCCGGTTTGTCGCCCAATGTCCTGCGCTGAAACGCGTCAGGCGCCCGGCGGGACCTGCCGGAGGAGGTACGTCCCCGAGCCGCCGGCTCCGAACGCGAAGTCGGCGGCCGCGTAACCCCGTGCGAAGTAGCCGGTAAAGATGTCGCGCGTGGCCATGCGCCACGCGTGCCCGAGCGCCGGCTCGCGCTCGAGCATCCCGGTGTAGCCGCCCGGAATGATGACAGCCAGTTCCGGGGCCGTCAGCGTCGCGTCCCAGACCCCGCACTCGAGCCACTCGCCGCGCTGCTCCACCGAGTTCACGCGCGCCACACCCGGAAACGAGGGCCCGGCCGGAGACGGCGCCGGCGCACGGGGCGCGCCCAGTGCCGCTTCCACGCGCGGGGACCGCATCCGCCACTCCACGATGAAGCGGTCCGTCGGCGCGCCCTTGTGCAGGGGGCTGGCGGACTGGCCGTAGGCGTCCGCCACGTATTCCCGGGCGGTCGCGCCGAGCCGCCGCAGGTTGAGGTGGGCGTTGACGGCCACGAGCGGATCGTAGGTCCACTCCATGAGCTCGACGCCCATCCCGAGGCAGACCCGCCGTTGTTCCAGCTTCAGGTCCCGCCCGATACCCGCGGCGCGGTACTCGCGCCGCACGCCCAGCATGTGCGACCACTGCGTCGGCCGGCCGTCCTTCATGCCCGCGATCGAGTAGACGAACCCGATCAGCCGGTTGCCGTCGCAGGCGCCGAGCAGGATGCCGCCGCGCTTCAGCGTCGCGACGAACATGGGGATGCCCACCGCGTCCTCGGAGCTCGTGTACCCCCAGATCTCGCTCTCGAGGACGGAGACCGCCTGAAACTCCGCGATGGTGTGGAGCGGGCGGATGGTCATGCCGGTCAGGGCTCGGGACTCCCGCCTTTGCCCTCGCCTCGGCCCTCGCCGGGTGTGTCAGCCGCGACCTCGGCGGGGCCACGGCGAGGCAAGCGGGATGCCCCCTCCAGCAGGAGCGGCGGCAGTTCGGCGAGCGAGGCGATCACGGGCACGTCCTCGTAGCCCGGCCCGAGGGTGCGCGGCAGCGGGCTCGACAGCCCGGCGCCGCTGCGCCGGAGCAGCACGGCGCGCATGCCGATCTGACGGGCGCCTTCGATGTCGGCCTTCACGCTGTCCCCCACCATCACGGCGGACTCCGCGGGTGCGCCGATCGCGGCGAGCGCCGCCCGAAAGATCGCCGGGTGCGGCTTGAGGTAGCCGAGTTGGGCCGAGGACACCGCGGCGGAGAAGAGGTCGCGCAGTTCGAAGTGCGCGGCGAACTCGTCGAGCGGGCGCTGGGTGTTCGAGATCAGCCCGATCTTCAGCCCGGCCCCCGCCAGCGCCCTCAGCGCCGGTTCCACGTCGTCGTAGAGAAAGAAGTGGCGGCAGGCCGCCCACTCGTCGTAGATCTCCCTCGCCGCGAGCTCGGCGCCGGGACCGGCGCCGCCCATGTGCTCGATGATCGCGCGCGTGTAATCGATGAACACCTGCGCGTCGTAGTTGTGGGCCTTCACCTCATCCAGCACCGGCGCCGCCTGGCCGACCGCCGCGCGGAACAGCGAGGTGTCGACCGTCATCCCGTGGCGCGCGCAGAAGTACCCGTACCCCTCGCCCTGGAGCGACGGCCCCGGGTAGATGAGCGTGAAGTCGACGTCGAAGAACACCGCGCGCGTCACCATCGCCGCGCCCCCTGCGCCGTCCGAGCGCCGTCCATTATACCGGCCGCCCGGACGGGCCACTGTGGACCGCGCGTATAATGATCCCGATACACTCTGAAACACGACGTTGCCCGAAGGAGGCGACCGATGACGAAACGAATCGTTCTGGCCCTGGTCGTCGCGGCGGTGGCGACCTTCGCCGCGACCGCGTTGGCCGCCCCACAGGCGACGCTCATCCTGAGGAACGGGAGCCGCATCACGTGCGAGCTCGTCGACCTCGGCGGCGTCGGCTTCACCATCCGGGTCAACGGCATCGAGCAGCGGATCCCCGCCGACCAGGTGGCGGTCATCGACTTCACCGGCGGAACGATCCCGGCGTCGGAGGCCGGCCAGGTGCAGGACGGGCGCGCCCTCGTCGTGTTCCGGAGCGGCGGCACGCTCACGGGCAGCTTGTACGACATCGGCGGCAACGACCCGTTGCGGATCACGATTCGGACGAGCGGCGGCGATCGGGACCTCAGCTCGAACGAAACGGCGCGCATCTACCTCGCGAGATGGGACGGCATGCCCTCGTCCGACACCGCGTCCGGGGGCCAGAGTCAGCAGCAGGGCAACCGCGGTCAGCGCGGCACCGGAGCGTCCGGAAACACTCAGCAACAGGACACGGCGGGCACCTACGGGTCGGGCCAGCAGCGCAACCGCAGTCAGCGCGGCACCGGGCAACAGTCCGGCCTGGAACAGGGCGGCGCCGGGATCTCCGTGCCGGCGAACCAGTGCTGGACGAGCACCGGCATCATCGTCGCGCAGAACCAGCCGGTGAGGTTCGATGGGTCCGGCGAGATTTGGTTGGGCGAAGGTCGGGACGATGTAGCCGGCGTCGGGGGTTCCAAGATCGGCCGCTACGTACGGAACGCGCCGATGCGGGGAGTCCTCGCCGGCGCGCTGCTCGGGCGTGTCGCGTACGGGCGCCCGTTCGGCATCGGCGATCAGCGGCAGGCGCTCCTGATGCCCGCGGACGGCGTGCTGTTCCTCGGCATCAATGACGGCGACTGCGGCAACAACAGCGGCGAGTTCAGGGTTCAGATCTCGACGTCGACGCGGCGGCGCTAGCCCGCGCGCGACCAGTCCAGGTCTGGTTTCCGGGGGGCCCGGCGGACCGCGCGGCTGCGCGGTCCGCCGGGCCCTTTCGCGCTTTCAGGCTAGAATACGACGATCATCATGGCCGACTGGAAAGACACGCTCAATCTGCCCAAGACCGGCTTCCCGATGAAGGCCAACCTGCAGGCGACCGAGCCGCAGATGCTGGCGCACTGGGACGCCATCAATCTGTACCGCCAGCTGCGCGATCGGCGCCGGGGCGCGCCGATCTTCATCCTCCACGACGGCCCGCCGTACGCAAACGGCAGCGTGCATCTCGGCACGTCGCTGAACAAGATCCTGAAGGACGTCGTCGTGCGCTCGCGATCCATGGCGGGCTTCGATTCCCCGTACGTCCCCGGCTGGGACTGCCACGGGCTGCCGATCGAGTTGAGGCTGCTCAAGGAGCTGGGCTCGAAGGTCAGCGGGATGAGCGTGGCCGATCTGCGCCGCGCCTGCCGCGAGTACGCCATGCGGTTCGTCGGCATCCAGCGCGCGCAGTTCAAACGCCTTGGCGTGCTCGGCGACTGGGAAGACCCGTATCTGACGATGGACTTCCGGTACCAGGCGGCGATCGTGCGGGCGCTCGGCAAGTTCGTCGAGCAGGGCATGGTGTACAAGGGCAAGAAGCCGGTCCACTGGTGCATCCACTGCCGCACGGCGCTCGCCGAGGCGGAAGTCGAATACGAGGATCACACCTCGCCGTCGATCTACGTGGAGTTCCCCGTCGGCGAGGCCGGGGCAGCCGAACTCGGCGCGCGCGTGCCGGAACTGAAGGACCGGCCGGTGTCGGCGCTCATCTGGACCACGACCCCGTGGACCATCCCGTCCAACCTGGCCCTGGCGTTCCACCCCGACGCCGTGTACGGGGCGTACCCCGTCGGCGACCGCGTCGTGATCGTCGCCGAGGCCCTCGCCGAGGGCCTGTCGGCGACGCTCGGCACGCCTTTCGAGCGGCCGATCGTGAAGGTGCCGGGCACGGTGTTCGAAGGCGTGAGGTTCCGCCACCCGCTCTACGCGCGGGACTCGCTGGGCGTGCTGGCCGGCTACGTCACCCTCGACACGGGCACCGGCGTCGTGCACACGGCGCCCGGCCACGGCAGCGACGACTTCCACACCGGCGTGAAGTACGGCCTCGACATCTACGCGCCCGTGGCGGCGGACGGACGGTTCACCGACGAGGTCGAGCGGTTCGCGGGCCTGACCGTGTTCGACGCGAACCCGGCAGTCGAAGCCGCCCTCCGGGACGAGGGAAAGCTCTGGAAGCGAGAGGGGTTCGAGCACTCGTACCCGCACTGCTGGCGCTGCCACAACCCGGTGATCTTCCTGGCGACTTCCCAGTGGTTCATCGGCATGGACGACACCGGCCTGCGCGCGAGGGCGATGGCCGAGACCGGCCGCGTGCAGTGGGTGCCGGCCTGGGGCGGCGACCGCATGAAGGGGATGTTCGAGACGCGCCCGGACTGGTGCATCTCGCGGCAACGGTCGTGGGGCGTGCCGATCCCCGCCCTCGCATGCACGTCCTGCGGCACGGCCACGCTGACGGCGGCACTCGTCGAACGCGCGGCCGCGGCGTTCGAGAAAGACGGCGCGGAGGCGTGGTACGAGCGCCCCGTCGAGGACTTCGTCCCGCCCGGGTTCGCCTGCCCGTCCTGCGGCGGCGCGTCCTTCGACCGCGAGCAGGACATCCTCGACGTCTGGTTCGACTCCGGCTCGAGTCACGAGGCCGTGCTGGCCGTGCACCCCGAACTGCGCTGGCCCGCGGACCTCTACCTCGAGGGGACCGACCAGTACCGGGGCTGGTTCCAGAGTTCGATGCTGGTGGCCCTCGGCACGCGCGGGCGCGCCCCGTACGACCAAGTCCTCGCCCACGGCATGGTGGTGACCGAGGAGGGCAAGAAGATGTCGAAGTCCCTCGGGAACGACGTGCCTCCCGAGGACGTGATCAAGAAGAGCGGCGCGGAGATCCTGCGGCTCTGGGTCGCCAGCGTGGACTTCCGGGAAGAAGTGCGGTTCGGCCCGGAGATCCTGGCACGCGTCGTCGAGGCCTACCGCAAGCTGCGGAACACGTTGCGCATCCTGGCGGCGAACCTCGCCGACTTCGAGCCGGCGGCGGACATGGTGCCGCCCCTCGTGATGGACGAGGTGGATCGCTTCGCGATGGCCCGCTACGGCGAACTCGCGGCCAGGGTGCTCGCCGCGTACGAGCAGTACGACTTCCCCGCCGTCTTCCAGGCGCTGAACGCCTTCGTCACCGTGGACCTGAGCGCCTTCTACGTGGACGTCTCGAAGGACCGGCTCTATACGCTCGCCCCGGACGCGCGGGCGCGGCGCTCGGCGCAGACCGCGATGTTCGCCATCGCCGACGGCCTCGCCCGGCTCATCGCCCCGATCCTGCCGGTGCTGGCCGAGGAGTACTGGAAACACCTGCCCGGCGATCGCGAGGAGTCCGTCCATCTCGCCGAGTTCCCGAAAGAGGTGCACCTCTTCCAGAACGAGGAACTGGTGTCGCGCTGGTCGCGGCTGCTGAAGCTGCGCGCGGCCGTCAACGCCGAACTCGAGACGCTGCGCCAGTCGAAGCGCATCGGGCAGTCGCTCGAGGCGGTGGTCCACCTGCGCGGCACGGGGGCCCTCGGCGACCTGATCGCGGCGCACCAGGACCTGCTGCCCGCGCTGTTCATCACCTCGCAGGTCGACGACCGCACCAGCGTCCCGGCCGCCGGCCAGGCCCCTGCCGACGGCGCCGTCTACCAGGAAAGCGACGGCAGCGCGGTCCACATCGTGGCCGCGAGGGCCGAGGGCACGAAGTGCGGCCGCTGCTGGCGGTACGTGCCCGAGGTGTCGAGCGCCGCGGGCCGCGAAGGCGTGTGTCCCCGCTGCGAGGACGCGCTGGCGGCGGCGCGATGAGCGGCGTGGCGGGCGGCGGGCCCGGCGCGGGCGCGGCCCGCCGGTACGGGCTCGAGGCCTCAATCATCGCCGCGATCGTGATCGCCGACCAGCTGACCAAGGCCCTGGTGCGCCGCGAAATCCCGCGGCACGACACCGTCGAGGTCCTTCCCGGCGTCCTGAACCTCGTGCACGTCCGCAACACCGGCGCGGCGTTCGGCTTCCTGAACGGCGTCGAGTTCCCCTACAAGGCCACCGTGGTGGCCCTGGTGGCCACGGCGGCGCTCATCGGCATCGCGCTCTACGCGGCGCGGGAGACGTCGCACGAGGGGCTGTCGAGGATCGGGCTCGCGCTGATTCTCGGCGGCGCGCTCGGCAACCTGGTCGATCGCCTCGCCATCGGCTCGGTCGTGGACTTCATCGACGTCGTGTTTGGCTCCTGGCACTTCTGGGCGTTCAACGTCGCCGATTCCGCCATCACGCTGGGCGTGGTTGCGATGCTCGCCGACATGATTGGAATGGGCAGGCATGTTCCCACGACTTCTTGAACTGGGCCCGATCACGGTCTACAGCTACGGCGTGCTCCTCGCGTCGGCCTACCTGGTCGCCCTGTATTACGCGGTGCACCGCGCGCGCCGGTTCGGCCTCGACGCCAACCGCGTCCTCGACCTGGGCATCTACATCATCATCTCGGCCCTCGTCGGAGCGAAACTCCTGCTGCTCCTCGTGGACTTCAGCTACTTCAGGCAGCATCCCGCGGAGATCTGGACCCTGGCGCGCTCGGGCGGCGTGTTCTACGGCGGGCTCATCGTCGCCTTCGCCGTGGGCTTCTGGTACATGCGGAAGCACCGGCTCCCCGCCTGGCCGGTCGCCGACGCGATCGCGCCGGGCCTGGCCCTCGGGCACGTGGTCGGGCGCTTCGGGTGCCTCCTCGCGGGCTGCTGCTACGGGAAGCCGACGGCGCTGCCGTGGGGCGTGACGTTCACCGACCCGTTCGCGGCCAGCAACGTCGGCACACCCTTGCACGTGGCGCTTCACCCGACGCAGCTCTACGAGGCGGGCGCCGAGTTCCTGATCCTGATCTTCCTGCTCGCCACTGAGAAGTACTGGCGCCGGCGCGCGGGCTGGACGTGGTGGATCTACATCCTGCTCTACGGGGTCTCCCGGTTCTTCATCGAGTTCTTCCGCGGCGATCCCCGCGGCTTCACCATGGGCTTCTCGACGTCGCAGTGGATTTCCCTGGGGCTCGTGCCGCTGTCGATCATGATGATCGCCGTGCTCTGGCGGCGCGCGCCGGAGGCCGGCCCGGCGGTGAAGGCCGCCGTGCCGGCGGCGAAACGGAAGCGCGGTCGCTGATTCGCGGCGGTGACGCGTCCGGCCCCCGGCGGCCGCGGACGGTGTCACCGCCCCCGAGGTCCATGCAGCACCACGAACTGCGGGTCGCCGGCGAAGCCGCCGGCCAGCGCCTCGACCACTTCATTGTGTCGCAGGTCGGCGGGCCGTCGCGCTCGCAGGTCCAGCGCCTGATCAAGGACGGTTTCGTCACGGTGGCCGGCCGGGACGCGAAGGCGAACTACGCCGTCCGCGCCGGCGACACGGTCGTCGTCGATGTCCCGGATCCGGCCCCCGCCGCGCCGCGGCCGGAAGCGCTGCCGCTCGAGGTCCTCTTCGAGGACGCGGACGTCATCGTGATCAACAAGGCGGCCGGGATGGTGGTGCACCCCGCCCCGGGGCATGCCGGCGGAACGCTGGTCAACGCGCTGCTCTACCACGTCGACGACCTGAGCGGCGTCGGCGGCGAGCTGCGGCCGGGCATCGTCCACCGCCTCGACCGCGGCACCTCGGGCGTGATGGTCGTCGCGAAGCACGACGCCGCGCACCGGGAACTGGCCCGGCAGTTCCACGACCGCGAAGTCGAGAAGGAGTACGAGGCGCTGGTCTGGGGCCTGGTGCAGCAGGGCCGGCGCATCGACGCCGCGATCGGGCGCGATCCGCACGACCGCACGAAGATGTCGCACCGGGCCCGGTTCGCGCGGTCGGCGGCGACACGCGTGACGTTGGCGCGGTTCCTGGACGGCGTGTCGTACCTGCACGTGGCCATCGCGACGGGCCGCACCCACCAGATCCGCGTCCACCTGAGCGGCATCGGCCACCCCATCGTCGGTGACACGGTGTACGGGGGCGTGAGGAGGCAGATGGCGGCGCATCTCCGGGCCGTGCTCCGGCTCGAGCGACCGTTCCTTCACGCGCGGCGGCTGGCGTTCACGCACCCGGGCGATCCGGATCGCCGCCTCGCGTTCTCGGCGCCGCTGCCGGCCGACCTGCAGGACGTGCTGGACGACCTGGTGGCGAACGCCGAGGCGAGGCAAGCGAGCGGCCGGTAGCCGCCTGGAGCCGGACGACGTCGGAGGGCGATACATGAACGAACCCCGCGGCACGAGGCTGTCATCGACAGAAGCCTTCACGGGCCGGATCTTCACCATCACCGTCGATCGGGTGACGCTCCCGAACGGCCGCACGGTCACCCTTGACATGGTCCGGCACCGCGGCTCGGTCATCCTGCTGCCGATGCAGGACGAGCGCCACGTCGTGCTGATCCGCCAGTACCGCTACGCGCTCGATCGCTGGATCTGGGAGCTGCCCGCGGGCAGCCTGGATCCCGGCGAGGACGCCGCGGCGGCGGCCGCGCGGGAGTGCGAGGAGGAAATCGGCCTCGTGCCGGGCCGGGTGGAGTTCGCCGGCGCCTGGTACCCAACGCCGGGATTCTGCACCGAGGTGATGAACTACTACCGCCTCACCGGCCTCCATCCGCCGGACCCGGACGGCCCGCAGGCCCACAAGGACGAAGACGAGGACATCCGCGTGCACGTCTTCCCGCTCGACGAGGCGCGCGACATGGTCCGCCGCGGCGAGGTCGTCGACCTCAAGACCGCCTGGGGGCTGACGCTGGTCTAGCGTCGAACGCCGCCCGGGACTTCCGCCTCGCGGACGGATCGCGCTTGCGGCAGCCGGCCGGCGCGGCGAGAATGGCACCGATCGTCGCTCCGCGACAGGCACGCACATGAACCAGACCCGCCGCAGCATGTTCACCCTCGCCGACGGCCGCAACGTCGTCGTCACGTTCGTCCTCGTGTCCTCGCTGTTCCTCCTGTGGGGGTTCTGCAACGGGATGATCGACGTGATGGACAAGCACTTCCAGACCGAGCTCCACCTCTCGCTCGCGCAATCGGCCTGGGTGCAGTTCGCGCACTATCTCGGCTACTTCCTCATGGCGATCCCGGCGGGGTGGCTCGCCTCGAAGCTGGGGTACAAGGGCGGGATCATCGCCGGCCTGCTGCTCGTGGCGGCCGGCGGGTTCTGGTTCATTCCGGCCACGAGCATCGGGGCGTTCTGGGCATTCCTCATCGGGGTCTGCGTGATCGCGGCGGGCCTGACGTTCCTCGAGACCATCGCCAACCCCTACACGACGGTGCTCGGCGACGAGCGCTACGCCGCGACCCGCATCAACCTGGCGCAGTCGTGCAACGGCATCGGCTGGATCTTCGGCCCGATCGCGGGCGCGGCCTTCTTCTACGGCAAGGACGCCTCGGGCCACAGCACGGGTTCCGAGACCCTCTGGATCCCGTACGCCGCCGTCGGGGTGGCCGTGCTCGTGCTCGCCGTCGTCTTCTACTTCGCCTACGTGCCGGACGTGGCGACCAGGGACGACTACCGCCTCGACGACCATGCGGGCGGCGCCCCGCACTCAATCTGGACGCATCCGCACTTCGTGGCCGCCGTCGCCGCGCAGTTCCTCTATGTGGCGGCGCAAGCCGGCATCTTCAGCTTCTTCATCAACTACATGACGTCGCAGACGCCCCCGGTTCCGGCGTCGTGGGCGTCCGGCATCCTGTCGGGGTGGTTCGAGCAGCACCCGGGCGGGCCGCTGCGCCTGACCGACGCGGGCGCGGCGGCGCTCGCGTCCGTTGGCTTCGTCTGCTTCCTGATCGGACGCTTCACGGGCGCGGCCATCCTGCGGACGTTCGCCGCCCACCGCGTGCTCGCCCTGTACGGCGTGCTGAACGTGGTCGCGTGCCTGCTCGTCGCCCTCAAGCTGGGCTGGATCTCGGTGGCATGCGTGTTCCTCAGCTACTTCTTCATGTCGATCATGTTCCCGACGATCTTTGCCCTGGGGATCCACGGCCTCGGGGCCCGGGCCAAGAAGGCGTCGGCGTTCATCGTGATGGCCATCATGGGCGGGGCCTTGCTGCCGAAGCTCATGGGCGCCATCGGCGACGCGTTCGACATCTCGCGCGCGTTTGTCGTCCCGATGGCGTGTTTCGCGTTCGTCGCGTGCTACGGCTACGCGTGGCCGCGGCTCAGCCGCACCGGCACGGCGGCGCCGATCGAGGCCCGTCGCGGGCACTGACGCCGCCCTCAGGCGGCCCGCCTGCGCGTCCCGGCCTGCGCGCGCGTTTTGCCGCGCGTCTCCGCGGAGGCGTGTCATAATAAAAGAGCGAGGCTCCGTGTCCGCCGGTCGTGCGTCCGCCATCCGCCGAACCCCGCGAAGGCCGGTGAAAGGTCCCTGTCACTGATGTCAGATGCCAGCGTTCCGCGACACCCCAAGGGCACCGGCGCCCGAGTGCTGCTCTCGTCCGTCTTCGGCCCCTACGCCCGGGACGACGAGTTCGGGAGCCGCGCGATCAACCCGATGGAGCTCTACCACAACCAGGTGACGCGCGAGCAGGGCCCGTTCTCGCTCCGGCTGTTCCACCGGTCGTGGGGCATCATGTTCATCCAGCACAACATCTCGGCGCCCTGCGCCGTGCTCGACTTCCCCACCCGCGAGCGGTTCGTCGAGGAGCTGAAGGCCCAGCGCTACGACATCGTCGGCATCTCGAGCATCATCGTGAACGTCGGCAAGGTGCGGGAGATGTGCCGGCTCGTGCGCGAGCACTCGCCGCAGTCGACGATTGTGGTCGGCGGGCACGTGACGGCGATTCCCGGCATCCAGCACATGATCGACGCGGACCACATCGTGAGGGGCGAGGGGGTCGCCTGGTTCCGCGCGTTCCTGGGTGAGGCCGTCGACACGCCCATCCGCCACCCCGTCATCTCCTCGTCGTTCGGCTTTCACCTGATGGGCCTGCGCGCGCCGAAGGGCGGGGGCTCCCCGGCCGCCACCATCATCCCGTCGGTGGGCTGCCCGATGGGCTGCAACTTCTGCACGACGTCGGCGTTCTTCGGCGGCAAGGGGAAGGTGGTGAACTTCTTCGAGAAGGGCCAGGAGCTCTTCAAGGCGATGTGCGACGCCGAGTCGCGCCTGAAGGTGAACTCGTTCTTCATCATGGACGAGAACTTCCTCCTGTACAAGGCGCGAGCCATGGAGCTGCTCGAGCAGATGAAGGCGAAGGGCAAGGCCTGGCAGCTCTACGTGTTCTCGTCGGCGAACGCCCTGTCGAAGTATACGATGCGCGAGCTCGTGGAGCTGGGCATTGCCTGGGTGTGGATGGGCCTCGAGGCGAAGCAGAGCGCGTACACCAAGCTGCAGGGGGCCGACACGATGACGCTCACGAAGGAGCTGCAGGCGCACGGCATCGGCGTCCTCGGCTCGACGATCGTCGGCCTGGAGCACCACACGCCCGAGAACATCGCCGGCGAGATCGAGCACGCCGTGTCCCACGAGACCGACTTCCACCAGTTCATGCTCTACACCCCGGTGCCGGGCACGCCGCTCTACCAGGAGATGGTGGACGAGGGCCGCCTCCTGCCCGAGGTGGACCTCGCGGACATCCACGGGCAGGACCACTTCAACTTCCGCCACGCCGCGATCTCGCGCGAGCAGTCGAAGCCGCTCCTCGACTGGGCGTTCCGCCTCGACTACGAGCGGAACGGCCCGAGCATCTACCGGCTGGCCCGGACGATGATGGTGGGGTGGCGGCGGTACCGGAACGACCCCGACCCGCGCGTGCGGAAGCGGGCCCGCGACTACGGGCGCGACCTGCGCCACGGATACGGCGCGGCGCTGTTCGCCATGGAGAAGTACCTGCGCAGCTCGAACGCGGGCGTCAGCGCGAAGATCCGCGGGCTCCGGAAGGACATGGAGCGCGAACTGGGCGGCGTCACGCGGTGGGTGGATCGCGTCGGGGGCCCCGTGATGCTGTGGGCCGCGCGGCGGGACGCCCGCCGGTTCCCGCGCGGGCGCACGCTCGAGCCGATGACGTTCTTCGAGCGCCGCAACTGGCCCGAAGCGGTCTGACGGCGCCTTCACGCGCCGAGCTTGATCGCTTCCTCGATTGTGGCGACGCGGATGGCCACCGTGTCGTCCAGGCGCCTGGCATAGCCGCCGGCGAGGACGATCGCCACCGGGATGCCGGCGTCGCGCGCGGCGGACAGCACCATGAAGTCCCGTCCGCGCAGCCCCTCGAGGGTCAGGCACAGTCCGCCCAGCAGGTCTTCCACGTACGGATCCGCGCCCGCCATGTAGAAGATGAGGTCGGGCTTGCTGGCGACGACCGCCGGGAGCGCGCCCTCCAGGGCCCGCAGGTACTCCTGGTCATCCGCGCCGTCGGGCAGGCCGACGTCGAGCGACCCGGGGGCCTTGATGCTCGGGAAGTTGTGTTGCTGGTGGATCGAGAACGTGAAGACGGACGGATCGGCCTCGAAGATCGAGGCCGTGCCGTTGCCCTGGTGCACGTCGGCGTCGATGACCGCCGCGCGCGCGATCGCGCCTTCGCGCTGCAGCACCCGGATCGCGACCGCCACGTCGTGAAAGAGGCAGAAGCCCTCGCCGTGCGAGGCGAACGCGTGGTGGAACCCGCCCCCGATGTTCGCGGCCGCCGCGAGCGGCGGCCGCGGCTGGTCCGGCGCATCGGGCGCGGCCGCGCGCGCGCCGCGGCGCGACTCGAGGGCCAGGCGTCCCGCGAGGATCGTGCCCCCGGTCATCAGGCGGCAGACCTCCGCCCCGCCCGGCGACCACCGGACCTCGAGGCGTGCGAGGTCGGCGGTGCGGAAGTCCCCGATCCGGGCCTTCTCGAGGTACTCGGGCGCGTGCACGAGCGCCAGTTCGTCCCATGCCGCGGGCCCCGGCTCGACGACGGTCACCGGGCGGACCGCGCCCGGCGCCACCAGCGCGTCGCGGACCCGCGCGAACGTCTCCGTCTGGAAGACGTGCGAGCCGATGTCAGCGACGTAGCGCTCCGAGAAGACGATGTTCACGGGCGTACCAGCGGGACGAGGGGGAGTGACGCGCCTGGCGCCAGGTGGCCGCGAGTCATTGGGGAAGCGACCGGGCGCATCATCCCACGACGGCCGCAGGTGCCACAAGCTCCGGTACGGCGCCCTCCGGCCCGTCCGGGGGCGACGCCGGGGCCGGCAGCAGCGCCAGAGCCAGCACCTCGTCGATCGTCGTGACGAAGTGCACCGCCATGTCGCGGCGCAGGTCCTCGCCGATGTCCTCCTTGATGTTCTTCTCGTTCTGCCACGGGAGGGCCACGGTGCGGATCCCCACGCGCCGGGCGGCCAGGACCTTTTCCTTGATGCCGCCGACCGGGAGGATGCGCCCGCTGAGCGTGATCTCGCCGGTCATGGCGAGGTCCCCGCGGACCGGGCGGCCGGTGATCTCCGACGCGATGGCCGTGACCATCGCCGCGCCCGCCGACGGGCCGTCCTTCGGGATCGCGCCGGACGGCACGTGCAGGTGGATTTCGGCGTCGCGGAAGAAGTCGCCGGCGACGCCATAACGGTCCGCGTTCGCGCGGAACCACGACAGGGCGGCGCGCGCGGACTCCTTCATCACGTCGCCCAGATGGCCCGTCAGGGTCAGCGAGCCGTTGCCGGGCATCCGCGAGGCCTCGATGAAGAGCACCTCGCCGCCCGTCGGCGTCCACGCCAGCCCGATCGAGACGCCGGGGTTCTTGGTGCGCTCCTCGACTTCCTCGTCCAGGAACCTGGGGGCGCCGAGGAGGTCCGCCACCAGCGCGGGCGTCACCGCGACCGGCTGCTCACTGCCCTCGGCGCGCAGGCGCGCCACCTTCCGGCACAGGGCCGCAATCTCGCGCTCGAGGTTTCGTACGCCGGCCTCGCGGGTGTACCCGCGGATCACCGCGCGCAGCGCGTCGTCGGTGAAGGTGATGTAGTCGCCGGTCAGGCCGTGGTTCTCCACCTGTTTCGCCACCAGGTGCTCGACGGCGATCTTGAGCTTCTCCTCCTCGGTGTAGCCCGGCAGTTCGAGGACTTCCATCCGGTCGCGCAGCGCCGGCGGCACGGGATCGAGGACGTTCGCCGTCGTGATGAAGAGCACCTCCGACAGATCGAAGGGCACGTCGAGGTAGTGGTCGCGGAACGTGTTGTTCTGCTCCGGGTCCAGCACCTCGAGCAGCGCGGACGCCGGGTCGCCCCGGAAGTCGGAGCCGAGCTTGTCGATCTCGTCGAGAATGAAGACCGGGTTCTTCGACTCGGCCCGGCGCAGGCCCTGGATGACCTGGCCCGGCAACGCCCCGATGTAGGTGCGCCGGTGGCCCCGGATCTCGGCCTCGTCGCGCATGCCGCCGAGCGAGACGCGGACGAACTTGCGCCCGAGCGAGGTCGCGATCGACTTGGCGAGCGACGTCTTGCCCACGCCGGGCGGGCCGACGAAGCACAGGATCGGCCCCTTCACGGCCGGGTTGAGCTTGCGCACGGCCAGGTACTCGAGGATCCGGTCCTTCGCCTTCACGAGGTCGGAGTGGTCCGCGTCGAGGATCGACTTGGTGCGAACGAGGTCGATGACCTCGTCCGTGCGCTTCGCCCAGGGGACGGCGATCAGCCAGTCGATGTACGTCCGGGCCACCGTGTACTCGGCCGCGGCAACGGGCATCTTCGCCAGGCGGTCCAGCTCGCGGAGGACCTCTTTCTTGACCGGCTCCGGCATGCCCGCCGCCTCGATCTTCTCGCGCAGTTCCTCGATTTCCTTGGCCTGGTCGTCCCCCTCGCCGAGCTCGCGCTGGATGGCCTTCAACTGCTCGCGCAGGAAGTAGTCGCGCTGGTTCTTCCCGACCTCCGACTGCACCTGCGACTGGATCTTGGAGCCCAGCTCGAGCACCTCGAGTTCCTTGATCAGCACGCGATTGAGGTTCGCCATCCGCTCCCGCAGGTCGAGCGTCTCGAGCATCTCCTGTTTCAGCGCGGTCGTGATGGTGCTGAGGCTCGACGCGATGAAGTCGGCCAGGCGCCCCGGATCCGTGATGCTCAGGGCCAGCGTCTGAAGGTCGTCCGAGAGCAGCGGCGACAGCGACACGACCTGCTGGAAGTTCGACTTGATGTTCCGCTGCATCGCGTCGATCTCGAGCCGGTCCGCGTCCGTGGTCGTCTCCTCGGCCTTGCGGACGCGTCCGCGCAGGTAGGGCGCGGAGGAGACCACCTCGTCGATGTGGACCCGGGCCAGCCCCTGCACAATCAGCCGGAGGCTGCCGTCCGGCAGCTTGAACATCTTGTGGATGTGCGTGGCGGTCCCGACGGTGTACAGATCGGCCTGCTGCGGTTCCTCGACGGCCGCGTCCCGCTGGGTGCACACGGCGATGAGCTTCCCGGCGCCGATGGCCTCGTCGATGAGGCGTACGGAACTCTCCCGCGCCACGGCGAGCGGCATGAAGGAGTTCGGGAAGAGCACCGTGTCCCGCAGAGGCAGGATGGGGAGCTCAGGCGGGATGGCAAGGGACTTCTCGATCCCGCCGATGTCTTCCAGCGGGGCTCTCTCGGGCAGATCGCTCATCGGCAACCCTCGTTCGGGGAGCTGGGAGGGCGGATGGCCACTCGGGTGTCGCGCGGGCGCGGGTCCCGGCCGTCAGCAGCCGGCGACCCGCGTGAAGGATGCCGCAGTCAGCCTGAGATGTCAAAGAAGAGCGACGACGACCGCTGGGAGAGGAGCCGGTCGCGCTGGATGGCGTTCTCCCGGGCCTGCTCGCAGTCCTTGCAGCGGACCGCGAACGGGAGCGCGCGGAGGCGCTGCTCGGAGATGTCGTCGCCGCACTCGTAGCAGTAGCCGTACGCGCCTTCGTCGAGCCGGGACAGGGCCTCGTTGATCCGGGTGAGGGTCTCGGCCTTCATCTGGATGAGCGCGAATTCGATGTCTTCCTGGATGTCCGATTCCGAGCTCTCGCCCTGATCGAAGACCTCGCTCATCTTGACGTGGCCGCTCTCGGTGCGGACGTCGCGGATCTTCTCGTGGACCTCGCTCATGATCTCACGTCGCCGGTCCTCGAGCATGCTCTTCAGATCCTCGTAGCGCGCGCTCGACATTCCTTTGACGGGCTTGACGTTCGTAGCCATGGTGCCTGACGCTCCTTTCGCGTCACCCCTGGGCGGCGGGGGACCCGCTGACTGTCTCCCGCTCTGCAAAGAATCTGCCATTCTACGGACCGGCCTGCCACCTGTCAAGCCGTTCCGAACGGGCGTCGTCCTCCGACCAATTCCGTCGCCCTTTGAGGGTTTAGACGCCTCACCGGCCCCGGAGGTTCTGATTGGCGGGCCGATTCCTGCGTTCGCCGGGGAGCACGGTTGCAGCCGCGCTCGACGGCGACTGTGCCGTGGCGGCCGGGGCCGGGCGTCACCAGAAGTGGACGGGTGGCAGATCTGCCACAGCATCGTGGCGGTTTTACGCACCGGACGTTGACGCCGGGAGGCCGACGTGCCACGCTTGAGCCATGCGATGCCCGGTGTGTCAGAAGGGGCCGCCGCGTCGGGCTTGCCCCGCGCTGGGACGGGATATCTGCCCGGTTTGCTGCGGAACGAAGCGCCTGGTCGAGATCCGCTGCCCGGAGTCCTGCGCCTACCTCTCGTCCGCGCGGGCGCACCCGCCCGCGAGTGTCCGCAGACAGCAGGACCAGGATCTGGCGGTTCTGACCCCGGCGCTCGGGGGCCTCTCGGAGGCGCGCCAGCAGCTCTTCCTCTTTTCTCTGACGCTCGTGGACCGTTTCAGCGGCACGGGCCTGGACTCCTCCACCGACGCTGACGTGGCCTCCGCGGCCAGCGCCCTGGCCGCGACCTACGAGACCGAGGCGCGGGGCGTGATTTACGAGCACCGGGCGGACTCGGCGGCGGCCCAGCGCATCGGCGCGGGCATCCGGGGCGTGTTCAACCAGCTCGGCCGGGCCCGGCCGTCGGGGTTTGCCTCCGACGCGGCCGTCGTGCTCCGGCAGTTGGAGGACCGGGTCCGTTCCGTCCAGCGCCTGGTGCCCTCGGACCCGAGGGCGTTCCTGGCGCTCGCCGGCCGCATGACCACGCGGCTCGGATCGCCGGAAGGGGCGGCCGGGGACGCGGACGCCGGACCGGCCGGCGCGCCCTCGCCCCTCATCGTGCCGTAGCGCTGTCGCGGGCCACGCCAAGCGGCTGGCCGGTGGGCGAGGGAACCGGCATCGTGTGGTATCATTGGGGTTTGCATTCCCGTTGTTGGGGCCGCCCGTGCGGCCCCGGAACGCCAGGTGGTGGGTGATGGCCAGACGCTGTGAGATCTGTGACAAGGGCCCGGTGATGGGCCGCAAGGTAAGCCACGCGCACAACGTGTCGCCGCGGCGGTTCGAGCCGAACCTGCAGCGGGTCAAGGTGTCAATCAACGGCGGTACGAAGTACATGCGGGTCTGCACCCGCTGCCTCCGTTCGAAGAAGGTCGTCAAGGCCGCCTGAGGGTGTCGACGATGCGCACCGCCATTCGCACGAAGGACGCGCCGCAGGCCATCGGGCCCTATTCGCAGGCGGTCCGCGCGGGTAACATGCTGTTCGTCTCGGGGCAGGGCCATCTCGACCCGGCCACCGGGGCGCTCGTCACCGGGGACGTCGCGGTCGCGACCCGGCGTGTCATGGACAACCTCGGCGCGATCCTGAAAGCTGCCGGGGCATCCTTCGAGAACGTGGTTCGCACCACCGTCTACCTGGCCGACATGGGCGACTTTGCGGCGATGAACGCGGTCTACGGCGAGTACTTCTCGGACCCCGCGCCGGCCCGCACGACCATCCAGGCCGCGCGTCTGCCGAAGGACCTGCGGGTCGAGATCGACGTCATCGCGATTCTGTAGCGGGGCCCTGGGCGGGCTGCGAGTGATCCAGCGGCACCGCTCTGGCCCGATCGACCGCCAGCACGCCCGGTATGCTCCGCAGCGACTTCATCACCTTCTCCAGATGCTTCATGTCGCTGATCTCAACGGTCACCCGGACCCACCCGCGCTGCTCGCTGTCGGTGCGCGCCTCGATGTCGACGATGTTGGTTTTGACGCCCGCGATCTTGGCGCTGACGGCGGCCACCATGCCCTTCCGGTCCTCGACCTCCACGCTCAGGCGCACGGTGTACTGGCCGGGCTGGGCCCCCTTGTTCCACTCGACGTCGATCCGCCGCTCCGGGTCGTAGAGCAGGTGCGTCACGTTCGGGCATGACGCCGCGTGGACGGACACGCCCTTGCCGCGCGTGATGTAGCCGACAATCCGCTCGCCGTGGATCGGGTTGCAGCAGCGCGCCCGGACCACGAGCACGTCGTCCGCGCCGCTGACCTTGATGGAGTCGCCGCCGGTGCCGAGGCTGATGACCTTTCGGACGGCCGCCGTCACCACGGATTCCCGCCGCTCCGTGAGCTGGTCGGCGGGCACGAACTTCGTGAGCACCTGGCGCGCCCCGACGCGGCCGTAGCCGATGGCCGCGAGCAGATCGAGGCCGCTCGGCACGCCCCACTCGTGCGCGATGGGGTCCAGGGCCTCCCCCTCGAGCAGGGCCCTCACGTTGACCGTGAAGCGGCGGGCGTCCTTTTCGAGGAGCTTGCGGCCGAGTTCGACGGCCCGTTCCTTCTCCTCCGCGTGCAGGTACCCCTTGATCCGGTTGCGGGCCCTCGTCGTGACCACGAAGTTCAGCCAGTCGCGGCTCGGCCGGTGCTTGGTGTTCGTGACGATCTCGACGATGTCCCCGTTCTTGAGGCGCGTCCGCAGGGGCATCATCTTGCCGTTGATGCGCGCGCCGATGCACTGGTGCCCGACGTCCGTGTGGATCGAGTAGGCGAAGTCGATCACGGTGGCGTCGCGGGGCAGCGACTTCACCTGGCCTCTCGGCGTGAAGGTGTAGACCTCGTCCGGGTAGAGGTCGACTTTCAGGTTCTGGATGAACTCCTGCGGGTCGCGGACTTCCTGCTGCCACTCAAGGGTCTGGCGCAGCCACTGGAAGTAGCGCTCGTCGTTGGCCGCGCCGATGCGCCCCTCCTTGTACTTCCAGTGCGAGGCGATGCCTTCCTCCGCCAGCCGGTGCATCTCCTCGGTGCGGATCTGGACCTCGACGGCGACGCCCTTCGTCGTCATCACGGACGTGTGGAGGGACTGGTAGCCGTTCGGGCGGGGCGTGGCGAGGAAGTCCTTGATGCGCCCGGGAATCGGCGGCCACGTGTGGTGGATGATGCCCAGGGCGGCGTAGCAGTCCTTGACCGAGTCCGTGATGATCCGGATCGCGAGGAAGTCGTAGACCTGCTCCAGCTCGATCTTCTGCCGCCTGAGCTTCAGGTGGATGCTATAGAGCCGCTTGCTGCGGCCGCTGATCTCGACAACGGGGATCTGGGCCTCCTTGAGCTTGGCCGCCATGGCGCGCCGCAGTTCGTCGAGCAGGCCCTCGGTGGCCTTGCGCCGGCGTTCGACGCGCATCTTGAGGGCCTCGTACGCCTCGGGCTCGAGGTGCTGGAAGGCGAGGTCCTCCAGCTCGTTCTTCAGGCGGCTCATGCCCAGCCGGTTGGCGATGGGCGCGTAGATGTCCAGGGTCTCCTGCGCCGTCCGCTGCCGGCGCTCCTCGGACATCGCCCCGAGCGTCCGCATGTTGTGCAGCCGGTCCGCCAGTTTGACGAGGATGACGCGGATGTCGTCCACCATCGCCAGCAGGATCTTGCGGAAGTTCTCGGCCTGGCGCTCCTCGCTGGAGGAGAAGGGGATGACGCTGATCTTGGTCACGCCTTCGACCAGGTGCGCGACCTCCGCCCCGAACAGTTCCTCGATCTTCCCGACCGTCGTCAGGGTGTCCTCGACCACGTCGTGGAGCAGGCCGGCGATGATGGCGGCCGGATCGAGTTTCAAGTCGGCGAGGAGGTAGGCGACCTCGAGGGGATGAACCAGGTAGGGCTGCCCCGACTGCCGGACCTGGCCCTTGTGGGCGAGGGCGGAGAACACGTAGGCCCGCCGGAGCAGCTCAATCTCCGCGTCGGGCATGTAGGTCTGCGCCCGCGCCACGAGGTCTTCGAATCGGATCATGGCAGTCGGAATGTGGGCCGGTCGAATCGCGGCGTCCCGGCATGATCATAGGGAGCGGGTCCCGGGCGGTCAAGGCGCCCGGCGGGGTGAAGCGCGCGGGGCGGGCCCGCCCCGGTCCGCGTCCAGGCCCGTGTTGCTTGACTCACCCTTTTTCGGTTCACTATACTGACGCGGCTTGGGAAGTTTTCCCCCTTCGGGCCGAGGGGTTCCCATCCTGCCGGCCTGCATCGTTCCGTACCGTCCGGTGTGATACCGATGAGGCCATCTCGGGCCGCTTGATACCGCGCGTCGCGCGAAAGGTAAGGGGGACACCATGTTGAGGGGACTCTGGCGGGTCGCGTCGCTGGCATTCGTGTTGGCGCTCGCCGTGTCGTTCGTCGGCTGCAGTCAGTACGGGAAGCTCCAGGCCAAACGGGCATTCAAGGACGCCAACCTCCTGTATGCCCAGCAGGACTACAAGAAGGCGGCCGCATTCTACGAAGAGGCGATCAAGAGCGACCCCTCGATGTCCGTGGCCTACTTCTACCTGGCCAACAGCTACGACAACCTCTATAAGCCGTCGCGCAAGGGCGAGGCCGCCAACGACGAGTACCTCACGAAGGCCATCGAGTACTACAAGGCGGCGAGCGAGAAGGAAACGGACCCCACGCTCCGCAAGCGGTCCTTCGAGTTCCTCGTCGCCGCGTACGGGCCGGACAAGATGAACGACCCGGCCCAGCAGGAGCCCATCGTCAACCACATGATCCAGCTCGATCCGCAGGACCCGACGAACTACTTCGCCCTGGCCAAGATTCGCGAGGATGCGGGCGACTACGAGAAGGCCGAGGAAGTGCTATTGCAGGCGAAGCAGGCGCGGCCGAACGACCCGCAGGTCTACCTCCAGCTGGCGGGCTTCTACAACCGCCAGGAGGAGTTCGACAAGACCATAGAAGCGCTGAACCAGCGCGCGGCGATCGAGCCGAACAACCCCGAGGCGTTCTACACGATTTCCACCTACTACTGGGACAAGGCCTATCGCGATTTCCGCTTGAAGGATCCCGAGAAGAAGGCCTACGTGATGAAGGGCATCGAGGAGGTCGACAAGGCCCTGCAGCTCAAGCCCGACTACATGGAAGCGCTGACCTACAAGAACCTGCTGCTCCGCCTCGAGGCGAACCTCGAGAAGGACCCGGCCAGGCAGTCGTCGCTCCTCAAGGAAGCCGACAGGCTGCGTGACCAGGCGCTGGACATGAAGAAAAGACAGGTGGCGGGCATCAAGTAGGCCGTCGAACGGCCCCCGGCGGGCCGCTCAGGCACCCTGAGGGCCGTCCTGCCGTGAGGCGGGACGGCCCTCCGTCCGTACGGCGGCCCCGTGTCGACGCGGAGCCAGGCCCCTCACGCGCGGTCTCGAGGGGCCAGGCCCCTCACGCGCGGTCTTGAGGGGCCTGGCCCCTCGTGGCGACCCGCTGCACGGCCGGTAGATCGGCTGCGGCCCGTCGGGTTCCGAATCGCCTCAAGTTCGCTTGACGCCTGCGCCTGATTAACGATGTGGGCCCATTCTCCAGGCAATTGGACGAGTGAGGGCGCAAGCAGCGTCCGCCCATGAGTGACGCGTTCCCAGAGACTGCCCCACGGCCAGTCCTCTGCGCGACGAACGAGGCCGGCGCGCTTCGCATTTGCCTCCACGTACTTCAGGACGGTGACGTAGTGCCCATCGTCGTTCACGACATGACTCCAGAATCGCCGCTGGTACACGTGGCCCATCCCCACCGAGCAAGTGGTTTCCCTGAGGTGGCAGGCACTGCGACATGAGATGAGGTGGATGTACTCGGAAATTGCCCCCGGCTCGCGCTGGCGGATCAGTATGTGGAAGTGGTTTGGCAGCAGATTGTAGCCAAACACGTCCACGGCCACCCTCGCGGCGGCCTGGATCATCTGGCCTATAAACCACTCATAATCCTCGGCTTTGTGAAACAGCTTGCGTCGCTCGTTGCCACGGTTCGTGACGTGAACAGGGCTCCAGAGCGGAAGTTGGCGTTTCGGTCGCGGCATGGTCGGTCCCTCCTTCGTGAAAGGGAGGGAGCAATGCCGATGCCGTCGGCGACGACTGGGGGGCCTGGCCCCTCAGCAGCGCGCGCGAGGGGCCTGGCCCCTCAGCAGCACGCGCGAGGGGCCTGGCCCCTCGGAGAGCCACGATGTACAAAGAAGGGGCCGGCCGCCCCGCGCGAAGCGGGGCGGCCGGCCGGATGGTACTGGACGCGGCACGGAGCCGCGGGCGACGGCGCTAGCCCCCGCTCACGCCGGCGGCGGTGCGCATCCCTTCCGTGACAATCCCGACCTTCTCGACACCGGCGCCCTTGGCCGCGTCGATGACCTCGACGATGTCTCCGTAGCGCAGGGTGCCTGCGGCCACGATGAACATCGTCTTCTCCTTGCGCTGCTCGAAGATGTTGCGCAGGCGCGTCTCCAGATCCTGGATCGTGATGTCCTGCTTGTTCACCGAAATGCGCCGGTCGGCGGTGTACTCGAGCACGATCTGGCTGCTCGTGTCGGCCTGCTGCTGGGCGCCCTTGGTCTCGAGCGGCAGGTTGATGTCGATCCCCTTCTGCGTCAGCGGCAGCGCCGCCATGAAGATGATCAGCAGCACGAGCAGGACGTCGATGAGGGGCGTGACGTTCATGTCCGCGCTGGCGTGGAGTTCCTTCGACTTGACGTTGGTTTCAGCTCCGAAATGCTGGTGGTGCGCCATCACTGACCTCCCCCGGCGCGGCCGATCTTGCGCTCAGTGACGAGCCCAACGTTCTCGATGTTCGCTTCTCGCAGCCGATCCATGGCGTTCATGATGGACGAGTAAGGAGCGTCTTCGTCGCCCTTGATGAGGACGATCTTCTCCTTCTTGGTCTCCATGAGCGTCTGGATCTGGTTCCGCAGGTCGCTCTCCTGGACCGGGACGCCGTTCAGGTACAGCCGCTTGTCGGACGTGACCGCCACGACCGTCTGGTCCTGAGTCTCCGGCTTGTCCGCGGTGTTCGCGGCCTGCGGCAACTTCACGCTCACGCCCTGCTGCAGCATCGGGGCGATGAGCATCATAATGATGAGCAGCACCAGCATGACGTCCACCAGCGGCGTGACATTGATGTCCGCCTTGAGGCCGCCCTTGCTGCCGCCAACATCCATACTCATAGGTGCCGTCTCCTCTATCTGACTCCCGCATCAACCCGTGTGACGGACCCCGGCCCGCGTCGGGGCCGGAGGCCCGCCTGGACACGCGGGTCTAGGCGGTCTTCTTGATGAAGTAGTCGACGAGCTCCGACGAGGAGTTGTCCATCTCGACGTTGAAGTACTCGATGCGGCCGCTCAGGTAGTTGTAGAACCACACCGCCGGGATGGCGACGAGGAGGCCGAGCGCGGTCTCGACGAGCGCTTCCGAGATGCCGGCCGACACGGAACCCAGTCCGCCCGACCCGGTGGCCGCGATGCCCTGGAACGCCGTGATGATGCCGACGACCGTGCCGAGCAGCCCGACGAACGGGGCCGTGGCGCCGATGGTGGCGAGGGCCGCCACGCCGCGCTTCAGGTCCGAGCCGGTCAGGGCCGACGCGCGCTGGATGGCGCGGCGGACGGTGTCCATCATGTCCTCGCGGCTGAGGGAGGCGCCGCCGGCGTCGTGCTCGTACTGGTACTCGTTCAAGCCCGCCAGGACGACCTTCGCGAGGTGGCTGTAGCGGTAGTCCTTCTTCTGCGAGAGGGCGATGGCTTCCTTCAGGCGGCCGTCCTTGAGGAACTTGGCCACCTGGGGCGCGTACAGCTTGGACTGCTTGCGGGCCTGCAGGAACGTATAGAAGCGCTCGATGGCCACGCCGAACGAGATCATCGACATGATGAACAAGACCCACGCGATGGCCTTCGCGAACATGCCCATCTGGTTCCACATCTCAATGATGTTCATGACTCTCAATCCTCCAGAAAACCAATCAGGTTACCAACTCCTCCAGGACAGCCGGCCCAGCCGACCCCCGGTTCCCGCTCAGGCGCCGCAGGCGGCCAGGCCTACTGCAGCGTGAAGTTCACGGTGACCGTCATGATGACGGGAACCGGCACGCCGTTGAGCAACGTCGGCGTGAACACCCACTGGCGCACGGCATCGAGCGCTGCCTGGTCGAGCAGCGGAATCGAGCGCAGCACGCGCGCATCACTGACCTTCCCGTCCGGCCCGATGGTCGCCTCGACGATGACGACCCCCTGCACGCGCGCCGACTGGGCGATGCTGGGATACACGGGACTCACGTTCTTGATCTTGGTCGGCGGCCGGATGTTGCCGCCCACGCGCACCGGCGCCATCGGCGGCGGTGGCGGTGGCGGAGCGTCGGGCAAGCCGCCGACGACGCCGCCGACGACGCCGCCGGGCACGCCGCCCTCGACGCCCCCGGCAACCCCGCCCTCGGGGGCCTCGATGCCGGTCTCAGGCTTGATCTCGGACGGCGCCTGGACAGGGGCGGCCGCCGGGTTCATGTCGAGTATGGGCTTCGGGGCCGCGGCCGCGGGTGGCGGTGGCGGTGGCGGTGGCGGTGGGGGCGGCGGCGGCGCCGAGACGAATGCCATCATCGCGGGCGGCGTCGGCAGGATGTCAGCGGCCATCAAGGGGATGATGACCACCGCCGCGATGAGCACCGTGTGGACGAGAATGGAAATGGGCAAGGTGTACCACTTCCGACTCCCGAGGGTGATTGAGGAATGAACGACATCCCCGAACATCTCACGTGGCACCGGTCTGTCCTCCTAACCTCTTCAACTCACGCGATTCACGAGGGCGGCCGATTATATCGGGAGCCAAAAAGCCGTGTCAACGGAGACCGGCACGGCCTCGACCCGAAGACCACCTGTCCTATTAGACACCGGATCGCCGCAATCGGCCATCCGATCCGACCGGGTGCGTCGGATATCCCGACGCCGCCGGAGACACGGGCCGCACGCGGTGGGCCGGGGACGCCGCATCAGGCGGACGCCGACCCGATCCGCATCCCGTAGAACGAGCGCCACACGAAGACGAGCGCCACCACGAAGCAGACGGCCGCCAGCGCGCGGCTCACGCCCGTGCCGGCATCCGACGCCAGCGTCACCCCCAGCTCGACCGCGAGCAGGCCGAACAGCGTGGTGAACTTGATGACAGGGTTCATCGCGACCGAGGACGTGTCCTTGAACGGGTCGCCGACGGTGTCGCCCACGACCGTCGCCGCGTGGAGGGGCGTGCCCTTCTCCTTCAGCTCGACCTCGACGATCTTCTTGGCGTTGTCCCACGCCCCGCCGGCGTTGGCCATGAAGATCGCCTGGAACAACCCGAAGAGCGCGATCGAGATCAGGTAGCCGATGAAGAAGTACGGCTCGATGAAGGCGAACGCCAGAGTGGTGAAGAACACGGTCAGGAAGATGTTGAACATCCCCCGCTGGGCGTACAGCGTGCAGATCTCGACCACCTTCTTGCTGTCCGCCACCGAGGCCTTCGTCACCCCGTCGAGCCGGATGTTCGCCTTGATGAACTCCACGGCCCGGTAGGCCCCGGTCGTGACGGCCTGCATCGAGGCGCCGGTGAACCAGTAGATGACCGCGCCTCCCGAGATGAGCCCGAGCAGGAACGGCGGGTGCAGCAGGGACAGCTTGTCGAGGTTCTCGGTGAGGCCGTTCGTCAACATCATGATGATCGAGAAGATCATCGTCGTGGCGCCGACGACCGCCGTGCCGATCAGCACGGGCTTCGCGGTCGCCTTGAACGTGTTCCCGGCGCCGTCGTTCTCCTCCAGCAGCTCCTTCGCGACGAGGAAGTCCGGCTCGAACCCGTAGTCCTTCCGGATCTGGGCCTCGATGCCGGGCTCCTGCTCGATGAGCGACAGCTCGAACACCGACTGGGCGTTGTCCGTGACCGGGCCGTAGGAGTCGACGGCGATCGTCACGGGCCCCATGCCCAGGAACCCGAAGGCGACCAGCCCGAAGGCGAAGACCGCGGGAGCGGCCATCAGGGCCTGCAGGCCCAGGGTGCTCACGCCGTACCCGGCGGCCATCAGCGCGACGATGGCGAGGCCGAGCCAGAAGGCACTGAAGTTGCCGGCGATCAGCCCCGACAGAATGTTGAGCGACGCGCCGCCTTCCCGCGAGGACGTGACGACTTCTCGCACGTGGGCGGACGAGGTCGAGGTGAACACCTTCACCAATTCGGGAATGATGGCGCCCGCCAGCGTGCCGCAGGTCACCACGGTGGACAGCTTCCACCAGAGGGTGCCGTCGCCGAGCGCCGGGATGAGCACCCACGACGCCGCGTAGGTCATCAGCACCGAGATGATCGACGTGAGCCACACGAGCGACGTCAGCGGCGCCTCGAAGTTGAAGGTCTTCGCGGCCCCGTACCGCACCCGCGCGATCGCCGCGTTCAGGTTGAACGACAATCCGCTGGCGACGACCATCACGATCCGCATCATGAAGATCCAGACCAGCAGCTGGACCTGCACGCGCGGATCGCGGACGGCCAGCAGGATGAAGGAGATGAGCGCCACGCCCGTCACGCCGTACGTCTCGAAGCCGTCGGCGCTCGGCCCGACGGAGTCGCCCGCGTTGTCGCCCGTGCAGTCCGCGATGACGCCCGGGTTCCTCGCATCGTCCTCCTTGATGTTGAAGACGATCTTCATCAGGTCCGACCCGATGTCGGCGATCTTGGTGAAGATGCCGCCGGCGATGCGCAGGGCCGACGCGCCGAGCGACTCGCCGATGGCGAACCCGATGAAGCAGGGGCCCGCATAGTCGCCCGGGACGAACAGCAGGATGCAGAGCATGAGGAAGAGCTCGACGCTGATGAGCAGCATGCCGATGCTCATGCCGGCGCGCAGCGGGATCTCCATGATGGGGAACGGCCGTCCGCGCAGGCTCGCGAAGGCCGTCCGCGAGTTCGCGAGGGTGTTGATCCGGATGCCGTACCAGGCCACACCGTAGCTGCCGGCGATGCCTACGAGGCTGAACAGCAGGATGACGACCACCCGGACGGGCTCGAAGCGCTGGAGGACCCCGAAGTAGATGACGATGATGACCGCGATGAAGACCTCGAGGATGAGCAGGAACTTGCCCTGCTGGAGCAGGTAGGTCTTGCACGTCTCGTAGATGAGGTCCCCGATCTCCGCCATCGACCGGTGGACCGGGAGCTTCCGCAGTTGGTGGTAGATGTGGTAGCCGAAGAGCAGCCCCCCGACGGCCACCAGCAGCCCGACGAGCAGCAGGCTGTGGCCCGAGACGCCGAGGAACTGCACTTGCGCCAGGTCGGGCAGGATCAAGCTGGCTTCGCCGCCATGGTGCACGGCGGGCGCCTGGGCCTCCGGGGCGCCGGGCTGGGCGGCGGCCGCCGGGACGGCGCCGACCCCGGCAAGCATCACGGTCAGGGCGAGGATGAGTCCGCCGGCCCGGCTCAGCCGGCGGCGGTCGCGATTCCGGTTCACACCCATGGGAGCCGCCTTTCCGCAAGAACCCCGTTCGTCACGCCCGCGGCACCGCCGTCCCGTCGCCACGTGAATCGACTACGAGCGCCGCGGGGAGAGCCATGCCGCCGGTCAGGATGATCCGGACGCCCTCCTCGACGGTGAGGTCGGGATAGCGCACGGCGCCCCTCGGCGCGATCACCAGATCGCCCAGGTAGAGGTGGTTCGTCGGCACGAACACCGCCGCCATCGGCTCCGGCCCGCGTCCGACGTCGATGGTCAGCTCCTTCGTGAGGAACCCCAGCAGCCACCCGCGCCTGGCCTCCTCGACGAGGGCAACGCGCTTGAAGCCGTACTGGTTGTCCGGCGAGAACGCCGCCACGATCTGCTTGACCGGGGCGTAGACCGTGCGGAACACCGGCACCCTCATGAGGTACCCCTCCGCGCGCTGGAGCAGCCGCTTGCCGAGCACGTTCGTCGCCGCGGCGCCGACCGCCAGGATCAGGACGGCGGTGGTCAGGATGCCCAGTCCGGGCACGCCGAAGGGCAGCCACCGATGATAGATCGGCCCGACGAACCCGTCGATGGTGCGGAAGACCCAGATGAGGGCCGCGAGGCTTGCCACGAGCGGCACGGTGACGACGATCCCGGTCACGAAGCGCCGCCGCAGCCATCCCACCACGATCAGCCCCGCCCGCTCACCAGCCAGAGGACGGTCGCCGCCGCGAGCGCAAGGCGGTACCACGCGAAGACCGCCAGCGAGTGGCTGGTGAGGTACCGCAAGAGGTACTTGATCGCGGCGTAGCCCACCACGCCAGACACCGCCATGCCGATGAGGAAGAGGGTGGCCTCGTCCGCGGTCACGCCGGCCCGCACGAGGTGCAGGCCTTCGTGGAGGGCCGCCGCGAGAATGGCCGGCACGCCCAGCACGAACGAGAACCGCGCCGCCGCGTCGCGCCGCAAACCGGAGAACATGCCCGCCGTGATGGTCGCCCCGGAACGGGACACGCCGGGCACGAGCGCCGCCGCCTGGGCGACGCCGATGGCGAAGGCCGCGGGTGCCGAGAGGGACTCTTCGCCGTGGGTGCCGCAGCCCACCCGCTCCACGACCAGGAAGAGGATGGCCACGCTCGCCAGCGACCCAACCGCAACCCACGGGGTCCGCAGCGCGTCCTCGATGCTTCCCGCGAGCAACAGGCCGATGATGACAACCGGGATGGTGCCGACCGCGATAAGCCGCAGGCGCCTGCCAGGCCCCGCAGCCGGCCACAGGGGCGCATGCAGCAAGCCGGGCACGGCACGGGTCATCTCCAGCAGGTCCGAACGGAAGTACGCGACGACGGCGGCCAGCGTGCCGACATGGCACGCGACGTCGAAGGCGAGGCCCAGTTGCCCGGCGTCCCAGCCGAAGAAGAGCCGCGCCAGGATCAGGTGGGCGGAACTCGACACGGGCAGGAACTCCGTGAGCCCCTGCACGATGCCGAGGAGTACCGCCTCGAGGTAGATCACGGTCCTCGAATGCGTCCGCTAGGATGCGCGGTTCTTGCGGCCGGCCTTCTTCCGCGCCCCGCCAGCGGCCGCTTCAGGCGCGGCCGCCGCAGCCGCCGCAGCCGCCGGCACGCGAGGCGCCCCCTTGATCCGCCAGAACGTGACGATGGCCGCCGCGATGAACACGCTGGAGTACGATCCCGGTGATGACCCCGACGATCATCGTGAACGCGAAGCCGTGCAGCACTTCGCCGCCGAACAGGAACAGCGACACGGCGCTCAGCAGCGTCGTGCCCGCGGTCAGGACCGTGCGGTTCAGCGTCTGGTTGATGGCGGTGTTGATGGTGTCGAGGATCGAGTCGCGGCGCATGCCCCGCAGGTTCTCGCGCACGCGGTCGAAGATGACGATGGTGTCGTTGGTGGAGTAGCCCGCCACCGTCAGAATCGCCGCGATGACGTTCAGCGACATGTCATAGCGGAAGAACGCCAGGAACGACAGCGTCACGAGGAGATCGTGCACGGTCGCGACGACGGCCCCCACCGCGAAGCTGAGGCGGAACCGGAACGCGATGTAGAGTAGCAGGCCGCCGAGCGACAGCACCGTCGCCAGGAGGCCCTTTCGGGTCAACTCTCTGCCGACAACCGGGCCGACCACCTGGGTTCCCACGACGCTGAACTTGCCGAGGTTCGACGCGCTCAGGGCGGCCACGACCGCGTCGGCCGTCTTGGTGAGGCCGGTGCCCTGCTCGGCCCCCACGTCTGGAAGCCGGACCATCACTTCCCGGGCCGCTTCGCTTCCGTAGCGCTGCACGACGATGTTCTGGCCCGTCGTGAGCCCCTGGTGTCGGCCCAGGGCGTCGCGGACCGCCTGGACCGACGGGGTCGTGTCGAACTTCACGATCACGATGGTGCCGCCCGAGAACTCGACGCCCATCGGCAGGCCGGCCGTCGCGATGGTGAGGAGGCCAGCGCCGATGACGATCCACGACAGGACGAGCGCGTGCCACCGGTACTTGACGAAGTTGAAATTCGGATGCTTGAAGATCTGCATGGTGCCAGCCGTCGGTCCCTAGATGCTGAGTGTCGTGACCTTCCGGCCAGACAGGACCAGTTCGAAGATCGTCTTGGACACGAATGTCGCGGTGAACAGGTTCGACAACAAGCCGATGGACAGCGTCATGGCGAAGCCCCGGATGGGCCCGGTTCCGAACTGGAACAGGAACGCCGCCGAGATCAGCGACGCGATGTGCGTGTCGAGCAGCGTCAGGAAGACGCGGCTGAAGCCCGCATCTATCGCCTGGCGGACGCCCCGCTGGTGGGCGAGCTCCTCCTTGATGCGCTCGAAGATCAGCACATTGGAATCGACGCCGATTCCCATCGTCAGGACGAAGCCCGCGATGCCGGGCAGCGTCATCGTCGCGCCGATGTATGCCATCAGGCCGAGCAGGATGATCAGGTTGAGGCTCAGCGCCACGACCGCGTTTACGCCCGACAGGCGGTAGTAGAAGAGCATGAACAGCAGGACCAGGGCGAGGCCCACCGCCGACGCCATGACGCCGGACCGGATCGAGTCCGCGCCGAGCGACGGCCCGATGGTGTTCTCCTCCAGGTACGTCAACGACGCGGGCAGGGCCCCGGAGCGGAGTACGAGCGACAGATCCTGGACCTCCTGCTGAGTGAAGTTGCCGCCGGAGATCCGCCCTTCGTCGTAGATGCGTCCCTCGATCACCGGCGCGGACTGCACACGGCCGTCGAGGATGATCGCCAAGCGCCGGCCGATGTTGTCGCCGGTCGCCTTCCCGAACTTCCGCGCGCCTTCCGGGTTCAGCGTGAAGCTGACCGCCGGCCGGTTCAACTCATCGAGGGAGGGCTTCGCCGTCCGCAGGTCCCGGCCGGTCACGACCGCGACCTTCCGGATCAGGTAGTAGACCGTGTCCGCACGCTCCCCCGCCCCGGCCGCCTCGCTGACGCCGGGCACGACTTCCATGTTGCCCGGCAGCGTGCCGTTGCGGCTCTGGAGCAGCGCCTCCTTCGAGCTCATCGGCCCGTCTTCGACCATCTTCAGCTCGAGGAGCGCCGTCGAGCTGATGATGCTCTTCGCGTGCGGCACGTCGTTCACGCCGGGCAGTTCGACGATGATCTGGTCGTTCGAAGCCCCGGTCCGGGTGATGATCGGCTCGGCCACGCTGAGCTCGTTCACCCGCCGCTCGATGGTCTGCAGCGCCTGGACCACCGACTGCTCACGCAATTGCACCGCGACGTTCGGCTTCATCACGAAGGTGTAGGACCCGGCCGCCCCCGGCTCGCGGTTGTAGTTGGTCTCCACCTCGGTGGCCGCCTCACGGAACGCCCCGTCCTGGGCCTGCGGAACGCCGTCGACACGGAACCGCGTCGGGTCGACCGAGGCCAGCGGTGAGGTTCGGGATGCCCTTGCCCTCCGCGGCCTCCCGCAGCTGTTCCATGGTCGTCTCGGTATCGAGGCGCAGGGCGTCGTCTGTCTGCACCCGCAGGACCATGTGGGCGCCGCCCTTGAGGTCCAGTCCGAGCTTGATCTTCTGCGCGGGCGGGATGATCGCCCACAGGGCGAAGCCCAGGACCGCGACGACGATGAGCACCCTCGTGCGCAAGTTCTTCATAGGATTACTGGTTGCCCGGGTCGGGCGCGACGGGTTCCTGTCCCTGGTAGCCCGCCACCGCCGCCCTGGAGATTTCGATCCGGACCTTGTCCGCGATCTGCAGTTGCACGCTCTTGTCGGAAATCCGGGTGATCTGCCCGTACATGCCGCCGGTCGTCACCACCCGGTCTCCGACCTTCAGCGCCTGGAGGAACTGCTGGACTTTCTTCTGCTTCCGCTGCATCGGCATGAGGATGAGGAAGTAGAAGATGGCGAGGACCAGGGCGAAGGGGATGAGCTGCACCCAGGGGTTCGCGCCGTTTTCGGCCGGTGCGGCCATGGCCAGCACCAGGCCCTGAGCTGAATTGGCTGTCAGGGTCATGATTCACTCGACGGGCGGGAAAACGTGGCTTTGAGCGATTGCTTCAGCGTTTCGAGCGTCCCAAACACTATAGCCTGTCTCACCCGCGCCATCGTGTCAAGGTAGAAGCGCAGGTTGTGGACCGTGTTCAGGACCGCCGCCCCGATCTCGCCCGACACGAACAAGTGACGAAGGTACGCCCGCGAATGGGTACGGCACGTGTAGCAGCCGCACGCGGGATCCGCCGGGCCCGCGTCGTCCGCGTACCGGGCGTTCTTGATGCTCAACCGGCCCTCGCTCGTGAAGAGCTGGCCGTTGCGGGCGTTGCGCGTCGGCATGACGCAGTCGAAGAGATCGATGCCCCGGGAGACGGCTTCGACGATGTCGAGCGGGGTGCCGACTCCCATGAGGTACCGCGGGCGATCGGCCGGGAGGAGCGGGGCGGTGTGGCCGACGGTGGCGTACATCTCCTCGGCCGGCTCGCCGACGCTGAGGCCGCCGATGGCGTAGCCCTCGAAACCGATGGCGAGGGTCCGTTCCGCGCTGAGCGACCGCAGCGCCGGGACCGTGCCGCCCTGGACGATCCCGAACTGGGCCTGGCCGGGGTTGGTGACCGCCGGCTCCGAAGAGGGGCCTGGCTCCACGTCGGGGTCGGGGCCGGACCAGGTGCCTGGCCCCTTCTCGGACAGCGCGAGAAAGCGGTCGCGGCACCGGCGGGCCCAGCGGGCCGACCGCTCGGTCGACTCGCGGACGGCGGATTCGGCGGCGGGCTGGGCCAGGCACTCGTCGAGCACCATGGCGATGTCCGGCCCGAGCGCGGCCTGGATCTCCGAGGCGCCTTCCGGCGTGAGCAGGTGCTCGCTGCCGTCAAGGTGCGACCGGAACCGGATGCCCTCTTCCGAGATCACGCGCTGCGCCCCGAGGCTGAAGGCCTGGAACCCGCCGCTGTCGGTCAGGATCGGGCCGTCCCAGCCCATGAAGCGGTGGAGGCCCCCCAGGCGCGCGATCAGTCGGTCGCCCGGCCGCAACCAGAGGTGGTACGTGTTGCCGAGGATGATCTCCGCGCCGGCCTCGCGAAGGTCCCGCGAGGTGACCCCCTTCACCGCGCCCCGCGTACCGACCGGCATGAAGGCCGGCGTCTGGACGGGGCCGTGGGCCGTGGCCATCTCCCCGCGGCGGGCCGCCCCGGCGGTGTGGAGGACGCGGAAGGCAAAGGATGGGACCATCAACGGGATATATTAATGTCGTGAAACGCAAACGCGTCGGCGTGATCTTCGGGGGGCGGTCGAGCGAGCACGACGTGTCGGTGCGCTCGGCGTCCTCCGTGCTCGGCCACCTCGATCGGGCCCGCTACGACACGACGGCCATCTACATCGATCCGGACGGGCGCTGGATCCTGCCGAGCCGTTCGCCGGAGGCGTCCTCCGACGCCGAGGCGCGGGAGTACGTGCGCGAGCAGGCCCGCTCGTTCAGGCGGGAAACCGAGGTGGTGATGCCCGCGCGGCCGGCGCTCGACGACACGCTGCTCGTGTTCTCGCGCGAGGCCGTCCCCGAGCAGGGCGACGGCCTCACCACGTCGGCGATCCGGCAACTGCATCTGGACGTCGCCTTCCCCGTCCTGCACGGGCCGCACGGCGAGGACGGCACCATCCAGGGCCTGTTCGAGTTGAGCAACGTGCCGTACGTCGGCGCGGGGGTGATGGCCTCGGCGGTCGGAATGGACAAGTCCGTCATGAAGGTCCTGTTCGGCGCGAGGGGCCTGCCGACGCCGCGCTTCCTCGTCGTCGCGCGGGCCGAGTGGACGAGGGACCGGGCCGGCACGCTGCGGCGGATCGCCGAGCGGTTCGCGTATCCGGTGTTCGTGAAACCGGCCAACCTCGGTTCGAGCGTGGGCATCAGTAAGGCCGGCGACCTGGCCGGCCTGGAGGCGGCCCTGGACCTCGCCGTCCAATACGATCGGAAGGCCGTCGTCGAGGCCGCGGTGCCGCACGCGCGGGAGATCGAGGTGGCGGTGCTCGGGAACGACGAACCCGAGGCGTCCCTCCCGGGCGAGATCATCCCGGCGGAGGGGTGCGCGTTCTACGACTACGACGCGAAGTACAAGAAGGAGTCCGGCCTCCTCATCCCGGCGCCGCTCACGCCCGCGCAAACGGCGGCCGTGAGAGATCTCGCCGTGGAGGCGTACCGTGCGATCGATGCCGCCGGGCTCGGCCGGGTCGACTTCCTCCTCGACCGCGAGGCCGGGGTCTGGTTCGTGAGCGAGATCAATACGATGCCCGGGTTCACGACCATCAGCATGTACCCGAAGCTCTGGGAAGCGACCGGCGTCGCGTACCCCGCCCTCCTCGACCGTCTGATCGGGTTGGCCCTCGAGCGCCACGCGGCCAAGCAAGAGCTCCGCACGAGCGTGTCATGACGCCGCCCGGGCGAGCCCGTGCCGCCCTGCTGGCGCTGTCCGCGGCGGCGTTGGCCGCGCAGTTGACGGCTCCGCTGCGGGCCGCACCGGTCAAAGGCCTGACGCAGGCCGCGCTGCTCGCGCGTGCCTTCGACCTGATTCACGACGCGGACTTCGCCGGCGCGGACGCGGCGCTGAAGGAGGCCTGCGGACCGGCGCCCGCCCAGGCCTGCGAGGTCATCGGGGCGGCGGGCCAGTGGTGGCGCATCTACTTCGATCTGGACAACCGGTCGCTCGACGCGGCGTTCCGGTCGCGGCTGAACCGGGTCGTCGCCGGTGGCGAAGGCTGGGTGGCCCGCGAGCCGGAGCGGGCGGAAGCGTGGCTCTACCTCGGCGCGGCCTATGGGGTGGGGGTCCAGTACCACGGGCAGCGCTCCGAGTTCCTGGCGGCGGCCCGCGATGGCAAGCGGATCAAGCGCACGCTCGAGCGCGCCCTGACGCTCGATCCGGACCTTCAGGATGCGAACGCCGGGCTTGGCATGTACCAGGTACTACGCCGACGTCGCGCCCGCGGTCATCAAGGTCCTCCGCTGGTTCCTGGGGCTGCCCGGAGGTGACCGGGCCCGGGGCCTCGCTCAGATGCACCGCGCGCGCGAGTACGGCGTCCTGATGAAGGCCGAGGCCGCGTATCAGCTGCACCTCGTGGACATCTGGTACGAGAACAACCCGGACGAGGCGCTGGCGCTGCTCGACGGGCTGCGCGCGCAGTACCCGCACAACCCGATGTACATCCTGAACGCGGCGCAGGTGCACGAGATCTACCGCGGCGATCGGCCGGCGGCGCTCGGGGCCTACCGGGCGCTCGTCGAGGGCGCGCGTGGCGGCGCGCTGCACGAAGCGGTACTGGCCGAGACGTGGGGCCGTCTCGGCGCCGCCGCGCAGCTCGCGGCGCTGGCCGAGCCGGATCGCGCGATGGACGAACTCCGCGCCGTCATCGACGACCAGCCGGCGCGCCCGTACGGCGCCGTCGCGCTGGCGCAGCTCGAGACGGCGCGCGCGCTCGATCGCCTCGGGCAGCGCGATCAGGCGATCGCGGCGTACCGCGCGGCGATGGCCGCGGCGCCGCCGGGCGATCCGCGCGAGGTGCGCCGCGCCGCGCGGCAGGGCCTGGCGCATCCGCCCGATCGCCTCGCGGCCGAAGCCTCGCGGCTGTCGCTCGACGGCTGGCGGTCCTTCGAGCGCGGCTCCACGGCGGACGCGCTCGCGATGCTGGATCGCGCCGTGCAGCTGCGGCCCGACGATGGCGTGCACCGCTACCGCCGCGGCCGCGTCCACGGTGCGCGGCAGGATCGTGCGCGCGCGCGGGCCGACTACGATCGCGCACTGAACGCGCGGCCCTTGCCGCCCGCGCCGTTCGTCGCCGCGAGCTACGCCGAGCTCGGCGCGCTCAGCGAGGCCGAGGCCGATCGCGCCCGGGCCGCTGCGCTGTACCAAGCTGCGGTTCGCGTGCGCGGCGCGTGGCCCGAGACGTACGATCTCGCCCGGCGCGCCCTCCTGCGCCTCCGCTGATCGCGATCGCGCGGCACGATCCGCGGAAGAAGTCGGGGCCGCTGATCACTTTGTGCTTGACATCGTTTTCTTCTCATCCATAATCTACAGCTTGTATGAGCCTGGATTGCTCAGCCCAGCGCTTGTGATCGTTCGGCGGCGGAAACCAGCTGAGCAGCCACATTCCGAGGAGGAACAATGGCGAAGAAGACTGCAAAGAAGGCGACGAAGAAGGCCGCGAAGAAGCGCTAAGCTTCGATGCGCCGATAACGGGGGTGTTGTCACCCCCGTTTTTTTTTGCCCGCACACGTCCGGCGAATTGGACGATGCGATAGGGCCCGGCGGCGCGCGACGCCAGCCGGGACGCTGATGAAGGGGGCCGAGCATGGCGAAGACACCTGCGAAGAAGGAAGTGAAGAAGCCCGCGAAGACGGCCGCGAAGAAAGGCTGCAAGGGCTGCTGACGCCGGCGTCAGCACGCGGATTGAAGGGGGCGCTCGCCGCGCCCCCTTCGTCGTGTACCTCCGCCCTGCGCGCCTGGCCTCCGATCGCGATCCCGTTTACCGCGTCACGAGTTCCACGCCGTCCCACGTGCGGACGCGGCGGATCACGTCCCATTGCCGCAGCCGATCCACCACGTCCATGCCGGCGACCACACGGCCGAAGACCGTGTACTTCGCGTCGAGGTGCGGTTGGGGCGAGTGCGTGATGAAGAACTGGCTGCCCCCGGTGTCGGGTCCGTCGAGCGCCATGCCGACCGTGCCGCGCACGTACGGCAGCATGTTGATCTCGTCCCGCAGCGTGTAACCCGGCCCGCCCTCGCCGTCCCCGCGAGCATCGCCGGCCTGCACCACGAAGTTCGGCACGACGCGGTGAACGGCCATCCCGCTGAAATACCCGCGGCGCGCCAGCGCCAGGAAGCTGGCCGACGTGAGGGGCGCGTCGAGCACCGCGACCTCGATCTCGATCGTGCCGCTGTCGGTGTCGAGGAACACATGCGGCGACACCGGCGGCGCGACGAGCGCCGGTACGGCGTACGCGGCGGCGTCCCGGCCCGGCGCCGGCCGGATGGCGGCCGCCGCATCCGATGCCGGATCGAGATCCCGCATGAGTCCGGCGGCGCGGGACCGGACGGCCCAGTCCCTGTCGGCGAGGGCGTCCTTCACGGTCGGCAGCGCCGCCGCCGCTCCGTACTTGGCCAGCGCGGCCAGGACCGCGGCCCGTGCCTGGTACTGTTCGTCGCCGGCGCCCGCCCGATACGCCGACGCGAGCGCCCGCTCCCCGCCCACCGGCTTCAGTTCGCCGATCGCCGTCGCCGCCGCGGCCCGCACCATCACGTCGCCGTCCCCGAGGAGTTCCGTCAGCGTCGCGGCGAACCCGTCGGGCCGTTCCGGCATCGCCATCAGCGCCGCGATCACCGATGCCCGCACCCGCGCATCGCGATCCGCGAGCATGGCCGTCAGGCGCGGCATCGCCAGGTCGGGCCCGAGTGACGGCAGCAGGGACACGATCGCCGTGCGCACGCTGACGTGCGAATCGGGGTCGAGCCCCGAAAGCACGACCAGGAACGTGTCGGCGTCGATGTCCTTGATGGCCCGCAGGCTGGCCGCGCGGAGTGCGGGCCACGGATCGCCGGCGGCATCGAGGATCACATCGAGCGACGCGTGATCGCGCAGCGCGCCGAGCGCGCCCACGGCCTCGAGGCGGAGGTTCGGATCGGCCTCGCGCGCCTGCAGCAGCGCGCGCAACGCCGGCGCGGCCTCCGCGCTGCCGATCTGGCCCAGCGCCCGGATGGCGGAGGCGGCAGGACGAGGCTCCGCACGCCAGGCCTGGACCATCTGCACGAGCGGGGCCACGCCGGTCTCGGCTTTTCGCGCGCCGAGGCCGCGGGCCGCGAAGCCCTTCGCGTAACTCCCGCCGGTGCGCGCCAGCGTCACGAGCGCCGGCACCGCCCGCGCATCGTCGATCCGTGAGAGCGCGTAGGCCACCGGCCACCACCGTACCCGGGGCTGTCCCGACGGATCGAGCACGACCGGCAGCAGCGCGTCGGCCGCCTTGAGGCGCGTCAGTGCGAAGACGCCGAGCCGGAAGGCGTCTGCGGAGGGAGGGAGCGGCGCGGGCAGATCGTCCGGGCCAAGTGCGGCCACGTTCCCGTCGGTCAGGCTTGCGGCGGTCATCGACGCGATCGCGGGGGCGGACGCCGCGTCGCCGACGAGGCCGAGGGCCTCGGCCGCCCGTCCCTGCACGAGCGGTGACGCGTCGCGCAGCGCGGCGCGGAGGGGGTCGACGGCCGCGCGGTTGCCGATGAGGCCCAGTGCGAACGCCGCCATCTGGCGCACCTCGGCGTCCCGGTCCGCGGCGAGCAGCGCGGCGAGCGGCGGCACGCCTTCCGCGAGGCCTACACGGCCGATGGCGAGCGCGGCCCGGCGGCGGACGCGGCCCTCCTGGTCCGTCAGCAGTGCCACGAGATCGGGCGGCGGCAACACCGGAGCGGCCGCCTGGCCCCGGCGCCCTCTGGACTTCTTCTGGGTCGGGAGGGGCGGCTCCGGCGGCGGAGGCACGGGGGCGCGGAGGATGCGCTGGTCCTCGAGCCTCAGCATCCACGCCATCTTCTGCTCGAAGGAAGGAGCCGCGGCCGCAGGAGGCCCGGCCGCGGCCGGCGCGGCCGCCAGCGTCGTCGTCACGAGCCCCGCCGCGACGAACGCCGCCGCGCCCGCGCGCGTCATGGGGTCCGCCGTCCCGCGCGGCATCCGGTCATCACGCCAGCATCTTAACCCGCCTTGCCTTGCGCGCGCGGCGGTCGGTATACTCGCCGCACGTTGGACTACCGGTACCTGGCAATCGAAGGCCCGGTCGGCGTGGGCAAGACGGCGCTCGCCGAGCGCCTGGCGCTCCGCATCGACGCGACGTGCATTCTGGAGGACGCGGACAACCCCTTCCTGGCCGACTTCTACCAGGACAGGCCCGGCGCCGCGTTCCAGACGCAGCTGTTCTTCCTGCTCAACCGTCACCGGCAGCTCTCGGGCCTGCGCCAGGCGGACCTCTTCAGCCAGGTCTCGGTGTGTGATTACCTGTTCGACCGCGACCGCATCTACGCCTACCTGAGCCTGGACGACAACGAGCTCTTCATCTACCAGCGCCTCTACGACCTGCTGGCGCGCGAGATCCCGTCCCCCGATCTCGTGGTGTACCTGCAGGCGCCCACCGATCTCCTGCTCAAGCGCCAGCGCGAGCGCGCCCGCGACCCCGAGCGGCCGGCGCACCGCCTCGATCCCGGGTACGTCAAGGAGCTGAACGAGGCCTACCAGCACTTCTTCTTCCACTACACCGCCACGCCGCTGCTGGTCGTCGAGACCTCGCAGATCGATTTCGGGCGGAGCGACGACGCGGTGGACGAGCTGCTCCGGCAGATCCGCACGACCGGACGGGGGACGCAGTATTACGTGCCGAGGAAGTAGGGTTCCCCCAATGCCCTGGTTCAAGAAGGAGAAGACGCCGATCGCAGCCGGGCCGAAGGCAGCCGTGCAGGTGCCCGAGGGCCTGTGGGTGAAGTGCCCGTCGTGCGCGAAGGTCATTTACCACAAGGACCTGGTGGCCAGCGTCCACGTCTGCCCGGCGTGCGCACATCACTTCCGGATGACCGCCGCCGAGCGGCTGCGATCGTTGTTCGACGGCGAGTGGCAGGAGCACGACGCGGGGCTCGCCTCGACCGACCCCCTGGGCTTCACCGACACGAAGCCCTACCGCGACCGGCTGCGCGCCAGCCAGGCGGCGACGGGGCTGCTCGACGCCGTCATGGTCGGAAGCGGCGCGCTGGACGGGATGCCTGTCGTCATCGCGGCGTTGGAGTACGGCTTCATCGGCGGCAGCATGGGCGTCGTCGTGGGCGAGAAACTCACGCGCGCCATTGAGCGGGCGCTCGCCGCGCGCTCGCCGGTCGTGGTGATCTCGTGCTCCGGCGGCGCGCGCATGATGGAGGGCGCGCTGTCGCTGATGCAGATGGCCAAGGTGTCAGCGGCCCTGGCCCGGCTGGATCGCGCCCGCCTCCCGTACCTGTCCGTTCTGACGGATCCGACGACCGGCGGCGTCACGGCCAGCTTCGCGATGCTGGGCGACCTGAACATCGCGGAGCCCAAGGCGCTCATCGGCTTCGCCGGGCCGCGTGTCATCGAGCAGACGATTCGGCAGACGCTGCCCGAGGGCTTCCAGCGGAGCGAGTTCCTCCTGGCGCACGGGATGGTCGATCTCGTCGTCGACCGCCGGGAGTTGAAGGCCACGATCGCCAGGGCCTTGCGGTTCATGCATGAACCCGCTTGAGTACCTCTTCGGCCTCGAGTTCCATGGGCACACGTTCGGCCTCGAGAACATCCGCGCGATCACGGACGCGCTCGGCCGGCCCCAGGAGGCGAGCCCGTCGGTCACCGTGGCCGGGACGAACGGCAAGGGATCGGTCTCGGCGATGACGGCGGCCGCCCTGACGGCGGCCGGCTATCGCACGGGCTGCTACACGTCGCCGCACCTCGTGCACGTGGAGGAGCGGTTCGCCGTCGACGGTGTGCCCGTGCCGGCGTCCGAGCTGGAGGACGTCGTCGGCGATCTCCGCGCCCTCGTCGATCGGCTGCAGGCCAACGGCCTCCTGCGCGCGTCGCCGACGTTCTTCGAGGTGGCGACGGCGGCGGCATTCGAGCTCTTCCGGCGCCGGCGCGTGGACGTGATGGTGCTGGAGGCCGGCCTCGGGGGCCGTCTCGACGCGACGACGGTGGCCACGCCCGCCGCCGCGGCGATCACGAACATTCAGTTCGACCACCAGCAGTACCTCGGCGGCACCCTCGCCGAGATCGCGTTCGAGAAGGCCGGCATCATCAAGCCGGGCATGCGTCTCGTCTGCGGCGAACGGGCGCCGGAGCCGTTCGGCGTCATCGCCGCCGCCTGCGCGGACCGCGGCGCGACGCTGATTCCGGCATGGGACGGCGTCTCGATGACGGCGACGATGAGCGCCGGACAGGCGTCCGTCGATCTCCGGACCCCCGTCCGCCCGTACGGCCCGTTGGCACTCGCCCTGCGGGGCCGTCACCAGATCGAGAACGCGGTCGTCGCCGTCCGGCTGCTCGAGGCGCTGGATGCGGCCGGGGCGAGGGTTCCCGCGATCGCCATCGAGCACGGCCTGCGCCACGCCCGCTGGCCGGGACGCCTCGAGGTCCTGCGCATGCCGGACGGGCGCACGGCTCTCCTCGACGCGGCGCACAATGGCGCGGGAGCGGCGGCGCTCGCGGCGTATCTCGGCGAGGCCGTCCCCGGGGGGCAGCCGCTGGTCTTCGCCGCCATGCGCGACAAGGACCACGAGACGATGTTCCGCCACCTGCTGCCGCACGCCACGCACCTGGTGCTCACCGCCCCGCCGACGCCCCGAGCCGCCCCCCCGGAGGCGCTGAAGGCGGTCGCGCTGTCGGTCTCACCCGGCGCGAAGGTCACCGTCGAGCCGGACCCGGCGCGCGCGCTGGCCGAGGCGTGGTCCGTCGCGAACGACATCACCGTGGCGGGCTCGATCTTCCTCCTCGGCGCGGTGCTGCCTCTGCTGGCTCCGCACACGCACGGCTGAGCCGCCGGCGCGCGGCCAGCGGCGGTTGGCCCTCCCTCCGCACCGTGGTAATCTTCGGCCGAGATGCGGGTGCGCGCGTTCATCGTCGTGTGGCTGGCCTGGCTGGCCCTGCCCGCCGCGGCCCACGTGTTCGCGCAGCAGGCGCAGACCCAGACGCTTCCCGGAATCGACCGCAGCCGGCAGTGGCGCCTGGAGCGGATCGGGGAGTCCCACTGGAAGCTCACGGGCGACGTCGAGATCGAGAAGGAAGGCATGATGATCTTCGCCGACGAGGCGGAGATCTTCACCGACCGTGACCTGCTCATCGCGAAGGGCAACGTCACGCTGACGACGGAGAGCCAGCGGATCTCGGCGGACTCTCTGGAGTTCAACACCAGGACCAAGCTCGGCACCTTTCATCACGCGTCCGGCAGCGTGCTGATCCAGCAGCAGGAGGAGCGGCCCGCGGAGAAGAGCGAGTTCGGCACCCAGGAGCCCGAGGTCCTCTTCTACGGGGAGACGCTGGAGAAGATCGGCGAGCGGAAGTACAAGATCACCAAGGGCGGCTTCACGACCTGCGTGCAGCCGAAGCCGCGCTGGCAGTTCACGTCGGGCACGGCGATCCTCAACATCGATCATTACGCGATGCTCGTGAACTCGCTGATGCGCGTGAAGGGCGTGCCGATCCTCTACCTGCCAATCATCTACTACCCGATCAACAAGGAGGACCGGTCCACCGGCTTCCTGCTGCCCGTGTACGGGACGTCGACGCTCAAGGGGCACACGCTGAGCAACGCCTTCTTCTGGGCCATCAGCCGCAGCCAGGACGCCACGTTCACCCACGACTGGTACTCGAAGACGGGCCAGGGGTTCAGCACCGAGTACCGCTACGTCCGCTCGCGCGCCTCGTCCGGCGAGGCGCGCCTCTACATGCTGCGCGAACGGCCGACGAGCTACGTGAACACGTCCGGCGAGACGGTGTCCGCCGCCGGATCGCGCAGTTTCGACGCGAGGGGCAGCCTGGCGCAGGAGCTTCCCTGGAGGCTGCGGGGCCGCGCCCGCGTGGATTACTTCTCCGACATCACGGTCCAGCAGACCTACAACACCAACGTCTACGACGCCTCCCGGCGCCAGCGCAGCTACAGCGGCAGCGTGTCCGGCACCTTCGGGCCGTACAGCGTGTCGGGGTCGGCCGACCGCACCGAGTACTTCTTCAGCACGACCTCGTCGACGGTGTCGGGGACGCTCCCGCGCCTCACAATCAGCCGGGGCGAGCAGCCCATCCGGGCGCTGCCGGTCTACTTCGGTGTCTCGGGGGAGTACGCCGGCCTCATCCGGAAGACAAATGCCGGCGAGACGGTCACGGACACCGGCCTGCGGCGCGTCGACGTCTCACCCGCGATCCGGGTCCCGTTCCGGAAGTTCCCGTTCTTCACGGTCAATTCGTCGCTCGGCCTGCGCTACACGCGGTGGGACGAGAGCCTCGATCTCACGACGCGCCAGCAGGTCCACGCGTCGCTGGATCGCACGTACGTCGACATGCAGGTCCGCATCGTCGGGCCGGTCGTCAACCGCATCTTCAACACGCCCGACAGCGGCTACGCCGAGAAGCTGAAGCACACGATCGAGCCGTGGGTGAACGTTCAGCGGGTGACGAACTTCGACGAGGCGGTGCGCATCGTCCAGCTCGACTCGACCGACTACGTCGTCGGCGGCACGACCAGGATCCAGTTCGGCCTGAACAACCGGCTGTACGCGAAGCGGAAGGGCGGCGCCGATGCGGGCCGCTCCCGCGAGATCCTCAACGTGACCGCCCGGCAGACCTACTACACGAAGGCGGCCGCGTCCACCGTGGACACGAACTACTCGTCGAGTTACCTGAGCACCGACGCGCGGAAGATGTCGGCGATCTCGCTCGCCGCGCGCATGTCCCCGACCGACACGCTGAGCGGGACGTTCCGGGGCGAGTTCAACTCCTACAGGAACGCGTTCATGACCCTCAGCGGATCGGGGTCCTACGCGTTCAGGGACAACGTCACGGTGTCGGCCGGGTGGAGCAAGCGCCGGTACATCGCGGACCTCGCGGGGTACAACACCGAGGCGTCGGCCACGCACTATCTGAACGCGGACGCCACGTTCCGCTTCAGCCGGAACCGGTTCGGCGGCGCCCTCTCGGTCAACTACGATCTCAAGAACGACTACTTCCTGCAGCGCCGCATCGTCGCGTACTACAACGCGCAGTGCTGCGGCGTCACGGCGTCGTACCAGACGTACAACTTCAGCGGCCTCGCTTCCTCCGCCATCGCGCAGGACCGCCGCTTCAGCATCTCGATCTCACTCGCCGGCATCGGGTCGTTCGCCCCCCCCTTCGGCGGGATGGGCACCCGATAGGGCGCGGGACAGGGAAGGGACGGCGTTCCATGACGAAGGTCCTGGTCACCGGCGGCGCGGGTTTCATCGGCAGCAACTTCGTGCGCTACGCGCTGCAGACGCACCCGGACTGGCACGTCACCACGCTGGACAAGCTGACGTACTGCGGGCGACTCGAGAACCTGCACGACGTCATCGACCACCCCAGGCACACCTTCGTGCTGGGGGACATCGCGGACGAAGGCGTCAGCGCGCCCCTGGTGCGGGGCGCGCACCTCGTGGTCCACTTCGCGGCCGAAACCCACGTCGATCGATCGCTCCAGGGGGCAGGCGCGTTCATCCAGACGGACGTCTTCGGGACGTTCGTGCTGCTGGAGGCCGCACGCCAGGCGACCGGGCTGCGCCACTTCGTCCAGATCTCGACCGACGAGGTCTACGGCTCCGTGCCGACGGGCGCCTCGAAGGAGACCGACGAGTTGCGGCCGCGCAATCCCTATTCCGCCAGCAAGGCCGGCGCCGACCGCCTGGCCTACAGTTACTGGGCTACCTACGAGGTGCCGGTCGTCATCACCCGCGCGTCCAACAACTACGGCCCCTACCAGTTCCCCGAGAAAGTGATCCCGCTCTTCATCACGAACGCCCTGGAGGATCGCGACCTGCCGCTCTACGGCGACGGCCTGAACGTGCGCGACTGGCTGCACGTCGAGGACCATTGCCGCGCCGTCGATCTCGTGATCGAGCGCGGGACGGACGGCGAGGTGTACAACATCGGCGGCGGCAACGAGGTGCCCAACGTCGAACTGACGAAGCGCATCCTCGAGCTGGCGGGCAAGCCCGACACGCTCATCCGCCCGGTGGCGGACCGCCTCGGGCACGACCGGCGGTATGCCCTCGACACGGCGAAGCTGCGAGCGCTCGGGTGGTCGCCGCGCCACGCGTTCGCCGACGGCCTGGCCGCGACGGTCGAGTGGTACCGCGGCAATCCCTGGTGGTGGGAGCCGATCAAGCACCAGGACCCCGCGTTCCAAGCCTACTACCAGGCCCAGTACAGTGCGCGGCCCGGCGCGTGAGCGCCGCGATCCCGCCGCCCATGCGCGCCATGAGCGATCGTCCCACCGTCCTCGTCACCGGCGCCGCCGGCTTCGCGGGCTCCCACCTGCTGGATCTCCTCGGCGAGGAGCCGGTCAGGGTCGTCGCCCTGCGCAAGCCGGGCGTCGGGGAGGCGACGCAGGCGCTGTACCCGTCGGTCGAGTGGGTCGAGATCGATCTCGTCGACCGTGAGGCGGCGCGCCGCGCCGTCGGCGAGCTGGCGCCGGCCACGGTGTACCACCTGGCCGGCTCGCCGCACGTCGGGCAGTCGTGGAAGGCGGCGACGGAGACGCTGTCCGTCAACGTGATGGGCACCCACCACCTGCTCGACGCGATCCGGGCCGAGGGCCTGCGCAGCCGCGTCGTGGTGCCGAGCTCCGCTTACGTGTACCGCCCGGCCGATCGCGCGCTGACGGAAGGCGACCCGATCGAGGCGGCCAACCCGTACGCGATCAGCAAGGTCGCCACCGAGTTGGTGGTCGTGAAGGCCGCCGAGGAGGACGGCATCCCGGCCGTCGTGGCGCGCGCCTTCAATCACACCGGTCCGCGCCAGGACCCGTCGTTCTTCGTGCCGGGCGTGGCGCGGCAGGTGGCGCTCATCGAGGCCGGCCGCCTGGAGCCGGTGATCCGCGTGGGCAACCTGGAGAGCCGGCGCGACTTCACCGACGTCCGCGACACGGTGCGTGCGTACCGGGCGCTCGCGGAGCGCGGACAGCCGGGGTGCGCCTACAACGTGTGCTCGGGCCGGCCCCACCGGATGCGGGACCTGCTCGAGGGGATCGTGGCGCTCGCGCGGGTGCGCGTGGCGATCGAACCCGACCCGGAGCGCTTCCGGCCGAACGACACGCCGTTGTTGCTCGGCGATCCGTCGCTCATCCGCCGCGATGTCGGATGGGAGCCGCACATTCCGATCGAGCAGACGCTCGCCGACCTGCTCGACTACTGGCGGCGCGCCGCGTAGCCGCGCGATGCGGGTCCTCGTCACCGGCGGCACGGGATACCTCGGGCGGGCCATCGTCGCCGCGCTGGCCGCGGCCGGCCACGACGTGGCGCTCTACGCCCGGTCCGCCTCGGCGTCCGGCCTGCCGTGCCGCGCGTTCGACGGCGACATCCGGGACGGCGAGCGGTTGTTCGCGGCGGCGGACGGATGCGAGGGCGTGCTGCACGTCGCCGCGCTCGTCGCCACGTGGGCGCGCCGGAGCCGCGACTTCGACGACGTGAACGTCGGCGGCCTGGGGCAGGTGCTCGACGTCGCCCGTCGGCGGAACGTCGGCCGGGTGATCTACACGTCGTCGTTCATGGCCCTGGCCCCCGCCGGCCTCGACGCACCGCCGGCGTGGAACGACTACCAGCGGACCAAGGCGGCGGGCGACGCCGTTGCCTCGCGCGCGGCCGGACGAGGCGCGCCGATCATCCGCCTGTATCCCGGCGTCATCTACGGACCCGGGCCGGTGACGGAGGGCAACCTGATCGGTGGCATGGTCGCGCATCACCTGAAGGGCCGGCTCCCGGGCCTCATCGGCGCTGGCCGCATCTGGTCGTTCTCGTTCGTTGACGATGTCGCGGCCGCGCACGTTGCGGCGCTCGAGTCCGGGGTCCCGGGGGCCCGCTACCTGCTCGGCGGCGAGGACGCGCCGCAGATGCGGGTGTTCGACATCGTGCGCACGCTGACGGGCCGCCAGCAGCCGCGGCGGATTCCCGATTGGGTGGCATCGCCGGTGGCCCTCGCCTACGAACTCCGGGCGTCGTGGTTCGGCGTTCCGCCGCTGCTGACGACCGGCACACTGGAGATCCTCCTGCGGGACTGGCCACTGGGACACGAGCGGGCGGCGGACGAGCTGGGCTACCGGGTCACGCCCCTCGAGACCGGCATCGCGCGCCTGGTGCACGCGATCCAGGCCGCGGCGTGATCGTGACGAACATGTTCTCGGAGAACCTGCGCCAGGTCGTGCACATCTCGATGAGCGCCTTCGCGCTCCTGCTGCGTCTGTTGACGTGGTGGCAGGCCGCGCTCTGCGCCGTGGCGGCGGTGGTGTTCAATCTGTTCGTGCTGCCGCGATTCGGGGGCCGCGCGCTCAGCAGGCCGGCGGACGCGCGGCGCGGGTATCCCCTCGGGATCGTGATCTACCCCGTGGCGGTGCTCCTCCTGATCCTCGCGTTTCCAGCCCGGCTCGACATCGCCGCGTCTGCGTGGGGCGTCATGGCCTGCGGCGACGGCGCGGCGACGCTGGTGGGGCGCCGGTGTGGACGCCGCCGCCTCCCGTGGAACCCGGACAAGACGTTCGAAGGCCTGGTCGCCTTCATCGCGGCCGGCGGCGCGGCCGGCGTGTTCCTGTCCTGGTGGACGGCACCGGCCCTGACGCCGGCGCCCGGCCTCGCGTTCACGCTGGCGGCCCCGATCGTGGCGGCCTTCGCAGCGGGGCTGGCCGAGACCCTGCCGATCCAGCTCGACGACAACATCACCGTGCCCGTCGTCGCGGGGAGCGTGCTCTGGCTCTGCAGCCTCATGACCGGAGAGGCGTGGCTCGCAAACCGGGCTGAGGTCGGCACCAACCTCGTTCCGGCGCTGCTGGTGAACACCGTCGCCGCCGTCGCCGGGTGGCGGCTCGGCACGGTGCGCGTGTCCGGCATGCTGGGGGGATGGGCGATCGGCGTGGCGGTCTACGCCAGCCTGGGACTCCCGGGGTGGGCGCTGCTCTTCGCGACCTTCGGCGTCGCGGCCGTCACGTCGAAGCTCGGCCTGACGCGCAAGGCGCTGCTCGGCATCGCCGAGGAGCGCGGCGGCAGGCGCGGCGGGGGCAACGCATTCGCCAACACGGGGCTCGCCGCCGTGGCGGCGGTGGCGGCCGTCACCACGCCGTTCCACCAGGGCGCGGCGCTGGCGTTCGTCGCCGCCCTGGCCACCGGCGGCGGCGACACCGTCGCGAGCGAGATCGGCAAGGCGTGGGGCGGACGGACGTATCTGCCCCTCACCCTCGCGCAGGTGCGGCCCGGCACGCCGGGAGCGGTCTCGCTCGAGGGGTCGGCGGCCGGGGTCATCGGCGCGCTGGTGCTCGCGGCCTTCGGCGCCTGGCTCGGGCTGGTGCCGTGGTGGATGGTCTGGGCGGCGACGGCCGGCGCCATCTCCGGGTCCGTGGTCGAGAGCGCCCTCGCCTCTACCCTGGAAGCCTCCCGCATCGTGAACAACGACGTGCTGAACTTCATCAACACCGCGTCGGGCGCCGCCGTCGCGCTCGCCATCATGAGGCTGCTGTGAGCGAGACCTCGCGCATCCGCACGCTCATCGACTTCGCCCGGCCGTTCACCCTGGTCGCCCCCGCGCTCGGCGTCGCATCGGCGGCCGCGACGGCCATCGGGGCCAGCCCGCGCGAGCCGTGGAGCTGGGGGCTCCTCGCGGCCCCTGCGATTGGCTCCGTCATGGCCGCCGTGCTGAACGTCGCCTCGAACGGCCTGAACCAGATCTTCGATCTCGACATCGACCGCATCAACAAGCCAAAGCGGCCGCTGCCGAGCGGGCGACTGTCCATCCCGGCCGCGTGGTGGATCACGATGGCCAGTTTCGCCGCGTCGCTGATCCTCGCGTGGTTCGTCGCGCCGGGTGGCCGGCACGAGTGCTTCTGGATGGTGCTCGCCGCCGCCGTCATCACCACCCTCTACTCCGTCCCGCCGTTCCGGACGAAGCGCCTCGGGATCTGGGCGAACGTCACGATTTGCATTCCCAGAGGCCTCCTGTTGAAGGTGGCCGGCTGGTCGTCCGTCAAGACCGTGATCGGCCTCGAACCATGGTACCTCGGCACGATCTTCGCCCTGTTCCTGCTGGGCGCCACGACCACGAAGGACTTCGCCGACATGGATGGCGACCGGCGGGGCGGGTGCCGGACGCTGCCGCTGCAGTTCGGCGTGACGCAGGCGGCCTGGATGATCTCGCCGTCCTTCGTGCTCCCCTTTCTGATGATTCCCGCGGGCGCGTGTGCAGGCATCCTGACGGGGAACTTCTGGCTGCTCCAGCTGCTCGGGGCCGTGATGGTGGCGTACGGCCTCTACGTCTGCTACCTCATGCTGCGCCGGCCGGACGATCTCGCGGTGGAAGCGAACCACGTGTCGTGGGCGCACATGTACCGCATGATGTTCGTGGCCCAGATCGGTTTCGCGCTCGCCTACCTCCTGTAGCCGCGGAGCCGATCGGCCTCGGCGTGGCGCGTCGCCGCGCGGTTGCGCGGGCCGCCAAACGTCCCTATCGTTAGTCTGTACAGGAGGCGGCATGGCAGGCGTTCCGGGCGCTCGCGGCACATTGGTCCCCGGTCACGTGACCCTTGCGGACTTGCGGGCGATCCATCGCGGGGGACACGTCCTCGCGCTCGACCCGGCCGCTCTCCCCCGCGTCGATGCGGCCCGCGACGCCGTCCGGGCCATCGTGCGCGACGGCCGCGTCGTCTACGGCGTCAACACCGGCTTCGGCAAGCTCGCCCGGACCGTCATTCCGCAGGCCCGCCTCACCGAACTCCAGGCCAACCTCGTGCTCTCGCACAGCGCGGGCACCGGTCCACTGCTCCCCGAGCCGGTCGTGCGCCTCGTCCTCGCGCTGAAGGCGGTCAGCCTGGCGCGCGGACATTCGGGCGTGCGCTGGGAGGTCATCGAGACAATGCTGGCGCTCGCGAACGCGGGCGTCCTGCCCTGCATCCCCTCGAAGGGGTCCGTGGGCGCATCGGGCGACCTCGCGCCTCTGGCCCACCTGAGCGCAGCGATGCTCGGGGTCGGCGAGGTCACGGCTGGGGGCAGGCGCCTGCCGGCGGCCGAGGCCCTACGCGCCGCGGGCATCGCCCCGCTGACGCTCGAACCGAAAGAGGGGCTGGCGCTCCTGAACGGCACCCAGGTGTCGACGGCGCTCGCCCTCGTGGGCCTGTTCGCGGCGGAAGATGTCTTCGGGGCGGCCGTCATCTCCGGGGCCCTCTCCACCGAGGCCATCAAGGGCTCGATGGCGCCGCTCGATCCGCGCATTCATGAGGCCCGCGGCCAGATCGGCCAGGCCGATGTCGCCGCCGTGACCCGCGCGCTCCTGGAAGGCAGCGCCATCCTCGCGTCCCACGCCGGCTGCGATCGGGTGCAGGACCCCTATTCGATTCGCTGTCAGCCGCAGGTGATGGGGGCCTGCCTCGACAGCATCCGCCACGCCGCTCGCGTCCTCGCGATCGAGGCCAACGCGGCGTCGGACAACCCGCTGGTGTTCCCCGAAACGGGCGACGTCGTCGCCGGCGGCAACTTCCACGCCGAACCCGTCGCGTTCGCCGCCGACATCCTCGCCCTCGCGCTGGCCGAGATCGGCGCCCTCTCGGAGCGCCGCGTTGCCCTGCTCGTGGACGCGAGCCTCAGCGGGCTGCCGCCGTTCCTGGTCGCGGACGGCGGCGTGAACTCGGGCTTCATGATTGCGCACGTCACCGCCGCGGCCCTGGCGTCCGAGAACAAGAGCCTCGCGCATCCCGCGAGCGTCGACAGCCTGCCGACCTCGGCCAACCAGGAGGACCACGTGTCGATGGCGGCCTATGGCGCGCGCCGCCTGCAGGAGATGGCGCGGAACACGGCCGGGATCGTCGGGATCGAGGCCGCCGCCGCCGTGCAGGGCCTCGAGTTCCACCGGCCGCTCCGATCGTCCGGCGCCCTCGAGGCGCAGGTCGCGCACATCCGCGCGCGCGTCGCGCCCTACGATCGCGATCGGTTCTTCGCTCCCGACATCCAGTCCATGACGGAGTGGGCGATGGACGCCCCGCTCCCGCCGGTCGTCCGCGCCCTGCTCCCGAGCCGGGCGGCCTCCTCACGTGAAGGTGCACCTCATGACGAGTGATCCCCGGCGGGACGAGACCCGCACGATCCGCGCGCCGCGCGGCACGGCTCGATCCTGCAAGAGCTGGCTGACGGAAGCCGCGTTCCGGATGATCCAGAACAACCTCGATCCCGAGGTGGCCGAGAACCCCGCGAGCCTGGTCGTGTACGGCGGCATCGGCCGCGCCGCCCGCAACTGGACCTGCTTCGACGCGATTCTCGAGTCGCTGAAGGCGCTCGAGGACGACGAGACCCTGCTCGTCCAGTCCGGGAAGCCCGTGGGGGTGTTCCAGACCCACCCCGATGCCCCGCGCGTGCTGATTGCCAACTCGAACCTCGTGCCCCGATGGGCCACGTGGGAGCATTTCCACGAGCTGGATCGCAAGGGCCTCATGATGTACGGGCAGATGACCGCCGGCTCGTGGATCTACATCGGCAGCCAGGGCATCGTGCAGGGCACATACGAGACCTTCGCGGAGGCCGGGCGCCAGCACTACGGCGGCGACTGGTCCGGCCGCTGGATCCTCACCGCCGGGCTCGGCGGGATGGGCGGGGCGCAACCCCTCGCCGCGACGTTCGCCGGCGCCGCCTCGCTGATTGTCGAATGCGACCCGGCCCGCATCAGCTCGCGCCTGCGCACCCAGTACCTCGACGAGCAGGCTCGCGACCTGGAGGACGCGCTGGCGCGCGTGCGCGCGCACTGCGCCAGGAAGGAGGCCGTCTCGGTCGGACTCCTCGGCAACGCGGCGGAGATCCTGCCGGAACTCGCGCGGCGCGCCAAGGCAGGCGGCCTGCGGCCCGACTTCGTCACCGATCAGACGAGCGCCCACGATCTGGTCAACGGGTACCTGCCGATCGGCTGGACGCTCGACCGGTGGCGGGCCGCGCAGGGCGCGCCGGGCGAACACGCCGCGTTGAAGGCGGACGCCGGGCGGAGTTGCGCCGCGCACGTGCAGGCGATGCTCGACTTCAAGGGGATGGGGATCCCGGTCGTGGACTACGGCAACAACATCCGCCAGGTGGCCAGGGACCACGGCGTGGCGGACGCGTTCGCGTTCCCGGGGTTCGTGCCGGCGTACGTCCGCCCGCTGTTCTGCGAGGGCAAGGGGCCGTTCCGCTGGGTGGCGCTCTCGGGGGATCCCGAGGACATCCGCCGCACCGACGACGCGCTGAAGGCGCTCTTCCCGGAGAACGCCGGCGTGCAGCGCTGGCTGGAGATGGCCGGCGCGCGCATCCGTTTCCAGGGTCTGCCGTCCCGCATCTGCTGGCTGGGGCTCGGCGAGCGGCACGTCGCCGGCCTGGCGTTCAACGCCATGGTCCGCTCAGGCGACCTGAAGGCGCCGATCGTCATCGGCCGCGACCACCTGGACACGGGCTCGGTCGCCAGCCCGAACCGCGAGACCGAAGGGATGGCGGACGGGTCGGATGCCGTGTCCGACTGGCCGCTCCTCAACGCCATGCTCAACACCGCGAGCGGCGCCACCTGGGTCAGCTTCCATCATGGCGGCGGCGTGGGCATGGGCTACTCCCAGCACGCCGGCCTCGTCATCGTCTGCGACGGCAGCGAGGCGGCGGACCGGCGGCTCGCGCGGGTGCTGTGGAACGACCCCGCCTCCGGCGTGATGCGCCACGCGGACGCCGGGTACGACCTGGCGAAGCGCTGCGCGGAGGCCAAGGGCCTCAAGCTGCCGATGGCAGCGCGCGCGCGATCGTAGCCGGGCGCCCGGCGTGCTAGGCCTGGCCGAGCAGCGCGCGGACGCGCGCCTCGGTCGGCGGATGCGTGCTGAAGAGCGTGAGCAGCCCGGACACGTTGAACGGCTTGATGATGAACATGTGCGCCGTCGCCGGATTCGCGTCCATCGGGATGCGCTTCGAGGCGAACTCGAGCTTCTTGAGCGCGTCGACCAGGCCGTAGGGCGTGCCCGCGATGGCCGCTCCGCCCGCGTCGGCGCCGAACTCGCGGGACCGCGAGATCGCCGCCTGGATGAGCGAGGCCGCGAGCGGCGCCAGGATGACCGTGGCCAGCATGGCGATCGGGTTCATGCCGCCTTCGCGGTCGTCGCTGCGCCCGCCGCCGCCGAAGAACGCCGCGAACTGCGCCATGCGCGCCAGCATCATGATCGCCGCCGCCATCGTCGCGGCGACCGAGCCGATGAGGATGTCGCGATGCTTCACGTGCGTGAGCTCGTGCGCGATGACGCCCTCGAGCTCGCGCTCGTCGAGCAGGCGGAGGATGCCCTCGGTCGCCGCGACGGCCGCGTGCGACGGGTTGCGCCCGGTGGCGAACGCGTTCGGCGACGCGTCAGGGATGATGTACACCTTCGGCATCGGCAGCCCGGCGCGCTGTGCCAGGCGCTGCGTGATCTGGAAGAGCGGGTGATCGGGCCCCACCGGCTGCGCGTGGTACATCCGGAGCACGATCTTGTCGGAGAACCAGTACGACGCGAAGTTCATGACGACGGCGAACCCGAAGGCCATGACGAGCCCGCTCCGGCCGCCGAAGTAGTCGCCGAGGACGAGGAGAACGCCGCTCATCAACCCGAGAAGCAGCGCCGTCTTGATCGTGTTTCCCATGTGGATGCCCTGCCTTGTGCACTCCCTCGCTTCAGTCTACGCCGTCAGGATCCGCCTCAGCAAGCCGGCAAGGAGCGCCGCACGCCACGGCAAGTCCGCGATCGTCACGTGTTCGTCGGCCGCATGCGCGCCGCCACCCACGGCCCCGAGGCCGTCCAGCGTCGCGATGCCGATCGCGGCCGTCAGATTGCCGTCGGAGCCGCCGCCCGTCGCGCCCTCGTCGAGATCCCGGCCCATCGCCCCGGCGACGGCTCGCGCGTGTCGGAAGAGTTCGATGACGCCCGCCGACCGCTCGAGGGGCGGCCGGTCCACTCCGCCGGTGAGCGTCAGGCTCGTCCGCGGGTCGTGCGGCGAGAGCGACTGGAGCGCCGCGACCACGCGCGCGGCGGCGTCCGCCGCGGCGAAGCGGACATCGATGGTGGCCTCGGCCTCCGCGGCGACGACGTTCGGACGGGTGCCGCCCCGGATGGTGCCGACGTTCACGGACGTGCCCGCCGCCGGGTCTCCGAGCGCCTCGATGAGCGGGATCTGCCTGACCAGTTCCGCGATCGCGCTCGCGCCGTTCTCGGGATCGATCCCGGCGTGCGCCGGAACGCCATGGACCGTCAGCGTGAACGCCCCGCAGCCCTTGCGGCTCGTCTTGAGCGCCCCGCCCGGCAGCGGCGGCTCCAGCACCAGCACCGCGCGGCTGCGCCGTGCTTCCGCCTCAATCAGGAGCCGGGACGCGGCGCTCCCGGTTTCTTCGTCGGTCGTGACGAGGAGAACCGCGCGGCCGGGCAGTCCGCCCGGAGCCGCGATGAGCGCCCTCATCGCGAGCGCCGCCAGGCCCAGGCCACCCTTCATGTCGAACACACCCGGCCCGAACAGCCGCCCGGCGTCACGCCGGATTGGCCGCCCGGCGAGGGTGCCGGCGGGCCACACCGTGTCGAGATGGCCGAGCAGGAGGACCTGGCGCGAGCCCGATCCGAACTCGGCCCGAAGATGGTCGCCGGCCGGACCCGCCGGCAGGCGCTCGATACGGCCGCCGAGATCCGCGAGCCGCCACTCCAGTTCCGCGCGGCAGCGGTTGATGGCGTCAGAATCGCCCGTTGGCGACTCGAGGCGGACCAGGGCCTCGATCGTCTCGAGCAGCCACGGGTGCTCCTGCTCGCAGAAGTTCAGTAGCGCCTTCATCGTCGCGCTCGCTCCCCGCCTACGACACCCCGAGTCCCGGATCCCGAGTCCCGGATCCCGAGTCTCGGATCCCAGTCCCGGATCCCGAGTCCCGGATCCCGAGTCCCGAGTGTGTCTATATAATGCTCCCATGCGTCTTGTCTGGTCGTCGGTCGTCGCGACCGCAGCGGCTGTCATCTTCACCGCGGCGACTGCCGCGGAAGCTCAGCCGCCCGTCGCGCGTCCGCAGCCGCCGCCGGTGGCGCCAGGCGCCAGGACGCCGGCGAACACTCCCGCGCCGCCGCCGGCCAGGGTCCAGCCCGCCAGCTCAGGCCAAGCCTCAGCGGAAGGGCCGGCGGCTCAGCCCGTGCCGGCAGAGGCCGATTCGCCGCCGTCCGAGAGTCAGCTGAACGCGCCGGTCTTTCCGTCGGCGCAGTACCTGGGATCGTACGACGCGGGGCAGGGCCAGCGCTTCTATCTGTACGGCTCGACGCAGGGGTTCGCCGAACTGGTGGCGTACTACCGGAACGTGCTGAAGGACAGGGGCGAGCTCGTCTTTGACGAGCCGGCCACGCACATGTTCGAGATCGGCAAGTTCAAGGAGGCCGAGGTCGCGTTCCCGCCCGGCGTGACGATCAAGGACTACACGAGCGGCGGTTCGCCCGGTTTCCAGAACCCGAAGCCCGGCGCCGTTCCACCCTACTTCCCGACGATCATCCAGATCGTGCCGCCGCCGCCGACGCTTGCGGGGCGGCGCGCCCCATAGCCGTTCCAGCCGCCGCCGCCGTCCGGTGCCGATCGGCGAGGCCGGGGTGCGCCCGATCGCGTCATGCGAGCCTTCGCAGGATGAAGCACTTGAGATAGTAGGTTTCCGGCACGCCCAGAACCACGGGGTGGTCGCGCGCCTGCATGCGCTTCTCGAGCACGCTCATCCGCGCCCGTGCGTCGATCGACGCCTCGTAGACGATCTGGCCGAACGCCGCCTCGTCCACATGGTAGGAGCACGTGCAGGTGACGAGGATCCCGCCCGGCCGCAGCAGCTTCATCGCCCGGAGGTTGATCTCCTTGTAGCCCGCGTGGGCCTTCTCCACGGCGTCCTTGCTCTTCGCGAAGGCCGGCGGATCCAGGACGATGGTGTCGAATTGCTCGCGGGCGCGCTCCATCTGGCGCAGCGCGTCGAACGCGTTGGCATGGCGGGCGTCGATGGTCGTGACGGCGTTCCGGCTGGCGTTCCGCGAGATCTGGGCGACGGCGTCCTCGGAGATCTCCAGCGCGACGGCGCTGTCGCACCGGTCGGCCAGCTGCAGGGCGAAGGCGCCGTGGTAACTGAAGCAGTCGAGCAGGCGGCCGTGCGCGTAGGCCCGGGCTGCGGCGCGGTTTTCGCGCTGGTCGAGGAACAGGCCGGTCTTCTGGCCGTGCCACAGGTCGGCCTCGTGCTCGATGCGGCCCTCCCGCACGGTCACGGTGGGAGGGACCTCGCCATAGAGCAGCGCCACCGAAGGCTCGAGCCCTTCGAGCTGCCGGACCTTCGCGTCGTTGCGCGCCAGAATGCCGGCGGGATTCAGGAGCTCCGCCAGCATCTCCGCAATCTGCGGCAGCAGGCGGTCGACGCCCTGCGAAAGGGCCTGCACGACGAGACAGTCCCCGTACTGGTCCACCACGCAGGACGGCAGCAGGTCGCCTTCGCCGTGGACGAGGCGGCATGCCGTGGCGTCGATGGCCAGCGAGCGGCGGAAGGCAATCGCCGCAGCCAGGCGCGAGCGCCACAGATCCGGCCCGGCCGGCGCCTCGCCGACGGTCAGCATCCGCAGCGCGATCTGGGACCGATCGCTGAACAGGGCGCGGCCCACGATGCGCCCGCGCGGGTTGTGGACCACGACGGTGTCCCCGCCCGCGGCCCGTACGTCCACGACGTCGGTCCGGTAGATCCAGGGATGCCCGTTGTGGACGCGGTCTTCGCCGCGGCCGCTGACGACGACCTTCGGTTCGAGTGCGGGTGAGGCGTTCGTCATGGCGTGCCCTCCATCATGCGGAATCGCGTGGGGGAAATCGAGTAGAATCCGGCTGTGCGCGTCGCTATCGGTTCAGACCACGCCGGGTTCGCGCTCAAAGAGACCATCAAGGCGCTGCTGGACGAGTTGGCCGTTCCCTACGAGGACCTGGGCACGGCCACCGCTCAGACGGTCGACTACCCCGACTACGCGGAGGCCGTCGGGCGCGAGGTGGCCGCCGGCCGGGCGGATCGCGGCATCCTGGTGTGCGGCACCGGCATCGGCATGGGGATCGCCGCGAACAAGGTCCCCGGCGTCAGGGCCGCCGTGGCCTGGGACGAGGACAGCGCCCGCCTGGGCCGGGCCCACAACGACGCCAACGTCATGGCGCTCGGCGGCCGCACCACGCCCGCGGGCGAGGTGGCGGCGATGGTGCGCGCCTTCCTGACGACGGCCTACGAGGACGGCCGGCACGACGCCAGACTCGAGAAGATCGCCAGACTCGAACGCAAGGACCACTAGTCATGCACCAGACAGCCACCGCTCACAGCCGCAGCCTGCGTGACGCCGATCCCGACGTCGCCACCGCGGTCCGCAATGAGGTGGGCCGGCAGGCGACGGGCCTCGAGCTCATCGCGTCGGAGAACTTCGTCAGCCGCGCGGTTCTCGAGGCGGCCGGGTCGGTCTTCACGAACAAGTACGCCGAGGGCTATCCGGGCAAGCGCTACTACGGCGGCTGCGAGTTCGCCGACGTCGTCGAGCGCCTGGCGATCGACCGGGCGACGGCGCTGTTCGGCGCCGATCACGCGAACGTGCAGCCTCACTCGGGGGCGCAGGCGAACATGGCCGTGTACTTCGCGATCGTGAAGCCTGGCGACACCGTGCTGGGCATGAACCTGTCGCACGGCGGCCACCTGACCCACGGGCACCCGCTGAACTTCTCGGGCAAGCTCTACACGATCGTGCCCTACGGCGTGCGCCAGGACGACGAACGGCTGGACTACGACGCGATGGAGCGGCTCGCCGACGAGCACAAGCCGAAGATGATCATGGTGGGCGCGAGCGCCTACCCGCGCATCATCGACTTCGCACGGATCCGGAGCATCGCGGACCGGGTGGGGGCGGTAATGGTCACGGACATGGCGCACATCGCCGGCCTCGTCGCCGGGGGCGTGCATCCGAGCCCGGTCCCCTTCTCTGATTTCGTGACCACGACGACCCACAAGACCCTGCGCGGTCCGCGCGCCGGGCTCGTCCTCTGCAAGGAGAAGTGGGCCAAGGATCTCGACCGGTCGGTGTTCCCGGGCGTGCAGGGCGGCCCGCTCGTCCACATCATCGCGGCGAAGGCCGTCTGCTTCAAGGAAGCGCTCGAGCCGGGGTTCGCCGCCTACCAGCGCCAGATCGTCGCGAACGCGAAGAAGCTGGCAGAGGTCATCGCGTCGCACGGCTTCAGGCTGGTGTCCGGCGGCACGGACAACCACCTGATGCTGGTGGACGTGTTTTCGAAGGGCCTCACCGGGCGGGACGCCACGGACGCCCTCGGCCGGGCCGGAATCACGGTCAACCAGAACACGATCCCCTTCGATCAAAACCCGCCGCTCAAAGCCAGCGGCATCCGGATCGGCACGCCGGCGGTCACCACGCGGGGCATGGGCGAAGCCGAGATGGCCGTCATCGGCGACTTGATCGCGCGCGTGCTGACCTCGCCCGGCGACGACCGGGTGCAGGCGATGGTACGGTCCGACGTGGAAGCCCTGTGCAGCCAGTTCCCGTTGTACGCGGACCTGCTGGCCTAGGCGACGCCGTCGCGCGCGTCTTCGCGGATGACGGCCCGCTCACGCAGGCCGTGCCGGAGTTCGAACCCCGCCCCGGGCAGCGCGAGATGGCCGCGGCCGTGGCCCGCGTCTTCAGCCGCGGCGGCGTGCTCCTCGCCGAGGCCGGGACCGGTACCGGGAAGACCCTCGCCTACCTGACGCCCGCGATCCTGAGCGGCCATCGCGTCCTCATCTCGACCGGCACGAAGAACCTGCAGGAGCAGATCTTCTACAAGGACGTGCCGATCCTCCGCGCCGCGCTGGGCGTGCCCTTCACGGCCACGTGCATGAAGGGCCGGGGAAACTACCTCTGCCTGCACCGCTTCGCGGCGTCCCGCGACGACATCGAGGCGGGGTCCCCGGCCGACCGGGTCTACCTCCAGATGGTCGATGCCTGGGCCGCCGCCACCGAGACCGGCGACCGGGCCGAATTGACGGACCTTCCCGAGGACGTGCCGTTCTGGTCCATCATCGCCGCCACGAACGAGAACTGCGTCGGGCTGGACTGCCCGGAGTACCAGGGGTGCTTCGTCACCCGCATGCGAGAGCGGGCGGCGGCGTCGGACGTCGTCATCGTGAACCACCATCTGCTCTGCGCGGACGCGGCGGTCCGCCAGGGGTCGCACGGTGAGGTCATCCCCGAATGCGCGTACGCCATCATCGACGAGGCGCATCAACTCGAGGACGTCGCCACCCAGTACTTCGGGTTCTCGGTCAGCAACTACCGCCTCGAGGAACTGGTCCGCGATTTCGATCGCGTACTGGCAGGAGGCGAGGTGGCCGACGAGCACGGCGAGATCGGCCGCGCCATGAACCGGGTCGACGAGCGGGCGAGGGCCTTCTTCGGCGCGGTGGCGATGTCCCGCCCCGGGACGGCGTCCGCGGCCGGGGGGCAGGCCGCCGGTGGCGGCGAGGACCGCGCCCGCGTGACGGCCGAGTCGCTCGACCCCGTCCAGGAGCCCGGCGCGGGGCTGCGGGACGCCCTCGACGGCGCCGAGGCGGCGCTCGCGCTCGTCAAGGATGCCCCCGAGGACCTTCGGTCCATCGGCCGGCGCGCGGCCGAGATTCGCGACGAGTTGACGTTCCTGCTGGCAGCCAACGACCGGGATTACGTCTACTACCTCGAGCAGCGGGGACGCGGCGTCTTCCTCCGCGCGTCCCCGATCAACGTCTCATCGCTCGTCCGCGACCTCCTCATCGACCGCTTCGCCGCCGCGGTCCTCACGTCGGCCACGCTCGCCGTCGAGGGCTCGTTCACCTACGTGCGGAGCCGTCTCGGCATCGAGCGCTGCGAGGAGATCCTCCTGGCGTCGGAGTTCGACTTCGCCACGCAGGCACTGCTCTACCTCCCGAAGCGGATGCCGTCGCCGAAGACGGCCGACTTCCCCTTCGCCGCGGGCCGCGAAGTCGTCGAGATCCTGCGCCGGACGAGCGGCCGCGCGTTCGTGCTGTTCACGAGCTACGCCGTGCTTCGCGCCGTGCGGGCCGTCGTCCAGGAGGCCGTCGAGTACCCGGTGCTCGTGCAGGGGACGGCGCCGCGATCGGCGTTGCTGGCGCAGTTCCGCTCGACGCCGAACGCAGTCCTGCTCGCCACCTCGAGCTTCTGGCAGGGCGTGGACGTCGTCGGCGAGGCGCTGAGCTGCGTCATCGTCGATCGCCTGCCGTTCGCATCGCCGGGCGACCCGGTGGTGGCCGCCCGGGTCGAGGCCATCGCCGCCCGGGGGGGCGATGCCTTCTCGGAGTACCAGGTGCCGCTGGCGATCCTCACGCTGCTGCAGGGCCTGGGCCGCCTGATCCGCCACCGGCGGGATCGGGGCGTGCTGGCCGTTCTGGACCCGCGGATCCGGACGATGCCCTACGGGCGCCGGTTCGTCGCGTCGCTGCCCCCGGCGCCCGTCACGACCGACGCGGAGGATATCAGCCGGTTCTTCGCGGCCGAACCGCCCGTCCGCTGATGCCAGCGGTCGGGGTTTGGGTGTAAACTAGGCGCGATCGGCCGTGTGCCGCTCGCATGGGCGTGGTGTCCATCCGTATCATCTCCCGCTAGAGGAGTGCCAATGTTCCGCCTTATTTCCGGCCGCAACCTGCTCGTCTTTGCCCTCGTGGCCTCTGCGGCCCTCATGTTCGCCTCGCCTGGACAGGCCCAGACCGGGGCCCTTCAGGGCAGGGTCCTCGACGGCGCCAACAAGCCGATCGAAAAGGCGCTGGTATCCATCGAGTTCACCGACGGGATCAACCGCAAGTACGAGGTCAAGTCCAACAAGAAGGGCGAGTTCATCCAGATCGGCCTCGCTCCGGGCAACTACAAGATCACGGCGAGCTTCCCGAACCTTGGTGAGCAGTCGTTCCCGGTCAGGGTGCGCCTCGGCGACCCGACCAAGGTGGACTTCGTCCTCGGGGGCGGGGGCGGGGGCGCGACGAAGGAAGATGCGGCCAAGGCCGTCGCGCTGAAGAAGGTGTTCGACGATGGCGTCGCGCTCAGCAAGGAAGAGAAGTACGACGAGGCCATCGCGAAGTTCACCGAGGCCGCGGGCATGGTGCCCGGGTGCTTTGACTGCTACTACAACGTCGGCTTCAACCAGTCGCAGAAGAAGGACTACGACCAGGCCGAGGCGGCGTTCCTGAAGGCGATCGAGCTGAAGGCCAACTACGTCGATGCGTACAACGGCCTGGCGACCGTCTACAACGCCCAGAAGAAGTTCGACAAGGCGCAGGAGATGAGCCAGAAGGCCGCAGAACTTGCGGCGTCGGCGGGACCCGGGAGCGGGGGCGCCGCCGCGGCGGTCGACGCCGAGTACAACCAGGGCGTCATCCTCTGGAACGCGGGCAAGATCTCGGAGGCCGCCGAGCACTTCCAGAAGGTCATCTTCCTGAAGCCCGACCATGCCGACGCGCACTACCAGCTGGGCATGGCCTTCGTGAACCAGAACAAGCTGGCCGAAGCGGTGCCGATGTTCGAGAAGTACCTCGAACTGGCGCCGACGGGCCAGTTCGCGCCGACGGCGAAGGGCATCCTCGCGAGCATCAAGAAGTAGCGCCCGGCATGGACATCCCGTCGCGACGCGACGCGATCGCGGCAGGTCTGACAGCGGTCCGACAGCGGCTGGCCCGTTCCCTGGAGCGGGCCGGCCGTTCGCATTCTGCGGTCCGGCTCGTCGCGGTGTCGAAGACGTATCCGGCCGGCGACGTGCGGGCGGCCCTGGCGGCGGGCCAGACGGCGTTCGGAGAGAACCGGGTCCAGGAGGCGCTGGAGAAGATCGCCGAAACGTCCGATATCCCGATTGCGTGGCATCTGGTCGGCCACCTGCAATCGAACAAGGCCAGAAAGGCGGCCGCGGCCTTCGCCTGCATCCACTCGATCGACAGCGCCGATCTGCTGCGGCGGGTGGACGAATCGGCGGCGGACACGGGGCGGTCTCCCGAGGTGTTCGTCCAGGTGGACCTGGCCGGCGAGCCGACCAAGCACGGCGCGACGGCGGACGCGTGCATGTCGGTGTTCGACGCGGCGGCGTCGTGCCGGGCCGCGCGGGTCAGCGGACTGATGCTGCTGCCGCCGTTCTCGGAGGATCCCGAGGGCACCCGGCCGCTTTTCCGGCGGCTCCGGGAACTGCGGGACGAACTGGCGGGCCGCGGGGTTCCCGCGTCGATGCTCCGCGAGCTGTCGATGGGAATGAGCCACGACTTCGAGATTGCCGTCGAGGAAGGCGCCACCGTGATCCGGGTGGGAACGGCCATCTTCGGCGCGCGCGGGTAGCCGGTTGAGGGGCTGTCGCGCCGCGCCCGCCCGGGGCGGGCACGGCGGAAACCGTTGCAGGAGTCCACGATGAACGTCACACCGCTCGATCTCCGCCAGCAGCAGTTCCGCACCACCATGCGGGGCTTCGACCGGGACGAAGTCACCGCGTTCCTCGCCGAGGCGGCGGACGACTACGCCGAAGCGATCCGCGAGGCCGAGCGGCTGCGGCACGACGTGACGCGGCTCGAAGGGCTGGTGAACGAGCACCGCGAGCACGAGCGGAACCTCCGCAACACGCTCATGACGGCGCAGCGCCTCGCCGACGAGATCAGCGACAACGCCCACAAGCAGGCCAGCACCATTATCAAGGACGCCGAGTCGCGCGCGGGCCTCATTCTCGAGAAGGCCCAGTCCCGCTACGAGGACGTCCAGCGGGAGATCGACGGCCTGCGCCTGAAGCGGCGCGAGGTGGAGAACTCAGTCGAGGCCGTCATCGCGTCGCTGAAGAACACCCTCGAGTTCGTGCGCGAGCAGGACGCCCGGGACCGCGACGAGAAGATTCTGCTGCACCGCCCGCGCCAGACCGACTCGCGCGAGGTCATGCCCGGGTGGAGCCAGGACCGCAAGGACGACGGCCCGGTCGTCGTCGAGCGGCACGCCTGAGCACGTGGCCGCGACCCTTGTCATCCGCCGCGCCCGCGTCCTGTACACCTGCGCCGGAGGCGCGCCCAAGTCGGGACGCGATCAGGCGGACGCGCGGCCACTGGCGGATGCTTCCGTCGCCGCGATCGACGGCACGATCGCGTTCGTCGGCCCGTCGGCGGAGGGGGACCGGCGGTTCCCGCCGGGGCCCGGCGTCACCGTGATCGACGCCGCCGGCTGCACGGTGACCCCGGGGTTCGTGGACCCGCACACGCACGTGGTGTTCGCCGGCGACCGGCGCGAGGAACTCCGGCGCCGCCTCGCGGGCGCCACCTACGCCGAAATCGCAGCCGAGGGCGGGGGCATCCTGTCGACCGTGCGGGCCACGCGGGAGGCCACCGAGGATGAGCTGGCGGATGCGACCAGGCCCCGCCTCGATCAGATGCTCCGCTGCGGCACCACGACGTGCGAGGCGAAGACCGGTTACGGGCTCCAGGCCGACGCCGAACTCAAGATGCTCCGCGTCATCCGGCGCGTGAGCGCCGAGCATGCCATCGATCTCGTCCCGACCTTCATGGGCGCCCACGAGATCCCCCTCGAGCACCGCGCGAACCGCCGGTTCTACATCGATCACCTCGTGCGCCAGATGATCCCGGCGGCCGCCCGGGACGGCCTCGCGGAGTGGTGCGACGTGTTCTGCGAAACCGGGGTCTACACGCCGGAGGAGTCCGAGGAGATCCTCGAGGCGGGGAAGCGCCACGGGCTGAAGCCGCGGATCCACGCCGACGAGCTGGCGGAGAGCGGCGGGGCCCTCGTGGCCGCGAAGGTCGGCGCGCGGTCCGCCGACCACCTGCTGCACGTCGCGCCGCGCGGCATCCACGCGATGAGGCAGGCCGGCGTCGTCGCGACCCTGCTGCCGATTGCCGCCTTCTACCTGAAGCTCGGCCGGTTCGCGCCGGCGCGCGACCTCATCGAGAGCGGCGTGCCGGTGGCCCTGGCCACCGATCTCAATCCCGGCGGCGGCTACTCGCCGTCGATGCCCTTCGCCATGGCGCTCGCCTGTTTCGGCATGGGGATGACCCTGGAAGAGGCCATCGTGGCGTCGACCATCAATGCCGCCTACGCCGTCGATCGCCACGGGCGGGCCGGCAGCCTCGAAGAGGGCAAGGACCTCGACGCCGTGATCATCGACGGCGACGCCGTCGATCTGCTGAGGGTCGGAGTGCCCGCGATCCGCGCGGTGGTGAAGCGCGGCGCCGTCGTCAGTACGGCGTGACGGGCAGCGGCGGCAGCACGGGCGTCAGCGCTCCCCAGCCCTGGGCCCGCGCGGCCTTCATGTCGTTGACGAGCTGAGCCGGCAACGTGGCCTTCAGCCGGGGCCGGGCCGCCTGGTTGGCAATCACCCACCCGACCGACGCCACGTTCCTCGCAATGAGCTGCATCGACGGGTAGTCGATCTTGTCGGCGCTGTCCGTCAGCCGGTGGTAGTCCGGGTGCAGCCCGGTGGTGTAGAACGCGACCGGGATGCCCATCTTCGCGAAGTTGTAGTGGTCGCTCCGGTAGAAGATCCGCTGGCCGTTCGGCTGGGGCCCCAGGTTGTCGTGGGTCGCATCGGGGGCCGTGGTGTCGTAGAAGTAGTTGAGGCGGAGCTTCCCGACATCGGCGGCCACCCGCTCGACGATCTTCCCCATGTCGTCGCTGCTGATCGTGGGGCCGACGACCAGAACCTCACCCGGATCGACGAGCTTGTAGGTGGGCGGGTCGGTGTAGCCCTTGGGCCTGCTCCGCCCGACCATGTCCATGTTCAGGTCGGCCACGACCTTCGTGATGTCGACCGGGGGGAACTGGTTGAAGTACTGCGATCCCCAGAGCCCCTTCTCCTCGCCCGTTACCCAGAGGAAGATCACCGAGCGCTTCGGGCGCACGCCCTTCGCGACGCCGAGCGCGTAGGCGCGCGCGATCGCCATCAGCGACGCCGAACCCGAACCGTCGTCGTCGGCGCCGTTGTTGACCGTGTCGCCCGTGGCATCCGCCACGGAGCGCCCGACGTGGTCGAGGTGCGCGCTGAAGACGACGAACTCCTTCTTGAGGGCCGGATCGCGGCCCTCGATCATACCGATGACGTTCTCGGTGGAGCCCTTCGTCGTCGTCACCGCCGTCTGGAGCGTCAGGGTCTTGCCGGGGCTCAGGGCGAACGGCGCGAGCGTCGCGCTGGCGGCAGCGCCCTCGAAGACCTGCGCGCCACTCAGCCTCTCGCCCTGGAAGAGCGCGTTCGTGAGCGCGACGCCCGCCACGATGGTCGTGAGCGCGGCCGGGCGGCCGGCCTGAAACCTCACCACCTGGAAGAACGGCCCGTTGGGTCCTGCCCCGCTGCCGGCCGCGGGCGACGCCATGACGCTCAACTGCTGGAAGGTGGCGACCCGGATGACGCCGAGGGCGCCGTTCCTCGCGCCGTACCCCTGCGGCGTCATGAAGTCGGTGTTCTCGACGCCGAGCGGGTTCGCCGCGCCGCGCCCGCCGCGGCCTGGCGCCTGGAGCGCGGCAATCTCGGCCGGCATCCCGGCGACGACCAGGATCTTCCCTTTCACGTCAAGGCCCTTGTACGGGTCCGTGTTCGTCTTGTTGATGACGTAGCCATGCCCGACGAAGACGAGCTGCGCGCCCGCGACGTTGACCGGCTCGGTCGGGCCGCCGGCGCCGCCGCGGCCGCCGCCGAACCCGCCGGCGCCGAGCGTCCATTCCGAACCGTAGCCGAACGCCCGCGGCCCGGCGGCGATCGCCGGTGCACCGAATCCGCCGCGGCCGGCGACGGGCGGGACGTTCAGGACGAGCGTCATCCCGCCGGCGTTCGGCTGGGCGCTGACGAGCTCGATCGGCATCAGGAACGGCTGCAGCGGGCCGGTCGTCCCGCTCGTGCTCCCGAGCGGCGTGATCCCCCACTCCTTCAGATGGCTGGCGATGAAGAGCGCGGCCGTGTCGTAGCCGCGCGACGGGGCGTTGCGGCCTTCCAGCTGGTCCGACGCCAGGAAGTGCAGGTACGTGCCCAGTTCGTCGGCCGTGATCGCCTCGGCATTTCCGTAGCCTCGCCCCGGCGGCTGGGGGGCCGCATGGACCAGGGTGTACGCGAGAATCAGCGACAGGAGGAGCGTGGCGGCTCCGGCAGCGCGGCGCATGGGTGACCTCGATTGGGAAAGACGGCGGACCGATCCGGTTCCGGGCAGCATACCACCCGCGCGGCAGCGATGGGCGGCGGCATCGCGGGAACCGTTACCTGAGTGGCTTGCGGCCACCCGGGACGAACCAGCCGTGCGCGCTCGAGGTGAACGTCCACGGGTAGACGACCCGCGGCAGGATCTCGATCTGCACGGTGTACGAAACGTCGATGTAGACGCTGGGTGGGGATCCTTGCTTGCGGATCTTCACATCCTTGTCCGCGACGGGCAGGCCGTACTTCGCGGCGGCGTCCAGCACGGCAGCCCTGATCTCCGTTTCCTCGCGGTCGGGCCCGAACTTCGCGATGTCCTCGACGTCGTTCGAGAACTGGAACTGCTGCCAGGCGGCCCAGCCGGCGTGCCAGGTGGCCCACGCGACACAGACGACGACAATGAGCCGGATGAGGCGTCCCATGGCTAGTGGATCTGATGCAAGAGCCGCGCCCATCGCGTCTGGGTGAGCGGGTTGAGCGAGCCGCTGTCGCCGTCGTAGGACCAGTAGATCATCAGCGCCTTCCCCTTGATGTTCTCGACCGGCAGGAACCCCCAGTAGCGCGAATCCTGTGAGTTGTCGCGATTGTCTCCCATGACGAACAGCGCGTTCGCCGGGACGACGACCGGTCCGTAATGGTCCCTGACGTCCTCGGACGTCGCCTCATGCGGCCCGCCGGGCTCGGGACGCGGCAGGTAGTGGGCGTACGGCTCGTCGATCAGCCTGCCGTTCACGTGGATCCGGTGGTCCTTGAGCTCGATCGTCTCGCCCGGCAGCCCGATGACGCGCTTGATGAAATCGCGCTCGGGATCCTCGGGGTACTTGAATACCACGACGTCGCCGCGCCGCACGGCGCGCGTGGGCAGGACGGCCCGTTCCAGGCTCGAAAGTGTCGGCGCAAAGACGAACTTGTTCACCAGCAGGTGGTCGCCGATGAGCAGGTTCGGCTCCATCGACCCGGTGGGGATCTTGAACGCCTGGACGACGAACGTCCTGAAGAACAGCGCCAGGACCACGGCGATGACGATCGTCTCGAAGTACTCGCGGACGACGGACTTCTTGAACGGCACCGTTACTCCTCCGTACCGAGCTTGAGGACGGCGAGGAAGGCGTCCTGGGGGATCTCGACCTTGCCGACGCGCTTCATCCGCTTCTTGCCTTCCTTCTGCTTCTCGAGCAGCTTGCGCTTCCGTGTGATGTCGCCGCCGTAGCACTTCGCCAGCACGTTCTTCCGCAGCGCCTTGACCGACTCGCGCGCGATCACGCGGCTGCCGAGGCAGGCCTGGATCGCCACCTCGAACATCTGCCGCGGGATGAGCTCCCGCATCTTCGACGCCAGCGCCCTGCCGCGGGCGTACGCCGAGTCCTGGTGGACGATGATCGACAGCGCGTCGACCGGGTCGCCGTTGACCAGGATCTCGAGCTTCTGCAGCGGCGACTCCCAGTAGCCGGTGAGATGGTAGTCGAGCGACGCGTAGCCGCGCGAGATGGTCTTCAGCCGATCATAGAAGTCCAGCACGACTTCGGCAAACGGCAGCTCGTACGTGATGAGCACGCGGTCGCTCGCCAGGTACTCGAGCGACTTCTGGATCCCCCGCTTGTCCTGGCAGAGCTGCAGGATCCCGCCGACGTGCTCGGCGGGCGTCAGGATCATCGCCGTGATGACGGGCTCCTCGAACGTGGCAATGCGCCCCGCGTCCGGGAGCTTGGCCGGGCTGTCGATCTCGTGGACCTCGCCGTCCGTCGTCGTCACGCGGTAGAGCACCCCCGGGGCCGTCGTCACGAGGTCCTGGTCGAACTCGCGCTCGAGGCGTTCCTGCACGATATCCATGTGCAGGAGGCCCAGGAAGCCGCAGCGGAACCCGAACCCGAGCGCAGCCGACGATTCCGGCTCGTAGAAGAACGACGCGTCGTTCAGGCGGAGCTTCTCGAGGGCGTCGCGCAGCTCCGGGTACTCGTGCCCCTCCACCGGGTAGAGCCCGGCGAAGACCATCGGCTTGAGCTCCCGGAAACCCGGGAAGGGCTCGAGCGCCGGCCTCGCCGCGCCCGTCACGGTGTCGCCCAGCTTGGCGTCGCTCACCTTCTTGATGGTGGCGGTGAAGAACCCGACGTCCCCGACGCCGAGTTCGTCCACCTGCACCGGCTTGGGCGTGAACACCCCGACCTGCTCGACGTCGTATTCCTGCCCCAGCGCCATGAGGCGGATCTTCATGCGCCCGCGGAGCACGCCGTCGATCACGCGCACGACGATGACGACGCCGCGGTAGGCATCGTACCAGGAGTCGAAGATCAACGCCTTGAGGGGCGCCTGCGCGTCGCCGGCGGGCGGCGGGAGCCGCTCGATGACGGCCTCGAGCACGTCCCGGACGCCCGTTCCGTCTTTGGCGCTCGTGAGGATCGCATGCGACGGATCGAGGCCGATGATGTCCGCCAGCTGGCGCCGCGCTTCCTCGGGCTGCGCGCTCGGGAGGTCGATCTTGTTGATGACCGGGATGATTTCCAGGTTGTAGTCGACGGCCAGGTAGGCGTTGGCGAGGGTCTGGGCCTCGACGCCCTGCGAGGCGTCGACGAGCAGCACGGCCCCTTCGCACGCCGCCAGCGACCGCGTCACCTCGTACGAGAAATCCACGTGGCCCGGCGTGTCGATCAGGTTGAGGATGTACGTGTTCCCGTCAAGCGCGCGGTAGGTGAGGCGTACCGGGTGCGCCTTGATGGTGATCCCGCGCTCCCGCTCGAGATCCATCGAGTCGAGGACCTGCGCCTCGATCATCTCGCGCGGTTGCAGCGCCCCGGTCAGTTCCAGGAAGCGGTCCGCGAGCGTGGACTTCCCGTGATCGATGTGGGCGATGATCGAGAAGTTGCGGACGTACTGCTGGTCCATCCTGGGCTACTTGCGGCCGGAGACCGGCTTGTAGACGAGGCCGACCACCGCGCCGTAGATCGCCATCTCCGCGATGACGTCCACGACCCATGCCGCGGCGAGCGCGCCGGACACCGGCAGGACCACGTAGTTCCATGCCACCGAAAAGCACGCGAGGAGCAGGCCGACCACGACGCCGTACCGCAGCCCCTCGAGCGCGCCGGGCCCGCCCTCGTACCCCTTCGCGTAGCCATACGCGAAGACGAAGAAGCCGGCCAGCGTCGCGCCCAGGCCGACGACGAGGTTCATCTCGGCCCGCGGCCTGAACACCCCGGCATGCCGGGCGTAGAGATCCGCCAGCAGCAGGTTGTTCGCGAGCGGGCTGACGCCGAGGTACACGACCCACCCCACGAGCGCCGCCGCCGCGACCCGGCCGAGGTTCACGAACGGGTGCCTACTTGCCGCGGGCCACCTGGGTGTCCAGCACCGTGTGCCCGAAGCCGAGTTGCTGGATGACCGACATCCCTCCCATGTAGAGGAAGCCGGCCTGGAACAGGATCAGGAACGGCAGCGACCCGTAGATGCCGTTGGCCAGGGCGTAGAACACGGTCGCCGTGAAGTAGACGCCGAGCGCCAGCTCGATGAGCGGCTGGATGGCGACCGCCTGCGTGTACTTCTTCCCGGCCCACTGATCCGAGCCGCGCTCGATGCCGTACTTCGGCGTCCGCGCGAAGGCGCTCTCGTGGTGGAACAGCGCCTCGAGCACCGCCCGCGTGTTGTTCACGGCGAGGCCGATGCCGATCGACATGAGGAACGGCACGTACTTGAGCCGGGTCTTCCAGTCGGGATACAGCTCGCGCTGCGACACGACGTAGAAGTTGGCCACCGACGCCGTCGCCGCGAAGAACAGCGGGACGTCGATGAGCAGCATCTCGTACCAGCCCATGTTGTAGCGGATCACCATCGCCGGGAACATCAGGATCGACAGCGCCGCCATGAGCAGGTAGTTGAAGTTCGCCGTCAGGTGCAGGAACGCCTCCGCCTTCACGCCGAACGGCTGATCCGACTGCAGGATCTTCGGCAGGAGCTTGAGGCAGACCTGGATGGACCCCTTCGCCCAGCGGTGCTGCTGGGACTTGAAGGCGTTCATCTCGACCGGCACTTCCGCGGGGGCCACGAGGTCCGGCAGGAACAGGAACTTCCAGCCGAGCAGCTGCGCCCGGTAGCTCAGGTCCAGATCCTCGGTGAGCGTGTCGTGCTGCCAGCCCCCCGCCGCCGGGATCACCTCCCGGCGCCAGATGCCGGCCGTGCCGTTGAAGTTGAAGAAGTGCCCCGCGCGGTTGCGGCCGCCGTGCTCGAGCACGAAGTGCGCGTCGAGCAGGATGGCCTGCACCTTCGTCAACACGGAATAGTCGGCGTTGACGTGCCCCCACCTCGCCTGGACCAGCCCGATTTTCTCGTCCTGGAAGTACGGGACCGTCCGCTGGAGGAAGTCGGGGCTGGGGATGAAGTCGGCGTCGAAAATGGCCACGAACTTCCCGCTCGCCACCTTCAGGCCCGCGTCCAGCGCCCCGGCCTTGAACCCGGACCGGTCCGTCCGGTGCATGAACGTGACGTTGAACCCCTGCTCGACGAGGCGGTCGGCCGCGCGGCGGGCCACGTCGGTGGTCTCGTCCGTCGAGTCGTCGAGAATCTGGATCTCGAGCAGCTCCTTCGGGTAGTCCATGCGGGCCGTCGCCTGGAGGAGCCGGTCGGCGACGTACATCTCGTTGTAGAGGGGCAGCTGGACCGTGACGGGCGGCAGCGGGCCGTCCCAGGCCGGCGGCGGCCCCGGCGCCCGGTCCTTGTTCTTCATGTACGCGTACACCAGGTAGTACCGGTGCCACCCGTACAGCCCCAGGATGACGAGCACGAAGAAATAGGAACCGAGGATGAGGGTCTCGAGTAACGTCATACGCGCCCAGCCCGCCTGAAGTTGTGCCAAACGGCACAATCATTCATTATAGCGGTCGCTCACAGGTCTGACAAACGCCGAGGGCCGTGACCATGCATCCCGACGAACTCCGCGATCTGCTCGACGACATCCGGCGGGGCCACGTGTCGGTGGAGTCGGCCCAGACCCGGCTCCTCGAGCGGTTCCGCGCCCAGCCGTTCGAGGACCTTGGCTTCGCGCGCGTCGATCATCACCGGGCGGCGCGCAAGGGGTTCCCGGAGGTCGTGTTCGGCGAGGGCAAGACCCCGGCCCAGGTGGCCGCGATTGCGGAGCGCATCGTCGCCCATGGACACACCCTGCTCGTCACACGCGCGACGCCCGAGGCGTACAGCGCGGTCCGGGCCGTCGTGCCCGGCGCCGAGTTCCACGAGCAGGCCCGGATCATCGAGCGCCGCGCCGGCGAAATTCCTCCCGGCGCCGGCACCATCCTGATCGCGGCGGCCGGAACCTCGGACCTGGGCGTGGCCGAGGAGGCCGCCGTCACCGCTGAGGTGATGAACAACTCCGTCGACCGGCTGTACGACGTCGGCGTGGCGGGGATCCACCGCCTGCTGGCCGAAGGCGAGCGCCTGCACGCCGCCCGCGTCGTCGTCGTCGTCGCCGGGATGGAGGGCGCCTTGCCCAGCGTCATCGGCGGGCTCGTGAGCGCGCCCGTGGTCGCGGTCCCCACCAGCGTGGGCTACGGGGCCAGCTTCGGCGGCATCGCGGCCCTGCTCGGCATGCTGAATTCCTGCGCGCCGGGGGTGGCTGTCGTCAACATCGACAACGGCTTCGGCGCGGCCTGCATCAGTAGCCAAATCAACCACTTGTAGCGTTTTTCGGCTTGACATCTGGCCTCGCTGGACGCATATTGGGAGGTTGCAGCCCTTTGTGTGTACGTCCGAGTCCCGGGGGCCTACAACCTCTCCACCGCCGTTCCCAACAGGTATGCACGCAGCCGTTCTGCAGGCCCTCGAATTCACGCGCGTGCTGGACGTCCTGCGCGGGTGTGCCGTCACGCCTCTCGGCGCCGACCGGCTGTCGAACCTGCGGCCCCTCGCCGACCCCCGGAAGGTCGCCCAGCAACTCGCGGCCACGTCCGAGGGCGTCCGGTTCAACGAACTGGTCGGCGGGTTCGCCCTGACCGCGTCGTCCGACCTGGCGACCATCCTATCCAGCCTTGCGGTGGAGGGGCGGCCGCTGGAGGCCCTGCGCCTGCTGGCCCTGGCCGAGTACCTCGATTCGGTGGACCTGACGAGAGGCGCGATCCGCCGCACCGAGCACGCCTTTCCCATCGTGAAGGCCCTGGCCGAGAGCGGCTCGTCCTTCCGCGGCGAGATTGCCGAGACCCGGCACAAGATCGAGCTGTCGGGCGAGGTCGCGGACGGTGCGAGCCCGGAGCTGAAGTCGGTGCGCGAGCGCCTGCGCCGGCAGCGGACGCGCCTGAAAGGCACCCTCGAGTCGTTCCTCCGCAACCGGGACACGGCCAAATACCTGCAGGACCAGGTGGTCACCGACCGGAACGGCCGCTTCGTGCTCGTGGTGCGCACCGAGCACCGGTCGTCGATCCCGGGGATCGTGCACGGCAGCTCGGCCAGCGGGGCCAGCCTCTACCTCGAGCCGCTGAGCACCGTCGAGATCAACAACGACATCGTGGCCCTCGAGCAGCAGGAGGCCGAAGAGGTCCGCCGGATTCTTCTCAGCCTGACGGACCAGTACCGGCGCCGGGCGCTCGACCTGCAGCGCACGATCGAGGTGGCGACGGAGCTCGACGTCATCCAGGCCAAGGCGCGCCTGTCGGCGATCGTGAGCGGCGTCGAGCCGGCGCTCTCGCCCGACGGGGCGTTCGAGCTGCTCGCGGCGCGTCACCCCCTGCTCATCCCGGCCGTCGCCGATCGGCTCGGCGCCGGACGCACGCCCGCGCCGAAGGGCACGAGCGACCGGGGCGACGCCGGCGCCGCGCCCGCGCAAGGCCCGGTTCCCGTCGACATCAAGCTCCTCCCGGGCACGACCGTCCTGGTCGTCACCGGCCCGAACACGGGCGGGAAGACCGTCGCGCTGAAGACGGCCGGCCTCCTGGTCCTGATGGCCCAGGCGGGGCTGCACGTGCCTGCCGAGGCGGGGTCGCGCGTGCCGGTCTTCCGGTCGGTGTTCGCCGACATCGGCGACGAGCAGTCTATTGCCGCGAACCTGAGCACCTTCTCCTGGCACATGACCAACATCGTCCAGATGGACCATTCGCTGGCGCTGCCCGCGCTGGTGCTCCTCGACGAGGTTGGCGCAGGAACGGACCCCGTCGAAGGCGGCGCCCTCGGGCTCGCGATCGTGGACCATTTCCGCGGGCGCGGGGCCCACGTCGTGGCGACGACGCACTACGAGCCGCTGAAGTCGTACGCGGCGACGACGGCAGGCGTGGTGTGCGCGGCGTTCGGGTTCGATCCCGAGTCGTTCGCACCGACGTTCCGGCTTCAGTACGGCACGCCGGGGCGCAGCCTCGCGCTGGAAATCGCCGGCCGCCTCGGCCTGAATCCGGCCATCCTGGAGCAGGCCCGGGGCAACATCTCGGCCCGCGAGGCGCAGCTCGCCGAGCACCTGGCCAAGATCGACGCCGACACGCGCAGCCTCGACCACGAGCGGCGCCTCGTGGCCCGCGAGCGCGAGGCGACGAGCGAATCGGAGGTCCGCCTCAAGTCACGCGAACAGGCACTCCGGGAGCGTGAGGATCGGGTCCGCCAGCGGGCGGACGACGAGATTGCGGCGCGCGTCCGGGCGGCCCGGGAAGACATCGACAAGGTGGTGGACGCGCTGCGCCGGGAGGTCGAGCGCCTGGGCGCCGAGGCGAGCCGCCGCGCGTTGCACGGCCGCCCCGTCTCCACGGGCGAGGCGGGGGCCGCCCGCGCGCAGGCCAAGGCCGCTCTCGAGGACGTCGCGGACCGGCTGCGCGAGGGGCCGGACGGCGCCTCCGCCACGGTGCCGCCCGCCCCGTCCGGCCCGGCGGCCCGCGTGGGCGACCGCGTGCTGCTCCGCGGGTTGGGCGTGGAAGGGCGCGTGCTGGCCGTCCAGTCCGGGGAGGCCGAGGTCGACGTGCGGGGCAAGCGGCTGCGCGCGCAACTGGCCGAGCTCCACGTGGTGGGGGGCCCGACGCCGCCCGAGACGGCCCGCGTCAGCGTGAACGTGATGGTCAGCGCCCGGGAATCGGCGACGACGGAAATCAACGTGATCGGGTGCTCGGTCGACGAGGCCCTCACCAGGCTCGAGCGTTTCTTCGATGACCTGCTGCTCACCGACGAGCGGCAGGTCCGAATCATTCATGGGTTCGGCACCGGGCAGCTGCGCCGCGGGATCGGCGAGTACCTGGATCGGCATCCCCTCGTGGCCAGCCACCAGCCGGCGCCCCACGACAAGGGGGGCGGAGGCGTGACGGTGGCGGAGTTGAAGGACTAGTGGGCCTGTTCCCGGCGGCCTTCGTGGACGACCTGCGCACCCGTGCGGACATCGTGCAGGTGATCCAGGAATACGTGTCGCTGAAGAAGGCGGGTGCGAGCTACAAGGGCCTGTGCCCGTTCCACGGCGAGAAGACGCCGTCGTTTCACGTGAACCGGGAGAAGGGCTTCTTCCACTGCTTCGGCTGCGGCGTCGGCGGCGACGTGATCAAGTTCGTCGAGCTCCAGGAGAAGATGGGGTTCACGGACGCCGTCCGCCTGCTGGCCCGCAAGTTCGGCATGACGGTGCCCGAAACCGGGCCCGATTCGAGCGAGGCCGACACGCGCGACCGCGAGACGCTGCTCAAGATCCACGAGGCGGCGGCGGCGTATTTCACGGCGCAGCTGGACTCCCCCGCCGGGGCGCGGGCACGCCAGCAGCTCCGGGGGCGGGGCGTGACCGACGAGACCATCGGCGCCCTGACCCTCGGCTACGCGCCGGCCTCGCAGGACGCCCTGCTCGCGCACCTGCTGGAGCGGGGCTTCCAGACGCCCCTGCTCCTGCGAAGCGGGCTCGTGCTCGAGCGTGACAACGGCCAGGTGGTCGACCGGTTCCGGAACCGCCTCATCATCCCGATCGCGCGCGACTCGGGGTCGATCGTCGCGTTCGCGGGACGTGCCATGGACGACGGGCAGGTCCCGAAGTACCTGAATTCCCCCGAGACGCCGATTTACTCGAAGAGCCGGACGCTCTACGGCCTCAACCTCACCAAGCCGTTCCTGCGGAAGACGGGGTTCGTCGTGCTCGTGGAGGGCTACTTCGACTTCGCGCAGGTGCTGCAGGAGTGCCGGCTGCCGGTGGTGGCGACGTGCGGCACGGCGCTCACGCCGCAGCAGGCGCAGTTGCTCCGGCGGTTCGTGTCGAAGGTGGTGCTCAGTTTCGATCCGGACGCGGCCGGGCAGAATGCGGCGGCGCGGTCGTGCGACCTGCTGGTCTCGGAAGGGTTCCAGGTGAACGTGGCCATCCTGCCGGGCGGCGACGACCCGGACACGTTCGTCCGCCGCCACACGGGGAACCAGTACGCCGCGCAGCTCCAGCAGTCGAAGCCCTACCTGGAGTACCTGCTGGAGCGGACGGCGGCGGCGCACGACCTGCGCCGGGCGGACAACCGGCGCGCGTTCCTGCGGGAGATGCTGGGCATTGCCGCGCGCATCCCGGAGGCGGCGGCGCGCGACCAGTTCGCGGATCGCATCGCCCACCGGGCGCGGATCACCGAGTCCGTCGTGCGCGACGAGATCCGCAAGGCGGCCGTGGAGCGCCGCACGGAGGTCAGCGCGCGGGAGATGCCGGCGCTCGGCCAGCTCAAGCCGGCGGAGCGGGGCCTCATCTGGGCGCTCATGAACCAGCCCGAGGAGGCCGCCGACTCGCTGGCGGCCCTGGACGAGCACGATCTGGACGGCCTGGCGGCGGGCCCGATCCTCCAGCGGGCGTTCGAGTTGCAGGAATCGGACGCCGTGCGTTCACCTGCCGCCTTCCTCGCGCGTCTAAGCAAGGAGGAGGCGGAGCTCGTGACCGGGATCGCATCGGCGCCATCGTCGCCCGCCCCGGCCCACGAGTGCGCCCTGGCCCTCAAGCGCCTCCGGTTCGAGCGCGAGGGCGCGGCCGTGCAGCAGGAGATCGACCGGCTGCAGCAGGCCGGCCAGGGCGGAGAGATCGATCGGTTGTGGCAGCGGAAACACGAACTTCTCCAGCGCATGGCGGCGCTGGGGATCACGGGCACCTGAGGGAGGCAGCCTTGTCAATCGAGGACAAGTTCGACGAAGTGCAGCAGCTCATCATCATCGGGAAGGAGAAGGGCTACCTGCTCTATGACGAGGTCAACGACCTCCTCCGCGCGGACATCACGTCGTCCGACGAGCTGGACGACCTGTTCAGCACCTTCGGCAGCGCGGGCATCGAGGTGGTCGACTCCGACCAGAAGTTCCGCGAGGAGAAGCAGGAAGGGGACGAACTCGAGCTGGACCTGACGCCGGGCACGCTGGACAAGACCAACGACCCGGTCCGGATGTACCTGCGCGAGATGGGGACCGTCCCGCTGCTCACGCGCGAGGGCGAGGTCGAGATCGCCAAGCGCATCGAGCGGGGCAAGCTGGCCGTCATCAAGTCCATCACGCGGACGCCGACGGTGTCCCAGAAGATCATCGCGATGGGCGACGCCCTCAGGGCGGGCCAGCGCACGATCCGCGAGCTGGTGATCTTCAACGACGAGGAGATCACGGACGAGCGCCTCGAGGAGCGCGCGCGGGAGGTGCAGAGGCAGATCGAGGCGGTCCGCAAGGCGCGCGCCCTGTACGAGAAGGCGCAGGAGAAGCTGGACGCGACGCTGAAGAAGGACAAGAAGAAGTACCGCCGCGCCCGCTGGAAGGCCATGCGCGCCCGCGTCCTCGTGTCGCGGGCCATCCGCGAGATCGAGTTCACGGAGCCCGTCAAGCGCCGGCTCATCGACGACATCAAGGACGCGGTCGAGCGCATGGGCCGCGTCGTCCGCGAAGCCGACGGGCTCGACCGCCAGCTCGGCGCCACGTCGAGGAGAGCGCGACTGAAGGAGGAGGAGCGCAAGGTCCTCGCCGGGCGGATGAAGGAGCTGCGGACCGAGGTCAAGCGCCAGGCCGAGGTGATGGGCGAGACGCCGGAGTACCTCCGCCGCACCCTCGAGACGATCCGGCGGGGCGAGGCCCAGGCGGAGCAGGCGAAGAAGGAGCTCGTGGAGGCGAACCTGCGCCTCGTCGTGTCGATCGCGAAGAAGTACCACGAACCGCGGGCTGCAGTTTCTCGATCTCATCCAGGAGGGCAACATCGGCCTCATGAAGGCCGTCGACAAGTTCGAGTACCGCCGCGGCTACAAGTTCTCCACGTATGCGACGTGGTGGATCCGCCAGGCGATCACCCGCGCGATCGCCGACCAGGCGCGCACGATCCGCATCCCGGTCCACATGATCGAGACGATCAACAAGCTCATTCGCACATCGCGGTCGCTCGTGCAGGAGCTGGGCCGCGAGCCGACGTCCGAGGAGATTGCGGTCCGCATGGACATCCCGGTGTCGAAGGTCCGGAAGGTGCTCAAGATCGCCCAGGAGCCCATCTCGCTCGAGACCCCCATCGGCGAGGAGGAGGACTCGCACCTCGGCGACTTCATCGAGGATCGGAACGTGGTGTCGCCCTCCGACGCGGTGATCAACCTGAACCTCAAGGAGCAGACCGACTCGGTGCTGAAGACGCTCACGCCCCGCGAGGAGAAGGTGATCAAGATGCGCTTCGGCGTCGGCGACGGCTCGGAGCACACGCTGGAGGAGGTGGGCCAGAGCTTCGCGGTCACCCGCGAGCGGATCCGCCAGATCGAAGCCAAGGCGCTGCGCAAGCTGCGGCACCCGTCGCGCAGCCGGAAGCTGCGGGCGTTTCTCGAAGGGCGGTCTTCGCAGTAAGCTTATGCGGGCCCATAGCTCAGCGGTGAGAGCCGCCGGCTCATAACCGGCCCGTCCCAGGTTCGAATCCTGGTGGGCCCACCACATATGATGCATCCTGATCTCGAACGGGTCGTTCGCCTCCAGCAGATTGAAGACGCGGCGGAGCGGGCGAGGCGCACGATCGCGGACGAGCCCGCCCGCCAGGTCGAGCTCGCGGCGGCGCTCGAGGCCGCGCGTCAGGCGCTCGAGACCGAGCGCGGGCGCCTCGCCGTCAACCAGGCGGCCCGGCGCGAGATCGAGAAGGACTTGACCATGCAGCAGGCCCGGCTCTCGAAGTACCGGGACCAGCTCATGGAGGTGAAGACGAACCGCGAATACCAGGCGATGCAGAAGGAGATCGAGGTCGCCCAGCACGAGATCCGGAAGCAGGAGGACCGCCTGCTCGAGCAGATGATCGAGTTCGACGAGATCACGCTGCAGGTGAAGGGCGCCGAGGAGGCCTTCCGGCGCAACCAGGCCGCCAACGAGGCGGAGCGCATCGCGCTCGCCGCGCAGCTCGTTGAGGCCCATGCCGCGACCACGACGCTTGCGGCCCGGCGGCAGGCGCTCGCCGCCCAGATCGGCCCGCCCGTCCTGGCGCTCTTCGACCGCGTGCTCCGACACCGGAAGGCGTCCGCCGTGGTGCCCATCCGCGACGGCCGGTGCTCGGCCTGCCAGGTCCGCATCCGTCCGCAGACCGTCCAGGAAATCCGCCGGAACGACAGCGTGCACCAGTGCGACAGCTGCCAGCGCATCCTCTACTTCGAGGGCCCAGCCGTGCAGGCGGACCCGTCCGCCCCGGCGCCGGAGTAACCGCGTGATCGTCGCGAACATCGACGGCGGGTCCCGCGGGAACCCGGGTCCGGCCGGCTACGGCGTGCGCGTGGCGCGGCCGGACGGCACGGTCGTGGCCGAGTTCGGGGAGGCCATCGGCCCGGCCACCAACAACGTCGCCGAGTACCGCGGCCTCCTGGCCGCGCTCAGCTACGCGCTCGAGCACGGGCACCGTGACCTGACCATCAGGTCGGACTCGCTGCTCCTCGTCTGTCAGATGCGCGGGGAGTACAAGGTGAAGAACGCCGGCCTGCAGGCGCTGCATGCCGAGGCGCGGCGGCTCGCGTCCGGCCTTGGCCGCGTGCGTTTCGAGCACGTGCCCCGCGAGCAGAACGCCCACGCGGACCGCCTCGCAAATGAGGCGATGGACGGTCAGAAGAAGGCAGAAGTTTCCCGATGAACCCGTTCACGTTCTACATGCCAACCCGTCTCATCTTCGGTCCCGGCACGCTGGCCGACCTCGCCACCACCCGGTACTTCCCGTGGAAGAAGGCGCTCCTCGTCGTGGGAGAGGGAGGGTCGGCGCGGCGTTCGGGCAGCCTCGAGCGCGTGCGCAGCCTGCTCTCATCGCGCGGTGTGCAGGTGGTGGTGTACGACAGGATCCGGCCGAACCCCGAGGCCGCCCAGGTCGAGGACGCGGCACGCATCGCGAAGGCGGAGGGGTGCGACGTCGTCGTCGGGCTCGGCGGCGGCTCGACCATCGACTCGGCCAAGAGCATCGCCGTGATGGCCAGGAACCCGGGGCGCTACTGGGACTACATGATGTCGGGCACGGGCGGACGCAAGACGCCGCCGAACGGCGCGCTGCCCATCGTCGCCATCACCACCACCGCGGGCACGGGAACCGAGTCGGACCCCTGGACCGTGCAGAGCAACCCCGAGACCCGGGAAAAGACGGGGTGGGGAAACGACAGCACCTTCCCCACGCTCTCCATCGTCGACCCCGAGCTCATGACGACCCTGCCGCCACGGCAGACCGCCTACACCGGCATGGACGCCCTGTTCCATTCCGTCGAAGCGTACCTGGCCACGTGCCACCAGCCGGCGAGCGACCTCCTGGCGCTCGAGGCGGTCTCGCTCATTGTGAAGTGGCTGCCGGTGGCCGTGGCCGACGGGGCGAACATCGAGGCGAGGACCGCCCTGGCGTGGGCGAACACGGAGGCGGGAATCTGCGAATCGCTGTCGTCGTGCATCTCCCATCACTCGCTGGAGCACGCGGTGAGCGCGTTCTACCCCAAGGTGGCACACGGCGCCGGGCTCACCATGCTTTCGGTGGCCTACTTCAGCGACGTGGCCGAGCGCAGCCCCGCGCGGTTCGCCAATCTTGCGGCGGCCATGGGAGAGCAGGTCGATGCCCTGCCGGAGGCGGAGCGGCCCTTCGCGTTCGTCGCGGCGCTCGAAAAGCTCATCACGGCCGCAGGGCTCGCCGGAGAGACGCTCTCCGCCTATGGGGTGAAGAAAGCGGACATCCCCGACATGGCGGGCAATGCCCTCTTCGCCATGGGCGGTCTCTTTGCCGTCACGCCGGTGAAGCAGGAGCAGGCGGACGTCGAACGGATCTTCGAACGCGCATACCGGTAGGGGCGGCCAGGCGCCGGCAGCACGCCCCCTACCCAACTCGTCCGGTCTGCGAGGGGACTGCTCCTACTTGGTCATCGCGAACGGCTGGCCCGTGAAACCCGAGCCGCGGACCGTTCCCGTCACCTTGCGGCCGGTTGAGTCCAGAACGCCGGAGAAGTACCAGTCGGTGTACGCGCCTTGTTTCACCCGCATCGTGACGTTGCCGGCTGCGTCGATCTTGCCTGGTTCGGCAGGATCGAGTTTCCCGGCACCGTACGTGCTGTCGGAGTACGTCCCGGTGATCACGCTCAGTGCCTGCGTGAGGGTGAAGCTGTAGGTGCCCAGGGCACTCGGGCCGGAGATCCCCGTCCACGTGCCGGTCATCGTGCCGCAGACGAATGTGCGGCTGTCCGTCGCTGAACCGCCCTTCCCGTCGGAGACCGTGACTCTCGCCGTCCAGGATCCCCCGTTGGAGAACGTGATGCTCCCGCTCGAGCCGGTGAATGCGTTGCCGGCGACGTCCCACGAGTACGTCACCGCATCGCCGTCCGGGTCACTGGCGACGGCGCTGAACTGAAACGCGGTCAGCGACTGGATGCCGAACGGCGTGATCGTCCACGAGGTAATGACGGGAGACTTGTTCGTTGCCGTTGGCGTTGTCGGGGTCGTCGGCGTCGTCGGCGTGCTGGTCGACGGCGAGGACGGGCCGCTGCTGCCGCCGCACCCCACGAAGCCGAAAAGCACGAGTGCCACGACCGAGGACTTGATCAGGAAGCGCATGACGGACTCCTTCCAAGTTGCCGATACGGACTGTGGGTTGGGACGAATGCCGGATACGTCATAGCAGAATCGACTCCCAGGTGGCAAGCCGGCCATGCCGCACGTCCCGGGTGTGGGGTCAGGTCCCGAAGGTTCGAGAGAAGACACGTACGGTTGGAGTGTCGGCACGAGTGATCGACCGCGCGATCCGACCTCACGTTGGACGCGCTCGTGCGCACGCCAGGGCCTTGGGCGATGACGGAGAGGTCCCGGGCCGGCCCCCCGATGCTTTGCCACAACGCGCGTGGGCGTCGCACGTGGGGCTACCGCGGCAGCCCCTCCTCGGACAGCAGGTACGCCATCATCGCCATGCTGACGGCCCCCAGTTCCAGCTCCCTGGCGTTGACCTTGTCGATGGTGTCGACACCGGAGTGGTGAACCTCGAAGTAGCGCTGCGAGTCCGGGACCAGGCCCATCAGGATCGTGCCTGACACGCCGAGCGGCGCGATGTCCACCCCCCCTCCGCCGGGCCTGATCCACAGCATTCCGACCCGCTGGAGCAGCGGCTCCCAGGCCTTGATGCGGTCGTAGGTCTCGCCTGTGGCGCCCACACCAATCCCCAGCGGCAGGAATCCGCCCCGGTCCGACTCGATCGCCGCAAGATGCCGCTCATGGGCGCGCTGAGGCGCCTTCGCATAGTCCCGCCCACCCGTGCCGCCGTTCTCCTCGTCCATGAAGAGCACCACGCGAATCGTGCGCGTCGGCTTCAGGCCCGACTCCCGGATCAGGCGCACCGCCTCTATTGACTGCGCGCACCCCGCGCCATCGTCGTGTGCGCCCGGGCTGAGGTCCCAGCCGTCGAGGTGGCCGCCGATCACGATGACCTCGTCCGGACGTGCGGCGCCGCGCAGCTCGCCCATGACGTTGTGGGAGACGACCGGCGGGAGCTTCTCGCACGACGTCTTGAAGAAGAACCGGGTGTCGGGGTCCGCGCGCAGCGATGCGCTCAGACGCTCGGCGGCGGCGGTGGAAATCGTGACGGCCGGGATTTCCGGCACCGCCGGGTCGTAGCTCATCGTGCCCGTATGGGGATCGTCGCTGAGTTCGAGCTGGAGCGACCGCACCACGGCCCCGACCGCGCCGACCCGGGCGGCGGCGATGGCGCCACCCGCCCGCTGCGCGGCCGCGCCGCCGTACGCGGCAAACGTGTCGAGCCGGGTGGGGTCCATCGCGCCGTTGAAGAAGACGATGCGCCCGCGTGCCTGGTTGCCGGCCTTCTCGAGTTCCGCGAGCGAGCGAACCTCGATGATGCCGGCGGTGAGGCCCGCGGCGGGCGTGGCAATGCTGTTGCCGATGGCCCGGACCTTCACCGGGACGGCGCCGGAAGCCTTCGAGAGGATCGCGCCCTCTTCCTGCGCGCCGCGAATCCAGTGGCCAACCGTGGTGGGTTCGGTGCGGACGTTTTCGAAGCCCAGCGCCTTCATGTGGCCGGCCGCCAGCGACACCGCGGCGTCCGCCTGGGCGGAGCCCGTCATCCGCGGGCCCACGGAGAGGATCGTCTCGAGCGACCGGTACGCGCCGAGTTCGCGCAGGCCCTTGTGGAGCAGGCGCGTCGCAACGTCCTCGTGCGCCGTGGGCTGGGGGGCAGTGTCCTGGAATGCCGTGGCCGGGATTCCGACCGACGCGGCCAGGGCGCCGCACGCGGCCACCACGGCAGTGAGGTGTGTCCGGGTCTGCATGGTCAGCTGAGTGTAGCTGAGAAGCAAACGCCGGCCGCCGCGGCCGTTTCCGCCTCAGTGAACCGTGTAGGGCTCGCTGAGCGTGAAGGGAGCGATCCGCGCGTCGAACCGCTCGCCCCCGCGCGCCACCATCTGGTAGGTGCCTTCCATCATGCCGTAGGGCGTTGGCAGCGGGCAGCCCGAGGTGTAGGTGAACGACTCGCCGGGTCCGAGCACCGGCTGCTCACCGATCACGCCCGCACCCTTCACCTCTTCCACGTGGTTGTTCCCGTCGGTGATCAGCCAGTGCCGCGTGAGCAACTGGACGGTTTCGTCGCCCTCATTGGTGATCGTAATGGTGTAGGGAAAGAACCAGTGCTGCGCCTTGGGGTTGGAGCGCTCCGGGGCGTACTCGGCCAGGACCCGGACGCGGACGTTTCGCGTGACGGCCTCCGACATGGACATGATGAGTCCATGATGGACGAACCAGCGACGCGCGGGCAAGTGGCCCCGCCGGCGCGCGGAGCATACTGGCGTCACGCCGGGATCCACCATTCCTTGAACGACGAGGCCGACGACCTGGCCGGGGCGCAGGCGCGGAAAGAAGGAGACGCCGTCGAAGGCTGGCTACTGGCGACTGTTCCGGATGATCCCGATCATCCTTCCCGCTCTCGGCCCGTCGACCCGGTAGGAGTGCAACAGGTCACGGTGGCATGAGGTGCACAGGCGGGCCACGTGGACCTGCGCGGGCGGGACGCCCGCGACGCGCAACTGGCCGGCATTGGCGGCCCAGGTGTCGAGGAACATCGAGGACGTTCCGCTGGCGGCCGAGGGGTCGGAGCCCGGGATGCCGTAAAGCGCAGCTCCGCGGGGCCGGGCGCTGAACCACACGTCCAACTCCGCCCTGAAGCGCCCGTCCGCCTCGAACGCGGCGCGGACGTCCCCGCCCACGCGGTAGCAGCACGGCCCGATGCTCGGCCCGATCGCGGCCACGATGTCCTCGGACCGGGCGCCGAAGACTGAGACGAGCGCCTCGACGGCGGTCACCGCCGCTCCGGCCGCGGTTCCTCGCCAGCCGGCGTGCGCCACGGCCACCGCGCGGGTCTTCGTGTCCGCGAGCAGGATTGGCACACAGTCGGCCACCGCCACGGTGAGGGCAACGCCAGGATGATCGCTCACGGCGATGTCGCCGACCAGCCTGTCGTCGCCCTGCGGCGGAACGCTGTCCTGACGCCGCACGATCACGACGCCGGTGCCGTGCACTTGCCTCAGGCGGAACACCGCCCCGGGCGACACGCCCATCGAACGCGCGACGGCATGCCAGCCGTCTTCCGGTCCCAAGGGCTCCCGGCCGAGCGCCGGGACCCGCGTCGTGAAGCAGTGGTCCGCGACGGACGCGAGGGCCCGGCATCGCAGGGCCGGGCCCCACGGAACGCTCATCCACTCGAACGCGTCGGGCAGCGGGACTTCAGGCATACTAGCGTCGTATGACGGTTGTGGGCATTGGCCTCGACGCCACGGACATCCCGCGCATCGAGAAGGCGATCGCGCGCTACGGCGATCGCTTCGTTCATCGTATCTTCACGGATGCCGAGATTGCGTACTGTTCCGGCAAGTTCCGCCCGGCCCCCCACTATGCCGGCCGGTTCGCCGCCAAGGAAGCGGCGATGAAGGCACTTGGAACAGGCCTGTCCCGCGGCGTGACCTGGCGTGACATCGAGGTGGTCCGCGGCGGCGGCCCTCCGCGGCTCGCGTTGCAGGGCGGGGCCCTCCGTCACTTCCAGCGCCTCGGCGCCACATCGTCGCTGCTGACGATCACGCATGCCGACACGCTCGCCATGGCCCAGGTCATGATCCTCAAGGCCGACTGACCGGCGTCGGCAACGCCGGTTCACTTCCCGCCGCCTCGCTGCCGCTCCCTCGACCATGCACCGCGCGACGGCGCGCCGGATCATCTGATTCAGCTATCACTTCCGGGGCCAACTCCGCCCGGGCGGATCCGGGCATCCAGCTTGCCCTGGCGGGACGCATGTCGCGGGCCGGTCAACAAGACGCCGCTTGCCGCGCCCCGGTCCACCGACCAATCCGGCCCGCGACATCACCGGACGCACGCCAGGTGACGGGCACGGCACACGCGCGGGCAGGGAGACGCATCATGGTGGTCAAGTTCGCTCAGAACGATCGGGGCAACCCGCCCGGAAAGCTCGCCGACGCGGAATTGCACTTCTGCGAGGGCACGCTCGACGGGCTCAAGCTGATCGGGTTCGGGATCTGGGAACGGAAGAACGGCAACGGCCGCAACGTCACGTTCCCGGCGCGCCAGTACTCCGTCAACGGCGAACGCAGGAGTTTCTCGCTCCTCCGGCCGGTGGTTGACGCCGCCGCCCAGGATCGCGTGCGGGAGTTCATTCTGCAGGCGTACGCCGAGTACGAGGCGCAGCTGGTCGCGGCGGACTAACGCGCCGGGCCGGGCGTGATCGGCCTGCTGGGATCCCTCGCGGTGCGGACGCGATCGCCCGCCAGGAACCTCGGGCGATCGTGCGGGTCGTAGAACCGCACTTTCACCGGGCTTCCAACCTCGGCGACGGGAGGCCAGTCGAGCAGGCCGAGCGCGCTGGCTCCCGAGAAGCGCTCCCTGAACTGCGCCTCCTCCCAGGCCTCGAGCACGAAGTAGGGCCGGTAGCCCGCCTGCTGGAGGTCGGCGACGGCCGCGTCGAGTCCGCCGGGATCGAGATAATCGAATCGCACGGTCGTGCGGCCGCCATAGAGCCGGAGGGGGCCGCTCTCCTGCACGCTCAGCAGGACGGCCGTGGGCGGCAGCGAGCGCGCCGCGTAGGCGCCGGCCGCCCGATAGCGGCTCTCGAGGCGTTGCAGGCGAAACGCGTCGCGCCCGCCAGCGGTCGCCACGTAGTGACCGGCCACGAACGCCAGGCCCACAGCCAGGAACGGCAGGCGTGCCGCCGCGGGCAGCGCCGAGAGCAGCCACAGCACGACTGCCGCGGACAGGGCCAGGAGGATGGGCAGCGCGGGAAGCACGAAGCGGAGGTACGACCACTCGGTGAATGTCGCGTACGGAAGGTAGAGCGCGACGACCAGCGCGGCGAAGCCCAGATTGAACCACACGAAGGCGGGCCGCACCCGGACATCGTCCGCCGCCGCGGCCGGGCGCGCGCGGGCTGACAACGCCAGCAAGGGTGCTGCCGTGGCCAGGAACACGAGCGGCGTCTGGGTGTCGGCGAGCCAGCCGAGATAATGACGGATGTTGACGGGGATGTTCGCGGCGGCGAAGAGATCCCCCGCCGCCCCGTAGCCGGTGGCGAACGGATGACCGTACCAGTGCGACTGGAGCGCGCCGAGAAACGCGAGGGCTGCCGCCACCGGCAGCGTGAACGCCGCGGCGTCACGAAGCCGCGTGGCTCGTGCAGCACCCGCGCGGCGCGAGATCGTGACGCCGAGGAGCACCCAGGCCGCGAGCGGCGCAAGATTCGGCCGGGTCAGTACCGCCGCAGCAGCGAGCGCGCCGCCCAGGCCCGGGCGGCAGGCGGCGACGGCCAGCAGCGCGCCCAGCCACCACGCCGTGACCGGCACGTCGCTCATGGGTTGGACCAGTTGAAAGAGGAATACCGGACTGGCGGCCAGCAAGACGGCGGCGGCCGCGCCGGACGCGGCCCCTGCGATCCGGCGCGCGTAAAGAAACGCCAGCCAGACGGCCGCTGCGCCGAGGATCGGCACGACCCAGTACGCGCCGCCTCGACCCCCGATCGCCATCGTGCCGGCCATGACGAGCGGAAGGCCCGGCGGGTACGTGGGCACGATCGCTCCAGGCGTGACGGCCGGCCGGTATCCGAGGGGCGAGAGGCTCCAGTCGGCGGAGGGCCATGGCACGCGGGCGGCCAGCGGCTGAACCTCCACGGTCGGGCCCTCGAGCCACAGCAGGGCCTGGCTGACGTAGCCGTACGCATCGGCGCTGCCGGCGGTCCAGGTGCCGAACACCAACCCGGCGACGAGCGTCGCCACGGCCGCGGAGCCGGCCACCCAACGCGCCCACGTGGCTCGTGCGGCCCACGCGCGTTCCAGGTCAGCCTTGACGGCGTGCGAGCCGCCGAACGCGAGGGCGGCGGCCGCGGCCAGGGCGCCGGGCCCGAGCAGGCGCCATGGCGTGTGAACCCGTATCGCGATGCGTCCCGCGGCCAGCGTGAATCCGGCACCCGCGAGCACGAAGGCGCCCGCCGCCAGCAGCGTGCCGGCGGCAGCCAGCAGGATCCGCCGGACGAGCGTCCTGCGGCCGCGCGAGTCGTCAGTCACGGCGTGTCCAATCCGTCAGGGTGCCATTGGCAGCAGGCGCACCTGCTCGGCTGCGCGTTTCGGCGGGAGGGTCCACTGCGCAAGAAGGCCGTTCTCGAGTTCAGATCGGAAGAACCCTGCCTTCATGCCGCCGTCGATGATGTCCCACGGCAGCACCGCGTCGTTCGACCGATCCCGGTAGACGTAGAACGACGCATCGACGTTCGCTTCCGCCAGGGCGCGGCGCCACTGCCCGCCGTTTCGCTCGGCCGCGACGATGGCCGGGGCCACCCGACGATCACCAAGCGACAGCAGGGCCTGGTAGAACGCGTGCCGCTCCGGCTTGATCGAGAAGAAGACGTTGTCGATGCCCGCCGTCAGCGACCGGAGACGCGCGATCTTCCGATCAATCTCGCCGGGGGCCTCCAGCGGCAGCCACTGGAACGCCGTGTTGGGCTTGGGCACCAGGGGGTTCACGCTGGCGGCGATGCGTCCGATCCGGCCGCGCGCGCGGGCGTGGACGAGCATGCGGGCCTTGAGTTCCAGCGACAGGTCGCGGATGGCCACGAGGTCGTCGTCGGTCTCCGTCGGCAGGCCGATCATGAAGTAGAGCTTCAGGTTCTCGATGCCGGCGGAAAAGACCAGGTCGGCCCGATCGAGGATCTCGCGGTTCGTGACGGTCTTGTTGATCACGCGCCGAAGGCGATCCGAGCCGGTCTCCGGGGCGATCGTGATCGATCGCTCGCCGCCCTCGCGCAGCAGGCGGACGATGGGCGCCGTGAGGTCGTCCATGCGCATCGACGCGGGGCTGACCGAGTAGCCCATCCCGATGAGCTCCGCCAGCATGCGCTCGATGTCCGGGTGATCGCAGAGCGCTATCGACACGAGCCCGATCCGGCTGGCGTGCGGACGGGCCGCCCGCGCGATGGAAAGGATCCGCTCGGCCGGAAACGCGCGCACCGGGAGGTAGTTGTAGCCCGCCCAGCAGAACCGGCACAGGTTCGCGCACCCCCGGACCACCTCGACGAGGAGACGCGACCCGAATTCCGTATCGGGCGTGAAGATGATCGTGGCGGGCGGGTCGCCGCCGGCCGACGCCGGAAGGGCGGCCTTGCGCACGGGGACCGCGGCGCCGGACCCGGGACGAGGCTCGAACGCTTCAATCGTGCCGTCGCCGCCATATCGCACGTCGATGAGCGACGGCACGTAGAACCCGCGCTCAGCGGCCAGGCCGCGCAGCCGTTCGTCGCGGCGGGCGCCCGCGAGGAGTTGGCGCACGATCGCCGGCACCAGCACCTCCCCGTCGCCCGCGGCCACGACATCGGCGAAGGGCGCCAGGGGCTCGGGGTTCAGGAAGGTCACGGCGCCCCCGATGACGACGAGCGGGTGCGTGTCGTCGCGCTCGGCGGCATACACCGGGAGGCCGGCGAGGCGGAGGAGGCTCACGACATTCGTGTAGTCCCATTCGAAGGACACGGAGAAGGCCAGGACGTCGAAATCCCGGACCCGGGAACCGGATTCCACCGTGACGAGCGAGCCCGGACGTCCGAAGGCCGCGTCCAGCTCCGATCGCGGGGGCAGGAAGACCCGCTCGCACACGACGTCGTCGACGTCGTTGAAGAGCCGGTAGACCGCCTGGAAGCCCAGGTTGGACATGCCGACGTAGTAGCTGTTCGGGAAGGCGAGCGCGATGCGGAGGCGGCCGGCGTGAGGCTTGCGCACGTAGCCGACTTCCCGATCGAGGAGGTGCGGTGAGCGATCCCGATGTGATGACTTGCCCATGCGTCTCCGGGGGGCCCGCCGGCGCACGTGTCGGACACACGCCAGCGCTGCTGGACCTCGTGCTCAGGCGGCGGCGATCGAAGGTGCCGTGGATGTACACCGTGTTCCACGCGCCGGCGGAGTGGCTGGACGGGCCCCGCCCCCGCCGGGCACCGCCGCAGCCCGGCGCGCGACGGGGCCGCGAGGGGTGCTAGGCCTGGTTCACGCGGCGCAGGAAGGCCGGCACCTCGAGCGCGGACGCCGCGTCCTCACCCGCACCGGCCGCACTGGCGTCCTGCGCCGCCGACGCGTCGAGCGTCAGGGCCAGCGGCGCCGCTGCGGCCGGGGCTGCCACCCCCACGCCATGCCGTCGGGCGATGCTGATCCGCCCGCCGGCGTTCTCGCCGCCGAGCCACGACGTGTACGCGCTCAGATCGACCGGCGTCTGCGCCTCGTTGCCCGGCACGACGCGTCGGGCGCCCTCCCGGTCGAAGCCGGTCGCGATCACCGTGATCTTCACCTCGCCGTCGAGTTTCGGGTCGATGACGGCTCCGAAGATGATGTTCGCCTCCTCGTGCGCGGCCTCGTGGATGATGGTCGACGCCTCGTGAACCTCGATGAGGGAGAGATCCGATCCGCCGGTGATGTTGATGATCACGCCTCGGGCGCCTTCGATCGACGCGTCTTCCAGGAGCGGGCTCGAGATGGCCTTCCTCGCCGCGTCCACGGCGCGGGTCTCCCCGCGGCCGACGCCGGTCCCCATGACGGCCACGCCCATGCCGGTCAGGATGGTCTTCACGTCCGCGAAATCGAGGTTGATGAGCCCCGGCAGCAGGATCAGGTCCGAGATGCCCTGGATGGCCTGGCGGAGCACGTCGTCCACGGCCGCGAACGCGTCGAGGAGCGAGGTCTTCGGATCGATCGCGCTGAGCAGGCGCTCGTTCGGGATGGTGATGACGCTATCGACGCGGTCCCGCAGTTCCTCGAGGCCGCGCTCGGCCTGCAGGGCGCGCTTGCGGCCCTCGAACGTGAAGGGGCGCGTCACCACGGCGATCGTCAGCGCGCCCAGTTCGCTCGCGAGGCTGGCGATGACGGGCGCGCCGCCCGTGCCGGTGCCGCCGCCCAGCCCGGTCGTCACGAACACCAGATCCGCCCCGTCGATCGCCTGGACAAGCTTGTCGGTGTCCTCGAGGGCCGCGGCCCGGCCCACGGTGGGGTCGGCGCCCGCGCCGAGGCCTTTCGTGAGCTTCTCGCCCAGCTGGACCTTGACGGGCGCGGCGTTCATGCGCAGGGCCTGGACGTCGGTGTTCGCCACCACGAACTGGACGCCGTCGAAGCCCTCGCGCACCATGCGGTTGACGGCGTTCCCGCCGCCGCCGCCGACGCCGATCACCTTGATGCGGGCGCCGGTGTGCGAGTGCTCGTCCATCGAGATCCGGAACCCCGACGCGGCGGGGCGCGAGCCGGGGTTGGGCTGGGTGTCGGTCGGGTTCGGCATCAGGGTCTCCGCTCCTGCGAGTCTACAACGCTCTAGAAGAATTCCTTGAACACGCCCTTTACGAGGTCGGTCAAGCGGCCGATGCCCCGACTGGACGATTCCTTCTCGTCGTGCGAGTGCTGGCGCTGCGCGCGCAGCAACAGCCCCACCGCCGTCGCGAACGACGGGTTGCCGACGTGGTCGGCGAGCCCGCCGAGACCCGCCGGCGTGCCGCGCCGGACGGGCATGTCGAAGATCTGCTCCGCGATGTCGGTGAGGCCTTCGAGGTTGGCGCCCCCGCCGGTCAGCACGATCCCGGAGTTCAGCGATTTCTCGTAGCCAGCCCGGTGGATCTCGTCCCACACGAGGTGGCACATCTCCTCGGCCCGCGGCTGGAGCACGTCGGACAGGATGCGCCGCGCCATGGTCCGGGGTGACCGGCCGCCCACGCTCGCGACGTCGATAGTCTCGTCGTCGCCTACCAGGGAGGAGAGGGCGCACCCGTAGCGGCGCTTCAGTTTCTCGGCGTCGGGGATCGGCATGCGCAGGCCCACGGCGATGTCGTTCGTGAAGTGATCGCCCCCGATCGGCACGACGGCCGTGTGCCAGAGGAAGCCCCGCTCGAAGATGGCCAGGTCGGTCGTCCCGCCCCCGATGTCGATCACGGCGACGCCCAGCACTTTCTCGTCCGGCGTCAGCACGGCCTCGGCAGCCGCGAGTTGCTCCAGCACCGGCTCCTTCACGTCCAGGCCGGCCTTGTTCACGCACGCCACGATGTTCTGCGTCGTCGTCGATCCGCCGGTGACGATGTAGACGTTCACCTCGAGGCGCGATCCGTTCATGCCCACGGGATCGGTGATGCCGTCCTCCTCGTCCACCACGAAGTCCTGCGGCAGTACGTGGAGGATCTCGCGTCCCCCGGGGAGGCTGACGGCCCGCGCCGCGTCGATGGCCCGGCGCACGTCGTCGCGGGTGATCTCGCGGTTCCGCCCGGCAACGGCGACGACGCCCCGGCTGCTGAATCCCTTGATGTGCGTCCCGGACAGCGACACGAGGACGTTGTCGATCTCGATCCCCGCGGTCAGCTCCGCCGCGTCAACGGCCTTGCGGATGGACTCGACCGCCGCCTCCTGGTTGATCACGGCCCCGCGGCGGATGCCCTGCGACTCGGCCACGCCGAGGCCGATGATCTCGAGCTCGCCGTTGCCCATCACCTCGCCGACGATGGCGGCCACCTTCGACGTGCCGAGGTCGAGCCCCACCACGTGCCGTTCCTTGCGTGCCACGATGCCCCCGCTTACCGTTGTGCCCGCGCGCCCGGCACCCGGGCCGGCGGCGTCGCCTTGCCGGGCGCCGGCGCGGCGGCCGCCGGCGACAGTCCGACGTACACGCGCTCCCCGAAGCGCACATCCACGTAATCGATGTCCGGCACCTGCTCCCGCAGCGTGGCCTGCAGGCCGACGTACGACTCCAGCCGCTCGACGAACCGCGCATCGCCCAGGCGGACCACGGCCGAATCGCCGTCGAGGATGACGTGCACGTCGTGCAGGTTGGTGACGTCCACTTGCGAGACCCGCTTGACCAGCTCGGGCCGCGTGCGCAACTCCGCCATGAGGCGCGAGACGAGCTGGCCTCTCGCGCGGTCGATCGCGATCGGCCGGGCCGCGCTCCGGGGGACCAGCCCGTCGATGATCGGCAGGTCGCAGTCCGAGTACCGGGGCCCGTATTCGTCGATCACGTTGCCGGCCGCGTCCATGAGGAAGAGGTCCGCGCCGGCGCGGGCGATGCCCATCGGGACGCGCTCGCGGATCTCCACGTCGATCGTCCCGGGCAGCCGGCGCCGGAGCCTCGCGTCGGCCACCCACGCCGAGGCGAACAGCCGCGATCGCCACCGCTCCAGGTCGGCCGCCAGGAGGTTTTCGCCCGCCAGGCCGTCGAGCAGCGCGGCGATCTCGCTCTCGTGCACGCGCTGGTTGCCGTGGACGCGGAGGTGCCGCACCGTGAACCACGGCACGTCCGCGGCCGCGCCGGCGGCCCAGTAGCCGCCGGCCGCGAGCAGCCCCAGCAGGCCGATGATGCGCAGCGCGCGCCAGACGGGGCGGACGCGCAGGCGCCGGCGGCGCGTGGCGTGGATCTGGCTGCGTCTGAACCGACGGTCAGCGGGCGCGGTCACCGACATGTCAGGTCCGCCCTCCTTCCGCGCGAGCCAGCGCATCGAGCACCCGGGCGCCGATCGTGCCGATCGAGCCCGCGCCCAGCGTGATCACCGCGTCGCCGGGACGAGCCAGCCTCTGCACCTCGCCGGCGACATCGTCGATCGACCGGACGAGGTGCAGCCGGCCTCCGACGTGCGGCCCGATCGCGCCGGCCAGTGCGTCGACGGTGACGCCGGGGATCGGGTCCTCGCCGGCCGCGTAGATGTCCGTCAGCACCAGCTCGTCGGCCTGCGCGAGCGCCGGGCCGAACTCCTCGAGCAGCCGCTGCGTGCGGGTGTAGCGGTGGGGCTGGAACACCACGATCAGCCGCCGCCCGAGCGACGCGCGCGCGGCGTCCAGCACGGCGCGGATCTCGGTCGGGTGGTGCCCGTAGTCGTCGATGACGAGGACCCCCGCCGCCTCCCCAAGCCGCTGGAACCGCCGGTCGGCGCCCTGGAAGCTCTCGAGGGCCTTCGCGACCACGCTGGCCTCAACGCCCAGTTCGAGGCCGACGGCGACGGCCGCCAGCGCGTTCTGGAGGTTGTGCCGCCCGGGGACCGGGAGGCGCAGCGTGCAGAGCGGCGACGGCGGATCGCCGGCGAGGCCGGCGCCACGCGCGAGGCCGGCGCCGGCCTCGACGCGGCACTGCCACACGCCGCCCGAGTGCGTCACGTCCAGGCCGCGCACGTCCGAGGCCGCGGCCTCGAGGCCGTACGTGATGACGCGACGCGTCATGGCGGGCACGAGCCCCCGCACGTGCGCATCGTCGAGGCACGCGATGACCGCGCCGTAGAAGGGCACCTTGTTGGCGAAATCCAGGAACGCCCGGCACAGGTCGTCGAAGTCTCGGTAGGCCTCGAGGTGCTCCCGGTCGATGTTCGTGATGACCGCCACGGTGGGCGTGAGGCGCAGAAACGATCGATCGCTCTCGTCGGCCTCCACGACCATGAACTCGCCGCGCCCGAGGCGGGCGTTGCTGCCGAAGGCCGACAGCTTGCCGCCGATCACCGCCGTCGGATCCAGCCCGGCCTGCTCGAGCGCGAGCGCCACCATCGACGTGGTCGTCGTCTTGCCGTGCGCGCCGGCCACCGCGATGCCCGATCGCAGCCGCATGAGCTCCGCCAGCATCTCGGCCCGCGGGATCACCGGGATCCGCCGGCGGTGCGCCTCGGCAATCTCCGGGTTGTCCGGCCGGACGGCCGACGAGTACACGACCACGTCGGCCCGGCCGACGCGGGCGGCGTCGTGGCCGATCGACACGCGGATGCCCATCGCGTCGAGCCGGGCGGCCGCGTCGGACATCTTCAGGTCCGATCCGCTGACGGCGTACCCCAGGTTTGAGAGCAGCTCCGCGATGCCGCTCATCCCGATGCCGCCAATCCCGACGAAATGCACGCGCTTCGTGCGGCCCAGCACCCTGGTTCCCTACGTCGTGGCCGATGCGCGCTGCGAAATGTTGAGCAGCACGCCCATCCCGGCCAGGCTCATGATCAGCGATGAGCCGCCGGAGCTGATGAACGGAAGCGTGATGCCCTTCGTGGGGAGCAGCCCCAGCACCACGCTGATGTTCACGAACGCCTGCACCGCGATCATGGTGGTCAGGCCGAGCGCCAGGAACGATCCGAACGCGTCCGGCGCGTGCAGCGCGGTCTTCAGCCCGCGCCACGTGATGATGCAGAACCCGATGACCATGGCCGAGGCGCCGATGAGGCCGAGCTCCTCCGACACGACGGCGAAGATGAAGTCGGTGTGCGGGTACGGCAGGTAGAAGAGCTTCTGCACGCCGTAGCCCAGGCCGCGGCCCGTCACGCCCCCTGTGCCGACAGCGATGAGCGACTGCACCACCTGGAACCCGTCGCCGAAGCGGTGTTCCCATGGGTTCCAGAACGCCAGGAGCCGGCGGACACGGTAGGGCTCCCAGACCGCCGCGCCGGCAATCATGAGGAGCACCGGCACGCCAAGCACGGCGAGATGGCGCATCGGCAGCCCAGCGGCGATGACCATGACGAGGACGATGGCCAGGACGACGACGGAGCTGCCGTAGTCGGGCTGCCGCATGATCAGCAGGAGGGTGGGCACGAGGACGACGGCAATCGGCACGAGCGCCTTCCGGTCCCCGATCCGGTGCATCCGCTGCTCGAGCACCACGGCCGCGAACAGGATCATGGCGAACTTCGCGAGCTCGGACGGCTGGATCCCCACGCCGGCCACGCCGAACCACCGGCGCGTGCCGTTGATCTTGGGGCCGATGAAGAGCACCGCGACGAGAGCGACGAACGTGAGGGCGACGATGGGCACCACGACGCGGGGATCGCGGTACCGCCCGTAGTCGACGCGCATCGCGACGAGCATCGCGCACACGCCGAAGGCGGCGAACATCGCCTGCTTGATCAGGAAGAGGTTCGGCTGGCCGTACTTCTCCGTCGCGATCACCTTGGACGCGCTGAACACCATCACGATGCTGACGGCCACCAGCGCCAGCGTCGTGACGAACAGCCACCGATCCCACTTGAGCTTTCGTGCCATCTCTAAAGTTCCACCGCGGTGTCACCGACAAAGGGGGCAGCGCCAGACGGCCCGGGCTCGCCGCCCGGGCGTGAGCCGTCAGCAGTCATCAGTCGGATCCTGGGCACGGACACCAGCTCCCCGCGCGGGGCCGCGCGGGGTCCCAGCAGCCAGCTCCGAGCCGCGCAGAGCCGACTGACGACTGCTCACGGCTCACGCCGTCTTCAACGCGCGCCCTCCGTTTCCTCCATCTCGCGCCGCAGCGCCGCGACCTCCGCCTTGAAGGCCCGTCCGCGCGCGGCGTAGTTCTCGAACATGTCGAAGCTCGCACACGCGGGCGCCAGCAGCACGCTGCCGCCCGGCGACGCCGCCGCCATCGCCGTCCGTACGGCTTCCGCCATCGAGCCCGCGCGGGCGACCGTCGCCGCACCGCCGAAGGCGTCTTCCATCAACGGCGCCGCCTCCCCGATCGCCACGACCGTCGCGCGGCGCTCCTCCAGCGCGGGCCGGAGCTCGCGCAGGTCGCCGCCCTTGAACCGCCCGCCCATGATCACTGCCAGCCCGGGCCCGAACGTCTCGATCGCGTGCCGGGCCGCGTCGACGTTCGTGGCCTTCGAGTCGTTCACGAACCGGACGCCGCGGATCTCGTCGACGGACTCCATCGCGTGCTCGAGGCCCGTGAACGACGAGACGGCGCCGGCGATCGCCTGCGCCGGCACGTCGATCGCGCGCGCGATCGCCGCGGCCGCCAGCACGTCGGCGAGCAGGTGCGGCCCGATGAGCCGCACGTCGCTCACGCGCATCAGCGCCGCGTCGCCCGCCGCGCCGCGCTCGACGATCCACCCGCCGGCCACGGTCACGCCCGCGTTGATCTCGGCCTCGCGTGCGAACCGCACGAGGCGCGCCTGGCCGGCGCCGGCCATCGCGAGCGCCCGGGGATCGTCCGCGTTGACCACGGCGACGTCCTGCCTCGTCTGGCGCGCGAAGATCCGAGCCTTGACGGCGGCGTACTCGGCGGCGTCGGCGTGACGGTCGAGGTGGTCCGCCGTGAGATTCAGCAGCGCGGCGATCCACGGGTGGAACGTGTCCGTCGTCTCCAGCTGAAAGCTGCTCACCTCGACGACGTGCACCGAAGCCGGCGTCGAGGCGGCCACGTGGCTCGAGAGCGGCGTGCCGATGTTGCCGCCGACCGGCGCGTGCAGGCCCGCCGCCGTCAGCATCCGTCCAACCAGCGCCGTCGTCGTCGACTTGCCCTTCGTGCCCGTGATGGCGACGATGCGCCCCCGCAGCCAGCGCGAGGCCAGCTCGATTTCACCGATGACGGGGACGCCCGCCGCGCGCGCCGCGGCGACCGAGGGCTGCGCCGCCGGCACGCCCGGGCTGACGACGACGAGATCCGCGCCCGTGAGGAGGCCGATGGGATGCGCGCCGAGTGCCAGCGCCACGCCGGCCGCCCGGAGGGCCCCCTCGTCGTCGAGTGCGGGGCGCAGGTCCGTGATCGTCACCGCCGCGCCGCGGTCGGCGAGCAGACGGGCCGCGGCCACGCCGCTCGCGGCGCCTCCGACGACGACCACCCGCTTCCCGCGAACCGTGAACTCGCTCATGCCTCTCCCGTCGGTCCGACTGGCGCCTGCGGCCCCGGCGGCGCCGTCCCGGCCTTCAGCCGTTCCGCGACGACTTCGGTGTGGATGCCTCTCGACCCTTTCACCAGCACGACATCGCCGGTCCTCACGACTCGGGCGATCGCCTCGGCGGCCTCGTCGCTCGCCGGGACGTGCGTGACGGCGAATTCCGGCATGCCGGCCGCCACCGCGGCCTCCGCCATCGCGCGCGCGGGCGCGCCGCCCACAGTCACGAGGTAGGACAAACCGGCGCCGGCCGCCGCCCGGCCGCAGGCCTCGTGCAGGGCGACGGTCTCGACGCCGAGTTCGAGCATCTCGCCGAGCACGGCCAGGCGGCGCTCGCAGCCGCGCTCGGCGGACAGCGCCTCGAGCGCGCCCCGCAGCGCCCGGGGATTCGAGTTGTACGAATCGTCGACGAGGGTCACGCCGTCCGGCAGGCGCCAGACCTCGCCGCGCCGCGACGCGGCCCGCATCATTGCCACCCGCGCCGCCATCTCGTCGAGCGGCACGCCGTAGTGCGTGGCGACGGCCATGGCCGCCAGGACGTTCGCAAGGTGGCCGCGCCCGAGCAGCGGCACGTCGAGCGCGACGGTGCCCGCCGGCGTCGTGACGTGCGCCCGCATGCCCGCCAGCCCGCGGTCGACGACGCGCGTCGCCGCGACGTCGGCCGGCACGTCGATGCCGAACGTCACGACACGCGCCGGCGTGGTGCGGACCCGCGCCATCACCAGCGGATCCGCGGCGTTCGCGACGACCAGGGAGTCCGCCGACGCGCCTTCGAGGACCTCGGCCTTCGCGTCGGCGATCGCCTCGATCGACGGGAAGAACGCCGAGTGGACTTCGGCGACCATCGTCCACACGCGCACGTCCGGTTCCGCGAGATCGACGAGCACCGCGATCTCGCCCGCGTGGTTCATGCCCAGCTCGACCACGGCGATCTCGGGACCGTGCCGGAGCTCCAGCAGCGACAGGGGCAGGCCGATGTGGTTGTTGAAGTTCCCGTGGGTGCGGAACACGCGGTAGCGCGCGGCCAGCAGGTCGGCGGTCATCTCCTTGGTGGTCGTCTTGCCCGCGCTGCCCGTGATGGCGACCACCTGCGCCCCCGACGCCCGCCGGACGTGCTTCGCGAGGCGCTGCAGCGCCAGCGTCGTGTCGTCGACGCGGATCACGACGATGGCGCGGTCGAGACGGCGCGGAACGGAGGAGGGATCCGAGACGACGAGGCCCGCGGCGCCGGCGCGGATCGCGTCCGGGACGAAGCGGTGGCCGTCGAGGCGATCGCCGAGGATCGCCAGGTACACCTCGCCGGCGCGCAGCGTGCGCGAATCGATGGAGAACCCGGCGAGCGGCGTCTCGGCGCGCCCCGCGGCCAGCGACCCGGCCATGGCCTGCGCGGCCTCGGCGGCGGTGAGGAGGACGGCGGCCGCCGCGCTCACGGCGCCCTCCGCAAGCGCCGCTGCGCCAGCGCCTCGCCGGCCACGACGACATCGTCGAACGGCAGCTTCTGGTCACCGACGATCTGGTGCGTCTCGTGCCCCTTGCCCGCGACGACCACGACGTCGCCCGGGCCGGCCCCGTCGATCGCCCACTCGATCGCCGCGCGGCGATCCACCATCCGCGTGCGGGCCTGTTGCGGCGGAATGCCGCGCTCGATGTCGTCGAGGATCTGTTCGGGGTTTTCGGATCGCGGGTTGTCGGACGTGATGACCACCGCGTCGCTGAGCCGCGCGGCGACGTCCCCCATCAGCGAGCGCTTGCTCCGGTCGCGGCCGCCGCCGCAGCCGAAGACGGTCGTCAGCCTCGCGGCCACGACGGGCCGCACCGCCTCCAGCAGGTTTCTGAGCGCGTCGTCCGTGTGCGCGTAGTCGACGATGACCGTCACGTCGTCCGCCGCCGACGACACGACCTGGAACCGGCCGGGCACGGAGGTCACCGACGCCAATCCCGTCTCGATGGCGGCGAGCGGCACGTCCAGCGCCACGCCCGTCGCGGCGGCGGCGAGCAGGTTGTAGACGTTGAACCGGCCCGCGAGCCGCGAGCGGAGGTGGAGCGTGCCGGCCGGCGTCTGGACGTCGAAGTCCAGCGCGGAGAGCGACACGGGCAGCGCGACGGGCCTGACATCGGCGGGTGCGTCCACGGCAAACGTGACCGAGCGGGACCGCGCCGACGCGAGTTGGGCCCCACGCCTGTCGTCCACGTTCACGACGGACGGGGCCTCGGCGGGCAGCAGGTCGAAGAGCCGGCGCTTCGCGGCGAAGTACTGGTCCATGTCGCCGTGGAAGTCGAGGTGGTCTCGCGTCAGGTTCGTGAAGACGGCGGCGGCGAAGCGCATGCCGTCCACGCGCCTGAGGGCCAGTGCGTGGGACGACACCTCCATCGAGCACGCCCCGCAGCCGGCCTCGGCCATCTCGTGCAGCATCCGCTGGACGTCGGGCGCTTCGGGCGTCGTCCGCGCGGCCTCCCGCGCGTGCGGACCGATCCGGTACTGCACGGTCCCCATCAGCCCGCAACGGGTCCCCGCGGCCTCGAAGATCGCCTGGACCAGGTACGAGGTCGTCGTCTTGCCGTTGGTGCCGGTGACGCCCACGACGCGCATCGCGCGGCTCGGGTGGCCGAAGAAGTGCGCGGCCAGATGCGCGAGCGCCAGTCGCCCGTCGCTCACGCGGATCCACGGCACGGGGAACGCATCCGGCGGCCCGGCCTCCGACACCACGGCGATCGCGCCCTTCGCCGCCGCCTGGCCGGCGAACGCGGCGCCGTCGGCCCGCTCGCCGCGCAGCGCGACGAACACCGCCCCGGCGGTCACCGCGCGCGAGTCGTACTCCACGGATTCCACGGCGGCCTGGCCGGCCAGGGCCGGCAGCCCGTCGTCCGCCGGCCCCGCGCGAAGCCCGCTCTCGTCGAGGACGGTGAGGAGGGTACGCAGGGTCATGGACGCGGCGGTGACGGCGGGAGGCTGGACGCGACGCGGTCGAGCCACAACCGGCACACGCGCCCGGCTTCGAGCGGCGTGCCCGCGACCGGGCGCTGATCGACGACGAGGCCGTCCCCGGAGAGGCGGACGACGAGGCCGAGGCGCGTCAGCCTCCGCGCGGCTTCGCGTGCGCCGAGGCCGCGGACGTCGGGGACCGTGGGCGGCCCGGTGACCACGCTGATCTGAGGCGGACCGGCCGCGGCGGTCGTCTGCACGACCTCCGCCGGCACGGATTCCTCGACCGAGGCCTTCACGAGCACTGGCGGGATCGGGTTGAGCGTGGGCGCGATGCCCATGTGGCGCAGCGCGGCATCGGCGATCCGCTGGAAGATCGGCGCGGCCACCGCGCCGCCGTAGTAGCGGCCGGCGTGCGGCGAGTCGATGAGGACCAGGATCGTGAACGCCGGCCGGCGGGACGGCACGAACCCGACGAACGACGAGTGGTACTCCGTCTTCGAGTACCGCCCGTTGATGATCTTGCTCGCGGTCCCGGTCTTCCCAGCCACGCTGTAGCCGGGGATCTGCGCGACGATGGCCGTCCCGCGGTCTACGACCTGTTCCATGATTGCGGTCAGCTCCGCGGCGGTCTCGCGGCTGATCGACCGGCGCAGCTCGAGCGGCACCACCTCGGAGCGCACGCCGCCGCGCCTCAGCGCGCGGACGATACGCGGCTGCACGAGCGTGCCGCCGTTCGCCACTGCCGAGACGGCCGTCGCCATCTGGAGCGGCGTGACGCCGACCTCGTACCCCATCGACACCGACATCAGCGTGCTCTGGCTCCACCGGCCGGGATCCGAGAGCATGCCGGGCGTTTCCCCCGGCAGGTCGACGGAGAGCCGCTGGCCGAACCCGAACCGCCGCGCGTAACGGCCCAGCCGTTCGGCGCCGACCCCGAGGCCGATCTTGATCGCCCCGACGTTGCTGGACTTCACGAGCACGTCGGTGAAGCTCAGCACGCCGTACGTGTGCACGTCCGACACGAGGCGTGAACCGAGGCGGATCCGCCCCGCGCTGACGTCGAACAGATCCGTCGGCTTGAAGGTGTGCTCCTCCATCGCGGCGGACGCCGTCACGACCTTGAACGTGGAGCCGGGCTCGAAGATGCCCTGGACCGCGCGGTTCATCCACTGCTCGCGCGGGTACTCCCGGTAGGCGTTCGGGTTGACGGCCGGAGCGTTCGCCATGGCGAGGATCTCGCCGGTGCGGGGGTCCATCACGACCACCGACCCGCCGTCCGCCCGGTTCTCGGCGACGCCGCGCAGGAGTTCGCGTTCGGCAATGTGCTGGAGGTACGCGTCGATCGTGAGCTCGATGGTGTCGCCCTGCACCGGCGGCTTCTCGACCCGGCTGAACGCGCTGCTGTTGGCGTCGACCTCCACGACGATCTGCCCCGGCGTCCCCTTGATCTTGGAGTCGTAGGACTGCTCGATGCCGGCGAGCCCCTTGTTGTCCGTGCCGAGGTAGCCGAGGACGTGCGCGGCGAGTTCGCGGTTCGGGTAGTAACGCCGGGGTTCCGGCCTGGTGAAGATGCCGGGGAGCTTCAGGTCCGCCACGCGGCCGGCTTCCTCGATCGGCGCCTGGCGGCGCAGCCACGCGAAGGACCGGTCCTGCTGTCCAAGGCGCTGGGCGAACAGTTCACGCTCGTCGGCCGTGCAGTTCCCGAGTGCGCGGCACACGGCGCCGGCGATCGCCCGGGGGTCGGCTATCTCCTTCGGGATCGCGCAGATCGACACGGCATCGACGCTGAGGGCGAGCATGCGCCCGTACCGGTCGACGATGTCCCCGCGCCGCGGATCGACGTCGAGCGTGCGGTTTCGCTGGGCGGCCGCCTCGAGTTCGAGCGCGTCGTGCTGGTAGACCTGCAGCCACACGAGGCGCGCCTCGATCGCCACCGCCCAGGCGGCGAAGAGGATCGCAGCCACGAGCACGCGGTTGCGCACCGCCTTCTGCCACGCGCCCGAGGCTGGGTCATGCATCATCATCGACTCCCCTGCTCCGGCCTACCGCCGCGCGACGAGGGTGCGGGCCGGCGCCGCGGCCTGGCGGACGCGCTCGAGCACCACCGCCTCCGCCGGTTTGGGGGCGACCAGGTGGAGATCCCGGAGCGCGAGCGCTTCGATCCGCTCCGGCGCGCGCAGCGTCTCCAGCTCCAGCCGCAGGTGCCGGCTCTCCGCCTCGCCCACCGCCCGTTCCTTCTGCAGGCGCGCGAGGTCGTACCCGAGGTCCGTCCACTGCGAGTGCTGCCAGGCGACCATCAGCAGGGCGCCGAGCAGAACGGAGACGGTCGCCACCACCCACCACATCTCCCGCTGGCGCGCGAGATCCACGTTCCGCACCGGGTGGTTCTCGATCTCCTTGGGGATGCTGAACCCGATCGCGTCCGCCGCTCCTGGTGTGCGTGCCATCGCGTCACCCCACCCGCTCAATGGCCCGGAGCCGCGCGCTGCGTGCGCGCGGGTTCGAGCGCAACTCGTCCTCGCCGGGGACCAGAGACTTCTTCGTCAGCAGCCGGAACGATGCGCCCTCGCCCGCGAGGGCCCTGAACGTGTGCTTCACGGGCCGGTCCTCGAGCGAGTGAAACGTCACGACGGCGAAGCGGGCGCCCTCGCGCAACCGGGCGCAGATCGCCCGCAGGAACGCGTCGAGGCCGTCCAGTTCGTCGTTCACCCAGATCCGGATCGCCTGAAACGTCCGCGTCGCCGGGTCGATGCGGCCGCGGCGGCCCGCCGCGCGCCGCACGACGGACGCCAGCCGGGCCGTGGTCCGGATCGGCGCCGCACGCCTGGCCGCGACGATCGCCCGCGCGATCGCGCGCGAGCGGCGCTCCTCGCCGTAGCGGTAGATCACGTCCGCGAGATCCCGTTCGTCGGCCTCCGCCACGAGGTCGGCCGCCGTCGGGCCCCCGGTCGTGTCCATCCGCATGTCGAGCGCCTCGTCGCGCTGGAAACTGAAGCCGCGCCCGGCGCCGTCGAGTTGCAGCGACGACACGCCGAGGTCCGCGACCGCCCCGTCAATCGCCTCGATGCCCCGCTCGTCCAGGACCCGCGCCACGCGGCGGTAGTCGCCGTGCACGAGCTCGACCCGGCTGCCCCACTCCGCGAGCGCCTCGCCCGCACCCGCCAACGCCGCCCGGTCGCGGTCGATCCCGATCAGGCGCGACGCCCCCGCCGAGAGCAACGCGCGGGCGTGCCCGCCCAGTCCCACGGTGCAGTCCACGTACACCCCGCCGCGGCCCGGCTGCAGGGCCTCCACGACCTCCGCGGTCATGACGGGCACGTGGACGGACATCACGGCGGCACCCGGATGCGTCAGATCCCGAACTCGGCGAGCGCGCGGGCGTCGGCGTCGGTGAACGGATCGCTCGAGAGCTTCGTCACGAACCGCTCGTGGTTCCAGACCTCGAGGTGGTCGTACTGCCCGAAGACGTCCACCTCGCCTGCCATGCCCGCCGCCTCGCGCAGCCGCGGGTGGATGAGCACGCGGCCCTGGTTGTCGAGCTCGGCGGCCTGCCCGTAGTAGTTGACGCGGCTGAAGAAGCGGAGGCGTGACGGATGCGTGGAGGGAATCTGTGCGAGCTTGCGTTCGATCTCGATCCACACGGGCATCGGGTAGATGCGGACAGACTCGCCGGTCAGGCTCGTGACGAACAGGTCACGGCCGTGCTGGGCCTCGACCAGCGCCTTGAAGGCGTTGGGAATCTTGAGCCGGCCCTTGTCATCGATTCGGGCTGGCGCATTCCCCCGCAGGACGGTAGTCTGCTCCACTTTGCTCCACCAAAGACCACTCGGATGTTAGAGAAGCGGGACGGGGATGTCAACGCCAAAATCTGTCACCACTATGACTTGCGGGGTCCCACGATACGTCTTTCCTTCGCCAGCCGGGAGAATCCGTGAGGGCTCCGCGTGCCTCGCAGCGTCCGGCCGCGTGCTAGCATGGGCCTTCGACGGCTTTCCTTCCCGTCCGGACCGGAGAGCCGCACGGCCCACACATGCTCAGAACCGCCCTGATCGGCTATCCATCGACCGGCAAGACCACCCTGTTCCAGTTGATGACCGCCGCGCACGAGGCTCCCCGCGCGGCGCACGGGAAGCTCGACGCCACCCTCGGCATCGCGCGGGTTCCCGATCCTCGCCTCGACGTGCTGACGGCGATGTACAAGCCGCGGAAACGGGTGCCGGCCACCGTCGAGTTCGCGGACATCCCCGGCCGGCCGTCAGGATCCGGCGCCGACGCGCTGCTCGACGTGGCGGCGTACCGCAACGCGGACGCGCTGGTGCACGTCGTCCGCTCGTTCGAGGATCCGGCGATCCCGCACGCCGCGGGCTCGATCGATCCGCGGCGCGACGCGAGGACGATGGAGGACGAGCTGATCCTCGCGGATCTGGCGGTCGTCGAGAAGCGCCTCGAGCGCCTGGCGAAGGACCTCAAGAAGACGCGGACGGCCGATCTCGAGCGCGAGCAGGACATCCTCGTCCGCTGCAAGGCGCTGCTCGAGGACGGCGCGGCGCTTCGTGCCTTCGATCTCGCGGACGACGATCGGCGGCGGCTGCGGGGGTTCCAGTTCCTGTCGGCCAAGCCGCTCCTGCTCGTGCTCAACATCTCCGAGGGCGATCTGGCCGGCGGCCTCGATCGGCTGCTTGAGCGGCACGACCTCGCCGGCCTCGCCTCCGGGCCTTCGACGGGGTTCGTGGCGGTCTGCGCGAAGATCGAACTCGAGATCGCCCAGCTCGACGCCGCCGATGCGGCGGCGTTTCTCGCGGACCTCGGCCTGAAGGAGTCCGGGCTCGATCGGGTCATCCGCGCGAGCTACGACCTGCTCGGCTACCTCTCGTTCTTCACCGTCGGCGACGACGAGTGCCGCGCGTGGTCGATCCCGCGCGGGACGCCGGCGCAGGCGGCCGCCGGGGAGATCCACACGGATCTCGCGCGCGGGTTCATCCGCGCCGAGGTCGTGGCGTACAACGCCCTGGTGGGACGCGGCTCGATGGCGGCCTGCCGCGAGCACGGCGAGGTGCGCCTCGAGGGCAAGGACTACACCGTCGCCGATGGGGACGTCGTCACCGTTCGTTTCGCAACGTGATAGCGTGAGCAGCGCCCATGCCCGTGCGGACCATTCTCGTCTGTGAGGCCCAGGTGCCGCTCGTCGCGGGCGGCGCCGAGAGCCACGTCCGCCAGCTGGTGGATCGGCTTCGCCGCCGCGGCTACACGGTGGATCTCGTGTCGGTGCCCTTCAAGTGGTATCCGAAGGAGGAGATCCTCGCCCACGCCGCGGCATGGCGGCTGCTCGATCTCAGCGAGAGCAACGGCACGCCGATCGACCTGGTCATCGCCACGAAGTTCCCCACCTACTTCGCGCGGCACCCGAACAAGGTGGCGTGGCTCATCCACCAGCACCGGGCGGCCTACGAGCTGTGCGGGACGATCTACAGCGACTTCGCCCACGTCGATCTCGACGCGGGGCTGCGGCAGTCGCTCCTCGATCTGGACACGCAGATGCTGGGCGAGTGCCGGCGGCTGTTCGCCAACGCCGCGAACACGGCGGCGCGCGTCGAGAAGTTCAACGGCCTGCAGGCGGAACCGCTGTATCATCCCCCGAGACTCGCGGACCGGATCGTCGCCGGGCCCCCGGGCGATTACGTGCTGTCGGTGGGCCGCCTGGAGACCGTCAAACGCCACGATCTCGCCGTGCGCGCCATGGCGCACGTGGCGTCGCCGAGGCGGCTGGTGATTGCCGGGGAGGGCACGCAGGACGCCAACTTGCGTCGCCTGGCCAGCGAACTGGGTGTTGCGGACCGTGTGCACTTCGAGGGCGCGGTCGACGACGGCCGGCTCGTGGAACTTTACGCCGGGGCCCTTGCGGTCGTGTACGCGCCGTTCGACGAAGACTTCGGCTACGTGACCCTCGAAGCGTTCCTGGCGCACAAGCCCGTCGTGACCGCACGCGACTCCGGGGGCACGCTCGAGTTCGTCCGGGACGGGGTCAACGGGTTCGTCTGCGAGCCGGATCCGGCGGACCTGGCCGAGGCCTTCGCCGGGCTCGACGCGGACCGTCGCCGCGCGCAGGCGCTCGGCGACGCCGGGTTCGAGCGCGCACGGCTCGTGACGTGGGATGGGGTGATTGAGAAGCTTGTCGGAGAGTAGCCAGTAGCCAGTAGCCAGTAGCCAGTAGCCAGTAGCCAGTAGGAGTTGGACGCGGTCGTGAAAGGCTCGTCTGCCGTTCTTCTACTGCATACTGACTACTGGCTACTGACTACCATAGAGACCATGAAACTGCTGTGAAGAAACTGATCGTCCAAATCCCGTGCCTGAACGAGGCGAGCACGCTGCCGGCGACGGTGCGGGACATCCCGCGCGAGATTCCCGGGATTGGGGCGGTCGAGGTCCTCGTGATCGACGACGGCTCGCGCGACGGAACCGCCCAGGTGGCGCGGCAGAACGGCGTCGAGCACGTCGTCCGGTTCTCCCAGCGGAAGGGGCTGGCGGCGGCGTTCTCCGCCGGCATCGACGCGTGCGTGAAGCTCGGCGCGGACTTCATCGTCAACACGGACGGCGACAACCAGTACTCGGGCGCCGACATCCCCAAGCTCATCGCGCCGCTCCTCAGCGGCGAGGCCGACATCGTCATCGGCGACCGCGAGGTGCAGGATCTGGCGCACATGTCGGCGACGCGCAAGCGGCTGCAGTGGCTGGGGTCGTGGGTCGTGCGGCAGGTGTCGGACACGAAGGTGCCCGACACGACGAGCGGGTTCCGCGCCTACACCCGCGACGCTGCGCTGCGGATGACGGTCGTGTCCGAGTTCACCTACACGCTCGAGACGATCATCCAGGCCGGCAAGAAGCGCATGTCGATCGCGCACGTGCCGATCCGCAGCTACCCGCGCACGCGATCGTCGCGGCTCTTCTCGAGCGTCTGGACGTACATCAAGGCCTCGGCCGCCACCATCATCCGCGTGTACGCGATGTACGAGCCGCTGAAGGTGTTCGGCATGATCGGCCTGCTCGTGTTCGGCGGCGGCCTCGTGGTGTCGTTGCGTTTCGTGTACTTCTACCTCGTCGGAGAGGGCCTCGGCCACGTTCAGTCGCTCATCCTCGCCGCCGTCCTCCTGATCGTCGGGTTTCAGATCGCGCTCATCGGTCTGCTCGCCGACGTGATATCGGGCAACCGGAAGCTGCTCGAAGACCTGCTCTACCGGGTCAGGCGCATGGAGCTGCGGCAGGCGGCGCCCGCCGATACCGATCCGCCGCGAAGCGCCAAGGAGAGCTGACACCGTGGCGGAACCGGCCTCGACGTCGATTGTCATCCCGGCGTTCAACGAAGAGCCCGCGATCGGGCCGCTCGTCGCGGCGCTGCGCGGCGGCGCGGCGTGGCACGAGATTATCGTCGTGGACGACGGGTCGACGGACGCGACGTCGGAGCGGGCGCGCGAGGCGGGCGCGACGGTGGTGCGGCACCCCTACAACAAGGGCAACGGCGCCGCCGTCAAGACCGGCATCAGGCAGGCGACGGGCGAATTCGTGCTGATCGTGGACGGCGACGGGCAGCACCGCTCGGCGGATGCCGCGAGGCTCGTGTCGCGGCTCGGCGAGTACGACCTCGTGATCGGCGCGCGTTCGTCCGGCACGCAGGCCACGCACGCCCGCCTGCTGGGCAACGCCGCGCTCAACTGGCTCGCCGGCTATCTCACCGGCCGCAAGGTGCCCGACCTGACTTCCGGCTTCCGGGGCGCCCGGCGCTCGCAACTCCGCGAGTTCCTGCACCTGCTGCCCAACGGCTTCTCCACGCCCACGACGACGACGCTGGCCTTCATCAAGGCGGGGTACAACGTCTGCTTCGAGCCCATCGAGGCCGGGATGCGCGTGGGATCGTCGAAGATCAAGCTTGCGCGCGACGGCGTCAGGTTCCTCATGATCGCGCTCAAGATCGTGACGATGTACAGCCCGTTCCGCGTCTTCCTGCCCATCGCCCTCGCCTCGTTCCTCGCGGGCGCCGGCTACGCGGCGTGGACCATCGTGACGCAGTCGCACGTCACGAATTCCTCGGTGCTGCTGATCATGCTGGCCGTCATCGTGTTCCTGGTCGGCCTGGTCTCCGAGCAAATCGCGGCGCTCAGGTTCGAGGGCCGAGAGTAGGCCCGTGGTCGGACGAGTGCCCCGCGCGGTGTGGCTGGCGGTGGGAGCAGGAATTGCCCTCCGCCTGGCGTTCGCGCTGGGGTACTGGGTCGACAAACCGCTCACCCACGACGAGCACGAGTATCTGATGCTCGGCGGCAACATCGCGGCCGGGCGCGGGTTCGCCCACCTGAATCCCGACGGGTCGCCCGTGCCCGGAGAGCACTTCGGCCGCGCGCCACTCTACCCGCTGTTCCTCGCCGGCGTGATCCGGCTGACCCTCTTCCGGCGCGGTCCGGACAGCGTCGCCACCCCGCCCGCCGGCACTGAAGCCGGGCCGGCGCCGCCAGCGTGGCCGGCGCCTGAGGTGTTGCGAGCGGTCCGCGTCCTCCAGTCGTGCCTGGGCGGCGTGGTCGTCTGGCTGATCGCCTGGCTTGCGAACCGCGCCGCCGGACCGAAGGCCGCCGTAGCCGCCGCCGTGCTGGCCGCGGCCTACCCTCCCCTCGTATGGACCCCGGCGTACATCTGGAGCGAATCGTGGTTCAGCGTCTTCGCGCTCGCCTGTGCGGGCGTGCTGATGGTGGAGCGCCCGCGCGCTGGCGTCGGGGCCGGCGCGCTGGCCGGCCTGGCCGTCCTGACGCGCCCCGCCATGCTGTTCTTCCTGCCGCTCGCCGCCGCGTGGCTGTGCTGGCGGCGGCGCTGGCGCGAGGCGGCGATGTTCGTCCTGGCCTGCGCCGTGGTGGTCGCCCCGTGGACACTGAGGAACGCGCACGAGTACGGGCGGTTCGTCCTCGTGGCGTCCGAGGGCGGCGTCACCTTCTGGACCGGCAATCACCCGCTGGCGGGGGGCGAGGGCGATCTGGCGGCCAACCCGGACCTGAAGCGCGCCAACGTCGCGTTGCGGGCGCAGCATCCCGGCCTGACGCCGGAGGCGCTGGAGCCGATCTACTACCAGGAGGCATTCCGCTTCATCCGCGAGCAGCCGGGCGCATGGATGCGTCTGCTGCTGCGCAAGGTCTTCTACACCATCGTTCCGATCGGCCCCTCGTACCGGCTGCACTCGGCGCGATACTTCGGCGCGTCCGCGCTGTCGTACCTCGCGGTGCTGCCGTTCGCCCTGATGGGTCTCTCCGCGCTGTGGCGCCGGGGCCGCCTCCCGGTGCCGCTGCTGCTGCTCGCCGCGTCGTCGATCCTCGTAGGCGTGATCTTCTTCCCGCAGGAGCGGTTCCGGATCCCGGTGGTGGATCCCGCCCTCCTCGTGACGGCGGCGTCCTGGTGGGCGCTGCGCGCGTGATCGCATGAACGTCCTGATCATCATCCCGACGTACAACGAGCGCGACAATCTGCCGCCGCTCGTGCATCAGATCCTCGACCCGCATCCCTACCGCGTGCTCGTCGTCGATGACCAGTCGCCCGACGGCACGGGCGCGATCGCCGACAGCCTGGCCCGGGAGTACCCCGGCCGCCTCGAGGTGATGCACCGGACCGGCCCGCGCGGTCTTGGCCTGTCCTATCTCGACGGGTTCCGGCGGGCGCTGGCGAGCGACGCGGATCTCATCTGCCAGATGGACGCGGACCTGTCCCATGACCCGCGCTATCTCCCGGATCTCGTGGCGGCCGCCGCCAGCCACGACCTCGTCCTCGGCTCCCGCTACCTGAACGGCATCAGCGTGGTGAACTGGCCGCTGCGCCGGATCATCCTCAGTTCGTTCGCGAACGCGTACGTCCGCACGATCACGGGCCTGACGACGCGCGACACGACGAGCGGCTACCGGTGCTGGCAGCGGGACGCGCTGGCCCGGCTGGATCTCGAGCGGTTCCTCTCGCACCGCTACGCGTTCATGGTCGAGACGGTGTTCGAGGTGGCGAGGAAGGGCGGCCGGGTCGGCGAGGTGCCCATCATCTTCGTCGAGCGCCGGCTGGGCGCGTCGAAGATGTCGGGGCGGGTCCTTCTCGAGTCGATGGTCATGCCGTGGCGGCTGGTGTTGCGCAACCGGGGCCGCGTGCGCCGGCCGGCAGGGGACGCGGAGCCGTGACCCGCCGCCACGTGGTCGTGATGCTCACGACCTCGTACCCCCGCTTTCCCGGCGACACGATCGGCACGTTCATGGAGCCCATTGCGAAGGGCATTGCCGCGCGCGGCCACGAGGTGCACGTCGTGCTCCCGTGGCACCCGCGCCTCGCCCGCGGGCCGGTCGAGGACGGCGTGCACTTCCATCCGTTCCGTTACGCACCGCACCCCGCCCTCAACGTGTTCGGCTACGCGGCGGCGCTGCGGGCCGACGTCCACCTCCGCGGTGCGGCGTACCTGGCCGCCCCGCTTGGCCTCCTGGCCTCGCTTCAGGCCGTCCGCCGGGTGGCCCGGGAGACCCGGGCGACCATCCTCCACGGACACTGGCTCGTGCCGAGCGGGGCCGTGGTCGCCGCTTCCACGCACGCCCTGCCGACGGTCATCAGCCTGCACGGCTCCGACGTCTACGTGGCGGAGCGCCACGGCGCCGTTCGCCGCGTGGCCCGGGCGGCGCTGCGGCACGCCGACTGGCTCACCGCGTGCAGCGACGACCTGCGCGACCGGGCGATCGCACTCGGCGCCGACGCCAGTCGGGCCGAGACCATCCCCTACGGCGTGGACGTCGAACGCTTCCGGCCGGATGCCGCGTGGCGGGTCGAGGGACGGCGCACCATGGGCGTGGGTCCGGACGACCTGGTGCTCTTCACTGCCGGCCGGTTCGTCCGCAAGAAGGGCTTCGAGTACCTGATCGACGCGGTCGGCCGGCTCGCGCCGCGCTGGCCGGCCCTGCGCCTGGTTATCGCCGGCGGCGGGGACCTCGACGCCGGGCTCCGCGACCGCGCGCGGGAGCGTGGCGTCGCCGACCGGGTGATCTTCCCGGGCGTGCTCGGCCAGGACGCGGTCGCCGCCTGCCTGACGGCGGCCGACATCGCGGTCGTGCCGTCGGTGCACGACGAGGCGGGCAACGTCGACGGCCTGCCCAATACGGTCATGGAGGCTTTGGCGTCCGGCACGGCGCTCGTCGCCACACGGGTCGGAGGGATCCCGTCGGTCGTCGAACACGGGCGCACGGGCTGGCTCGTCCCCGAGCGCGACGCGGACGCGCTGGCCGCGGCGCTGGAACGCCTGCTTGGCGACAGCCGCGCGCGGTCGGAGCTCGGCGCCGCTGCGCGAGCCGACGCCGTGGCCTGCCGGACGTGGCCGCGCGTCGCGGAGCGGTTCGAGCAGGTCTACGATCGGGCGGCTTGCCGGGCCGAAGAACAGCATGGTACGGTGTAGGCGCTCGACATGGCTGCACCCCACACGACACCCGGGTTGACGGTGTTCTTCCCGGCCTTCAACGACAGCGGCACCATCGCCAGCATGGTGGTCGCCGCCGTGCTGGCCGCGGGCCGGCTCACGCCGGACTTCGAGGTCATCGTCATCAACGACGGGAGCCGCGATTCCACCCCGCTCATCCTCGACGAGCTGGCTCGGGTGTACCCGCAGGTGCGCATCATCCATCACGACGGCAACCGCGGGTACGGCGGCGCGCTCCGCAGCGGCTTCGCACACGCCTCGAAGGAGTGGATCTTCTATACCGACGGCGACGCCCAGTACGACCCCTGGGAGATGAGTGCGCTCTGGTCGAGGCGGGCGCCCGGGATCGACATGGTGAACGGTTACAAGATCAGCCGCTCAGACCCATTCCACCGCGTCGTCATCGGCCGCGTCTACCATCACATGGTGAAGCTGCTGTTCGCTCTGAACGTGCGCGACGTCGACTGCGACTTCCGGCTGATGCGCCGCGCGATCTTCGACCGCGTGACGCTCACGACGAACAGCGGCGTGATCTGCCTGGAGATGATGAAGAAGATCCAGGACGCCGGCTTCACCATCGCGGAAGCCCCCGTGCACCACTACCACCGGGCGTACGGCAAGTCGCAGTTCTTCAACTTCCGCCGCGTCGGCCGGACGGCGGTCGACGTCATGAAGCTGTGGTGGGCGCTCGTCGTCCGGCGTGACGCCCTGACCACGAACGCGCCCGGCCAGCCGGGAGCGTGAGCATGGACCACGAGGCCTTCTATCGCGGGCGCCCGGTCATGATCACCGGCGGCGCCGGGTTCATCGGCAGCAACCTGGCCCACAAGCTTGTCGCGCTCGGCGCGGAGGTCCTGCTCGTCGACTCGCTCATCCCCGACTACGGCGGCAATCTGTTCAACATCCGCGGCATCGAGGACCGCGTGCGGATGAACATCGCCGACGTGCGCCAGGAGAGCACGATGAGCTACCTCGTGCGGCACGCCGACGTCATCTTCAACCTGGCCGGGCAGGTCAGCCACATCGACAGCATGCGCGACCCGTACACGGATCTCGAGATCAACTGCCGGAGCCAGTTGTCGATTCTCGAGGCCTGCCGGCGCAACAACCCGAAGACGAAAGTCGTCTTCGCCGGCACGCGGCAGGTCTACGGCAAGCCGGACTACCTGCCGGTGACCGAGCAACACCTCGTGCGCCCCGCCGACGTGAACGGGATCAACAAGGTGGCCGGCGAGTACTACCACCTCGTCTACAACCACGTGTTCGGCGTCCGGGCGTGCTCGCTGCGGCTGACGAACGTCTACGGGCCCCGGCAGCTCGTGAAGCACAACCGCCAGGGCTTCATCGGCTGGTTCATCCGGCTCGCCGTCGAAGACCGCGAGATCGAAGTCTACGGCGACGGCTCGCAGCTGCGGGATTTCGTGTACGTCGACGACGCGGCGGACGCGTTCCTGCGCGCGGGCGCGCTGGACGCGTGCAACGGCGAGGTGTTCAACGTGGGCGGCACCGAGCCGGTCAGCCATCGCGACCTCGTGCACCTCCTGCTCGAGGTGGCCGGCACCGGCCGCGTCCGCTACGTGGAGTGGCCCGAGGAACAGCGGGCCATCGACATCGGCAGCTTCTACGCCGACTCGTCCAAGTTCAGCGCCGCGACGGGCTGGCGGCCGCGGGTCCAACTCCGCGACGGCCTCGCGCGCACGATCGCCTACTACCGGGAATCCCTGCCCCACTACCTGGATCCCGGCCCGTGGGAGGAGTCGGCCCCATGAGCGCGCCCCGCGTCCCGAGCATGCGCCTCGCGCCGGGCGAGGATCGTCCCGCCGTCGAGGCCGCGGTCCGCCGGGTGATCGAGAGCGGCTGGTACGTGCTGGGGCCCGAGGTCGAGGCGTTCGAGCGGGCGTTCGCCGACCGCTGCGGCGCGGCGTTCAGCGTGGGCGTCGGCACGGGGACGGACGCCATTGCGATCATCCTTCGCGCCCTGGGGATCGGCGCGGGCGACGAGGTCATCACGACGCCCGTCTCCGCGGCCTACACGGCGCTGGCTTGCATGATGACCGGCGCGCGGCCGGTGTTCGCCGACATCGATCCGCGGAGGCTGACGATCGATCCCGCCGCGATCGAGGCCGCCATCACGCCCCGCACCGCCGCCATCCTCCCGGTGCACCTGTACGGCCAGGCGGCCGACATGCCGGCCATCGCGGCCGTCGCGGAGCGCCACGGCCTCGCCATGGTCGAGGACTGCTGCCAGGCCCATCTCGCGACGTGCGGCGGGACGTGCGTCGGGTCGTTCGGCGTGGCGGCGGCCTACAGCTTCTATCCGACCAAGAACCTCGGCGCGCTCGGAGACGGCGGCGCCATCACCACCCGCGATGGCGCGCTGGCGGCGAAGATGAAGCGGATCCGGAATGGCGGGCAGACCGACCGCTATCACCACGGCGAGATGGGGGTGAACAGCCGCCTCGACGAACTGCAGGCCGCCGTCCTGGCCGCACGCCTGCCATTCCTGCCCGGCTGGACCGCGAAGCGCCGCGCGCGCGCAGCCGAGTACCGCAGGCTGCTCGCCGGGACCGCGCTCGACGTGCCGCCGGAATTCGACGCCGGGCACGTCTATCATCTGTTCCCCGTGCTCTCCCCGCGGCGCGACGCCCTGCAGGCGTTCTTGCGTGCCGAGTCCATCGAGACCCTGATCCACTACCCGGTTCCGATCCCGAGGCAGCCGGCGCTGCAGCCGGAGTCGCCGGCCGTCTGCCCGGAAGCCGACCGCGTCTGCGCCCAGGTCCTTTCGCTCCCGCTCTACCCGGACATTCCGGAGGAAGACCTGCGCACCGTGGCGGCGGCCGTCAGGCGCTGCCTCGGATAGGCCATGGCCCTGGCTCTCGCCTGCCTCATCGTGATCGCGTACCTGCCTGGCGCGATCGTCTACCGCCTCCCCGTTGCCGGCCGGCCGCTGCGCGCCGCGCTCGCCGCGGAGGAACGGGCATTCTGGGCCATTCTGATCAGCGTCACGCTCACGACCCTCATCGCGCTGGCCCTCGGGGCGCTCGGCGCCTACACGCTGATGCGGGTGGCTGCCATCGATGCCGGGCTGGCGGCGGCGCTCGTGGTGGCAGCCCGCGGGCGGCTCCGTTACTCGCCGGCGCCTGCCGCCCCGGCCAGGACCGCGGCTGCGCCGCTCGTGCTCGCCGCCGCCGGCGTTCTTCTGTTCTTCCCGTCGTCCGAGTACGTGATGGGGGGCAAGGATCCCGGCACCTACATGAACGAGGGGATCCAGATCGGGCAGCACGGCTCGCTGATGATCCACGACTCTACCCTCGCGGCGGTGCCGGACGAGTTCCGGCCCCTGTTCCTGTCGATCGACCCGTCCGAGATCGAGCAGGGCCTGGACGAGGGCGTGCGGTTCATGGGCTTCTTCGTCGCCAACCGGTCTCGCGGCGAGGTCATGGGCCAGTTCCCGCACGCGTTTCCCGTGTGGATCGCCATCGGATACGGCCTCGACGGCCTGAGCGGCGCGAGGCGGGCCGTCGGCGTGTGGGCCATCCTCGGGCTGCTGGCGGTCTACTTCGCCGCCGCGAGTCTCACCGGCCGCGTGCCCGCGTTCATCGGGACGCTGCTCCTCGCGGTCAACGTCGCCGAGGTCTGGTACTCGAGATACCCCAACTCCGAGGTGATGCAGCAGGCCCTGCTCTTCGCGGGGCTCCTGGCGCTGGCCCGCGCCTGCCAGGACGGGGACCGGTTCTTCGCGCCGGTGGCGGCCGCGCTGCTCGGCACGATGATGTTCGCACGCCTCGACTCGCTGGTGCTGCTCGCGGCCGTGTCTGCCGGCCTGCTGCTGCTCGTCGCGGACGGGAAGCGCCTGGGCTGGCCGTTCCTGGTGATCCTCGGAGGGTTCCTGGCGGCATCCGCGGCGTACTACACGGGCCCGCTGCGCGCGTACGTCGCCATTCCGCTGATACAGCTCGGCGGCGCGCGCGGCATCTCGGCCGTGCTGGTCCTGCTCGTCGCGGCTGGCCTCGCGCTGCGCGCCGCGCGGCGGCGGTGGCCGGCCTCGATCGCGGCGCTGCGGCCCTGGGTCCCGCGCATGCTGGCCGCCGCGCTGCTCGCGGCCGCGTTCTACGCATACTTCCTCAGGAAGCCCTTCGGGCTGCTCGCCGGGCACGACGCCTACGCGCTGCGGGTCTTCAGCTGGTACGTGGGGCCCGTCGGCCTGCTCGCGGCCGTGGCTGGGCTTGCGGCTGTCGTCTGGACGCGCTTCTGGAGAGACCCGGTTCTGCTGACCGCCGGGGCGCTGGTGTCGGGGTTCTTCTTCTACAAGATCCGGATCGTTCCCGAGAACTTCTGGCAGGCGCGCCGCTACCTGCCGCTCATCCTGCCGCTGGCGTGCGTCATGATGGCGGCGGGCGCCTTCGTGGCGTTCCGCGCCCGGATGCCGCGCGCGCCGGATCGTCTGTCCGCCGGCGCCCGGACGCGCGCGGCTGTCGCCTGGCTGTCGATGCCGATCGCGATCCTCGGCTTCGTCGGCTGGACCTTCGTCGGGGCCACGCGGCCGATCTACCGCCACGTCGAGTATGCGGGCATGATTCCGGCGCTGGAGCACCTCGCCGCCGGGTTCGGGGACCGGGACCTCGTGCTCGTCGAACCCCGCAACGCGTCGGACGCGCACGTGCTCGCGACGCCGCTCCAGTACATCTACGGGCGCAACGTCCTGCTCTTTGCCTCGCCGCGGCCGGGGCGCGCACAGCTCGAGCAGTTCCTGTCCTGGGCGTCTGGCGCGTACGACCGCGTGTTTCTCGTCGCCGACGGCGGCTTCGCGATTGCTTCTCCCGGCATCGGGATCACGCCTGTCCGGATCGAGCGCTTCTCGGTTCCCGAGTACGAGTCGGTGCGGAACGCGTATCCCGATGAGGTCCGGCAGAAGCCGTTCGACCTCTACCTGTACCTCCTGCGGCCTGGCGGGCAGGCCCTGCCGGCAGACGGCGTCGACGTCGGTGGCTACGACAACGCGTGGGTCTTCCGGATGTTCACGCGCCAGGTCCAGGACAACGTCACGTACCGGTGGCTCCGCGAGCGGTCCTTTGTCGCGCTGCCCATCGAGACGTCGACGCGGGCGATCGTCCTTCGGGCCGGCGACGGCGGCAGGCCGGCGCGGGCCGGCGCAGCCGAGGTGCAGGTGTACCTCAACGACCAACCGCTCGGAATGATCTCGGTGAAGGGCGGCTTCATGGACTACCGCGTCGCGATTCCCCCGGAAATCGCCGCGGAGGCCGCGAGCGGGCCGGCCTCGCCTCTCGTGCGCCTGGTGAGCACGACCTGGGTCCCGAAAGCCGTGCTGGGTGGAGCCGACGATCGGGCCCTCGGCGTCATGCTCGATCGGATCCGGATAGAGTAGAGGCGTGCTGCAGATCGCCAATCCCTGGGAACGACGAGCCGCCGCCGCCGCCGACGCGGGCCTGCGCGCCGTCGCGTGGCTACGGCCGCGCCGCGCCCGGCAGAGCGGGGAAGAGCCCGGGCGCATCCTGGTCTTCCGCCTCGAGCGGATCGGCGACCTGATGATGTCGCTGCCGGCGCTCCACGCGCTTCGGGCGCGCGCTCCGCGCGCGAGGATCGACCTCGCGGTTGGCAGCTGGAACCTCCCGCTCGCCCGCCAGATCGCCGGCGTCGACTCGGTGGAGACGATGGACGCGTCGTGGCTGGCGCGGGAGGCGCGAGGACCGGGATGGCTGGCGCTCGTCCGCCAGGTCCGCGCTTGGCGCGTGCGCCGCTACGACCTGGCGCTGAACCTCGAGGGCGACATCCGCAGCAACATTCTGATGGGGCTCGTGGGGGCCGGACGAACGGCCGGATTCGGGATGGCCGGCGGCGGCCCGTTGCTCGACGAGTGCGCGGCGTTCGACCCGCGATCGCACACGGCCGTCAACGGCGTCCGCCTGGTGTCGGCTGCGTTCGGCGCCGGCAGAGGCACCCTTCCACAGGCCGAGGGGCGGGACGTGGCGGCCGCGCTGCCGCGGGCTCTGTTGGCGATTCCCCCGTCCGCGGCGGCCGAAGCCGATCGTCTGCTCGCGGGCGCGGGCGGCCGGCGCCCGCTCGTCGGCCTCCAGGTCGGTGCCGGGCGCGCGATCAAGGAATGGCCCGTGGCGCGCATCGCGGAGGTGGGAGCCTGGGCCGCGCGCGAAGCGGGGGCCACGCTCGTGCTCACAGGGGCTTCATCCGATCGCGCTGCAGCAGACGAGCTGCGCCAGTCGTTGCCGTCATCGGCTGCCGTCATCGACCTGGTCGGCGCCGCGGCGTTGTTGCCGCTCGCGGCCGTGCTGTCGCGACTGACACTCTTCATCACGCCCGACACGGGCCCCATGCACCTCGCGGCGGTCGTCGGCGCGCCGCTCGTCGCGGTCTTCGGGCCGACGTCGCCGGACCGATGGGGACCGCTGTCACGCGATTGCCGCATCGTGCGCATCGACCTGCCGTGCAGCCCCTGCAACCGCGTCCGGAACCCTCCGGCGCGATGCCAGGGACACACGCCGGACTGCCTGTCGGGCATCACGGCCCAGCAGGTCATCGCCGCGGCCGCGGATCTGCTTGGGACCCGCGGCGCAAGGGACGGCCGTGGCCAGAGCTGACGACTTCGTCACCATCGGGGACGCGAACGGGGTCCGGCGCGTGAGGGTGTCCGCCTACCTGGACGCCGAACTGGCGGAGCAGGCCGAGCGGGAAGCCAACGCCTGGGTGAAGTCCTTGCGCCGTGTGACGGTCGACGGGGTGTCGCTCCGGGAACGGTTCACGCACAGGGGCGACTCGCTCTGGTGGTTCGCGGAGCTCTACCTGCACAAGATGCAGGTCGCCAACCGGGTCTACCGGACATTGCTGGCGCTCGAGGCGCTGGTGCGGCGCGAACGCCCCACGGGGATTGGCGTGGCAAGCCGGGACCGTTACGTGCGGGTGCTGGCCCGGCGCGTGGCGGAGCGGGACGGCATCGCGTGGATCGGCGGCGGCCGGGCCTTCGCGCCGTCATGGGCCGAGCACGTCGGCATCGCCTGGCGTGGGCGCCGCTACATGGCGGGGGCGGCCCGGGCGGCCCGCGGGCCCGCGGTCGCGCCGCCCGCCGGGCAGGCGGAGGTGGCCGCGTTCGTTCACGCCGCGTTCTGGCGCGGACGCGAGGAGCAATACGTGGGCCCGGTGCTCCGCGAACTGGAAGCCGCGCTCCCCGCCGGCGCGATGGCCCTCGTGGGGCTCGGCCCGGAGACGAGCTACCGCGCGCGCCCGTGGTACCACCGTCTCACCGCCTGGCGGCGGGAGCATGCGCCCCGGCTCGTGGTCGACTCGTTCGCGACGCGGGAGACGCTGCGCCCGGCCGAGGATGTCTGGCGCAGGCGGGGCGCCATCTTCGCGGCGCTCACCGGCAGCCGGGAGCTGCGCGAGGCGGCGGTCGTCAAGGGCTGCGATACCTGGCCGCTCATCGAGCCAGTCGTCATGGGGATCGCGTACCTCCAGTTCCCGTGGTCCGCGTGCGTGATGGATCAGCTCGGGGCGGCGCTCGACACGGTCAGGCCGGCGGCCGTGCTCACCTACGCGGAGGCAGGCGGCTGGGGGCGCGCCCTGGTGCTCGAGGCGCGGCGGCGCGGCATCGCGTCCGTCGGGCTGCAGCACGGCTTCATCTACCGGCACTGGCTCAACTACCTGCACGAGGCCGACGAGATGGAGCCGGCCCCCGGGAACCCCGCCGATCGCGGGTTCCCGCATCCCACGCTGACGCTGCTCTACGACGACTTCGCCGCCGAACACCTGGAGCGGGCCGGCCGGTTTCCGCCCTCGGCGCTCGCCGTCACCGGCAGCTCGAGACTCGACGCGCTGGTGCGGCGGGCGGGTGCGGCGACCGCGGACGACCTGGAGCGGATGCGGCGCGCGGTGGGCGCCGACGCGGGCCGGTCCGTCGTCGTCGTGGCCGCGAAGTACTCGCAGATTGCGGAGGTCTTCCCCCAGCTCGTGCGCGAGTCCGGCGATCTCCCCGGGGTCCGCCTCGTCGTCAAGCCGCACCCCGCCGAGACCGCCGCGCCCTACATCGACGCGGCTCGCGGCGCCGCCCACGTGGCCGTCGCACCGGCGCGCACGAACCTGGCCGATCTCGTGTGCGTCAGCCGCCTGCTCGTCACGGTGAACTCCACGGCGGCCGTCGAGGCGATGGTCCTGGGCGTGCCGAGCCTCGTCCTCGCGATGCCGAACAACCTCACGCCGTTCGTGGAGGCCGGGGCCATGTCGGGCGTCTTCGAAGGCGAGCCCATCGGGCCGGCGCTGCGGAACCTCCTCGTGGATGAGCGCGGACGGGCCATCGTGCTCGAGCGAAGCGCGGCGTTCATGAAGCGTTACCGCGTGGTGTCGGACGGCCGCGCGGCCCGGCGGGCGGCGGAGCGTATCCTGCAGCTCGCTGCGGCCCGCGGGTAGCCCTCGACGCCGGTAGGGTATCCTAGGGACTGCGACAGCACTCGCGCTCGAGGATTGGCGGAGAACATGCGTGCACTGATCACCGGCGGTGCCGGTTTCATCGGATCCCATCTCGCCGACGCCTTGCTGGCCGCGGGCCACCAGGTGACGGTGATTGACGACCTCTCGACGGGCTCGTTCGACAACATCGCCCACCTGAAGGGCAAGCCCGGGTTCGCCTACACCATCGACACCGTGATGAACGAGCCGGTCCTGGCCGAGCTCATCGACCAGTGTGACGTGGTCTACCACCTGGCGGCGGCGGTCGGGGTGCGGCTCATCGTCGAGTCCCCGGTGCGGACGATCGAGACGAACGTGCACGGGACCGAGGTGGTGCTCACCCACGCCGCGAAGAAGCAGCGCACCGTCGTCATCGCGTCCACCTCGGAGGTCTACGGCAAGAGCGAGGCGGTCCCCTTCCGGGAGGACGGCGACATCGCGCTCGGTCCCACGGTGAAGCATCGCTGGGCCTACGCGTGCAGCAAGGCCCTCGACGAGTTCCTGGCGCTCGCCTACTGGAAGGAGAAGCGCCTTCCGGTCATCATCGTCAGGTTCTTCAACACCGTCGGGCCGCGCCAGACCGGCCGGTACGGGATGGTCGTGCCGAACTTCGTCCGGCAGGCGCTCGCCGGCGAGCCGATCACGGTGTTCGGCGACGGCACGCAGAGCCGGTGCTTCACCTACGTCGGCGACGTCGTGGGCGCCCTGATCGCCATCGTCGGCCGGCCGGAGGCCCTCGGCAACGTCTACAACCTCGGCAGCACCGAGGAGATCTCGATGCGCGGGCTTGCCGAGCGCGTGAAGGCGATCACCGGGAGCCAGTCGCCCATCGTCACGGTGCCGTACGACCAGGCGTACGAGAGCGGGTTCGAGGACATGCCGCGGCGCGTGCCCGACATCGGCAAGATCCACGCCCTGATCGGCTTCCAGCCGAAGGTGTCGCTCGACGAGATCCTCCGCCTCGTCCTCGAGCATTTCCGGACGCACTGAATCGTGGCCGTTCCCCTTCGCCGACGCGCACGCCGGGCCGCGGAGTCGTTGCTGACGGGCAACGCGACGGCGGTCCGCCGGCTGCTCCTCCTTGCGGGCCGCGAGCGCGCGCCGCGCCTGCCCGAGATCGTCCAGATCGAAGCGACGAACATCTGCAACGCGAAATGCACCTTCTGCCCGCGCGACGACATGAAACGCCGCCAGGGCATCATGGACTGGGCGCTCTACCGGACGATCGTCGACGAGTGCGCCGCCCTCGGCATCGGCCACGTCAGGATGCACAACTACGGCGAGGCCTTCGTCGACAAGCAGCTCCCCGAGAAGATCGCCTACGCCAAGTCGACAGGCATTCCCGAGGTCGGCGTCATCACGAACGGGTCGCTCCTCGGGCCGGAGGTGGCGAAGGCGGTCGTCGAGGCCGGCCTCGACGCGATCAACATCAGCCTGGACGCCGCCGGCAAGGAGACGTTCGAATCCACGCGCCTCGGACTGAAGTACGACAAGGTCATCGCGAACGTCGAGGGGCTCGTGAGGATCCGGCGGGAGCTCGGCCGCACGAGGCCGAAGCTCATCCTGTCGTTCGTGCGCCAGGACAACTCGGCCGAGGAACAGGCGTTCATCGATCGCTGGTCCTCGGTCGCGGACAAGATCCACATCACCGAACTGCACAACTGGGCCGGCAGCCGCGCCCGCCGGGCCGCCGTGACCTTCCCCTGCTACCGGCAGTGGCTGACGTTCACGGTGCTGTGGGACGGCCGGGTGAGCCTCTGCTGCGCCGATCTCGACGGGAAGGTCGTGCTCGGCGATCTGAAGACCCAGTCGATCGCCGACGTCTGGAACAGCGATGCCTACCGGCGCGTCCGCCGGGAGCAATTGGAGAGCGGCGGGCCGGAGATCTGCCGCAATTGTGACCTCCCGGCGAAGGATTCGCCGCTCTGGGTCACGAAACTCGTCTGATTCCGAGGGCAAGGTCGAAGAGCCACGCCGCCGTGCCGATCCGGAGGCATGGCGCTCCACCGGAGGGCGATCCGGCCTTCCGCTCGGGCCGTTTTATTACTCCTCGCCCGGCACGTAAGTTCCGATATACTTTGGGGTTACTTGGGGTGTAGTGTGCCTTGTTTGCCGCCGCGGGGGAGTCCCGGCGCTCGAGTGGCCAGGTTTTCGGAAACGAGAACCAGGGGGATTATGAGCAGATCCGCACGCGTCGCGTTGACCGTTGCTGCCGCGGTGATGGGACTCGTGGTTTTCGGACGCGGCATCGCACGGGCCCAGGCGGCGCCCGCCGGCCCTTCCGTCCAGCAGTACAGCGGCTACGCCCGCTGGCCCGCAGTGGCCTACGACAGCAACAACGGCGTCCACCTGGTCGTCTGGGGCAACAGCACCATCCGGGGCATCTTCGTCGGCGGGGACGGTCTCGCGCTCGGCGCGGCCTTTCAGATTTCCGACACGTCCGTGTATGCGCAGTCGCCGCGCGTCGCATTCAGCCCTGACGCCGGCGCCTTTCTCGTGGTGTGGCAGAGCAGCGACGGCGTGACGACGAGCGTCAACGGCACGCGTGTGCGCGGCCGGATGGTGAGCTTCACGACCGGTGTCTCGGCGGCCGCGACTCAGGTGTACTCGAACCCCACGTACACCACGCTGTGGGAACGCGGCCCGGCGCTGGCCTATTCCTCCGTCTCGAAGCGCTTCATGGTGGCCTACAGCATCGTGGCCGCGACCGGGGGCGAGATCGGGGCCCGCCTGATCGACAACTCCGGAGCGCCGCTCTACGACGAGATCGCCGTGACGGCGACGTCCGCGGACAACGAGCGGGAGCCCGCGGTGGGGTATTTCCCGAGCACGGATCGCTTCGTGGTGGCGTACTCGGGGAACGGCACCTCGTCGGACTTCGTCCGCGCGAGGCTCTACGGGGCCTCCAACGGCGCCGCCGCCGGGCCGGCCCTCACCGTCACGGAAACGTCGATTACCTACGTCCCCGATCTCGCGCTGAACTCGGAGACCGGCCAGATGTTCGTCGTGTGGATCCAGGCCGACGCGGCGACCAGCGCCTGGCGGCCGTTCGGGGCGTTTCTCGACGACAGCGGCGTCATCACCTCCGCATCGGCCCGGCTTTCCGCCACGGCCGGGGCCTACGACGCCAACTCGATCGCGTATAACCCGCTGACCCGGACGTTCTTCCTCGTGACGCATGGCAGCACGGCGCAGGACGTGGGGTTCGAGATCAGCGGCGCCGGTTCGCCCGTCGCCGAGGCGGCCATCGTCACGTCCGTGGCGGCGGCGGCGAGCGGCGGAGCGTTCAACCCGCGCATCGGCGCGAGCACGCTGGAACCGAGCTGGATCATGGCCACGGCGGTGGACTTCGCCAGCCTGTGGACGCAGCTCATCGTCGGCACCGATGCCGGGGGCGGGGGCGGCACCGTCAATCCGCGGCTCACGATCGCGCCGGTCCCAACCGGGGGGACGGTGACGGGGGGCGGCTTGACGTGCGGCACCGGCGGCACGACGTGCCAGGTCACCCTCGCGGAACCTGCATCGATCACGCTGACGGCGGCGCCGGACTCCGGCTTCACCTTCACGACCTGGGGAGGTTCCTGCTCGGGAACGTCCACGACCACGACGGTCTCGGTGACGTCCATCAAGACGTGCACCGCGACGTTCACGGCCGTGTGGGGAGGCGCAGGCACCGAGCCGGCAGGCTGCGCGGCCGCGCCGACGGTGACATTCTCTGCATCCCCCGGGCCGATTGGGGCCTCGGTCAGCCAGTACAGCGGCGGGACGCAGAACCCCGACGTGGCGTACGACAAGTGCCAGCAGGTGTACCTCGCGGTCTGGGGCCTTGGCGGGACGATCCGCGGCCGGTTCGTCGGCGAGAACGGGATCGGGATTGGCGACACGTTCTACATCTCCTCCGGCCAGTTCGCCCAGACGCCCAAGGTGGTTTACGACCCCAACCTCGGCAACTTCCTCGTCGCGTGGCACAGCAGCGCGAGCGAGACGCGCACGGAGGTCCGGTCGACGATCGTGACGTACCCCGCCGGGTCGGCCTCGGCCGGCACGGTGCTCTCCAAGCCGACGTACTCCACGCGCTGGGTGACCCGACCGGCCATTGGCTACTCCAACGGCTCCGGCCACTACCTCGTCGCGTGGTCCCGGTACGCCACGGACGGCGCCGACATCAGCGCGCGGCTCGTCGACACGCTCGGCGCGGCCGTGGGCAACGAGTTCGATGTGGCGGCCGGGACCGGCGACTACGACCGCGAGCCGACGGCGGGCTACTTCCCCGCCGCGAACCGATTCCTCCTGGCCTGGGCGGGCAGCGCAACCGGCGTGGACTTCGTGCGCGGCCAGCTCTTCGACGCCTCGACGGGAGCGGCCTATGGCTCGTCGATCTCCTTCGCGCTAAGTTCAGCCACCTACGTGCCGGAGGCCGCGTTCAACTCGACGTCTGGCAACATGTTCGTCGTGTGGGTCCAGCCGGACGTGGCTAGCGGCGGCTGGCGACCGTTCGGCAGGTTCGTCAACAGCGACGGAGCGCTGGTGTCGGCCTCGACTCGCCTCTCGGCGACGGCGGGGGCCTACGACGCCAATTCGGTCGCCTACAACCCGTTGTCGCGCACGTTCTTCCTGGTGACGCACGGTTCGGCCAACCAGGACGTCGGCTTCGAGATCAACGGCGAGGGCACGCCGCTCGGCGCGGCCGCCATCGTCACGTCGACGTCGGCCGCACCCAACGGGGGATCGTTCAATCCCCGGATCGCGGCCAGCGTGTGGCAGCCCCGCTGGCTGATCGCGACGGCTGCGGACTTCGGCAGCCTCTGGACCCAGGTCGTCGGCGGCACGCAGCCGGCGAACCTCTATCAGCTCAGCATGTCGGCCCCAAGTCATGGCACCGTCACCGGCGGGACCGCCCTGAACTGCGGCACGGGCGGGTCGGCCTGTTCGGAAACCTACGGCGTACCGACGATCGTGACGTTGACCGCCACGCCGGATTCCGGCTACCTGTTCACGAGTTGGGGCGGGAGCTGTTCCGGCACGAGCACGTCGACGACGGTCACGGTCGACGGCGTCAAGACCTGCACCGCCGCGTTCACGTCGACCTCCACGACGTTCCAGCTGACGGTGACGACGCCGAGCCATGGCACCGTCACCGGCGGCGGGATCAGCTGCGGCACGAGCGGCACGGGAACCTGTTCGGCGACCTACGCGGCCCCGACCTCCGTGACCCTGACGGCCGCGCCCGACTCGGGGTACTCGTTCACGAGCTGGGGCGGGAGCTGTGCCGGCACGAGCACGAGCACGACGGTCACGGTGGACGGCGCCAGGACCTGCACGGCGACCTTCGTCGTCACGCCGGTCTATCAACTGACCGTCACGGCGCCGGCGAACGGCACGGTGACGGGCGGCGGCATCAGTTGCGGCACGAGCGGGACGGGCACCTGCTCCGTCAGTTTCGGGTCGGCTACCCCGGTCACCCTGACCGCAGCGCCGGCGTCCGGCTATTCGTTCACGAGCTGGGGCGGCAGCTGCGCCGGCACGAACACCAGCACCACCATCACGGTGGACGGCGCCAAGACCTGCACGGCCACGTTCACGGCCGGCTTGCCGACCGGGCCGCCCTACACGATGACCATCAGCCCGGTGCCGACGGGGGGCGTCATCACCGGCGCGGGACTGAATTGCGGCACCGGCGGCCCGGTATGCTCGTACACGGCGCCCGCGTCCATGCCGTACGGGATGCAGGCCACGCCGGCGGCCGGGTATACGTTCACGGGCTGGACGGGTGACTGCACGGGCACGAATCCCGGTATCTACATCATGCTGAGCGGGGCGCGCACGTGCAGCGCGACGTTCACGGCGCCCACGACGACGTACCGGTTGACCGTGACGACGCCGGCGAACGGCACGGTGACGGGCGCCGGGATCAGCTGCGGCACGAGCGGGACGGGCACCTGCTCGGTCACCTACGCCTCGGCCACCCCGGTCACGCTGACGGCCGCGCCGGCGTCCGGGTATACGTTCACGGGCTGGGGCGGGAGCTGTGCCGGCACGAGCACGAGCACGACGGTGACGGTGGATGGCGTCAAGACCTGCACCGCCACGTTCGCGGTGCCGCAAACCTATCAGCTGACCCTGACGACGCCGGCGAACGGCACGGTGACGGGCGGCGGCATCAGTTGCGGCACGAGTGGGACGGGCACCTGCTCGGTCACCTACGCCTCAGCCACCTCGGTCACGCTGACCGCGGCGCCGGCATCCGGCTACGCGTTCACGAGCTGGGGCGGCAGTTGCGCCGGCACGAGCGCGAGCATCACGGTGACGGTGGATGGCGTCAAGACCTGCACCGCCACGTTCACGGCCGGCCTGCCGACCGGGCCGCCCTACACGATGACCATCAGTCCGGCGCCGACGGGGGGGACGATCGCCGGCGCGGGACTGAACTGCGGCACCGGCGGGTCCGTGTGTTCCTACACGGCGCCCGCGTCGATGCCGTACGGGATGCAGGCCACGCCGGCGGCCGGGTATACGTTCACGGGCTGGACGGGTGACTGCACGGGCACGAATTCCGGTATCTACATCATGCTGAGCGGGGCGCGCACGTGCAGCGCGACGTTCACGGCGCCCACGACGACGTACCGGTTGACCGTGACGACGCCGGCGAACGGCACGGTGACGGGCGCCGGGATCAGCTGCGGCACGAGCGGGACGGGCACCTGCTCGGTCACCTACGCCTCGGCCACCCCGGTCACGCTGACGGCCGCGCCGGCGGCCGGGTACACGTTCACGGGCTGGGGCGGGAGCTGTGCCGGCGCGAGCACGAGCACGACGGTGACGGTGGATGGCGTCAGGACCTGCACCGCCACGTTCGCGGTGCCGCAAACCTATCAGCTGACCGTGACGACGCCGGCGAACGGCACGGTGACGGGCGGCGGCATCAGTTGCGGCACGAGTGGGACGGGCACCTGCTCGGTCACCTACGCCTCAGCCACCTCGGTCACGCTGACCGCGGCGCCGGCATCCGGCTACGCGTTCACGAGCTGGGGCGGCAGTTGCGCCGGCACGAGCGCGAGCACCACGGTGACGGTGGATGGCGTCAAGACCTGCACCGCCACGTTCACGGCCGGCCTGCCGACCGGGCCGCCCTACACGATGACCATCAGTCCGGCGCCGACGGGGGGGACCATCACCGGCGCGGGTCTGAACTGCGGCACCGGCGGGTCCGTGTGTTCCTACACGGCGCCCGCGTCGATGCCGTACGGGATGCAGGCCACGCCGGCGGCCGGGTATACGTTCACGGGCTGGACGGGTGACTGCACGGGCACGAATCCCGGTATCTACATCATGCTGAGCGGGGCGCGGACGTGCAGCGCGACGTTCACCTCAACGTCGGGCACAACCTACCAGCTCAATGTGACGGCGCCGGCGAACGGCACGGTGACGGGCGGCGGCATCAGTTGCGGGACGAGCGGGACGGGCACCTGCTCCGTCACCTACGCCTCGGCCACCCCGGTCACGCTGACGGCCGCGCCGGCGGCCGGCTCGACGTTCACGGGCTGGGGCGGGAGCTGTGCGGGCACGAGCACGAGCACCACCGTGACGGTGGATGGCGTCAAGACCTGCACCGCCACGTTCACGGCCGGCGGCCTGCCGACCGGGCCGCCCTACACGATGACGATCAGCCCGGTGCCGACGGGGGGCGTCGTCACCGGCGCGGGGTTGAATTGCGGCCCGGGGACGGCATTCTGCTCCGTCACGATGCCCGCGTCGATGCCGATGGGACTGTTGGCGACGCCGGCCACCGGGTACACCTTCACGGGTTGGACGGGCAATTGCGCGGGCGCCAATCCGAGCATCTATATCCTGTTGGGCGGGGCGAGGACCTGCGGCGCGACGTTCGCACCGACCGGAACCGAGCCCTAATACTGGAAACACGGCCATAGCCAGGGGCCGCGGCGGCCGGGCCGAAGCCGTCGCCAGTTCGCCATCCCGCGCCAAGGCGGCGTTTCGGGGTACGATTCTCTCACGCCATCGCGAGCCTGGTTCGTGCCGGACGGGCCGGCGGCTCAAGTTCCGGACCTCTTTGGACGATATCTCAGATATGTACAGATCTGCACGCGGCTTGCTGGTGTTTCTCGCCATGGTGGTGATCGGGGCCACGTGGGGAGCCGGTGTCGCCTGGGCGCAGTCGGGGCCGGTCGGTCCATCCGTTCAGCAGTACGCCGGCGCCGTGCGCTGGCCTGACGTGGCGTATGACACGCAGAACCATGTCTACCTGTTCGTCTGGGGCCCCTCCACCATCAGGGGCATCTTCGTCAGCGAGGATGGCAGCGCGCTGGGATCTGTGTTTCAGATCTCCGAATCCTCGGTGTATTCCCAGACGCCGCGCGTCGCGTACAACCCGGACGCAGGGGCGTTCCTGGTCGTCTGGCAGAGCAGCGAAGGCGTGACGACCTACAGGGACGGAACGCGGGTCCGCGGGAGAATGGTGAGCTACCCGGCCGGCGTCTCGACCGCGGCGACGCAGGTGTACTCGAACGACACCTACACCACGAGGTGGGAGGTCGGCCCGGCCATCGCCTATTCCACCGGTTCGCGGCAGTTCCTCGTCGCCTACAACATCTACTCTGCGACCGGGGCGGAAATCGGGGCCCGTCTCGTCAGCAGCTCGGGCAGTCCCGTCGGCGGCGAGATCGCGGTGACCGCCACGTCGGCTGACTACGACCGGGAGCCCGCCGTCGGCTACTTCCCGGGCGCGAATCGATTCGTGGTGGCATGGTCGGGGTCCGGGCCGTCCGTGGACTTCATCCGGGCAAGGCTCTACAGCGCCTCCGACGGCTCCCCCGTCGGATCGACGATCCCAGTGGAACAGGGCGGCGTCACCTATGTGCCGGAGCTCAGCCTGAACTCGGCCACCGGCCAGATGTTCATCGTCTGGATCCAGAACGACCCCGTGTCGGGAGGCTGGCGGCCGTTCTCGAACTTCCTGAATGAGGCCGGGGCGCTCGGTTCCTCGTCTTCGACCCGGCAGTCGGCGACGGTGGGATCCTACGACGCCAATTCGGTGGCGTACAACGCGCTGACGGGCACGTTCTACCTGGTGACCCATCTCCAGGGGACTCCGCAGGACATGGGCTTCGAGATCAGCGGGGCCGGCCTGCCGCTGGCCGTGGCGGCGACGATCACGTCGGTCTCGCCCGATCCGACCGGATCGTTCAACCCGCGCATTGCCTCCAGCGCGCAGCAGGCGAGGTGGGTGCTCGGCACGGCGGCGTCGTTCGGCAGCCTGTGGACGCAGGTCATCGGCACGGGGGCGACGGTCTACAGGCTCTCGGTCACCACGCCCGCGAACGGCAGGGTGACGGGCGGCGGGATCAGTTGCGGCACGGGCGGGACGGGAACCTGCTCGGTGACATACGGCTCGTCCACATCGGTCGCGCTGACGGCCGCGCCGGCCTCCGGCTACTCGTTCACGACCTGGGGTGGTAGCTGCTCCGGTACGAGCACCACGGCGACGGTCGCCGTCGACGGCATCAAGAACTGCACCGCCGCGTTCACGGCGGTTTCGACGACCTACCAGCTCAACGTGACGGCACCGACGGGCGGGACGGTCACCGGCGGGACCGGCATCCGTTGCGGCACGGGAGGGACGGCTTGCTCGGAGACGTACAGCGCGTCCACGAACGTGACGCTGACGGCCGCGCCGGATTCGGGCTATTCGTTCACGAGCTGGGGCGGCAGTTGCTCCGGCACGGGCACGACGACAACCGTCACGGTGAACGGCGTCAAGACCTGCGCGGCCACGTTCACGTCCGGCTTGCCGACCGGGCCGCCCTACACGATGACCATCAGCCCGGCGCCGACGGGCGGGACGGTGACCGGCGCGGGGCTGAACTGCGGCACCGGCGGGACGGTATGCTCGTACACGGCGCCCGCGTCCATGCCCTATGGCATGCAGGCCACGCCGGCATCCGGCTATAGCTTCACGGGCTGGACGGGCAACTGCTCGGGCACGAATCCCAGCCTCTACATCCTGCTGGCCGGGGCGCGGACCTGCGGCGCGGTCTTCACGCCGACGTCCGGGTCCACCTACCAGTTGGTGATGTCGACGCCGACGGGCGGCACGGTGACAGGCGGCGGGATCAGTTGCGGCACGAGCGGGACGGGTACCTGTTCGGCGACGTACAGTGCCGCCACGACGGTCGCGTTGACCGCCGCGCCGGACACGAACTACTCCTTCACGAGCTGGGGCGGCAGTTGCTCCGGGACCGGCCTCACCACCACGGTGACCGTTGACAGCGTCAGGTTGTGCACTGCGACGTTCGGGAGCCTGGCGACGGGCCCGCCGTACACGATGACCATCAGCCCCGTGCCGACGGGGGGGACCGTGACTGGCGCGGGGCTGGGGTGTGGCGTAGGCGGCGCGCTGTGCTCGGTGACGATGCCCGCGTCGATGCCGATGGGCCTCCTGGCGACACCGGCGCCGGGATTCACCTTCGCGGGCTGGACGGGCAACTGCTCTGGCACGAATCCCGGCCTTTACATCCTGCTGGCCGGGGCCCGCACGTGCGGCGCGACTTTCAGGGCGAACTCCACGACATACCAGTTGAGCGTCTCGACGCCGACGGGCGGCCTGGTGACGGGTGGCGGGATCAGTTGCGGCCCGGGCGGGACGGGAACGTGCTCCGTCACCTTCAGTTCGTCGACGCCGGTCACGCTGACGGCGGCGCCGGCCTCCGGGTATTCCTTCACGAGTTGGGGCGGGAGCTGCGCCGGCACGGGCGCCAGCACCACAGTGACGGTAGATGGCGTCAAGAGCTGCACGGCGGCGTTCACGCCGACGTCGGCGACGTATCAGCTGAACGTCTCGACGCCCGCGAACGGCACGGTGACGGGCGGAGGCATCAGCTGCGGGACGAGCGGCACGACCTGCGCGGTGACGTACGCCACGTCCACCTCGGTGACGCTGACGGCGGCGCCGGCCTCCGGGTATTCCTTCGCGAGTTGGGGCGGGAGCTGCGCCGGCACGGGCACCAGCACGACCGTGACGGTGGACGGCGTCAGGACCTGCACCGCCACGTTCACGGCGGGCCTGCCGACCGGGCCACCCTACACGATGACCATCAGCCCCGTGCCGACGGGCGGGACGGTCACCGGCGCGGGGCTGGGCTGCGGTGTCGGCGGGACGGTATGCTCGTACACGGCGCCTGCGTCCATGCCGTACGGCATGCAGGCCACGCCGGCGACCGGGTACGCGTTCACGGGCTGGACCGGCAACTGCTCGGGCACGAATCCCGGCACCTACATCATGCTGAGCGGGGCGCGGACGTGCGGCGCGACCTTCACGTCGACGTCGACCACGCCGACTTACCAGCTCAACGTGACGACGCCGACAGGCGGCACCGTGACGGGCGGCGGGATCAACTGCGGCACGGGCGGGACGACCTGCTCGGCGACTTACGGCGCGGCCACCTCGGTCACGCTGATGGCCGCACCCTCGCCCGGCTACACGCTCCCGACGTGGGGCGGCAGCTGCGCCGGCACGGGCACAAGCACGACGGTCGCGGTGGACGGCATCAAAACGTGCACGGCGACGTTTGCGTCGCTGCTCACCTACAGCCTGTCGATCTCGCCGGCGCCCACGGGCGGCACCGTGACGGGCGGCGGGATCAGTTGCGGCGACGGCGGGACGACTTGCCAGCGCACGCTCATCCGGCCTGAAGTGATCACGCTTTCGGCGACGCCAGCCGCCGGGTACTCGTTCACGACGTGGGGCGGCAGCTGCGCCGGCACGGGCGCGACCACCACGGTGGAGGTGACGTCCGCCCAGACCTGCACGGCGACGTTCACGGCCGGCCTGCCGGCCGGCCCGCCCTACACGATGACGATCAGCCCGGTGCCGACGGGCGGGACGGTCGCCGGCGCGGGGCTGAGCTGCGGCGTCGGCGGGTCAGTATGCTCGTACACGGCGCCCGCGTCCATGCCCTACGGCATGCAGGCCACGCCGGCCTCCGGATACACGTTCTCGGGGTGGACGGGCAACTGTTCGGGCACGAATCCCAGCCTGTACATCCTGCTGGCCGGGGCGCGGACCTGTGGCGCGACCTTCACCTCGACATCGACCACGCCGACTTACCAGCTCAACGTGACGACGCCGACGGGCGGCACCGTGACGGGCGGCGGGATCAGCTGCGGCACGAGTGGGACGGGCACCTGCGCAGTGACGTACAGCACGGCCACGACGGTGACGTTGACGGCCGCGGCGGATACCGACCGCACCTTCACGAGCTGGGGCGGAAGCTGTTCCGGAACGGGTCTGAGCACGACGGTAACCGTGGACAGCGCGAAGACCTGCACGGCGACGTTCGGGAGCCTGGCAAGCGGGCCGCCCTACACGATGACCATCAGCCCGGTGCCGACGGGCGGGACGGTCACCGGCGCGGGGCTGGGCTGCGGCCTCAGCGGAACGCTGTGCTCGGTCACGATGCCGGCACCGATGACGTTCGGCCTGCTGGCCACGCCCGCGGCGGGCTACACGTTCTCGGGCTGGACGGGCAACTGCTCCGGGACCGGCACGGGCACCTACATCGCCTTGGCGGGCGCGCGAACCTGCGGCGCGACCTTCACCCGGATCGGAACGGAGCCGTGATGTCCTCTCGAACCCGGGCCATCGTCGCGACGGTCGTGCTCTGCATCCTTCCCTGCACGCTGCCGTGTGCGACATCCGAAGCAGCCGGGCAGGCACGCCAGGGCCGCGGAGCGCAGCCCTCGCTGCTGGAGCAGATGCGATCGGACGCCAGGACGGCCATCGCCGCCGCGGCGGCGGCCCGGAAGCCGGCCGAGGCGCTCGACACCTACAATCGGTTCTTCACCTCGGTCGGGAAGCACGATTTCACGCTGCTGCTCCCGGCGGTGAAAGCCGTCCTCGCCGACATTGCGCTCGACCCGGCAGATCGGGCGAGGATCCCGGCGCTCGAGCGGCTCGCGCGTTCCGGCGACATGAACGCCAGGGGACAGCTGGAATCCGCGGCGGGCGGCCAGAACACGCTCATGGCCGCCGGAATCGAAGCGGACTGCGCGCTGGCCCGCCTCGGTGATTCCCCCGCCGTGGACCGGTTGATTGGCCGCCTCGGGGACGAGACGCCGCTCGACAAGGGAGCGATCATCACGGGACTCAAGGAGGCCGGCGCGAAGCGGGCGGCATATGCGATCGTCCCCTTCCTGACCGACGACAACCCGTCCAATCGCCTGGCTGGCATCCAGGCGCTCGCGGCGCTCGGATCCCGCGAGCACATCGGACCGCTCCGCGAGGCGTTCGACGCCGAGTCGCGCGCGTTCATGCGCCAGTCGCTCGCCATGGCGCTCCACAGCGTCGGCAGCAGCGCCGGCGACGCCGTGCTCGCACAACTCGAGACCGCGTCGCTTCCCGACAGCCGCCTGCTGGCGGTGGAGGCGTACCACGCCTCGAACTCGCCGAAATGGGCGGCGCTGGCGCGGCAGCTCCTGCGATCGTCGGGAGAGGGCGCCCGCCTCAGGGCGGCCGTGCTGCTGGGACTCTCCGACTCCGACGCGCGGCGCGAGCTGACGACCGCCGCGAAGAGCACGAACGTGGCGACCCGGGAGGTCGGCGCCATGCTGCTCGAGCGCGCGGGCTCCCGCGACACGACGTTTCTCGTGACGCTCCTGCGCGATCCCAGCCCGTTCGTCCGCACGTACGCCGCCGGGGCGCTGCTGGCCGGGTCGCGGTAGCACGCCTCGCCCGCGGCCGCTGGGCTACAATCGGGGGCGGTGTTCAAGAAACTCAGGGAGCTGGCCGTCAACTTGACGGTCTACGGGATGGGCGACGTGGCCGTCCAGCTCGCGAGTTTCCTGCTGCTCCCCGTCTACACGATCGTGCTGTCGCCGACGGAGTACGGCGCCATCGCGCTCCTGCTGATCGTGGAGCAGGTGGTGCGCGTCGTGAACCGCTGGGGGATCGACGCGTCGTTCATGCGCTTCTACTACGACTGCCCGGACGTGGCCGCCCGCCGGCAGCTGGCGAGCACGATCTTCTTCTTCCTGGCGGTCGCGAGCGTCGCCCTGATGGCCGCCGGCATTGCGGCTGCTCCGTACATCGCCCGGCCGCTGTTCGGCGGCGACGACTTCACCACCGCCTTCCGCATCGTCCTCGTCACGACGGTCTTCGGCAGCGTGTCGTTCCTGCCGTTCCACGTGCTGCGCATCGAGGGGCGTGCACGCACGTTCGTGGCGCTGACCTTCGCCAACAACCTCGCGACCCTGCTCGTCAAGCTGCTGCTGGTGGTCGTGTTGCGCAAGGGCGTCATCGGCGTCGTTCTGGCCGATCTTCTCGTCGCCGTCGGGCTGGCGCTGGCGCTCCTGCCGCGGTATGCGGCGCTCATCCGGCCGGTGTTCTCGGCGCGGGTGTTGAAGGACTGCCTCTGCTTCGGCCTGCCGCGGGTGCCCCACAGCTTCGCGCACCAGGTGATCGCGGTGGCGGACCGGTTCACCCTGAGCCGCTTCGCGCCGCTCCAGCAGCTCGGGGTCTACAACGTCGGCGCGAGCCTGGGCCTCGGGCTCAAGTTGTTCTTGAGCGCCTTCGAGACGGCCTGGGCGCCGTTCTACTTCAGGGAGATGAACGCCCCGGACGCCCGGCAGACGTTCAGGACGATGACGACGTACGCGTTCGGGTTCCTGGCCCTGCTCGTCGCCGGGCTCGCGGCCGTGTCGCACGATCTCGTCCGCCTCATGACGATGCCCCGCTTCTACGGGGCGTCGGGCATCGTCCCGTGGATTGGTCTGGGCGTCGGCCTGCAGGGGATCTACCTGTTGACCTCGATCGGCCTGAACATCACCAAGCGGACTGCGTACTACCCCGTGGCGACCGGAGCGGCAACCGTCGCGGCGATTGGGGCGAGCCTGCTCCTCGTGCCGCGATATGGGGCCCTGGGGGCCGCGTGGTCCAACGTGATTGCGTACGGCGTGCTCGCGATGGCCGGCATGGCGCTGTCGCAGCGCTTCTACCCGATTGCGTACGAGTGGCCCCGGGTCTGGCGCCTCGTCGCCGCCGCGCTGCTGTCGGTCGTCGCCGCGCGCCTCGTGGCCGGGCCGGCCATCGCCCCCCTCGCGGGCGTGCTGGTCCGCGGCACCTGCGCCGTCGCGGTGTTCGGCGCCACGCTGGCGGCATCCGGCTTCTTCAGGCGGCGGGAGATCCTCACGGCGCGTGAGATGGTCGCGAGCGCCGCCCGCGCGTGGCGGGCGCGTCTCCGCTGACCGGGATCCGGACCCCGGCGGCCCGCTGCCGGCCGGCGGCAGATGACGCCCGTCCCCGGGGAACGCTAGAATGAAATGGTCGGAATTCGGGGGCGGCCTGCCCGCGAACAACGGGCATACAAGAGACGGAATCACTGATGCTCGGAAGCCGGGTCCTGCTGTTCAACCCTCCTCTCGTCAACGGCGTGGCGTTCACCCGCCAGGGCCGCTGCCAGGAGCGGGAGGAGGTCCTCGGCACGACGAAGCCGCCGTACTCCCTCGCGCTGCTCGGCGCGCTGCTGCGCGACCGGGGCATCGAGTTCCGGCTCGTCGATCAGACCGCGGAGCGGCTGTCCACCGAGGCGCTGATCGATCGGCTGAAGAGCGAAGCGTTCTCGCCGACGCTCCTGGTATTCTGCAGCGCCACGCCCACGGTCGTGGCTGACGCGCTCGAGGCCCGCACGCTGAAACAGGCGTTCGGCGCGCCGCTCGTGTCGTTCGGCCCGCACGCGTCTGCGGCGCCGCAGGCGTCCATGGAACGCGCGCCGGACGTCGACGCGATGATCGTCGGCGAACCCGAGGAGGCCGTCCTCGAACTCGCAGGCCTCGAGTCGTTCGACCAGGCGGAGCGCGTCGCCAGCCTGACCGTCCGCCGGGGCGGCACGATTATCGCCCACCGCGCGCAGGGGTCGTACGCCGGCTTCCCCACCATGCCGTATCCCGCGTGGGACCTGCTGCCGCTCGATCGCTATCGCCTGCCCCTCGAGAACACCCGCTACCTCATCGTCGAGTCGAGCCGCGGCTGCCCGTACAGCTGCGACTTCTGCGTCGCGCCGGTGATCCAGGGGCACAAGTTCCGCGAGCGGGACGCGGTGGCGCTCGTCGACGAGATCGAGGAGGGCCAGAAGCGGTTCGGCATCGACCATTTCTACCTGTGGGGCGACACCGTCACGCTCAACGCGAAGAGTTTCTCGCGCTTCTGCGACGAACTCATCGCGCGCAAGCTCAACGTGCGGTGGTTCGGGAACGGCCGTGCCGACAACCTGACCAGTCCCGAGTTCGTGGGGAAGCTCGCGCGGTCGGGATGCTGGATGCTGTCGCTCGGCATCGAGTCCGAGTCCGACGACGTGCGGCGGAACATGATGAAGAAGCTCGAGCGGGACAAGATCCGGCTCGCGATCCAGAACCTGCGGAGCGCGGGCATCAAGTCGTTCGCCTTCTTCATCTTCGGCTATCCGGGCGACACGCCCGAGTCGATCGAGCGTACGGCGCGGTTCGCGCGCGAGATCGATCCGGACTTTGCGAACTTCTACCCGGCGGTGCCGTACCCGGGCACCGAGATGTACGAGAAGTGCCGGCGGGACGGGATGCTCGTCAGCGACGACTGGTCGAAGCTGGAGTACTCGTATTACGTGTTGAGGTACAACGGCGTCGACGAGACTGTGGTGATGGGCGCGATCCGGCGGGCCACGCGGCGGTTCTTCCTGAGGCCGTCGTGGATGGCGCGCCACGTCCTCGACTTGTTGAAGATCGTGCGCAGCAGCGGCCCGCTGGTCTGGCACGCCGCGGTCCGCCTGGTGCGCGGCGACGATGCGGCGCCGTCCGCTGCGGCAGTGCCGGTGGCGCCAGCCCCGGCGTCCGTCCCGGTTTACCGGGCCGAGATCGTCAAGCCCGCGCCGCGAGGCGATCGGCCTCCTCAGGGCTGAGCTGGCGGCGGACCGGCCTGGCCTTTCGCCGGCCGCGGTTCCATCTGAACAGCTGTCCGAGCTGGACCACGTAGCCGAGGGCCTCGCGGTGGTTCATCTTGCTCTGCCCGGCGGCCCGATCGCTGAAGACGTACGGCACCTCCAGCACCGAGGCCACCTCGCCCCGCACGAGCAGCTCGAGGCAGATCTTGAAGCCGGCCGCCTTGATCTCGACGCCCTGCAGAACGGGCCGGCGCAGGAGGAAGAACCCGGACGCCGCGTCGTGCACCGGCGTGACCAGCCGCGCCGCCAGGCATGCCCCGCGCGACATGATCGCGCGCGAGACAGGCCAGTTCTTCGTCCCGCCCCCCGGGATGTACCGGCTGCCGATGACGATGTCCGCGCCTGATTGCTGAAGGGCGGCCACGAGCACGGGGACGCGCTCGGGCGGATGGCTCAGGTCCGCGTCCATCACGCCGAGCCGCTGACCCTTCGCCACCGCAAACCCCGCCATGACCGCGCTCCCGAGCCCGAGCTTGCCCGGCCGGTGCACCACCCGGACCGGAAGCTCCGCGGCCAGCGCATCCGCGAGCTGCCCGGTGCCGTCGGGCGAATTGTCGTCCACGATGACGATCTCCCCGTCGAGGTGTGCGTCCTCGAGTACGCGCACGAGCGTGCGAACGAACTGCTCCAGACGCTCGCGCTCGTTGTAGGTGGGCACGATGATGGACACCAGCGGGCCGTCCGGCACGGGCACTCTCCTTCGCATATGATATCCCTCGTTCCCGGGATGCGCTCGGGGAGTCCACCTTGATGAACCGGCGAACCGCCTGGATCCTGCTGACCCTGATCGTGGCGGTCCGCCTGCCTTCTCTCGTCCAGCCGGCCGGAGCCGACCAGGATCTGTATGCCTACGTCGGCCAGGAAATCACCCGCGGCGGGCTTCCGTACCGTGATGCGTGGGACCAGAAGCCTCCGGCGATTCACTACACGTACGCCGCGATGTACCGCGTGTATCCGCACGCGTCGGTCGTCGCGGCCACGGACATCCTCGCCGCCGTGGCCGTCGCGCTCATGCTGATCGCCCTTGAGCGGCGCATGACTGCCTCGTCCGGCTGGGCGGCTGCCGCAGCCTTCCTGCTGCTGGGCAACCCGGCCTATTCGAGACTTGGCGGCATGTGGCTGCGCGCGCAGTGCGAGACGTTCATCGCGGTGGCCGTCACCGCCGCGATGCTGTGCGTGTACCTCGCCGTTCACGCCCCGGCCGCCGCCCGCGCGCGAATCTGGGCGCTGCGCATCGCCGCCGGCATGTTGCTGGGCCTGGCCGTGACGTACAAGTACAACGCGGCCGTGTACGGACTGGCCGCGCTCGCGGGCGTCATCGCCTGGAGGCGCCAAGCCAGGTCCTCGGCGCCGGGATGGGCGCGGGAGGCGGTCCTCGACGCGGCAGGACTGGCCGCCGGGGCCGCGCTTCCCCTCATCGCGCTCGCCGCCCGCTTCGTGTCCGCCGGCGCGTGGAACGACTTGTGGGAGGCCACCATCACCTACAACGTGCGGTACTCCGGTGAGACCTACGACGGCATGGCCGGCCTCCTCCGATACGCTGTGAGCTTCCCGATCAGGCAGGCGCGCGTGGACGGCCTGTGGTTCGCCGGTGGCGCCGGCTGCCTCGTGCTGCTGGCCCGCGTGCGCCGCGATCCCCACGCCGTGGTGGCGATCGCGTGGGTCGCCTCGGCGTGCCTCGCCATCGTGATCAACGGCAGCCGAGGGCTTCCGCAGTACTTCGTCCAGGCCAACCCGGCCCTCGCGATCGCCGGGGCCCTCGGAGCGTGGACGATCGTCCGCGCGGCCAAACGACCGTGGATCGTCGCCGGAGCGGCGGTCATCGCGATCGTGGCGCTGTCGCGCGTCGTCCCGGTACGAAAGGCGATCGACGCGACGTGGTTCGACGCGCGGCACGCGGCCGGCATCGTACCTCGTGAGCAATACCTCTCGCGGTTCGGCGGCCTGCGGGTGACGGACAAGCATGTCCCCGCCGCGGTCGAGCGTCTCGGCCGGTATCTGCAGCAGCACAGCGCCCCCGCCGACACCGTCTTCATCTGCGGCTTCTCGCAGGGCGCCCTGGTGCAGTCCGAGCGCCGCAGCGCGTCGAGGTTCTTCTGGAGCCGGCCGTTGGTCGTCGGATTCAACGAAGGCCGGCCCGGCTACGGCGCGGCCGGCCTCCTGGCCGACCTCCAGGCCGGCAAGCCGGCCATCGTGGCGCTGCAAGCGAACGACTGGCAGATGGAGGGGACGGATTCCGCGACCTATTTCATGTCGAAGCCCGGATTGGCGGCGTGGTTGGAGGCCGGGTACGTGCGCCAACGGGACGAGGACAACTTCCAGTTGTGGCTGCGGAGGCCGTCGTGACCGGCCCCGCAAGTCGCGTCGAGCGTCGTGACGACATCAGCGAACGCACCTACTGGCTCGCCCTCGCCGCGATTGCCGCGGTGGCGGTCCTCGTCCGGGCGCTCTTCCCGCTCGCTGACCCGCCGTGGCAGGTGCCAACGGGCGTCGTGTGGCACGACGAGGGTGCCTGGACGCACAACGCCCGCAACATGGCGCTGTTCGGTGCATGGGAGACCGACCGCTGGAACCCGATGTACCTCGCGCCGGTGTTCAATGCCCTGGAGTACGTGGCGTTCAGGCTGTTCGGGGTCGGGCTGTGGCAGGCCAGACTCGTGCCGGAGGTGCTCGGCTTCGCGTCCGTGCTCCTGCTCGCCGGCGCGGTTCGGCAGGCGGCGGGCCGGGCGGCCGGCGCGTTTGCGGGTGCACTGGCGGCCACGAACTTCGTCTGGGTCATGTGGAACCGCGCGGCGCTGCTCGAGACGCCCATGGTCGTGCCGATGGTGGCCGCGCTCTACGCCCTCGCCCGCGGGGAGCGCGCGCAGGGAGCGCGCGCCGTGGCGTGGGGCGTCGCGGCCGGCGCCCTCGGCGTCGTGGCGTTCTTCGCCAAGGCGGCTGCTGCGTTCTTCCTGGGGGCGCTGGCAATCGTCGCGGCGCTGGGCCTGTGGCGCTTGCGATCCGGCCGGGAAGGAATGCCCGGTCGCGAACCGCTGGCGCGCGTACATCTTGGCATCCTTGCCGGCCTGGCCGCGTCGGCCGCCGTGGCCGCCGCGGTGTTCGTCATTCCCTGCTGGAGCGAATTCCGGTTCTACAACTGGCAGATGTCCGTCACGCGCAAGCCCAGCTACACCTGGGACGCGTTCGTCGATCGCGCGAGCTGGCTGCCGGTCGTGAACGACTTCTTCACGCGGATGTGGATGGTGTTGCTCCTCGCGCTCGGTGCCACCGCCGGTGTCGCGGCACGCTGGCGGAAGGCAACGGCGGTTGAATGGCTTGCCGTTGCCTGGCTGGTCCTCGGATGCGCCGAGCTCATTGTCCATGACACGGGAAACGAGCGGCGCTTCGTCTTCCTCATCCCGCCGCTCGTTGCGCTCGCGGCCATCGTGTTAGGCCGCGATCGCCGCCTTCTCGCGACGGAGGCAGCCGAACACGGCGTCCGGCGCCTGCTCGTCGCCGGCCCGTTCGTGCTGTTCGGGCTTTACGTGCTGGCGGGCGCCGCGGCGCGCGCGGCGTTCGGGAACCAGATCCGGCCGGGTGTCCGCGCAGGAACCGTCGTCGCCGTGCTCCTCGCCGTGGTGATCGCCGCGTCGTGGCCCCGGGCCGCCCGGTGGCTGTCGAGCGGCCGTTGGACGCTGCGCGCCTCGCTGGTACTGGCCGCTGTCATCGTCACTGGCGATCTGGCTGAGTTCATCCAGTGGTCGGCCGGCCGCACGTACTGCAATTACGAGGCGATGCGCCTCGTGGGCGAGTGGCTGCCGCCCGGCACTCTCGTGCACGGCAAGTTGGCGAACGGCCTCGCCCTCGAGAGCCGCATCAAGCCCGTCTTCGTGGGCCGCGGGTTCGGCAACTACGACGATCGATTGCGGCGCGACGACATCCGGTACGTGCTGACCTACACCCGTCCCTACCTGGGATACGAGGGCCGTGTGATCCTCGACGTGCTGCGCGCGTCCAGGTGGCAGGTGGTCAAGCGGTTCCGCGTCGCGGAGTCGCCGACCGGCGACGATGAGGCGGCACTGCTCGAGAGGGTCCCGCGGTCTGTCACGCCGGCACCGGCGGGGTCCCGCTAGATGGCTGGTGTGGGCGCAGCGCGCGCGCGGGAATCCCGGACGGCAATTGCAGGAGGACTTGTCCTCCTCGCGGTAGCTCTGGCCTATCTGCCTGCCATCCTCGCGGGCATGGGCTTCGTGTCCGACGACTTCATGATCCTGCAGCGGATCCGACAGGCAGACGGACTTCGCGGCGCAGCGGCGTTCTTCGGACTGTCGTACTACGACTACTACCGTCCGCTGGGGTTCCTCTCGTTCGCGACGGACTGGTCCGCATGGCAGGACTGGCCCGCCGGCTACCACGCCGTCTCGCTGCTGCTCCACCTGCTCAACACGCTGCTGGTATTCCTGCTGGCGCGGCGCCTGCTCGGGGCCGGTGCGGCCGTGATGGCGGCAGCGATCTTCGGTCTGCACGTGGCCAACCACGAAGCGGTGTTCTGGATGTCGGCCCGCTTCGACCTGCTGGCAACGGCGTGCGCACTGGGAGCGCTCCTCGCCATGGGAACGCTGGGCCCCTGGCGCCGGGGTGCGGTCGCGTTGCTCTATCTCGCGGCATTGCTCTCGAAGGAATCCGCCGTCGCGCTCCCGATCGCAGCAGGCGCGCACGCATGGCTCATCGGGCGGGAGCGGACGGCCGGGCTGGCGCGCGTGTTCGCCTGGATGGGCGCCGCCGGATTGGTGTACGTCGTCCTGCGCCAGGCCTCGGGGCTGGCGTCAGCGGGCGGGCCGTCACGGGCCCCGAAACTCGCCGCGCTCGCCGCACTCGCCGCACTGCAACTGGCGCTCGCCCATCCAGGGGCTGAGACCGCCAGGCGTTGGCTGGTGGCCCGGCGCCACCGCCTCGTGGCGGGTGCGGCCATCGCCCTCGCCGCGCTCGGCGTGCTGTCCGCCGTCTGGACCCGGGCCGCAGCCATGCGGGGAGTGTTCAGTTCGCTCGGATTCGCGGCGCTCCACCTCGCGTCGCCGATCTCCGTCGACCGCTGGCTCGTGCCGCTCCCGTGGTGGATCGGCCTCTTCGGCTGCGCCGCCGCGATCGCGATCGTTGTTGCGTCACGCTGGCTTGCCGGTCATGCGGAGCATATGTTCCTGGTGTTCTTCCTCGTCGCGGCGATTGTCCCTGTCTCCAGCATGACCGAAGGGCCGCGCTACCTGTACCTCGCGTCGGTGCCGGTGGCGATGGCCGCTGCGTGGGGCCTGGCGCGACTCGAACGCCGGTCGGCTCTCGTCGCGCATGTCCTGGCCGCCATCGTGCTGGTCACCTTCGCCTGGCAGGTGATGGAGAAGGGCCGCGACTGGCTCTGGGCGTCCGGCATGACGACGCGCGCGGTCGCCACGATCGTCGAGGCGGCCGGTCCCGGGTGCCAGGGCGCCGACATCGTGCTGGCCACGGCCCCGGTTCGTCCCCGCGGCGTGCGCGCCAACCTGAACCACGAGGCGCTGGCGGCCCTCGGCGCGTGCAGGCCCGCAAGCCTGCGCACCCTCGTGCGCATGGGCTACGACGTTCCGCCCGTCGACGCGGCGTGGCGCGAAGACGGTCTGACGCTGCGGACACCGGCCTACGCCGGCGGCTTCATGACGTCGGCCGACTTCCAGCGCTATACGGCGCCGATCGGACGGGTGGCGCCGACGCGCCTTGCCAACGGGTTCGGGGCGTTCGAGGCCAGTCCCGACGGATCGGCCCTCGTGATCACCCAGACGGTGTCCCCCGCCGACCGCGCCGGGCATGTGTGGTTCGTGTTCAGCCGCGCGGAGCTCCGCCGCGTCGCGCCCATGCCGTAGCGCCGCGCCTGCGGTTCATGCCGCCCCGTCTCGAAACCTCAGCTGACGGTTGCTCAGAACTGGAAGTAGAGGAACTCGCTGCCCTCGAAATCGCCAAAGAGGACGATCGCATAGACCAGGGCCGCATAGACCGCGTAGCGCGCGACTCGAGGCCACTCGAGCACGACGTCCAGCGTGCCGCGCCGCGCCTCCATCGTGTGGATGACGAGCAACGGGCCCGCGTACGCCAGGAGCGGCAGGCCGCCGGTTTCGAGAACAGCCCGGGACGGCGCGAACGCCGTGAAGATCCGGCCCGTCAGCGAGACGACGTGTGACCACGAATCGGCTCTGAAGATCAGCCATCCATAGCACGTCAGGCCGAACATCAGCGCGGCCGCCGGCAGGTCCCTCCACTGGAACGTCCACCGGGCCTGGCTTCCGAGGCGGTGCTTCCGGCGGCCGCCCATGACGTACCTGAAGGTCACCAGAAGCAGGCCCTGGTATGCGCCCCAGAGGACGAAGGTCCACGCCGCACCGTGCCAGAGCCCCGCAAGCAGCATCGTGACGATGGTCGCGCCGCTGTAGATCCAGAAGTCGTCGCGCCGGCCGAGCCAGCGCACGCCATCGAGGCGCCTCGACAGCGCGAAACTCGTCGGGAGAAAGACGTAGTCGCGCAGCCACTCCGACAGGCTGATGTGCCAGTGCGACCAGAACTCCTGAGGGGTGCGCACGAAATACGGGAAGCGGAAGTTGACGCCGAGCTCGATGCCGAGGAGCCGGGACGTGCCGCGGGCGATATCGGTGTACCCCGAGAAGTCGCCATAGATCTGGAACGCGAACGCCAACGTCCCGAGGACGACGGCCATCCCGCTTGGGGCGCCGCCGGAGGCGAAGACCTGGTTCGCGACGTGAGCGAGGTTGTCCGCCACGACGAGCTTCTTGAAACTGCCCCAGAGGATCAGCCAGAGGCCCGAAGATGCCTGCGCGGCGTGCCGGGATCGCGGCGTGCCGATCTGCCGCAGCAGCGTGGACGCCCGCATGATCGGACCCGCGAGCAGCGTGGGGAAGTACCCGATGAAGACGGCGACGTCGAGGAGGTTCCTGTCCGGCTCCGTCTGGCGGCGGTACACGTCGATCACGTAGTCCATCGCGACGAACGTGTAGAAGGAGATCCCGATCGGCAGCAGGACCTTCAGCGTGAACCCGTCCGTCCGCCATCCGGCGAGCGCAAGCAGGGCGTGGAAATTGTCCGCAAAGAAGTTGAAATACTTGAAGAAGCCCAGGATCGCGAGATTGAACACGACACCCGCGACGAGGACCTGTTTCCGCCGGCGTCGATCGTTCAGGCGCCCGAGGGCGGCGCCGCACGAGTACGCGACCAGCGTCGTCGCCACGAGCAGGCTGAGGAACCGCCAGTCCCATGACGCATAGAAGTAGTAGCTGGCGGCGAGCAGCAGGTAGTTCTGCCCGCGGTGAGGCAGCAGGCGGTACAACCCGTAGACGACCAGGAAGAAGGCGACGAAGTGGAGGGACGTGAAGACCATCAGCGTCCCCTGCCGTCCGCCAGCCCCGCGTCGGCCAGGTAGCGCTCCAGGATCCCGGCGAGGGCCCGGTGGCCGAACGGCGTCAGGTGCGCGGTCGACTGCATGAAGACGTCGGATGTCCTGGCGGCCTCGCGCAGCGGCGGCAGCGGGTCGAACACCGGGACGTCGAGACCCTCGAGCGCCTGCTTGAAGCGCGCGGTCGCCGCATCCCGGTCAAGGGTCTTCCCCGATCGTTCGACGATCTCCTTCAGCCGGCCAAAGTCCCCGTCGTCGACCTGGAACCTCGCCGGCAGCAGGACGACGAGGAGTCTGGCCCCTTGGCTCGAGGTCAGGGCGGCCAACTGCGACACCGCGTCGCGCGTCACGCGCAAGCCTCTGGTGATTTCTGGGGGCGCGTCCGCCAGGTAGGTGCGAAGCGGCGGATCGATCTCCGGCCGCCAGCCGAACCGGCCGATGAGCGTCATGACGCGGAGGCGCGCGACCTGCAGCACCACGCTCTTGCGGATCTGGCGTCGCCGCCACTGCGTGAACCGGGCCATCGGGTCCGGATCGGCCGTCTTCGGGCCCGTCTCGCCGCCGCGGAGGCGGAGGCTGTTGTTGGCCGCTTCGACGGCATCGTTCCCCGGGTAGAGCGCGAGGATCACGAGGTCCGGTTTCAGCGCGGAGGTCACGTCGCGGTGAAAGAGGAACTCTTCGACCGGCCCGTATCCCTGCACGCCGGCGTTGATCACACGATAGGTGACGGGCGGGCGGGCCGCGTCGTTGAGCCGTTGCTCCAACCGGGCCGTGAACGTCTGCTCCAGCGGCACCTGCACGGCCATGACCAGCGAGTCGCCGAGCACGACGATCCGGCGTTCGCCGGGCGCCTTTGGACCGACCTCGCGATCCCGGACCCCGGCCTGGTTGATGGTGATGCGCGTGTCGAATTCGGCCGTCGTGAACCTGGCGGTCGCCCCCGGCTTCAGGCGATAGCCGAGCACCGCGTCGGGGGTGAAGAGCCGCTGGAACTCCGGGGCGGCCTCGGTGCCGCCCTTGACCCGGAAGCCGGCCTCGAACAGCCCGAACTCGACCACCACGACCGCGCACATGAGCGCGGCGTTCGATTTCAGCGCGGTCTTGATTCCCATGCCCCCGGTCTTCACGCATCCGGCCCGCTGGCCATTCATGCGGTGCACGGCCGCGGGCCGAGGGCCCGGGCGAAGGACGTCCGCGTCACGCGCGGGTCCGGAGCGGGTGGTGCGGAGGGCAGTCTACCATGCGCCCGATTGGCCCCGCATGCGCGGGGAACGGCCGGTATCGCCTTCGGCCGGACCTTGCAGGTACAATCGCGTGAAGGCCATGAGAACCCTGCGTCGTCTCGCCGGGGCGGCGATCGCCCAGTTGCGCACCGTTCCCGCGATCAATCGCTGGTACGCCCGGACCCGCTCGCGCGCCTACGAGCGCACGGTGGCCGGTTTCATCCGGGATGGCAGCGGCCGTGCGCACCGTTTCCCCGCAGGAGTCGTCTACGAGTCGACGATGCGGTGCAACTTGCGATGCGAGTTCTGCTACGTGGGCGACCTGCTGAACATCGAAGGCGAGTGGCGCCAGGAACTGCCGCTCGAGACCATCCGCCGGGCGTTCCCCGTGCGGGACGGCCTCCAGGTGAACCTGACCGGCGGCGAGATCTTCATGCGCAAGGACATCATGGAGGTCTTGGACCTCTTCGCGCAGAAGCGGTACGTCTGCGGGTACCTCACGACCAACGGCACCATCATCGACGAGGCGCGCGCCGACGCGCTGGCGGACCTCGCGCTGCGCGGCTTCCTGAAGCACGTGAGCGTGTCGATCGACGGCCCTGGCGAATTGCACGATGCCGCGCGCGGCGTGAAGGGCACCTTCGAACGGACGGCCGCCGGCCTGCGCCGGCTGCAGGCCGCGGCGGCCCGCAGGGCGGCGCCCCTGCGCGTGAGCATCAACACGACGGTCGCCGCCGAGACCCTGGGGGCGCTCCATCGCATGGTCGACGTGGCCCGGGAACTGGGTGTCGACGCCATCGGCCTGAACCACCTGATGTTCGCCACGCCGGAAGAGGCCGAGCAGACCGCGAAGATGCTCGGCGCGCCCGACACCTCGGCCATCGCCACCTACATCACGCCGGATCCCGGCCTCGATGCGGACGCCGTCGCCGCGCAGGTGCAGGCCCTCCAGGACGCGTGCCGGGAGCAGGGCGTGCGGTTCGACTTCCGGCCCAGGGTGTGGCCCACGATCGTGCGGAACTACTACCGCCCGGGCACGCCGCTGCTCGGCCGGTGCCTGTATCCGTTCCTGCACGCGCGCGTCGGTTTCAGCGGCAAGGTGTACTTCTGCCCGTTCATCCGCATCGAGGTGGGTGACCTCAACACGTCGTCGATCGAGGAGGTCTGGAACAGCCCGCGCTACGTCGAATTGCGGAAGCTCCTCCTCGAGCGGAAGCTGTTCCCCGTGTGCCGGCGGTGCTGCAAGGTCGAACTGTCGCGGGAGCCCGTGCCCGTGCCCGCGGCCGGCGCCGAGTCTCCCCGCCGCAGGTTGATCACGCTGACCCCCGTCGGCGGTGCGGGAACGCCGATCGCGCCGCCGCAGCGCTAGGCCGCCTTTCGGCCCGGCGTCCGGCCCCCGGTCGTGGATCGCGTCGCGTCGGACGCCATCGAGAGGCCTGCCTCGCATGAGCTTGCCGCTGAAACACCTGTTGGCCATCCTGGCTGCAACCGTCACGGGCGCCGCGCTGGCGATTCACGCGTGGCAGGCGATCAGCACGTCGGCGTACGTGGATTTCGTGACCGGCGTGTGGCTGGCGCTGGCCGATGACTTCTCCCGCGGCGTGTTCTACCGGGACCTGATCGGACCGGACGGGTACGGCGGCACCCGGTACTTCCCCCTCTTCTTTGTGTCGATCGGCGCCCTGATGCGGCTCGGCGCCAGCCCGCTCGCGGCCGGGTTTGCCGTGAGTCTCGCGTCAGGCGCCCTGCTCGTGCTGGGGGTCCGTCGACTACTGGTCCGGAGCGGGCTGCCGGCGTTGCTCGCGTTGGCGTCCGCCCTGTTCGTCGTCGCTCCGCGATTCTCGCAGCAGGCGCTCTTCGAGATCAGGAGCGATTTCCTGGCCGCGGGCCTGGCCGTCTGGGGCCTCGCGTTCATCCTGCCCGTGTTCGACGAGGAACGTCCGCGAACCAGGGCGATCGCCGCAGCCGCGCTGTGCTTCGTCCTGGCGGCGGCCACGAAGGTCACGAGCCTCTGGGCGCCGGCTGCCGCCGTCCTCGCGCTCGCCCTGTCCGCGCGGCCGACGGCCGCGGTCCGCTTGGGGACGATGGTCGCCGCGGGGACCGCGATCATGATCGGGCTCGTGGAGATCGCGAGCGGCGGCCGGGCCATCGAGTCGTGGCGCGCGTGCGCTTTGGCTGGCGGAGGCGTCACGGACTGGATGCGCAGCTTGCCGTCCGCGTTCGTGTCGCAGGTCATCGGGCCCTCGCACGTGTTCACCAGCGTGCTGCTTGCCGCGACGGCCGCGTGGCTGGTCATGGCCCGCGCAAGTGCCTCGAAGCTGGCGCTGGTCGTGTTCCCGGCTGCGCTCGGCGCCACCACGGTTGTTCTGGCCTCCCCCGGCACGAGCTACACGAACCAGCTCGTCGACCTCCTCGTCGTGTGCGTCGTGCTGATCGGTTGGGTGCTGGCCAGGTACCCCCGATGGCAGTCACCGGCGGCCGCCCTCCTGCTCGTCCTGTCGCTAGGAGCGGCGCGGCAGAGCCTGCAGCCGGTCACGGACCGCACGCTCAGCCAGCGGGCCCGCCGCGTGGACGCCGAGCGGTCGGAGTTGGTGCGCAGGCTGGCGTCCGGGGGCGGCACGGTCCTCTCCGAGTCGCCGGAACTGCTGGTCCTGGCCGGGCTGCGGCCGTACATGATCGACCCGTTCTCCTTGCGGGTCGTGACGCTCCGCCGGCCGGACGTGGGTCTCGACGTGACGAGGAAGCTCGACGCGCGGTTCTTCTCGTCGGTCGTGCTGATGTACGACCCCGAGAGCAGAGCCGGTCGCGGCTGGTACACGAACGTGGATTTGGGCTGGCCGATCGTGTCGAGGATCCTGGCCAACTACGAACTCGACAGCGTCACGGCCGGTCTCCGGGTGTACCGTCCCAAAGCGGCGGATCCTGCGCACGAGGGGCTCTCGCGGCCCTGAGCCCGCGCCGGCGCCGCCTGGCCGGGGCGATCGCGCGCGCCGGCGGCTCGGAGTGATGGGCTAGAATGGGAGAGCGTGATCGCTCGGAGTCTGCCGGAGGGTGCGTGCGCGAGATCGATCCGGAAGCCATCAAGTCGCACGCGACCCGGAGGTTTCGCTCGGAGTACGACTACGCGCTCTTCGAGTACTACCGGAGCGCGAAGGTCATCCGCTTCCTGGAACAGGCTGGCGTAGCGGTTGGCGGCGCGGTCCTCGACGCGGGCTGCGGCGGCGGCGGCATGCCGCTGTCGTTCGCCGAGGAGGCCCGGCATGTCGTCGGGATCGACCTCGCCCCGCGCTTTCGCGACGCCGGGCACCGCCTCGCCGCGGAACATGGCCTCAGGAACCTGCATTTCGCCCAGGCGGACGGCCAGGCCCTGCCGTTTCCGGACGCGGCGTTCGACATGGTGCTCTCCCACGCCGTGATCGAACACGTCGCGGATGCGGCGCTCTACCTGCGCGAACTCGCGCGCGTGTTGAGGCCCGGCGGGTTCATGTACCTCTCGACGGCCCCCTACCTGTCGTTCGCCGGCGCCCATCTGCCTCGCCTGAAGGTCCCCGTGCCGCTCCACCTGATGCTCGGCCGGCGGGCGTCGTTCGCCATCTTCGTGTGGCTCGCGCGCCACGCGCCGCGGCTGCTGCAGGAGCCCGAACACGAGAACTCGTTCATCAAGCTCGCGCGGCAGGGACAGCCCAAGCACGACGATTTGCTCGAGAAGGTCCAGGTCCCGAGGCTCCGCGGCCAGATCCGGCAGGCGGGCCTGTCGGTGGTGACGGAGGGGCTCCAGGTCACCGGGTTCTTCCGGCGGGCGCCGGCGCGCGTGGTGGCGTGGCTTCGCGAGGCGCCGGTCCTTCAGGACATCGTCATCGGCAACATCGAGTACGTGCTGGTTCACCGGAAGGGATAGCCGTCCCAGCCATGGCCGCCATCGACAGCTTTCGCCCCGACGACGAGCGCCAGATCACGGCCATGTATCGCCGCGTGTTCGGGAACGCCGCCGCCGAGGGCAACCGCCTGCGCTGGGAGTGGCAGTACACCCGCAACCCCAACTGCCCGACCGGGGGGCCGCAGATCTGGGTGGCGCGCGAAGGGCCGACAATCGTCGGGCAGTACGCTGCCATGCCCGTGCGGCTGTCGGTCGACGGGCGCGAGATCCCCGCGTCGTGGGGCATGGACGTGATGGTCGCGCCCGAACGCCAGCGGCAGGGGCTCGGAGAGGTCCTGTTCCGGACGTGGGAGCAGAACGTCGGTGCCGCCCTGGGCCTGGGCCTGTCCGAGTCGTCGTACCGGCTGTTCCGGAAGCTCCGGTGGCCCAACGTCGGGCCGGTGCCGTGCTTCGTGAAGCCGCTCACGCGGCGGGCGCTGCGCCGTCCGGACTGGCCGATGCCGCTCAACCGCCTCGTCTCGGCGATCACGCTGCCGATCGTCCGCGCCGTGGGCCGCGCCAGGCCGCTTCGCGCCGGGATCGAGCCAATCGAGCGCTTCGGCGACGAGTTCACGGCGCTCTGGGATCGCCTGGCGCCACGATTCACGTTCATCGTCCGCCGCGATGCGCCGTACCTCAACTGGAAGTTCCGCGAGACGCCGCACGTGCGGTACACCGTCGCGGCGCTCAGACGCGGCAGTGACGTGCACGGCTACGCCGTGTACCGCCACGTTCAGGAGCCCCGCGGGCGCGTCACGCTGCTCGTCGATTTCCTCACCGATCCGGACGATCGTCCGGGGATCGAGACGCTGCTGGGCTGGGTGGATCGGGAGGCCAGGGCCGCGGATTCCGACAAGATCAGGACCTTCAGCACTCACGGCCGGTTCCGCCGGGTGCTGAAGCGGTCGGGGTATTTCCAGGTGAAGTCGACGATGGAGTTCACGGCGAAGATCAACGCGATCGACGTGCCGCCGGGATTCTATGACGACACGGCCGGGTGGCACGTCACCCTCGGAGACTCGGACCAGGATCGCTGACCATGCTGTACCTGCTGGCGGGGATCGACACCGAGGGCGACAACCAGTGGTCCGCCGACGCGCGCGTCAACCAGGCGTTCGAGAACATCTACGCGCTGCCGAAGCTGCACGCGCTCTTCCGGAAGCACGGCGTGCGGCCCACGTACCTCATCACGTGGCCCGTGGCCAGGGATCCGCGTTCCGCGGCGGTGCTGAGGGAGCTGCGCGCGGGCGGGGACTGCGAGATCGGCGCGCATCACCACGCGTGGGAAACGCCCCCGAGTACGCCGGAGGACATCCGGCGGCACCCTTACGCGCTGCAGCTGCCCCAGTCGCAGTTCGCGGCGCAAGTCGCGGCGCTGACGGGCGCCATCGGCGACGCCGTCGGTGAACGCCCGCTGTCGTACCGATCAGGCCGGTTCGGGTTCTCCGCCGCCCACGTGCAGGACCTCGAGCGCGCGGGCTACCGGGTCGAGTCCAGCGTGGCGCCCCTCTTCTACGAAGGCCACAAGGGGGGCCCCGACTTCGCCGGCGCGCCGCCGACGCCGTACTTCCTGTCGTACGACAACCCGATCGCCCCGGGAACGAGCAATCTGCTGGAGGTTCCGGTGACCGCGGCCCTGAACCGCCGCGTGCCCGCGTTCGTCGAGCGGCTCTACGCGCGGGTCCCGAGCCCCTACCAGACCAAGCGGATGTTGAGAAAGCTCGGGATCGCGCGCGTGCAGTGGATGCGGCCGTCCTACTCGTCCGCCGCCGACATGCGCGCGGTCGCCCGCCGCATGAAAGACGACGGGGTGCCGCTCGTGAACCTCATCTTCCACTCCAGCGAAGCGATCGTGGGCGGAAGCCCGTACAACCGGACCGCGCAGGAGCTGGAGCAGTTCCTCGCCCGGCTGGACGGCGCGCTGGCGCACGCCGTGAACGACCTCGGCGCCGTCCCCGCGACGTTCTCGGAGTTCAGGGCGGCCTACTGCGGGGCCCGGGGCGGCCCACGGGCCTGAGGGCCGGGACCGGCGCATGCGGATCTGCCACGTCACCTCCCACCTCCCACCAGACCAGGCGGCCAACGCCCTGCTGCCTCTGCATCTCGGGCAGTGGGCCAGGCAGGCGGGCGACTCGCCGTCGTACATCGCGCACCCGCCGCGGGCACTGGACAATCGCACGCCCGGCGGCCTCGCCGAGGTGGAGCGCGGCCTCCCCGGGCCCGTCACCTGGATCGAGCCGCGGGAACGGAGGCGCCGGATCCCTGTGGCGGCCCAGGCGTCGTCGCTCCTGGCGCTCGCCCGCATCCGCCGCGCGACGCGCGACGCCCTGGCCGCCGCCGACGTCGTGCACGTCCACAGCAACGGCATGCTGCCCGAGGCCGTCGGTCTGCTGGCGTCGCGGCTGCGGAAGCCTGTGGTCCTCACGCTCTACGGCACCGAGATCTGGCATTACGCCGCGCGGCGAGGCGTGGACCTCTTCACGAGGATGTACCGGGCCGCGAGCCACGTCACCTTCTACAGCGCGTTCCTTCGCGACCGCGCCTTCGAGTTCGGGCTGTCACGCGATCACCTCAGCGTGGTGTATCCGCCCGTGGCGGGCTACTTCACGAAGCGTGACCCGGCGGTTCGGTCGGAGGCGCGCGCGGCGCTCGGCCTCCGCGAGGCGAACGTGCTCGTCAACGTCAAGCGGCTCCACCCGCTGGCCGGCCAGCGCCGGCTCGTGGACGCCATGCCCGCGGTGCTCGCCGCGCACCCGGACACGCGCCTCGTGATCTGCGGCACGGGTCCGCTCCGCGACGAACTCCTCGCGCGCGCGGCCGAACTGGGCGTCGAGCGCCACCTGACCCTCACGGGGCTCGTCGACAACCGGACAGTGGCCCGTTACCAGGAGGCGGCCGATCTCTTCGTGCTGCCATCCGAACTCGAGGCGCTCCCGACGGTCGCGATCGAGGCCCTGGCGTCGGGGACGCCGGTCATCTCGACCGACAACCCCGGAGGGATCGAGCTGGGGCGGCTGTTCGGCGATGACGTGCGGGTCGTCCGGCGGTCCGAACCCGGAGCGCTCGCGTCGGCCATCATCGCGTTCCTCTCGAATGTCCGTCGAACGCGGGCGTCATCGGACGAGGTGCTGGCAAGGGAGTTCAGCCCCGCAGTCACGGCGGAACGGTTCGCGGCGATCTACCGCGAGGTCGTCGGCCCGCTGGCCTAGCCTGCGGGAAGCACCGCGGCCTCGAGAAACAGGCGATCGCGGCGGGTATACGATAGGCGGCACATGTCCGACGGACCGGCACCAGAACGGCGGGGCGAGTACGAGGCCCGCGGCGAGTACCACCGACAACTCGACGACGCGTGGGACTACCGCCCCACGTATCTCGCCAAGCTGGCGCTGGTCCGCCGTCATCTCGACGCCATGCCGCCAGGCACGCGCGTGCTCGATGCCGGCTGCGGCGAGGGTGTGCTCGTCCAGGAGTACGCCGATCGCCTGCGCATCGAGGGCGTGGATCTGAACTATCGATCGGCCCTCGTTCACGAGGGCTCGGTGACCGCTCTGCCCTTCGGCGATGGGCGTTTCGACGACGCGCTGTGCCTCGACGTGCTCGAACACCTGGCGTTCGACGAGCAGCACGCTGCGCTCGCCGAGCTGCTTCGTGTACTGCGCCCGGGCGGCGGTGCGCTCATCTCGGTGCCCAATCTCGCGCACCTCCAGTCACGCGTGCACTTCCTGGTGCAAGGCCGTCTGATCCGGACGGCGGCGCTGGCGAAACATCCCGGCGATCGTCCCGTGCACGAGTACCTGCAGCTGGCCCGCTCGTGCGGTTTCGACATCGTCGCGCGGCGCGGGATCTTCCCGACAGTGCCGGTGTTGACCGCGCTGATCAGGCGGCATCCCATGTCGCTCCAGTGGCTGCACACGGCGCTGACGCGCACCCTCCCCCTGCCGGGGTGGTGTTTCCTGAATCTCATCTGGCTGAAGAAGCCCGGCGCGAGCGACACCGGAGCGAACGGCCTCAACCGAAGTCATCTCCGGGATTAGAAGAGCCAGGCGCCCAGCGCGCGCGCGCCGCCGAGGAAGGCGGCACCCACGAGGGCCACCGACGCGATGCGCGGCGCGAGCCCGGCACGCCAGGCCCACACGGCCCCACAACCCGCGAGAACGGCGACGGCCGGAGACGTGGCGAGCTCGACCCGCCCGATGAACTCCCAGGCGTCCTGCACGTAGAGCGGCTCGACCGGGCGGAGCGCACTCCACCCGAGAAACCCGAGCCAGACCGCGCCCCAGGCCATGAGGGCCAGGACGAGCCGGTCCGCGCGGCGCCGGCGGACGAGGCTCCACGTACCGGCGAGGGCCAGACCGAGCATCGGCAGCCCGAAGGCCCCGCGCGTCTGATCGATGGCGCCCCTGACGCCGAGCTGCAGCGGTGGTGCGGTGCGCGCCCGCGAATGCGCCCCCGCGGGCTCTGTGCCCTCTCCAGGAGGCTGCGCCGCCTGACCAGGCGGCCCGATCATGATCGCCAGTCTCGCCTTCGCTCGTTCCAGGTGCGGCCGGTAGACGTCGCCGAAGTGCGAGTAATACAGGCCGACCGCGAGGACGACGGCGAGCGCGGACGCCGCGACGATGCTCCGAGCGGGCGCGCGCCCCGTCGGCCCCCCCAGGACGCGGTGGAGCGCCGCCAGCGCCACCAGCGTCGGCAGCAGCACCGTGAACGTGCCGACGTGCGAGAGGAAGGCCAGCGCCGCCAGTGCCGTCAGTCCCGCGACGGGCAACAGGCGGCCCGGCGCAAATGCCCACGTGGCCGCCGCGGCCACGGTGACGAGGGCCACCGACTGCCCGAAGTCGTTCGTCAGGTTCGCGTTGCCGATCACCGCGTACGGCAGCGGGAGCAGATGGAACAGGGCCACGGCCATGACGCCCATCGTCCTGTCGTTCCACGCGCGGACGATCGTGGGATACAGCACGAGGCCCGCACAGGCCTCCGCCGCGCACACGATGATCCGCAGGAGCGTCACGTGGTCCGTCGTCAACCACGCCCACGGCGCCGAGAACACGTAGAGCCCGATCGCATACGGAAACGGCGTCGCGCTCGTCGACAACTGCGTGAAGAAGAGCCGGCCCGCCAGGACGGCGTCGAGCCGGTGGGCGTGGAAGACAGCGTCGACGATCGTCTTGTCGGGGTGGAGGAGGAAGAGCAGCTTCAGGTAGAACGCGCAGGCCGACACCGCCAGAGAGAGCCGGGCCGCCGCGCTGAGCGGCTTCCGGCGCACGGCGCCAGCCACGACGACGGGGAGCAGACAGAACAACGCCAGGAGACATGCAAGCACGTACACTGGCGGCCGGGCGAGCGACTGCACCGCCCCGCCGATGCCCAGAGAAAAGGCCTGGGCGGCCGCTACGAACATGGCGAGGGCGGCGGAAGCCGCGAGCGGCAGCCCGGTGAGGCCGAGCACGACGCCCACCGCGGCTGCGGCCAACGCCCCGCGCGCGATGATTGGAATCGCTGGCCAGGGGCGCGCCCCCGCAGCGGGATCGCACCGGATCTCGAGGAATGCCAGGCCCAGTTCCCTGGGGTCCTGCGGCCCGGGCACGAAGGTCGGCGAGACCGCGATCCCCACGCTGAGCCCGGACCGCGAGGGGTCCGGCGGGACCGTGAACTCCAGCGGCACCCGCGCCTCGGTGACCCGCCGTTCGAGGAGGAGCCGGCCGTCCGACTCGACGCGCACGCTTGCGGGACCGGCGGATGAGGGCCGCCAGTTGACGGCGTCGGCCCGGCACAGCCAGGGGACACGCCGGTCGAGGGAACCGACGTCGAGCGCCACCTTCCCGCTGCTCCATGCAAAGAACGCCTTGTCCTGCCGTTCCGGGGGATACAGCCCGGTCACGGTGCGCGGGAGTTCGCGTGTCATGTCGAGCCGCACCGAGGGATGCCCCTGGTACACGACGACCACCGCGATGCTCCCGACAACGGCCGCCGCGGTTCCGGCAAGAAGGGCAGAGATCAGCCGGATCACGGGTGGACGGAACGCGGGCTGATCGTTGGAGGAGGACGCCATGCACGTGCAGCGCTTCGGATCGTACACGGGTTTGACGCCTGCGGGCCATCGATCTGCCGCGCCCGCGGACCGTCATGCCGCCTCCCGCCGTCACCGCAGACCCCGGACATGCGCTAGGATCGGGAGAACTGCCACGAACGGAGCGACACCATGTCCATCCTCGCCGACGTCAACGCGCGTATCACGCAAGCCATGAAGGCCCACGACGCACCGGCGCTTTCCGCCATGAGAATGCTCAAGACCGCACTGACGAACAAGGAAGTGGAGAAGGGCCACGCGCTGGACGACACCGAGTCCCTGCAGGTCGTCGCGAGCCTCATCAAGCAGCGCCGGGAGTCCATCGAGCAGTTTGGCAAGGGCGGACGGACGGATCTCGTGGACAAGGAACAGGCCGAACTCGCCTTGCTCGAGGCCATGATGCCCCCGCCGCTGAGCGTCGCGGAGATTGAAGATGCGGTGGTCAAGGTGATCGCGGAGACCGGAGCGACATCTCCGAAGGAGATGGGACGGGTCATGAAGGCGGCGATGGCCGCCCTGGCGGGAAAAGGGGTCGACGGCAAGGCCGTCAACGAGGCCGTCCGCCGGAAACTCGGCGCGTAGACCCTAGGCCGTGCGGGCTTCCCCGTCAGAACGGCCGAGGCGCTCGGCCAGAGTGAGGTAGCCCTCGGCAACGAGTGTCAGCAGGGCGTTACGCGCCATCTGGAGCGCTTCGACCTCTCCCGGATGGGCCGCCCGCGCCTGGAGCCGCTCCATCAGGAGGGCGGCGTCGATCAAGGTCATCTTGCCGTTGAGCGTGGTGCCGTTGGGCCCAGGGGACATGCTAACGCTCCGCCTGTCAAGAGGTTCGGCAGCACTGTGCCACCAGGGATACAGTCCGGCAAGCGACATCCTGCGCCATCGGGGCCGGTGGCGCAAGTTGGCGCGCCTTGGCGTAGGGAATGCGGGTCGAATAAGGAAGACGAGGCGGCGCGCGATGCTGTTCAATATTTGAACCGCATGATCCGCCTCTCCATCACCCACTCGAATCAGATCCAAACTTCTCCCGCATGTGCATCGTCTAACTTGGTGAAGGCGTTAGTTACTCCTCTCTCCTCCTCAAGGGCACCCGCCATCCCGACTGGCGGGTGCCCGACCTCTTTCTGGACCCCTTCCAGCCGGTCTCGTGGCCCGCCCCCGTTGTGGTAGGCTGACGATTCGATGTCCGCAGAGCCGTCCGCGCCGGAACGCGCGTCGCCGCCTCCCGCCACCGCGTCGCAAATCACGAAGTCCGCGGGCGTCATCGGTGGCGCCACGATGGCCAGCCGCCTGTTCGGGCTGGTCCGGGACCAGGTGCTGGCGTTCCTGTTCGGCGCAGGCGACCAGATGGACGCCTACAACATCGCCTTCCGGATTCCGAACCTCGTGCGGGACCTGTTCGCCGAGGGCGCGATGAGCGCGGCGTTCGTGCCGACCTTCACGCAGACGCTGGCGACCGCAGGCCGCGCGCGCGCCTGGCGCCTCGGGAACCTGGTCGTCAACACCCTCGTGCTCGCCACGGGCGTCATCGTCGTCCTCGGGATGGTGTTCGCCACGCCGCTGACCACGCTCTTTGCCAGCGCGTACTCGGCCGTGCCCGGGAAGCTCGAGCTGACCGTGTTGCTCACGCGGATCATGTTCCCGTTCCTGATGCTCGTCGCCGTCGCCGCCGCGCTGATGGGGATGCTGAACTCGCTCCACCGGTTCTTCGTGCCCGCCATCTCTCCGGCGATGTTCAACGTCGGGTCGATTGTCTGCACGATCGGCCTCGCTCCCGTCATGCCGGCGCTCGGGCTGCCGATCATCGCCGCCCCGGCGATCGGGGTGCTGGTGGGCGGGTTCCTGCAGATGGCGGTGCAGTGGCCCGCGCTGCACCGCGAGGGCTACCGCTACGAGGCCGCGCTCGACTTCCGGGACGACGGCGTCCGCCGGGTGCTGATCCTGATGGGACCGGGCGTCGTCGGGCTCGCGGCCGTCCAGGTGAACCTCGTCGTCAACAGCATTCTGGCGACGGGAGAGGGCACGGGCGCGGTGTCGGCGTTGAGCTATGCCTTCCGGCTCATGTACATGCCGATCGGGATCTTCGGCGTGTCGATCGCGACGGCCGTGGTGCCCACGCTGAGCCGGCACGCGGCCAGGAACGACGCGGCCGGCATGCGCGAGACGATTTCGAACGGTTTGCGCCTGATGCTGATGTTGAACGTGCCGTCGACGGTGGGGCTCATCGTCCTCGCCACGCCCATCGTGGCGCTGATCTTCGAGCACGGGCGGTTCACTCCCGCGCACACCGCGGCCACGGCGGCGGCGCTGGCCTTCTATGCGCCCGGGCTCATCGGGTACTCGGCGGTGAAGATCGCGGTGCCGTCGTTCTACTCCATCCGCGACAGCCGCACGCCGGTCCTGGTCTCGGTCGCCACGATGCTGCTGAACGTGGTGCTGAACCTGGCCCTCGTCCGCGTGATCGGATTCAAGGGCCTGGCCCTCGGCACGGCCATCAGCGCGATCTTCAACGCGTCGGTGCTGCTGTGGGTCCTGCGCGCCCGGCTCGGGGGACTCGACGGGCGGCGGATCGCGCGGTCGTTCGCGCGGATCTCGGTGGCGTCCCTCGTGATGGGCGGCGCGGCCTGGGCGACGGACGCCGCGATTGCCGCGTGGATGCCGTCGCACGCGGTCCGGGTGCTGGCCTTCCGCGTCGCTGCCGCCATTGGTGTCGCCCTCATCGTGCTCGGCCTCGCCGCGAGAGCGGTGCATGCCGAGGAACTCAACGAGGCGAGGGCGATGGTGCTGGCGCGGTTCCGGCCGCGGCGGAGGGCCTCGTAGGTGGCCGACCGGTCCGACATCGATCCGGTGGTGTACCGGCTTGCCGGCACCCACTTCGTCTCCGACGCCTACAGCAACCTCTTCTCGCCGCTGCTTCCCGCGATCATTCCCAGGTTGAGCTTGTCGCTCGCGGCCGCGGGCACGATGGCGATGCTGTTCCAGCTGGCGGGATCCGTGTCGCAGCTCGTGTTCGGCCAGATGGCGGACCGCTGGAAGCCCCGCGTGTTCCTGATGGCGGGACCGCCGCTGTCCGTCGCCGTGTTGAGCCTTGTCGGCATCGCATGGACGCCGGCGGTGCTCGCAGCCGTCCTGGTCGTCGGCGGCCTGGGCGGCGCGGCGTTCCATCCCACGGCCGCGGCCGTCGTCCACCGCATGGGCGGCAGCCGGCGGGGCCTGGCCATGGCAATCCACATCACCGGCGGATCGATTGGCTTCGCGCTCGGGCCGCTGCTGTTCGCTCCGTACGTGGAGCGGTTCGGGCTGACGCGGACGCCGCTGCTGGCGGTACCCGGCCTCGCGCTGCTGGTTCTAATCCTGAGAGGCATGCCGCCGGTGCGCCCGCTCGCGGGCGGGGCCCCCGGCGGGTTTCGCGCCCTCCGCCCGTACGCGAAGCCTCTGTTCCTGCTCTGGCTCATCGTCGTCCTGCGGACCACGACGGCCCTCAGCCTCGCCACCTTCGTGCCCGTCCTGCTGACGAGCCGCGGATGGTCCGTCGGGATGGCCGGCGTGGCCATCTCGATCTACCTGACGGCGGCCGGGGCCGGTGGCTTCACGGGGGGGCCGATGGCCGACCGGTTCGGCGCAAGGCGGGTAATCGCCGGGTCGCTCCTGCTGGCGGCTCCCCTGCTCGTGGGGGCGACGCGGCTGAGTGACTGGCCCATGGTGGCCGTGCTCTCGGTCGGCGGGTTCTTTCTGCAGTCCACCCTTCCCGTGAACGTCTCGTTCGCGCAGCAGATCGCTCCGCTGGGCGCGGCGACCGTGTCCTCGCTGATGTTGGGGCTCGCCTGGGGCACGGGCGGCTTGACGGCTCCCATCGTAGGGGCCGTGGCGGACCGGATCGGGATCGGCGCGACGTTGACCGCCGTGGCGTTCCTCCCGCTGCTGGGCGCGGTCTGCGCGCTGCCCCTGCCGCGCGACGTCGTCGTCCACTCCACCGGGTACGCGGACGGAGACACGCGGCCGGGAAGGTGAGGAGATGCGAAGGAATCCTTCAGGCTTGTCGTACACCTTCGGCCCGGGCCCGCTGACGCCGGCAGTCCGCGTGCTCATCATCACCAGCGTCGCCGCGTATCTGCTGACGCTGGCGGTGCCCGGCCTCGTCGACTGGTTTGGCCTCGTCCCGGCGCTGGTGATGGATCGCGGGTGGATCTGGCAGCCGTTCACCTACATGTTCCAGCACGGCAGTGTGTTCCACCTGCTGTTCAACATGCTGGCGCTCTGGATGTTCGGCGTCGAGCTGGAGCGGCTGTGGGGCACGCGCTTCTTCGCGCGCTACTACGTCATCTGCGGCGTCGGCGCAGCGGCGACGACACTGCTGGTCTCGCTGTTGCCGTTCCGGTTCGCCGAGGCCATCTACGGGTCGGTCACGGTCGGCGCCTCGGGGGCCGTCTACGGCCTGCTGGTCGCGTTCGCGATGGCCTACCCGCGCCGGCCCATCTACCTGTATCTCCTGTTCCCGATCCCGGCTCGCGTCTTCGTCATCGTCGTCGGCGCGATTTCCTTCCTGTCGTCCGTCTCGGACCCGCGAGGCGGCGTGGCGCACGCGGCGCACCTCGGGGGCCTCGTCGTCGGCTACCTCTACCTCGCCGGCCGTCGCGGGCGCTTCAGGTCATTCGTCCGATCGCAATGGCTGCGCTGGCGGATGGCACGCCTGAGAAGGCGCTTCGAGGTGCACGAAGGCGGCCGGTCGGGCGACCCCAACCGCTGGGTCCACTAGGTCGATCGCCTCCCTCCAATCGGACTCGGTCTGGATGTTCATCGCGGCACTCCTGCCTCCTGACTCCTACCGAGACTCATCCTGAGAACAATGGCCCCCGGAACCCAATGATATACTGGGCTTTTGCGTCACTTTCGCCGTGAACCCGCGTGGGAGCGGCGGCCGGGCCGAGCCTGCCGCCGCTCCCGCGAAGATGCGCCATGCAGACGACGAATCCGGCTGATGCGCCGGCCGCCGCCACCGAACTTCCGGCCGATCTCTCACGGGACGCGATGCTCCACGCGTACCGCATCATGTACCTGTCCCGGAAGATGGACGACAAGGAGATCCAGCTCAAGAACCAGAGTCGGATCTTCTTCCAGATCAGCGGCGCCGGGCACGAGGCCGTCCTCACCGCGGCGGGGTTGAACCTGACGCCTGGGTACGACTGGTTCTTCCCCTACTACCGCGACCGGGCGCTGTGCCTGGCGCTGGGGGTGACGCCGTACGAGATGTTCCTGCAGGCCGTGGGGGCCGCGGACGACCCCGCGTCCGGCGGCCGCCAGATGCCCTCCCACTGGGGCCATCGCCGTCTTCACATCGTGTCCCAGGGCAGCCCGACGGGATCGCAGTGCCTCCAGGCCGTCGGATGCGCCGAGGCGGGGCTGCTCTACGAACGGCTGCCCGGACTGGAGGATCGCGAGGCCCGTTTCAAGGCGGACGAAGTTTCCTACGTGTCGCTCGGCGACGGCACAACGAGCGAAGGTGAATTCTGGGAGTCGCTGAACACGGCGTGCACCCGCCGCCTCCCGGTTGTGTACCTCGTCGAGGACAACGGCTGGGCGATCTCCGTCCCGGTGGAAGTCCAGACGCCCGGCGGGAGCGTGTCGGAGCTGCTTCGGACGTTTCCCGATCTTCTGATCGTCCCGACCGACGGCACGGACTATCTCGACAGCCATCGCGCCATGCGGGAGGCCATCGCGTACGCGAGGGCGCGGCGCGGTCCCGCGCTGGTCCACGCCAAAGTGATCCGGCCCTATTCCCACTCGCTCTCCGACGATGAGCGGCTGTACAAGACGCCGGGCGAGCGCGAGGCGGAGATGCGTCGCGACCCCCTCAGGAAGATGGCGCAGCTCCTCGTGTCGAGCGGCCTCGCGTCGGAGAAGGCGCTCGATGCGCTCCGCGCCGAGGTTGAGGCCGAGATCGATGATGCCGCGAAGCGGGCCCTCGGTGCGGCGAAGCCGGCGCGCGACACGGCCGGGTGGTGGGTCTTCTCACCTGACGTCGATCCGGGCTCGGACGCGTTCGTCGGAGCCGCGGCGCCCGAGGGGAAGCCGGACACGATGGTGGCGGCCATCAACCGGACGCTGAAGGACGAGATGCTGCGGAACCCCCGGATCGTCGTCTTCGGCGAGGACGTGGCGGACTGCAGCCGCGAGGCCAGCCTGGAGGAGGTCCAGGGCAAGGGCGGCGTCTTCAAGGTGACCCACGGGCTCCAGCGCCTGTTCGGCAGCGATCGCGTCTTCAACACGCCGCTGGCCGAGGCGAACATCGTCGGCCGGGCCGTGGGCATGGCGCTGCGCGGCCTCAAGCCCGTCGTCGAGATCCAGTTCTTCGACTACATCTGGCCCGCCATGCAGCAGCTGCGTGACGAGATGTCGATGATGCGCTACCGGTCGGGCAACCACTGGTCGTGCCCGATGGTCGTGCGGGTGCCCGTCGGCGGCTACCTGCGCGGCGGCGGGCCGTACCACAGCCAGTCTGGCGTCAGCATCTTCGCGCACTCGCCGGGCATCCGGCTGGTGTTCCCGTCGAACGCGCAGGACGCGGCGGGCCTGCTCCGCACGTCCATTCGCTGCGACGATCCCGTGATGTTCTTCGAGCACAAGCACCTGTACCGGCAGACCTACAACAAGGGGGCGTATCCCGGGCCGGACTACATGGTGCCGTTCGGACGGGCGGCCGTGCGGCGGGAAGGTGCGGACGTCGTGATCGTGACGTGGGGCGCGCTGGTGCAGCGGTCTCTCCTCGCCGCCCAGCAGGCCGAGCAGGAAGGCATCAGCGTCGCGGTGCTCGACGTACGGACCCTCGTGCCCTGCGACTGGGAGACGATCGGCGAGTGGGTCGCGCGCACGAGCCGCGTCGTCATCGCGCACGAGGATCAGCTGACGTGCGGGTTCGGCGCCGAGATTGCCGCGCGCCTCGCACAGGATCACTTCCACCAGCTCGACGCGCCGGTGCGGCGCGTGGCGGCGATGGACGCCCCCGTCGCCTACTGTCCCGACCTCGAGGAGGTCATCCTGCCCAACGCGGCGCGGATTCTCGAGGCCATCCGGGAGACGGTCCGGTACTGAACGCCTATTCCTCTCCGGGCGGGCCAGACGCCGACTGTCGTCGCGCCGCCATGCGCGTGATCGCCACGCCGCTCAGGATGGCCGCCGCCCCTGCGATCGTCCAGGCGGTCAGCGACTCCCCAAGCCATACGATCGCCACGGCCATCGCCACCAGGGGGATGAAGTTCGAGTAGGCGGACGTGCGAACGTTGCCGATGCGCTGCACCGACGTGTACCAGATGAGGTAGGACAGATTGAGCGCCAGCAGTGCCGAGAGGGTGAGCGCCGCCCAGGCCCAGGCGGGGACGCTCAGCCACGGCACGCGCCGCAGCGCGGGCAGCGAGACGGGCACCAGCAGCGCCGTGCCCGCCAGCATCGTCAGCCCTGTCACGGTGAGCGGCGAGTAGCGCGCCAGGAGCGATCGCGACCCCACCGTGTAGACCGCCCAGCACGCGACGGCCCCCATCATGAAGAGGTCGCCGGCCAGCGAGGCGCCGCCGAAGTCGGCGGCGCGGCCGACCACCAGGTAGACGCCGGCGACCGACAGCAGGACACCGGCCCACTGGCTGCGTGGCACGCGCTCGTGCCCGGCCAGCGCGCTCGCAATCGAGACGGCCACCGGTGAGCAGCCGATGATGAGCGCGCTGTTCGAGGCCGTCGTTCTTGACAGCCCGGCCATGAAGAGGACCTGGTAGATGAAGTGGCCGATGGCGCCAATCGCGGCCAGCCGGACCCAGTCGCCGCGGGTGATCCGGGGGACCCCCGCCACGACGAGCGCGCCCAGGTAGACGCCGGAGGCGATCGTCATCCGCAGGGCGTTGAACGCCTGCGGCGGGATCTCGCGAAGGGCTGACTTGACGACGGAGTAGTTCGCGCCCCAGATGAGGACCATCAGGAGCAGCAAGCCGTCGAAGGGGGTCAGGGACGACAGCCAGCGGCGCACTCGCGACCTCCGTGCCTGACGCGGGCTGACGGACGTGGCCACGCGAACGGGAGCGGGGACGAGGCGAGCTCGTCCCGGCCCCGCGGCCCGCGCGACGTCTTGGCGCCTACGCGCCGAACGGCTTGATGAAGAACAGGATCAGCGAGATCAGCAGCACGTAGATCACGAGCGACTCGATGAGCACGAGGCCCAGGATCAGGTTGCCGCGGATATCGTTGGCGGCCGCGGGATTGCGCGCGATGCCCTCGACCGCGGCGCTGAGGCCCTTGGCCTGCGACAGGGCGCCGAAGGACGCCGCGATCGCCAGGGCGAAGCCGGCCGTGATGATCGACCAGCGCACCACTTCGACGCCGGTGGAGGCCGCCGCAGCGGCCGGTTCCTGCGCGAACGCAGGGCTCGCCAGCCCGAGCACCAGCACCACGAAAGTGAACAGCAGAGCAAAACGCGTCTTCACGACAACAGCCTCCTCAGTAGGGTTCCTCGTCTCGACGTCAGGCCGCCACGCCCTCCGCGTGGCCGGCCGGTGCGTGTGCATGAGCGTCTTCGTGCCCGCCTTCCGCCCCCACCGCGCCGCCCAGGTAGATCATCGTCAGCATGACGAAGATGAAGGCCTGGAGGCTCGCCGTGATGATGCCCAGGAACATCATGGGCAGCGGCACGACGAACGGGACGATGCTGAACAGAATCAGGATGACCAGTTCCTCGCCGAAGATGTTGCCGAACAACCGCAGCGAGAGCGACAGCACCCGGGAGATGTGGCTGATGATCTCGATGGGCAGCATGATCGGCGCGATGAACAGCGGCGCGCCGGGCGGCGCCGCGAAGTGCTTCAGGTAGCTCAGCAGGCCCTGCTCCCTGACGCCCTGCACGTGGTAGTAGATCCACACCGTGAGGGCGCAGCCCAGCGTGACATTGATGCTGCTCGTCGGCGCCATGAAGCCGGGGACGAGGCCGATCAGGTTGCAGACGAGGATGAAGATCCCCACCGTGGCGACCAGCGGCAGGTAGTGCCGGCCCTTCGGGCCAACCATGTCTTCGAGCATGCCGCCAAGGGCGCTCACCGCGTCCTCGAACACGATCTGGAGCTTCCCGGGGTTGTCCACGCTCAGCCGCGACCGCAGCACGAAGGCCAGGGCGATGAGGGCCAGCACGATGAGGTAGACCATCACCAGGTAGTTGGGGATGGGGTGCGCCGGGTCCGCGGCATGGACGCCGAACAGGGCGAGGAGCCTGTTCACCAACTGGCCGAACATGGCGTTGACCGCCTGCACGATCCAGAGTTCGTGTTCGAGCTTTTCCATGTCGATACGATGCGGCCTCGGAAGCGCCGTTCCGGCTGTCTCGCGGCCTCTTGCAGGGCCGCGCAAAGGTACTCAGGATATCGTATGCTCCGGGGCCCGGTAAAGCGGCCGCCCGGCAATCGGCGCGGCGACCGCTCCGGGCGGGGGAATGGAGGGTTGCCGTGGGCCTCTTCGGATTCCTCGGTCCTAAGGTCGATGCACTGAGGGCGCGGCGTGACATTGCGGCTTCTCTCCGTGTCGAAGGCGACGCTGAGGGGGACGCTCCTCATCGGCGTCATTCAGGGCACGATCAACAACCTCGGGTTCTGGGTGGTCGGCCGGCCGGCCCCGATGTTCTGGGGCGTCGTGATGATCGTCCTGTCGGTCGTGGCGGCGGTCGGCGGCGCGCTGGTGTGGGTGCCCGCCGCCGTACTGTTGGCGCTGACGGGAAGCTGGGGGCGCGCGCTCGTGCTCGTCACGATCTGCGGCGCGGTCTCGGGCACCGTGGACAACCTGCTGCGACCGCGCTTCGTGGGCCGGGGCACCGAGATGCCGGACCTCTTGATCCTCATCTCCACCCTCGGCGGGATTGGCTTCTTCGGGGCCACGGGCTTCATCGTCGGCCCGCTCGTGGCCGCATGCTGCATTACGCTGTGGGAGATCCTCGCCGAGGCCTACCGGCGCCAGCCGATCACGAAACCCTGAGCCGGCGCTCGAAAAGGTCCCGGCCGTTTCCCGGAACGCTCCGGCGCCGTTCCCGGCACGGGGCGCCGGCCCGTCCGTCAACGCGCGTCGCGCGAGGCGGACGAGCCGGTCCCGGTGGCGGGGCCGCTGCCCAACGCCGGTCGGCCGCGGCCTATCTCGTCCTGACGACCTGATACCCCGACACCGCCTCGGCGCCAATGCAGGTCTGTGACGTCTTCGTCGTGCCGTTCATCAGCCACACCCACAGGTCGCCCGCGACGGCGTTCTGCCACAGGATGTCCGCGTGCCCATCGCCGTCGTAGTCGCCCGCCGCCAGGACGTGGTAGGTTGTGTCCGGCACGATCCCCACGTAGTGCGGCGACGGGGCCGCGGCGCCGTTCATCAGCCACACCCAGACATCGCCATGCGCCGAGTTCCACCACAGCAGGTCCGCTTTCCCGTCCGCGTCGAAGTCCGCCACCTGCTGGATCTGATACGTCGCGTCGGCCACCGTCCCGACGTACTGCTGCACGTCCCGCGCGGCGCCGTTCATTAGCCACACCCAGACGTCCCCACCCGGGCCCTGCCACACCAGGTCCGTCTTCGTGTCGCCGTTCAGGTCGCCCAGGCCCTTCACCTGGTAGCTTGGAGCGACGGTGTCGATGTACTGCCCGCCCAGGATCGTCGCCCCGTTCATGCGCCACAGCCACAGGTCCCCGGCCGCCGGGTTCCGCCACAGGATGTCCGCTTTCCCGTCGCCGTCGAAGTCCCCCGTTCCGACGATGTCATAGGACAGATCCACCGTCCCGACGTACAGCTCCTGGACCGGGGTGGCGCCGTCCATCTTCCAGTAATAGATCATGCCCGTGGCCTTGTTGCGCCAGAGCACGTCCGCCTTCCCGTCGCCGTCCAGGTCGCCCTGGCCGCGGATCTCCCAGTTTGAGTCGTTCACGACGCCCACATACGCGTCTCCGCTCTTCACGCCGCCCGACATCGGCCACAGCCACATGTCCCCGGCCGCCGCGTGCCGCCAGAGGATGTCGCTCTTGTGATCGCCGTTGAAGTCGAAGGCCGTCTTGATGGCGGCCGCCCCGACGGTGATCTTCGTCACCGAAGCGAGGCAGTTGTTAGTCTCGTTGCTCTCCGCAACGACTCCCAGGTCGTCCGCGCAGGCGATCAGGTAGTACGCGCCGGGGACGGTGGCGACTGGGATGGTGGCAGTGATCGTGCCGCCGGCGACCGTGCCTACGGCCAGGGCCGGCACGGAGCGCCACCCCCCCAACCTCGGGTCGCCGGCGTCCTTGATGGTGTCCAGGGAGAGGTAGTACCGGGTCGTCGAGGCGCCCGCCGCCGCGTTTCCAGGGTTCCCGGCCTGATCGCTGACCTCGATGCTACTCCCCGCCGCCGCGCTCGCCGGCGGATTGTCCACCCAGTTCTCGATCAGGTCCGGCCAAGCAGCCGCGGCGATGACGATGGCGTGCGTCGAGGCCCGGCAGTTGTTCGTCTCAACGAGCTCGGTGACGGCGCCGAGGATGTCGGCACAGGCGAGCAGGTAGTACGTCCCGAGCGCGATGTCGGCGGGAATGGTGGCGGACACCCCCCCGGCGCTCGTCGCACTGATGGCCAGCTCAGGCACCGACCGGTTGGCCACGGGTGGGTCGAACCGGCTCTTGAGCTGATCGAGCGACAAGAAGTAGCGGGTGGTCGAGAGTCCCGCCGCGGCGGTTCCCTGGTTGGCCGCCGTGTCGGTGACCCCGAATATCATCCCGGGGTAGCCGGCCGTGGGCGGCTCGCTGACGACCGACTCCACCAGATCGGGCAGAACCGACGCCAGGTGATACCGTGCCGTGTAGGTGCCAGCCTCGCTGACGGTCAGGGTCAGGCCCGTCGAGCCCGTGCTCCATTCATAGAACGGGTGACCGTCGGCGTGGCTGCTCGGGGGCGTGAACGTGTGGGTGCCGGTCAAGTCCGAGAACGTGTGAGGGGTGGTGTACCCCGTCGCGACGCCATCCATGGTGATGGGGCTGGCCAGCCACCCGTCAACCTCGCACCAGGACCAGATGGTGACGGAGTATCCGGCGCGATAGCGCGCCGTGTAGGTGCCGGCCTCGCTCACGGTGATGGTCCTGTCCGTCCAGCCGGTGTCCCAATCGCTGAACGGATGTCCCTGCGAATCGGTGCCGGGAACGGTGAACGTGTGGGATCCCGTCAGGCCCGTGAAGGTGTGCGGCGTGCTGAAGCCCGTCGCGGAGCCGTCCTCCGTAATCGGCATGGCCAGCCAACCCGCGATGTAGTCCCAGCTCCAAACCGTGGCGGAATAGGTGGTCTCTCCGCTGGGCACAAAGAGCTCGGAGAAGAACAGGTAGTTGCCCCAGCCGTAACCGCCGGCAATCAGGACCCTGCCGTCATCCAGGAGCGTGGCCCGATGATGGACCCGGGCCGTGCCCATCGAACCGACGAGCGAGAAGGCTCCAGTGTCGGGATCGAACAACTCGGCCCACGCGAGGGTCGGCTGGGCGTAGAGGTCCAGGGTTCCGCCGGCGACCAGGACCTTGCCGTTGAGGAGCCGTGTCGCCGTCGGGTACTCGCGCGGCAGCAGCATGGACCCGGTCGGGCTGAACGACCCCGCGCCGCGGTCGTAGATCTCGGCGGAGTCAAGCGCAGACAACGGGCCGGAGCCGACCTGCCCGTACCCTCCGGCGACGAGCACTCTACCGTCGAGAAGGAGTGCCGCGGTGTGTTCTTCTCGCTTCGTCCCGAGGGCGCCTGTCGGGCTGAATGTGCCGGACGCGGGATTGTAGAGTTCCGCAGAGGCAAGGGGCCACCCGCCGGAATCCGTTCCGCCGACGATCAGGACTTCCCCGGTGGAGAGCAGTGTCGCCGAATGACCGGCACGCGCGGTGCTCATGGCGCCCGTGGGACTGAACGCGCCGATGCCGGGGTCGTAGATCTCGGCCGACGACAACGTGGAGCCGGCGTAGCCGCCAGCGATCAGGACCTTGCCGTTCGCCAGGCGCGTGGCCGTGTGGGACGTGCGCGCGGCTGTCATCGCCCCGGCCGCACCGAAGGTACCGGCAGCGGGATCGTAGAGTTCGGCCGAGGCGAGATCGACGCTGCCGGTGGATCCGCCCGTCACAAGGACCTTCCCGTTGGCGAGGAGTACCGCCGCATGAGAAACGCGCATGTCCGCCATCGATCCGGTGGGGGCGTAGCCCCCGGTTCCCTTGGAATACAGCTCGGCTGACGAGAGATAGACGCCGCCGCCCGTGTATCCGCCGGCCACCAGGACCTTCCCATCGGGCAGGAGGGTGGCGGTGAAGCCAGCTCGGTCATCCTTCAGGTGACCCGTGGGGCTGAATGCGCCGCCGGCCTCGATCGGATGGTAGACCTCTACACTCCCTTCGGCCACGAGGACCGTCCCGTCGGGCAGGAGAGTTGCCGTATGGTAGGCACGCGCCGCGCTCATGGGGATCGCGGGGCTGAAGACCCCGGTGAGGGGGCTATACAGTTCAGCAGACGAGATGTACACGCCGACTGAGCCGCCGCCGCCGCCCGTTATCAGGATCTCGCCGTCCGACAGGAGCGTCGCCGTGTGACTATGTCGAGCCTCGTTCAAGGAACCCGTCACAGCGAAGGTCCCCGTGGCCGGGTCGAACAACTCCGCGGAAGCAAGCACGACCCACGGATACACGGTCAATCCGGCGGCCATCAGCACCTTCCCGTCAGGGAGCAGGGTGGCGGTGTGAGACATTCGGGTGTCGTGCATGGCACCAGTCGGGCTGAACGTCCCCGTCGCAGGGTCATAGATCTCACACGTTTTCGTCGTGACATTCCACAGAGGACCCGTCGTGAGTCCCCCTGCAATCAAGACCCTGCCGTCGGGCAGGAGGGTGGCCGAGTGGTGCTGCCGCGGGATTGACATACCCGGGGTGCCCGTGAATAACCCGGTCGCCGGGTCGTACAGTTCCGCCGATCCATCGATGTCGTCATCCGAGGGACCAAACCAGCCGCCGGTGATCAGGACCTTGCCGTTCGCCAGCAGCGTCGCCGTACTCCACGGCCCGCGGACGCCCAACATCGAGCCCGTCAAGGTGAAGAGCCCCGTTTGCGGGTCATACAGTTCGGCCTCTTCCGCGCCTCCGCCCGCAATCAGAACCTTGCCGTTGGCGAGCAGCGTGGCCGTGTGGTTCGCCCGTGCGATATGCATCGAACCGGTGAGGCTGAACGAGTTCGTAGAGGGGTCGTACAATCCCGCCGAAGCGGTCCCTTCGCCTCCCCCGGCAATCAGGACTCTGCCATCGGGGAGCAGGGTTGCGGTGTGGTCCGCCGCCCCCACGTTACTGAGAGGTCCCCCGGGCTCCCAGCTCTGGGCATTCGCGGAGGGCGCAAAGGCCAGACAGGACGCGACAACGCACGCCGTGACACAGAGCCTCCGCATCCTGCTCATCGCGTTCATCGCTTCCTCCGTTCTGAATGTCCGGACGCACGACCCAGCGCGACACCTCGCGGGGGCTGCGGACAGCCGCGATCAGACAGGCGACGACGACGGACCATGTCGGTCATTCCTTCGCGCCGAGCGGCCAAGTTACCGGGGGACGCGAGAGACCATACTCCCCGGGCGGAAGGGTGTCAAGGCGGCGTATCGCGCCATATAAAGTGTTACCGGAAGAGGATTCGTCGCGCCATTAATCGGGTTACCCACCGACAAGGAGGAAAACGGTGGGAGGACGACCCGTGGGACCAGTGGCGCGACAGCAGTATCTGCAGCAAATGCGGGACCGGTATGTGGTGGCCGGACGGGCGGCGCGCAGCGCCTTGCTGGATGACGCGGTGGCGATGACGGGGTATCACCGCAAGGCGTTGATTCGACGGTTCACGCGGCCGCTGCGGCCCACACCGCCCACCGGGAGCAGCATCAGGACGTTCTTCGGTAACCGGAGTTGTGGCGCGATGATAGGCCCTCCGGTAACACTCACTTATGGCTCGACAGGGGCGGGACTCCAGGCCGGATCACCCGCCCGGCCGGCGGGGCCCGAACGGCGTCCGGAGAAGCCGGAGGGCCTCGATCCCGATGGCGGCCACCGGCACCGAGACGCCGGCGAAGAGGCCCAGCGGGTGCGCCCGGAGGGGCACGAGCACGACCCACGCCGCGACGGCGATCACCACGTAGCGTCCGACGAACGTCACGAGCGTCCAACTGATGCGGCCCCGGGACACGGCCGTGCCGGGTGACGCCTGGCCCGTCCCGGCGGCCCGCCGGACGATGGCCGTGACGCCGCCTCTGATCGCGCGGTAGCTGAACGCCATGAGCGCCGCCCCGGCGACGACGCCCAGGGCCCCGTCGGGCTGGCCCCGCTGGAGGACGAGGGCCGCGGCCGCGGCCACGGCGCAGAGAATCCAGGAGTCGCGCTGAACGCGCCGGAGCGAGGGATCGGATTCAGCCGTCGTTGCCGTGGCCGTCGGGACGTGCGCCATCAGTCGTCGTCGCCGCCCAGTTCCCGATCGGTCGGGTCGTGTGCGCCCGGAGGCGCCGCCGGAGACGACGCCGTCCCGCGGGCGGGGTACGCCTGCGACACGATGCGATAGACGTTCAGGATGCCGGCCGCAAGCCCGAGGAAGAAGAACACGATCGTGAAGACCGGCTTCGTGGCGAACCACCTGTCGAGAAGCGAGCCGAACCAGAAGCCGAGCACGAGCGCGAGCACGAAGGCGAGGCCGACCGTGCTGAGGGACCCGGCGGTCCGGAGCGCTTCCGCGCTGCCTTTTGTGGCGAACAGTGCCATCGCTCTCCTGCCGCAAGTATGGTCCAAGCGATCGGCGGCATCAAGATCGCATCGTCTTCCGGCTCCGTTGTTTCGATTCTTTGCTTGTTTGGCGTGACCGCGAACGTTAGTATCGTGATTCGATTCGATCTTCGATCGTCGGGAGATGAGGTCCGCGCACGATGAGCGTTCCGGAACGGTTCGAGGCATGGCGGCCGGTCGTCTCGGTCTTCATCCCCTACTTCGACAAGGACGGCCGCCTCGAGAGCCCCGAGTACCGATCTGCCCGCCTTCCGCGAAGAACTCGCCGGCTGGTTCACCGCACTCGGGTACGAGTGGGCGTGGGTGCCCGTCACGCTTCGGAACCTCCCGGACGTCCTCGCCGGCCTCGCTCCCGCGTGCGCGGAGGGCCGGTGCCTCGTCATGAACCTCTGCGACGGCAACGAACTCGATGGCTCTCCCGGCGTGTCGGTGGTCAAGGCGCTCGAGGCCGCGCGCATCCCGTTCACGGGCAGCTCATCGTTCTTTTACGACATCACGACTTACAAGGTGCCGTTGAAGAGGCTGTTGCAGGAGCGCCACGTGCCGACGGCGCCCTTCGTGCCGCTCCGCGACCTCCCCGAGGACATTGCGAGGCTCGAGGCGGAGGTCGGCTACCCGGCGTTCGTCAAGCCCGAAGTGTCGGCCGGCAGCGGCGGGATCGGGCTGACGTCGCTCGTGCACGACGGCGAGGGCGCGGCGGCGCGGGTGGCGATGCTGCTCGCGACCGAGGACGGCGACTTCTACCGCCGTTCGGGGATCTTCGCCGAGCGGTTCATCGACGGCCCCGAATTCACGGTGCTCGTCGTCGCCGACCGGAACGCGGCAGCCGGCGCGCGCGCGTACCCGCCCGCGCAGCGGCTGTTCCACTCGGCGCTCCCCGCCCACGAGCGGTTCCTGAGCTATGACCGCTACTGGTCCGAGTTCAAGTACGAGCCGCGCCTGCCGGAGGGCGAGCCGTTCTACCGGTTCGGGAAGGCGCCGACTCACTTGCGCGACGCGTTGGCGGATCTCGCCGTCCGGGCGTTCCTGGCCGTGGAGGGAACGGGTTACGGGCGCGTGGACATCCGGCTCGAGGAGCGGACCGACGAGTTGTTCGTGCTCGAGGTCAACGCCAACTGCGGCCTGACGGGCGACAAGGAAACGTCGGTCGGGGAGATCCTGCTCCAGGCCGGGATTCCGGCAACCCGCCTCGTCTCCGAGATCCTTCGCGACGCGTACGACCGGGCCGTCTCGAACGGGCATCCTCGCACGGCCTGATCCATGAAGATCTGCGTCCTCCAGCCGTCGTACGAAGGCTCGGCGTGCGACTACCGGCACTACGACCCGCCGCGGGACCTGTCACCGCTGATGCCCGAGCACGAGTTTCACCACGCGTTCCTGGACAAGGTGTCGACCTACACCCAGTTGAAGGCGCTGGCCCGCCAGGGTTTCGACATCTTCGTGAACCTGTGCGAGGGCTACCCCGACTCGGACGTCCCGGGAATCGATGTCGTGATCGCGCTCGAGCAGCTGAAGCTGCCCTTCACCGGCCCGCCGAGCGGACTTTACGACCAACCCAAGGACGTCATGAAGCTGGTGGCGCTGTCGTCCGGCGTGACGGTGCCGCCCTGGGTGCTCGCCAGGACCGAGGCGGACGTCGCGGCGGCGGCGGCGACGCTGCGTTTCCCGCTCTTCGTCAAGCCGTCCGGGTACGGCGACAGCATGGGAATCGACGAGCGGTCACTGGTCGCCACGCCTGCCGGCCTGAGGCGCCAGGCCTCCAAGCGGCTGCCCGAGTACGGGAGCCTGCTCGTCGAGGAGTACGTGGACGGCCGCGAGTTCACGGTGCTGGCCTACGGCACTCCCGATCCCGCCCAGCCGCCGGTGGCGCTGACTCCCCTCGAATTCGTGTTCCCGTCCGGCCCTCGGTTCAAGACCTACAAGCTCAAGGTCACGCAGTTCCACCCGGAGTGCAACGTGCCGTGCACGGACACGGCCCTCGCCGAGCGACTCAAGTCCGCTGCCGTGCAGGTCTTCACGGGGTTTTCAGGCGAAGGCTACGTGCGGCTGGACTTCCGGGTCGGCGCGGACGGGACGATCTACTTCCTCGAGACCAACTTCACCTGCTCGGTGTTCTACCCGGATGGCTTCCAGGGCTCGGCGGACTACATCCTCGCCTGCGACGGCCTCGGGCAGGCCGGGTTCCTGCACGCCATCATCGACGAAGGCCTCGCGCGCCACGCGCGCCGGCAGCCGCCCTATGCCGTCAGTCGCAACGGCACGGGCTTCGCGATGTTCGCCGCCCGCGACCTCCCCGCAGGTTCCGTCGTGTTCGAGGGTGAGGGCCGCGCCCAACGCATCGTCACGCGCTCGTACGTGGAACGCACGTGGTCGGCTGCCGACCGCGAGGTGTTCTACCGCTACGCCTACCCCATCGGCCCGGACGTGTTCGTGCTGTGGGACAAGGAACCCACAGGCTGGGCCCCGCAGAACCACTCCTGCGATCCGAACACCGCATTCGCGGGCCTGAACCTCGTGGCGGTGCGCGACCTCCGTGCGGGAGAGGAGCTGACCGTCGACTACGCGACGTTCTACGACCGCCACATGACGCCCTTCGACTGCACCTGCGGCAGCGCGAACTGCCGGGGGCGCGTTGTCGGGGGGAAGGGGCTCTTCGGGTAGAGGGGCGCCCGAAGGACGGGGCGAGCTGACACCATCGACGGGCCGCACGGTCCGCCACGTCCAGCGAATTGGCGTCCTCCCGCGTCAAGTTCGACGCCAATTCACGTCAGCCGTCGCTTCCCGGGTCTTCCGATTCGCGCCAACGTCACGGCTGTCACCCGCCGAGCGCCCACGTTCGCACCCGGGGCGCCGGGTCGGGTGCAGGCCGATGCTGTTAGGCGCCGACCAATGTGGCGCACACGCGCCGGCCCCAAGTCGTTGAGTGCGGAGCCACCACCAGACGGCACCAGTGGCTGGACGTGCGGCCATGCGGTTGGACCGAGCGTGAATGACCAGCACGCCGATCGGGAGGCCCAGTCAGGCGCTGCTGGAACTCCAGATTCGAGTCCATGGTGACGAACGCGGCTTCGGCGCGGCGGCCCGCGCGCCACCTGAAGCAGGGCGCCGTTCTTAGACGCCAGTTCCGATCGCACCCCAGGCCGCGGACCGGTAACGACCGCGTGTCCGGTCGGTTCCGAGGAACGTCGGCTACGTCGAAGAGTTGCCTGGCGCCAAGACCCAAGCGCGAGCGGGAGGATTATCGTCAAGCAGAACCGCGCACGAGGCCAGTCGACCGTGTCGCGTGCCACGTGTCCAGAGCCGCGAGGTCGCCGTTCCGGCTTCACGTCATCCGGGAACTGGGTGCAGCGCACTGCGTCGAAGCGTGTCGATCCGACCCGTCCAGCGTAGTCGAAGGAGCCGACTGCTCCGCCAGGTACACGAATACCGGTACGTCAACACCGGCATCGCCCGGAGGATGTCCGCCGGTCGCCGACGTACGACGCAAGCGACGGAGCTCATGAGATTGGTGTGATCTTCAGCGGTCAGTATAATCCAGTCGCCCTGACCTTGGCGCTTCACCTGCGGGCGGGCGCTCACGCCGGCCAACATTGGGCACAGCCGGGCGCTCGACCGTCGGGTGCAAGCGCTTGTTCGGCGACACCGCCGTCCTGTCTCCACGGTCTAGGCGTTTCGCGGACGCCTCAGAAGGAGCGCCACAGCGCCGCCCAGCCCAACGATCATTTGGACCCAGACCAGCCCCGTGCGAATGGAACTTGCGGGTGGGTGCCCCCCGACGAACCAGTACACGGCATTAGCGCCAATCATGACGAGCACCCCGGCCACTAGGCCGAGGTCGAACGCCCTTTGCGAGCTCATGCAACGCTCCTTTCCGGAAAGCCCACGCATCGCATGTACAGGCCACACCCGGAGCCAGCCACGCCGCATGCAGGACCTGATGTGACTTCCGCGTGCGCTCGATCACCCGTGCTCCAGCGGTGTATATCCTTGGCGCGCCTCCGAGCTATTCGCGCCGGATCCAGCCTGGCGTCACTCCACCTCGATAATCGATGAATGCTGCCATGGTTGCACTCGCGATAGTTCGCCGAACGCGCGGCTTCAGCCGCGGCGGCTCATGATCGCACCAGCCGACGTCGGCTGCAGGCCGATGTTAGCCGGCTTTACGGTACGGTCCGGGGACAAGGGTAACAGAAGAGTCCAGGTACATGGGTGACACGTTGCGCCACACTTCGAGGTCTCAGGAGGGGCCCGATGCCGTGGCAGGAGACGTCATGCATGGACCAGCGGATGCAGTTCATCAGCGATGTATCAACGCGGACTGTTGCCGGTGACGGAGCTCGCGGAGCGGTTCGGCATCAGCCGCAAGACGGCCTACAAGTGGATTGATCGGTACGAGGATGGAGGGCCACCGAGCTAGGTGGATCGGAGCCGCCGCCCGTGTAGCCGGCGGCCTGCAGCTCGCGCAGAACGACCTGGGCGTTCCAGGACGCCATCGTTGACGGCGATGCGTCAACGCAGGCCGGCAGGTCATCCGCGCTGGGGCGTGGGGAATGCCCGCTCGCGCACGGCCACGGGCAGCGCCCGACTGACCGTCTTGGACGACATGGCCAATTCGGCGCGATGTCGCACTGGTAGACATCTGACACGTCACGAGCGCTTCAATCATCAGGAAGTCCTCCGCTTCGCACCACGGTTGTCGCATCCGGGTTGGCTAGACCACGAAGGGACATTCTGGCTGCTGATCGGAGGACTTCTTCACGTGACATTTCAGACGGACTTCATCACTGGCGCTGACAAGCCCCGCGATGGGGAGTACTGCTAAGCCCTGACGCTGGCGGATGGCTTCGGTCGGTATCTCCTGGCCTGCCAGGGCCTGCGATCAACCGCGGTCGCCTTGGCTCGGCCGACCTTCCAGCGCGTCTTCGAAGCAGTACGGCTTGCCACGGATCATCCGCACGGACAACGGCGTGCCCGTTCGCCACGACCGCGCTCGGCCGTCTCTCGCTGTTGTCGGTCTGGTGGATTCGACTCGGGATCTACCCCGAACTCATCGAACCGGCCCATCCCGAACAGAACGGGCGGCACGAGCGCATGCATCGCACCTTGAAGGCCGAGGCCACGCGGCCGCCCTCGGGAAATCTGCCCGCCCAGCAAGTCCGCTTCAACCGCTTCCGTCGGGAATACAACGACGAGCGCCCGCACGAAGCCCTGGGCCAAGAGACGCCGGCCTCGATATACCAGCCGTCGTCCCGCCGGTTGCCCCGCACGCTGGCCCCCCTCGAATACCCCGGCCACTTCGAGGTCCGGCTCGTCAGTCGCAACAGCGGTATCCGCTGGAAACATCACTGGGTTTGCGTGACCCACACGCTCGCCGGCGAGTACGTCGGGCTCGAGGAGATCGACGACGGCATCTGGGAGGTATACTTCGGACCGCTCAAGCTCGGCCGGCTGGACGAACGCATCCTCCGGATCGAAGACCACAAAGGACGGACGGTCCGGAAAACCGTGTCACCCATGTCCCCGGACTGATCTGTTACCTATCTCCCCGGCCGTTCACTTCCATCCGGCGATTCGCCCACGGGCACACGCGCCATGACAAATCGTGGGCCGGTCGAACATCACGATCTGGCACGACGAAGCGGGACAACACGATCCGACCCAGTGCGGTCCCAAACACCTCAGGCGCTGGCCTTCCACCGGAGGATGAGATAGATCGCCGGTACTGTTTGCAGGACAAGCCCCGCTGTCGTCGAGAAAGCCGAAGCACCATGGAACTGAAAGAATCCCGCAACAAGGAACCACACAACCAAAACGGCGCCCGCTCGTCGGCTTACGTTACCCGCGGTCCAGAGCACGACGTTCAGCACTCCTGACGTGATTGCGGCAAGCCAGCCGAGAAACGGAAAGATCTGGAGCACAAACTGACAAGTCCTTTCCCAGCCCACGCGCTGCGCTCTCAAACCCTATTACATCCCAACCCTTCCGTGGGCACCCTGTCCGTGTCCGGCTAACGTTCCGCGCTGAGCCGCGACGCACTTGATCACAACGGCGTCGACGGCTCCAGCGCGTGGTTAGCCAGCCTCTTTCGTTGTCAAATCCTGCTGCTTCATACACTCTTCAAACGAGACTGGGAACCGGTCGTCGTTCTCGTGACAGAGATCACACATGAAGAACCGTCGTCTGACCTCATCGAATCGGCCATGGTGGTCGCGGATGTGGGCGCGATAGGCTTCGTGAGCTTCTGCGAGAACCAGAGGGTCGGCGCCACGTCGGGCGAGGTCTTCGGCGATTGCAATGCTTTTCGAGTCTCGACGAACTAGGGCCTCCTCGTTGCAGTACGTCGTCAGGTACCCTTCCATAATCCATTTGAACATTGTTTCGGCATGAAAGAGCAGGAAGGGCCGATCGCCTTTCTTGACGGCATCGTTCATCGCCTGCCAAGCTGCTCCTCCATCTCTCGTGGAGAATAGAGTCCGGTAGAAAGAGAATTCAGCGTCCTCCAGCTCGCCAGCGGACACAGGTCGCCTGGGACCGATAATCGCCCAGACAGGCGCGCGATCAGTTAGCTGCACGATCCGGCCGAGGTCCGCCCCATCGCACGTCGCAAGGAGCGCCACGAGATTCAGCCTGCATGTAATGTTGATCGCGGTGAGAGGTTGCTTGAGAGCTGCCCAGGTGAGCAATTCACCGGACGCCGTCTCAATGCCCTCTGGAGCTCCGTGCGCTTCAATGTGTAGTATCGGTGCCCGTCCTGTCTTGCGAAGATCCTCGAGTACGTGCTGGAGGCGAATGAGTACGTCGTCTGCTGTTGATTCTCGCCACAAATGAGTTTCGATCGCCGGATTCATGGCGAGCGCAGCGGGCTCCAGCCAGTCAAACAGCCTTTCACCAGTCCGCAAGTCCCCTGGTCGAAGCGTCTCGATGATGTGGACGGAGCCCGAGCGAACGACGGTGCTCTTCATATCTCTAGCACGGAGTGTCCACCCATGGACTGGCTAACACTGGGGATAAGCTGCGAGCGTGCAGTACGCTCTACGCTCAACGCTCGTCAGCTTCATCCCCTTGTTGGGCGGCTGCTCAGCGGGACAGCCGGGCAGCCCCACGCTCCAACAACTCATCGAGTGTTCCGTGCCGATAGGTAGTTCGCCACTCTGGGTTGATCCGATCCAACGCATACGCCTTGCCCATGCCTAAGAAATAGAACATGAGACGTCCACGAACGCCCTCACCCACGAATCGGATGGGGTTGATCATATTGGTGTCGCCATACTGTTCGCGAAACACGCTCTCGTAACTGAACCCTGGAAACGTCCGTACGAATGAGGGTGTTGGTTGATAGGCTCCCGCAGTTCCCGCCAGGCGGGCCAGTTCTCGCTCGGTGTAGCGCGCGACCCCTTCGGTCCACTCCGTCTCAAGCTTGTACTCCTGAAACGCGGGTTCGCTCGACAAGCCGCGCTCAACGCGCCGGGCAAGGGGCAACAATCGGCTCTGGACGATAAGCGATGGCGAATCACCAGGGTCGGCTGTTACCAGCCTGAACACGACTTCGGCCTCGAGTCGCAACGCAGCTCTCTGGTTGGGGTCCGAGTACGGAAAGGGGAAGGAGAGATCATTGTAGATCGAGAACTTCCCGACAAACGGATCGCGGATTCGTGTGTTCCCCTGGTAGCAATGAAACACCTCGTGCGCCGCCTTCAATACCCACACGTAAGGATTGTCGCTCGATGTGGGAGTGGACATCACGGCTGTCTTCACACCGTTGATAGGGTAGGAAGCCTCTGAATTGGTCGCGTGGTTCGTGTCACGCACCCAAAGACGGCGACCCAAACGCTCGGAAAGAAGGGGGAGGAAATCGTCTGGTGGGCTTGGGTGCCCAATCAAGATGTCTCGGCCACGAGTACGAAGGAGAAACGGCGGAAACTGACTCGGCCAATCGGCCCATAGCGTGGGAGCCAGGCTGGTCGTCAGATGCTGGAGTTCCTCTAGCAGGACTTCCTCCTGGAGTGAAAGGTCAGGCACGGCCTGTGAGCGAGGATCAGCCTTCGCAATGAGCAGGAACCACAGCACCGTGGCGCACAGGACGACTTTCCGCATGTCACTCGCGTTCCTGAGGCCTAGCATCGTATTCGCTACCTACGGTGCGCTCCCTGAGTCCGCCCAACATCCAATAGGTAGACATCCGCTCTTGCCGGTTCCGACAGGCCGAACGGTCCCTTCCAGGCGCCAGACTCGAGCGGATCGCGGGTATTCTCTCCGGAGCGACGGTTGCCTGCAAGCGCCTTTGCACACTGATCTTGCTGGGATGGGTTACAGGGACAGCCGGGAAACCCGGAACGCGGGCCAACACCTGAATTCCGAGGCTGGGAGGAAGGCGCGAATTGCAGTCGAGCCGCGCCAATCCCGGTTGATGTCCGCATGATGGTCCGCTGGAGACAGAGGATCGAGCGCGCCGCGGCCGGATCGTCGGAGGGACGGGCCTGTTCGGGGGCTGATCCGCGGCCTTCTGACCTGCGTCAGTTCTCGCTTCTGGCTTCTGGCTTCTGGCTTCTTCTTCTTAGAACGTCGCTGCCACTCCGACGACACCGAGCGCCCTGGCGGACAGCTCGGCCAGCTCGAACAGCGGCCGCGGATAGACGCCGAGGATCAGCGTGCCGGCCAGGGCGATCACGAGCGCCGCGGCGAGGCCAGGTGCAATCACGGGCCGCGAGCCAGCCGTTTCGGTCTTCATGAACATGAAGACGACGACGCGCAGGTAGTAGTAGAGGGAGATGGCGCTATTGACGACGCCCAGGACCGCGAGCCAGACGTAGTTGGCGTCGATGGCGGCGCTGAACAGCCAGAACTTCCCCATGAACCCCGCGGTCGGCGGGATGCCGCCGAGCGAGAGCATGAAGATCAGCATGGCGACGGCGGCGAAGGGCTGCCGGGAGAGGAGCCCGCTCAGGTCCTTGAGCTCGTCGCCGATCGCGTCGGCGCGGCGCAGCAGGATCACGACCGCGAAGGCGCCCATCTGCATGAACGCGTAGATCACGAAGTAGATGAGCATCGCCGTGACGCCGCGGGTCGTGCCCGCGACCACGCCGATCAGCAGGTACCCGGCGTGGGCGATCGAGGAGTACGCCAGCATCCGCTTCGTGTTGCTCTGCGTCAGCGCGGCGATGTTGCCGACGAACATCGTCACGACCGACAGCACGTAGAAGAGGAGCGTCCAGTCGCCCGAGAGCGACGGCAGCCCCTCGAGGAAGATCCGCAGCAGCATCGCGAAGGAGGCCGCCTTCGATCCCACGGAGAGGAAGGCGGTGATGGGCGTGGGCGCGCCCTCGTAGACATCGGGCGCCCACATGTGGAACGGGACGGCGGCGATCTTGAAGCCCATGCCGGTCACGACGAGGATCAACGCGAGGATGAGCCAGGGGTCGCGCCCGTGGTCCGCCACGGCGATGGCGAGCACCCGCAGGTTGGTCGTCCCGGACATGCCGTAGAGGAGCGAGATCCCGTAGAGCAGGATCCCGAGGGAGAACGTGCCCAGCAGGAAGTACTTCATGCCGGCTTCGTTCGACCGCCTGTCGCGCTTGAGGAGCCCTGCCAGGATGTAGAACGCGATCGCCATCGTCTCGAGGCCGACGAAGAGCGTGATGAGGTCCGTGCCCGAGGCCATGAACATCATGCCGAGCGTCGCGCACAGCACGAGGAACATGTACTCGCCGTGGCTGGCGCTTTCCACGTCGAGGTAGTGCATCGACAGGAGCACCGTGAGCGCGGCGGCCAGGAGGAAGACACCCTTGAAGAACGTGCCGAACGCGTCGAACGAGAGCAGCCCCGCCGCCACGCTGATGGGCGCGGGCGAGGAGATCGCCACCAGCGTGACCGCCGACGCGGCCAGCGCCGCGAGCGCCAGCCACGACAGCCAGCCCTGGCGGTGCCTCGGCGTCAGCGCGGTGGCCACGAGCAGGGCGAGGATCCCGCCCACGAGCACCAGCTCCGGCGCCAGGTAGTACAGGTCGTTCAGCGAGAACCACGCGGGCATCAGTGCCGCCCTCCTGCGGGGCTCGTCTGCGGGGCGCTCTCAGATCCCGGCGCGCCGGCGGCGACCGGCGCGGCGGCATCGCCGCACGGCGCCAGGGTGAACGGCGTCAACGCCTTGTTCCCGTCGCAGTCTTTCGCCGGCGCCGAGGCCGTCACGGCAGGCGCGTAGGCGGGGCTCACGCGCGCGATCACCGCGTTCACCGTCGGGGTCAGCCGGTTGATGAACGGCGAGGGGTAGATGCCGATCCAGACCGCCAGGATGACGAGCGGCACGAAGGTCGCGATCTCGCGGAGGTTCAGGTCGGCCAGGTGCTCGTTCTTCGGGTTCTCCACCTTGCCGAACATCGTCCGCTGGTAGAGCCAGAGGAGGTAGGCCGCGCCGAGGACGAGGCCGCTCGCCGCCACGACCGCCCACCAGAAGTTGGCCGTGTAGGCGCCCTGCAGGATGAGGATCTCGCCGATGAAGCCGTTCAGCGTCGGCAGCCCGAGCGAGGACAGCATCATGATCATGAAGATCGCCGCGTAGACCGGCATGACCTTCGACAGCCCCCCGTACTCCGCGATCTCGCGGGTGTGCCGTCGCTCGTACACCACGCCGACGATCAGGAAGAGCGCGCCGGTGGAGATGCCGTGGTTCAGCTGCTGGACCATGCTCCCCATGAGGCCGACGGGGTTCAGCGCGAACATGCCCAGCATCACCATGCCCATGTGGCTCACGCTCGAGTAGGCGACCAGCCGCTTCCAGTCCTTCTGCGCGAGCGCCACCAGGGCGCCGTAGATGATTCCGATGATCGCGAGCGCCGCGACCCACCACACGCTCGCCCTCGTCGCCTCCGGCAGGATGGGCAGACTGAAGCGGATGAACCCGTACGTCCCCATCTTCAGGAGGACGGCCGCCAGGATGACGGACCCGGCCGTCGGCGCGTCGGTGTGCGCGTCGGGCAGCCAGGTGTGGAACGGGAACATCGGCACCTTGATCGAGAAGCCGAGGAAGAAGGCCAGGAACACCCACCACTGCAGGTTGAACGGCACGTGCATTGCCTGGTACTTCGTGATGTCGAAGCTGTAGGCGCCCGTCACGTCGTGGAAGTGGAAGTAGAGCGCGAGGATGCCGAGCAGCATGACCACGCTGCCGGCCAGGGTGTAGAGGAAGAACTTGATGGCCGAGTACAGCCGCCGGTCGCTGCCCCAGATGCCGATCAGGAAGTACATCGGCACCAGCATGACCTCCCAGAACAGGAAGAACAGCAGGAAGTCGAGGGAGATGAAGGCGCCGATCATCCCGCCCTGGAGGATCAGGAGGAAGATGTCGTACTCCTTGACGCGCTCCTTGATCGCCGTCCACGACGACAGCACCGCGATGGTGCCCATCAGCGTGGTCAGCAGGATCAGCAGGATGCTGAAGCCGTCGACGCCCAGGAAGTACTCCGCCCCGATGGACGGAATCCACGGGACCCGCTCGACGAACTGGTACTGGGCCCCCGATGGGTTGTACCAGAACCACAGCGGCACCGACACCACGAACCCGAGGAGCGCGACGATGTTCGCGATCCACCGGATCAGGTTCTCCTGGCGCCGGCTCACGAACAGGAGCAGCACGGCCCCCACGAGCGGCGTGAAGAGGATGAGTGACAGGATGGGGAAGTTGGCGGCGTTGCTCACTGCTGCAGTCCTGAGGTTAAGGTCACGCTGACTCGGAATCCGGCTACCGCACGAACAGGTAGACGCTCACGAAGGCGAAGACGCCGAACAGCATGACCAGCGCGTAGTTCTGCACGAGGCCGGTCTGGAGGCGGCGGAACACGAAGCTCGACTCCTCCAGCATGGCGCCGACGAGGTTCACGAGGCCGTCCACGACGTACTTGTCGACGAGGTGCGAGCACCAGGCCGAGAACACCGTCAGCCAGCCCGACCCGTTCACGGCGCCGTCCACCACCGTCCGGTCAAAGGTCCACAGCCCGTTGGCGGCGCCCATCGTGCCGGCGACGGCGGTGGCGCCGTACAGTTCGTCCACGTCGTACTTGTTCGACAGCACGCGGTGGGCGCCCGCCCACCGGCGGGCCAGGTTCTCGGCAATCTCGGGCGTCCGGACGTAGATGCGGTAGGCGGTCAGAATCCCGATGACGCCCACGAGGACGGACAGCCCCATCAGGCCGAGTTCGCCGGCCTGCGAGAGGTGCCCGCCTTCGCTGCTCGGCTCGGAGCTTCCGCCATGCTCGCTCGCAGCTACGGCGGGGCTGGCGCCCGCGTGAGCCGCAACGCCCTTCGACTCGGCGGCGCGCGCCGTCTCGCTCAGGGCTGGAACCCCGGTCGTCGCGTGCGCGGTCGCGTGTTCCGGCGCGACCGTTCGGGCGACGAAACTCGGTTCCAGAAAGCGCTCGATGGCGTTGCCGCCGCCGAGCGCCGCCGGGATGCCCGCGAAGCCCGCGATGACGGCGCCTGCCGCCAGCAACTGAAGCGGCACGGTCATGGACCTCGGCGACTCGTGGGGACCGTGCCACCCGCCTTCGCCGTGTCCGGCTTCGGCGTGGCCATGCCCGGCCGTGTCCCGCGTCGTGACCGCCGTGCGCCCACGCCGGCCCCCGGTAGGGCCCGAAGAACGTCAGCGACATCAGGCGGAACATATAGAACGCGGTCATCAGCGCGGTGACGACCGCCACGCTCCAGATCACCTTGTGGTCGAGGAACGCGCGGTAGAGAATCTCGTCCTTGCTGAAGAACCCCGAGAGCGGCGGGATCCCAGCGATCGCCAGCGTGCCGATCAACATGGTCACGTAGGTGACCGGCATGTACTTCTTCAGCCCGCCCATCTGCCGCATGTCCTGCTGGCCCGCCATGGCGTGGATCACCGAGCCCGAGCACAGGAACAGCAGAGCCTTGAAGAACGCGTGGGTCATCAGGTGGAACGCGCCGGCGGCGAACGCGCCCACGCCCATCGCGACGAACATGAACCCGAGCTGCGACACGGTCGAGTACGCCAGCACGCGCTTGATGTCGGTCTGCACCAGGCCGATCGTGGCGGCCATGAACGCCGTCGCCACGCCGACCACGGCGACGACCTCCATCGTCATCGGCGCGTGGCCGAAGAGCACCGCGTTGCGGCCCACCATGTAGACGCCCGCCGTCACCATCGTCGCGGCGTGGATCAGGGCGGACACCGGCGTCGGGCCTTCCATGGCGTCCGGCAGCCAGACGTACAGCGGGATCTGCGCCGACTTCCCCGTGGCGCCGATGAAAAGCAGCAGCGTGATGAGCGACAGGGTGCCGAACCCGGCGGTCTCGACGCCCATGAGGCCGGCAGCGTCGGCCACGGCGCGGAAGTCCAGGGTCCCGAAGGTCGAGAAGATCAGGAACATCCCGACGAGGAAGCCCCAGTCGCCGATCCGGTTGACGATGAAGGCCTTTTTGCCCGCGTCCGACGCGCTCTTCTTCTCGTAGTAGTACCCGATGAGCAGGTACGAGCAGAGGCCCACGCCCTCCCAGCCGACGAACATCACGAGGAAGTTGTCGCCCAGGACGAGCAGCAGCATGAAGAACACGAAGAGGTTGAGGTACGAGAAGTACCGCGCATAGCCTCCCCGCGGCTCTCCGTGCATGTACCCGATCGAGTAGATGTGGATGAGGAATCCGATACCCGTGACGACGAGGATCATCAGCCCCGAGAGCGGGTCGAGGCGGAAGCCCCACGGCACCGTGAAGCGCCCGATGGCGCCGTCCGAGAGGGCGAGGGGCAGGGACGGCAGCCAGGTCGCCACGCGGACCGTGTGCTCGCGCGCCTCGGCGGGCAGCCCCAGGAGCTGCCAGAACGCGTAGAGCGCGAGCGCCAGGGCGGCGGCCATCGTCGCGTTGGCCACGAGGCCGGCCGTGCGCTTGCCGAAGAAGCGGATGCCGACGAGGCCGTTGACGAGGGCGCCGACGCCGGGCAGCAGGGGAATCAGCCAGATCAGGTCCATACGACTCACCACCGCAGCAGGTTCATCTCGTCGATGTTGACGGTTTCCGTGTTGCGGTACAGCGCGAGGATGATGCCGAGGCCGACGGCGGCCTCGGCCGCGGCGATGACGATGACGAAGACCGCGAACACCTGGCCGACGGCGTTCTGCAGCTGGTGCGAGAATGCGATGAAGTTGATGTTCACCGCGTTCAGCATCAGCTCGATCGACATGAGCACGATGATGACGTTCCGCCGCGTCAGGACGCCGACGACCCCCAGGGTGAAGAGGGCGACCGACAGCATCATGTAGTGGGTGGTGGTGATCATCGGCCTACAACTCCCGCTTGGCCAGGATGATGGCGCCGATCATCGCGACCAGCAGCAGGACCGACGCCAGTTCGAAGGGGATCAGGTACTCGGTGTAGAGCGCCCGGCCGATCTGCTCGACGTTGTTCGGGCTGAGCGTGCCCGCCACCGCCGCCGGCTTCGTCCAGCCCACCGCGAAGATGGCCGCCAGTTCGACGAAGATGGCGGCGGCCAGCACGGCGCCGAGGCGCCCGAGCCGGTGCGGATCGCGGTGCGCCTCGGGCGGCCGCTTCAGATTCACGAGCATCACGACGAAGAGGTACAGGACCATGATGCCGCCGGCGTAGACCATCACCTGGATGACGGCGAGGAACTGCGCCTGCAGCATGACGTAGAGCGCGGCCACGCACAGGAAGTCGGCCACGAGGAACAGGATGCTGTGCACGGCGCTCTTCGCCGTGATGACGAGCACGCCAAACCCCAGGATGAGCGCCGCGACGATGTAGAACGCAACTGCTTCAGCCATGGTTCTCCGCTACGGTCGACGGGGTCCTACACCAGCACTTTCACCAGGCCGGTCACCACGAGATTCAGGATGGCCAGCGGGATCAGCCACTTCCAGCCGAGCCTCATCAGCTGGTCGTACCGGTAGCGGGGAAACGTCGCCCGCACCCACAGGAACACGTACAGGAAGCCGAAGGTCTTGAGCAGGAACCACACCCAGCCGGGGATGTAGCCGAGGAACGCGAGCCACGACACGTTCGGGAACGGCTGCAGCCACCCGCCCATGAACAGCGTCGTCGCCACCGCGGAGATGACCATCATGTTCGTGTACTCGGCGAGGAAGAAGAACGCGAATCGCATCCCCGAGTACTCGGTGTGGAAGCCCCCGACCAGTTCCTGCTCCGCCTCCGGCAGGTCGAAGGGCGCGCGGTTCGTCTCGGCCAGCCCGCCGATGAAGTAGATCACGAACGCCACCGGCTGCATGAAGCCGAACCACCAGCCCTGGGCCAGCTGGGACTTGACGATGCCCGCCAGGCTGAGCGTGCCCGAAAGCATGATCACGGTGACCAGCGTCATCGTCACCGCGACTTCGTAGCTGATGAGCTGGGCCGAGGAGCGCAGGCTGGCGAGCAGCGGGAACTTGCTGTTCGACGACCACCCGCCGAGGATGATGCCGTAGACGCCGATGGACGCGACCGAGACGATGTAGAGCAGGCCCACGTTCACGTCGGCGATCTGGCCCGGGAACGTACGCCCGAAGAGCGTCAGGTCGCGGCTCAGCGGGATCACCGCGAAGGCGATGAGCGACGGCACGAGGACGAGAATGGGCGCCACCGTGAACACCCACTTGTCGGCCCGGGCCGGCGTGATGTCCTCCTTCAGGAAGAGCTTCAGGGTGTCCGCAACCGTCTGGAGCAGGCCGCGGTACCCCACCCGCATGGGCCCATAGCGGACCTGCACCCAGGCCTGCACCTTGCGCTCGAGCAGCACCATGTAGATCACGGCGGTCAGCACCGCGACGATCACGATCACGATCATGATCAACGGGACGATGAGAGTTTCAACCATGAGCCCAGAATCCCGAACCCCCCGCCTTCGCCAATCGGCCCCGCGGCCGGCTTCGGCGCGGCAGGCGTTGTCGCCGGTTCCCTGCCTCTAGCGATCGACCTCGCCGAGCACGATGTCGATGGTGCCGACGAGCGCCACCACGTCCGCCACCAGGTGCCCCTTCACGAGCCGCGGCAGGGCCTGGAGGTTGCAGAACGACGGCGGCCGCACGCGCATGCGGTACGGCGCCACCGACTTGCCGTCGCTGACCACGAAGTACCCCAGCTCGCCCTTCGGCGCCTCGATGGCGTGATACGTCTCGCCGGCGGGCGGCTTGATGAGCCGCGGCACCTTGGCCATGATCGGCCCTTCCGGGATACCCTGCACCGCCTGGCGCAGGATCCGGATGGACTGCACGATCTCCTCCAGCCGGACGAGGTACCGATCGTAGGTGTCGCCGCGCGTGCCCAGCGGGATGTCGAACTCCATCTCGTCATACGCCGCGTACGGCTCGTCCTTGCGGACGTCCCGCCGCACGGCCGAGCCGCGCAGGGGCGGCCCGCACAGCCCGGCAGCGATCGCATCGGCACCCGAAATGATGCCGATGTCCTTCGTGCGCTGCAGAAAGATGCGGTTGTTCGTCAGGAGGTTCTCGTAGTCGGGCAGCTTCTGCTCCTGCACGTCGCAGAACGCCAGCACCTTCTTGGCCCAGCCCGGCGGCACGTCGAAGGGCTGACCGCCGACCCGCATCGTGTTGTAGGTCATCCGGGCGCCGCAGTACTCCTCGAAGAGGTCCAGCACGAACTCCCGCTCGCGCAGCCCGTACAGCAGTACCGTCAGCGCCCCGAGGTCGCCCGCGCTGGAGCCCAGCCAGACGAGGTGGCTCGCGATGCGCTGCAGCTCCGCCAGGATCGTGCGGAGGTACCGGGCGCGGCGCGGCACCTCGATCGCGTAGAGCTTCTCGATCGTCTCCACGTAGCCGAGGTTGTTCGCGGCAGCCGCCACGTAGTCCATCCGGTCCGTCAGCAGGATGATCTGCGTGTAGTCGCGGCTCTCGCTGAGCTTCTCGATGCCCCGGTGCAGGTAGCCGATGATCGGGTCGCAGTCGACGACGCGCTCGCCGTCCAGCTTCAGGACGAGGCGGAGCACACCGTGCGTGGCGGGGTGCTGCGGGCCCATGTTGAGGATGAGCTCGTCGGTGTCGAACATCGGGCGGGGCGATGGGGTCTGCATGGTCACGTGGCTCACTCGATGCCGGACTCGGCGGCCGCCTGGCTCGACTTCAGCCACGTCTGCGGGTTTTCCATCAGCAGCTCGCCGGGGCCTTCGAGCGGGTAGTCCTTCCGTTGCGGATGGCCCTGCCAGTCGGCCGGCATCAGGATCCGGCGCAGGTCCGGGTGATTGGCGAACGTCACGCCGAACATGTCGAAGACCTCGCGCTCCAGCCAGTTCGCCGCGGGCCAGACCGCGGCCACGCTCGGCACCGCCGCGCCGTCGGCGGCCCGCACCTTGATCCGGAGCCGGTGGCGCAGCGACGTCGAGTAGAGGCAGAGGACGATGTCGAAGCGCGGGTCGCGCGCCGACCAGTCCACGGCCGTCAGGTCCGACAGGTAGTCGAACCGGCCCTCCGGGGCGTCGCGCAGGTAGGTGGCCGCCTCGACGAGGCGTCCGGCCGGCACGATGACGGTCCAGTCCCCCACCCAGTAGCTCACCTGCTCGACCGCGCCCGGCAGGCCTTGCTGGAGCGCCGTCACGCATGCCGGGACCGCCATGTCCGCCGGTGGAGCCTGGTCCGGCGGAACCGGCGGCGCGGCCGCCTTCGCCTCGGGCTTCACGCCGGCCTTCGCTTCCGGCTTGGGGCCGGCGGCCGGCGGTGCCGGAGCGGCGGGCGTCGCCGCGGGCGCGGCCGGCTCCCCTGGCTGCGCCGGCGCGGGATTCTCGGGTGCTGGCTTCTGGCCTTCGGACATCAACGCTCTCCGCCTACGCCCACTCGAGCGCACCCTCGCGCCAGGCGTAGAAGTACCCGACGATGAGGATGAACAGGAACACGACCACTTCGACGAACCCGAACCAGGCCAGCTCGTCCACGATCACGGCCCATGGATACAGGAAGATCGTCTCCACGTCGAAGATCAGGAACAGCATGCCCACGAGGAAATACCGCACGTTGAACCGGTCCCTCGCGTCGGTTCTCGGCTCGATGCCGCACTCGTACGGCTCGAGCTTGACGCGCCCGTACCGCTGCGGGGCGATCGCCCATGCGAGCAGCAGCACGATGATGGCGAACGCCACCGCCACGCCGATGAACACCAGGATCGGAATCCATGTATTGACCATCGCCGATTCACCTGCTCGCGACTCGGGCGCGCCTGACCCTGTTCGGAACTCCCGGACTCACGATGCGCGACGTCCGGCTGTCTCGCGGGAAACGCGGGTTCTCGTGCGGACGGCACGCCGCCATTCCGGGAGGCCCGTCCGCCGCGCCAGGACCCGCGGGAAGGGAGCACGTCCCCGCCCGAAGCCGGCTGGCCCGCCCGCTGACCCGGCGTGCGCGCCCGGCGGACAGCCTTCGGGTTATAGCACGCGGTCGGAAGGTGGGTCAAGGTGGCCAAGTGCCGTGCTGACAATCGTTTCGCGGAAACGCTATACTGGCCGTACGCCTGCCCATTCCAAGGACGGATCCTGGTGAAACTCTCCCTTTCGTGCCCGCCCTCTTCGAGTTGGTTCCGGATCGTGTGCGCCCTCGCCGCGGTCCTGTACGCGTCGGCGCCGGCCTCGGCGCAAACGGTCGATCGTGACATGTTCGTCAGCGTCCTCGACCGCTCTGACACGCCGGTCCTGACGCTGGGCCCGTCCGACTTCATCGTCCGCGAGGACGGCCGGGTCCGCGAAGTGCTCCGCGCACGCCGGGCGTCGGACGTCCTGGACCTCGCGATCCTCGTCGACACCAGCCAGGCGCTGGACGGCCATATGTCCGACGTCCGCAAGGGCCTGGAAGCGTTCGTCGCCCGCATGCGCGGCCAGGCCCGGATCTCGATCGTGGGCCTCGGCGAGCGCCCCACCGTCCACGCCGACTACACGAGCGACCCGGCGTTGCTGGCGGCTGGAATCGGCCGGTTGTTTCCGATCTCCGGCGCCGGCGCGTATGTGCTCGACGCGGTCGACCTCGTGCTGGCGGGGCTGGAGAAGCGGGCGCCCGAGCGATCCGCCATCGTGGTGATCTGGGCGGGCGGGCGGGAATTCGGGAACGAGTCCGACTCGGTTCTCCTCGAGAAGTTGACGCCAAGCGGCGCGGCACTGCACGTGTTCACGATCGGCGCCGGCATGCCCGCCGACGGCCTGACGACCGAAGGCCGGAACCGGGAGGGCCTGTTCGATCGGGGCACCACCGCCACCGGCGGCCGGCGCGTGAACCTCCTCTCGTCGATGGCGATGACCGATGCCCTGGACCGCCTGGCCTCCGAACTGGTGGGCCAGTACCGGATCACGTTCGCGAGACCCGACTCGTTGATTCCTCCCGGGAAGACGGAGGTGTCCGTGCGGCCGGCGGGGCTGACGGCGCGCGGCGTGTTGGTCCCCGTCCGGGGCTCGAGCGCGCGATGAACATCGGGCGGGCCGCTCCGGCCTCCGTGGCCGCCCTGCTGTGCGGGTCGCTGGCCGCGGCGGCGGCCGCGCAGACGGTCGCGCCCACCCCGCCGCCGGCCCAGGTGCCGGCGTTCCGGAGCGGCATTGACCTGGTGTCCCTCACCATCACGGCCACCGACCCGGCGAACCGGTACGTCACCGACCTTGGCGCCGACGACTTCACCGTCCTGGAAGACGGCGTCAAGCAGGACATCGGGTTCTTCAGCCGCACCAGCCTCTCGCTCTCCGTGGCCCTGCTCCTCGACAGCAGCGCGAGCATGGAGGACAAGATGCAGACCACCCAGGCGGCGGCCCTGGGCTTCGTCGAGAGCCTGCGCCCGCAGGACCAGGTGCAGGTCATCGACTTCGACAGCCGCGCCGACGTGGTGGTCCCGTTCACCAACTCGCGGCCCGCCCTCGAGAAGGCCATCAGGTCGGTGGTGGCGGGCGGTTCGACGGCGCTCTACAACGCCATCTACATCTCGCTCAAGGAACTGAAGAAGACCGAGGCCCGCAGCGCCGAGGACCAGCGCCGCCAGGCGATCATCGTCCTGTCGGACGGCGAGGACACGTCGAGCCTGGTGTCGTACGAGACCGTCCTCGATCTGGCCATGCGGTCGGAGACCGCCATCTACGCCATCGGCATCCACGGTCAGCCGCCCCCGTCGGGCAAGGGTTACAACGAGGCGGATTTCGTACTCCGCCAGTTGACGACGCAGACGGGCGGGCGGGTGTTCTTCCCGACCAGGGTTGGCGAGTTGCCGGCGATCTACGCGCTCATCGCCCAGGAACTGTCCAGCCAGTACCTTGTGGGCTACACGTCGTCGAACGCCCGGCGCGACGGGCAGTGGCGGCGCGTGTCCGTGCGGACGTCCCGTCCCGGCGTCACCGCGCGGACGAAGCTGGGCTACTACGCGCCGGCCCGCTGATCCATCCCGCGTCGCGCTCCCGCGCCTCTGATATGCTTGGGCCGCTCGCGGCCCCTTGTGGGCGAGGTGCGCCATGCCAAGCCGTCCCATGGTCTACTTCATCGGTGCCGGGCCCGGCGATCCGGGCCTGCTGACGCTGCGCGGGGCCAGGTGTCTCGGGCGCTCGGACGTGGTCGTGTACGACCGCCTGGTGCACACGGCCGTGCTGCGCCACGCGCCGCCGGGCGCCGAGCGCATCGACGTCGGGCGGGCCGCTCCCCAAGGGACGGATCGGGACGCCATCGCGTACCTCCTCGTCGAGAAGGTCCGCGAGGGCAAGTGCGTCGCCCGGCTGAAGTGGGGCGATTCGTTCGTGTTCGACGACGGCGGCGAGGAAGCCCTGTTCCTGCACGAGCACGGCATTCCCTTCGAGGTCGTGCCGGGGATCCCGGCGGCCGTGGGCACGCCGCCGTATGCCGGCGTGCCGGTGACCTACCGGGGCGGCGGCGACACCCTGACTCTCGTGCGGGGGCATGAGGACGCCAGCGGCAAGGTCCCGAAGATCGACTGGGCCAGCCTGGCGCGCCTCGACGGCACCATCGTGTGCTACGCCGGCCCGGCGCAGGTGCCGGCGATCCTCGCGGCGCTCCGCGCGCACGGCCGCCCGGCCGACGAGCCGGTGGCGTTGATCTACGACGGGACGCTCGCGACCCAGCGGACGATCGTCGGCACCCTGGGATCACTGGCGGAAGCGGCGCTCCCGGCCGAGGCGCGCCCCGCCATCGTCGTGGTCGGCCGCGTGGCCGCGTTGCGCGAGCACCTCCGGTGGTTCGACGTGCGGCCGCTCATCGGCAGGCGCGTCGTCGTGACGCGCCCCCGCGAGCAGGCGCGGGAGCTCGTCGAGTTGTTCGAGGAACAGGGCGCGCAGGTGATCCTGGCGCCGACGGTGCGCCTCGCGCCGGTCGAGGATGACACCGCCGTCGACGCCGCGTGCACAGGCATCGCGTCCTACGACTGGGTCATCCTCCCGACGCTCACGGGCACGGAGGTGTTCCTGAAGCGGCTGATGGCCGGGCCGTCCGACCTGCGCGAGCTGAAGGGCGTCGGGTTGTGCGCGATCGGCCAGTCATCGGCCGAGCGGTTCGCCGCCGTCGGGATCCGGGTGGACGTCGCCCCGGCGGAGCTCAGGCTCGAGTCCCTGATCGAGGCGCTGTCGGCCGCGAAAGGCCTGCGCGATCGGCGCGTGCTGCTCCTGCAGGCCGAAGGCGCGCGCGACCTGCTGGCGCCCGAGTTGCGCAAGGCCGGCGCCGAGGTCGAGGAGATCGGCGCGTACAGGATCTTACGGGTCCTGCCGGGCGATCCGGGCGAGCCGGACCTCTACAAGATGCTGCTCGAGCAGCAGATCGACGTGGTGACGTTCGTCAGCCCGTCAACGGTGCGCGAATTCGTCGACATCCACGGCGCCGACGCGGTCGTGGACATCCTGCGAACGACGATCGTCGCGTGTGTGGGCCCGGTGACTGCGCAGGCGGCGATCGCGCACGGGCTGATGCCGGCCGTCGTGCCGGAGGAGTTCACGATGGCGGCGATGGCCGCGGCCGTCGCCCGGCACTTCCGGGGCTCGCAGGCGCCGCCACGCGTCTGAGGCGGCGCGCGGGCCCGCGGCCGGCCGCCCGCTTCAGTTGCGGCCCGGCATGAGGCGCCCGAACCATCCGATGCGGGCGAGGTCGTTGTAGACGACCGTGACCATCAGCAACATCAGCACGAGGAACCCGGCCACCATGAGGCGCTCCTTCACCTTCATGCTGAGGTCGCGCCGCACGATCCCCTCGACGGCCATGATGAAGATGTGTCCGCCGTCCAGCACGGGAATCGGCAGCAGGTTCAACAGCCCGAGGTTCAGGCTGAGCATCGCCATGAACGACAGGAGCGCGATCCAGCCGGCGGCTGCGTAGTCGCCCGAAAGCTGCGCGATCGCGACGGGTCCCATCAGCTGCTTGGGCGACGTCTCACGGGTGAGCAGGCCGCCGATCGTCTGGAAGATGAGGCCGGAGTACTCGACGTTCTTCTCGAGGCTGAGCTTGATCGCGCCGAGCGGGCCCGGATTGATCGTCCTGAACGGATCCTGAATCCCGATGCCGATGAGGCCGATCTGGCCCTGGCGGCGCGGCGTGACCGTGATGTCGAGGCCGGCCCCGGCCCGCTCGACCTTGAGCGTGATCGCCTCGTCGGGGTGCTTGCGGATCTCCGCCGACAGCTGGCCCGAGAAGATGATGGGCTCGCCGTTCAGCGCCAGGACCACGTCGCCGGCTTTGAGGCCTGCCTTGTCGGCCGGGCCGTTCACCTCGACGCTGCGGATGGCGGGGTGCACCTTGGGCAGCACCCCGATGTCGCCGATCCGCATCTTCGTCTGGGCCTCGGGTTTCACCGTGAGGACCAGCTCGCGGCCCTCGCGCAGCAGCGTGATTGGCACGTCGCGATCCGCGCGGCCGCCGATCGCCAGGTAGAACTGCTCCCAGGTCGGGGTCTTCTGGCTCCCCACCTTGATGATGCGGTCGCCGGTCTTGATGCCGCCCCGTTCAGCCGCCGAGCCCCTGGTCACGACGGCGACGTCAACCGGGTCGCTCTCGAAGATCGGCACCTGCGCGCCCTGCGCGACGACGATCGTCGTCAGGACGATGGACAGGAGGATGTTCATCACCGGGCCGGCGAGCAGGATGCGCAGCCGATCCCACTTGGGCCGCGACAGGAACTCGTCACGGGCCCCGGTCTGGGGCTCGTCCGGGTTCTCGCCGGCCATCTTGCAGTAGCCGCCGATCGGGAGCACCGCAATCGCGTATTCCGTGTCGCCCCGGCGCCATTTCAGCAGCTTGGGGCCCATTCCGATGCAGAACGTGATGACGCGGACGCCGAGCCACCTGGCGACGAGGAAGTGCCCCAGTTCGTGCGCGAAGATGAGGACACCGAGGACGAAGATGAACGCGATCAGCGAATGCAGCAAGGAGACCCTCTAGCTCAATTGTAGCCCGTGACGAGATCCCGGGCGAATTCCCTGGCCCACCGGTCTACTGTTCGGACGTCGGCGAGGGTCGCGACGTTCCCGGCCCGGCTGGCATCCATGGCCCGTTCGATCACCTCCGGGATGGCGAGGAAGCCCAGCGTCCCGTCCAGGAAAGCGGCCACCGCCACCTCGTTGGCGGCGTTCAGCACGACCGGGAGGCTCGAGTCCCCGCCGAGCGCCCGGTAGGCCAGCCCGAGGCACGGAAACCGCTTGTGGTCCGGCAGGCCGAACTCGAGCGGCCCGCAGCGCGCGAGGTCCAGGCGCGGCAGCGGGCTTGTCCACCGCTCGGGATACGAGAAGGCGTACTGGATCGGCAGGCGCATGTCGGTGACCCCGAGTTGCGCGAGGATCGACCCGTCGCGAAACTCCACCATGGAGTGCACGACCGACTGCGGGTGGATCAGGACGTCGATCTGCGCCGGCCCCGCGCCGAACAGCCACCGCGCCTCGATCACCTCGAGACCCTTGTTCATCAGGGTCGCCGAGTCGATGGTGATCTTGCGCCCCATGCGCCACGTTGGGTGGCGGAGGGCGTCCTCCGGCCCGACCTTCTTCAGGTCAGCCAGGGAGTGGCGGCGGAACGGCCCGCCCGATGCCGTGAGGATCAGGCGGGTGATCGCGGCCGGGTCCCGCCCGTGGAGGCACTGGTGGATCGCGTTGTGCTCGCTGTCGACCGGCAGGATCGCGACGCCGCGCCGGCGCGCGGCCGCGGTGACAATCGCGCCCGCCATCACCAGGACTTCCTTGTTGGCGAGGGCGATGGTCTTGCCCGCCTCGATGGCCGCGAGGACGGCGTCGAGGGCGGCGGTCCCGGACGAGGCGCACAGCAGCACGTCGACGTCCGGATGCGTGGCTACCTCCACCAGTCCCTCGGCGCCGGCCACGAGGCGCACGCCGGCCGAGGCCCCACCGAGGTGCGCCCGCACGTTGTCGAGCCCATGCGGCGTCGCCATGGCGGCCACGCGGGGCCACGCGCGGGCGACCTGGGCGGCCAGCAGGCCCGCGTTCGCTCCCGCAGCAAGGCCCACGATTTCCAGGCGGTCCTGGTGCGCCTCCACGACCGCCAGCGCGCTGCGGCCAATCGAGCCGGTGGATCCGAGGATGGCGATTCTGCGGCGGGACGTCACGGCAGCGGCCTCTTACGCGACGAGTCTCAGGATCAGGTAGTAGCCGGGTATCACGAAGAGCAGCGAGTCGATCCGGTCGAGGACGCCCCCGTGGCCCGGGATGAGCGTCGAGCTGTCCTTGAGGTTGGCGCTGCGCTTCAGCAACGATTCGAAGAGGTCGCCGGCGATGCCCAGGCCGACGAGGACGATGCCGATGGCCACGAGGCGCGGGGCCGGGACCGCGGGCAGCCAGAGCCGGCCGAGCCCGGCCATGACGGCGACGCCGACCACGAATCCGCCCACCGCGCCCTCGACGCTCTTCTTGGGGCTGATCGCCGGGGCGAGCCGGCGGCGCCCGAGGAGCGAACCCGCGTAGAACTGCGCGGTGTCGGACGCGAGCACGACGAGCAGCCCCAGCAGCAGGACCTCCCGGCCCCATCCCCCGCGGATGACCGCGGCCAGCGCAAGCGGGATGCCGATGTACAGCGCCGGGAACAGCGTGGCGGCCGCCGCCGCGGGCACATGCGGGGCCGGCGGCGTAACCATCAGCACCGCCACCAGGGCCGCGAGAATGGTGCCGCTCAGCACCGGCGCGGCGGGCACGCCCGGCCAGGCGATCGCGGCGCACGTGACCACGGCCGCTCCCGTCGCGACGGCTCGCGGGAGCGGCACGCCGGATCGGCTCATGAGGCCGGCATACTCGACGCACGCCGCGACGACGATGGCCTCGACGAACAGCAGGAGCAGCCAGGGCGGCGCAAACCACAGCGCGGCCAGCGTCACCGCGATCATCACGACGCCGCTGAGAAGGCGGGTCACGTGGCTGAACGCGCGTGGGCGGGCTGCTTGATGCCGCCGTAGCGGCGTTCCCGCGTCTGGTAGTCGAGGACCGCCTCGAGCAGGTGGCGGCAACGGAAGTCCGGCCAGAGGACGTCGGTCACGTGGATCTCGGCGTACGCGATCTGCCACAGGAGGAAATTGCTGACGCGCAGTTCGCCGCTCGTGCGGATGAGCAGGTCCGGGTCGGGTTGCCCGGCCGTGTAAAGCAGGTCGCCGAACCGCTCCTCGTCGATCTCGGCGGCGTCCAGGCCCGCGGCAACCGCGCGGCGCGCCGCGTCGACGATCTCGGCCCGGCCGCTGTAGTTGAGGGCGATGTTGAACTGCATGCCCGCGCAGCGGGCCGTGGCCTCGCGGGCGCGGGTCAGCTCCCGCTGGATGTCAAGGGGCAGCCCTGCCTCGCGGCCGATCATCCGGAAGCGGATGTCGTGCTTGATGAGCGTCGAGAGCTCCAGCTTGATGTACCGCTTCAGCAGCCGCATCAGCGTCATGATTTCCAGCTGCGGGCGCTTCCAGTTCTCCGTCGAGAATGCGTAGAGGGTCAGGACGCCGATGCCCATCCGTGCGCAGGTTTCCACCGTGTCGCGGACCGCGTCGACGCCCGCCTGGTGGCCGCGGACGCGGGGCAGGTGGCGACTGGCCGCCCAGCGGCCGTTGCCGTCCATGATGATGGCGATGTGCGCCGGGAGCCTGGCGGGAATGACGCGACGCGCCAGCGCCTCGTCTGGCGACCCCGGTCGTATCGACGCCAGAAGCTGATCAAGCGCCATGCGGGCACCTTGGGGAACGCGACAGCCCATGATACAGGCTTCGTGACGCAGGCGCCACAGCACCGGACGCGGCCTCCGGCGCGCCTTCAGCGCACGCCGGGCTGGACCGCGAAGCGGACCTGCACGAGCACAAGGCCGTGCGCGGGGGCGGTCGCCCCGGCTGCCGCGCGATTACGCCCGGCGAGGAGCGCGGCCATCGAACCGGGTTCGCGGCGGCCGTCGCCGATCTCGACGAGCGTGCCGGCGATCGCCCGGACCATGTGCCGGAGGAACCCGTCTGCCTCGATACGGAGCACCACGAGCCGTCCGCCGGGCTCTGCCGTTGGCATGTCTGCGGGTTCGATCGCAAACGACGGGCTCGCATGCGTCGACCGAACGCGGGCGCTCGTCACCGTGCGCGTCGAGGTCGCCACACCACTGCCGGACGACTGGAACGCGGCAAAATCGTGCCGCCCCTCCAGGGAGCGCGCCGCGCCGTCCATCGCCTCGACGTCCAGGGCTCGCGGGACGTGCCAGCTCCACGCCCGGGCGAGAGGGGGCTGCACCTCGCCCTGCCAGATGCGGTACTCGTAGGTCTTGCCGGACGCGCTGTAGCGCGCATGGAAGTCCACCGCCGCGTCCTCGACCCCGAGCACGCGGACATCCGGCGGGAGCATGCCGTTGAGCGCCCGACGGATGACCGAAGCGTCGTGCGGCGTCGAGACCCGCGCAGACGCGACTTGCCCGAAGGCGTGCACGCCGGCGTCTGTGCGGCCCGCTCCGTGCACGACGACCCACGCACCCTCGAGCCGCGCCAACGCGTCCTCGAGCAGCCCCTGGATCGACACGCCGCCCGCCTGGCGCTGCCAGCCGACGTACGCCGTCCCGTCATACGACAGCGTGATCTTCAGGACGCGGTCCATCAACCCGGTATCCTCGACCCCGGCTTCGTGACGGGAATGCCCTGTGCGCACAGCGGGCAGACCTCCGGCTTGTAGGTCGGCGGCGTGATCGCGGCCAGCGCCACGAACGGCACGTCCACCGGGTTGGCCGAACCGCTCCGGTTGATGACGGCCGCGGCGGCCACCACCGTCGCGCCTTTCGCGCGCGCCACCTCCATCGTCTCTCGCGTGGAGCCGCCCGTCGTGACGACGTCTTCGACGACGACGACCCGGTCGTCCGGGCCGAGATCGAAGCCCCGGCGCAGCGTGAGCACACCCTCCGCGCGCTCGGCGAAGATGGCCCGGACGCCCAGGGCGCGCGCCACCTCGTGACCGATGATGAGGCCCCCCAGCGCGGGCGACAGCACGGCGGTGGGCGTCGCCGTGCCCAGGTGCTCGCCGAGGGCCGCACCCAGGGCCAATCCGAGAGCCTCGGCCTCGGGCGGATGCTGCAGCACCAGGGCGGACTGGAGGTAGTTCGGGCTGTGCAGGCCGGACGTGAGGCGGAAGTGCCCGGTCAGCAGAGCGCCGAGCTCGGTGAAACGGCGCAGGACGTCTTCAGGGATCATCGGAGCACTCCGGTCCCGCGCTCAATGGCGCGCGGCATGTGCCGCCGGCGCCAGGCGCAGGTTCGTGTCGAACAGCGTCAGGACGGGTTTGTACTCGTCGGAGGAATCGCATCGGCAGGCAACCTCGGCTCATGGATGGCGGCAGAATGGCGGCCAGGTCGAGGACGGGCGCGCTGGCGCGGTGCTAGTATACCTGCTGAGGATTCCCTGAACCGGTGTCGGTCCCGTTTCGTCTATATCCTCTGAGGATCGGCGTGTCCCGCCGCTCTTCTGAGTCTTCAGCCGTGGAGCAGGAAGTCATGCGTCAATCTTGTGCTTCTGTCGTCCGGGTGGGCGTGATCGTGGCGCTCGCCTTCGCGCTCGCGTGGCCCGCGGCCGCCCAGGCCCCGCAGCCGGCCCCGGAACCTGGCGTTCAGCAGGCGCCCTCCGGCCCGGTCCGCCCGCTGTCCCTGGAGGACGCCGTCCAGTCGGCGCTCCAGAACAACCTGGGCCTCCGCGTCGAGCGGATCAACCCCGAGTTGCAGGACCTCGCCATCGCCCAGGCGAAGACGGCGTGGACGCCGAACCTGACCGGATCGGCATCGACGTCGAGGCGGCTGAGCCCGATCTCCGGCTTCTTTTCGGGCGCCAAGGACATCCTCAAGCGGGATGCGTTCGCCTCGGAGGTTGGCGCGAACCAGTTGCTGCCGTTTGGCGCCAACTACACCGTGTCCTGGGACACGTCGCGGGGCAAGTCCAACAGCGTCTACGACAGCCCCAACCCGTCACTCGGGTCGAGTCTCAACTTCTCGTTCACCCAGCCGCTGCTCAGGAACCTCAAGATCGACGCCGCGCGGCAGCAGTTGCTCGTCAGCAGGGCGACGCGTGAGATCTCCGACATCGAGCTGCGCCAGACCGTTCTCACGACCGTCCGCGGCGTGAAGTACGCCTACTGGAACCTGAAGGCGGCGGCGGCGGCCCTGCAAGTGGCCCGCCAGTCGCTCGACCTCGCCAGGGAATCGCTGCGGAACAACCGGTCGAGGGTCGAGATCGGCACCATGGCCCCCATCGACGTCGTCGAGGCCGAGGCCGAGGTCGCGAAGCGCAGCGAGACGGTCATCGTCGCTGAGGCCGGCGTGCGGAGCACCGAGGATCAACTGCGCACGATCATCCTCGACTCCAGGGCCCCCGACTACTGGGCGACGCATTTCAACCTGACAGACGAGCCGTCCTTCGAGGCCAGGACCGTGGACGTGGAAGCGGCCGTCAAGACCGCCCTCGAGAAGCGGACCGACCTGCAGCAGTCGCGCAAGAACATCGAGCTGACCCACTCCACCATCAAGTACCAACGGAACCAGGTGCTGCCGGATCTGAACGCGACGGTCGGGTACGGGCTGACCGGGCAGGGCGGGACGAAGCTCAACTTCGGAGACGGCTTCCCGCCGCCGGTCATCGACTCCAAGGAGGAAGGCTGGGGCACCACGCTGAAGCGCCTGACCAGCAACGACTACCACAACTGGTCGTTCGGAGTGACGTTCTCGTACCCGCTGGGCAATGGCGCCGCGGAGGCGCTGCTCGCGCGGACGAAGCTGCAGCTCAGCCAGGCGGAGATCCAGCTGCAGAATCTCGAACTGCAGGTGGCGACCTCCGTGCGCGACGTCGCTCGCAACGTCCAGACGAACCAGCTGCGCCTCGCGTCCACCCGGGCCACCCGCACGCTGATGGAGCGCCGCGTTCAGGCCGAGCAGAAGAAGTTCGCCGCGGGGCTGTCGACCAACTTCCTGGTGTTCCAGGCGCAGCGGGACCTGGCTGACGCGCAGTACTCCGAACTCGTGGCGCTTCTCGACTACAACAAGTCGCTGGTGGACCTCGAGACCGTCCAGGAGGCTCCGACCGCCGGATCGGCAGTCGTGCAGATGTCGACCGGGCGGTAGGCGCGCCAGTAGCGAGTAGCCAGTAGCCAGCAGGACGCGACTGCGCGACAGCGGTCCCCTGTTCTTCTACTGCATACTGACTACTGGCTCCTGACTGCTTCCTGCTACACTCCCCCCGTGCCGGGCGTCACCGCCACCGTCATTACCCTGAACGAGTCGGCCAACATCGCGGCCGCGCTCGAGTCCGTGCGCTGGGCCGACGAAACCGTCGTCGTCGACGCGGAGAGCACGGACGACACGGTGGCGATCGCACGCCGGTACACGGACCGCGTGATGGTGAAGGCCTGGCCCGGGTTCGTCGACCAGAAGAACTTCGCCGCGTCCCAGGCCACGCACGATTGGATCTTCTCGCTGGACGCGGACGAGCGCGTGACGCCGGAACTCGCGGCGGAGGTCCGGGCGCTCGTCGCGGCAGGGCCCGTGCATTCCGGGTACGAAATGCCCCGCGTCAGTCACTACCTCGGGCGCTGGATCCGGTCGACCGATTGGTACCCCGACTATCAGCGGCGCCTGTACGATCGGCGCCGAGCGGCGTGGGCCGGGCGGTACGTCCATGAGTCGCTGCAGACCGAAGGCGACGCCGGCCGCCTGCGCGGGGAACTGCAGCACTACCCGTACCGGGACGTCTCCCATCACCTCCGGACCATCGACCGCTACTCCACGCTTTCCGCGCGGCAGATGTTCGAGGACGGGCGGCGCACGGGGCCGTTGCGGATGGTGCTCCACGCGGACGCCGCGTTCCTGAGGAACTACGTGCTGCGGCTGGGCGTTCGCGACGGGACCGCCGGGCTCATCGTATCGCTGCTGAATGCGTACTACGTGATGCTGAAGTTCGTGAAGCTGTGGGAGCTATGTTCTCGCTCCATATCGACACCGCCCGCACCTGGCGCGGAGGACAGAACCAGGTCCTCCTGACCGTCCTGGGGCTGCGCGCCCGCGGTCATCGCGCGGCGCTTGTCGCCCACCCCGGCGGCGAGCTGGCGCGGCGCGCGAGCGAGGGGCACGATCTCGTGCTCCTCGCGCCGGCCCACGAGGTGGACTTCGCCGCCGGCTTCCGCCTCGCGCGGGTCCTGCGCGAGCTCCAGCCCGATGTCATCCACGCGCACGATCCCCACGCGGTGGCGATGGCCTCGATGGCGCTCTCGACCATGCCCGACCGCGGACGCCCGGCGCTCGTCATCGCGCGGCGCGTGGACTTCCATCTCAAGCGGAACGCGTTCTCGCGCTGGAAGTACAAGCAGGTGGACGCGGTCATCTGCTCGTCGAACGCCATCCGGGACATGGTCGTGGAGGACGGCATCGCCGACTCCGCCGCGTTCACCGTGCACGAGGGGGTCCAGGTCGAGCGCATCGAGGCGCTGCCCTCCGCCGACGTCTGCAAGGAGCTCTGGCTGCCGCCGGGATCCCCGACCGTCGGGAACATCGCCGCGCTCGTGGCGCACAAGGGCCAGCGCTATCTCGTCGACGCCGCCCCGGCCCTCGTGCGCGCCATGCCCGACGCGCACATCCTGATCTTCGGCGAGGGAGAACTCCGGCCGGCGCTCGCGCGCCAGATCAAGCACCTGGGCCTCGAGCACCGCGTGCAGCTCGCCGGCTTCCGGCCCGACATCCTGTCGCTGCTCAAGGGGCTGGACGTGTTCGTGATGAGCTCGCTCACGGAGGGCCTCGCGACGTCGATCCTCGACGCGATGGCGGCATCGAAGCCGGTGGTCGGCACGACCGCCGGCGGCATCCCGGAAGCCGTCGAGGACGGCGTGACGGGCATCCTGGTGCCGCCGCACAACGCGGCGGCCCTCGCGGACGCCATGCTCCGCCTGCTGCAGGACGAGGCGCTCCGGCGCCGGATGGGAGCGGCGGGCCTCGAACGGGTGCGCGCACGGTTCAACGTCGACCGGATGGTCGACGAGACGCTGGACGTCTACGAGCACGTGGCCGGCACACGCCGCGAAGCGGGCACCGGGAATCCCGCACCGGTTCATTGAAGCCGCAACGCCCGCTCATCCCCAGGTGACACAGCGCGAAGTCGAAGCGCACCGGGTCCGCCGGATCGATCTGCCGCAGCGCCGCCGTGATGGACGCAGCCATCCGCCATCCGGGTGACGCGTAGGGCGTCAGCCCCAGGCACCGGCCGACACGAATCACGTGCACGTCGAGCGGAATGATCAGGCGTGCCGGCGACACGCGCGTCCAGACGCCGAGGTCGACGCCGTCGTGCCGGATCATCCAGCGGAGAAACAGATTGAGCCGCTTGCACGCGCTGCCGTCGGATGGCAGCGGGAAGAAGGCGTGCGCGCCGGGGCGCCCGGCGCGGCCGCCGTAGACTGGCCGCAGGTCCACCGCCCGCGCCCGGGCGCAGAACGACTCCAGGCCGGGCCCGATGTCGGGCGCGGCAGGATCGTCGCCCTCGAGAAAGAACCCTTCGAGGGAGCCCGCGGATTCGAGCATGTGGCGCAGGATGACGAGCAGCGCGGCGATGTCCCGGCCGCGCGTCCAGCGGTGGACGAACGCCGCGAGCGGCGCCGACTGGCGGTCCGGCTCGAAGCGCCGGACGAACGCCGCGGGCGACGGCCCGATCAGCCCGAGCACCTGATCGATGGACCCGAGGATGCTCGCGACGCGGCCGAATGCGAGGCCGGCGGCAATGAACCCGGCGATCTCCCGGTCGGCCGGATCGGCATGGACCCGCACCTTCTCGATCGGGTCCGGCACGATCCCGCTCCGGTCGTACTCCTGGTAGAGCCGCTCCAGCCCACGTGTCAGCGCGGCGCCGTGGGAATGCGATCCTGGAAGTGGCGTGTTCAACATCACTCCGGCGCCTGCGGCGCCGCGGCGATCAACGCCGGTCCGTGGCAACCTGGATGTCGGCCGCGCGGCGGTCGTGCTCCGTGCTCCGCCGTCGTGCGGCCTTCAGCCTACTTCACCTGTTTCGGGTCGCACTGGTTCGGCCCGGAGTCGTTGGCGTCCCAGACGCAGCTGTTCCCGTCCTTCTTGAAGCGGCCCTTCGCCGGCGAGCACTGGTCGGGCCCGCGGTCGCTCGCATCCCACACGCAGCTGTTCCCCTGCTTCTTGAAGCGGCCGGTCGTCTGCGGCGTGCACTGGTTCGGCCCGGAGTCGTTGGCGTCCCAGTAGCACTTGTTCCCGTCCTTCTTGTACCGGCCCTTCGCCTGGTCACCGGCGGGGGCTGCCGCATTCGACGCGCCTGCGTCCAGCCGCGGCACCGCGCTGGCGCCCCTCGCGTGGGTGCCGGCTGCGGCCGCGACGGCCACCATCGCGACGACCGCGAACGCCGCCAGCACGAAACGAGCCTTCCACTGCTTCATGACATTGCCTCCTCGAGGTTGTGCGCGCGATGTCCGGTTCCGGATGCGCGCATCATGCATTATCGGTCAGAATGCGGTGACGGCCAGTCCGCGCCGGCACAGCGGGCACTCGGCCGCCGGGTAGTTGTCGTTCGCGTGGAACTCGGCCAGCGCGATGTTCGGCACGCCCAGCTCGACCACCGCCTCGAGCCGGTCGTAGATCTCCACGGTGCCGATCACGGTGCCGCCGGCCTCCCGCACGAGCGCGGCGCACCGCTCGAACGTCTGCCCCGTGTTGCGCACGTCGTCGGCGAGGAGCACGCGCTTGCCGGCGATCTGATCGCGGTAGAACGACCGGAGCGTGTGGCCGCGCGCCGCGTCGGGCGTGAACGGCGCGAAGAGCCGGGCCGGCTGCGTCAGCCGGCGGTGGCTGTCGAGGAGGCCCGCGATCGTGTGCGCCAGCAGGGCCCCGCCGGTGACCGGGCCCGCGACGACGTCCGCGTCCTCGACGATCGATGCCGGCATGAGCTCGATGAGGTCCTGGGCGAAGCGCCAGATCGTCGACGGGTACCGGAACAGCTGGTGCGGGTTCAGGTAGACGCGGCCGTGATAGCCGTTTCCGTAGTCGAAGTGGCCGTCGATCATCAGCACTTCGAACCGCTGGAGATCTTCCATCGCCTTCTGGCGGATGTCGTCGCGCCGGCCCACGTCATGCCCTCCGCAGCCCGGCGGCGTGTGGCACGCCGGGATGCACGAACAGCGGCCGCCCGCCCACGATGGTCGCGGCCACCCCGCCGCGCAGCGTCCAGCCGTCGAACGGCGTGTTGCGCGACCTCGACGTGAACCCCGCCGCCGACACGGTGACGGCCATGTCGGGCGCGAGGATCGTGATGTCGGCAGGATCGCCGACGGCCAGGCGGCCCCCCGGCACGCCGAGCACAAGCGCCGGGTTCGTCGACAGCAGGGCGACGAGCCGGGACAGCCCGATGAGCCCGCTGTGCACGAGGCGATCGAGGCCCAGCGACACCGCCGTCTCGAGGCCCACGATGCCGAAGGCGGCGCGATCGAACTCCACGGTCTTGTCGTCCGCGTGATGCGGGGCGTGGTCCGTGGCAATGACGTCCACCGTCCCGTCCTTGATGCCTTCCAGCAGCGCGTCCCGGTCCGCGGGTTCCCTGAGCGGGGGATTCATCTTGAGGTTGGTGTCGTACATCAACGGCGCCAGCAGGCGTTCGTCGGTCAGCGTGAAGTGGTGCGGCGTGACGTCGCACGTGACCCGGACGCCGCGCGCCTTGGCCGCCCGCACGGCCCGGATCGCCCCAGCCGTGCTGAGGTGCGCGAGGTGTGCGTGGCCGCCCGTCATCGCGGCCAGCACGATGTCCCGATCCACGAGCACGTCCTCGGCCGCCGAGGGAATGCCGCGCAAGCCCAGCTGCGATGCGTGGAAGCCCTCGTGCATCACGCCCTCGCCCGCCAGGGTCCTGTCCTCGCAGTGGTCGATGACGGGAAGCCCCAGCATGCCCGCGTACTCGAGGGCGCGGCGCATCAGCAGCGCGGTCGCCACGGGCCGCCCGTCGTCCGAGAAGGCCACGCAGCCCGCCACCCGCATGTCCGCCATCTCGGCCAGCTCCTGGCCGTCCGATCCCTTCGACACCGCGCCGATGGGATAGACGCGGGCGAGGTTCGCCTCGGACGCCTGCTTGAGAATGAAGCGCGTCACGCTGGCGCTGTCGTTCACCGGGCTCGTGTTCGGCATGCACGCGACGGCCGTGAACCCGCCCGCCACGGCTGCCGCGGCGCCGGTCGCCACCGTTTCCTTGTGCTCGTAGCCGGGTTCGCGCAGGTGCACGTGCATGTCGATGAACCCGGGGCAGACGACGAGCGACGGCCCGAGATCGACGACGGTCGTGGCCGAGGACTCGCTCGGCGGGATGGAGACGTCGACGTCCGCGATGCGGCCGCCCTCGATCAGGATGTCGCGCGCCGCATCGATTCCCGATGCGGGGTCGACGACCCTCGCGCCCCTAAGCAGCAGTCTCATCGTCGGTCCCTCCAGCCAGCAGGTACAGCACCGCCATGCGCACGGCCACGCCGTTGGCCACCTGGTCGAGGATGACGGACGAGGGGCCGTCCGCCACCTCCGACTCGATCTCGACGCCTCGGTTCATCGGGCCCGGGTGCATGATGATCGCGTCGGGCTTCGCCAGGCGCACCCGCTCGGGCGTCATGCCGAAGACCTGGAAGTACTCGCGGAGCGACGGGAAGAAGCCGCCCTGCATCCGCTCGAGCTGGATGCGCAGCATCATCACCGCATCGGCGCCCTCGACGGCTTCCTCGACCCGCGTCGTGGGACGCACCCCCAGCTGCGCGATGCCCGCTGGCATCAGCGTCGGCGGCCCGCACGCCCACACCTCCGCTCCCATCGTCGTGAGCAGGTAGACGTTCGATCGGAACACGCGGCTGTGGAGCAGGTCGCCCGTGATCGCCACCTTCAGGCCCTGCAGCCGCCCCTTGCGCTCGCGGATCGTGAAGGCGTCGAGCAGCGCCTGCGTCGGATGCTCGTGCATGCCGTCGCCCGCGTTGACGATCCCGGCCTTGCACGTGCGCGCCAGGAGATGACAGGCCCCGGACGAGGCGTGGCGCATCACGATGATGTCGGGGTTCATGGCCTCGAGGTTCAGCGCGGTGTCGATCAGCGTCTCCCCCTTCACGACGCTCGACGTCGCGATGGCGATGTTGAGCGTGTCGGCGCTCAGGCGCTTCTCCGCCACCTCGAACGACGTGCGCGTCCGCGTCGACGGCTCGTAGAACAGGTTGACGACCGTCTTGCCGCGCAGCGCGGGCACCTTCTTGATGGGCCGTGCGGACACCTCCTTCATCGCCTCGGCGGTGTCGAGGATGAGGGTGATCTCCGCCGCCGTCAGGCCCGCGATGCCGAGCAGATCCTTCCCGCGAAGCCGTTGGGCCGTCTCGCTCATGCTGGCGCTCCTTCGACCTGGTCCAGAGTGACCTCGTCTGTCCCGTCAATCTCCGCCAGCCGCACGCTGACGATCTCGCGGCGCGACGTGGGCACGTTCTTGCCGACGTAGTCGGCCTTGATCGGCAGCTCGCGGTGGCCGCGATCCACGAGCACGACGAGCTGGATCGTGCTGGGCCGCCCGAAGTCGATGAGCGCGTCCAGCGCGGCCCGGATGGTCCGCCCCGTGTAGAGCACGTCGTCCACAAGGACGATGTGGCGGCCGTCGATGGAGAACGGGATTTCGGTCCGGCGGACGATCGGCTGCGGCCCCACCGAGGCCTTCATGAGGTCGTCCCGGTAGAGCGTGATGTCGAGGGCGCCCGTCGGCACGTCGACGCCGGTGATCTCGCGCAGGATGACCGCCAGCCTCCTGGCGATCGGAACGCCGCGCGTGCGCACGCCGACCAGCGCCAGGTCGGCGACGCCGCGGTTGCGCTCGACGATTTCGTGGGCGATGCGCGTGAGCGTGCGGCCGACGCGCTCGCTGTCCATCAGGATGGGCACGTGGACCTCCCTCCACTCGGGATTCGGGACTCGGGACTCGGGACTCGGGGAGTACACAGGAAACCCGAACTCCTCGCGACAGCGTGGAGATCGGGCGGCGGCGAAGAACGAGCCATGGCGTGCCTCTTTGCGATATCCCGTACCGCGGTTAAAGAGTGGACGTCAGTCTATCAGAATTCGATTCGAGCAGGCGGAGCGAGTCCCGAGTCCCGCAGTCCCCAGTCCCCAGCCCCCAGCCCCCAGCCCCCAGCCCCGGTCACTCGTACGTGGGGATGTACGTGATCGGTCGTCCGCTGGTGAACGCGGGCGTGAAGATGTCCGTCCGGGCGAAGCCGTCCATGTCCCGGCCCACCGGCAACCCGAAGAAGTAGAGGATCGTGGGCGCCACGTCCAACACCGATCCGCGCGAGTGACGGCCGGGTTGAACGTCCGTGCCGAAGGCGAAGAGGAAGCCGTCGGGCGCCGGTTCGTGCGTGCCGCTCGGCTCGGGGTTGCCCAGGGTCCGTTCGAGCAGGCGCTTGCCCACGCTCATCGGCTCCATGCCGAAGCCCGACGCCACGATCAGCAGGTCTCCGGGGCGGAGTTGCGCCATCGCCCGGCCGAGCATCTCGTCCGCGGCCGCGTAATGCGAGACGAGCACGCCGCCGTAGCGTTGGACCTCGTCGTCCGACACGTCGCCGAACGCGGCGGGCCTGGCGTACCGGAGGAAGTAGTGTCCCACCGAATCCAGGCATTCATAGCGAACCGCCTGGAAGCGGCTCGGGTACTGCTGCTCGAGCGTTGCCGCCACCCGTTCGTGCGCGCGATCGGCCCCGCAGACCCTGGCCAGGAGCCCCCCCATGCGATCCCCGGGGCCCGGCGCGGCTGATCTGGTTTCGCGGCCCGCCTGGGCCGCCGCGGCGGCCGCCACGAGCGCCGCCTCGCGCGGCCAGACGCCACCGACGCTCTCGACATCGACGACCGACGCCTGGACGCGGACGAACTGGTCCGAGACGAGGTATCCCTGCACCGTGCGGGCCGGCTGGCTGGCAGACATGTTGACCACGCCCACGCTCACGCCCTGGGCGCCGAGCAGGCTCCACAGCGGCCGTGCCGTGAGGTCCCCGCTGTCGTGGACGCGCTCGCGCAGGAAGCCGAATTCGACGAGGGCGTGGGAGTAGCAGTAGTCCGGCAGGACCTCGAGCCAGTCCTGACTGCCCAGGGGACGGTAGTCGGCGGCGGATCGGACCCCGTTCTTGACGCCCGTCTTCCCGGTCGCCATCGCCGTCCACACGGGGCCGGGCTGCGTGGGCCGCACCGTCGCGATGTGCAGCGAAGCTCCCCGTTGAAGGAGACGCTCGAAGTTGGGAAGGCGTCCCTCCGCCGACGCCGGCGCGATGAGGTCGAGCGACGCGCCCTCCAGGAGGATCATGACGACGCGGGCGCCGCCCGCCGGCCGCGACGTCACGTCCTCCGCCGCCGGCCATCGGGCCGGCCTCGGCGGGTCCGACCCGGGACCGCGAAGCATCAGGGGAACGGCCATCGAGACCATCAGAGCGCCCGCCAGCGCCGGAGCGCCGGCCCTCGAGGCGATCCGGCCCGTCCATCGGTGGCCGAGCGCGATCGCGGCCATGACACCGGCGCACACCGTGAGGACCAGGGCGCCTCCCGTCATCCGGGTGAGGGCCTCCGGGTCCAGACCGGGCCCGAAGACCCGCAGGTTGGCCCACGTGAGGACCGTGGCGAAGGCGGCCGCGCCCGAACACAGCCAGACGAGGAACCGGAAGCTGATCCACCCCGGCGAGACGACCTCGGTGGCCAGGATCTGGCGGAACACGATCAGCGCGTAGGACGCGGCTGCCGCGTGCATCCCGTAGGAGAGCGTGAGGGTGGCGGCGAGGCCGGGCGCGCTGAGCAGCGGGTAGCGGGGGTTGATCTGCAGCACGAGGATCGTGAGGTACGCCGCGAAGGCGAGGCCGCCAATCACCGAGTTCGTGAGCATCCGCAGGTAGCGCACGTGTGTCCCTCGTCCCTCCGGCCCCCATGCTACCGCAAGCCGGGCTTACGCGCCCGCGGCCCTGAGCCCGCCTGATCCGGTCCGGGCTCACCCTGAACGAGCGGCGACAGCAGCGAGTCGAAGGGCGAATCCCGCCGTGTATACTTCCCCCATGGCTCCGGTGGACGCCCAGGCCCAGGTGCTCCGGAACACGCACCTGTCCGCCGACTACAACGTGCTCGTGCTCGCGGCCCCCGCCATCGCCGCGGCGGCGCTTCCTGGCCAGTTCGTGATGATCCGCACGACACCGGGGACCGACCCGCTCCTGAGGCGCCCCTTCTCGGTGTTCGAGGTCCTCCGCGACGACAGCCGGAGTCCTTCGGCGATTTCGGTCCTCTGCAAGCGGATCGGCCCGGGGACCTCGCGGCTCTACGACGCGGCCATCGGCGATCGGTTCCCGGTGCTCGGCCCGCTCGGGAAACCGTTCTCTCCCGTCATGCCGCCCTCCGAGGCGTGGATGGTGGCGGGGGGCGTCGGGCTCGCGCCGTTCGCCATCCTGACCGAGGCCCTGCTCGCCCTCGGCACGCCGGCGCGCCTCTTCTACGGCGGGCGCACGCGCGCGGACCTCTTCTATCTCGACTGGTTCGAATCGCGGCGGGTGGTGCTCGACCTCGCGACGGAGGACGGCTCGGTCGGCGTCCACGGGCGTGTCACCGCGCCGTTGTCGGAGGCCTTGCGCGCGCGGCCGGCCGATCGGCCGGTCACGCTGTATGCCTGCGGCCCGGAGGCAATGCTGAAGGCGGTCGCGGAGCTCGCCAGGGCCCACGGCCGCCCGTCGCAACTCTCGACCGAGCGCGTGATGGGCTGCGGCCTGGGAGGATGCTACAGCTGCGTCGTGCGGGTCCGCGGCGAATCGGGCCAGCCGCACTTCGTGCGCTCGTGCGTGAACGGCCCCGTGTTCGCCGGTGACGAACTGGTGTGGGAGTGAGGGTGGATCTCAGCGTCCGCATCGGCCCGCTCGTCCTGAAGAACCCGCTCATGAGCGCGAGCGGCTGCTTCGGGTACGGGCTCGAGTACGCGGACATCGTCGATCTGTCCTCGCTCGGGGCGGTGGTCGTGAAGGGCCTCTTCCTGGCGGAGCGCGAGGGCCATCCGTCGCCGCGGATCGTCGAGACCCCCTCGGGCATGCTGAACGCGATCGGCCTCCAGGGCATCGGCGTGCGCCGGTTCGTCGCGGAGAAGCTCCCCGAACTGCGCCGGCGCGGCGCCGTCGTCATCGTCAACGTCTGCGGCAGCACGATCGACGAGTACGCGGAGGTGTCGCGCATCCTGTCCGACGCCGAAGGCGTGGCGGCGATCGAACTGAACATCTCGTGCCCGAACATCAAGGAGGGCGGCATCCAGTTCGGCTGCGACCTCGTGAGCGCGGGCCGGGTGATCGCCGCGGTGCGGAAGGCGACGCCGCTGCCGCTCATCCCGAAGCTGACGCCGAACGTCACGAGCGTGGCGTCCTTCGCGCGGGCGGCGGAGGAGAACGGCGCCGACGCCGTGTCGCTCGTCAACACGTTCCTCGCAATGGTCATCGACGTGGAGGCCCGCCGGCCGGTGCTGTCGAACGGCATGGGCGGCCTGAGCGGCCCCGCCATCCGCCCGATCGCGGTGCGCATGGTGTACGAGTGCGCGCAGTGCGTCCGCATCCCGGTCATCGGGATGGGCGGCATCAGCAGCGCGCGGGACGCGCTCGAGTTCCTCATCGCCGGCGCCACCGCCGTCCAGGTCGGCACGGCGAACTTCGTCGACCCGTTCATCTGGTCCACGCTTCGGGCGGGGATCGAGGACTACCTGGACCGCCACGGCATCGAGCGCGTCGTCGATCTCGTTGGCACCCTGGATCGCGGCCGATAAGGGCCGCGGCAGACGCAGAGGTTTGCGCGATGTCCCGAGTGAATCCCGTCATTGTCGCGCTGGACGTGGACAGTCCCGCGAAGGCCATCGCCCTGGCCGGCGAACTGCGCGGCGCGGTCGGCGCCGTGAAGGTCGGCAGCCAGCTCTTTACCGCGGCCGGGCCGGACATCGTCCGGCGGCTGGCCGAGCGCGGCCACCGCGTGTTCCTGGACTTGAAGTTCCACGACATCCCGAACACCGTGGCCGGCGCGGCCGCCGAGGCGGCGAAGCTCGGCGCGTGGATGATCGACGTGCACGCGAGCGGCGGCCTCGCCATGATGAAGGCGGCGCGCGACGCGGCCCACGCGGGCGCGGCGAGGGCGGGCGTGCCGCCGCCCCTCGTGGTGGCAATCACCGTCCTGACGAGCTTCGACGAGAACACGCTGGGATCCGTCGGGGTGCGCGGCACCGTCGTCAGCCAGGTGGACGCGCTGGCGTGGCTCGCGCAGGAGGCGGGGATCGACGGCGTCGTGGCGTCGCCGCAGGAACTGGGGCGGCTCAGAACCGCCCGCGGCAACGAGTTCCTGCTGGTCACGCCCGGCATCCGGCCCGCGGCCGTGCCCGGGTCGGCACGGCCCCGTGACGACCAGGCCCGCACCATGAGCGCCGGCGAGGCCGTCGCCGCCGGCGCGAACTACATCGTCGTCGGCCGGCCGATCATCGCCGCGCCGGATCCGCGCGCCGCGGCCGAAGCCATCGCCGCCGAGACCGGCTGCTGAGCCGGCGCCGCCGGGTGCTCACGCCGGGCTACTTCGCCGAGATGATGAAGTGGCCTCTCCGGTTCTGGGAGTAACAGCTCTCCGTCTCTTCGAGGCAGAAGGGCGATTCCTCGCCCTTGCTGACGGTCACGATGCGCTCCGCCGGGATGCCCAGGCCCGCCAGGTAGGTACGGACCGCGACGGCGCGCTTGTCGCCGAGGGAGAGGTTGTACTCGTTCGTGCCCCGCGCATCGCAGTGCCCCTCGACGAGGACCTTCGTCGACGGCCAGCGCCTGAGCCACTCGGCGTCTTTCTGCAGTGACGCGCGCGCCTCCGCGCGCAGGTCCGCCTTGTCGTAGTCGAAGTAGGCGTCCTCGAGCGGCTGATCGGCGTTCAACTCGGCCAGCGTCTTCTTCGCGAAGACCTCGTCTTCGGTCAGCGGCTTCGGCGCGGCCGGCGGGGCCGGAGGAGGCGGCGGCGGGGGCGGAGGAGGCGGCAGCGGGGACGTCGGCGCGGGCGGCGCAGGCTGAGAGGGCGCTGCAACCGGGGCTTTCTTCGCGCACGCGCCGGACAACGCCAGCACGGCGAGTACCGCCACGAGAACCAGGGCCTGGTGCCATCGCTTCATCAGCCGGTCTCCTTCTTCTGGGGCTCTTACGGACTGTACCCGAAGAACGAGGTCAGGCACAATTCCCCGGCGTCGGGCCTGGAGCGGCGGGCAGCATACAATACGCGCGTGGACCTTCTGCTGGAAGCGACAGCCCGCGCGGAGCGCGATCATTTCTGGTTCCGCGGGTTCCGCCGCTTCGCCGCGCCCATGCTCGTCCAGGCCGCCGCGGGACGGCGGGATCTCCGCCTGCTCGACTGCGGGTGCGGCACCGGCGGCAACATCCGCGACGTGCTGTCCGGCTATGGCCGGGCCTGGGGGTTCGACCTGACGTGGACGGGCCTGCGGTTCGCGCAGCGCGCCGGCGTGGAGCGCATCGCGCGGGCCAGCGTGGCCGCGATTCCCTTCCCGGCCGCGGCCTTCGATATCGTCACGTCGCTCGACGTGCTGTACTGCCTGCCGGATGACGTGGAGCGCGCGGCGGTCGGCGAGATGTGGCGCGTGCTCAAGCCCGGCGGGGCGGCCGTCATCAACGTGGCTGCGATGGGCTTCCTGCGCGGCAACCACTCCGTGCTCTCGAACGAGCTCCGGCGCTACAGCCCCGCCCGCCTCCGCGCCCTCGTCGAGCGCCCGGGCTTCCGCGTCGAGCGGATGATCTACACCCACGCGGCGGTGTTCCCCATCGTGCTCGCGGTCCGCGGCATGCACCGCTTGACGGGCCTCGCGAACCGGGACGACGCGCTCGGGGAAGTCACCGTGCCGGCCGCGCCGATCAACGCGGCCTTGAGCGCCGCGCTCGCCATCGAGTCGATGGTCAACCGGATCGTGCCGATGCCGTTCGGAAGCTCGCTGCTCTGCGTCGCTAGGAAGCCGGCTTGAGCGCCACGCGGTAGACGCGCAGACCGAGCGCCCGTTTGTCGCGACCCTGGCCGCGGTCCGCCGGTCTGAAGACCTGGTCGGTTTCAATCGTGATGGTGCCGCCCGAGGCCTGGAGCGCCGCCGCGGGCACCTTGAAGACCTGCGTGAAGTCGCCATCGGGGCTGAGGCGCCACAGCGCCATCCGTCCGGCGGATCCGGTGACGTGCGACGCCCGGGAGAAGTAGCGCAGCGGAGACTCTCCGGCGATTTCGACATCGACGTCGCGGTCCGTCGTCGACACGCGCAGCACGGCTTTCCCGCTCGCCCATCTCCACGAGAGCCCCTGTGAGGGCGCGTATTCGGCCTCCTGCCAACCCTCGCCGAATCCCAGCATCGGCATCGCCGGGTCTTGCAGGTTGAATTGATCGATCGCCACGAGCCCCGTGTTCCGCCCGTCGTCGGTCATGGCCTGGATCTCGAGGGTCGACCACGGGGCGCCGCCGGCGAGGGTCCCGGGCGGCAGCGGGATGAACCGCAGGAACGACGGCGGCTCAGCCGGCACGTTCCAGCTGTCGATGTCGCGGCCGTCGACGCGGAGGGCGACGCGGGCCGTCGGGCCCGCTCCGCTCCCGAGGTGGCGGCCGCCGATCATCACCACCGCCGCGCCGGCGCGCCCCCGCACCCACGCCGTGATCGGGCCGTGATCGAGGCCGCGGCCGTCGAGGTGGGCCACGCCGGCGGTCTCCGGCGTGAGGTCCCACCCTTCTCCCGCGAACCACCCGGGCTCGTTGATCACGATCCAGCGCAGGTTGTCGGGGCGGATGCCGCCGAGGTACACGCGGCTCGAGAACGGCCATGCGTACTCGCCCCGCACGCGCTGGGCTTGCGGATCGATCAGCGCGAGGTCCGTGCGCCGCGGTTCCGTGAAATACCACACGGGGCCTCGCGCACCCTCACCCCACCGCTTCACGAGTTCGAGCCACTCGTGCTTGGGCGGCGCCGGCAGGGCGTCGATCTTTCCGACGCCCTCGGCTTCTGCCAGCCGCGCAAAGGGGTGATGCATGCCGAGTACCACTCCGGGGTGGCGTTCGGCGGCCGCTCTCGCGTCGGCGAGCGCGTGAACGACGGGGCTGCCCGCCCGGGCGTACGCAGCGGTGGTCGAGATCGACGGGACGGCGAAGGCGAGCGCGAGACAGGCGGCCAGGGTCGAACCGCCGACGGGCCGCAACGCGAACAGGCCGCGCACGGCCAGATAGGCCATCGGCGGCACGAGCGGCAGCGCGTAGCGGGTGGTGAAGGTCTCCTGGAACGCCAGGTGGAAGATGGCGTACGGCACGAAGGCTGCGATGAGGACCGCGAGGGCGCGCCGGCCGCGCCACAACAGGATGCCCGCACCGAGGATGGCTGCGGCCGCGATGAGCCACCCCGCGCCGGCCCAGTGCCGGATCGCGGTGTCGTACAGCGAGAAGGCCAGGCGCTTCAGCGTGAAGTTCGTGCCGAGCAGGTCGATGCCCGTCCAGTCCTCGGTGGCCTGCCCGGTCAGCGCCGCGTAGTACGCGCCCGGCCCGCCGCTCGCGACCACGAGGGGCACGAGCCACAGGAGCGTGCCGCCGGCGTACCACACCACGCTGCCGATGAGGGCGGCGGCCGCGCCGCGGCCCGCGCGATCGAACACGGCGAGGCCGAGGAGCGGCAGCGTGAGCCACGCGCCTTGCGATCTGAAGCCGAACGCGAGCGCCGACACGAAGGCACCGATCAGGATCAGGCGCCCCGACTCCGCGGCAGCCGCCGCGTCGAACGTCCCGGCCCCGCCCGAGCGCGCCGCGCGCCGCCGCACCATCGCCGTCACCAGAATCGCCTGGGCGGCCAGCGATACCGCCAATCCCGCCGAATCGCTCATGGGCCGCGAGGCGGTCAGCCACCAGAGCGGCGCCAGCAGCGTCAGCGCGGTCGCCACGGCAGGCCGCCCCACCCATTCCCCGAACCGCCGGGGCGTGATGCGCTCGACCGGCGGGCCCATCGCGCCGTCGAGCGCGTCGAGGCCGCCGAACAGGCGCAGCAGGGCGAACGCCGAGAGCGCACCGAAGAGCACGCCCCAGATCGCCAGCGCGTGCGGCTCGCTGAGGACCACGTCGGCCGCCTTCGCCAGCGCCATGTAGATCGGGTACCCCGGCGGGTGCGGGCGATGGCGCCCGGGGTCGAAGTCGCGCAAGCCGAGGGCGAAGTTCACCGAGTCGACGTCTTCCAGCGTCGACGCCAGGAACGCCACGTGGCCCAGCACGAAGACGAGCGCAAGCGCCGCCGCGATCCACCACGCCCGGGTGCCGCGGCGGACGGGAGCCAGCCGATCGATCACGGAAATCCTCAGACCGGCCGCAGGCGGACGCCCTCGTTGAGGCTGCCCATCCTGTAGCCCTGGAGATCGAGCGTGACGTACCGGTAGCCGATGGCCTTCAGCTCGCGCACGATCACCTCGCGCACCGCGGAGTCCAGCGCGCGCAGCAGCTCATCGGGCGCGAGTTCGACGCGGGCCACGTCGTCGTGGTGGCGGACGCGGCAGACCCGGAACCCGAGGCCGACGAGGACGTCCTCGGCGCGCTCGATCATCGCGAGCTTCTCGGGCGTCACGCTCGAATGGTAGGGGATGCGCGACGAGAGGCACGCCGACGCCGGCTCGTCCCACGTCGGCAGGCCCGCGCGCCGCGACAGCTCCCGAATCTCCGCCTTGCTCAGATCCGCGTCGTCGAGCGGGCTGCGCACCCCCAGCTCCCGGGCAGCGGTCCGGCCCGGCCGGTAGTCGCCGCGGTCGTCCGCATTGGCGCCGTCGGCGACGACCGCGATCCCGCGCTCGCGCGCGAGGGCGCGAAGTGCCGTGAACAGCTCCTGCTTGCAGTAGAAGCAGCGGTCCGGCTCGTTGGCCCTGTACTCCGGACGGTCCATTTCCCCCGTGAGGATGAACTCGTGGCGAAGCGAGAAATCGCGGGCGAGGCGGCGGGCCAGTTCACGATGGCGGGAGGGATAGCTGGGACTGTCGGCCGTGATGCACTGCGCCTTGTCGCCGAGGACGTCCGTCGCCACCCACGCAAGATAGGCGCTGTCCGTGCCGCCGCTGAATGCGATCATGACCGAGTCGAACCCGGCCAGCGCCCGCCGGAGGCCGGCCTCCTTCTCGAGCAGCCGCTGTTCGTCCGGGGCTGCCTGGTCCGGGGCGGCACGTTCGGTCACTCGTCGTCCTCTTCTTCCTCTTCCTCATCCTCTTCGAGATCGTCGTCTTCCTCGTCCTCATCCTCGTCGTCGTCCGAGGCGACCTCGAATTCGATGGGATTGAGGCCGATGATCTCCAGCGTGACGCCGCAGTTGTCGCACTCGAGGGTGTCACCCCGATCCACGTCGTACTCGTCGACGTCGATCTCGAACTCGCATTCAGGGCAGATGGCCATACCGCCTCCTCAACGGGCCGGGCGCCGCCTCGTCGCCGAGTCCCGGGTTCGTGGCCCCGCGGCGTCTGCGTAACTGCTGACACGCCAACGGTTGTCGCGACGGGAGCCTGGATTATAGCGACAAGCCGTTCCGGGCTGCAACGAACCCGGAGCGGGCCAGGCCCTATCGTGTGCGGGCGGCCGTTCCGATACACTCGGGCAGAATGACCGTGACGGGCGCCACCCACAAGACCGTCGTCATCGCCGATGATACCCCGTTCGTCCGGGACCGGTTCAAGGCCGCCATCGAGCACGCCGGGCACCGGGCGTTCACTGTCCGGAGCGCCGCCGAACTCCTCGCCCGGGTCCGCGCAGACCTCACGGAGATCGACCTCGTCGTCGTCGACCTCAGGCTGCCGCACGCCGGGGGCGTCGACCTCGTCCGCTCGATCCGCAAGCTGGATGGCGGGCGGCTGCCGATCATGGTGTTCAGCGGGACCATCAGCGGCGCGGCGGAAGTCCGCGACCTGGCGAACCTGGGCATCGCGGGCTACGTGAACGAGTACAGTGCGTCGCAGCAGATCCTCCCGTCGCTGGCGCCGCACCTGTTCCCCGACAACTTCAACCGCCGCAACGGGCCGCGCGTCGTGCTCGGCATCCCGGTGGCCTACCGCTTCGGCAACACCATCGCCGCGGCCGTGACGCTGAACCTCAGCCGGGGCGGCCTCGCCATCCGGACGATGAGCCCGCTGGAGTCCTCGACCCGCGCGCGGGTCCGATTCCGCCTGCCCAACTCGAAGCGCGACGTCGACGCGGACGCCTGCGTCGCCTGGAGCGACCGGCGCGTCGGTATGGGCATGCAGTTCGAGCGCATCGACTCCGCCGATCAGTGCGCCGTCGAGGACTTCGTCGACGCGCAATTCGTGCAGCCCGCCAACTGACAGACCCGGGATTCGGGACTCGGGATCCGGGATTCGACCCGGAATACTGCGGACCGTCCCCCGTCCGTAGCTGCCTGCCGTCCCAGGGCTTCTGCTAGCCGTTCGCCGCGCTGCCGTGACCTCCCGAGCCCCGAGCCCCCGAGTCCCGAGTCCCCAGCCCCCGTCGTAGTACAGTTCCCCCCGGAGGCAGGTGATGGAACCGACGGTGTTCAGCCCCGGCCAAATCGCGTTTCGCCTGGGGGCCGTGCTGGCGCTCGTGTTCGCCAACGGCTTCTTCGTGGCCGCCGAGTTTGCCCTCGTCACGGTCCGGAAGACCCGCATCGACCAGCTCATCGCCGAGGGCAACACCCTCGCGCGCCCGGTCCGCCGCGCGATCTCGCAGCCGGACAGCTACATTGCCGCGACGCAGCTGGCCATCACGATGTCCAGCCTCGGCCTCGGGTGGATTGGCGAGCCCGCCCTCGCGTCGATGATCGAGCCCGTCCTCGGCGTGGTCCCGGTGACGTTGCGCGAGGCCACCTCGCATTCGATCGCCGTCGCCGTCGCGTTCGCGGTCATCACCACCCTCCACATCGTCCTCGGCGAGCTCGCGCCGAAGACCGTCGCGCTGCAGCACGCCGAGCGCACGGCCCTCATCGTCGGGCGGCCCACCGAGCTCTTCATGCGCGTGTGCTGGCCGTTCATTGCGCTGCTGAACGGCACCGGCCGGGCCGTCGTGCGCCTGCTCGGGCTGAAGCCGCCGAGCGGGAGCTCGATGGTGCACTCCGAGGAAGAACTGAAGATGCTCGTGACGGCCAGCCAGGAAGCCGGCGTGATCGAGGAGGAGGAGGAGCAGATGCTCCACCGCGTCTTCGGGTTCGGTGACCTGACGGCGGGACAGGTGATGCTGCCGCGGACCGAGATGGTCGCCCTGCCCGTCCGCGTGGGGCGTGGCGACCTGCTCGGGCGGTTGTCACAGGTGACGCAGTTCGTGGTTCCCGTCTACGGCACGGGCCTCGACGACATCCGCGGACAGGTCCGGATGCGGGACCTGCTCGGCCTCATCGCCGGGCCGGGCGAGGACGTCGACCTCACGCCGTTCCTCCACGATCCGTTGACCGTTCCTGAGACGCTCAAGGCTGACGACCTGCTCACCGAGATGCGCAGGCGGCGTACGCCCCTGGCCATCGTCATCGACGAGTACGGCGGGACGGCGGGGATGGTCACGTTCGAGCGGCTGATGGAGCGGATCGTCGGCGAGATCGGCACGGCGGACGGAGGCGGCACGTCCTCGATCACGGTGCTCACCGACGGCTCGGCCATGATCGACGGCCTGGCGCTCACGACCGACGTCAACGTCCAGTTCGCGCTGCACATCGACGAGGACCTGTACGACACGATCGGGGGATTCGTCCTCGGCCGCCTGGGCCGGCGGCCGCGGCTGGGCGACGTCGTGGAGGTCGGCGGGCGCAAGATCCGGGTTGAGGCCCTCGACGGCCTGCGCGTGGCGCGCGTCAAGCTCTCGTAGCGGGGCGCGCGGCGTCCGATCGGCCGTACCGCAGCAGCCGCAGGCCGTTTCCAATCACGAGCAGCGACGCGCCCATGTCGGCGACGACGGCCATCCAGAGCGTCGCGGCGCCGACGGCCGCAAGCGCGAGGAACACCGCTTTCAGCCCGATCGACAGCGCGATGTTGGCCTGGATGGTGCGGATCGTGGCCCGGCCCAGCCGCACGGCGTAGGGAATCCGCAGCAGTTCGTCCGCCATCAGCGCCACGTCGGCCGTCTCGAGGGCCGCGTCGCTTCCCGCGACGCCCATGGCAATCCCGACATCGGCAGCTGCCAGGGCCGGCGCGTCATTGACGCCGTCACCGACCATGGCGACGGTGCCGTAGGCCGCCTTGAGGCCCCGGATGGCCGACACCTTGCCCTCCGGCAGCAACTCCCCCCGGACTTCGGTGATGCCGAGGTCCGCGGCAATCCGGTGCGCGGTGTCCGGATGGTCCCCCGTGAGCATGACGATGTGCGGAACGCCGCCCTGGCGGAGCAGGTCCACGGCCGCGCGTCCCGTGCGCCTGGGCGCGTCGGCGACGGCCACCATGCCGATTGGCCGGCCGGCCGAGGCGACGAGCACGACGGTCCGGCCGGCGCCGGTGATCGCCGCAAGTCGCTCGTCGATCGCCGCGGAACACCACCCGCGCTCCTCGAACAGCCGATGGCTGCCGATGGTGGCGGTCTGTCCGTCGACCAGGGCGGATGCCCCGAGCCCGGGCAGGGCTTGATGCGCTTCACCGGGAACGATGTCCACGCCGTCGTGCCGGGCCCGTCGCAGGATCGCATGGGCGATGGGATGATCGGATCGGCTCTCGAGCGCGGCGGCCAGCGCGAGCACCTCGCGCGCGGACCAGCCGTCGAGCGACACGATGTCGGTCACGTCCGGCGTGCCGTACGTCAGCGTGCCGGTCTTGTCGAAGGCCACGCACGCCACGCGGCCCAGCGCTTCGAGGTGCCGGCCGCCCTTGATCAACACCCCTTCTCGCGCCGCGCCCGCGAGCGCCGACACGATCGCCACCGGTGTCGACAGCACGAGGGCGCACGGGCAGGAGATCACCAGCAGCACGAGCGCGCGGTAGATCCATCCGGACCAGGCTTCGGCGAAGAGGAGCGGCGGTGCGACCGCCACGACGCCTGCCAGCACGACGACGGCGGGCGTGTAGATCCGGGCGAAGCGATCCACGAACGACTGCGCCGGCGCGCGTTCGGACTGCGCGTGCTCGACGAGATCGATGATGCGCGCGAGCGTCGTGTCCCGGCGCAGGCGCGTCACGCGCACCTCCATGGCGCCGTGGCCGTTGATCGTGCCGGCAAAGACCTCGAGGCCCGGCGCCTTCGCCACCGTCATCGATTCGCCGGTGATCGGCGCCTGGTTCACGTCGCTCGAACCGGCCGTCACCGTTCCGTCGAGCGGGATCTTCTCGCCCGGGCGCACCACGAGCACGTCGCCAATCCGCACGTCGTCAACCGCCGCCCGCACGTCCCGGCCGTCCCTCCGGACGAGCGCCTCGCCCGGCGAGAAGTCCATCAGCGCGCGAATGGCATGGCGTGCGCGCTCCATGTTGTGCGACTCGATCCACTGCGCCAGGGCGAACAGGAAGGTGACGGTGGCGGCTTCCGACCACTGGCCGATGGCGATGGCGCCCACGACGGCCAGCAGCATGAGCGCGTTGATGTCGAGGGCGAACAACCGCGCAGCGGACCAGGCGCGTCGCGCCCAGTACCAGCCGCCGCTCACCACGGAGGCGCCGAGGATCGGCGCCGTGACGATCGGGCCCGATCCGAGGGCCATGAGGGCCATCCCGACCGCCACGAGCACACCTGACGCGACGAGCAGGATTTCGGGCCGCGGTCCGCTCCTGACGGCGACGTGCGCGGGGGCCTCGTGTTCCAGCCACGCCCGCATGCCGGTGGCTGTGACCGCGTCGGAAATCGCAGCGGCCGACAGCCGCGCGGCGTCGTGCGACACGCGGAGCGTGCCGGTCATCACGTCGGCGCGCATGGCCTCGAGCCCGGGCAGCGGCGTGAGCCGGCGCTCGAGGATCGCGACCTCTTCGGAGCAGTCCATCCCCTCGACGCGGAAGACCGATTCCGTGTGGATCTCGCACACCGGGCAGGTCGCGCTTTCCTTCACCTCGTCGTGTCCCGAGCCCCGAGTCCCAAGCCCCGAGTCCCGGTTCTTATCGTAGCAGTATTGACACCCTCTCTCCGGCCTCGGTACCATCACAGGTTGGCGCCCCGCGAGAGGCGCCTCACGTATTCCATGTCTCCGGCTGAACGACCGACGCAGGCGTCTAACTCACGTACGGTATGGCGGCGCAGCGCTCTGGTCATCACAGTCCGCCCGCTCGTTGCCACCATTTCCCTGGAGAACGCAGTGATCGAGGTCCAGCACCTCACGAAGCGCTACGGGCGCGTCACGGCCGTCGACGACGTGTCGTTCCGCGTCGAGCGCGGCGAAATCCTCGGTTTCCTCGGCCCGAACGGCGCCGGGAAGACCACGACGATGCGCGTCATCACCGGCTACATGCCGCCGTCCGAGGGCCGCGTCGTCGTCGCCGGGTTCGACGTGTTCGATCAGCCCCTCGAGGCGAAGCGGCGGACGGGCTATCTGCCTGAGACGCCGCCGCTCTACCCGGACATGACCGTGCGCGAATACCTGTCCTTCGTCGCGCGGATCAAGGGGGTCCAGGCGGGCGAGCGGAAGTCGCGCATCGACCGGGTGATGACCCGCACGTGGATCACCGACGTCAAGGACCGCCACTGCGGCAAGCTCTCGAAGGGCTACCGCCAGCGCGTGGGCCTTGCGCAGGCGATCATCCACAATCCCGACGTGCTGGTGCTCGACGAGCCGACGGCCGGCCTCGACCCGAAGCAGATCATCGAGACCCGCCAGCTCATCCACGAACTGGCCGGCGATCACACGATCATCCTGAGCACGCACATCCTGCCGGAGGTCGCCCAGACCTGCCAGCGCGTGGTCATCATCAACAAGGGCCGCGTGGTCGCGGTGGATTCCCCGGAGAACCTGACGCGGCGTCTTCGCGGGGCCGAGACGATGTACGTGCTCGCGGACGGCGGTGACGCGGCGCCGGCCCTCCAGGGCGTCGCCGGCGTGACGCGGGTGGCCGTCGCCGACCGCCATGAGTCGGCTGTCGGGTACGAGGTCGAGAGCGTCCGCGGCGAGGACATCCGGCGCCAGCTGGCGCGCGCGGTGGTGTCGAGCGGCTGTGGCCTGCTCGAGCTCCGGCCGCTCCACCTGAGCCTCGAGGAGGTGTTCCTCCAGGTCACGACGGAGGAGCCGGGCGACCAGACCGCGCCGGCGGAGGAGGCCACGGCATGAGCAACGTCTTCGCCATCGCCCGGAAGGAAGTCCGGGCGTACTTCGCGTCGCCGATCGCGTACGTGGTGATCGGCCTGTTCGCCCTGCTCTTCGGCTACTTCTACGTCGCCATCCTCGACTGGTTCGTCCGGCAGGGCATGATGGGCGGGATGGGTATGACGGCCGCGCCGCCGAACCTCAATCAGCAGTTCGTGCGCCCGCTCCTGCTCAACACGATTGTCGTGCTGCTCTTCGTGCTCCCGATGATCACGATGCGCACGTATGCCGAGGAGAAGCGCTCCGGGACGATGGAGCTGCTGCTCACCTCGCCGCTCACCGACCTGCAGATCATCCTCGGCAAGTTCCTCGGCGCCCTGGTGCTCTATGCGGCGATGCTCGGCGTCACGCTCCTCTACGTCGGCGTGCTGTTCGTCTACGGCAACCCCGAGTGGAAGCCCATTGCCACGGCGTACCTGGGGCTGCTGCTGATGGGGGGCTGCTTCATCGCCGTCGGCATGCTGATCTCGAGCTTCACGCGCAACCAGATCGTCGCGGGCATGCTGACCTTCGGCGTGTTCCTGCTGCTCTGGATCATCGACTGGATCGGGAGCTTCCTGGGGCCGCGGGGCGAGTCGATCGTCACCTACCTGTCGATCACCCGGCACTTCGACGACTTCGCCAAGGGCGTCATCGACACGACGCACCTCGTCTACTACCTGAGCTTCATCACGTTCGGCCTGTTCCTGACCGCCAAGTCGGTCGACAGCGAGCGGTGGCGGGGATGATGGTCAAGAGAATCGGCAGCATCATCGGTTGGGCGGGCACGGCCCTCGTGTTCGCGGCCGTCGCGATCCGCTTCCTCAGGCCGGAGTGGGACCGCTACGCGTACTGGGGGGCCTGGGCGGGACTCGTCTGCGTGCTCGCCTATACCCTGAGCCAGTGGCGCGACATCGTCGGCGCGTTCCGCCGGCGCCAGACGCGCCTCGGCACACTCACCGCGGCCAGCATCGTCATCGTCCTGGGGATTCTCGTCGCGATCAACTGGCTCGGCACGCGGCAGAGCAAGCGGTGGGACCTCACCAGTACCGGCGAGTACACGCTGGCGGACCAGACCGCCACGGTGCTCCGGAAGCTCGACGCGCCGCTGCAGGTCCACGTGTTCGAGAAGGGCCAGGAGATGCAGCGGTTCAAGGACCGCCTGGCGGAGTACGCCGGCGCGTCGAAGAAGGTGTCGGTCGAGTACGTCGACCCGGATCTGAAGCCGACACTCGCGCGGCAGTACCAGGTCCAGTCCTACGGGACGGTCGTGCTCGAGTACAAGGGCCGGACCGAGCGGGTCGTCGGCGACACCGAGCAGGACCTGACGAACGGCATCATCAAGGTCGTCAGCGGGGAGAAGAAGAAGCTCTACTTCACTCAGGGCCACGGCGAACGCGATCCGAACAGCTCGGAGCGCGCCGGGTACGGGTCCATCAAGGCCGCGCTGGAGCGCGAGAACTACGGTGTCGACCGCCTCGCGCTCGTTCAGGCCGGCGCGGTGCCCGACGATGCCACGGCGCTCATCGTCGCGGGCCCGACATCGGACCTGCTGGCGCCGGAGCTCGCGGCCATCCAGGCCTACCTCGCGAAGGGCGGGAAGCTGCTGCTCCTGGTGGACCCGCCCGCCTCGTCGAAGGACGCCCCCTTGCCCGCGATCGAGGGCCTCGCAAAGGAGTGGGGGGTCCAGCTGGGCCGCGACATCATCGTGGACGCGAGCGGACTGGGGCAGCTCATCGGATCGAGCTGGGACACGCCCGTGGCTGTGTCGTACCCGCAGCACCCGATCACCGACCGCTTCGACACGCTGACCGCGTTTCCCCTGGCGCGCTCGGTGTCCACGGCGGCGGCCGGCGCGGGCGGCGCCACGGCGCAGTCGTTCGTCGAGACCGGCCAGCGCAGCTGGGCCGAGTCGGACATCGACAGCGTGGCCGCGAAGGGCGGGCCGAAGCTGGACGAGGCGAAGGGCGATCGGCGCGGCCCCATCAGCGTGGGGGCGGCCGTGTCCCGCGCCGTGAAGGCCCCGGCACAGCCGGCCGCGGCGGGCGCGAAGACGCCGGAGACCCGCGTCGTCGTCATGGGCGACTCCGACTTCGCGGGCAACACGGCCGTCAACATCGCGGGCAACCGCGACCTGTTCATGAACGCGGTGGGCTGGCTGACGCAGCAGGAGAACCTGATTGCGATTCGGCCGAAGGAGCCCGGCGACAGCCGCCTGACCCTGACCAACGACCAGGCGCGCCGCATCGGGTGGCTCGCGCTGTTCATCCTCCCCGTGGCCATTCTGGCGATCGGCGTGAACACGTGGTGGCGGAGGCGGTAATGCGCGGGTTCCGTTCGACCTTCGTCCTCCTGCTCGTCCTTCTGGGATTGCTCGGCTACATCTACTTCGTCGAGATGAAGAAGCCCGCGACCGGCCTGGCGGACCAGAAGCAGAAGGTCTTCACCGTCGCGTCGGACACGATCGACGAGATCGAGGTGAAGGCGGCCTCGGGCGACCGCACGATCCTGAAAAAGGCCGGCGGCGCGTGGAGCCTTGCCGAACCCGTGACGGCTAAGGCCGACGAGAGCGAGGTGACGGGCGTCGTGACCAACCTCGCGTCGCTCGAGATCCAGAGGGTCGTCGACGAGAACCCCGCAGATCTCTCGCAGTTCGGCCTGGCCACGCCCCGCGTGGAGGTGGCGTTCAAGAAGTCCGGCGCGGCGGGGAGCGAGCGCCTCCTTCTCGGCGACAAGAACGCGACGGGCGGGGAGATCTATGCGAAGCTCGCAGCGTCGAAGCGGGTGTTCCTCGTGTCGTCGTTCCTCGAGAGCACGTTCGACAAGGGCACGTTCGCCCTGCGTGACAAGACCATCCTGGCCTTCCCGCGCGACAAGGTGGACGCCCTCGAGATGGTGTCGAAGGACCTGCGGCTGGCGTTCGCCAAGCAGGGCGACCGTTGGGTCCAGGCCGGCCCCGAACCCGTTCGCATCGACTCCGCGCAGGTGGAAGGCGCCATCGGGCGTCTCCAGACGCTGGCCATGACGTCCATCGCCGCCGCCGACGTCGCCGACGCGGACCTGGCGAAATTCGGACTCGACCAGCCGGCGGCGACCGCGATTGTGGGCGCCGGCAGCACGCGCGCGGTGCTGGCGGTCGGCAAAGAGGACGGCGCCGGCCACGTGTACGCGCGCGACCTGTCCAGGCGGATGGTCGTGACGGTCGAGGCGGCGCTGCTCAACGAGCTGAAGAAGAAGGTGGACGAGTACCGCCCCAAGGACGTGTTCGAGTTCCGATCGTTCAACGCCACGCGCCTCGAAGTCACGCGGGGAACGGTGACGGCCGCGTTCGAGCGCAGCACGGCGAAGGACGGCGCGACGAAGTGGCGACGCGTGAATCCCGCGACGGACGTTGACACGGCGGCAGTCGACAGCTTGCTCAGCTCGCTCTCAGGGCTGGTGGTCGATCGGTACGTCGACGCCAGGACGAAGACCGGGGCCGACGCGCCGATCGCGATTGTCACCGCGAAGTACGACGACGGGAAGAAGCAGGACCGCGTCGTGTTCGGCAAGGTCGGCAGCGATGTCTTCGCGACGCGCGCGGGGGAACCCGGCGGGGCGAAGATCGACGCGGCCAGGTTCGACGAGGCGATGAAGGCGCTGGACGCCGTCAAATGACGCGCAGGGTGTTCGCCGCCCTGGTCGTCGCCAGTCTCGCCGCCGGATGCGCGCAGCACCCCAAGCCGTCGGTGACCCCGCAGAAGGCCGTCGCGCCGAAGCGTGGCGTGACGGCTCTCCGCACGGACCTTGCCTCGTACTACCGGGCGCCCGCGTTTCAGAACGCGGTCTGGGGGGTGCTCGTCCGGTCGCTGAAGACGGGCGAAACGCTGTTCGCGCTCAACCCGGGCACGTTGGTCATGCCGGCGTCGAACATGAAGGTCGTCACGACGGCGGCCGCCGCCGAGCGCCTGGGCTGGGACTTCACGTTCCGGACCACCGTCGTCGCGGCCGGGCCGATCGAGGACGGCGTCCTGAAGGGCGACCTGGTGGTCGTCGGCAGCGGCGATCCGACACTCGGGGGCCGGCCGACCGACGGCCCGGCGATTGTCGATCGATGGGCCGAGGCCATTCGAGCCAGAGGGATCACGGCCATCGAGGGCCGGGTCATCGGCGACGACAACGCGTTCGAGGACGAAGGTCTCGGATCCGGCTGGGCCTGGGACGATCTGGCCTATGGATACTCGACGCCCACCGGCGGCCTCGATTTCAGCGAGAACAGCGTCACGCTCACGTTCCGTCCCGGCGCCGCGGTCGGGGAACCCGTCGCGATCGAAGCCCGACCCGAAGGGAGCAACCTGCAGATTGCCTCTGCCGTCAAGACGATCGCCAGCGACGGACGGCTCGACATCGAGCTCCGCAGGCTTCCCGGGAGTCTTCATCTCGACGTGACCGGCTCGGTGCCGATCGGCCGGACGGATGTGACGCAGACCGTCTCGGTGGACAACCCGACGGACTTCGTGGTGAGCGCGTTCCGGCAGGCGCTCATCAATCAGGGCGTCCGCGTGTCGGGGGATGCCGTTGACGTGGACTCGCTGCAGGCGCCGCCGGACCTCGCCTCGGCGGAGGTCCTCATCACCTGCACGTCGCCGCCGCTCGCCGAGATAGGCAAGGTCCTGCTGAAGGTCAGCCAGAACCTCTACGCCGACACGCTCCTCAAGGCGATGGGACGGCCCGCGGCTGGCGGGCCGGCGACGGCGCGAGACGGCCGCAAGGCGGTGCAGGACGTGCTGCAGGGGTGGGGGATCGCGCCCGACCGGTACGTCCAGGCGGACGGGTCCGGGCTGTCGCGCTACAACTACCTCAACGCCGACATGCTGGTGGCCGTCCTGACGCGAATGTACCGCGACGAGCGCCATCGCGTGCCATTCACCGATGCGCTCCCGGTCGCCGGCGTGGATGGCACGCTGGCCCCCAGGATGAAGGGCACGAAGGCCCAGGGCAACGCCCGCGCCAAGACCGGCTCGATTGCGAACACCCGCTCCCTCTCCGGGTTCGTCACGTCCGCGGACGGGGAACCGCTGGTCTTCTCGATGGTCGCGAACAGCTTCAACGCGCCGGCGGCGGACGCGGTCGCCATCATCGACCGCGCGGTGGTGCGCCTGGCCGAATTCCGGCGCTGACCGGAGTCCCACGCCGATGGCCTCGTCTGTCGCCCTCTACGCGTTCGTGGCGATGACACTGGCGGGGATGGCCGCGCTCATCCATCCGATCCGCCGGCTGGGCATCCGGAACCGCAAGATCGCCCTGCTGGTCGTGGTCGTCGGCCTCATCGGCGTGTGGCGCGTGATGGACAGGACCATCCTTGCCAATTACGTGACTACGCCGGCGACGGCGTTGGACGAATTCGCGCCGATCTACGAATTCTCCGCGACCGAGTCGATTCCCGTGCGCGCGCCGGCCTCCCGCGTCTACGCGTCGATCTTCAAGGTGACCGCGGCCGAAGTGCCGCTGTACCGCACGCTCGTGTGGATCCGCCGTGGCGGCGCCGGCGGTTCCGAGAGCGTGCTGAACCCTGCCGACGACGACCCGCTGATTGACGTCGCGACGCGCACCTCGTTCCTCACACTGGCCGACGTCCCGGGCCGTGAGGTCGTGCTGGGCACGGTCGTGATCGCGCCATCGGGCGTCCGCCTGGCCGCGGGGCCGACGCCGGCTGCGTTCAAGGCCCTGACGCAGCCGGGCTTCGCGAAGGCCGCGATGAACTTCCTCGTAGAGCCCCAGGGCCCCGACTGGTGCCTCCTGCGGACCGAGACGCGGGTACGCGCGACGGATCCAGCTTCGCGCGATCTGTTCACCCGCTACTGGACCGTCATTACCCCTGGCAACAAGCTCATCCGGATCATGTGGCTGCGGGCCATCAAGGTGCGGGCCGAAGCGACCGCCCGACAATCTCGTTGAGCGCGGCGATGAGGTCGGCCCGCGTGCCGATCATCCCGCCGCCCTGCGCCAGTTCAGGCTTCCCGCCGCCCTTTCCGCCGAACTGCCCGATGAGCGACTTGAGCACCGCCGCCGCGTCGACGCCGACGCCCGGCGCGCGGGCGATGACGACGAGGGCCGGATCCCCGGAGGAAAGCAGCGCCGCGATGGTGCCGGGATGGCCGGCCGCCGCCGACGCCAGCGCCTTCAATCCGGCCTGGTCCCAGCCATCCAGCGCTTCGATGATCACGCGGACGCCGCCCGCCTCGCGGGCCCTCCCGACCAGGCTCGCGGCCTCGTGGACGGCGAGGCGTTCGCCGAGGTCCCGGATGGTCCGGCGCAGGTCCTTGTTCTCGGCCTGGGCGCCCTCGATGGCCGCGGGCAGGTCCTGCGGCGCCACCGAGAGGAACCGAAGGCTGCCCGCCACGGTGTCGCGCAGAACGCGGAACTCCCGCAGCGCGCGCCCGCCGCACACGAACTCGACGCGCAGGCCGCCGCGGAACTTCTCCCACGATCGCAGCGCGATCACGCCCACCTCGCCGGCGCGGGCGACGTGGGTCCCTCCGCAGGCCGAGCGATCGAAGTCCTCGACCTCGATGACGCGGAGCGGACCCGTCCGCGCCGGTTCCTTGCGCAGGTGGAGCGCGGCGGCGTCGCCGCCGGACACCGTGCGGATATGGAGGGGCCGATCCTCCCAAACCACGCGGTTGGCCTCGGCCTCCGCAGCCGCCAGCGCGCCGGCGTCCAGCACCTTGTCGAGGTCGATGGTCGATAGGGCCGCTCCGAGGTGGAACCCGACCGTGCGCGCCCCGTGCAGCCGGTCGAACGCCGCCGAGAGGATGTGCTGCCCGGTGTGCTGCTGCATGTGATCGAAGCGGCGGGCCCGGTCGATGCGCCCGCGGACCCTTGCGCCCTCGACGAGTGGCGCGCTGACCACGTGGCCAATCCGCTCGTCGTCCAGTTCGAGGACGTCGATCACCTGGACATCACCGAGCGAGCCCGTGTCGTTCGGCTGGCCGCCCGACGTGGGATAGAAGGCGGACCGGTCGAGCGTCGCGACGAGGCGGCCCTCGACGTCGGCGCACGACACGACCGTGGCGTCGAACTCGACGCACGCGGGATCGGAGTAGTAGATGCGTTCGGTCACGGCTCGTCCTTCCCCGCGCGCTAAGCGTCAGGCCCTGTCGAGCAGCGGGTCGCGCGCGCCGGCTTCGGCGAATCCCCGGGCCCGGAGCACGCAACTGTCGCAGCGCCGGCACGGCACCCCGTCCGGCGCCGGGTCGTAGCAGCTGTGCGTGAGACTGTAGTCGAGGCCCAGCGCGAGGCCGCGCCGGATGATGCCGGCCTTCGACAGCGCGATGAGCGGCGTGTGGATGCGGACGTGCGCGCCCTCCACGCCGGCTTTCGTGGCGAGGGCCGCCATCGACTCGAACGCCGCAATGAACGCGGGCCGGCAGTCGGGGTAGCCCGAGTAATCGATGGCGTTGACGCCGATGACCAGGTCGCGCGCGCCGACGGTTTCCGCCCACGCCAGGGCCAGCGACAGGAAGACCGTGTTGCGCGCCGGCACGTAGGTCGACGGGATGCCGGGTCCGTCGAGCGAGCGGTCCTTCGGCACGCCGCCTGTCCCGACCAGCGACGATCCGCCGAAGGACGCGAGATCGATCCCGAGTTCGACGTGGCGCGCCACTCCCAGCGCGCGCGCCACTCGCCGGGCGGCCTCCACCTCGACGGCGTGGCGCTGGCCGTAGGCGACCGTCAGCGCAAAGAGCTCGAAGCCGTCGGCGCGCGCGATGGCCGCGGCGGTGTAGGAATCGAGGCCCCCGCTGAGCAGGACGACCGCTCTCCCGGCGGGCTCACACGCCACGGACGTGCGCTCCCCAGATGTACTTGTGCACCTGCAGCTGCAGCCGGACGGGCAGGCCGTCGGCGAGAATCCACGCCGCGAGGTCGGCCGGCGCGAGCACGCCGTGCACCGGCGAGAGGAGCACCGCCGCGCACCGCGACTCCAGGCCGTGGCGGGCGATGACGTGCCGCGCGAAGTCGTAGTCGGCGCGGTCCTGGATGACGAACTTCACCTGGTCGGCCGGCGACAGCCTGTCGAGGTTGGGCCAGTGGTTCCGGGCGGACTCGCCGCTTGCCGGGCACTTCACATCGACGATCCTCACGACGCCGGCCGGTACGCGATCGATCGCGAGATGGCCGCCCGTCTCGAGGAGCACGGTCATGCCGCCTTCGACGAGCGCGGTCATCAGCGGATAGACGTCCTCCTGCAGCAGCGGCTCGCCTCCCGTGATCTCGACGAGATCGCACCCGAAGGCCGCGACGGTCGATACGACGTCCTCGACCGCGATCTTCCGGCCGCCCGTGAAGGCGTACGGCGTGTCGCACCATGAGCATCGCAGGTCGCAGGCCGCCAGCCGCACGAACACGCACGGCGCGCCCGCGTAGGTCGACTCGCCCTGGATCGAATGGAAGATCTCGCTGATCGTCAGCATGCCGCACGTTCATTCTAACTGAACGCCGACGGCGGCTGCAGACTGCCGGACCGGGATTCGCGACTCTCGCTTTCACGGCAATCGCACCGACGCCGGGCATCGGCCACGCCGCGTCACGATCGCGCCGACCTCCGTCGCCTCCAGGCGACGTCAGCGGGCCGCCACGGTCGCCGCCGTCCTCAGGAATTCCGCGATCTGTGCCGACGTCGCATTGCCAACCAGCAGCTGCCCGTTGGCTTCAAGCACCGGCACGCTGCGGAGCCCCTTGCTGTGGATGACATCCGGCCGGAACGTCACGTCGACTTCCTCGAGTTCGAACGGGCTGTGCTTCTGGAGTTCCACCAGCCGTCGTTTGATGATCGGGCAGAACGGGCAGACGTTCGCGCTGTAGAGCGTCACCCGTGGCAGCTGGGCCTGCAGAGCGGCTGGAGGTGCGGGTGAGTCGGCGACCGATCCGTAGCCAAGCCACCGCGAGATGCGCGGAAACCACCGGAGGTAGAGCACTTGAGCGGTGATCCCGGCCGCCAGAACGAAGATCGCCGCGACGATGCCCAGGCGAAGTCCCGTCACCAACGCCAGCAGGGGCAGGCCGAGCCAGGTCATCCAGACCGCGGCGATGTGGCAGCGCTGTTCCACGTGTCATCCTCCATTTCGTTCTTGTCCGTGCGAGCCGGCCCGATGGCCGCGGGCCACGTCGTTCATGACGCTCAGAAGGCGCGCCGCACGCCCAGCCCGACACGCCAGATCGTCCGTCCGAGCTCGAGATCGTTGCGAACCTCATCGGCCCGTCCGAGATTCAGCCGTACCTGCAGCGTGGCGAAGATCTCGAAACGCGAGCCGAAACCCGGTCCGCCGATTTCGGCGCCAAGGACAGCCGCCGTGCGATGCCGAGTCTGTCCGAGGTCGAACATGTAGTCCGGTGAAGATGAATAGATGTCGGGCCTGAATGAGATCGATTCCAGGTGGTTCGTCCAGGATTCCATGACCCAGCCGGCACCGCTCACCACGTCGAGCTCGTAGGCGCCAGACTGAAAGGCGCGATACCGGACAAGGGCATCCAGCGTGAAAGCGCGGAGCCGGTTCGTGGCGTGGTATCCGCGGTACGGCGCGTTTCCGATGAACCCCTGAAAGTACGCGTCGTAGGGATCGTCGCGCGCCCACGTGGCGTCGGCTTCCAGCCCGAAGCGTGGGGCGACCCATCGATACGCACCCGCGCCAATCCAGATCGACTTCGAGTGTTCGAGTTCGCTGGTGTACGGGCCGCAGCAGTCCGCGATGTTCCCCGCCCCCGAGCGGCCGACTCCCCCGCGGGCGGCCACCGTGACGTGATCGGTTGACTGCGCCTGGACGCAGTGCGGCCAGCAGCCGGCGACCATCACCAGCAGAGCGGTCCAACGCACCTTCGCTGAATGCATCATCACAGTTCCCGGCAGGCCCGGCTCACGCGAGCCCCCGGCCGTTCTGGGAGCGTATGCTTGGGAAGCGACCACCCATTGTACAATCGGCCTCACTCCCATGGGCGATGTACGCATCGGCACCTCCGGCTGGAGCTATCCTGAGGGGCCTGGCACGTGGAACGGCATCTTCTACCCGTCGCGCCAGAGCCGGCCGGCAGGCCGCATGGCGAAGGCGGGCGACCTGGCGTTCTACGCCGATCACTTCGACACCGTCGAGGTGAACTCCACTTTCTACCGGCTCCCCGACCCGGCGGTCACCGCGAAATGGGCGGCGCAGACGCCAGCAAGCTTCGACTTCTGCCTCAAGCTGTTCCAGAAGTTTACGCACCCGGGCATGTACCTCAAGGCCTCGACGAGGGAGGCGGGCGCCGAGGGAAGTCCGATCCCGTCCGTGACGGGCGCCGACGTCGATGCCTTCAAGGCCGCGATCGAGCCGCTGGCGAACGCGGGCAAGCTCGGGGCGCTCCTCGCGCAGTTCCCGCCCAGCTTCCGGGCCGGCGACGACACCCGCGAGTATCTCTCGTGGCTGCTCCAGGCGTTCTCCGGCTTCCCGATCGCAGTCGAGTTGCGTCACCGGAGCTGGAGCGATCACGCGGACCCCGTCCTCGCGCTCCTGGGCGACCACGGCGCGGCCTGGGTGCAGATCGACGAGCCGAAGTTCCGCTTCTCGATCCGGCAGACGTACGCCCCGAACCTGCCCAGCCTGTACTACATGCGGCTGCACGGCCGGAACGCCGAGAAATGGTGGACCCACGATCACCCGGACGAACGCTACAACTACCTCTACACGCCCGGCGAGATCGACGGCTTCGCCGACACCGTCAACCGCGTCAGGCGCCTGGTCCACACGATCTACGTCTACATGAACAACCACTTTGCCGGAAAGGCCGTGGCCAACGCGGCCGCGCTGCGCCACGCGCTGGGGCAGCCGGTCCCGGGCGAGTACTCCGACGAGATGGTCGGGCGGTACCCGTGTCTGGAACCGTACGTGACGCGGGCGGGGAGCGGAACGCTGTTCTCAGGAGACGTCGAGGGCGGCGTGCGCGGCGGGCCGGCCGGGGAAACCGCAGAGGACGCAGAGCCGCAGGAAGGCTGATGGCTCGATGGTGGTCGGCCGGGATGGCATCTCGTGTGAAACCACCCCTTGTTCGTCTTCCGCTGGCTCTGCGCGCCCTGCGAACTGAGCCTATTTTACATACATCCGCTTGATGAGATCGCCAACCTCGATCTTGTCCACGACGTCGAGACCGGACGTCACCTGGCCGAAGATCGCGTACTTGCCCTCCGGGATCTTCCTCGGCAGCCGCGTGATGTAGAACTGGCTGTCTGCCTTGGCCGGATCGCCCGCATGGGCCATGCCGACGGCGCCCTTCTTGTGCGTCAGCTTCTTGCTGATCTCCGCGACGCCGAGCGGCTTCCCGTTGCCCCGGCGCCCCCACGCGTCCTTCCTCGACAGATCCTTCGAATCGGGGTCGCCGACCTGGATGACGAACGGCTCTGCGCGGTGGAAATGCTGGCGGTTGTAGAAGTTCGACTTCACGAGCGCCAGGAAGTTCGCGACGGTCTTGGGCGCCTCGGACGGGTACGTTTCAATGGTGATCGTCCCCTTCGACGTTTCGATGACGACGGTCGGGCCGGCCGCGGGCGCCTGCGCGAGGCTGGTCCCCTGCATGCCGAGCCACGCCGCCAGCGTCATCGCCAGGACGAAGGCGAGCGACAGTCTACGCATCGTGATTCTCCTCATCGCGGTCCACGCGGATGCACGCGCCGGCGGGCAACGGGGCCGGCCCGGGGGACAGGCCGGATGATACCTCAGATCGCGCGTCGCCGACCTGGGGCGCGCGACTTTCCGACCGCGGTCACGCCCGCGCGCGGGCAGCGCGCCCGCACGGCGCAGTCGCCGCAGCGCGGGTGCGTCGGGCGGCACACGTGCTGTCCCCACGTGACCAGGTAGAGGTTGATGTACGGCCACCACGCCGCCGGCACGCCGTCGTAGAGCGCCTGCTCGGTGTGCTCGGGCGCCTTCGTCCGCACCCACCCGAGTCGGTTCGAGATCCGGTGGACGTGGGTGTCGACGCAGATGTTGCGCAGGCTCTTGAAGCCCAGGATCAGCACGAGGTTCGCGGTCTTGCGCCCCACGCCCGGCAGCGTCAGCAACTCCTCCATCGTCCCGGGGACGCGGCCGCCGAACTCGGCCACCAGGGCCCGGCACGCGGCCTTCACGTGTTTCGCCTTCGTGCGGAAGAAGCTCACCGGGTAGATGAGGTCGGCGATGTCCCGCTCGCTGAGGGCGGCCATGCGCGCCGGGGTCGGCGCCCGCCGGAACAGCCGCTCCGCGGCGCCCGCCGTCGTCTTGTCCTGGGTGCGCGCCGACAGGACGGTGGCAATCAGCACCTGGAAGGCGTCCTCGCGCTGCGCCTCGGCGATCTTCTCGACGGCCGGCAGTTCGAGGCCGGTCATCGCGAGGGCCATGGCGCGCATGACCCACCCGACGTCGCGCGGCTTCGGCCGGGTCATGACGCCACCGGCGTGAGGGGTGCCCCGCCGGACAGCACCGCCAGGACGTTCCGCGCGGCCAGGTCGGCCATCGCGGTGCGCGTTTCGACGGTGGCGCTGCCGAGGTGCGGCGCCAGCACGACGTTCTCCAGGCCCAGCAGATCGGGATGCACCGTCGGTTCGCGCTCGTAGACGTCGAGGGCGGCACCGGCAATGAGGCCTTCCCGGAGCGCCCAGGCCAGGGCCGCCTCGTCGACGACGGGCCCGCGCGAGGTGTTGACGATGACGGCGCTCCGCTTCATGCGGAGGATCGCGCGATGGTCGATCAGGTGGCGCGTCGCGGGGGTCAGCGGCACGTGGAGCGACACGACGTCCGACGACGACAGAAGCTCGTCCAGGCCCAGCCGCGTCCAGGCCTCTCCTGCCGTACCCGGGCCTGTCGCATCCGCGTCGAGCGTCGCGTACGCGACCCGCATGCCGAACGCGCCGGCGCGCGACGCGACGGCCCGCCCGATCCGCCCGAGCCCGACGATCCCCAACTGTTTTCCGCGCAGGTCCGACCCGAGCATGAAGTCGAGGCCCCAGCCCGTCCATTCGCCGCGCCTCAGGAGCCGCTCGCCTTCGGGTATGCGGCGCGCCGCGGCGAGAATCAGCCCCCACGTGAAGTCCGCGGTGGCCTCGGTCAGGACGTCCGGCGTGTTGGTGACGACAATCCCGCGCGCGCGGGCGGACGCCAGGTCGATGTTGTCGTACCCGACGGCGATGTTCGCCACGATCCTCAGTTCCGGTCCGGCGTCGAGCACGTCCGCGCCGACGCGATCCGTCAGCAGGCACATGATCGCCCGCTTCTCCGGAAGCCGGGCCTTCAGCTCGCCGGCCGGCATCGCGCCGGGACCGTCGTAGATCTCGACGTCGGTGGCCGCCTCGAGCCGCGCGACGACAGACGAGGGGATGCGGCGCGTGACCAGGACGCCAGGCCGGGCCATGGGTCTACTGCGAGCCGTAATTCCGGCGGCATGTGTCCGAGCAGAAGTGGTGCGTGCCGCTCCTGTCCGTCAGCGAGACCGCGCGCGACGGAAGCACGAAGGTCCCGCACACCGGGTCGCGCACCATCAACTCGCCCTTCTCGGGCGGCACGTGCGGCGCCGGGGGCGGCGACGACGCGCCCTGGACGATGCCCGCGACGAGACCGCGGATGGCGCGCCACACGACGAGCAGGAAGAGCGCCCAGACGAGAAACCGTGCCAGCATGCGCGCCTGGACGCTACTTGCCGGCGCCGGCGGGCTTCGGCGTCTGGGTCGCCGCAGGCGTGCCGGGCGGCGGGATCGGCGTGCCGCCGGGATGCGCCGCCTTCAGGTTCGCCAGCGCCCGCTGGGCGGCCTGCGCTTCCTGGCTGGTGGGGTCGATCTTGACGACCTCTTCCCACGCGGCCATGGCGCCGGCCAGGTCCTGTTTGCCGAATGACTTCACGATGCCGAGGTTCAGCAGCGTCTTGGCGTGGCGGGGATCGATGCGCAACGACTCCTCGAGCTGGCTCACGGCGCGATCGGCCTGGTTCGTGTAGTAGTAGCAGACGCCGAGATCCGTGCTGACGCTCACGTCCTTCGGGTTCAGCTTGAAGGCTTCGTCGTACCACCGGATCGCGTCCTGGTAGCGCTCGGCGTCGAAGTAGAGGTTGCCGAGCTGCACGCGCGACGGCACGTTGGAGGCGTCGGCGGCGGCGATGTTCTTCAGCGCCGTGATCTGCGCCTCGTCCACCGCGGGACGGGCCGCTGCCGGGGCGGCCGCGGCAGCTGGGGCAGCCGATGTCATGGCGGTCGCCGGAGCCTGCGCCGCCTGGCGGCCCGGCACCTGCTGCGTGCCGATGATCCAGCCGACGATCAGGCCGAAGACCGTGCCCGCCACACCGAAGACAATCGATTCCGGTTTCATCGATCCGATCATAGCAACGTGCGCAGGAACCAGTCCACCAGCGCGGGGGCGAGCTCCGGGTCCCGGGCCAGCATGACCGCCCCGTGCCCCGCGCCGGACAGAATCCTCAACTCCCGCGCGCCGTCGCCCATCGTGACCGCCTGCCTGGCGGATCGCACCGCGTACGGGTCCTCGCTGCTCGCGACGAGCAGGGCGGGGCGCGAGCCGAACTTCCGCAGCGCCTGCTCCATCCGCAGTCCGCGGTAGTCCGCGCTCACGGAGAGCAGCGCGAGCGATCGGATCGACGCGTCGTTGCCCGCGGCGAGCACGGCCACGTTGGCCCCGAGCGACGCGCCGGCCATGCCGACTCGGGCGGGGTTGATCTCGGGCCGTGCCGCAAGGTACGCCCGCGCCGCGTTGGCGTCGAGCACGAGGTCGGCGTGGCCGCCCCCTCCGGATCCGTCCGCGGCGGCGGCTTGCGCGCCGCCGCCGCGCCGGAAATCAATCGCGAGGGCGGCGATGCCGGCCTCGGCCAGCCTGATGGCTGCCGCGTCCCAGTCGCGGCGGGTCCGGCCGAGCATCGGGAGCAGCACCACGGCCGGCGCCGGCTGCTTGCCGGGCAGGTAGAGCACACCCGAGACCTGCACGCCGTCACGCGCCGCGAACGTCACCTGCTGGGACTCGGCGGCGAGCGCGGGCGCGGCGAGCGCGGCCATCGTCGAGACGAGCGCGGCAACGAGCCAGCGTGCGGTTCCTCGAATCCCGAGTCCCGAGTCCCGAGTCCCGCTCTTCATGTCTTCAGCAGCTCCACCATCTCCCTCACCGCGCGATCGAGGCCGACCAGCACGGCCCGCGCGATCACGGCGTGGCCGATGTTGAGCTCGACCACGGGCGGCAGCCGGACGATGGGCGTCACGTTGACATAATTCAAGCCGTGGCCCGCCAGCACCTCGAGGCCGCGCTCGGCGGCGTGATCGGCCGCGAGCGCAAGGCGCGCAAGCTGCGCCGGCTTCCTGGCGTCCGGCGCGTCGGCATAGGGCCCGGTGTTGATCTCGATGGCGTCGGCGCCTGCGGCCCTCGACGCGTCGACCTGCTCCGTGAGCGCGTCCACGAAGATGCTGACGCGCACGCCCGCGGCCCGGCACCGCGTGACGGCCTCCGCGACGGCGTCGCCCTGCTGCACGACGTCCAGCCCGCCCGCCGTCGTCACTTCCTCAGGGCGTTCGGGCACGAGCGTCACCTGGTCCGGCTTGATGCGACAGGCGATGTCCACCATCTCGCGCGTCGCCGCCATCTCGACGTTGAGCTTCGTGGAGATGACCCGGCGCAGCAGTTCGACGTCACGGTCCTGGATGTGGCGGCGATCGCCGCGCAGATGCACGGTGATGCCTTCCGCGCCCGCCAGTTCGGCGATGAGGGCGGCCGTCACGGGCTCGGGCTCCCGGGCCTTCCGCGCCTCTCGGATCGTGGCGATGTGGTCGATGTTGAGACCTAGTCGCATGGCAACATCTCCGTGACAGGAGACAGGAGTCAGAAGTCAGGAGTCAGAACTAACTCCTGACTCCTTCCCCGTCACCTCGGCGTCGCATCCGGCAGCCCCCCGTCCACCGGGATGGTCGCTCCGGTCGTGGGCGACTGGCGCGTCGCGAAGTACAGCACCGCGTTGGCCACGTGACGCGCGGTCACCTTGGCTTTCAGGAGGTTGCGCGTCCGGTAGTACTCTTCCAGCCCGGCCTCGTCCAGCCCGCGGGCCTTCATCCGATCGGGCCCCACGGCGGCCCAGAGGCCGGAGCGGCGTGTGCCGTGCGAGAACACGGCATCGGGCGAGACCATGTTCACCCGGACGTCGATCTCCGCCAGCTCGAGGCTCGCGATGCGCGCCAGCTGGTGCGCGGCCGCCTTCGTGGCGCTGTACGCGCCGAACTTCGCGCCCGGCGCGAACACGTTCTTCGTGGACACCAGGACGATGTCGCCGCCCGTGCCCTGGAGCGCGAAGTGCCGTCCGCTCTCCGCGATGACGAGCAGCGTCCCCTCGATGTTGACGCGCTCGATGCGGCGGAACGCGTCGAGATCCATCGCGACGAGGGGCGACACGTGCGCCAGGCCCGCGTTCACGATGACCAGGTCGACGCCGCCCCACGTCCGCGCGGCGCACCTGAAGGCGTCGGCGACGGACGCCGGGTCGGTGACGTCCATCGGCACGCCAACGGCGCGGCCCGGAAACGCCCGGTCGAATTCCGCCGCGACGGCGTCGAGGGCGGCGCCGGCGAGATCCGTCACGACCACATGGCAGCCGGCCTCCAGCAGCCCGGTCGCGATGCCGCTGCCGATCGCCCCGGCCGCACCGGTGATGAGCGCCACGCGGTCGCTCAGCGGGGCGCCGGAGGGTGCGAGCTTCGCATGCTGAACACCCCGGTACTCCATGAGGAACAGCTCGCGCTCGTCGAGGCCCTCGTAGGTGCCCATCGCCGCGACCCGGCCCTTCACCTCCAGGGTCCGGGCTGTGATGTCACGCGCGATGCCCGCGCCACGCGCGGTCCGCCCGGCGCACACGGCGCCGAGGCCCGGCACGAGCACGACGCGCGGGGTCGGGTCGATCTCGCCGAGGCCTTCGGGCATGTCCGCGCGGTGGCGCTCGACGTAGGCGGTGTAGGCCTTGCGGTACGCGTCGACCGCGGCCGCACACTGCGACCGGAGGGCCGCCGCGTCGCCCCAGGCCGGCTGATCGATCCAGAGGGGCAGGCTCTTTGTCCGGATGAGATGATCGGTCGTCAGCGGCGGCGTGACCAGCAGATCTTTCGCACCGTCAGCGGCGAGCAACGACAGCACCTGGTCGGTGAGGATGGGCTGCAGGACGACCCTGTCCCACGGCCGGTCCGCGTTTCCCGTCGCGCGGGCCAGTTGCCCCCTGAGTACGGGCCCCGCGATCTCGAACCGCTTCACGGCTTCCGCGACCGCCCCTGCCGGGAGGGTGATCGTAGCCCCGCGCCGCGCACGCGCCGCGGCGATCTGTTCCGCCTGCGTGACGAGATCCACGTGGAGCAGGTACGACTCGCGGGCCGTGGCCCCCCACGTGATGAGGCCGTGCTTCAGCAGCACGACCGCCCGGGCAGAGGGTGTCGCGGCTGCGGCCGCGGCGACCGCCTTGGCGAGCTGGAAGCCCGGCTCGACGTACGGAATCACGACCGCCGACTCCCGGAATGCCTCCTGGACAATCGCCTGGCCGTCAGGCTGGTTGGTCAGCGTGAGGATCGCGTCCGCGTGCGTGTGGTCGATGAATGCGGCGGGCAGGAAGGCGTGCACGAGCGTCTCGATCGACGGGGTCGGGCTCCGCGCGTCGAACAGCGCCCGCCGGAGCTCGTTCACCATGGCCTCGTCATGCAGCGCCTCGAGCCGCTCCAGGCGGAGCAGCGCGGCCAGATCGAGCGCCGGATGGCCACCGGGCTCGATCGTGGCCAGGTCGAAGCCGGACGCTTTGACGAAGAGCGCCGGGGCGTCCTCGCCCAGCACGGTCCGCCGCGCGGCCTTCACCGACGTGTTGCCGCCGCCGTGCAGGACGAGCGCAGGGTCGGCGCCCAGCAGGCGGCTCGTGTACGTGCGGAGCGCCAGCGGCTCGCCCCAGGCCGCCGCGTGCTCGTCGACGAAACGTGCCGCCTCTTCCCCCGACCAGCGATTACGCATGATCATCCGCCCCGCCCGCGCGCATCAGCCCCTGAGCGCGCGCGTCATCTCGTCGATGTTCGCCTCCAGGTCGCCGTCGAACACCGCGCTCCCCGTCACGACGATGTCGACGCCGAGGCCGGCGAGCGCGCCGACGTTCGTCTTCGTGATGCCGCCGTCGACGGCGAGGAGGATCTCGCGCCCGCTGGCGACGATCTTCTCCCGCACGGCGGCGATGCGGCCGATCGTCGACGGAATGAACGCCTGGCCGCTCCACCCGGGGTTGACGGCGACGAGCGTCACGAGCTCGATCTCGTCCATCAGGGGGTCGAGGACATCGAGCGGCACGCCCGGGTTCAGGGCCACGCCGCGCGCGACGTTGCGTTCCGGAGCGCGCACGGCCCCTGCCGAGCCCAGCCACTGCAGGACCCGGTGCGGGTGCGTGCACGCGTCGGGGTGGAGGGTGATGAGGTCCGCGCCGGCCGCCACGTACTCCCCGATCGGCGCCAGGGGCTCCCGCACCATCAGGTGCACGTCCTTCAGCATCGACGTCTTCACCGCCTTGATGAAGGGCGGGCCGACCGTCAGCATCGGCACGTAGCAGCCGTCCATGACGTCGAAGTGCGCCAGGCGCACATCCGCCTGCTCGAGGCGCGCGACCGCGTCGCCGAGCGCCATGAGGTCAGCCGAGATCACGCCGACGCTGAGCGCCGGCCCGCCGCGGCGCAACTCCTCGACGAGCGGATGCGTCATGCGGCCCACGCTACTTCTTCTTCGCCGCCGCCAGTTCGTCCTCGTGCTTGAGCGCGAGGTAGAACTCGTAGGCCTGCTTCGGCGGCATCAACTCGTGCACGACCTTGCCGATCGCCTGGATCATCGCCGCCGGCGCCTCGGACTGGAAGATGTTCCGGCCCATGTCGACGCCCGCCGCGCCCTGGCTGACGGCGTGGTACGCCATCGCCAGCGCGTCGGCCTCCGGCAGCTTCTTGCCGCCGGCCATCACGATCGGGACCGGGCAGCCCGCCGTCACCTGCTCGAAGCCCTGCGGGCAGTAGTACGTCTTCACGACCTGCGCGCCCAGCTCCGCGCAGATGCGCGTGGCGAGTCCCAGGTAGCGGGCGTCGCGCGTGAGGTCCTTCCCCACCGCCGTCACGCCGACCGTCGGGACGCCGTACCGCAGGCCGATGTCCACGAGCGTGGTCATGTTCTTCACCGACTGCGTCTCGAACTCGCCGCCGATGTAGACCTGGACCGCCATCGCCGACACGTTCATGCGCAGCGCATCGTCGATGTCGACGGCGAGGAGCTCGTTCGACAGCTCCCTGAGCGTGCTCGGTCCGCCGCTCGAGCGCATCACCACGGCGTTCCCGAAGGTCGAGGGGATGCTCGATCGCAGGATGCCGCGCGTGCACATGAGCGCGTCGGCGTACGGGAGCAGCGGCACGATGGTCAGGTCGACGCGCTCGAGGCCCGTAGTCGGCCCGAGGAAGTAGCCGTGGTCGATCGCCAGCATCACCGTGCGGCCGGTGGACGGGCGGAAAATGCGCGACAGCCGGTTGCGCATGCCCCAGTCGAGCTGGTGGGCCCCCTTGAGGGGGAAGCCCTCGTGCGCCGCCGGGATGTCGGGAAAGAAGTTCTTGGTGTCCTTCGCGCCGTCGATGTCAGCCATGATGACTCCGCTTCCTTCCCGGGGGGCCGAGGCCCCCGGCTACGACGACCCCGTCACGCGCCGATGGACTCGCGCACGGCGGCCGCGATCCGCCCCGCCCACGCGTCAATCTCGTCCTGCTGTTCGCCTTCAATCATGATGCGCAGAAGCGGCTCCGTGCCCGAGTAGCGCACGAGGATCCGGCCCCGCCCCGCGAGGCGCGCCTCGACGTCCGCGATCGCGCGCGCGGCCGCAGGGATGGTCAGCCAGTCCCGCTTCTCGCGCACGTGCACGTTGCGCAGCACCTGCGGGAACTGCGTCAGCTCCCTCGCGAGGTCGGCCAGAGGCCGTCCCGATTCGCCCATCACCCGCAGGACGTTCAGCGCGGTCACGATGCCGTCGCCGGTGTAGAGCAGGTCGGGAAAGATGATGTGGCCGGACTGCTCGCCGCCGAGCGACAGATTGTCGCGCAGGAGCTCCTCCATCACGTACTTGTCGCCGACCGGGCAGCGCACGAGGCCGATGCCGAGGTCGCGCAGCGCGATCTCGAGGCCGATATTGCTCATCACCGTGGCGACCACCGCCGGCCCGCGCAGGCGGCCCGCCGCCAGCATCTGCTTCGCGCAGAGGTACATCACCGCGTCGCCGTCGACCACGCGGCCGGTGTGATCGATGAAGATGGCGCGATCGCCGTCCCCGTCGAAGGCCACGCCGAGATCGCATCGCTCCTCGACGACCAGCCGGGCCAGCCGCTCGGGGTGCGTCGAGCCGCAGTCGAGGTTGATGTTGCGGCCGTCCGGGCTGCAGCCGATCATCGTGACGTCGAAGCCGAGCCCGTGCAGCAGCGCCGGCGCGACCTCGAAGGTCGCCCCGTTGGCGCAGTCGATGGCCAGGCGCCGGGCGTGGTCGGGCACCGTTCCGTCGAGGGCCCGGCGCGCGTGCGTCAGGTAGACGGCGGCCTCGTCCACGAACGGCACGGCGGGAGCGTCGCCCTCGGGCGCCTGCCAGGACTCGTCGGCCATGACCGCTTCGACGCCGGCCTCGAGCGCCTCGGTGAACTTCTCCCCGCCGCCGGAAAAGACCTTGATGCCGTTGTCGTGGTAGGGATTGTGCGAGGCCGAGATGACCAGGCCCGCGGCGAACCCCTGCGCCCGCGTGAGATGCGCGACGGCGGGCGTCGGGATCACGCCCGCGCTGACCACCGTGGCACCGGCGGCGATCGCGCCGAGGGCCAGATCCCGCTCGATCGACTCGCCCGACTCCCGCGTGTCGCGCCCGACGAGCAGCGCCGGCGCGCGCTCGCCACGCGGCAGCGCTCTCACGAGCGCCACGCCCAGCCGCCGGACGGTCCGCGTGTCGAGGGGAGGCGTCCCCGCCTGCCCTCGAACGCCGTCGGTGCCGAATAGCCGTGTGCTCATCGGATCGTGATCTGGACCTCTGACGGTTCGATACGGACGGCGCTGAACGCTTTCGATGGAGCGACGTGGACCGGGAGGGTATACCGTCCCGCGCCGAGCCCCGCGAGGTCGACCTCGGCGTCGATCGCGTCCCTGCCGAGCGCGCTCACGACTGCCTGATCGCCTCGAACGGTCACCGTCACGGTGGGGGGCACGCACCGCGCCGACAGCCCGTTCCTGAGGCGGGGCATCCGGACCGGGACCGCGGCGATCGGGCGCTCGGTCTGCACGGGTTGGATGTCGATCGTGACCACCGCGCTCTGAGGCACCCGGAGCCGCGCCGCGCTGTTCAGGATGCCGATGGTGACCGACTCGCGGATCGGCTTCACCGACGCCTTCACCGAAATGGTCTCGGTCGTCGCCTGGCGAAGGTCTTCGAGCGCGCTCTCGGGGCCCACGACTTCGACTTCGGCCGGATCGACCAGCACGCGCACGACCGAATAGCCGGGGGCCGGCTCCCCGTCCACCGCCGGCACGACGGGGACGCGCTTCACGGCTTGCGGCTCGAACACGAGCGAAATGGTCGCCGGGCCCGTGTAGGTGACGCCGACGCCGAACGGCACGCGGACGCTGCTCGGCGCCAGGTGGAACAGGTTGCGGCCCGGCTTCGCCGTCGCGACGTCCAGGACGGCCATGACGTCGCCCTGCACCAGCCGGCCGAGCGCGGAAGACGTGCCGCGCACTCTCACGTCGACCGCACTGGGCGCATCACCGGAGAGTTCGAGGCTGGTGGGGACGTTCTGCAGCTCGAGCGGCGCGCGGAGGCTCCGCTCCACCTGCTTCTCGCCGCCCACCATGACCCACAGCAGCGTCGCGATGCCGACGGCGACGGCTTTGAGCCAGAAGTGGCGGAACGGGTTGTAGGCCATTAGTCGAATGATCCTGTCGCGCCGTGCTCGGACACGGGCTTCCGCAGGGGCACCAGCGTCTTCAGCCTCGCCCGCAGCCGGTCGGCGTCGAGGCCGACCTCGACGTGCCCGTCGAGGGCCAGCGTAATCCGGCCGGTCTCCTCCGACACGACGATGGCGGCGGCATCCACGTCCTCGGTGAGGCCGATGGCCGCCCGGTGCCGCGTGCCGAAGTCCTTGCTGATCGCGGGGTTCACCGAGAGCGGCAGGAAGCACGCCGCGGCGGCCATGCGGTCGCCCTGGACGATCACCGCGCCGTCGTGCAGCGGCGACCTGGGCTGGAACACGCACACGAGCAGGTCGGACGTCAGCGTGGCGTCGAGCGGGATGCCGCCCTCGATGTAGTTGCGCAGCCCGATGTCCCGCTCGACGGCGATGATCGCGCCCGTCCTCGTGCTGGCGAGCATCGTCGCGGCCGCCACGAGCTCTTCCACGATCTCGTCGTTCGACTCCGTGCGCGTCAGAAAGCGGAAGAAGCGCGCGCGGCCCAGATGCGCGAGCGCCCGCCGGATCTCGGACTGGAACAGGACGATGGCGGCAAAGACGACATACCCGGCGATGTTGCGGATCAGCCAGTTCACCGTGTCGAGATGCCACCACTGCGACAGGTAGAACAGGCCGATGAGCAGGCCGGCGCCGATGCCCATCTGCATCGCGCGTGTGCCGCGCATGAGCTTCAGCAGCTCGTAGATCGCGACGGCGGCGATGAAGATGTCCAGCAGGTCGGTCCACCCTATCGGGGCCCGCTGGAGCACGGTCGTCAGTTCGTTCACGGTGTCTGCCCGTCCTCCGGGGACTCTGCCCGTTCACCCGCGTGCTGCCGGATGGCGTCGGCCGCGCGGGCGGCCTGCGCCATGGCGGCCACGTGGTGCACGCGCACGATGTGGGCGCCCGCCAGGATCGCCGCGGTCACCGCCGCCGCCGTGCCCCAATCCCGCCCGCCCGGCGGCGGCGATCCCGACGCGTCGGCCAGGAACGACTTGCGCGACGGCCCGACGAGCAGCGGCCGGCCGAGCGCCGAGAAGCGGAAGAGGTTCGCGAGAATCGCCCAGGTGTGGTCCGCGCGCTTCGCGAACCCCAGCCCGGGATCCAGCACGATCTGCGTGCGGCTCACGCCGGCGGCGTCGGCCCTCGCCAGCGCGCGCGCCAGTTCCAGCGAGACCTCGGCGATCACGTCCCGGTAGACCGCCTCGCGGTACATCTCGCGCGGCGTGCCGCGCGTGTGCATCAGGACGAGGCCGGCCCCGGACTCCGCCGCCACTCCACCGAGTGTTGGATCATACCCTAAACCGCTGATGTCGTTCACGATACAGGCGCCGGCACCGACGGCGGCCCGCGCGACCCCGGCTTTGTACGTGTCGACCGAGATCGGCACCGTCACGCGGGTCGCCAGCCGCTCGACGACGGGGAGAACGCGCCGGACCTCTTCGTGCTCGGGCACGGCGTCCGCTCCGGGCCGCGTCGACTCCCCGCCGACGTCGATGATGTCAGCGCCGTCGGCCTCCATGCGGAGCGCCAGGTCGACGGCGGCGTCCCGATCCGTCACGCCGCCGGCGAACGAGTCGGGCGTCACGTTGAGGATGCCCATGACGAGCGTGCGGGGGCCGAGGGTCAGGCTGCGGCCGTGGGCAATGGTGAGGGTGAAGGGGATCCGGGGCGCGGCAACCGGCACGAAGGCACCTTCCATGTCGGGTGCAGATCTACCACACCGAAATGGAACGTGTCCCCATGATTCTGCGCCCGTCCGGCTAGCGCTGCTGCGGGAGCGGATCCGCGAGAGGCGGCGGGATCTTCGCCGCGGGCCGGTCGCTCCCGGGCGCCACGGGCGCGGCTGGCGCATCCGGCGCGGCGGCCGCCGCCACGGGTGCCGGGGGGGCCGCGTCGAGCGGCTCGCCCTGGACGATCGCCTTGACCTGCGCGCCGTCGAGCACCTCGCGCGTGAGCAACTCGTCGGCGATCTTCCGCAGCGCGTCCTTGTGCTGCATGAGCAGGCCCTGGGCGCGCGTGTAGTTCTCCGACACGATGCGCCGCACCTCGTTGTCGATCTTGACCGCCGTGTCCTCGCTGTAGTCCTGGTGCTGCGCAATCTCGCGGCCAAGGAAGATCTGCTCTTCCTTCTTGCCGAAGGTGAGCGGCCCCATCTCCTCGCTCATCCCCCACTCGCAGACCATCCGCCGCGCCAGTTCCGTGGCCCGCTCCAGATCGTTGCCTGCGCCGGTGGTGATGCCGTCCAGGCACACCTCCTCGGCGATCCGGCCGCCGAGCAGGATCGCGATCTGGTCCGTCAGGTACTCGCGCGAGTAGTTGTGCTTCTCGTCGACCGGCAGCTGCTGCGTCAACCCCATCGCCAGGCCGCGCGGGATGATTGTCACCTTGTGGACCGGGTCCGCCGTCGGCAGCACGACCGTGAGCAGCGCATGCCCCGCCTCGTGGATCGCGGTGACGCGCTTCTCGGACTCGCTGATGACCATGGACCGCCGCTCGGTGCCCATCAGCACCTTGTCCTTCGCGAACTCGAAGTCGGACATCCGCACGGACTTCTGGTTGTACCGCGCCGCGCTGAGCGCCGCCTCGTTGACGAGGTTCGCGAGGTCCGCGCCGGAGAACCCGGCCGTGCCCCTCGCCAGCACGCTCGCATCCACATCGTCGGCGAGCGGGATCTTGCGCGTGTGCACCACGATGATGCCTTCGCGCCCGCGCACGTCAGGCCGGTTCACGACCACCCGGCGATCGAAGCGGCCCGGCCGGAGCAGCGCCGGATCGAGGACGTCCGGCCGGTTTGTTGCGGCCATCAGGATGACGCCTTCGTTCGACTCGAAGCCGTCCATCTCGACGAGGAGCTGGTTCAGCGTCTGCTCCCGCTCGTCATGGCCGCCGCCGAGACCGGCGCCGCGATGACGGCCGACCGCGTCGATTTCGTCGATGAAGATGATGCACGGCGCGTTCTTCTTGCCCTGCTCGAAGAGGTCACGCACGCGGGACGCGCCCACGCCCACGAACATCTCGACGAAGTCGGACCCGCTGATGGAGAAGAACGGGACGTTGGCCTCGCCGGCGACCGCGCGGGCGAGCAGCGTCTTGCCCGTGCCCGGGGCGCCCATCAGCAGCACGCCCTTCGGGATGTGCCCGCCGAGCTTCTGGAACCGCTGCGGCTCCTTCAGGAACTCGATGATCTCCTGCAGCTCTTCCTTGGCCTCGTCCACGCCCGCGACGTCCTTGAACGTGACCTTTTTCTGCGTCCCGGAGGACAGCTTCGCCTTGCTCTTGCCGAACGACAGCGCCTTGTTGCCGCCGCTCTGCATCTGGCGCATGAAGAAGATCCAGAAGCCGATCATCAGCAGCGCCGGCGCCCACGTGTAGAGGATCGAGGCCCACGGGCTGACCGATTCCGCCTTCGCCGTGACGACGACGTTGCGCTCGACCAGCTTGTTCGCCAGACCTTCGTACTGGGTGGGGGCGTAGGTGCGGAACGTCTCGTTGGCCTTCGTGGTGCCGGTGATCTCGTTCCCGGCGACGGTCACCTTGGCGACCTGGCCCGAGTCGACCCAGGACATGAATTCGCTGAAGTCGACCGACCGGTCGCGCGGCGAGAACGCCGTCTGGAAGTTCCAGACGACCACCGCGACGATGGCCAGCACCAGCCAGAACGCCAGACTCCTGAGGGTGGAATTCACGCCTCGTCTCCCTCTCTTCCCGAACGGCTAATCGTCAAGATTACCACCTTCCGCGTGCGCGACGTGACCCGGGCCTCCTCGGCCACCACGTGACCGCCGACCCACAAGATCCGATCGTCAGCGCCGACGACGAGCGGCACTCGATCTCGCTGGTCTTTCGGCACTTTCCGGTCGACCAGCACGTCCTGGAGCTTCTTCTTGCCCGTCATGCCGAAGGGCTGGAACGCGTCTCCGGGACGCCTCGAGCGCACCGCCAGGCCGCCAGCGGCCGCCTTCGCGACGATGGCGACCCTGTGGCCGTCAGCGCCAACCGCCTTTGCCACAGGCGTTTGCGCTGTCGTCCACCTTCGGGCGACCGCCTGGATCACACAGCCACACTCCGGAACCGCGACGCATCCCGGCACGGGAAGCGCGTGCCGGAAGCTCACCGGCAGCGGCCGGGCGCGATCCCCCCTGTTATATAAGACAACTTCCGCGCCGTTTCGTTCCACGCGGACGCCCGGGAGGTCGGCCGCGGCCAGGTTGCCGGACGGCGCGGCGACCGCCAGGACTTGCTCGACGTCGTCGAATCCGTGGAAGCGCCTCGCGTCCAGCCGGCCCAGGGACTGGCGCACGACCAGCCTGGCGATGGCTCCAGGGAGCGCGCTGAGCTTGATGGCGTCGAGGCGGATCGCGCCGCCAGCCGACGCCGTGACGACCTGTCCCGCGACGTCCTGCGCCAGGCCGTCGAGGAAGGCCGCCTCATCCCGCAGGACGGTGGCGCTCCTGGCCAGGACTTCGACGATGTCCGAGTCGAGGTGCCCGGCGAGCGCCGGCAGGAGGTGATGGCGGACCCAGTTGCGCGGAATCCGGAGGTCGCGGTTCGTCGAGTCGGTGCGGAATCCCTGACGGCGGCTGGCGAGGAACGCAGACAGTTCGTCGCGGCGGATGTCCAACAGGGGCCGCACGATGTTCCCGCGGCTGGGGCGGATTCCGGCCAGGCCAGTCGCGCCGGCGCCTCGCAGCACACGCAGGAGGAAGGTCTCCGCCTGGTCGTCCCGGGTGTGCCCCGTGGCGATGCGATCCGCCCGGAGGCGCCCGGCTGCCTCGGCGAAGAACTCGTAGCGGGCCGCGCGGGCAGCGGCTTCGACCGATACGTGCCCGTCCTTCGCGCGCGTCGCCACGTCGTGCTGGCCGACCTCAATGGCGAGCCCGAGGCGCGCGGCAAGCGTGCGGCAGAACGTTTCGTCTTCGTCGCTCTCGTGGCCGCGCAGGCCGTGGTTCAGATGCGCGATGCCGGCGAGGGTGAATCCGCAGCGGTCAGCCAGGTCGCGCAACAGCAGCGCCAGCGCGACGGAGTCGGACCCGCCCGACACCGCCGCGAGCACCCTGGAACCGGGCGGAATCAGGCCGTCGCGCTCGATGGCGCGCCTGACGCGATCCTGGAGTGACTGCTTCGACACAGGAGGCGTGCCGGAAAGACGAAGAGGGGTCGGACGTGGCGACGCACGACCCCTCCTCCACATTGGTGCCGGTGCAGGGACTTGAACCCCGGACTCCGCGGATATGAGCCGCGTGCTCTAACCAACTGAGCTACACCGGCGTAACAATCAATTCTAGCAGGGGCACCCGCCTTCGCCAAACGACCCGCCGGCCGGCTTTGGCGCGGCACGGGGCCAGGGGGTGGGCGCTGGAGTAGAATCCGGCCGTGCCGACGGTCACCATCGCCAATCCGATCCTCAACTCTCCCTACCGCGCGCCCACCCGCCACTTCCGCTTCGACGACGAAGGCATCACCAACGACATCGTCGAGAAGCGGCGGCTGAGCGGGTACTTCGTCCCGATCCCGCAGCCGCGCAAGAGGGGCGCGCAGCTCTCCTTCGGTACGGAGTGGACCGACGGCCGCTTCGAGGAAACCGAGTTCATCAACCGCATCCGCGCCCGCGTGGGCCAGTGGCGCCAGAGCGGGCATCCCGGCGTGACGAACGTCACGCGCCGCCTCCTCGAGTACTGGACCGACCCGGCGCGCGACAAGCCGCTGTTCTTCTGCCAGATCGAAGCCGCCGAGACGGCAATCTATCTGGCGGAGGTCGCCCCGAAGGACGGCGGCGCGTGGATGGAGAACGACCTGCGCGCGGCGAACGAGGCCCACAACCCCGGCCTGCCGCGCGTCGCGTTCAAGATGGCCACGGGCAGCGGCAAGACGCTGGTCATGGCCATGCTCATCGCATGGCAGGCGCTCAACAAGTTGCATGATCGCCAGGATGTCCGGTTCTCGGACGCGTTTCTCATCGTCACGCCCGGCATCACGATCCGCGATCGGCTGCGCGTCCTGCTGCCGAGCGATCCGGACAACTACTACCGGCAACGCGACATCCTGCCGCCCGATCTCGTCGAGCGCCTCGGCCAGACGCGGATCGTCATCACGAATTTCCACGGGTTCCTGCCTCGCGAGCGCGGCGACGCGGCGCGCCTCACGAAGTCGATTCTTACGCGAGGCGAGCGCGGCGCGTTCGTCGAGTCGCCCGCCGAGGTGGTTCGGCGTGTGTGCCGCGACCTGGCCGGCCGGAAGCAAATCGTCGTTATCAACGACGAGGCGCACCACTGCTATCGCGGCAAGCCGGCTGCCGGCACGGAGGGCGACGCCACCGGCGCGCGGCTCATGGGCGACGAGCGCGTGGAAGCCGAGCGGCGCGAGGAGGAGGCGCGCGTCTGGATCTCGGGCCTGGACGCGGTGAAGGCGAAGCTGGGCGTGCGCGCCGTCTACGACCTGTCGGCGACGCCGTTCTTCCTGCGCGGCTCGGGCTACCCCGAGGGCACGCTGTTTCCGTGGGTCGTGTCCGATTTCTCCCTCATCGACGCCATCGAGTCCGGCATCGTCAAGATTCCGCGCGTCCCGGTGGCCGACGACTCGATGACCGGCGCGCTGCCGACGTACCGCGAGCTGTGGCCGCGCATCCGCGAGGACCTGCCGCGGAAGGGTCGCGCGTCCGATGCCATTGCCACCGAGCCGAAGCTCCCCGCCGAACTGCAGGGCGCGTTGCACAGTCTGTACGGCCACTACGGGCAGGCGTTCGCGCGCTGGCAGTCGAACGCCGAGGCCCAGGCACGCGGCCTCACGCCGCCCGTGTTCGTCGTCGTGTGCGCGAACACGGCCGTGTCGAAGCTGGTGTACGACTACGTCGCCGGCTGGGAGAAGCCGCTCGGCCACGGCCGCAGCGTGCTCGTGCCCGGGCAGCTTCCCTTGTTCAGCAACGTTGACGGCGACCGCTGGCTCGATCGGCCCAACTCGATGCTCATCGACTCGCGCCAGCTCGAGTCGGGCGAGGGCATGAGCCAGGAGTTCAAGAAGATCGCGGCGGCCGAGATCGAGGAGTTCAAGGCCGATTACCGCGCGCGCTTCCCCGGCCGCGATGCCGACGCCCTCGAGGACGAGGACCTGCTGCGCGAGGTGATGAACACCGTCGGCAAGCCGGGCAAACTCGGCGAGCACATCCGGTGTGTGGTGTCGGTCTCGATGCTCACCGAGGGGTGGGACGCCAACACCGTGACGCACATCCTCGGCGTCCGCGCGTTCGGCACGCAGCTGCTCTGCGAGCAGGTGGTCGGCCGCGGGCTCAGGCGCATGAGCTACGCGGTCAATGACGACGGGTTGTTCGAAGCTGAATACGCCGAAGTGTACGGCGTGCCGTTCTCGTTCATTCCGACCGCAGGCTCCGGCATCGATCCGAAGCCGCCGCGTCTCAGCACGCGCGTGCGGGCGCTGGAGGAGCGCCGCGCGTGCGAGATCACGTTCCCGCGCGTCACGGGCTATCGCTACGACATCACGTCCGAGCGGCTGACGGCGGCGTTCACGGTTGACTCGCGCTACACGCTCTCGACCGAGAGCATCGCCACCATCACCGAACTCCGCCCCATCGTCGGCGAAGAGAGCGTGCACACGCTGGACGATCTCAAGAAGCGGCGCGTCAACGAGGTCGCCTTCCGCCTGGCGAAGCTCACGCTCGAACGGTACTTCACGGCGGATCCGCTCGACACTCGTAGCCCGGAGGCTTCAGCCTCCGGGTCGCCGAAGGCACAGGCGACGAACACGCGCCCCTGGCTGTTCCCGCAGCTCCTCGCCATCACGAAGCGCTGGCTCGCCGAGTGCCTCGTTTGCAGGGACCATACCTTCCCGCAGCTCCTGCTGCTCGCCGAGTTCGCCCACGACGCGTCGGATCGGATCTATCAGTCCATCGCCGCCGGCGCGGAACAGGTGCCCACGCTCAAGCCGATCCTCCGCCCGTACGACGCGGTCGGCTCGACGCGCTACGTCGACTTCGACACGATCCGCCCGGTGTGGAACACACGCGCCGGGAAGTGCCACGTGTCGCACGTCGTGGCCGACACGGGCGCCTGGGAGCAGAAGCTCGCGCAGGTGCTCGAGGAGCTTCCCGAGGTGCGGTGCTACGTCAAGAACCACAACCTCGGTCTGTCCATCCCCTACACGCTGAACGGCGACGAGCACCTCTACTACCCGGACTTCGTCGCCCGTGTGGACGACGGACACGGGCCGGAGGACCTGCTGAACCTGCTCGTCGAGGTGAGCGGCAAGGAGCGGCGGGACAAGGCGGCCAAGGTGGCGACCGCCCGGACGCTCTGGGTGCCCGCCGTCAACCATCACGGCGGATTCGGGCGCTGGGCGTTCGTGGAGATCTCGGATGTCTACGACGCCATCGGGCCTTTGCGAGAGGCGATCGGCCGTGCCTGAGCCGCACGACAGCGTGCGTGCGCGTTGCCCCTCGCCCCTTGCCCCCGGATGGTTCTGTTATGGTGCTATAATGGAACCATGGAGCCTCAGCCGTGCCCGTGAGTTTCTCGGTCAAGAACGTGCCAGACGAGGTGGCGGAGGCGCTCCGCGTGCGGGCGAGGCGCAACCACCGGTCGCTCCAGGGTGAGTTGATGGCCGTACTCGAGGCTGCCACCCTGTCGCCGGCGATGAACGTCCTCTCCCCCCTCCCATCCGAGGTCCGAGAACCAGCCTCCGCGTGGGGCCCGGAGCCTGGTCCTTCCGCAACCCCCGCGCCTCCTTCGCCGCCTCCCCCGGTCAAGGGTGACGAGTTCGGCCGGATGTTGTCCGAGCCGGCGATTGCGATCCCGCACGCCAAGATCGCCGAGTTCTGCCACCGGTGGAGGATTACGGAGTTCTCGCTTTTCGGGTCGGTCCTGCGCGACGATTTCCGGCCCGACAGCGATATCGACGTGCTCGTCCGCTTCGAGCCGGACGCGCCGTGGAGCCTGTTCGACCTGGGCGACATGCAGGCAGAACTGGGCGAGATCTTCGGACGGAAGGTCGACCTCGTGGAGAAGGAGACGATCGAGAAGAGCCGCAATCCGTTCCGCCGCGCTCACATCCTGGACCACCACCGGGTGATCTATGCAGCGTGACGCCGCAGCCATCGTCGACATGCTGGAGTTCGCGCGGAAGATCCTCGCCTTCACGAAAGGGCTCGATGAACGAGCCTTTGCCGGGGACCCCATGGCCCAGGCGGCGGTGCTCTACCAGTTGACGATCATCGGTGAAGCTGTGCGGCGTATGTCACAACCGACGCGGCTGGCATTTCCGCACGTACCGTGGCTCCGCATCTCGAACATGCGCAACGTACTGATTCACGACTACGACGACGTCAACCTGACGAGGATCTGGATGGTCGTGACGCAGGACATTCCCGCGCTTGTCGCCCTCCTCGCGCCGATCGTACGCGCGCTCGACGGCAAGCGCTCCGACGCCGATCCGGAGTAGCCATGGCCAGGAAGAAGACGACCGGCCCCACGCGCATCGAGGCGATCCGCCACCAGGACACGCGGGTGAACATCCCCACGGAAGAACTGCGCGACTTCGTCGTGAAAGACGAGGAGGCGCCGCGACGCGTGCTCTACCCGCGCGATCCCACGCTCGACCCGCAGCTCGTCTGGAAGGGCAAGGACGCCCAGGACGCCGCGCCGCTCGCCGTGCCCGTCGTGCCGATCTACATCCAGGAGAAGATCCACCCGCAGGCCCTCATCGAGAACCTGCGCGAAGACGGCGAAGGAAGGCGAACTCGAGCCTGAGCAGCTCCTCTTCTCGGACTTCAACGGCCTGCCCGACGAGTTCGACCGACGCGTGGACTTCTACCACGCACGAGCGGCCAGCACTGGTCCAACCGGATGATCCTCGGCGACTCGCTCACCGTGATGACGAGCCTCGCGGAGAAGGAAGGCCTCAAGGGCCAGGTCCAGACGATCTACTTCGACCCGCCCTACGGCATCAAGTTCGGCTCGAACTGGCAGGTCTCCACGCGCAAGCGCGACGTGAAGGACGGCAAGGTGGAAGACGCCACGCGCCAGCCCGAACAGATCCGCGCCTTCCGCGACACCTGGCAGCTCGGCATCCACTCGTACCTGGCATACCTGCGCGACCGCCTCACCGTGGCCCGCGACCTCCTCACGGACACCGGCAGCATCTTCGTCCAGATCGGCGACGAGAACGTCCACCTCGTGCGCTGCGTGCTGGACGAGGTGTTCGGGAGTGAGAACTTCTGTCGCTCAGATCACGTTCGAGAAGACAGCGGGGCGACAACCGAGACTGCTCGCCAGGAGTCGCGGACTACCTCCTCTGGTACGCCAAGGACACCGAGCGAGTGAAGTACCGCCAGCTCTATCGAGAAGGCACGTCGGCGGCGACGGAGCGGACGAGTACTACGCTGGATCGAGCTGCCGGATGGCACGTCGACGACGCTCACGACGCGAGCGAGAGCTGACGAGCAGCCGACTCCCGCAGGAGCGCGCGTCTTTCGACTCGACGATCTGACGTCGCCACGAGTCGCGACCGGACTGACGACTTTCCCGTTCGAGTTCGACGGGCAGGACCTACCTTCCCCGGCAAGCGGCACTGGAAGACGACATCCGGAGGGCATTCGAACGACTTGCGCTGCGGCGAATCGGCTGCATGCTCCGGCAAGACGCTCCGCTACGTACGGTATCATCGACGACTTCCCGGTCCTACCCGCTCACCAACGTCTGGGACGACACGGTCAGGCGGGTTCGCGGATCGACAAGATCTACGTCGTGCAGACGCCCGCCAAGGTCATCGAGCGCTGCCTCCTCATGACCACCGACCCGGGCGATCTGGTGCTCGATCCGACGTGCGGGTCGGGAACGACGGCGTACGTGGCCGAGCAGTGGGGACGGCGGTGGATCACGATCGACACGAGCCGCGTGGCGCTGGCGCTCGCCCGCACGCGGCTCATGGCGGCGAAGTATCCCGTACTACCTGCTCGCCGACTCGCCCGAAGGCGCGGAAGAAGGAAGCCGAGATTGACCGGCAAGGCCACGTCCGCCGCTGACGTCACCGTGACCGACTGCGGCCGACATCCGCAAGGGCTTCGTCTACAAGCGCGTCCCTCACGTCACCCTGAAGTCGATCGCCAACAACCCGGACATCCGCGAGGGCATGACGCGCGAGGAGATCGACGCGGCCATCGCCCGCCACGCCGACACCGAGCTGCTCTACGACAAGCCGTACGAGGACAACAAGCGCATCCGCGTCACCGGCCCGTTCACGGTCGAGAGCCTGTCGCCGCACCGCGTGCTCGCGACCGACGAGGAGCGCCCGGCCACCGAGGCCGACGCCGAGCGATCGCCCCGCGCGGTGCCCTTCGAGACGATGATCCTCGACAACCTGCGCAAGGCCGGCGTGCAGAACACGCGCAAGAACGAGCGCCTCGTCTTCGACCGCCTCGAGCCGTTCGCCGGCACGTGGGTCCATGCGCGCGGGCGAGTACACCGACTCCGACAGGCAAGGCTCGAAGCGCGTGGCCGTCTCCATCGGCCCGGAGCACGGCACCGTCGGCCCGCACCAGATCAAGGAGGCGGCCAAGGAGGCGGTCCAGGGCCTCGGCTTCGACCTGCTCGTCGTCTGCGGCTTCGCCTTCGACCCGCACGTCACCGAGGAGGCGAAGCGCTACGGCAAGCTCACCGTGCTCGTCGCGCGCATGAACCCGGACCTGGCCATGGGCGACGAGCTGCTGAAGAAGACCGGCGCGGGCAATCTCTTCATGGTCTTCGGCGAGCCCGACATCGAGATCCAGCCTGTCGGCAAGGACGGCATGCTGCAGCGTCGAGCTGAAGGGCCTCGACGTCTACGACCCGACGACCGGCGCAGATCCGCAGCTCGCTCAACCGACGACATCGCCTGCTGGTTCATCGACACCGACTACAACGGCGAGAGCTTCTTCGTGCGCCACGCCTACTTCACCGGCGCCGACGAGCCGTACGAGAAGCTGAAGCGCGCGCTGCGGGCCGAGATCGACGAGGCGGCCTGGACGCACGCTCTACGCGACCGTGAGCCGCCCCTTCGCGCCGCCCGCGACCGGCAAGATCGCCGTCAAGGTGATCAACCACTACGGCGACGAGGTGCTGAAGGTGTTCGCGCTATAGGGGCAAGGGGCAGGGGACAAGAGGCGAGGGACGCGCTCATGGCAGTCGGTCGGAATGATCCCTGCCCGTGCGGAAGCGGGCGGAAGTACAAACACTGCTGCCTCGCCGGCAGCGAGCTGACGGAGGCCCGTTGGAGGGCCTGGCGCGAGGCGGAAGGCACGGCGGTGCGCGCCGTTCTGGAGTTCGCTGGCGACAATTGGGGCGAGGCGTTCCTGGCGGCCGCGTTCGAGGAGTTCCTTGCGGGTTCGCCGGAGCCTGACGATCCGGGGGCGCACGGGACGTGGGAACAGCTGTTCCTGCCGTGGCTGGCGTTCGATTTCGTCGCTCAGCCTCGCCGAAGGACCGGGCAGGCCGCACCGTGGCCACGGACCATTCTTGCGGAGGAGTACCTCCGGCAGCACGGCACGCACCTTCCGGCGGCGGAGATTCGTGTGCTCCGCACCGGCATCGAGGCTCCATTGAGCTTCATGGCGGTCACGGCGGTCCAGCCGGGGCAGGCAGTGGACCTCAAGGACATCCTGACCAGCGAGGCGCACCACGTGATCGAGCGGAGCGCTTCATCGGGCCTCAAGCCTGGTCACGTCGTGCTGGCTCGAGTCCTCACCGACGGCGACATCAGCATCCTGTCGGGTATGGGCCCGTTCCCGCTCTTCCCTGACGCTCAGATGGACGTGATTGGCTTCCGCGAGGCGTTGCTCCACCCGCGGGGGACCGTCAATCGCGAGCGAGTCAGGGCCGCGTCGGCGGAAATCCTCGCGCTCTACCATCGTCTTGTCCACCGGGCGCTTCACCCGAAACCGCCGCAGTTGCGCAACACCGACGGCGACCGGCTCGAGCCCACCACCCTGGAATTCGAACTGCGGTGCGCGGTTCGCGAGGCCTTCGATCGCCTGAAGGTGCTTTCGGTGTTCAGGTCGGAGGACGATCTGCTCGACGACGCCGAGCGGTCTGCGAGCGGCGAACTGACGAGTGTTGTCGTGGAATGGAGCAAGAAGGGTAACAGGCTGCACCGCGACTGGGACAACACGACGCTGGGGCAGATCACGCTCTCAGCCGGCGGGATCAGCGTGTCGGTGAACTCGGTGAAGCGCGCGAAGAAGATCCGCGGGGTGATCGAGAAACTCCTCGGGCCGGACGTGCTGTACCTGCGCCAGACCGTCGAGTCCGCGGACGCCATGCTCGACCCATCGCGGCGCCACGATCCTGATGAGGCCGCGCAGTCCGAGGCGCCCTCGATTGCGAGCACACCCGAAGGGCGCGCCTTCCTCGACGAGATGAACCGCCGGCACTGGCAGGCGTGGCTCGATGAGAAGGTGCCTGCGCTGGGCAGCGTCACGCCTCGCACAGCGGCAAAGACGCCGCTCGGCCGCGAGCGGCTTGAAGCGCTGCTGGCCGAGTTCTCCTGGCGTCAGGACGCCAGCCCGGGCAACCTGATCAGTGTGGACGTCGACTGGATCCGGCGGGAACTGGGGCTGCCGGGTCCGCCCCGGCCTGGCGCGTAGGCCACCGGCCGCGAGCCGCGCCGGCTCGCGCGGCCGACCCCGGTCGTTACTTCGCCCTCGTCAGCCGGCACTCCGAGTAGACCTCGAACGGTTTGCCGGGCGCGGCGAGCTCGAACGTCTCCATCATCGTGTCCAGCCCGGTCCGCCGGTACGTCTCCCGTGCGCGCCATCCCGGCGGGATGTTTTCGATAGCCTCGGTGACGAACACGATCTGGTCGGGCCCTCCCGCCGCCGGATCCTGCACGTACTGGTTCACGAACCCTTCGCTGTGGAACTGGCGGAAGACGATCAGCTTCCGCGCCCGGTCGTAGCTGAAGAACCCGGAGTCGCGGTGGGTCTCGCCCTTCGGGTTCTTCGGCTGGGGCGGGTACACGGCCGTGTTGCGGGCCGCGATGACGGCCCCGCCCAGCTCCGCGGCGTACGCGCGTTCGCTCGCGCCGGACCCAGGCTGGCCGGTGTTCTCGCCCTTCCAGGCGCCCAGCATGAACCGGATAGGTGAGAACGGGTCCGGCTTCGGAGGCGGCGCTTCCTGCGCCCGCACGGGGCAGGCGGCCAGCAGCGTCACCGCGAGGCCGGCGGCGAGTGCGTGTGTCGCCCGCATGCGCCTACTTCTTCCGCCAGATGGCCCCGGCGATCGCCGCCACGATGACGCCCGTGACCACCGTACCGATGACGCCGCTCAGGGCGTTCACGAGGGGCGTCTGCATCGCCGCGGCGGCGGCCACCTGCGTCTTGATCTCGCCCTCGGACATGCCGGCGGTCTTCAGCATCTGCGTCTGGGCGGCCTGGAGATCGGCGAAGTAGTCCGGGAACGCCACGGTCGTGAAGAGCAGCGACCCGGCAAAGATGATCACGCCCGCCACGAGCGATAGCACGAGACCGTTCACGATCTGGCCGCCCCACGTCGCTCCCGCGGCCGTCTTTCGCAGCGCCCAGATCACGATGCCGATCTCGAGCGGGATCACCAGGAAGAACAGGTTCAGCATCACCGGGTCTTTGTACCAGCCGGTGAACCCCATGACGAAGGTCCAGATGACGCAGAGGACGCCCAGCAGGACGCCGGCGCGGGTCGGAATGCTCATCGCTCGCTCCTTGCCCGAGGGGGCCGTCGGTGTGTAGGTGAAGATGCGATTCTATCTCAGCTCTCCGTGTACTGGCGGCCGTGCCCGCCACGCAGCCGTCCCCGCCGCATCATCTGCGCCCCGCCGGATCAGCTGCACCGGCGATCGGACGCCGGCACGCGAAGGGCTCGGGACGCGGAACCTGTAAAGGGGCCTGGCCCCTATTGCGTTTGACCGAAACCCTCCTGGTATCAAACTTGCTCGCTCACAATCAGGCCGGAGGTTGTGACGATGCCTCGTCCAGCGCGGTTTCTGCCAGTCGGGGTTCCAGCTCACGTGACAAACCGCGGCAATGACCGGAGGCGGGTGTTCCGCAAAGCTGAGGACTATCAGTGCTTTGTCGACCTCCTCGGCGGCGGTGTCCGCCGGTTCGCGGTCGATCTCTATGGGTACAGCGCGATGCCCACCCACTTCCATCTCATTATCAGTCAGCGGGAACGGGGTGCATTATCTGCGTACCTTCATTGGGTGACGGGTCTCACCGCCAGCAACTATCGAAGCGAGACTGCTTCTACGGGACGTGGTCATGTCTTTCAACGGCGATTCTGGAGTCAGGCGATCAAGGACGAGCGGCACTTCTTGGTGGCGCTCAAGTACGTCGAGGCGAATGCCCGTCGCGCCTCACTGGTTGAGCGCGCGGAGGACTGGCAATGGACCAGTCTCTGGGAACGGTTGCACGAGAGCCGCAGGATCATCTCGCCGCCACCCATCCAGTTGCCCGAAGACTGGTGCGAACTGGTCAACCGTCCGCTGGCTTCAGAAGCGCTGGAGCACCTCCGATGTCCGGCTCCGAGGGGTCGCCCCCGGCGGCATGCAGGGTCTGGCGTCCGCCTGGGCAGGACGATGCCCCAGACGAACGACAGAGAGCCTCGCGCTGACGATTTTAGGGCAAATGGAAAAGGGGCCTGGCCCCTTTTATGACTCGATGAGCGCGGCCGCGAGCAGCGGGATCAGGATCTCGTGGTGGCCGACGAGCGAGTAGCCCTTGCCGCCCGTGCCGGCCGGCGGCCGTGAGACGACGTTCGTCTGCGGGCGATACAGCCGCACGAAGTCGAGGTTGACGGTGGTGAGCCCGGATAACGGGATGCCGCGGTTGCGCGCGAGCGCGACGGCCTTGAGGAACACCTCGGGCAAGACGACAGCCGATCCGCAGTTGAGGTAGACGCCCTGGTCGAGCTTCGCGACGTTCGACGCGAAGTAGCGGAAGTCGCGCAGGCTGGCCTCCCCGAGAGCCGCGCCGGAGGCAGCCGGGTGCATGTGGATGATGTCGGTGCCCAAGGCCACGTGCACTGTCAGCGGGATGCCGAGGCGCGCGGACGCGCACGCGATGCTCAGGTGCGCGTACGGCGGCTGCGCCGCGGCAAGGTAACCGGCCACCGACTGGCCGAGGCCCAGCCCCTTCGCCGCGCCCGTGGTGATCGCGGCGTTCAGCAGCCGGCCGGTCTCATCGGCCATGCCGAAACGGCCCGGGCCGAGCGCCGCGTCGACGTCCTCGGACGTCGAGCCCGCCAGCGCGATCTCGAAGTCGTGGATGATTCCGGCGCCGTTCGTCGCGAACGCCGAGACGAATCCGCGCGCCGCGAGATCCACGAGGATCGGCGACAGGCCGGTCTTGACGACGTGCGCGCCGAAGCCCCAGATGATGCCCCCGCCCGACGCGCGGGCCGCCACGATCGCGGCGACGACGGCCCTGAAATCCGCAGCGCCGAGGATGTTGGGCAGGCGTTCGACGAACGCGGCGACGCTGCCGCCCTTCTGGTGAGGCGTCGCGAAATCGGCGGCGCTGACCTTGCTCGCTCGGCTCGCCAGCGGGTACGTCAAGACGTCAGAGAGATCGAATTCCTCGTAGGGGAACGCCATGGCCTTACCTCGTCCGGATTGCTCGGTCCGCCGGGAGCATCCTACCGCAAGTCCTCTGCTTGCTTCCCGGTGACGGCCCGGGCGTGGTGATCCCCGCGTCTTCCTCAGGAGCCGTCACACGACCAGCATCGCGTCGCCGTAGCTGTAGAACCGGTAACCCTCGGTGACGGCCTCGCGGTACGCGTGGAGCACGCGCTCGCGCCCGCCGAACGCCGAGACGAGCATCAGCAGCGACGAGGCGGGCAGGTGGAAGTTCGTGAGAAGCGCTCCGGCGGCGCGGAACTCGTGTCCGGGATGGATGAACAGATCCGTGTCGGCGCCGCCGGCGGCCACGCGCCCGTGCCCCGCCGCCACCGCCGTCTCGAGCGCGCGGGTTGTCGTGGTGCCGACGACGACCACGCGGCGGCCGGCCTCCATCGCGCGATTGATGCGCAAGGCGGCGTCGGCAGAGATCACGTAGCGCTCGGGATCAACGGTGTGCGCTTCGACCTCGGCGGCACGGACCGGCTTGAACGTCCCGATGCCCACATGAAGCGTGATGCACGTCCGCTCGACGCCGGCAGAATCCAGGGACCGGAGAATGTCGTCGGTGAAGTGCAGTCCGGCGGTCGGGGCCGCGATCGACCCGGGTTCGTGCGCGAAGATGGTCTGGTAGCGGTCCCGGTCGAGATCGAGATCGGGTCGCTTGATGTACGGCGGGAGCGGGATGTGGCCGATCGCCTCGATGGCATCCATCACCGTGCCGGCGTTATCGGTCCAGAACCGCACCACGCGCCGCCCGAAGAACCGCTGCTCGAGCACCTCGCCGTGCAGGAGGCGGCCGCCGCGCTCGAACCGCACCTGGCGCCCGGGTTTCATCCGCTGCCCGGGATGGACGAGCGCTTCCCACCGCTCGTCGTCGATTCGCGAGACGAGCATCACCTCCACGGCACCGCCCCCCGGCACGCGTTCGCCGATCAGGCGCGCCGGGAACACGCGCGTGTCGTTGAAGACCATCAGGTCGCCGCGCTGGAGCAAGCCGGCCAGGTCGCGGACGACGGCGTGGGTGACGGTGCCGGCCCGCCGGTCGAGCACCAGGAGGCGCGACGAGCCGCGTTCGGCGGGCGGGTATTGCGCGATGAGCCCGGCAGGCAGATCGAAAGAAAAGTCGGCGACCTTCATATCCAGGGGTCGGGTTACTGGAAGGGCTGGAGGATGACGCGTCCCATGAGGACGACCGACGTCAGCACCAGCGCGAGCACGCCGAGGATGAGCACGCCGGCCAGCAGGACCATCGCCCAGTCGCCGCTCGACGGCTTCATCCCCGGCCGCTCGTGGCGCTCGAGCAGCGCCAGGTTGAGGCTGTTCGACTTCCACGCGAAGTCGAACAGGTCGCCGATGATCGGGACGGCGCCGGCCAGGAGATCGATCAGGACGTTCAGCACCATCCTTCCGACCACGACGCGCGGCACCCCGAGCCGGACCGCGCGGTACAGCACCATGACCGACAGCGACGACGTCACAAAGTCGCCGGCGCCGGGGATGAGGCCGATGATCGGGTCCCAGCCGAACCGGAACTGCGTCCCCGGCACCCGGTAGGCCCCGTCCATCAGCCGGCTCCATTGCCGGAGTTGGTCGATCTGGCGCGTGCGATCGGAATTCATGATGCTCCGAGACCCGGGGTCTGAAGACCCGCCCCCCGGGGTCCGAAGACCCCGGGCTGCATGGAGGCCAGCTCTTCAGACCCGGCACGTGTCGGTCAGATCGCCCAGCGCAACAGCACCGACCCGGTCGTGTACCCGGCACCGACGGAGACCAGGAGGACGAGATCACCCTTCTTGAGGCGGCCCTGCGTGATGGCATCGTCCAGCGCCAGCGGAATCGTCGCCGCCGTCGTGTTGCCGTAGTCCTGGATGTTGAGCATCACCTTGGACTCGGGCAGGCCGAGTCTGTCCGCGGCCGACATGATGATGCGGCGGTTCGCCTGGTGCGACACGAACAGCGCCAGGTCGTCGGCCGTGTATCCGTGTTTCGCGAGGATCTTGCGCGCGATCTCCTCCGTCTTGCGCACGGCGAACTTGAAGACGGTCTGGCCGTCCTGCTTCATGAAGTGCATCTTCTTGTCGACGGTCTCGTGGCTGGCAGGGTGGAGGCTGCCGCCCCCCGGCATCTGGATGGCCGCCCAGCCGCTGCCGTCGTTCTCGTTCTCAAAGCCGATGATCTCGAGCCCGTCTTCCACCGCCGGCTCGATGATCACCGCGCCGGCACCATCGCCGAACAGCACGCACGTCGCCCGGTCGGTGTAGTCGGTGATGCTCGACATGACGTCGGTGCCGACGACGAGCGCGCGCTGGTGCCTGCCGGTCGCCACGAGCTCGCTGCCGATGCTGACCGAGAAGGTGAAGCCCGAGCACGCGCCGGCCACGTCGAAGCCCCAGCACTTCGTCGCGCCGATCTTGTACTGGATGAGCGAGGCGGTGTTCGGGAACATCATGTCCGGCGTCGTCGTGCCGACGACGATCACGTCGATGTCGTCGGGCGTCAGCCGCGCGTTCGCGATCGCCTTCAGCGAGGCCTCCTTGCCCAGGTCCGACGCGGCGACGCCCTTCTCGACGATGTGGCGCGTCTTGATCCCGGTGCGCTGCAGGATCCACTCGTCCGTCGTGTCGACGATCTGGCAGAGCATCTGGTTGTCGAGGATCTTCGGCGGCACGTACGTCGCCAGCGCGCTGATGCGTGTCTTCCTGACCGAGTTGCCGTTCACCACAGTCGCGAATCCTTTCCCGGGGCTTGCAGGCCGAAATATTCGTAGGCCCGCGCCGTGGCCACGCGGCCGCGCGGCGTCCGGTCGATGAACCCGATTTGGATGAGGAAGGGCTCGTAGATGTCCTCGATGGCGTCCTGTTCCTCGCTGATGGCGGCCGCGATCGTCTTGACGCCGACCGGGCCGCCTCCGAACTTGTCGATGATCGTGCGCAGCAGCCGGCGGTCGATCTCGTCGAAGCCCCGATCGTCGACCTCGAGCATGGCGAGCGCCGCCTTCGTGACGGGCGTGGTGATGTCGCCCTTCGCGCGCACCTGCGCGTAGTCGCGCACGCGCCGGAGCAGACGGTTCGCGATGCGCGGGGTGCCGCGCGACCGCCGCGCGATCTCGGCCGCCGCGTCGTCACTGATCGGGACACCGAGGATCCGCGCGGACCGCCGGACGATCACCTCGAGGTCCGCGTCGGTGTAGAAGTCGAGGCGGTGGACGATGCCGAAGCGGCTGCGCAGCGGGGCCGTGAGCAGGCCGGCGCGGGTCGTCGAGCCGATGAGCGTGAAGGGCTGCAGCGGCACCTTCACCGAGCGGGCCGCCGGGCCCTGGCCGATCACGATGTCGAGCTCGTAGTCCTCGAGGGCCGGGTAGAGGATCTCCTCGATCGTCGCCGCCATGCGGTGGATCTCGTCGATGAAGATGACCTCGCGCTCCTTGAGGTTCGTCAGCATCGCGGCGAGGTCGCCGGCCTTCTCGAGCACCGGGCCCGATGTCGATCGCACCGGCACCCCCAACTCGTTCCCGATGACGTAGGCCAGCGTGGTCTTGCCGAGGCCGGGCGGGCCGTAGAGCAGGACGTGGTCCAGCGCCTCGCGGCGCTGCTTCGCCGCCGTGATCGAGACGTGCAGGTTCTCGCGCACGCGGTCCTGTCCCACGTACTCGTCCAGCGTCCGCGGACGCAGGCCGGCCTCGAACTGCACGTCCTCGTCGTCCGGGCGCACCGACGTCACCCGCCGGGTCTCGTCAGTCATCACCTACACGCGCGCCAGTTCGCGCAGCGCCTGCTTCAGCGCGGCCTCGAATGTCGGGGCCGTCATGCGGGCCAGCGCCGCGTCCACGGCCTTCTCCGCCAACGGCCGATGGTAGCCCAGGTTCAGCAGCGCCGACAGCAGGTCGCGCCGCATCTCGCCGCCGGGAACGCCGGAGTCCATGTCCGACGCGAGCTCGCCGGCCATCGTCTTCGGCAACTTGTCCTTCAACTCCAGGCCGATTCGCTCGGCCGTCTTCTTCCCGACACCCGGGATCGCCGTCAGCCGGGCGACGTCGCGGACAGACACGGCGCGCACGAGGTCGGCCACTTCGATGCCGGACAGCACGGCAAGCGCGAGCTTCGGCCCGATGCCGCTGATGCCGATGAGCCGCTCGAAGATCTGCTGCTCCAGCTCCGTCGAAAACCCGTAGAGCGCGAACGTGTCCTCGCGGACGTGCGTGTGCACGCGAAGCGCGACGTCGGAGCCGGGCTCGCCGAGCTTGTAGAAGGTCGACAGAGGCACGGCGACGTCGTAGCCGACGCCCGCCACGTCCACGATGATCCGGTTCGGCTGCTTCCCGGCCAGCCGGCCGCGCAGGAACGCGATCATGGCCGGTACTCGCGCCAGCTCTTCGGCGCGCGCTTCGTCCGCGGCCTCGCCGGGTTGGTCGGCTCTGCCGCGTGCGCCGCCGCGGCGGCGCCGCCCGCGCTGTGGATATGGCAGATCGCGACCGCCAGCGCGTCCGAGGCGTCGTGCGGTTCGGGGATGTCCGTCAGTCCGAGGAGCAATCGCACCATCTCGCCAACCTGGCGTTTCTCCGCACGGCCGTACCCGACGACCGCCTGTTTGATCTCCGCCGGTGCGTACTCCACCAGCGGATAGCCGCCTTCGACCGCCGCGAGCAGCGCCACCCCCCGGGCGTGCCCGAGCTTCAGCGCGCTGCGGACGTTTGCGGCGTAGAACACGCTTTCCACCGCGACGCAGTCCGGCCGGTGCTTGCGGAGCAGGCGGACGAGTTCCCGGTGGATGATCAGCAGTCTCGCTGGAAAGTCGGCTCCGGACGGCGTCGCGATGGCCCCGCAGGCGACCAGGCGGTGACGGCTTCCGTCGGTCTCGATGCAGCCGTACCCGGTGCGCAGGGACCCGGGATCGACGCCGAACACCCTCACTCGAACGCCTCGAGCTCCTTCTCGTCGACGTCCATGTTCGACCACACGTGCTGCACGTCGTCGTGATCCTCGAGGAGGTCGAGCAGCTTCAGCATGCTCTGCGCGGCGCGGCCCTCGAGCGAGACGTAATTCTTCGGCAGCATCGCCACCTGGGCGGAGACGGACTCGACGCCGAGCTTCTGGACCGCTTCCTTGACCGCGGGCAACGCTTCGGGCGCGGTCAGCACTTCCCAGTTGTCGCCATCGTCGCGCAGGTCGTCCGCGCCCGCGTCGAGCGCGGCCGCCAGCAGCGTGTCCTCGGTCGCCTTCGCCTTCTCGATGATGATGTAGCCCTTCTTCTCGAACATCCAGGACACGGAGTTCGTTTCGCCGAGGTTGCCGCCGTACTTGGTGAGCATGTGGCGGATTTCGCCGACCGTCCGGTTCCTGTTGTCGGTGAACGTCTCGATGATGATCGCGACGCCGCCAGGCCCATACCCCTCGTACGAGACCTCGTCGTACTGAACGCCAGGTTCCTCGCCGGTGCCGCGCCGGATGGCCCGCTTGATGTTGTCGGCGGGCATGTTGACCTGTTTGGCGTCGGCCACGACGGTCCGGAGCCGCGGGTTCGTATCGGGATCACCGCCGCCGGCCCTGGCGGCAATCGTCAGTTCCTTGATGATCCGGGTGAAGACGCGGCCGCGCTTGGCGTCAGCGGCGCCTTTCTTGTGCTTGATGGTATGCCACTTGGAATGGCCAGACATGTCAGAACTCCAGCAGTATCAACAGGAAACCCGGTGAAAAAGGGCGTCAAGATCCTAACATGCGGGTCCGACGCCCAACAAGGATCCTCGGATCCGCGTCGCGCCGTGAGGGGCCAGGCCCCTCGGAACGCCCCCTGAGGGGCCTGGCTCCTCAGGACCTCGACGAAATCGGCCACTTTCTGTCGGTCGGCAACCGACACGAAGTCGCCTCCATGCCCAGTCCACGCCAGAAAGTGCCGAAAACCCCTGCCAATCGACGCCATCGCGCGCCGTGCCGAACCGGGGAGCCAGGCCCCTCAGCATGTTGCACGAGGGGCCTGGCTCCTTATTAATGGCGGGTGGCAAGGATGAGCCAGACGTCGGCGCGGGGGTCCCAGGGCCCGCCATCGTAGTCGCCGAGGACAGCCGACACCCGAAAACCGTGCGCCTCGAGGCGGGAGGCCATGTCTTCGACGGATACCGTTCGGAACGCGAGGGAGAACCGATGCGAGCGGGACGCCGTGCCCCGGCGCTCGACGAATTCCTGGTCGAACACCGTCAGCCTGCGCGCCCGGTCCTGGCGGACGGACTCGATGAGCGTGATCCGGGTCTGGCTGCGGCCCGCCGGGCCGCGGAGCTTGACGCGCCGCTCGTACTCCGCCCAGGACGTGAGGTCCGACACCAGGTCGATCCCGAACGTGCCGCCTTTCGCCAGGACCCGATGGGCGGAGGCCAGGGCGGCATCGAGGGTCGCATCGTCCAGCAGCGACTGGAGGATGCCGTACGGGGCGGCCACGAGCCGAAACCCGGCCGGCGGGAACGGGAGCGCCCGGACGTCGCCGCGCACGAGGTGCAGCGATCCGGCCAGTTTCGACCGCCGCACCCGCTTCCGCGCGCGGTCGAGCATCGATGCCGATCGGTCGAGTCCGACCACGTGCGCGCCGGCCCTGGCCACGGGGATCGCGACGCGGCCGGTCCCGCAGCCGAGTTCGAGGACCCGCCCGCCGGTCCGGCCGGCGAGGCGCTGCCAGAACCGCACGTCGCGCCGTCCCATCGTCCGGGCGTTCTCCCAGTCGTAGAACTGCGCGTAGTCGTCCCAGCCGCGCCAGCCTTCCATGCCCGCGTCCGCCCGGCTCGTCAGAACATCACCCCGATGACCAGCGGCAGGAACTTGCCCGTTGCCCGCTGGCTCCCGCTCGGCGTGGAGTATTCCGGTCCCCACGTGAAGTGGTAGCGGATCTCTGCGAAGAACATGCCGTACCGGACGCCGGTCCCGACGTTGACGCCGATGTTGGTGGTCGATCGCGATCCGGCCAGCCGGTCCGCGCTCACGGCCCCGCCGTCGCACACGAACCACCACGGGTCGCAGACGGACAGGCTCCCGCTGCCGGACGCGCTGAGCTTGACCGAGCGGCGGTAGACCCCCAACCCGGCCAGAATGTAGGGCCGGATCCTGCCCGGAGGCCCCTGGAACATGAACGCGGCCGTTACGAACTGGATGCGCGGTCGGACGCCGACCGACGGGTTGAGCGCCGGCCGCGGCCAGTCATCCCGGGCCGAGAGCCTCGACCACACGTAGTCGAACCGCATGGTGGCCTGGCCGGTGATGTTCCACGCGGCGCCGATGGTGGCCCCGAGGCCCGTCGAGAAGCGGTCCGCGCTGTCCGACAGCGGGGCCACGGCCGTGCCGCCGGCCGTGATCATCACGGGCCTGTCCTGCGCAGGCAGGGACCTGTACTGCGCGGACGCCGGTCCTGCGAAAGCACTCGCCAGGACCACCACCACAACGATCAGCCGCACTGCCGCCGCACGCGTCATCCACGCTCCACTCGAATCGGGGCCCGGCGTTCAGTCTACACTACGGGCCCGGTCCACAGCGGCAGCCGCCGCGCCGCGGTTCGTACCCGTCCGCCGCGGCACGAACGATGCGGGTAGAATGCCCTATCCGGCTGGCCGGTGCCGGGCCGTCACCATGCCAACCCTCAAACACGACCAGCCGACGTTCAGCATCGAGGACGCCGTGCGGGCGGCGCGGCACCTCTACGGTCTGGATGTCGCGGCGGAGTCGCTGCCCGGCGAGCGCGACCAGAACTTTCTGCTGACGACGGCAGGCGGCGAGCGGTTCGTGATGAAGATCTCGAGCGCGGCCGAGGACCTGCGTGTGCTCGACTTCCAGAACCAGGTGCTGATGCGGGTCGCCGCCGAAGCGCCCGGCCTTGCGCTGCCGCATGCGCGATGCGCGCCCGACGGCTCGGCGACGACGATGCTCAGGGCCGAGCGCGGCGCCACACACCCGGTCCGCCTGCTGACCTGGGTCCCCGGCCGCGCGCTGGCCTGCGTGCGCCCGCACACGCCCGAGCTGCTCCGGAGTCTCGGCGCGCTGCTCGGCACGCTCGACTCCGCCCTCGAGGGATTCGAGCACCCAGCCGCGGAGCGCGACCTCGGCTGGGACCCGCGTCGCACCAGTTGGGTCCGCGACTACCTGCCGCAAGTCGACGATCCTGCCCGGCGCGACCTCCTCGACCGCTTGCTCAGCCAGGCGGACGCCGCATTGGCACGGCTGGCGCCGTCGCTCCGCACGGGCGTCATCCACAACGACGCGAACGACTACAACGTGATCGTGGACGGCAACGATCCGTACGCGCGCCGCGTGACGGCCGTGGTGGATTTCGGCGACAGCCTGCGCACGTGGACGGTCAACGAGGTGGCCGTCGCGGCGGCGTACGCCATGCTCGACAAGCCGGACCCGCTGCGCGCCGCGCGATCGGTCGTCGAGGGCTACCACGCCGCGCGGCCGCTCGGCGAACCGGAGATCGAGGCCGTCTTCCCGCTCATCTGCACGCGGCTCGCCGTCAGCGTGGTCAACTCGGCGTATCAGCGCCGCGTCGAACCGGCCAACGACTACCTGACGATCAGCGAGCGGCCCGCGTGGGACGTTCTCGAGCGGCTGGCGCCAATCAACCCGCGTTTCGCGCACTACGCGTTCCGCGCTGCGTGCGGGCTCGAGCCCTGCCCGGCCGCCCCGGCCGTCACGGAGTGGCTGCGTTCGCAGACCGCAGGATTCAGTCCCCTGCTCGATCCCGATCCTCGCGCGTCTCGCCGCATCGTGTGCGATCTCGGCGTCGGCAGCGCGGATGCCGGCACGCCCGACACGTGGGGCGATGCCGCGCGGTTCTCGCGCGACATCCGGGACCGGATCGCCGCGGCGGGAGCGCGGGTCGGCATCGGGCGCTACGACGAGGTCCGCGGGGTCTACGCGAGCGACGGCTTCGCGAAACCGGGCAACGACGGGCCGGCGTGGCGGACCGTGCACCTCGGCCTCGACCTGTTCGTCGATCCGGGCACGACCGTCCGCGCGCCGCTGGCCGGCATGGTGCGCAGCGCGGCCGACAATGCGGCGCCGCTCGACTACGGTCCGACCGTCATCCTCGAGCACGAGGCCGGAGCAGGCGGGCCGCACTTCTTCACGCTCTACGGGCATCTGACGAGGGACTCCGCCGCCGCGCTCCGCGCCGGCGACCGGGTGGCCGCCGGAGACGCGATCGCCCGCGTCGGCACGAACGACGAGAACGGCGGATGGCCGCCGCACCTCCACTTCCAACTCATTACGGATCTGCTGGACCGGCGCGGCGACTTCCCCGGCGTGGCGGACCCCGCCGAGCGGGACATCTGGCTGAGCCTCGCGCCCGACCCGAACCTCGTCGCGGGATTCCCCGAGGGCGTGACCGCGCCGCGCGCGATCCCCGGCGACACGCTCCTCTCGTCCAGGCGCGCCGTGATCGGACCGTCCCTGAGCGTGTCCTACCGCCGGCCCCTCGCCATCGTCCGCGGCTGGATGCAGCACCTCTACGACGCCGACGGCCGCGCGTACCTCGATGCCGTCAACAACGTCGCTCACGTCGGCCATGGCCATCCGCGCGTGGTGGCGGCGGGCCGGGCGCAGATGGGGCTGCTCAACACCAACACGCGCTACCTCCACGAGTCGCTCGTCGAGTACGCCGACGCGCTGTGTGCGACCTTGCCCGAGCCGCTCCGCGTCTGCTACGTCGTGAACTCCGGCAGCGAGGCCAACGAGCTGGCGCTGCGCCTCGCCCGCGCCTGCACCCTCAGCAGGGAGACGATCGTCGTCGACGTCGCCTATCACGGCAACACGAACGCCCTCATCGAGATCAGCCCGTACAAGTTCAACGGCCCCGGCGGGGCCGGCGCGCCGCCGCACGTGCATGTCGTGCCCGTGCCCGACGCGTATCGCGGGCTGTACCGCGCGCCCGATGACGATGCGGGCTGCCGGTATGCCGCCCACGTCGCGGATGCCGTCGACCGCATCACCCGCGCGGGCGGGCGCGTGGGCGCGTTCATCGCCGAGTCGATCCTGAGCTGCGCCGGCCAGATCGTGCTTCCGCCGGGGTACTTGAAGGCGGCGTATGCCCACGTGCGCGCCGCAGGGGGTGTCTGCATCGCAGACGAGGTGCAGACCGGGTTCGGGCGCGCGGGCACCCGCTTCTGGGCGTTCGAGACTCAGGGCGTCGTTCCGGACATCGTGACGATGGGGAAGCCGATCGGGAACGGCCATCCGCTGGGTGCCGTCGTGACCACCCGCGAGATCGCGGACGCCTTCGCAAACGGCATGGAGTACTTCAACACGTACGGCGGCAACCCCGTGTCGTGCGCCATCGGCCTGGCCGTTCTTGACGTGGTCCGCGACGAGCAGCTCCAGTCGTGCGCGCTTCGGGTGGGAGCGCAGCTCATGGGCCGCCTCCGGTCGTTGATGAGCGCCCACCCCCTCATCGGCGACGTGCGCGGCACGGGGCTGTTCATCGGGGTCGAGTTGGTCCGCGATCGGGACACGCTCGAGCCCGCCGGAACCGAGGCTGGCCTCGCGGCGAACCGCATGCGTGACCTGGGCGTCCTCGTCAGCACGGATGGCCCCTTCCACAACGTGCTCAAGATCAAGCCGCCCTTGTGCTTCACCGAGGACGATGCCGGCCGGCTCGCGTCGGCTCTCGACGGAATCCTCGGCGAGGACTACCTGCAGATGCCGGTCCAACGCGAGAGGTGTCCGTGACTCGAAGCAGGCTCGCCGCGATCCTCCTGGCCGTGGGAACCGCCTGGATGGTGCCGGGCGGTTTCGCGATCCAGGCCAGGCAGGCCAGACCGTCCCCCCCGCAGACCGACCTCGACGCGTTCATGGCGCGGGTGCTCGAGCGGCGGAACGAGAACTGGAAGACGCTGCACGACTACATCCTGAGCGAGCGCGAATCGTTCCGGATCCAGGGGCCCGGCGGCGTCCCGCTCGTCGGCCAGCGCCGCGAGTTCAACTGGTTCATCCGCGACGGCTACCTGGTGCGCAGTCCCGTCAAGGCGAATGGCGCCACGCTGGGGGAAGCCGAGCGCCGGAAGTACGAGTCGAACTGGCTGGCCGACGAGAAGCGGCGGGAGGAGAAGGCCAAGGAGCGAGCGAAAGCGCACGCCTCGAAGAAGGGGTCGGCGCAGGGTTCGGCCAAGGAGGCCGCCGAGGCGGAGGTGGTCGAGGAGATCCGCACGATCGAGCCGGGCTCCGACAAGGAAATCGTCGACATGGTCGGCGGCGAGCCCCGCTTCATCTCCGAGGCCTACTTCATGAAGTTCCCATTCGAGCCCGGCAACTACTACCTCGCCGGGCGCGAGACCCTGGACGGCCGGGCAGTCGTCAAAGTCGAGTACTACCCGTCACGGATGTTCAACGACGACCCCGACAGGGAGAAGAAGGAAGTCACCGTCAGCGCGACGACCGGAGACGTGAAAGTGCGCACGGCAGGCGAGCCCGGGAGCAAGCCGGCCGCCAAGCCTCCTAAGAAGTCGAGCGACGAGGACGACGAGATGGAGCGCGAGATCGAAGCGGCAATGAACAAGGTGACGCTCGTCACCATGTGGATCGACCCGCAGGAATACCAGATCGTCAAGTTCACCTTCGACAACGCCGACTGGGGCTTCCTCCCCGGCCGCGCAATAGTCCGCGTGGACGAGGCGCGCGCGTCGATGACGATGGGGCGCTACTTCGAAAACGTGTGGCTGCCGAAGGAACTCGTGTTCCGCTTCGGCGCCACCTTTGCGAGCGGGTCCTACACGTTCGGGTACACGCGCGAGTTCTACGACTATCGCAAGGGCGAGGTCAGCGCGAGGATCCGCGCCTACGTCCCGAAGGAGCCCTGACGTGATGCCCCGACGTCCCGGGCCCGGCGTTGCTGTGGTCGCGTTGCTGGCGCTCGTGCCCGTCCTGTGGACGCTCGCGCCGGCCCTGGTCTCGGCCCAGTCTGCCGCGCAGGAGGTCGTCGTCGAGGTGCGCGTGCACGGCAACTACCGGACGCCGGACGAGGAGGTGCGCCGGATTGCGGGCATCACGCCCGGTGGCCCGCTCGGAGCCGGAGGCATCGAGGCTGCCGCCAGCCGGCTGCGTGAGAGCGGGCGCTTCGATGCCGTCGACGTCCGCAAGCGCTATCGATCCCTCACGGACGACGTCCAGGTCGCCGTCATCATCGTCGTGTCGGAGCGGCCGGGCGTCGAGAAGGGCGGCGTGATGCCGGGCCCGCTGAAGCAGGTGCGCAATGCCATGATGGCCTCGCCCAGCTTCGAGTACGTCGACGGGTACGGCGTGACGGCCGGCGGGCGCGTGAGTTTCGCGGACGTGCTCGGCAAGGCAGGGCACGTGGCCCTGCCGCTGACGGCCGGGTCCACGCGCCGGGCGGCGGTCGAGATCGACAAGACTTGGCCGTCGGGCCCGGTGCGGCGCCTGCGGGGCAGCGCGGCGATCGCGAGCCGCGAGAATCCCGCATACGACGTCCGGGACCGGCGCGGGGAGTTCACGCTCGAGGCCAGCCGGCCGCTCGGTTCGTTCCTGAGGGTCGACGCCCGCGCAGGATGGGCCGACGTGGCCTTCGGTGACGTGCGCCATCGCGTCGTGTCGTACGGCGCCGGCGTCGCCCTTGACACGAGGGCCAACCCGGCATTCCCTCGCAACGCGGTCTGGCTCAGCGCCGCGTGGGACGCGCTGCGCCCGGATGCCAGCCGGACCGCCAACCGCTACACGCTCGACGCGCGGGTGTACGCGGGGCTGATTGGCTCCACCGTGCTCGCCCTGCGCGCCAGATCCGAGACTGCCGACGGACCGTTGCCGGTCTACGAGCGCCGCCTGCTCGGCGGATTCTCCTCGCTCCGCGGGTTCCGGGCCGGCGCCTTCACGGGCGACAACCTCGCGGCCGCATCACTCGAACTGCGGGTGCCGTTCCACTCCCCCATGCACATCGGCCAGACGGGCCTGACGCTCTTCGGGGACCTGGGCGCGGCGTACGAGCACGGTACGACGCTCAAGGACGCCGACGCGCACAGCGGCTTCGGCGCCGGCTGGTACTTGCATGCGCCGCTCGTGCAACTCGAGATCGCCGTCGCCCGCGGTGACGACCACCGCACGCGGGTGCACGTGATCGCCGGCCTGAGATTCTGACGGCGCCGCCCGGGTCAGAAGACGGAGAACGCCGTGCCCGGCCCGCTCCAGCGTCCGGGCTAGAATGATGGGCGGAGCCACAGCATGTCCATCCGTGTGTCCCCGCTGACGAAGGCGAGCGCCCTGATCATCGGCGTCAGTCTCCTGGCGGTCGTGCCCGTTCTGGCGGCGAAGCAGGAGGCAGCGGCCCCGGCCGCAGCCCAGTCCGTCGAAGACCCGTTGCGGCGCGAGACGCCCCGCGGATTGTTCATGGGGTTCGTCGAGGCCGCCCAGCGCGGCACGAGCGCCGCCGCCGCCGACTACCTGCAGTGGCCGCGTCAGAAGATGCCGGTCAGCAAGGAAGAGGCCGCCAGCCAGCTTCGCTTCATCCTGAACCACGGGTTCGAGGGCAACCTCGACCGGCTCAGCCGCGACCCCGGCGGGGCGCCCAACGACGGCCTGGCGGCGGATCGCGAGCGGGCGGGCGTGGCCGTGCTCGCGAACGGCGAGCGGGTGGACATCTACCTCGCACGGGTGCCTCAGACGAACGGGCCCGCGCTGTGGCTCATCGCGTCCGACACGGTGAGCGACATCCCGCGGATGTACGAGAACGCCGGCCTGCCCCATGTCGAGCGCAGGCTCCCGAAGGTCCTGACGGACACGAGCGTCGGGCACTTGCAGCTCTGGGTCCCGCTCGCACTGCTGGCCCTCGTGCCCGTGCTCTATCTCGTTTCCGCCGCGTGCCTCTGGCTTGTCGTGGAGGCCTCGCGGCTGGTGCTCAGGTTCCGCGGAAAGGCGGTCCTGGGCCGGCGCTCGCCCGTGGTGAAGGCGCTGGCGGCCCCGTCGGTGTTCATCCTGACCGTGGTCCTGCACCGGCTGCTGTCGCCCCGGGTCGGCATCCCGCTCCTCCACCGGCAGTACTACGCCCGTACCGTCACGGTGCTCCTGCTCGTCGCCATCGTCTGGTGGCTGTGGCGCCTCGTCGACCTGGCCGCGGGGCGGACCCGAGACCGCCTGCAGCCGGATCACCCGCGCACCGCCCAGACGGTGTTCACGTTGGGCCGCAGGCTGTTGAAGGGCGCCGCCGTCTTCGTCGCGTTCCTGGCGGGGCTCGCGGCGTTCGGCGTGAACCTCACGGCGACGCTCGCGGGCCTCGGCATCGGCGGCGTGGCCCTGGCCTTCGCGGCGCAGAAGACCCTCGAGAACATCTTCGGCGGGATCTTCGTCCTCAGCGACCGCAGCATTGTCGTGGGGGACTTCTGCCAGATCGGCAAGTACGCGGGGGAAGTGGAGGACGTGGGCCTGCGGTCCATGCAGCTGCGGACGCCGAACCGCACGGTGGTCTCGGTGCCGAACGGCACCCTCGCGACCATGGAGGTCGAGAACCTGAGCCGCCGCGACAAGTTCCTCTTCAACCCGGTCGTCGGCCTCCGGTACGGGACGACGCTGGAGCAGCTGCGGCAGGTCGTCGCCGGGATCGCGGCGAGCCTCGCAGCCGACGCGAGGATCGAGGCGTCGACGCGTCGCGTTCGCCTCATCCGTTTCGGCGCGTCCTCGCTCGACGTCGAGGTGTTCGCCTACATGAAGGTGCCCGACTACGCCGCGTCGCTCGCGGTGCAGGAAGAGCTGCTGATGCGCATCATGGGCATCGTGCAGGATGCGGGCACCGGCCTGGCGATCCCGTCGCAGGCGATGTACGTCAGGGCCGACGGGCACGCGCCGGCGACGGCGTCCGACGCGGCGCCCGACGGCGGCGCACACTGATCCGGGAGCGGCATGACCCTGCGGGACACACTCGACGGCGCACTGATCCTCGCGCCCATGACGAAGGGCGGCAACCTGCCCTACCGGAGGCTGTGCGCCGGACTGGGCGCCCGCGTGTTGATGGGCGAGATGACCGTCGCCAGGCGCCTGAAGCAGAGGCGCCGCGGCGAGTACGTGCTGATCCGGCGGTCGCCGGACGAGCCGTGCTTCGGCGTGCAGCTCGCGGGGACCGATCCGGACGAGATGGGATGGGCGGCCGCGCTCGTCGAGTCCACGGGCGCCGACCTGGTCGACGTGAACCTGGGCTGCCCGATCGACCACTTCACGCGAAAGGGCATGGGCGCGGCCCTCGGCCGCCAGCCGAAGCGCATCCGCCGGATCGTGGAGGGCATGAAGCGCGCGGTCGCCCGCGTGCCCGTGACGGTGAAGATCCGCCTCGGGTGGAACGACGACAGCCGTAACTACCTGGAGCAGGCGCAGGCGGCGTTCGACGGCGGGGCCGACGCGATCGTCGTGCACGGGCGGACGCGCGATGCGCGGTACCGCCTGGCGGCGGACTGGGATGCCGTCGGCGAGGTCGCCGCGGCCGTGCCTGTCCCGGTCGTCGGCAACGGGGACATCCTGTTCCCCCATCACATCGTCGAGGCCCGCTCGAGGTCGGGTTGCACGGCCGTGATGGCCGGGCGCGGCGCGCTCATCAAGCCGTGGCTGTTCCGCGAGGCCGTCGAGGGCTACCTCGATGTCAGCGCCGAGGACCGGCTCGCCATCTACCGGCGCTACGTCGATCTGGCGCGCGAGCACTGGGGCGACGACGAGCACGGCCTCACGCGCGCGCGGGAGTTCGTCCGCTGGCACCTGGGGTTCTGGTGCCGGTATGCGCCCCGCCGCGCGGACGGATCGTGGCCCGGCATGCAGGTGCGCGAGCCGATGATCTTCGCGCGATCGCCGCTCGAGGCGCTGCTCGCCCGCGGCGACGACGCCGCGCTCGACTGGCTGGCCGATCGCTTGCTGGCGCGGGACGATGTGGTTCCCGCCGAATCGCCGGCGCCCACGGCGGCCCCCGAGGAGCGCGACGAACCGGCCGAGGGCTGAGGGCCTCCGCCATCGAAAACAGAAATTGTGCCTGACCCCATTTTCGGGGGAGGATCTAGGCAGGGGGTCGTGACAGGTCCTATGAAGAAGCTCGTTCTCATCCGGCACGGGGAAAGCACCTGGAACAAGGAGAACCGGTTCACGGGGTGGACGGACGTCGATCTCAGCGAGAAGGGCGTCCAGGAAGCCGTCGACGGCGGGCGCCTGCTCAAAGAGGGCGGCTACGTATTCGACGTGGCGTACACCTCGGTTCTCAAGCGGGCGATCAAGACCCTGTGGCTGGCGCTCGAGCAGCTCGACCTGATGTGGATCCCGGTGCACAACACGTGGCGCCTGAACGAACGGCACTACGGCGCGCTCCAGGGCCTCAACAAAGCCGAGACCGCCGCGAAGCACGGCATGGAGCAGACCAACCTGTGGCGCCGGAGCTACGACGTGCCGCCGCCGGCGCTGACACCGGACGATCCGCGCTTTCCCGGCCGCGATGCACGATACGCCGGGCTCGCGGCTGACGACCTTCCGCTGACGGAGTGCCTGAAGGACACGGTTGCGCGGTTCCTGCCGGCCTGGCACGAGACCATCGCCCCCGCCGTCACGTCCGGGCAGCGCGTGCTCATTGTGGCGCACGGCAACAGCCTTCGCGCGCTGGTGAAGTACCTCGACAACATCCCCGATGCCGACATCGTCGGCCTCAACATCCCGACGGGGATCCCGCTCGTCTACGAGCTGACCGACGATCTCAGGCCAGTCACGAGCTACTACCTCGGCGATCCGGAGGCCGTGAAGAAGGCGGCGGAGGCGGTGGCCGCGCAACTCAAGAAGTAGGAAGAGCTCGACGCATGAAGAGACCGGGCATCGCGTGCGCCATCCTGTTCGCCTGGCTGGCCTGGCCGGCAGCCGCGCAGGCGCAGGGGGCCGCGTCATGACGCTTCCGGATCACAAGACGAAGATCGTCGCCACCATCGGCCCCGCCTCGGAGTCGCGCGACATGCTCGAGCGGCTGATCCGCGCGGGCATGAGCGTCGCCCGCCTGAACTTCTCGCACGGCGTTTTCGCCGAGCACGCGCAACGAATCGGCGACATCCGGGCCGCCCAGCGCGCGGCGGGCCGGCGCGTGGCGATCATGGCCGATCTGCCGGGGCCGAAGATACGCATCGGCACGATCGCACCCGAGCCGGTGGAGCTGCGGGCGGGTGACCGCTTCACGCTCACCACGGACGAAGGGCCCGGAAACGCCGAACGGGTGTCCGTGTCGTTCGATCGCCTGCCGCGGGTTGTGAAACCCGGCGACAGGCTGTTCCTCAACGACGGCCTGGTGCAGTTGTGCGTCGATCACGTCGAGGGCCATGAGGTGCACTGCCGCGTGGCGGTCGGCGGCGAACTGCGGTCGAGGAAGGGTCTGAACCTGCCTGGCATCGATCTCGGCGTGTCGGCGTTCACGGAGCACGACCGGGCATGCCTGGCGTTCGCCCTGGAGCACGGCGTCGACGCCGTCAGCCAGTCGTTCGTGGAGACGGCGGCCGACATCACGCGCGTCCGGGAGGCGGCCCGCGAGCTGGGGCACCGCCCCTTCGTCATCGCGAAGATCGAGCGGGCAGGCGCGCTGGACCACTACGACGAGATTCTCGCGGCCGCCGACGGGGTGATGGTGGCCCGGGGCGATCTCGGCGTCGAGGTCCCGATCGAGCGCATCGCGATGACGCAGAAGTCGCTCATCGCCAGGGCGAACCTGGCGGGCAGGCCGGTCATCACGGCGACCCAGATGCTCGAGTCGATGGTCGCGAGCCGCATCCCGACGCGGGCCGAGGCGACCGACGTGGCCAACGCCATCCTCGACGGCACCGACGCGGTGATGCTGTCGGCCGAGTCGGCGATGGGCCGATTCCCGGAGGAGGCGGTCGCCATGCTGGCGAAGATCGCGGCGGCGACTGAACCGCGGCGGCCGCGCACCTCGCTGAGCGGGCTGCACGAGTTCTATCTCACCCACCGCCCCGCCACGACCGCCGAGGCCATCGCCACCGTCGTCGAGGACGCGCTGGATACGGTGCCGTGCGACGGGGTGTTCGTGCCGACGCGGACGGGGACGACCGCGCGGATGCTGTCGCGCTATAAGCCGTCCGTGTGGATCGTGGCCTTCAGCCGCGACGTGGCCGTGTGCCAGGGCCTGACATTCTCCTACGGCGTGTGGCCTGAGGCGTTGGCCGCCGAGCCGGAGGATTGGCGCGGCCTGGCTGCCGCGTGGATGCGGGAGCACCAGGTGGCCGCGTCGAGCGCCATGCTGGTCGCCGGGCCGTCGAGCACGCATCCCGATGCCAATCACCGGATCGAGTTCATGAATCTCGGAGCTGGAAGATGAGTGTGTTCGAAGTCGTCGGGGTCGTCACAGGGCTCCTCGGCGTCTGGCTCATGACCCGACAGAAGATCTGGGGCTGGCCGATCCTGCTCGTGTCGTCTGCCGTGTTCATCGTCGTCTTCTTCCGCGCCAGGCTCTATGCCGCGATGGGCCTGCAGTTCGTGTACATCGGGCTCGTCGCGTACGGCTGGCGTCAGTGGCTGCACGGCGGCTCCGGGCACGGGGAGCTGCGTGTGTCGCGCGTGCCCCGCCGGATCGCCCTCGCCCTGGCCGCCGCCGGAGCCGGGGTGACGGCCGTTCTGGGCACGTGGCTGGACATGCGGACGGATCAGGCGCTGCCGTATGCCGATGCCTTCGCCACGTCCTTCAGCCTGGCCGCCCAGTTCATGCAGGCGCGGAAGTACCTCGAGAACTGGGCCGTCTGGCTCGTCGTCGACATCGTCTACGTCGCCATGGTCAGGACCCAGGACCTGGGTCTGACCTCCGTGCTCTACGCGGTCTACCTCGTCCTCGCGATCCTCGGCTTCCGCGACTGGCGCCGGTCGATGTCCGCCGAGCCGCTGCCGTGACGCCGTCCCGGCCGTTCGTGGTCGTCGTCACGGGCTCGGAGTGCACCGGAAAGACGACGCTGGCGCGGGACCTCGCGGCCCGGCTCGATGCGCGCCTGTCGGGCGAGTTCGTGCGCGAGTACCTCGAGGAAGAAGGATCGCCGCTCGACGAATCCGACGTCGAGGCGATTGCCCGGGGGCAGATGGCGGGCGAGGATGCAGCGATGGGGGCTGGGACGCGCCTGGTGATCAAGGACACCGACCTCGTCAGCACCGTCGTCTACGCGCGCCACTACTATGGGAGCTGCCCGGCCTGGATCGAGCGCGCCGCCCGCGAGCGGCTGGGCGACCTGTACCTGCTGCTGCACCCGGACGTGCCGTGGGTGGCCGATGGCCTTCAACGCGATCGGCCGGCGGCTCGCGGCGAGCTCCACCGGCTGTTCGCGCAGGAGCTCGCGGCCCTCGGCGCGCCCGTCGTCGACATCACGGGCGGCTGGCCCGCCCGCTTCGCGCGGGCCGTCGCCGCCATCGAGCAAGAGCGGGGTCAAGTCCGGATCTGACCCCCCTTGCCGAGTCAGGCGCTGTCACGGGGGCGCTCGATGCCGAGTTTCTTCAGCCGGAAGTAGAGCGTGCTCGCGTTCAGGCCGAGCCGCTCCGCCGCGCCGCCCGGTCCTTTGATCTTCCAGTTGCACGCCGAGCAGACGCGGAAGATGTGCGCCCGCTCCGCCTGCTCCAGCGTCCAGTCGGCGCCGGCGGGGTCGTCCGGGCCGCACGGGCCGGAGCCGCCGGAAGGCCGGCCCGGGGCCGCGCCCAGCTCATCACTCAGCTCGAGCACGGGCCCCCGCGAGAGGATCACCGCGCGCTCGATGACGTTCTCGAGCTCCCGCACGTTGCCGGGCCAGTCGTACTGGGTGAGACGGTCGATCACTTCGCGCGGGACGCGGCCAATGACCTTTCCAATCCGGGCGGCCTTCTTCCTGACGAGGTAGGTCACGAGCGCCGGGATATCCTCAAGGCGCTCCCGCAGGGGCGGCACCTCGATGGGGAACACGCTCAGCCGGTAGAAGAGGTCCAGCCGGAAGGCGCCCCGCTCGATCTCGTGCTCCAGCTGGCGGTTCGTCGCCGCCAGCACGCGCACGTCCACGCGAAACGTCTCCGACGACCCGATGCGCTGGCACTCCCCCGATTCGAGCACACGGAGCAGCTTGGACTGCAGGTCGAGCGGGAGGTCGCCGATCTCGTCCAGGAAGATCGTGCCCCGGTTGGCCAGTTCGAAGCGCCCGACGCGGCGCGCGGCCGCGCCGGTGAACGAGCCCCTCTCGTGGCCGAACAGCTCGCTCTCGATGAGCGTCGGCGGCAGGGCTGCGCAGTTGATGGTGACGAGGGCCTGCCGGCGCCTCGGGCTCGACTTGTGGATCGCGTGCGCAATCAACTCCTTGCCGGTGCCGGTTTCGCCGGTGATAAGCACCGACGCGTCGCTCGGCGCGACCTGCTCGACCTGGCGGAGCACGCGGTTCAAGCCCGCGCTCGCGCCGACGATCTCGTCGAAGCCCTGGACGCGCTCGATTTCCTCGACCAGAGCGACGTTCTCGTCCTCGAGCTGCCGCTTCAGCCGGCTCAGCTCCTCGTTGGCCAGCCGCAGTGCGGCTTCGGCCTGCTTGTGCGCCGTGATATTTCTCGCCGCGCAGAGGAACTTCACCGGCTTCCCGTCCCGGAACTCCACGGGCTGGCCGTGGTGCTCGAACCAGGCAGCGCCGCCGGGTTTCGTGCGCATCCGGTACTCGATCGTGACGCGCGCGCCCGTGGCGCGCGCCCGATGGTACGCCTCCGTGAACGCCGCCGCGTCCTCCTCCGGCATCTGCGCGACCCACTGCGCGATCGTCAGTGTCCGGGGAAAGTCCCCGAGCTCGTAGCCGAGATCCGGCCCGACGTCGCGAAAGAGCTGCAGCGTGCCGTCCTCGCCTCCGTCGTCGAAGGTGACTTCCAGCTGCAGGTCGAATGCGCCCGTCGTCAACGCGCGAAGGCGCTCCGGGTTTCCGCCGATCTCGGCGATGACACGCTCCCGTGCCGTCACGTCGCGTATCACGGCGGCCGTGCCGGCGAGGCCAGACCCCGTATCCTGCTGCCGCAGTTCGATTTCGACGAGGAATTCCCGGCCGTCACGCCGAAGCGCAGGAAACGGGCGCGCCTGTCCCATCCGGCTGGGGCGGGGTGCGGTCACGTAACTCGACCGGTGCACCTCGTGGCCCGCCCGAAACGCTGCCGGCATCAGCGCCTCGACGCGAAGACGCAGCAACTCGTCGCGCGAATAGCCGAACATCCGCTCCGCGACCGAATTGGCCTCGACAATCGAGCCTGCCGCGTCGATGATCACGACGGCGTCGGCCAGCGCGGCGACCTGGTCCGACGGCTGAGACTCTGCGGGACTTGGCTGAGTAGACAAGTTATCAGTATAGCGGAGGTAGACTTTTTCTATGGCTCTGTCCGCAGACTCCCGCGGCCGGGCAACGGGAACGTTCGCGAGGTTCGTCCATTCGGAGGTGTCCGGGAGCGTGCTCCTGCTCGTCTGCACGGGCGTCGCCCTTGGCCTGGCGAACTCGTCCGTCGCCGACGCGTACTTCGGCATCCTGGGCACGAAGGTCGGACTGTCATGGGGCGGCGCGGTCGTCGTCATCGCCGTGTTCTACACGGCCGACATCCGGCTGAGTGCGCTGGCCGCACACCTACGCGGGCGCCTGCGTGGCGGGCATCGGCTTCACGATGTCGCTCTTCGTCGCCGAACTGGCCTACGCCGACGCGACGCTGCTGGCTCCGGCCAAGGTCGGTATCCTGGTGGCATCGCTGGCCGCGGCGGCGTGGGGCGCCGCCATGCTGCATCTGCACCTGCCCCGCTCGGGCGGGTGAGTCCCGGCTCCTCTCATGCGGCCGGACGGGCAGCGCCGGCTTCGCGCTTCAGGATCACGATCGTGAAGTCGTCGTCGAAGCCTGGCCTCCCCGCGAACGACTGCGTCGCGTCCACAACCGCCCGGATCATGTCGCGGGCCGGCGCGAGACGACGCGCACCGAGCACGTCAGCCAGGCGCTCGTCTCCGAAGAGCTCGCCGTTTGCGTCCATCACCTCGAAGACGCCGTCGGTGTACAACACCAGGCTGTCGCGTTCGCCGAGGGTGACGCGCTGCGGCTCGAACGGGGCGTCTGCCCACATGCCGAGCGCCGGTCCGCCGCTCGGCAGCGTTTCGCTCGACCCGTCGGCTCGCAGCACCAAGGGCGGAGTGTGGCCGCAGCTCACGTACGTGAAGGCCCCCGTGGCGGGATCGAGCCGGCCATAGAACGCGGTCACGAACCGTGACGCATCCGTCGAATCCAGCAGGATGCGGTTCAATCGCGCCGCGACGTGGTCAACGGGCGTGTCGTGCGGCCGCTGGGCGCGCAACGCGGCGCGGAACGTCGCCATGATGAGCGCCGCGGGCACGCCCTTCCCGGACACGTCGGCGATCACGACGCCGACGAGGCCGTCGGGCTGGGGCAGGAAGTCGTAGTAGTCGCCCCCGATCTCGTAGGTCGGCACGTTCAGGCCGGCGATGTCCCATCCGGCCAGCAGCGGATCCGCGGCGGGCAGCAGCGCCGCCTGAACGTCGTGCGCAATCCGCAGTTGCTGCTCGATCCGGTGCTTCTCGAGCATTTCGAGATGGAGGACCGCCTTCTCGATGGAAATGGCCGCGGCGACGGCGAAGAACTCCAGAAAGTCGAGGTCCGCCTCCGAGAACGCGTCGAGGGCGTCGCTCTCGAGGTTCAGGGCCCCGACGACCTCGCCTTCGCTCACGATGGGCACGGCGATCTCCGACCGGGTGGAGGGCCGGCCCTCGACGTAGTGCGGGTCGAGCCGCACATCCGGGGTCACGACCACCTGGCCCGTCCGGATCACGTGTCCGATGATCCCCTTCCCCTGCCGCAGCATCGGGTCCTCGTCCCGTGGCGTGTCGGCGAAGCCGACGACGGCCATGCCGGCGATCATGCGCTCGCTCGATTGCTGTCCGAGGGGGACACGCCGGTTCAGCACGAACACGCCCGCGGCGTCGTAGGCCACAACCGTACGCACGGACTCGAGCAGGAAGCGGAGCACCTCGCCGAGGTCGAGGGTCCGCCCGATCTCCTGCGACAGCTTCAGCAGGAGGCGGTACTTGGCCTCCGGAGAGAGGGGCCGGGAGAGTGGCATCATGCGACGGCACCCGCTACCGGGGATTCTACACGGAGAAGGCGCGTGCCGGCGCGCCACGGCCGGCAGGTTGGAGATAGAATTCGCTCATGCGAGTTGCCGTTGCCGCGCTCTGCCTGGCCGCCCTGGCGGTCCCGGTCCAGGCCGCCGATCGCCCGAACATCATCTTCATCATGTCGGACGACCACGCCGCCCACGCTATCAGCGCGTACGGTTCGCAGGTGAACACCACGCCGAACATCGATCGGCTGGCTCGGGAGGGCCTGCGTCTCGACCACGTGTTCGTCACGAACTCGATCTGCACGCCGAGCCGCGCCGCGATCCTCACCGGCCAGTACTCGCATGTGAACGGCGTGACGGTGTTCAACCGGTTCGACAGCTCGCGGCAGACGGTCGCCAAGCTGCTGCAGGCGGGCGGCTACTACACGGGCATGATCGGCAAGTGGCACCTTGGCAGCGACCCGCAGGGGTTCGATCGCTGGGAGATCCTGCCCGGCCAGGGCGCCTACAACGACCCCCTGCTCTACACGGCGGACGGCGAGAAGGTCTACAAGGGACGCTACGTCACCGACGTCCTTACCGATCTGGCGATCGACTTCGTGAAGCGCCGGCCGGCCGGGAAGCCGTTCTTCCTCATGTGGCACCACAAGGCCCCGCACCGGAACTGGATCCCCGACGAGGCGCACCGGAAGCAGTTCGAGGGACGCTGGATCCCCGAGCCCCCGACGCTCTGGGATACCTGGGCCACCCGGACGGACGCCCTCCACGAGAACCGGCAGCGGGTGTTCTTCGATCTGACCCGCAGCGACCTGAAGCTGAAGCCCCCCGCCGGCACGGAAGGTCCCGAGCTCCTGAAGTGGCTCGCCGGGAAGCCGGATGAGGCGACGATCGACGTCGCGGGCTCGCCGGTCACGCTTCGCGGCGAGGCCCTCGCGCGCTGGAAGTACCAGCGCTACATGCAGGACTACCTCGCGACGATCCAGTCGGTCGACGATGGCGTCGGGCGATTGCTGGACTATCTGGACCAGACCGGCCTCGCGCGCAACACCATCGTGATCTACACGAGCGACCAGGGCTTCTTCCTCGGCGACCACGGCCTGTTCGACAAGCGCTTCATGTACGAGGAGAGCCTGCGCATGCCCTTCCTCGTCCGGTGGCCGGCGGGAATCAAGGCCGGGAGCGTCGCGGGCGCGATGGCGTTGAATATCGACTTCGCCCCGACCTTCCTCGAGGCGGCCGGGCTGAAGCCGCCTCCGGACCTTCAGGGCCGGAGCCTGCTGCCGGTCCTGCGCGGGAAGACGCCCCCGGACTGGCGCACGTCGATGTACTACCGCTACTACCACGATCCCGGGGATCACAACACCGCGGCGCACTACGGCGTCCGCACCTTGACGCACAAGCTCATCTACTTCTGGAAGAAGGACCAGTGGGAGCTGTTCGATCTCGAGCACGACCCCTTCGAGATGCACAACCTCTACGGCCAGCCCGGCCACGAGACGATCACCGCCGGCCTCAAGGCCGAGCTGGCGCGCCTCAAGAACGCGGTTGGCGACCGCGATCAGCTGGCCAGCGATCAGATCCCGAACGGGGTGGACGGGCCGGTCTCGAGATTGCGGGGCAAGTAGGGTGAACGTCCTCACCCTCGGCGGCGGCTCGGCGCTGTCAGCTTTCCGCCTCGACAAGGTCAATCGCGCCATCGGCCGCGTCCAGCCGGGCCTGGCCGTGGCGTCCGCCCGCTACCTCCATTTCGTCGAGACCGACGGTCCGCTCGCCGGGGATCAACGCGAGAAGCTCGAGCGCCTGCTCACGTACGGCCTGCCGGCCGGGGAGCCGGCGGGCCGGACGGTCCTCGTCACGCCCCGGATCGGGACGATCTCTCCCTGGTCGTCGAAAGCCACCGACATCGCCCGGCACTGCGGCCTCGACGAGGTCCGGCGCATCGAGCGCGGCGTGCTCTACGACCTGCGCGGCGAGGGCGATCTCGCCCCCGTGCTGCCGCTGCTGCACGACCGGATGACGGAAGACGTGCTCGGCTCGGTGGGCCGGGCGCGGGATCTCTTCCATCACTTCACGCCGAAGCCCCTCACCGAGATCGACGTCCTCGGGCGGGGCCGCGAGGCGATCGTCGGAGCCAACGCGGACTTCGGGCTCGCCCTGGCGCCCGACGAAATCGACTATCTCGTCGACTACTTCGCGGCGCAGGGCCGGAACCCGACCGACGTCGAGTTGACGATGTTCGCGCAGGCGAACTCGGAGCACTGCCGCCACAAGATCTTCAACGCGTCGTGGATCATCGACGGGGAGCCGCAGGCGGAGTCGCTCTTCGGCATGATCCGCACGACCCATCGCCGCAATCCGCAGGGGACGGTGGTGGCCTACTCCGACAACGCCGCGGTGATGGAAGGCCGCCGCGTCGGGCGGTTCTTCGCCGATCCCATCACGGGCCGGTACGTCTTCCGCGATGACCTGACGCACACGCTGATGAAGGTGGAGACGCACAACCACCCGACGGCCATCTCGCCGTTCCCGGGCGCGGCCACCGGGTCGGGCGGCGAGATCCGGGACGAGGGCGCCACCGGGCGCGGCTCGAAGCCGAAGGCGGGGTTGTGCGGGTTCTCCGTGTCGAACCTCCGCATCCCCGGGTTCGAGCGCCCGTGGGAGGGCCCGGAATCGAGGCCCGACCGGATTGCCTCGCCGCTGGTCATCATGATTGAGGGCCCGATTGGCGCGGCCTCGTTCAACAACGAATTCGGGAGGCCGAACCTGGCGGGGTACTTCCGCGCCTACGAGCAGGAGGTCGGAGGCGTCAGGCGCGGCTACCACAAGCCGATCATGCTCGCCGGCGGACTCGGGAACATCAGCGCCGGCCAGTCCCACAAGGGGGAGATCCCCGCGGGCGCGCTCCTCATCCAGATCGGCGGGCCCGGCATGCTCATCGGCATGGGAGGCGGAGCCGCCTCGTCCATGGCGACCGGCGCCAACACGGCCGACCTGGACTTCGACTCGGTGCAGCGCGGCAACGCCGAGATCGAGCGGCGCGCGCAGGAGGTCATCGACCGCTGCCAGGCCCTCGGCCCCCGCAATCCCATTCTCTCGATCCACGACGTCGGCGCCGGCGGCCTGTCGAACGCGCTGCCCGAGCTGGCCCACGGCGGCAGCCGCGGCGCGCGCGTCGATCTGCGCGCGGCACCCAACGAAGAGCCCGGCATGACGCCGCGCGAGGTCTGGTGCAACGAAGCGCAGGAGCGCTACGTCCTGGCCATCGCGCCGGAGGACCTCGCGCTCGTCCGGGACATCTGCACGCGCGAGCGCTGCCCCTTCGCCGTTCTCGGCCACGCCACGGAGGATCAGCGCCTCGTGGTGCACGACCCGGTGTTCGGACGCGACGCGGTCGACATGGATCTGCCGGCCCTGCTCGGCAAGCCGCCGCGCATGACGCGGGACGTCCTCCGCGTGCGGCGGACGGCCCTCCCCTTCGATCCGGCCGGGATATCGATCGCCGGCGCTCTCGAACGCGTCCTGCGCGCGCCGGCGGTGGCCGACAAGACGTTCCTCATCGCGATCGGCGACCGCACGGTCGGGGGCCTCTGCTCGCGAGACCAGATGACCGGTCCGTGGCAGGTGCCGGTGGCCGACTGCGCGACGACGCTCCTTTCCTTCGACGGTTACGCGGGCGAGGCGTTCTCCATCGGCGAACGGACGCCGATTGCGTCGATCGACGCCCCGGCCTCCGGCCGGATGGCGGTGGCCGAGGCCCTCACGAACCTCGCTGCCGCGCCCGTCAGTGCGCTGTCCCTGGTGAAGCTGTCGGCCAACTGGATGGCCGCCGCCGGCGCTCCCGGCGAGGACGCCGCGCTCTTCGACACGGTGCGCGCCGTCGCGCTCGACCTGTGCCCGGCGCTCGGCATCAGCATTCCGGTCGGCAAGGACTCGATGTCGATGCGCACGACCTGGAGCGAGGACGGGGAGCCGCGTGCCGTCATCAGTCCGGTATCGCTCGTCGTGTCGGCGTTCGCGCCGTGCGACGACATTCGGGAGACCTGGACGCCGCAGCTCCGGCTCGACACCGGGCCCACGTCGCTGGTGTGCATCGACCTGGCCGGCGGACGAGTGCGGCTGGGCGGGTCGGTGCTCGCGCAGGTCTTCGGGCAGGCGGGAGGCGAAGCGCCCGACGTGGCCGACTCCGCCGTCGTGCGCGGCTTGTTTGCCGCGCTCGCCGACCTGCGGGCGGAACACCTGGTGCTCGCGTATCACGATCGTTCCGACGGCGGCCTCATCGTGACGCTGCTGGAAATGGCGTTCGCTGGCCATGTCGGCCTGGAAATCGACGCGGACGCGCTCAGCGGCGGGGCCCGCAGCGACGATGGTCTTCTGGCCGGTCTCTTCGCGGAGGAACTCGGCGCCGTTATCCAGGTTCCGGCGCCGTATCTTGGCCGCGTGATGGGCATCCTCGGCGTGCATGGTGTCGTCGGCCGCGTGGTCGCACACCCGACCGCGAACGACCGGATCGTCGTTCGGCGAGGCGACGAGGCCGTGTTCGCGGACACCCGCATCGCCCTCCAGCGCGCCTGGAGCGAGACGACGTGGCTGCTGCAGACGCTGCGCGACAACCCCGAGTCCGCGCAGCAGGAATACGATCGGATCCTGGACGGCGAGGACCCGGGCCTGTCGCCGCTCCTGACGTTCGACCCCGGGGCCGACGTCTCCGCGCCGTTCGTCGTCACGGGTGCCCGGCCGCCGATCGCCATCCTCCGCGAGCAGGGCGTGAACGGCGAGGTCGAGATGGCGGCCGCGTTCGACCGTGCCGGGTTCGTGTGCCACGACGTCCACATGAGCGACATCATCGAGGGGCGCGTGTCGCTGGCGGGCTTCAGGGGCGTCGCCGCCTGCGGCGGCTTCTCGTACGGCGACGTGCTCGGAGGCGGTGAGGGGTGGGCGAAGTCGATTCTCTACAACGCCCGCGCGCGCGACGAGTTCGCGGCGTTCTTCGGCCGGCCCGACACCTTTGCGCTCGGCGTCTGCAACGGCTGCCAGATGATGGCAGCCCTCAAGGAGCTGATCCCGGGCACGTCGGCGTGGCCGCGTTTCGTCAAGAACACGTCGGAGCAGTTCGAGGCGAGGCTCTCCACGATGGAGGTCGTCGCGAGTCCGTCGTTGTTCTTCGCCGGAATGGCAGGCAGCCGTCTGCCGATTGTGACAGCCCATGGTGAAGGGCGCACGCGCTTCGATCAACCCGGTCACGCCGGGTCGGTCGTCGTCGCGGGCCGGTTCATCGACAATCGCGGCGCACCCACCGAGACCTATCCCCTCAATCCCAACGGGTCCGCCGGCGGCCTGACGGCGGTCACGACGGCGGACGGCCGGTTCACGGCGCTCATGCCGCACCCGGAACGCGTCTTCCGGACCGTCCAGCTGTCGTGGGCGCCCCGCGAGTGGGGCGACGACAGCCCGTGGATGCGGTTCTTCCGCAACGCGCGCGTGTTCGTCGGGTGAACTCCTAGCGACGCAAGCGGTCCAGCAACTCCTTCGCGTCGGTATCGCCGGACCTCACGGCGAGGAGTTTCTCGGCCCAGGCAACGGCCTCCCGCTTGTGCCCCTGCTTCTCTTCGAACGACGCCAGCGCCGCCAGCGTGTCGGCATCGCCCGGGCGAGCGCGGTGGAGAAACGTGAGCACCTGCACGGCGCGGGTCGTCCTGCCGACGGCATCGAGGCCGACGGCGTAGACGTAGCCGTACCTGGTGTTGTCGGGGCGAAGTTGATGCGCCCGCCCGAGGGCGGCGAGGGCCTCGCCATAGTGCCTGGCGCGGATCTGGAGGAGCCCGAGGGCGTGGTACGCCTCGGCCGCGCCGGGCTCGATGGCGATAGCGTCCCGAAGCACGCGCTCGGCGTCGGCCTCGCGGCCCTCAGCGCGATAGAGATCCGCGAGATTCACGCGCGCCGCGACGCTCGGCGGATCGAGGCGGAGCGCTGTGCGGAGCTCGGCCTCCGCATCTCTTGTCCGGCCCATCTTCAGGTACAAGTTGCTGAGATTGAGGTGCGCTTCGGGCCGCTCGGCGACGGCCGACTCGACCGCGATCGCCTCGCGGACGCCGCGGTCCAGCGCCGAGGCGTCCCGGGCCGAGAGAAGCTCCGCCGGCGTGCCGGCCAGGGCGGTCGAAGCTGACGCCCGGACGAGGCGGACCGGGTCGTCGAGCAGCGCGCGGCCGAGGCGAAGACGATCCGGCGGCGGCAGGACGTCGAGCACCCTGGCGGCCGCCGCTCGGACGAGCGCGTCCGGGTCGGTGAGACCGGCCTGCAGTGCGTCGAGCGACGCGGCGCTGAACGCGGCGCGTAACTCAACGAGCGCCGTGGCGCGGGCCATCGCCGGGAACTGGCGGTTCAGCACCGCCGCCCGCAGGAGCCGTTCGGCGTCCGGCAACGAGCGCCTCGCGGCGTCGAGCGCGGCGACATAGTCGTTCCCGCGGGTGCGCACGGTTCCGTACCATTTCACCACGGCGTCATCGGCCCACTTCACGCTCTTGTCGTCGTGGCAGGGCGTCGTGCACGCGTTCGGGATGCCGTGCGTCCGGGTGTAGTCGACCCGCGGCACGCGCATCGAGTGGTCCCGCCGCGGGTCCACCACCATGTACGGCGTTGTCGGCATATGGCAGTTCCGGCAGAGCGCAGCCGGGGTGCCCTGTTTGTGGTGATGGTGCGACGGCGTGTCGTAGCTCAGTGGCAGGTGGCAGTGCCCGCAGACGTTGTTGCCCGTGCCGCGCTGTTTCAGGCTGTGCGCGTTGTGACAGTCGGAGCAGGTCACGCCCGCCTCGTACATCCTGCTCTGGGTGAACGACGCGTATTCGTAGTCCTCCTCCTTGATCTGCCCGTCGGCGTAGTAGAGGGGGCTCTCGAGCAGGGCCGGCCTGAAGCTGTCGAGAAACGTCAGCCCCGGGTCCGCCACGCTGGAGATGGGCGACCGCCTCGAGTGGCACGGCGCGCAGGACTGGATCTCGGCCTGCTGCCGCGGCCGGTTCACGACGCGCGCGGCGTCGCTCGTCGCGTCACCGACGCCGAATCCGCTGTAGTCGATGGCCCGCAACCCTTTCACCACGAGTCCCATGGCGGTGCCGTCGCGCCCGGTGAGCCCCTTCTTCTTCCGCGCGTCGGCCCACGCGACGTGCTCCGATCCGGGCCCGTGGCAGGTCTCGCACGATACGTTGATTTCGGACCACGTCGTCTTGTACGAATCCGTGGCGAGGTCGTAGTTGCGCCGCAGGTCCGTCGAGTGGCAGTCGGCGCACATGTAGTTCCAGTTCTGGTTGGGCCCGGTCCAGTGCAGCGGGTCGGTGTGGGTGATCCGCTCGGCCGGGTAGAGATGGAACCACCGCTGGCCGCCCTCGGCCTTCGGCCGCGTGTCCCAGGCCGTCGGGAGGCACTGGAGGCGGCCGCCCGGGAACTCGATCAGGTACTGCTGGAGCGGCGTGTAGCCGAAGGTGTACTTGATCTCGTAGTCGTGCAGCGCCCCGTCCGGGCCATCCGAGCGCACGAAGTAGCGGTGGTCACGCGTCGAGAAGGAGGACGTCGTGCCCGCGTAGGTCACGCTGGTGCCACGGAAGTCTCCGAGCACCGTGGACGGGCCGGCAATCTCCATGGCCCGCGCGTGATCCGACTGGCGCCACTCCTTCGTCTGGGACTCGTGGCATTTCGTGCACGCGGGCTCGCCGACATAGGTGGCCGCCGCGCCAGGCGCCCGCGGAACCGGCGCGTCGGACCGGCCGGCATGCCCGGGCTCGCGGCCGGCCCGCGCCGACCAGGCGTACCACCCGAGGCCGCCTGCCGCAGTGACGGTCGCGATCGCCAACGCGGTCGTGACGGTGCGCCGGCGCGGCCCGCTCCACGTCACGGCCGGCGGGCCCTCTCGGCGCCGGCAGCCGCCGGCGCCTTGATGACGGTGCTCGCCGCCTGCAGGACGTCCTTGGTCGTATCGTCCTGCACGAAGGCGACGACTCGCAGGCGGCCGCGGCCGAAGTCGCTCTTCCGCTCCACGAACTGGAACTTGCCGAAGCGCTTGCTGCTGCCGCCCTCCATGTCGTCGAGGTGGGCCTTCGCGTCGGCAGCCGCTCTTGCGAGATCGAAGGTGAAGACAATCGTCGGAGACTTCCCCGCCGGAAGCGCGAACCCGAGGCCGCCTTTTCCGGCGCTCGCCAGGCTCCGCACCACCATCGGGTGGAAGCGGACGCCATTCTCCCCGGTGTAATGGACCATCTCCTCCACGAGGGCCAGCTGAAGAGTCAACGAATTGCCGGCCTCGGCCCCTGTGCCGGACGTCCGGGGCGCGCCGGCGCTGCGGATCTTGCTGACCTTCGCGGTCACATTGACCGTGTCGCCGGCCATGGACGCCTTGAGGTCAATCGCGGCGCCGGCCTTCACATCCAGGCGCTTGTCCACGAAGGGTCGGACGGTCTCATCGAAAAGCTTCTGCGCGCCGGAGGCCGCGGATCCGCCGGCCTGGCGATTCCCGCCGTCGATGAAGAAGGTCGGCGTGCCAGGCACGTCGTAGAACTCCTTCCGCGTCTGTGTCGAGGGGTTGGTCATCGGGTCCGGACGCGGAATGTGCTCGTGATACACGAGCAGCGCGAGGTCCTTCGGCGAGTAGCGCTCGAGCGCGCCCTCGAATGCCAGGTCGGCTCCGACGCAGGGCGGGCAGCCGGCGCCGGTGAAGAGCTCGGCGAGGACGACACGCGTCGTCCGCGCCTTGGACGGCCGGTAGGCCGGCGCGTCGATCTCTACGGCTTCTCTCTCGTACCGCTCGTCGAGCATCCTGTCGAGGTCGGCCGGCGTACCGCCCCGCGTCTCCTTGTACAACGCCTGGAGTTCCGCCCTCGACGCCGTGGTCACTCGTCCGGCAAGCGTCGCCACGGTGAGGTACTCGAGCTGCTCGAACGGATGCCCAGCGGCCTTCGCGTACTCGGCGAGCTTCAGGGCCGCCGCGCCGCCGGTCTTCGGCCGCAGCGTGTACGCGTCGCGGTACCACCGCTCTGCGTCGGCGGCCTTCCCCTTCTTCTCCGCGACTTGCGCGAGCGCTGTCATCAGGTTCTGGCGGAGGGAGACGAAGCGCGACGAGTAGTCCGCGTCGCTGGTCACGGACCGCGGCTTCGCGTCCGGGTTCTTCCGGCGGGATTCGGCATCCGCCTCGGCGGCAGCCTTCTTCTCGGCTGCGATCCATGCTGACTCGTCGCGCACCGGCAACAGGTCCAGCGCTTTCGTCGCGAAAAGCTGCGCGTCGTCGAGGAGCACGCCGGCCCCGGCGAGCCCGCTCGCCGTCTGGCCAAGCCGCCGGGTCCGTTCGTTCGTCGTCGCGCCGCCGGTGACGAACTTCTCCGCTTCGGCCTTGAGCGCCGAGATATCGTTGGCCGCCTTCCTCGTGAGCGTGCTGACGATCACGTTCTCGGCGTTCGAGACCACCGTGCTCGTCGGAAAGTCGGCGATCACCTTCCGCAGGGCCTCGACTTCCTTGTCGGGATCGGAGATGGACGTGGCCTCCCGGAGGGCCTTGACGTCCGGCTCCAGGTTGCCGGCCGGCCCGGCGGCGGAATTCGCGGGTTGGGCGGCTGCGGGCTTCGCCCTCTGGTTTGGCGCCGGCTTCGCCTGCGCGCCAGGCGCCGGGGCCGGCTTGGGCGATGGCGGCGCCGTCTGGGCCGCGGCGGTGAGCGGGGTGCCGATCAGCAGACCGGCCGCAAGCATGGCGGGAAGGACGAGGATGCGGATTGGACGGGTCATGAAGCCTCGCTCGTGGAATCGACGACGGTGGCGCGGCCGGCTCCGCGTCTCGCGGCAAACAAGGCCGCGACGAACAGGCCGCCGATGACGGCGAAGGCGACGAGGCCGCCGATCTCGACCCAGTCAGTGATCGTCACCGGGTGCGCAAGGCGCCACATCGCCGCGCCGAGGTCGTATCCCGCCGCCCCCTTGCTGTCGCGCATCGTCTTCACGGCCGCGAGGGCCGCGTCGAGGACGAACCCCGTCAACCCGACGATCACGCCTCCCGCGATGCCGCGGAGCGCGATCTGCCCGTTGCTGAGCGGCGGCTTCGGCTCGAGTTCTTCGACCGTGAAGACCGGTTCGCGCACGCCGATGGGGACGAACCTCGCCAGCATCGCCAGCCCCGGGACTCCCATCACGAGCGTCGAGAGATAGAACCAGGACCACCCCATCGCGTCCACGGCCACGCCGGCGATGGGGCCCGCCAGCAGCCGGGGCAACGCGAAGAGGCTCGAGAACAGCGCGTACTGGGTGGCGGAGAACCGCTTTTGCGTCATACGGAGCAGCAGCACAGAGAACGCGCCCGTGCCCAGGCCCGACGTGAACAACTCGAAGCTCGTGGCGCCGTACATGAGCGGCAGGATCGGCCGTCCCGGCAGCGACACGAAGTAATAGCCGAGGTTCGAGAAGATCTGGAAGAAGCCGAACACCCACAACGAGTGGCCCAGCCCGATGAGGGTCGTGACCCACCCGCCCACGAGCGCGCCGGCGATGGTGGCCACGAGGCCGACCGTGGCCAGCGCGATGCCGCGGTGATCGGCGTTGTAGCCCATGTCGATGAGGAACGGCCGCGTCAGCGCCTGCGTGAGCTGGTCCGAGAACTTGTAGAGCAGGACGAAGGCGAGGATCTCGAGGGCGCGGTGGCGTGACAGGAATCCGAGGAACGGCTGCCACACCGCGTCGCGGAGGCTCGTGGGGGCCGGGACCTTCTCCTCCGGCTCCGGCGCCTTCCAGGTGATGAGGATCATCGGCAGGTAGAGCAGCCCGAGGATGACGTTGACTGTCGGCCATCCCAGGTGCCCCGCGGCCGTGATGGCCGCCCCGCCCGACACCACCAGCGCGGCCCGGTAGAGCGCGATGCGCGCGCCGACCGCCGCGCCCTGCTCGTCTTTGCGCAGCACCTCGACGGCGTAGGCGTCGATCGCGATGTCCTGCGTCGCTGACGCGAGGGCGACGGCCAGCGCGAGCGCGCCCACCACCCAGATGGCGTCCGGGTGCCGGCCGACGCCGGCGAACAGCAGGCCGACGATCGTGAGGGCGATCTGGGTCACCGCCATCCAGCCGCGCCGCCTGCCCCAGAACGGAGGCACGTAGCGGTCCATCAACGGCGACCAGATCACCTTGAAGGCCCACGGCGCCTGCGCGAGGGTGAACAGCCCGACGATGCGGATGTCCACGCCGATGCTGCGCATCCAGTCCGGGATGGCGTACCAGACGAGGCCCAGCGGCATACCGGAGGAGAACGACAGCAGCGCGACCGACGCCGTGCGCCTGGACTTCATGGCGCGCCACAGGCTCACAAGGGCGCCGGGTTTCTTCGGTTGTTCAGGTGTCACGCTGATTCCCGCATGTCGCGCGAGTATACGACAACCGGGAGCGGGGGTATCGGGGCCTGGAAACGGGGACGTCAGGACGCGCGGAGCGGCCGGTACGTGAGAAAGGGAAAGGGGCCTGGCCCCTTTCCCTGAGAAACACCCGGCAGCGACCTACTCTCCCACGCAGTTACCCGCGCAGTACCATCGGCGGTAGAAGGCTTAACTTCCGTGTTCGGAATGGGAACGGGTGTGACCCTTCTCCTATGACCACCGGGAATCTTACTGGAGCCGCCCGGCCTGCGTACTTCGCGCGCACGGGCCGCTCGTAAGGATGAATCAGCCGACGCCGAATACCGGCGCGGCCCGTCGCGTTCTGTGCCCGGGGGGCCCGGGTATGTTCTCCGGGGCCCGTGCCGAAACGCGTCGGCGGCTGAAAGTGAAAAGAGCCGACAGCTGAATACCCTGCAGAGGGAAGTTCCCGACCGGAACACGCACGCGCTGTTGAGAAGATAATGATGAAGCCTCACGGCTGATTAGTACCAGTAAGCTGAGGACGTCACCGTCCTTACACATCTGGCCTATCACCTGGTAGTCTTCCAGGAGCCTTTAGGAGCCTTGCGGCTCGGGAGATCTCATCTTGGGGAGGGTTTCACGCTTAGATGCCTTCAGCGTTTCTCCCTTCCGCACGTAGCTACCCAGCGCTGCCGTTGGCACGACAACTGGTACACTAGAGGTGCGTCCAACCCGGTCCTCTCGGTACTAAGGTCAGCCCCCCTCAAATCTCCTGCGCCCATGACAGATAGGGACCGAACTGTCTCGCGACGTTCTAAACCCAGCTCACGTACCGCTTTAACCGGCGAACAGCCGGACCCTTGGAACCTGCTACAGCTCCAGGATGCGATGAGCCGACATCGAGGTGCCAAACCTGGGCGTCGATGTGAACTCTTGGCCCAGATCAGCCTGTTATCCCCGGCGTACCTTTTATCCGTTGAGCGATGGCCCTTCCATGCGGAACCACCGGATCACTAAGGCCTGGTTTCCCACCTGCTCGACTTGTCTGTCTCGCAGTCAAGCTCGCTTCTGCCTTTGCACTCTACGGCTGATTTCCAAACAGCCTGAGCGAACCTTCGCGCGCCTCCGTTACAATTTAGGAGGCGACCGCCCCAGTCAAACTACCCACCTAGCAGTGTCCCTGGCCTGGCTGACAGGCCGAGGTTAGAACGTCGAAGTGATAAGGGTGGTATCTCACCGTTGGCTCCCCGGATCCCAAGAAACCCGGTTCATCGCCTCCCACCTATCCTGCGCATAACACGTCAACATTCACTACTAGGCTGTAGTAAAGGTGCACGGGGTCTTTCCGTCTAGTCACGGGCAACCGGCGTCTTCACCGGTACCACAAATTCGCAGTGCCCCTCGTTGAGACAGCGGTCAAATCGTTACGCCATTCGTGCAGGTCGGAACTTACCCGACAAGGAATTTCGCTACCTTAGGACCGTTATAGTTACGGCCGCCGTTTACCGGGGCTTCAGTTCGAAGCGTCGCCTTGCGGCTAACCTCTCCCTTTAACCTTCCGGCACCGGGCAGGCGTCAGACCCTATACGTCGTGTTCGACTTCGCAGAGCCCTGTGTTTTTAGTAAACAGTCGCTTGACCCTCTTTATTGCAACTCCTTCACGCACGCCCGGGCGAACCGGACGCACGCTGATGGAGCACCCCTTCTTCCGAAGTTACGGGGCAAGTTTGCCGAGTTCCTAAACGAGGGTTCTCACTTGCGCCTGAGGATTTTCTCCTCGCCTACCTGTGTCGGTTTGCGGTACGGGTACCCGGAAATCTCCTTAGAGGATTTTCTCGGCAGCGTGGCGTCACCAGCTTTGCGAGCCTTGCGGCTCTCGCGATAGCACCTCAGGGAATATGACCCGCCGGATTTGCCTGGCGGATCCCCCTACATGCCTCAACCCACACGTCCAATCGTGGGCCCGGCTAGCCTCCTGCGTCCCCCCATCAGTAATAACGATTTCCAGGTAGTTCCGGAATGTTGACCGGATATCCATCCGCTACGCCTTTCGGCCTCGCGTTAGGACCCGACTAACCCTGAGCGGACGAACCTTCCTCAGGAAACCTTAGGCTTACGGCGGAGAGGATTCTCACCTCTCTTATCGCTACTTATGCCGGCAGGGTCACTTCTCTGCACTCCACCAGTTCTTTCGATCTGGCTTCAATGCCGCAGAGAACGCTCCTCTACCAAGGCCGCGGCCCGCAGGCCACGGCGATCTACGGCTTCGGTCCTATGCTTGAGCCCCGTTGGATTATCGGCCCAGAGCCACTTGACCAGTGAGCTATTACGCTTTCTTTAAAGGATGGCTGCTTCTAAGCCAACCTCCTGGTTGTCGGAGTGTCTCCAGATCCTTTACCACTTAGCATAGAGTTTGGGACCTTAGCCGGTAGTCTGGACTGTTTTCCTTTCGACGATGAAGCTTAGCCCCCACCGTCTCACTCCCGAGCTACGTGTCGCTGGCATTCGCAGTTTGGTTGGGTTCAGTAAGCTGGTAAGCCCCTTAGCCCATCCAGTTCTCTACCACCAGCGCCGACCACTCGAGGCTGCCCCTAAAGGCATTTCGAGGAGAACGGGCAATCACGAAGTTTGATTAGCCTTTCACCCCTACCCTCAGCTCATCCAAGTTGTTTTCAACCAACACTGGTTCGGGCCTCCACGCGGTGTTACCCGCGCTTCACCCTGGCCAAGGGTAGATCACATCGCTTCGCGTCTGCTCCCGACGACTGAACGCCCATTTCGGACTCGCTTTCGCTTCGGCTCGCTTGCGCTTAACCTCGCCACCGAGAGCAACTAGCCGGCTCATTATGCAAAAGGCACGCGGTCAGGCAACACCCGGGGCAAGCCCCGGGCAAACGCCCTCCCACTGCTTGTAGGCATACGGTTTCAGGTACTATTTCACTCCCCTCACAGGGGTGCTTTTCACCTTTCCCTCACGGTACTGGTTCACTATCGGTCGCCAAGGAGTATTTAGCCTTACGAGATGGTCCTCGCAGATTCCCACGGGATTTCTCGTGTCCCGCGGTACTCAGGAACCTGCCCAGCGAGGCAGCATGCTTTCGTCTACGGGGCTGTCACCCTCTCTGGCCGGCCGTTCCAGGCCGTTCAACTAGCGCGCTGCTATGGTAACTCGCCGGCCTTGCGGCCAGGCAGGCCCTACAACCCCACCGTGCAAGCACGATGGTTTGGGCTATGTCCGCGTTCGCTCGCCGCTACTAGCGGAATCACTGTTGTTTTCTTTTCCAGTGGGTACTGAGATGGTTCACTTCCCCACGTTGCCTTCCACTGGCCTATGGATTCAGCCAGGGATACCCCGGTATGAGCCAGGGTGGGTTTCCCCATTCGGAAATCGCCGGGTCAAAGCCTGTTTGCGGCTCACCGACGCTTATCGCAGCTTACCACGTCCTTCATCGACTCTTGGCGCCAAGGCATTCACCGTACGCCCTTAGTAGCTTGACCATTGTTTGGATCCCTTGCGGGATCGCAACCCTCTTAACACCGCGTATTTGCGTGTTTTAGTCAGAAACTACCCTCTGCAGGATATTCAGTTGTCAAAGACCACAAAACGCATCGGCCTAGCCGCCGCTGGTCCGCCTTCGCCTTTCGGCTTCGGCGAGACTCCCCCAGCCTTCGCGGCCGACGGGAGCACCAACTCGCTTGCCTAGCCGAAGCTCGGCGTCATCGAACGCCGCCGAGCGAAGGCTGGTGGAGAATACCGGGCTCGAACCGGTGACCTCCTGGTTGCAAACCAGGCGCTCTCCCAGCTGAGCTAATTCCCCAACAATCGCCGAGCCCGTGCTCCGCGAATCTGGTGGGCCTGACTAGATTTGAACTAGTGACCCCACGCTTATCAAGCGTGTGCTCTAACCAGCTGAGCTACAGGCCCGACAAAGCCGGTTCTCTCAAAACTAGATAGGCGTGCAAACACGAGCCAGGTGGGTATCAGATCGATCTGAGTGTTTCACGTCCGTCCGCCTCCGCCCGCCTTCGCCCTTACGGGCTTAGCGAGGCTTCGGCGAGACTTCGGCGAGTTCTCTAGAAAGGAGGTGATCCAGCCACAGGTTCTCCTACAGCTACCTTGTTACGACTTCACCCCAATCACCGACCATACCTTAAGCGCCTGCCTCCCTTGCGGGTTAGCTCAGCGATTTCTGGTACAGCCGGCTTTCGTGATGTGACGGGCGGTGTGTACAAGGCCCGGGAACGTATTCACCGCGGCGTGCTGATCCGCGATTACTAGCGATTCCGACTTCACGCAGGCGAGTTGCAGCCTACGATCCGAACTGAGACCGGCTTTCTCCGATTAGCTCCCCCTTGCGGGATCGCAACGGTTTGTACCGGCCATTGTAGCACGTGTGTGGCCCCAGACATAAAGGCCATGCTGACTTGACGTCATCCCCACCTTCCTCCGGTTTGTCACCGGCAGTCTCCTCAGAGTGCCCACCATAACGTGATGGCAACAGAGGACGAGGGTTGCGCTCGTTGCGGGACTTAACCCAACATCTCACGACACGAGCTGACGACAGCCATGCAGCACCTCTACAGTTGTCCTTGCGGAAAACCACTTTCATGGTCGGTCAACTGCAGTTCAAGCCTGGGTAAGGTTCTTCGCGTTGCGTCGAATTGAACCACATGCTCCACCGCTTGTGCGGGCCCCCGTCAATTCCTTTGAGTTTCAGCCTTGCGACCGTACTCCCCAGGCGGAGTGCTTAACGCGTTAGCTCCGGCACGGCAGGGATCGATACCCGCCACACCAAGCACTCATCGTTTAGGGCCAGGACTACCGGGGTATCTAATCCCGTTTGCTCCCCTGGCTTTCGCTCCTCAGTGTCAATACCGGTCCAGGACGCCGCCTTCGCCACCGGTGTTCCTCCAGATATCTACGCATTTCACCGCTACACCTGGAATTCCGCGTCCCTCTCCCGGATTCAAGCCACCCAGTATCCGACGCAGTTCCCCGGTTGAGCCGAGGGATTTCACGTCGGACTTAGGTGGCCACCTACGAGCCCTTTACGCCCAGTAATTCCGAACAACGCTTGCCCCCCCCGTATTACCGCGGCTGCTGGCACGGAGTTAGCCGGGGCTTCCTCTCACGGTACCGTCATTCCCGGCCGTTGTTCACGGCCGAGCCATTCGTCCCATTCGACAGGAGTTTACGATCCGAAAATCTTCATCCTCCACGCGGCGTTGCGTCGTCAGGCTTGCGCCCATTGCGAACAATTCCCCACTGCTGCCTCCCGTAGGAGTCTGGGCCGTGTCTCAGTCCCAGTGTGGCCGTCCGCCCTCTCAGGCCGGCTACCGATCGGAGCCTTGGTGAGCCGTTACCTCACCAACTAGCTAATCGGACGCGGGCCCCTCCTCGAGTGCCAGGTCTTGCGATCCCCGGCTTTGATCACCGCCCGTCCAAGGGCAGGATGTCATGCGGTATTAGCGTCCCTTTCGGGACGTTATCCCCCGCTCGAGGGCAGGTCACCCACGCGTTACTCACCCGTCTGCCACTCTACTCAGGGCCGAAGCCCCTTTCGCGTTCGACTTGCATGTGTTAGGCACGCCGCCAGCGTTGATTCTGAGCCAGGATCAAACTCTCATGTTAAAGGCGTTCCGGCCGCCCTCGCGGGCCGCCGGACATCTTCAACCAGAGTCCTATGACTAGCTCTGGCGTTGTTCTGTTACGTTCATTGTGGATCGGCCTCGCGGCCCGAAGACCGCCGGTTCCGACCCTGCTGATACTCACAGGTTCGTACTTGCACGCACTATCTAGTTTTCAAAGAACCGACCCCATCCCCCGTCTTGTCGGCCGCTCATCGCGTCCGCTTTAGGGGAACCTTACAATACTACAAAGAACCGTCTTTACTGTCAACCCCCTCCCTGATCTTTCTTTCACGCGCGCGCCAATCTCGTTCCCGAAACCGGCGTCGCTCGCTGTCAGTGGAGGTGGGCCGGCCCGGACTTCCCTGGACCGACCGTCCGCCCGTTCAGGCGGTTGACCGTGCGGTCAGCATGGACGCCAACCGGCGGACTTTCAATACTACAGATCCCCCCGGCGCCTGTCAAGCGCACGCACGCAACCGGAAGGGATTCACCAGCGGAATCTCGTAGGCGTGCCGTATCCGATCACACCTGCGGCGCGGTGATCCCGTCGACGATGCGCAGCAGGTGATACTGGCGGCCGCCCTTGCGCAGCACGAACACGCGGCCCGAGATCGCCTGTTCGGACGTGAGCCTCGCGCGCTCGTCCGTCACGCGCCGGTTGTTCACGTAGACGCCGCCGCCCTTCACCAGCCGCATCGCCTCGCCCTTCGACGCGGCGATCGCCGTGGCCACGAGCACGTCGGCAATGGCCATCCCGCCCGCGGCCAGGCGCTCGCGCGCCACGTCCGTCGACGGCACGTCGTCGAAGACGGCGACGACGTCGTCGGCGTCGAGTTCGCTGATGCGCTCACCGAACAGCAGCTCCGACGCGCGCTCCGCCCGGTCCACGGCGCCCTGGCCGTGAATCGTGCGCGTGACCTCGCGCGCGAGCACGCGCTGCACCTCGCGTGTTTCGGGCGCGCGCGCCAGCTCCGCGTCGAGCGCCCGGATCTCCTCACGGCCCAGGAAGGTGAAGTAGTTGAGGTACTTCACGGCGTCCCGGTCGTCCGTGTTCACCCAGAACTGGTAGAAGCGGAATGGCGAGGTGAGGCCGGGGTCGAGCCACACCGCGCCGGCCTCGGTCTTGCCGAACTTCACGCCGGACGCGGTCGCGACGAGCGGCATCACGAGGCCGTGGGCCTTCCCGGCGCGGAGCTTCCGGATGAGGTCGCACCCCGCGGTGATGTTGCCCCACTGGTCGCTGCCGCCCATCTGCAGCGTGCACCCGTACTGATCGAACAGCGTGAGGAAGTCGTACGACTGCAGCATGAGGTAGCTGAACTCGGTGAACGAGATGCCCTCGTCGTGCTCGAGGCGGCGCTTCACCGACTCCTTGGCGAGCATGTAGTTGACGGTGAAGTGCTTGCCCGTGTCGCGCAGGAACTCCAGCAGGTTCAGCTTCCGGAGCCAGTCGGCGTTGTTGATGATGCGCGCGGGGTTGTCCGCCGCGTCGAAGTCGAGGACCTTGGCGAGCTGCGCGCGGATGCCCGCGAGGTTGGCGTCGATCTGATCCACGGTCAGGAGCTGCCGCTCGGTGGTCTTCCCGCTCGGGTCGCCGATCATGCCGGTGCCGCCGCCGGCGATCGCGATCGGGCTGTGGCCGAACCGCTGCATGCGCGCCAGGGCCATCATGGGCAGCAGCGAGCCGACGTGCAGGCTGGCGGCGGTCGGGTCGAACCCGATGTACAGCGTCACCGGCTCACGGGCCAGCACGTCGCGCAGGCCCTCGGTGGACTCGTAGACCAGCCCTCGCCACTCCAATTCGCTGAACACGTCGTTGACCATTGTCTCGTTCGTCTCCCGGTTGATAACTATACCCGACCGGCCTGCCGGGCCGGCCGCCGACGCCGCGCGTGGATATCGAGGCGTTCTTGACAGCGCGAGTGAGCGACCCATATAGTCTGCACCGCCAACAAACGACGCGCGGAAACGGCCCCATCAGGCCGCAGGCAGGCGCGGGCGGGGCCGGCGTTCAGGGGAGAGTCGCTCATGACCGATCAGCAATGGGAGTCGCTGCTGGCGGTGCTTCGCGGCGCCTCCTCTGATTCGCTGCCGACCGGCTTCATCGTGGACAGCCCCTGGCTTCCCAACTGGGCCGGGCACACCATCCTCGACTACTTCACCGACGAGGGCGCGTTCTTCGAGGACAACATCCAGGTGCAGGCCGCCTTCCCGCGGACGCTGTTCCTGCCGGGCTTCTGGTCGGAGTACGGGATGTGCACGGAGCCGTCCGCGTTCGGGGCGGTCGAGATCTGGGGCGAGAACGAGTTCCCTTCGGCCATGAAGGTGCTGCGATCGCCGGCCGACATCGACCTGCTCGAACCGCCCGACCCGCGCAAGCACGGGCTCCTGCCGTTCGTCGTCAAGCGGCTCAAGCACCTCGAGCCGAAGATGCTCGCCTCCGGCCACAGGGTGCGCTTCGCCGTGGCGCGCGGCCCGCTCAACATCGCGTCGTTCCTGATGGGCACGACCGAGTTCATGATGGCGCTCCGCAGCGATCCCGAGGCGGCGCACCGGCTGCTGACCCTGATCACGGACTTCCTGGTCGAGTGGATCGCGGCTCAGCGCGAGGCGTTCCCCTCGATCGACGGATTGCTGATCCTCGATGACATCGTCGGATTCGTCGGGCCGAGGGATTTCGACGCGTTTGCCCTGCCCTACCTGGAGCGGACCTTCAAGGCGGATGTCGCCGTCAAGTTCTTCCACAACGACGCGCCGTGCAAGACGTGCGCGCCGCACCTCGCCGGCATCGGCGTGAACCTCCTCAACTTCGGCATCCAGCACACCCTGAACGACATGCGGAAGTGGACCGGCGGCGCGATCACCCTCCTCGGCAACGTGCCGCCGCGGGACGTGCTGGCCGCGGGCACGCCGGCGGACGTCACGCGGTTCGTGCGGGAGATGCTGGGCGCCGTCGAGGATCGGTCGCGGCTGATCGTCTCGTGCGCGGGCGGCATGCCTCCGGGGGTCCCGACCGGGAACATCCAGGCGCTCGTCGATGCGGTGGAGGCGTTCGAGAACTGACTCCTGACTCCTGTCTATCGCCCTGCGAAGACAAGTCGTCGTCCCTGCACGTGCCATCCCCCGTCCAGGATGCGTTGAATCGCCTCCGGATAGATGCGGTGTTCCTCGACGAGGATGCGCGCGGAGAGCGTGTCCTCGGTGTCGCCGTCGAGCACCGGCACCGCGGCCTGCATGACGATGGGCCCGGCGTCGAGGTTGGTGTCGACGAGGTGCACGGTCGCGCCGGAGATCCTCGCGCCGTGCTCGACCGCCTGGCGCTGCGCATGCAGGCCTGGGAATGACGGCAGCAGCGCCGGGTGGATGTTGAGGATCCGGTTCGGGAACGCGCCCACGAACGTGGCGCCAAGCAGGCGCATGAAGCCCGCCAGGCAGACCAGACCGACGTCCCGCGCGCGCAGGTCGTCCACCAGCACCGTTTCGTAGGCCTCGCGCGACGGCCACGCCTTGTGGTCGCGCACGATGGTCTCGATGCCCGCCTGCCGCGCGCGCTCGAGGCCGCAGGCGTCGGCGCGGTTCGAGATGACGGCGGCGATGCGTGCGTCGATCCGGCCGTCGCGGATCGCGTCGATGATGGCCTGGAGGTTCGACCCGCGGCCCGAGATCAGCACGCCGATGTTGCGGTTCACCCCGTTCCCCCTGAGCGCCGCGCCACCCGCTACAACGATCCGTAAACGACGCCGGGCTCGCCCTCGACGATCCGCCCGATGCGGCGGACCCGCGTCTCGGCCGCGGCCTGCAGCATCACGGTGACGCGCGACACGTCGTCCTCGGCGCAGCCGACGATCATGCCAATGCCCATGTTGAAGGTGCGGTACATGTCGTCGTCGGGCACGCCGCCGGCGCGCTGCAGGTAGCGGAAGATGGCCTGCGGCGCCCAGGCGGACCGGTCGATGAGGGCCGCCGTCCCGGGCGGCAGGATGCGCGGCAGGTTGTCGGTGATGCCGCCGCCGGTGATGTGCGCAAGCCCCTTGACGAGCCCGGCATCGAGCACGGGGCGGAGCACGGGCAGGTACGAGCGGTGCACGCGCAGGAGCTCGTCCCCGATCGGGCACCCGAGTTCCTCGACCATGGAGTCGGCGCCCAGGCCGAGGCGCTCGAAGAGGATGGCACGCGCCAGCGAGTAGCCGTTCGTGTGCAGTCCCGACGAGGGCAGCCCCAGGAGCGCATCACCGGCGCGCAACCGCTCGCCGGTGATCAGGCGGTCCCGCTCCACCACGCCGACAATGAAGCCGGCCATGTCGTACTCGCCGGGCGCGTAGAACCCCGGCATCTCGGCTGTTTCACCGCCGATGAGCGCGCACCCGTTCTCGAGGCACGCGGTCGAGACGCCCTCGACGACCTGCGCCGCGACGTCCGGCAGGAGCGCGCCCGTCGCGAGGTAGTCGAGGAAGAAGAGCGGCGTCGCGCCCTGGACCAGAATGTCGTTGACGCAGTGATTGACGAGGCACTGCCCCACGGTGCCGTGCCGGCCGGTCATGAACGCGAGCTTCAGCTTGGTGCCGACGCCGTCGGCGCTCGAGACGAGCACGGGATCGCGGTAGCCGTCGCCGAGGCGGAACAGGCCCCCGAACGAGCCGATGGACGACAGCACGCCGGGCGTGAAGGTGCGCCTGGCCAGCCCCTTGATGCGCCTCACCGTCTCGTTGCCCGCGTCGATGCTCACGCCGGATGTCTTGTAGTCCAGCCTGCGCTCTTACTTTCCCGCTCCCGCCTTCATGGGTTCCTGCAGTTGCGCCTCCTCCCCCCTCGGGAACGGGAGGGGGTAACGCCCCGTGTAGCAGGAGGTGCAATAGTCGTCGCGGTGCGAGTTCACCGCCTCGAGCATTCCTTCGAGACTCAGGTAGCGCAGGCTGTCGGCCTCGATGTACTTCCGGATTTCCTCGAGCGTATGCGTCGCCGCGATGAGCTCCGAGCGCCGCGGCGTGTCGACCCCGTAGAAGCACGGCGACACGGTCGGCGGGCAGCTGATCCGCACGTGCACCTCGATGGCGCCCGCGGCCTTGATCATCTTCACGAGCTTCCGGCTCGTCGTGCCGCGGACGATCGAGTCGTCGACGAGGACGACGCGCCGGCCCTCGAGGATGCTGCGCACGGGGTTGAGCTTCACTTTCACGCCGAAGTGGCGGATCGACTGCCGCGGCTCGATGAACGTGCGCCCGACATAGTGGTTGCGGATGAGGCCGAACTGGATGGGCGTGCCGGACCGCTCGGCGTAGCCGATGGCGGCACACACCCCCGAGTCCGGCACCGGCACGACGACATCGGCCGGGACGGCGGACTCGCGGGCCAGGACGCGGCCGAGGTTCGTCCGGATGCGGTTGACGCTCTCGCCGAACACGAGGCTGTCCGGCCGCGAGAAGTAGACGTGCTCGAAGACGCAGTGCGAGAGCGGCGCCGGGGGGAACGGCTTGAGCGAGTGCTCGCCGTCCGGCCCGATGACGAGCATCTCTCCCGGCTCCACGTCGCGCACGTAGGTGGCCCCGATGAGATCCATCGCGCACGTCTCCGAGCACACCACCCACGCGTCGCCGAGGCGGCCGAGCGCCATGGGCCGGAAGCCGTGCGGGTCGCGGACGGCCACCAGGCGGTCCCGGGTGAGGAACAGCAGGGAGAACGCGCCCTGGGCCCGGATGACGGCCTCGACCAGGGCGTCCTCGACGCGCGCGGCCTTCGACCGGGCGAACAGGTGCAGAAAGACCTCGGTGTCGCTCGACGTCTGGAAGATGGCGCCCTGCCCGCTCAGCCACGCATGCAGTTCGCGCTCGTTGACGAGGTTCCCGTTGTGGCAGACGGCGATGGGGCCGTGGACGCACTCGATCAGGATCGGCTGGGCGTTGACCAGCGTGCTCTCGCCGGCCGTGGAGTACCGCACGTGGCCGATGGCCGCCGAGCCCTGCAGGTCGGCCAGCGCGCGTTCGTTGAAGATGTCGGCGACGTAGCCCATTCCGCGCGACAGGCGGAGGTGCTGGCCGTCCGACGCCACGATGCCGCCGCTTTCCTGCCCGCGATGCTGCAGTGCATACAGGCCGAGGTAGGCCATCTTCGCGGACTCGGCATGCCCGTAGATCCCGAAGATGCCGCACTCGTCCTTGAACTTGTCCAGCATGCTGCCTACCGCCCCCTCGAGCCGCTCACTCACCGAACACACGCCGGAACACGTCGTCGACGTGACGGAGCTGGTGACCGAGGTCGAAAAGCCGGTCGAGCTCGGCGGCCGGGAGCACGGCGATCACGTCCGCATCCCGGCGCAGCAGCTCCCGGAAATCCAGCTCCTCGTCCGCCGACCGCAGCGCGTTGCGCTGCACCCACTCGTAGGCCTGCTCGCGCGGCACGCCCCGGGAGGCCAGCGCCAGCAGCACCGACTGCGAGAACACGACGCCGCGGAGCAGCTCGAGATTGCGGCGCATGCGATCCGGGTGGACGACCATGCCCGCGACGATGGTGGTGAAGCGCCGCAGCATGTGGTCCAGCGCGATGAAGCTGTCGGGCAGAATGATCCGCTCGACCGACGAGTGCGAGATGTCGCGCTCGTGCCAGAGCGCGACGTTCTCGAGGGCCGCCACGAGGTTGCCGCGGATGACGCGCGCGAGGCCCACGACCTGCTCGCAGCCGATCGGGTTGCGCTTGTGCGGCATCGCCGACGAGCCCTTCTGCCCCTTGTCGAACGGCTCCTCGACCTCGCCGATCTCGGTCTTCTGGAGGCCCCGGATCTCGAAGGCGAACTTCTCCAGCGACGCGGCGGTGACGGCGAGCGCCGCCATCAGTTCCGCGTGGCGGTCGCGCTGGATGATCTGCGACGACACGGGGGCCGCGTCGAGGCCCAGCGTCGCGCAGACGGCGCGCTCGATGGACGGGTCGAGGTGCGCGTAGGTGCCGACGGCCCCGGACACCTTGCCGACGGCGATCGCGGCGCGCCCGCGCTCGACGCGCGCGATGTCGCGCCCGAGCTCGGCGTACCAGAGCGCCAGCTTCAGCCCGAGGGTCGTCGGCTCGGCATGTACGCCGTGGGTGCGCCCGATCATCGGCGTGCGCCGGTGCTCCTCGGCCCGCGTCTTCACCGCCGCGCGGAGCGCCTCGAGCCGCCTCAGGATGAGATCGCACGCGTCGCGCAGCTGCAGCGCGAGCGCCGTGTCGACCACGTCGGACGAGGTGAGGCCGAAGTGCAGCCAGCGCCCCTCGGGGCCCACACGCTCGGCGACGGCCGTCGTGAAGGCAATGAGGTCGTGCTTCGTGACGGCCTCGATGGCGTCAATCCGTGCGGCGTCGACGGCGCCCCGCTCGCGGATCGCCCGGGCCGCCTCGGCGGGGATGAGGCCCTCGCCGGCCATCGCCTCGGCCGCCGCGATCTCGACCTTCAGCCACGCCTCGTAGCGGCGCTCGTCGCTCCAGATTCCGCCCATCTCCGGGTGCGTGTACCGCGCAATCATGGCGCCACCTGCAGATCACCCCGCGTGATCGTCCACCCGTCCACCGGGCCGACCACCGCCACGGACAACGGCGTCCGCGTGAGCAGATCGGACGCTACGCGGCCGACGTCCTCCACCGTCACGGCGTTGATGCCCGCCAGCGTGTCCTCGAGGGTGAACGGCTCGTCGAAATACAGCTCCTGCCGGGCCAGGTACGCGGCGTGCTGCCACGTGCTCTCGAGGCCCAGGATGAGGCTGCCCTTCACGTTGTCCTTCGCGCGGACGAGTTCCGCGTCGCCGACGGGCGCCGCGACGATCGCGCGCAGCTCGTCCATGATGACGCGCACCACCTCGTCGACCTTCTCGTTCGCGCAGCCCGCGTAGATGCTCAACAGCCCGGCGTCGCGGAACGCGCTCAGGCCGCTGCCCACCGAGTAGGCGAGGCCGCGCTTCTCGCGCACGTTCTGGAACAGGCGTGAGCTCATCGACCCGCCGAGCAGCGTGTTGAAGACCAGCGCCGCGTAACGTGCCTCATGGTTCTGCCGGTACGCGCCGACGCCCATGCAGACGTGGCTCTGCTCCAGGTCCTTCGTCCGCACCAGCACGACGTCGTGCTCGATTGGGGGCTCCTCGACCGCGCGCAGCCCGTTTCCCGGCACCCGCCCGAACGCCCGCTCGATGAGGTCGCGCAGCCGGGTGTGCTCGATGTTCCCGGCGGCCGCCACGATCAGGTGGTCCGCCGTGTAGGCGCGCGAGAAGTACGCCTGCAGGGTCTCCCGGCGGAGCCCGTTCACGCTCTCGGGCGTGCCCAGGATTGCCCGGCCCAGCGGGTGCCCGCTCCAGAACCGCTCGAGGAACAGCTCGTGGACCAGATCGTCGGGCATGTCCTCGACCATCTTGATCTCTTCCCCGACGACGCGCTTCTCGCGCTCGATGTCGTCGGGGTCGAACCGCGGGTTCAGCACGACGTCCGAGAGGATGTCCACGCCGAGCGGCAGGTGCTCGTCCAGCACCTTGATGGCGTAGTTCGCGTTCTCCTTGCCGGTCGAGGCGTCCATCTGGCCGCCGACCGAGTCCACCGTCTGGGCGATGTTCTCCGCCGACCGGCTCGTGGTGCCTTTGAAGAGCATGTGCTCGACGAAGTGCGCGATGCCGGGCCAGTCGTCTCCCTCGTGCCGCGACCCGCGAGTCAGCCAGACGCCCAGGCTGACCGACCGCACGTGCGGGATGGACTCGGCGAGCAGCCGCAGACCGTTATCGAGGACCTCGCGCACAACCATCGGCAGCCGTTCAGCAGGACCTGGGGTTGGAGAGCGGCCGCAAGTGATTGAGCATAAAGGAATTGCGGCCAACTGATCCATCCGATGATAGCATGGGCTTACGCTGCGCAGCAACGGAAAAAGGGTCACGCCGCATGTCCCAAGTGGAGTTGACCGAACTGACGCGGGCGGAGCTCGAAAACGCGCTTTCCGCCCTTGGCCTGGAGCCCTATCGCGCCCGGCAGGTCTTCCAGTGGGTCTACCGCCGCGGCGTCACCGACTTCGATCGCATGACGGACCTGTCGGCCGCTCATCGCCGGATCCTGGCTGATCACTTCCAGGTCTCGACGCCGCCAATCGCGCGCCGCGACGTCTCGGAGGACGGCACGCAGAAGTTCCTGCTCACGCTCCAGGACGGCCGCCAGGTGGAATCGGTGTACATCCCGCGCACGCCGCACGAGAGCTTCTGCGTGTCGACCCAGGTCGGCTGCGCGATGGGTTGCGCCTTCTGTCTCACCGCGACCATGGGGCTCGTGCGCAATCTCACGCCGGGCGAGATCGTCGGCCAGGTCCGCGTCCTGGCCGGAGAGCTCCAGCTCCGGGATTCCCGCATCAACATCGTCTTCATGGGGATGGGCGAGCCGCTGCACAACTACGACGCCACCATGGCGGCCGTGCGCATCCTGGCGGACGGCCACGGCCTCGCCGTTCACCCCCGGCGCATGACCGTGTCGACGGTCGGGCTGGTGCCGGCCATCGAGCGGCTTGCCGGCGAGGACGTGATGCCGCACCTGGCCGTGTCGCTCCATGCGCCGACCGATGAGCTGCGGGCGAAGCTCGTGCCCGTGAACCGCAAGTATCCGATTGCCGCGATCATCGAGGCGTGCCGGCGGTTCCCGCCAGCCCGCCGGGGCCGGATCACGTTCGAGTACGTCCTGCTGGCCGGCGTGAACGACTCTCCGGACGATGCGCGGCGCCTCGCGGCGCTGCTGCGGGATCTGCACGCCAAGGTGAACCTGATCGCGCTCAACCCCGCGCCTGGGATTCCCTTCGAACGTCCGACGGACGAGCGCATCGACGCCTTCGGCCGGGCGCTGGCCGAGCGCGGCATCACGGTGATGGTGCGCAAGAGCCGCGGGCGGGACATCCGAGCGGCGTGCGGGCAGCTCGCGGTTGGGAAGTAGTCAGGACTCCCGAGTCCCGAGCCCCGAGTCCCGAATCAGACGAGCCGTCCCGCGAGAGCCGGCGAGTCTGCATCGATGCGGACGCGCACGCGGACGTTGCGCGGGAGCCCGGGCGGGATCGTCACCTTGAGGAAGTTGTCCGTCAGCACCGTCGTCCCGTCGGCGAGCGTGAGTCCGGGCCGGACGGTGCCCACCTGCGATCGGGCGAACCGCTGCGACAGCCGCGCGCCGATCTCGCGCAAGCGAGCCGCCCGCTGCTTCGCTGTCCGCCCTCGCGACCTTCGGCACCATCCCGGCGGCCTCGGTGCCCGGCCGGTCCGAGTAGGGGAACACGTGAAGATAGCTCAGCGGGAGCCGGGCGATCGCGTCCGCGCCGGCGTCAGCGTCGGCGGCCGACTCGCCCGGGAAGCCGGCGATGAGATCCGAGCCGATCGCGGCGTGCGGCAGGCTCGCGTGGATGTGCTCGATCAGGTCGCGGCAGGAGGCGAAGGCGTAGGGCCGGCGCATCATGCCCAGCACGCGGTCACTGGCGTGCTGCAGCGGCAGGTGGAAGTGGGGGGCGAACCGGCCCGATGCGGCCACGAGGTCCACGAGCGCGCGGGAGCAGTCCATCGGTTCGAGCGAGCTGATGCGGAACGTGACGTCGCCGGGCGCCCGGTCGAGCGCCTGAAGCAGATCGACCAGCGCCGGCGATCCGGGCAGATCGCGGCCGTAGGATCCGAGATGCACGCCGACGAGCCACAGTTCCTTGTACCCGGCCAGGCCGAGCCTGGCGACCTCCTCGCGCACATCGTCGATCAGCCGGCTCCGTGAGGGGCCGCGCGTCGACGGAACGACGCAGAACGCACACGCCTCGTCGCACCCCGTCTGGACACGGAGCGGATAAGCCGTGCGGCCCATCGCGCCGGGCTCGAGGCGGGGCTTGCCCCCCCGGAGAGACGGTGCGAACTGGTCCTTCTCACTGTTCCGCACGAGGCGGGCAACCTGCGGCATCGGCGCGAGGGCGGCGGGATCCCGCGTGGCGTAGCACCCGGTGACGACAATCCGCGCCGAGGGGTTGCTCCTGGCGACGCGGCGGATCAGGTTGCGGGCACCCCGATCCGCTGCCCCGGTCACGGTGCAGGTATTGATGACCACGAGATCTGCGGCGTCGGCGGGCGCTGCCACGCCGCCGCTTGCGCGCAGGCGCTCCTCGATGTCGAAGGAGTCAGCCTGATTCACTCGGCAGCCGAACGTGTGGATCGCGTACTTCACTCGGGACTCGTGAGAGTCGCTGCGAGCCGCGTGGCGGCCTGTTCCACCTTGTCCGCCAGCTTCGCCTTGTAGGCGTCGAGTCGCTTTGCCAGGGCCGGATCCGCGAGCGCGAGGATCTGGACGGCGAGCACGCCCGCATTCGTGGCCCCGGCCTTGCCCACGGCCACGGTAGCCACCGGGACGCCGGGCGGCATCTGCACCGTCGACAGCAGCGCGTCGAGGCCGAGGAGCGGTGACGAGTCGATGGGCACGCCGATGACCGGCTTCGTCGTGTGGGCGGCCACCAGGCCGGCCAGATGCGCCGCGGCGCCGGCGCCGACGATGAACACCTGAACGCCTCGGGCAGGCGCCTCCTCGAGCAGGCGCTGCACGCGCGCGGGCGAGCGATGGGCCGACGCGACGGTGATCTCACACGTCACGCCAAGCTCCTTCAGCACATCGGCGGCGCCCTTCATGATCGGCGCGTCCGAATCGGAACCCATGAGGATCAGGACCTGGATGTTGGACATGTCGAAACCCTCGGGACTATCGCTCCTTGTTCCCTGCTCCTCGCTTCTTGCCTTTCGCCGCTTTCGGTATCGCCCGCTGCCCGATGTCCCGCCGGTAGTGCATGCCGTCGAACGAGATCTTCCCGGCCGCGGCGTACGCGAGGTCTCGTGCCGCGGCGAAGTCCGGCCCGCGGCCGACGACGGTCAGCACGCGGCCGCCGGCTGTCACGAGCGCGCCGTCGCGCTCTGCGACGCCCGCCTGGAACACCTGGATGCCGGTCATGGAAGAGGCGGCCTCCAGGCCGTGGATCACCTTCCCGGTCTCGACGCGATCAGGGTAGCCGCCGGACGCCAGCACGACACCGACGTAGGGCGTCCTGCGCGCGCGAAAGCCGCCGGGCCTGATGCTCCCGCCGGCCGAGTCCCACAGGTGCGGCAGCAGGTCCTCGTCGAGCGCCGGGAGCACGACCTGGGCCTCGGGGTCGCCGAGCCTGGCGTTGAACTCGATGACTTTCGGGCCGTCGGCCGTGATCATCAACCCGCAGGTACAGGAACCCCCGGTACGGCCGGCCGGCGGTCTCGAGGCCATGAAGGGCCGGGAAGACAATCGAGTCCAGCACGCGGCCCGCCATGGCGTCCGTGATCAGCGGGCTGGGCGAGAAGGCTCCCATGCCGCCGGTGTTCGGCCCCTCGTCGCCGTCGAACGCCCGCTTGTGATCCTCCGCCGACGGCAGGATCCGCGCGCGCACGCCATCGGTCAGGACGAAGAACGAGGCCTCGCGCCCGCGCAGGAACTCCTCGATGACCACCCGTGCTCCGGCGCTGCCGAAGCGGCGGTCGACCATCATGTCCCGCACGGCGGCCTCCGCCTGCCGGCGGTCGGCCGCGACGACGACCCCCTTGCCGGCGGCCAGACCGTCGGCCTTGACGACCACCGGGTAGCCGAAGCGGCCCCGGCTCAACACGTGAAGGGCGTCGGCCGCGCTCGTGCACGTGGCGTGGCGGGCGGTGGGAATGCCGCAGTCGGCCATCAGGCGCTTCGCAAAGGCCTTGCTGGATTCGATCTCGGCCGCCGCCCGGGTCGGGCCGCAGGCGCGGCGGCCAGCGGCGGTCAACTCGTCCACGAGGCCGGCCGTCAGGGGGCCCTCCGGACCGACGACGGTCAGGTCGATCCGCTCGCGCTCGACGAGGGCCAGGACGTCGGCGGGGCGGCCGGCGTCCACGGCGGCGCAGCGGGTCTCGCGCGCGATGCCGGGGTTGCCGGGCGCACAGAGGAGGTCGTCGACGCCTGCTTCCTGGCGGAGCTTCCAGCAGAGGGCATGCTCGCGGGCCCCGGCACCCACCACGAGGACGCGCATGATGGTGATCCCGTCCTGCGGCGTTTTCGCTGACCCGTGGCCGCAAGCTGTGTTAGCCTAGCATATTCGAGCCACGATGCAGTTGGCGTCGCATGCGTGGATAGGTGCGTCAAACAAGCCACGGAGGGGGGTGTTGCACGCGTGGCTGAAGTGAAAGTCCAGGACGGCGAGTCGATCGAGAGTGCGCTCCGCCGCTTCAAGCGGAAGGTCCAGCAGGAAGATATCATCAAGGACATCAAGAAGCACTCGTTCTACTTGAAGCCGGGCGACAAGCGCCGCGCCAAGCAGGCGTTGGCGCGGAAGCGGAGCCGGAAGAAGCTCCGCCGGGAAACGGAGTAAGACGGGCGGCGTTCTCGCGCCCGCGCCAGGCGGCGCGGGCCGCGGGCACGGGTGAGGACGCCAATCGAACCCGGGGCATCCGATGGAATTCCAGGACCGGACCCTGACATGCGTCGATTGCGGGTCGGACTTCGTGTGGACGGCCGGCGAGCAGGCGTTTTTCGCCGACAAGCACTTCACGAACGAGCCCAAGCGCTGCCGGGCGTGCAAGGCCACGCGGAGCCAGCGGCGGTCGAGCGATCCGGCGTCGGGGCACGACCGGACCGAGACCCGGGCCACCTGTTCGGCATGCGGAAAGGACACGACCGTTCCGTTCAAGCCGAGCCAGGGCCGGCCCGTCTATTGCCGCGAGTGTTTCCAGCAGCGCAAACCGCGCGGGCTGCCCGGCGCCTGAGGGCCGGCGGCCGGCGCGGCCGATCGTTGACCGTGCAGGGGACCTGCGCTACGATGCAGGCCCTGGCCACGGGTCGTTTCCAGGGTTTCCCTCCGCGCAGGGGGGTGTCCCGATTCGGGGTAAAAGGGGACCAGCGATGCAGATCGACGAACGCAAAATCGGCAACGTCACCATCCTCGACCTGAAGGGCAAGCTGACGCTGGGTGACGGCGACGAGCTGTTGCGCACCAAGATCAACGGGCTCGTCCAGTCCGGCGCGAAGCAGATCGTGCTGAACCTGGGCCAGGTGCCGTACATCGACAGCGCGGGCCTCGGCGAGGTCGTGCGCACGTACACGACGGTCAAGAAGCAGGATGGGATGCTGAAGCTCCTGAATCTGACGAAGCGGATCCAGGACCTGCTGATGATCACGAAACTCCTGACCGTGTTCGACACCTTCGACAACGAGGCCGAGGCGGTCAAGAGCTTCAACGCCTGATTGGCCCGGTACCCGCGCTACATGGCGCGACCCACCTCGCCTGAAGTCCCGCCGCCCGGCGCCCCTGTCGAGGGGGCTGCGGGGCGGCGGTCCACTGCCGCCCTTCTCGTCCGCTCGCTCCGCCCCGAGCAGTGGATCAAGAATTCCTTTGTCTTTGCCGGGCTGATCTTCGGCCTGGAACTGTTCAACGTCGCCGCGGTGTCGCGTGCCGTCGCGGCCTTCGCGGTCTTCTGCGCGCTGTCCGGGGTGGTCTACCTCGTCAACGACATCCTGGACCGCGAGGCGGACCGCCAGCACCCGCTGAAGGCGCGCCGCCCGATTGCCTCCGGCGCGCTGTCGCCCGTCGTCGCCGGATCGGCGGCGGCCGTGCTGGCCGCCGGGGCGCTCGCCGCCGCCTTCCGGCTCGGCGTCCCGTTCGGCACCGTCGCCGTCGCGTACCTGCTGCTCCAGTTCGCCTACTCGGCGCTGCTCAAGCACGTCGTCATCCTCGACGTGCTCGCCATTGCCATCGGGTTCGTGCTGCGGGCGGTCGCCGGGGCGGTCGTCATCGGCGTGCCGATCAGCCACTGGCTGCTCGTGGACATGATCCTGTTGGCGCTGTTCCTGGCGCTCAGCAAGCGCCGGCACGAACTCACGCTGCTCGCCAACGGCGCCATCGAACACCGGAAGATCCTCGGCGAGTACAGCGCCTACCTGCTCGATCAGATGATTGCCGTCGTGACCGCGTCCACGCTGGTCGCGTACATCTTCTATTGCATCAGTCCTGAAACGGTGCAGAAATTCGGCACCGACATGCTGGGGCTGACGATCCCCTTCCCGCTCTACGGCATCTTCCGTTACCTGTACCTCGTGCACCGGCGCGAGGGCGGCGGCAGCCCGTCGCAGATGCTGCTGACCGACCGCCCGCTGCTCGTGTGCGTGGCGCTCTGGGTGGCGGCGGTGGTGGTGATCGTCTACCTCAGGCCCTTTGGAGCCTGATATGCCTCCCGAGTTCGCGATTCGATCCGACGCGGTGGACGTCGACCAGATCATGCAGCAGATCCGTGCGCGGATCCGCGAGAAGCGCGGCGTCGACTACACGGAAGAGGAGATCCGGCAGCTCGCCAGCGTCAAGCTCGAGAAGTTCCTCGACCCGACGCGGGTGCGCTCGGATCTCGTCCAGCAGTACCGCAAGGCGCAGGACCCGGGCAGGGTGTCGACGCTCGAGCCGCCGCCGGAGAACTACGCGTTCGAGGACTACCACGTCTACGGCTCGGCGCGGGGCCTCGGCGGCCGGCTGATCACGCTTCTCCGGAAGCTGCTCAACCCGGTGCTCAAGCTGTTCATCAACCCGAACCCGATCATCAACGTCCTGCACCGCCAGAGCGCGATCAACACGCACAACGAGAAGCAGTTCGAGCGCATCGAGCGGGTGCGGACCGACCTCGCGGGCCTGAACTACGAGGTGATGCACAACCTCGTGGTCGAGATGACGCGCCTCGGCATCGAGGTCAAGAACCTGAAGATGCGCATCGAGTCGGTGTCCAGCCGCCTCGACTTCAGCGACCGGCGCGCCCGGGCGCTCGAGGCGGTGGTGCAGTACCGGCCCGGCACCGGCCCGGCCGCCGAGGACGCGGTGACGCCCGCGCCCGCGCAGGGCGCCGCGGTGGCCCAGGGCGGCCGGCGCGACGCCGACGCGTCCCCCGCGGCGGGGCCGATCAAGGGCGAGGCGCAGCGCGCCCGCCGGAAGCGGAGGCGCCGCGGGCGGGGAGGATCGAGCCTCCAGCCCGGATCCGGTGGCGGCGGTCCATCACGTCCGGAAGACGGCCCCCCGCAGGAGCCCGGCGCGGCCTCTCAGGAGCCGGCTTCCGGCAGCAGGACCGGCGGTGACTCGCTGCCGTTCGAACGCGACGCGGCGCAGGCGCCGGGGACGTCCGCCCCTCCCGCCGGCCGCGAACCGATCGACCAGTGAAACTCGCGGTCGTCGTCCAGCGGTACGGCCTTGACATCAACGGCGGGGCCGAACTCCACGCCCGCTACGTGGCGGAACAGCTGTCGCGCCGGGCGGACGTCGAGGTGCTGACGAGCTGCGCGCGCGACTACGTCACGTGGAAGAACGAGCTGCCCGCCGGGGTGTCGGAGCTCAACGGCGTGCGCGTGAGGCGGTTCCCCGTCCGGCGCGAGCGGGACCCGGAGCGGTTCGGCCTCCTCTCGGCGGACGTCTTCGGCGGCGCGCATTCCGTGGCCACGGAGCTGGCCTGGCTCGACAGCGAGGGACCGGCCTCGCCCGCGCTCATCTCGCACATCCGCCGGAACGAGGCCGGTTACGACTTCTTCATCTTCTTCAGCTTCCGCTATTACCATGCCTACCACGGCGTCCGCGCGGCGCCGTCACGCGCCCTGCTCGTGCCGACGGCGGAGCGGGACGGCGCGGTGGGCCTGTCGATCTTCGGCCCGATCTGCCGCGGCGTGCGCGCCCTCATGTACAACTCCTTCGAGGAACGGGCGATGATCCAGGCCGTCGCCGGGAACGCGGGCGTGCCCCACGTCGTGGTCGGCGTCGGGTCCGACGTCCCGGACCGGACCGACCCGGAGCGGTTCCTGAAGAGGTTCGGGATCGCGGCGCCGTTCGTCGTCTACGTCGGCCGCATCGACGAGAACAAGGGCTGCAAGGAGCTGTTCGACTTCTTTCTGCGGGTACTCGCGGGCGGTGCCGGGCGATCTCTCCCTCGTGCTGATGGGGACCTCCCGCCTGCCGATCCCGGACCATCCGCGCATCCGTCACCTTGGATTCGTGTCGGACGAGGACAAGTTCGACGGCATCGCGGCGGCGGAGGCGCTCGTCATGCCGTCCTACTTCGAGAGCCTGTCGATGGTCGCCCTCGAGGCCTGGGCCCTCGGGAAACCGGTGCTGGCGAACGGCAAGTGCGATGTGCTGCAGGGCCAGTGCCTGCGCAGCAACGCCGGGCTGTTCTACGAGACCGACGAGGAGTTCGTCGAAACGCTCGCGCTGCTGCAGTCGAACCGGCGGCTCTCGGCGGCCCTCGGCCGCAACGGCCGCGAGTACTACCAGCGCCACTACGCCTGGCCGGTCATCACCGGGAAGTACATGGACATGCTCGGCCGGCTCGAAGCGGACGACAGAGCGGGGGCGACGCGGGCAGCCATCGAGCCGCTGCCCGGGTGGTTCGCCCGCCGGCGCAGGGACCAGTTGGCGGCGAACGCCGTGGTGAAGGGCCTGCCGGCCGGACCGGTCCGGCCTCAGGGGCGGCACCGGTGAGCGCGGGCGCCCGGCGGCCGTCCGTGCACCAGGTGCTGGCCACCCTCGGCTACGGGGACGCCATCGGCCACGAGGTGCTGGGCATCCAGCGCGTCCTCCGCGGCGCGGGCTACGACTCGGACATCTTCGTCGAGACGGCCGACCCCCGGCTGGAGGACCTCACGCGGGACTTCCGGGAGCTCGCGTCGGCTTCGCATCCGGACAACATCCTCGTTCACCACTTCTCCATCGGGTCCAAGGCCTCGCGCGTCGCGTACGCGCTGCCGGATCGGATGGTGCTCGTCTACCACAACATCACGCCGCCGGAGTACTTCGTCGACATTCACCGCCTGCTCGTCCGGCTCTGCTACCACGGCCGCCGCGAACTGGCGGCGTACACCCTCCGCTGCGACCTTGCGCTCGGCGACTCGGAGGTCAACCGGAAGGAACTCGAGGCGCTCGGGTTCCCCGCGACCGGCGTGCTCCCGGTCGTGCCGGGGTTCACGCACCTCGACGGCCCGCCGAACGACGTCGTGGCGCGCGGGTTCGACGACGAGTGGACGAACGTGCTGTTCGTGGGCCGGATCATCCCGAACAAGCGGATCGAGAACCTGATCAGGTGCTTCGCGGCGTATAAGACCCGCTACAACCCGCGCTCGCGCCTGCTGATCGTCGGCTCGTACGGCGGGTTCGAGCGCTACCTGGCGATGCTGCAGCAGCTCGTGGCGCGTCTGGGCGTGCGCGACGTCCACTTCACGGGGCACGTCTCGAACGAAGAGTTGACGGCGTACTACGACGTCGCCGACGTCTTCCTCTGCGCCAGCGAGCACGAGGGGTTCTGCGTCCCGCTCGTCGAGGCGTTCTACAAGCGGATCCCGGTCCTGGCCCTGGCGCGTACGGCGGTGCCGGCGACGATGGACGGCGCCGGGGTGCTGTACGACGAGCCCGACCCGGCGGACGTCGCCACGCTGCTCGACGTCGTGGTCAGCGATCAGGGACTGCAGGAGCGCATCCTCGAGGGCCAGGACGCGGCGCTGGCGCGCCTTCGCGCCCGCGATTTCGGCGGCACGCTGCTCCGCTTCATCGAGCAGGTGCCGTCCATGCCCCGCCGGCCGGATCACCGTGTGGCGTGGGACTTCTGGCAGCAGGTCGACACCATCGAACGCCTCGAGGAGCAGCGGCTCTTCCGGCCGTCGCTCTACAAGGCCCTGCCGACGTCCGCGCGGGCGAGCGGCATCAACGCCTGACGGGCGAGCGCGATGGTCATCAACCAGTGGGTGCCCACGGCGCATCGGGGCGACGCGATCGGCGACAGCGCGCGCGCGGTGCGCGATCGGCTGCGTGCCCAGGGCCACGCGTCCGACCTGTTCGCGCTGGCCATCGACGACGACATGCGGGGGGAGGCGCGGCCCTTCGGCGATCCGGCGGCACGAATCGGCGATGTCACCATCCTGCACTTCGCGGTCCCGTCGCCGATGACCGAGGCGTTCGCCCGGCTCCCGCGCGGGCGCGTGCTCCAATACCACAACATCACGCCGGCCCGCTTCTACGCGCCCTACGACCCGGGCGTCTTCCGCATCGCGGCGCTGGGCCGGCGCGAGCTCGCCTCCCTCGCCCTCCGCACGGACCTTGCGCTCGGGGACTCCGAGTACAACCGGCAGGAACTCGAGGCGCTCGGCTTCGGCACGACCGGGGTCTTCCCCATCGCGGCCGACCTCGATCGCATCACGCAGGCGCCCCGGACGCCGGTGCTGGAGAAGTGGCTGAACGACGGGCTGACGAACTTCCTCTTCGTCGGGCGCATGGTGCCGAACAAGAAGATCGAGGACATCATCCGCCTCGCCGAGCACTACAAGCGGTACGTCGACGCCCACTACCGGTTCATCTTCGTGGGCCGGTACGACGGCGTGCCGCGCTACACGAACATGCTGCGCGCGTTCATCGCGGAACTGGGGTGGCTGCCCGACCGGTTCCTCTTCACGGGCGCCGTGCCGGATCGGGAACTGGCCGCGTACTACCGGGTACTCGAGCGTGTACATCTCGATGAGCGAGCACGAAGGCTTCTGCGTGCCGCTCCTCGAGGCGATGGCCGCCGACGTCCCGGTGCTCGCGTATTCCTGCACCGCCATCCCCGACACGCTGGGCGGCGCGGGCGTCCAGTTCGCGCCCAAGGATTTCGAGCACGCCGCCGAGTTGCTCGGCCTGCTGGCCTTCGACGACCGCCTCCGGGCCGGGATCATCGAGGGCCAGCGCCGGCGGCTCGCGCATTTCGGGGCCGGCCGCATCGATGCCGAACTGCGGCGGCTCGTGGAACACTTTCAATGAAGATCGCCTTCGTCATCCAGCGCTACGGGTCCGAGATCCTGGGAGGGTCCGAGTATCACTGCCGCCTGATCGCCGAGCGGCTCGCGGACCGCCACGACGTCGAGGTGCTGACGACCTGTGCCCGCGACTACATCACCTGGAACAACGAGTACCCGGAGGGCGCGGACCGGGTCCGGGGCGTCACGGTGCGGCGGTTCGCCGTCGCGCACCCGCGCGACATCTCGGCGTTCAACCGCTACTCCGACTGGATCTTCAACCACCCCCACGCGCGCGAGGACGAGCTCCAGTGGCTCGAGCAGCAGGGGCCGTGGTGCCCGGCGCTCGTCGAGTACCTCGAGCGGCACCACGAGGCGTACGACGCCTTGATCTTCTTCACGTATCTCTACGCCCCGACCGTGCTCGGCCTCGCCGTCGCCCCGGGGAGGAGCATCCTCGTGCCCACCGCGCACGACGAGCCGGCCATCCACCTGGGGATCTACCAGGAGCTGTTCGCGCGGCCTGCCGCCATCGCCTACAACACCGAGGTGGAGCGCCGCTTTCTGAGCGGGGGGTTCCCGATCCGCGCGATTGCGGAGGAGACGGTGGGATGCGGCGTGGACCTCCCGCAGCAGGCCCACGGCCGCGGCCGGGTGCCCGACGATGAGGAGGCCGACCCCGACGCGGAGCAGGCCGCCGCCTCGACGCGGGAGCGCTGGGCCCCGGCGGCGCGCGGCGCCGCCTTCATGGGCCGCCACAAGATCCACGGCCCGTTCGCCCTCTACGGCGGGCGCATCGAGAAGGGCAAGGGGTGCGAGGAGCTCGTCGAGTACTTCAGCACGTACCATGCGGGCGGCGGGCACCTGACCCTTGCCTTGATGGGCGTGAAGCTGATGCCCCTGCCTGAAGAGCCCTACATCCGCTTCGCCGGACTCCTGTCGGAGCGGGAGCGGCTCCAGGCCCTCGAGGCGGCCACGGTGGTCATCGTCCCGTCCCCGTTCGAGAGCCTGTCGCTCATGGCGATCGAGGCGTTTGCCGTTGGCACCCCCATCCTGGCGAACGCCCGCTGCGAGGTCCTGGTCGATCACTGCCTCCGCAGCAACGCCGGCCTCTTCTATGCCGATCGCGATGAGTTCGTGGAATGCCTGAAGCTGCTCGCCGCGGACGATCGGCTGCGCGCGCACATGGGCCGCAACGGCCGCGCCTACGTCCGCCAGAACTACCGCTGGGACATCATCATGGGGAAGTACGACAGGCTGATCGCGGCGGTGAGAAAGAAGTAGCCAGTCGCCAGTAGAAGTTGGACGGGACGTCGCAAGGGCGGTTCCCCGCCTCTCTACTGAATACTGACTACTGACTACTGGCTACTCTCGTCCGTCTCCCCGTTCCCGTTCTTCTTCCGTCGCGGCGCGATCTCGTACCGCTTGATCATCTCGTTCAGGGTCGTCGGCTTGATGTGCAGCAGTTCGGCCGCGCGCTTCTGCACGCCCCCGGCGCTCTCGAGCGTCGTCTCGATCAGCCGCTTCTCGAAGTTCGTCACGACGTCCTTCAGCGACAGCCCGTCCGGCGGCACGGTGATGCGCGGGATCTGGAACGTGGGCGATCGCCGGACCTGGTCCGGAATCATGTCGACGCCGATCCGCGACCCCTGGGTGAGCACCGAGGCGCGCTCGATCACGTTCTCCAGCTCCCGGACGTTGCCCGGCCACTGGTAGTCCATCAGGAGGTCGAGGGCGTCGGGCGCCAAATCCAGACCGGGCTTGCCGTTCTCCTCCCCGTACTTGGCGAGGAAGTGCTGGACGAGCAGCGGGATGTCGTCCTTGCGGTCGCGCAGGGGCGGCAGCTGGATGGTGATGACGTGCAGCCGGTAGTACAGGTCCTCCCGGAACAGGCCGTCCTCCATCATCCGCTGCAGGTCGATGTTCGTCGCGGCGATGATGCGCACGTCGACCTTGATGGTCTCGACGCCGCCGAGGCGCATGAACTCCCGCTCCTGGATGACGCGCAGCAGTTTCGGCTGCGTTTCCAGGGGGATGTTGCCGATTTCGTCGAAGAAGATGCTCCCGCGGTCCGCGATCTCGAACAGGCCCTTCTTCGGGTACACCGCGCCCGTAAACGCGCCCTTCACGTGGCCGAAGAGGTTCGACTCGAGCAGATCCGGCGGCAGGCTGCCCGAGTTCACCGTCACGAAGGGCCGGTCCGATCGCGCCGAGTGCGCGTGGATGGCGCGCGCGATCAGCTCCTTGCCGGTGCCGCTCTCGCCGGCGATGAGGATGGTCGATCGGCTGGGCGCGGCCTGGATGATCAGATCGAACACGCGGCGCATCAGCGGGCTCTTCCCGATGATGTTGTCGAAGCGGTGGTACCGCTCCTGGAGGTTCTGGCGGAGCGATCGATTCTCCGTCACGAGCCGCTTGCGCTCGACGGCGTTGCGCAGGACGAGGAGCACCTCGTCGTTCTTGAACGGCTTGGTGATGTAGTCGAGCGCGCCGCGCTTCATCGCGTCGACGGCGGTGTCCACCGACGCGTACGCCGTGACCATGACGACGGCCATGTCCTCGTCGATCCGCTTCAGCTCGTCGAGGACCGACAGGCCGTCCATGCCGGGCATCATCACGTCGACGATGGCGGCGTCAAAGGGCATCGCGCGCGCAAGGTCGAGGCCCTCGGCGCCGTCGGCGGCGAGGCGCACGTCGTAGCCCTCGGGCGTCAGGAGCGCCTCGAGGATCTCCCGCATGATGTCTTCGTCGTCGATGACGAGGATGGAGCCGGCGCGTGCCATGGCCTAGCCGCGCGCCCCGGCGCCGCCCGCCGCGGCCTGCCGGGCCGCCGCCATGAGCGGGAACGTCAGGGTGAAGCGCGTGCCTTCCCCGGGCCGGCTCTCGCACGTGATCGTGCCGTCGTGCTCCCCGACAATACCGTAGGTGATGGACAGGCCGAGGCCGGTGCCCTGTCCGAGGCCCTTGGTGGTGAAGAACGGATCGTAGATGCGGGCGAGGTGCTCGACGGGGATCCCCGCCCCGGTGTCGCCGACCTCGACGGTGGCCCAGTCGCCGTCGAGGCGGGTCGCGACCGAGAGCCAGCCGCCGCGCGGCATCGCGTCGCGGGCGTTGATGAACAGGTTCAGGAACACCTGCTGGAGCTTGTGTTCCATGCCGTGCAGGACGGGCGGCGAGGGCGACAGATCGCGCCGGACCTGGATGTTCACCGCCTTCAGCTGGTGCTCGAGCAGCGAGAGCACGTCGTTGATGACGACGTTGACGTCGACCGGCGCGCGCTCGGTGCCGACCTGGCCGCCCCGGGCCAGCGTCAGCAGGCCGTTGACGATCTTCGCGGCGCGGAACGTCTGCCGCTCGATCTTCTCGAGCAGCTTCGTCTGCGGGTCGTCGGGATCGGCGCGATCCAGCAGCATCTGGGTGTAGCTCGAGATTCCCGTGAGCGGCGTGTTCACCTCGTGCGCCACGCCGGCGGCCAGCAGCCCGAGGGAGGCCATCTTGTCCGAGATCTGCAGCTGCTCCTCGAGCCGCGCCCGGCTCGTCACGTCCTCGAAGACGAGGATCGACCCGCCGGCCTCCGTGCCGGCCTGGTCTCCCTGCAGCGGCACGATGACCACGTTGACCAGCAGCCCCCGGTCGTGCCGGCCGCGCGCCGGGGCCACCGGCACCCGGTAGAGCGCCGCGCCGGACGGGTCCGCGCGCCGCGCCGACTGGATGGCGTCCACGAGCTCCGCGCCGAGCAGCTCCCCGAACACGCGGCCTTCGGCCTCGCGCCGCGGCACGCCGGTCAGGCGCTCGAGGGCCCTGTTCCACCGGATGACGCGGTCGCCCGCGTCGACGACGGCCAGGCCGTTGTCCAGCGACTCGAGGATGTTCTCGTTGAACTGGCGCATCCGCTCGACCTGGTCCGCCTGCGCCCTGAGCTGCTGGTAGAGGCGCCCGTTCTCGATCGCCGTCCCCACCTGCGCCGCCACCGCGAGCAGCAGCGCCATGTCCTCGCTGCTGAGGGGCTCGCCCCGTTCCTTCCGCCCGAGGGCCAGGACGGCAATCGTCGTCTGCTTGGACACGCACGGGATCACGTAATACACGCCCTGGCCGCGCCAGAACTCGACGTCGTCGTTCCCCACCCGGCGCGGCGCGAGCGGATCGTCCATCGCCACCGAGTGGCCGCTCCTCACCCGCGCGCCGATCCCCGAGTCGAGGCGGAGCGGCGGCGGCTCGCCCACGAACCCCTCGGAGCGGATCGGGCGGAACACCCCCGACGGTTCGTCCGCCATCATCAACGCGATGCGGTCGATCACCAGCGTGTCGCTGACGCGCGTGACGAGGCGATCGCTGAGCCTGGCCAGATCGAGGTCGGTGCTCAGGTCGCGCGCGAAGCCCACGAGCGCGCGGCGGTAGTCGTACCGGTCGCGGTAGAACGCGCGGTCCAGCACGTTCTGCGCCGCGTCCTTCATCGGCCGGGCCAGCAGCACCGCGACCATCGTGGCCAGGACGGCGATGATCGTGTTCCCGCTGCCGCCCGGGAAGATCCAGCCCACGGCGCGCAGGAGGACCGCGTAGAGCGCGACGACGGCCGCGGCCGCCGCCACGTAGACGAGGCCGCGCTTGATGATGACCTCGACGTCCCACAAGCGGTAGCGCACGATGGCCGAGGCGAACGCCAGCGGGATCAGCCCGAGCGGCAGGGCGAGGAGCTCCATCTGGATCGACGGCTTCACGCCCAGCGCGAACGGCACGGCGTAGCCGAGCGCGAAGGGCGCCCCGCCGAGGAGGGTGCCCCAGACGATCCACCGGATCTGGCGGCGGGCCGTGACCGACCTCACACCGACCAGCGCGTGCACGAGGACGGCCAGCCCGCCCAGCAGGCAGCCGCCGAGATAGACGGGCTCGATCCGGTCGAGGACCTCGACCACCCGGACCAGGCCGGAATTCGCGTTGAGGCGGGCGACCGCCATGATGCGGACCGTCGCCATCAGGAGCGCCGGGAGGTAGAGGAGCGGCAGCAGGCGGGACCCGAGCGGTGTGCGCACCCAGCTGCCCGCCCGTTCCGGGAAGACCAGCGTGAAGTGCAGCAGCATCGGCGCCAGCGTGAGCAGGGCCGCCACGTCCGCCCAGTAGAAGACCCAGTCGAGCCGGTCGAATTTCCCCGAGAACGAGAAGGTGAACACGCCGAAGAAGGCGACGGTCAGCCAGAACAGATGCAGCGACGACGGGTCCCCGGGGCGCTTCAGCCGGACCGACGCCCCCACGACGAGCGTGAAGATGCCGATGGCGGCAAGGATGAAGTAGAGGACGCTGTTTCCCTGCGGGATCGGCTCCAGCGTCACCTGCACGATCTCGCGCGCCCCGAGGCGCAGGAGCGTGTAGGTCAGCGGCGTCACCCGATCGGAACGGTGCGCGGCCGCGGCCACGTCCGAAGGACTGTCCACCGGCCGGCCGTCGATGGCGAGCAGCACGTCGCCGAGGCGCACGCCGGCCCGGGCCGCCGCCGCCCGGTCCGCAATCTCGGCAGCGGTCACGCCGTTCGAGCGCGAGACCCATAGCACGCCGTCCTCGACCGCGTGCCACGTCGCCCGGACGTAGACGTTCGCGAGGCCCAGCCCGAGCAGGACCACGACGACGGCCAGCGCCGCGAGCCAGCCAGGTGCGCTGGGCTTGCTGGCGGCGGCTCCCGGCCGTCTGGGTTCTGCCGTCCGGATCTGACTGTCGGACATCGGGTTAGTACGCGTGAAATCTCCTTGAAACTACAGCAATCGACATACCATCGACGTGGGCGCCTCACGAGGCTTCAAGTGGTTGTATTACAGCGTTTTACGTCGCTCAGGCGTGCGCGGCGCCGCGCGGAATCCATCCGGGCGGATGACCCATTCAATAGACTGGATCGGTCGCGGAAACGTGGTCGATTCGGTCAGAAACGGACCCGCACACCGCCGACGACCCGTGTCGGCGGGCGGATGACGAGGAGTTCGTCGTAGACTGAGCGCTCTCCATCTCCCTCGCCGAAAAAGTTGCAGACGGCGACCAGTACCTCCCAGTCCGCCTGGGTGAAGTTGAGGAAGGGCAGCCCCTGGTTGATTTGCACGTCGAACCGCCGGTCCAGGCCCGACGCGTGCGCGTCGGATGGCCTGGCGAACCCGGAGTTCACCTTGTACAGCACGAACACGCGCGTCGCGGTCTGGGTGATGTTGGTTTCGATCGATGCCGTCAGGTCGCGCACGCGCGTCGGCCCGGTGCGCCCTCTGTCGCCGAACCACGCGGTCATCGCGCTCGCCGAGCCGTTCGTCCACTCCGCCCGGCTGACCGAGTAGTCCACCGATCCCCGGAGAAAACCCAGCAGCGGCCGGCTCACGCGGACGCCCCATCCGCGCGTGCCGAGATCGCCAACCGTGGCGAGGTAGTAGTGGCCGAGACTCGCCGCCGGCTGCTCGACGGACGGCGCGGCGAACAACGCGCCGGCCTGGTTGCCCACGTGCTGGCGGAAGGCCCTCACGCCGACGACGTACGCGGCGACATCGCGCTCGATCCCCAACTCGACGTGATCCGTCCTCTGAGCGCGAAGGGCCTCGCGATCCGACCACGGTGAGAACGACCGCTGCGCCGGCAGCCAGACTCCCGCCGGCGAGTTCAAGGCACTCAGGAACTCCTGCGCGCCCGGCGCAAAACTGGAGCGGGACGCGACGGCCCTGATCCGGAGCCCGTTGGCGGGGGTCACCGATAGCGACAGGCGCGGGCTCAACAGGCGGTCGGCGCGGACGTAATCCTGCCACATGTACGAGAGCCCGTAGCCGACCGTCACGCGCTTCGACACGACCCACTCGTCGAGACCGTAGGCGCGGCCGACGGATCTCGACACGGTGCCAATCGCGCCCAGCGCGAACGGATCGGTCGCGTTGATGCGCTGGGTGCTGTATGTCACCCCCCCGGTGTAGCGGTGCGCGGACGATCGCCGCGCGGTCAGGGAGCCGTTGATGAACCACGACCCGACGTTTCCCGGCGTGGTCGCGCCGCCGATGGCCCAGTCGCCCAGGCGTCCGGCGCTCGACCCGAGCGAGATGTACGCGACGCTCGTCGCCGTCACCGAGGCCGACGGGGTCAGGGGGTCGAAGGGCTGCCCGAACATGCTCGTCGTGACGAGATTCACCTGGCCGGTCAGCGGGAAGTCGTTGAAGAGGGACGCCGCCACGCGGGCGGACGAGTCGAACGCGCGCCCGAGGAACGACCACGGTTCCGCCGGGGCCGGGTCGGTCTTCCCGGCGGCGGCGGCGACGATGCCGATGTCGATGTCCTTGAGGACGCCGCGCTTCAGATGGCGCAGCCGCCAGGCAGTTTCGCCGTGATCCTGTTCGTCGCCATCCGACGCCGGGGCGTCGGCGGCGGCGCCGGACCTGGCCCCATCGAGCGGGATGAGCCCCGCCGCCAGCACCGGCCGCCCGTCGAGCGAGCTGCCGGCCGCGGCGACGGCTCTGAGCGCCACCGACACGATGGACGGCGCGGTGTTGGGCCGCACGTCCACCATCCGGCGCGGCGACGGCGTGAAGCCGTCGAGGTGCACGCGAACGGTGTACGCGCCCGGGGGAAGGGCCTCGAGGCGGAACCGGCCGTCGCGGCCGGTGAGCGCGAACGCCACCGTCGATCCGAGCGCCGACACCATGGCCCCATCGAGGGGCTGCCCCCGGGTGTCGAGCACGAGGCCGCGGATCGACCCGACTCCGGCACGCGCGAGAGTCGAGTCCGCGGGCCGGGCCGTCTGCGCCCCGGCTGGCGCGGACCACACGACGAGACAGACGAGGCCGGCCGCGACCACGAGCGTGGGTAGGCGTCTCATAGCTTCTCTCGTCAACCCGTCACGACCCGTGCGGCACTTCGGCGGGCCGGCCCCCGGCCCCGCCGCGTCAGGCCGTGACGACGAACTTCACGTTGTGCGTCAGCGTCTTACCCGTCAGCTTGTCCGTCACCTTGATCTCGAGCCGGAACTCGCCCTCCGGGAAACTCCCGAGCGGCAGGGACTGGCCCGCCACCAACTGGTGCCCCGCCGACGCGTCGAACTGCTCCGGAAGCGTCTTCGAGCTGAATACCTGAGTATTCGTCTTGTTGAAGAACTTCTCGCCGTTCTCGGCCGCCGCCACCTTCTGGTAGAAGCTGTAGTCGACGGTCACATCCGGCTTCTTGTCGGCGCCCTGCGCGGTGTTGTAGATCAGGAACACGATCGACAACTCACCCTTCTTCGGAAAGGTGTTGGTCAGCGAGGGCGTAATCTGGGTCAACCCGAAGGTGTACGGCTGCTCGATCTGCTGTTGCCGCGTCAGGGGCTGGTCCAGCGGATCGACCTTGTCGGCCACGATCACCGAACTCGTCGCGAGATCGTCGCTCCAGAAATTCGGCACGGTGACCGCCTGCTTGAGGACGCCGGTCTTCGTCGGCGTCTTCTCGCGGTCCTTGGCGTCGACCGGCAGGCGTTCCTTCAGGGTGACGTAGACGTCGTAGTCGCCGGGCGGCACGGCGAATGCCCGGCTGAGCGAATAGGGCGTCGTCGGCGTCGGCGGCGGAATCAGCGTGATGAAGGACGCATCCTGGTGCACGTACTCGGGGTGCAGGTTCTTGCCGTCCTTGTTGTCCTGCTTGCCCTGCTTGGCGTCAGCCGGGGGAGCCGGCGGCGTCTTGCTCACGACCCTGACGAACAGCGTCACCGACTTGCCGGCTGGCGCCTGGCTCTGATCGAAGGTGACCGTGAACGGCACGAACGTCTTCCCTTCCTGAGCCTTCAGGAAGTCCTGGCGAAACGTCATGGTGATGTCGGCGGCGGGCTGGCCGGCCATCGCGGCGTCGGTGGCCCGGACAACCGACTGGATATCAAACTGCTGGGCCTTCTCGACCTTCTTGTCAACCTTCTGGCCCCCCTGCTGCTGGGCCAGAACGGGTACGAACGCCACCACGGACAGGATGAACAGGGCGACGACCTGCGGCGTCAGCACCCAACGACGGATATTCATGATGACTCTACTCCCCATCTTGCCTTCCACTATGGTCGGACACTGGCCGATCATAGGCTCCAAGCCCCGGCGGTGTCAAAGGTTAGCGGCAATCCGCTGTGGTAAGATGCGGGCCTGGTACCGGTGCAAGAACCAGTCCCTGTTGATAGAGGATTCGAGATGAAAATCGCAGCCGTGCACGGACGTGAGATTCTGGATTCCCGCGGGAATCCGACGGTGGAAGTCGACGTGTCGCTCGAGGACGGCGCCTTCGGCCGGGCCGCGGTGCCTTCGGGGGCCTCGACGGGTGAGCGGGAGGCCCTGGAACTCAGGGACGGCGACAAGCAGCGCTACCTCGGCAAGGGCGTGCTGTCGGCGGTGGGCCACGTCAACCGGGAGCTCAGCCAGGCCATCGTTGGCGGGGACTTCGATCAGCGCAGCCTCGACGCCGCGATGATCCAGCTCGACGGCACCCCGACGAAGAGCCGCCTCGGCGCGAACGCCATCCTCGGCGTGTCGATGGCTTTCGCCAAGGCCACAGCATCCAGCCGGCGCGTGCCGTTGTACCGGCACTACAGGGACCTGTTCGGCCAGCCAGACACGGGGGAGTGGCTGATCCCCGTGCCGACGATGAACCTCCTCAACGGCGGCGCGCACGCCGATTCCACCGTGGACTTTCAGGAATTCATGGTCTATCCCATCGGGCTGCCGACCTTCCGCGAGGCCCTGCGCGCCGGCGCCGAAGTGTTCCATGCGCTCAGGGGCATCCTGAAGAAGGCCAGGTTCTCCACGGGAGTCGGCGACGAAGGCGGATTCGCCCCCAACCTGCAGTCCAACGAGCAGGCGGTCGAATTCATGCTCGAGGCGATCGAGAAGGCGGGCTACAAGGCCGGCAGGGACGTCTGCATCGGCCTCGACGTGGCCGCCAGCGAACTCTGGGACGACGACGCGCCGCGGTCGACGCCGTGGGACCCCCCGACAACGGCGCAGGGCCGCTACGTGTTCAAGAAGTCCGGCGGGGGCGTGAAGACCTCGGCGGAGATGGTCGAACTCTACGGGGTCTGGTTGTCGAAATACCCCATCGTCTCCATTGAGGACGGCCTCGCGGAGGGCGACTGGAACGGCTGGCAGGCGCTCACGAAGGAGATGGGATCACGCGTCCAGATCGTCGGCGACGACATCTTCGTGACGAACCCCGGGATCTTCAAGCAGGGCATCGAGCGCGGGATCGCCAATTCGATCCTGATCAAGCTGAACCAGATCGGCACCGTGTCCGAGACCCTCGACGCCATCGCGATGGCGCACGGCGCCGGCTACACGACGGTCATCTCGCACCGGTCCGGCGAGACCGAGGATTCCACCATCGCGGACCTCGCCGTGGCGACGAGCGCCGGTCAGATCAAGACCGGGTCGGCCAGCCGCACGGACCGGCTCGTGAAGTACAACCAGTTGCTCCGCATCGAAGAGGAGTTGGGCGCGGCGGCGCACTACGCGGGCCGCAAGTCGCTCGCGCAGCTGCAGTAATCCGGGACTCGGGTTTCGGGACTCGCCCTTCGACTCGCTGCTCTCGCAGCTCGCTCAGGACAGGTCCTGCTGAGAAAGGACCGGGCCGGGGGCGGAGGCATGGACGTGGACGAGCAGGGCCAGCCGCTACTTGACGTGCGCGCTCTGACGACGGAGTTCGTCGTCGAGCGGCGCGGGAGGCGGGCGACCGTACGGGCGGTCGACGGGATCGGTCTCCGAATCGGGCGTGGCGAGACCGTCGGGCTCGTCGGCGAGTCCGGGTCGGGCAAGTCGATGACGGCATTGTCCATCGTCGGCCTGGTTCCCGCACCCGGCCGCGTGACCGGCGGGACGGTGATGTTCGAGGGGCGCGACCTGGCGGCCCTCGGAGAGCGCGACCTGCGCCATGTCAGGGGCGCGCGCATCGGGTTCGTGTTCCAGGAACCCCTGACGGCGCTGAACCCGGTCTTCACGATCGGCGATCAAATCGCCGAGACCCTCGCGGTACACGGGCGGGCCGCAGGCTCGGCGGCGCACGCCCGCGCCGTCGAACTGCTGGGCGCCGTCCGCATCCCGGATCCCGCGCGGCGCGCCCGCGATTACCCGCACCAGCTGTCGGGCGGCATGCGGCAGCGGGCCCTCATCGCGGCGGCCATTGCCTGCGAGCCGCCGCTCGTCATCGCCGACGAGCCGACAACGGCGCTCGACGTGACGATCCAGGCGGAGATTCTCGACCTGCTCGCCGACATGCGTGAGCGGTTCGGCCTGGCACTTCTGCTCATCACCCACGACCTTGGGGTCGTCGCACGCATGGCCGATCGGGTGGCGGTCATGTACGCCGGGCGCATCGTCGAGGAGGGCGCCACCGCGGAGCTGCTCGCGGCGCCGCTCCACCCCTACACGCGCGGCCTGCTGGCGTCACGCCCCGGCGCGGTGCCCGGCAGCCGGCTGCAGGCCATTCCAGGCACGGTGCCCGACCTGGCCGCGCTGCCCACGGGGTGCGCGTTCGCCCCGCGCTGTCCCGAGCGGACCGGAGCGTGCGACGTGCGTCCGCCGGACGCGACGCCTGCGGGGCCGGGCCGCGAGGTCCGGTGCGTCCTCCGCTCGGGGGCGGCGTGATGGCGCTCGTCGAGGTGCGGGGATTGGTGAAGCGCTTCACGCGCCGGCCGGCGCCGTGGAGCCGGGCCTCGCAGATCCGGGCGGTCGACGGCGTGAGCTTCAGCATCGACGAGGGCGAGATCTTCGGGCTCGTCGGAGAATCGGGAAGCGGCAAGACCACGACCGGCCGGTGCATGCTCCGGCTCATCGAGCCGACGGCGGGATCGTTCGCGTTCCGGGGCGAGGAGGTCTTCGCGATGCCCGCCGGGAGCCTGCGGGCCGTGCGCCGCGAGGTGCAGATGGTCTTCCAGGATCCCGACTCGTCGCTCGACCCGCGGATGCGGGCCGGCGCCATCGTGGAGGAGGGGCTGGTCGTCCACGGCCTGGGGACGCCGCACGAGCGGCGCACCCGCGTGAGGGAGCTGTTCGAGCTCGTCGGCCTCGACGCCGGGCGTGCGGACCGCCTCCCTCACGAATTCAGCGGGGGCGAGCGCCAGCGGATTGGTCTGGCCCGGGCCCTGGCACTCGGGCCGCGGTTCCTGGTGGCCGACGAGCCGGTGTCGTCGCTGGATGTCTCCATCCAGGCCCAGGTCATCAACCTCTTCATGGACCTCCAGCAACGCTTGGGCCTCACACTGCTCTTCATCGCCCACGACCTTCACGTCGTCCGGCACGTGTGCAGCCGGCTCGCCGTGATGTACCGCGGACGCATCGTCGAGATGGGCCCGGCCGCGAGCATCTTCAGCGGGCCCGCGCACGCCTATACGCGGGCCCTGCTGTCGGCCGTTCCCGAGCTGAAAATGGAGGAACGCCGGTCGCGCGTCGTGTTCGACGCGGCGACGTTCGACCCTGAGGCGGAGCTGCGCGAGATCGCTCCCGGGCATTTCGCCCGCATCTAACTGGCTCCCGGGGCGACCTCCGGTCGGCGGTGGGTCCCGGTCAGGCGGCGCGGCGTTCGTCGATCTCGATCTTGCCGTCGCGGATGTGGATGATGCGGCGCGCGTGTTGCGCGATGTCCGCTTCGTGGGTGACGAGGATGATCGTGTTGTTCGCAGCATGGAGGCGGTCGAACAGCGCCATGATCTCGATCCCCGTCTTCGAATCCAGGTTGCCGGTCGGCTCGTCGGCCAGCAGGATCGACGGGTTGTTCACGAGCGCCCGCGCGATGGCCACGCGTTGCCGCTGGCCGCCTGACAACTGGTTCGGCCGGTGCGTCATCCGATCGCCCAACTCCACCTTGTCGAGCGCGCCCTTCGCCCGGATCAGGCGGTCCTTCGACGGCACGCCGGCGTACACGAGCGGCAGTTCGACGTTGTGGAGCGCGGTCGCCCTCGGCAGCAGGTTGAACGTCTGGAAGACGAACCCGATCTCCTCGTTCCGGATGCGCGCGAGCTCATCGTCGTTCATCTGGCCCACCTGCTTGCCGTTGAGCAGGTAGCTGCCCTTGCTCGGCGTGTCCAGGCACCCGATGAGGTTCATGAGCGTGGACTTCCCCGACCCGGACGGACCCATGATCGCGACGTACTCGCCGCGTTCGATCACCACGTCGACGCCTCGGAGCGCATGAATCTCCTCGGTGCCCACGATGTAGGTCTTCCACAGGTCGGTCGTTTCAATCAGTGCCATACGCGATTGTCCGGCGGGCGAACCGGGATCCGTCCCGGGCCCACGAACCCTCATTGGATAACAGACGGCAAAATCGCCCGGGCGGTTCCGGCCGGCCGCGACCGCCCCGAAGTGTAGCACGCGAGCCGGGAGGGCTACAGGTGGAAGACCAGTTCGACCAGACGCGTCGCGCCGCTGCCGAACACCTGGACGGTGTCCTGGACGACGGCCTGCGGCGGGACGTTCTTCATCCGGAGGACGACGATGGCGTGGACGCCCTGCGGCACGTTCTCGAAGACGAACGGGGCCACGTCGTCGTCCAGGTAGGCCTGCTGTCCGTTGCTGGCGTAGTACAGCCGGACCGCGTACCCGGCCGGGTCGAGCGTGTAGCTGGCGTCCTCGGAGGACATGCGCTTCACGGTGACCAGGAGCCGTCCGCTCGGGTTCGGCCGCGCCGGCGGGTAGACGATGTCGTCGGCAGTGCCGAACTCGCCGTCGGCGCCCGCGCTGCGGACCTGGCCGGTGGACGCGCCCTGGAAGCGGCGCCCGAACGCGTCGGTGAGCGAGTCGTCCGCCGTGTCGCCCGCGTTGATGTACGGGCCTTTCCAGCCCATGCCGACACTGCGGAAGGTGGCGGTCGTGAAGAGCGGCACGCCCGCCTCCGGCCTGACGAGTTCCTGGAACGACCTGGGCCAGCGGCCCATGTCGCCGAAGAAGCCGAAGCTGCCCGAGACGTCCGGCCGGCCGAGGATGGCCTCGTGCAGCAGCCTCGCCTCGCGGCGCGTCGCGTCCACCTTGGCGCCGACGAGCTGCTGCAGGACCATCGGGGTGATCGCGGCGGCGAGGACGGCCAGCACGGCGAGGATAAGCGTGATCTCGATCAGCGTGAAGCCGGCGGCGCGCGGATGTCGCGGTGTCATCGATTCAGGGCCCGGGCCAGATTGAACATCGGCAGGTAGAACGCCACCGCAATCAGCACGAAGACCGAGGCGAGCACGATGAGCGCGGTCGGCCCGAACAGCGTCACGGCGCGATTGACGGACTGGTCCACCTCGCGGTCATCGTCCTGCCGGACCTGCTGCAGCGACTTCGACATCTGCCCCGTCTTCTCGCCGAGCGCCACCATCTGGATGACGAGCGGCGAGAACTCGCCGACGGCCCCGAGGGCCCGCGAGAGCGGCTCGCCGGCCAGCACGCGTGACACGGCGGCGTGAAAGCGCTCGGCGATGAACGCGTTGCCGATGACGCGCTCGACGATCACGAGCGACGGCGCCACGTCGACGCCCGACTCGTGCAGGCTGCCGAAGAAGTGGGCGAAGCGGGACAGCGCCATCTTCCGCGCCACGTCGCCGGCGACGGGCAGCCGCAGCAGCCACCGGTCGCGCCACACCTGGCCGCCCGGCCCCTGCACGCGCAGCCGGTAGAGCAGGTACAGCACGACGAGGGCGATCAGGATGACCAGCGCGTTCCCGGCGATGAACGTGGCGACGGCCTGCACCACGCGCGTCGGGAGCGGGAGGCTGATGTTCGCGTTGACGTTCTGGTAGACCCGCGTGAAGCGCGGGATCGTGAAGCCCACCAGCACGGTCAGAAGCACGGTGAGGAGGCCCAGGATCATGAGCGGGTACGTCGAGGCCTCGCGCACGCGGACGGCGACCGACTCCTCCCACTCCAGCTGCCGCACGAGGTCGTCCAGCGCCTTGTCGACGTGGCCGGTCGCCTCGCCCGCGCGGACGATGTTGACGTAGAGGTCGCCGAACGCCCCCGGGTGGCGCTCGAGCGCGGACGACAGGCTCATCCCGCGCTCCACCGCGCGGCGGACGTCGCCGATGATCGCGGCCAGGGGCGCCTTTGCGGTCTGCGCCTCGATGTCGCGGAGGCCGTCGACGAGGTTCAGGCCCGCGCCGACAACCGTCGCGAGCTGGCTGGTGAAGAAGATCACGTCGCGCCGGTTCACGCGGTCGAAGAGGCGGATGGCCGCCAGCCCGGCCGGCGCAGCGGCGGGTCCGGCCTCGACGAGGAACTGCCCGCTCAGGCGCAGTTGCTCCGCGAGGGCGTCCTCGCTAGCGGCGGCGGCCTTGCCCGTCACCCGCTGGCCATCCGGCCCGACCGCGACGTACGCGAACTCAGGCATGGTGGGCCCGCTCATTCATACGACACCCGGAGCACCTCGTCGAGCGTCGTCTGCCCGAGGACGGCCTTCGACACGGCGTCGTCCCGCATCGACTTGAACCCGGCGCGCACCGCCGTGTCCGTGATGCGGCGCGAATCCGCGCGCTCGCCCACGAGGCCGCGCATCGCGGCGTCGATCATGAGGATCTCGAAGACGCCGGTGCGGCCCCGGTACCCGGACCCTCCGCAGGCGTCGCATCCCGCGCCCTTGTAGAACGTCATCCCGTCGGCGGGAGACAGCCCGGCCTTGGCAAGCAGGTCCGGGGAGCAGGCCGCCGGCGCCTTGCACGCCTGGCACACGAGGCGGACGAGGCGCTGGGCCACGACCCCGGCGAGCGCCGACGCCAGCAGGTACGGTTCGACGCCCATGTCCATGAGGCGGGGCACCGCGCCCGCCGCATCCTGCGTGTGCAGCGTGGAGAACACGAGGACGCCGGAGAGCGCCGCGCGGACGGCGAGCTGCGCCGTTTCCGGGTCCCGGATCTCCCCGATCATGATGACGTCGGGATCCTGCCGGAGCAGCGACCTGATCGCCGTGGCGAAGGTGAGCCCCGCCCGCGGGCGGACCTGCGTCTGGCGGATCGTCGGGAACTCGAACTCGACCGGGTCCTCGACGGTCATGATGTTCCTGGCGCGGCCCCCGAGGACATTGAGCGCCGAGTAGAGCGTCGTCGTCTTGCCGGCGCCGGTGGGGCCCGTCACGAGGACGATCCCGCGCGAGCGGCCCAGCAGGTCCTGGAACAGCCCCAGCGAACGCCGGTTCAGGCCGAGGTCGGCCAGGCCGCGGACCAGCTTGTCCTGCTCGAGGATGCGGATCGCGACCTTCTCACCGAACACCGTCGGGAAGCAGGACACGCGGAGGTCGATCGGCCGGCCGTCGATCGTCTTCGTGATGCGGCCTTCCTGCGGCAGCCGCTGCTCCGCGATGTCGAGCCCCGCCAGGACCTTGAGCCGGCTGACGATGGGCGGCTGCAGGCCGCGCGGCAGCGTGTCGACGTGCCCGAGCACGCCGTCGATGCGGTGTCGGACGTGCAGGAGGGACTCGTCGGGCTCGAGGTGCAGGTCCGTCGCGCCCGCCCGGACGGCGTCGTCCACGAGCGTGTCGACCAGCCGCACGACGGGCGACGCGTCCGCCGGCCCGTCGTCGAAGGGGCCGTCGAGGGAGGCCAGGCCCTCGTCGGCCAGCGATCGGAGGCGGGACCGGATGCCGGGGCCGTATGCCGCGTCGAGCAGGCGCATGATCGCGGGCTTCGGGGCGCAGACGATCTCCACGGGCATCGCGATCGCGCGCTGGAGTTCGTCGATGGCAACGACGTCGAAGGGGTTGGCCTGCGCGACCTTGATGCGGCTCGCGCTGCGCGGCGCAACCGGCACGAACAGGCCGCGGCGGGCCAGATCCTCGGGCACGAGGGCCACGGCGTGCGCGTCGGGCGTGACGCCCTCGAGAGACGAGTACGGGACCCGCGCCTCCCGGGCCAGCGCGCGGGCGAGCGCGTCGTCGGAGAGCGCGCGCATCGAGACGAGCACGTCGCCGAGCAACCCGCCCGAGAGGCGCTGCTCCTGGAGCGCCTGGTCGAGTTGCGCACGGGTGATGGCGCGCGCCGACACGAGCACTTCCCCGATCATGGCCGCGCGTCAGGCCCCCGATGCCTGGGACCGCTCCTTGATCTTGTCCACTTCGATGCGGTGCTTCTTCACGAGGTGCCACATGCTGCGCTCGGTGATGCCCAGCATGCGGGCCCCCTGGGCCTGGACCCCGCCGGTGCGCGACAGCGCCTCGATGACGAAGGCCCGCTCGAGCTGCGTCATCTTCTCGTCGAGCGACAGCGTGCCCGGCCCGTCCCATTGCTCGGACGCGACGCCGGCCACGAGGCCCACGCCCGCGGGCCGGATCGGCGGCGGCAGGCTGGTGAGCGTCACGACGTCGCCGTCGGAGACGACCGCCGCCCGCTCGATCGCGTTCTTCAGCTCGCGGATGTTGCCGGGCCAGTCGTAGGCCATGAGCGCCGCCATCGCGTCCGAGGAGGCGCGCTTGATGGACCGGCCCAGGCGCTTGTTGGCCTCGGCCAGAAAGTGATCGACCAGGCTCGGGATTTCCTCGCGCCGTTCGCGCAGCGCCGGCACGTGCAGCGTGATCACGTTGAGCCGGAAGTAGAGGTCGTCGCGGAAGGCGCCCTCCCGGACGCTGCGCAGGAGGTCCTTGTTGGTCGACGCGATGATGCGCACGTCCACGCGCACGGTCGTCGTGCCGCCGACGCGCTCGACGACGCGGCTCTGCAGGACGCGCAGGATCTTGGCTTGCGTGGCAAGGGTCATGTCGCCGATCTCGTCGAGCAGCAGCGTGCCGCCGTCGGCGAGCTCGAACTTCCCGGGCTTGCGCTGCTGCGCGCCGGTGAAGGCGCCGCGCTCGTAGCCGAACAGCTCCGATTCGAGCAGCGTCTCCGGGATCGCGGCGCAGTTCAGGCGCACGAAGGGCCGGTGCTTCCGGGCCGATCGCTCGTGGATCGACTCCGCCACGAGTTCCTTGCCCACGCCGCTCTCGCCCATGATGAGCACCGTGGAGTCCGTCGGCGCCGCCCGTTCGATGAGGTGCATCACCTCGGTCATCGCCCGGCTTCCCGTGTTGGCCCACTCGTGGCCGGGCACGCTGGCGAGTTCCTCGCGGAGGCGCTCGATCTCGAAGTAGAGCTTGCGCTTGTCGAGGGCCCGCCGGATGACGATCTCCATCTCCTCCAGGCGGAACGGCTTCGTGAAGTAATCGTACGCGCCGCGCCGGATGGCCTCGATCGCGGTGTCGCGCGTCCCATGGGCGGTCATCATGATGATCGGCGCCCGCGGATCGATCTTCAGGATTTCCTCGACGGCGTCGAGCCCGCTCATCCCGGGCAGGCGGATGTCGAGGAGCACCAGGTCGGCCGCGTCGGACTTCAGGACCTGGAGCCCCTCCTCGGCGGTCCGCCTGAGCGTGACGGCGTAGCCCTGCCGCCGCAGCGCCTCGTTCAGGAAGAACTGCATCTGTTCGTCGTCGTCGATCACGAGCACGTGGAACATAGGCTTACAGTGAAGCGCAACGGGTGATGGCCGTCAATGCGGCCGCCGCCTCCGGACGGGAAGCCGCTGGGGAGGGCCGCGTCATCGGGCCGGGCCCCTCTCGGGACCGTCGTGCACGGACACCCGGAGGCGCGCGCCAGCCGGGGTCGTGAACACCACGGCGTCCCGCTCGATGACCGAGACCGTGTAGCCGCCGGCCTGCTCCCCGACTCCGACGATGCGCCCGTCGACAATGGCGAGGCGGCGGTCGGCCGAGTAGAGGATCGATCGCACGACCGGTTCCGCCGCGACGGCGCGTCGAACCGCGGGCGCGGTGGCACGGCGCGTTTCGTCGCCGAAGAGGAAGGGATCGCGGACGAAGACGATCGGCGCCGACAACTCGATGCGCGGCGGCACCGGAATCGCCAGCGGGTCCAGCGCCGCCGGGGCCGCGGGCGAGATGGCCGGAACGGCAAGCAGCGGGGCCTCCACGGCAGCCCGCCCGGCCGGTCTGGGCGCCTGGCGCAGCGCGAAGTACCACACGTTGTAGAGCACGGCGGCGCCGAGCGCGATGAGTGCGAGGCGAAGGTGGCTCGTGCGGACGATCATCGGCCCCTAGCCTTCCATCCCGGGTGAGCCCGCCACGCGCGGAGCGGTCGAACCGGGCGGCGCGGACGAGGCTACGCCCGGCGCGAGGCTCTGGGCGCCATCAATGGCCTCGCCACGCTGATACACGCGGATGAGCGCCTCGACCTTCATCAAGGGCAGGCCGCGCGTGAGCCTCGCCGACCGGACTTCGACCGTAGTCGGCAGGTCGCGGATCTTCCACATGAAGTTCCCGATGGCCTCGAAGGTGGACTCGAAGGTGATCCGGAGCGGTGTGTAGCTGACCGCGTACGGGAACAGCGCCATCCGCACGTCCGGGCCATCCCCTGCCGATCCCGTGCCCGGCCGCGAAGCGCCGCGCACGCCGGAGTCGACCCCCTGCTGCACCCGGTCGCCGGTCTCGATGGTCAGCCCCCGGAGCTGGCCCGCCGGAGCGACGTCGAGCACGGCCTTCGCCAGCGCCGCGGCGACGTCTGGGAGCTTGTCGTCGCGCGACATCCGCGCCTCGAACTCGGCGATCGACGCCTGGAGGTTCACTGGCACATGGTCGCGGGCGCGCTCGGTGGACGCTTGCAGCGTGCGCACCCGGTCGCGCAGCGTCGAGACGTCGGTGCGGGTCCTGAGGTACGCGTTGAGACGAGGCTGGACGTACCAGAGGTAACCGCACGTCGCGATGGCCACGACGGTGAGCAGCGGCAGCAGCCGCTGGAGAGCCTCGCTCAGCCGGCCGGCGGCGATCTTCACTTCCACACCTCGTACTGCAGCGTGAAATCGATCACGCTCGCCGGGTGGCGGACCGACGGGTCTTCAACCCCGACTGCCTGGTCGAGGCGCGCCGCGAGTTGCTGGCGGGCGGCGGCCAGTCTCTCCCGCTGGCGGGCCTGTTCGTTCTGGCGTTCGAGGTCCACGGTACCCGGCTGCCGCCGCAGCGGGATCCGGTAGAGCCGGCCGTCGCGCGCGACCTCGATGTAGGCCGGTCCTGCAGGCGCGGGCCTCTGCGCCTCGACCTCCTGCACAGCGTTGCCGGCAGGCGCCGGCACGAGATCGATTGACGGAGGCTCCGGCGCGCGGACCGCGTCGGATGTGCGGACGCGGAGTGAGGGAGGCGTCACAGGATGGCCGACGATCGGCGAATCGCCGAGCGACTTCAGAAACTCGTTGAAGGTGGCCTGCGCCGCGGCGGCGTTGACGCCTTCGACCTGGCCCTCGACCGTAACGCGCCACGAGCCGGTGCCCGGGTCCGCCTTCAGCGCCGTGAGCGCGACGCCGGCCGGCGCCGCGTGGCTGAACGCTTCGAGCACCCGCGCGAAGCGGGGGCCCTGCGACGCGAAGGCCTGCAGCGCCGCCGCGCGCGCGGACGCCAGCGCGGCGGCGCGCCGGGCCTCGTCCTGACGCAGCAGCTCTGGTTCGAGCGCACCGACGGCACGGCGGAGGCGGTGCGCCTCGGCGGCGGCGCCTCCCGAGAGGTACGTCACGAGCCCCCACCCGGCAGCCACGATCAGCAGGCCCGCGGCCGCCGCAATCGCGAGCCGCCGGCCGAGGCGCCCCCACGGAAGCGCGGACGCAGGCACGGGAACCCGGAGGGCGCCGGCCGGAGCGGCGTCCGCGGCGATCGCGAGCGCGGTGCGCCACGCGCCGAGGCGCGAGCGAAACGGCTCGGACGGCTCCGGGAGATCCGCGAGGTCGACGCCGTCGGCCACATCGAGCGTCTCGACGTCGACGGACAGGGCATCCATGAGCGGCCCGGTGAGCGCGCGAATGTCCGGCAGGTCGCCGCAGAGGAAGATCCGGGTGACCTCGACCTTGTGGGTCTGCCGCAGGTAGACAAGCGAGCGGCGGAGCTCGGACGCCACACGTCCGGCGAACGTCGAATCCGCGGGCGTGTCGCCGCCGCCGTCGAGCGCGTCGGTCTCGCCGCCCCAGGGAAGCTCCCTGGCGAACAGCACGGTCGTGCCGCGGAGCACCGTCAGGGCCGTCGCCCGCTGGTTGACGGACAGCACGGCCACGACGGCATCCGGCAGCAGCGCCCGGCGCTGGCCGATCATCGACGCGTGGGCGAGGGCCGGAGTCAGGGCGGCATCAACGGTGAACCCCGCGTCAACGAGAGGCTGAAGGCGCGAGCGCAGCTCCTCCGACCCGACCGCCGCGTAGCCGACTTCCCGGCGGCCGTCCTCGCGCAGCGGTCCAATCACGACGGCGTCCGCGACCGGCGCGACAGCCACGTTTCCGGCCGCGGCGCGGGCCTCCCGCCGCGCGATGGCCCCGAGGGCCTCGGCGTCGGCGGGCGGGAGCAGCAAGGCCTGGTGCGAACTGCGCAGCCCCCAGACGGCGACCGCCGCCCGGTGATCGAGGCCCGTGACGATCCGCCGCAACTCCGCTGTCAGATGGGCAGGGTCGGACGCTGAATAGGGGATCTCATGAAAGGCCCGTACGCGCGTGGCCGGCGGAGCGCCGCCGCCGAAGACGCGGCGCTTCGTGTCCACCTCGACGATCCGGCAGACGTGCGGAAGCAGTTCAATCCCTGTATGGTTCGCCATACGTTATTTGGTGTTTCGGCTCGAGCGGGGCCCCGCCGTAGGATGCACGCGCGCACGATCCGTGCAGCGGCGGGCAACGGCGGCTACCGTCTACTGGATTCGCGTGCCGATGTCGTCACCGCCAGGCTGCGCGGCCGACAGGATGGACGCGGTGAAGGGCGTCTCGACGACTCCGTTGGGGCCCGCCGAGAGCACCCAGACCGCCATCTTCGCCTGCCCGGCCGCCGTGGCCGCGCCCGGCGAGAGGTCGATCAGGCCGACGTTGACGCTGTAGCGGTGGCCCCAGGGATCGGCGCCGAGATCGGACGAGAAGTACGGGCCGTTCCAGCCGAACTGTGACGACGGCGTCCTCATCGCGTAGCCCGGCGCGTTCGTCACGAGTTGATCCGCGAGGCTTCCGGCGATGCCCGTCGTCCAGGGCGTCGGCACGTCCTCGAGGGGAGCCGTGCCGCCGCTCACGAGCACCTGGAGCCGGTTCGCCACGGTCCCGGCCCCCCCTGCCTGCGCGACCTTCCAGGACGGGAAGTAGCCGGTGTCGCGGAAGAACTGGTAGATCCCGTTCGCAATCGTCTGGCAGTCGTTCCGCGCGCGGGCGATGCGCGCGTCGGTGATGGAGTTCGCGATGGACGGGGTGAGCACGAGCGCGAGCGTCACGATGACGGCGAGCACCACCGTCATCTCGATGAGCGTGAAGCCCGCCGAGGCCCGCCGCCGTGCCCTCGCAGCCATATGCCTACCGGGTCCCTCCCTGGATCACGTAGGTCCAGTCGTCGCCCTCGCGGCACGTACCGAACTGGGTCGTCGAGAGACAGCCGCCGAAATAGGTCTCGAACATGCGGTTCGGGCCCGACGAGATGCAGAACACGTCACGGCTCCACGTGGTGTTGTTCTGCCCCTCGCCCGGGGAGACCGCGTCGGTGGCCGTCGTGAGGAACGCCGTGTTGACCATGTAGGCGTTGCCCCACGGATCGGGCCCGATGGGGCCGGACAGATACGGGCCGCGCCAGCCGATGCCGTACTGCGGGCCGACGGGCACGCTGTTGGGATAGAGCACGCCCGGCACGGGATACGGCGTGACGAGGCTGTTCCGCACGAAGTGCTGCTCCATGCTGCCGTCCTGGGCCGTCACACTCGTGTCCCAGTTCAGGGGGCCGCTCACGTTGCCGCCCGCCAGCGTGTAGTTCGTGTGGGCGGACGACAGCGGCGCGAGCGCGCCCGCGGTCCCGCCGTCGCTCCAGAGCAGGTCGACCCGGTTGGCGACGGTGCAGCCGTCCGTCCCGACGAGCCTGAAGCACGGCGGCACGTCGCGCATCATGCGCGCCACCGAGACGCCGATCGCTTCGCAGTCCTCCTTGACCTTCACCCACTGCGCGTCCCGGACGAAGTCCACGATGGACGGGGCCAGCACGCCGGCGAGCAGCATGAGGACGAGGAGGATGATCGTCACTTCGACCAGCGAGAGTCCCGCACGATTCCTGAGTCTTCGCACGCTCGTGGCCTCCAGAATGAGGTGAGTCCGCCGGGGCTGCTCAATTCAGCAGCAACCGTCGTGCCTCTGATCGGCGGTCTGGCCGCGCGGCCAGAGGGCCCGAAAACGCCACTATTTATGACACTAGCGGCCGCCAAACTCCATGGGAAACGGTCGCCGGCCGCCCGCGCTCCTACGTTTCGTGTAGACCCGGAACCGCCTTTCTGCCGCGCATACCAGGCCGGCGCGTCGCGTCTGCGCCGGGCTAGGTTCCATTAACATGTTGTGCCGTAGCGCTTTAAGTCAGATCGCCCTCAAGTAGATCCTCACGGCCCCCAATTCCTGTAGCTCTCCCGATAGTGAATCTACACAATCTGTGGCCACAGGCCTTTCTGTCTGCGTGTCACGCCGCCATTCAGTCCGATGCGACGATCCTGGTCCTGGCCTCATCCGGGACGGGCCTACTGAAGAGGGCGGCGGCGCCGGGTGGCGCGCGCCAGCCCCAAGAGGCCTGAGCCGAAGAGCACCAGGGTGCCGGGCTCAGGGGTCGGAATCGGTGCAGCGAAATCCTGCCCGGTCGCCGACTCGCGGTCGATGGTGTCGTACCAGGTGGCGTCGGACCCATTGCTGCCCAAGGCGCCGAAGTACGCGTTCGCGTAGGAGAGGAGCGAGGGATAGGCGCCGCCGTAGACGAGCCTGAAGTCGCCCCCGGCGATGTCGTAGCCGCCGAACGGCGTGTAGAGCACCTCCCAGATCGCCAACTGAAGGGCCGCCGCCTTGTTGTCGCCGTCCGTGGCGAACCAGGTGTCGTTCGCGTAGGTATTGAGCAGCCAGGCGACGCGCGCGCCGGCCCCGGCCTGGACCGCCGCCGCGGGATTGCCGAGGTCGGGCAGCTCGCTGAGGGGCCTCGTGGTCATGTCCTGCGTCAGGTCGCGCGACCTCGTCGCGTCGACGCAGAAGGCGTAGAAGTCGTCGCTCGCGTCGGGGGCTCCTGTGTCGAGGAGCAGTTGCCCGGCGAAGGCCCGGAAGTAGAACGGCGCCATGATCTCCAGGTTGTCGACTCCCAGTCCGTGGCCCTTGACGTAGATGGGGCTGGCTTGCGCGGGGGCCGCACCGAAGCACGCCAGTATCATCGTGCCGGTCAGGATTGCGTAGGCGATTGTCTTGCGCATGGTCGTGCTCCTTGAACTGACGTGTTCAGCGCGTGTCGCCGGAGATGACGAAAATGAAGTCGTCGCCCCGGCGGTTCACCCCGCCGGTGGCGTTTCCGCCGAAGGCCGTCTCGAACTGGCCGTTGGGCCCCGCCGAGAGGCAGAAGGCGTCATGCGACCAGCCGCCGCTCCTCTGGCCTTCTCCCGTTCCCGTCTCCGCGTCCCGCGCCACGGCCAGGAACACCGTGTTCACGAGATACCTGTGTCCCCAGGGGTCGGGACCGATGGGCGGCGACAGGTATGCGCCGCGCCAGCCGAGACCGGGCTGGGGTCCGACCGACGCGGACGCACCGAGATCCGCCGGTGTCGGATAAGCCGGCCCAGTGCCGTTGTCGACGAACTGGTGTTCCATCGAGTCGCCGCGGCTGTCGTCCGCGTGCCAGTTCAGGGCAGCCGCGGTGTTGCCGCCGCCCGCCAAGCCGGCGATGGCATCACCCGCCATGTCGCCCGCTGTCACGTCGGGCCCGTCGCTGTAGAGCACGTCCACGCGGTTCGTCTTCGTGCAGGCGCCCGCGGCGTTGAACTTGAGGCAGGGGCCCACGTCGCGCACGAGGCGGACGACGCTGACGCCGATGGCCTCGCAGTCTTCCTTGGCCTTGACCCACTGGGCGTCCTTCACGAAGTCCATGATCGACGGCGCGAGCACGCCCGTCAGGAGCATCAGCACGAGCAGCATGATCGTGACTTCGATGAGGGACAGGCCCCGCTCGGTCGTCATCCGGCGTCGCATGTCATCTGCTCCGTTCGTCCTCATGGAAGTCACCGCTGTCTCGTTCGTGGTTCAGCGCGTATCGCCGGAGATGATGTAGATGAAGTCGTCGCCGCGGCGGTACACCCCGCCCGTGGCGTTGCCGCCGAAGGCCGTCTCGAACTGGCCGTTGGGACCCGCCGAGATGCAGAACGTGTCGTGCGACCAGCCGCCGCCCGGCGTCGGGACGATGGGCGTCACGATGCTCGCCGACGTGCCGCTCGAGCCGCCCTCGGTCGCGGCCGCCAGGAAGACGGAGTTGACGAGGTAGCGGTGGCCCCACGGATCCGGGCCGATGGGCGGCGACAGATACGCCCCGCGCCAGCCGAGTCCGAACGCGGGCCCCGCGGTGGCGTAACTGCCGAGGTCCGCCGGCGTGGGATAACCCGGGCCGGTGCCGTTATCGACGAACTGGTGCTGCATCGAGTCGCCGCGGGAGTCGTCCTTGTCCCAGTTCAGGTCGGTGGCGGTGCTGCCGCCGCCGTAGAAGGGAATCGCCGCGTCGCCGGCGAGGTCGGCCGCCGTCACGTCCGGGCCGTCGCTGTAGAGCAGGTCCACGCGATTGGTCGTCGTGCAGGCGCCCCGTCCGTCGAACTTGAGGCAGGGTCCCACGTCGCGGGTGAGGCGCGCCACACCGACGCCGATGGCTTCGCAGTCTTCCTTGACCTTCACCCACTGCGCGTCCCTGACGTAGTCCATGATCGACGGCGCCAGCACGCCGGTCAGCAGCATGAGGACGAGCAGCATGATCGTCACTTCGATGAGTGACAGCCCTCGATCGCTCGTGAGTCGGTTCCGCATGTCACCTTCTCCGCACTTCTCAGCGCCGGAATCACCGGCTGCCTGGTGGCTACCTGTCGTGTTGGCCTCGCCCGGGTAAGCCACGGGATGCAGGCGCGTCAACCAGGGTCTGAGCAAGGCATGTGCCCTGCGCACTCCGGCGCGCGGTGTCGCCGCAAGGCGTTGCCCTGCCGGCGGTTTCCGGTGTTTTCACGCGCTTCGCGGGAACGGCCCGCCGCTGCGCAACGCTGCACTTTTCAGGGAGGAGGGGTTTCGGGGCCTACATTCCGTGGAGGCGCGAGGCGTGGCCTTTCGGCTCGGCGCGGAGCGGATCGAGCGGGACGGCGGAGGCTAGCGGAGTCTGGAGCGGAGCGCCTGAACGCGTGCGCGAACGTCGACCGAGAGCGAAGCGCTTTCGGAGCCGGCGTTGGCGAGGAACTGCTCGTAGTGGTCGATGGCCCGCTGCAACTCGCCGCGCTCTTCGTAGATCAGCGCGAGGTTGTAGTGGGCCTGGGCGTAGTGGCCGTTGAGGGTCAACACGCGTTGCAGCGTCTCGCGGGCCTCCTCGGCCCGGCCGGCCGCCTTGAGGGCCAGCGAGAGATTCGTGAGCGCCTCCACGTTCTTCGGGTCCCGGGCCACGATGGCCCGGAACTCGGCGACGGCTCCGTCCGTCTTCCCGGACCGCATCAAGGCCACGCCCAGGTTGTTGTGCGCCTTGTCGTACCGGGGATCGATGAACGTCGCACGCTGGAACTCGCCGATGGCGTCCTCGAGCAGCCCCTTGCTCTGGTACAGCACGCCGAGGTTGTTGTGGGCCTCGGCATTGAGCTCGTTGGCCGTCAGGACCTCGCGGTAGTGAATCAGGGCATTCTCGAAGTCGCCGACGCGCTGGTAGTAGAGCGCCAGCTTGAAGTGGTCCGTTTCCCCTGCCGGCGCGCGGGACATGGAAGGCGCGGGCGCGCTGCCGGGTGACGCCGCGGCGGCCGGGTTGGCGGATCGGAGAGGAACAGCCGGGACCGGGGGTGCCAGGGCTCGAGTCGCGGCGGACGGCGCGGGAACGGCGTGTGTCGGCGCCGGGCCGCGTGTCGGCGCCGCCGCGGGCGCCGTGGGCGGCGGCGGGTCCGGCTGCGTCGCGATGAGCGGGCGATCGGCGGTCACACGGCCTGCCATGGGGAATGCCGCCGTCGTGCGTTCGGCATCGACTGCTGTGGTGGACGACGAGAACGGCCCCGACGGGATCAACCCGTTCATGGCGACCACCTGCCACAACAGCAGCGCCGTGACGGCGACCAGCACAATCACGAGGCCGAGGCGCTTGGGTGTCGCAGAGCCGCCGGAGCGCGAATCCGGGTCGGCCGTATAGGCGAGCGAGGCCGGGACGCTCTCGGCCGCCGCACCGCGGCGGGGCGGGGCGTCCGGGTCAGGCGGCGGTGGTTTGTGGTGGCGCAGCGCGTCAAGCGTCCGGCTCACGCTTCACCTGCAGGACAGGGAGGACGAGTGGGGGCGGGCCGCCGGGGCCACCGGCGCGCCGCGCCGCAGCCACGCGAAGCGCGACCGCCGGATCGGCTGCAGGTCCAGCGTGTCGGCCGCCCGCTCGATGAGATCGTGGGTCACCGTGCTCACGCGCGCCGAGTACGCCCCCAGGAGCGCGCGGTCCGCGACCAGGTTGATCAGGCGCGGGATGCCTCCGGTGTACCGGTGCACGTACTGCAGCGCCTTCGTCGTGAACGTCACGGCGCTCGAGCCGCCGGCCACCTGGATCCGGTGGTTGATGTAGGCCGCCAGTTCGTCGCGCGTGAGCGGCTTCAACTCATACCGGATGGACACCCGCTGATCGAGTTGACGCATTTCGGGCGATCGGAGCAGCGGCTGCAGGTTGAGCTGCCCGACCATGATGATCTGCAGCAGCTTCTCCTTGTCGGTTTCGAGGTTCGACAGGATGCGCAGCTGCTCGAGCACCGGCAGCGGCAGGTTCTGGGCCTCGTCGATGATGAGGACCGCGCTCGCGTGGATCGGCAGCAGGCCGAGCAGGAAGTCGTAGAGCGTGTCGATGAGCTCCTGCTTGCTGACGCCGTTCAGCCGGCCCGACTTCATCTCCTCGCGCGAGATCACGCCGAAGTCTTGGAGGATGAGCTTCAGGAGGTCGTCCTCGGAGAGGAACGGGTTCAGCACGAGGGCCGAGAACGTCCGGCGGTCGATCTGCTCGAGGAGCGCGCGGCACAGCGTGGTCTTCCCGGTCCCGATGTCGCCGGTGACGACGACGAAGCCCTCGCGGCGCCGGATGGCGTACTGGAGCAACTCGAAAGCGTTGGCGTGCGACTCGCTGCGATACAGGTATTTCGGGTCCGGCGTCAGGCTGAATGGCTTCTCGGAAAACCCGAAAAAGTCTTCATACATCGTCGCTCTCCAGCGTGAACGCCCGGGCGCTCACTTGCGAACCGGCTCGCGCTGCGCCTCGTACAGACGCTGCTGGTCGGTCGCCGCCGCGGCGGCGGTCTCCCCCGGCGTCATCACGGTGGGCGTCAGCAGGATGACCAGGTCCGTCTTCCGCTTCGCGCGCTCGTCGCGCCGGAACAGGCCTCCTACGAGGGGCACGTCTCCCAGGACCGGCACCTTGCTCTTTTCGACCGTTGTGCGGTCCTGCATCAGGCCCGCGATGACGATCGTCTCGCCCTGGTGGACCCGGACGAGCGTGTCGGTCTCCCGGACGCTCACGATCGGCACCTGATCGCCCAGGCGGGACGTGGCGGTGCCGGTCCGTTCCGTGATGCTGGGCATGATGCTCATGTTGATGATGCCGTCGGCCGCGATCTGCGGGGTCACGCTGAGGACGACGCCCTCGGTGATCGTCTGCGGCGTCACGACCGTCTGCAGGACCTGCCCGCTCGTGGCGTCCACCTGCGACGTCGTGACGAAGAAGACGTCCTGAGTGCCGACGCGCATCACCGCCGGCTCGTTGTTCATGGCGGTGACCCACGGGCTCGCCATCACGTTCACGCGCCCCTGGCTGGCGAAGGCGTCGAGAAGGCCGGTGAAGTCCTTGATGTTGAGGCCGAGGGTGAACGCGCTCGACCCGCTCGTCGGCGCCAGTTGCTGCGTCAGCGTCGCGGACTTGCCGGCGCGGTTGAGCACGAGCGACCAGTCGATACCGGCCGAGTAGCCCTCGGAGAGTTCGACCTCGAGAATCTTCGCGACGATGCGCACCTGGCGCAGCGCACGGTTCTCATAGGCTTCGACGTAGACGGCGATCTTGTCGAGGCGGCCCGGAAAATCCGTGACCTGCAGCAGGCCGGCCTTCCGGTCGAGGTTCATCTTGCCCGTCTCGGAGAGCAGCGTCTGGACGCCGGCCTGCAGTTCCTCGAAGACGTCGGCGGCATCGGTGCCCGACACCGACGCCTGGCTGCCGCCGATGCCGCCGGAGCCCGCGTAAGAGCCGCCGCCGAGGCCTGCGCCGCCGAAACCCGCGGTGTAGGCCGTCGCCGCGCCGGCGCCGTAGACGCCCTGCCCGGCGGCTCCGGCCATGCCCCCGACGAGCCCGGTGCCGCGCGTGCCGGATCGGCGCGTCGCGACGTAGTTGATGTTGAAGAGGCGGGTCTCCGCCTGCTCGCGCCGGACCCGCACGACGTTGTCGCTGATGGTGGCGCTCAGGCCGTGCGGCTCGAGGATGAGATCGAGCGCCTGACGGAGCGTCACGTTCTTCAATTCGCCGGCGAACGTGCCCTGGATATCGGGATCCGGCACCACGCTGAGGTTCGTGTCGCGCACGAGCAGCAGCAGGAGGTCGCGGATCGCGATGGGCTCGGAGAAGCTCAACGACAGCGTCTGGTTCAACGCGTCCGAGCGGCGCCCGTCGTCGATCTGGCTCACGGCGAGGGGCGGCAGGCCGGGGTTCTGCGGTCCGGGCGCGGCCGTGGTCGGGAACATCCCCTGCGCCATCGCGCGCCCCTGCACCGAGACGGCCATCGTCAGCGCGAGGACGGCGATCGGCCCGGATGCCGCGAACCTGCCGTGAGTTCTGCGTGTCATGCTTCACCCCGGGCGATCAGTGGAGACGGTTGTCCGTCGAGGCCACTCGCCTTCTGCGGGGTCTTTCGGTGTATCTCCTTGCAAACCTTAGGGCTGCGGGCGCTTCTGCGCACGTCTGCACAGGAGCCCGGCCACGAGCGGCAGGAGCGGCAGGAGTCCGATGTTCACCAGGTACATCACCGTCCGGCGCCGCTCGGCCAGCGGGATGCGCCGGTTCTGACGCTCCCCGGCGCTGACCACGTTCATCTCCTCGACTCCGGCCAGCCAGGCCACGATGCGAACCGTGAGGTCCCGGTTCGCCGTCCAGGTGATGAGCCCGTTCGCGAGGAAGTCCGAATCGCCAACCACAACGATCCGGGGCTCCGGAAGCGCCGCGTCCTGCGAACCCCGAGTGATGCGGCTGGCGACGGCGAGCAGGAACGGCCCCTTCCGGTCCCGGCCCTCGCGGAACCCGGTGGCCCGGCTCACGAGATCCACGCGCTCGAACGCGGTGTCGGCCGTCGACACGAGGGGCTTCGGCTCGCCGATTTCGGTCGGCGCCAACGCCAGCGGAACGGCGCGGCCGAAGATGGTCCGCTGGTCGAACCCGCGGGTGATCGGGTGGTCGTGGTAGGCAAACGAGACCGGGTTCTCCGGGCCGGCTCCCACCGCCCGGCCTGCCCCGCTCGTCTCGATGATAACCCCCTGTCCAACGGCGATCCCGAGCCGCCGCACGAAGGCCGCGATGCCCGGATCGACCGGAGGATCCAACGTGAGTCCAACGCGTCCGCCGCGCGCGAGGTAGCCCTCAACGCGGCCGAGCGCGCCGGGCGTCAGTCCGCCCGGGAGGCCGGCAATGACGAGCGCGGCGCAATCGGGTGGCACGTCGCCCTGCAGCAGGCTCAGCGGCCGTGGCGTGTAATTCGAGGCCGTCAGCACCGACGCGAGCCCCGACAGACCTTGTGGGCCGGTGTCCGCGAGGGCGTGCTCCCCTTCTCCGGCTGCGAAGCAGACCACCGGCTCGACAGGGCTCGTCACCTGCACGATCGCGGTCGCCAGCGCGGGCTCAGTCAGGCGGTCGACGCGCCGAAACCGCCGCTGCGACGAGACAACGACGGTCCCGGCGCGGGTGACGCCGAACGTGCGGGCTGCCTGAGGCGACGCGTCGAGATCGACGAACTCGGTGCGAAGGCGGTGACTTCGCGCGGCGAAGGCCCCGAGCAGCCGGACCAGGCCGGGGTCGCGGGTGCGGCCGAACCGAGTCAGGGTGACGTCCTCACCGAGGTGCTCAACGATCCCGACGGTCTCGGGCGCGAGCGTGTTGCGGCCCGCCTCGGTCCAGTCGAACGTCGTTGCGCGAAGGCCAGCCAGCGCGTTGACCAGCACGAGGGCCGCGGCCAGCAGCATCGTGGACAGCGCCGAGTTGAGAACGAAGACGCCGCGCGGGTCAGCCAGCCACGCCCGGATGCCGCTCACGTTGGCGGCCATGCCCACAATCAGCGCAAGAAGGCCGCCGCCGACTAGTGCCGCGGCAGGCACGCTCCAGCGAAGCGCCAGCGCCGCCCAGACCACGCCCGCCACGATCATCAGGGCGCCGGGCAGGAAGGCGTACTTCCTCATGTCCGCTTGAACCTGAGCGCCTCGACCGAGCGCTGGGCCAGGAAGAGCCCCATGACGATCCACGACGCGAAGTAGACGGCGTCTGCGACTGCCACAACGCCGCGCGTCGAGTCGAGATGGCGCGCGTAGAACGAGAGCGAGCCCAGGAGCCGCGCCCACAGCGAGTCCGGGCCGCCGCCCGTCGTGTCGACGAACTGCAGGGTCACAATCAGGCCGTAGGTGCCGATTGCCGACACGAGCACGTTCTCGCACAGCGACGAGACGAACAGGCCGAGGGCGATTTGCGCGCCGCCGAGCAGCAGCAGGCCCAGGAGGCCGCTCGCGATAACGCCGGCCTCCCAATGCCCGCCGACGCCCATGAACGCGAACATCGGGATCAGGGGCAGGAGCATCATCGCAAGCAGGGCGAGCGAGCCGAGGAACTTGCCGCCGACGATTTCCCACGCACGCACCGGCGACGTCATCAGCAGTTCGATCGTTCCCTTCCTCCGCTCGTCGGTCACGAGCCCCATCGTCAGAAGCGGCACCGCCAGCATGAGCAGGAACGCCTCGTTCTGGAAGAACTGCGCGAGCACCACCGTGGGCACGTCGAGCTGGTACGCGGACTGGCCGAACGTCTGAATCTGGCCGTCCGCGAGGGCGGCCTGCCGGACGTAATGGACCAGCATGTTCGAGAAGAACAGGCCGGACATGAAAGTAAAGACCGCCATCACCGCGTACGCGATGGGCGACACGAAGTAGGACTCGACTTCCCGGCGCGCGATGGCCAGCGTATGCCGCATCACGCGTCTTCCTTCCCGCCGCTCGTCAGCTCGAGGAAGACGTCTTCGAGCGAGAGCGACTCACCCGCGAGGCCTACCAGCCTCCAGCCGCGGGCCACGACGAGGGCCGCGGCATCGGCACGGAGATCCGTACCCCGGGCGCTCCCGAGGCGCGCCTCGATGGTCCCGCCGGCGTCCACCGCAACGGCGACGGCAACGGCGCCCGCCAGCGTCGAGAGGGCGTCCTTCACGTCGTCCGCCGCGGGTCCGGTTGCTCCGGCGGTCCCGGCGATTGTGACGCGCACGGTCTCGCGGGCCCGCAGCCGCTCGCCCAGCTTCTCCGGCGTGTCCACTGCCATCACCTTCCCGCGATGGAGGATGACGACGCGATTGGCGACCTCGCTCACTTCGGGGAGGATGTGCGTGGACAGGATGACCGTGTGCCGCCCCTTGAGGCCGACGATGAGTTCGCGCACCTCGGCGCGTTGCTTGGGGTCGAGGCTGGACGTCGGCTCGTCGAGGATGAGCACGGGTGGCTCGTGCACGATGGCCTGCGCCAGCCCGACGCGCTGGCGGTACCCCTTCGAGAGCGTCCGGATGCGGGCGTCTGCGACTTCGCCGAGGCGCGCGCGCTCGATGGCCAGGCCGACCGCTGCCGCCGCCCTGGATGAGGGAACGTCCTTGAGCGCCGCGACGAAGCGGAGGTAGCGGCGCACGGTCATTTCGGGATGGAGCGGAGGCTGCTCCGGCAGGTAGCCGAGCTTCCGTTTGGCCTCGATGGGATGGTCGTAGAGGTCGAACCCGCCGATGCGCACGCGGCCCCGGGAGGGCGGCAGGAACCCGGTGACCATGCGCAGGGTCGTGGTCTTGCCCGCACCGTTCGGCCCGAGCAGGCCCAGCACCTCGCCTTCGCGCACCTCGAACGACAGGTCGTCAACTGCGGTGACAGACCCGTAGTGTTTCGACAGGTGGTCGACAGAGATCACGACACCGGAGTATCGGCTCACCGGGAGCCGGGGGCCAGTCCCCCTGCTATGCGTCGATGAAGGGCCCGCTCGGACCGGGGGTGAACGGCGGCGGCGCGGGCGCAACCTTCTTCTTGAAGAAGAACGCGCCGAGCAGGCCGCCGAGGCTCGAGAAGACAGCCCCGAGCACGAGCATCATGAAGAACGTCATGATGGCGCCGGCGATGGACACGCCTTTCGTGCCGAAGGTGTCGATGGCCTGGCGGACGTTCTCGGGCAGGTCCGGCTGGATCTCGGAGATCCGGCTCAGCAGGCGCTGCTGCACCGGGCCGAGGAGGAGATTCATCGGCACCGAGATGACCAGGTTCACGACGGCGCCGAAGAGGCCCGCCAGCAGGCCCACGAGGGCTCCGTCTCCGAGGGCAATCGGGTCTGCCGTCTTCGCCTGCAGCAGGTAGGCGGCCACGAGCCCACCGGTCACGAGCCACGCGCAGCAGCAGCAGTTGCCGAGCGACACGCCAGGAAGGGCCGAGAGCAGGCCCATCACCAACCCGCCCATCAGGGCCGGCTTCAGCATTGCGTTTGCGTTCATGCTCGCCTCCTCAGCGTGATCTCAGCGCGGCGGCAGCTGGCTTTCCCGCGTGGCGGTCCCGCTTCGAGGGACGCGCTCGCACCTGGCGCCAGATCGCTCGCCTCGCGGGAAACCCAGCCACCGCCTATCGTCCCAAAACCCGAGCCCCAAACCCCGAGTTAGTCGTAATACTCCGCCCCGAGGTGCGTGATGAGGTCCTCGCCCATCAGGTAGCGCAGCGTGTTCTTCAGCTTCATCGACTGGATGAACAGGTCGTGCTCCGGGTACAGGTCCTTCGCGTGCATCGGGCTCTTGAAGAAGAACGACAGCCACTCCTGGATGCCGCTCCAGCCCACGCGCTTGGCGAGGTCCAGGAAGATCACCAGGTCGAGCACGATCGGCGCAGCGAGGATGCTGTCGCGGCACAGGAAGTTGATCTTCAGCTGCATCGGGTAGCCGAGCCAGCCGAAGATGTCGATGTTGTCCCAGCCTTCCTTGTTGTCGCCGCGCGGCGGGTAGTAGTTGATCCGGACGACGTGGCAGATGTCGTTGTAGAGCTCCGGGTAGAGGTCCGGCTGCAGGATGTAGTCGAGGACGGATTTCTTGCTCTCTTCCTTCGTCTTGAAGGACTCCGGATCGTCGAGCACTTCGCCGTCGCGGTTGCCCAGGATGTTCGTCGAGTACCAGCCCTTCACGCCGAGCAGGCGGGCCTTGAGGCCGGGCGCGATGACGGTCTTGAGGAGCGTCTGGCCGGTCTTGAAGTCCTTGCCGGTGACGGGCACCCGGTTCTTGTGGGCCAGGTCCATCATCGCCGGCACGTCCACCGTCAGGTTCGGCGCCCCGTTCGCGAACGGGATCCCCTCCATCAGGGCGGCGTACGCGTAGATCATCGATGACGGGATGGACGGGTCGTTGGCCTCGAGGCCCTTCTCGAACGCCTCGATGGACTGGTGCGCCGGCGACTCGGTCATGAAGATCTCCGTGCTGGCGGACCAGATCATCACGAGCCGGGAGAGGTTGTTGTCCGTCTTGAACGCGCGGATGTCCGCCCGGAGCTGCTCGGCGAGGTCGCGCTTGTTCTTGCCCGTCTTCACGTTCGGGCCGTCGAGGCGCTTGACGTAGTAGCGGTCGAACACGGCCTTCCAGGGCTTGATGGCCTCGAGCTCGGGCTTGATCTGGTCGAGCAGCGAGCTCTCGAGCACGCCGGCGTGCTTCGCGGACTCGTAACAGTTATCCTCGAAGATGTCCCAGCCCCCGAACACGATGTCGTTCAGCTCGGCGAGGGGGACGAAGTCTTTCACCAGGGGTGAGCGGCCGTCGGTGCGCTTGCCGAGGCGGATCGTGCCCATCTGGGTCATCGACCCGATGGGGCTGGCGAGGCCCTTGCGGACCGCCAGCACGCCGGCGATGAACGTGGTGGCGACAGCCCCGAGGCCGACGCACATCACGCCGAGTTTTCCCGTCGCCGGGGCGATTTCGATGGGCTTCTTCACGGAGAGGAACTATATCAGGCGGTAGGGGCTGGGAGCTAGGGGCTCGGGGCTGGGGGCTAGTCCCTGGCGCCTGTGTCGCCTGCCGGGCGGAATCCCTCGACAAACGTCAGTCCCTCGCGCTCGGCCAGAAGGCGGACCGGGCGGAAGCCAGCTTCGCCGAGGGCGCGGACGAGCAAGTCGGCCTCGCCGCTCGGCGCCGTCCGTTGGCGGGCGAACCCGAGCCGTCCGGCAAGGCCAATCGGCCAACTGCGGACGGCGAGGACCCTGCCTCCCGGCCTGACGACGCGGGCCATGTCGCGGAGGCGACCCAGCCGTTGCGGGGCCTCGGCATTCAGGAGCGCATTGCCATCCACCACCCCCACGTCGAAGGACGCATCGTCGTAAGGCCAGCTCCCCGTCGCGGCGGACGACACCTCCACCAACACGCCCTCGCGCTCGGCGGCAGCCTCGAGAAGGGCGGCCGCCTCCGCGGTGTCCACCACCGCGCAGGCCCGGCCGGTGAGCCCGGTCTTCCCCGCGAGCAGGGCGAACACCCCGGGATTCGAGACCCCGGCCTGGAGCAGGCGCTCGCCCAGCCGGACGCCGACCATGTCCACCGCGAGGTCAACCGGCCCGCGCGCTCGCCGGAGCTTGAATATGCTCGCCATACGCCCCCTTCCCCGCGTCCCGATAAGTTAGACACCCCCAGTCCTCCGCAGGTGTCACAGGGTGTCCCCTGACCGGGCGCCAGCCGGGCCCTGCGGCTGAGAGGTGCCCTGATTATGGCCGTTTTTCGGTGGCGCGCGAAGCCGCCAGGGGTGAATCGATCGGCAAGAGAATTGCGATCACGATTCCGCGAGATGTTCTGTACGCCGCACCTGAGAAGGACGCTGGTTGGTGCCGCTGTTCTGGTGGCCGTCGCGGCGTCCCAGTCCGTCCGCGCGGTACAGGATCCTCAAGTTCGGTTCCAGGCGGGCATCGAGTTGGTCAACGTCTCCGTCACCGTGACCGACGCCAACGGCCGCTTCGTACGGAACCTCTCGCGTGATGATTTCCAGGTGTACGAGGACGGCGTGGCGCAGCCGGTCTCGTACTTCAGCAACGAGCGCGTGCCCGTCAGCCTCGGGATCGCCCTGGACACGTCGGGCTCGATGGCGGGCGAGAAGATTCGGGCCGCCCAAGGCGCGCTCGGCCGTTTCCTCGTCGACCTGCTCGGCCCAGACGATGAGATCTTCCTTTACCGGTTCAGTGACGCGGCCGTCCTGGTGGAGGGGTGGACGAGGGACCGCGCGCGCGTGCAGCGGCAATTGGGCCGGATCACGCCGAACGGCGAGACGGTGCTCTACGATACGGTGGCCGCGTCCATCCGGCTCGCGCAGGCCGGACACCATCGCAAGAAGGCCCTCGTCATCATCTCGGACGGCAACGACACGGGCAGCGAGGCGTCTCCGCGGGACGTCCGGCAAGTGATCGTGCACTCGGAGGTGCTGGTGTATGCCGTTGGCATCGACAGCCAGGGCGATCAGACGTCCAGGCGACCCGGCAGGGCTCGCTGGCCGCCGGTCCAGCTTCCGTTTCCCGTGCCGCGCGGCCGCGGCATCCCGCGCATCCCGACCCCGCGCATCCCGATTCCGCAGCCTCCCCCCATCCCTCAGCCTCCCTCCGGCGGAGGCGCCGGCACCTGGAACTCGGACGAGCGCGTCAATGAGACAGCGCTTCGCGCGCTGACCGACGCGAGCGGCGGCCGCACGGAGATCATCCGATCCGCGCGCGATCTCGACCCCGCGACCGTTGGCATCGCAGACGAGTTGAGCCGCCAGTACTTCCTCGCGTATCCGTCGCCGGCGCACAGGGACGGCCGCTGGCACGACATCCGGGTCGTGGTGCGCGATCACGCGTACCACGTCAGGGCGCGAAGCGGGTACGTGGCATCGGAGACAGCCAAGTAGTCAGGAGCACTCCTGACTACTGTCTACTCCCTTCTGATACGATGCCCCCGTGCCCACCCTGCTCATCGCCGTCGGGTTGTCCATCCTCGGCAGCCTCGGGGGCGTGATGCTGGCGTCCACGCTCCTCCTGTTCCGCGACGCGGTCCGCGTGCGACTGGTGCCGTGGCTCGTGAGCTACGCGGTCGGCACGCTGCTCGGCGTGGCGCTGCTCGACCTGCTGCCCGAGGCCCTCGACTCGCTGAAGCCGACCCTGGTGTTCGGGACGCTGCTCGGCGCCATCATGCTGTTCTTCACCTTCGAGAAGTTCCTGCTGTGGCGCCACTGCCACGCCGATCATTGCGAGATTCACGAGACCGCGGCGCCGCTCATCCTCGTGGGCGACGGCGTGCACAACTTCATCGACGGCGCGGTCATCGCGGCGGCGACCTACGTCTCGGTTCCGCTCGGCGTCACGACGGCGCTGGCCGTCGCCGCGCACGAGATCCCCCAGGAGGTCGGCGATTTTGCGATTCTGCTCGGCGCAGGCTACAGCCGTGTCCGCGCCCTGTGGCTGAACGTCCTGTCGGGCCTCTCCGCCATCGGCGGTGTGCTGCTCGCGGGCCTGGCCATTCACCGGTTGCCCGGCATCCTGCCGTACTTCCTCCCTGTCGCGGCGGCGAGCTTCCTCTACATCGCCATGTCGGACCTGATTCCGAGCCTGCATCGCGGGCCTTTCATGAGAGGCGCCGTGCGTCAGGTGCTGGTCGTGCTGGCGGGGATCCTCACCGTCGTGGTGTTCTCGGGCCTCGACTGACCCCCGTCCCGAGTCTCTTCCAGGCCACTCCATCGTCCTCAGCAAGCGTCAACGCACCGAACCGGTCCGCGTGATCCGGAGGGTTCCCGCCTGTTCCGGGCTGGCACGCTCTTTGATAGCCCTGAGGGTGTGGCGGCGTTCTCTCCCGGAGCGGGCCGGATCCGCCAGCGCCTCCAGCCGGCCCTGGGATCCGGGAGATCGGGCGTTCAGCCCCGGAGCAGGACAATGTCCACGAGGCGACTGTGCTTGGCCCTGATCCTGGCGGCGGTGCTGGCGACACCGGCGCGGGCCCAGGCCGATCGCAAAGACGATGAGATCTTCCGTGACGTCTCGGGCGTCGTGCTCAGCTACACGAGGTTCACCATCTTCGACGACGTCAGCGCCGCGATCGGCGATGGCGTGGTGAGGCTCGAGGGCAAGGTCACGATGCCGTTCAAGCGCGACGACATCGAGCGCCGCGTGGCGAAGATCGCCGGCGTCAGGCGGGTCGAGAACCGGATCGAAGTGCTCCCGGTCTCCATGTTCGACGAGGGCCTGCGCTTCGCCGTGGCCCGTGCCATCTACGGCAACTCGTCGTTCTGGCAGTACGCGTCGATGTCCAACCCGCCGATCCACATCATCGTCGAGAACGGCCGGATCACGCTGACCGGCGTGGTGGCCAACGAGGTGGAGCGGATGCTGGCGCGGTCGCTTGCGACCTCGTTCAACGCGTTCTCGGTGACGAACCAGCTCAAGACGGACGACGAGATGCGGGCGCTCCTGGAGCGCAAACGCCCGATCTGACCCGGGCCGTTACTCCGGCGAGGACAACGGCGCCAGCGTCTTCTCGAGCCTGATCTCGTCGCGCGGCGGAATGCCGGCGAACCCCGACGGAGCGCCGGGCGGCACGATCGGGATGAGCGACCCGACCGCGACCTCGCTGATCACGTAGCCGGAGCGCTGGTAGAAGTAGAGCGCGGGGAGATTGTCGTTGGTCGCGCAGAATACGGCCTTCGCGAGATGGAGGCGGCGCGCCATGGCCTCGGCCGACGTGAGGAGCTGCCCGCCGACGCCCGAGCGCTGCCAGGTGGCCTCCGTCGCGAGCGCCACGATGTGCAGCGCATCAGCCCGGAGCTGGTAGCCGAGCGCCCCGGCCAGCTCGTCTCCCATTTCGGCCACGAGCGCGGGGAGATTGTCGAGCGGCATGACGGCCCCGAACGCGACGATCTTCGTGCGTCCGAAGGTGCGGCGGAAGAGAGCCGTGACCGCTTCCCGGTCTCCGGCCGCGGCCTCACGGATGAGCACCGGCGGCAGTTCGAGGTGGGCGCGGCACTCGCAGACGACCTGCAGCCGCGCCTCGCGCCAGTCCACGAACTTCCCGCAGCGCGAACAACGCAGCACGGTGGGCTTCCCGAGCGACGAGTCGGCTGAGGCCATACCGCCCACTGTAGCCGTCCGGCGCAGACGGCACAACTCCCTGGGCGCGATGTAACGGATGCGCGGGGTGACCGGTCTAAGGGTATGAGCGCGGGAACAGGCCCGCCTCGAGGAGACTGACGCCGGGCGTCGGGACCGCGGTGGAGGCTTTCATGTGGTTGCAGCGTAAGAATCTGTTGGTGTCCATGGCCGTGGTGGCCGGTCTTCTCGTCACGGCCGCCGCACAGGCGCAGACCCCGGCGCAGAACCCGCCGGCAGCGAAGGCGAAGGCGAAGGCCGCCGCGCCCGCCACCACGCCGGCACCGGCTCCGGCAACCCGGGACCAGGCGGCTCCGCCGCCGCCGCCCGCCGGAAATCAGGGAATGGGAGCCGGCATGGGCTGGGGAATGGGTCAGGGTATGGGCCGCGGCATGGGCCAGGGGATGATGGGCAGTCCGGGGATGATGGGCGGCCGCGGGATGCAGCGGCCGATGATGGGGCGCAGGATGGGCCGCGCGGGCGGGCGCGGAATGGCCCCCGGCGCGAACCTGATGGCGCAACTGAACCTCACGCAGGCCCAGAAGGACCAGATGAAGGCCATCCAGGAACAGCAGCGGAAGGACGGGCAGGCGGTGCGCGATCGCCTGCGTGACGCTCGCGACAAGCTGCGGGATGCCATGAAGGCAGACATCCCGGATGAGGCCGCCGTCAAGACGGCGGCCGGGGCCGTCGCATCCATCCAGGCCGAGCAGTTCGTCCTCCAGGCCCGGGTGAAGGGGCAGCGCATGAAGGTGCTCACCCCGGAGCAGTTGAAGCAGTTGACGGACGCGCGCGCGAGGATGGCCGAGCGTACCGAACGGCAGATGATGCGGTCGATGCGAGAGCAGCGCCTCATGCGCCAGGGCATGCGGCGGCCGTGGCGGGACGGGATCTAATTCGAGTCGGGCACGATCGGCGGCATGGTGCCGGAGAGCGCGCCTACGTGGCGCGCTTTCCCTTTCTCACCACCCGCCAGATGATGAGCGCCATCACGAGCAGCGCCAGCGCCCCGCTGACGCCGAACAGCACGAGGGTCGAGTAGAGGATCGAGGTCTCCTCGATGCGGGCCTCGGCGTTCAGTGGCGTTCCGGATTGCCGGTCCGCCAGCGACTGCTCCCAGATGAGGATGTTTCCGCGCTTCATGTTGCCGGCGCCGGCATTGTGATAGCGGATGCGGCTCGGCAGGTGCACGCGCAGGGCGACGAGTTCATCACCCTTCCAGCCCACGTCCCCGACGGCCTTGCCGGCGGAGGCGCCGAAATCCTGCCGGTAGATGATCAATCCGTCCCGGCGATCGATGCGGTACGTCGCCCACGCGAAAGGCGGCGACGCGCCCAGCTTCGTGATGTCGTCCACCGCGAGCCTGACCTGGACGAACTGTCTGCCGAACCGCCGCCACCGGCTGACGCGCGTGACGCGCGCGACGGGGGACGCGAAGAGCGCCCGGACCTTCGCCCGGTCGAGCCGCGCAGTGGGGCGGACGTCGAGGTCCATGCCCCGCAGGTTCACCAGAGCAGGGATCGAGGCGTTGACGTAGACGGTGGCGCTTCCGTCGACCGCCAGGGTGATGTCCTCGTCGTACTGGTACTGCTTGACGAGACCCGATCCTGCGCAGGCGGACACGCCGGCCGCGAGCACCGTGGCAGCGGCGATCGCGGCGAAACCCCGGGGAATTCGCCTGTCCAACCTCATGAGCCGTCCATAATATAGGATTGCGAACCATGCCCAGCCTCTATCTCATCGACGGCTCGTCCCAGATGTACCGCGCGTATCACGCCATCAGAAACCTGACGGGGCCCGACGGCCGATCCACCAACGCGGTCTTCGGATTCGTCGCGATGCTTCGCAAGCTCATCGCCGATCACAAACCCGACGCCATTGCCGCGGCCTTCGACCTCGCCGGCCGGACGTTCCGCGACGACCTGGCCGGCGACTACAAGGCCAACCGCGCGCCGATGCCCGACGACCTGGCCGAGCAGATCCCGTGGATCCATCAGGCCTGCTCCGCCCTCGGCGTCCCGGTCATCACCGCCGAGGGCTTCGAGGCGGACGACGTGATCGGGACGCTGGCGAAGCGCGGGGAAACGGCCGGGGCCGATGTGGCGATCGTCACGGGCGACAAGGACTTCTTCCAACTCGTCGGCGGCCGCATCCGCGTCTTCAACCCGCGGGACGAGGGCACGTGGTACGACGCCGCCGGCGTCGTCGAGAAGTTTGGCGTGCCGCCGGACAAGGTCATCGACGTGCTGGCGCTGACGGGTGACGCGGTGGACAACGTGAAGGGTGTGCCCGGCATCGGCGAGAAGGGCGCGCGCGACCTCCTCGCGCAGTTCGGCTCGCTCGACGCGCTGCTCGAGGGCGCCGCGGGTGTGCCGCAGAAACGGTACAGGGAGGCCCTCCTGGCCGGAGCCGACGCCGCCCGGGCCAGCCGCGAACTGGTGACGATCCGCACGGACGTGCCAGTCGATCAGAACCTGGAGTCGTTCCGCTATCGCGGCCCGGATCGCGAGGCGTGCTACGCGCTCTTCTCGCAGTTGGGTTTCCGCACGTTCACGAGCGACTTCGCGCCGACCTCCGCCACGGTCGCCACCGACTACGCCATCCTTCAGTCGCTGGACGCACTTCCGGCGCTGGCCGCAGAGCTCCGCGCGGCCGGGCACGTGGGCCTGCGGGTGATGGGAGACGATGCGGACCCGATGCGCGCCCGCATCGTCGGCATCGCGCTCTCCCGGGGCGCGCGGCACGCGCGGTACGTGCCGCTGGGACATCATGCTCTCGACGAGGCCGTCAACCTCGACACGCCCACGGTGCTGGCCGCCCTCGCCCCGCTGCTCGGTGACGGGAAGGTCGAAAAGGTCGGCCACGACGTGAAGTACGACGCCATCGTCCTTGCGCGGCACGGCGTGATGGTGGCCGGCCCGGGGTTCGACACCATGCTGGCGAGCTACCTGATCGACTCGACACGCGCCCCGCACGCGCTCGAGACCCTGAGCATCGAGCACCTCGACTACAAGCCGCTGACCGAGGAGGGCGTGTACGGGAGAGGCGCGAAGGCGACGGCGCCGGCCGACCTGCCCGCCACCGCCACCCTGGCCTACGCGGCCGAGCGCGCCGATCTGCCGCTGCAACTCGCGGGCGTCCTGCGCGGGAAGCTGGCGTCCGGCGGGCTCGACGAGCTGTATCGCACCCTGGAGTGGCCGCTCGTCCCGGTGCTCGTGGCGCTCGAGCAGGCCGGCGTGCGTGTCGACGCCGCGGCGCTGGCGGCACTGTCGAAGACCCTCGACGGCGAGATGCAGGCGCGCAACGTGAAGATCTTCAACCTGGCCGGTGCGGAGTTCAACATCAATTCCCCGAAGCAGCTCGGCGAAATCCTGTTCGAGAAGCTCAAGCTGCCGGTGCTCAAGAAGACCGGCACGACGCGCGTGGCGTCCACGTCGGTCGAGGTGCTCGAGGAACTGGCGCTCACGCACGAACTGCCGCGCCTGATCCTCGAGTGGCGGACGATGCAGAAGCTGAAGGGGACGTACGTCGACGCGCTCCCCCAGCTCGTGAACCCCGCGACGGGGCGGGTGCACACGAGCTTCAATCAGGCCGTGGCCGCCACCGGGCGGCTGAGCAGCAGCGACCCGAACCTGCAGAACATCCCCGTGCGCACGGAGCTCGGGCGGGAGATCCGGCGGGCGTTCGTGGCGGAGCCGGGCTGCGTGCTGATCTCGGCCGACTATTCCCAGATCGAGCTTCGCGTGCTCGCGCACCTGTCGGGAGACCAGGCGCTCATCGAGGCCTTCCGGCGCGGCCAGGACATCCACGACCGCACGGCGCTGGCCATCTTCGGGACCGGCAGCGGGCTCAATCGGAAAGAGATGCGCAGCCGGGCGAAGATGGTCAACTACGCCCTGCTCTACGGGAAGACCGCGTTCTCCCTGTCGAAGGACATCGGCGTGACGCAGCAGGCGGCGCAGGCGTTCATCGCCGCATACTTTGCGGGGTTCCCCGCCGTGCGCACCTTCATCGACAAGACGCTGGAAGACGGGCGCGCGAACGGCGTGGTGAAGACGCTGTGGGGGCGGCGGCGTCCGGTGCCGGAGCTCACGAGCAGCAACGGTCAAGTGCGGAGCGCGGCCGAGCGGGTGGCGGTCAACATGCCGATCCAGGGCACCGCCGCGGACATTCTGAAGCGCGCGATGATCGACGTCCACGACGCGCTCGAGGCACGGGCGGCCCGGACGGATGGCCTCCGGGCCCGCATGATCCTCACCGTGCACGACGAGTTGCTCTTCGAGGTGCCGCGGGCGGAGGCCGAGGAGGTGGCGGCTCTGGTGCGCCAGCACATGGAAGGCGCCGCCGAACTCGCCGTGCCGATCACGGTGGAAGTCGGGATCGGGGAGAACTGGAAGGACGCGAAGGGATAGGGGCAAGGATCGAGGGACAAGGGGCAAGAGGCAGGCATATCCGACTGGCGCCTGGCGCCAAGCCCCCAGCCCCGAGTAAGATGCCCGGAATGCGGCCGCTGATCGTCCCCCGCGATGGCCACACGCTGTCGCGGAAGGACGTGGATCCCGACGCGCTCAAGGTCCTCTACCGCCTGAAGGACGCCGGCTTCACCGCCTACATCGTCGGCGGCGGAGTGCGCGATCTGCTGCTCGGCCGCCGGCCGAAGGACTTCGACCTCGGGACCGACGCGCATCCTTACCAGATCAAGAAGCTCTTCCGGAATTGCTTCATCATCGGCCGGCGGTTCCGCCTGGCGCACATCCGCTTCGGCACCAAGGTGATCGAGGTCGCCACGTTCCGGAGGCAGATCACGGAGGAAGAGGCCGCCGAAGCCGAGGCGGAGGCGGCGGCGCGGGCCGCCGAGGCCGAGGCCGAGGCGATCGCGCGGGCCGCCGGGGTCCTCTCGCGCGAAGCCCCTCATGGCGCCGCCGAGGAAGGACGCCACAGGCGCCAGGATCATTTCGTCCATCACGACAACACGTTCGGCACGCCCGAAGCGGACGCCTTCCGCCGCGACTTCACGCTGAACGGCCTCTTCTACGACATCGCCACCTTCTCGATCATCGACTACGTCGGCGGCCTCGAGGATCTCCGGGCGCGGCTCATCCGCTGCATCGGCGATCCCGTCGTCCGGTTCCGCGAAGACCCGGTGCGGATGCAGCGGGCGGTGTCGTTCGCCGCGCGGCTCGACTTCACGATCGACCGGCCCATCCTCGACGCCATCGCGAGCGAGCGCCACGAATTGGCACGCTCCGCGCCCGCCCGCCTCGCGGAGGAGTACTACAAGATTCTCCGCTCGGGCTCGGCCGAGCGCACGTTCCGCGAACTCCAGAGGCTGGGCCTGCTCGAGCCGCTGAGCGAGGTGCTGCACCGGCAGGCCGGCGAGGCGCTGTGGGCGTCACTCGCGCGGATCGACGCGTACCGGCGCCGGTTCGCGGCGGCGCCGGCGTCCCTCTCGAACGGGATCCTGCTCGGCAGCCTCATCGTGCCCCTGGGGTTCTCCCAGGGCGGGTGGCCCGGGTCGATGGAGCGCGCCGACAGGCCTGGGCTCAACCTGGGCGTGCTGCCGCTGTCCCGCCGCGACGTCGAGCGCATTCACCAGGTGCTGATGCTGCAGCGCCGCCTCCGCGACCCCAGCCGCTCGCCTCACGCGCGCCGCATGCTGATGCAGCGCTCGGCCTTCCCGGACGCGCTGACCTGGCTCGAGATTCACGGCGACGACCCCGACCATCTCGCCTACTGGCGCAATCTGGGCGGTCCGCCCGCTGAAGACGCTGGCACGCCAGCCCGCCGGCGGCGCCGGAGGGGCCGGCGGCGGCCCGGCTTCCCTTCCCGCAAGACCCCGGAGTAAGATTCTGTGACCGGGGATTCCCCGGGTTCCTCTCGCCTCGCCCGTGCGGTCGAGGATCCCGAGACGAGACGGCTTGTCGGCCCGACATGCTGGCTATCGTGGACAGTTCATGGGGACGGTTGCTGGGTTCCATCCTGGGGAGATGCGCCATGCGTGTACCTGACTTCCTGACGATCCGCGACTTCACGACGGATGAGCTACGGCACCTGCTGGACCTCGCCCGCGACATCAAGGCGAACCCGGCCCTGTTCAGCGAGGCCCTGAAGGGCAAGACCCTCGCGATGATCTTCGAGAAGCCGTCGCTGCGCACGCGGGTGTCCTTCGACGTCGGCATCCACCAGCTGGGCGGATTCTCGATCTACCTGTCGCCGGCCGAGATCAACCTCGGCAAGCGCGAGTCCGTCTACGACGTCGCGAAGAACCTCGAACGCATGGTCCAGGGCATCATGATTCGCACCTTTGCCCACGACATCGTCGAGAAGATGGCCGAGTGGGCTTCCGTGCCGGTGATCAACGGCCTGACCGACCTCAGCCATCCCTGCCAGGCCCTGGGGGACTTTCTCACGATCCTGGAGCACAAGGGCCGGCTGGACGGTCTGAAGCTCGCCTACGTCGGCGACAGCAACAACGTGTCGAACTCGCTGATGCTCGCCGCCGCGCGTTTCGGCACGCACATCGTGATCGCGTCGCCGGAGGGCTACCAGCCGAAGCCGGCGCTGCTCGAGTGGGCGCGGACCGAGGGGTCGAAGACGGGATCGACCTGCACGGTGACCACCGACCCGGCCGAGGCGGTGACGGGCGCAGACGCGGTTTACACCGACGCGTGGGCCAGCATGGGCCAGGAAGCCGAGGCATACGCGCGCAAGGCGGTGTTCCGGCCGTACCAAGTGAACGCGGAACTCTTCTCGAAGGCGAAGCCGGACGCGCTCTTCATGCACTGCCTGCCGGCCCATCGCGGGGAGGAAGTCACCGACGAGGTGATCGACTCGCCGAACTCGGTGGTCTTCCCGGAAGCCGAGAACCGGCTGCACGTGCAGAAGGCCATCATGCTGGAGATGATGAAGTAGGTGCGGTGTGGCGAAGACGGCCCTGATCGCCATCGGCGGCAACTCTCTCATCCGCGCGGGTGAGAAGGGCACCATCGCGGAGCAGCTCGCCAACACGCGCCGCACGGCGGAGGCCATCGTCCACATCATCCGCGCCGGGTTCCACGTGGTCGTGACCCATGGAAACGGCCCGCAGGTGGGCGCGGCGCTCCTCCGGTCGGAACAGGCGGCGAACCAGGTCTACACGCACCCGCTCGACGTGTGCGACGCGACCACCCAGGGTGAAATCGGCTACCTGCTCCAGCAGTCGCTCCAGGCGGAGCTCGCGAAGGTGGGGCTGACGACGCCCGTCGCGACCGTGGTGACGCAGGTGGTCGTGTCAGCCACCGATCCCGCGATGGAGCGCCCGACGAAGCCGATCGGGCCGTTCTATTCCGAGCGGGAGGCCCACGAGCGCCGCGATCGCCTCGGCTGGACCGTCGTCGAGGATGCGGCGCGCGGCTACCGGCGCGTGGTGCCGTCGCCCGAGCCCCTCGAGATCGTGGAGGAGAGCGTCATCCGGCGGCTGATCGACACCGGCGTGCTCGTGATCGCGGTGGGCGGAGGCGGCATTCCGGTGGTGCGGCGCGGACGCGAGCTGCACGGGGTCGAGGCGGTGATCGACAAGGACCGCGCGTCGGCCCTGCTGGCCGCCCGGCTCGGGACCCGGTACTTCATCATCTCGACGGACGCCGACCGGGTCTACGTGAACTACAAGCGGCCGGATCAGCGGCCGCTCGGCCGGGTGACGGCGGCGGAGGTCGAGGGCTACTACCGGGAAGGCCAGTTTCCGCCCGGCAACATGGGTCCGAAGATCGAGTCGGCGCTGCGCTTCCTCCGGGATGGCGGGGGCGAGGTGATCATCACGTCGTACGAGCGGCTGCCCGACGCGGTGCGGGGAGAGGCGGGGACGCACATCGTGCGGGGAGAGGAAGTAGCCAGTAGCCAGGTGCCCTGATGAAACTGAACCACGTCATCGAATCGCAGCAGTTCACGGTGCCGCTCCTCATGGAGCTGTTCGACCGCACGCGCCAGATGGAGCGGGTCGTGGCGCGCGGGGGCACGCGAGACTACTCGGGCACGATCATGGCGTCGCTCTTCTACCAGCCCTCGACCCGCACCAGGTTCTCGTTCGAGGCCGCCATGTACCGCCTGGGCGGGCGCGTGCTCTCCACCGAGCACGCCCGGGTGTTCTCGTCCGAGATCGAGGGCGAACAGCTCGAGGACACCATCCGCATCATCTCCGGCTACTCGGACGTCATCGTCCTGCGCCACACCGAGGAGGGCGGCGCACGGCGGGCGGCGCGCGTGTCGCGCGTGCCCGTCATCAATGCCGGCGACGGCCGCGGCGGCCAGCACCCGACGCAGGCGCTGCTCGATCTCTACACGATTTACCGCGAGCGCCGGACCCTCGACGGCCTGACGATCGCGATCGTCGGCGAGCTCGATCGGGGCCGGACCGCGCGGTCCCTCGCCTATCTCCTGAGCAAGTTCGAGCGGGTGAAGATCCACTTCGTCAGCCCGCCCGAGCTCCAGATGAGCCGGGACATCCTGGATCACCTCGACGAGCACGACGTGTGGTACGACCTCGTGAGCGACGTCGCGGCCGTCGCCGGCGAGGTGGACGTCGTCTATCAGACCCGCATCCGTCCCGATCGCGTCGAAGACCGCGCGTCCCTCAGCCGGTACACCATCGACGAGCGCCTCCTGCGCCGGATGCGGCCGGACGCGATGATCCTGCACCCGCTGCCCCGGACGGTCGAGATCGACAAGGCCGTCGACGACGACCCACGGGCGCTCTACTTCAAGCAGTCGACCAACGGCCTCTTCATCCGCATGGCCCTGCTGACGATGCTGTTCGAACGCGACTAGGAAGGCGACAGGCTGACGTATGCATCCTACAGTGACGCAGTCGCAGACGTTGATCGAGATGGAAGAGCAGTACGGCGCCCACAACTACCACCCGCTCGACGTGGTCATCGAGCGCGGCGACGGGGTGTGGGTGTACGACGTGGACGGCAGGAAGTACCTGGATTGCCTGGCGGCCTACTCGGCCGTGAACCAGGGCCACTGCCATCCCCACATCATGCAGGCGGTCGTCGGCCAGGTGAAACGCGTCACGCTGACGTCGCGGGCGTTTCGCAACGATCAGCTGCCGCAGCTCTACAAGCTCCTGCACGATCTGACCGGCTACGACATGTCGCTGCCGATGAACTCCGGGGCCGAAGCCGTGGAAACCGCCATCAAGGCGGCCCGCAAGTGGGGGTACACGGTGAAGGGCATCCCGAAGGACCGGGCCGAGATCATCGTGTGCGCCAACAACTTCCACGGCCGCACGGTCACGATCGTCAGCTTCTCCACGGACGAGCAGTACCGCGACGGCTTCGGGCCGCTGACGCCCGGCTTCACGGTCGTCCCGTTCGGCGACGCGGCGGCGCTCGAGGCCGCGATCACGCCAAACACGGCGGCGTTCCTCGTCGAGCCCATCCAGGGCGAGGCGGGCATCGTCATTCCGCCGGACGGCTACCTGAAGAAAGCCGAGGCCCTGTGCCGGGCCAACCGCGTGCTCTTCATCTGCGACGAGATCCAGTCCGGGCTCGGTCGCACGGGCAAGCTCTTCGCGCACCAGTGGGAGGACGTGCGGCCCGATATGGTCATCATCGGAAAGGCCCTGTCCGGCGGCTACTACCCCGTCTCCGCGGTGCTCTCGAGCCGCGAGGTGCTGGGCGTCTTCAAGCCCGGGGACCACGGCAGCACGTTCGGCGGCAATCCGCTCGGGTGCGCCGCCGCCCGCGCCGCGCTCCAGGTGCTCGTCGATGAGAAGCTCGTCGAGCGCTCCGCCGACCTCGGCGGGTACTTCCTGGAGCGGCTCCGCGCGCTCCGCAGCCCAATCATCAAGGAAGTCCGCGGCCGGGGCCTGTGGATTGGCATCGAACTGACCTGCGCCGCCCGCACGTACTGCGAGCGGCTGATGCAGGACGGCATGCTGTGCAAGGAAACCCATGACCGCGTGATCCGCCTCGCGCCGCCGCTCGTCATCACGCGCGAGGAGATCGACTGGGCCGTCGAACGCCTGAAGAAGGTGCTCTGTTAGCGTTGCTATCCGAGTCCCGCCGGTCGCGCCTTAGGTGGCCGGCACGCCGTTTGGCGGAGGCGGGAGTCCCGAGTTCCGAGTCCCGAGCCCCGAGTTATTGAGGTGTTATGAGACCAGTCCGCACTGTCATCATGGGCGCCGCCGGGCGCGACTTCCACAACTTCAACGTCGTCTACCGTGACAACCCGCGGTACGAGGTCGTCGCGTTCACCGCCACGCAGATCCCGAACATCGACGGCCGCAAGTACCCGGCGTCGCTGGCTGGCAAACTGTACCCCAAGGGCATCCCGATCCTCGCCGAGGAGGACCTCCAGGCGATCATCCGCGACCACGAGGTCAACGAGGTCGTCTTCGCGTACAGCGACGTGCCCTACAACTACGTGATGGATCGCGGATCCATCGTCAACGCGGCAGGCGCCGACTTCACGCTCCTCGGCGCCGGGGCGACGATGATCAGGAGCAGGAAGCCGGTCATCGCCGTGTGCGCCGTCCGCACCGGGTCCGGCAAGAGCCAGACCACGCGCCGCATCGCGCAGATCCTGCGCGACAACGGCTTCAGGGTGGCCGCCATCCGCCACCCGATGCCGTACGGGAACCTCGAGAAGCAGCGCGTGCAGCGGTTCGGAGCGATCTCCGACCTGAAGAAGCACCAGTGCACCATTGAAGAGATCGAGGAGTACGAGCCGCACATCGTCAGCGGCACCATCATCTACTCGGGCGTGGACTACGGGGATATCCTCGCGCAGGCGCAGGAGGAAGCGGACATCATTCTCTGGGACGGCGGCAACAACGACACGCCCTTCTACCGCCCAGACCTGCACATCGTCGTGGCGGATCCGCTCCGCGTCGGCAACGAGCTGACGTATTACCCCGGCGGGACGAACCTCCGGATGGCTGACGCCGTCGTCATCAACAAGGTTGACTCGGCCGACATCGCCAGCATCAACACGCTGCGCGCGAACATCCGCCGCGTGAATCCCTCGGCCGTGATCATCGAGGGCGCGTCGCCCATTACGGTCGACCACCCCGAGCGCATCACCGGCAAGCGGGTGCTCGTCGTCGAGGACGGTCCGACTCTGACCCACGGTGAAATGAAGTTCGGCGCCGGCGTCGTCGCGGCCGGCAAGTTCAGCGCGGCGGAGATGGTCGACCCTCGGCCCTACACCGTCGGCACGATCACCCAGACCTTCAAGAAGTACCCCGGCATCGGCGTGCTGCTGCCGGCAATGGGGTACGGCGACAAACAGGTGAAGGACCTCGAGACCACGATCAACCGCACGCCGTGCGACACGGTGATCATCGGCACGCCGATCGACCTGAACCGGCTCATCCGGATCAAGAAGCCGACCGTGCGGGTGAGCTACGAACTGCAGGAGATCGGGAAGCCGGATCTCATGGACGTGTTGAAGCCGTTCCTGACGAAGGGCCGGAAGACATAGCCAGCAACCCTTTCAGGATCTTCTCCGGCACGGCGAAGACCGTGCCGTGCCTGGCCCCGGGCGGCATCTGCAGTTCGCCGCCCAGGGGCGTCCAGGCCTTCAGATCGCGCGACCGTACGCCCTCGAATCGGTGCCTCGTGTACGCGTCGAAGAGCACGATCATGTCGCCGCCGGCCCGGAACGCCGTGGGGCCTTCCACCCAGTTCTCCTTCGAGATCGGGCCAGGAACCACCGTGTAAGGCCCGAGAACGTGATCCGCGAAGGCGACGCGGATCTCCTTGCGCGGCTCGGGGAACTTCGTCTCGTCCTTGAGGAACATCACCCAGCGCGTCCCGTCGCGGACGATCGTGGCGTCGATGACGTCGAAGCCGGGGTCGAGGAACAGCTCTGCCCGGCTGTACTCCTTGAAGTCCTTCGTCGTGGTGCGGTAGATGCGGTGGTTCAGACGCGAGCCGTCCGCGCTGCGAATGTCGGCCGTGTCGTCCGTCGCCGGGAAGCGGCCGGGGATGGCCGTCGCCCAGAATACCACGTACTGCTGCGTTTCGTTGTCATAGATGATCTCAGGGGCCCACGCGTTCGCCGCCTTGCGTTCGTGAACCATCACGGGCAGGAACGCGACGTCGGTCCACGTCAGCAGATCCTTCGAATGCCCGATCCCGATGCCCTGCTCCCACCACCCGGTCGTCCACACGGCGTGGAAGACGTTGTCCGGCCCGAGCATGATGCACGGGTCGCGCATCAGCTTTCCCCCGACCGTCGGCGCGAGAAGGGACTGCCCGTCGTGGAGCGGTGTCCACGCGAGGCCGTCGCGGCTGTAGGCAAGATGGAGGCCGTCCTGGCCGTTGTCGAGGAAGTAGCTGAACACCCACGGTCCGGCGTTCCGGGCTGCGGCGCCGGCGCCGGCGAGCGCGGCGATGACGACTCCGGCCGTCGCGACCAGCAGGAGTCCGCGAAGAGGAGTCGGCGTGTGGCGTCTCATGGCCGCGGATTATACCAACCGTGCCGACCGGCGTCAGAACCGGGTCGTGTAGGACACCGACACGCCCCGGCCCGGGGCATCGAGGCCCCAGGCGATGCCGCGGTAATTCCGGTCGGTCGCGTTTTCGACCTCGAACATGAGCTCGTGCCTTGCGCCGAAGCGGAGTCCTCCTCGGACGGCCGCAGTCGTGTATCCGTGGACCGCCGTGAAGAGCGGCGCCGAGTCGGCGGTGCCGAGCACCCGGCTCTGCACCTGCGCCAGTGTCTCTCCCGTCGCGGTCAGGATGTCGTCGGTGTTCCCGGCGACGCCGTCCGCGCCCGCCGTGACCCAACCCCGCACGGTCGCGCCATTGTAGAAGAAGTTCTTGATGTTGGATCTCGTGCGGGTTGCGCCGGTCCGGCGGTCCTCGAGATCGAGCGTCGAGAGCCGCGTCTGGTCCCCGACCACGTGGAGGATCGGCTCCACCCAGTAGCGGCCGGACGGTGACGCGTACCTCAGCTTCAGGTAGAAGTCGGGGCCGGGCGTGCCGCCCTCGATGTTCGGCGCGAGCCCGGTGTCGGTGTCCTTGGCGTGGAGGACCGTCAAGACCGTCCCCACGGACAGGCGCCGCGTGATGCCCCAGTCCAGCTGGTGCTCGAACCCCATGATGCGCGCGTTGCCGTAGTTCACGCGGACGAGCACGGGGCTCGAGGAGGCGGGCACGTAAACCACGCCCGTCGGTCCCTGTGACGCGATCGCCTGGTCGCCCAGCGTCCTGCCGACGGCGCCGGGAGGCAGGACGAGCGCCTGGTAGGCGATGTTGTCGTAGATGTTGTTGACGAAGACCCGCGCGTCGGCCGACACGCGGCGGCCACGGTAGCTGATGCCGCCTTCGTAGTTCAGGCTCGTCTCCGGGCCCGCCGCTTCGACGGCCTTCCCCGTGCTGACCGCGGTCGCGCCGGCCGCGTTCCCGATCGTGCCGCCCAGCCCCTGCACCTCGGCCGCCGACACGGTGAACCCGGAGCCCGTGAGGCCGAGCGTGCCGAGATCCGTGATGTGCGGAGCGCGGAAGCCCCGGCTCACGTTCGCCGTGACGTTCCAGCCGGCCGTTGGCGTCGCCACCACGCCGGCCCGGAACGTGACGCTGGACGTGTCGAGTGAGTCGTCCGGCCACAGCGCGGCCCCGTTCACGAGCGGGCTGTCGGACGCGCGGGACCGGTAGTGCGCCCCGCTGTAGCGCAGGTCGCCGACGAGCCGGATCCTGCCCGGCACCAGGGCAAAGGCGTCCTGTGCGTAGACGCCCTCGCTGCGGTAGCTCGCGTGGTCGGGCACCCGGCCGCGGCGGACCGTCGTCGCGAGCGTCACCGGGTTGAAGGCGAACGACGGGGCCTTGATGCGTTCGGGGTAGACCTCGGCGCCCACGAGCAACTCCTGCCGATCGCCCAACCTGGCCACGCCCTTGACCTGGAATCCCTGCGTCGACGTCCGCTCGAATTCGTGGGTGATCGAGTTCCTCGGGTTCCCGTTCCCGCCCTGGTTGACGCGTTCCTCGCGCTGGGTGTTGAACGAGTACGTCGCCGTCACCTGGTCGAAGATGCCGACGGCGGCGCGGTTGTACTTCACGTAGAAGAAGTCGAGCATGAGGTTGCGCAGATCGGCGACGAGGTTGCCGTCGCCCCCGAGCAACTGGTCGTACCGCTTGCCGCCGTCCTGCTGGCCCCGCGTGTAGCTGACGACGAACTGGTCGTTGGCGCTCGGCGCCCAGTTGATCCTCGTCTGCGCTCCGTATTGAGTGAATCCCGTGTCCGGAAGCCTGGAGTCCATCAGCGTGCCGGAGGACACGCCCAGGAAGCGAGTCACAGCCGCGTGGGAATCGATGCCTTTCCCGGGCCTGATCCTGTCCATCTTGCGCGTGGCCGCGTTGATCAGCATGCCGAACCGCTCGGCCGAGTAGGCGGCCCCGAGGTTCAAACCCACGCTCCGGTCCGCGGAGTTGGCGCGCATGCCGAGGTTGCCGCGCCAAGCCGGCCCGCCGGGGGAGGCGAGGCTCGGCATCTGCGACAGGAACTGCACGCTGCCGCCCATTGCGTCGCTGCCGTACTGGGCGCTGTTCGGCCCGCGCAGGATCTCGATGGCCTGCAGCCCCGTCGGCTCGATGAGATCGAGGAACGTGTTCACCCCGCCGCGCTGCGCCGAGTTCGAGTAGCGGACGCCGTCGACGAACACGTTCACCTTGTTGCCCGTCAGGCCGCGAATGTAGATGCCGGCCATGGTCGGGCTCGTGCGGAGGAGGTTGACGCCGGGTTCCTCCAGGACGGCCTGGGCGACGACGGCCTTCGCCCGCTCGAAGATGGCGCCACTCTCGATGACGTTGATCGGCTGAGACACGGCCTGCAGGTCCTGCACGAGCCCCGGTGTGGCCGTCACGGTCACCTCGGCCTGGACGGGAGTCGGGTAAAGCGTGACCTCAACCGGCGCGGAGCCGGTCCCCGAAACCGTCACGGCCACGCGGCGCTCGGCAAACCCGGCGTAGGAAACGAGGAGCACGTAGCGGCCGGCGGGGACCTTCTCGAAGGAGAACCGGCCGTCCGCCGCGGTGCGGGTGCTGCGGACACTCGTCTGCTGCGCCGTGAGCAGGACCACCTCGGCGCCAGCCACGACCGCCTGCGATGAATCGCGCACGACTCCCGTCACGGAGCCGCTGGATTCCGCCGCCCGGACCGTTGGCACCGTGGCCAGACAGGCAACCGCGAAGATGAGCGAGCGGAGGAACACGGACGTTCGGGCGGACTGCATGAACACGCTCCCGGGGCGAAGGCGGGCTTGTTTATCGGAACTTACGACACAATCGGGCCCGGTGTTTCGCCACACCGGCGTTGCCCGGCCGGCGCGGGAAGGGGTCAGGCGTCTGCTGGCTGCTACATCCAGCCGAGCCGCTTGCACGCGCCGTAGATCAGGTAGATACCCATGGCGCTGACGAAGACACCGAAGGCCAGGCGCAGGTGGGGCCCTTTCATCTGGTTGGCGATGACGGCCCCTCCCCAGGCGCCGAGGAACATGGTGGCGGCGAGCAGGATCCCGGCGCGGACGTCCACGTATCCGTGCCGGTAGTACTCGATGACTGCCGCGAGCCCGATCGGCGGCAATAGAACGGCGAGACTCGTCCCCGTGGCCTTGTGCTGCGAGAAGCCGGCCCAGTAGACGAGCGCGGGGACGATGACGATGCCACCGCCTACGCCGAACATGCCGGCAAACAGCCCGCCCAGGAGGCCAATCACGATGAACATCAACCACGACATATGCGCCTCCGAGGCCGTCCGGCTCGCAGGGAGGTCCCGCAATGACAGAATTGTCCGTGCGGAAAGGCGCCTTGCGTAATGAGACCCGACCCCTTGGTCACCGGCACAGCCGGGGGTTGCTCTTCACGAAGTAGGTCTTGTAGTTCGACGCCCTCGGATCGGTACAGCCCTCCAGGTTCAGCAACTCGATCCTCCGGAAGTCGGTCGGCGCCGTCTCCGCCTGGATGGCGATGTACCCACCCGTCAGTGGCGTGCCGTCCACCTTGACGCGCGGGTCCACCGGGGCGGCCTGGCCGCCGCCGATCTGCGGCTTCGTGTACTCGAGCACCGTTTGCCCGTTGACGATGTGCCGGACGAGTTCGTCGCCGTGCACCTCCACCTCGACGCGCACCCACTGGTCGCCGTCGAACGTCGGTGACGACGAGTTGACGCAGTGCGGGGTAAACAGTCCGCCGTTCATCACGACGTGAGTACCGGGGGTGCAGAGGTTGGCGGTCGGCCGCGGCTTGCCGTCGCCGAACCCGCCCAGGAGCTGCACCTCGATCGAGACCGGGAAGTCCTGGTCCCGCAGCATGGTCCGCGGGTCGAGCGCGTGGATCATCAGCCCGTTATTGCGGCGTCCCCACTCCGGCCCGCCGCGCATCTGGTCACCGACGAAGCGGTATTCAGCCACGAGCCGGTAATACGAGAATGGCTGCCTGTAGAAGAGGTGTCCGAACTCGCCGTTGAACTCCGTCCACCTGTCGTAACGGACCTCGAGCAGCCCGCCGTCGGCGCGGAAGGTGCCGTGGAGGTTCTCGCCGAGGTCGTGTTTCGCGAACTTGGCGGTCCAGCCGTCGAGGTTGGTGCCGTTGAAGAGCGGGACCCACTCCTCTCTGTTTGACTCGCTGCGATGCGCGCGGGCTTCCGGCGACAGGCTGCCTCCCGCCTGGCCCTGGCCGATCGGCCGGGCGGCCCCGAAGACGACGAGCGAGACGACGCCAGCGCCGAAGGCGAGGCGACGCAGACACGTGCCGGCTGCGCTGTTCATGAGAGGGTCCTCTGCCGCGGTAACCACCGCAGTCAACTCGTACGCGCGCGGGCGTTTCCGCGTGACGCCCGCCAGCTCAAGAGCGCGAGAATCACGGCGAGCGCGAGGAACCAGAGGAACGCGCCGAGTGTGGCCACGTACGACGGCTGAACGCTTGCCACGGTCCCAGGTCCGATGCTGCGCTGCGCCCATGCGCCGGCCGCCAAGGCCACCAGCGAGACGGCACCAAGGACGCGGTGCCCTGTCGCGATCAGGCGAACGCCCACGTACACGAGCCACGCCGCACAGATGCCGAGAAACGTGTACTCCGTCGTCAGATCCGCTTCGCCCCGGGTGATGTCGTGGAACGCCGCCCAGACGAAGTAGACGGCGATCGCGGTCCCGATGGCGAGCGCCAGGTACCCCTGTGCCGGTGATTGGCGATCCACCACCATGGTGAACTCCTGTCCGTGTGCCTCCCGCCGAGGCCGCCCGGGGGTTGAAGCCCCCGGGCTGCGAAGGCGTCGTCCGCTACCCGTTCTTCTTCTCGAACTCCTGCATGAACTGCACGAGCGAGGCGACGCCGTCCTCCGGGAAGGCATTGTAGATGGACGCGCGCATGCCGCCCACCGAGCGGTGTCCCTTGAGGCCGTCGAGCCCTGCCCCCTTGGCCTCCTTCGCGAACGTCGCCTCGAGTTCCTCGCTCGGCAGGCGGAACGTCACGTTCATGAGCGACCGGCAGTCCTGCTGGGCGTGGCCCTTGTAGAACCCGGTGCGGTCGATTTCGGCGTACAGCGTCCCCGCCTTGCGCTCGTTGATCTCGTGAATGGCCGGCAGGCCGCCGATCGACAGCAGCCACTTCATCACGAGGCCCATGATGTAGATCGCGAACACGGGCGGCGTGTTGTACATCGACCCGTTCTCCGCGTGGATGGCGTAGTTCAGCATCGACGCGAGCTTCGGATCGTCCACGCGCGTCTTCAGCCACTCGTCCTTGACGATGACGAGCGCGACGCCGGCGGGGCCGATGTTCTTCTGGGCGCCGGCGTAGACGAGGGCGTGCTTCGCCACGTCGATGGGCCGGCTGAACATGTCGGACGAGGTGTCGCACACGAGCGGCACGCTGCCGGTATTGGGCACGTACTTGAACTCGACCCCATGGATGGTCTCGTTCGAGGTGAACGACACATAGGCGGCCTTGGGATCGAGCGCGAGGTCGCCCTGCACGGGCACGGTGCTGAAGTTCCCCGCCTCGCCCGTCCAGGCGATCTTCACGCCGCCGACCTTCTTCGCTTCCTTCACGGCCTTCTGGGACCAGGCGCCCGAAACGATGTAGTCGGCCGACCCGTCGCGGGGGAGGAAGTTGAGCGGGACCATCGAGAACTGCAGGCTCGCGCCGCCGGGCAGGAAGAGCACCTTGTAGTTGTCCGGGACGCCGGCGAGCGTGCGAATGTCCTTGTCGACCCGCTGGAGCACGCCCTCGAAGAACTTGCCGCGGTGGCTCATCTCGAGGATCGACATGCCGACGCCGGGCATGCTGACGAGGTCCCGCTGTGCCTCTTCGAGCACCGGCAGCGGCAGCACGGCGGGACCGGCCGCGAAGTTGAAGACGCGTGGAGTGGGCATGGTGACGGCCTCCTCGACCCGTGCCGCGGGACTGGCCCCGCTAGGCCACAGTGACGACATGCACGTCCAGGACGTGCGGGTTCCCCGACAGGATCGCCGCCACCACGTCGCCCGGCGGCTCCCCGATAATGCTGATGCGCGCGACCGCCGCCTCGGCGTCCGCGAAGATGATGTTCTCGGTCTCCTCGACGTTGATGCCCGCCTGGCGCAGGCGGTCGAACACGTGCGCCAGCACACCGGGCCGGTCCTGGTGGCGGATCACCAGGACGTGCGTGGCCGGCGTCTTGCGGCTCAGGTTCACCACGTTCGGCACGCGGCCGGTGTGGAGGTACGTCTCGATGATGCGCACGGTCTCGGCGGCGATGGCCTGCTGCGCCTGCTCCGTCGAGGCGCCGATGTGATGGGTGCCGTACACGCCGGGCAGCGCGACGAGCGCGTCTACGAAGTCGCCCTCGGGCATCGCGGGCTCCTTGGCGTAGACGTCCAGTGCCACGCGCAGCCCTTTCGCCTTCACGGCGGCCTCGAGCGCCTTGTAGTCCACGACTTCGCCGCGCGCGGTGTTCACGAAGTACGCGCCGGGCGTCATCCGGTCGAACACCTCGGCATTGACGAGGCCGCGGGTCTTGTCGTTGAGCGCGAGGTGCACGCTCAGGATGTCGCAGTTCGCCGCGGCGTCGGACGGCGTGTCGTAGACGGCCACCTTCGGCTCCGCGGCATCGGCGGAGATGGGCCGGAGCCGGATGACCTGCGGCAGGTCGACGGGCAGGCCGTCGCGCCCGATCTCGACGCCGATCTCGCTCCACACGGCCAGGTTCATGCCGAAGGCCTGCGCGCGCCGGGCCACTTCCTGGCCGATGCTGCCGAATCCGAGGATGCCGAGCGTGCGGCCGAGCAGGCCCCTCGACTTCGCGTACTCCTTCTTGTTCCACACGCCCGCGCGCAGGTCGGCGACGTTGTCCGGGATGCGCCGGTCGAGCGACAGGATGAGCCCGAAGGTGAGCTCGGCGACCGCCACCGCGTTCTTGCCCGGGCAGTTCGACACGTAGATGCCGCGCCTGGACGCGCTGCGGACGTCGATGGTGTCGTACCCGGCGCCCGCCCGCACGACGAGCGACAGGTCGCTCGCTTCGAGGATGGCGTCGGTGACCTTGGTGGAGCGCACGACCAGCACGTCGGCCCGGGTGCGGGCCAGCGCCTCGGCCAGGCTGGCCTCCTTGAGGTCGGGCTGGTAGATCACGTCCAGCCCGAGCGCGCGCATCGCGTCCAGCCCGCCGGATTCGAATCTGTCGGCGATGAGTACCTTCATGAAGTCCCGCTAGTCCCCAGCCCCCAGCCCCTCCAGTCCCCAGCTCAAATCAAGTGAATGAGCAGCGCGTCCCTGAGCTTCGGCTCGAACCACGTCGACTTCGGCGGCATGATTGCGCCCTCGTCGGCGATGCCCATCAGGTCGCCGACGCTCACCGGGAACATCGAGAACGCGACCGCGGCCTTCCCGCCGTCGACGAGCCGCTCGAGTTCCCCCGTTCCGCGGATGCCGCCGACGAAGTCGATCCGTTTGTCCGTGCGGACGTCGGCGATCTTCAACACGGGCGCGAGCAGGTGATCCTGGAGAGTGCTGACGTCGAGCCGGGCGATCACGTCCGCGCCGGCCTTCGGCCCGATCTCGAGCGTGTACCACGCCCCGCCGAGGTACATCGCGCACTCGCCCCTCTTCGCCGGCGCCGCCGGCCCGCCATCGCGGACCGCGAACACCCCCCGCACGGCCTGCATGAACGCCTCGGGCGTCAGGCCGGCCAGGTCCTTCACCACCCGGTTGTACGGCAGCACCTGCGTCTGGTTGTCGGGGAAGGCCACCGCGAGGAACCAGTCCGCCTCGACCACGCCGTCCCTGCCCACCTCGCGCGGCACGGCTGCGCGCGTTCTCGCGGCACTCGCCGCGCGGTGGTGCCCGTCGGCGATGTACAGCGCCGGCAGCTTCCCGAACGCCTCGACGAGCGCCGTCAGGTCGTCGCCGGTCACCTTCCACAGCGTGTGCGTGACTCCGTCCGGCGCCACGAGGTCGTACAGCGGCTTCGTCTTCGCCACGCGGTCGGCGACCGCGTCCACCGCGGCCGATGCCGGGTAGGTCAGGAACACCGGCCCCGTCTGCGCCCGCAACTCGACGATATGGCGCGTGCGGTCGTCTTCCTTGTCGCGGCGCGTCTTCTCGTGCTTCTTCACCAGGCCGGTCTCGTACTCGTCCACCGAGTAGCACGCCGCCAGGCCGGTCTGCCGGTGCCCGCCCATCCGAAGCGCATAGAAGTACAGCGCCGGCTCCGATTCTTGGACCATGGACCGGCGGATGCGGGCAAACCGCTCGGCCGCGGTCCGGTAGACGATGTCGGCGTACGGATCCGTGACGGGCGGCAGGTCAATCTCGGCGCGCGACACATGGAGGAAGCTCAGCTCGTTGCCTGCAGCCAGCGCCCGCGCCTCCTCGGTGTTGACCACGTCGTACGGCACAGCCGCGATGCGCGAGGCGAACGCCGGCTCGGGCCTCAACGCGCGGAAGGGTCGGATCTTCGCCATGTTGAGCTCGCGATCTGCAGCGCCGCGTCCCCACTCTGGTCGCGCCGCCGCTCGAGGGAAACTCCCGGACCACCATGTGTTCCGGCCGATGGTGAGCGGTCCGCGACCGTCCGCTCGTCGAGCCGGAACGTGACGAGGCTGCCGGGCGTTTCGCGGGAACCACCCGGCAAGGCTACTTCAGCAAGAAGGACGCGGGATGTCAAGCGGGGCTTCGCCCCACGATGGTCGTCAGAAGCCGGAAGCCAGAAGGGCCTCCTGACGATCGTCAGAAGCCAGAATGGAGACACGCTGCACTCCAAGGTCCCCCTTCTGACTTCTGGCTGATCGCGCGGCGAGGACCTGAAACAGGCGCTCCTCGGACTCCTACTGCACCACGAACTTCGCGGTGATGGTGACTTGGCACTCCTGCGGGACCCCGTTGAGACGAGCCGGCGTGAACTGCCACTGGCGCGCGGCCTCAACAACCGACTCCCCGAAGGCCTTGTCGGGGCCAGTCTCCGGCAGGAAGTCCTTCAAGAAGCCGTCCGTGCCGAGCGTGGCCTTGACGACGACATCCGCAGCAACGCCACTCGCGGCGAGCGCCTGCGGGTATGGCGGCATCACGTTGACGAGTTTGCGCGGCGGGGTCACGCACCCGCCGAGCGGCGAGTTGTCGCACGGGTCTTGCCCGGGTTGGACCGCCTCCGGCGCCTTCCCGCGCACCGGCGGCAGGCTCGCAGCGGGGGACGTGGGGTTACGGCTGGCCGAGATGACAAGCGTCTCGGAGATCGCTCCAATCTGCAGGGCCACGTTCAACGTCGCTGGCACTCCTGGCTTCAGCCGTACGCGCAGGACGTTTCGTTTGAAGCCGGGCTTGCTGCTCGTGACCTCGTACTCGCCTGCATGCAGCCCGGTCGCCTCAAACCGGCCATCGGAGCCCGTTTGCATTCGTGGCTTCGGTCCCTTGGGTGTGTCGACGGCGGTGATGTCCACGAGCACATCGGGCACCGTCCTTCCGGTTGCGTCCCGGATCGTGCCCGTCAGCGAGGTCGGGGTCGCAGGTGCGGTCTGAGGCGTTCGGCCGGCCGGGCGCCGGCTCGACGCGGCAGCAGGTTCCGGCGCGCCAGACGAGGCCGTCGGCCCTCCTGGCGGCGTCACTGCGTCGATCACGACGTCCCGGTCCTCCGCGACCGTCAGCGGCGGATTCGACGCCGGCCTGGCTGTCAATCCCGCGAGCGGAATGGTAAGCGTCACCAGGGCCGAGGCGGCGGCCAAGCCGACGCGCCGGGAGATGGGTGAGCGATCGGTGCGGGACCTCAGCATGGCTCGTACTCTCCTTTCGAGGCTGGATGGCCGGACCATCGTCATCACTGGCAGGAAGGACGGGCGACGTGTCTGCCTGAAGAGCCGCGCCACCTCCAGCAGGTGGGCGGCGTAGTCCGGCGCCTGCATGCCGGAGTTCAGCACGGCATCGTCGCAGGCCTCTTCACTCGCCTGGCGGAGTCGGCGGCACGCGACCCAGACGAGAGGGTTGAACCAGTAGGCGCATCGCAGCAGTTCGGCCAGCATCTGGACTGCCCAGTCGCGCCGCTGCACGTGCGCGAGTTCGTGGCCGATCACCGCACGGATGCGCTCCGCCGGCCACGCCGGTGCGCTCGCCGGGAGCACGATGACCGGCCGGCGCAGTCCCCATGTGAACGGGAGCGTGGGATGTCGACTGATCACCAGTCTGGCCGCCGCGCGCCCGGACGTGCCGGCCGGGCCGGTCAGCCCGCGCGCCCAGGGTCCTCGTTCCACCGGTGTCGCTTTCGAGACGATTCGAGCCAGGCGAACCAGGCCAACGGCAATCAGGATGAGGCTCACCGCTCCGCCGAGCAACCAGGTCCTCTGCATGAGCAACAGGCGAGGGTAAGAGGGCGGCAGTTGCGTGGCCGCCAAGCCGTCAGGACGGCGCCCGGCCTCATCGGCGGATGCGTCGCCACCGAACGTCAGACGTGACCTGGGAGCGGGCGACGGCATCCACGCGATTGCGAACGGCGTATTCCATGACGGGACGACCAGTTCAAGCGCAGGCAAGACAGCCGCGCAGGCAAGAGCGCAGGCCAGGACCCAGTGACGCGTCGATGCCGAGCGGCCTCGAAGCAGGGTAGCTGCCAGGAGACCAGACAGGATGACCAGGGAGACCTTGATCATCGCGGGCCTCCCTGCTTCGCCCTGGCGATCAGATCCGAGATGCGCGCGAGGTCCTCGTCCGTCAGCCTGGCAGCTCCGCTTCCCAGCAGAGCCGCGACGACCTGTGCGGCAGAACCATCGAAGAACGTGTCAACGAGATGCGTGAGCGCCGTCCGCCTCGCGGCGTGGCGCGGGACGGCGGGCAGGTAGACATATCGAAGCCCGACCTCCTCGTGGCGGACGTGGCCCTTCTCCTCCAGGATTCGGAGCTGCGTCCGAACAGTGGAGTCGCTGGGGTCACCGGGGAGGTCCGCCATGACCTCCGCAGCGGTCGCCCGCGACCGGCGGTAGAGGATGTCCATGATCTGGCGTTCCCGGCGCGTGAGGTTGCTGTGCGCTGGCCCGGCCATGGTCTGTTACCTCTATAGCAAAGGTGCTATAAATATAACGTTAACCAGCCAGCGTGTCAAGAGCGCCGATAGTGGGAGATCCCGCGTCCGTCCAGGGCCGGTGCGGGAAACGAGGGATGACGAAGCCGGCTTCTGGCCTCTGGCTCCTGTCTTCCTGCCTGCCTGTCCCTTGCCCCTATTCCCTTGCCCCCTGCCCCTGGCGCACGGTCCCCGCCTCGACCGGTAGCGTCAGCGTCGAGCCGTGGTAGACGCGCTCGGTCGCCTTCCGGAAGTCACCCGGGCGAGCCTTGGGGATCTCCATGAACTGCTGCGGGTTGCGATCGACGAGCGGGAACCAGGAGCTCTGAACCTGCACGATCACCCGGTGGCCGGATCGGAAGACGTGATACACGTCCGGCAACTCGAACGCGATCTCGGCGGGCCGGCCGGGCACGAGCGGCACCGGCTTCTCGAAGCTGCGCCTGAACTTGGCTCGGAACGGCTCGCCGCGCACGAGCTGCTGGTAGCCTCCCATCCGTACGTAATTGGACGGCGGCCGCACGCCGGAGCGGCCGCGCACGGCCCCCTGCTCCTGCCCGGGCTGGGGGTAGTCGGCCGGGTAGGCGTCGATGAGCTTCACCACGTAGTCGCTGTCGGTGCCGGTGGACGACACCTTGAACGACACCCGGATGGGCCCGGCCACCGTGAGGTCCTCCTCGAGCGGCGGAGTCGAGTAGACGAGCACGTCGGGACGCGTGGCGGCGAACCGCTGGTCCTCGGTCATGTAGTCGTACGTCATCCCTGATGCGACGTAGCCCAGGTACGGCACCGGACGGTTCGGATCGCTGACGTACTCGTCGTAGGTCGCGCGCGCAGACCGCGGCTGCTTCGCGGCCGGGTCGGCCACGGCCAGCTTCCCTCCCGCCTCGAGCGACAGCGCCACCTGACGCACGCCCTTCGGCGGCCAGACGTCGTGCTTCCGGAACTCGTTCACGCCGGTCGCAAACATCCACGCCTTCGGGAAGCCGGCCGGGAGCGGGGCGTCTTTCAGGTAGTGCATGAAGAACGCGAACTGCATCGCGTCGCGGAACGCCTCGCCGGTCTTCACGGCAAAGCTCACGTTGCCGAGCCGGTCGCCCGCGCCGCGGCTCCAGCCGCCGTGCGACCACGGCCCCATCACGAGACGGTTGTCCGTGGCGGGGCTCGATCGCTCGATCGCCCGGTACATGTGGAGCGGGCCCATCGGGTCCTCGGCATCGAACCAGCCGCCGACGTTCAGGATCGCCGGCGTGATCTGCCTGGCGTACTTCCAGATCGACCGCGCCTGCCAGAACTCGTCGTAGTTGGGATGATCGACGATCTCCTGCCAGTAGCCGGCGCGCCCGCCGAAGAGCTTCGCGTTCACTTCGGCCAGGGGCGGGATCGACAGGAAGAACTGGTACGCGTCAGGCGTGCCCGGATCGAATCGGGGCTCGTCCGATGGGAGATGAGGTCCGCCCACGCGCGGCCTGAAGCTCGCGTAGAAGCCGAAGTTGGCGCCCAGCATGAACGCCCCGTTGTGATACACGTCGTCGCCCAGGTAATAGTCCGCCGTCGGGGCCTGGGGCGACGCCGCTTTCAGCGCGGGATGCGCGTCGATGATGCTCGCCGCCACGTGAAAGCCGGGCTGCGAGACGCCGGTCAGGCCGGCGCGGCCGTTGTGACCCGGCACGTGGTCGAGCAGCCACGCGATGGTGTCGAACATGTCGCTGCTCTCGTCCACGTCCTGCGGCCCGCGCTTGACCGGCACGTGGGGCCGCACCTGCCGGAACTCGCCTTCCGACATGTAGCGGCCGCGCGCGTCCTGGTAGACGAAGATGAACCCGGCCTTGTCGAAGTCCTCGGATGGCCCGAGCGAGGCGCGATAGTTGTCCACGCCGTATGGCGCCACGGAGTACGGCGTCCGGGTGATGAGGAACGGGTCGCGCTTCGACGTGTCCTTCGGCACGTAGACCGACGTGAACAGGTGAACGCCGTCGCGCATCGGCACGCGGTACTGGTACTTCGTGTAGCGCTCGCGGACACGCTCCGGGCCTGACGGGCCTTGCTGCGCCCGGGTGGGCAGGACGGCGAGCGCGAGCGCGATCAGGACGGCGGCACGAGGCAGTCGGCGCATGAGGCGAATCCTCCAGGACGGGCAGGGCCGTCAGCGGCCGGGCGGGTGCGCCAGCAGGGCGGCAGCCTTGTCCCGCTCGGCGACGAAGGCCGCCATCAGCGACGCCGGGATCGGGTCGCCCGGCGGCATCCGGCGGTGCTCGATCAGCGGGTTTACGTACACGCCGTTCTTCCGCAGGCGATAGTCGAGGTGCGGGCCCGTGGACAGGCCGGACGATCCCACGCGGCCGATGACGTCGCCCTGGCTGACGTGCTGGCCCGCGCGCACCGCCAGCGACGACAGGTGCATGTAGACGCTCTCGTAGCCGCTCGCGTGACGGATGGACACGAGCCGGCCGGCCCCGCCGGCGAAGCCTGCTCTCGAGACGACACCGTTGGAGACGGCCACGACCGGCGCGCCAATCGGCGCGGCGTAGTCGATGCCCAGGTGCGCGCGCCGCACGTTCAGGATCGGGTGCAGGCGGCTGTACGAGAACCGCGACGTGATGCGCGGCTCGAACTTCAGCGGCGACTTCAGGAAGAACCGCTTCAGGGAGCGGCCGTTCGCGTCGTAGTACCCGGCCTTGCCGTCCGGCAGCGTGAAGCGGAAGGCCTGCAGGCGGCGCCCGTCGTTGTCGAACTCCGCTGCCGCGATCGTGCCGTAGGCCACCGTGCCGTTCTCGCGCAGGATCTTCTGGAAGGCGAGGCGGAACGTGTCGCCGGGCTGCAATTCGCTGTTGAAGTCGATCTCGCCGGAGAAGATCGCCGCCAGTTCGATGGACAGGTCGACCGTCTCCCCGGCTGCCTCCATCGCCTCGAACAGCGACGGGGTGCCGGCGTCGATGCGACCGGTCGTGACGGTCGGCACCTCGCGCCGCGCGTACGTGACCACGGCGGCGGCGAGTTCCCGTGGCGCGTCGGCGGAGCGCGGCTCGACGCGAAGGTAACGGTCCGCGTCGAGTTCGCAACGAAACGCGCGGAGCCACCCGTCCAGGGTGCGGGTGAGGGTGAATGGCCGGCCCTCCCGCAACGTCCGCGGGTCCATGCTCCGGGCAATCACCTGCACGGCGACCTCGGCGCGGTCCGCGGGCAGATACTGGCGAAACAGCCCGGCGAGCGTCTCGTTCCGCGGAACGACGCCTGTGATCTCTTCGGTGTCGGGCGTCAGGTGACGGTCGGCTCGCGCCGCGGCACCCGCCGGCAGCGCCGCCTCGCGGGCGCAGGAGGCCGCGCCCCACGCGCAGGCGACCGCGAGCAGCAGGACGGTCCGGTGTCTGGCGTCTCGGGCATGGCACCGCGCGGTCCCGCTCAAGCCGCTCCTCATCGTTCGAGTCCCGAGTCCCGAATCCCGAATCCCGAATTCCGCGCGTGCCTCTCCGCCCACCCGCGCAGCGCCCGCTGGCGTTCGCCGGCTGCGGCCTGCGCGTCCAGGATGTCGACGGGCCAGGGCAGCTTCCATGTCCAGTTCGAGTCGTCGACGGTCGCCGGTATGTTGATGCGATCCGTCCACCCGAACACGTCCTGGATCGGCAGCACGAGCAGGTCCGATCCCGATCCGTACAAGGCCTCGAGCAGTGCGTCGCGCACTGCCGGGCCGAAGTCGTCGTCCGCCTGCGGCGGCGGCGCCGCGTCCTGCGCCGTGCCCGGGACGGCCGCCGCGAGCATCGCGGCGCGCTCGGCCTCGTCGGCCTCGCGCCACCACGCCGCGAGCGTGTCCGTGTCGTGGGTGCCCGATGTCGCCACCGACAGCGCGGGGTACGTCTCGGGCGGGATGAACGGCCGGCCGGGCTCGTCCCATTCGCGCTCCCACCGCATCACCCTGTAGCCCGGCACGCCGAGCGCGCGGAGGGACGTGCGCACGAAACCCGGAATCGTGCCGAGATCCTCGGCGATGACCGTGGCGCCCGCCGCGATGATCGCGCCGAGCACGCCTTCCCCCTGCGCCGCCTGCGCCGCCGGCTCGGGCGGCACGAAGTGCGGCGCCTCCTCGTCCCGCGGGAAGACCCACGTGCGGAAGAGGCCGACGACGTGGTCGACGCGGAAGAGATCGAAAAGGTCGGCCATCCGGCGGGCGCGGGTCCGGAACCACTCGTACTTCTGCCGTCGCATGACATCCCAGCGGTAGAGCGGCAGGTGCCAGTTCTGGCCGTCCTCGCTGAAGGCGTCCGGCGGCGCGCCGACGGTCCCGTCGAACGAGAACAGGTCCTGCGAACCCCACACATCCGCGCTCTCGGCAGAGACCCCGAACGGGAAGTCGCCGGCGATGCGCAGGCTCCCGGCCCGGGCGCGGGCGGCGCGCCACTGTTCCTGCGCAATCCACTGGAGGTACTGCCGGTACGCGACTTCCTGCCAGGCGTCGCGCGCGAAGCGCGAGAGCGCCGGCCGGTCGCGGTCCCTGAGCGGCGCCGGCCACTCGAGCCACGGCACGCCGTCCAGCAGGTGGTGCACGGCGCGAAACACCGCGTACCCGTCGAGCCACCACGACTGGGCGGCCGTGAAGGCGCGCAGCGCAGCGGCCCGGTCCGTGTTCCTTGCCCACTCGTCCTGCAGGAACCGCCGGAACGACTGCCGGAGCACGCGGTCCTTCAGCGTCCTGATGCCGCTGTAGTCGACGGACCGGTCCGCGCGGACGCGGGCCAGGAGTTCCCGCGCGGACGGGTCGAGCGACGCGTCACCCCCGCAGGCCTGGTAGTCGGGGACGTCCGGCACCGAGATGAAGATCGGATCGAGGGCCATCGCGCTGAGCGCGGAGTAGGGCGACGCCTGGCCCGGGGCCATCTCGTTCAGCGGGAGCATCTGCAGGACGCGCAGGCCCGCGCCCTGCATCCACGGCTCCAGGGCGGCGATGTCCGGGAACTCGCCGATGCCCCAGCTCCGCGTGGACGGCATCGAGAAGAGCGGGAGGAGCAGGCCCGCCGCGCGGGCCCCCGGCGGCGGAGCGGCCGCGGTCACGCCGCGGCCTCGATCCGGGTGAACACGCGGGCGACGGCACGGTCGAACGTTTCCGGGCGGGGCAACAGGCTGACCACGAGAAAGGCCTCGCGGGGAAAATCGAAGAAATACCCGGGATGCACCAGCACGTGCTCGTGCTCGAGGAGTTGGAGCACGAGCGATTCCTCCGACTGCATCGCGGGCACCTGCAGCACGGCAGACCAGCCTCCCTCGGCCGGGAGCACGCTGACCGCGGGGCAGCGCGGCGCCGTCTGCACAAGCGCCCGGTAGTTGCGCGTCACCCGGTCGCGGATCTCGGTCCGCACCGAAGTGCCCTCGGCCAAGAGCGCGGGCAGGCCCACCTGCACGGGCGCGGCGACCGACAGGTAGGTGTCGCAGATCAACTCGAGGCGCTCCAGGGCCGGCTTGACGAGGTCGTCGGGGCCGGCGACGGCGATCCAGCCGAGCTTCATCTGCGGCAGGCCCAGGCTCTTCGACAGCCCGCCGAGACCGAAGGTGAGCGCCTGCCGCTGGGCCAGCACGGAGGTCGTCCGCGGCAGGTCGGCGTCGAGCACGTACTCGGCGAACACCTCGTCACCAATGAGTGCCAGACCGCGCGCCCGGCAGTGCGCGGCCAGGTCGTCCAGTTCGGCACGCTTCAGGTACGAGCCCGTGGGGTTGTTCGGGTTCACCACGACCACAGCGCGCGTCCGGTCCGTGGTCGCGCGCTTCAAGCCGTCCACGTCGACGGACCAGGCGCCGTGGTACTCGAGGGCGTACGGCCGCGCCTGCACCGCGTCCAGCGTGGCCAGGTACTCGAACAGGGGGTAACTCGGCACCGGCACGAGCACCTCGTCGCCCGGATCGCAGAGCAGCTTGAAGAGCAGCGAATAGGCCTCGCTCGTGCTGGCGGTCAGGACGATGCGGTCGCGCAGTACGCGCATGCCGCGGCGGCGGAAGTCGCCTGCCACCGCCTCGCGCGCGGATGCGAGGCCGAAGGGGCGCGGGTCGTAGTCCAGGCCGGCGGGCGCGCTGATCGAGTCGAGCAGCCGCGCGGGATAGCTCAGGCCGACGCGTGTGGGGTTCGATTCGGTCAGGTCGTCGAACGCGACGCGGCCCTGTCTCAGGCGGGCAACGGCCGCCGAAAGACGGTTGGGGGCGAGGTCGGAGGCAATGCGGCTGGAGAACACAGGAGAATTGGAATCAGGACGCCGGGTACCGGCCGGTGGCCTTAGGATACCGCAGCTTCGGTGCCGCTGTCCTCCGGCGAGGCGCTATGATAGTGACACTGAACTCAGTCCCACGGCAGATCGTCGAGAACCCGCCGGTCCCAGCCTGCGCCAGCGCGCAGCGGGCCGGCGTTCCCGCGACCGGGGGTTCCGGCGCACGCTGTCAGGAGGTCGGTATGTTCGTCGCACTTCGCACTCGCGCACAGGACGCGGCCACGCGGGAGCGGCGCACGGCGGCCGGGGTGATCGCCGTGGCGTGCGCCCTGCTGCTGGCCGCGGCGGTCCCGGCGCCCGCGCAGTCCCAGGCCGCCAACGGCACGATTGAAGGCACCATCATGGATCAATCGGGAGGCCGGTTGCCGGGTGTCGTCGTGACCGCGACGAACACGGACACGGGCGTCACGCGTTCGACGATCTCGAACGAGGCCGGGATCTTCCGCGCGCCGTTGCTGACGCTCGGCCATTACACGGTGACCGCCGAGCTGGACGGGTTCAAGAAGCACGAGGAATCGGGCGTTACGCTGAGCGTGGGCCAGACGGTGGTCCTGAAGATCGTCATGAGCGTGGGCACGGTCGCGGAGACGGTGACGGTCAACGCGGCCGATCGGCCGGCGCTGGAACTCGCGCGCATCGACATCGGCCACACGATGTCGGACCAGGAAGTGCACACCCTGCCGCTCGTGGCGCGCAACCCGTACAACTTCGCGCTGGTGCAGCCGGGCGTGACCGGCTACGAAAACGTGGAGTTCGGCGTCCCGCGCCTGGCAGCCAACGGCGCCCCGATGCGCATCAACTACCAGATCGACGGCAATACGAACACCGAGAAGGACCGTGCGGGCCTGCGCCTGCTGCCGATGTCCGAAGTCATGATCCAGGAAGTGAAGGTCGTGACGACGGGGTTCGCGCCCGAGTTCGGCCAGACGATGGGCATGGTCTTCAACGCGGTCACGCCGTCGGGCACGAACGTCGTCCGCGGGCAGGCCAGCTACCTGTTCCGCCGCAATTCCTTCAGCGCCTTTCCGTTCTTCTTCAACTGCGGCAGCACGACGAAGGCCGCGGACTGTCCCGCGGTGGCCGCCGACGCGGCGCGCCCGGCGACGAAAGTCGATACGTTCACGGCCAACGTGGGCGGCCCGGTCCTGAAGAACAGGCTGTTCTTCTATGGCGGCGCGGAGCGGACGCGGCGCGACCTCTCGTCGAACAACCTCATCACGGTGAGCGCCGACGTGGTGGCCTCGGTCGGCGTCAAGCCGCAGCCCGCCGCGGCGCCCAACGTGCAGACCGCGACGTTCATCATCGGGAAGCTGGACTACCAGCTGAACCGCAGCAACCGGGTGACGGCGCGCTGGGTCCAGTTCCACAACGACGCCCCGTACAACACCGGCGCCGGCACGCTGACGCTCGAGCGGCAGACCGACTTCCTCGACGCGATGGACTCGGCCGCGGCCCAGGTGGTCTCGACGTTCGGGTCGAACCTGCTCAACGAGCTCCGCGTGCAGTACGCGCACCGCCACCAGAGCTCGGTGGCCAACGCCGACTCGGGCACCGGTCCGGCGATCACGATCAGCTCGCCGGCGATCGGGTTCGGCGGCCCGTGGTCCGGCACCGGCCAGGGCAATGCCGGGTTCGACTTCAAGCAGAACATCTGGCAGGTGATCGACAACGTCACGTACGTCCGCGGGTCGCACAGCGTCAAGGCGGGCTTCGACGTGCAGCACATCTACGACGAGCGCACGGCGGCCCCGCAGTTCGTCTACACCTTCCCGACCGTGGCGGCGTACCTCGCGGCGAAGGACGGCTCCAACCCGTACGCCTACTCGACGCTGCAGCAGCTCACCGGCGACCGGGGGTTCCGCATGGCGACCAACGTCGTGAGCCTCTTCCTGCAGGACGACTGGCAGCTGACCCCGTCGTTGAAGATGCTCTACGGCGTGCGCTACGACCTCTACAAGTACCCGGCCGGTCTTGCGGACGCCCCGCTGTCGCAGACGCAGTCGTTCAACCTCGACAAGAACAACCTCGGTCCGCGCGTCGGCCTGGCGTGGTCGGCGAACCCCACGACGGTGGTCCGCGCGAGCACGGGCCTCATGTTCGACCAGCCGATCCTGGGCGGCTACGAGCAGGCACTGCAGCTCTCCGGCTCCCCGAAAGCGCCGGTGTACACGTTCAGCCCGACGTCGCCGGGCGCCCCGGCGTTTCCGGGCGGCGCCGGCGCGGGCACGCTGGCCCAGCAGTCGCCGTGGGCCATCGACCCGGCGTTCCAGGTCGCGCGCACCTGGCAGGGCAGCATCCAGGTGGAGCACTCCTTCCGGCGCGATCTGTCGGCGTCCGTCGGGTTCATGTACGCGAAAGGCCGGCAGTTGCCGGTGGTGACCGACGTGAACCTGATCAACCCGACCGGCGCGCTGGCCGACGGCCGTCCGATCTACAGCACGGCGGTCAACGCGGGCACGCGGGCCGACCCGCGCTTCAACCACATCATGGAGGTGCAGTCGATCGGCTCGTCCACCTTCAAGTCGTTGACGCTGCAAGTGACCAAGCGTGTCGCGCAGGGCCTGACGTTCAACGTCCAGTACCAGCTCGGGAAGGGCCTCGACAACACGCCGCTGCTCACGCAGTTGACGGTGCAGTCGGAGTCCGGGCGATCCGATCCCGGCAACCTGGACCGCGACAAGGGCCCGAACCCGCTCGACATCCGCCACAACTTCACCGGCAACATCGTCTACACGACGTCGACGGCGTCGGACAACCGGGTCGTGCGGGCGCTGTTGAACGGCAACGAATTCGGGGCGCTGCTGCAGTTCAACAGCGGCCTGCCGGTGAACATCCTCGCCAACCGCGATCTCAACCTCGACGGCGTGAGCAGCGACCGTCCGCTCTTCGTCGGACGCGCCTCGCTGTACCTGCCGGCGCGCAAGAACGTGGACCTCCGCTACACGCGGTGGATTCCCGTCCGCGGCTCGATTCGCGGCGAGATCATCATGGAGGTGAAGAACGCGTTCAACATCCGGCAGATGTCGGGCATCACGACGACGACGGTGGTGGACGCGGCGGGCAATCCGGCGGCGGCCGATTCCGACCGACCCGTACCAGTTCATGAACCCGTCGGGGTTCGAGCAGCGGAAGTTCCAGCTCGGGTTCCGCGTCCGCTTCTGAGGCATCACGTCGCGAGGTGCCGCCGGGAGGGCGGCCGCTCGGTGGCGCTGACGAGCAGGCCCACGACGACGACGACGACGGCGCCGACGACGTTGTGCCAGAGGAACGCGATGGCGGTGTACTTCGCGACGAGCGCGACGGAGGCCATGCCGGCCAGGAGGCCCCAGAACGCGCCCCGGCTCGTGGCCCGCTTCGCCCCGACGGCGAGCGCGAACACGCCCAGCAGCGAGCCGTAGAAGAACGACCCGAACCGGTTCACGACGTCGATGAGCGGCCCGAGGTTGGTCGCGTAAATCGCCACGACGCAGGCGACCAGGCCCCAGAAGCCCGTCACGAGCTTCGAGACCGTGAGGTAGTGGGCGTCCGATTCGTTCGTGCGCCACAGGCGCCGGTAGAAGTCGATGACGGTCGCCGTCGACAGCGAGTTCAGCTCGGCGGCGATGCTGGACATCGCCGCGGCGAAGATCGCCGCGATGATGAGGCCGACGAGCCCCACCGGCATCTGCTCCGTCACGAAAGTCGGGAAGACGTAGTTCACGTCACCGAAGGCCTCGTCGCCGCTCACCTCCCGGACGAGGGCCGTCGCCCGCGAGCGGATCGCGGCCGCACGCGCCTCGCTCGCGCGGAACGCGGCCTCGGCGGCCCGGACCGACCCGGCTTCCCCGGTCCGCCGCGCCGCCGCCAGGGCCCCTGCGGCCTCGCGCCTGACGTCGAACGCCCCGGCGAACTGCTGCTCCAGCCCGCGATACTCCCCGGCTCGCGCGCTCGCGAGCACCTGTGCCTCGTGCTGGTGGTTGAAGAGCACGGGCGGCTGGTGGAACAGATAGAAGACGAAGATCAGCACCCCGATCATCGGGATCAGGCACTGGAGCGGGATCTTGAAGTAGGCGCTCATCAGCAGCGACTGGCGCCCTTCGTCGACCGACTTCGCGGTGAGGTACCGCTGCACCTGGCTCTGGTCGCAGCCGAAGTACGAGAGCATCAGGAAGAGGCCGCCGATGAGGCCGGACCAGAACGTGTACGTCTTGTTCGGGTCCCACGTGAAGTCGAGGGCCTGCATGCGCCCCGTGGCGCCCGCGATGTGCAGCGCCTCGCCCACCGACACGTGGTCCGGCAGCTGCAGCAGCAGCACGACGACGGCCGCCCCGACGCCCGCGATGATCACCGCCATCTGCTTGACGTCGGTCCACGTCACCGCCTGCACGCCGCCGACCATCGTGTAGAGCACGGTCGGCAGGCCGATCCCGAGGATCGTCAAGGTCGGGTTCCAGCCGAGCACGATCGAGAGAATCACTGCCGGCGCCGCGATGATCACGCCGCATGACAGCGCGCGGGACAGGAGGAACAGCAGGCTCGCAAGCGTCCGCGTCCGCGCGTCGAAGCGCCGCTCGAGATACTCGTACGCCGTGAACACCTTCGCCCGGTAGAAGAACGGCACGACCGTCATCGACAGGATGACCATCGCGATGGGCAGGCCCAGATACAGCTGGACGACGCCGAGGCCCTCCGCATAGCCGCGGCCGGTGGTCCCGACGAGCGTGATGGCCGAGAGTTGGGTCGCCATCACCGAGAGGCCGACCGCCCACCACGGCAGCGACCGGTTGGCGAGGAAATAGCCCTCGACCTCGTTGGTGGCCTTCGAGCGCTTCAGGCCGTCCCAGACGATCCAGACCAGGTAGGCGGCGACGACGGCCCAGTCGAGGAGGTGCATACGGATCAGGCGCCCGTCACGACGCGAAGTGCCGCTGGAAGAGCCAGATGGCGAGGAGTACGAGCGCCTCGACCACGAGGGCGCCGGCGTAGAGCAGGCGGTTGTCCCGCGAGGGCGGGGACTGTCCCGGCGCGGCGGGCGTGGGACTCACAGCCCGGCGCTCCGTCGCGCCAGTTCTGCGCGCGCCGCCTCGAGCCGCGCCTGCGTCTCCCGGACCCACGAGCGGTCGGTCTCGAGCGCGGCCAGCGACGCCGCCACCGCCCGGGCCGTTTCCGCGGGCGCCGGACCGCCCGGCGTGGTCCGCACCTCGACGAAGTGGCGCGGGCCGAGAATCGCGGCCATCTCGTCCTCCGTGTAGTGGATGGCCGCGCCCGCGAGCTCTGCCGACGCCTGGGCGAGCACGTCGCTGACGCGCGCGCCCGCGTCCGCGGCCTTCGCCGACACGATGCGCCGGGCGATCGCGTGGGCGGTGTCGAACGCGAGCCCGTGGTCGCGAACCAGCGTGTCCGCCAGTTCCGTCATCGTGATCCCGCCTTCGGCGGCGCGTCGCGCCATCACGGCAGCATCGAACGTCGCGGTCGCCATGGCGGCGGCCGCCAGCGCCAGGGCCCGCGCGGCGTCGTGGAACAGCCGGTCCACGAGCGGCTGCAGATCGTCCTCCGTGTCGACGACGTCGCCGAACGGCGTGTTGTGGACGGCGATCAGGATCGCGGCAGCCTCGCCGATCGCCTTGCTGGCGATGGCCCGCGCATGCTCGAGCGCCACAGGGTTCCGCTTCTGCGGCATGATGCTGCTACCCTGCACGAACCCGTCGCCGAGACGCAGGCAGCCGAACTCGGCGGTGCTCCAGAGCAGCATGTCCTGCACGAAACGGCCGAGGCCCGCCAGCAGGACAGCCGTCGCGCTCGCGTTCTCCAGGAGGTAGTCGGCCGTCGCGATGCTGCCGTAGGTGTTGCCCGTCGGGCCGCTGAATCCCAGCAGAGCGCTCGTGAGCCCGCGATCGATCGGAAAGCCGGTCCCGGTGATGGCGCACGAGCCGAGCGGACACCGGTTCGTCGTCTCGTAAGCGGCCTTGAGGCGGGTGGCGTCCCGCTCGAGTTGCTCGATGACCGCCAGCAGGTAGTGCGCCACGGTCGATGGTTGCGCCGGCTGCGTGTGGGTGTGCAGAGCCAGGATCGTCTCGCGGTGCGTCGACGCGATGCCGATGAGCGCCGCGCGCAGATCCAGCGAGGCCCGAAGCACTGCCAGGACCCATCCGCGCTGCCGCATGCGATAGAGCGTCATGTCGATGTCGTTGCGGCTCCGCGCGGTGTGAAGCCGGCCAGTCTGCGCCGTTCCGCAGCGCCCGGCCAGCAGGCGCTCGACGTAGAAGTACAGGTCCTCGCAGGCGCCGTCGAAGCGCGCCCGCGCCACGTCCTCCACGGGAATGGCGTCCAGCGCGTCGCGGATGGCCCGCGCGTCTGCCGGGGAGACGATGCCGCGATCGGCCAGCATGACGAGGTGGGCGCGGTGGATCGCGAACAGCGGCTCCAGGAAGAGCGCCTTGGCGTCCTCGAAGTTCTCAGCGAGGACATGCGACACGTATTCAGGCGCGAAGCGCATCACGGCATCACGAACTGGTGCTGGGCGTCGCGGACGGTGAGGACCGGGCACGGCGACTTGCGCACGACCTTTTCGGCGACGCTGCCGAGCAGCATGTGCGCGATGGGCCCGCGGCCGTGCGTGCCCATGACGATGAGATCGACATCCTGGGCCTTGGCGTAGCGGACAATCTCGACGAACGGGTTCCCGGCGAGCAGCGCCGTCTCGATGCGGTACTGACGCCGCTCCTCGTCCGTGAGCATGGCGGCGAGCCGCTGCCGGGACTCCTTCTCGATCTCGTCGCGCAACTGGGGCATCGACGCCACGTAGACCTCGGCCGCCCACGCGTGCGCCAGCAGGTCTTCCATCACGTGCACCAGGTGCAGGGCGGATCCGAACGCCCCGGCCATGGCCTTCCCGTAGCTCAAGGCCGATTCGGACGCCTCGCTGAAGTCGGTCGGCACGAGGATGGTCTTCAGGGTGATCACGGGCACCTCCTCGTTTGGGGGCTGGCGGCTGGGGGCTCGGGGCTGGCAGAAAGCGAGCACCACCACCTGCCGCGATGACCGGATTATGGCAGATCTGCCGTCGCGGAGTGTCCCCAGCCCCGAGTCCCTAGAGGTTCAGCCAGTACGAGAACTTCACCAGGAACACGTTGTCGGCGGGGATGCCGAACATCTGGCCGAAGTCGTGGCGGAAGCGGAAGCGGCCGGACTCGGACGTGGCTTCCCGGCCCTGCTGCCACACGACGTAGAGCGCCGAGCCGGGCTTGAACTCCCACCGCAGCACGTTGGTTGTCCGGAAGGACCGGTAATTGAAATCCGGGTTCCCGGCGTACGCGACGGGATCGAACTGATCGGCGTATTGCACGGCGCGGGGCCGCGACAGTTCCTTGAAATCGCTGTAGGAGCCGGCCGACACGAACGGCGCGGCGTAGATCTGCACCGAGAGGTTCGGTGCAATGGTGTAGTTGACCCGCGTCGGCAGGCTCACCGTCGTCTGGCGGATCCGCCCGAACACGTACCTCGTCGACGCGCCGTCGCTGACGTTCTCCACCCACTGCGAGTCGTCGTTCGTCTTGTCGACGCTCACGCCGAGGCTGACGGTGAGGAACGAGGTCGGCCGCCAGGAGAACTCCGGGCTCGCGCCCCAGGCTGTCGCCTTGGCCTGGTCCCGATAGAAGTACCCCATCCACGCGCCCTGGAGGGACTTGCGGCTGTCCGAGTTCACGTAGTACCAGACGTTCCCGCCGTGCTTCGACCGCATGGCCGGCCCGCCGCGCGTCGAGCGATCGTCGATGCCGGCCCCTTCGTTGTTGAGCCCCGCGCCCGCGCTCCAGTTCGACGGAAACACGATGTGCGCGTTGACGTTCTGGCCCGTGTACCGAAGGTCGCCGCCGAAGTTCCAGGCGGCCCACTGGTTCAGATTGAGGCGGATGTTCCGGTAGTACTTCGTGGGCGTGTCCCACCGGAACTGGACCCATCCCGACTGCTGGATCTGATCCGAGCGTCTCACGAAGCCGACGTCGTTCACCTCGAACCCCGGCGTCTTGTAGGTCCCGACGAAGGTGAAGCGGACCGTGCGGCCGCCGATCTTCGAGACGCCGATCATCCCGGCGTGGCCGCCCATGGACGTACGCGACGGGTCGTAGTCGAGGTAGCCCGCGTCGGGTCGCTGGAAGCCGTGCACGGAGCTCTGCTGGAGCGCGTCGATGGCCTCGGCGCTGCCCCGCACGAGGCTGCCGGCCCAGTAGCCGATCACCGAGTAGCGGGGGTCCTTCATGCGATAGTCCCAGTTCACGCCCCCCGTCGTTGCCGCCGACGGCAGGAACCCGACGTCGCCGTTGACGCGCCGGGCGACATTCGTGAACATGAACCCGAGCGACGACTGATTGGCCCATTCCCGCTTGGCTTGCACCACGGTGTAGTTCGTCAGGGGCTCGACGGTCTGCCGGCCGGCAGCCGACCCGAACGACAGGTGCGCGCGTTCGTCGGCGGTGATGGCGTTCAGGGCGCCGATCGCGAACGCCCCGGCGCGGCCCGTCAGCTTGGCGGCCCCGAGGATGGTCGTCTGCGCCGGTACGGACGTGTAGCCGCCTTCCGGCGTGTCGGGCGTGCCGTGGGGCCTCCGGCCGATCCGGCGCGAGTAGAACAGGCCCGTGCAGGCGCCGTCGTTGCAGTCCAGGTCGAATTTCAGGTTGCCGGAGCTCTCGACGAAGAACGGCCGGCGCTCATCGTAGAACGTCTCGAAGGCGGTCAGGTTCACGACCGCCGGGTCGGCCTCCACCTGCCCGAAGTCCGGGTTGATGGTTGCCGTCATGGTCAGGCCTGGCGTCACGGCGTACTTGAGGTCCGCGCCTGCCGCGCCGCCCGGGTCGGGCGACTTCTCGAACGGGTTTCCGGCCTCCGTCGGCCGGGTCCCGACCTGGCCGACGGTGTAGGGCACCAGTTCGAGCCGCTTGAGCCCGCCGGCGAGCGTGAGCCCGCCCAGTTCCCCGAACTGCGACACGTAGCCGGTCCGGCTCTTGGCGATGAGCGGCCAGGTCGATGTCTCGTTCAGCCGGCCGATCTCGCGGACGACGGCAAAGCCGAACGTGTCGCGCTTGCCGGTCTCGAAGCGCAGTTGCGAGAAGGGGATCCGGAACTCGGCCTTCCACCCCTCGGCGTCGCGCGTCACGGACACGTCCCACACCGCGTCCCAGCTCGAGTCGTTGTTGCCGTCCGCGAACCAGTACCGGTCCAGCTTCACGCCGGCGGCGTTCACGGCGAACTCGTACGCGGTCCGGTGGTCGTGATACGAGTCGATCACCACGCGCACCCAGTCCGAGGGCGACGAGGAATCGCGGCGCGTGCGGATGCCGACGATCTTGCCGGGCTCGCCGTCGAAGGCGCGCACGGCGACGTAGAGATACGTCTTGTCGAACAGCACGCGCGCCTCGCTCGCGAACGTCGGCGCCGCACCCTCGTGTGGATCGCGCTGGATGAAGTTCCCGATCGGCAGCGCGCGCTGCCAGACGGCCTCGCCGAAGTCGCCGTCGAGGCGGATGGCGGTGGCCCCGGTCACGTCGACCGCCTCGACCCGAGCGTCCTCAACCCGGACCGATGACGCAGCCCGCGTCGCTGAAGCCGGGGGCACGCCGGAATCCGCCCGCGCGGGCGCGGAGGCGAGCGAGAGCACGCCGACCACCAACAGAGCGCCGAGCGTGCGTTGCGTCACGGTCTCCCCCTCCAGGTTGAGTAGACGGAAGCCGAGGGCCATTGGTTTGCTGCCCGAATTGCCGGCGATCGCGGATGCCGGCGCTTGCTCCCCGGCGTCAGGCGCGAGACAATTGGCGCGGGAACATCATGGGCGAACCAGATCCGCGAAATCGGGCCGGAAACGGCACATCGGAGGCGACAATCCCCTGGCACACCCTCCCTTGGCCCGAGGTGGTCCGGAAGCTGGGCACGAGCGCCCGGGACGGCCTCACGAGCGCCGCGGCGCGGGAGCGGCTGGCGCAGTACGGCCCCAACCAGCTCGCAGAGCGGGGCGGGAAGAGCATGTGGCGGTCGCTATGGGAACAGCTGACCGCCACCCTCATCGTGGTGTTAGTCGTCGCCGCCGTGGTGTCGGCCGGCCTCGGCGATTTTGCCGACGCAGCGGCCATCCTGGTCATCGTCGTCCTGAACACCGTGCTCGGGCTCTTCCACGAGCAGCGCGCCGAGCGGGCCATGGCCATGCTGAAGCGCATGGCCGTTCCCATCGTACGCGCGCGGCGCGACGGCGCCGTCGTCGAACTGCCGTCGCGCGACCTCGTCCCCGGCGACATCGTCCTGCTCGAAGCCGGGGACGTGATGCCGGCGGACTGCCGGCTGTTCGAGTGCGCGAACCTGCGCGCGGAAGAGGCCTCGCTCACCGGCGAGTCGGAGCCGGTGGACAAGGTCTGCGAGGCGATCGACGACGCCGAGGCGGCGCTGGGCGATCGCCGCAACATGGTCTACATGGGGACCGTCGTCACGTACGGGCGCGGGCAGGCCGTCGTGGTGGCGACGGCCATGGCGACCGAGCTCGGCCGCATCGCCGACCTGATCCAGACCGTCGAGCGCGAGAGCACACCGCTGCAGAAACGGCTCGACCGCCTCGGGCGCTTCCTTGCCATCCTCGCCCTGGTGCTCGTGACCGTGATCTTCGCCGAGGGGCTCGCGACCGGCGGGGACCTGAAGACGATGTTCCTCACCGCCGTGAGCATGGCCGTGGCCGCCGTGCCCGAAGGCCTGCCGGCCGTCGTGACCATCGCCCTGGCGCTCGGCGCCCAGCGGATGCTGAAGCGCAATGTGCTCATCCGCAAGCTCCCCGCGGTGGAGACGCTCGGATCGGTCACCGTCATCTGCTCGGACAAGACCGGCACGCTCACCGAGAACCGCATGACCGTCACGGTGCTGGACGTCGCCGGCAAGCGACTGGACGTCATCGAGTCGCTGCACAGGGCAGAGCCCGCCGTGGACCTCGAGCCGGGCCTGGCCAGCGTGCCCGAAGACCGCCCCGCGCTCACACTGCTCCTCGCTGGCGGCGCGCTCTGCAACGACGCGGTGCTGACGGCGCAGGCGGACCAGCCCGGCCATTTCCACACGCTCGGCGATCCGACGGAAGGCGCGCTGGTCGTGGCCGCGGCCAAATTCCACCTGCGGAAGCCCGATCTGGACTTGCTCTTCCCCCGCGTGGCCGAGGCCCCGTTCGATTCGGACCGGAAGCGGATGACGACGGTTCACGAGATGCCGGCGACGCCGCTCCCCGCGGCCCGGGGGCTCGAGTGGCTGTGGGGCCAGGGCCCGCTGCTCGCCGCCCGACGGTACATCGCGGTCACGAAAGGCGCGGTCGAGCCGCTCCTGGGCGTGACGTCGGACGTGTGGGCCGACGACCGTCCCCAGCCCTTCAACGCCGCGTGGCGGGCGCGCATCAAACAGGCCCACGATCAACTGGCCCAGGATGGCATGCGCGTGCTCGGCCTCGCGTTCCGGGTGCTCAATGCCCGGCCGGCGGGCGACGCCGTCGAGCTCGAGCGGGATCTCGTCTTCGTCGGCCTCATCGGCATGACGGATCCGCCCCGTCCGGAGGTGAAGGCCGCCGTCGCCACGTGCCGGCAAGCGGGCATCAGGCCCGTGATGATCACGGGCGATCACCCGCTCACCGCGCGGCACGTCGCGAGCCAGCTCGGCATCGGCGGGGAGGACGCGCGCATCACCACCGGGCAGGATATGGCACGACTCTCGGACGAGGAGCTCCGGCGGGTGGTGGAGGACTCGGCGGTGTTCGCCCGCGTGTCGCCCGAGCACAAGCTGCGCATCGTCCAGGCGCTGCAGACGAACGGCGGGATCGTGGCGATGACGGGCGACGGCGTGAACGACGCGCCCGCCCTGCGTCGGGCCGACATCGGCGTGGCGATGGGCATCACGGGGACGGAGGTGTCGAAGGAGGCGTCCGACATGGTGCTCCGCGACGACAACTTCGCGACCATCGTCGCCGCGGTGGAGGAAGGGCGCGTCATCTACGACAACATCCGCAAGTTCATCACCTACCTGCTCAGCAGCAACTCGGGCGAGTTGTGGCTCATGATCGCGGCGCCGTTCCTCGGGCTGCCGCTCCCGCTGCTGCCGCTCCAGATCCTGTGGATCAACCTCGTGACCGACGGCCTGCCCGCTCTCGCGCTGAGCGTCGAGCCGCCGGAACCTCACACGATGCAGCGCCCGCCGATCACGCCGACGGAGAGCATCCTCGGCCGGGGCCTGCTCGGGCGGGTCGTCTGGGGCGGCCTCGTGCTCGGCTTCACGCCGCTGGCGATGGGGGTCTACTTCAACCAGATCGGCCACGAGGGCTGGCGGACGATGGTCTTCACGACGCTGACGCTCTCACAGCTCGCGCTGGTGCTGTCGCTCCGCTCCGAGCGCGACTCGTTCTTCAAGATCGGGCCGTTCTCGAACGCGCCGCTGCTCTTCATCGTCGCGTTCACCTTCCTGCTGCAGATGATGGTGACCTACGTGCCGTTCTGGCAGCGCGTGCTGAAGACGCACCCGCTCACGGGCGTGGAGCTCGGCATCAGCCTCGCGGCGGCGATGGTGCCGTTCGTCGTGGACGAGATCCGGAAGTGGGTGGTCCGGCGCCGCGCCTGAGAAGCGGCGCCAGCGCTACTTCGGAGCCGATCCCCGGGCCAGGGGGTAGTTCGCTTCCGTCCAGGCGCGGATGCCGCCCTCCAGGGCCTTCACGTTCTTCACGCCGAGCGTGCCGAGTTCGAGCGCCGCACGGGCGCTGGTGTGTTCGGCCGGTCAAGCACAGTAGGCGACGATCGGCTTTCCCGAACGCTTGAGCTCGGCCGCCTTCTGGCTGACCGTGTCGAGCGGGACGGAGAGCGCGCCGGGGATGTGGCCGGCGGCGTAGGAGTCGGCGTCGCGGACGTCGATGGGAATGACCCGGCCGGCGTCCAAGGCCTGCTTGAAATCGGCGAGCGTGATGCGGGAGACCGACGATTCGCCGGAGACCTGCCCGAGGGCCGGCGTGGCGAGCGCCAGTGCGAAGGCAATCGAGACGAGCGCGCGTCGGTTCATGGGAGGAACGCTCCTTCGTCCTGGGTCCGCCGCGGCACCCGGCGAGCGCGGCAGCGGGCGCACCCGGCCATGATACCGTAACGGGGATGCGCACCGACTATCGCCGCTGGTACTCAGGCCGCACGAGCCGGGAGATGGGCGTGGTGGCCTACGGGCACTGGGGCCCGCCGATGCTGGTCTTCCCGACGAGCGGCGGCGACGAGTGGGAGATGGACCGGCAGGGCATGATTGCCGCCCTGTCGGACGTCATCGACGAGGGGCGCGTCAAGGTGTTCACCGTCGACGCCAACAGCCGCGACGCGTTCTACAACAAGGGCGCTCATCCGTTCCATCGCAGCTACATGCAGGCGCAGTACGACGCGTACGTCCGCTACGAGGTCGTGCCCTTCATCCAGCAGCATTGCCGGTCGGACACGATCGCGATCACCGTGATGGGGGCCTCGCTCGGCGCGTACCTGGCGGCGAACTCGCTCTTCAAGCACCCGGACGTGTTCACGCGCTGCTACGCCCTCTCCGGCGTGTACGACATGAAGCGCTTCATGGACGGGCTCTACGACGACAACTTCTACTTCAACAACCCCGTCGACTACATGTCGCAGTTGGACGACCCTCACCTGCGCGGGCTGCTGGCCGGCTGCGAGATCCACCTGGTGACCGGCCACGGGCCGTGGGAGGACAAGGGCCCGACCTACCGCATGGCTGAGGTGCTCGCCGGCAAGGGCGTCCCATGCTCCCTCGACGACTGGGGCCCTGACGGCGGCCACGACTGGCCCTTCTGGAAGCTCCAGATGCGCGAGTACCTCTCCCGCTGGTAACGAGGGGCCAGGCCCCTCGCGCCCTGCCGTGAGGGGCCTGGCCCCTCGGCCATTCGAAACCCGCGGAATTCGGCCAGAATCGGTGGGAATGTGGGGCCTGGCTCCTCAGGAGACGGTTCGAGGAGCCTGGCTCCTCAGGAGACGGTTCGAGGAGCCTGGCTCCTCAGGATGGGGTGCAGGTGATCGGCAGGGAGGTTTCGTCGATGCCGAGCGGCCGGCCGAGCTCCTCGCCCCGCAGGCGCGCCAGCTTGTACAGCTGGAACCGGAGCGGGCCCATGAACGTGTAGCTCGACGTGAGGTGAATCAGCCTGTCGCCCCGCTCATCGGCCACGGGCTCGGTGAGCGTGGCCCGGCGTTCGTCGTACCACTGTTGGGAGACGTTGCCGCGCCCGAACTGCTGCGCGAGCGTCACGAGCAGCCTGGTCCGGTTCACAATTTCGGGGTGGTGATTCACGCCGAAGATCCGCGGCATCACCCCCCCGTCGTCGCGCGCCACCTCGAGCATCGTCAGTGCGTCGCCGCGCGGCCCGCCCGGGCCGAGGGACTCGTAACTGATGGCCGTGACCCCCGCCGGCCATGCGGCACGCGAAACGAGGTCGTAGAGGCGGTTGTCGAGCGAGTAGAGCCGTCGCCGATCGGGCAGCGCCGCGGAGAAGCGGGCGAACCACGGGTGGGCGAGCGCCTCATCGGTCAGGATGTTCTCGACGATGCCGGTGCTCTTGCCTCCCTTCTCCGGGCGGCGCAGGACCGCATCCGCCGCACCCAGCCAGCGGCACATGACTCCGAAGGTATGGCACACCGAGAGCAGCGCCGCCGAGCGCGACGCGCGAATCGCGTCGAACACCTCGAACAGCCTCGGCTCCCATGAGGGGTCCTCGAGGATGCCCTGCGAGCCCTCCGAACGGCCGTCGTTCATGCGCGGATCGAGATGGCCTGGCCCGCCCGTCCCGACGTAGAGCAGGTGGCGGCCGCCGGGCGCCGCGGGCATGACGAGGCCCCGCCGGATGTCGTACGACAGCGCCCTGAAGCCGATGCCGGCCTGCGCCAACGCGCCGCTGATGTCGCACACGGCGTTCTGCATCGCCTGCAGGATGGCGCCGTGGCCGAGGTTCGGCCAGCCGAGGTGCATGTCGAGAACGGCGACGTCGATCAGGCCCGGGTCGGCGGCAGGCAGGTCATCCGGGCGCCGGACGAGCACGGCATCAAAGACAGGCGGCGCGGCCGGACAGCTTGACAGGCACGCCTCCGATCCGAATCGCTGGCGATGGCGGCAGTCGAAGGGCATGCGTGTCCTGCGGTCCGCGAGGCTACGGCCTCGAGCGCACCCGGAAGGCCGGCACCTGGCCGCCGCCCGACGTGACGTTGGCAAGGCCCGTCGCACTCAGGCGCGTGAGGAACCCGGCGAGCTTGCCGAGAAAGAGGTACGGGGCCATGTCGACGAGCATGTCCGTCATCACGGCGTCCCTGCCGCCGTGGAACCACGGGAACACCTCGCGCCGGACGGCGATCTTTTCCTGTACGATCCACGTCCCCGGTGGCGCGGCCAGCGCGTCCTGGAGCGCCGTCTCCCAGTCCGGCCCGCTCGTTTCCCATCCCAGCATGACGCCAGCCCCGCCGTACTCGTCGTTCGGCTTCAACACGAGATCGTCGCGGTGGCGCCGCACCCAGGGCATGAGGTCGAACGTCTCCGTACCCCTGGTGGTCCGCGTGTCGGCGACAACGCGGGTCCACGGCACGTGCCGGGCGATCACCGCGCGCTCGGCATCGCTGAACAGCCTGGCGTGGCGCGGGTCGGTCAGGACGGCGAAGAACGCCTTCTTGTGGGGGATCTTGCAGCGGAACGAGTTGGCCATGCAGACGGCCCGGGCCTCGCACGCGCGCACGAGGGCCTCGCACTCGGCGGGGTGGCTCGTGATGTCATTGATGAGGACGCGCCGGTAGAGGAGATCGATCTTCCGCCCCGCGCCCCGCAGTTCGCGGCCGTCGAATTCCAGGTCCTCCGGCGCGCAGACGATGGTCGGGACGCCGAGGCCGGAGAACCGTTCCTGCAGGATCTCGAACTCGGTCCACGTCGGCACGTTGCGCCAGTCGACGATCGCGATCGTCGGAGGGCTGGCCGTGCCGCCCCAGTCCCGGTAGCTCGCCATCAGCGCGTCGAGCATCGTCGCCGTCAGCGGGTACCCCTCGGCGTCGAAGCGCTCCCGGAACCGCGCCATCACCGGCAATCCCCCGAACATCCCGGCCAGGCGCTCGGTGTACCCGAAGCCCGCCGGCGACTCGGCGTTGTACTCCGCCGCCTGCAGCGAGTCCGGCAGCAGGAAGGTGTCCACCCGCGACGACGTCGTGGCGCGCGCGTAGCCTGGTTCGATGGCGACGAGGCGCCGCTCCTCGTCGCGCAGCCCGAGGTCGTCGAGAAGCGGCGGCGTCGCCATCGCCGCCTCGACCACGCGCTCACCGAGCGCGGCCAGCGTCTCCGCGAACGCCCGCACGCGCCGCTCGTCATCGTCGGTGAGGAAGAGCGGCCGCAGGAACGGGCAGTGAACGCGGTCGCCGAAGGTCAGCCGCTCCGCCCGCATGCGCGCGGAGAGGCGCGAGAACGCGGCCGCCGAGAGCTCGTCGGCCGTGAGGAGGCCGTGCCAGGTGTCGATCGGGTTCACTTCAGCCCAACCATCGACTTCCACGACGGCGCGGTCTGGGACGGGACGCCGTTCAGGGCGCGATCGATGGCGAGCTGCGCCATTTTCTCGACGACCATCTCGAAGTAGAACGGGGTGATGCGGTCGCGCTCGAAGTCCGGCGCGGGGTTCAGGAAGTCGATGGCGTAGGGCACGCCGTCCTTGATGGCGAACTCCACGGTGTTCATCTCGTAGCCGAGCGCCGCGTTGATCGTCCGCGCGTCGCGCACGACCCGCTCGCCGAGCTCGGGCCCGAGGTAGTCGTGAATCACCAGGTACTTCCGCTCCTTCGGGTCGTACGCCACGGGGACGATGTCCGTCTTCCCGAAGGTGAAGCAGCGCACGTAGCGGTCGAAGTCGATGAACTCCTGCAGCGTCATGCAGTACGGCGACGTGCCGTCGTAGGCGGCCCACAGCTCTTCCTTGTTGTGGACCTTGTAGACGTGCTTCCAGCCGCCGCCCGAGTACGGCTTCAGGATGGCCGGCAGGCCCACGAACTTCAGCATGGCGTCCCAGTCGAGGGGGTAGTCCAGGTTGCGGAGCGACTCCGTCTGGATGTCCACGTCCCAGGGATAGCCCTTCTGCGGAAGCAGGATCGTCTTGGGGACGGCGACGCCGAGTTTCTCGACAACGGAGTAGTTGAAGAACTTGTCGTCGGCCGTCCACCAGAACGGGTTGTTGATGACGTACGTGCCGTTCAGCACCGCGTGCTTGAGATAGGCGCGGTAGTACTCGACCTCGTGGGAAATGCGGTCGACGATGACCCTGTAGCGCGACGCTTCGCCCATGTAGGTCCCGCCGAGCTTCACGAATTCCCCGACGATGTCGTGGGGCGCACCAAGCTCCGTCACCTTGTCGATGAAGGCCGGCGGAAACGAGTACTCGCGACCGCACAGCAATCCCACTCGCATCATGGCTCCCCCCAGTCCCCAACCCCCGGCCTTTCCTACCCCTTCGTCTCCCCCACCACGTGTCTCACGACGGCCGTCAGGTCCTGCGTCTCGCGGTAGACGCGCAGCTGGCGATCCGCGCTCGTCCCGTCGCGCAGGATGTCGCGGATGCCCGAGATCTGCCCCCGGCTCCCCAGTTCGTCGACGACGTCGTCGACGAACTCGAGCAGTTCGACCGCCAGTTCGCGCATCGGGACCTCGGTCTTCTTGCCCCAGTCAATCAGGTTGCCGTCGATGCCGTACCGCGAGGCGCGCCACTTGTTCTCCTGGATGAGCAGCGGGCGGTACTCGCGGAAGCCCAGGTTCCGGCCGCGCAGCGTGTACAGCTTGTAGACGATGGCCTGGATGAGGGCCGCAAGGGCGATCGTGTCCGCGGGGCGCGTCGGCACGTCGCACACGCGGAACTCCAGCGTGCCGAACTGCGGGTGCGGGCGCATGTCCCACCAGATCTTCTTCCCGTCGTCGATGCACCGCGTGTCGACGAGCGCCTGGACGTAGTCCTCGAACTCGCCCCACGACTCGAAGTGCTCGGGGACCCCCGTGCGCGGGAACCGGCGGAAGACGCTCGTTCGGTACGACTTCAGCCCGGTCTCGCGGCCCATCCAGAAGGGGGAGCTCGTCGAGAGCGCCAGCAGGTGCGGCAGGAAGTACCGCGCCATGTTCATGATCTCGATGGTCGTCTGCCGGTCCGGCATCCCGACGTGCACGTGGAGGCCGAAGATGAGGAGCGAGCGCGCCAGCATCTGCAGCTCTTCGACGATGCGCGCGTACCGCTCGCCGGGCGAGATGATCTGGTCGACCCAGTGGGAGAAGGGGTGCGTCCCGGCGGCGGCGATCGCGAGCCCCTTCGACTCGGCGGCCGACGTCAGTTCGCGGCGGATGTGACGGACCTGCGCCTCGAGTTCGTCCGCGTTCGCGCAGATCGTCGTCCCGACCTCGACGATCGACTGGTGCATCTCGCGCTTGATCTGCTCCCCGAGCGCCGTCGCACCGGGCGCCACCAGCTCGCTCACGTGCGAGCGGAGCGCCCAGGTCTCCGGGTCGACGATCTGGAACTCCTCCTCGACCCCGATGGTGAACCGGTGCGGCATGGCGTGGACTCCCCCGGCCGGACCTCGGCGCGTGCAAACGATTTCATCATACCCGAGCGCCTGCGGCCGGACCGAGGGTCCGGGGCCGGGGCCGGTCCCGCCGCCCCGCCCGCGGGCGCGTCGTCAGCTCAGCGGGCCGATCGCCTTTTCCACCTCCTCGAGGATCTCGCCCGACCGCACCAGCGCCTGCATCGCGTTGTGGTCGTTGAAGAGAGGCCGATCGACGTCGAGGTGGGCGACGTGGCGGCGGATGGTCTCCCGCGCAGTGCGGGTCCCCTTCCCGATCGCGAACGTCCGGAAGTCGAGCGCCTGGGCGGCCGCCATGAACTCGATCCCCAGCACACCGCACGCGTTCTCCAGGATCTGGCCGTTCTTGATGGCCGTGTTCATCCCCATCGAGACGAAATCCTCCTGGTCGGCCGCGGCCGGGATGGACTGAATCGACGCAGGCGCCGACAGCATCCGCTGCTCGACGATGAGGTGGTCGGCGGTGTACTGACTGAGCATCAGACCGGAGTAGAAGCCCGGCTCGTGGGCCAGGAAGTCCGGCAGCCCCTGCGAGAGCGCAGGGTTGGTGAGGCGATTCAGGCGGCGCTCCGAGAGCACCGACACCATGGTGATGGCGGCGCCCGCCATGTCCATGGGCAGCGACACGGGCGATCCCTGGAAGTTCGCACCGGTCAGTGTCAGCCGCTTCTCCGGGATGAAGATCGGATTGTCGCCGACGCCGTTCAGCTCGATCTCCACCTGCGTGTGCGCGTACGCGATCGCGTCGCGCGCGGCGCCGATGACCTGCGGGGTGGAGCGCATCGAGTACGCGTCCTGCACCTTTGTCTTCACCTTCCCCGTGGCGAGGTCCGAGCCCTCGAGGACCTGCATGATGTTCTTCGCCGACATGACCGCGCCGGCGAAGCCGCGCAGTTCGTGCAGCAGCGTGTTGTAGGGTTTCAGGTTGCCGAGCAGGGCCTCGATCGACATCGCCGCGGCGATCTCCGCCTGCTTCAGCCAGCGCGCCATGTCATAGAGGTGGAGCGCGGACATCGCGGTGAGCAGGTTCGAGCCGTTGATGGCCGCCAGTCCGTCGCGTGCCTGCAGGCCCGGGATCGCGATGCCGGCCCGCCGCAAGGCCTCGGCTCCGGGCAGCCGCTCGCCCCGGTAGAACGCCTCGCCTTCGCCCATGAAGAGCAGCGCCGCCTGGGCCATCGGCGCCAAATCGCCACTCGCGCCGACCGACCCTTTCTGGCACACGACGGGGGTCACGCCCCTGTTCAGCATCTCGATGAAGGTGAGCGTGATCTCGGGCCGGCAGCCCGAGTTGCCGTGCGCGTGGACGTTGGCGCGGCCCGCCATGGCCGCGCGGACGTGCTCGACGGGCGCGGGCGCGCCAATGCCAGCCGCGTGGTTGTAGACGAGGTACCGCTGGAACGCCGCTACCTGCTCGTCCGTCAGGAGGTGTTCCGAGAACTCGCCGATGCCGGTGTTCGTGCCGTACATGACCTCCCTGGCCGCCAGCTTCTGTTCCAGCATCGCACGGCACGCCGTGATGCGATCCAGCGCCTCTGGCGCGAGGGCCACCGGCTCGCCGAACCGTGCGATGCGGACGAGCGCGTCCGTCGTCAGGCTTCCACCGTCCAGGACGACTGCCATGTCGGGTTCCTCCGGTCGATTTCTTCGGACAAGGGGCGCGGGGGTATTCTACCGGCACGACGCATGACAATGAACCTCCCCTTCGAGACGGTCGCGTGATGCGGCCGGCGGCCGCGACGGCCTTGTTCGTTTGTCTTCTGGCGGCGCTGGCCGCGACCTCGGCGCCGCGCGAGGTCGGAGACGCGGCGGAGTACGTCCGCATGGCCAGCCGCCTCGCCTCCGGGCACGTGCCCGGCGCAGGCGAGTCGCGACACTTCTTCTTTTATCCGGCGCTCGCGGCGCCTGTCGTGGCCGCACTCGGTGCCCTGCATCTGAACCCGCTTCTCGCGTTCACGCTGCTGAACGGGCTGCTGCTCGCCGCGGCATTCTCCGTGGCCGTCTCGCGCTTGCACTGGACGTGGTGTGCCCTCGTGTTTGCCGGTCCGATCCTGTGGTGGCTCGACAAACCGCACTCCGAGCCGTTCACATTCGCCCTCTTTGCGATCGCATTCTCGCTGCTGGGATCGGCGCCCTGGTGGAGCCTTGTCGCGGCGGGCGTGTCGGCCACGCAGAACCCCGCCAATGCGGTACTCGTGCTCATCCTGGCCGCATCGGCGGCCGCTGGACGTCCCGCCGTCCTGAAGGACCGCCGTTTCTTTGTCGGCCTCGTGGCGGGCACGGCGCTAGCCGCGCTGCACCCGCTCTATTACCTGCTGCGGGCCGGCACGTTGTCGAGGCTTGCCGGCGCCAGCGACATCCGTTGGGTCACGCGGTCGGAGTTCCTGGCTGCGCTCGTCGATCCCAACCTGGGCCTGATCCCCCACGCGCCGATCCTGGCGGCCGCCGTGATCGGCGCCGCCGCCGTGCTGATCCTCCGGGCGCCTCGCCGCCTGGCCGCCCCGGGCGTGTGTGCGGCCGTCGTCTCGGGCGCGTGGCTCGCGTTCGTCGCCGCCACGGCAACGAACGTGAACCACGGCGGCACGCCCGGCATGAGCCGGTACGCGACGTGGTTCATCCCCCTCGCGATTCCGCTGTTCCAGGACGTCGACCGGCTGTTCCCGCGCCTGCGGCGGTGGATGATCGCGCCCGCCCTCGCAGCGATCGTGCTCGGGGTCTGGGCATTTCACCCCGCGCGGGCCGAAACGCCGGGTCGGCCGACGCGCCTCGCGTCGTTCCTCTGGACCCGCTACCCGTCGCTTGACAACCCGCTGCCGGAGGTCTTCGACGAACGCTTGCGCGGCCTCGACGAGAACTGGCTGCCCGTCGCGACCCCAGGCTGCGAGAAGGTACTGCTCCCGGGCCGCGGAGGGCGAGACAGCGTGTGGCCCATGCCGTGCGCGCCTGTCACAATCCCGGCGCGCTGCCAGGCGAGCGGCGCGCTGTGTTACGCGAACCGCACGGCGACGGGCTACGCATTCGTCACGGCCCGCGTATCCGGGCCTCAGGCCTTCCGCCTCGATCGCGGCGCGACGTGGCCGCAGTCGGCGGAGCCGGCGGTGGCCGACGTCCTCACGTCCCTCGCGTGGTGGAACATGCGCGTGCTGCAGGTCGGAAGCCCCGGCGCCGTGGTTCGCTCGGCGCGCAACGTGGGCCGCGTCTTCACCTGGCAGGCGGCCGATCGGCTGTTCGTCTTTGCGGCCGACGTGCAGCCAGGCGCGGAACTCACGGTCGCGGCCGCACGGGAGATGAGCGGAGGCTTCACGACCAAGGACGGCGCGGCCGGCGGCCCCCGCGTCGGACTCCGCCCGGGGACCGGCGTTCAGACAATCGCGCTGCCCGCTCCTCAGCCCTGGGTCATTCTGATCGTTGAAGCGCGATAGCGCGCCCACGCGGGTGACGGCGGCGCTTTCCATCTGGCCGCAGGCATATCAGCGTCAGTTCAGCCGAGCACAGATGGAAACGTCGCCGGCAGGACCCGCGCCCCGGCGCGCGCGCCCACGCGGGTGACGGCGGCGCGGCCCCTCCCGCGAGCGTGAAGACCGGCCACACCGACAGCATGAGGACACACATCCGTCACATCATCGCGCTCTCCCGGGCGTAGAGCATCGCACGCCTGCCGGGTGGTGTCCAGATGTCCACATGCCGCAACCGATGCATCCGGATCGAGCACAGACGCGACGAATCCGTGCAGGATTCACGAATTCTGGACCTTTCCTTCATGACTTTCCGGGCCGCCCCGCACATCTTGAGGAGCGCCACCACCTCGGTTCGGCGCCGTTTCAAGTGGGAGGCGTCCCGTCCGGCCTGTCGTCGAACCGGGCACCCGCCAGGGCCGGGCGCGTGACGCAGAAGGCGGGCCAGCATCGCCCGCACGGGAGGTCCGTCATGAGACTCCGCAGCGTCGCCCTTGTCGCCATCACGCTCCTGCTCACGGGAGGGGCGCTCTCCACGCCGGCCCTGGCGCAACCGGCACGCCAGGTCATCCACTCCGTGTCGGGAGCGGCCACCTACGCCCCCACCGCCGCATGGGCCGGCACCTTTCTGTTCTCGGCGGTGATGCGTGCGGACGGGACCGTCTCCGGGAGGGTCGTCTACGAGGACGGCGTCGAGGGCGGGACGACGGACGGGATTGTGACCCACATGAAGGTGGTCGGGAACATGGCCACGGTCTTCGCACAACTTCCGCCGGACTTCATCTGTGCGATGTGCGGCGATGAGCACCCGAGCCACTTCTTCTTCGTGGTGACCGAGGGCACCGGCCGCCAGCCTGATCGGATCGGGTGGCCACTCTGGTTCGTGCATTGGGAGACTGGCGGCCACAACTACACCGTGCAGGAGATCATGGCCATGAAGCCGAAGGAACTCCTCGAGTGGATGGCGATCTGGACCTGGTTTGAGCCGCCGCTCCTCAAGGTCGTGGGGCACGTGCAGGTCCGCTGATCCTGAGCACGGGCGGGAGTCGCGATCTCGCCACCAGCAGTCCGCGTGCAATCAACCCGGAATTCTGGTTGAATGGGGCCGCGTCAGCCTCTCCATGTTCGACCAGGATTTCCGGGTTGCCGGCGTTGTGGTGCGGCCCAGCCTGAACCGTGTCGAGCGGCACGGGCAGGAGATCCGCTTGCGCCCGAAGAGCATGGAGGTGCTCGCGTTCCTGGCGGCGCGGCCGGGACGGGTGGCGACCCGTGAAGAGGTCCTGTCCGCCGTCTGGCCCGGCATCAGCGTGGCCGAGGAAGGCCTGACCCAGTGCATCGCCGATATCCGCGAGGCGCTGGGCGACAACGTGCGCCAGCCCATTTACATCGAGACGATCCCTAAACGGGGCTACCGGCTCATCGTCCGCGTCGAGGTGATCGGCAACGGCGAGCCGCCTGCCTCGGGGGCAACGACCGGTCCGCTCCCGGATGCGAGGGCCTCCAGGCCCGACGCGGTCGCCGTCCCGACGGTACCCGGGCGCCGGATGCACCGGTGGTGGCGGGCGGCCGTATTGCTCCCTCTCGCACTCGGACTCCTGGGATTCGGGTACGTGTTCGGCACGACCGCCCTCCACGACCGCCGCGTCCGCTGGGCGCACGAGACCGCGCTGCCCGAGATCGTTCAGCTCGTCGCACGCGACGAGTGGCCGGCCGCATTCGCGCTCGCGCGCGAGGCTGAACAGTACATCCCGGGCGACTCCAACCTGGTCGAGGCCTATAAGGACGTCGAGGTACGCCTGACTGTCCGATCCGTGCCGGCTGGGGCCTCCGTCTACTTGAGAGACTACGGTGGGGCAGAGCCCGGCACGTGGGCGCTTGTGGGCACCACCCCAATCGCCGAACTGCGGATCTCGCGGGGCCACAAGCAATACCGGATCGCCAGGGAAGGCTTCGACGAGGTGCTGGGCACGACGGGCACTACGTTCAGAATGAGCCAGTTTCCCCGGGGAGTGACACTTGTGGTCGAGCGGACGCTGCCCAGACGGGGATCGACCCCGGCGGGGATGGTGTGGGTGGATAGCGGCCGGATCGCGCCTCAGGTGTTCGGTCACGCGGAACTGCCCCCCGTCGAGCTGCCGCCGTTCCTCATCGACACCTTCGAGGTGACCAACGAACGGTACAAGGCATTCGTGGACGCCGGCGGGTATCGCGAGCGCCGCTACTGGACGCAGCCAATCAGGCGGAATGGCCAACGCCTGTCCTGGGAAGAGGCGATGGCGGCATTCGTGGACAGGTCCGGGCGCCCGGGACCGGCGACATGGGAGAGCGGGGGCTACCTCGAGGGCCAGCGGGCGCATCCCGTGGCTGGCGTGAGCTGGTTCGAGGCCGCCGCGTTCGCCGAGTTCGAAGGCGAGCGTCTGCCGACCGTCTACGAGTGGAACAAGGCGGCGGGCATGTTGTCATTTGACGGAGCCGGCTGGGACGGCGTCTTCGACGCCGGCCGGCCGGTTGCGGCCTCGAGCAATTTCGGCTCGTCCGGGCCGACGGCGGGCGGCAGCGTGCCGGGAATGGGCCCGTACGGCACCGAGGACCTGGCGGGAAACGTCAGGGAGTGGGTGTGGAACAGCATCGGTGCCCGGCGCGCGATTCTCGGCGGCGCCTGGACTGGGTCGCCTCTCGATTTCCTGCTGGGGTGGGGGCTCGATCCGTTCGACCGCGCGGCGGTCAACGGCATTCGCCTCGTACGGCATGCGGCCGGAACGGCAGTCCCCGCGGCCACGACTGCCCCGATACCGGAGGTCCCGGATCCCCTCTCTTCGTCGGAGCTCGACCCGGTGAACGACGAGGTCTTCGGGGCGCTGCGCGGGTACTACTCGTACGACGCTTCACCGCTGGAGTCGAAGGTCGAGACGAGAAGCGATACCGAGTCCGTCAGCTTCGTGCGGGAGCGCGTGAGCTTCAACGCGGCCTACGATGGCGATCGGGTTCTCGCCTACGTCTACCTGCCCAGGGGGAGCAAGCCGCCGTACCAGGCCGTCATCTACTACCCGGGCAGCGACGCGATGACCACGGGGTCGTTTGCCGATTACCCGTACCTGGAACCTGCGCTCTTCAACAAGTCGGGCCGCGCGGTGGTGTTTCCCGTGTACTGGGGCATGTTCGACCGGGGGGGCGGGCCGCAGGCACCCCGCTTCACGGCACTCCAGGAGCAGGACATGATCGTCAGGCACTACAGGGATCTCGCGCGGACCATCGACTACCTCGAGAGCCGGCCGGACATCGATGCCACGAGGCTCGGCTTCTACGGCATGAGCATGGGTTCCATGTTCGGACCGGTCTTCGGCGCCCTCGAGCCTCGACTCCGGGTGTTCGTCCTCGCCAGCCTTGCTCCTGCCGGCGGCCGGCCGTCGACCAACTGGGTCAATTTCGCCCCGAGGATGAAGGCGCCCATCCTCGTCCTGAATGGTCGCTACTACCAACAGTGCCCCGAATCCTGCGCCGAGCGAATGATCGGCCTGTTCGGCGCCGCTCGCGACGACAAGAAGTTGGTCCTCGCCGACAGCGGCTACATCGCGCCGATCGACAGCCGTACGGTTCGCGAGATCGAAGGCTGGTTCGACCGCTACCTCGGCCCGGCCCGCTAGGCCGCGACTGCGCGATCGACGTGAACCCCTCCACGAGCCCTTTGTGCAACAACGCGCCGCGCTCGGACTGCCCGTGAATGGACCAGGTGGTGATGGGCGCCGCGAGGGTGAGGTTCAGCTCCGGGGGCAGAGCATCGCGCGCCTGCCAGGCGGTGTCTTCGTGGGCGTCGCGGTCTGCCTGGGCTCGGTCGGGCGGAGGGGGTGACGCCATCGCTGTGCTGCGATCTGGGGGATCCAGATGGAATCGGGCTGTCACCCCGCAGCATCTCGGTCGTGCGGTACTGTAGTGTCGCCATCGTGTAGCTCAAAGATACAAGATCGAAACGTCGCCGGCAGGACCCGCGCCCCGGCGCGCGCCCACGCGAGTGACGGCCTGATCGTCGAAGCACGATAGCGAACTGGCCGCGTCAGCCCGCGAAGGCGGACGTCGCGCCGACGGCTGTGCGGACGAACTCGTCCTCCGGCCGGGAACCCAGGATCTCGACGACGTCGTTCACGATCGTCTTCGGCACGCCGCTCACCTGGTACTTGCGGACCAGGTCGGGGTACTCACTCGCCTCCACGATGATCGACGTCACCTTCTCGCTTTCCACCGCCATGCGATTGGCCAGGCTGACCGCCCGGGGACAGTGCGGTCACGTCGGTGTCACGAAGACCTGGAGCGCCACCGGGGACTCCAGGCCCGCGATCGTCGCGCGGCTTTCGTCCGTCAGTCCCGACTCGCCTGTCGACACGATCTGGATCGCGTCGAGCAGCGACATGAACTCGTAGCCGGACGGGATCCCGAAGAAGCGGATGCCGTAGTCCCTGGCGCCGATCACGGCAATCGCGGGCACGCGATCGATTCCGTACTTCGCGGCTTCGTCGCCCTCGAGGAGGAGGTTGTGTTCTTCGATCGTGAGACGATCGCTCAGCTCCGCAATCTCGTTCAGGATCTGCCCGGTCGGCTCGCAGGTGTCGCAGTTGAGCGTCTGTGTGAAGAAGACCAGGCGCACGGGATTCGGCGCGCCCTCGAGCATCGCACGCACCTTCACCGCGTCGGACGGGGAGAGGATCGGCATGGGAGCATTATGGCAGCATCCGCGCTTCCCGTCCGGCGCCGCCCCCCGGCCAGTCTCGTCACATCGTCAGCGTCATGACGCCGCCGGCCGGGCACGTGAACTTCAGGGCCTGGCCCGCGACCCAGACCTGCGCAAGTTGTTCGTGGTCCGACGTGTTGGTCAGCACGACGGCGATCTTCCCGTCGGTGTTGACGAACGCCGTGGCGACGAACTCGTCACTGTTGGAGGTGCACGCGATGCGCCTGGCCCCCGGCCTGATGAACCGCGTGAACTGGCCGAAGACGTAGTGCGGCGGGTTGAACGTCACCTCGCCGGTCTTGAGGTTCGCGTTGACGCCGGTGCCGCCCATCAGGCCGCCGGAATGGCGCGGCCCGCCCTGCTCGTCGAGCAGCATGTTCCAGATGGTCCAGGCCGACGTCCAGTTGTTCAGGTCCATGATGACCTGCTTCGCCAGCCGGGTGGCCGACGGCCAGGTGCCGCGCGTGGACCCTTCAGTGAAGATCAAGCCCTTGGTTGGATAGGCGTCGTGGACCATGCGGACGTTCTCGAAGTGATCGCCGATGTACCAGTGGAACGCCATGCCCCAGATGTACTTCGAGGCCGCCGGGTCCTCGTAGGCCGCCTCGGCGCGCTGGTACATGATCCCGCGGTTGTGGTCCCAGATCGTCACCTTCACGTCCGCGAGGCCGCTCTTGTGAAGGGCGGGCCCCAGGTAGTCGCGGACGAAGTCCTTCTCCTCGTCGGCGGTGAAGATGCACGACTCCCACACCTGGGTGGCCATCGCCTCGTTCTGCACGGTCAGGCCCCAGACGGGCAGGCCCTCGGCCGCGTAGGCCTTGATGTACTTGACGAAGTAGTCGGCCCACGCCTGCCGGTACTCCGGCTTGAGCCTGCCGCCGTGCTTCATCTCGTTGTTCGTCTTCATCCATGCCGGGGGGCTCCAGGGCGACGCGAACAGCAGCATCCTGCCCTTGGCAACCTCCTGGGCGCGTTTGATGAGCGGCAGCCGGTTCTTCCGATCGGGATCGATCGAGAAGTGCTTCAACTCCGTGTCGCCGGCCACGTCGTCGTACGTGTACATCCCCGCCGAGTAGTCGCTGCTGTGGATCGTCGTGCGGCACAGCGTGTAGCCGTTGCCCTCAACCGGGTCGAAGAGCTCCCTCAGGAACTTCTCCTGAGAGGCGGCCGGCAACCGCGCGAACACGTCGGCGGTGGCGTCGGTGAAGGCGCCGCCGAAGCCGTCGATCGCCTGGAACGTCTTGTCCGGGTCGATCATGATGGTCGGGTAGTTCTCGTCCGGCTGCTCGAGCGGCTCGAAGGCCCGGAATCCTCTGTCGGCCAGCAATTGCAGCGGCGTCTGTGAGGTCGCGTAGACGTGAGCTTCCACGTACTGCCGCTGCTGCGCCCGAATGCCTCCGATGCTGAAAACGAGACCGAGTGCGACGCCCGCGGCCGCCAGCCACCGCGAGCCCGCATGAAGCGGTGTGTCACAGGTATTCATGGTGGGCCTCATTGGCGGGGATTATACCGGCGGCTTGAATCGGGCTCCACCGCGGCAGGCCCGGCGCCCTGCCGTCTCGGTGCCGCCCTCTTCTTGCTTCTTGCTCAGATCTTGAAGAGGTCATCGAACGCGCTTCGCGCAGTCGTCTGCCTGGCCGATCCGGTCTCACGCTCCACCGTCGCCCGTGCCTCGAAGCGCTGGCACGTGGTGAACGCGTCTTTGGGCGTGACCCGGGCGGTGATGGGCTGCACACACTCGTAGCGGGCGCCCGGGTCGAACGATTCGCACTGCGCGCAGCAGTGCAGCGGCGCCCCGCATTTCGCGCAGGAGGTGTTCACGAGGATGACGGTCGTCACCAGATTGCCGCAGCGGTGACAGCGCACGACCGATCGGAATCCCGGCATGTTGGGCGTGCGCGGGCCTTCCGGGCGCTCCGCCGGTCGCGGTTTCTGGGCCGGCGTGCCGGCGCGGTCCCGGGCCGGCGCCCGGTCACGGTCGTCGTCCTGGTAGCCCCGCTGGCGGTACTTTCTGTCACTCATGGCACACGCTCCCGGCCAGTCGCCAAAGACCAGGGATCGGGGGCGGGGTCGAGCCGTACGAATCGGGGCGGGACCGACAGACGCGGCCGTACGGCGGGCACACTGTATCACAAGGCGACGGGAGCGCGTCGACGAAGGTCCGCGGTCCGGCCGTGGGGCCCGGCGGGAGGTAGGGGCCGCGCCCGACGCGCAGGACCGTGCGCGCGGTAACTCGGTTTCCCGCCCGAAAGTGTAGTAGATTCGAAAGAATCTTCACTCTAGAATAGCGGTCGCCCATGTCTCAGGTCTTTCATCCGAGTGCGAACGGCGTCGCCCGCATCATGCTGTTCGGCCTGATCCTCCTGGCCGCGACCGGCGGGTTCCTCGTCTACCAGCTCGGCAAGTCGGCCTACGTCACGAGGGCCTTCGAGGCGCGTCAGCAGCCGATCCAGTTCAGCCACGAGCGCCACGTTGGTGGCAACGGCCTGGACTGCCGCTACTGCCACACCTCGGCGGAGACCGCGGCGGTGGCGGGGATCCCGCCCACCAAGACCTGCATGAACTGCCACTCGCAGATCCTCTCGAGCAGCCCCTACCTCGAGCCCGTCCGCTCGAGCTACGCCAACGACGTGTCGATCCAGTGGGTCGAGGTGCACGACCTGCCGGACTTCGTGTACTTCGATCACAGCATCCACCTCAACAAGGGCGTCGGCTGCTCGACCTGCCACGGCCGCGTCGACGAGATGCCGTTGATGTGGACGGTGAAGTCGCTTCAGATGGAATGGTGCCTCGACTGCCACCGCAGCCCGGAGAAATACCTCCGGCCGCGGGCGGACGTGTTCAAGGCCGACTACGAGCCGCCGGCCGATCAGCTCGCCCTCGGCAGCCGGCTCGTGAAGGACTACCGGGTCAGGTCGCTGACGAGTTGCTCGACGTGCCATCGCTGACGAGGGTGAACGGGACGACACGGCCGGATTGACGAATGAGCGAACACCACGACGTCGACCTTGCGTCGATCCGGGAGCGCCTGGCGCACGCCAGCGGGCCGGCGTACTGGCGGAGCCTCGAAGAGCTCGCCGGCACCGAGACGTTTCAGGCGTACCTGCACCGGGAGTTCCCCGAGCAGGCATCGGAGTTCACCGATCCGGTGGGACGGCGGCAGTTCCTCCGGCTGATGGGTGCGTCGCTCGCGCTCGCCGGCGTGAGCGCCTGTACCAAGCAGCCCGCCGAGGCGATCGTCCCGTACGTCCGCGCACCTGAGGGACTGGTCCCGGGCCGGCCGCAATGGTTCGCGACGGCGACGCTCCTCGGCGGCTACGCGACCGGTGTGCTGGTCGAGAGCCACGAAGGCCGGCCGACGAAGATCGAGGGCAACCCGGAACACCCGGCCAGCCTCGGGGCGACGGACCTGTACGCACAGGCGTCCATCCTCGGCCTCTACGATCCCGATCGCTCCCAGACGCTCAGCCACCTGGGCGACATCCGGACGTGGAGCACCTTCCTCGGCGCGCTCCGCGGCGTGGTCGAGGCGAAGCGTGCCGCCCGGGGCGCCGGCATGCGCATCCTGACGGAGACGGTGACGTCGCCGACGCTGGCGCGCCAGTTGTCGGAGTTCCTCGCGGAGTTCCCCGCGGCGAAGTGGCACCAGTTCGAGCCGGCCGGCCGCGACACCGTGCGGGCCGGCTCCCGCCTCGCGTTCGGCACCGTGCTCGAGACGCGCTACGCTTTCGACAAGGCGCGGGTGGTGCTGTCGCTGGACTCGGACTTCCTCGGGACGATGCCCGGATCGGTGCGGTACATCCGCGACTTCGCCGCCACGCGCAGGGTGCGCGGTGAGGCCGGCGGCATGAGCCGCCTCTACGCCGTCGAGAGCGCGCCGACGAACACCGGCGCCAAGGCCGATCACCGGCTCGCGATGAGGCCGGGGCACATCGAGGCGTTCGCCAGGGCCCTGGCGGCCGCCGCCGGCGTCCCCGGCGCGCCGGCTGCGTCCGCGCCGGCCGCCTCGCAGGCGTTCCTCGGTGCCGCGGCGCGCGACCTGCTCGCGAACCGCGGCGCGTCCATCGTCGTCGCCGGCGACGAGCAGCCCGCGGCGGTCCACGCCCTCGCGCACGCGATCAACCAGGCCCTCGGCAATACCGGGACGACCGTGCTCCAGACCGACCCTGTCGCAGCGGCGCCCGTCGACGGGCTGCTGTCGCTGCGCGAACTCGTCGCCGACATGCACGGCGGCGCCGTCGGCATGCTGCTCATCCTCGGCGGCAACCCCGTCTACAACGCCCCGGCCGACCTCCGCTTCGGCGACGCCCTGAAGAAGGTGGGCTTCACGGCGCACCTGGGCCTGTACGAGGACGAAACCTCGGCGCTGTGCCAGTGGCACATCCCCGAGGCGCACAGCCTCGAGGCCTGGAGCGATGCGCGCGCGTGGGACGGCACCGCCACGATCATGCAGCCGCTCATCGCGCCGCTTTATGGCGGCAGATCGGCGCACGAGGTGCTCGCCGGTCTCACGACGACGCCCGGGAAGCCGGCGTACGAGGCGATCCGCGAGACGTGGAAGAAAGCAGCCGCCGACGCGGGCGTCCTCGACGCCGAACAGTTCTGGCGCAGATCGGTTCACGACGGGGTCGTCGCCAACACGGCGTTCCCCCTGAAGCGGGTCGCGGCCGGCGACGTGTTCGCGGCCATCGGCCAGGCGCCCGCGGTGCCGTCCGGCCTCGATCTCGTCATCCGCGCCGACGCGACCGTCCACGACGGCCGGTTCGCCAATCTCGGCTGGCTGCAGGAGCTGCCCAAGCCCTTCACGAAGCTCACCTGGGACAATACCGTGCAGCTGAGCCCGGCGACCGCCTCCCGCCTCGGCATCGTGAATGAAGCGGTGGTCGAACTCGCCGCGAACGGCGCGGCCGTGACGGGGCCGGCGTGGATCGTGCCCGGCCAGGCCGACGACACGGTGATTGTGCACCTGGGCTACGGCCGCTCGCGCGCGGGCCGCGTCGCGAACCGGGTGGGGTTCGACGTGTACCCGCTCAGGACGACGGCCGCGATGTGGTTGGCGCCGGGCGTGGCCGTGCGGGCCACCGGCGGCCGCGTCCATCTGGCGAGCACGCAGCTCCATCACGATATGGAAGGGCGCGCCATCATCCGTACCGGCTCGCTCGAGCAGTACCGCACGGAGCCCCGGTTCGTCCGCGAGATGGAGGAGCAGCCGCCCAGGACCCTCACCCTCTACCCGGACCACAAGTACGAAGGGTACGCCTGGGGCATGGCCATCGACATCAATGCCTGCGTCGGGTGCAATGCGTGCGTCGTGGCGTGCCAGTCCGAGAACAACATCCCAGTGGTCGGCAAGGAGCAGGTGGCGAAGGGCCGCGAGATGCAGTGGATCCGGGTGGACACCTACTACAAGGGCACGCCGGAGGAGCCCGAGGCCTATCACCAGCCGGTGATGTGCCAGCACTGCGAGAACGCGCCGTGCGAGGTGGTGTGTCCGGTGGCGGCGACGGTCCACAGCGACGAAGGCCTGAACGACATGGTCTACAACCGCTGCGTCGGCACCCGCTACTGCTCGAACAACTGCCCCTACAAGGTGCGGCGCTTCAACTTCCTCCTCTACCAGGACTGGGACACGAAGAGCCTGAAGATGGCCCGCAACCCGGACGTCTCGGTGCGCAGCCGCGGCGTGATGGAGAAGTGCACGTACTGCGTGCAGCGGATCATGCGCGCGAAGATCGCGAGCGAGAAGGAAGACCGGCAGGTGCGCGACGGCGAGATCGCCACGGCCTGTCAGCAGGTCTGCCCGGCCGAGGCCATCGTCTTCGGGAACATCAACGACCCGGAGAGCCGCGTGTCGAACCTGCGCAAGGAAGCGCTCGGCTACCCGCTGCTCGGCGAGCTGAACACCCGGCCGCGCACGACGTACCTGGCGGCCCTGAAGAACCCCAACCTCGCCGCAGGCGCGGTCGCGGGCGACGCGCACGAAGAGAAGTAGCGCATGGCTGACACCAACCTGACGGCCGCCGCCGGCGGGGGCGAACCGCACGCCGCCTACATCGCGCCGGGCCACTCGTTCGCGACGGTCACGGACAAGATTAGCTCCATCGTCCTCACGCAGAAGTTCTCAGCCGGGTGGCTCGTCGGCCTGGTCCTCGCCGCCAGCCTGGCGGCCCTGCTCCCGATCTCGATGGGCTACCTGTTCGCCAAGGGCATCGGGATCTGGGGCAACAACATCCCGGTGGGATGGGCCTTCGACATCACCAACTTCGTGTGGTGGATCGGGATCGGCCATGCCGGCACGCTGATCTCGGCCATCCTCCTGCTGCTCCGCCAGGAGTGGCGCACGTCGATCAACCGCTTCGCCGAGGCGATGACGCTCTTCGCCGTGGCCTGCGCGGGCATGTTCCCGCTCATCCACGTCGGCCGGCCGTGGCTCGCCTACTGGCTGCTGCCGATCCCCAACACCATGGGCGTGTGGCCGCAGTTCCGCAGCCCGCTCATCTGGGACGTCTTCGCGGTCTCGACCTACGCCACCGTGTCGCTGCTCTTCTTCTACGTCGGCCTCATTCCCGACCTGTCGACGCTGCGCGACCGCACGACGTCGAAGATCGGCCGCGTCATCTACGGGATCTTCGCCCTGGGCTGGCGCGGCTCCGCCATGCACTGGCACCGCTACGAGACGGCCTACCTCCTGCTCGCGGGCCTGGCGACGCCGCTGGTCGTCTCGGTCCACACGGTCGTGAGCTTCGACTTCGCCGTGTCGATCATCCCCGGGTGGCACACGACGGTCTTCCCGCCCTACTTCGTGGCGGGCGCCATCTACTCGGGCTTCGCGATGGTGCTCGCCCTCGCGATTCCGATCCGCGCCGCGTACGGCCTGCAGGACTTCATCACGATGAAGCACCTCAACGTCATGGCCAAGGTCATGCTGGCGACCGGCCTCATCGTGGCGTACGGCTACTCGATCGAGGCCTTCATGGCCTGGTACAGCGGCAACCACTACGAGCGCTTCATGCTGCTCAACCGCATGACCGGCCCGTACTGGTGGTCCTACTGGGGCCTGATCCTCACCAACGTGCTGATCCCTCAGCTCCTCTGGTTCGAGCGGTTCCGGACGAACGTGCTCGTGCTCTGGTGCCTGTCGATCGTCATCAACGTCGGCATGTGGCTGGAGCGCTTCGTGATCATCGTGACCAGCCTCCACCGCGACTTCCTCCCGTCGTCGTGGGGCATGTACAAGCCGACGTTCTGGGACTGGTCGACCTACCTCGGAACGCTCGGGTTGTTCCTGACGTTGCTGTTCCTGTTCATCCGCTTCCTGCCGATGATCTCGATCTTCGAGATGCGCACGCTGGTGCCGGGGGCGCGGGTGGCAAAGGACAAGGGCTAGGGGCTCGGACTCGCGGCGACGAGATTGCTATGGAGCACGAAGAGACCTACGGACTGGTGGCGGAGTTCGAGAGCCCGGCGGCCCTCGTGCGCGCGGCCAACCAGGCCCGCGAGGCGGGCTACCGCAAGATGGACGCCTACTCGCCGATGCCCATCGAGGAGCTCCACCACGCGCTGGGCCTGCCCCAGACGAAGCTGCCGTACGTCGTCCTCGGCGGAGGGCTGCTGGGCGCGCTCGCCGGCTACGGCCTCGAGTACTGGGCTTCGACCATCGCGTACCCCTTCAACGTCGGCGGCCGGCCGCTGCACAGCTGGCCGTCCTTCATCGTCCCGGCGTTCGAGACGACGATCCTGTTCGCCGCCGCGGCGGCCGTCCTCGGGATGATCGTGCTGAACGGCCTGCCGATGCCGTACCACCCGATGTTCAACGCGAAGCGGTTCGCGATGGCCAGCCGCGACCGGTTCTTCCTGTGCATCGAGTCGGGGGACGCGAAGTTCGATCAGACCGCGACGCGGCGGTTCCTCGAGAGCCTCGGGCCGCGAGAGGTGACCGACGTTGAACGCTAAGGCTCGCGGACCGCTCGCCGCCGGCTGCCTCGCCGCCGGGTTGCTCCTGGCCGGCTGCCGCCAGGACATGCACGACCAGCCGAAGTACAAGCCGTACGCGAAGAGCGACTTCTTCGCGGACCAGCGCTCGTCCCGTCCCCCGGTTGACGGGACGATCGCTCGCGGCCACCTGCGCGAGGACCCGGCCCTCTTCGAGGGCCAGTCCGGCGGCAAGCCGGTGGACGCGTTCCCGTTCGCCGTCACGGCCGAGGTCATGGCCCGCGGGCGGGAGCGCTTCGACATCTTCTGCTCGCCGTGCCACGGCCGGACGGGCGAGGGCGACGGCATGATCGTGCGCCGCGGCTACCGGAAGCCCCCGACGTTCCACCAGGACCGACTCCGCCAGGCCGCGCCCGGGTACGTCTTCGACGTGATCACCAGCGGGTTCGGGGCGATGCCCGACTACGCCCAGCAGGTCCCGGCGAAGGATCGCTGGGCCATCGTCGCCTACGTGAAGGCCCTGCAGCGCAGTCAGCATGCGGCGATTGGCGATGTGCCCCCCGGCGCCCGGGCCGGTCTCGGCTCCGCCGACGCACGCTGACAGGACGAGGGGACAGGCCAGGGATCTCATGCACGACGCGACCTACACACCGCCCGCCAGCCTGGACCTCCTGCGCCGGCGCTCGCTCGTCATCGGCGTCATCGGCCTCGCCGCCGCGGCCGCGGGCGCCCTCGTGAACCCGGGCCAGTTCTTCCACTCGTACCTGCTGGCGTTCCTGTTCTGGCTCGCGGCGGCCCTCGGCGGCCTCGCCCTGATGATGCTGCAGCACCTGACGGGCGGCGGCTGGGGCGTCGTCCTGCGGCGCATTTTCGAGGCCGCTGCGCGCACGCTGCCGTTCATGGCGCTCTTCTTCCTGCCCCTCGTCTTCGGCCTGCGCGACCTCTATCCGTGGACCGACACGGCCACGGTGGCGAAGGACCACGTCCTCAGCGAGAAGGCGCTCTACCTCAACGTGCCGTTCTTCCTCGTCCGCGCAGCCGTGTACTTCGCCGTCTGGATCGGCCTCGCCCTCGCGTTGACGCGCTGGTCCGCCGAGCAGGACCGCACCGCCGCCCCGGCGCTCGCCGTCCGGATGCGCAACGTGAGCGCCGTCGGCCTGGTGCTGTACTTCGCGACCATGACCTTCGCCGCCATCGACTGGGCCATGTCCCTCGAGCCGCACTGGTTCTCGACCATGTACGGGTTCCTGTTCGTCATCGGGCAGGCGCTGATGGCGCTCTGCGTCGCGATCATCGTGGCACGCCGGCTGTCGGCCGAGTCCCCGATGTCGGGGGTCTACAACACCGGCCATTTCCACGACTTCGGGAAGCTGCTGTTCGCGTTCACGATGGTGTGGGCGTACCTGTCATTCTCCCAGTTCCTGATCATCTGGTCGGCGAACCTGCCGGAGGAGATCCCGTGGTACCAGCACCGGTTGAGCCACGGCTGGGAGCGGATCGGGCTGGCGCTCATCGCCTTCCATTTCGTGGTGCCCTTTGTCGTTCTGCTGTCGCGCCGGACCAAGCGGAACGCCGCACTGCTCGCCGGCATGGCGATGTGGCTCATCGCTGCGCGCTTCGTGGACGTGTTCTTCATGATTGGGCCGGAAGCGTCCCCTCACGGGCTCAGCGTCCACTGGCTCGACCTGGCGGCGCCAATCGGGCTGGGCGGCATCTGGGTGTCCCTCTTCGCGTCGAACCTGAGGAGCCGGCCGCTGCTGCCGCTGCACGATCCGGGGCTCGAGAGCGCGTTGCGGGCGGGGCATGACTAGGGGCAAGGGGTTGGGGGCTGGAAGCTGGGGAAGATCGATGGCAGAACACGCACAGAAGCCGGACCGCGACGAGGGCCAATCGGCGAACAAGGCCTACGAGACGCGGGACATCAAGCTCCGGCCGCTGGCGGGGTTCATCGCCGGGCTGGCGGTTGCCGGCATCGCGGTGTACCTCGTCGTCTTCGGCCTGATCCGCCTCTTCAGCGGCCAGGCCGCGCGTGAGGACGCCCAGGCCGCGCCCTCATCGCTCGTGCGGCCGGCCGTCGCCGGCGAGGAGCGACTGCCGCCGGAGCCGCGCATCCAGGCCAGCCCGGCCGTCGACTTGAGACTCCTTCGCAGCCAGGAGGACGCCGTGCTGACGACGTACGCCTGGGTCGATCGACAGGCAGGCGTGGTGCGCGTGCCCATCGACGTAGCGATGGCGCTCGTGCTCGAAGAAGGGCTACCCGTTCGCCAGCCCGGCAGTGCTCCCCCGGCGGCGGGTACGCCGGCATCCGCGGCGACGCCGCAAGACCGGGCGAAGAAGGTTTCGAAATGAAGAAGTGGGCAGCAGCGCTGGCGTTCGTCACGGCGCTCGCGTCGACCGCGTGGGCGCAGCCGCCCCGGTTCACGGGGGCGGATGTGGGCGGTCCGCCGCCCGGCACGTCGTCGGAGCTCGTGCCCGACATCCTCGAGAAGGTCGGCATCGACCAGAAGCTGAACGCGCAGGTCCCCCTCGACGCCGTGTTCCGCGACGAGCAGGGCCGGCAGGTCAGGCTGGGTGACTACTTCGGCAAGCGGCCGGTGGTCCTCTCGCTCGTGTACTACGAGTGCCCGATGCTGTGCACGCAGGTGCTCAACGGCGCCGTGGCCGCCTTCAAGGTCCTGAAGTTCGGCATCGGCGACGAGTACGAGGTCGTCACCGTCAGCTTCAACCCGAAAGAGACGCCGGCGATGGCCGCGGCGAAGAAGCAGACGTACCTCGCGAAGTACGGCCGCCCCGAGGGCACGGCGCACTGGCACTTCCTCACCGGGGAGCAGCCCGCGATCGACGCCCTCGCCGGGGCCGTGGGGTTCCGCTACACGTTCGATCAGGCCTCCCAGCAGTACGTGCACGCGAGCGCGATCATGGTGCTGACGCCGGACGGCCGTGTGTCGAAGTACTTCTACGGGATCGACTACCCGCCGAAGGACCTGCGCCTGGGCCTCATCGAGGCGTCCGGCGGGAAGATCGGCACCCCGGTCGACCAGATGCTGCTCTACTGCTACCACTATGATCCGCACTCCGGGAAGTACAGCATGGTGGTGCTGAACGTGCTCCGGCTGGCGGGCGTGCTGACGGTCGCCCTGATCGGAGGATTCATCGCGGTCATGTGGGGCCGGGATCGCCGGAAATCGAAGGACGCCGCGCCGTCCGTGCCGCCGTCGTCGCCGCAGGCATAGCCCATGCCACAGACCCAGATCTTTCCGACGCAGGCCTCGACGATGGCGCCCCAGGTGGACGCCCTCTATTTCTTCCTGCTCGCGATCTCGGCGTTCTTCACGCTGCTCATCTCGGGCTTCGTGATCTACTTCGCGATCAAGTACCGCCGGCGCTCGTCCGACGAAACGGGCACGCCGATCCACGGCAACCTCAGGCTCGAAATCACCTGGACGGTCATCCCGCTCGTCATCGTGCTCTTCATCTTCGGCTGGAGCGCCAGGCTCTTCTACTCCATGGCGAGGCCGCCCGCACAGACCCTCGACGTCTACGTCGTGGGCAAGCAGTGGATGTGGAAGTTCCAGCATCCCGACGGCCACGTGGAGGTCAACGAGCTGCACGTGCCGGTGGGCACGTCGGTCAGGCTGACGATGACGTCGCAGGATGTCATCCACGACGTCTACGTCCCGGACTTCCGCGTGAAGGCCGACGTGCTGCCCGGCCGCTACACGCACCTCTGGTTCAAGGCCACGAAGCCGGGACGGTACCACCTGTTCTGCGCGGAGTACTGCGGCACGAACCACTCCGGCATGGTGGGCTGGGTCATCGTCCAGGAGCGGGCGGAGTACGAGCAGTGGCTCGCCGGCGGCGTGGGGCAGGGGACGATGGCCCAGACGGGCGAGAAGCTGTTCAAGGATCTCTCCTGCATCACCTGCCACAAGGAGGACACGACGGGCCGCGGCCCGACGCTCATCGGCCTCTACGGGAAGGCCGTGACGCTGGACAACGGCGACGCCGTCGAGGCCGACGACGCCTATCTGCGGGAGTCCATCGTGAACCCGCGCGCGAAACTGGTGACCGGGTTCCAGCCGATCATGCCGACGTTCCAGGGACTGGTCAGCGAGGAAGGGCTGCTGCAGCTCATCGAGTACATCAAGTCCCTGAAGGCCACGCCGTCGAACGCGACGGGCGCGCCCGCGGCCCCGGCCGCGGCGGCCGCCGCCGAGGGGAAGAAGTAGGACCATGGACACCGCCCCGACGCCACACTCCAACTACCTGACGGATGGCTACGGCATCAAATCGTGGCTCCTGACGAGGGACCACAAACGCATCGCGCTGCTGTACCTCATCAGCGTGTCCGCGTTCTTCGTGCTGGGCGCCGTGTTCGCGGGCCTCATCCGCCTCGAACTGTTGACGCCCGCGGGTGATCTGGTCGAGTCGGACGTCTACAACCGGCTCTTCACGATGCACGGCGTGATCATGGTGTTCTTCTTCCTGATCCCCGCCATTCCCTCGATCCTGGGCAACTTCCTGGTGCCGATCATGATCGGGGCGAAGGACCTGGCGTTTCCGCGCCTCAACCTGCTGAGCTGGTACGTCTACACCATCGGCGGCAGCTTCACGCTGTGGGCGCTCGTGAACGGCGGCGTGGATACGGGCTGGACCTTCTACACGCCGTACAGCAGCGCGTTCTCGAACTCGAACGTCGCGCTGGTGGTCGTCGGGATCTTCATCAACGGCTTCTCCTCGATCCTGACCGGCCTGAACTTCATCGTCACGATCCACAAGATGCGCGCGCCGGGGATGACGTGGTTCCGGCTGCCCCTGTTCATCTGGGCGCACTACGCGACGGCGCTGATCATGGTGCTCGGCACGCCCGTCATCGCCATCACCCTCGTGATGGTGGGTGCCGAGCGGCTGCTGCACCTCGGGATCTTCGACCCGAAGCTCGGCGGCGACCCGGTGCTCTTCCAGCACCTGTTCTGGTTCTACTCGCACCCGGCCGTCTACATCATGATCCTGCCGGCGATGGGCGTGATGTCCGAGCTCGTGGCGGCGTTCTCGCGCAAGCGGATCTTCGGCTACGAGGTCGTGGCGTTCTCGAGCCTGGCGATCGCGGTGGTGGGCTTCCTGGTGTGGGGGCACCACATGTTCGTCAGCAGCCAGTCGGTGTACGCGGCCATGGCGTTCTCCCTGCTCAGCTTCCTCGTCGCGATTCCCTCGGCGATCAAGGTCTTCAACTGGTCGGCGACGATGTACAAGGGATCGATCTCGTTCGAGGCGCCGATGCTGTACGTGTTCGGGTTCATCGGCCTCTTCCTGATCGGCGGCCTCACGGGCCTGTTCCTGGCGGCGCTGGCGGTCGACGTCCACGTCACCGACACGTACTTCGTCGTCGCGCACTTCCACTACATCATGGTGGGCGGCACGATCATGATGTACCTGGGCGGCCTGCACTTCTGGTGGCCGAAGATCTTCGGGAGGCTCTACAACCAGGGGATGGCCCGCGTGTCGGCCGTCGTCATCTTCATCGGCTTCAACCTGACGTTCTTCCCGCAGTTCATCGTGGGCTACCTCGGGATGCCCCGCCGTTACCACGCGTACCCGCCGGAGTTTCAGCTCTGGAACGTGCTTTCCAGCGCCGGCGCGGCCATTCTGGCCATCGGTTACGCGATGCCGACCTTCTATCTGGTCTACTCGCTCGTGAAGGGCCCGAAGGCGCCCGCCAACCCGTGGGACGCAAAGGGACTGGAGTGGGAGAAGACCTCCTCACCGCCGCCGACGCACAATTTCGAGACGACACCGGTGGTCACCGAGCCGGCGTACAACTACGCGAAGTGAGGACCTGATGTCAGGCGCGCACGCATCGCCGCCCCGGGAACTGCAGCACCACTTCGACAACCTCGAGCAGCAGTTCGAGGCGTCGGCGCTCGGCATGTGGCTGTTCCTGGTCACCGAGATCCTGTTCTTCGGCGGGCTGTTCCTCGCCTACATGATCTACCGCCTGCAGTACCCGCGGGCCTTCGCCGAGGCCAGCCAGGAGCTGGACGTCGTCCTCGGCGGCATCAACACCGCCGTCCTCATCAGCAGCTCGCTCACGATGGCCATGGCCGTCTGGGCCGCGCAGGTCGGGAAGCGGAGCGCGCAACTGCTCTTCCTGGGCCTGACGATCGCGCTCGGCCTCGCCTTTCTCGGGGTCAAGGCCGTCGAGTACAGCCACAAGTTCGAGCACGGGCTCGTGCCGGGCGCGCACTTCCGCTTCGAGTCGGCGCACGACCCGATCCACGCCCAGCTGTTCTTCTCGCTGTACTTCGTGATGACCGGCCTCCACGCCGTGCACATGGTGGTGGGCATCGGCCTGATGACGGTGCTGTGCGTGCTGGCGTACAAGGGACGCTTCACAAAGGCCTACCACACGCCGGTCGAGATCAGCGGCCTCTACTGGCACTTCGTCGACATCGTCTGGATCTTCCTGTTCCCGCTGCTCTACCTGATCGACAGGCACGGGCCGGTGGTGCACTAGGTTCTCGGACCAGGGGCCAGGGGCTGGGGGCTGGGAAGAACGGGACTCGGGATTCGGAACAGCACACGACGGAGATTGAGGGTATGGCGCGCGACATGACGGCAGCGGCGGGAGCGGACGGCGGGGACATGCAGGGGGCGGCACTCCTGGTGCCGATCCGCATCTACCTGACGATCTTCGCGATCCTGATGGTCCTGACGGCGGTCACGGTGAGCGTGTCGTTCCTCGACCTCGGCCCCTACAACACGGTCGTCGCCCTCGTCATCGCCGTGACGAAGGCGGTGCTCGTCGTGCTGTTCTTCATGCACGCGCGCTACAGCAGCCGGCTGACCTGGGCGGTGGTGGCCGGGGGCGTCTTCTGGCTGGCGCTGCTGCTGTTCATGACCCTCGCCGACTACCTGACCCGGGGCCCCGGCTGGCTGCACTACGGCTGAGGTCCGCCTGCTCGCCGCGTGCGGGAAGAAAAGGGTTTCTTTTCGAGCTGGCCCCACGTTATAAGGGTAGGATCCCGGCGGCCGCGTGCGCACGCGGTCCCCGGCTCGCGTGCAACTGCCTTCCTTTTCACGCCCGACGCCAGGAGGAGCGGTGCCATGGCCAGCAGCCTGCTCTTTCTCACCGAGTTGATGGGCATGAAGGTCTACGACCTCAAGGGCCGCCGTATCGGGCGGGTCCGGGACGCCTGTCTGTCGCCGCGCGTCGACAAGGTCCGCATCGACCAGTTCCTCGTCGGCGGCGAGTGGAACTGGTGGACGGTGCGCCACGACCAGGTGTCGTCAATCTCCCTCGACGGCATCCGCCTCCGTGACGAGCAGCTCGTCCCCTACCACGACGACGTGTGGATGCTGCGGATGGTGCGGGACCTGCTGGACCAGCAGATCATCGACGCCAAGGGCCGGAAGGTCGTCCGCGTCAACGACGTCACCTTCGAGCTGAAGGCCGTGAACGCCCACGACGAACTCTGGGTGCTCGAAGTGGACGTCGGCGTGCGGAGCATCTTCCGCCGGCTGTGCCAGGGCATCGTGCCGCCGAAGTTCGTCCGGCGGGTGATGACGCGGATCGCCCCGAACTCGATCTCCTGGGAGTTCTGCAACATCATCGAGCCCGATCCCCAGCGGCGCCTTCGCCTGAAGATCGACATGAAGGGCCTCGAGGACATCCACCCGGCCGACCTCGCCGACATCGTCGAGGAACTGAGCCACGAGGGCCGCGAGGCGGTGTTCGAGTCCCTCGACAGCGAGGTGGCGGCCGACACGCTGTCCGAGGTGGACGACACCAAGACGCAGGCGGCGATCCTCGAGTCGCTCGACGCCGATCGCGCCGCCGACATCGTCGAGGAGATGTCGCCGGATGAGGCCGCCGACGTGCTGGCCGAGATGGAGGAGTCCTCGTCCGAGGCCATCCTCGGCGAGATGGAGGCCGAGGAGAAGACCGACGTCGAGGAACTGCTGGAGTTCGACGAGCATTCCGCGGGCGGGCTCATGAACAGCGAGTTCATCGCCGTGCCGGAGGACGGCACCGTGGCCGACGCCCTGCGCACGATCCGCGAGAACGAGGAGCAGGCCGACAGCCTGACCACGGTGTTCCTGACGGACGCCGACGGCCGGCTCACGGGAGGGCTGCCGGTCGGGCGCCTCCTGCTCGTCGAGCCGACGGCCCTGTTGAAGCCGCTGGCCGGCGACGAGGACCTGGTCTCGGTGCCCGTGACCGAGACGCTCAACCGCGTCGAGGAACTGGTCGACAAGTACAACCTCATGACCCTTCCCGTCGTCGACGCGGCGGGGACCCTCGTCGGCGTGATCACGGCCGACGACGTCATCTCGATGCTCAGACAGGACTAGCCCGTGCGCCTGCTGGAACGACTGCCCCGCCCGCTCGTCATCTTCCTCACGGTGATCGGCCCCGGCTTCGTCACGGCCATGGTCGACAACGACGCGGGCGGTATCTACACCTATTCGCAGGCCGGCGCCCTTTTCGGCTACATGCTGCTGTGGACGCTGCCGCCCATCGCCCTGTTGCTCGTCGTCACCCAGGAGATGAACGCCCGGATGGGCGCGGTCACCGGCAAGGGCCTCTCGGATCTCATTCGCGAGGAGTTCGGCCTCCGCGCGACCTTCGGCCTGATGACGCTGCTCGTCGTCGCCAACCTGACGAACGTCATGGCCAACTTCGCCGGCGTGGCAAGCGCGCTGGAGCTGTTCCACGTCAGCCGGTACGTCTCGGTCCCGATTGCCGCCGCGGCCGTCTGGTTCCTCGTGGTGAAGGGGACGTACCACAGCGTCGAGAAGATCTTCCTCTTCGCGTGCGTGACGTACATCGCGTACATCATCGCCGCCGTGCTCATCAACCCGGACTGGGAGGCGTCCGCCCTCGCCAGCGTGCGCCCCGTGTTCCGCGCGGACCCGGTCTATGTCACGCTGCTCGTCGGCCTCGTCGGGACGTCGGTGGCGCCGTGGATGCAGTTCTACCTGCAGGCCGCGGTCGTCGAGAAGGGGATCACCGTCAAGGACTACGCCGAGTCCCGCATCGAGGTCATCGTCGGCTGCGTCGTCATGGTGGTCGTGGCGTTCTTCATCATCGTGGCGTGCGCGGCGGCCATCTGGAGCCATGGCCCGCGTGAAATCACCAGCGCCGCCGACGCGGCGAAGGCGCTCAGGCCCTTCGGCGAGTACGCCTACCTGCTGTTCAGCGCCGGCCTGCTGAACGCGTCGCTCTTCGCCGCGAGCATCCTGCCCCTCTCGACGGCCTACTCGGTCTGCGAGGGCCTCGGCTTCGAGTCTGGCGTGAACAAGCGGTTCCGGGAAGCGCCCGTGTTCTACTGGCTCTACACGGGGCTCATCGTCATCGGCGCCGCCGTCGTCCTCGTCCCGGGGTTCCCCCTCGTCCGGATGATCCTGTTCTCGCAAGTGGTGAACGGCACTCTGCTGCCGCTCGTGCTGGTGTTCATGATCCGGCTGGTGAACAACGTCGACCTGATGCACGAGTGGACGAACTCGAAGTTCTACAACGTCGTCGCATGGGTGGCCGTGATCGTGCTGATCGGGATGACGGTGCTGCTCCTCGGCACGAGCGTCCGCGACATGTTCTTCGCCGGGCCGGCGACGGCAACAGCCTTCCTCGGGTAGCGGAGCCCGGCCACGTCCCTCAGTCGACCACGAACAGGGTGGCTCCGCCGGCGGTCCGGGATCGGTGCGGCTCCTGGCCGTCCGCCACCTGGTAGCTCCGGCCGGGCCCGAGCGTGAAGGATCGCCCATCCTTCAACTCCGTGACGAGCTCGCCAGCGAGGACGAGCAGCACGTGCCCGCGGCTGCACCAGTGATCGGCGAGGTACCCGGGCGAGTACTCGACCATGCGCACGCGGACGTTGCCCGTCTCGATCGTGCGCCAGTGGGCCACGCCGGACTCCCCGGGATGGTCGGTGCGCGGCACGGACGTCCAGTCCGTCACGCCGAACGGCACCTGTTCGATCGTCATGCGACATCCCCCATCCAGCCTGCCTCGCCGCAGCCGGCCAGCAAGCCGTCCGGCGAAGGCGGGAGCCCCGAGCGGGTACTAATCCACCCTGTAGTGCGCCCCCGCGCTCGTCCTCGCCTCGATCGCCGCAAGCAGGACGACAAGAGCCGTCTGGACCCCGTTCCTCAGCCCGATGAGGCTGTCGCTGAGTTCGGATTCCGCGTAGAAGCGGCCGATTTCCAGGTGCAGCTCGCGCAGGATCTGGTGGGCGCGGTCGAGGCGCTTCCGGCTGCGAACGAGGCCGACGTAGTTCCACATCGTCTGGCGGATCGTCAGCCAGTCCTGCGCCACGAGCGCCGGGTCGACGGGCTCGGTTTCCTGCTTCCACGGGGAGATCTCGGGCAGGTAGTACCGTCCGCCGGCGGCGATGGACGCGCCCGCGTCCTCTCCGGCGCGGGTGCCCCACACGAGGCATTCCAGGAGCGACGTGCTGGCCAGGCGGTTCGCGCCGTGCAGGCCCGTGCACGACACTTCACCCACGGCGCGCAGCCGAAGGAGGCTCGACCGGCCCCACTCGTCCACGGCCACGCCGCCGCAGCTGTAGTGCGCGGCAGGCACCACGGGGATCGGCTGCGTCGTGATGTCGATGCCCGCCTCCCGGCACCGCTCGTAGATCCGCGGGAATCGCGCGCGGATCCACTCCGGGTCCTTGTGGCTGATGTCCAGGTACGCGCAGGGCGATCCGGTCTCGTGCATCATCTGGTGGATGCCCCGCGCCACCACGTCGCGCGGCGCCAGCGATCCGTCCGGGTGATACGCCCGCATGAACTCGCGCCCGCGGTCGTCGATGAGTCTCGCCCCTTCGCCGCGCATCGACTCCGAGATCAGGAACCGCTCGTCGCCCACATAGAGCGTCGTCGGGTGGAACTGCACGAACTGCATGTTGATGCAGCGCGCCCCCGCCCGGTAGGCCATCGCCACGCCGTCGCCGCACGCGCCCGCGGGGTTCGACGTGTGGAGGAAGATCCGGCCGAGGCCGCCGGTGGCCAGGATCGTCTCGCGCGCCATGATCGTCTCGACCTGGCGCGTGGCCTGGTCGAAGACGTAGGCGCCCACGCACGTGGGCGGCGCGTACACGTCGATCGGGTTGAGAGAGTGATGCGAGAGCGTGAGGAGATCGATCGCCGTCCGGCCGGTCCGCACCTCGATGCCGGGCGCCTTCGCGACGGCGGCCATCATGGCTTCCTCGATGGCGCGCCCGGTCGTGTCGGCGTGATGGACGATGCGGGCCGTCGAGTGCGCGGCCTCGGCCGTCAGATCCAGCGTTCCGGACCCGTCGTGGACCTGGTCGAAGGCGACGTGTACGCCCGTGATCAGCACCTCGTCGACGAGCCGCGGGCCCTCGACGGCAAGCAACTCCACGGCCGGCGGGTTGCAGAGACCGTCGCCGGCCGCGGTGATGTCCGCGGCGAGCTCGGCGGGAGAGTCCACCGTGCCGCGGTAGATGATGCCGCCCTGCGCGTACCAGGTATTGCTCTCCTCGGGCTTCGCGGCCTTGGTGAGCATGAGCACGCGCGCGCCGCGCTTCGCCGCCGCCAGGGCGGCCGCGCAGCCGCCGAGGCCGCTGCCGATCACGAGGACGTCGGTTTCATGGCTGGTCATGGATGGGATCCGCCTGCCGGGGCAGTTCGAAATCGAGGGCGATGTCGACGGCCGGCGCCGAGTGCGTGAGGGCGCCGGACGAGATCGTGTCCACGCCGGCCTCGGCGTACGCGCGGATGGTCGCGAGCGTGATGCCGCCCGACGCCTCGATCCAGCAGTAGCGCCCGTGCGGATGGGCCCGCACCAACGCCACCGCCTCGGCGGCTTGCGGAGGCGTCAGGTTGTCGAGCAGCACGGCGTCGACCCCGAGATCGAGCACCTGTCGCAGCTCGGCGAGCGAGTCCACCTCGATCTGAATCGGCATCGCGGGCCCGCGCGCCTGCCGCGCCGCCGCAATGGCCGCCGCAGCCCCGCCGGCAATCGCCCGGTGGTTGTCCTTGATGAGGATCGCGTCGAAGAGGCCCCTGCGGTGGTTGCGGCCGCCCCCGACGCGCACGGCGTACTTTTCGAACACGCGCAGCCCGGGCGTCGTCTTGCGCGTGTCCGATACCGACGCCCCGGTGCCGGCGATGGCCTCGACGTACCGGCGGGTCATCGTGGCGATGCCGGACAGGCGCTGGACCAGGTTGAGCGCCACGCGCTCGGCGGTCAGAATCGGCGCAGCCGCGCCCTCCACGACGGCGAGCACCGTTCCGGAGTCCACGGCGTCCCCTTCGGCCGCCTGCAGCGACACGGCAACCGCGGAATCGACGGCCCGGAACACCGCCCGCGCGACCGGCAGGCCGGCCACGACACACGCCTCGCGCGCGACCATCGACGCCCGCGCCCGCGCGTCGTTCGACACCACGCGATGGGTCGTGACGTCGCCGCTGCCGACGTCCTCGGCCAGAAACCGGCGGACTTCCCGCTCGACGAAGGCGTCGTCGAGCCGGGCATCGGGCCGGAGCCGGAACGGATCCTTGACCATGGCGTGTCCTGGCGCCCGCGTCAGCCGCGGCTCAGCTCGAGCATGCGGTCGAGGGGCACGCGCGCGCTGACCCGGAGGGCCTCGGGCAGCGTCACCGCGGGCGCGCGGTCCCGCATGCAGAGATACACCTTCTCCAACGTGTTCAGCCGCATGTAGGGGCACTCGTTGCACGCGCACCCGTTGTCGGGCGGCGCGGGCACGAACAGCTTCCCCGGGCTCGCCTTCTTCATCTGGTGGATGATTCCGGCCTCCGTGACGACGATGAAGGTGCGGGCCGGACTGGTCTTCGTGTAGTTCAGCAGCCCCGTCGTCGATCCGATGTGGTCGGCGAGCTGCAGCACCGGCTCCTCGCACTCGGGGTGCGCGATCACGAGCGCGTCCGGGTGCTCGGCCTTCAGGCGGAGGATCTGCCGCGCGGAGAACGCCACGTGGACCGAACAGGAGCCCGGCCAGAGCACCATGTCGCGCCCGGTCTGCTTGATGACCCACCGGCCGAGCTGCTGGTCCGGGGCGAAGATGATCGGCTGGCCGTCGGCGACGCTCCGAACGACACGCACGGCGTTGCTGGACGTGCAGATGATGTCGCTCAGCGCCTTCACGGCCGCGCTGCAATTGATATAGCTGATGACCACGTGCCCCGGATGCGCCTGGATGAACCGCTCGAACGCCGGGGCGGGGCAACTGTCCGAGAGCGAGCACCCCGCGTTGAGGTCCGGCAGCAGCACGAGCCGCCCGGGGTTGAGGATGGCCGCGGTCTCGGCCATGAAGTGCACGCCGCAGAACACGATGACGTCGGCCCGCGTCTTCTCGGCGGCCTGCGCGAGCGCCAGGCTGTCGCCGATGACGTCCGCGATGTCCTGGATATCGGGCTCCTGGTAGTAGTGCGCGAGGATGACGGCGTTCATCTCGCGCTTCAGGCGCCCGATTTCCGAGAAGAGGTCGAGGGCCGGGTCCACGGGCGTGCCGCTCATGGGACGATGGTACGACATGTCGCGGGCACAGGCCAGCGCAGGGCCTCGGGCGCGACTGCCCGGCGCAGCCGTTCCCTGCAGGAACGAGCCGGCGGACTACTCGGGCAGTTCCTCGACGTTGACGCGGGCCACATCGGTTTGCGCGAAGTCGCCGCCCTTAAAGAGGAGCGGCTCGCCCGACGCGCGGGAGAGCGCATACGCGAAGCAGTCACCGAAGTTGAGGCCCGCCGGGTGCCGCCCCTTCCCGAATCGCCGGAACGCCTGACGGGCAATCTCCACCTGCTCCCCATCGACGGGCGCCACCTCGATTCCGGCTTTCGCGGCCAGAAGATCGAGTTCGCGCCCTCCCGGGTCGCCCCAGCGTGACTCGGCGACGATCGCCGTTTCGAGAAGGGACCCTCCCGACACGAGCCGCACGGGGTCGTGCTCGACGGCGACCGCGAAGCCTTCGGCCTCCGGCTCGTTCATGAGAATCGCCAGCAGCGCGGAGGTGTCGAGCACCATCAGCGTGGCACGCCATGGGAGTCGTATCCCAGGATCTCGTCAGCGGGCCGGTCATCGACGACGGGCAGGGCCGAGCAGCGTCGGCCGATGCCCAGCAGTGTGTCGCTCAGCCGGAGATGGCGGCGGTGCTGCCGTGCCCGGCCCAGCCGCTCACGAAGAGCGATGATGATGGCCTCGGTGAGGCTCTCCCCGGTTTCCTTCGAGAGTGCGCGAGCCAGATGATCGGCTTCGGGGTGTTTGATGCTCAGGGCCATTTATTCCCGTCTATATGATTGGATATATTTATATACAATCGGTGGCCGGACGTCAAGCGCCGGCCTGCGCGCGTCTGGCTCTCGGAGCGCCGATCAGACCAGAGGGGGCGCGGTGCGAGGCGTGAGCACGCAGAGAAGTCCGCTCACGCGATGATCGTGAGGGCGCCGGGCAGCACCAACACGTCGAAGCGGCGGCCCTCGCACATCAGGTCGCCGTCGGCCGAGAAGCGCACGTGGCGCGCACTGGTGATGGTCGCGCGCGTGGCGCGCCGCACCTGCAGCACTCCCGGCGGCAGGGGCCGGCCAGTCGCGAAGCACGTAAACGCGTGGAGGAGCCGCGGGCGCGACAGCCGGGCCACCGTGGCGATCTCCATCAGGCCGTCCGATGGGTCGGCGTCGATGGGCAGCACCAGCCCGCCTCCGAGGATGCGCGTGTTGGCGACGAACACCTCGTGGACCGGGCCGGGCGGGAGCAGGATCTCGCCGGACGCGTCCGTGACGGAGATCTCCTCCGTGATGGGGCCCGGCCTCATCAGGCGCCACGCCCCCGCCGCGCGGTAGGACCAGTCTCCCAGCCGGCGCACGATCGCCCTGGAGCGGGGACCGGCCGCCGCGAGTCTCGCGACCGCCAGCGCGCTCTCTGACCCGATGCCGAGGACGCCGACGGTGCAGTACACGCGCCCGTTCACCCGCACGAGATCGATGGCGCGCGTGCGGCCCTCGAGGATCCGGCGGACAGCCGCGTCCGGCGAGGCCGGAATGCCGCATCCGCGGGCGAAATCGTTGCCCGTGCCCATCGGGACGATCCCGAGCGGGCACGCGGATCCCGCGAGGCCGTTGGCCGCCCTGTTGATGGTGCCGTCTCCAGCCGCGACGACGATCGCGCCATGCGATGCCGCCGCCGCACGTACGCTCCGTTCGACCGCCTCGGCGGCCGACGGCACGACGAGATCAACGGCGAACCGCTCGCCGAGCGCCCGCGCCACTGCGTCGATGGTGTCGCGATCGTGACCCTGGCGCGCGGCGGGGTTCACGACCAGCGCGACGCGAGCACCGGGCGGCAGCGCGGGCCGGTCGCGGGGGCCGTCAATCATGCAGCGCCTCCAGGCCGAGTGTCTCGACGAACCGGGCCGACCTCATCTGCTCCACTCCGAAGAGGCTGCCGGCGAGCGTGCCGGGGTCCGACAGGTCTGCTCCAAAACACGGCATCCAGGAACGATCATACCGGGACGCCGTGTTTTGAGACCTGACCCCATTGATCATCCCATTGACGCGCACCGCCAGCCGATGAAGAATGGCGCCGTCCCTGCGGAGGTACCCATGACCGTACGCACCCGTTCACTTGCGCCCGCGCTTCTCGCTCTCTCGGTCGTCGTCGCCGCGTGTGGCGGGGCCCCGAAGCCGCCGGCCGAGCAGGCCAAGCCGGTTGAGCCAGCGGCCCCGGCCGTCGACGTCTCGAAACAGATGCACGAGAACCTGGCCCGCGTCGCCATCATGCAGGAGGCCGTCATCCGCGGCGACATGGAGGCGGCCGTTGAGCCGGCCACGTGGATCGCCGAGCACCAGGAGACCGCCGGGTTGCCCGCCGGGACCGAGTCGGTCCTTGCCGACATGAAGAAACAGGCTGCCGTGGTGGCCGGGGCGAAGGACTTCAAGAACGCCGCGACGGCGACGTCCATGGTCGTGTCGTACTGCGGGACCTGCCACACGGCGGCGAAGGTCACCCCGGCGATCCCGGAAGCCGCCAAGCCGGCCGCCGAAGGCGCGCTCGCGTCCCACATGACGGAACACCAGTGGGCCACGGACCTTCTCTACCAGGGTCTGGTTATTCCCTCGGAGGAACGCTGGCAGAAGGGCCTCGATGCGATGGTGACCACGCCGCTCGCCGAGAAGAACCTGCCGAAGGACACGAAGCTCACGAAGGAAATCGTCGCCCTCGAGAAGAAGGTGCACGAGATGGCGGGCAGGGCCAAGGCCGCGTCGGATCTCGGCACGAAGGTCGCCTTCTACGGCGAATACATCGGCGGGTGCGCCGGTTGCCACGGGCTGCACGGCAAGGTGTGGGGGCCCGGCCTTCCCAAGACCTAGTGAGCAACGCCTGACGGGGCGGGCCGGCACGGTCCGCCCCGTTCATCATGAGTAACTGGATGCCCGGACCCGACCGTCGTCGGGCCACGTCGTTGGGACATTTCGTGCCGTGAAGATAGCCACCTGGAACGTCAACGGCGTCCGCGCCCGCGAGGCGCAGCTCGTCGAGTGGATCGGGCGCGAACAGCCCGACGTCATTTGTCTGCAGGAGCTGAAGGCCACGCGCGAGCAGATCCCGGCATCGCTGTCGGGCCTCGCCGATTACTGGTCCTACTGGCACGGCGAACGCGCGTATTCGGGGGTCGGGTTGCTCGTCCGCAAGGCCTGCTGCCCCGCTGAGCCGGTCTTCACGCACCCCGAGTTCGACCACGAGACGCGCATCGTCTCGGCCACGGTCGGCGGCGTGAACGTCTCGTCAATCTACGTGCCGAACGGCGGCAAGGATTTCGCGGCGAAGATCCGGTTTCTCGAGGCGCTGATCGATCACGCGCGGCGCCTGGTTTCGGCCGGGACGCCCGCCGTGTTGTGCGGCGACCTGAACGTCGCCCACCGGGAGATTGACGTGCATCCGAAGGAGCGCAAGGAGGCCATCGGGCAACTGCCTGAAGAGCGCGCGCTCATCGATCGGCTGCTCGGCGCCGGGCTCGTGGACGTGGGCCGCGCGCAGGACCCGCAGAACGAGGCGCTCTTCACCTGGTGGCCGCCCTGGCGCAAGATGCGCGAGCGCAACATCGGCTGGCGCCTCGACTACGTGCTGGCGACCGCGGACGTGGCGGCGCGGGTCGCCGCGTGCGCGGCGTATCGCGAGGTCGGCACGAGCGACCACGGGCCCGTCGTCGCGACAATCGCGTGACGAACTGGAGAACCTACGCGGCCGGGGTTGGCTATGCGGCCATCTTCGGCTTCTCGTTCCTGGTGACCAAGAACGCCCTCGGTGCCCTGGATCCCTTCGAACTCCTCTTCCTCCGTTTCGCCGTCGCAGCGCTCGCGATGAGTGCCCTCGCCGCGCTCGGCGTCTTCGAACTCCGGTTCACGGGCAAGAGGATCCGCGACCTCGTCCTGGTCTGCCTGCTCCAGCCGGTGATCTACTTCGCCTGCGAGACCTTCGGCGTGCGGGAATCGGCCACGAGCACGGCGGCGATCATCCTCGGGGCGCTGCCCGCCGCCGTGGCCGTTCTCGGACTGCTCATCTTGAAGGAGCGCCTCGGCAGGCTCCAGACCATCTGCCTCGGGCTCTCCGTGTCGGGGATGGCGGTGGTCGCGCTCTCTGCGGGATCGGGAGGGCCGGCGTCCCTCGGGACTCCGGCCGGCATTGCGTTTCTTTTCGGGGCTCTGGCGAGCGCGGCCTTCTTCAGCGTCTATTCGCGAAGGGCGAGCAGGGTTTTCACGCCCGTCGAGACGACCTTCGCCATGATTTGGACGGGGGCCCTGGTCTTCGGCGCGGTCGCACTGGTCCGCGGCCTGAATGGCGGAAGCCCTGCCGGCGAGGCCGGCCTCCTCGCCCGGGCTGTGTCCGCCTGGGAAGGCATCGCCTACCTCGGACTTCTCTCCTCGGTCCTGGCCTTCTTCTGCGTGAACTACAGTCTCTCCCGCTTGAAAGCCTCGCAGTCCATCGTCTTCTCCAATCTCACCACCGTGGTGGCCATCGTGGCGGGAGTGGTCTTCAGGGGTGAGTCTTTTGGACTCGTGCAGGTCGTCGGCACCGCGATGATCGTCCTTGGCGTGTGGGGAACGAACGCCTTGGGGCCGCAGGGGTCGGGTCTAATTACGCACGGCCACTTGCGAGACTTACAGAAACGTGCGCTGGGTCCCGGACCGACAGAACCGTCATCGTCATTAGGCCGCGAACGTAATTAGACCCGACCCCTTACTTTCGCTTCTTGCCCTTGAGCGATTCCGCGGTGGCCTGCGAAAGCCACACGCAGTCGAAGATGCAGTTGGCCACGTCGTCCGGGCCGATGTCGCCCACGTTCTGCGCGACGGCCGACCAGACCGTGCGGCTGTCGATGGCGAGCCGGCTGTGGCCGGGGACATCGTAGTTCAACTCGGCGATCTTCTTCAGGACGCGCAGCAGGGCGCCCGGCGCCTTCGGCAGCGGCATGATCGGCGCGACCACGCGCAGCGAGAGATCCTCGCGCTGGCCGACGACCGCCGCGACGCCGATGAGCCCTTTGCCTGACGGGTCCTGCATCCAGCGCCAGCCGTCGCTGTCGATTGCGTACGGAATGCCGGCCTTGGCCAGGGCCTGGTCGATGTCCTGCTGGACCCGGACGCGGAGCGTCGGCGCGCGGGGCTTGGCCTTTGGTCGCTTCGACGTCGCTGCAGGTGTCTTCGCCATGAGTGGCTCCTTCCGCCGGACAAGTGAGGGAGAACCGTGGTGAGAATACCACGGCCGCCGGCCCGCCGCGCCCTACTTCGCCGTGACGAGCGCTCTCGTCATCCAGACGACCGTTCCGATTGCCGCGACGAGCAGCACCCCGAAGATCGCGATCGGGCCCCACTGGGGCGCGACCCAGTTCACCGGCTGAAAGCCCGCCAGCTCGAGCGTCACGCGCCGGATGGTGTCGCGCGTGAGCAGCATCATCGCGATGCCGGCGAGCATGGTGATCGCGCTCATTGTCACCATGCGGCCGGGCCGCTTGCCTGTCGCGGCCAGCACGGTGTGCCCGGCGCCGGTCAGCGTGAGCAGGATCCCGGCCAGCAGCTCGCCGACGGCCCGCATGTCCTGTCCCATGAACCGCAGCAGTACATCGCGCGGCAGGGCCGCGAGCCACCACAGGCCGGCGAAGATGTTGATCGACGTGGCCAGCACGCAGTAGAACGCGCCATAGCGCAGCGCCCACTGCGCGAACGCGGGATCGGACGTTTGCCGGACCGCGCCGGCGACGGAGACCGCCAGGCCGCTCACCGCGATGGCGCCGAGCACCATGTGCAGGTGGCGCGGGAAGAGCGCCGGGTCGAGCAGGTTCAGCTGGAGTCCGCCGCCGCCCGACGCGTAGCGCGCGACGAGCTCGGCCGGCTTCAGCATCAGCGTCATGTTGTTGCCGTAGATGAGCGCGATGAGGCCGGCGACGGCCGCGATGAGCCAGGCGAGGAACGTGCCCGCGCCGCCGAGATCCGCCTCGCGGAACGCCAGCAGGTACGCCGCGTAATAGGTGACGGTGAGCAGGCCGATGACGGCGAGCCACCACCACCCCATGGCGATGGCCGACACGAAGAACAGCCGGCCGTAGAGCACCTGCAGGAACAGCAGCGCGGCCACGCCGAGCGACACGGTGACCGAGATCAGGATCGGCATCGCCTTCACGACAAGGTGGGCGAGGGCGGCCTCGTGGGGCCGGTCCGGCCGGCGCCCGCGGACGCGCGCGATCGCGCCCACGATGGATCCGCCAAGCACCAGGTTCATCGGAACGAGGTGCAGGAAGAACGTCAGCAGGAGGAGCGTCCACAGCAGCCAGGCCGGCGCGGGCAACGCGAGCGGATCGGGCTGAGGAATCGCGGGGATCATGGCGTGCCTCCCTTCTGCGCGGGCCGGGGTAGCGAGGCGAGATGCTCCGCGAGCGCCTTCCGCTGCTCGTCGGTGCCCTCGAAGGCCGGCATCATGGCGTTGACGGACGGCAGGCGCCCGATCATGTCGTAGAAGTCGGCCGGCTTGCGGCCCTTGCTGTCGAACGGCGCCAGGCCGTCCGGCCCGTGACAGGCGGCGCAGTTCGCCTCGAAGTAGGCCTTGCCGACGCCCGACGCCGCCGCGTCAGCCGGCGGCTGCGGACTCAGCGAGCCGGGGCTGGCACCGCCGAGGACCGCCAGATAGCCGGCGAGCATCCGGCGTTCGTCCGCGGTGCCCGCGAACGGCGGCATGCGCCGGCCGCGCCAGGTCTTGAGCTGGAGGCGGGAGGCGCTCCAACTCGCGTCCGCCCCCGCCGCGTCGACGGGCGCGGCGAGCCGCACGATGACGCCATCAAGGGCCTCGACGCGCTTGCCGCGCACGAGCGGCCGGATGGCGAGGTAGCCGTCGACGGTGTGGCACGACGAGCAGAGGACGCGGAAGAGCTCCCGGCCCTGGTGCTCGGCGCGGGCCGGGTAGTCGGCCGGCGCGAGGAGATCGTCGGGAACGGGCCGGACCCAGGCGGACGCCTTCAGGACGCCCGAGGCGTTGACGGCATCGACGGAGAAGCGGTCCGCGCCGAATCGCTCGATGAAAGCCGCCGGCGGCCGTGGCGCGCCTTCCGCCGGCGGCAGCCGCATGCTGTTCACGAACATGTACTGGCCGAGCACCCACGGCTTGCGAAGGTCCTCGCGCACCCACTCGCCTCCGGCCATGGCGACGAAGCCGAGCAGCATCAGCGCGCCCGCGAGCGGCCGGCCGTAGGCGCGCAGGCGCGCGAGGGCGAGGAACAGCGTGACCGCGGTCAAGGCCGCGGCGGCGACCATCACCCACCATGCGGCACGCTGCGCGATGGGGTAGCCGGTGGCGGCGGGTGCGCCGAACACGGCTCCGATGAGACTCGCGACGTCAGGTCCCTTCGCGCCGAAGATCTCGGCCACCGGAACGCCCGCGCGGCCGGCGGCGGCGAGGTACCACACGAGCGACAGCGGAATCGCGACCGCCATGGGCAGCACCCAGCGCCATGCGGCATCCCGCGCCACGCGGGCTTTCAGCGCCGTGTCCGTCAGCCACGATGCGGTCCAGATCGCGTACAGGCCCGCGAGCCCCATGGCCACGAAGGTCCGCGCGACGACGCCCGGCCAGTAGGTCTCGTTCAGGAAGCCGTCCCAGAAGCCGCGCGTCAGGATCCACGTCCCCGGCGTCAGCATATAGCTGAGGATCCCGTTGATGACGACGAGGCTGAGCCACGCCGAGACGAAGTAGATCCAGCCGACGAGGACGTGGGCGCGGGCGGAGAGCCGGTCCCAGCCGTAGTAGTAGACCATCGCCGCCGCGATCTCGGTGAGGAAGAGCGTCCACTCGATCGCCCAGGCCCAGACGAAGGTGGTGATGAGCGACGAAGTCGCCTGCGGATGGACGAGGCCGATGGTGAACCAGATGCCGACGCCGGTGATGGCGCCGAAGACCAGGGTGAGCAGGATGAAGAAGCGGCTGAGGCGCCGGACGAAGTCGAGCAGCGGGGCGTCGCCCTCGCGCCGGGCGCGGCGCTCGGTCAGCACCAGGTAGAGGCCGCCGCCCACGGCGACGTGCGAGACGAAGACGTGGAGGGTGGCGATGAAGGCGATGAGGAGTCCGCGCGCGGGAATGTCCCAGACCGGGTAGTTCATCCGACCGGCCTCCACGGGGGCGGAGAGTCAGGGGCATCATGTGCCGACAGGGTCTCGTCCGACAAGCGCCGGCCGCCTGCGAGGGGGCCGTCACCCCCGCCTCAGTACGTGAACTCGCGGATATCGTAAGTGGCAACCTGGGGCGGGGCGGCGGCGAAGCGGAGGCCCGATCGGATACGCGCCTGCTGGGCCCGCCGCTCGTCTGCGGAGAGCGGCCTGTTGCGGGCGCCGGCGGCGATGACCGGGTAGGAGGTGGACGGCGTCTCGACCAGTTCGCTGAAGTAGAGCAGATCGCCCTCCCCCAGCTCCGCCGCGTTGAGCGCTGCGACTGTGTCGCGTTCGTGGCCGTCCGCGTACCGCGCGCCGCCCAGGCCGGTCATCACGATGACCCCGACATGGACCCCCGCGGACTTGACCGCCCGAACGGTCTCGATGGCGTCGGCGGCGATGCCGGGTTTTCGCACGAAGGCCAGGAGCGGGTCGTGGCCGGATTCGAGGCCCACGTACACGCGGCGCAGACCGAACTGGCCGAGCAGGCGGTAGTCCCGGGCGGTCTTGCGGGCGCCGGTGAATCCGTCCACGAAGGCGCAGACGCCGCGCCGCGCCGCGTCCACCTCGTCGAGGAGCACCTCGAACACGCCGAGCAGCCGGGCCATCGGCACGGCGAGGGCGTTGGCCGCCCCGAGGAAGATGCCCCGGGAACGCAGGCTCGCAGACGCGCCAAGATAGCTCAGTACGCCGCCCACGTGTTCCCTGAATTCCTCCGCCGTCTTGACGCGATACCCGTCGTGATAGAGGTCGCAGAACGTGCAGGTGTTGAACGCGCAGCCTTCGGTGGCCTGGAGGACCAGGGACAGGTATTGATCGGGCGGCAGGATGCCGATGTGGCCGAACACGAGGCGGAACCGGGCCGCGTCGGCCCGCGCGGATGCCGCGTCGAATCGCGACGCCAGCGCGAGCAGCGCCCGCACGTCCCGCACCGCGGCGTGATCGGCCTCGCTCGTCCATCTCCAGCCGGCACCGGTCATCGCGTCGTGGATGGTCCGGGCCACTCCGGCAGCCGAGTCCGTGACGAGGTCAGCCGCGCCGCCGGTCAGCCAGGCACGGGCCCGCTCGTCCCCCACGCGGCGCTTCTCGATCATCGTCCCGCTCAGCCCTCTTCGCCACGTCACCCCATCGTTGTACACGCTGTAGAGGCGCCCGCCGAGGTCCCACGAGACGACGCGCGTGCCGTCCACGCTCACGGCGATCGAGTGCGGCTTCAGGCTGATGATGTACGTCGACGCGCCGTGGCGCGCAGTGAGGACCATGGGTGCCCTGCGACAGAGTATAGCCGCTCGCGGCATGGCGGGCGCCTCGACAGCGACGGTCGACAGCGACGGTCCGCGGTGGCACACTGGAAGACCACTCGCGGCGCGTGACGACATGGCCCACACCCGTTTTCGCACGGTCTTCCTCGACGCCGGCGGCGTCCTCGTCACGCCGAACTGGCACCGCGCCTCCGCCGCCCTCGCGCGGCAGGGCGTGACGGTGACGCCGGACGCGCTCGCCGGAGCCGAGCCCTTCGTGAAGCTCGAGCTCGACGTGGCGCCGGCGGTCCAGTCGACGAGCGATCGCCAGCGGGCCTATGCGTACTTCGACCGCATCCTGCTTCGGGTGGGCATCGCCATTTCTGCAGCGACGGACGCCGCCGTGCGGGAAATCGCCGCCTTCAATGATGACGAGGGCGCATGGGACGTCGTGACGCCGGGCGCCGTGGACGCCCTCCGCCGCCTGCGGGCGTCGTCGCTCCGCATCGTCGTGGTCTCCAACTCCAACGGCAAGGTGCGGCAGATCCTGCGGCGCGTGGGTCTCGAGCCCTCGGTCGATCTGGTGATCGACTCGCACGAGGAAGGCGTCGAGAAGCCGGACGCCCGCCTCTTCGAGGTCGCCCTCGAACGCTCGGCGGCTGATCGCGCCACGACGATTCATTGCGGCGACATCTACCATGTCGACGTGGTCGGGGCGCGGGCGGCGGGATTGCCGGCCGTGCTGCTCGACGCGGCCGGGATCTATACCGACGTGGATTGCCCTCGCGTCGCGTCGCTGCCCGAGTTCGTGGACGGGCTGCTCGCGGGATCGTTCGATTGACGGGTGATCCATGCCGGTGCGCACCATTCCACCGCGTTCCCGCGGACCACGCCCGGATGAGGTGACACACATGAAGAGGCCGTTCGCCGTCGCGTTCCTGTTCATCGCGGCCGCCATCGGGCTGCCAGCCCAGGCACCCGCTCCGAGCACGCCGCCGGCCAGCGTGCTGCTTCGGCCCGCGCGGGTGTTCGACTCGGTGGCGCCCGCGCCGCACGAGGGTTGGGCGGTGCTCGTCACCGGCAACGCCATTGCCGCCGCGGGTCCGGCCGGCGACGTGAAGGCGCCCGCGGGGGCGAAGGTGATCGACCTGCCCGGCGCGACGCTCATGCCGGGCCTGATCGACGCGCACTCCCACATCTTCCTGCACCCGTACAACGAGGCGGTCTGGAACGATCAGGTGATGAAGGAGACGCTGGCGTACCGCACAATCGCCGCCGTCATCTACTGCAAGGACACGCTGCTCGCCGGGTTCACCTCGCTCCGCGATCTGGGCACCGAGGGCGCCGAGTACGCCGACGTGTCGGTGCAGAAGGCGATCAACGAGGGCCGCATTCCGGGGCCGCGCCTGCAGGTCGCCACCAAGGCCATCGTGGCGTCCGCGAGCTACGGGCCTGGCCCGCGCGGGTTCGCCACGAACTTCGTGCTCCCGAGAGGCGCGGAGGAGGTGAGCGGCGCCGACCAGATGCTCTGGGCGGTGCGCGACCAGATCGGCCACGGCGCCGACTGGGTCAAGCTTTATGCCGACTACCGCCGCGGGCCGAACGGCTCGACGGTGCCGACGCTGACGCTGGCCGAGATGCAGGTGGCCGTCGAAGAGGCGAAGAGCGCCGGCCGGCCGGTCGCGGTCCACGCGGCAAACCCGGAGGGCATGCGGCGGGCCATCATGGCGGGCGCGCAGACCATCGAACACGGGTACGGCGGCACCGATGAGACCTGGGCCATGATGGCCGAGAAGGGCGTGGCGCTCTTTCCCACGCTCGCCGCGCAGGAGGCCTCCGCCATCTACAACCAGGGCTACAAGCCCGGCGTGTCGAAACCCACGCCGTCGCTCGAGTTGGGCCGCCGCGCTTTCCAGTCCGCCTTGAAGCACAACGTCATCATCGGCCTCGGCAGCGACGTCGGCGTCTTCGCCCATGGCACGAACGTCCGCGAACTCGAGTTGATGGTCGAGTACGGCATGACACCCGCGCAGGCGCTCGTGGCCGCCACCGCGGTCAACGCGAACGTGATGGGCTGGGGCGACAGGCTGGGACAGGTGAAGGCCGGCTTCCTGGCGGACCTCGTTGCCGTGACCGGCGATCCGACGAAGGACATCACCGCCGCGCGGAAGGTCGCGTTCGTGATGAAAGACGGGGTAGTCTACAAGCAGTAGGGGCCGGGGCCCGGGGTTTGGGAACTTCTGACGACTCCCTCCGCCCCGCGCCCGGGTCTCGAGAAACGCGCAGACGCAAGGAGGTCATGATGTCGATCTTTGACAAGGTCACGAAGGCTGTCGGAGACGCGGTGGACAAGGGCAAGGCTGAAGTCGACGAGTTCAGGAAGATCCAGAAGATCAACGGCGAGATCAGCGAGTTGGAGAGCAAGATCGCCGGGCTGAAGGATCAGATCGCGGCGGCGACGAAAGCGGCGGGCGAGCAGGCCCTCGGGTTGGTCAAGGCCGGGACGCTGACGTCGCCCGAACTGAAGGCGTTCGTCGATCAGATCGCCGGCTTCGGGCAGGACATCATCGCGCAGGAAACAGCGATCGCCGGCAAGAAGAAGGACATCGAAGCCATCAAGGCCGAAGGCGACAAGCCGAAGCAGGCGTAGGGCCCACGCGACGGTTCTCAGAACACGACGACCACCGCCGCCTTGCCGATGAGGGCCTGGCGTCCGGCCTGTTCTGCGAAATGCCTCATCACCAGGCTGAGGGTGTCGAGCGTGTCCTTCAGCGCGACGCACCGCGACTGCCCGGAGGAACCGAACTTGACGCACTCCTGCCAGAGCCGGTTGTACCGGCTCCACATGTGGGTGTAGTGCTCGTGGATCTCCCGCTCCGTGATGTCCTGCCGCAGGCCGCTGTCCACCAGCGCGATCGCGTGGCCTGAGCGAAGGTCCACGACCCAGCCGCCCGAGCGGTTTTCGCCGCCGACTTCCACCGGACGCGCGGGCATGATGATGGCCTTGCCTGGCCCCACGTCGGACGCGAGGCGGTAGCCTCCGGCCGCGGCGAAGTCGCTCTGGAGCGTGCGCACGGCGTTCTCGCCCTCGAGTGCCGACAGGTCGATGCCGCGCTCCCTGGCGCGCGCCGCGAGCGAACTCGTGGACACCTCCTCCGCGGCGTCCGCCGCCCCCCGCTGTTCTTTCGCGATTCGGGCGAGCGCCAGGACGTGACGCTCGAGGGCGCCGTCGGCGAGCCCGTGGTGGACGTTCATCCAGAAGGCCTCCGCCACCGCCTCAGGCGACTCCGGCACCACGCGAACCATGTTGTGACGGAAGTCCACCGACAGCCCGCCGACCACCTTCGTCCCGTCGGCGTGCCGGCGGACGGCGAAGTTGGCCATCACGATGAGCGGTTGGTCCCGGTAGATGCGGCTGTGCGCGTAGCCGGAGGTCCACCCGCCGCGGATGGTTTCGTCCGACGCCAGCGCGAACTTCAGCGACGTCGCCGCGAGCAGCGGAAGGACGTTTGCGACAACGTCGGCCTGCAGCGCCGCCTCGGCGCCGGCGGGCGCCGCGAACGCGCGGCCCGCAGCCGCGGCGTCGAACCCCGCGAAGGCGGTTGCTGCTGTCTGGACGGCGTCGAGTCCCCCGCCCGACACTGCGATCGCGAGCGGCTGGCCCAGCTGGATGCCGAAGATCGTCAGGTCCTGAGACGCAACCGCCTTGGCCTGCCTGGCCGCGCGCGCTCCCGGCTCCACCGTGTCGGCGATCGCGCGCGACACGACCTGCCGCCGTCCCGGCGCGATCAGCTCGATGTCCAGCCACTGGGCGACGACCAGCGGCGCGGGACCACTCGCGCCGAACAGCCCGCCGACAATTACATCCTGGGCCTGGACTCTCCCAGGCGCCGTCCGGAAGTCGTTGCCGACGAACGCGGCGTCGGCCGCAAAGAGTACCGGGGCGAACCAGGTCATGTCCGGCGGCGCGTCCGGCGCGGTGTCGCCAGGCGCCGGGAGGTTCATGAAGAAGACCGGCCTTCCGTGCAGTTGCTCCGCGCGGAACGTGCGGGAGAACGACCGCTCGGACACGAGGCGACCGCCATCCGAGCGGTCCAGCCTGATGGTGAAGGTGATCTGCTGGTACGCGTCGTTCGGCAGGACGTCGAACGTCGCCGCCGGCCCGCAGTAGCTCGTGCCGGCAGGCCCGGGAAACGCGGGGTCGAGATCGAGCCAGCGGCCGGCGTCTTCGACCTGCAGCCAGATATGCGTTCGCGCTTCGCGCGCCACGATGTCGCCGGAAGCCGCTGGCTTGACGGGGATCCCGGCCCGGTCGAGCGCTTCCCGCACCGCGGCGAGGTCCTGGGCCGCGGTCGCCAGCACTGTGCGGTCCGACGCCTCGAGCACGGAGGCGCGGCTGTTCAGCAGCCCGTCGGTGCGCGCGTCGTCGAACCCCTCCTGGCGCAGCGCCGCGCGCAGCGGGCTATCGAGGCCGGGTCTCGCCGAAGGCGGCCTCGGCGCGAAGAGGGCGCGGACGCGCTCGGCGGCGCGGCGTTCGTCGAGGACGCCGCGCGCGAAACGGACGCGGCGCTGTTGCTCGCGGAGCAGGGCAGCGAGCAGGAGCGCCTTGTCGGCGTCGTTGCCCGCGCCAGCGGCCAGCGCGCCGTCGCCGCCGCGAAGGACGCCTGGATAGACCTCGTTCGCGATACCGTCGCGAACGAATGCGAACGCGTCTTCGATCCCGCGCAGCGAGGCCGCACGGGCCTTGAGGTCGAACCACGACCGATCCGCGGCATCTGGGAGCTTCTGGTAGGCCCTGAGAAGCTTCTCCAGTTCGCCCGATGCGACCGCGAAGGAGGCCGGAGTCTCGGTTCCGGTCCGAGCCGGCGCGCCGGGGCCGGCCGGCGGCGCCAGCGCCGCCGCCGAAGCCGCCGTGGGACTGCCCTGCGCGCGGGGTGCACCACCAGCGACATCATGGCGGCGGCCGAGCATGAACGCGGCCACGACGGCGGCCAGAACGACGACGCAGGCGCCGCCAGCGAGGAGCCATCGAGCCCGCCGGCGGGAGCCGGACGCGGCAGGTGCCGGCCGGTCCGGCCCGGGGTTTGGCTTCGCAGAACTGGAGGACGCTTCGGGTTCGGTTCGCATGGACGAAGCCCTCGGAATACGGTGCCCGGAGTATCGGCCGGAGGGGACGCACCAGTGAGGCTTCTTCTGGCTTCTGGCCTCTACTTGCTCTCGCGCCCCACCACCCGCGCCCAGGTGTCCTTGAGCGTGACGGTCCGGTTGAACACGAGCCGCGCCACCGTCGATCCCGGATCGACGGCGAAGTACCCCAGGCGCTCGAACTGGAAGCGATCGCCAGGCTTCGCACCGGCCAGCGTCGGCTCGACGAGGGCCGTCAGTGTCTCGAGTGAGGCCGGATTGAGCGAGGTCCGCCAGTCACCGCCATCGTCGTCGCCGCCGGGTGTCAGGCTGGTGAACAATCGGTCGTAGAGCCGCACCTCGGCCGTGATCGCATGCGCGGCCGGCACCCAGTGAATCGTGGCTTTCGGCCTTCGGCCGTCCGGCGCGTTGCCGTCGCGCGTGGCCGGATCGTACGTGCAGCGCAACTCCACGACCTCGCCGCTGGCGTTCTTCACGGCGCGCTCGCACGTGAGGAAGTAGGTGCCGCGCAGGCGCACCTCGCGGCCCGGTGACAGGCGGAAGTACTTCTTCGGCGGCGCTTCCATGAAGTCGTCGCGCTCGACGTAAAGCTCGCGCGTGAAGGACATGCGGCGCATGCCATCCTCGGGCCGATCCGGATTGCGCGGCAGCTCGATCTCCTCGACCTCGCCCTCGGGGTAGTTCTCGATCACGACTTTCAGCGGCCGCAGCACCGCCATCGCGCGCGGCGCGCGGCGGTTCAGGTCGTCCCGGATCGCGTCCTCGAGCAGGGCGACGTCGACGAGGTTCTCGCGCTTGGCGACGCCGACCCGCGCGGCGAACTCGCGGATCGCCTCCGGCGTGTACCCGCGGCGTCTCAGCCCGCTGATCGTCGGCATGCGGGGATCGTCCCAACCGGAGACGACACCGTCCTGCACGAGCGAGAGGAGCCGGCGCTTGCTCATCACGGTGTAGCTGACGTTCAGCCGCGCGAACTCGATCTGGCGCGGCACGTTCGGCACGGAGCAGTTCGCGACGCACCAGTCGTAGAGCGGCCGGTGATCCTCGAACTCCAGCGTGCAGATGGAATGCGTGATGCCCTCGATGGCGTCCGACAGCGCGTGCGCAAAGTCATACATCGGGTAGATGCACCACGCATCGCCCGTCCGGTGGTGCGCGGCGCGCCGGATGCGGTAGAGCGCCGGGTCGCGCAGGTTGATGTTGGGCGACGCCATGTCGATCTTCGCCCGCAGGGTGTAGGTGCCGTCCTCGAACTCCCCGGCGCGCATCCGCCTGAACATGTCGAGGTTCTCGGCGATCGGCCGGTTCCGGTGCGGGCTCTCCCGCCCCGGCTCGGTCAGTGTCCCGCGATGCTCGCGGACCTCGTCCGCCGTCAGGTTGTCGACGTAGGCCAGCCCCTTCTGAACCAGCTCCTCGGCCCACAGGTAGAGCTGCTCGAAGTAGTCCGACGCATAGTACTCGCGGCCCTCCCAGTCGAATCCGAGCCAATGCACGTCCTCGCGGATGGCGTCCACGTACTCGACGTCTTCCTTCGCCGGGTTCGTGTCGTCGAAGCGGAGGTTGCACTTCCCGCGGAAGTCCAGAGCAACGCCGAAGTTCAGGCAGATCGACTTCGCGTGGCCGATGTGCAGGTAGCCGTTCGGCTCGGGGGGAAAGCGGGTGTGAACGCGCCCGCCGTTCTTTCCGGCCTTGAGGTCCTCGGTGACGATGGTGCGGATGAAATCGAGGGGCTTGTCGCTCTCGGCGGCGGCTCCTGCGGGGCCAGGCGTTGAATCAGCGATCATGGCTGGATTGTACTTCGCCGGGCCCGTCGCCGTCCCCGATCCGCGCCCGTTGGTGCCACCGTCGGCGCGCGATGTCGGCGCACCCGCCCCGGAACTTCCACCATGAATCGCTTTTGACACCCTTTCCGCGTTTTGAGCGTCATTATAGAGGCAGGCCCCAACTCCAAGAGGAACACCATGAACGTGACGCGTCGAGAAGCTCTGACGACGATCGGCGCCGGCGCCCTGGCCCTGGCCGCTTCCGGCCGCAGCCTGACCGCGGCCGCCGCGGACCAGGCGGCGCCCGCCACCGGGCCCTACACCCTCGCACCACTCCCCTACGCCTTCGACGCGCTCGAGCCGCACATCGACGCCCTGACCATGCAGATCCATCACGATCGGCATCACCAGGCCTACGTGAACAACCTGAACGCCGCCCTGGCGGGCGCTGGCGAGGCTGGCAAGACACCAATCGAAGACCTGCTGAAGAACCTCACGCTCGTGCCCGAGGCCGTACGGACCGCCGTCCGCAACAACGGCGGGGGCCACGTGAACCACGCTCAGTACTGGACGCTGCTTGCTCCGGCCGCCGGCGGGTCTCCGACGGGCGCCATCGCCGACGCCATCCAGGGCGCCTTCGGCAGCTTCGACGCCTTCAAGGACCAGTTCGCGAAGGCCGCCATGGGCCGCTTCGGCAGCGGCTGGGCATGGCTGAGCGACGACAAGGGCAAGCTCGTCATCCACAGCACGGCCAACCAGGACACGCCGTCGATGGAAGGCAAGCGCGCGATCTTCGGCCTCGACGTGTGGGAGCACGCCTACTACCTGAAGTACCAGAACAAGCGCGCCGACTACGTGAGCGCGTTCTGGAACGTGATCAACTGGGTCGAGATCAACAAGCGCCTGAAGGGCTGAACCCGGCCGCGCAGAGGAGACCGACACGCAGACGGTCCGGGTCTCGCGCGTCTGTGTGGACTCACGAGAGAACCCAGGAGCTCTCGGCCCGGGGCCTCGCGAGCTTGCGCGGCGACGGCCGCAGATCTACACTTCGTGTGTATGAAACGTACCAATCTGGCACTTGATGAGTCGCTGCTGGACGAGGCCACGCGGCTGAGCGGCGAGCGAACCTACTCCCGCACAGTGGAGCGCGCCCTTCGGGAGTTCGTCGCACGGGCCAGAGCCAGGCGCATCCTCGACCTCGCAGGCTCCGGACTGTGGCAGGGCGATCTGTCGGTGGTCCGCGAGGACCCTGGCATTTACCGGACGGCCCGCCGTGGTGCTCGTTGACACGTCCGTCTGGATCGAGGTCTTCCGCCGGCCGCCGCGGGTCCGGCTCGACGAGGTCGTGGACTTCGACGAGATCGTCACCTGCCTGCCGGTCGTGCAGGAGGTGCTGCAGGGCTTCATGGACGAGCGCGCCTTCCTCGTGGCGCGCGACGCCATGCGTGCGCTCCCGATTGTCGAGTCGCCGCTGCGGCAGGAGGTTGTGGACCACGCGGTGGACCTGTACCGGTCAGCGCGCCGCGCCGGCCTGACGGTCCGCTCCGGCGTAGATTGCCTGATTGCCGCCTGCGCGATCCGAAACGGCCTGACGGTGCTTCATCACGACCGCGACTTCGAGGCGCTGGCTGCCGTATCCCCTCTCGTCTCCCGGCGTGTTCCCGGCTAGAATCTCGGCCGGAGACACACCCGTGAAACGCATCCCGGCCTTCTTCCTTGCCCTTGCCTCCACCGTCCTGCTCGTACCCGCTGCGCCAACCGGCCAGCAGGCGCGCTTCAACGAGTCGCTCTTCCGGCGCCTCGCGTGGCGCAACCTCGGCCCGTTCCGCACGGGCGCCTGGACGACGGCGATCGCCGTCCCGGACGCGCCACTCGCCGCCCATCTCTACACGTTTTACGTGGGCACGCGGAACGGCGGCGTCTGGAAGACGGTCAACAACGGCACGACCTTCGAACCGGTGTTCGACGGCCAGCCGTCCCTCTCGATCGGCGCCATCGCGGACGCCATCCAGGGCGCCTTCGGCAGCGGCTGGGCATGGCTGAGCGACGACAAGGGCAAGCTCGTCATCCACAGCACGGCCAACCAGGACACGCCGTCGATGGAAGGCAAGCGCGCAATCTTCGGCCTCGACGTGTGGGAGCACGCCTACTACCTGAAGTACCAGAACAAGCGCGCCGACTACGTGAGCGCGTTCTGGAACGTGATCAACTGGGCCGAGATCAACAAGCGCCTCAGGGGCTGAGGCGCCTGGGGTCGAGCGCGAGGCCGTCAGCGCCTCATATAGGACAGGCCGGGCCGCGGTCTCCCCACGTAGCAGGCGTGGGTGAACCCGTACTTCTGGATGATCCCGAACGCCGCGCGCGCCTCGCGTTCCTGCCCGTCGGCGAAGCTGAACAGCTGCTGGCAGGCCGGCCCCGCCTCGAGCGTCGTGCCCTGCACGATGTTCCAGCGCGAGGACTCGCGCCGGATCAGCAGCCACGCGGGATCGAACGACGTGCAGATCTCACCTTCCGCCGGTCCGGACGGGGCGCGGCCGCCGGACAACAGGTAGGTGAGCGGCGGGTTGGGACGGCCGACGTAGCCGACGGTGTCGATCGCGTAGCGCTGGAGCGCCGCCAGCGACCGACTGGCGTCGGCCTCCCGGTCAAAGGTGAACCAGCCCTGCGCGCCCGTCGCGATGCGCCAGCCTGAACCGGAGCGCTCCACCACGGCGCGTGCGTTGTCGAACCGCTCCAGCGTCTCCGGGCCGCTCGACGCCGGCTCGAGCCGGTAGTGCTTGAAGTAGAGGCTATCGGCGTTGCCGGCGTTGTTGTTAAGCATGATCACGTGCAGCTGTCCTCGGATGCCCGGCGCACGCGTGTCGGCGTCCAGGTCCCAGTATGTGACACCCTCGGGCTCCTGCGCGTACGCGCTGCCGATGTAGTGGTACTCGTAATCGAACAGGCCCGTTCCGCTCCCGGCCTTGGCTACGCGGATCCCGGTCTGGGTGTCGAAGACCATCAACCCCTCGGACTCTGAGCCTTCGCGTCCCCAGCAACCCGCGGACGAGTTGCGCAGGTCGCAGTACCCGTTCGTCAGGATCAGCCACCGGCCGTCCGTGGAGAACTCGCCGCCTTGCATGTCCGTGAGCGAAAGGGGGCGTCCGCACTCGTCGGTCAGTGTCAGCGATCGCGCGTAGGAAAGCACGAGCTGGTTCTTCCTCAGCAGGTCGAGATCGAACCGGTAGATGTCGATGGGATCGCCAGGCACGAGGCTGCTGTTCGAGGTGTAGAGCAGCCCTTCGGACGCGCCTCCTCTTCTGACCGCGCACCACCCGATGTTGGTCTTGGTGCGAGGGCGCCCTCCGGGGCCGACAGCCGGCGAGTCGGGCAGCGGGACGTGATGCGCATAGCTCAGGTCGCCGGCTTTGAAGAGGCCGATGACGGGCACCCCTCCGGTGGTCCTGGGAATCATGGGCACGAACAGGTACCCCTCGAACTGCGCGAGGTCGCCCATGTGCCACCACGCGTTCAAATGGGAATAGTAGTGAGACTTCCTGTTGCTCAGCACGCCGGCCGCCCCGCGGGTGTTTGGAATCCCCTCGAAGAGACTCCGAGCGATGGGAATCTTGATCAGCCAGTCCTTGTCCTCCCCGATCGCCTGCGTGAAGTACCAGTTGTCGGCGTCGTGCGCCACGCCCTGCAGGTCGCCGGTCCAGTCCGTGTGGCGATCGTTCGGGGAGTTGTTGATGAAGGTGAAGAATGGCACCCGCGGGGCGACTCGCATCGCCACGAGGGTTCTCATCTGGACCTGCGGGGTCTGCGTGCCCGTCGTGACCGCCGTGACTGCCGACAGCGCAACGCCGGCGGCCACCGCCGCTGCAATTGCCAGTACTCGCATGTGCCACCTCGCGTCCAGGGTTCCTTCGTCACCGCAGTCTGATCGCCGCCGCCAGTTTCGCCATCCCCTGCAGTTCGCTGACCTCGAGCCGCGCGTCACGCGCGGCCTCCCGCATGAACAGGCGGAGCATGCGGGCCCGCCTCTCGGTCGCGTTCGTGTCCGGGAAGGGAGCGTTCGGATCCCGCTCGAGCCTCGACGCCGCCAGAAGCCGGTCGGGCGTGAGACCGGACAGGCTCGCTGTCCACGCGAGCAGGGCGCCGCTGGGCGGGTCCGCAGTGTCCACGATCAGCGCGTGGCTCCACACCCGTTGCCGGAGGCTGGCCTTGTTGCCGAACACGTCGGTGAACTCGGCCGATGCCACGACCTCGAACACAACGTCGGCCGGCTGAACGGGAAACACGACCGTCACGTTCGCGGCGTCGGGCCTGTCAGCCTCCGGTTGAATCAGGATCTCGCCGGGCCGTGCCGGCGCGCGGCCGATCCTCGTCGGCACGGCCTTCCCCGACGGCAGGCTGGTGGCCCGGAAGGTCCACTTGACGCTGCCGATCGGACGATTGCCGCCGAACAGCCTCGCCCGCGAGGCCGCGTCGGGCGCCCGTAGCGCCGCGTTCAGTTCGCTCGCGAACGGCGAGTCCTCGCCCGGGGACGGCTTCCCCGCCCGCACGGGGGCGTACGCGGGTTCGACAGCGAGGTCGACGCGTCGTGAGGCGGTGAGACGCCCGGGCGGACGGGCGCTGCTCGCACTGGCGCCGAGCGTCTGCTGGACGGCAGCCCAGGCCTTCGGCTGGTCCGCGCCCGCGAGGTGCAGAGCCGCGGCGAGCCGACCCGTCAGCGCGAAGGAGGGAGCGTTCACGGTGACGCTTCGGGTCTGCCCCTCGATCCGCACGTCGCCGACGAGGCGCCGCCGGCCGGCCGTGACCTCGGACCGCAGGGAGCCTGGCACCGCGACGGCCCGGAGCCTCGGGGCGGATCCCTTGCCGGCGGGCATGGTCTGCAGCACGGGAGCGCGGGGCGCCGCCGCAATCAGCAGGGGTTCAACCACCTTCAGCACGTGGAAGCCTTCGTTGCCCCGATCGCCGCGCCCGATCTTGCTGGTGACGACGATGTAGCCCTGCAGGCGCATCCCGTCGGCGCTGCGCGTGACCTCCGAGAAGATCACGCCGAGGTGGTTGTCCTCGGCCTGCGTCTCCTCGACCGTCACGACAACCCTCCCGTCGAACTCCAGCGCGTGCGTCTTGCCGTCGTCCGCGTCGGGCCAGGCGGTGGGATCGTCCGCGGTCACGACGTTGTGGGCGTAGCGCTCCTGGATGACGAAGCGCCGCGCGGGGCCCGCGGGGTTCACGTCGAAGGGGATCCGGAACTCCCCGCGCCGGGGGAACGCCGACCATGGATGTACGATGCCGCTCTCGAAGTCCCCCCGGCGATCATAGCGGTTGGAGTCGTCCTGCAGGACGGCCAGCACCACGGCCCGCGCCACGGCGGTGTCTTCGCGCCACCACATCAGCTCCGAGGGATGGATCTCTGGGCGATTTCCGTGGATGCGCTCACGCACCCACGGGCCGTACGCGGCGATGGTCTTGCCGACGAGCGTTGACCAACCCTCTCTCGCGGAGAAGTACTCATTCTCATAGAAGTCCTCGTCCGGCGTGAGCTCCGCTTCCATGCAGTCGTTCTCGGTCTCGCACGTGAACAGGTACCAGGACTCCGGCCACCAGACCATCGGGAGGACATCCCGCAGGAGGAACGAGGTCGCCGCGGACGGGATGATCCGGTTGCACCAGTCGAGCTCCTGGCCGAGGCCGTCGAAGAACTCGAACTCGCCCAGCCGGCCGACCAGGATGTTCTTGTAGACGTCGAGCGGGTACCAGTTCGGGTACCCCGCAGTCCGATAGGCCGCTTCGGGCCCGATGTAATGGCCGATCGGATCGAGACCGGCCACGCCGAGGTAGTCGTTCACGATGAGCTGCCAGGTGTGGCGCTGCAACTCGCTCGTGACGGGCGTCGCGGCGGAGGTGAGCGCGTAGTTCCGGGGCTCCGGCTGGACCCCGCGGCCCATGGGGCTGCCGCCGCAGAGGAGGAACCCGAGCAGGACGGCGAGCGCAACGCGGTTCGTCACGAGGCCTCACTTCCCGCGTCCGGTGGGCTCCGCTATGATCTCGCGGCATGCTCCTGGCCTGCCCGGTATCGGGTACGTCGGCAGAAGCCGTTCCGTGACGCGGTGACGCGGTCGTCGACTGACTCGAGGTGGGCGCATTCTACCACCGGTCCGCAGCCGCGCGCGCCTGCGTTCCGGGCTAGAATCTGCGCGGAGATGCGTGCATGACACGATCGCGCCTTGCGTTTCCGGTTCTCGCCGTCTTCCTCGTCTCGGCCGCTACGCTTCCGTCGGGCCAGGAGCCGCGCTTCAACGAGTCGCTCTTCCAGCGCCTCGCGTGGCGCAACCTCGGCCCGTTCCGCACGGGCGCCTGGACCACGGCGATCGCCGTCCCGGACGCGCCACTCGCCGCCCATCTCTACACGTTCTACGTGGGCACGCGGAACGGCGGCGTCTGGAAGACGGTCAACAACGGCACGACCTTCGAACCGGTGTTCGACGGCCAGCCGTCCCTCTCGATCGGCGCCATCGACGTCGCGCCATCCGACCAGAATGTCGTCTGGGTCGGCACGGGCGAGGCGTACCAGGCGCGCAGTTCCTACTCGGGTGATGGTGTCTACAAGTCCACCGACGCGGGCAGGACGTGGACGAACGTGGGGCTCCGCGACTCCCACCACATCTCGCGCATCGTCATCCACCCGAGGAACCCGAACACCGTCTACGTGGCCGCGATGGGCCACCTCTTCACGGGCAACTCCGAGCGCGGGGTGTTCATGACGGAGGACGGCGGCAAGACCTGGAAGAAGTCGCTGTTCGTGGACGAGAAGACGGGCGTGATCGATCTCGTGTTGAGCCGCAAGAACCCGAAGGTTCTCTATGCGGCGACGTACGAGTTGACGCGCAAGCCCTGGGACCTGGACATCGGCGGGCCCGGGAGCGGCATCTGGAAGACGGCCGACGGCGGCCGCACGTGGAAGAGGCTCGGCGGCGGCCTGCCTACGGGCCGGCTCGGCCGGATCGGCGTCGATCTCTATCAGGCGAACCCCGACATCCTGTACGCCGTCATCGAGAACGCGAACCTCCGGAAGCCCACGGACGCGGAAGCGAAGCGCGACGCCGATCGCCCGAAGCCGAGTGAGTTCGTCGTCGGCAACGAGGTGTACCGAACGAACGACGGCGGCCGGACGTGGAAGAAGACGCACGCGGACACCATCAGCATCGGCAGCAAGGCGGCCTACTCGTTCAACATCATCCGGGTCGACCCCGGAAACGCGAGCCACGTGGCGGTCATCTCGGACGCCATGCCCAACTCGAGCGATGGCGGCAAGACGTGGCAGGGCACGTCGTGGCCGCCCAAAGGCATGTTCGTCAAGGCGTTCGGCGACTTCCGCGCCTTCTGGTGGGACCAGCAGAACCCCGACCGGATCCTGGTCGGCAGCGACGGCGGGTTCTACGCGTCGTACGACCGCGGCAAGACGGCCGATCACTACATGAACATCCCGGTCGGTGAGTTCTATGCCGTCGATGCCGACATGGCAGAACCGTATAACGTCTATGGCGGCATGCAGGACCACGACTCGTGGAAGGGCCCGAGCAACAGTTGGTCGGGCGAGGTAAACGTCGCCGACTGGATCACGGTCGGCGCCGGCGACGGCATGTACAACCGCGTGGATCCCACCGACCCGCGGTGGCTCTACAACACGTCGCAGTTCGGCGACCACAAGCGCGTGGACCAGGCGCAGCGCACGATGACCGACATCATGCCGCGCCGCCCGAAGGGCCAGCCGCCGCTGCGCTGGAACTGGAACACGCCCCTGGTCCTGTCGCCCCACAACCCGCAGATCCTCTACACGGGCGCCCAGGTGCTCCTGCGCTCGCTCGACCGCGGCGACGTCTGGCAGGAGATCAGCCTGGACCTGACAGCAGACGATGCCGGCAGGACGTTCGGGCGCGGGAACATCCAGTTCTGCACGCTGACGACGATCTCCGAGTCGCCGGTGACGGCCGGGGTAATCTGGATCGGCACCGACGACGGCAGGGTCCAGGTGACACGCACCCATGGCGCGGCGTGGAGCGACGCGACCGCCGCGATCGAGCAAGCCGGCGGTCCGCGCGACGCCTGGGTCAGCCGCGTTCTTGCCTCCTCCCATGCGGCAGGCACGGCGTACGTGGCGAAGAACGGGTTCCGCGAGGACGACTTCGCGCCGCATCTCTTCCGCACGACGGACTACGGCGCCACGTGGACGTCCATCGGCCGTGGCCTGCCCCATCAGCCGATCAACGTCGTGTGGCAGGACCGCGTGAACCCGCGGCTGCTCTTCGCCGGCAACGACAAAGGCGTGTGGGTGTCGATAGACGAAGGGGCCCGGTGGGTGCGGATGCAGGGCAATATGCCGAACGTACCCGTGCACGATCTGCTGGTCCACCCCCGCGAGCGCGACCTCATCGTCGGCACCTACGGCCGGGGGATCTACGTCACGGACGTGTCCGCGCTGCAGCAGATCGACGACAAGACGCTGGCCGAGGACGTGTACTTCTTCGACATCGAGGCCAGGACCCCGTTTCAGACCAGCGGGTGGGGCAACTACGACTTCTACGGCGATCGCTACGTGACGACGCCGAACGAGCCCAACGCGATCACGATCGGCTACTACCTGCGCGAGGGGCGGGCACGCAAGGTGTCGGTCTCGATTGCGGGCCTGTCCGGTCAGGCGCTGCGCACGCTCACGGGGACGTCGGAGCAGGGCTTCAACGCGGTGCGATGGGACATGCGGGACTCGTCGGGCGCGGCGCAGCCGCCAGGCGACTACGTGGTGGCGCTCGACGTCGACGGCCGGAAGATCGTCAAGACCGCAACGATCCGGCGCGCAGGCCTCTCATGAGACGCTCCGTCCACGGGCCTGTCCCGCTCACACCGCTCGGGAACCAGCCGCCGCCACGGAGCTTCGTGCGCGGCGCCCACGAGCCCTACGGCATCCGGTGGTTCGGCAGCACGGCGCTCTCCGGACAGCTGAGGCACCTGGCTGCCGAAACGATTGCGTCCGGGCAGCTCGACACGCGGGACTGGATGCGGGCCCAGCAGCCGGCGGAGCTGCTGAACGAAGTGGCGCGCGTGCTCGAGGCCCCCTCCGACGGCGGCACGCTGACCGAGCGGCTCGGGCGGGACGTCTGGATCGACTTCGTCGCCGACGTCGGGGACGACAGCGACGTCGCGTCGGCGGTGGCCGGCATGGTCTTCTCGGAGTACGCGCTGCAGGACGGGACCGGGCGGGTGCTGCCCCGGGGCGACCTGCTGATCTTCGGCGGCGACACGGCGTATCCGCTCAGCTCGGCGTGGGAGACCGCCCGCCGCCTGACGCACCCGTGGAACCGCGTGCTGAAGCGCCAGGGCCCGCCCTCGCGGGCGCGGGTGCTGCTCGGCATCCCGGGCAATCACGACTGGTATGACGGCCTCGACGGGTTCGCGCGCCTGTTCCGGCGCGACCCGCTGCGCGAGCGCGTCGATCACGAGGCGGATGCGTCGCTGGAGCAGGAGCTTCGCCTCGCGGACAGCGCGAGCCCCCGCGAATCCGGCCGGGCAATCGGGCGGATCTACCATCAGCTGCACCTCGATGAGCTCTCCGGGTCTCTTGACCTGGTGCAGGACGCCGTCGCCGGGGCGCTCGCCGTGCTCGCGGGCCGCAAAGTGAAACGCATCTCGCGGCTCTGGCTGATCGGCTACCGCCCGGTGCAGGAATCGTCGTACTGGCTGCTGCCCCTCGCCCCGAACCTCGACGTGTGGGCCGTGGATCGCGAACTCCGCACCATGGACTTCCGGCAGCGGCTGTTCTTCAACCGGCGGAAGGCGAGCGGCGCGGCGGGCCGGCGCATCCTGGTGTCGCCGGACCCGGCCATCGCGATGGGCGAGCGCAACGAGCCTGGCGCCAGGATCCTCCAGGCCTGCGGGCTGAATCTCAAGTCGGACCCGACCTGCTACATGACCGGCGACAGCCACCACTACGAGCGGCGCGTGATCGGCCCCTCCATGCACGTCATCGCCGGCGGGGGCGGCGCGTTCCTGCACGGGACCCGGGTGCACAAGTACCCGCGCGGCAAGGTCCCGGCCTGCGCGTTCCCGGATCAGAAGACCAGCCGACGCCTTGCGGCAAGCGTGCCGTTCCGGCTGGTCGCCGGGACCGGCGGCCTGATGCTGCACATCCTTTGTGCGTGCCTGGCGGCGCTGCAGCTCTGGGCGTTCCGTGCCGGCCCCGTGGCCGGGTGGCTCGTCACCGCGTTCGTGGCCGGGCTGGCCGTACTCGTCATGAGCGAGGCGGTGATCAAGCGGCGTGAGCGGCCCCGGGCGACCCTCGCCGTCGCGTTCGGCCACGGTCCCCTCCTGGCGCTGGCCCCGCTGGGCGTCGGATGGCTGCTCTCGCGGCTGATGCCGACGCTGGCATCCGGGCTCCTCGACGTCGTCGTGTCCGCGTTCGTCGGCCCGCTCATCATCGGCCACTTCCTGCTCGTGCTCGTCATGACCGGCCTCGAGCACCACCAGGCCTATGCCGTGCTCGGGCACCCGGGCTTCAAGCACTTTGTCCGGATGTGCGTGCACGCGGACGGCCGCGTCGAGGCGTGGACGATCGGCAAGGAAGACACGCTCGGCGAAGGGCCTCCGGCGCTGATTGACCGTTTCGAGTGGTAGCGGGTATCCTGCTTTCTTCCGCTCGATTCGGTGCGCATGCCGCGTGCCGCCGGTTCCCCGGCGGGCACGAAGGAGGCCGTCAGTGTCCGCAACCGTCCGCCAGATGCTCGCCGGGAGAGGCGCCGTGATCGCGGTGCCTCCCACCGCAACCGTCTTCGACGCCCTGCAGCGCATGGCCGAGCGTAATGTCGGGGCGGTGCTCGTGATGAACGGTGACCGGCTCGCCGGCATCTTCACCGAGCGCGATTACGCGCGGAAAGTCGTGCTTCGGGGGTTGAGCTCGAAATCGACGCCTGTCGGCGACCTGATGACCGGCACGCTGTTCACGGTCGACCGGGCGTGGACGGCCGAGCAGTGCATGGCGCTGATGACCGAGCAGCACGTGCGTCATCTGCCGGTCGTCGAGGGGGCTCAAGTCCTGGGCGTGATCTCCATCGGCGATGCCGTGAAGGCCATCGTCGACGAGCAGCACTTCATGATCGGCCAGCTCGTGAACTACATCACGCAGACATAGCCGCGGCGCCGCCCGGGGCCGGCGCATCCGGGCGGGCCAGCGCCGAGGCCGCCAGCAGGACCAGCGCAATCCACAGCAGATCCGCGACGAGCAGGTGGGTAAGCTGCATCCACACGGGCGCCAGCAGCCACACGTTCACGACGCCCAGCGCCACCTGCACGACGGCGAGGGCGACGACCGCGCGTCGGGCGGAGCGTCCCCGGCGGTCCGCGGCCGCGAGCGGGAGCGCCCCGGTCCCGAACACCAGCACGGCGGCGACGGCGATGCCGAGCGCCGGGTGCAGGATTCGCAACCGCAGCAGCAGGTCCGTCGTGGGCGAGAGATCCGCCTTGAATCCATCCAGCAGTGAGCTGGACGGGTAGAGCGTGTCGCCGAGGGCGGCGATCGCCCCGGTCTTGCCCACGCCGATCAGCAGGACGAGCAGGGCGACCAGGATGCCGAACGTGCGGGTCCGGCCCGAGACGGCGACGGGCGCTCCCCCGGACAGGAAGTGGGCGGTGAGCGTCAGGCACAGCAGCAGCGCCAGCGTGTTCACGAGATGGAGCGGCATCACCATCGCGCGCGCGAGACTCTCGTCCTTCGCGACGAGCCTGAAGAGCACCAGGCCGGCGCCGAGCAGCGCCTCGGTGACGATGAAGATCAGCGACGCGAGCGCCGCCCGCCTCGCCGGATGGCTGGCCGCGACGGTCCGCCAGATCCACACGGCCAGCACGATGACGAGCACCAGCGCCAGGCCGCTGGAGAGCCGGTGGGAGAACTCCACCAGCATCTCGGCGGTCGGCGCGCGCGGCACGATCTCTCCATTGCACAGCGGCCAGTGGGCCCCGCAGCCGGCGCCGGACCCGGTGGCGCGCACATAGGCGCCCCAGAGGATCACGACGACGTTCCAGGCGAGCACGAACCAGGCGTAGCGCGCGAGTTTGTGTTGCACGGGGAGATTCTACGCCAGGCTGGTCGTCACCTCGTCGATGATGCCGACAATGGCCGAGCGGACGGGGGCGTCCGTGGAGGCGAAGACCTGGCGGGCGCCGTTGCCCTCGTCCAGGACCAGGACGCGTTCGCCATCTCCCGCGCCCACGCTGTCGACGGCGATCAGGTAGTCGGCGAGGGGCGCGCCGGCGGCGTCGGTCCGCTCCACGATGAGCAGTTTCTTCGCGTCGTAGAAGGGATGATTGATCGTCGAGGTGATGGCGCCAATCACGCGGCCGATGATCATCTCGTCTCCCACCCGTCGACGATGCCGATGATCGAGTGGTCCACCGGCACGAACCACGGGTCGAGGGCCAGGGCGGCTTCCCGGCCTCCCTCGTAGTAGATCAGCTCTCCGGGTCCGGCCATCCGCGTGGAATCGGCGGCCACGAGCGGCGCGCCCTTCGGATCGCCCTTCTTGTCGAGCGGCTGCACGAACAGCATCGGCACGCCCTGCAGGCCCTCGTACACGACGCACGGCACGACCGTCCCGATGACGCGCCCGAGCAGCATCAGACCACTTCCCCGTCCAGGTCGAGCACCGTCTGCGACCCGAACCACGTGCTGGTTTCGATCTGCTTGATCAGCCCTTCGTGGGGTGACGAGATGATTCGGTGGCGGAGGGAGCCGCCGGCCTGGTCCACCTGGCGGATGGCCATGTCGACGGCCGCCTCGATGTCGGGCAGCGAGCCCTGATACACGCTGAGGCCGTGGCCCGAGAGGCCCGTGTCCGCGAGGCGGATCTCGATGAGGTCCACCGGCGTGCCTTTGAGCGCGGCCTCCGCGGCGCGAACGGTGGCGGCAACAGTGTCGGTCTCGATGATCGCGAGGGCGCCGGAGTTGCCGGGCTTCCGCCACCCGAGGATGGCTTCGTAGACCCTCGGGTGCACGTCGGCCAGCAGCAGGTGGTCGAGCACGCGCTCGCCGCCGAAGGCCAGGCCCTCCTGGAGCGCCTCGTCCACCGACGCCATCGAGCCGCCGATGAGCGTGAGGTAGCGGCCATGGGTGATGGTGCCGCACTTCACGAACGCGATGGGAGCCTTCTTCAGCATCGCGTCCGTCGCGGACATGCCCGCCGGGATGTCGCCGAACTCGACCACGGCAATCGCAGGGTGTTTCTTCATCACGTAATCCTGAAGTGATCGACGAGCACACAGCGGCGCCATCGCGAGAACGACCGCGGCCCGGTCGGCCCCTCGCCGGTCGGGCTGGCGATGGTGAAGGAGCAGAACCCCTCGCCGTCCAGGCCCAGCCCCGCCTGCGATCGCCCGTTCTTCACGAAGATGCTGCAGTCGCACTCCTTCGCCATCCGGCTCAGGCGGTCGAGGTTGGTGGAATGCATCACCGCCGTATGGCGGTTGCCGCCCTCGACGGCAATGGCCAGCGAGATTGCCTTGTCGGCGTCCGGCACGCGGACGATCGGCAGGATGGGCATCATCTGCTCGCTCCAGAGGAGCGGGTGGTCTTCGCCCACCTCGACGATGCCCAGCCGCGTCGAGTCCGGCACGTTCATGCCCAGGCGCGACAGGATGACCGACGCGTTCTTCCCGATGAGATCGTGGTTCATCGGCGCGTGCCCGCGCGGCCCCGGGTGCGCCGCGAACACGAGGTTCTCGAGGGCCGTCAATCGGCTGGCGTCGATGAGCGCCGCGCCCTGCGCCTGCATCGACGCGACGAGCGCGTCGGCCATGCCCGCGACGACGACGACCTCCTTCTCGTCGACGCAGATGATGTTGTTGTCGGTCGAGGCGCCCAGGACGATGTGGCGCGCGGCCTGGTCGATGTGTGCCGTCTCGTCCACGACTGCCGGCGGATTGCCCGGACCGGCGCAGATGGCGCGCTTGCCGCTGCCCATCGCCGCCTTCACCACGGCGCCGCCGCCGGTCACCACCAGCAGCCGGACGAGCGGGTGCGCCATCATCTGCTGCGCGGTCTCGATCGTCGGGTTCGACAGGCAGGTGACGACGTTCGGCGGACCGCCGGCGGCCGTGATGGCCGTGTTGAGGAGCGCCACGGTCTCCATCGAGCAGCGCTTCGCGAGCGGGTGAACGCAGAACACGACGCTGTTGCCGGCCGCGAGCATGCCGATGGCGTTGCAGATGATCGTGGAGGTCGGGTTGGTGGACGGCGTGATGGCGCCGATCACGCCGAACGGCGCCGGCTCGATGAGCGACAACCCGTGATCGCCGGTGACGGCGGCCGGCAGCAGGTCCTCGAGCCCGGGCGTCTTCTCGATGACGAGGCGGTTCTTCACCACCTTGTCCTCGTAGCGGCCGAGGCCCGTTTCCTCGTGCGCCGACTTCGCCAGCGCCTCGGCGCCGGCCGCCAGGACCTCGCGGATGGAGGCGAGGATCGCGGCGCGCTGCTTCAGCGGCAGCGCGGCGAACGCGGGTTGCGCCGCCTTCGCCGCCCGGACGGCCTCGTCGACGGTCGCGAAGATCCCGAGGGCCGGCTGGGCGTCCGTTCCAGGCCTGGCGTCGGAGCCGGGGCGCGTCGGCCCCCCGATCGCCGCAGGCGTTCCCGTGTGCGCGATCCCGCGCGCGATCTGTTGGGCGATCGCCTCGACGTCCTGGTCGCTCAGGCGTGTCATCACTTCTTGTACTTCGTCTCGCGGCCCACGTCCCACGTGTCGACGATCGCCATGATGACCGCGTCCACGGGGCGGTTGTTCGTGGCTTGCGTCTGCCGCGCCGAACTGCCCGACGCGACGAGCACTATCTCGCCGGGCCCCGCGCCGACGGCGTCGGCCGCCACCACGAAACCGCCGGTTTCCTGTCCTTCGGTGTCGAGGAGGCGGACGACCATGAAGCGCAGCCCCTCGAGGGTCTGCTCCTTCCGCGTCGCCACGACGGTTCCGACCACTGTTCCGAGAGTCATAGCCTGCCCTCCCCGGCGCAACCCGAAGCCCGACGGCCCAGGGCCCCATCAGCGGATGGAGGCCGGGTCTAGTTCTGTCCCTTTGCCTGGTCGGCCCGGCCGAGCGGCAGCACGACATCCACGTTGGCGTGCGGGCGCGCGATGACGTGCACCGTCACGACCTCGCCGACGCGGCCGGCTGCCACCTGTCCGGCGTCCACGGCAGCCTTCACCGCCGCGACGTCGCCCCGCACGATGACCGACACGTACCCGCCGCCGGTCTTCTCGTACGACACCAGTTCGACCTTCGCGGCTTTCACCGCGGCGTCGGCTGCTTCCACCACCGCCGGGAACGACCGGCACTCAATCATGCCCAACGCTTCTGCCATCTTCATGCTCCGTTTCTTCGTTTGACGTCGCCTGTCAGTCCTACTTCCTCCCACTCACACTCTGAATCGCCATTTCCGCGGCGCGGTAGGCGACGTCGATGTCGCGTTCCTCCCCGCCCAGGTACACGCGGCCGAAGCTGCCGAACGCCCGCACCTCGAGGATGTTGATGTTCGCCGACTTCTCGGCCTCGTTCGCCGCCAGCGCCGCGTAGCCCGCCGGCGCGACTTCCATCACGTACAGGGACTGCCCCGGCAGGATCAAGTCGCCGTGCCGGGTCCGGTTGATGAGCTGCGTGTGATAGGGCGAGATGTTGCGGATGACCTGGCTCGAGAAGATCTCCGGCCGGACCCGTTCCTCTTCCTTCAGCCCGAGCATCTCGAGAATGGCGCGGCCCGCCGCCCGCACGTCCGCCTGCGACTCCGAATGGATCTCGAGCATGCCGTAGAGGCGCTCGATGATGAGCATGCCGGGCTTCACGTGCGTCGCCTTCAGCGCCACGTCGGTCACCCGCATGATGTCCATGCCCGGGGCGATCTCCACGAACAGCGACGCTTCGCCCGGCGTCGGCAGGAATCCCTGCGACACCGTGCCCAGGAACGACGCGTACTGCGGCTGCAGGCTGTCCAGGAACACGTAGCAGCGGAGCTCGGCCATCTCGCTATCCCCTCTGCGCGGCGCGCGCCTTCGCCTCTTCCAGGATCTTCACGCTCGCGCTCGCGCCGATTCTCGTCGCCCCCGCCGCGATCATCTTCACCGCGTCGTCGTAGGTGCGGATGCCGCCGGAGGCCTTGACGCCGAGCTTCTTCGGGGCCACGGTCCTGGCCATCAGGGCGATGTCCTCCGCCGTGGCGCCGCCGCTCGAGAACCCGGTCGACGTCTTCACGTAGCCGGCGCCCGCCTTCATGCTCAACTCGCAGGCGCGGACTTTCTCGTCGTCGGTCAGGAGCGCCGTCTCGAAAATCACCTTGCTCAGCGCCCGCCCGTCCATGCAGGCCTCGACGACGGCCCGGATGTCGCGCAGGACCAGCGCCTCGTCCTTGCCCTTCAGCGCGCCGATGTTGATGACCATGTCGATCTCGCTGGCGCCGTCGCGGATCGCCTTGCGCGCCTCGAGGGCCTTGATCTCGGGCGACTGCGCGCCGAGGGGGAAGCCGACGACGCAGCAGACCTTCACGGGCGAGCCGCGCAGGAGCGCGGCGCACTGTTTCACGTTGGTCGGGTTGACGCAGACCGAGTAGAACCCGAAGCGCTTCGCCTCGCCGCAGAGCTTCTCGACGTCGGCGGCCGTGGCGTCCGGCTTGAGCAGCGTGTGATCGATCATCTGCGCGAGTTGCTCCGGCGTCACGGGTGCTGGCGCAACCTGAGCCGGGGCGGCTCCCGCCTGGATGAGCTGCCGGACGCGATCCGCGATGCGCTGGAGATCGTCGGCGGAGAGTTCCACGTGGCCTCCGGACCCGCCCGCCATGAGCGCCTTGCGCTCGACGTCGCGGATCATGCCCACCCGGCGGAGATGCCGCTTGGCCGTGCAGGCGGTGGACAGAAAGACGTCGACGATCGCCTTCGCCTGGTCGGCCGTCACCTGGCCCGAGCCGAGGGTCAGGACGTTGGCGTCGTTGTGCTCCCGGCTGTTCCGGGCCAGCGCTTCGTTATAACACGCGGCGGCGAGGACGTTGGGCACCTTGTTGGCCGTCATCGCGGAGCCGATGCCCGCGCCGTCGACGACGATGCCGACGTCGCACGAGCCCGACCCGACGAGGCGCGCGACGGCCTCGGCGAACACCGGGTAGTCAACGGCCTCGGTGCCCGTCGTCCCGCAATCCTGTATCTCGTGGCCCCGCTCCCGCAGGTACACCACGAGTTGTTGCTTCAGGTCGAAGCCGCCGTGATCGGCGCCGAGTGCGATGCGAAGAGACTGCGCCATACCGTCTGAAGGTATCGGATCTCAAGACTGCCAGCGATAGCGCGGGCCTGCACGCCACTGCCGCGTCCGGCGATCACCGTGTCAAGGCGTAGTAGATGACGTAGAGCCAGGAGAAGATGCCGTGAATGATCGCCCAGAGGAGCGACTTGTTCACGCTCCACGAGATCGTGATGGCGAGAGCCGTGCCGAAGCCGACGCCTGCTGTTGCGGCGGTTGTCGAGTGTGCCATGGCGAGAATATACACCCGGCCCGGCGCGGCCGGGCTGCCCCCGCGCCGTTACCAGCGTTTCGGGACGTAGCGCGGCACCCGCCGGCAGTACTCCTCGTACTCCGCGCCGAAGCGTTCCCGCAGCTCTCGCTCCTCGAGCAGCACCACCAGGTGGAGGGCGGGAAACGCAAGTGCATAGAGGAGCCACGTTCCGCTGTAGTTGGCGAACGCCATGTAGGCCAGGCAGAACAACTGCATCTCGATGTAGCGCGGGTTTCTCGTCTGGGCGTAGATGCCTTCGGTCAGGAGGTGTCCTTTGTTCCTGCTGGAGACCTCCGGAATGCCGTTCCGGATCCCCTCCGTCAGCACTCGGCGCCGGCGCCGGGCGACGATGGCCCCGGCGACGGCGGCCGGCAGGCCGAGCACGAGGAGCAGCGGCTGGAACCCGAGGTCCGCGCCGAGGAGGGGCGCTCGGAACGCCCACAGCAGGAGGCCCGCGGAGATCAGCAGCGAGTAGACGATGCAGTAGGCGGCGACCGTGCCCAGCCGTCGCCAGAAGCGCACGAAGGGATGGATGAGGTACCACGCCCCGATCGCCGGCGGCAGCGTCACGATCATCAGCACGGCGACGAAGTAGCGCGCGTGGTCCATCCCGGTTTCCGGTCCGCGTGAGCGCCGAGGGCTCGGGTTCTCTATCTGAACACGATGCAGACGGGCGTGTTGGCGGCGATGACCTGCCCCGTGGCGGTCAGCGCGCCGGTCGCCTGATCGACGGCGAACTCGACGATGGAGTCGCTCCGCTGGTTGGCGGCGAAGAGCCGCGTGCCGGCCGGGTTGAGGCCGATGAAGCGGGGCGTCGAGCCCTTCGTCGGCTCCCAGCCCGCGGGCGACAGCATGCCGGTCGCCTCGTCGATGCGCAGGATCGCGACGCTGTCGTGGCCCCGGTTCGACGCGTATACGAACCGGCCCGACGGCGAGACGACGATCGCGGCACCGGTGTTGTCTCCGGTGTACGTCGACGGCAACGACGGCACGATCTGGATCGGCTCGAGGGCCCCCGTCGCCTTGAACCGGTACGCGGCAACGGTCGAGTCGAGCTCGTTGACGACCCAGGCATACGGCAGGCGCGGATGGAACGCGATGTGGCGCGGGCCGGCGCCGGACCGGGTCTTCGTGAATGGCGGATCCGCAGGAACGAGATGGCCCGTCGTGCCGTCGATCCGGTAGACGAAGAGCGTGTCGAGCCCCTTGTCCGGCACGATGACGAACTGGCCGCTTGGATCGAACGGGCACTGATGCGGGTGCGGACCCGGCTGCTCCGTCCGGTGCGGGCCCAGTGGCCCCTTCGTAGCCACGAGGTCCGTGGGCGCGCCGAGCGAGCCATCGGCATTGACGGGCAGAACCTCGACGTTGCCCGCCACGTAGTTGGCCACGACGAGGAACCGGCCGGCGGGCTCGATGGCGAGGTGGCTCGGATCGTCGCCGCCGGATGGCTGGCGGTTGATGAGCGTCAACTCGCCGGTCTTGTCGTTGACGGCAAACGCCGACACCTGGTTGACGACGGGATGTACCGAGTACAGGACCGGCCGGCGCGGATGGAGAGCTAAGTACCCGGGATTGACTTCGCCGGCGAGAAGCTGCACTCGCGTCCATCGTCCCGAGGCCGCGTCGATGCTGTACACCGACAAGCCGTCCCCGTGAGCACCGCGTGTGCTCGTGGCGAACGAGCCCACGTAGGCGAAGCGCGGGGCGGCATCGGCGCCCGCGCGCGCCATCGACGGCGCACCGGCCGGCCGCGGGCCCGCGGCCCCGGATGGCCTGGCGGCCGCTATCGCGACCCAGGCGGCCGACAGTCCCAGGAGTTCGCGGCGGGTTGTCGGGTGTGCGGGACGCTCTGCACGGGGCATGGTCATCGTGAATCGCCCTCCGGAAGTGCGTGCGGCGAAGAGCATACCATCCAACGCGCTCGGGACTCGGAAGCGAGATTCTGGCAAGATGAGAGCATCGTGCGTATTCAAGGCTTCCCTGCCGCGTTCGCGTTGATGATGCTCTGTGCCACACCGGCGATCTCCCTGTCGCAGGCGCCAGGAACGCAGGCGCCTCCCCCGCCGCAGGAAGCTGCCCCGGTACCGTTCGATGAGTGGCTGACGGGCCTGCGGGCGGAGGCGCTGTCGAAAGGCATCAGCCAGCGGACGGTCGACGACGCGCTCGGCTCGGTCGAGCGGCTGCCCGTCGTCGTCGAGCGCGACCGCACCCAGGCGGAGGTCACGCTCGCGATCGATCCGTACTTGAGGCGCCGCCTGACGCCGCGCATGATTCGGGACGCGCGCAGCGAGGCGAAGCGCCATCGGGCGGATCTGCTCCGCGTCACCCGGCAGTTCGGCGTGCCGGGGTCCGTCGTCGTGGCGATCTGGGGGCTGGAGTCGAACTTCGGCCGGTTCCAGGGCGTGAGGCCGACCGTCCCGGCGCTCGCCACGCTGGCCTACGACGGCCGGCGCCAAGCGCTCTTCCGCGACGAACTGCTCGCCGCGCTGCGCATTCTCGACGGCGGCGACGTGCCTCCGGACGCGCTCAAGGGCTCGTGGGCGGGCGCCATGGGCCAGGCTCAGTTCATGCCGTCGAGCTATCGAGCGTTCGCCGCGGACGGCGACGGCGACGGCCGACGCGACATCTGGACGTCGCTGCCGGATGTCTTCGCCTCGATTGCGAACTACCTGAAGGCGCACGGCTGGGCGGCCGGGGAGCGCTGGGGCCGTGAGGTCCGGCTGACGGACAAGCTGGCGGCCCGCGTGGCGGCGTCCGTGCCGCTCCGGCTGATCGGCCCGTGCCAGGCCGTCCGCGGCATGAGCGAGGCGCGCCCGCTGTCTGAGTGGCGGACGCTGGGCGTCACGCAGAGAAGCGGTGCGCTGCTGCCGAAGAGTGATGTGCCGGCGTCGCTCGTGCGCGTCGACACGCGCCGTTTCCTCGTCTACCGGAACTACGAGGCTCTCCTCTCGTACAACTGCGCCAACACCTACGCCTTGAGCGTGGCCCTCCTCTCGGACCGGATCGGGATCCAGCAGGCGGAAATCGCAGGCGGAAATCGCCGATAGCAAACGCCCGCTCATGCGGTAGACTCTGCCGCTGAGAGGATTGGACCGCCTATGACGACCATTGACTGGCTCGTGGTGCTGGCGTACTTCCTGGCAATTGCCGGCCTGACCATCTACGTGATGCGGCGCAACAAGGACACCGCCGACGACTACTTCCTGGCCAACCGCGACCTCGGCTGGTTCATCGTCGGGGCGTCGATCTTCGCGTCGAACATCGGCTCGGAGCACCTGGTCGGCCTGGCCGGGTCCGGCGCCGTGAGCGGCGTGGCGATGGCGCACTACGAACTGCACGCATGGTGCCTGCTCGTGCTGGGCTGGGTCTTCGTGCCGTTCTACATGCGCTCGCACGTGTACACGATGCCGGAGTTCCTCGAGCGCCGCTTCTCCCCCACCGCGCGCGTCGTTCTCTCCGTCACGTCCCTGCTGACGCACGTCCTGACCAAGTTCGCGGTCAGCATCTTCGCCGGCGGCGTCGTGTTCCGCACGCTCTTGCCCGACGTGCATCTGATGCTGTTCGGCCACGACTGGAACGCGTTCTGGATCGGCTCGGTCGTGGTCGTGCTCCTGACTGGGGTCTACACGGTGCTCGGCGGGATGCGGGCGGTGGCCTACACCGAGTCCCTGCAGACCTTCGTCCTGGTGTTCGGCTCCGCGCTCCTGACCATCTTCGGCCTGATGAAGCTCGGCGGGTGGCACAATTTCCGGGCCGCGCTGGAACCTGATCTGTTCAACCTCTGGAAGCCTCTCATCCCGGCGGGTGTCCAAGGCACCTGGGAACCGGTGAAGGAAACCGGCCGGATGGCCTGGTACTTCAACAACAACTACCCGTGGCTCGGGATGCTCATCTGCGCCCCGATCATCGGACTCTGGTACTGGTGCACGGACCAGTACATCGTCCAGCGCGCGCTCGGCGCGGCCAACGAGCGGACCGCCCGGCGCGGGACGATCTTCGCGTTGTACCTGAAGCTGCTGCCCGTGTTCATCTTCATCATCCCGGGCATGATCGCGCTGGCGCTGGCCAGGACCGGCCAGGTCACGGCTCTCAACACGATCGTGGGCCCTGACGGGAAGGCCATCGCGGAAGCGGCGCAGGCGGCGTACCCGTTGCTCGTGACGACGATCCTGCCCGTCGGCGTCCGGGGCATGGTCGTGGCCGGCCTCATCGCGGCGCTGATGAGCTCGATGGCCGGCGCCTTCAACGCCTCGAGCACGCTGTTCACGATGGATCTGTACCAGAAGCTCAAGCCCAAGTCCTCGCAGCACGAGCTGGTCTGGATGGGCCGGATCGCGACGGCCGTGATGGTGCTCATCGCGCTGCTGTGGATTCCCGTGATCGAAGGGGCCCGCGGGCTGTACCAGTACCTCCAGAGCGTGCAGGGCTACCTCGCCCCGCCGATCTTCACGGTGTTCTTCTTCGGCATCTTCAACAAGCGCCTCAACGCGAAGGGGTGCGTCTCGGCCATGGTCACCGGGTGCCTCCTGGGCGCCTTCCGCCTGGGCGTGGACACGCCGGTGGCGCTGCACATGGCCGGATTCGAGCAGGGCTACACGCCAGGCTCGTTCCTGTGGATCGTAAACAACATCTTCTTCCAGTACTTCAGCGTGCTCGTCCTCATCGTCTCGATCCTGGTGATGATCGGGGTGAGCTACGCGACGAAGGCGCCGGATGAGGCCAGCCTGTCGGGGCTCACCTTCGCCACGGTGACCGACGAGCACAAGGCGGAGTCGCGATCGAGCTGGAGCCGCACAGAGGTCATCGCGTCAATCGTGGTGGTGCTGCTGATCGTGGCGGCGTACCTCTACTTCACCGGCTGATCCGTGCTGGCCGCGGCCGGCGGATGGCCGGAACACGATCGCGCCGCGCGTGAGCGCGCGGGAGAAAGGTGATGGATCTCGGACCCCTGGAGCGGAGTCTCGCGCAGACGACACTGGCGCCGTACATCGTGAAGGCGATGGCCATGATCGACCGCCCGCGCAGGGCGGGGAGCAACATGTTCCGCCACCAGATGAGCACGATGGCGATCCTGCTGGACTACAAGATCGTCGACCCCGTGCTGCTCAAGGCGTCCGTCATCCACGACCTGTTCGAGGAGCTCGGACACGAACCCTGGGTGACGCGCGACAGCGTCGTGTCGATCGACGCCGACGGCCCGGCCGTCTACGATCTGGTGATGGAGGTCACGATCCGGACGCCCGGCGGCGTGCGGGAGCCGAAGACCGAGTACCTGCTGCGCATCATGCAGACGGGCACCCGCCGGGCGAAGCAGCTGAAGCTGGCGGACCGCATCAGCAACCTCATCGGCCTCGGGTTCGTGAACGACCGGACCTTCGTGGAGCGTTACACCGCGCAGACGCGGACGTACATCCTCCCGTACTCGGAAGCGGTGAACCCCGACATGCACCGCGAGCTGAAGGACCTCGTCGAGAACCGCACGGCCCACCTCGCGCACCTGCTCTGAGCGCGGCCGCCCTCCCCCGCCTCCGGCGCCATCCGTGCGTGTGGGCTTCGGGCAATCCAACCCCAATCCTCAGAAGACGTAGCTGCGGCGGACGACGGTCTGGTCGCCGGCCTGCACGGGCACGACTGACGCCGGGCGCGGGGCGAACGTGCGGCCGGGCACGGCCGGAAGGCCCGCCGAACGGTTGACGACAGCGACGGTGAGGGGCGCCACGCCGACGAGCGTCAGCGTGATGGTGGTGCCGGACGCCGGCGCGTTGAAGTAGTCCAGGCTCCACGCGGTATCGTCTGCGGCCCGCGCGGGCATCTGCCCGGCAATCCGCTTCCCGTCGACGGACGCGTCGATCGCCCGCGCGCCGTTCACCCACACCGAGAGCACGTCGCCCTCGCGGGCCGGCGCCGCATGGAGCGTGACCGTCCGGCCGCCCTCGTTGGGAGTGCTCGACACGAGCGAGGCCTGCGGGGCTGGCAGGTCTACGACGGGCGCGTCCGCGCTCAGGAACCCCGGTGTACCGTGCACGGACGACCACGGCTGCACGAGGGCGTCGGGCCGCCCGGTTCGCGGCGCGGTTCCCAGGTACTGCCTGAGCCACGGGTCCGGCCAGCCGGCGCGCGGCCTGTCCTGCGGCACGCCGCGGGGGATCGTCTGCCCCGTCCATTGCGCGGTCCGCGCGTCGGTGTCCACGACGTACAGGAGATTCACCAGCCTGGGATCCCGGCTGGAGTATCCCGTCTCGGTCACGGCCACGGCGAGGCAGGCGATCGTGACGACTGCGGCAATCGCGGCGGGCCACCACCGGCGGCCCTGGGCGATGACTTCCGTCTGGATGGACAGCGCGCCGAGTCCCAGCGCGGCCAGCGCCCCGATCGCCGCGCCGCTTTCCCGCGCCAGGCCCATCGCGTCGAACAGCATGTACACCAGCGGCCAGACGATGAGCACGGCCGGCGCCGCCGCCAGGCTGATGACGCACGCCCGAACCGGCCCCGCACCGGCTGGCACGTCCCAGCCGGCCCGAAGCGCCATGGCAGCCAGCACGCCTCCCACGAGCGGCCACAGCAGCACGAAGCTCGCACCGACGACGAACCACGAGGTCGCGAGCGTTCCGATCACGAACACGGCGAGCGCCGCGAACGCGATCGAATGCGCGTCGAACTTCTTCCGCAGCAGCGCGTACAGCGCCAGCCACACGGTCGCGATGGTGCCGACGAGCGTCGCCGCATACCAGCCGCTCATCAGCACGTTGCCCTCCGGCAGCCAGCGCGCGTGCAGCAGGCCTGCCAGGCGGCCGGATCGCCACCCGAGAAGCCCGGCGGCCGCGACGAAGGCCGCGTACACGATCACCGCCAGCACGGTCCCGCCGATGCTCGTTTCCCGCCGCCGCCTGGCGATCACAAACGCCAGGGCGAACAGTCCCGCCGCCACGACAGCCAGCGGCAGCGCCAGCAAGGTGGAATAGTGCGGCGCCACGCCCACGAGCGGCAGCGAGAAGTACACCGCGTCGCGCGACTGCAGCGCCGCGAGATCCATCGCGCCGAACCGCCGCGCCAGGACGACGGCCGCGTCGCCTTCGTGCTGCAGGCTGCCCCGGTCGAGGTTCCCCGGCGAGTCGCGCGGGGTGTGATAGCGCTCCCAGTTACCGACGAACGCGAAGTTCAAGCCCGCCGTCCCGAGTTTCTTGAACATCGAGAAGTCGGTGTCGTTCGGCAGGCGTTTGTAGACCTCGTAGGTCAGCGACGATCCGGACGGCCTCGGCACCAGTGACGCCCACTCCGCGACGACGGCGCCGTTGCCGGCGCTGGTCTCGAACATCTGGGACGGCCCGCTCGTGCCGCGCGCCTCGAAGTCGAGGACCATCCGCACGTCCTTCGCCCACGGATGCTGTTCGACGAAGGCCTGCGCGCCCAGCAGCCCGAACTCCTCGGCATCGGTCAGGAGCACGATCAGGTCGTTCGGCAGGGCCGGGCCGGCCGTGATCGCGCGCGTGGCCTCGAGCAGCGTCGCGACACCCGATCCATCGTCGGCCGCCCCCGGGCCGGCGGGCACGCTGTCGTAGTGGGCCGCGAGCAGGACGGCGCCGGTGCTCGCGGTCCCCGTGAGGCGCACCATCAGGTTCTCGACGCGCGCCGCGCGGACGGCCGTCGTGCCCTGCTGCACGGTCGCCACCTGGCGCTCGACCGGGAGGCCGAGCGTCCCGAGCGCCGCCACGAGGTCGTCGCGCACGAGGTCGTGCTGCGCCGAACCGGCCGGCCGCGGCCGCGTCGCCATGCGCTCGACGTGCGCCATCGCCCGCTCGGCCGAGAACGCCGTTGCTGCTGCGCCAGCGGGGGCGGGCGCCGGCGGACGGTCGAGCCAGACGGCACTCGCCGTCAGGCCGACGACGAGCGCGGCCGACAAAGCGGATCCCCACCCGGTGCGAATCACGCCCATGGGATGCTCCCTGTCGTCACTGGACTCCCAGTTTCACGCTCTCGGCCTTGATCGCCGCCAGGTCCTTCGTGAGGTCGTCGAACCGCGTGAAGGCGTCGCGGCCGACCTTCTGGTCCGCCTGGCCAATCATGCGCGCCACGTTCGCCAGCTGGTCGATCAGCATCGGCTGTGGATAGACAGTATCCGCCGTGACCACGCGGTCGATGAGCGCCTGCAAGGACTTCCCCGCCTGCGCGTTCGGCGCCGCGGTCCGCCTCGCCTCGCCGAGCTTCGACGCCAGCGCCAGTGCGTCGGCGATCGCGTCGCGCAGCTTCAGCCCGAGGTCGAGCTGTTCCTGCAGATCCGCCTGCGTGACGCCCGCGGCCGCCACACGCGGGTCGATGCGCACCTCGAGCGGCCGGGACTGGCTCCACTCGCCGGCCGACAGCCGGACCTGGTACGAGCCGGGCGAGACGATCGGCCCGGGCGCCCCGGCGGCGCCTTCGTATCGCAGGTCCCACACGAACCGGTTGTGCCATTCACGCCGTGTCAGCGGCGCGCTGGAGCCGCCTCGCCGCCGCCCTTGGGCCGGAGCCGGCGCCTCCGCGCCCCTCCGCGCAGCGAAGCTGCGGACGGTCCCGCCCTTGCCGTCCAGGATCTCGAGCCTCAGCTCGTCGGCCGGCTCTCCGGCGAGGTAGTAATCGATCGTCGCTCCCGGCGGCGGGTACTGCGGCTGGTCCGGCGATCCGCCCGTCGGCGAGTACCGCATCCGGTACGCCTCGCGCGGCTGGAACAGGTAGGCCTCGGATCGCATCACCAGCTCGTGCCGCGACGCGAGCTGATGCAGCACCGACACGTTGTCCAGGATCCAGAACGCCCTCCCCATCGTCGCCAGCACGAGGTCCCTGTGGTGGACCCTGATGTCCGTCACGGGCGTGTTCGGCAGGTTCAGCTGCAGCGTCTGCCAGTGCTGGCCGTTGTCGAAGGACACGAAGATGCCGAACTCGGTGCCGGCGTAGAGCAGGCCTTCCTGCGACGGGTCTTCGCGCACGACGCGGGTCGGATAGTCCGCAGGAATGCCGTTGCGGCCGTCGGTCAGCCGTGTCCAAGTCGCGCCGTAGTCGGTGGTCGTGTAGATGTACGGCTGCAGGTCGTGTTCGCGCAGGTAGCGGTAGACCGCGATGTAGGCCGAGCCCTTGCGGTGCGGCGAGTCCTCGATGGTCTGCACGCGGCCGCCCGGCGGGAGGTCCGGCGGCGTCACCTTCCGCCAGGTCTTGCCCGCGTCGCGCGAGACGTGCACCGGGCCGTCGTTCGCGCCGGCCCAGAGCACGCCCTTCTCGAGGCGCGACTCGACCATCGAGTAGATGCTGCTGTAGACCTCCTCGCCGGTGATGTCGCGGGTGATCGGCGTGCCGGGCGTCACCTGCTTGTCCGGCTCGCACGCCGTCAGGTCGTGGCTGATGATCTCCCACGTCCGTCCTTCGTCCGTCGATCGGTGCACCACCTGCGAGGCCTGGTAGACCGTGGCCGGATCGTGGGGCGAGACGTAGACCACGGTCTGGCGCGGGAACCGGTACTTGATGTCCCGCGGACTCGTGCCGTAGCGGTTCTGCGGGTAGACCCAGTAGTGCTGCTCCTGGCCCGTCGCCGCGCTGTAGCGCCCGGCTTCCCCCTTGCACGCGCCCCAGACGATCGATCCGTCGGGCCTGGGCCAGACCTGGCCCGTCTCGCACCCCGAGACCTGGCCCCAGATCTGCAGCGGTGAATCGAGGCTCCAGTTCACCGGCGGCAGACTGGGGACGACGACCGTCGAATTGTCCTGTTGCGGGCCGTAGAGCCGGTAGGGGAACTGCTCGTCCACCGCCACCATGTAGAACTCGCCCGTCGGCTGGTTCAGGATCGACGACCACGTCTTCCCGCCGTCGCGCGTGACGTTGGCGCCGCCGTCGTTGCACTGGATGGCGTAGTCCGGGTTGTCGGGGTTGAACCAGATGCCGTGGTTGTCGCCGTGCGGCGTCGGCACCTGCGCGAAGGTCCGGCCTCCGTCGCCGGATTTCCACAGGCTGAGCTCGTTCACCCAGACTTCGTTCTCGTTCTTCGGGTTGACGTCCACGTAGTGGAAGTAGAACGGCCGCGCGCGCAGGCGCTGGCTGTTGTTCACGTTGGCCCAGGTCGCGCCGCTGTCGGTCGATCGGTAGAGCCCGCCTTCCGGGCCCGGCGCCTCGATCATCGCGTAGACGGTGCTCGGCTTGCTCCGCGCGATGTCGATGTCGATCTTGCCGATGAGCTTCTGCGGCAGCCCGACCATCAGGTGGCCCCACGTCAGGCCGCCGTCGGTGGACTTGTAGATGCCGCCCTCGCTGGCGGGCCCGCCGCTGACGATGTCCCAGCCCTTTCGGAATGCGCGGTACATGCCCGCGTAGACCTCGTCCGGGTTGGAGGGGTTGATGGCGACGACGCGCGCCCCAGTCTCGCGGTTGACCTCGAGCACGCGCGTCCAGGTCTTGCCGCCATCGGCGGTTCTGTAGACGCCGCGCCGGTCGGTGGGGCCGTACGGCGAGCCCATCACCGCCGCCCACACGATGTCGGGGTTCCTCGGGTGAATCACGACCGAGCCAATCTGGCCGCCGTCCTTCAACCCGGCGTAGGTCCAGGTGCGGCCGGCGTCGGTGGACTTGTAGAGGCCGCGCCCGATGATGACGTTGCTGCGGATCGCGGCGCTGCCGGTCCCGGCCCACACCACGTCCGGGTTTGACTCGGCGACCGCGATGGCGCCGATCGATCCGGTCTCGATCTGGCCGTCGCTCGCCGGCTCCCACAGCGCGCCGCAGTTCGTCGTCTTCCACACGCCGCCGCCGGTGGCGCCCATGTAGTAGGTGCACGGCTGCTGGCGCACGCCGGCGATGGCCGTGACGCGCCCGCCGCGGTGCGGGCCGACCGATCGGTAGCGCAGCCCCTGGTACATGACGGGGTTGACCACGACGTTCGAATCGACGGGGGCGTCACGCCCGGCCGGCGGGGACTGGCCGCCGGCTGTCGCCGCCGCCGCCACCGCAATGAAGGCGGCCGTCACGAAGCGCAGCATGCCAGGAGTGGCCCAAGCGGTCTTGCTGGCGAAACGGTGGATCGTCATGATCGCGCTGGTCCTGTTGGTCGTTGTCCGGCGAAGTATACCAGCGGCACTCCCGCGCCGAGGCCGGCGGCCCCGTGAGCCTTCTCTGCCTCTGCTTGCGCACTCCAGGATGACGGCGGCCGACTGAGCCGCCCTGGAGGTTCCCATGAAACCGTTGGCGACAGTTGCCGGGCGCGTCGCGGATCGCGCGCCGGATCACACGCGGCTGCAGGGCAGCATCCTCTCCGCAGCCGAGAAGCGCGCGCTGGTCTGGATGGCGGAGCGGATGCCCGCGTGGATCAACTCGGATCACCTGTCGGCGCTGGGCCTCGTCTCGATGGCCGGCACGGGCGCGTCGTTCTGGCTGGCCGGCACACACCCGCGGGCGGGGCTGCCCCTCGTCGTGGTGTGTATGTTCCTGAACTGGCTCGGCGACAGCCTCGACGGCACCCTCGCGCGGGTCCGCAACAGGCAGCGGCCCCGGTACGGCTTCTACCTGGACCACGTGATCGACATCGCCGGCACGACCATGATGCTCGCGGGCCTAGCCGTCTCGGGATACATGACCCCGCTCCTGGCGATGGCCACGCTCGTGGCTTGGCTGCTCGTCGCGGGAGAGTCGTTTCTCGCCACGCAGGCGAGGCGCGTGTTCCGGATGTCGTTCCTGCGGATGGGACCGACCGAGCTTCGCATCGTGATTGCGGCCGGGGCGCTCTCGCTCCTCGGCGGCGGAATGGTGACCGTTGCGGGCCTCGGCCCGTTCCGGCTCTTCGATCTGGCGGGCGCGGCGGCTTCAGCCGGCCTGGCCCTGGCCTTCATCGTCAATGCCGTCCGCAACACGGCCGCGCTCTACCGGGAGGAGACGAACTGGTGAGGCCTCACACGACGTATCGCGCGACGGCGATGTAGTGGCAGACGCTGCCGGCGAGCACAAAGAGGTGCCAGATCATGTGGTTGTAGCGGAGGCGCGTCCATGCGTAGAAGACCACGCCGCCCGTGTAGGCGAGGCCCCCGGCGAGCAGCCACGCGATGCCGCCCGGCGCGACGTGCTCGACGACCGGCTTCGCGGCGACGACCACCGTCCATCCCATGCACACGTACAGCACGGTCGAAACGACCGGCCGGCGCGCGCCGAAGACCGCCTTGGCGATGATGCCGATCGCGGCGAGTCCCCAGACGATGCCGAACAGGGTCCAGCCCCAGGGGCCGCGAAGGTTGACCAGCGCGAAGGGGGTGTAGGTGCCGGCGATGAGCAGGAAGATGGCCGAGTGGTCGAGCACCTGGAGCACGCGGCGGGCGCGGGTGGCCGAGAGGGCGTGGTAGAGCGTGGAGGCCGCGTAGAGGAGGACGAGGGTCGTCGCGTAGACCGTGCAGCTCGCGATGCGCCACGGGTCGCCGGTTCCGGCCGCCAGCACGACGAGGACAATGAACCCGGCGACTCCCGCCACGAATCCCACGCCGTGCGTGACGCTGTGCGCCAGCTCCTCCCCGAACGACCATGCGCGCGCGTCGCTCACGGTTACCAGTGTAACCCCGTGCATCGGGAGGGACGACCCTGTATTATTGACAGTTGGCCCATATGACGCAGGAACCGGCGGAACTAACCGTCGAGTTGCAGCCACGTGCCCGGTTCGATGCGATCGACGTCCGGAGCCGGATCTGCGCCGACTTCGGTGACGTGCTGTCGGAGTTCCCCCGGGCCTACTTCGCGTCCCTCCACACGACGGCCGGGTACCTGGAGCAGCGCCTGGCCACGCGCCTCGCGCGCCGGACGGAGAACGGCGTCGACCTCTACATGGACGCCTTCCGGTCGGTCTTCCCCGAAGACGCGGGGTACGAGCACGACAAGCTGGAGTTGCGCACCGAGTTGACGGCGGACCAGCGCGCCGTCGAGCCGCGGAACGCCGACTCGCACCTGGCGTTCATGGCCTCGGGGTTGCGCGCCTGCGTGTTGTACCGGATGACGGACGAGCCGGTCTGGTTCGTCGATCTCGACGGCGTGAACGGGGGCCAGCCGCGGCGCCGGCAGAGCACGGTGCTCGCCTACACCCATGAAGTGCCTGTGTGGCGGACCCGCGTCACGATTCCCGTGTCGGGGCACCCGATGGACTCGGTCAACCTGCGGGACCCGCAGATCGGCTTCTACGATCTGCTCGAGGACGCCATCGCGCGCTACGGCGTCACGAAGGGCCGGCTTCGGATCGAGCTGGATCCGGAGGAGCACCAGGCGGGCCTGACCGTGAACGAATACGAAACCCTCCTGATGCGTCACGACCTGATGGAGGTGCTCCACAACCCCCTCAAGTTCATGGCCGAGAAGGGCCGGCACGCCTGGGCGGACCCCCGGTCCATCCCGGCGAAGACGCGCGACTACGTCAAGTACGACATGGTGCGCGTCGTCAACAAGCTGGTGGATGCCCTGGGCCTGAACGAGAGCGTCATCGAACGCCTGGTTGCCGGGGCGATGGCGGTGCCGGCCGAGCGGCTGCTCCGGCTGAAGCGGGCGGTCAACCTACTCGTGTCCGACCGAGAGACCCCGGGGCACGGCACCATCATCCAGGGCACTTACCAGAGTCCGATCCTGGTGCAGTGGGAACACGCATCGAAGCGCAGCCGGTCGGTTGACATCACGCTCGCCAGGCTCGTCTAGATCTATTTCTGAACATTTTGAATCTTCCTGCGCGGAAATAAGCGTAATATACGCTTGTTTTGTGCTAGTCTTTGCGAGCGTTTCCGCCCCTCATCGATTCAAGAAGGAGGCTTGCCGTGGACCACACGCCGCTGCGCGACTTTCTGGAGATTCCGTACGACCGCCTCGAGGAGATGAATCTCGCCTCGAAGCAGCAGCGGCTGGAGGGTGCCGAGCCGGGTCAGGTCCGCGAGCAGCGGCTGAAGTACCTGCGGGACGAGAAGCGGGTCAAGGCCGTCACGGTCTGTTTCACGGACCTCGAAGGCCGGTTCCACATGCTGGACTACGACAAGAAGTTCCTGCTGGGGGCGTCGGACAACCTGACCTTCGACGGCTCGTCGATCAGGGGGTTCTCGCAGCAGGCGGAATCGGACTTGCGCCTCGCGGTCGACTGGCCGGCCTTCTACTGGCTGCCGGCGGACATCTTCGGCCCGGGCAAGGTGCTGGCCTTCGGCGAAGTGCTCGAGCGGGACGGCTCGCGCTACGCGGCCGACATGCGAAGCCGGCTGCAGCTCTACACCGACGAGTTGTTCGCGAAGGACGGCACGGTGGCGAACGCCTCCAACGAGATCGAGGGCTTCCTCTTCAAGGGCCACGACGCCGAGCGGCAGTACTACGCCACCGGGGCCTTCGAGTTCATCTCGACGGGCGGCTACTACCACTCGCTGCCCGGCGACGCGCTGCGGCAGTTCATCGATCACTCGGCTGAGGCGCAGCGCGCCCTCGGGTTCGGGAACGAGAAGGACCACCCGGAGGTCGCGCCGTCGCAGTTCGAGATGAACTACTCGTACACGCAGGCCTGCGTCGCCGCGGACCAGGTGCAGCTCTACAAGCTCATCTGCCGCCAGGTGGCGCAGCAGCTCGACATGACGGCGTCATTCCTGCCCAAGCCGGTCACCGGCGTGAACGGCAGCGGCATGCACACGAACCTGTCCCTGTCGCGCGGCGCGGCGAACGTGTTTCACGACGGCAAGGGCGAGGACGGCCTGTCAGCCACGGGCTGGAACTTCATCGATCGGATCCTGGCGAACGCCAACGACATCTGCCTGATTCTGAACTCGAGCGTGAACGCGTACCGGCGGCTCGACCCGCACTTCGAGGCGCCGAACCAGATCAAGGCCTCGGCCATCAACCGGGGCGCCATGGTCCGGATCCCGCTCGCCAACGAGAAGTCCGCGCGCATCGAGGTCCGGTCCATCGCCCCCGACGCGAACCCGTACCTGGCCATCTACGCCCTGCTGCGCACGGGGATCGAGGGGCCGCTGCCCAGCGACGCCGACACCGACACCCGGCGGGCGCGCACGCGGTTCCTGCCCGACAACATCTACGACGCGATCCGTCACTTCAAGTCGAGCGCGTTCGTCGCCGACATGCTGGGCGAGGACGTGCAGATGAAGTTCGCCGACGTGAAGCAGCTCGCGGCCGACCGCTGCCCGAAAGCGCTCGGCTCGGTCATCAAGGCGTCCGAGGTGCAGTTCCACCACGAAGTGACGAACCAGTACCTGTGGAGCAGGTTCTGAGCTCGGGGCTCGGCCTTCGACAAGCTCAGGGCCGCCCCGAGCAACGTCGAGGGGCGGGACTCGGGGCTCGGGACTCGGGGCTTGGCGCTGCTCCGCGGGGCGTCACGCGCGGCCGCTGCGGATGCGTTCGATCTTGGCGTCCCGCTCCGACGCGAGGCGTTCGCGGTCGCGCCGGTAGTGCTCCTCGAGCAGCGCGAGCGCCTCGGGTTCGCCTGCCCGGCGCATCGCCGACTGGTGCAGCACCTCGCGCTCGGCCACCTTGGCCTCGTAGAAGTTGCGCACCTCGGCGATGTCGGCGCGCTGCTGATCCGTGAGCGGCGTGCGTTCGCCGCCGGATTCCGCATCCTGCTTGCGCAGCCGTTCCATCGCCAGTTCGTATGCGCTCTTGGGGGCGTCGCCTTCGCTCATGCGCCGATGATACCCCGTCTATCGTCGTTGCGGGGTCAGGTCTAAAAACCCGGCAGTTTGCCGGGTTTTTAGACCTGACCCCGCTATCATGCGGTTCCATGGCCCACGCCCCGACGCCCGTCACACCCGCCATCCGCGTGCTCCGCGCGGCTGGAGTGCCGTTCAGTGAGCACCTCTACCGGTACGAGGAACATGGAGGCACACGGGTCGCGGCGCACGACCTGGGCGTGCCCGAACACGAGACGGTCAAGACGCTCGTCATGGAAACTGACGCCGGCGCACCGCTCATCGTCCTCATGCACGGCGACCTGGAGGTGTCGACGAAGCAGCTCGCGCGGGCCATCGGCTGCAAGTACATCGAACCGTGCCGCCCCGAGGTCGCGAACCGCCACTCCGGGTACCTCGTCGGCGGGACGTCGCCGTTCGGCACCAGGAGGCCGATGCCGATCTACGTCGAGCGCACGATCCTCGACCTGCCGCGCGTCTACATCAACGGCGGCGCGCGCGGCTTCCTCGTCGGCCTCGCGCCCGCGGACCTCGTGCGCGTCCTGCAACCGGCGGTCGTGGACGTCAGCATCACGGCGCCGAAACAGCCGCCTTTTGAGACCTTGGCTCTGGGCACGGCAAGATGCCGGGTTTCGAGACCTGACCCCGGGCACGGCAAAATGCCGGGTTTTGAGACCTGACCCCGGGGACCAGGCGGCTCGCAGAAGCGTCTGACAGAGGAGGTCACCGCATGTTCGACAAGGGGCGCAAGACGGCGATGGTGAAGGCTGGCGAAGCACTAAAGGGTCGCGCGACCGCGATGAGCGTGGCGGCGAAGCACGCCGTGCTCGGCACGCCGATGGCGCCGCCGTTCCCTGAGGGACTCGAGTCGGCCGTCTTCGGCCTCGGGTGTTTCTGGGGCGCCGAGCGCAAGTTCTGGCAGACGAAGGGCGTCTTTTCGACGGCCGTGGGCTACGCCGGCGGGTTCACGCCCAATCCGACCTATGAAGAAGTCTGCACTGGCCTGACCGGTCACGCCGAGGTCGTGCTTGTCGTCTTCGATCCTGCGATCGTGCCGTTCGACGCGCTGCTGAGACTGTTCTGGGAGTGCCACGACCCGACGCAGGGCATGCGCCAGGGTGCGGACGCGGGCACGCAATACCGGTCTGCGATCTATGGGCGATCGGAGGCGCAGTTGGCGGCGGCGCGCGAGAGCCGCGACGCCTACCAGTCGAGGCTGACCGCGGCGGGCTACGCACCGATTACGACGGAGATCGCCCCCGCCGGAGACTTCTTCTACGCCGAGGACTACCACCAGCAGTACCTGGCGAAGAACCCGAACGGCTACTGCGGCCTCGGGGGAACCGGCGTGACCTGCCCGGCTGGCATCGCGCCCCTCACTTGATCTTCTTCGCCGGCATGTCGCGGCCGCCCTGGTGCAGGACGAGTTGCGCCACGGCGCCCGACGCGTCCTTCACGAACGTGATTCGCGCGTCGACCACCTTCAGGAAGAACTCCGTGGGCGACGACGGGAAGATCTCGACCTTCGACTGGCCCGTCGCCTGCGTCATGAGCCTGTCGCCTTCGACCGTCACCGTGAGGATGAACCCCGGCGCGAGCTCGTACTCGCCGGCGTACGCGCGGTAGATCGCAGGGTCGACCGTCACCGCCACGGGGGCCGGCTTCTCGGGCGTGTCGTCGCGTACGGCAGGCGGCTGGGCGCCCCAGTTGTCGATCAGGAGCCGAGCGGCCTTCCCGCCGGCCTCGCGCTCGAAACGCACGCGCGTGAACGCATCCTTCACGAAGAACGCGTCGCCGCCTGACGGGAACACCTCTGTCGGTGCTCCTCCGCCCGACTGCAGGAACAGGCGCGAGCCGCTGAGGGTCACGCTGTATCGCGTGCCCCCGGCCGCGACGTAGGTGCCCACGTACGCGCCAAGCTGATCGATCCTCAGCGGTACCACAGCGGGGTTGACCAGCGGCTTCCCAATCGCGATCGCCGCGGCCTTGCGTGCGAGGGACCCGGGGTCGGGCTCGGACGCGGCGAGGTTCGAGAGCACGGCGACGTAGACGCCCTCCGACGGGATCCGGAGCACGTAAGCACGAAAGCCGTGGATGCCCCCTCCGTGCTCCTGGACCGCCCGGCCCTCGTACTGCCCGATCTGCCAGCCGTACCCGTACCCGGTCTCGTTTCCACTGGCCAGCTTGTAGGGCGTGAACATCTTCGCCAGCGAGTCCGCGCGCACGACTCGCCCGGCGGTGAGCGCCGCATCCCATTTCGCAAGATCATCGACAGTGCTGATGAGCGCACCGGCGGCGAACGGCTGGGTCATGCTGAGGTACGGCGCGTTGACGATCCGGCTCCCGGCGCGCGCGTACCCCGCCGCGCGCCGCGGAATGACCTCGTCCGTCGCGTCGTAGCGCGAGTCCGTCATGCCGAGCGGCGTGAAGATCCGCTCGCGCACGGCGTCGGCGTACTTCTGGCCCGTCACCTTCTCGATGATGGCCCCGAGCAGGATGTACCCGGAGTTGTTGTAGCGCCACCGTGCCCCCGGCGCGAACTGCATCGGCTCGTTCTTGAAGAGGTCGATGAGCTCGGCGAGGGACAGGTCCTTGCGCTGGAGCCCGAGCCACGCCGGCATGTCGGTGTAGCTCTGGATGCCCGACGTGTGCGTCAGCAGGTGCTCGACCGTGATGGTCCGCCCCTCGGTCGGGTAGTCGGGCAGGAACTTCGTAATCGGGTCCGAGACCGCCAGCTTGCCTTCTTCGGCGAGCATCATGATGAGGGCGGCGGTGAACTGCTTGGTGACCGAGCCGATCCTGAAGACGTGCCCGGGCGTGAGCGCAACGCCGAGTTCCAGGTTCGCCATCCCGTAGGCCGCGCGATGCAAGACCCGGCCTTTCCGGATGACGGTGACCGCCAAGCCCGGCTCGCCGGGCTTGACCGCGTTCTTGAAGAGCTGGTCGATCGCCGCGCCCTCGCGCGCAACCGCTGCGGCAACGGTCGCCTGGCCAATCGCAGCCGGCCTTCCGCCGCCCGACTGGGCGGCCGGGACCGCCGCGCATGCGCACACGAGGAACAACACCAACGGGAACCGCGAGACTCGGGCAGGTTTCATGGCAGAGGGTCCTTGAACAGGCGTCACAGGCTGTAATACGCGGGATGAGCCGGCGCTGTTCCTCGCAGCGCACTCCCGGAGCGCGCGGGTCCGAGCCGTCGTATCCGGCCATCGCCTCCATCCGTGCGCGTATAATCGCGCGAGCGGGCGCACGCCGTCGCGTGGTTTCCGGCGGGTGGCTTGCGAGAGAAGATCGCATGCGTCTCCTTGGCTTTCGCCGCGCCGCCGCCGTGTTCATCCTGTGGCCCCTCGCGATCGGCGCCGCGCCCGGGCAGTTTCCCACAACGAGAGCGGCCAGCGGCACCGTGATGATCGTGACGATCCACGTGTCCAAGGCCGGGGATCGTTCGCCGCTCTACCGGATCGACGCGTTGACGGTGATGCGCGGCAGTCTCCCGGGCCGAAGGCAGGCTCCGACGGATGGCGCGGACGGCCCGAGCGACGCGCCGGCCGAACTCGTGCTTCGCAGTCGCTCGGGCAGCGTCCTCTACCAGGAGCGCTTCGCGTACGCGGATGTCATCACGATTCCGCCGGTGCCGCCGGGCGAGCCGGACGACGGCCTGCCCGGGATCCTGCCGCTCGACGAGCAGGACGTCGCGCTCGTCGTGCCGTACCTGGAAGACGCCGATCGCGTCGAGGTCCGCGACACGCGGTTTGCCGATCCCGCCGCCGTCCGGGTTCTGACAGGCCGCGACCGGCTGCTGCCGGACGGACGGGCTGCGACGGAGCAGGCGGGCGTCGTGGCCGTGCCAGGCAGCCTCAATCTGCTCATTGTCGCCAGCGGGTACCTGCCGGCCCAGATGGCGCAGTTCCAGGCCCGCGCGGCGCAGGTGCGCGAGGCGCTGCTGCGCACCGAGCCCTTCGCAGCGCAGCGGGCCAACGTGCGGGTGACACTGCACGAGAACACCGGCGACCTCGGCTGCGCGCCCGGCTGCAGCGGCATCGACCGCCTGATGTGCTGCAACACCTCGCGGGTGCTGGCGGCAGCCGCGGCCTCGGGTGCGCCGTACGACGAGATGGTCGTCGTCCACAACCTCTCGACGTACTCCGGGTTCGGCTACCGCGCCGGCAGCGGCTACAAGTCGAACAGCTACACCACGTACTGCGGCGTCTACGACGGCTCGTCGTCGGCCGCGATGGCCGTGCACGAGTTCGGCCACAGCTTCGGGGATCTGTGCGACGAGTACGCCCTCGAGTCCAGCTACCACTATTCGACCTGCGTCAATTGCCGCAGCCGCTGCGACGAGCTTCAGGACGCCAGCGCGTGCCTGACCGGCTGCGACGCCAGGAGCGACTACGTCCGGCCCGAACCCAGCATCATGCTGTCGCTGGGGTACTCGACCTACAACAAGACCAGCGTCGAATCGACCTTCTCGCCGGACGGCCTTCGGTTGCGCCTCAACTACTTCACGGGTGCCGACGCGGGAACGGGCATCCGGGGCCAGTTCCCGCCGCGCGACCAGGTGCTGACGTTCCGCGAAGCGCTCGAGACGTACTACCGCGACACGCTCGGACGTTCACTGGAGGCCAGTTTCGTCGACGTCGAGGGCGAGGCCGTCTGGATTCCCGAGTACCTGCGATACCGGCTGACGGCGTGCACGCACGACGCGGCCATCCAGCGCGTGATGGCGCAGATCGCCGGGTACGGCGTCCAGCCCGGCTGCGGCGGCGTCTCGACGGACTACGCGTTTCCGCCGCGCGACCAGACGCTCGCCTTCAGGATTGAACTCGAACGCGTGTACCGCGAGGACCTGCGCCGATCCGCCGGCTCCACCTCGGTGGACATCGAGGGCAACGCGGTGTGGCTGCAGGAGTACCCTGAGGTACCGGCTGAACGCGTGCTCGCACGCACAGGCGTCCACCAAAGTGATGCTGCAGATTCAGGGGCAGGGGATCCAGCCCATCTGCCGGGATTAGACGGTCTCGGGCAGGCTGGGCGCCGTGTGCGGCGGCGGTTCCGGAACCTGCGTGTCCTGCTGCGGCCGGATGCGGCCCGGCCCCTGACGCGGCCGATCGTTCATCTGGCTGCGCAGCTGCTTGAACTTCGTGATCTGCTCGGGCGTCAGCAGCGCGTACACGGCGGCGTGGACCTTCGCCTGGAGCACGGCCGAATCGGCGTCGAGGGCCGCCACGTCCGCGGCTTTCGTCCGGATGATGGCTTCATCGAACGTCTCGGCCGCGATGGCGTCGTTGAGCGCCTTCCTCGCCGCGCGCATCTTCTCGCCAATGGCCTGCTGCTCGTTGCGGTGCGACTCGACGATGGCCTTGGTCTGCGTCTGCTGCGCGTCCGTGAGGTCGAGCGCCTGGAGTTCCGGGCCGAACATGCCGAAGACGCCGAACATGCCGAAGCCCGGGCCACCCGGCCCGCCACGCCGCCCCTGCCCGGGGCCCATCATTCCCGGGCCTCCCGGGCCTCCCGGGCCACCCGGGCCTCCCTGGCCACCTGGCCCTGCCTGGCTCTGACCTGCAGCCTGGCCGCGCCGGGCCATATGGGCACTGGCGGCAACGCCGAGGGCGCACGTCAGCAGCGCCACGGCCGTCAGCGCCACGATCGGCTTGACCTTCCTGATCTCAATGGTTCGCATGGGGGTTCTCCTTCAGGTGATGTCATCTCATTAGACAGGAAGGGCGTGATAGCGCCGGAGCACGGGTGTGAAATGAGTGTGACAGACGCGCGGTTCCGGCCCGATCGCCCTCTTACGGCTCGAGCGCCGACCGCTCGAGCGGCGAGATCCTCCCCGCGATCAGCAGCGTGGCGGCGAGCCCGAGAGGGCCGAGGATGCCGGCCAGCACGAACACCGGGGTGTAGCCGATGGCGTCGACGACGCGCCCGGTGCCCCAGTTGTACATCACGCTGGCGATCGCCGCGGACGTGCCGCCGAGGCCGAAGACCGAGGCCACCGCCGACTTCGGGAAGATGTCGCTCGGCAGGGTCTGGAGGTTGTTGATCCAGACCTGGAACCCGAACAGCACGAGGCCCATCAGTAGCAGCGCCGTATACGGGTTCTCCGCCCGCATCGCCAGGATGCCCGCCGGCGTCAGCAGCGCGCCGAAGGCCATCACGGTCTTTCGCGCGCGGTCGACGCTCCATCCGCGCTGGATGAGGTACCCGGATGCCCAGCCGCCGCTGAGGGCCCCGATGCCGGCGCACAGGAACGGCAGCCACGCCGACCAGCCGACCTGCTGCAGGCTGAACCCGCGCGCTTCCTGGAAGTAGCTCGGCAGCCAGAAGATGTAGAGCCACCAGATCGGGTCGGTGATGAACCGCCCGACGACGACAGCCCAGGTCTGGCGGTAGGTCAGCAGCCGGCCCCAGCCCGGCCGCCAGTCGAACCCGCCCGCGCCGCGCTCGTCGCGGTCCGACAGGATGTGCGCCCGCTCGGCTTCGGTGATCCACGGGTGCTTCTCCGGCACCCGGAACAGCAGCAGCCAGAGCACGAGCCACCCGAACCCCAGCAGTCCGGTGACGATGAAGGTGGCACGCCAGCCGTAGCCGAGGGCCAGCCAGACGATGATCGGCGGCGAGACGGCGCTGCCCAGCGCCGCACCGGTGTTGAAGATGCCCATGCCGAGCGCGCGTTCCCTCACGGGGAACCACTCGCCGATCACCTTCGCCGCGCCGGGCCAGTTGCCCGCTTCGCCGAACCCCAGCGCGCCGCGGAAGATCTTGAACATCCCGGCTGTCGTCGCGGCGGCGTGCGCCAGCGCGGCTCCGGACCAGATCACGATGGAGAAAATGAAGCCGAGGCGCGTGCCGATGCGGTCGTAGAGGCGGCCCGACACCATCTGGCTGACGCCGTACAGGAGCAGGAAGCTGTTCTGGATGGCGGCGTAGTCGGCATTCGACAGCCCCAGGTCGGCGCTGATGGAGGTCTTGAGCACCGACACGGTCTGGCGATCGATGTAATTAATGACGGTCGCCAGAAAGATGAGGCTGACCATCAGCCAGCGCAGCCCGGGGATCTTCATGAAGCCCTCCTGGGGACCGCGCCTGCGGATGTCCCGGCTGCGGGTCCTGTCCGAGCCGTTTCCATGCCGAGCGCGTGCACCCTGAGCCCCGGCCCCTGCCGGATGCGGCCACGCGAGCGCTCGAGGCGCTCCTGGCCCGCCGCCGCCAACTCCTCGAGATGTGGACCGCGGAGCGCAACCGGCTCGCGCACGCGGTCCCGGCGGTGGCCCGGGACCTCCGCCAGCACATCCGGTGGCTCGAGCGCCGTCTCGGCGACCTGGACCGTGATCTCGACGATCAAATCCAGCGCAGCCCGATCTGGCGCACCAAGGACGACCTCCTGCAAAGTACCCCCGGCGTCGGCCCGGTGCTGAGCCGGACGCTGCTCGGCACCCTGCCGGAACTCGGCACCCTCACCCATAAACAAATGGCCGCCCTGGTGGGGGTCGCCCCCTTTGCCCGCGACAGCGGCGCCTGGCGTGGCCACCGGCGCGTGACGGGGGGACGCGCCCCCGTCCGTGCCGCGCTCTACATGGGCGCGCTCGTGGCGTCCCGGTGCAACCCGACCATCCGGGTCTTCTACCGCCGGCTCGTCGCCGCGGGGAAACCGAAGAAGGTCGCGCTCACGGCCTGTATGCACAAGCTCCTCACCATCCTCAATGCGATGGTGCGCTCGAACACCGTCTGGCGAGCTTCGATCGCCCAGACGAATTGACAACAAAGCAGTGCTGTGCTCGGCTGAACTGACGCTGATATGCCTGCGCTCAGATGGAAAGCGCCTCGGCCACCCGCGTCCAGCGATCGCAGGTCGCGGTGAGTCGTCTATCGCATGAACATGCCGCCGTTGACTTCGATGGTCTCGCCCGCGAGGTACCCCGCCTCGTCACTCGCCAGGAAGGCGATGACGCGCGCGACATCGTCGGGCTCGCCTGCGCGGCCGATTGGAATGGTCTTCACGGTCGCGGCGAACGCCTCGGGCGCGGTGAACGTGGCGTGGAACGGCGTGCCGCCGATGAGGCCCGGCGACACGGCGTTGACCCGGATGCCGTGCGGCGCGAGTTCCTTGGCGTACGCCTTGGTCAGCGCGAGCACCGCGGCCTTGGCGGCCGAGTACGCCGACGCTCCGGGCCCGCCGCCGTTGTGCGCCGCAAGCGAGGTGAGGTTGACGATGGCGCCCGCGTGCCGGGCGATCATGCCCGGCGCGACAGCCTGACAACAGAGAAACGTCGTGAGAGCGTTGACGTTCATGACGTCGTGGAAGAACGCCTCGGGCATGTCGGTGACGCTGTGGCGGCCGAGGAGGCCGCCGGCGTTGTTGACGAGGATGTCGATGCGGCCGAAGCGCGCCTCCGCGTCGCGGACCACGCGCACGACGTCGGCGCTCTTCGTGAGATCGCCCTGGAAGACCGCCGCCTGCCGGCCGAGGGCCTCGATGGCTGCGACCGCCGCGCGGGCGCCGGACTCGCTCGAGTAGTAGTGAACGGCGATGTCCGCGCCGCCGCGCGCAAGCGCCAGCGCCGTCGCGCGTCCGATCCCCACCTCCGCTCCCGTGACCAGCGCCACTTTGCCCGTCAGCCCGTTCATGCGAAGACTCCTTCCACCTGTGCAGCGGCCCTGCCGGGGAGGGCCGGTCCGCCCGTCATCCGACCTGCGGCGGCGCGAAGAGCGGCGCCGTGACGAGGGCCGCCGCGCCGCGCAACCGCGGATGGTCTGGCGACGGGACGGGCGTGATCTCGATGCTCGAGGCCGCCGGCGCCAGCACGCGTTCGGCGAGGGCGCGGCGCACGGTCTGCTCGATGAGATCCCAGGCGGCGATGATCTCGCCGCTCAGGAAAATGCGATCCGGGTCGGCGGCGTTCACGACCGACGCCAGGCCGAGGCCCAGATACCGCGCGGTGGCTTGAAGCGCCGCGATCGCCCCGGCGTCGCCGCCGCGCGCCCGGACCACCAGGTCGTCGACGCTGAACGACGCAATCTCAGGCGGGATGGGTTCGCGCGGCGAGATCTCGCGCCCGAAGTACCGGGAAAGCGTCGCGAGGTTGGACACGTACGCCTCCCAGCATCCGTTCGCTCCGCAGGCGCACGGCGGGCCGTCGACGTCGAGCGGCGTGTGGCCGAACTCGCCGGCGACGTTGTGCCGGCCGCGGACCACCTTGCCGTTGACGAGGACTCCCACGCCCAGGCCGTCCGAAACCGACAGGAACACGAAATCGGTGCTGCGGCCGGTCTCGCCGCGCACGCCCCAGGCCTGGGCGATGGCGCACGCGCGGCCCGAGTTCTCGATGTACACCGGCAGGCCGGTTTCACGGGCGAGGAGGTCGCGCAGCGGGAAGTCGCGCCAGCCGAGCCGCGGGGCGAACGTGATGAAGGAGCCGGTGTGGTCCACCATGCCGGGGACGACGAGGCCGATGCCCTCGCAACGGCCGAGGTCCTTGTGGTCCTCGAGGATGCGGCGGAGGCGGCCGGCGAGCGTCGCAATGAACTCGCTGGGATCCGTCGGCGTCGGGAATCCCGCCACGCCGATCACCGCCTCCCCAAGCAGGTCCGTCACCATGTAGGTCGTCCGGGTGGGCCGGACGTCCACCGCGATGACGCAGCGCTTGCGTGAGTCGATGTAGAGGAACTGGGGCTTGCGTCCGCGGGGCGTCTCGCCCTTGGCGCCCTCGAAGAGGATGCCCTCGGCGATCAGGCCGTTGACGATCAGGCTGACGGCGCCGCGACGGGAGCCCATCAGGCGGGCGAGGTCGGCGCGGGAGACGGGCTGCCAGGCGCGAACGAGGTTCAGGAGGATCTGGCGGTTGATCGCCCGCGGCGTGCCTCGCCCGGCGACGCGGATCGGCTCGTGATGGATGCGTTTCACCAAGGCCTACTCGTATTCAGGCGACCGATTCCGCGCCGTAAACAAACAGTTTGTCCGTTCGGCAGACAATATGCGCCTCGGTGAGCTCGCTAGTCAAGGGGGAAATCTCATGAGAATGCACGATTCCAGGGCCAGCCGGCAGGGCTTGACACCCCTGGGAGTTGGGTATATTGTCTCGCGTCAAGACAAACGTGCCACGCCGGTTTACCGTCCGCCGGGGTCTTCCAACGAGGGGTGTGCTGTGATCAAGAAGACGACGTTCGTCGCCGCGCTGCTCGCCGTGCTCATGGCGTTCCCACTGGCGCCCGCCGCCAGCGCCCAGGTCACCGCCGCCACGATTGTCGGCACCATCACCGATCCCAGCGGCGCCGCGCTGCCGGGTGCCACCGTGACGGCCCGGAACGTGGACACGGGCTTCACCCGCACCGTGCCGACCAACGACGTCGGCGCCTATCGCCTGGAATTCCTGCCGATCGGCAACTACGTCGTGGAGATCGCCCTCTCCGGGTTCACGACGTCGAACCGCAGCGGCATCGTGCTGCGCGTCAACGACACGCTCCGGGTGGACGCCACGCTCACGCTCGGGAGCCTCGCCGAGACGGTGAACGTCGAAGCCGCGGTGCTGCAGGTCAACACGGCCACCTCCGACGTCTCGCGGACGATCGAGGCCAAGGCGATCGAGAGCCTGCCGCTCGTCGATCGCAACGTTTACTCGCTGCTCGACCTCACCCCCGGCGTGCAGTCGAACAACAACGGCGTGGCCTCCGCCTCCTCGGGCACCAGCACCCTCATCCTCGGCTTCCCCGAGCAGCGGACGCTCATCAACGGCGGCGCCGACGGCGGCACGGGCTCGGTGAACTACTACCTCGACGGCGGCATCAACATGACCGGGCTGCGCAACACCGGCAACATCCTGCCCAACCCGGACGCCATCCAGGAGTTCAAGGTCCAGACCAACAGCTACAACGTGGAGTACGGGCGCTTCTCGAGCGGCGTCATCAACGTCATCACCAAGGCGGGCACGAACCGCTACCGGGGCTCGGCCTTCGAGTACTTCCGCGACGAGAGCCTCAACGCCAACGACTGGGGCTCCGTGCTGGGCAAGGCGCCGCTCAAGCGCAACCAGTTCGGCGGCTCCCTCGGCGGCCCGATCCTCCGCGATCGGACCTTCTTCTTCGCGTCCTACTCGGGGCTTCGCCAGGAGACGAGCAACTTCCTGAACACGGCCATCGTCCCGACGGCCCTGGAGCGGACCGGCAACTTCACCGCGTCCGGGACCATCCCGACCGATCCGGCGACCGGGCAGGCCTTCTCGTGCAACGGCGTCACGGGGATCATCTGCGGCAGCCGGCTCGACCCGGTCGCGATGAGGATCATCAAGGAGTACATCCCGGAATCCAACGTGCCCGGGCGGATCTGGCAGGGCTACGTGCCGAGCCCGTTCGACACCGACGAGGCCCTGGTGAAGCTCGACCACCAGCTGAGCACCGAGCACCGGCTCACGGGCAGCTACTTCTGGACGACCGGGACGAACGAGGTGCGGTCGGGCAGCGGCAACCTGCCGTGGGCGCGGCAGCAGTTCAAGTGGACGCAGCACAACCTCAACCTGAGCGATACCTGGGTCGTGAGCCCAAGCACGATCAACCAGGTCTGGTTCTCGTTCAACCGCAACTACGGCGGCCGCCTGAACCTGCCCGCGATCTCGCTGCGGGACCTCGGGTCGGCGTTCGTCCCCCAGGGCGCGCCGTCGCTCCCGCAGATCACGGTCAGCGGGTACTTCAACCTGACCAACTCCATCGGCGGGCCGAAGGCCGGCGGCGACTTCTACTCCATGCGTGACGTCTTCAGCTGGACCAGGGGCGCCCACGCGATCAAGCTCGGGGGCGAGGTCTCCTACAACAAGACCGTCCAGGACACGCTGCTCAACAACTACGGCGTGTACACATTCAGCAACGTCGTGACGAAGAACGCGCTGGCCGACTTCATGATCGGCATCCCGAGCGCGGTCACGCAGGACGCGCCGGTGACCGCCCTCTGGAACAGCTGGTACGGGGCGCTCTTCGCGCAAGACGACTACCGCATCGGCCCCCGGCTGACGCTCAACCTCGGCCTGCGGTGGGACGTCCAGACGCCGGGCACCGACCCCCAGAACCGGTTCACGACCTACGTGCCCGGCCAGCAGTCCTCGGTCAGGCCGGATGCTCCCGTCGGCCTGCTGTTCTACGGCGATCCCGACGTCCAGCGCGGCGTCGTCTCGACCAACTGGACGCACTTCTCGCCGCGCGTCGGCATCGTGTGGGACCCGTTCGGTGACGGCAAGACGGCCGTCCGCGCGGCGGCGGGCCTCTTCTACGGGAGCATCTCCGGGAACGAGTTCAACACGTCAACCAACTACCAGCCGTGGTCCACGCGGCTGACCTTCACCAACACCGGGATGGGCGTGAACGCCGACGGGACGCCGAAGGGCGCGTCGCTCAGCAACCCCTACAACAACTTCACCGGGGGCACCCCGTTCCCGTACAACGGTTCCTACACCAACGGGGGCGGCCTGTTCGGCATCTCGCAGGACTTCGTGTGGCCGCACGCCTACCAGACGAACGTCGGGATCCAGCGCCAGATCGGCAGCTATCTGACCCTGGGCGCGGCCTACATCGGCACGTTCCACCGGAACCTGCCGTTGGGGCGCGACGTGAACTACCCCGTGGTCACGGCCGCCGCCACGAGCAGCGGCTCGAACATCCTCTCGCGCCGGCCCAACCCGAAGGTGGGCGCCGTGATCCTGCTGGACTCGGACCAGGAGTCCGACTACAACGGCCTGCAGGTCACGTTCTACTTGCGCGAGTGGCACCACGTCACCTTCAACGGGTTCTACACCTACAGCAAGACGATGACGACCGCGCAGTTGATGAACAACACCACCCAGGGCGGCGCTCAGAACTTCAGCAAGCTCGCAGACGAGTACGGCCGAGCGGACACCGACCAGCGCCACTCGTTCAGCCTCAGCATGAACTGGGACCTGGACTACTACCGCGGCGGGAACCCGCTCGTGCGCGCCATCCTCAACGGCTGGACCGTCTCGCCGATCATCAAGATCCGCAGCGGCCTGCCGTTCACCGTGACCAACGGCAGCGTGGACGCCAACCTCGACGGCAACACGAACGACCGCGCGCAGCAGATCGGCGATCCGCACATCGACAAGCCCACGCCGGCGCAGTGGTTCAACACGGCCGCGTTCGTCCAGAACAAGGTCGTCACCGGCGTCGCGACCGACGGCAACTCGCCGCGCAACCTCCTGGACGGCCCAGGTTTCCGCGTCGTCGACCTGGCCCTCTCGCGCGATTTCCGGCTGCCCCGGAAGATGACGCTGCGGGTCCGCGCCGAGGGCACGAACGTGTTCAATATCGTGAACTACGGACAGCCGGGAGCCAGCGTCCCGTCCGGGGCGACGTCCACGACGTTCGGCGTGATTCGCAGCGCCAATGCGATGCGCAGGCTGCAGTTGGGGGCCCGGCTGACCTTCTGAGGCCCGGGATGGCCGAGGGGGTGGGAGAGGCGCACGATGATTATCCGGGGCCGCGAGGCCGCGACTGAGCCGGCGGAGCCGGGCGTCACCCGTCAGGTGCTCGGCCACGATCCGCACCTGATGATGGTGCGGGTCACGTTCGAGCGGGGCGCGGTGGGCTACGTCCATGCCCACCCGCACCGCCAGGTCACCTACGTCGAGAGCGGGCGTTTCGCCTTCGAGCTCGACGGCGTCGTCACCGAGTTGGCGCAGGGCGACTGCTGGTTCGTGCCGCCGAATGCGCGCCACGGAGCGACGGCCATCGAGGGCGGCTCGCTCATCGACGTATTCACGCCCGCGCGGGAGGACTTCCTTCCGGCCGATCGGGCGGATGGAAATGCATGATGGAGCCCGGGCGCATATGGACGGGTGATGTCGGAGGAGTGTGCCGCCGCTGGCGCGCGATAGCGGCCGCGTCAGTTGCGGTGTTCGCGTGGATGACCGCGGGCGCGGCGGCGCCGGCCTGCGCTCAGGACGCCGTGCCGTCTTTCGAGCAATTGCTGGCGCAGCCGGTCGCGCTCAAGGCGGAACTCGTCGGCGTGCACCCGCGGGTGTTCGTGACGGCGAAGGAGATCGAGGCGCTGCGCCTGCGCGCCCGGACCACGCACAAGGAGGAGTGGGCGCGCGCGCTGGCGACGCTCGTGGCCGTCAACGAGGCGCCGCCCCCTCCCCCGGGGCCGCAGGAGCGGCGCTCGCAGAACGTGGTGGGACTGGCCATCGCGGGCGCGAGCTTTGCGTACGCCATCGAGCAGGACCCGAAGTACCTGCGCGCGGCGAAAGCGTGGACGCTCGCGGCCATCGACTACGAGCCGTGGGGCTACACCTTCAACAAGCCGAACACCGATCTCGCGGCGGGCCATCTGCTCTACGCGATCGGCTGGGCGTACGACCTGCTATACCACGAGTGGACGCCCGACGAGCGCACGCGCATCAGGCAGTCGCTCGAACGTCACGCCGGCCTCGTCTACGACGCGTTCTCGCCGAAGCCCAAGCGGCGGCACAGCTTCACGCAGAACCACAACTTCATTCCCACGGCCGGCCTCGCCGTGACGGCGCTGGCGCTGATGGGCGAGTCCGCGGACGCACCGAAGTGGGCCGTGTTGGCCCGCGCGCACCATCATCGCGCCGGGCAGTTGCTCAGCCCCGACGGCTACTACTACGAGGGCATCGAGTACCTGGATCTTCTCGGCGCCCTGGCTCGTGCACTTCCTCGATGCGTGGGAGCATTCGACTGGCGAGAGCCTCTGGGACCGCGGCCAGTTCAGGAACTGGAAGTACTCGATCGCCCACTCGATCCTGCCGGACGGCCAGACGGTGTTCGACTTCGGCGACATCTGGCAGGGCCCGCTCACCCGGGCGAAGCAGGGCGAGGACTACGCGCGCGAGTACCCGGCCGGGACGCTCAAGAGCAACTTCAACCTGCTCTACCGCGTGGCGGCGCGCTTCCAGGACCGGCAGACCCAGGCCGTCGCGGCGCGGCTGGCCGCGTTCGGTCACACGAACCAGGAGGAATGGTGGACGCTCCTCTGGCGCGACCCGGCCCTGGCGCCCGCGTCCATGAACGAGGTTCCCCTCTCGCATCACTTCGAGAACTCCGGCGTATTCTTCCACCGCACGTCCTGGAACGCCGGCGCCACCGCCTTCGCGTTCAAAGCCGGCCCCCCTGAAGGGCATCGTACGACGAGGCTCCTCTCCGCAGTTCCCGAGTGGCAACTCAGCAGCGGCCACGCCCATCCGGACGCCGGGAGCTTCATCATCTGGGCCGGCGGGCGGTATCTGACCGGTGACACGGGATACGCCGGTCAACCCCGGGCCAGCCATCACAACACCGTGACGGTGGGCGGCATCGGGCAAGGCGACGAGGGCGAACACGACGTCTGGCGGAGCATGGGCCAGGCGGCGCTCAATACGATCCGCATCACGCGCGCAACGGCGGATGCGACGGGCGTGCGGGTCGAGGCGGACGCGGCGGGTGCCTACCCGGCGGCGGCCGGCCTCGTGCGGTTCCATCGCACGTTCACGTTCGACGGCAAGGCAACCTTCGCCGTGGAAGATGCGATTGAAACCAGCTCACCGAAGCCCGTGAAGTGGTTCCTCCACGCCGATGCGCCGATCGGGGCCTCCGGCGGAGGCTTCACCATCCGCTCCGATCCGGCCGAGCTGCGGGTGCGTCTCGGCACGCCAGCCGGGTCGAAACTCACGACCGGTCCGACCTACCTGACCGCGCCTGGACAGCCGGGTTCGATCACGTCCGGCAAGCAGGAACAGCGCGGATACGAAATCCGGGTGGACGTGCCGGCCGCGTCGACGGTCGCCATCAAAGCGACGCTGTCCGCGGGAGCGCGGTAAGGACGCGATCGGGCGTGTGGGCGGGCGGGCGGCTTACGACACCGACGTGCCGAAGAGTCGTCCGATCAGGGCGGTGCATGTCATCGCCACCACGCCCCAGAAGGCCACGCGCGCCGCGCCGGCTGCGAGCGGGGCGCCTCCCAGCCTGGCTGCCGTCGCTCCCAGAATCGCCAGAAGCACGAGCGAGCTGCCCCCGACGGCGAGGCTGAGCGAGCCCGCCGGCCAGAAGGCCGCAAGCAGCGTGGGCAGGGCCGCCCCGACCGAGAAAGCCGCCGCGGACGCAAGAGCCGCCTGGATGGGCCGGGCACGCGTCGACTCGCTCATCCCGAGTTCGTCCCGCGCATGGGCGCCGAGCGCATCGTGCGCCATGAGCTCGCCGGCCACCTGCGACGCGAGCTCGCGCGACAGGCCGCGGCCGACGTAGATCTGCTCGAGCTCCACCTTCTCGGTCTCGGGCGACGTCGCGAGCTCGCGGCGCTCGCGCGCAAGGTCGGCGGATTCGGTGTCGGACTGGGAGCTCACCGACACGTATTCGCCCGCCGCCATCGAGAAGGCGCCGGCCGCGAGCCCGGCCATCGCCGCGATGAACACGGCCCCGGGCGCCGGGTTGGCTGCGGCGACGCCGACGACGAGGCTGCTGGTGGAGATCAGGCCGTCGTTCGCGCCGAGCACGGCGGCCCGAAGCCAGCCGATGTTGTCGGTGCGGTGAAACTCGCGGTGCGCCATAGCGTCACGCCATCCAGTGAGGGGCGCGCACAGGATACCACCGTGGCGCGCCGCCCCCGGGCCGGAGCCCGTGCGCCATTCCCTCGGCTGGGCCTATAATCCGTGAAGGGGGCTCCACAATGGCCGTGCTCGAGACCGACCGGCTGAGCATCCGCCGGCTGACCGTGGATGACAGCGCCTTCATCCTCCGGCTGGTGAACGAGCCGTCCTTCATCCAGCACATCGGCGACAGGAACGTCCGGAGTCTCGCCGACGCGAAGCAGTACATCCTGGCGGGCCCCATGGCCAGCTACGACCTCCACGGCTACGGCGGGTTCCTGGTCGAGTTGAAGGAGACCCACCTGCCCATCGGGATCTGCGGCCTGATCAAGCGCGACACGCTGGACGATGTGGAACTGAGGTTCGCGTTCGTGCCGGAGTCGTGGTCGAAGGGATATGCGCTCGAGTCGGCCTCCGCGATGCTCACCTACGCGCACGACAGGCACGGACTGAAACGCCTCGTGGCCGTCACGTCCCAGGAGAACGTCGCCTCGATCAACCTGCTGGTGAGACTCGGCTTCTACTTCGACCGGATGGTGCGCCTGCCCGACGAAAAGGAGGAGCTGAGGCTGTTCGCGCGGAACTTCCGCGAAGCGCTCGAATAGCGGCGCGCTGGGCGTGACGGTCGGGCAGGTCGCGCTGGCGCTGCGCCAGCCCTCGAAGTGGCGCTGCAGACTGGCAAGGGACGCGGCAATGCTGCGTCCAACCGCCGGGAGGTGGTGCGCCCGGCGCTCGTGTATGCTGGCCGGAGCCCCCACCGAGGACCCGCCATGTCTCGTACGCCCGTGCAGGCCGTGATCACGTTCGCGGCAGCCGCCGAGCTGATGTTGAGTCCCGCGGCGCGGCGGGCGCCCTCGGCCCAGGACGACCCCGGCGCGCTTGTTCGCGCGTATTGGAGTGAACGTGGTGCCGAGGCGCGGTCGGCCCTCGCCCGCCGGCTTGCGTCCCACCCGGACTACCGCCCCGGGCGGCTGCACGGATGGCTTCACGATGGCGTGCCTTTTCAGGACCTTCCCGCCGGCCCCGCGAAGATCGCGGTGGATGCCGGCGCCGGCGAGACCCTGCAGGTGTTTCTCCTGTTGCCGGAGGGGTACCGGCACGACCGCGCGTGGCCCCTCGTGTACGCGCTGCACCCGTCAGGCGAGCCGGCAGATGCCTGGGCCGGGCAGGTGCAGCGCATGCTGGGAGCGCGGGCCCGCGAGTTCGTCATCGCATCGCCCGAGTACCGGCAGAACTACATCGCCGCCAAGCCGCCGTTTCTCGCGGAGCACGCGGCGTTCCTCGATGCCGTCGCCCGCTACGCGCATGTGGATGCGAACCGGGTGTTCGCGTTCGGGTACTCGAAGGGCGGGTTCGCAGCCTGGTACGTCGCGCTGTACTTCCCCGATCGTCTTGCGGGAGCGGTGGCGCTGGCGGCGGGATTCGATGTCGCCCCCGGCGATGACGGCTTCTGGAAGCGGCTCGTCCCGAACATCGCGCACGTCCCCGTGCTGAACGCATGGGGCGAACGGGATCCTCTCGTGATCAGGGACCTCGCCGACAAGCCCGCCGGCACGTTTGCCGAATCGAATCGCCGGTTTGAGCGGGAAGTGAGCCGGATGCAGCTGCCCATCACGAATCTCGAAGTGCCGGGTGGCGTGCACTTCCAGCTCGCGCCCCCGGGTGCGGCCATCGCGGACATCCTCGCCCGGCGCCGCACCGTGGATCCGCCCCGCGTGGACCACGTGTTCCGCCACCTGAACCAGGCATCGAGTTACTGGGTCGAGGGCCTCACGTGGGTTGGCGACTCGTGGGGCGATCCGTGGCCCGCACACGCCGCCGCACGGCCTGGCGAGTCCGAGGCTGCGGCCCTGGCAAGGACACTCGGGCCGTTGCTGGGCACGTCTGACCGGTGTGCGCGACGGACAGGTCGTCCGTGTCACCAGACAGCACATCGGAGATCTCGTCGTCTGGTTCGGCGAGCGGTCAATCAACTGGGATCGGTCCGTTGCTGTCGAGGTCGATGGCATGCCCGTCTTCTCGGGCAAAGTCGCGCCCGATGTCGAACTGGCGCTCGCGCGGGCGAAGGTGACGATGGACTTCGAGCGGCTGTGCTTCTCCGGGATTCGTGTGGACGCATCCGGCAGGGCCTCGGTCGTTACTGCAGCCACGATGCCCGATCCCGCGTGGAAGCGGTGAGCCCCCAAGGGTTGCGTCCGCGTCGTCTCGCGGGTCCTGCCTGCGTTTCCGTTATGATGGGTCCGCACCCGGGCCGGGGTGGCGAAACTGGCAGACGCACGGGACTTAAAATCCCGGGACTCCCCAAGGGTCGTGTGGGTTCGATCCCCACCCCCGGCACTCGCAACTCATACAAGTAGAGGCGGTTGGCGAGGTCGGCGGTACGCGGGGCGGAATCCCGCTATTCGGCCCGTCGGCCTAGCCGCCGGAAAGGTTTTCTTCTTATCTCTCCGGGTAGTTCGTCGGAGCGAGGAGAGCCTCGGGCGGCACTTCTACCTCCCGGATCTTATGGGAATTCGTCAGCCAATCCTCGTCCATCTTGGGGTAGACGATCCAGTGTTGCTTCTGAGGCCCCCACGCCTCCAGTTTCCCCGGAGAGTCGATGGGCTGGCGAAGAATGATCCCTTCAGAGATGCGGTACTCGTAGCGCATAAGCGTTTCCTTTATGCGGCGGTGGTCATGAGGGAGTTCCCGTTCCATTCGTCGTTGGTGTTAGGAACAAACGTCAGTCTCCAAGAGCGACACCGAGAGCGGCAAGCAGATCGGGGAGCTAGGATAGACAGATGTCGAATCAGTCGTCGTGCAGCACGATGGTCAGCAGTGCGTCGTTGATCTTGAGGCCGCCGTCGTTGTACTCGATATAGCCGAGCTTCTTGAACTTGTTCATGAAAAAGTTCACGCGCGGGCGGGTCGTACCGACCATTTCCGCGAGCGTTTCTTGTGAGAACTTTGGCAGCACGCGATGGGGGCCGTCCGATTTGCCGAAACGAGTAAGGAGGAGCAGCCTGCGGGCCAGCCGTTTTTCGCTGGAATTGAACAACTGATCCACAAGATCGGCTTCGACACGAGTGTTCCACCCCAAGACGTAGAGAAGGAACCGATCCGAGAGCGCATGTTCTTCGTGAAGCACCCGGATCATCTGCTCCTTCTGGACGACGAGGAGGGTACTCACGCTCGTGGCAATGGCCGTCGCCAAACGGACCGGCTGTCCCGCCAAGGCCCCCTCGCCGAAAAAGGCGTGGGGGCCCAACATCGCCACAATCGCTTCCTTACCTGCGTGGGAGAGGACCCGGAGCTTCACGCCTCCGTTCTGAATGTAGAAAACCCTATCGCAGGGTCCACCCTGCGAGTAGATGACCTCTCCGCTCCGGAACTCGACGACCTTCCTTGCTACACCACCCGAATCGAGAAACGCCTCGATGTCGAACGGTGGGGGTCTCGGGAGTTTCACCGGCTCTTTGTGTGCGCTCATAGAGTGCTCCGAGCCGGGGTTTATGTGTTGGCCGACCAAGCTCAGTACGATGCTACACCCGCGAGCGCCGCCTACAACCGGATTCATCTCGCGTACGGTCGTGCGGCACCAATTGATCTTCGGCGGCGCATCTATGGGCGCGTCTGGGGCCGTCAGCCACGGCGATCAACGCCGCGTCAGGCTCCGGTAGGACGGCCCCCACCGCGCGGCGCACGACGGTCGCCTTCGGAGCCAACGTCTGATGGAACCGGTGCGTCGTGTCTCCCCTGCTGCACTGTCCCAGAAATTGTCCCACTCGACCTCACGCGCCTCGTGTTTTGGCCCACTCGCCGTATTCCACTGACCAACCGCTAAGTCGCTGACTACGAGGATCTTGGCCGAAATTGCCACCATCTCCGAAATCGCGCAGGATGCTTTCAAAACCCCGTGGGGTTCACCCCCCGTGTGGGTTCGATTCCCTCCTCCGGCACCATTTTCAAGCACTTACAGCCGCTGCGACTCGGCCCAATCCAACCGTGTTTGCAGCTGCTGTGCTTGTCTTGTGCAAAACACCCTGAGACGCTTGCTCCATTCGCCTTCAGAACATAGGATAGGTCAACGCGGCCAGCACATCGTTGGGTCATGTCCCGTCAAGTGGTGGGAATTGAGTCGCGTTCGCTCCTGAGTTCCTGAGCCACCGTTCGGCGTGGACGCTGACGAGCCCGCGGACGATCAGAGCGCCGCCCGCTGTCTCGTGGAAAACCCGTAGACGGGTTTCCCACAGCGCCCACCCCGGTTGATCGTCGTCTTACGCAATGGCCATCAAGAGCTCCTGTTCCCCGACCGCCAGGGTGGGCGTGAGCAGCCGTTTCATCGACTCCGCGCTGAAGTAGCGGCGCTCGGCGACCGCCCATTCATCGTCCTGCTCGAGCAGGATGGCGCCGACCAAGCGAATCGTGGCCCGCACGTTCGGGAAGATCCCGACGACGTTCGACCGCCGCTTGATCTCCTTGTTCAGCCGCTCCAAGGGATTCGTGCTGTGCAGCTGTCGGCGATGTTCCTCCGGGAAGTGCTTGTGCGCCAGGATGTCCTCGGCCGCCTCCTCGAGCAGCGCGGCCGCTTGGGGAAACCGCGCGCGCAGGCCGTCGGAGACCTTGTGGAGCTGCGTCATGGCGTTCGCGTGATCGGGCTGCGCGAAGATTGTCCGGACAATCGCCGCGATGGGCTCCCGCATCGCCTGCGGCACCGTCGCCAGGAGGTTCCGCATGAAGTGGACGCGGCAGCGTTGCCAGGCCGCGCCAGTGAGCACGGTCCCAATCGCGTGCTTCAGCCCCTCATGCGCGTCGGAGATCACCAAGCGCACGCCGGCCAGCCCGCGCTTGACGAGACTGCGCAGAAACGCCGTCCAGAAGCTCCGATCCTCCGATGCCCCGACATCCACACCGAGTATCTGTCGCTCGCCGTCCACGGTCACGCCGATCGCCACGACGGTCGCCTGGCTCACCACGCGGCCATCGATCCGCACCTTGTGATACGTCGCGTCCAGCCAGACGTACGGATACTCACCGGTGAGCGGCCGCGTCCGAAACGCCTCGACCACCGGATCAAGGTCGGCGCAAATCCGCGACACCTCGGATTTCGAGATTCCGTCCAGCCCCAGGGCCTTCACCAGGTCGTCCACCTTCCGCGTCGAGACGCCGTGGACGTAGGCTTCCTGGACGACCGCCAGCAGCGCCTGCTCGGCCCGGCGACGCGGCTGCAGCAGCGACGGGGAATACGTCCCGGGACGGACCTTGGGGATCGCCAGGTCCACCGTCCCGACCCGCGTGTCCCAGCTCCGGACGCGCGTCCCGTTGCGGTAGGCCGTCCGGTCCTCGCTGCGCTCGTGGCGCTCCGCCCCCACCAGCGCCGTCACTTCGGTCTCCATGAGCGCCTGGGCGAGCACCCGGACGCCTTCCCGCAGCACATCCCCGTCCTGCTCCTCGAGGAGCTTGCCAACGAACGCAGTCAGATCCATCCTTGCCTTGGCCATCGTCATTGCCCTCCGTGTAGGTTCCCTTTGGTGAGAGAACTCACGGAACGATGCGCGATGGCCGCTTGCTTGTCCAGCCTCAGCGGCTTACCGAATTTCCACCACGTCCTGGGACTCTAACCATCGTTGAGGGGGACGCGGGGTTTGCGCCCCCGCCGAGACGGGACCGTCGGCAAGGCCGCGGAACCGACCAACTCGTCCCACGCGTGCAGCAAGGCGCGCGGTGGGGACGGATGAGACTGGGAATGGGTGCTCATTCCCAGGATAAATGCTCAAATCCAAGAACTTGTACAAGCGAAATCTCGCATCAGCGAATCCCCGAATGGCCTTGTCCATAGGTGTACTATCGTTCGGTCGGCTGGACTGAGATTTCAGGGGTTGCGGCGCGGCGGCTTTGACAGGTGCACAATATTGCCAATTTCCGGGAGACAAATCATGAGAAGAACCTGCTACATGTTCATTGGTTTGTGCTTTTTGATGGAGGCCTTGTTGCTCGTCGACTTTGCCGGTGCACGCCAACTTGGCGGGGACCGCCTGGGAACTGAGTGGAGTGTGACGGAAGGCGGAATCGCGGGCCGCTGGGTGCGGCGCGGCACTTCGGATACTTGGGATGCCACATGGTCCAACGGCGCGGCCGCAACACTTATCATTTCGATCGCGGGCGACAGGGTGAGGATCAGCCGCAAGGATGTTACCGGTGGAATAATTGCCACTTACGAAGGGACGCTGGCGACAGACGGATCCATACAAGGCACTGAAACCGTCACGTCACCATTCCAATTGTCGCAGAATTGGCAAGGGCGCATCGTCAAGGGAGTTCAGCCCCCTCCGCCGCCCCCGCCGCCTGGAGGGAACCGCTTGGGAACTGAGTGGAGTGTGACGGAAGGCGGAATCGCAGGCCGCTGGGTGCGGCGCGGCACTTCGGATACTTGGGATGCCACATGGTCCAACGGCGCGGCCGCAACACTTATCATTTCGATCGCGGGCGACAGGGTGAGGATCAGCCGCAAGGATGTTACCGGTGGAATAGTTGCCACTTACGAAGGGACGTTGGCGACAGACGGATCCATACAAGGCACCGAAACTGTCACGTCACCATTCCAATTGTCGCAGAATTGGCAAGGGCGCATCGTCAAGGGAGTTCAGCCCCCTCCGCCGCCCCCTCCGCCTGGTGGGGACCGCCTGGGAACTGAGTGGAGTGTGACGGAAGGCGGAATCGCAGGCCGCTGGGTACGGCGCGGCACTTCGGATACTTGGGATGCCACATGGTCCAACGGCGCGGCCGCAACACTTATCATTTCGATCGCGGGCGACAGGGTGAGGATCAGCCGCAAGGATGTTACCAGTGGAATAATTGCCACTTACGAAGGGACGCTGGCGACAGACGGATCCATACAAGGCACTGAAACCGTCACGTCACCATTCCAATTGTCGCAGAATTGGCAAGGGCGCATCGTCAAGCAGTAGTGTCCGGTCATAAGTCGAATAGTTGCAGTTGGTTGCCGTCGTCGATCTCGTCGAATTGGGAGCTGACGTCGGAAACAGCCGTGAAGATGGGCGTTTTCTCGAAAAGCGTGACGCTCAGGATTTGCAGAAGTTTGTAGAGACTTACGTCGAGGGCGAGACGTTTCCGAGCGATGGCTACGAGGACGTAGACCGAGAGGGCGATCCAGATCTGGATCTTGACGCAGTAGTGTCCGGTCCTGGGTATCCATTTAACCGGTGTATGCTGAGCACCGTGGTGGGTCACCCTCGTGCTGGCGCGCACTATCCAAGGTCCGTGGGCGAGTTTCAGGCCTGGTTCCGGACGGATGCGGACTGCCTGGACTACCTGGAGTGGCTCCGATGGCCCTCCGGCTGGGCCTGCGCCGGCTGCGGCCACGCGGGGGCTTGGCGGTTGGGCGATGGTCGGTTCATGTGCCCCGGGTGCGGCGTGAGCGTGAGCACGCTTTCTGATGGTGCGATGGCCAAGGTAATCGATGGATCGGTTGCCTGCTTGCCCCCGTCCACCTTCCGTCCGCAGTAGATAGCCCCGCCGAGGAGCCGCATCAAGGGCACGCTCGCTCCGCTCGTCGCCTGCGGCGCCCCTTGACACGGTTCCTCGTCGAGGCTGTGTGTCGCCTATGTCAACGGCTTCGCCATTGACGCCCCCAAAGAGAAGAGCCAGGCTCGTTACCGGTTTCCGTTTCCCTGGTACGGCCAAGGGAATGCGGGAAACGATGAGCGGAAGCAGTTACCCCGCGAGCTGGTAGCCCGCCGAGGTCTTGCGCTCGCGGGTGTAGCATCGTACCGAGCTTGGTCGCCCAACACGGAAATCCCGGCTCGGAGCACTCTATGAGCGCACACAAAGAGCCGGTGAACCCCCCGAAACCACCACCATTCGACTTCGAGGCGTTTCTCGATTCGGGTGGTGTAGCCAAGAAGGTCGTCGAGTACCGACGCGGAGAGGTCATCTACTCGCAGGGTGAACCCTGCGACAGGGTTTACTACATTCAGACCGGAGGAGCGAAGCTCAGAGTCCTCTCCCACGCAGGCAAGCGCCTCGACCACGCGGACTATCCGCGCAAGCCGCGCGGCGGACCGGCCACGCTGGGACCGGCGTACGACCGCCGATTCAGTTTCTGTTGCGACGCGTGTCGGAAACGGCTGACCCCGGTTTCGGTGCGCTTCCTCGGCCGCAAGGTGTACCTCGACGTGGTCGTGCTGCTGGCCACCGTGCTGCGCCACGGGCCCACGCCGATGCGGGTGGCGCGGTTGCGCGATCACCTCGGCGTCAGTCGGGACACGCTCGCGCGGTGGCATCACTGGTGGCGGGACGCCTTCGTGCGCACCGCGTTCTGGAAAGCCGCCCGTGCCTGTTTCGCCCAGCCAGTCGACGAGGCGGCGCTACCGGGGAGCCTGCTCGCCCGCTTCTGCGGGGACGGCGACACGCCCGTGCGGCTGGTGTTGCGCTTCCTGGCGCCGTTGACGACCACGTCGGCGAGCACGCTGACCGAGGTTCGTGCGTGACCCGCAGAAGATGCGTCTTGAGACCCCGCGCAGGGATCGCGTCTGATCGCTCCAGAGACGCGGTGGCCCGGTGGGCCGTCGCCGGGAGGCGATCGCATCATGACGCACGACGCGGGATCGGGACGCGGGCAGGACCGGTGGGCGCACCTGCGCTTTGCGGTGGTGGGGGCGCTGCTGGCCGCGCCCCCACCGAAAGGGGACTTGCACGAGGCGCTCACCGCGCTTGCACAGCGGACCTGGCAGCATCCGACGCGCGGCGAGTCGGTGCGCTTCGCGCGTTCGACGATTGAGCGCTGGTACTACCAGGCGCGCAACGCCTGCGTCGATCCGGTAGGGCGATTGCGCCGACGGGTGCGATGCGACGCCGGCGCCCAGCCGTCGATGGGCGACGCGCTGCGCGAGGCCGGGCGGACGCAATACGACGCGCATCGCAGTTGGAGCTACCAACTCCATCGCGACAATCTGTGCGCGCTGGTCGACTCGACGCCGGCGCTCGGGCCGCTGCCCTCCCGCCGACACCACACTCCCGTATGCAGCCTACCAAAACGGCAAACAGGAGGTCTTCTGGGCGCAGGTCGAAGGCCGGCTCCTCGCCATGCTCGAAGGCGTCGCGACCGAATTGCGGTTGCATTAGCTCAACGAAGCCACGCAGGCGTGGGTCGAGCTGGACTATCATCGCAAACCGCACAGCGAAACCGGACAGACCCCCCTCGCCGAGCGCGAGACCACCCAATTGGAGGGATGTCAGCGGCTTCAGCGATGTCCTCGCGCCGGACTATGTCCGCCACTGCCAAGCGATGCCGCCGCCGATGCGGGAGATCCGAGGCCGCGACGTGATGCACCAGTGGCTGGAGTCCAACAAGCTCACGTTCCCGGACTACCGGGAAGAGGTCGAATGGCTCGTTGGCGAAGGCGACTAAGTGGCGTGGCGTTCCAGAGGCACGGGCACCCAGCGCGGACCCTTCGGGCCGTTCCCGCCCACGAATAGGCGCATGGACATCGTCATCATCGGGATGCACCGTTTCGAAGGAGACCGCATCGCCGAAACGTGGACGTCCTGGGACAACGTCGCCGCGCTGACGCAGCTCGGCCTGCTGCCCGGTGCGTAGCAGCCTTCCCAAGCCCAGCCTGGGTGCGCGGCGCGGCACGTCAGAACGGGACGAGATAGGAGAACTTGACGAAGAACTGGCGGGCGTCGTGGTACATGTCATCGGCACGGACGATCCGCCGCCCGATGTCCGTGGGCTGAAGCGCGATGTTCTGCAGGTTCCCGTTGTACCCGACGTGGAGCGCCGTCCAGGGGTTCATGAGGTACGTGAAAAGGACGTCGGCGTTGAAGTTCCTCCTGGTCTCCAGCCTGGTCAGCGACTGATTCGCGAGCACGGTGTCGTATTGCAGGATGACGCGCAGGGCCAGCTCCGGGTTGAACTGCCAGTTCCAGCGGGAACGCAGGATATGGTTGGCGAAGAGGCGGTCCCCCGTGCCGATGCTGGAGAGCCTGGACAGGACGTAGGTGTTCTCGCTCAGCAGGTGCCGGTTCGGCCGCGCCGTGAAACCGAGACTCGCTTCCACGGAACGCGCAAGCGCAGGCGTCTCACCCTTCGGCGGAACCAGGTTGATCGCTCTCCCGGACGTGAAGGCGCCGTTGAACGTCAGCTGTGACAGGTACTGGGAGCTGAACGACACGCCGTGGCTCCGCGTGGCAAAGTCCATGCTGCCCGGCAGCCCGGCGAAATCTACCGGCCGGAGTCGTTCCCGCCCAGGTTTGTAGGAGAGGCCGAACTTGGTCTGCCGACTGAACTCCCAGTTCACCTGCGCGTCGAGTTCCCAGTCGAGGCGGGTGCCATCGTGATCCCAGATCGCGCCGCCTCCGACGGAAGGCCCCCAGGCGAAGAGGGACTTCCCCTTCGGCCGCAAGAGGTACGTGAACTTCTGGGTGACGCTGCGGACGTTGGTCCGGTTGACGAAGCCTGTCTGAGTATGGAACGCGGGGCTGACGTCCAGGTACTGCGTGCTCTGAGTGAAGTGGCGCCCTTCGCGCCGCAGCTCCGCGTAATACGCCGAGCCGGATTCGGCGGCCCCTTCGGCAGCACGGGTCGCGCTCGTGGCCGCTTGCAGCATCGCGATCCAGTTCGGGGTCAGCTTGAAGCGCGTGTCCACGCTTCCCACCCGGTTGTGGCCTCCTTCGTACTCCCGGTCGGCCAACAGGACACCAGCGGTCGCACTGCGGGAAAGATCGCGGTTCACTCTCACGACGCCGAGCTTCGCCCGCGACCCGAACAGCGGATCGTCGGGCAGGACGGCCTTTCCTGGTGACTCGTCGTCGGCGATCAGCGTGCCGATGGTGTAGGGCCCCTGCTTGCCGGTGAGCCGAAGTCCGAGCTGGGGCTCCACGATGCGCCGGCTGAAGAACAGGTTGATCGGCGTCGAGAAGAAGTCGGCATTCTCGAGAAAGAACGGCCGCCTCTCCTTGAAGAACACTTCGAAACGGCGATTGACCGTGATCTGAGGCTCGTCCGATTCAATCTGGCTGAAGTCGGGGTTCACGGCAGCATCGAGGGCGAAGCGGCGTCCAATCACGAACTTGGCATCCAGCCCCGCGTCAGGCTCGGCCCTTTTGCTGGCGAATCCAACCCGTTCCGGGTCCCGGGTTTCGAGGGCCCGAAAGGAGCGGACGAATCCGTAGGGGACGAAATAGATGTCCCGCCCGGGTGAGATGTCCTCGATCCCGATCATGGTGGCGCTCTGGTTGAGCCGCCCGTCGATCGTGCCCTTCACCCAGGGCCACGCGGAGTTCTCGTTGTTCCGCGGGATCCACCGGATCACCACCAGCCCCCACTCTTGCTTCTTCACAGGTGGAAAGCGGAGGCTCTTGAACGGGATGGCCATCCAGATCACGAAACCCCGGTCGGTGATCCTGCCTTTCGAATGCCAGAGCGCATTGAACGAAGAGTCGAAGTTGCTCCCCTCGGCCCACCGGCCGTCCATCTGTACGCCGAGGGGGTTGCAGGTGAAACCGTACGCGCGGCGCTCGTCGTGGAACGTGTCGAGGAAGACGTCGATCTTGTCGTCGCCGCTGAACTTCTCCCTCGGGGTCATGCGGGCCCGGATCAACTCCGGCTTGTCGTCGAAGGCCACGATGACGACATACACGCGCTCGCTGTCGTACCCGAGGTAGGCGTCGGTGGCCTGGCTGACCGGCTCTCCGTCCCGGGGCAAGGTCTGGGTGAAGCCCGTGACCTTCAGCATGCGGCCTTCCATCCTCGGGCTCGGCTCCATCTCCAGGAAGTCCTCCAGCTCGGGCGCCTCATCGACTCTGGGAATCACGACAGTCGGGCGAACGGGGCGGGTGGACGGAGGATCCGCGGCGAAAGCCGCCCGCCCTCCCGCCAACAAGGCGACCAGCAAGGCGGCGATTGCGCGTGCGCGCGGCATCACGTATCGGTCCTCTCGATGCGAGTCCTCTGCCCATTCCGCAGAGCCCCGGGCCTGATCGAGCCGGGCTCCAGTACGCGGGGGCAGCTCGAGGGACCGCCGAGGCCGAAGCCACCTCAGCACCCGGCAATGATCATCGTCTTGAAGCTCAGCGGCGCGCAAGGGTGGCGGGCGCCTGGGCGCCGCCGCCGCGCTGGCCCCCCGCTGCCGGCGTCTGGGCCTGGCTGAACCCGACAAGTCCCAGTCCCGCTGCAACCGCCGCCGATGCTGTGATGAACTCACGACGGTTGACCGGTGGCGTCATGCATCCTCCCCGCGATAGCTGCGTGAATCAGTCTGATTATCAACGCTGGCGAACGCGTGTCAACGGACCAGCGCACGGACCAGCGCACGGCCCAGCGCACGGCCCAGCGACCAGCAGATGGCGGCGCAGATGCACTTCGCTGCCCGGTTCACCTCGATCGAAATCGCCGCGGCGCCGTCTAATCCCACATGACCCGCAAAACCGGCACCCTGATCCTGTTGACCCTTGCCTGCGTCTGCGGGGCGGCCGCCGCCCAGGCTGGGCTGCCGCAGGCCGCAGGTGTCCAGACGCCGCCCGCCGTGAAGGCCGCGACGACGCCTGCCGAGCAGCAGTTCCGGGCCTTTCTGCGCGCCTTCAACGCGGGAAAGCGGGAGACCTACCTGGCGTTCCTGCGCGAGGAGTTCCCGTCGCGGGTCGCCCGCCTCGACGGCGACATGGGCGCCGTTCTGAGGACCGGCGGGTTCGATCTCCGCAAGGTCGAGAGCTTTCGGGCCCGAGTTCGAGGCGCACCGCCTCGAATTGCGGACGCTAGCCGACTACGTGAAGTTGTACGGCAGCCGTGACCTCGCATTCGAGCCCGGATCGAAGTGAGAGTACAGCAACTACGGATTCCTGCTGCTCGGGGTGATCGTGGAGCGGGTGTCGGGGCAGAGCTACTACGACGATGTGCGTGATCACATCTTCAAGCCGGCTGGCATGACCGGCAGCGGCTCGGACCCCGAGGACGTGGTCGTGCCGGGCCGCGCGAAGGGCTACATGTGGCGGAACGGGGCCTGGGAGCCGAACACGCCGACGCTTCCCTATCGCGGCACGCCAGCGGGTGGAGGCTACACCACCGCGGGAGATCTCCTGCGCTTCGCCACCGCGCTCACGGGTCACGCGCTGCTCGACGCGAAGCACACCGCTCTCCTGACGGCCGGCAAGGTGGACACCGGCGGTGGCGGCAAGTACGCGTACGGGTTTGCGGAGAACGCCGATGGCGGCGTGCGCAGCGTCGGCCACAGCGGAGGCGCGCCGGGCATGAATGGCGAACTGCGGATCTTCCCTGAGTCCGGATACGTCGTGATCGCCCTGGCCAACGCCGACTTCGGCGCGTCCGAAGCCGTCTCCTGGGTGAGTGAGCGGCTCCCGAAGCAGGAGCGATAGCACTCGCGGCATCGTCGCGCCGCGAGGCGCTTCATTTCTTCAACCACAGCAGCGCATAGGTGGCGAAAATCACTACGTCGGGCACGAAGTGGATGAACCAGGCCCAGGCTATGCCCTTGGTCTCCAGCATGCTCTTGCCGATCAGCCAGGCCAGGAAGCCGGTCATCAGGAAGCCCGCGAGGCCGGGCGGGGAGCCGTACAGCCAGTGCGCCAGTCCGAAGAACACCGCCGTAATCAACAAGGCGTGCGTCTTCCCGATGATCTCGTCTAGAGTCGAGAGAATCGAGGCACGGAAGTAGACCTCTTCGGTGAAGGCGTTGATCGCCGCGAACAGCAGGACGGCAGGGACGAGAGGCAGCGCCCTGAGCAGCAGCCCGCTTGACGGGGCGATGGCGATCATCGAAGGGACTAGCACCGCCAGTCCGGCGACCCCGGCGAAGATCCAGCCAAACCTCTCCCACGACTCCCCGGGCTTGATCCCCAGCCAGCGGACCGGCTCGATCGGCGCGTCGAGCCGGCCCCTGGCGAGGAAGAAGGCGCGTCTGTCCCGCTTCATGAACCACAGGGCTACAAGAACCGCCAGCGCCACCAGGATGTCGAGCACGTAGAGCGCCAGGTAGCCGGTGAAAAACGACACGCCCTTGGTGTTGAAATGCGCCTGGAACCAGACCGTGTTTCGCATCAGCGAGGTCAGGCCGAGTGTTAGGAAGAAGACCAGTAGCACCGAGCAGTACTGCCAGAGCGGGCGGATGAGCCTCCAGGCCAGCGTCAGTCCGAGAAACAGGGCGAGGAGCCCGGTCTTACCCCAGAACAGCCAACGCGGCACCTCCCCGACGATCACCTTCGAGAGGATGTCCGGCAGGTCCGAAATCGACAACATAGTCGCCCAGGCCGCGACCACCAGCGCGGGACGGGATCTGGGTTGCGGGAGCAATGCGTGTTCGCTGGGGTTCATAACGCTCCTCACGAACGCTCATGACGGCGTCACACCCGAGGCACTTGGTGGACGATCCGACGGCGACACCTACTTCCGGAGTAGCACGCAAGCCGCCCCTTGTCCGCCATCCCGAAGCTGCGCGAACTCGACGATCAAGACGTCTTTGCGCCGAGTGAGATGTTCCCACACGCGATCTCGCAGCACTCCGGCTCCGCTCGGTGAATGGGTACCTTTGCCGTGAACCACACGGATGCAACGCACACCGGCACGCCTGCACCCGGCCACGAACTCGCGTAATCGCCCGAGCGCCTCTTCGACGGTACATCCATGCAGGTCTAGCGTGCGCTCGACCGGGATCTCGCCTCGTTTCAACTGCCGCACCTGATCCCGACGCACTCCGGAAGCCGCATAACCGGAGGTCCAGTTGTTGCAGACATTCGAGTCGTGGTCCGAAGTCTCTCTGTCCGGCAGACCGATGGCGGCGCGTTGGGGGGCCGGGCGCACAACTACCCGCTGTCGAGACTCCTCAGAGAGCGGAGTCACGTCGGCCAAGGCTTCGGCCAAGATCCTCGCCTCCTCTGAGTCGGAGTCTAACGGCGGGGTGTCTGCCGGATTGCCCCTAGGAGTCATGATTGTGGTCGCCCAGTCTGAAGCGTAGTCTGAGCGGTTCAGCAGGATGCTACAACCGCCCCGACGAAGCCCACCGATGGCGACGGTGCCCGAATCCTAGACGCGGCCTGCGTGAACCTGCAAGGTCCTCCGGGAATCAAGTCCTACCGAAGCCACGAGTTGCTGGGGCAGTAACTGCGGACCCGGATGTTCCGCCGTCCGCTGTGCTGTCCCATCGACTGTCCCATTCAGCCCGACATTCCTCGTATTTCGGCCCACCGGCCGTATTCTGGCGGCAGAGGCTAAGTTGTTAAATGTGAAGATCTTGGCCAGAATGCTGCATCTTGCAGATAGGTGGCAGGCAGTCTTAAAACCCCGGGACTCCGCAAGGGTCGTGTGGGTTCGATCCCCACCCCCGGCATTACCAGTCAATAAGCTACGGGCCTCGGTCAAACCGCCGCGTCCGCGGACTTGATGCTCGGCTGACGGATGGCTGACGGGCGGGAGGCCCTCACACAGGTTCCCGCTCACAGCCCCTCGCTTTCCGCATGGTCTTGTCACACTCTTGACGTGGGCTGTATCGTCAACCCGTCAAGAGGAACTCGCGAGGAAGGTCGCCATGCCCGACTTCAGTCTGAGCAGGTATAGCGGACGAGCAAGCACAATGTGGATGAACCGAGTGCGCGGACATGTAACGGCCATAGTCTTGTGTGCGTTGACATTCACTGGATGTGCACCGGCATTTCAAGGCCACAAGCTCCCGCCGCTGAGCAGTCTACAACCACCTTCCGCGGAAGCGAGAAAGCCCAGTATCGCCGTCTCGTTGCAGGTAAGCGCGGGGAAGACCCCCAAACTCTCGGACGACATCCACGATAGCGAGTTGACACAGATGCGATTGGAGTTCTTCGATATCCTGAGGCAATCTGGATACTTTTCCTCCGTGTCATCCGAAGGGCAGGGTGAACTCAACATGGCAGTTCAGCTTGTAGCGACTCGAAAGTCGTCGCTCCCCCTGAAGGTGCTGTCTATCGTGAGCCTGTTCATAATCCCCGCCTTCGACACAGACCAATACCGCGTCAGTGCGAAGGTGACGCTGGCCGACGGCACATCCCGCGACTACACACTGACTGACAGCGTAACGACGGTCTACGGGTTTCTGATGATTCCTGTTGGGCTATTCAAAGCGGATAGGCCCATCGTCACCCCAAGGGTCCGAATGAACATCTGGAAGACTCTCATCCTCAAGATGCAGCAAGACGGCCTTCTACCTGTCTAGGCCCAGCGGCTTTCCGAGTCTCGAACACCCGTCGAGACTCTACTCATCGCACACCCTCAGGGGGACAGTTCAGCACTCCTTGCCGCTTTCGCCCGAGCGGCACATAATGCCGCCGACTGGCGTCCTAAGCAGGTGCGTGCCGCGCATCTGACAGCGATTGGCAGCGTCGATCTATTGGATGTCCGATATACAGCAATCAGACGTGTGCGGATCATCGCCACTACACCAATGCGCGGGAGGAGAAGAGACATGGACTGGCTGATGGCATCCTCGGTGGTTGGCGGGCTCGTGGCAGGCTTCATGGCCGGCGCTTCCCGAGAGTCCACGGGTGGAACAGTCGCTGCGGCAGTGGCGGCATTGGAACTGGGCGTGTTCGGGTTTCGGGCGAAGTCCAGTGAGACAGCCCCGGCAGACGCCCAGTATGTCGGCCACCTGTTCGTCGTGTTTCTTCTGTGCCTTGTTGTTGCATACGCGGCCGCAAACCGTTTGCGCTCCACGGGGAAGCTCGTCGTGATGGGAATTGGCCAGAAGGGAGGTGACTCCGCCTCACCACAGAGGTCACCACACCGGGGCTGATGCCAAGACTTTGGGTGGTCTCCAAGTGGCTTCGCGGGAACAACTCGATGCGCTGGAATTGGCGATCACGATGCCGTGGAATGACTGATCACAATGGCGTGGCGCACGCAACTGAGATCCGCCGCCGAGGGTAACATGGCCCCGGGAATAGGGGAATGTGGAGCGTTCGGTTCCATGGCGAGGTTTCAGTCATGCCAAGAACGTGCATTCCGGGGGGGACCGACGGTCGCGTCAGGATCTGGCAAACCTCAACCGGAACGCTGCTCCGCGATTTGACTCCGGGTAGGCCCGTCGGCCTGGCCGCCGATGGCGCGTGTGCCTCATGCGACCCGAAGCACCGGCATAGAGATTGGGTCCCTAATTGGCGTCGAGCTTGTTCATGTCCCGAATCTCACGGAGGGTCCGCCGCATCTCCTCTATGACGCGCATGCCGTCGAGCGTCGCGTGCAGCGATTCGGCGGTCGCGTGCACCGCATCCATGGCCGCGTGACGGGCGGCTTCGGCCGCCTCTCGTGCCCCCTCGCCGGCTGTCCGCGCCGCCTCCCCGACTTCCCGCAGGCGCTCCCGCTCTTCCCGGACGGCCTCGATCCCGTCACGATGCTGGTCGCGGACCTCCCGCGCTTCCTCCGCCAATCGCCTGAATCGTTCCGCCTCGCTTCTCGCAGCCTCGGCCGATGTGCGGTGTTCCTCGGCGGACTCACCGGGCCGCTCCGCGTGCTGGTTGCTGCGATCAGCTCTCTTGCGCGGGCTCTCCCGGAGCTGTCGGGGCTGCTTTGATCGAATGTGATCGTCCGGCATAGAGGGACTCCTCTCTCAATCGCGCGAGCGTCGCCGAACTACGGGTTCGCCTGTCCCGCGCATCTGTGATTCAACGTACCAGACGGAGCCACACGAGAGGTGTGCCGAATGCGACAGGGGTACGTCCGTGCGTGAGAACGTCCGCCGGAGCCCCTGTGCGATCCGGCACAGACGCAGGGCGCTACCTCGCGCATGATTGGGGTCGGAGACACGATGCGCCGACAACCTGCGCGCGGAACGCCGGAACAACTACGCCTCCCGTTCCCGACGATGAGTTACCTCGTCGGGCGGAACTGAGGAGCGAGGTCGCCCATATTCCATATGACTCGCCGTGTCCCGGCTGGGCGCGGCGTGCCACGCCAACACGATGGCCGATGGGTTCGGCTCGGTTCGTCGGCCAAGGTGAAGGACCGGGGACCACCACTTTCCAGGGGTCCGCAGCGACACCGACAGCGGTAAGCAGATCGCGGATTGAGGATAGATGGATGTCGAATCAGTTGTCGTGCAGCACGATGGTCAGCAGCGCTTCGTTGATCTTGAGGCCGCCGTTGTCATCGATGTACCCGAGCCTCCTGAACTTGTTCATCAGGACGTTCATCCGGGCGCGGGTCGTACCGACCATTTCCGCGAGCATCTCTTGCGAGACCTTTGGCAGCACGCGATGAGGGGCGTCCTGCTTGCCGAAGCGGGCGAGGAACAGTAGCGTGCGGGCCAAACGTCTTTCGGTGGCCGTGAACACCTTTTCCACGAGATCAGCTTCGACACGGAAGCTGCGGACCAGGACGTAGGTGAGGAACCGATCCAGGAGCGCGAATCGGCTGTGAAGCAATCGGATCATCTGTGCCTTCTCGACGACCAGGACGGCACTCGCACTCGTCGCGATGGCGGTTGCCAAGTGGACCGGCTGGCCCGCCAGGGCCGCCTCCCCAAAGAAGGCGCCGGGTGCCAACGTCGCCACAATCGCTTCCTTGCCTGCGTGGGAGAGGACTCTGATCTTCGCGCCTCCGGTCTGAATGTAGTAAACCCTGTCGCAGGGTTCACCCTGCGAGTAGATGACCTCTCCGCGTCGGTACTCGACGACCTTCTTGGCCACACCACCCGAATCGAGAAACGCCTCGAAGTCGAACGGTGGTGGTTTCGGGGGGTCCACCGGCTCTTTGTGTGCGCTCATAGAGTGCTCCGAGCCGGGATTTCCGTGTTGGCCGACCAAGCTCGATACGATGCTACACCCGCGAGCGCCGCCTGCAACGGAATTCCTCCCGCGTACGGTCGTGCGGCAAGAATTGGTATTCGGCGGCGCGTCTCGATGTACTTCCGGGTCCGGCAGCCACGCGACGACCAACGCTGCATCAGGCTCGGGCTAGATATTTAAAACAAAAAAAATACGGGAATAGCCGGTGAAAAGACGGTCAGCGTGAGAAGCACGGATAGAAGTGAGTGATGCAAGGGAAAGGTGCAATGGAATTCGCATCGCAGCGTGATGCATCTCGAGCCGACTGCTGAGCAGTAGGCTGGATTTTGAAGGAACGGAAATGCGTCGCTGGTAAATCTACAGTAAGCGCGACCAACGCTGCACACTACGGGACATTTTCGACGCGACGTTCTCCTTGGGAGCGCCGCCCGAGAAGATTGCCTCGGCGTGATCACGTACGATCACGTCTTCAAGCCGGCTGGCATGACCGGCAGCGGCTCGGAGCCCGAGGACGTGGTCGTGCCGGGCCGCGCGAAGGGCTACATGGGGCGGGACGGGGCCTGGGAGCCGAACACGCCGACGCTTCCCTATCGCGGCACGCCAGCGGGTGGAGGCTACACCACCGCGGGAGATCTCCTGCGCTTCGCCACCGCGCTCACGGGTCACGCGCTGCTCGACGCGAAGCACACCGCTCTCCTGACGGCCGGCAAGGTGGACACCTGGGTTTGCGGAGAACGCCGATGGCGGCGTGCACAGCGTCGGCCACAGCGGAGACGCGCCGGGCATGAATGGCGAACTGCGGATCTTCCCTGAGTCCGGATACGTCGTGATCGCCCTGGCCAACGCCGACTTCGGCGCGTCCGAAGCCGTCTCCTGGGTGAGTGAGCGGCTCCCGAAGCAGGAGCGATAGCGTGAGCTTCCCCTCCGGCTCGACAGTCGCCGGTAGACTGCTGCTGCCAGGTCCGGCGCTATGCGGTTCGCTTCGGCTGCCTCTCCAGCCTTTTCTTTTCCTCTTGTTTGTCCTTCGCCGCGTGCTGTTTCTGACCCTTGTCCTTGTCCTTCTTGCCTTTGTCTCCCATGAAGCACCTCCAGCGCTTATTGTCCCTCAACAGAGGTGGAACAGCTATCCGGACGGCCGGGAGTTCGTGGGTGTCGGCATAAACCCGATGGTCGTCATGACGCTCCATCTGCGACCAGGTTCTCTGGCCTGGCCGGACTCGAGATCCCGGGACCTCGCCGCGATGACGACATGCCCCGCATGTTGAGAGTGTCGTTGGTGCTCACGGCCGTGTGCATAGTAAGATCGAGACGTCCTTTGTGCCGTGGCACAGGGAATCACCACATGTCCAGCCCCTTCCTGTCGCCTGAACCGCGACACGACCTTCAGGCTGCGCTCGATGACCTCGTGATCGACGGGGCCTGCTGGCGGGCGTACCGGCAGGTCGTCGGCCACTGGCTTCACTCGTTGCGCGGCTCGCTGAACGCGATGTCGTTGAGTCTCAGCCTCGTCGAAGCCCAGGCCTCCGGGGCAGCCGGGGCCGGTGGCACGCTGCCGCAGGCGCTGCGCCGGCAGCTTGGAGAGCTGTCTGCGGGTCTGACGCGCCTGCTGGATCACACCGCCGAAGACGAGGCGCCGCCGGGTCGCTGCGACGTCGTCGCAATCGCCGACGCGGTGTGCGGCCTGGTCAAGCCGCTCGCCGACCACCTGCGGGTGGGAATCGAGCGGCCGGCAGCGACGGATCTGATTCCGGCCGGGATCGACGCCACAACCCTGCGGGCCGTGCTGCTGCATGCACTGGTCGACGCGGTCACACGGTCAGAGGCAGGGTCGGCCGTCTCCCTGCGCGTCGAGGCGCTGCAGCAGGACCACGTGAGGGTCGACGTGGGCATCGAGGCGGACATCGGGCCGGTCTCCTCCACGCCGGCGTTCCTGGAGGCCTCCGCGCGCGTGCTTCGTCGACATGGCGGAGAGTTGCGCCGCGCTTCCAGTAAGTCGCCCGCGTACTCAGTCGTCCTCCCCCGGGCCTCGGGGCCGTCCACGAGCACCGTATCGGCGCCGCCTCGGGGCACCGGTTCCGCCGCGTAGGTGTCGGGGAACGCCCATGCCGAAGTCCCTGATCGTCGACGACCACGAGCCGACGCTCGCCGCTCTCGCGGCCCTGGTCGAGGCCGACGGCTGGGAGGCCTGCCGTGCCGCGTCGGTCGAGGACGCACGCCGGCACCTCGACGAAACCCGGTTCGACGCGGTTCTGGTCGATCTCAACCTGCCGGACGGCAGCGGGCTCTCCCTGCTCGAGGAGGCACGGAGGGCCGGCACGACTGCGATGGTGCTCATCACGGGCCAGGCGAGCGTCACGTCCGCCATCGACGCGCTCCGCATGGGCGTCACCGACTACCTCACCAAGCCGATCGACTTCGAGCGGGTGAGGATCATCCTCAGGGAGGTGAGAGGATCCGCAGGACTCACCGACGAGATCCGCGCCATGACGGACCGGCTGCGGGAGTCCGGCCGATTCGGTTCGCTGGTGGGCCGCTCACCGGCCATGCAGCAGGTCTACGATCTGATTGCGCGGGTCGCGCCGGCGAGCGCGACGGTCCTGATCTCGGGTGAGTCGGGGTCAGGCAAGGAGTTGGTGGCGCGGACCGTCCACGACTTGAGTCGTCGAGGCCGGACCGGCTTCATCGCGGTCAACTGCGGCGCGATCACCCCCACCTTGATCGAGAGCGAGCTCTTCGGCCACGAACGCGGGAGCTTCACCGGCGCCGACCGGCGGCATCGCGGCGTGTTCGAACGCGCCAGCGGCGGTACGCTGTTCCTCGATGAAATCACCGAGATGCCGCCCGATCTGCAGGTGAAGCTGTTGCGCGTGCTGGAAGGCGGCCACGTCACGCGCGCCGGAGGCGAGACGCCCGTCAAGGTGGATGTCCGGATCATCGCGGCCACCAACCGCACGCTCGATCACGTGCTGGCGAAGGGCCTGCTGCGCGAGGACCTCTATTACCGCCTCAAGGTCTTCCAGATTCCTGTGCCCGCGCTGCGGGAGCGTACCGGAGACATCGAGTTGCTGGCCGACCACTTCCTGGAGATGCTGGCCAGGCAGGAGGGACCACGCAAGCACCTGACCGAGGGGGCGCTCGATGCCTTGCGCCGCCATGCGTGGCCCGGCAACGTTCGTGAGCTGAGGAACGCCGTCGATTCGGCCTACCTGCTGACGGATGGCGACGCGATCGAGGCGCGGGCGCTGCCGCCCGACATCGGCGGCGGCGGCGGGACCCCGTACGATCGCAACTCCGTGACCGTGCCCGTCGGCACCACCCTGGCGGACGCCGAGCGCCGGCTCATCCTCACCACGCTCGGCTACCACGCGGGCAACAAGGTGAAGACCGCCGAGGTGCTCGGCATCAGCCTCAAGACGCTCTACAACCGCCTGCACGAGTACGGCTTCTGGGCGAGCGGCACCGATTCAACATAGCCGGGCACGGTCCGCTCCTCCCCGGCCGGGCCGATCACGTTGCCGTCCCGGGCGGGCTCAGTTCCTGCAGCAGGGCCTCCAGGGCGGCGTGGTCCACGGGCTTGACCACGTGCGCGTCGAATCCGGCCTCCTGCGACCTGCGGCGATCCGCTGCCTGCCCCCAGCCGGTCACCGCGACGATCGCCATGTCCCTGCCCCACGGCTGATCCCGGACGCGGCGACACAGTTCATGGCCGCTGAGCTTCGGCAAGCCGATGTCGAGCAGCATCGCGTCGGGGCGCAGACGCTCCGCCGCCTCCCACCCCTCCGCTCCATCGTGCGCCGTGAAGGTCTCATGGCCCGCGATCGCCAGGAGCCCGGCGAGCGAGGCGGCGGCGTCGCGGTTGTCATCCACGATCAGAATACGGCGGGGCCGCGGGGCCGCCCGCGCCACGGCCGGCTCGGGCAACGCTGCGTCGGGCTCCTCCGCGACGGCCGGCAGGCGCACGACGAACGTGCTCCCCTTGCCGACGCCTTCGCTGCGCGCCTCCACCGACCCGCCGTGCATCTGCACGAGCTGCCTCACCAGGGACAGTCCGATGCCCAGTCCGCCGGCCGAGCGCTCCAGCGATCCGTCGACCTGCGTGAAGAGGTCGAAGACCCTGGGCAGCATGTCAGGAGGAATGCCGACGCCGGTATCCTCGACCGTGACAACGACGTCATGCTCCTGCCGCTCGGCGGTCAGCCGGATGCGGCCCCCGGGTTCCGTGAACTTGCAGGCGTTCGTGAGGAGGTTCTCGAACACCTGGGCCAGCCGTATCGGGTCGGCATGCAGGCGGACGGCCCGGGACGGCAGCGCGATCGTGAGCTCGTGGCCGGCACTCTCAACGTGCGCGCGGCACGCTTCCACGGCATGATGGACCACCGAGGCCAGCTCGATGGGCTCCCTCTTGAGCTCCAGCCGGTTGCGCGTGATTCGGCCCACGTCGACGAGGTCGTCGACCAGCCGGACCAGTTGCAGCACCTGCCGTTCCATCGTCGCGCGAGCCTGCTGGATCACCGCAGCGTCGCCGCTCGCCCGTTTCAACAGTTCGAGTGACGTCCTGATTGGGGCCAGCGGGTTGCGGAGTTCGTGCGCCAGGATTGCCAGAAACTCGTCCTTGCGGTGGTCAGCCTCTCGCAGGGCATCCTCGACCCGGTTGCGGTCGGTCACGTCCCGGAACACCAGCACGCAGCCGATGATGGTGCCGTCCGTGCCCCGGATCGGCGCGGCGCGGTGGTCGACGGGCACGGACGTACCGTCCTTGCGGATGAGCACGGTGTGGTCGGCCGGCCCGGGCCCGACGACCGCTTCATCCCGCAGCACGCTGGCCGAGGGACTCTCAACAGGCTGATGGGATTCCTCGCTGATGCTCGTGAACACGCTCTCGAGCTGCAGTCCCAGGGCTTCCCGCAAGGTCCGGCCTGTCACGACCTCCGCGGCCGGGTTCATGAAGGTGATGCGGCTCCCGCTGTCGGTGGTGATGACCGCGTCCCCGATGCCGGCCAGCGTCACCCGCATGAGCTCGGTCTGTGCCTCGGCCCGCCGTCGTTGCCGGTGCAGGGCTTCGCAAATGCCGCTGACACACACCCCGACCACGACGAAACGCACCCTCTCAAGGAAGTCGATCAGATCGCCGGTCGGGAGCACGAAGGCCGGGTCGGCGAAGGCGACCGTGCCCTCGACGAATCCGAGTGCCACCGCGAGCAGGCCGGGCTTGAGGCCTCCGAACCACGCCGCGTAGATCACGGCGAAGTAGAGCGTGAAGAACGGCAGGTTGGTGCCCAGCCACGGGTTCACCATCCAGCGAGCGACCCCCGCCACCACAACGGCGGCGAGTGCGGGCCAGTAGGTCGCGATCGGACGAGGCACCTGATCCCCTGTGTCGATACCTGCTGTCACTCTACATCAACCAGCGTCTCTGTAAGTCCTGCATCGGATTCCTGTAGTCGTCGACGAACGGAAGACCGTTCGCGAGAATCACGCCGTCTTCGGGGCCTCCCGGGGTGGAGCGGGGTTTGCAGGGATCGTGAGTATGTCGAATGGAGCCGCGGCCACCCCAGGCCGCGTGAGGGCGTTCGCCTCCGGCGTACTGGCGGTCCTGTTGCTTGCCCTGGCTCCATCGGCGACCGGGCTGGAGCGACTGTGGGTCCAGCCTGAACCCGGGCGGGACCTCTTCTATGGTGTCGGAGGCCCCCAACTCGCGCCGGATCCGCTGGCGATGTACCAGGTCATCAGTGTGAAGAAGCGCGGGTTCAGCTCGGGCTACACGGTGCGCGATCCGCAAGGCAGAGTCTGGAGTGCGAAGCTGTACCCGGAAGGCAGAACCGAAGTCGTGGCCTCACGCATCCTGTGGGCCGTGGGCTACCATCAGCCTCCGGCATACGCCCTGGAGCAATGGTCAGCCACGGGCGCCAAAGGCCCCAACCCGCAGGCCGTCGCGCGCTTTCGAGAGAAGAAGCCGGACTTCTACGGCCTCAAGGAGGCAGGGCCCTGGTCGTACTCGGACAACCCGTTTGTCGGCACACGGCCTCTTGCCGGACTGCTGGTACTGAACGTGATGCTCGGCAACGCGGACGTCAAAGCCGAGAACAACCGGCTCTATACGCTCAACCGGCCGGCCGAGGGTGCGAAGCAGTGGTACGTCGCACGCGACCTCGGTTGCACGTTCGGCCGGACACGCATCCTCGATGCGCCCCGCGACGACATCGAGGCGTTCGACTCCACGCCGTTCATCAACGGCGTGCACCACGGCATCGTCCAGTTCGAATACCGGGGGATCCACCCCGCGCCGCTCAGGAGCGTCAGCGTGGCGGACGTCCGGTGGATCTGCACGCTGCTGTCGGGGCTGACGGATCACCAGTGGGCCGACGCCTTCCGCGCAGGCGGATACCCCCAGCCAACCGCCCAGAGGTACATCCGGCGCCTCAAGCTCAGAATCGCCGAAGGCCTGGCGCTCCCGGACGAGCGGTAGCTCGTCCATCTTCCGTCACTGCGGCCGCCGCCGGCTGATGACACCCGAGTCGACGACCTGGCCGGTCCGGGAAATGGCACGAAACGTGAGCTCGTCGCCCCAGATCTCGGCCGCAAGAAACGTCTGGTCCGTGTCGAACCCTGCCGCGGTCAGGCCTGTGGTCGAGTCGATGTTGCCGCGTCGCAAACTCCCTCCGGAGCCCACCACGAAGTAGGTGATGCCCTTCTGCGGCTTGACCCGCTCATAGAAATGATCGTGCCCGGAGAACACAACCGAGACGTTGTTCTGGACGAAGAGCGGTTCCAGGCGCTCGCGAAGCCGGGTTTCCGATCCGTGCCGTTTTCCGGAGGAATAGAGGGGGTGGTGGAAGAACACTATCTTCCAGTCCTCCGTCGCGTCGTTGAGCGCCTTCTGCACCCACGCAATCTGCCCGGGATCGGCGTACGTGGACTCGAGGGCGAAGAAGCGAACGCTCTGCTCGGGGGCCTTGAACGAGTAGTACAGCTTGCCGTCCATGTGGAACCCCCCGTAGAACCGCTCATCCCTCGAGTCGTGGTTGCCGAGCGAGGCGTAGAACGTCACGCCCTCATCGAGCAGGGCCGAGTACGGGATCTCGAACTTGCGCTGGTAGTCTCGCGGGCTATCCCCGCCGTAAAGGTTGTCGCCGACGAGGATGACGAGCTGCAGCGGGAATTGCCGACGCGTTGCGGTCAACTGCGCGGCCAGCTCATACTGCCCGCGGTCCCCCGTTCCGAAATCGCCCAGCACGGCGAACTTCAGGGATCCTTGCCGATTCGGGAACGCGATCGGCGCCGATTCTGCGAGCGGTGCCCGGACCGGGTCCGGCCTGGCGGCGACACGGCTCGTGTCGGCGATGGCCAGCGGCACCGTCAGCAGCAGGAACGCCGACAGGCGAATGAGTGGTGGACGCATGGCTCTCACAGCCTTGGCAGGGCGGCGTCGACCCAGTCTATGACGAGCCGCGCATCGGAATCAAAGAGAACGAGCCGCTCACCAACGAATCGAAACTCGAGCGGCTCGGGCAGTTTCGGGAGCGCTTCAAGAACCTTCGGAGGCATCGTCGACAGCGGCAAGGCATCCGGGTAGGGACCATTGACGCGGATCGGCAATACCATGGGAGCTTCGTCGAGAATGGACTTCCGAAGCTGTGCGCCGTCGGGCCCACTCAAGGCGCGTGCGATCTGCCGCCGCAGGCACTTTCGTATCTCGGGCGCGAACACGTCTCCAACCTGGGCGTCGGCCCTCGCGGCCACGATGCCGCGGCACAAATCGCGCTTGGCCTGATCAATCTGTTGAGCCGTGGCATCGGTCGGGAGCGCGGGGAGACGGTCCTCCACCTTCTCGCGCAGCGCGCGGTATTCTGTCACTCGCTTGTCCAACGCCACCAACGCTTGCGCGTCGGTCTGGGGCGAGAGCGGAGCGGCCCTCGAAGCGCCCGCGCCGCTGCTCGCCGACAGCGCGGACACCACCGCCCAGGTGATGGCGATTGCCAGAGCCGGGCTTGCGTAGCGAGCCACGCCGGGCCGGCGGCGCACGCGTGCCTTGTCTGGATTCATCGGACGCCCCACGCCATGACGTAGTCTGCTGACACGCGCACACGGCCGTCGCGAAGTCCGTAGGCGAGGTCGAGCCTGACCTTGCCCTCGCCGAAGGCGCCAAGTCGCACGCCGCCGCCGACGTCGACCTGGGTCTCGGAAGGAGGCATGGGTGAACCGAGGCGGCGGGACGCGCGCGCCGCGTCGACGAACCCGGCCAGGCTTATGGCGCCGATCCTGCTCCGAAAGGGATGCTCGTATTCGGTCGTCGCGAACACGAGCTGTTTGCCGAACATCTCGCTCGTGACGACACCCACGTCCCGCAAGGGATGGGCGCGGAGAAGGGCGCCTCGGCCCAGGCTCGCGCTGGCCGCGGGCCAGATCGCCAGGGGCGCCGCGCCGCTCGCAACGGTGACACCGGCGATCATCGTGACGTTTGGCCGGTACTTCTCCCGTGTCGAACGCGCTTCCAGCACGAGTTCCTGCTTCCCGAACGAGTCACCGTGCCCCGTGGCCATCCACCGTCCTGCGCTTGCGATGACCGCGACATGATCGTCAAGCGCGCGAGCATTCAGGCTCCCTTCGACGGCGGCGTAGGACACATCGCCGATGCGGTCGTAGGCCGCGCTCCCTCCCCACCGCAGCCAGCCTGTCATCCAGTCGGACAGCCCGGCGGCGACTCGTTGTCGGCGTTCGTCGTAGACACGGTCGCCCAGCGCCCCATACTGGTAGGCCTGGCGCTCCAGGAAGCCCTCTACGTGGAGGACGCCGGGAACGGGGCCCGGACCGGGGGCGTCGAATCGCAGCATCGCGCGTGGCCGGTGGAGCGCAAAACGATACGACGGTGTCCAGACTCCTCCCCAGCTACTCGGGCCCGACACCTTGACTTGGAGCTCCCGCACAAAGGCCGCCCGAACGGCGACAGGTGCATACTCCTCCAGGCGCCGTGGAAGGAGCGATCGCTCACGGACGATCGCCGTCACCATCATGGAACCGTCGTCGATGGGGTCGTAGCGGAGACTCGACCGCGAGGCAATGGGAAACTCCGCCAATTGCCGTTCCATCCGCTCGAACAGCCCGACAGTCAGGATCTCGTCCGGCGATGCGCCGAGGTAGTCAATCACGACCGAGCGCGGCGTACGAACCAGACCATCAACGTTGACGCAGTACACGTGGGACTTCCCGGCCTGATTCCACAGGCCGAGCGCTCCTCTGACGTCCCCGGCAACGAAGCGCTTCTTCGCCGAGTCGTCCGACGCGAGTTCATCCTGTGCGCTCCTCGAGAGTTCCCGTCGAAGGCTCTCAGCGGTCGAGGTGTCCGATCGGCAGTCGATGGCCTGAACCCGGGCGGGAGGCGCTTGCGGCCCTTCTCCGGAAGATCGCGCCTGCAGCGGCCTGACCATCGCCAGCACCATCAAGAGGCTGATCGTCACTTTCACGATGACCCTCCGCTCATCGAAGCCAGCAACCCGCGTGCCACTGCACGCTGGCTGGCCTGACCGGGTCCTACTGCGGGCCTGGTGGGTTGAATGAGGCGGCGACGTGGGCTTTACGTCTCGCGGGCGGGAGCGTCTCGGCAGAGCGCTTGTAAGTCTTGCGGCGTCTTCCTGTAAAACCTGCAATTCGATCCCCTCACCCGGCACCCCCGCTTCCGGCCCTTCGCCGCCGCCCTTACTTCCGGCGCGCCAGCCGTGTCCGATCCCTGAAGGATGACGATCGAGACACGGAGAGCGCCACGTCTCGTTGACGCCTGCCATGCTCAGGCGTATCCTGAGACGCCTTTCCCCACAATCCGGCAACCGGCGCGCTCGGGAGCCATGCGATGTGCCGCCTTCGGTGCCATTCGGCCGCTGGACGCTCTCCGCCGTGGCGGCTCCGCCCGAGGCGAACCCAGCCCCCACACCTGCGACGGACCTGGAACCTCCTCTTACCCCTGACGACGCCCTCATAAGAAGTGACGCCATGAAAATGATCCCCTCGGCGATGCTCGTGTTGGTACTCGTGCCGCTGTCGGCTTGTGCGCCCAAGGTCAACGATCCCGCCGACGTACAGGCAATCAAGCAGTCGATAGACGATTACTTCAAGGCCGGCAACGCCGGGAACGCTCCAGCGGTGGCGGCCATGCTGACCGACAAGACCGTCTGGCTCGAGCCTCACATGCCGGCTGCGACCGGCAAGGACGCGGTCGCAAAGTTCTACCAAGCGTTCTTCGACCAGTTCACGCTCGAGATGCACTGGCAAGTCGTCGATGTGCGCGTCGTGGGCGACCTTGGAGTCGCGCACGGAACGTACACCCAGACGGTCACCCCCAAGGCCGAAGGGGTGGCGTCAGCGAACGACAGCGGGAACTGGGTCGTCGTGCTCCAGCGACAGGGCGATGGGTCGTGGAAATGGGACCGGGCCATCTCGAACAGCGATCTGCCCATGCCCGGGACCACGGCGGACGGTGCCGAGGAGCAGGCCCTGATCAAGGTCGAGCAGGACTGGGGGACGGCGCTGGCGACACGCGATGTGGCCACCATCGAGCGCATCCTCGGGAAGGAGTGGACGGAGAACGTCGGGGGCCAGATCACGACCCGGGCACAAGCGATTGCGGGGCAGAAGTCCGGGGCGATTCGGTTCGAGTCGATCACGGCGCACGACCTGAGCGTCCACGTCCTTGGCGACGCGGCCGTCGCCACGATGGTCGTGGTCATCAAGGGCACGCAGAACGGCAGCGACAGATCGGGCTCGGAGCGCAGCACCGACTTCTTCGTGAAGCGCGACGGGCGGTGGCAGGCGGTCAGCACCCAGAACATCGCCATCACGCAGTAGCACCGTCGAATGGAGGTACGTCGGAGAAGTCCTCACCGATCCCAAGGCCAGCAGGGTCAAGTGGCCATTCCAACGCCGACTGGAGTTGAGGGCTGCCATCGCGGTGGCGCCGAGCCTGAATCCGAGCACGGTGAACCTTGGCTGGACAGGGAGAACTGCCATGTCGAGTGAGAACAAAGCTCTCGTCCGTCGCTACCTTGATGAGTGCATTGGCAAGAACGACATGTCGCTCATGGACACGCTGCTGGCAGCGGACTATGTGTGGCACGCGCCATCGGGTGACTTCGACCTCCACGCGTACAAGCAGTTCCAGCCCTCGGTGCTGGCCGCTTTCCCTGATGGCTATTGGACCATTGAGGACCTGATCGCCGAAGGCGATAGAGTGGCGTGGAGGTGCACATTCTGCGGCACCCACCGGGGGGAGTTCATGGGCTTCCCCGCGACCGGCAGGCAGATTCGCATGTCCTTGATGCTCATCAGCCGCATCGCCGAAGGCAGGATCGCCGAGGAATGGGAGATCTGGGACGGTGCTGGCCTGGCGCAGCAGCTGGGCCAGCACTGAGTCCATCTCGGATCGAGCCGCGTGCCGTGGGTGAGGCTGGCGTTGACCATTCACGCCGTGAATGATTATCATTCACGCCATGAATGTACTGCCGAGACTCGTCGGGAGCGCGCTCGCCCAGCGCTTGCGGACCATGCCCGCCGTCATCGTCACCGGCGCGCGGCAGACGGGCAAGAGCACCCTGGCCGAACACCTTGTCCCCGGGCAGCGGCGCTACCGATCGCTTGACGACCTCGACGTGCTCGACGCCGCTCGGCGCGATCCGGACGTCCTGGTCGGCGGCGGCGGGCCGGTCACCCTGGACGAGGTGCAGCGAGAGCCCGAGCTGCTGCGCGCGGTGAAGAGGGCCATCGACCGCGACCGCGCGCCGGGCCGGTTTCTGCTCACCGGATCGGCCAACCTGCTGCTGATGCGCCGCGTCTCGGAGTCGCTCGCCGGCCGGGCGAGTTACCTGACCCTGTGGCCGATGACCCGGCGCGAGCAGCGCGGCCTCGGGCGCGCCGGCATCTGGGACGCCATTCTCGGAGCGCCGGACAAGGAGTGGCGCGATCTGCTGGCCGCCGAACCCGACACGGCTGAGGACTGGCGCGCGCTGGCGCGGCGCGGGGGCTTTCCCACGCCAGCCGTCGAGCTGACCGCGTCCGGCGACCGGGCGATCTGGTTCGACGGCTACGTGCGCACGTACCTGGAGCGCGACCTGCAGGACCTTGCATCGATCAGCGGGCTCCCGGACTTCCGCCGCCTCATGCGGGGCGCGTGCCTGCGCCTCGGCCAGATCCTGCAACAGACCGAGCTGGGGCGCGACATCGCGCTGCCGCAGCCGACGGTTCATCGCTGGCTGAACCTCCTGGAGACGTCCCACCTGCTCGTCCGGGTGCCGGCGTACGCGGTGAACCGAACCAAGCGGCTCATCAAGGCGCCGAAGATCTACTGGGCCGACACCGGCCTTGCGCTCCACCTTGGCGGCGCGGACGAGCCAGCCGGCGCGCACCTCGAGAACCTCATCCTGCATGATCTGCTGGCCTGGCGCGACGCGCGGCTGGAACGCGCCGAGATCGGCTATTGGCGCACCGTGATCGGTGAAGAAGTGGACTTCGTGATCGAAACCGGCGGGAGACTCCTGCCCATCGAGGTCAAGTCAGGCGCACGGCCGCGCCTGGCCGACGCCGCGCATCTCCGCACGTTCCGGGCCGAGTACGGCAGGAAGGCGCGCGCCGCGCTGCTCTTGCACACGGGCCGCACGCTCGAGTGGCTGGCGCCGGACGTGCTGGCCGCGCCCTGGTGGAGCGTCCTGTGAGGTAGAATCCCGGGACTCCCCAAGGGTCGTGCGGGTTCGATTCCCGCCCCCGGCACAAGAACTCCTACAACGCAGCGTACTGGCTGGCGGCTGGCTGATCCGCTGTTCCTGCTCGCGGAGTTCCGGCGTGAACTCCGCGCCGAAGTCCTCGTCCTCGAACACGCGGCGGATTTCGACCGCGTTGCTGCGGCTCCCTCCTGTTGGATCAATCCGCGTTGGTGTGCAATCTGACAGGGTAAGAGTTACCCGGTTTCTACCGCCATGGTCGGTCGATACTCGGAGAAGGCCCGCCAGCGACAACCATTTACGGCGTGCTCCTGATGGCATGTCGCTTGCTTGGCTACGGGTCGCAGCAGTCCGCCTCCCTTCGGCGGCAAGAAGCGACGGGCGCATGCCCGGCCGACGGTGGTCAATTGACCTGCTGCGGACTTCGCCAGCACTAGAGAAAGCGATCGGCACAGACGTCGAGTCGTCGATGCTCGAGTTGTGCCTCGAATACTGGAACACGCGACAGCCCTTGCTCGAACCCCGGGAGCCGTCATGACCAGTCTCACCAAGCTCAGAGAAGACGCCCGTGTGTCCGCGGAGACCTGCGCCACGGTGGGCGCCAGCTGTGTCCGATCCCTGAAGGAGGACGAAGGCCCCGAGGCGGCACTGCGCGCAGCCGGAATCCGTCCATGACCGACACGACGGCGGCGCTCCTGGCAATCGTCAACCCCGACTCCACGGTCCCCCAACTCGAGGACGCCGCGGATCAGGTGTGTGCTGCTCATCCAGAGCGCCCGCGCGCCTTCCTGGTGACGCTGCTCGCCACCGAGGTCCTGGAGGCCCGCGCCGCCCTCAGGCTGCTCCAGCATCGTCTGGAGGCACTGGAGGAGGCACACGCGAAGCACCTTGCGGGATCATGCGAGTCCTGCTTCTGGCAGGACGGCGAGAGGTGCCTCAAGTTCTCTGAGCCGCACGAGCGATTCGGCTTCTGTCGGGCTGGCTACAAGCCAAGCAAGCAGCGACCGGGGATTGGAGGAGGCTTGCCTTTACAGATGGCGAGGTCGCGGACCTCGTAGACCTCAGGATCATGTCCGAACGCTATCGGATGTCGCCGGCAGCCGTGTCCTTTCCCGACGGTCGTGCGGGTTCGATCCCCCCGGCACCGGCTGGCCAACGGCTCTCACGGATTCCGCAGAGCTGTCTTGATCGCCGACAGCGAGACGCCCAGGGTCGCGCGCGCGACCGCGTCCAAGGCCGATTCGGGCCCGCTCAGATGAATCGTGCGATGGACATGTGACAGGCTCTCGCCGGGAGCCAGAGCTGCGGCCGGGGAAGAGGATTCCAGCTCGAAGAAGGGTCCCATCGGCTTGGCACCGGGGGTGGCGGGGCCGTCGTTGTAACTGTTGGCCGCATCGCCGCCGAAGGGGTTGTCCTGCAGCTTCCAGAGCGAATTCACGTAGTCGGTCACGCCGGCGGGCTGGGTGAATTGCGCGATGGTCAGGACCTTGTTGTCCGCATCGTAGCTGCCCAGTACGCCTTTGCTGCGCCTGGGGCTGATGCCGATCTTGCTGCGGAACTTGCCATCGGCACGGAGGTACACCACGTCGTCCTTCGCCACCAGCCTGTCTGGCGGAATGCTGCCGAAATAGTCCGACGTCACCCTTGGTCCACGCTCGGATTCAGGCCCGGACTTGATCGGAGCGACAATGGTCGCCGACGGCGACGGGTTGAACATGCCCAGGATCCACACCGAGAGCAGGCCGGTTTCCTTCTTCCAGGGGTCCTTGCCCGTGTTGGTGATCTGGTTGTCCGTCTCGTAAGCGACGAGGCTCACGTTCTTGTCCGGCGGCACGCCCAGCGTCTTCCAGGCTGCGGCAGTGCCGAGCAGGCGCACGACGCGGCTCACCGCCACGTCGAAACGCGCTCCCGAATAATTGGTCAGGCCAAACTCCGCGCTGAAGGCCGCCTGGTTCGCCGACTGGCTGGCGACTCGGAATGGCAGCGTGTCGAACACGGCCGGGGTCTGCCAGTCAGCGAATTCGAACCTGGCGCCCCTGGCGAAGAAGATGGAGAACTGCCCGCCCTCCGGCCCCATCCAGAACCGATCCTCGCCGCCGAAGGCGTTCATGTGCGGCAGCAGCTTGCCCGAGGCAATCAGCTCCCGGTTGATCCACCCGAAACTGCGGCCCGCATCTCCGCCGGCCGTGCTGGTCATCACGCGGCCCTGCCAGGCGGGCGCGACGGCCATCTTGGCGAGACCGTGTTCGTCGCTGAGCACGATCAGGCCGGTATGGCGTCTCAGAAAGGCGGTGTCCTCGCCAAAGCTGGCGGCGCCGCCTTGAGGAAGGAGAGATGCGGTTGCAGTCATGATGAGAAGTAGGGTGGCGGCAGCGTGTGGTCTCATATGTGGCGAGGTATGACTCGCTTCCCTGGTTATAGAACACTTCGAGAGAGTCGGACAATCCTTCTTTCGCGACTCATCTCCCGCGACCCCGCCGGCGCAACGCGAACGCGCCTGCCCTGCCGCCACTCTGCTGGTAAACTTCGTCGCTGGCGGTCCGCTGGAGGCTTCGATGGACAGACCCGGAGGCTGGATACGGCTGCTGATCGTCGCCGCTGCGTACGGCGTCGCGTTCCTCGTGATTCGGCGGGCCATGCCCTTCAGCCTCGAGTCGCCGTGGTTCGTCTTTGTGGCAATGATCTGCTTCCTCGGCCTCGTGTTCGTGGCGCAGCCCGTCGTGATGATCAGGATGCCCCGCCCGCTGAGGACGATTCGCGCGTGGGAGGTCGAGGGCGGGCTGTATGGCGCGCTCGGCGTCCCGGCGTATGGCCGGCTTCTCCGCAGGACCCCGCTCCGCCACTTCAACCGGGACGTCTACATGCACGACGGCCTTCGCGACTCGCGGAGAGTCGCGGCCGAACTCGAGGCCGCCGAGACCTCGCACTTCTGTGCCGCGCTGCTTGTCGTGCCCTATATGGTCGACTTGCTCTTGCGCGGCAGGTGGACGCCTCTGCTCTGGTTCTGTCTTGCGCAGGTATTGATCAACGCGTATCCCGTCATGCACCTGCGCATGACCCGGTCCCGTCTCGATCGACTCGCCTCGAGGAGGCCGTCGCATCGAGACAGAAGCGGCTGACGGCACATCCGGGCGTGGTGTCGCTCACACGAGGATGTCGCGCGTCCAGCCGGCGCGCTCCAGCGTGATTTCGCTCATCCGGCTCGTGCCGAGTCCGAACGTCTCGTCCGCCACGCTGACGCAGAGCGGGGGCGGCGACAGCGGCCAATCCTCCCCGCGCAGCGCCCGCCGCTTCGCCATGACGATCTGCAGCCCGACGGCGTCCACTGCGACCGGGTCGGTGCTCGCGATCAGCCCGTTGTAGTCCCAGAGGTACCGCGGATCGGGCTGAGGCCCTTTGTCACACAGCGGCCGCAGCGCGTCCACGAGCACGAGTTTCGTCTTCCCCTTCACGCCCGGCAGCAGCCACGTCTCGGCCAGGTTCGCGTTGTTCGCGCCGTGATAGCTGCTCGGCCGGCCCGAGTACATGATGTAGATCTTCATCGCCGTCCCGAGCCCTGTCAGCCAGTGCGCCTTCAGGGCGGGCATCGCGACGAGCGCCGTGCACGCCCGCGGCAGTTCGATGCCCCCTTGTGCCTCGCGAATCTGCCCGGCCGGGACGCCGGCGCCCGCGAGCGCCCGGCGGACCGCGGCCACGAGCTCCGGGTGGGTCGGGTTGAGGTGCGGCGTCGGCACGAGACCCACGGTGTCGGTCGGCTTGAACAGGGCGCGCCACGCGGCGTTCGGCGTCTTCTCGCCGGTCAGGCGCATGACGGTGTCGGCCAGCATCCGGTCCAGCACCGCCGTGTCCACGTCGTGCGTGTCGTTGAGCACCTGCTCGTCGCGAACCAGCACGACGCGCGCCGAACGGCCAGTGCGCGCGGCGGGCTTCGCCTGACGGGCGGCCGCCTCCGCGGCCTCGCCACCGAGCGCTGAAGCGCCCACAACAGCCCCGACCGCGCTTCGCACGAAATCGCGCCGGGTGATCGGGTGGTCCTTGCTCACGGCATGTCCTTTCTACTGTCCGGCGAGGGCCGCCAGTGCGGCAGCGGCCAGTGCCTTCGCGTCTCCCGGGCTCGCCGCGCCGAGCACCACCGCGAGCCTGCGGTCCCCGGCCGCCCAGCCCACCCAGCCATCCTCGACTTTCGCCGTGCCCGATCCGGATCCGGCTGGAGCCGGCCTTGCCGGCGCGGGCACGTACGACCGGACGAAAGTCCGCAGCGCCGCCGCTGCCGCATCGGGAGACGGATACACGATCTCGACCAGGCGAACTGGACGGCCGCCCGCCTCGGCGGGCCGGTATTCGCTGACGCTGGCATCGACCGCAGCGCCGAGACCGAGCACGTCCTCCGGCGCCAGGTAGTACACCGAGTTGAGCACGAGGTGTGACCGGAAGAAGCACGTACGCTCGGGGCGGAGCACGAAGCGCCCACCCAGTTGGACGGGGATCCTCGACAGGATGCCCGGCGGGTCGGCGTTCCCGGGCCGCCCCCCGACGATCGACCTGGCGATGGCCAGCACCTGCGCGCGCGACTGCGCCGACTCGCGCGACGCCATGACGCGCCCGTAGAGGCCGCCGCTCCAGAACCGGAGCAGGCCCCCGCCATAGAGCGCGTCGTGCGGGGGAACCGCAGGGTACCGGTTCTGCGCCGGTCGGTGAAGCACGCCGGTCGCCGCGCCGCCGCGCTCCGCGGCCTGGTCACGGAGGTCGATGACTTCGCCGCCCCAATCCGTGGACAGCAAACCGAATGCGTCGTCGGAGCCCTTCATCCAGTAGAGTTCGACGCGGATCGTGCCGAGCGACCCGTCCGGCGCCGAGTACTCGTAGACGTCAAGGTGCGCGAACCGGTACGCGAGGTACAGTTCGCCGGCCCCGTCCATGTAGTCGAAGATCGTCTCGTCCGTGATGCGCCGGGGCGCCCCTTGGCGGAGCCACGGCCCCGCTCGCTCGGGCAGGGTGATGGCGGGGACCGGGTTGACGGCTCCGGCCTCCGGTCGTGCCGATTGAGGAGACGGGGACTGCGATGCAGGCTGACCGTCGGCGGGATGGGGACGGGCCGCCAGGAGCGAGAGCGTCGCGAGCACGATGATGCAGCGCACGGCCTTCTGAGCCCGGACGTTACTCCGGGCCCTTCCCGGAGTCAATTCGCCCGCGCGGCTTCTGCTCCTTCAGGGCCTCGAGCCCGGCGTCAATCACGGCGACGATTCGATCCACGTCGTACACGCAGCCCGCCCACGTGCCGCCGCTCGCGTGCTGCAGCACCGCCCACAAGCGAGTGTCGGCCGGGAGATCGGGGTGTGAGCGAAGGCCGGGGTGGGAACTCCGCTCGGCCAGCAGCCGGACGGCTTCGTCCGGCGCGAGGTCGTGATCGGCGAGGCCTACGAGGTTGAGCTGACCCCTCCCCTGCCGGCGATCGATGACGATTTCGATCACATCTCCGTCGGCGAGCCTGCCGATCGGGCCGCCGGCCAGGGCTTCCGGGCCGACGTGGCCGACGCACGCGCCGGTGGACACGCCGGAGAAGCGCGCGTCGGTGACGATGGCGACGGTCTTGCCCCAGGGGAGGTGCTTGAGGGCCGACGTGAGCTGGTAGGTCTCCTCCATCCCGGTGCCGAGCGGGCCGGCGCCGATGAGCACCACCACGTCGCCGGGCTTCACCGGGGTACCGGCGGTTCCCTGTCCCTTGATTGCCGCGATGGCGTCGGCCTCCGACGTGAAGACGCGCGCGGGGCCGCGATGGCGGTACACGTCGTCTTCATCGACGACTGACGGATCGATCGCGGTGGCCTTGACGACGGAGCCCTCGGGCGCGATGTTGCCGGAAGGGAAGATCGCCGTGCGCGTCAGTCCCGCCAGCCGCGCACCGTCCGGGCCCATGATGACGCGGCCGGGATCGACGCCGTCGGCCTCCAGCAGACGGGCGCGCGCGCGTTGCCGCCGCTCGCTCGATTTCCACCAGTCGAGGACCGCGCCGAGCGTGTCGCCCGTGACCGTGAGCACGTCCAGGTTGAGGAGGCCCATCTCGCGGAGGTGCAGCATGACCTCGGGGACCCCGCCCGCCATGAACACCTGCACGGTTGGATGATCCCGGGGCCCGTTCGGCAGCGCGTCGACGAGCCGCGGGGTCGCGCGGTTGACGCGGTCCCAGTCCTCGACGCCGGGCCGAGGCAGGCCTGCGGCGTGAGCGAGCGCGGGAATGTGCAGGAGGAGGTTGGTCGAGCCGCCGAACGCGGCATGGACGAGCATCGCGTTCTCGAGGGCGCGCGGCGTGAGGATAGACGCAAGCGCGATCCGCCTCGCGGCCAGTCGCACGAGCGCGCGCGCCGAGCGCCGGGCAGCGTCCAGCCAGATCGGTTCGCCCGACGGGCTGAGCGCGCTGTGCGGCAGCGCGAGCCCGAGCGCCTCGGCTACGACCTGCGCGGTGGCGGCCGTCCCCAGGAACTGGCACCCGCCGCCCGGCGACCCGCACGCACGGCAGCCCATCGTCGCCGCCTCGTCTTCGGTGATGAGGCCGTGCGCATACCTGGCGCCGATCGACTGGACCTTGCCGAGGTCCTCGCCGCCGATGGCCGGAAGCGTCACTCCCCCAGGCACGATGATCCCGGGCAGGTCACTGCAGCCGGCCAGCGCCATCATCATCGCCGGCAGGCCCTTGTCGCACGTCGCGATGCCCATGACGCCGGCCCGCCCGGGCAACGACCTGATCAGGCGGCGCAGCGTGATCGCCGCGTCGTTCCGGTAGGGCAGGCTGTCGAACATGCCGGCGGTGCCCTGCGTCCGGCCGTCGCACGGGTCGCTGCAATACGCGGCGAACGGAATCATCCCCTCGTCGCGCAGCGTTTCCGCCGCGGCCCGCACGAGCAGGCCAAGCTCCCAGTGACCGGTGTGGTACCCGAGCGCGAGCGGCCGTCCGTCGGCCTCGCGCAGCCCGCCCTGCGTGCTCAGGATCAGGTACTGGGCCCGCCCGGTCTCGGCGGGGTCCCAGCCCATGCCGGCATTCTGGGTCATGCCGAACAGGCTGCCGCTCGGCTCGTTCAGCAGCATCCCGGGCGTGATGGGGAGCCGCCCTTCGGGCCCGCTGGATGTCGTGCGGGTCGCGTCGAGCAGTTCGCCGCCGCCGAGCAGATCGCTCAGTTCACTCTGCGACATCGCGCTCGGTCCATTCTCCGTCGATGAGACGCCACATCCTGCCGGTCGGGTTCCTGTCCGCGAGCTCGGGCGGCAGCCGGTGCGGGCGGACGTTGTCGTAGCAGTGCAGCGCCGCGAACCGCAGCAGCGACGCGGGTATCCCGACCGCCGTGAATCCGGGATGGCCGGTGGCGGGGAACGGTCCCCCGTGGTTCATCGCGGGCGTCACGGCCACGCCAGTCGGCATCTTGTCGTTGAGGAGGCGGCCCACCTTCTGCCGCAGCACGGCCTCCACCCGCCCATAGAGCTCATCGTCCGCGCCGGCGGTGTCGCTGTAGATGGAGCCGGTGAGGTTGCCTTCCAGGCTCGCGGCGATCTCGATCATCTGGGCCGCGTCGCTGGCAACGACCACGAGATTGACCGTCCCGAAGGCCTCGGTCTGCAGCGCGTGGGGACTCCGGAGAAAGGCGTCGCCCGATGCGCGCAGCAGCGTGTTGGCGAAGGCGCACCGGGGCCCGTCGATTTCGCGGCCGCCGGCCACGATGCTGGCGCCGTGCGCGACGAGCTCGCCGATGCCCTCGGCGATTCGGGGCGGGCCCTCGGGACCGAGCAGGGTGCCCGGGACGCCCTTCTCGAACAGACCGGCCGCATGAGCCAGGAACGCCTCGGCCTGGCCGCCCGCCAGGACGACGGTGATTCCGGGCCTGGTGCAGAATTGCCCGGCCCCGAGCGCGCAGGAGTCGAACAGCTCTCCGGCGATGGCCTGGAGGCGCTCCGCAAGGGCGCCGGGCAGCAGGAACATCGGGTTCGTGCTCGACATCTCGAGGTAGATCGGCTTGCCGGCCTTGTCCGCGGCTTCCTTCAGCCGCAGGCCCGCAGCCTTGCTGCCCGTGAATGCGGTGGCCCCGATCGATGGATGCGACACGAGCCTCAGGCCGACGTCGGGCGGCGTGCGGTAGATGAGCTGGATCGTCGCGGGGGGCAGGCCCGCCGTCCCCGCAGCCTCGAACGCCAGCTCGGCGAGCATCCTGCTGGTCCCGGGATGGCCGGTGTTGGCCTTGCCGATGACGGGGTTCCCGGCCGCGATGGCCGCCACGAAGTCGCCGCCGGCAATGGAGTTGAACGCGAAGGGGAAGTTGTTGGGCCCGAACACCACGACTGCCCCGCCGAGCGGCCCGTACTTCGAGCGGATGTTGACCTTGGTATCGATGGTCGCGTGGCACCACGAACGATTTCGGGCCGCCGCGGCTCCCTGGCGAATCTGGTTCGTGGCCCGGGGAAGCTCCACCTGGCGGAGGCGCGGGCTCGCGGGTAGCCCCGTCTCGCGCGCCGCGATCTCCACGAGCGCCTCGCATCGGTTGTCGATCCTCGCCGCGTAGTCTTCGAGGAAATGGGCGATGTCGACCGGAGAACACGAGCGAAGCGCCGCCGCGGCTTCCAGCGCCGCGCGACAGGCCTGCTCGACCTCGTCCGCGCTGGACACCGGATACGTCTCCGCGGATGCGGCCCTGGTGGCCGGATCGACGGCCGGGAACTCACCGGCCGGGTTGTCGGCCTGGCGCCACTCACCGCCGATGAGGACAGGCTCCAATGACATGGGTGATCCCCTTCAGGAATGGGAAGCGCGGGTCCTGACGTCGACCTCGTTCTCGAGCGTCAGCGGCCCGACCGCGATGCGCACGAGATCGCCGCCGGTCAGCGAGAAGTCCGGCGGCGGCACGATGCCCGTGCCGGTCATGAGGAACACGCCGCCCGGGAAATCGAGCTCCCGGCAGAGGTAGGAGACCAGTTCGTCGAGGGGCCGCTTCATCTGCGAGGTCCGTGTTTCTCCGATAGAGACCGATCGGCCGGCGCGGACCACCTCGGCCTGGATGCGCACGTCGCGGAGGCTGTCGGCCTCGCAGAGCGCGATGCCGGGACCCAGCGCGCACGATCCGTCGTAGACCTTCGCCTGCGGCAGGTAGAGCGGATTCTCGCCCTCGATGTCCCTGGACGACACATCGTTGCCCGCGCAGTACCCGACGATTTCGCAATGTGCGTTGACGACCAGCGTGAGTTCCGGCTCGGGGACGTTCCAGCGGCTGTCCTCGCGCACGCGGATGGGCATGCGGTGACCAACCACGCGCCACCCCGTCGCCTTGAAGAACAGTTCGGGGCGCGCCGCGTCGTAGACCCGTGCGTAGACGTCCCGCACGGACGACTCGGCCTCGCGCGCCTCGCGGCTTCGCAGGTACGTGACGCCGGCCGCCCAGACCTCGTGCCTGGCCTCGAGGGGCGGCAGCAGTCCGCCGTCCGGCGGGCCCCCTCGCGGGAGCGCGAGCAGGAAGTCCGCGGCGTCCGCGCGGGGCAGCCGCAGCAGGGATTCCAGGCTGAATGAGGGCGGCAGCAGGCTGCCGTCGAGCGCCCACCGCGGGCCGTCCGCCGACAGATGTTTCGTCAGGAACATCAGGCGAAGGCTACTACAATATCGACCTGATGACGCCCCGGATCGAGACGACCACCGAGCCCCAGCGCGCCACGCACGCCCGCTACTGGGTGATCGTCTTCGCCGTGACGCTGGCCGTCATCCAGTACATCGACCGCGTCTGCATCTCGAAGGCCATGCCGCTCATGCAGAGAGACCTGCACTTCTCGAACGTGCAGGCGGGCTACATCTTCGGCGCCTTCACGCTGGCGTACGCGTTGTTCGAGATCCCCACGGGGTGGCTGGGCGACAAGTTCGGGCCGAGGAAAGTCCTCCTGCGCGTCGTGATCTGGTGGTCCTTCTTCACGGCCGCCACGGCCCAGGCCGGCAGCGCGATCGCCATGATGGTCGTGCGCTTCTTGTTCGGCGCCGGCGAGGCCGGCTGCTTTCCGAACATCACCAAGGCCTTCTCGACGTGGTTGCCCCCGGACGAGCGCGTGCGCGCCCAGAGCGTGCTCTGGCTGGCGGCGCGCTGGGGAGGCGCGGCGACGCCGCTGCTCGTGGTGGCGGTCCTCGGGCTCGTTTCCTCCTGGCGCCGCGCCTTCGAGGTGTTCGGAGGGCTCGGTCTCGTGTGGGCCTTCTTCTTCTACCGCTGGTTCCGTGACAACCCGCACGAGCATCCTTCGGTCAACGACGCGGAAAAGAAGCTGCTCACAGGCGTCGAGAACCTCGCCTCCCGGCACGCCAAGGTCCCGTGGGCGGTCTTCTTCAGTTCGCCTTCGGCGTGGCTGCTGTGGATCCAATACGCCTGTTTGAGCTACGTCTGGTACTTCTACGTCACCTGGTTCCCGACGTACCTCGACAGCACCCACGGCGCGCACCTGGGTCCGGTCATGCTCGCCGTCCTCGCGGGCCTTCCGCTGTTCGGCGGCGGGTTCGGGTCGCTCATCTCGGGCTTCTGCGCGAACGCCCTGGCCCGCCGCATCGGCGGCGTCGGCCGCGCCCGCAAGGCCCTCGCGGCCTTCGGCTTCGTGGCGGCCGCCGTCTGCCTGCTCGCCTCCCATTCGGCGCGGGGAAGCGCGCTCTCGCTCGCCGTGCTCATCGGCCTCGCCGGCCTGTTCAACGACTTCGCCCTCCCCTGCGCCTGGGGCACGTGCATGGACGTGGGCGGCCGGTTCGCGGGAACGTTCTCGGGAACGATGAACATGATGGGCAACCTGGGCGGGTTCGTCGCCCCGATCGCCACCGGCTACATCCTCGACATCACCGGGAGCTGGAGCCTGGTCTTTTCCATCTCGTCAGTCGTGTACCTGATCGCCGCGCTGTCCTGGCTCCTGCTCGATCCGGTCACGCCGCTCGATCGCGGGCCGGCCTGAGCGATGCGCGAATCGTCGGACTGCGGCCTATAATCGCGCCATGACGATCACCTCTCGCCGCGCGTTCCTCTCCACCCTCGGCGCCGGCCTGTGCGCGTCCGTGATCCCGCGGGCCCGGCGCCTGGCGACGCGCCACCGGATTGCCTTCTCGACGCTCGGGTGCCCCGCCTGGAGCTGGAAGACCATCCTCGAGTCCGCAGACCGCCTCGGGTACAGCGGGATCGAGCTCCGGGGCGTCGCCGGCGAGATGGACCTTCCGCTGGTGCCGGAGTTCCAGGGCACGCGCCTCGCCGCGACGACGCAGGATCTCGCCGCGCTGGGGATCGCCATCGTCGGCCTCGGCGCCTCGGCGGCCATGCACGAGAAGGACCCCGTGAAGCGCGCACAGCAGTTGGACGAGGGGCGCCGGTTCATCGACCTCGCGCATGCCCTCGGCGTCCCGTACGTGCGGATGTTCGGCGACAGGATCGCGCCCGGCGAGCCGAGGGAAGAGGTGATGACCCGCGTGGTCGAGGGGTTCCAGCTGATGGCCGCGCACGCGAAAGCCTCGGGGGTGATCGTCCTCATCGAGTCGCACGGCGACTTCACCCATTCGGACGATCTCTCGGCGATCCTGACCCGGGTTGACTCTCCGCGGTTCGCGCTGCTCTGGGACGCGCACCACACGTTCGTGGCCGGCGGGGAGCAGCCGGGGGACACGTACGCGAAACTCGGCCGTTGGATCCGCCACACGCATCTCAAGGACTCGAAGCCGGAGGGGACGGACCGCCGATACGTCCTCCTCGGTGCCGGCGCAGTGCCGGTGAAGGCGCAGGTGATGGTCCTGGCCAAGGCCGGCTACCAGGGCTACTACTGTCTGGAGTGGGAGAAGAAGTGGCACCCCGAGATCGAGGAGCCGGAGATGGCCTTCCCCCAGTACGCGAAGGCGATGAGCGAGTACCTTCGCGAGGCCGGCGTGAAGCCGGCGTGACGCGCCGAGGCTGAAGCCTCGGCCTCCATTCCGAATACAGCCCGGCGGCTTCAGCCCCCGAGGCAACGTCGCAGGAGACGACCGAACGGAGGCGAGTATGTCGGCGAAGAGCGGGGTGAGCCGGCGCGAGTTCCTGGAGCGAAGTGGCCTGGCGGTGGCGGCGGGCGCCGTGGTGGCAATGCCGGCGCTGGCGCCTGCGGCGGCTGCCGGTGCCGTGACCGGCGGCGGCGTGGCGGCCGCGAAGCTGCCGCACCGGACCCTCGGCCGCACGGGCGTGCAGGTCTCGATCCTCGCCTTCGGCTGCGGCAGCCGCTTCCTGGTGTACCCGGCGGAGCAGGCCTCCGCCGTCCTCGAGGAGGCGATCGAGTCCGGCATCGACTACTTCGACACCGCCTTCAGCTACGGGAACGGCGAGAGCGAGACGCGAGTCGGGCGCGTCATGGCCAGGCGTCGGAGAGACGTGTTCCTCGCCACCAAGGTCCCCACCCGCTCGCGAACGCGCGACGCCGCCCTCAAGGAAGTCGAGGCCAGCCTCAAGCGGCTGCAGACCGACCACCTCGACCTGCTCCACCTGCACGGCATCGGCGACGAGTCCGATCTCGCGACGATCGAGGCCCCGGACGGAGCGCTGAAGGCCCTCTACGAACTGCGCGAGCAGAAGGTCACGCGGTTCATCGGCATGACGAGCCACACCGACGGCGCCGTCATGGCGAAGGCCATCGAGCGGCACGATCTCGACTGCGTGCAGATGGCCATGAACCCCGTCCAGGGAGGCCGTTTCGAGGAGCTGGCGCTTCCCGCCGCCAACAGGAAGAACCTCGGCGTGATCCTGATGAAGGTCACAGCCCAGGACAAGCTGCTCGTCGACGGCGGGGCCGACGCGGTATCGCTGCTGCGCTATGCCTGGAGCCTGCCGATCTCGGCCGCGGTCTGCGGCATGCCGACGCTCGAGTTCCTCAGGGCGAACGTGGCCGCGGCGAAGGTGTACGCGGCGCCGCTGCCGCCCGCCGAGATGGCGCGTCTCCGGAAGCAGCTCGCGGGGCGCAAGTTCGCCCTGGAGCAGTTCTTCTCGCACCACCGCGACGGGGGCTGGCTCGCCTGACGCCAGGATCGCGCGCTCCGCCGCCAGGCGCCGAGCCGGCGCCTGGAACGGACGCGCGGCGACGAATCACGCACGACGAGACATCCGTCAATGGAGCACCGCTGATGAACTCACCCCGTTTCCGGCTCGCCTTCAACTACGCCTCCACGCTGCATGCGGCCGACGTCCGAAAGGGCTCCAAGATTCCCTACATTTCCCACCTTCTCGACGTCTGCGCCATCGTCCTGCGCTATGGCGGGAACGAAGATGCGGCCATCGCCGCCCTGCTGCACGACGCGGCGGAGGACCACGGCGGAAAGCCGAGGCTTGTCGACATCCAGATGAACTTTGGAAAGGCCGTGGCGGCAATCGTCCGGGAGTGCACCGACTCAACCGAGACCCTGAAGGAGCCGTGGGAGGGCCGGAAGAAGCGCTACCTCAGGCACCTGCCGAAGGCCTCCCGGGCCGGGCTGCTCGTCTCGGCGGCCGACAAGCTCTCGAACACCCGCGCCATCCTGGCGGATCACTACGTGATCGGCGACGAGGTCTTCAAGCGCTTCAAGCGCCCGAAGCGGCGCACGATGTGGTACTACAACGCCCTCTGCGAGGTGTTCGACGCGAACCTGCGGGGCGATCTGCCCAAGGAGCTCCGCCGCACGGTGGACGAACTGAACCGCGTGTCGAAGTACAAGGCGGGGAGGTAGCCCTCAGACTGCGCTTCGCGCCGATGTCACTTGGCGGTGCTGGATTCCCGGACGACGGTGAGAATCTCCTCGGGTGTGATCGTGGCGCGCCGCAGACGGGCGCCCGTGACGTCGAAGTGCGCGCCGGTGCCGTGGATGACGAGCCGGCCCGGCGCCATGTCGGAAGCGGTCTGGAAGTCCCCGGCGCGTCGAAGCCCGGGAATGTAGAGGTGCGCGAGGAAGTCCTCGTCGCGCGTCGTGTCGAAGCCCTTCACGTCCAGCATCGCCAGCCGCGGCGGTTCGATCGCGGACGCCAGCGCGCCGGCGAGCGCGTCGTCTCCGGCGGCAATCAGGATGGCGCCTGGCTCTGCACGAAGGGCGGCAACGAGATCCGCGACGCGCTGGCTGGCAGCGGTCCGGTTGTACGTGTCGAAGTGCTGGACCTTGGCTGCCGCCTCGGCATCGAAGGGCGTGAAACGAATGGGCCGGACGGTATAGCCGGCCTTTTGAAGACCGGCTTCGACGCCACCGTTGTCGCCTGCCGTGAGCACGACAGGACGGCGGCGGGCGGCAGTCCGGATTGACGCGCCTGCCGCCGCCGGAGCCGTTTCGCCGGCGAACGCCAGCGCATGCCGCAACGCGGCGGCGCGAACCGAGAGAGACGTTTCAGTCAACTGCTGCTGCGCCGCATCGATCCAGGCAGCCGTGAACGCGTCAGGCGTCAGCGCGCCCTCCGGCAGCGCCCGCCCGTGGAAGACCAGCAGGTCGGGAAGCCGCTCGGGTGTGAAGGCCTTTTCCTCCAGACGCGGCTGGGCCGGCGCCCCCGTCAGCCACCGAGCCATCCAGGCGTACATGGCCTCTCGGCTGTCCTTGTTGTAGTTGTGCTCGGCGGTGATGCGCACGGCGCTCACGCGGTCCTCCGCCCCGGCGAGCGCGTAGATGGCGCGCACGGCCGGGTACTCCGCCTCGAGCGTCTCGGCCGTCCAGTCGCCCGTGGCCGAGATCATGAGCAGCGGGCGCGGCGCGATCGTCGCGGCAATTTCGACGTTCGTCGTGTCGAGGCGCAGGCCCGGCGTGTTCTCGCAGAGGCAGCCACCCTGCATGTGCAGCGAGATCATGTTGACCGGCACGGCCACCGCCACGCGCGGGTCCGCCGCCGCCAGAAGGAATGTCTGGCTGCCGCCGCCCGATTCGCCGGTCATGCCAATCGCATCCTTGCGCACGTACGGCAGCGACTCGAGGAAGTCGAGGCTGCGGATGCCGTTCCAGAGCTGGAGGCCCGAGAGGCTGAGGCCCCAGAGGTTCTCGCGCCGCCCGCCGAAGGTATGCGGAAGCTGCCGGCTGTCGTTGTAGCCGACCATGTCGTACATGAACACGACGAACCCCTGGCGCGCGAGGTTGATGGCGCGGCCGGGGCCCGACATGATGGCGGTGTTCTCGAGACGGCCGTACGTCCAGTGTCCGTGCGGCGACAGCACTGCCGGGAACGGACCGTCGCCGGCCGGCCGGTAGAGATTGCCCGTCACGTAGAACCCGGGGAGGCTCTCGAAGTAGACCTTCGACACGCGGTAGTCGGCGTGCGTCACGTCGTCGAAGATAACGGCGTGGAGCGGCGGCTTCGCGGGCAGCGGCACCAGGCCGGCAGTCGCGAGCACGTGCTCGCGGAGGTGCGCAGCCCGGCGATCCCAGTCAGCCTTGGAGGTGAATTGCGGCGGCGCGAACCGGTCGTTGTGCGTCCGGAACTGGCCGGCTGCCTGCACCGGGGCCAGGCACACCAGCAGGATGATGAGGAGTCTCAGCGTCCGCATGCGCGGAGGGTATCACGGGGCGAGCGTGGCGAGGACGTCGAGGAGCTTCGTCACCTCAGTGTCGTCATTGCAGATGTGGAACGACACGCGGATGCAGTTGAGCCCGCCCTCGGTGACAGGCCGCACGCGGATCTTCGATTTCGCGAGCTGCTCGTTCACCTCGGCGTAGGTATGTCCATGGACGCGGACGCTGATCATGGCGGTCCGGTAGGCTTCTTCTTGCGGTGACAGGATCTCGGCGCCCGGGATCTGCTGCAACCCGTGGTAGAACCGTTCCGCCAGCGCGTGGTTGTGGCGCCAGATCCGTTCCAGGCCAATCGCGTTCACGAAATCCAGCGCCGCGCCAAGCGCAAAGAACAGCGCGTCGTTCTGGGTGCCGTACTCGTACCGCTGCGCCGTCGGGTGCAGCGCCATGTCGCGTGTCAGGATGTCGTTGCGCTCGGACGAGTATGCGCCGGCGATGACGGGCCGCAGCGAGTCGAGCAGGCCCTGGCGCACGTACAGGAAGCCCGTGCGCTTCGGCCCCATCAGCCACTTGTGCGTGCTGCTCGTGTAGAAGTCCGCGCCGGTGCCGACGATGTCGAAAGGGATGCAGACGGGGGCCTGCGCGCCATCGAGAGCGAACCAGATGCCCTTGCCGCGCGCGAGCGCCGCGATCTCCTTTTCCGGGAAGCGCTGACCGGTGGTGCAGGTGACATGACTGACGAGAATGAGGCGCGTCCGTGCAGTGACGAGGCCCGCGATCCGCTCGACGTTGCCCTGCGCCCGCGCGAGGTCCGGCTCGAAGAGCCTGATCACGATGCCGTCGCGCTGCATCCGGTTCAGCAGGCCGACATGCACCGCCACGTGCTCGTGCGTCGACGTGATGACCTCGTCGCCCTTCTTCAGCGGCAGGCCGTTGATGATGGCGTTGACGCCTTCGGTGGCGCAGCCGATGAGCGCCAGGTCTTCCTTCCGGCAGGCCGGTCCCAGCAGACGTGCAAGCTTCTCCTTGACGTCCCACCAGCGCTTCTCGTCGTGGCCCGCGCTCGGCGCGCGCTCCTCACTCCTCGTCCACTCCCAGAGGCTGTTGAGCACGGGCAGCGGGCAGGAGCCGAGGCCCCCGAAGTTCAGATAGGACCACTCGGGGTCCAGCACGAACTGATCGCGGACGACCTTCCAGAACGCCGCGTCGCTCTCGGCCGACGCGTCCTGCAGCAGCCGCTCGAGTGGAGCGGCAGTGGCGACGGGTGGCACGGCCAGGCTGCCGACGACGGCAGCCACGCCCTTGAGGAATTCCTTGCGGTTCATGAGGCGGGATCCTACCGCAAGACGAACGGGCCGGCGGGATAGACCCGCCGGCCCGCTATGACGCGAGATTGAACGGCGCGCGCGCGGCACCGGGCCGGGAGCGCGCCGGGAGAGCTAGAACGCCACGCGGAAGCCGAGCTGGATCCGGCGCGGCGAGTACACCGCGGTGTAATCCACGCTGCCCGCGTTGTACAGCATGAAGTTGGGCGACGTGATCGTCGTGTTGGGCGTGCCCCAGTTGAAGTGGTTGAACACGTTGGTCACGTCCACCCGGATCTCCGGCTTGAAGCGGCCGACCGCGAACGCCTTGAAGAGCGACACGTCGAGGCCCCACTGCGCCGGACGGCGGAAGAAGTTCCGCTTCGTGTTGCCGAAGCCCTCAAGACCGAGGCCGCTCGGCTGCGAGAACTTGGCGACTTGTCGTAGTACGGCGCCGTGAAGTCGGTCGGGTCGCCGATCGCCTTCGGATCGCCGCTGTAGTTGATGTAGATCGAGCCGCAGCCCGTGCAGGCCATGGCGTTGTTCGAGCCGCCGATAGCGTACGGCGTGCCCGTGAACCACCGCGCGACACCGTTGAACTGCCAGCCGCCGAGGATCTCGCCCGCGGCGTCCGTGCGGTTCTTGAAGAGCGGCAACTCGTAGACCCAGCCGAGGCTGGCGACGTGCGTCCGGTCGAAGCCGGCGATCGCGAAGTTGTCGTTGTACTTCGGCAGGTAGTTCCAGGTGAGGCCCGTCCATCCGTCCTCGTCGGCCATGTTCTTGGACTGGCTCCAGGTGTAGGCGCCCTTCAGCATCAGCCCGCCCTTGAACGGCCGGTTCAGGGCCATCTGCAGCCCCTTGTACCGGCTCTTCGTGCGCGAACCCCAGTCGGTAATGGCGCTCGTGCCGAACGACGAGTAGTACTTCGCCGCGGTGCCCCCGCCGCCCGGGACGCCGACGTTCACGTTCAGGTCCGCGTACCCGCCGTCCGTGGCCGTGCCGACGTACCCCACCGAGAGGGAGATGTCAAGCGGCAGGCGCCGCTCGACGGTCACGTTCCACTGCTGGATCGTGCCGCGGTTGACCATGTCCGGGTTGGGCGAACGGATGTAGACGTTGGGCGGCAGGATGACCTGTCCCGTCGAGGTGTCGGGCAGGACGACCGCCGGGATGCCGGACGCGAGCGTGGTGACCCAGTCGTACGTGCCCGTCGCCGAGGCGTTGTTGTTGACGTCGAACGGATACGATCCGCGCATCGGGCGCGACCACGGCAGCGGGTTCTTGGTGATGCCGTACCCGGCCCTGAACACGGTGTTCTCGTCGAAGCGGTACGCCGCGCCGAGGCGAGGCTCGATGTACCACGCCCTGTAATTGAGGCCGGGGTTCTTCGGCTGGCCGCCGACGCCGCCCAGCGTCACGACGCGGGTGGTGTAGTTGAGGATCTCGATGCCCCGGCCGTCGGCCCGCTGCATGAGCGGGTAGTAGTCCAGGCGGGCGCCCGCGCTCACCGTCAACTTCGGCGTGACGGTCCAGCGATCGCGGAAGTAGAACGCAAACTGGTTCTCGCGGCCGGACATGTCAGCAGTCTGGGTGTCCTCCGAGTAGGAGTTCGCAAGGCCCATCAGGTAGGCGGCCCAGCTGTTCCACCCGGGCGACGTGTAGCCCACCGCCCCGGTCGAGTTGTCGGAGAACCCGAAGCCGCCCTTCAAGCCGTAGGAGCCCCACTCCGCCTGGCGGTGATTGAGTTCGAGGCGCACGAAGTCGAAGCCCACGCGCATTTCGTGCTTCGTGAAGACCCTCGTCACGCCGATGCTCCCGGAGTAGCTGGTCTCCTTGCGGAAGAGCGGGAGCCAGCCCGCGGTCCCGTTCCCGACGGCGTAGGTGGCACCCATGTACGGCAGGCCGCTCTCGCGGATGTCGTTCGGGTTGTTCACGCCCGGGATCCCGGCCTCGATGCCGTAGTTGGTCCCGTAGTCAGGCGGGAACAGGTCCTGGTTCTGACGGCTCATGCCGAGGTTGGCGTCCATTACCGTCGTCGGGCTGAGCGTCCAGGTCGTTCCGAACGTCCCCAGGTAGACCTTGGTGTCGCCGGTTGGGGGGCCGTCGAACCCGAGGTAGAAGTTGTTCCCTGACCCCTTGTTCTTCATGTAGCCGAACTTGCCCCACACCATCGCCGTCGGCGTGATCTGGTAGTTCAGCTTGACGTCGTAGTTGTCGCGCGTCTGGAACTCGGTGCGGAGCTGCGTGTAGTCGTCGAAGAGGAGGTTCGAGTTGAGGTCCTTGGCGCTGTTGACCGGCGGCAGGAACTTCAGCAGGTTCTGCGCGATCGGGCTCAGATACTGCGACGGGATCGCGTTGTTCGTCCACTGCTCGCGCGCGGCGCCTGTCCGGTCGCTGAGCGGGTTGAACAGCTTGAACGTCGGGTACGCCGCCGCCACTTCGCTGAAGTCGCCCGCGCGCATCTTCGCGGTCGGGACGGAGTAGGTGTAGGTCGTCGGGCGCTTCACGTCGTAGCGCTCCCACGACCCGAAGAAGAACAACTTGTTCTTCAGGATCGGCCCGCCGAGGGTGGCACCAAAGGTCTTCTGGTCCGCCTTGGGCTTCGGGAGGTCGAAGTAGGCGTTGTAGTAGGTGTTCGCGTTGAGGCTGTCCTTGTTCAGGAAGTAGAACGCGGAGCCCTTCAGTGTGTTCGTGCCGGACTTGGTGATGACGGTCTGGGCCGCGCCCGCCGCCATGCCCGTGTCGGCGTCGAAGCTGTTCGTCGCGACGTTGACCGTGTCAATCGACTCGGACGACTGCACGTACATCGCGTGGTGCGGCAGCCACACGTTGACCGACACCGCGCCGTCCACGCGCGTGGTGTTGGCGTTCGGCTGCGTGCCGTTGACCCACGTGCGCAGCGAGCGCGCCGGCGTGTCGAGCTCGGCGTTCTGGAACTGGGTCGGCGACGCGCCCGGGACCAGGTTGAGCAGTTGCTGGTAGTTCCGATACGCGCCCAGCGGCATGTTCGTCACCGCCACGGACGGGATCGAGGTGTTCAGGTCGCCCTTCTCCGTCTGCAGCAGCGTGCTCTCGGCGATGACGTTGACCGTCTCGGCCAGCTGGCCGATCTGGAGCATCAGGTCGGCGCGGACCACCTGACCGGCGGAGATGGCGAGCCCGGTCTGGCGGATTTCCTTGAAGCCCTGCAGCGCCGCCTTCAGATCGTAGGTGCCGGGCGGCAGGTTGCGGAAGGCGTAGTTGCCTGCCGCATCCGTGATCGCCTCGGCGGCGAGTGTCGTGCCCGCGTTGGTCGCGGTCACCGTGACCCCTGGCATCGCCGCCTTCTGCGGGTCGGTGACGGTGCCGGTGATAGACCCGTACAGGGCCTGGGCAGCCGCCGGAGCTGGCATCAGCAGCACGGCTGCCGCGGCGGCGATCAGCACGATCGCAACCGCTGACTTCGTAAAGTAACGGACCATATGTCTCCCTCCAAACCCCCACCAGGGCCGCACACTCGAACGCCGAGTGCTCACGGCACGGCGAGGCAGACCACTGCCGGGGACGAGCAGTGCATAGCATAGACAGATTCGGCTCCGAGATCCAGCAACGCCCTCGTTCCGGAAGGCCGTGCACACGCGAAGATGTTCCGTAATTCTGAACGCGCATTCGGCGGACTGGCGTCAGATCAGACGGAATCAGTAGGTTTCAGGCCTTCCGGAGCCCCCCGGCCGCCGTGCCGGGGTATCATCCCGCCCATGACTGCGCCGTCCTTCGCCCGCAATGCCGTGCTCACCGCAGCCCTGGTCGCCGTCGCGGCGTCCTGGCCGACCACGCCGGTCGACGCCGCCAAGCCCCTGGCCGACCAGGTGGTCATCCGGCGCGATACCTTCGGCGTCCCGCACATCGTCGCCGAGACGGAGGCCGCCGCCGGTTTTGGCTTTGGCTATGCCCAGGCCGAAGACCATGCCGCCGAGATGGCCAGGCGCTTCCTGGCGGCGCGAGGCGAGGCGGCCAAGTACCTCGGCGCGCCGTTTCTCGATAACGACCTGTCCATGCGGCGGGTGGACAACCTCGGCGAGGCCCGCCGCGCAATGGGTTCGCTGGACCGCACGTTCCGCGAGGTGCTGGAAGGTTTCGCCGGCGGCTTCAACCTCTACGTGCAGCAACACCGTCACGCGCTGCCGCCGTGGGTCGTGGAGATTACCGGCGCGGACGCCCTTGCCCTGACTCACGCCGACACCCCCTCGGGCGTGGCGTCTCCGGCACTCGTGCGCGCCCTGCAACAGAAGTACCCGGATGGCTCGGCTGCCCCGGTGGCCCCACAGAGACTCGACAGCCTGCCGGCAGATGACGCGCCGCTCGACGACACTGACGGGTCGAACGCCCTGGCACTCTCCGGGAGCAGAACGACGAGCGGCGCGCCCATCCTCCTGGGCAATCCACACCTGCGCTGGGGGGCGCTCTACTGGGAAGCCCACGTGAAGGTGCCGGACCGCCTCGACTTCTACGGCTCGACGCTCGTCGGCTTTCCCTGGATGCGCGCCGGGTTCAACGACCGTCTCGGCTACGTCCAGACCAACAATACGTCCGACAATCGCGATGTCTTCGCGCTCCCCCTCGATCCCGTCAAGCCCGACCATTACCTGTTTGAAGGCCGGCCGCGGCCGCTCACCCGGATCGACGTGTCGGTGGACGTGAAACGCGACGACGGAACGATGGCGGTCGAGCGCCGCACGTACTGGCGCTCCCACCTCGGCCCCATCGTCCTGCGGAACTCGACGACCGCCTTCGCCCTCCGGTCCACCGGGGCCGATGCCTGGAAGTGGTTCGAGGGCTTCTGGCGGCTGAGCCACGCGCGGTCGCTGCGCGACTATATGAAGACCATGTCGACGCGGTTCTCGCCAGAGTCGAACTACACCTATGCGGACGCGGACGGCAACATCCTCTACCTATGGAACTCGAGGATTCCGAAACGCGTGCAGGACGGGACGAACTACGAACTCGACGTGCCCGGCGGAACGAAGAAGTACGTGTGGACGGCCCTGCACCCGACGAAGGACCTGCCGCAGTTGCTGAACCCGGCGGGCGGGTACATCCAGAACGCCAACAATCCGCCGTGGTTCGTGTCGCTGCGCCAGAAGCTCGACCCGGCGCGGTACCCGGCGTACTTCGAGCGGGGCGAACTGGCGCTGCGTCCCCAGCTCGCTCTGGAGATGGTCGAGGCGCGCGAGAAGTTCTCGGTCGAGGACGTCAAGCGGTTCAAGTTCGACACGCGTCTGCTCCTGGCCGAGCGCGTGAAGCCGGCGCTCCTGGCGGCCATCGATGCGCAGGCCGCGCCGGCGGAAGAGCTGGTGCAGGCGCGGGCGGTGTTCGGGGCGTGGGATGATCGGGCGTCGGCGGCGAGCCGGGGCGCGGTGCTGTTCCAGCGGTTCTGGGACACCTACCGCGCCGAGGTGCGCCAGCCGTACAAGGATGCGTGGGACGCGGCAAGGCCTACGCAAACGCCGCGCGGCATCGCGGACGTCGAGGCGGCGCTGAAGCACCTGGCCGATGCCGTGCGATGGACGCGCGCGACGTACGCTGCGGCGGACGTTGCCTGGGGCGACGCGAACCGGTACCGGTTCGGCGACATCGACCTCCCCGGCGAGGGCGCATCCGGGCAGCTTGGGGCCTACCGTGTGCAGCAGTTCGACGCCGTGCCGGGCAGGGATGGCGGCGTGCGCATTGCCGGTTGGGCGGAAGCCGATCGCCAGCTGGCGGGCTCCGGCGACGGGTGGGTGTTGCTCGTGCACTTCACGCGCCCGATGCAGGCCTACTCCGTGCTGGCGTACGGCGAGACCACCGACCGCGCGTCGCCGCACAGCCGCGACCAGATCCGGATCTTCGCGAACCGCGATCTGCGGCCCGCTTGGTACACGGACGCCGACGTGGCGGCGCACCTCGAGCGCGAGTACCGCCCGGGGCGATAGAGTCACCGGTGGGGTCAGACTCGACCCCTTTACAGGTCGCGGCGCAGGAACAGCGCGTAGGCCACCGCGACGCCCAGGACGCCGGTGCCCAGCAGGATCCCGATGTCGCCGGGTGGCAGCGGCTTGTTCATCACGAGGTCGAGCGGGTTGTAGTAGTGGAACGGCGACAGCCGCGCAATCCCGCGGATGGGCTTCCAGAAGCGCGACAGGTAGTCGATGAGCATCAGCGCGGCGGCGCCCGAACCAGCAATCGAGCCGGCGACGACCCTGCGGCGCGCGGGCGCGCCAATCGCCAGCGACACGCCGCCCCAGCACACAAGGAGGCACCACAGGCTGAACGCCAGCTTCCAGACGAGCGAGGCCGCCGGCCCTGCTACCCCGGCCGGGATGGCGAGCCGGAGCCCGAGGAACGTCCCCGCCGCCATGGCCGAGACGACGAACGCCGGGCCGACAATGAGCAACATGACGCTCCGCGTGATCATGGCCTCACGCGGAACCGCCCGCGCGAGCACGAGATCGGCAAAGCCCGTCTCCACTTCGCCGGCGGGCTCCGTCGCGATGGCCACGACGAGCCCCACGAGCACCCCGACGATCGCCACGTGGTAGTAGCCGAGGGCCATGATGCCGGAGAACGACATCATCGAGACGAGGAGCGTGCCGAAGAGTTCGCGCACGAAGCCGGGGATCAGGTTCGCGAGTTGCTGAAAGGTCCCCTGCCGCTGGAGTTCCGCCGCGGCCAGCGCGAGCAGCACCTGGAACACCGCCAGCGCCGCCGCCATCACGAGCAGGGGTGTCCTGAACCGGCCGAGCGAGTGCCGCGCGAGCGCGCCGGTCTCTCGGATCACGGCGTCCCCCGGTAGTAGTTGATGATGACGTCCTCGAGGCGCGGCTCGCGCACTTCCAGATCCGCGACCGGCAGGCCGGCCAGGGACTCGACGATGGGGCCGATACTGCCGCGCACGCGCAGTGACCAGTGCGTGGCCGCGGCTTCGACGACGTCGATCGACGCAGGCCACCCGGCGGGCGGGGGCGGCGCGGGGCCGCGGAACACGACCTTGACCATCCGCGGCGCCATCTTCCGGACCTCATCGACGGGCGCGGTGAGCACGAGTTCGCCGGTCCGCAGCACGCCAATCCGGTCGCAGACCCGGTCCACTTCAGACAGCACGTGCGACGACAGGAACACAGTCGTGCCGCGCTTCCGCACGTCGGCAAGGAGCGCGTAGAACGCCTCCTGCATCAGCGGGTCCAGGCCTTCCGTCGGCTCGTCCAGGATGAGGAGCGGCGCGTCCGACTGGACCGCTTGCACGATCGCGAGCTTCCGCTTCATGCCGGTGCTGTACTCGCGGACGGGGCGGTCGAGATCCGCGTCGTGCAGCGCGAGCCGCTCCAGCAGCTCCCGCTGCCAGCCTTCTCGCAACGCGGCGCGGGACAGTCTCGACAAGACACCGAGCACGTGCCGGCCGGTCATGTCGCGGTAGAACCCGACTTCGCCGGGCATGTACCCCACCAGCGCGCGCGCCGCGAGGCCGTCGGCCTGGCAGTCGTGGCCGAGGATCTCGGCGCGGCCCGCCGTCGGCCTCAGCAGATCGAGCAGGAGGCGAATCGTGGTGGTCTTCCCTGCCCCGTTCAGCCCGAGGAAGCCGAAGACCTGGCCGGGCTCGACGGCGAGATCCAGCGCGTTGACGGCGACGAGGCGTCCGAAGCGCTTCGTCAGTCCGCGCGCGACGATGGCCGGCGGCAGCGGTGTGCCCATGGGGAGATCCGAGTACGGAGGATTCTACCGCGTCGGATCGGGGAGCTGGGAGCGGATGTCGCGAGGTCGCTGATTGGGCCCCGCGGCCGTCACTTCTTCAGGACGCCGACCGTCTGCGCGAGCACGATCACCTGCGTGTCGCGCAGGTTGAGCGCCTTGGTCAGGGCCTCCTTCGGGATTGACGCCCGTACGACAGTCCCGAGGCCCTCCGACGCGCAGAACAGGTACACGTTCTCGGCGATGAAGCCGGCGTTGGCGCCAACGTTCAGCATCGCCTGCGGGTCGGTCGCGGGCCGGGCCACCTTCGTCATATCCGCCACGTAGAGGAGGTTGAGCGCCGCGGTGGCGGGAAACGGCTGCGTGCCCGTCTCGGCGCGGTGATCGCCGGAGACGACGGGGTTCAGCACATTCGCCTTGGCGTCCCAGACGTAGGTCCCGCCCGGCAGCGTCACGTAGATGTCGATCTCCTGCTTGTTGCTCGCCGACGGCGCGGTGCGGCGGCCGTCGGGCCGGTTGACGCCCCATGCCGCCCAGAGCAGGTTGGCGAGGGTCTGCTGCGGCAGCGGGTCGGCGGCGTACTCGCGCGCCGACGCGCGTGCCTTCAGCGCGCTCATCAGCGGCTTGCCGCCGTCCATCACCGGCGCGGGCAGCGCGATGGGCGTGAGGCCTTGCGCCAGGCAGGGGCCGGCACCGGCCAGCACGATCACGGCGTGAACAACGGAAGCCAGAAAGACGCGGCGTGCCTTCATCATCAGCGCTCCTTTGGGGCGCATTGTGCGTCTTCTGCCTGGCGTCCGTCCATCCCCGGGTCGGCCCCGGGTCCGCAGCCGGGGTTGCCGTCCCGGGTCGCTTCAGAAGCGGGCCGCGGATTGAGGCGAGCCCGAGCGGTCGGGTACAATTCCCGGCGCGATGCTCTACGACGCGATTTCCTGCTTGCTGCGGCCGCTGGGCTGGTGGGCCCGGTTGCGCGTTGAAGGCCTTGAGAACCTGCCGGCCGAAGGTCCGACGCTCCTCGCGCCCAACCACGACAGCCAGATGGACCCCGTGCTCATCGGCCTGGCGGCCAAGCCGCGGCGCAACCTGCGGTATCTCGCCGGTGACGACCTGTGGCAGATGCCGCTTCTCGGGCCGATTCTGGACGGCCTGCGCCAGATTCCCGTGAAGAGAGGGTCGGGCGACTCGAAGGCCCTCGACCGGACCGTGGACGCGCTGAGGGCCGGCGACATCGTGACGGTGTTTCCCGAGGGCCGGCTGTCCTGGGGCCAGCGGCTGCGCGCACGAAGCGGGCTGGGCCTGCTCGCCGGCTGGGTGCCGGAGGCCGTCGTCGTCCTGTGCACGATCGAAGGGTCCACGGATTTCGTGCGGTTTCCGACGCGGCCGCGCGTCACGGTGCGGTTTTTCCGGCCGCCGAGCGGAGGGATCCGGCCCGGCGAAGCGCCCGCGGAGTTCTCGGCGCGCATGCTGAAGGAGCTGCGCGACCGCGTGCCCGTGACGCCGGCCGGCCGCCAGCGCATCATCGGCGGCCCGCCCAGGGTGCGGCGGTCGCTCGAACGCAACAAGGCACTGAACGAGCTGCCGCCCGAGCCGCCGCGGTGAAGGCATGCGCGGACGCGCGGCGGCGGGGCCGCCCGTCGTCTCGCGCGCCGGCTCCCGGCTACTTCCCCGCCGGGTAGACCACGCGAACCGCGATGGTCAGCAGCCAGAACGCCATCGCGCCCTCCCACCACCCGCGCGGAGCCAGCAGCCATGCCCTGCCGGTCAGGGCCTCCAGCACACTGACAAGCAGCGACAGGCACCCCAGCAGCAGCAGAACCTGCAGGAACAGCTTCGTATTCATGGTGGCTCCCAGATGGGGCGGATGATAGCACGCCAACGATTGGGCCGGCGCTACTTCACGATCTTCACGATCTTCAGCAGTTCGGCCACCGCCGCCTCGAGTTGCTGGTCCTTGCCTGTGCTGACGGGGCTGTACTCGTTCATCACCTTGACGTCGGGCTCGGTCTGGCTGTTCTCGAGGTACCTGCCGGTTGTCGAGTCCTTCACACCAACGCCAGGCACGCCCCAGCGCAGGCCGTCCTGCAGCATCTCCCACCCGGCGAACGTGCACGTCCCGGGAACGGGCATCCCCACGAGCGGGCCGAGCTTCATCATTTTGTAGGTGTACGCGTAGCAATGCCCGTCGCTGTAGTTCGCTTCGCCGGCCAGAGACACGCTCGGCCTGGTCCAGCGGAAGTTCGGCTCGAAGCCGACGCTTCGCGTGTCCGTGGTGTACGTGAAGAACTGCTTCCCGCTGAGGAACATCGCCAGGTCGGCCACGAGGTCGCCGCCGCCGTTGAACCGCGTGTCGACGACGAGCCCCTTGCGGAGCGCGTACTTGCCGAGCGCCTCCTCGAACGTCGTGCGGTAGGCGCCGTCGTTCATGCCGGGCACGTGGATGTACCCGAGTTGGCCCGAGCTGAGGCGATCCACCTCGTCCCGGTTCCTGCGCACCCAGCGCGCGTAGAGCAGCCGGTTCTCCTCGGCCAGGGTGATCGGTTTGGCCACGATGTCGGCCGTCGTCCCGCCCGCGGCGACGCTCAGCAGCACCGGCTTGCCGGCTTTGCGGTTCAGCAGTTGCGCGATATCGGTGGCGGGGGTGATGGGCTGGCCGTCCACCGACTCGATGATCGCGCCGGGGGCGATGCTGATGCCGGCCTTGTCGAGCGGCCCGTCTTTGACGACTTCCGTCACCTTCATCCCGGGGCCCATGTACGCCTGGTCGTAGAACACCCCCAGCGCCGCGGTCGCATCGTCCGTTGGCGACGAGGACGTGAAGGTGGAGCCGCTGTGGCTGATGTTGAGCTCGCCGAGCATCTCGCTGAGCATCTCGGCGAATTCGTAGTTGTTGCTGATGTGCGGGAGGTACTTCGCGTAGATCGGGCGGATGGCGAGCCAGTCGACGCCGTGGTAGCCGGCCGAGTAGAACGTGTCGCGCGTCCGGCGCCAGACGTGATCGAACATAGCCGCGCGCTCGGCCTCGAGATCCGCGACCACTTCGCCGTTGAACCCGATGGTCTCGCGCTTGGCGCCGGCCGGGTCGATCTTCGAGAGGGTCCCGTCGGCCAGCAGGAAGATGTTCTTCTGCTCCTTGTCCCACTCCATGCTGCCGCCGTTGGCGTTCAGCGCCACCAGCATCTTCGTTTCCTTCGTACGCAGGTTGGTGGACCAGAGGTTCGCGTTCTTCTCGAAGCGAGCGAGATAGTAGAGCGTGTCGCCGTCCTTGCTGACGAGGGCGTCGCTCAGTGACGAGGAGTGGATGGTCAGCCTGGCCTTCCGGATCTCCAGTCCGTCGACATCGATCACGACGTCCTCGACCTTGGCGTCCTTCGCCGCGTCTTTCTTGTCCTTGTCGGCGTCGGCCTTCGGCTTGTCCTTGTCCTTCTGCTCCTCGGCCTCTTTCACCAGGGCGTACTCCTCCTTGGTGAGCCGGAACCGGTCCCAGGCTTCCTTGGTGAAGAACATGGCGTACACGTCGCGCTGCGCCGCGCCGGACTGGGCGACGGACTTCAGCCCGTCGCGGTTGCTGAACCACAGCATGGCCTTTCCCCCCAGGATCCACGCCGCCCGCCCGTCGTCGAATCCGCTGAGCGTGAGGTTCGTCGCCGCGCTCTTCCCGTCCGCGCGGATGAGACCGACTTCGCCCGGCGCGATGCCCGGGATCGAGTAATCGAAGAGCAGCCACTTGCTGTCGGGGCTCCAGACGAAGTGGGGAGAGCCTCCGCCGGAGAAGATCTCCTTGTCCGTGAGGAGGGTCCGCACCTGTTTCGACTCGAGGTTGAGGACCCTGAGCGTGTTGCGGTTCTCGATGAACGCGACTTCCTTGCCGTCCGGCGAGTACAGGGGCTGGTCGTTCTGCTGCGCGTTGGCGACGAGGGGCGTCTCCTTGATGACGGTCGAGGCGTAGAAGTGGGGTTCCCCGGTTCGGGAGCGGCGGGCCTCGTAGACGGCCCAACGGCCATTCCGCTCCGACGCGTAGACGATCGCCTTTCCGTCCGGCGAGAAGCCGATGCCCCGCTCGTCTTCCGGCGTGGCCGTGATGCGCTTCGTCACGCCGCCCTCGACGCTCGTCACGAACACGTCACCGCGCGCGACGAAGGCCGCTTCCTTGCCGCTCGGGGCAACGGCCATCTCGCGGGCGCCTCCCGTCACGGCGATCACGCGTTCGCGGTTGGCCTTCGCATCGGCGGCAATCGAGACCTCGACCTTCTGCGGGCTGCCGCCGGGCTTCATGGTGTAGAGGTCGCCGTCGTACCCGAAGCACAGGAGCCCGTTGTCCGAACGGCTCAGGAAACGCACCGGCAGCTTCCTGAACGAGGTCACCTGCTGTGGCGCGCCGCCGTCCAGGCTCATCTTGTGGACGTTGAAGGTGCCGCTCGCCTCGCTCAGGTAGTAGAACGCCTTGTCGCCGTCGGCGAACACCGGGGTCCGATCCTCGCCGGCGAACGTGGTCAGCTTGCGGTGCGCGCCGGCCTTCGTGTCGTAGATCCAGATGTCGCGCGTGATGGCCGACGTGTGGTGCTTGCGCCAGGCGTTCTCGCCGCCCTTCTTGTCGTGGTAGATGAGGAACTGGCCGTTCCGGCTCGGCTTCACGTCCTCGGCCGGCGTCGTGAGGATCTGGACGGGGCGCCCGCCTGCGGCCGGTACCTGGTACAGCTCGGGCTGCGACGCGGCCGGGAACTGACGGTTCTCTGCCGCGTCCATCCTGGCGGCGCCGAAGATGACCGCCTTGTCGTCACTGGTGAACGCGTAGGGGTACTCGGCGGCCGAGTGGAACGTGAGGCGCCGGGCTTCTCCGCCTCCGGCGGGAATCACGAAGATGTCGAAGTTCCCGTAGCGATCGCTGGCAAACGCAATCTGCTTCCCGTCGTGGCTCCAGACCGGCATGAAATCGTGGGCCTGGTGGAGGGTGAGCGGCACGGCAGTCCCGCCGGCGGACGCGACCCGGAACAGGTCGCCCTTGTAGGTGAAGACGATGCTCGTGCCGTCAGGCGAGATCGCGGGATACCGCAGCCAGCTCGGGCCGGACTGGGCGGAGGCAACCGAGGCGGCGGCGACGCCGCACGTGAGGACGCAGAAGAGCGTGATGAGTCGTGGTCTCATGGCGGACGATTCTAGCCCGGATTCTCCGCCTGCTGTCGCCTGGGTCTAGCGTTCCGGCGACTTGACCACGGTCGTGCCCGCAAACGCCTTCTGTACCGTCTCGGCATCGGCCTTCGATCCGACGATGTCGCCCCAGTGCATGGGAATGAGCACCTTCGGCATGAAGGTGTTCGCGGCCGCGGCCATCTCCGAGGCGGTCATCGTATACGTGCCGCCGCACGGCATCATGGCGACGTCGACCTTCAGCGCCTTCATCTCGGGGATCGCGTCAGTGTCGCCCGAGTGGTACACCCGGATGCCGTTCGAGAGGGTGAGAACATAGCCGAGCCAGCCGTCGGACCTCGGGTGGAACGGCTTGCCGGTGTTGTAGGCGGGCACGGCCTCGATCGTGACCGGTCCGGCGGCGTAGGTCCCGCCGGCTGCCGCCGTGACCACGTGTTTGCCCTCGAGTTTCGCCGCCACGTCGGCGGGCGCCACGAACACCGTGCCGGGCTGCTCGATCCTGGCGATGTCCTCCATCGAGAGGTGGTCGTAGTGGCCGTGGGTGATCAACACGACCGCGGCCTTCGGCGCGCCAGCCGGCAGCTTCCACGGGTCGATGTAGATTTGGGCGATGCCGTCCTCGATGCGGAACGAAGCGTGGCCGAGCCAGTGAATGAAGTCGACGTTCATGGGCACCTCCGGGCTTAACAGGAACAGGCCGGGGCCGCAGCCGTGCCGGCCTCCCGCGAACAGCATGATACCCGTGCGCAGGCCCGCCATGGTGTGGCGACTTGGCACCTGCGCGGGTGGAGGCGGTGTTCGCGCAGGAACGTCCTAAACGGCCATTTCTCAGCGGCTTGCGCTGGATGAACAGGCCGGGAAGGGTTGGCGTGGCCCTTGCTGATCGGATCTATGTTGCAGAAGTACGCCGTTTCGACCGGGAGGAGTCTCATGACCCGACACGCTCTTTCGGCTGGCTTGGGCACCGTGCTGCTGGTGCTGTCCGTCCGCACGACACACGGCTGGGTCTGGCACACCCCCCCGGGCATCCGCACCGAACCCGCCACGGTCGGCGCGATCATCCGGTCGGTTGAAGCCGAGGGCACGCTGAAGGCTCGGGAAACGGTCCTGGTCGGCAGCCAGGTGTCCGGGACCGTCATCGAACTCGACGCGGACGCGAACTCCGTCGTCCACCGGGGCCAGGTGCTGGCCCGGCTCGATCCCTCTCTCGTGCGGGGGGAGACCGAGGAGGCCCGCGCGGCGCTACTGCAGGCGCAGGCCGACGCCAGCGCGGCCAGCGTCGCCCGCGACGGGGCGCAGTACCAGTTCGAACAGGCGCGGGAGCTGAGGGCGAAGGCGGAGATATCACAAGCCGACTTCGAGACGGCACAGGCGTCTTTCGCGCAGGCTGAAGCCGATGTGCGGGCTATGGAGGCGCAGATCACCCTGGCGCGGAGCCAGGTTGCCCAGGCCGAGGTCGACCTCCGAAACACGGTCATCACGGCGCCCGTCGATGGCGTCGTGATCGCGCGCGACGTCGAGGTCGGGCAGACCCTGGCGTCACGCCTGCAGGCCCCCACGCTGTTCGAAATTGCGGCCGATCTCAGACGCATGCAGGCCATCGCCACCGTCGACGAGTCCGACATCGGCCTGGTCTCGGTCGGCCAGCCCGTCCGTTTCACGGTCGGCGCGTACCCGGGCGTCATGTTCACCGGATCCGTGAGCCAGGTGAGGCTGGGGCCCGACACGTCGGATGGCGGGGTCGAGTACGACGTGGTGATCGACATCGACAATTCCGCGCTGAGGCTGCGCCCTGGCATGACCCCAACGGTCACGATTGAGGTTGCGAGGCGGGAGCACGTGCTGCAGGTTCCCGAGGCGGCGATGAAGTTCGTGCCAGGCCGAGAGGTGTTCGATCAGCTTCGCGATCGCGCGCCCGGCAATCTGGACGCCATCGCCCGCGCAGAGAAGCGGCTGGCCGAGGGGAGCCGCGCATTCGTCTGGACGGTCGACGGCGGCCACCTGAAGGCCGTTCCGGTGATGGTCGGGATCTCGGATGGTATCCACACGGAAGTGTCGTCGACGGCCTTGCGGCCCGGGACACCCGTCGTCACCGGCGTGACGTTGAGGCAGTAGGCTTCGGCCCAGGTTTCGGCCTGGCCGGCGGCCGCCCCACGATCATACGCGCGCGCGGGCGTTCCGGCGACACTCCGGGAGGGCGGCATGCCCGGTCCGGCCGCGGTGTGATAACGTCTGCCCATCGCGCCCTCCCCGTCGCGGCCTTCCGCCGCGAGGAGACACCGTCAACGAGTTCAGCATGAGCGAAACGTCGCGCGCGCGATCCGATGACTTCCTCTCCGTGGCCAGCCAGTTCAAGCTCGGCGCGCTGACGACCGAGTCCTCCCACCCGGTGACGGAGGACCTGAGCGAGACGGCCCGCCGGGACATCCCCGCGGCGCTGCGGCTGCTCTTCGACGTCGACGACGACGTGGTCCGCACGTACCGGGCGTTTGTGGACTCCGGCCGCGCCGCCGCCATTGCAGGCGCCGTCTTGCGCAGCCTCAGCGGCGGCGGCCGGATCTTCTTCACGGGCTGCGGCTCGACCGGACGGCTCAGCATCCAGCTGGTCTCCATCTGGCGCGACTTCTGGCAGCAGCAGCGCGCGCGCGGGCTGGCGTGCACGCCCCCCGCCGCCGCCTGGGAGGATCGCGCGATCAGCGTGATGGCCGGCGGCGACTTCGCGCTGATCAAGTCCGTCGAGGGGTTCGAGGACTTCACCGCCTTCGGCAGGAAGCAGATCGGCGACCTCGGCGTCTGCGACCGCGACGTGGTGTTCGCGATCACCGAGGGCGGGGAGACCTCGTTCGTCATCGGCACCGCCTGGCAGGGCGTCGAGGCCGGGGCCCGCGTCTACTTCGTCTACAACAACCCCGACGACATCCTCCGGGCCCGCGTCGTGCGCAGCCGCGACGTCATCGAGGACACGCGCATCGAGAAGATCAACCTGACGACGGGGCCGATGGCCATCACGGGCTCCACGCGCATGCAGGCCACCACCATCCAGCTGTGCGTGCTGCTGACGGTGATGGAGATGGTGCTGCGCGACCTCATGGGCCGGCTCGAGCCGGGCGGCCCGTGCGCGCTGGACCCGGCCGTCGTGCCGCGGCAGTTCCTGGCGCAGTTCGTCGAGATGCACGCGCGGCTGAAGGAGCCCGCCACCCTGGAGCGCCTCGCGGCCCTCGTCTCGCTGGAGGAAGCGACGTATCGCGCCGGCCTCACGAACAACTACTACGCGAACCGGTTCGGGATCGACGTGCTCACCGACACGACCGAGCGGTCGCCCACCTACTGCACGCCGCCGTTCCGCAAGTTCGACGACGAGACGGCCGCCCGATCGTGGGCGTTCCTGTTCGTGCCAGGAGCCACGACCCCGGGCGCCTGGGAGCACCTCATCAAGCGCCGGCCGACGTGCGTCGAGTGGAGCGAGGCCGAGGTCCGTGCGCTCGTGCCCGGCGACAAGCTCCAGCAGACGCTGGAGACGGTCCGCAAGATCAGCGCCCGGGAGCTGATGCGCTTCAAGGTGGGGTTGGACGGCCTGCCCTGCCGGCCGCTCGGTCCCGGCGACAGCGCCGTCGCCATCGTCGGCGACGCGGATATCGACGGGCTGCTGTCGCCCGGCGGGTTCCACCGGACCAGGCTGGACGAGGCCCGCGGGGCGGGGGCGCGGACCGGCGTCATTGCCGTCGGCCGCGGCGCGGCGATCGAGGGCCTTGGCGACGCGTGCCCGGATCCGGACTGCGTCACGCTGGCCGTGCGCGTGCCCGACTCGAACTTCCTGCTGGACGGCGTGACGCGCGCCGGCCTCAAGATGCTGCTCAACGCGCTCTCCACCTGCACGATGGTCCGGCTGGGCCGCGTCATGGGCAACTACATGGTGTGGCTCGTGGCGAGCAATCTGAAGCTCATCGACCGGGCCACGCGGTACATCGAGAAACTGGCGGGGCTCGACTACGTCGAGGCGAACCGCCTGCTGTTCGAGGTCGTCGAGTACGTGGAGCCGCGCATGAAGGCCGACCAGGCCTACCCGCCGGTCGTGGGGCTCGCCGTGCTGCGGGCGCAGCAGAGCCTCGGCAACGAGGAGGCCGAGCGCAGGCTGCCCGGCGTTACTTCCGCTTCCCGCTGAAGGTCCCCTCGCCGCCGGCTACTTCTTTCCCAGCATGCCGTTCTTCAGATCGCCCGTCGGAGGCTTCGGGCCGAGCCAGACCGAGAACAACGCCTGCGCGAACGGGAGGCCGGGAATAGTGAGCTTGTCCTTGCCCTTGATGGTCAGCGTCGTGCCCGTGCCCGGCACATACGTCGCGACAAGTTGCTCGCCCTTCTTCATCGTCTCGAGGGCGGCCAGGAACTGATCCACGTGCGCCTTGTCCGCCCCGGGCGCGTTGTTCTTGAATCCGCCTTCGAAGTTCTCGACCATCTGGTCGCGCGTGACCTCGCCGTAGAGGAACTGCAGCACGGCGCGCTTGGTGCTGTCGGCCTTGATGATGGCCGCCGCATCAGTGGACTTGTTCTCCAGGTACAAGCCGCCGACGTAGATCTTGAAGAACATCTTCGTGCGAAGGCCGAGGCCGTTCAGGACGAGTGTCTGGCTTCCAACCGTGATGGTATCCGGCAGAGTCACGCTGGCCAGCGTCGCCGCGACGAGCGGCACGGCGAACAGGGACACGCACACGAGCGAGAGCATCGCCTTCCGCATCGGTCATCTCCTCGGAATTCAGGTTGTCGGGCCGCGGATTCCGGCATCATACCACCAGAACAGGCGCCGATCAGCGTCCGTTCTCGGACGCGTGGCGTCGTGCCGGGACGCGATCCAGCGCCTGCCGGCAGGTCTCGAGCAGCTCGCGTTGCGGCGCGGTGGGCACGGCGTCCGCGCTCTCCAGATCGCGCGCGAGCGCGGCGAGCGTCCCGTTGATCGCCACGGGATCCTCGTCGCGCGGAACGTCAGGTCGCTTGTGCCCGCCAGACACGGCCTCGGCGGCGTCAGCCGCGCGCGCCATCTGCCCTTCCACCTCACGCTGGAACGCCAGCAGCGCCGCAAGGTCCTCGCCACTCGTCGCGACCCGGGGGTCCATCACCACGGTGAGCGGCTGACGAAGCGTGGCCCCGTCGACCCTCAATCGCACCTCGTAGCGGCCCGGGAGCACGAAGGCCCCCTCCGGCGTGGCCACGGCGCCCCGCGGCGTCGCCGCGATCGAGTACCTGGTACTCGAGCGCGCGCGGAGGCGGAGAGCGCAGGTCCCACACGAACCGGTTGTGGCCCGACAGCGCCGAGGGGACGGCCGGCGGCGCGAGCCACCGTTCCGCGAAGTACACCTCGGCGTTCGGACGGTGCGGCACGTCGGCGCTGCTGAAGCGGCGCACAATCGCGCCGTCGGGCGCGGCGATCTCAATGACGACAGGCGTGGACGCGCCGCGCGCGAGCACGTAGTCGATGACGGCTCCCGTCGGCGGATTCGCCCCGCGCGGCTCCTCGGGCGGCAGCGGCGTGTCCCTGTTCTGGTTCGCGCGGAGGCGGTACGCGTCGGCCGGCGGAACGAGGACGGGCGCGCCCGCGGCACCGCCCTCCGCCGCGTGGCGCAGGGGCGCGATCGCATCCAGCGCCCAGATGCCGCGTCCCTGGGTGCCGACGATCACGTCGTCGCCGTGCACCAGCACGTCGTTGACGCCCGAGCGCGGCAGATCGAGTTGCAGGCTCTGCCAGGTGCCGCCGTCGTCGAACGACACGTGCACGCCCCGGCTGGTGCCGGCAAACAGCAGGCCGCGCCGCCTGGGGTCTTCGCGAATGACGCCGACCCACGCGCCGTCGGGCAGACCACGGCCGATGTCGGTCCATGTCTTGCCGAAGTCGTGGGTGCGCCAGGCGAACGGGCGGAAGTCGTCCAGTCGGTGGCGATCGGCGGCCACGTAGGCCGTGCCCGGATCGGAGGCCGACGCGTCGATGATGTTCACCTTCGTCCAGTCGCGCATGCCGGGCGGCGTGACGTCGGACCACGAGGCGCCGTCATCGCGCGTCACGTGTACGCGGCCGGTGTCGGTGCCCGCCCACACGACACCGTCGGCAGCCGGCGACGGGGCGATGGCGAAGACGACGCCCCACCCGCACGCCGTCGCCCGCTCGACGGGCACATCGCCGTCACAGCCGCCGGCGCCCGGCACCGCGCCGGTGAGATCCGGGCTGACGGTCTTCCACGACTGCCCGCCGTCGAGTGAGCGGAAGACGACTTGGGCGCCCACGTAGATCGCGTGCGGGGGACGTGCCGCAATCGCGAGCGGCGTGATCCACGAGTAGCGGTAGCGTGCGGTGCCCGGGCGCGCGCCGTAGCTCGAAACCGGCCACGGCGTCACGTTCTGCACCTGCCCGGTCTGCGCGTTCCACTTCGACACCCGCCCGCCGAGTCCCGCGCCGTAGACGATGTCGGGGTCGGCCGGGTCCGGCACGTCGCCGTCGCGCTCGTCGCCGCCGACGGGATGCCAGTCGCGGAACGTCAACTGGCCGTAGTCGCTGCGGCTCGCAATCGCCACGGTGCCGCTGTCCTGCTGGCCGCCGTAGATCCAGTACGGGAAGCGGTTGTCGGTGGCGAGACGGTAGAATTGGCCCGTGGGCTGGTTGTACCAGGAACTCCACGTCCGTCCGCCGTTGAGCGTGACGACCGCGCCCTGGTCGGCGCCCGTGATCATCCGCTGCGGATCGGTCGGGTCGATCCAGAGGAAATGGTAGTCGTCGCCTCCAGGCGATCCCTTCGCCAGGGTGAACGTCTTGCCCCCGTCTTCCGATCGATGCAGCGAGCGTCCCACGGTCCAGACGACGTCCGGGTTGCGCGGGTCGGGCACGACCTGTCCCATGTAGTCGGACGCGAGGCCAGGGTCCGGGTTGATCCGCGCCCACACCGCCCCGCCATCGTCCGACCGGTAGAGCCCGCCGGCGCTCTCGGAGTGGATGAGCGCCCAGACGCGCCGCGCGGACGTCCCGGGGGCCACGCCCAGTTCGATCCGGCTGACGGGGATCGCCGGCAGGCCGGCCGCGCCGACGGGCGACCAGGTCCGCCCGGCATCGGTGGACTTGTAGATGCCGCTTCCGGGGCCGACGGTGGGCTGGAAGTAGTCGAGCCACGGGTGGCGCCGCACCTGCCAGAGCGAGGCGTACAGCACGTCCGGAAACGCGGTGTCGCCGGCGATGCTGACGGCGCCGGTGTCGGCGTCGCGGTACAGCACCCTGGACCAGGTGCGGCCGCCGTCCTCCGTGCGAAACACCCCGCGTTGCTCGTTCGGGCCGAACACGTGGCCCAGCGCCGCGACGAGCGCGACGTCCGCGTTGCGCGGATCGACCCAGATGCGGCCGATGTGCCGCGTGTCGGCGAGGCCGGCATGCGTCCACGTCTCGCCGCCGTCCGTCGAACGGTAGACGCCGTCGCCGTCGACGATGTCCCAGCGCTGGTGGACCTGCCCCGTGCCCGCCCACAGCACGCGTGGGTTGCCCGGCGCGACGGCGAGCGCGCCAATCGAGGCGCTCCCGTAGCGGTCGAACAGCGGCTGCCATGTGACACCCGCATCCGTGGTCCGCCAGACGCCGCCATCGGCGCCGCCGAAGTAGAACGTGCTCGAGTTGCCCGGGATGCCCGCCGCGACTGTCGCCCAGCCCGCCCGGAACGGACCGATGAGCCGCCAGTGGAGCGACGAGAAGCGGGACGAGGGAACCGGCTGCGCGAGGACCGCCGCCGACGCCGCAGCAAGCAGGACAGCCAGGGCGAGAACGAACAGCGAGGCTCTTGATGGATGGCGGGCCGGCTCGCGCATGGTTCCTCCTCTACAGGTTCTACACTGGTCGAGACGCGAGGAGTTCGGCGGCCGGCGGATCGAGGTAAAGCGTCGCACGCGGATGCTGCTGCAGGATCGACGCGGGCGTGAGCGGCGTCACCGCTCCCTCGACCGTCGAGCGGACAGCCTCCGCCTTCCGCCGATCGGGCACGCTGCAGACGATGGCGTCCGACTTCATGATCTGCCGGATCGACATGCTGATCGCCCGGCGAGGCACGTCGTCCAGCGACGGGAACCAGCCCTCGCCACGCTGCTGGCGCCGGCACGCGTCGTCCAGCGAGACGACCAGGTAGGGACGATCGGTCTCGAAATCGGCCGGCGGATCGTTGAACGCGAGGTGGCCGTTCTCGCCGATCCCGACGAGCGCCACGTCGATCGGAGAGGCGGCGACCAGCGCACCCACGCGGCGGCACTCCCCCTCCGGCTCTGCTTCGCCGTCGACGTAATGGAACGCCTGGAACGGGACGCGGTCGGCCAGCCGCTCCTTGAGGTAGCGGCGGAACGACGCCGGATGCGTCCCCGGCAGGCCGATGTACTCGTCGAGGTGGAAGCCGATCACCTTCGGCCAGTCGATGCCTTCGGCGGCGACGAGCGCCGCCAGGACGTCGAACTGCGAGGCTCCGGTGGCGAAGATGACGCGAGCCTGGCCGCGGAGTTCAACGGCGCGGCGGATGAGCGACGCCGCGTCGGCCGCGGCGCGCCGGGCCAGGTCTTTGAGGTCCCGGCAGATCTGCACGTTCATGGGAGGATTCTCGCACGGCGCGCGGCGACGACGGCGGCGTTCAGTGGTACCGATAGAGCGTGATCCGTTGAATCACGAACCGGCCCGGCTCGAGGCGCAGGTGGCGGCCCTGGTGCGTCTGGTCCCCGTTCAGCCAGCGCACGTGTTCCCACTGCCCGCCCGCGAACCGTCCCTCCTCGACGCTGCCGATGCCGACGGTTTCTCCGGCCACGGGCGAATCGAACGTCACGATCACGCCCAGGCCGGCGAACAGGAACTGGTCGGGCCCGGTGGCGATGACCAGTCCGCCTGCCGGCAAGGCCGGCCGGCCGCTGCCAGCGGGCCCGGAGGGCCCGATGACGCCGTCGGCCAATGACGGCGGCGTGCCCCGCTCGTACGTGACGTTGAGGAGCAGGCCGCCGAGCGCGATCTGATGCGCCTGCCTCTGCTCCGCCGCCGGCGGCAGGAGGCCGGCCATCGTCCCCTTCCCCTGGTTCGCGACGAGCAGTGGTTCGAGTTGCGACAGGGTGTCGTTCGCGCCGGCGAGGAGCGTCGCGGCCGGCTCGCCGATGGACTCGATGCCGAACGGGCAGAAGCCGATCGCGTCGTGCTGGCCCGCGGCGTAGAGCGCGTTGACCGCGGCGTCCGGGTTGCGCAGCGCCTCGGGCACGAACAGCGGGTTGCCGCCCCGGGCGTAGCGCGCGCACCATTCCGCGAAGTTCGGGAAGTAGATGTCCGGGGCCAGGAAGTCGATCGACGGCGCCGCCGTCCGCCAGACGTCCATGAGGTGCGGGAGAGGACCCGCGCTGGGGTACTGTCCGGGCTGAAACGCCGGCCGCACGAGCGCCGCATTGGCGTACATCGGCAGCGGGTATTCGCGCTTGCCGGCGGCGGCCACCTGTTCGGTGTACCGGGCGAAGTGCCAGGCCATGAAGACCTCTTCGCCGGCGAGCGCGGGCCCGAACACCTCGGGCCACGTCCCGCCCGGTTTGGCGCCTGCGCTCTCCCAGGTCTCCCGCAGTTCCGGTTGGAGCCGATCCGTTTCGCGGCCGGCCTTCAGCGCCGCCATCAACTCCGCCGGCACACTCTGGCGGAACCGCGCCTCGGCCTCCGGGCTGTAGTCGCGCGCGTGCGGGATCATGCCGATCTCGTTCTCGACCTGGACCAGGACGACGGTCTGCGCCGTTTCGTCGATGCCGCGCAGGTGCCGCATGAGCGCGGCGAATGCTCGGGCGTCGGCCGACTGGTTCGCCTCCGAGAACGGCGAGAGGATCTCCATCGCGCGGCCGCCGCGCTCGCGGGCGCGGGGAAACCGGGCCGTGTTCGTCTTGACCCAGGACGGCGCGTAGCAGGACATGCTGTTCTTCCACGAGCCGAACCACAGCAGTCCCAGGCGCATGCCCTGCGCGCGCGCGTCGCCGACGAGCCCGTCGAGCGCCGCGAAGTCGTACTGTCCTTCGCGGGGCTCGAGGGTGTCCCAGTAGACCGGCACGAGCACCGTGTTGAGTCCCAGGCCTTTCAGCTTCGGCCAGAAGGGCCGCAGGTAGGCGGGCTCGCCGGTCGAGTTCCCCACTTCGCCGCCGCGCACGAGGAAGGGCCGGCCGTTGACGATGAGTTGCGTGGCGGTTCCCTGGCGCCGGAGGTGGGGCAGCGCGGGATCGGCCGCCCCTGCGGCGCCGAGCGCCAGGAGTCCGAGCACGAGGATCGCGCTGTGTTTCATGGGGTCCTCACCTGCTCCCGCGGCCACCGGCGGGCCGCACGTCCCGGCTGTGACGTGAACGCGTGTATACTATAAGCGCTCTGCTTTCCTGAGCCCTGCCGAATCGCGTCGGCCGTCGTGCCCCGGCACCCAGCCTCATCAAAGCCGTCCTCGGTTGATCCTGTCGCGTTGCCGCGGTGTCCTCTCGGTGGACCTGACCGGCGCACGCGGCCCAGTCGTCACCCGGCAAGGAGGTGCACGTGGTCTCGCGCCCTGAACGGACAAACGCCTTCGAATTCGTCGTCGTCTCCGCGCTGCGCGCCGCCCAGTTGATGCGCGGATGCACGCCCCGTGTCGCCGCGGGCTTCAAGCACACCACCACCGCACAGATGGAGGTCGCCGCCGGCAAGGTCGCGAAAGTCAGCGAGTTGGAGGGGGCTCGGGTGGGATGAGACCGGCGGGCCCTCGTGGGGGGCCCGCCGGGTCAGGTGGCCGCTACTTCCTCGGGTTCGAGCCGCCGACGACGGCGTGCTGATGGGGTCCCTTGGTGGCAAGGAGGAGGAACCCGTCTGCGCCTGACGGCCAGACCTCAGACAGTTCGACCTTGCCGTCGACCTTGTCGAACACGAATTCCGGGTCAGCGTCCTTGTCGTGCCGGCCAAGCACGGTAATGACCGGCAAGAAGACGCGGCTCTGGTCCGGGGCGGTGAGCGTCACCGGCCCGCGCGCCGAAACTTCGATGGAGTACTTGCCGGCCGGCATGGTCTTCCCGCCCGCGACGAACGGGAACCCGATCTCGGCATTGATCGTTTGAGCGTAGGCCATTGCGCCACCGACGTGGAGCGCGACAACCAGCGCCAGGATCGTGAGAATCGAACGTCGCTTCATAGGGGCCACCTCACCTTAAGTTGTTCCCGGAAACGAATCCGAGTATATCAGTCGGATATAAAGTCCGCAAGGCTATTCCTGCGGTTCGGTGTCATGAGAGCTTGAGCGCGATCAGGGCCTTCGCGTCCTCCACGTCGCTCTTCTTCGCGAACGTGATCGTGATCGCCCCGAGCTTGCCGAACCGCTTCCCGCCCAGGAATGTCTCTTTCAGCCCGGCTGAGAGCGTGCTCGCCCGGATGGCGGGCGCCGCCTTGTCCGTGAAGTAGCACGTGATCCGGAACGTGCCCGTGATGACGCCCAGCCAGAAGACGGTCTTCTTCTTCCGCGACACGTTCATCAGCCAGCTGTGCCCGTCGTTGTAGTAACGCCACTGCTCCACGAAATCGGGGTGCTCGGCGTGGATGTGCGCGAACAAGGCATTCCAGAGCGCCAGCTTCTTGCCGATGTGCGAGGCGATCACGTCGTCGGTGGGGAACTGGTTCTTGTCGGTCAGGACCATTGGTTCCATTGCGCGCTCCTAGTCGAACGCGGCCGGTAGGCCAGGGTTCCGCAGGGCGTCGAACACGGACCGGATCTGCTCCGGCAGGATGCGGGTACGCGACAACTCGGGGCGAGCCAGGTGGCGGGTGTCATGTCGGGTCGGCATCGTAGCATTTTCGCCGCGCCCGTGCGCGCGGCCTCACCCGTGGACTACAATCCCCACGCACCGCTCAGGTACACGAGACACTCAACGCGGGAGGATCACCCATGAGCACGGGGTCCTGGAAACGGAGGACGTTCATGCGCGCGGCTGGCGCGCTCGCGGCGGCCCCGCTGGCGTTCGACGCGCGGGGCCTTGCGCGGGTCGAAGCCGCGGCGCAGTCGATCGGCGGTCGGCCGCCCGAGGACATCGCCAAGGACGAGTTCTACTGGCGGGAGATCCAGCTGGCGTTCAAGCTCGACCGCTCCCTGATCAACCTCAACAACGGCTTCACCTGCCCCATGCCCCGGGTCGCCCTGGACTCGGTGTTCCGGTACATGGAGATGATCAACATGCTCCCGGTCCACTATCAGGGCATGGTGGCCGGGAACGCGGAAACGATCCGCCGGCGCATGGCCAACGAGTTCGGCTGCGCCCGCGAGGAGATGGCCCTGACGCGCGGCGCCAGCGAGGCCCTGCAGATCGTACAGAACGGCATCGACCTGAAGGCCGGCGACGAGGTCATCACGACCGAGCAGGACTACCCCCGGATGCTGACCACGTGGGACCAGCGCATGCGGCGCGAGGGCATCAAGGTCACGCGCCTGCAGTTCCCCGTGCCGGCGACCCAGGACTTCCTTTACGACATGTTCGAGAAGGCCATCACGCCGCGCACCCGCGTCTTCCACTTCACCCACATCACCAACCTGACCGCGCAGCTCTTTCCGGTCAAACGGCTCTCCCGGTTGGCCCGCTCGAGGGGCATCGTCACCATCGTCGACGGCGCCCATGCGCTGGGGCACTTCCCGTTCCAGTTGCGGGATCTCGAGTGCGACGCCTACGGCGTCAGCCTGCACAAGTGGCTCCTGGCCCCGCTCGGCAACGGCTGCCTCTACGTGCGGAAGGAGATGATCCCGAAGTTCTGGCCCCTCCAGGCCGCGCCGGAGCAGCAGGACGATGACATCCGCAAGTTCGAGGCGATCGGGACGCACCCCTGGGCCATCCGCGCCGCCCTCGGCGAATCCCTCGCGTTCCACCAGGCCATCGGGATTGAGCGCAAGGCGGCGCGCCTGCGCTACCTGACGCTTCGATGGGCCAACGCGCTGAAGGCGAATCCCCGGATCAAGGTCCTTTCGGATCTCAGCGAGCCGCCCCAGGCCTGGGGCGTCGCCGCCGTTTACATCGAGGGCATCGACGTCCGGGCGCTGGCGAGCTTCCTGAGGAACAACTACCGGATCATCGTCGTCCCGCTCGTCGGGGGCGCGCCGCCGAACTCGGTCTTCGACTACCAGGCCCTGCGCGTGTCCCCGAACGTCTACACGACACTCGAGGAGATCGACACGTTCGTCGAGGCCATGGAGGACGCTGCCAGGAACGGTGTGCCCGAGCCTCCGGACCCGCTTCCGGCCTACCCGGCCGACTTCAACGTGTAGGGAGGTGCATGGTGGCGCGCACGTCGATTCGCATGGCGGCTGTGGCCCTCCTGCTCGTCGCGGCGGCCGCGCCGGCTGCCGCCCAGACCGTGTTCAAGATCCCCTTCCCGTTCCAGGCCGGCGGCAAGAAGCTCCAGGCCGGCGACTACGCGGTCCTGAAGACAGCGGACGGTTCGCTCGCACTGCGCCAGGCGACGAGCGCCAAGGAGACGCCGCTCCCGTTCACTGAGCGGCTGGCGCAGCCGAAGCCGGCCCTGGCCGGGCCGCAGGTCGTGTTCGACGAGGTGGGCGATTTCGTGCCGTCCTACACGGAATACATCACCGTGTACATCGTCTCAGAGGTCTGGTGGCCCGGCGAGGACGGCTACAAGACGCATACGACGAAAGGTGCGCACAAGACGAGACTCATCCAGGCCGCCGGCGCGAAGTAGCCACCGCCGAGTGACGTTCGCCAGGTGCTATCATGCCCGCGGAGAACTTGCGCCAATGAGACGGCGTTTTCCAGAACATTCGCAGCACGAGCCGGGTCCGGCCATCCGAGTGATGGCGGGCCTGGCCGCGGTGGCCGCAATCGCTGTCACCGCCTTCGGATGCTCCGACGAAAGTGCGACCGGCCCCTCCCGCACCGGGCCAACCAGTGTGACGGTGTCAGTTGCCGGCGGCGGCACCACGGAGTTCCTCGCCCTCACGCAGACGAAGCAGTTCGTCGCGGTCGCCCCGGACGGCAAGGGATCCACCGAGGACGTCACGAACAAGGCGCTCTGGCAATCGTCGGACGTCGGGATCGCGATCGTTTCGCCTGGGGGCGTGGTCACAGCCGTTGGATTCGGCTCGGCGAACATCAAGGCCACGGTATCCGGCACGACAGGGCAGTTGCCCGTCGTCGTGAAGAACGGATGCCTGCTGACACTCGACGCGTGGTCCGTCGTCTACCCCGGCGGGATTTCGTCGTACCGCACGGTGCAGGTGACGGTGCTGCCCAGCGAGTGCCAGTGGCGGGCGGTGAGCGACGTGGGCTGGCTCCGCGCGTCTTCAACCAAGGTGACCAGCGGCAGCGGCTCGTTCTCGTACGACGTCCCGATCAACAACGACGCGGCAGATCGCACGGGGCACGTCGTGGTCACGGCCAGCGATGGGAGCACGGCGACGCACACGGTCCGGCAATCCGCTCAGACCTGCACCGTGACGTTGTCACCCGAGGCGCTGTCCTTCCCGCGGCAGGGCGGCACGGGCAGGTTCACGGTCACGCCGAACCCGCCGGACTGCGCGTGGACGGCAAACCTCGACTCGTCCTACTCGGGCAACTGGATCCGGATCGACCGCGGGAGCGCTGGACAGGGGGCCGGGGCTGTCGAATACACCGTTTTCCCGAACACGAACACGTATGCCCTGTCCTTCTCGATCTACGTTCAGGGCGGCCAGCCGGGAGAGAACGTGTCCAAGACCCACAGCATCACCGTCTCGCGGTGAAGTCGGCATCGATGACGCCGCTGCGTTTGCGTGCATGGCTGCCGGCCGAGGGTGATTGACGAGGGCCCTCCCCGACGCCGTCATGACGAACAAGCAGCGACACCGCGAAGAACGCCATCAACAACATCCGGTAGGTACCCGCCTGCTATCCGTGCACCTTCCCTCGGGCCAGGGAAGCGAACACCCCCAGGACGGAGAGCACCGCGAATCCGCCCACGAGCAGCCGCGACCCATGGATGAACGCGTCCTGGTTGGCGGCGCCAATCGTGTTGTGGCCGACGAAGAGCGCGATGCCCAGGGTCGCTATGCCCATGCTGAACATCTGGCCGAGCATGCGCGTCGTGCTGACCATGGCCGACGCGAGGCCGTACTGGCGGGGGTGGACCAACCCCATGACCGCGCTGGTGTTGGGCGGCGAGATTGGAGAAGGCGAAGACCCGGTTCTCGCGCAGCAGGCGCACGTCCATTTCGATCGCGCCGCGATTCGCCTAAGATTGTCCTTCCGGCGCCCGCGCACGGGCCCGGGTCCTCCTGGGGGTCCTTGCGTGGGTTTCGCCGCCATCGACTACGCCATCGTCGCCGTCTACCTGCTCGGCGTGACGGTCATCGGGACCTGGATCGCGGGCAAGCAGCGCTCGTCGCGCGACTACTTCCTCGGCGGCAAGGAGATGGCGTGGTGGTCGGTGGGCTTCTCCATCGTGGCGAGCGAGACGAGCACGCTGACGTTCATCAGCGTGCCGGGACTGGCGTTCAAGGGGAACATGCACTTCCTGCAGCTGGCCGTGGGCTACTTCATCGGCCGGCTCCTCGTGAGCGTGGTGTTCATCCCGGCCTACTACCGCGGCGATCTCGAGACGGCGTACGACTTCATCGGCAAGCGATTCGGCGCGCCGCTGCGGACGTTCACCTCGTCGGTGTTCCTGGTGACGCGGGTGCTGGCGTCGGGCGTGCGCCTGTTCGCCACGGCGATTCCGGTGCACCTCATCACCGGCCTCGACTACTCGACGAGCATCCTGCTCATCGGCACCTTCACGCTCGTCTACACCTTCACGGGCGGGCTCAAGGCCGTGGTGGCGATGGACGTCGTGCAGATGTTCATCTATCTGAGCGGCGCGGCGGCCGCGATGTTCCTCATCCTGCACCGCCTGCCCGGCGGGTTCGACGACGTGGTGCGGTTCGCGACGGCAGGCGGGGCGAACAAATTCGAGGTGGTGAACCCGTCGTGGGGCGGCAGCGTGATGGGGTTCCTCTCGACGCCCTACACGCTGCTCGGCGGCGTCATGGGCGGCACCTTCCTGACCATGGCGTCGCACGGGACGGACCAGCTGCTGGTGCAGCGGCTGCTGGGGTGCCGGTCGCGGTGGGACGCCCAGCGCGCGCTGATGCTCGACGCCACGCTGATCATCCTGCAATTCGCGTTCTTCCTGCTGCTCGGCGTGTGCCTCTACGCCTTCTACAACGGGGCCACGTTCCAGCAGCTCGGCCTTACGACGTCCGACGAGGTGTTCCCGAAGTTCATCGTGGAAAGCCTCCCCTCGGGCCTGGCCGGGCTCATCGTGGCCGGCGTGCTGGCCTCGGCCATGGGCACGCTGTCGTCGTCGATAAGCTCCTTGGCATCGTCGACGTACCTGGACCTCTTCAGGCAGACCGCGCGCGGCCGGGCGCTCGGCGAGCGGGCCGGCCTGACGTGGTCGAGGGCGTTCACGCTCGTCTGGGGCGTCATCCTGATCGGCGGGGCGATGCTGTTCACCAGCTCGAAGAACCCGGTGGTGGAGCTGGGCCTGCGCATCGCGTCGTTCACCTACGGCGGCCTGCTCGGGACCTTCTTCCTCGGCCTGCTGTTCCCGGGCGTCCGCCAGCGCGACGCCTACGCGGGATTCATCGCCGGCATCGCGGCCATGGTGGTCGTGCTGACCTACACGTCGATCGACTTCACGTGGCACACCCTGATCGGCTGCGTCGTCACGATCGCGGTGGGGAACCTGAGCCGCGCAATCGTGCGTGAGCGCGGGGCGGCGGCGGCCGGCGTGTAGACGCGGCCGGCGCCCGCGCCGGGCGTCACGGCTCGAGGATCACGCCAGGCCCAGCTTCTGCTGCATCTGCTCCAGCGGCACGCCTTTGGTTTCGGGGACGAGGAGCCGCACCCACACGAGCTGCAGCACCATCATGCCGCAGAAGAACGCAAAGATGGTCCACGGCGGGAACGCTTCCACCATCCTCGGGAAGAACAGCGTCAGCAGCGCCGCGAAGATCCAGTGCGTCGAGCTGCCCAGCGTCTGGCCCGCCGCGCGGTTGCGGTTCGGAAAGATCTCGCTGATGAACACCCAGATCACCGCGCCCTGGCCGACGGCGTGCGCCGCGATGAACGCGAAGATGCAGGCCGGCACGATCGCGACGTGGCCCGTGTAGAACGCCCACGCGCACAGGCCGAGCGAGGCGATGTACCCGAACGACCCGATGGTGAGCAGCGTGCGGCGGCCCGCCCTGTCGATCAGCCACAGTCCGACGAAGGTGAAGACGAGGTTCGTGACCCCCACGCCCACCGACTGGAGCAGCGCGGCGCTCGCCTGGAGGCCGGTCATCTCGAAGATCCGCGGCGCGAAATAGAGGATCGCGTTGACGCCCGAGAGCTGGTTGAAGAAGGCGATGAGGAAGGCCAGCAGGATGGGCTTCATGAGGCGCGGCGTGAAGAACCGCGCGGCGTCCTTGTCGTGGCTGACCGACGATGCGACCTCGCCGGCCATGGCTCCCAGCTCCGCCTCGGACATCCCCGGGTTGATGCGTCGGAACACGTCCAACCCGGCCGTGCGGTCACCCTTGTGCGTGATGAGCCAGCGCGGGCTCTCGATCAACCCGAGGGAGAGCAGCGTGTAGAACAGCGAGGGGATCGCCGCGACTCCGAGCATCCAGCGCCACGCGTTCGGGCCGACGCCGCTCAGGAGCGCGTTCGACAGGTACGCGATGAGGATGCCGAAGACGATGTTGAACTGGAACATGCCCGCCAGCCGCCCGCGGGCCTTCGCAGGCGAGATCTCGGCGATATAGAGGGGCGAGGCCACGGTGGAGATGCCAATGCCCACGCCGCCGATGAAACGCGCGATCATGAGCGAGTACACGTCCGGAGCGAGGCCCGAGCCGACCGCCGAGACGAAGTACAGGATCCCGACCCAGAAGAGCGTCCGCTTGCGCCCGTACCGCTCCGTGGGCCAGCCGCCGACGAGCGCCCCCGCCACCGTGCCCCACAACGCCGCGCTGATGGCCAGCCCGTGCAGCGTCGCGCTCAGCCCCCACAGCTTCTGGATGGCCTGTTCCGCGCCCGAGATCACGACCGTGTCGAACCCGAACAGGAAGCCGCCCAGCGCGGCGATCACCGAACACGTCACGACCTTCTTGTTCATGTCAGTTCCTTGAGCCGCACCGGGATCGTCGGAGCGCCGCGGCAGCGAGGGGCCCGCCGCGGGGCGCTGTTGATGATACGCCGCTTCGAAGGTCGCGAACGAACGCATCCGCGCCTGTTTCCTGCGCCGTCCGAGGGCCCCGGCGCGAGTATAATTCGGCCGTCCTCCTGTCTACCCTGTTGCCGGGAACATGCCCATGAACGCCCTCGCCCTGTGCCGCCCGTTCTCGTTCCGTCACGTCGCACTTGCCTGCGCCGCGATCGCGCCGATCCTGGCCGGCGGGACCGCCTCGGCTCAGACGGCGGCACCACAGCCTGGCGTCCCCGCGTGCGCCGAGCCGCTGCCCACGCTGTACGCGCGGGTCTCCCCCACCGTCGTGTCGATCAGCGCCATCTCCATCAACCCCTATGACATCAGCCAGCGCCTCGACCGGACGCTGGGCTCCGGCGTGATCATCGACGCGTCCGGCCTGATCCTGTCGAACGCCCATGTCGTCTTCGGCAAGCAGATTCTCACGGTGACACTCGACAGCGGCGTGACCCTGCCCGCCAGGTTCGTGGGTGCCGACCCGGTGTTCGACATCGCGCTCATCCGCATCCCGCCGCCGACGCAGGGAACCTTGCCCGTCGCCACGCTCGGCGACTCGTCCGGTCTCGCCGTCGGCGAGGAGGTGTACGCCATCGGGAACCCGCTCGGCCTCGACCAGACGCTCACACGCGGCGTGGTGTCGGCGCTGAACAGGCAGCTGCCCGGTGCGGTGTGGTCGTTGACGGAGCCGCTGATCCAGACGGACGCCGCCATCAATCCCGGCAACTCGGGCGGCCCGCTCGTCGATCCCTGCGGGCGCGTCGTCGGCGTGACGACGGCCATGCTGACCGAGGCGCAGAACATCGGCTTCGCCGTCCCGGTCAACCTGATCAAGGACGTCATTCCCCAGCTCGTCGAGAAGGGCCACCTCGTGCGGCCGTGGCTGGGTGTCCAGGGGCAGTTCGTCGCGCCGGACCTGAAGCAGTTGCTGCGCATCGAGCTCGTCGACGGGTTCCTGGTCGAGGCGGTCGAGCCGGGCAGCCCGGCGGAACAGAAGGGGCTGCGCGGCGGCCTTTTCGAGCTCACGGTGGAGGGGCAGCCCGTGCTGCTGGGCGGCGACATCATCACGGAGATCAACGGCGCGGCCATCGCCGACCCGGCCCAGCTCGGGAAGACGCTCGGCGAGCTGAAGGTCGGATCGTCGTTGAAGATGACCTACGTGCGCGAGGGCGCGAAGCAGTCCGTCGAACTGACGCTGGCGGAGCGTCCCGTACTCCTGTCGGACGTGCCCGGGCGGCGCTCCGGCGCCGCGCCCGCGGGCTTCGACCGCGCGCAGGCACAACGGGCCGGCGGGGCCGCCCGGACGTTCGTGTTCTGATCCCGGCGCGTCAGCGGAGCCCGGTACTTCTGATTCGCCTGACTCTCACCGGCGAAGGCTTTCTTCAGATCCTACTGCCCCGTCTTCGGGTTCCCCTCGATGTCGAGCACGACGATGGGCGCGATGCCCGTCGCTCTCAGCGGGCCCTCGATGGTTGCGCGATCGCCGACGATCACGATATTCAGGTGATCGAGGTCTGATGTACTGCTTCGCCACGCGCACCACGTCGTCGCGGGTCACGGCCGCGACCGCCGCGCCGTACTGCTGGTAATAGGTATCCGCCAGACCCTGCGTCCACAGCGTCGTAATGGCGCTGCCGATGCTGGCGACCGACGCGAAGGTGGCGGGCAGCCGCTGTACGAGCGCGTCCTTGGCCGTCTTCAACTCCTCGTCCGTGACCGGCCGCGCGCCCTGGATCCCGCGCAGTTCCTTCATGAACTCGATGAGGGCCGCGTCGGTCTTCGCCGAGATGATGTCGCCGCCCGCCTGGAACGCGCCCGGTCCGCGGCCGAAGGCGAACGACGACCGCACGCCGTAGCTGTAGCCCTTTTCCTCGCGGATGTTCGCGTTCAGCCGCGACTGGAAGAAGCCGCCGAGCATCGTGTTCATCACCGAGATGGCGTAGTAGTCGGCCGTGCTGCGCGGCGGGCCCGGGTTGCCAATCGCGAAGGTCGACTGCGCGGCGCCCGGCTTATCCACGAGGTAGATGGTGGTCGGCCGCGGCTCGGGCACCGCCGGGTACGAGAAGACCGGTTTGGCACCACCGGCCGGCCAGGCTGCCAGCGCCTGTTCAACCGTCGCCTTCACCGCGGCCGCGTTCACGTCGCCGGTCACCACGATGACCGCGCGGCCGGGCTGGTAGTAGGTCTTCACGAACGCCAGGATGTCATCGCGGGTGATCGCCTTGAGCGAGTCCTCGGTCGTCATCGCGCCGTACGGGTGGGCGGCGCCGTAGAGCACCCGCGGGAAGACGCGCGCGGCCACCGCGCCCGGCTGTGCCTTCGCCTGGGCGAGCGCCACCAGGCGCTGTGCACGGAGCCGCTCGAGGGCGCCGGCCGGGAAGGTGGAATTCACCAGCATGTCGGCGCAGATGTCCAGCGCGGCCGGGAACTTGGCCGATGTCGAGACGAAGCTGACGCCGCCCGACTCGCTCCCGACACCGACACCAATGGTGGTGCCGATGAGCTGCATCGCGCTCGACAACGCCTCGCCGTCGCGCGTTGTGGTGCCTTCGCTCAGCATCGACGCCGCGAGGCTCGCGACGCCGCGCTTGTCGGCCGGCTCGAACTGCGCGGATCCCCCGAGGATGCTCAGGGAAAAGGACACCAGCGGGAGGTCGTGTTTCTCCGAGACGATGAGCTCCGCGCCGTTGGCCAGCGTCGTCTTCGTCCAGGACGGGACCCGCAGGACCGGCGCCTTGCCGGCCGGCGGGATCGTGCCGCGATCGAAGGCGACGGCGGCCGGCGGCGCCGCCGGCTTGACGGCTGCAGGGGCCTGCGTGACCGCCGTCTGCGGCGCGGCGGCCGGCGCGGCCACGATCGCCGCAGCCAGGGCCGCCGCGAGCAGGGACGTGCGCGTGAATCGGGTCCGGGAAGCGTTCATCGCTGCACCTCCGTGCCCGGCTGCCCGACGCCGGTGACGTGCTTGCTCTCCGCGGGTTTCGACGCTTGATCGAGTTTGCCCATGGGCACGACGCTCAGGACCACGCGCCCGCTGGTCAGGTACTTGTTGGCCACGCGCTGCACGTCGGCGGCGGTGACGGCCTGCGACTTCCGGAACGCGGTCTTGAAGAACCCCGCATCGCCGTGGAACCCCGCGCCGTCGCAGAGCTGCATCGCCTTGCCCAGGTTCGACTCGAGGCCGCGCAGGAATCCGAGTTCCTCGCCGGCGAGCGCCCGCTTGACCTCCTCGTCCGTCGGGCCTTCCCGCTTGAGCTTCGCGATGACGGCGTCGGAGGCCGCCTCGAGGTCGGTCAGCGTGTGATCGGGCCGCGGCGTGATGACGAGCATGAACTCGCCCACGTCCTCGTTCGAGCCCTGGTAGGCCGACACCGAGGCCGCCGCCTGCTGGTCGTAGACCAGGGCCTTCGTGACCCGCGCCGTCCGCGGGCCGGCGAGAATCGCGCCAAGCACGTCGAGCGCATACGTGTCGTCGTGCTTCTCGCCCACCGTCGGCCACTGCACGTAGAGTCGCGGCACCTGCACGCGATCCTCGTAGACCAGCCGCTTCTCGGCCGGCAGCGTGACAGTCGCCACGGCCGGGCGCGTCACCGGCCTGCCGCGCGGGATGCCGCCGAAGTACTTCCTGACCCACGCCTTCGCCTGGACCGGATCGAAGTCCCCGACGATCGCCAGGAAGGCGTCGTTGGGGGCGTAGTAGAGGCGGAAGAACCCCTTCACGTCCTCCTCGGTCGCCGCCGACAGATCAGCCATGCTGCCGATGACGTCCCACGAGTACGGGTGGCCGGCCGGGTAGGTGGCCTCCGCGAGGATTTCGCCCACGCGGCCGTACGGCTGGTTGTCCACGCCCTGCCGGCGTTCGTTCTTGACGATATCGCGCTGGGCGTTCAGCTTCGCGATGTCGAGAGTGTCGAGCAGGAACCCCATCCGGTCCGCCTCGATCCACAGCGCAGACTCGAGGTAGTTGGACGGCACGGTTTCGAAGTACGTCGTGCGATCGTTCGACGTCGTGCCGTTGTTGCTGCCGCCGACGCCTTCCGTCAGCTTGTCGTGCAGCCCGTAGGGCACGTGCCCCGATCCGGTGAACATGACGTGCTCGAAGAGGTGGGCGAAGCCCGTGCGGCCCGGCACCTCGTTCTTCGACCCGACGTGGTACCACACGTTGACGGCCACGGTGGGCGTCGTGTGATCGACCGACAGCAGAACCGTCAGGCCGTTCGGCAGCTGGTACTGCTCGAACGGAATCCGGATCGCGTCGGACGGGGCGGTCGCGGCAGGCTTCGGCGGTGTCTGCGCGGCAGCCACCGAGGCCAGCGCGACGATCGCCAGCGCGGCAATCCTCCCGCTGAGTCTGGGCACGGTTGATGATCTCCTTGAAGGACCCGAAGGGTGCGCTCACATTATACAGACCCGCCTGATGCGGGCTGGTACCGATGCCCCGGCTGCCGGCCCGGTCACTCGTAGTGCCGGGCTCGCGCCCACACGGTGTCGAGCGGGACGGTGGAGCGGCGGGCGACGTAGATGGGCACGTTGTTGCGCCAGCTCATGCAGTAGTCACAGCGGACGCGGCCGGCCTCGCGCACGTCCGCGAACACCTGGCGGAGCGTCGCCGGGTTCGCGTCGACCGCGATCAGCACGTCGGTGTTCGTCCGCCCGACGCTCCAGTGCCAGTACGTGTTCTGGCTGGCGATCACGCGGTTCGGGAGACCGCGCAACGGCCCCAGCAGTTCCAGCGCCCCGCCCTGACCGTACGAGGGCGCATAGAACACCGCCTTCGCCCGGTCGGCTTCGGGCAGTTCCCAGTATGCCCGGGCCATGTCGTCGACGAACGACTCCCAGCCGGTCCGATCCGCGATCAGCTGGGGCAGCGGCGCCGACTTGCCTCGTTCGGCCTGCTTGGTGAGACCGAGGGCCTGCGTGTATCGCGCCTCCGTCGGCGGCGGCAACAGGGGAAGGGCCCCGGGGAGGATGACTGCCGCAGACGCCAGTATCAGCGCCGGCCAACCCGTGGCGAGGGCGCGCGCCGTGGCCGCATGACGGGCTCGCACACGGCTGACGCCGCGCTCGAACGCGACCGCACCGGCGGCGAACAGAACCGGGTACACCGAGGCAATCCGGTCGGGGCGGCTCGTCCGGGAGACGACGTGCAGCACGAGCAGGACGACGAAGAGGATTCCCAGGAACCGCAGATGGCGAGCGTCACGATGGACGAACAGGTACACCAGGCCCGCGATCCAGATCGGCGCGGCGATCGGGTTCGTCACGATCACCTGCATCACGACAGACTGGATGGGCGTAGACGGCACGTTCTTCAGGAGCTGCGCGTTCCGGTAGAACTCGATCGACGGCCAGCCGTGGAAGACCTGCCACAGGATGTTCGGCACCGCGAGCAGGATCGCCACGCCGACGCCGGCCCACAGCCAGCCACTCGCGAGGACGCGTCTCGTCCGGGTGAGCAGGACGCCGGCGGCGAGGGCCGCGACATACAGGAGGACCGTGTGCTTGTTCTCGAACGCCAGCCCGACGAGCGCGCCTGCCACCAGCCAGAGGCGCGGCCGGTCGTCCTGGATCAGCGTGATCAGGACCAGGACGGTCAGCGACCAGAGCAACGGCTCGAACGCATTCATCGAGTAGAAGCTGCTCATCGCCAGCAACACGGGTGAGAGGCCAATTCCCAGTCCGGCCACCACCGCCGCCAGCATGCCGCCGCCAAGCCTCCGCACGATCAGGCCGGTCACCCAGACGGTTGCGCTCATCCCCAGAAAGGCGGCGAGGCGAATGGCGAGTATCGAGTCTCCCAGCACGGTCCGCGTCACCGCCAGCAGCGCGGGCGCGAGCGGCGGGTGATCGACATACCCCCATGCCAGGCGTTTCGCGCAGGCGATGTAGTAGAACTCGTCGATGAAGTAGCCGTAGCCCGGCTGCAGCAGGGTGAGCAGCAGGACGCCAAGGGGCAGCGCTGCCAGCCCTGCGAGCAGGACACGATTGGGTGGAGTCAGGGCGGGAGGACGATACGCATCGGTCATCGGTTCTGCCTCGGCGGATTGTACGACAGTGGCCGGATCCGGGTTCGTCGCGGCACTCACCTGCGCCCTCGGCTTGTCCGGGAAGGCTTCCGTCCGGTACGATCGCGGAAACACCCTTGCCGGAAGGAGCCCTCACTACGATGCCTCCGCTCAAGAACTATATCGTCGCCGCGCGCCCCTGGTCGTTCAGCATGTCGGCCATCTCCGTCGCGCTCGGCACGTTCGTGGCCTGGCGCTCAGGCTCCGTCGAGTGGGGCTGGTTCCTGCTGGTCGTGGCCGGCATGGTCTTGTGCCACGCTGGGGGCAACGTGCTGAACGACTACTTCGATTCGCGCAACCGGGTCGATCAGGCCGACTCGGCGACGGCCCGGTACAGGCCGCATCCGATCCTCGGGGGCCTGCTGGCGCCAGGCGCCGTGTTGGCTGAAGCCATCGTGTTGTTCGCGCTCGCCGCTGCGATCGGGATCGTCCTCGCGGTGTTCCGGACTCCGCTCGTCTTCTGGATGGCCCTCGCCGGAATGTTGCTGACGGTCTTCTACACGGCGGGCCCGATCAATCTGAAGTACCGCGCGCTCGGCGAGGTGGCGGTGTTCCTAGTCTGGGGCCCGCTGATGTTCCTTGGCGCATATGCCGTGCAGCGGCAGGCACTCGGGGCCGAGGCGGTTGTCGCCTCGATTCCCTTCGGCGTGCTGGTGGCCCTGGTGCTCTACGCCAACAATATGAGGGACATCGAGCAGGACGCACGCTCGGGCATCTCGACGCTCGGGACGATCCTGGGGCCGAGCCGCGCGCTCACCGGCTTCACCGTGATGATGCTGGCGGCCTATGTCTACGTGATCGTCGCGGTTCTGCTGGGCGCGTTCAGCCCGTGGGTCCTGCTCGTGCTGTTGTCGGCGCCGACGGCGATCGGCCTCCTCCGGACGTTCCGCGCCGGCGTTCCTGACGCTGCCGATGCCATGACCGCCCGGTTGGACACGGTCTTCGGCCTCCTCTTCATGGCGGCCCTCGTGCTCGATCGAGTGGTACGGTTGTGATCGCCGGCGCGATCGTCCTGGCCGCCGCGGGATGGGCGTTCGCCTTCGGCCTGGCGTGGGGCAATTTCTGGATCAAGATCGGCGTCACGGTCGTTGCCGTCTGCGCCTACTCGCTGGCGTTCAGGAAGCCTGAGCTGCGCATCAGGACGCAGTCGGTCGTCGAAGGCATCGTGCTGGCGGCGATCCTGTACGGGGTGTTCTACGTCGGCTTCGCGCTGGCGCCCCACATCGTCCCCGGGGCGAGCGGGCAGGTGGGCGGCATCTACGGCCTCGGCGAGGGGTCGTCGCGCATGTGGATCTTCCTGCTGCTCTGCTTCATCACGGGGCCCGGCGAGGAGATCTTCTGGCGGGGCTTCCTGCAGGACGCACTCCAGAAGCGGCTGACGAAGGTGCCGGGATTCCTGCTGGCGACCGCCATCTACGGCGGGGTGCACGTCTTCTCCGGGAACCTGATGCTGATCCTGGCCGCGCTGGTGGCGGGCGCCTTCTGGGGCGCGCTCTACGCGTGGCGGCGGGACCTCGTGGCGCTCGTCGTCTCCCACTCGTTGTGGAGCGCGTTCATCTTCGCGATCGCGCCCATCCGCTGATCCGCGCCCGGCGGACATGGCGGCGTCAAACGCATCGCCGCGGCGCGAGCGGTCCACGCTACTCGACGGCAGCGCCCCGCAATGTGAAGTTGGCGTCGACGCCCGTTCCGGGCGCCGGCTTCAGGTATTCACCCGAGGGCAGCCGCAGCCAGCTTGCCTGCGACCTGGTGAACGGGTTCGTCGGCCAGCCCGTCGTGTACAGGTCGCCGCCCGGATAGATGTCCTTGTTGAAGCTGCCCGTGAACTGGCCCCGCGTGTCGCTGTAGAACCAGTACCGCTTCCCGCCGGCAACGGTCGTTCCGGACGGAAAGACGTACTGGTTGTCCTTGATCGACTCGGAGCGCGCGACAAACCCCGGCGTGGACGGGCTGAGATCCGCGGGTATGCCGGAGTACTCCTGCATGAGCAGGTAGAGCGTTCCGAACGCCTTGGGCGTCCCGGCGGGGTTGTAGTGGTACCAGCTGAAGCGGAGCGTGTTGTAGGAACCCGTGCCCGGAATGGTGACCGACTGACCCGGCCAGTTGTCCGTGCCCGTGTAGCCGGCCGTCACGTCGAGGAGGTCGGCGGTGACATCGACGATCGCGCTGATCACTCGCGTCACGTCGTCCGGCGAGGTGGGCGAGGTCGGTGAGGCCGGTGAACCTGGCGACTTCGAAGAACCGCAGCCTGCGCCGAGCGTGACGAACAGCGCGAGGGCGGCGGAGACGCGCGCAAGCGAGGACGGATGAGATCTGGCCGTAACGACCTCCGGCAGGCAGGATTCGAGCGGTATTATCGCACAGGGTGGGAGTTGGGATGTCCTGACAGATGGTTCATTCCTGAGAGTTGAGAGGCAGCCCGATGGTCCAGTTCAGTCGCCTCATCCGTGTGACGGCGGCTCTCGCCGCAGCCGCGTCCCTGGCGTATCCGTCAGTTGTTTCGGCGCAGTCCGGGAGCCAGGCTGGTGATGTCGCCAGGTTGAGCGAGTCGCTGAAGGACGCGGATCCGCAGGCCCGCGAGGCTGCGGCGCTCGCGCTCGGACGGATCGGGCCGGCGGCTGAGGCCGCCGTCGGACCTTTGGTGGCGGCCTTCTCGGACGATGACCTCTACCTTCGAGGGGCAGCGGCTGTCGCGCTCGGCCAGATCGGCCAGGCGGCGGTCCCGGCGTTGATTCGCGCGCTCGGTGATGCCAATGCCGAGGTCCGATGGTCGGCGGCCATCGCCATCAGCCGGATCGGCCATGCGGGGCAGGCGGCACTCCCCGCTCTCGTCAAGGCCGTCTCCGACACCAATGGCAACGTCCGTTACGTGTCCGCAGTTGCCCTTGGCGAGCTTCGCGGCGCGGCAGGCGCAGCGGTGCCCGTTCTGACCGAGGCGCTGCACGATCGGGACGCCTTCGTGCGCGCGGCGGCGCGACGGGCTCTGCAGCAGATTACGCCGGAGGTCGGCGCGCGGCGGGCCGAGCGCGCGGGCGTCGTCGCTGCCATCGATCGCCTCGTTCCCGCGCTGATGGCCGAACTCCACGTGCCGGGTGTGTCGATCGCGCTCATCGAGGACCGGCAGGTGGCCTGGTCGAACGTCTACGGGGTGAAGAACGCATCGACGAAGGAACCCGTGACGACGGACACCGCGTTCGAAGCGGCGTCGATGAGCAAGCCCATCTTCGGACTGCTCGTGATGCAGCTTGTACCCGAATGCCGCCTACACGCTCTACACCACGGCCGAGGACTACGCGAGGCTGCTCGTCGAGGTGATGAAGGCCGGGCGCGGAGGCAGCGCGCTCATCGCGCGGACGTCGGTTGACGAGATGCTCAGGCACCAGGTCACCCTCGAGAGCGGCGAGCCCGTCGAGCGGCCCGGCAACGCCGGCGGGATCGCTGTGTTCCGCGGGCTGGGCTGGGCGATCAACGCGACCGCCCAGGGCGACATCGCCCATCACAGCGGATCGAACGGGACGGGCTTCCGGTGCTTCTCGCAGTTCGCCCCGGCGCGCGGCACGGGCCTCGTCATCCTGACGAACGGGACGCAGGGCGGCGAGTTGTGGACGCGGCTCGTGGCGAGCGTGGGGGACTTCTGATCGTCGGGGCCGGGCCGCGCGGCTGGTTCAGGGAGAGGCCGCCAGCGCCGCAATGTCTTCCCGCAGCGCCAGCAGGCAGTCGCGGAGATAGCGGTCGACCTCCGCCTCCGCCCCGAGGTGGTATTCCCCAATCGCGTTGCCCAGCATGCCGCCGAGCCAGCGAAGGACCCAGGTCTCGCGCACGCGGACGCGGTAGAAGCCCGTCAACAGCGTGCCACCGGGCGTGTCGCGAGCGGCCCAGTCGATCTGCGAGCCCGGGTCTTCGAACGGGTAACGAAGCGGCGAGTTGAGTAGCGTCTCGACGAGGAACGGCAGCTTCCAGTCGGGCTCCTGGAGGAACAGGGCCGAGAAGCTCTTCTCTGCCGGCGTACGCGTCAGGGTCACGTCGGCGGCGATGCGCCGCGCGCCCACTCCGAAGCCGCCCATCCGCGTCGAGACGTCCACCTGGGCCCGAAGGCGGCCAGGAAGGCGGCGGTCCGCGGGACCGCTCAGCGGAACCAGGCTGCCGTTCCGGACACGCAGACGGATGGTCCACAGGTGGTCGGCGCCCTCGAGGGTCCACCACGTCGCGCCCTGGAGATCGGCGACGGCGGCGGACACCCGCATCGGCCGCGCGTACTTCTCGATGTACGCGGCTCCGAGAGGGGCGAATTCGCCGACGCCGGCAGGGGTGAGCCGCACACCGAGGCGCACGGACGTCGCGCCGGACGCATCGGGCTGCAGCGTCAGGGTCTCGATGCGCAGGAGGAGGCCGAGCTTCGCCGACGTCCGCGGAAGCGCCTCCGCGATCGCGGCTCGGGACGAAGCCTCGGTCGCGTGCTCGGCGCCGCGGAACAGCGCGTCGAACGCGGCCGCGAGATCGGACGCCCGCGCCCGGCCGACCGCCAGTTCCTCGCTCACCGTCCATTCGTAGCGCCCGTCTCCCAGGCGCTGGAGGCGCATGCGTTCCCAGGTACTGCCCCGGGGCCGATGGCCTGGGCGCGTTCTTGCGCACGCCAATGCGGTACACCGCTCCCGGGGCATACCCCATGAGGTCGAGCGTGCGCCAGTCGTCGCCCTGTATCATCCACATCGTCGCGTCGTCGAACGCTGGCGAGGGAATGAGCGAGCCCCGGGCCAGCTTCGGCCGCAGCGCAGTGTAGACCGGCTCGGGGTTGATCGGCCCGAAGCGGCGGGCGAGGGCTTCCACGAACACGCGCGGCGCGTCGGCCCCGCCCGGCCCCGCAGCCAGTTCGCGGACGACGGGCCGGCACGCGGTCAGCGGGACCAGCAGCAGGGCGAGGACGACCGTAGCGCGACGCACCTGTTCATGCTGCCACACTTGGCCCCCTGTTGGCAGCGCCGGGCTGCCACGCCGTCTCCAGGTCCGCGCGCGTACAATGGGATACCCCGCGGAGGTGAAGACATGCGCCGGATGATCGTCGTCCTCATTGGTCTCGGTATCGCGACGGCCGCCCTGGTGGCCCAGGCCGGGAAGTCCATTGATCCCCTGAACATGGACACCACGGCGAAGCCTTGCGTGGACTTCTACCAGTACGCGGACGGCGGCTGGATCGCGTCCAACCCCGTGCCGGCGGACAAGAGCCGCTGGGGCGCCTTCGAACAGCTCGCCGATCGCAATCGCGACGTGCTGAAGTCGATTCTCGGCGAGGTCAGCGCCCGGAAGGACTGGCCGAAGGGGAGCCTCGAGCAGAAGGTCGCCGACTTCTACGCGAGCGGCATGGACGAGGCGGCCATCGAGAAGGCCGGCACGATGCCGTTGAAACCTCTGTTCGCCAAGATCGAGACCATCGCGGGCCCGAGCGATCTTGCCGTCGTGCTCGGGCAGCTTCGCGCGAGCGGCGTGGGAGCGGCGTTCAGTTTCGCGGTGAGCCAGGATCCCAAGGAGAGCACGCGGTACATCGGCAGCCTGAGCCAGGGCGGACTGGGACTGCCCGACCGTGACTACTACCTGAAGGGCGATGCGAAGTCGAAGGAGATCCTCGGCAAGTACGTGGCGCACGTGGCGAAGATGCTCCAACTGGCGGGGGACACGCCGGAGGCCGCAACGGCAGGGGCCGCGGCCGTGATGGATCTGGAGACGAAGCTTGCGCGAGCGAGCCTCACGCGCGTCGAGAACCGCGACCCGCAGAAGACCTACAACAAGATGACGCTTGCGGAGCTGCAGACCCAGGCTCCCGGCTTCGACTGGCCCGCCTTCTTCGCTCAGGTTGGGGTGACGCAAGTGCCGGCGCTCAACGTCCGCCAGCCGCAGTTCTTCAAGGCGTTCGCCGATCTGGGCGCCACTGAACCCGCCGCGCGGTGGCGCACTTACCTCCGCTGGCATCTCATCCGCGGCGCCGCTGATGGTCTGCCGAAGGCATTCCAGGACGAAGCGTTCGCCTTCAACGGCAAAGTTCTGAACGGCGTGCCGCAGCAGGAAGCGCGGTGGATTCGTGTCCAGGCGATGACCGATCGCGTCCTCGGCGAAGCGCTCGGCCAGTTGTACGTCCGCCGGGTCTTCAGTCCCGCGGCGAAGGGCAAGATGGTCGCGCTCGTGGGAAACCTGCGCGCCGCGCTGAGAGAGCGCATCGAGAATCTCGCGTGGATGGGGCCGGCAACCAAGGCCCAGGCGCTGCGCAAGCTCGCGGCGTTCGGCGTGAAGGTCGGTTACCCCGACACGTGGCGCGATTACTCGGCGCTCGAGATCACGTCTGACTCGTACGCGGCCAACGTGATGCGGGCGCAGCGCTTCGAGGCCGCCCGCAACCTCGCCAAGCTCGGCAAGCCAATCGACCGCACGGAGTGGGGCATGTCCACGCCGACGGTGAACGCGTACTACTCCGCCAGCATGAACGAGATCGTGTTCCCGGCAGGCATCCTCCAGCCGCCGTTCTTCGACCTGAATGCCGACGACGCGGTGAACTACGGCGGCATCGGCGCGGTGATCGGCCACGAGATGGGGCACGGCTTCGACGACAGCGGGAGCCAGTTCGACGCCGACGGCAACCTCAAGGACTGGTGGACCGAGGCGGATCGCGCGGCCTACAAGGCGCGGACGGACCTGCTCGTGAAGCAGTACGACGCGTACGAGGCGCTGCCCGGCGAGCGCGTCAATGGCAGGCTGACGCTCGGCGAGAACATCGGCGATCTTGGCGGGCTGACGATTGCCTACGTCGCGCTGCAGAAGTCGCTGGGCGCCAAGGGCCGGCCTGCGGCGATCGACGGCTTCACGCCGGAGCAGCGGTTCTTCCTGAACTGGGCGCAGGTGTGGCGGCAGACGATCCGCGACGAGGCGCGGCGCGTGCGGCTGGCCACCGACCCGCACAGCCCGGGCCGGTTCCGTACGAACGGACCGCTGAGCAACATGCCGGAGTTCGCCGGCGCGTTCGGCTGCGCGGCCGGATCGCCGATGGTCCGGCCGGCGGACGTCCGAACGGGCATCTGGTGAGCCTGGCGGCGGACGGTCGCAGCCCAACGGCACCAGGAGTGCCAGCGCAGGCCCCGGGCCACGCCACGTGGTTGCCCATCTGCGTGACGACCTTGTACTTCCGCGCCGTCTCGGTCATCAGCCGCGCCTCCCACACCGCGTGGGCAATCTGGGAGCCCCCGCGCTGCGGGGCGCCCGGCGCATCAGAACGAGAACGTCACGCCGACCGTGCTCTTGATGAAGGTCCAGTTGTCGAAGAAGGCGCCCCACGTGTCGTCGTCTTCTTTCGCGCCGTAGCCGCGCCGGTAGCGCACGTCCGCGCGGGCACCGAGCCAGTCGTTGAACCGCCACATCAGGCCCCCGCCCGCCTCGACAACGGCGAGGGTCTTGCCGTTGTCGCTCCACCCGAAGTAACGCCGTCTCCCGACAGAGGCGCGCATGAAGCCGCCGCCCGCCACGAGATACGGCCTGATGCGTCCGGCCCCGGCCTTGATCGACGGGCCGACGATGCCGTCGAGCGTGATGGTGGCGAGGTGGTTGCCGCTGAGGACGTCCGAGTCCGACGATCCGAAGAAGCTGTAAGCGTAGTTGAAATCCAACTCGGCAGAGACCAGTTTGCTGGCGCCCACCAGGAACGATGCGCCCATCCCCTGGGAGCGGGACTTGTCCAGCGACGTGACGCTCAGATCCTGATACAGACCGCCGCCGGAGTTGAGGTTGGCGTAGACCGTCGCGCAGAAACTGGGTTCCTCAGGCATTTCCCGGCTCACGGCCTGCGCCACGGCAGCCGTCGATGTCAGAAGCGCCGCCAGGATCGACGCGACGACAGTACTCCCGAGTCTCATAGCACCTCCATGGGGCACCCGGGGTTCCCACCCTCAGGGTCCCAGCAGGCTGCATCGCTGAGCCCATGGTAGTTCGAGGCCGCTCGACTGATGGGAGACACGTTTCCGACAAGGACGTCACGAAAGTGTGACATCGACGTCTCCCAGTTGGAGGCGGCTCAGAAGACCGAAGGCGGTGCTGCGGGCTGACGTGCTCAGCGCCCGGCGTGTGCATTGCTGCCGGATCGCAGTGTGCGGTGTGTCTGGGATGCGTTCCTGTCGGGCCCGCCGGCGAGTCGCATCGCCGGCGGGTCAGCGGAGTGCGTTTATAGCTTCCATCCGTCGCGGTACGGGAGCCGCACGTAGGCATCGGCCTCGGTGTCGTTGCTCACCTTCATCGCCTCGCCGTCCCACAGCAGCAGCCGGCTCGGGAATCGCACCGCCAGGTTGCCCATCAGCACCATTTCGGACAGCGGGCCCGAGTAGTCGAAGTTCGACGAAGCGGGCTTGCCGCCCTTGCACGCGCGGATCCAGTCCTGCTCGTGGCCGTTCTCGCCGTCGGGAACGCGGTCGAGCGTCTTGGCCGGCGCCCGGAAGTCCTTCATGCGTGCTTCCGGGATCAACCGCGGGCTGCGCCCGTAGCAGCCGGCCATGAGTGTCGACTCGGAGCCGATGAGTAGCACGCCGCCGTCCTCGTCGCCCATCTTGCGCCCCACCTCGAGCTCGGCCGGGCGCGCCGGCATCAGGCCGCCGTCCCACCACGTCAGCTGGACCGGCGCAAGGTTCTTGCGGGCCGGGAAGTTGTAGCGCACGATCGTCGAGCGCGGGTACGTCTCGTTCTTCGGCACCGTGAGCTTCCAGAACTCCTCCCAGTAGGTCGAGATGCAGCCCTCGACGCTGACGGGGTACTTGAGGTCGAGCGCCGCGAACACCGGGTCGAGGATGTGGCAGCCCATGTCGCCGAGCGAACCGGTTCCGAAGTCCCACCACGCGCGCCACCGCCCCGGATGGTACGTCGAGTGAAACGGCCGCATCGGCGCCGGGCCAATCCATTCGTCCCAGTCGAGCGTCTCCGGCACGGGCGGCATCTCCTTCGGCCGTTCCACCTCGACGCCCTGGGGCCACACGGGCCGGTTCGTCCACGCGTGAACCTCCTTCACCTGGCCGAGCACGCCGGCGGCGACCCACTCCGAGATCAAGCGCATGCCCTCGCCCGAATGGCCCTGATTGCCCATCTGCGTGACGACTTTGTGCTTCCGCGCCGTCTCGGTCATCAGCCGTGCCTCCCACACCGCGTGGGCGATCGGTTTCTGCACGTAGACGTGGATGCCGCGCTGCATCGCCGCCATCGCGACGACGGCGTGCGTGTGGTCCGGTGTGGCGACGATCACCGCGTCGAGATCCTTCTCCTTGTCGAACATCTCCCGGTAGTTCCCGTAGCGGCGGGCCTGCGGGTACTTCGCGAACGTCTTGGCCGCGAGCATCGAGTCCACGTCGCACAGCGCGACGATGTTCTCGGTCTCGCAGCGGGTGAGGTTGGACCCGCCCATTCCGCCAACCCCGATGGCCCCGAGGTTGAGCTTGTCGCTGGGCGCGAGCTTCCGCTGCCCGGCGACCGCGCGCCCCGGCAGGATCGTGAAGGCGCCGATGGCCCCGGCCGCGGCGGCGTGGTGCAGGAACGTCCGACGGGTCGGCAGCGCGCTGGCCGCCTGCGTGGCGTGAGTTCTGTCATTCATGGGCACACTCCTCTTCGCATAGCGCCGTCCAATTCCTCGCCGCGTCACTGCAGCACGAGCCGGCCGTTCTTCATGGCGATCGTCAGCGTCACCGACTGCCCGGGCCCGATCTTCACGGGCGACGCGACGAGGTCCTTCGCCCCGGCCTTCACGACCACCTTGTAGTCTCCCGGCGGGAGTCGATCGGTGCCGCTCCCCGCCTCGGCGGACAGCACCGCCTTCCCCGCCGCGTCGTAGACGGTGTACGGGAACCGCTCTACCGCCGCGGCGATCATCGCGTCGGCCAGCGCCGCGCCGCTGTCGGCGGCGTAGAACAGCCCTCCCGTCCCTTCCGCGAAGCCGGCAAGCTCCTGCTTCACTTTCGGATCCTTCAGTGCGAAGCCGACGATGTTCAGGCGGATGTCCAGGCCGGAGGCCTTCAGATCCGCCGCGGCCTTGACCGGGTCGCCCTTGCAGCTCTCCTGGCCGTCGGTGATGAGAATCACCGTGCCGCCGCCGACCGCCTTGAGATCGGCAGGGGCTTGCAGCACCGAGTACACGAGCGGCGTTTCGCCTTTCGGCCTGAACGTGTTCGCACGGGCCAGCAGCGCCTTGCGGTCGAGCGGCCGGATCGGCACGAGCAGCTCGCTGTCGGTGCACGTCTTTGGAGACGTCGACGGCTCGCGGTGGCCGTACATCCGAAGCCCCACCTTGAAGTCGCCCGGGACGGAAGTCAGCACCGAGTCGAGCGTCTCGAGCGCCACCGCCCACCGGCTCTTCGCCCCGGTGAGCGGCGTCTTCATCGAGCCCGACGCGTCGAGGATGATCTCGAGGTTCCGCCGCGCCTTCGTCGGCGGCGGCAGCGTGCTCATGACCGCGAGCTCGCCGGTCGTCGGCGGGGCGAACTGCAGGCAGAGCGGGCTGCGTTTGCCTGCAGCGTCCGCGCCCTGGACCTCGACAACGAAGGACGGCGCTGCCAGCTTCGCGGGCAGCGTGAGCGACAGGGCGGACGCCGCCTCGCCGGCCACGGCGACGGAGGCGGGCTCGAACTTGGCGGTCAGGCCCGCCATTCCCGCGGCGGGCACGGCCGAGAGGTTCACGGTGCCCTTGTAGCCCATGTTCGACAAGACGGTGAGGGGGTACGTGTAGGTCCGGCCCGCCACGGCCCCGCGCTGGCGCAGGGCATCGTCGGTGAGGAGCACGAAGTCGCCCAGGCGGATGCTGCACGGAAGGTTGTCCGGGTCGAAGCCCTGTGAGAGCTCGCGTACGGCCAATTCGTCGTAGCCCCGCTCCATGTTCTGATCGTTGTCGAAGCCGTCGTAGATGATCAGTCCGCGCCCGTAATGGGCGTAGGCCAGCGCGAACCCCGTCACGTTGTTCACGTTGCGGACGGTGATCTGGCCGCACCAGTTGGCGTCCCACGCCACGAACGTGTTGGCGTCACCGAGTTCGTTGCGGTAGTGCCGTTCGTTGCGTTCCCAGGCCTTCGTATCGAGGAACCCCGGCCGCCCGGCGCGGGACTGCAGCATCTGGTTGACCTCGACCCACCGCGTGTCGAAACCGGGCGCCCCGCGGGCGCCGGGCGTGTCCGTCTTGAACTTGAACGGAATGAAGCTGTAGTCCGGGCCGGGCACGCAGTCGTCGGAGTCCTGGATGATCAGCTTGTGTCCGGCCGCGACCCAGGCCATCAGCGCCTGTTTGAAGGCGGACGGGAGCGCCGACATTCGGGAATTGCCGTTGCACATCTGCGCCAGCACGACCGTGTCGAATCCGACGGCCGAGGCCAGGAGCGCCGGACGCGCCTGCCGCGGAGACACGAGCCGGAACCGCGCACGCGTCAGCACGCCCCGCTCGTCCTGCGGCACGTCGTCATCGATGGCCGCAACGAACTTCGCATCCAGCGTGAACTCGACGCGGTGCCGCGCAGCGGCCTCCTCGGCCTTCGGGAACCTGGTGTTGTCGAAGATTGCGCCGGCCAGGTGCGTGCCCCGGTGCTCGTTCACCAGGATCACGCGGCGGCTTTCCGGGTGGGCGGGCGCGACGGGCGCCGTGGCCGGGAAGCAGGTTTGCCCGGCTGCCACCGCCACCACCGGGGGCGGCGCCGCGTTCGGGCCCCCTGGCAGGAGGAGTTCGGGGTGGCGCTTCGTCAGGGGCACGTAGCCCGCACGCTGCGCCTCCATGACCTTCAAGTCCGAGGCGAGGAAGATCATGCCACCGGCCTGGTTGTTCAGCGCCCTGAACTTGAGGAACCTGGCCTCCACCGGCGCGAACGGCACGGTGGCACTATCGCCTCTCGTCACCGTGGGCAGGCTGGCCGTGGCCACCTGCTGGAAGGGCCCGTCGGGCGAGTCGCCGCTCGACACCCAGACTTCGACGTCTTTGGGGAAGCGGGTGTAATCGTTGTTCCCCACCCAAGGCGCACCCACGATGACGCGATCGACGAGCATCGGCTCGTGCGCGAAGAACGACAGCACGACCTCGCCCGCCGTCGGCTTGTCGCGCGCCGAGTGGTACCAGTTCGACTGCGGATTGCCGTCGATGAACTCCTGATGGTCCAGGCTGTCGTTGGTATCCGTCGTCCAGGTCTCGACCGTCCCGCCGAAGTCGAGGGCCGCAACGTTGCCGTCGAAGGCAGGCGGCGGCGTGACCGGCTTCGGCGCGGCCGGCGTCGGCGCGGCCGACTTGGGCGCCTGGCCGCGCGCGGCCTGTCTGGCGAGGATCCCAGCCCCGGATGCCATGAGCACGACAGCCAGTAGCGCAACGGCTCTTCTCATACGCTCTCCTTGAACGACGGCGAGCACGAATGGGCGCGGCGGCTCGTCAGGTTCAGCGCTCCCCCTCTTCCCACAGCCGAAAGCCCCCGAGGAACGCGTTGGCGTTCGCGCCGGCGCGGCAGCTCTTCGGGAGCCGGGCCAGCTTCTTGACGTTCCCTCCCCCGAGAACGACATCATCGACGAGGAACGCCGCCACGAACGCCCCCGTGACCTCCGCGACGAGCTTCCGCCATCGGCCCAGGCCGAGGCCGTTGAGGCCCTCGATGCCGAGGTAGTCTTCGATGGTCTTCTTCTTGTAGGGGAAGTGACCGAGTTCCATGGGTACGACCTGGCCGTTCACGACGAGCGCGGTTCCGAGACCCGTTCCGAGGCCGAGGAAGAGCATCGTGCCGCCCCGGTAGCTCCCGATCGCCTGCATCACCGCGTCGTTGACCACCCGCACCGGACGCCTGAAGGCAGCACGGAAGCTGAACCCGACCCATCCCTTCCCCAGGTTGATCGGATCGGCGGCGATGCGATTGTCGCGCACGACGCCCGGGTAGCCGATCGAGACCACGTCGTACGTCCAGTCCTTCGTGAGGGCCTTGACGCCCGCCACCATCTTGCGCGGCGTCAGCCTGGGGCCGGACGCGAACTTCCTGGGCTCCTTCTGCCCGCTCAGCATGATCTTGACGTTGTTCCCGCCGACGTCGATCACGAGGATCTTCATCCGTGCGCGCATCAGGAACCCCCTCGGCTTGGCGCCGCCGTGTCCGGGCCAGTGTGCCACAGGATCGGCGGCGCAGGCACGGGCGCGGATGGCACGTCCCAGTTGTTCGCGGTCGACCTTGCCGTCCCTTTCGCGTACGACGCTCCTCCCGCGCCTACTCGCTCAAAGACCCAGCAGTGGAAATCATCGCCGGAGGCGCCAAACGTCACGACATAGCGGTAGCGCCGGCCAAACTCCGCGTGTCTGACAATCGCCGGGTAGACGCCATACTCAATCCTCGGGACGAGTCGGTCCTCTCGCGAGCTGTGCACGACGAGAAAGGAAGGCGAGCGGCGGAAGACCCAGTCGGCGAACCTCGCCGGCGAGTAGCGAATCGGAGGGCGACTCATGTCGAGACAGTTGAGGCAGAACGCATCGGTGACGTCAGCCTGGAGGCGATAGGGAATGAGCCCGGCGTCTCCGCACAGCGCCCTACTTCAGCCGAGTGCCTTTCAGCGGATTGCCGCGATTGTTCGTGCCGTTCAGGGACTGATAGTCGGGAGACAACGTGACGGTGTCAACCCAGCCACCGCTGACATGACGGAGCACGTACTTGCGAAGCCCCTGGTCGGTGCAGGTCCAGGTGCCGGAATTGATGCGCTGGCCTCCCTTGAACACCTGAAACCGCCCGTCGCCGGTCACCACCAGCCGCTGGTCCTCGACCCAGAACCATTCGCCCGCGATCACCGGCGGCGAGAACGTGCCGAACCCCCGTTCGCCCTGACGCTCGCCCCTCAGGAGCGTGTTCGCCTGGTTGGACCCGGTCAGCGTGTTGCCGTCGTCGGACAGGGTCACGGTGTCGACCCATCCACCGGTCGTGTGGCGGAACAGGAAGCGGCGGGCAGCGGGATCGATGCACTCCCAGGTGGCCGCACTGATCTGCAGGCCGTCCTTCCACACGGTCAGCCGGCGGTCGGCGCCGATCTTGAGCGTCTGCCCGAGGATCCAGGTCCATGAACCGGCAATTCGGCTGGGATCGAAGGTCCCACCCGGCCTGCTGCCTTCGCGTATCCCGGCCAGATCGCTGCCGCGCTGATTCCTGCCTGTCAGTCCGTTCCGGTCGGGCGACAGCGTCACGGTGTCCACCCACCCACCGCTGTCGTGGATGAACACGAAACGACGCGCGCCAGCGTCGGCGCAGTCCCACGTTCCCCGATTGATCTCGACGCCGTCCTTCAGCACCTGGAACCGGCCATCGACGCCCACCATCAGGCGCTGACCCGACACCCAGGTCCAGGTGCCCAAGATGTCCTGGCAGGACGGATCCGCCAGCACGAACCGCACAGCATAGAACTCCGACGGGCTCGCTTCATTGCGGATGTAGACCTGCGCCGCGTCAACGGGAGCGGTGTACGCCTGAATCTGGACGTCGTCCTCCCGCAGGACGAACCCGTCCCCGCGGATCAGCCCCAAGTACTTCCGGCCCGGCACCAGGCGGTACGGACCGTAGCTGCTGACGCGAGCAGGGGGCATCGAGGTGCCCGTCGGTCCCGCCGGGCCGACCTCGGCGCGATACATGCCTCCGGGCCTGACGGGCTCGTGGGGAAGCACGCGGCCCGGCTGAGCGGCGAACGCCTGGCCGGCGTACGTATAGGACCGCCAGGGCTGAGCCGACGCCAACGACGGCAACAGCAGCAGGCACACACCTGCGAGGACACGGCGCTGAGCCACACGGATCCTGGACGACATGGTGTACGCCTTCCATTGGCAGGGGCAAGTCGGCGGATTGCGCGCGCACCGTATTCTCCATTCGGACGCCGGGCCAGTCAATTCCTCGATCGCCTGTCATGTTGCAGGAACCAGTCGTAGATCTCCCGGCCCGGGTAGACCTGCCAGTGGACCGAATGGCCGAGATCCGGTTCGGCCGAAAACCTCAGGTCCCGGTTCCTTCCCTCCAGCCGCCTGACGAGCCGTTCCGTTTCTTCGAATGGGACGACGGTGTCCAGCTTTCCGTGGAACGCCCAGACAGGCATGTCGAGCAGCTTGTCGATGTTCCTGTCGATGTAATCGAGATGGCTCGTGAATCCGCTGATCGGCGCAATGGCCGCAAACGTCTCGGGATAACGGGCGGCGATGTACCAGGTGCCCGAACCGCCCAGGCTCGGGCCGGTCAGATAGATCCTGTCGGGGTCGATCCGGTACCTGGCCGTCACCTCCCGGTGGAAGTTCTCGAACCAGTCATCGGTCGACCACCTGAGATGCTCGGGACATTGCGGGGCGAGCATGATGAACGGGAACTCCCGTCCCCTGTACACCTGATCGGGGATCCCGGATGAGTACACCTTCTTCAGATCGGTCCCCCGGTCCGAGCCTCCGTGCAGGTAGATGACAAGCGGCCACGTCTTGACGGCGTCCGCCTCATAGCCCTTCGGGAGGTACGACAGGTATCGATAGCTCACCTTCCTGGGATGCTGATTCATGCCGCGCTCGAACGTCGAATCGAACTGCAGGTCCCCTTTCCCGGACCAGTACCTGACCCGGCCGTGCAATTGCCCGTTGCGCCTGTGCTCCTCCGCCTCCCGCTGCCCGTTCTCGTACCAGGCGGTGCTCGCGCCGTTCAACAGGCCGCGGCTGAAGTGACCCGTGAACCTCACTCGTCCGTTCCGGTACCACTCCGTGAACGGCCCCTCCTTGGTGTTGGAGCGGTAGTTGCACTGGTAATCCTCCTTCATCCGTTTGTCGAAGGAGGAATAGAAGGCGTCCGATTGGAGTCGTCCGTTTTCGTCGTAGTCCCGGACGTGGAACAGATGCGTCTGGCCGTCGAAGCGGATGACGCGCGTGTAGACGGTCGTTTCGCGATTCGAGACGGCCTGGTGCAAGACGTACGTTTCGGTGTCCTGAGCTTGCACCGGCCCCAGGCAGAACAGGATCGAGAGAACGGCGGCAGTTCGTTTCATGTCGAGCCGGTGAACTTCATAGCGAACGTCGCGATAAGGGCCAGCCGCCACGGCGCAGCTCTCCCGCGCGGGATGGGCACTTGAACGTGTTGGTGCGCCGGCATCACGTCCACCTTCGAACCATCATCCGAGCGAGAAGCCTAAGGCCGAGAGGCCCCGTCGAGCAAGGAACGGCACTGCGGCCCAAGAAGAAGTCGACGTCCACCTGGATGTGGCGCAGGGAGTCGCGCGGCCGGAGCCGCAGCCGCCGTCACTTCCGGGCGGCCGGGCGCACCACGGGAGCCTCCGGCACGCGCTCGAAGCGGACGTCCCATGCTCGCCCGCCGCCCACGCTCAGGTGGCTGATGGCGCCCTTACGGTCGCGGATGAACCGGATCAGTGCGATGCCCGCGTCGAAGGCGTCCGCGTAGAGGGGCTCGAGTTTTAGCGTCCGGTCAAGGCGACGGTTGATCACAAGGCGGCCATCCTCGACGGCCACCCGCAGTGTCGCTTCCGCCTCGTCGCTGCGATAGGCACCCTCGAGGTCCTTCAGTTGCTGGATCGTCGGAGTGGCCGGCTCCACGCGTTCGTAGGTTTCCACGCCGCCGCCGGCGGGCACGATGCGAATCCGCGTGGCGCGTCCGTCACCCGCAACGTCGATCTCGGCGACCGAGGTGCCGAAACGAAACCGCGTCGGTGAGACTGCGACGAGCGATGGGCCGTTCTTCACCTTCAGGCCGGCGCCTTCACGCTCAACGACCATCGCGACGCCGCGCTTCACGTTGCGATACATGCCCGCGGCTGCGTCGAGCGCGGCCGCCGGGACCGTGACCGACGACGGCATCGGCTCGGGCCTGAGGGCGTCCCCGAGGTAGATGTCCGCCACCTGGTGCGCGTACCGTTCTGCGCTCGCACTGCCGGCGTTGCACAGGACCGCCACCGAGACGTCGTGATCCGGGAAGTGAGTGAGGAACGCGCGGTACGCGGCCGTGGCGCCGCCGTGGTACACCTCGCGCAGTCCCTTGTACGTACCCAGGAACAGCCCCATCCCGTACCCGTGATCGCGCCCGTCGGCGAGCATGCCCGTCCCCTGCTGCTCGGCGGCGAACGCGGCGTCTACGATGCGCCCGGCGAACAGGTGGCGGTTCCAGCAGAGCAGGTCGCCGACGGTCGTGAGCAGGCCGCCGTTGCCGTGGACGTCTTCGAACGGCATGAGCGTCTGGAACGCGCTCCGGTTCTCGTCGTACGCGGTGGCGCGGTCCTTCACGATCCGCGTGCGATCGTCCCGCCACGAGGTGCGGCGCATTCCCAGCGGTTCGAACAGCCGCTCGCGCGTGAAGTCGGCAAACGGCTCGCCGCTCACGCGCGCGACCAGCATCGCCGCGAGGTTGTAGCCCGAGTTGGAGTAGGACCAGTCGGTGCCGGGAGCGAAGTTGAGAGCAGTCTGCCGCGTCAGGATGTCGAGGACATGCGCGTGCGTGTAGGCGCGCGTCGTGCGCGGCCAGCCGGAGAGAGTGGCGATTTCGCCCCAGTCGCGCAGGCCGGACGTGTGCTGGAGCATGTGCCGGATCGTCACCGGCTCCACCGACGCCGGCAACTCCGGGAAGTGCTTCCGGATCGGGTCGTCCAGGGAGAGCCGGCCCTCTCGCACGAGCAACAGCACCGCGGCGGCGGTGAACTGCTTGGATACGGAACCCGCCTCGAAGATCGTGTCGGCGTGGATGACGGCGTCGTGCTCGAGGTCGGCCATGCCGTACCCTTTCGCCAGCACCTCCACGCCCTTGATGGCCGCGCCAACGGCACATCCCGGCGTCGCCGTCGAGTCCCATCGTGAGAAGACGGCGTCCACCTTCATGGCCGGCGTCGGAGTCGGCTGCTGGCGGGCCTGCGGTTGAGCCTGGGTCTGAGCGCAGGCGTGCGCGACCGGAGTCGCCCACACCAGCGTGCTCGTGAGACCGATCACGACGAGGGAATGGCGGAACGCGGTCATGTTCTACCTCCGGGGCGGGCGTCCCGCCAGACGGCCTCCGCAAGCATTCTACGGAGGTTGTCGCGACCAGGTTCTACAGTGGCAATTCAGGGCGCGCCTGGGTGAGACTCCCGCCCAGGGTCCGGCTCGTCTAGAGTTCAATCCTGATGAACTTGGCGTCCCAGGAGATGAAGATCTTGAGGTTGAACCTGATCTCGGGCCTCTTCACCGCCGTGGCCTCCGTGACCTCGACGCTCTTGCTCGTGGCCGCGATCGCGCCATCCGACTGGAACTGGGCCTGCCACACGCCTCCCACCTTGGCGACGAAGACGTTGTACTTGCCGTCGCGGACGCGGTCGATGCTCTTGGTCTCGATGACGCCCACAACCTGCCCGCTCTCCAGTTCCCTCAGGCCGAAGCCCTTCGGCGCGATGGCTGGAGTCAGTGCGACCCGCTTGACCCCCTGCGTGGCTACCGTCCTCAGCGCGGCGTTCAGGCGGACGGCGGCCTGTTGCTGAGCGGCCACGGTCCGCTTGGGAGCGGCCTGCTGGGCCTGCGGGTCTCCAGTGATCGATGCGGCCGGCCCGGCCGCCGAGGCCAGCCCCGTGGCGAGCGCGAAGAAGAAGCCCAACGCGACGATGGACACGACCGTCTTTCGAGACATCGCATTTCCCTTTCCCTTGGCCCGCGGCGACCAGGCCCCGCGGAGACCCTGGACATCTTGTCGGAGAGCCTCAGCCCCTGAGGCGCCGTCGTCATTCCATCGCGCTGTGGCCTCCCGCCGACCGCGTGGGAGATCCCGGCCGCCACGGTACGCCGCACGTCATTTGGGGCGAAGCTGCCCGGCGCTTCTAGAGCAGAATGTGGATGCGCTTGTTGTCCCACGTGATGAGGATCGTGAGGTTGAACTTGATCTCGGGCCTCATCATCTTGGCGGCCTCTGTGACCTCAACGCCCTTGCTTCTGGCCACAATCCGGCCCTCGGACTGGAGCTGGGCCTGCCACTGGTTGCCTACCCTGGCGACGAACACGTTGTACTTGCCGTCCGGGACGTCGTTGATGCTCTTGGTCTCGATGACGCCGACAACCTGCCCGCTCTCCAGTTCCCTCAGGCCGAAGCCTTTCGGCGCGATGGCAGGAGTCAGCGCGACCCGCTTGACCCCCTGCGTGGCCACCGTCCTCAGCGCGGCGTTCAGGCGGACGGCGGCCAGTTGCTGAGCGGCCACGGCCTGCCTGGGAGCGGCCTGTTGCGCCTGCGGGTCTGCCGTCGCCGATGCGGCCGGCCCGGCTGCCGAGGCCAGCCCCGTGCCGAGCGCGAAGAAGAAGCCCAAGGCAACGATGAGCACGACCGTCTTCCGAGACATCGCATCCCCCTTTCCGTTGGCCCGCGGGGACCAGGCACCCACGGAGCCCCCCGGACATCTTGTCAGAGAGCCTCAGTCCCTGAGGCGCCGCCATCATACCACCGCGTCACGACATCCTGCCGGACCTGTGGGTGCCCCCGGCCGGACGGCCCGCGCGCGGTGCAAGCTACTCGCCGAGCTTTGACCAGCGCCGCATGTCGCGAGAGCCGAGCACGGCCATCCCCAGCGCTTTCTTCTGGCCCATCAGCACCACGAGCGTCCGACCCGGCGCGCGGAGTGCCTCAGAACCGCACGCTGATGCCAACCGATCCGCGCACGCAGCTGAACGGCTCGTCCTCCGGATCCAGCACGGGGTTGCCCCGCGCGAAGTTGCGGAAGTACCGGATTTCGGCGTTGACGCCGAGATGCGGGATGACGGACAAGTCCACTCCGCCGCCGATGGCGTAGGCAGCGCTCGAGTCGGTCTGGCTGACCTGGGTTCCCCCGGGGGCGGGAGGCCAGGTGACCGTCCGCCGGATCAGGCCAACTCCTGCCAGGGCGTACGGGTGCAGGAATCCAGCCGGGATCCCCACGACCACGTCACCCATCACCGTGAGCAAGCGTGAGGAACGGGCACCCGTCCCCGTGCCGTAGAAGTCGGGAGTGTAGCCCACGTCGATCTCGCTGCCGAAGATCCCGGCGATCATCGTGCTCACCCGCGCACCCATGTTGAGTCTCGAAACCTCGTTGGTGATCCCGCGAAGCGACGCGCCGGACTCCGCGCCGACGTTCCCGCCCACGAACACCGTGAGGCTCTGGGCGGAAGCTCCTGCCGTGACGAACAGCAGTACCGCGATGCCAAGCAGAGTCGTAAGGATGGGTTTCATGGTTGCCTCCGATCGGGCGCCTTCCACGGCCTCATGCGCCGGGCTCTTGCCGTGCGGCGTGGCCAGCGCGCGCGTTCCGGCTGACGCCAAGCATAGCAATTGCCGTGCCCTCGGACGAGCGTCGCAGGGTGCCGACCTTCAGCGGCAAGCCCTCGGGGCCGCGCGAAGGCGACGATCGGACTTGCGAAGATTGACCCGCTGCAGAGGCTCCAGCCCCCGGCGGTGTGCTCGAGTGGACCGACCCCGTCGCCGCGTCCTCGGGACCCGTGCGGTCGGAGCTGAAGGGGCCGGGCTTCGGGCTGCCGATCCCGTCGCAGAGATACGGAGAACGTTCCCGCGCGGTGCGGTGCGCGGACACTTAGGCTGCGCGCGGCACTACCGTCGCGCCGGGGCGACCGCCATGCGCATCTCGGTTGCCTGGGCGTTCGGGTTCGTCTCGGTCCCCGACCAGACTTCAGTTGGTGGTCCCACGGCGATGTAGCCGTTTTCGCCGAGCCACGCGAGCAGCCGGGACCAGCGCGCTGCCGAGTTACGTCCCCAGGGCCCCTTCGCCACGACTGAGGCCACAGGCCCACCGGGCAAGGTGATCACCTCGAACGGGGGCTCTGCGATCGTGCCGGCCGGCACCGGATAACCGACCTCCCAGTGCGATTCCGACTCGAACCGGCCGAATGCCGCGCCCGCCGGCACGATGCCATGCTGCTCCAGGTGCCGCGCGACGTTCGCAACTGCAGCACTCGCCTGCACGTACGGCCCGCTCATGGGGATGACGATGGCCGACTGGCGGCCGGCTTGCGTGACCCGTGGCGGCGACGACGCCAGATCGGTTGAAGGCTCCGCGTCCGACCGTTCGTTGGCGGCTGCGGACCCGGCGTCGGAATACCCCGCCGGCGGGGTCATGTCGAACAGCGCGGGATCCACATCAGCGTCCACCCGGATGTCCCTGATGTGCATCTGGTAGCCCGAGGTGCCTGCGTCCGCCGGTGTGAGGTCCACGTGGTCCAGCGTCCCCGACGCTGCGTCGAGCCAGAGATCGAGCGATTCCAGGCCGTGCTCTCCCGGCATGCGCGTCCCCATCACGCGAAAGCCCACGAACCGCTTGCCGCTGAGCGTTCGCTCGCCGAGCATCGAGTCGGCTGTCCTCGGGAGCGACGTGAGCTGCTCGACGAGATCTGCCGTGCGCGCGAGGCTGCCCGGGCCCTTCTGCTCGCGCACGTATTGCTTCGATGCGTGCAGCAGGATCAACTGCGTGCCCGAGCCGTCCGCCCGGATCTCCATGCCCCAGGACATCTTGATCCGCTCGTGCCCGGGCGCCAGGTGACTGAACTCCACGCTCACGAACGGGGCGATGTCCATCGTGTACTGCACCGATCGGGCAGCGGCGAGGCGCGAGACCGCCGCCGCATACACGCGGCCGCTGTCCGAGCCGCCCCACAAGAACACGATCGCGAGCACGGATGCGAGCACGGCGGCGGCCGCCGCCCAGCGAAACGGCCGCTGCCCGAAGAGCGACGCCGCCAACTCGCTCACCGGGCGCCGCCGCTCGTCGAGGCGGGCCCGGAACCTGGTGAACTGCCGGCGCATCCGCGCCTCGACGTCGGCTGGGATCTCCACCTCGGTGCTTTTGCGAAGCACATCGTCCACGGGATCACGGTCAGGCATGGGTGTTCTCCTGCGCACGGCCGGACGGCAAGAGGTCGGCCAGCAGTGCGCGCAGCTTCGCCCTGGCGCGCGCGACGTGCGTGCGGACCGTCACCTCGCGGCAGCGCATCGCCGCGGCGACGCCCTCGTACGGGATGCCCTCCACGGCATGCATGACGATGGCCGTGGCCTGGCTTCGAGGGAGCGACGCGATCGCGTTTCGGATGCGGAGCCGCGCCTCCGCGCCCGCCACGGCCTGCAGTGCAGAAGGAGCCGGATCAGGCATCTCGACGGGGAAGTCCTGCGTTCCGAACCGCCGCAGGCGCCGCTGCCTCCGGCGAAGCGCGTCGTAGGCGGCATTGATGCAAATCCGCATGACCAGCGCCTCGGCGTTCGGGTGGTCCTGAAGCCGATCCCAGCGCCGCCAGATCACGGTGAGCGCCTCTTGCAGCGCGTCCTGCGCCTCGTCCGGGTCCCTGACGAGGCCCCAGATCGTGCGGATCATGCGCTTCTCGATCGGCGCGATCAGTCGTTCGTAGTCCAGCTGCCGTCGGTCCATCGATGCCCCGCGGTGACGTCCGCCAGCCGTGCCGGCGCCCATGACGTCTCCGTCGAATAGTAAACGCTCCCGGCCCCGTTCTTGTGGACAGCGCGAGAACCTCTTTCCCTCGGGCCCAACGCGGACTCCGAGACGGGCGAAGGCTGTCTCGTTGTAGCGCGGCCTGGCGACGCGCCCCGGGGCGGGCCGTCACGACCAACAACGTGTGCCGGCCGCCGGGGATCTCGAAACCGGCCGGCGGCGTCCCATTCATCGGCCCTTCCGGTCGGGGCGATCACAGATGGAGGCAGGAGATGCGCAAGGTCGCGGTGTTGGGGTCGGGCGTGGTCGGCAAGGTGCTGGCCGACGGCTTCCTGCAATGCGGGTACCAGGTGATGCGCGGCACGCGCGTGCCGTCGAAGATCGATGGCTGGCGAGTGGCCGCCGGGCCGAATGCGTCTGTCGGCACGTTCGAGGAGGCCGCGCGATTCGGTGATCTCGTCGTTCTGGCGGTGAAAGGCTCCGCCGCGGAGACGGTTGTGAGGGCCTGCAGCGGCGCGCTGAACGGCAAGCCGGTTGTCGACACCAGCAACCCGATCGCGGACGCCGCGCCCGTCAACGGCGTCCTGCCGTTCTTCACCGGCCCGAACGAGTCGCTTATGGAGCGGCTCCAGAGGCTTGCTCCGGCAGCCAGGTTCGTGAAGGCGTTTTCGTGCGTCGGGAACGCCTACATGGTGAACCCGCAACTGCCGGGCGGCCCGCCGACGATGTTCATCTGTGGAAACGACGCGGGCGCGAAGGCCGACGTGATCAGCGTGCTGAAGCAGTTCGGCTGGGACGTCGAAGATGCCGGGGCAGTCGAGGCGGCGCGGGCGATCGAGCCGCTCTGCATCCTCTGGTGCATCCCGGGACTGCGCGAGAACCGCTGGACGCACGCGTTCCGGCTCCTGCGCGCGTAGGATCACGGGATCCGCCGGCGCGAGAGCGGGACACGGACCGGAGCACGGGCGCTTCAGGGCTTCAGGAGTCTGACGTTGTAGAACGTCCAGAAGGCCGACGGCGATCCCTGGTGGCTGAAGTGCATGGAGAGGTAACTCCGGGCCTCCTGGTAGTTCACCACGATGAGCACGTGGCAGTCCCGGGACGCATCGTCCGCGGCGACGACCTGGACCTCCTGCCGCGCGTTCCCGTTCTCGGCCGTGAACGTCCAGCTCCCCTGCTCGCTCAGGACGACAGACAGATCAACGACGAAGACACCCGTGATGTCGAGCAGCAGGGCGAGGATCTGCATCGGCGCAATCTGCATGGATGCGCGATTGATGTGATCAGCCCTGCCGACATAGACGGATCCCTTCCCGGGCATCCACAACTGGCTCGGCGCGAAGTAGGCGATCTCCTCCCGCGGCTGGATGTCGACACCCGCCGCACGCAGGACGTCCACGCGGCGAGACGGGTCCAACTGAGCGGCACGCACGTCCGCGCCGGCTGGGGGAGGGGGCGGCGCCGGTCGGGCGCTAGCGGGGAACGTCGGCTTCGCCCGGCGAAGATCCAGGACCACCGTCTTCGCTGCCGGGGGCCGCACGGCGGCCGCCGGCAGGCGCCGCACTGGCGCCCGCACTTGCGCAGACAACGAGCACACGAAGACGGCCGCGAGGGCAGCCGCGATCACGCCGAGTCGGTTCATACAGGCCTCCCTTCAACCTCGACGAGGACGCTGAAGCAGAACAGACGGGGAGCGAGCCCTACTATACGCCGCGGGATGCTGGGCCTGATCAGATCTCGTGGGCACTTTCCGAAAGGCAGATACGATGCCCGCGATGGGTGCAACAGACGCGAAAGGCCGGCGCCCGCGCCGGGCAACCAGTCGACCTGACCACCGTGGCGTCAGCCACGGCGGCCAGGCTGTCAGGCGCGTTCCTACTTCGCTTTTGCGAACTTGCCGCCGCCGACGGATGTCCACGCGCCACCCGCCACGGACGTCTCTTCCTTCCAGTCACCTCCGTCCGCCGACATGTTCGTGAGGGTAAGCCGCTGCTTTGCCGGTTGTCCCGCAGCTTGGATGTCGTAGACGTGGACCCACGTGCCTGGCTGAATGACGAGCTTTCCCATCGCCGCACCGCCAAAGCTGTCCACGGAGTAGTCCGAGTAGGTCTTCGTCTTGCCGTCGTAGCCGTAGACGTCGGCGGACTGGTACGGCTGTCCCGCTATCGTGCCTCGATACGCACACACAACAGCGCGGCCGCCGGCGAACCATTGGCACTCCAACGACAGCGCGACCGGCCCGGCCGGGGTTTTCGGATCTGGCTGGATGGTCCCATCGATCTGCCAGCGCCCCACGATGTCACCCAGTTTCTTGATTTCCGGGCTGGCATTGGCCGCCATCGTCCCCGTCGGCACCGTCAGGCCGGGGGTGGGCAGATCGGAGTTGCCAATGTCGCGGATGACCCGCCACTCTCCGTTTGCCTGCTTCTTGAACACCTCGAGACCCTTGCCGCTATCAGTCACCGGGCCTGGTGACCCTGGCACAGCCATCGTCATCTGGTAGGTGTAGTGCCTGTAGGCGAAGCCGCCCGCGCCGTCCAGGCTCACTTCCGTCAGTTTGAAGTCCTTGACGGGCGGCCACTGGGAGGCCGCGGCCCTGATGGCGGTGCGCCCCTCCGCCGTGGGCATGTTCGGCATCATCGACTTGGCGTCCTCGGCATAGTAGGCCGCGAGCGCGGTGTCCCAGTCTGGCTTTTCCGCGGTCACCACTTTGGTGAAGTTCTCGTCGAGTCGCCGGATCGCGGCCTTGTCCTGATCGCTCAGGCCGGCCACGCCGGGCTGACAGGCCATGCTCGCGGCCGCCAGGAGTCCAATGGCAACGAGTAGCACGTAGCGTTTCATCGCACTATCCTTTCAAATCCAGTGCTGTTCGCAGGGGCTGAACCGGACTGACTACCGGGCGACGAGCGTGGCCTCCGGACGGGCGGGGGACGCTGCTGTGTCACAGGCGGGGCCGGGACGGGGAAGCCGTCGGGCCGATGGGCCATCGGGACGTACCCTCGGGGATTGTGAACGCACGGTTGGTGGAGTGCGTGGAGTATACACCTTGAGCAGGCGTGGCAGCGCTACTTCGGAGCATTCGGCATGGCGGCCGCAATCGCGCGCGGGGTATGAGTTGGTCCTTCATCTGGATTTCCACCGGCGCGGCTGATTGGTCATCCGCGCGTCAGTATGTCGTGAACGCCTTGAACGCGTAGGTCACGCCCACGGTCAGGCCAATGCCGGGATCGACGCTGGTGAGGCCGAACAGCAGTCCGGCGTCGAAGCGCAGCGCCTTGCGGGTGAATCTCCCGCCCAGTCTCAGCAGGCCGCGGCTTTCCGTGCCCGGGATGGCCTCCCGGCGAGGGGCCACGCGGCCGTTCACCTCGCCGACCACCTCCATCTGCCGGGTCAGCGCACGCGCGAGCGAGACGCCGTAGGTGACGAGGTCGTTCTGGCGGCTGCCGAGAACCGGATCCGGAAGGACGCCGGCACCGAGGTTCGCCACGACCCGGACCGACCGCACCGTCTTCGCGCCGAGCAGCGACGCGTAGAACTCGATCGTGTCGAGACCGAGGCCGCTCTCGTTGGATGCGCCGGGCAGCTTCGTCGCGAATCGGAGCCCCAGTGCCGGCCGCGTCGCCGTCTCCGTCAGGAACCGGACCTTGGTCGCCAGGACGAAGTCGCCGACGTCGTGGGTGCTGTTGCCCGTCGCGGTCAGGAGCCACGCCAGCGGCGCCGCCGGATTGCGCCTGCTGATGTTCACCCGGTCGTAGAGGCTGCCGCCGATCTGGAGTTCCGCGATGGAGCTCAATCCGACGCTGAGGCCAATCGTGGGAACGCGGATCTCGCTGCCTTCGAGCCCCGACACCGGAAAGTGCGCGTCACGGACGGCGTCGACGCCGCCTTCGAGCCGGACGCGGCCCGCGCCGACCAGTTCGGGATCCTCGGTGGCCAGGGGCCGTTGCTGCGCGGCCGCGCGCGACACGGACGGGCCGAGCAGGAACGTCGCACACACCACCAGCACACCGATCCGATGCTTCATCCAGGCCCCCGGTGACAGTCGTTCAGCCCGCAGGACGTGAAGCCGCCGCGCGCCACTCGCCGGGCTTCGACGAGCGGCGCATCGCGCGGATCGGGCAACCGTGTGACGCGGGCAGCCAGCAACATCGGAACGCGATGGGCCACAGCACAATACCACCGGGGCGCAGGAAGGACGATCGCTAACGGTGGGTGCTATTGGGATCCCAACGACTCAGAGCCGGACCAGGGCGCCTGCGTCGTCCTCGGCCCGGCCGCCAAGACGCTCTTCAATCTCGTCCTGGCGAAGAACTACCGCACCGCTGGATCGCGCGTGATCATGGCGGTCGGGCTGGTGTGGGGCGTGTTTCTCCTCATCGATGACGGCGCCTCGATTGCCGGCCTGGCGTCGCTGTCGACTGCGCGCGCGGCGGCCTCGCTGCTGGTCGCGATGGGAGGGCTGGCGCCCCGCTGCATCAGTGACGTTGCCCCACCGGCGGCCCTGCGGGGGTCGCCGGAAGGCATGGTCATACGGGCGAATCAAACGTGTGCGAAAGGCCGGAATACGAGGTGTTCCGGCCTTCCGTGCGTGTACGGTCAGAGGGCTAGCGCTTTCCGGCTCCGAACACCAGTCCGACGGCGGCCCTGAACCCGTGGCTACCATACAAGCCGTGCTTTCGGTAATCGCCCTGAAGGCGAAGAGCCGCTTTGGATCCGATCCGTATATCGACGCCAGCCCCCGGCTGAAACGTGAGGCTGGTGCTCCAAGCGTCAAAGCTCAAAGTCTCTGTGCCGATGTTGCTTATCCCGGCGAGGATCTGAACGAAGGGCGCCGCCGACGGATTGGCGCGGCTGGTGATCTTGATGCCTCCGAGGACGGCATGGTCCTTCACTGTCTCCGTGTGGCCCAATTCAGCGATCCGCTTGTAGTTGCCGCCGACTTCGCCGACGATGGCCATCCACTTCGTGACGTTGCCGTCAACGGCGAACACCCAGCCCAGCGGGAATGCCCCCCCGGGAAGGTGAAGAACGCTGTACCAGATGCCGATCTCGGTCTTCGGCGGGTCCGCGGCGGCGACGGGCGCCGCGACGCAGAGCACGACCACCGGCACCATCAGGATACGAGCGAACGTCGCGTTGCACATATACCCTCCTGCTGGCAACGCCGGCCGCGGTCGACCGTGTCGATCGCCTCGGCACGGCCTGTTGCCGGAAACTGAAGCAAGTCCCTAGAGAGGTTGTTCGTTCGGCCCGGCAGACCAGGCCTGGACCTCCCCCACGCGCTTCAGGCCTGGCTGGACTCGCGGCAGGCTCGGCCCCGCACGGCCGGGCCTGCTTCCGACGAACCGCTTGTCCGCGTCAACGGCTCTGGCCGGGGATCGACGCGACGTCGCGGATGCGGCCCGTGACGACCGCGCCGAGCATTCCGCGCTGTTCGGCGAGCGCGCGGGCGGCGTCAAAGGCGGAGGTCGCGATCACGGAGACGTCGCGGGGATTGATGCCGAGGTTGGGCAGGAACATCACCAGCCCTTCGTTGGCCGTCACGCTGTAGAGCTGATCCGGATCCCATCTCTGGTGGCCCACTCGGAGACTGTGGACCAGGACACGACTCCCGAACGGGCGATTCGAATCGAACTTGAAGCTGAGGCCGGAAACCTGCGGGAACAGGTCATCCGCGGACGAGACTGCGATTTCGAGGCTCGCCAGGAGCTCAGCGCCTGTGAGGCGGAACGTCGCAAGCCGGAACGGCTTGACGATGTACCGGCCAAGCGCCGGATCGGGCTCGGGCATCCCGTAGCTCATCGACCGGAACACGTCCGCCCCGACAATCGGGCCCGATGGCAGGCCCTCGTCCAGGAAACCCGTGGCTTCAAGGGCGATATCGGTGTTCGTGCAGTTGCGGTAGGCGTCCGTGAACAGGTTGCCGAGCGCCGTATCGCGCTTGTCGTGCCGTGGGTCCCAGGACGCCGAGATCGGTTTGTGCGCCCAGGCAAGCTGCTGCTGGTACACGTCGCCGTAGCGGGCGACGATGTCAGCCTTCAACCAGTCGACGACGGTCTGGATCTCCGAAAGCGCGGGCGCAGTCGCATCGGCCCCGAGGAGATCGTAGTCGACGACGCGCACGCGGTCTCCGTTCACTGAGAGCCTGAGGCGCCCGACCCAGCGGTAGTACTCACCGGCCGAGACGATGATCGTTTTGCCGCCGCCCGGTCGTTTAACGGCCTCCGGCTGCGCCAACGCGACGTGATCGTGACCGTTGAGGATGACGTCGATCCCAGGAACGGTGCGTGCGATCTCACGCGACAGCTCGAGGCCGGTGTGCGCCACGCATACGACGACCTGCGCGCCTTCCGAGCGCAACTCGGCGGCTGCGGCCGCGGCGACGACCGCGAGGTCGGTGCGAATCACGACCGGCTCCGGTCGTTCGAGCACGTCGAAAGGCGTGGTCAGCCCGAAGAAGCCGACCTTGACACCCCCGGCGTTCTTGATCAGCGTGGAACTCATCCATGCGCCGAGCGCGGGATAGCCGGTGATGTCGATGTTCGTGCCAAGGACAGGTACTCCGCCGCCGCCTTCTGGCCAGGTCGCCTGGAGCACGCCGGCCAGGAAGTCCGGGCCGAACTGGAACTCGTGGTTGCCGGGGACGAAGACGTCCAGCCCCACTTGCTGCAGCAGCGTGAACTCGGGTACGCCAAGGTACTCGTTGAAGAACAGGTCGCCGTTCATCAGGTCGCCGCCGTGGACGAAGATCGCGTCCGGGTTCGAACGTTTCTCGCCGGCGACAATGGCGGCCGCCTTGGGCAATCCGCCGAGGGTGCCGTCGAGGTTCGCGTCCTTGGTTCCCCAAGCGGCGAGGTGAGAATGGGTGTCGCTGACGAACAGCAGCGTGACCGGCTGCTGTGGCGCCGCGAGGGCCGCGGGCATAGCCACGGCAAGCAGCGCAAGGACGATGACTAACCGCCGCAGAGCGCGTTTCATTGGGTCCTCCTTCCTTGCTGGCACCCGACGGAGGTCGGGTCCCGAGGGGCGGTCGTCGGGCGCCCGGGCATCGCGACATGCCGTCCGGCCGTGCCTCAACGCTGAAAGAAGGAACCGCGGGAGCAGGTTACAGTAACCTCGCGAAGGCCGTGCTTCATCTCTTCGCGGAGGGAGGGAACCATGAAGGCCTCAACGCCCGTGATCCTGTTTGGCCTGCTGGCGGGCAGTACCTCGGCTATGGCGCAGTCGTCGGCCGTGCAGGCTCCTTTCGGGACGCTTCGGCGAGAGGTCGCGGCGATCGTGGGCTCATCCGCGAATCCGGAGGGGCTCATGGCGCGCGTCGAGGTGCGTTGGCGACGGCCTCTTTCGCGCTCGACGTCGCGGGCGCTGTCAGACGCCCACCTCTCGTTTGGCGTCAGCCCTGAGCTCACCCCCTCCTACACCAGGCTCGGCGTCTGGGCCGAGTTCGCACCTGTCTCGTTCCTTGGCGTCCGGGCGGGCGTCGAGCCGGCGCTCTACTTCGGCACGTTCAGTTCCCTGATCAGCTTCTCCGACATCCGCGCGCCTTTCGACAGAGCGACGCTGAAGGCACGCCGTGATGAGGCGACCTCCGGCACTGCCCTGAGGGCGTACGCGCGCCCGGTTCTCCGGATGAAGGTCGGACGTGTGGGCACCGAGATGACGGCGCAGGTCGAGCGATGGAGGTCCAGCGCCGCGGGACCGTTCTTCTACGAGCCCAGCCGCAACACGCTTGTCGCCGCGGGGGGAGGCACCATAAGCTGCCTTTCGGCGGCCGTCCTCTATGACGCGTCGGCCAGACTCGGAGTCGGAGCGGTGTACGACCTCACGCACGTGTACGCGGCGGCAGCGAACCGGATTCAGAGGGCCGGCGCGCTGGTCACCTACGCGCCCCGAATAAGGTTCCCAGGTCTTGGGCGCCCCACGGTATCGGCGGTCGCCGGCGTCTACCGTCAGGACCCGTACCGCCGGAACCAGGTGTTCGCCGGCCTCGGTCTCGACTTCCTCTTGCGAAAACCGGCAGGGTGAAGCGTCACGGCGCCGGTGAGAGCAGGCCGAGCTCGAGCAGAAGCCAGCGTCGTTCGGCGCGTGGAGCCGGAGACCAGCCTGTCACGAGCCACGCCCGGCCGTCCTCGGTCAGACCACCATCCAGCACGGGGGCGGTGCCGGGTTGAGGCAGGCGGCGAAGGTCGTCGATCCGCGCCTGGAAGTCGGCGCCTGCGGCTCCAGACCGTCCCTTCGCAACCTCGAGCCTGACAAGCCGGCCCGACACGGAATCCTCGGCAATGCAGGCCATGATCTTCTCGCTATCGTCCATCAGGGCACGGACGACGTACCGATCCTCGGCGCCTGGTATGCCGTCCGGACCCGCGTCCATCCCGGCGTCCCGGAGGGCGAGCCTCAGAAGGCACGCGGGGCACAGGCGCTCCTCGAGGAACGCCGCTCCCGAACTTCCGCACGAGGGACAGTTACCGCCGCGGTCGGTCATGCTCCACCATACTGAATCGACCTGGAGGAACGGCGTTCGATGGCACGAAACAGCTCTCGAATCTCGTCGTCGACCTCTCCGGGATCGGACACCGTCTGAAGGATCTCGTCGCGGAGCAGCGCACCGTACCGCTTGCGCATGCGGTGGACGGCCACCTTCACCGCGGCCTCCGATATGCCCAGTTCCACTGCCACCGCGGCGTACGGCGTCGCGTCCGCATCGCCGGTCAGGAACCCTTCCAGCCGGAGGAGCAGCGCCTCCTTGCCCGCACGCTTGAACTCGGCCCTCAGCCTGGCCAGTGCGCGCTCCAGCGTCGTCAGCGCCCACCGTCGCTCGAAGATGACGTCCGGCGTTTCGTTGTCCGGCACCTCCCGCGTGTACAGCCCTTCGGCCGTCTCTATTTCCAGCGAGACGATGGCAACGCGGCCGCCGCGTTTCTCCGCGGAAAGCCGATCGCGCTCGTTCGAGAGGAAGTGACGCATAGCGGCGAGCAGGAAGGACCTGAAGCGTCCCCGCGCGGGATCGGCGTCACGGAGGAAGTGCTTCTCCAGCAGCTTCGCGAAGAATTCCTGCGTCAGCTCCTGGGCCCTCTCGGCGTCATAGCCGCAGCGGCGCACGTAGGCGTATAGCGGATGCCAGTACGCCTCGCAGAGCGACGCGAGCGCCTCGCCGCCGCCAGCCCCGGTGTCGGAACCGGCGGCGAGCACCTGGCTCCAGCGCGTGGTCGAAAAGCGGCGCGGGCTCACGGGCCTCCAGGAAGCGCGCCCATCAGGCCGTCGTAGAACGCCTTGGCCGAAGGCGGCCGATTCGCCGGGTCAATCGAGAGGGCGCCGAGGAAGAACGATCGTGCACGGTCGGAAGGTCCGTCGTCCTGCAGGAAGGGCCCGCCTGGTCCAGCGCCGAAGCCGGCGGGGATCGGGCGATGCCCGGTCAGCATCTCGTGGGCCACCATGGCGAGTGCCCAGATGTCCCACGCCGGATGCACGTCCTCGCCGCGCAGTTGCTCCGGCGCCATGTACTCGGGTGTCCCAAGCAGAACGCCGGCGGCCGTTTCGGCGCCAGGGATCGAGGCCGTTTCGCCGCGGCCGAACTTCGAGATGCCGAAATCGAGCACCTTCGGCGTCTCGATGCCGTCGGATCTCGCGAGGAAGATGTTCTCGGGCTTGAGGTCGCGGTGCACGAAGCGTCGGCGGTGGGCGGCGTCCACCGCTGCGCAGACAGGGCCCAGCACGTCGAGGACCCTGCGCGGCTCCAGGCGCCGTTCGCGTTCCAACTCCTCGCGCAACGAGATACCAGCCAGCAGCTCCATCACCAGGAGGCCCCGCCCGGCGGCCACGCCGAAATCGTGAACGGTCACGACGTTCGGGTGCGAGAAGCTCGCAGCGAGCCGGGCTTCCCGTTCGAATCGCTCGGCTGCCCGCGCATCTGCTGCCAACTCGTCACGCAGCACCTTCACCGCGACATCCCGGGCCAGCGCCTGATCGGCCGCGGCGTACACGACTCCCATCCCCCCTCGTCCCAGGCGCCGATTGATCCTGTAACGCCCAAGCAGCAGCCGGGGAAGCGCAGAGACCACCAGAGGCTGGGCGTCCTCGCCACATGACGTGCGGTCCTCGTCGAAACACAGGCCGCACTTCGGGCACTCGGAAAAGCGGCGCCGCGCGGCCGCAGAACCGGGGATGCGACCGGAGAGCGACCCGAGACTGTGGGCAGCGGCCTGCAGCAGGTCCAGATCTTCGGCCGCGTACGGCTCCTCCGAGCGTCTTGGCCCGAGCGCCAGGAGCGCGCTCCACCCCCCAGTTTCCGCAGGGGACGGAATTGGCACGAGCAGTTCGATTCGCGCCGCCGTCAACACCGCGGCCTCCGCGGGACCGACCTCCCCGTCCAACCACCCGGCCTCGCTGGCCCGGACCTCAATCGGGCGTCCGAGAACGAGCGCCAGCCCCACCATCTTTCCGTCGGCAGGCAGGTCCGGCGGCCCCTCGCCCTCCGGTACGCCGGCGATCCGGCGGTACCCGGGAGCGTGGCGATCGCGAACGAAGACGACGGCAAACGCGGGGTGCAGGGCAAGGTGGACGCGCGCCGCTACGTAAGCAGATGCCTGCTCGAAGTCTTCGGAGGAGCGTATCTCTTCGGCCACCTTCCGGAGCAGGCGCTGCGCATCGTAGCGCTCCCGAAAGAACCGCCGGTCAAGCGCGTCGAGCCAGCGGTGCCGCTCGCGGTGGGCGACCAGGGCGGCGCCGGCCAGCAGGATGTACACCGTGCCGCGCGTGGCGTAGAGCTTCGCGACCGCCTCGCGGCGGTGCGAGTAGAGGTCGAGCGCCATCAGCGCAATCAGAGCAGGCACCAGTGAGAGCAGGATGCGGCGGGCGACGGCATAGCGGACACCCTGGCGGACGATGAACGACACGTCGAACAACCGGTGCTCGAGGATTGCGTAAGCGAAGGACAGCGGCACCAGCAACATCAGGAGCGCGGCAAGGCCGACCGTCGGCGACTCGAATACGAGGAGAGGACCTGGTGTCATCCAGTAGCCGAAGAGAGCCGGCAGGCCGGCCACGCATGCGGTGACGGCGCCGACCGCGAGCACGCGCACCCTTCTCCTCTCGCCGCCTGTGCGAAGCGCCCGATATCCGAGAACGGCCACCACTCCCGTCACGAGCACGTAGCCGGCAGTGACAACCAACAGCAGCCCGAAATGGCTGTCCGGGAGTGGTGCGTCCGGAACGTACAGGGCCGTCGCCTGGTAGCGCATGTAGGGAATTGCCGCCGCCACGGCCGGCAGCCACAGCAATGCCCAGCGCCAGGCGGAACGCACGCGACGGACAGGGAAGGAGAGGAAGAAGGCCAGCAACACGGCCGGGACCAGGGGCGTGCTCAGGAACGGGAGCCACAATGCCCCGCTGGCCGGGTCGGGAAGGCTGCGCCAGACGGTGAAGAACCGGGAAGGCAGCGCCAGGAAGTACACCCCGAAGCTACCGAGCACCCAGGCGCCAAGCCGCGCGACCCAGTCTTGGCGACGGACCAGGATCACGATCCCGAGGACGAGCGAGACACCCTGCACCGCGTAGGCGACCAACAGGCCGCCTCCCTCGTGGGTCATCCAGCGTCGCCACGAAGCGGGGCGACGTTCCAGCGCGACGACGAAGCGCTTCTCCCCCCGCGCAATCCGGAGTTGTGTCGACCGGCCGAACTCCACGTTGGGCGATACGGTGAGCCAATCCAGGCGCGACGAGAGCGGGTGGCCATCGGCTGCCACGATGAGATCGCCCTCGCGAACTCCGGCCGAGTCGGCAGGAGATCCTGGATGGACCGCGTCCACGGCGAGCCCGACCGGGGTTGGCCGGAGGTCGAAGCCGTCGTCTTCGGACCGGCGCAGATCGCAGTACAGGAGGAGGGCGTAGAAAGAGAGGAACGAGGCGGCTACGACGAAGACCCACCAGGGGGCCCGTTGGGTTCGCTTCACAGCCGGCGCAATTATAGCCGGTTCCGCCTCCGGCGTGATTGGCGCGCCAACATGAGCGCGCCAACGTCACGTCGGGCCGGCTGTTGTGGGACGTCATGCGCCCGACGGTGCCGGCGATCGATTCCGGCTCCTCCCCGTCGCCGCTTCGCAACCGGCTTTCAGCAGAACTCCCGTCCGGGCGCGGGCGCAGGTACACTATAGGAGCGCCGATCCGGCCGGACCGGCCTCAGGGCACGGAGTGTGGCCCGATCGTGGTCATGGAGGCAGCAATGAATCGTGCGCTTGTGTCGGCGGCGGCGGCGGTCATCGCCTTGACGTGGGCGTCGTCTGTCCGGGCACAGACGGCCGATGAAGTGGTCGAGAAGCACCTGGCCGCCGTGGGCGGCCGGGCCACGCTGTCGAAGCTGACGACGCAGGTCGCGGCCGGTAAGGTCGCGATCTCGACACAAGGCGTCAGTCTCGGGGGATCCATCGAGATCTCCAGAAAGGCGCCGAACAAGACCCGCACGTACATGGTGCTCGATCTCTCGGCGCTCGGCGGAAGCGAGATGATCGTGGACCAGCGGTGCGACGGCAAGACGGCCTACGCCAGCAACAGCCTCCAGGGGGACCGTGAGATCACCGGAAGCCAGCTGCAAGGCATGCTCAACGCCTCGTTTCCATCCCCGTTGCTGGGCTACAAGGATGCCGGCGCGAAAGTCGAACTCCAGGGCCCGGACAACGTCGGCGGACACGCGGTGGTCGTCCTCCTCTTCACGCCGAAGGCAGGCCCGGCCACCAGGATGTTCTTCGACGCCGAGACGTTCCTGCTCGCCAGGGCGGTGACCAAGGTGGACGTGCCGGAGGCGGGCGGCGAGATCGAGCAGACGAGCGACCTGGGCGACTACCGTGCCGTCGACGGGGTCAAGCTGCCGTTCTCGGTCACGGTGACCAACCCGGCCCAGTCGGTGGTGATCACGCTGTCCAGGGTCGAGGTCAATACAGCGCTCGACGACGTGATATTCAGCCGGCCCGGCGCGAAGTAGGATCAGTCCGGCTTCGCGCGCGTTCACTACGCCTGCCTGTCATCGTCACGTTGTTGCTGCCGGCGCTGGCCGCGCAGGTGGACGATAGGCCGTACTAATGCGCCCGCGCTGCGAGCCGTTCGCCAAGCTTCGACCAGCGGCGGACGAGGCGGGAGCCGCGGACGGCCATAACGATTTGGATGATCCTCGGCAGCCCTTCCTCAGGGGTGTCGATCTCGACGGAATAGAAGTCCGTCGGCACGTCCGGCGACGTCGTCAACTCGGGCATCTCGCCGTGGTTCACGCGGTGCGCGTTGACGACGATGCGGCTGGCGGAGGCGTCACCAGACTTGTGGACAGGTGGCCACTGGAAGGCATCAGCACTCACGCGTGAACGTAGACTCTCCGGGCCGAGGCCTTGCAGGAGTCGTCCATCTGCTGCCGGACGGCCTTCTCGGAAGCCCCGTCCTTCGGCTGACGCGCGATGCCGCCCAGGACGTGAATCAGCGTATCCACATCTTCTTCGCTGTTCTCGATGCCCAGGCTCACCCGGACGACGCCCGGCAATTCGAACCGGCGAAGCACGATCAGCATCAGGCGCTGAAGCCGCTCCGCCCAGGGCGGCACCCCGACCATGCGCTTGACCGTCAGATGCGCGCAATGGCAGCCGGACCGCACGCCGATCCCTCCACGCGCGGCCAGTCTCCGAGCCACGGTGTGCGAGATGACGCCCTTCAGATCGAAAGGAATCACACCGCCCTTGTGGGCGAACGCCGGCGATTCCGGGCTCGCTATCCCGTAGATCTTGAGACCAGGGACCCGCCCCAAGCCGAGTAAAGCCCGCGCGGTCAGGGCCCGCTCCTGCTCCTGGATCACGTCCAGGCCGATCCGCTGCAGCAGCACCAGCGCCTTGCCGAGCGCCGCGATACCCCCGACGTTCTCCTCGCCGGCCGACCTGATCCGTTCCATCTCGGCGGGGCTGAACTCGAGCAGTCCCTTTCTGGCCACCAGCACTCCGGTGCCGAACGGCGCGTACGCCTTGTGGGCGGAGAAGGCGAGATAGTCGATACCGCTGCCCTCCATCGCCACCTTGCGGTGGGCGACGAGTTGCGCCGCATCCACCAGCAGGCGGGCCCCGTATCGGTGCACGATCCGGGCGATCGCGGCAAGATCGTTGAGGACCCCGAGCACGTTGGAGGCGCCGCTCACTGCGACGAGCGTGACGCGCTTCGCGCCGTGCTCGCCTCTCTCGTTGTATGCGCGCAGGAGCGTTTCGAGCTCGCCGAAGTCCACGAAGCCGTCAGCGTCGATCGGCAGCCGCACCGGCGACGCGCCAGACACCGAGCGCCATGGCAGCTCATTGGAGTTGTGTTCAAGGAGCGTGTTGATCACGACCGGCGCGGCACCGTGCTCGGCTCTACGGCCTGTGCGTTCGGCCACCAGGTTGATGGCTTCGGTCGTGTTGGACGTGAAGATCACGTCGTACTCGGCCGGGGGCGCGCCGACGGCATCGGCGACGATGGACCTGACCTCCCGGATGATGTCCTGTTGGACGCGCGCGGGCTGGCGCCACGCCTGGCGGACTGCGGCCCAGATCGGCTCGAACGTGGGCGTGCTGGCGCCGTTATCCAGGTTGACGTAGGGTCGGGCGCCCTCAACCGTGGGAACACGCACGCCGCGGCCGATCAGGGTCTGCCGCAGCTCACACAGCAGCGCTCGGCCGCCGTGCTCGTCGAGGTCGTCGAGGTGCAGGATCTCGGTCGCCGTCCGCGTCACGGCGGCCGGACCCTCGAAGGCGTGATGGCCGAGGTCCCGCCTCAGCAGCAGACTCTTGGCGAACGCGATGACGTTGACGATGGCGGGCGTGCCGGCCTCGAATCGGTCGGGTGCCGCGGCCCACATCACCCAGTCGGCACCTACCAGCCTCGCGGTTCCTCCCCCGGTGAGGGACGGCGGGCCTTTCGGCAACGCGCGCCGTTCGACGGCCAGCGCGCGGACGCCCAGCGGCAGACCGACGTCGCGGCTTGACGCCGTGAGGTAGCGTCCCGGCTCGAGCTGAGCCGTCAGCGTGTCTGCGGCTCTCGGCGTCCCGAAGATGACGACGTACTTGCGGGGGCTCAACCCCAGGTGTTCGAGCACGATGCCTCTGGCCTGCTCGAACAGGTGCGTCGAGACCATCGAGTGGTGCCCGCTGCCGCGGTGGACGTTGGAGTAGGTCTCCAGCGCGGCATACACGCCCCGTTCGAGTGCGTCGAAGGCTGTCGTCGCGTCGCTGTTGCCCTGGTCGTCCTTCATCGCTGGCCTGCCTCCATGCGCGTCGCGCGAGGGAGCATGTCCGCCGCGCGCCGAGCGGGTCTTGGAGATTGACGGCCCGACGCGCCAGAGAGTTCCCGGTCGGGCGCGCGGATGCGGAGCCCGTGCAACAAACTGCCCGCGCCTCCGTATCCTCCAGCAGTCGGATTCCGGCTGCGCCGGGGTCACGAGTTCCAGACAGTGCGCCGGCGTATTGCCGGGCGGCTGCCGACGTCGCCCGGGAGGGGGACACATGGATCGGAAGGAATTCCTGAAGAACGCGTGCGGGCTCGGGGTGTGCGGATGCGTGCTGCGTGCGTTCGACGCGCCCGAGGCGGTCGCTGCCGCAACGGCGCAGGACCAGGACCAGCGGCTGGCATTCGCCCGCTATCAGGTGTCGAAGCTGGTCGGCTTCATGGCCGCCGGACCGACGGCACCCGCTTGCGCAGAGATCCTCGAGAAGACTGGCCGGGAATGCGCCAGGCTGGGAGGACTCTCCGCCAGGTTCAAGGGAGACCCCGATGGATACTTCGCCACGGCCCGGAAGAACTGGGGCACCGAGTTCTCATGGGACAAGGAGAAGGGCGTCATCACCGTCGCCGTGGCTGAGGGCGAGTGCAGTTGCCCGCTGGTAGACAGCAGGCGAACGCCGCCGTTCTTCTGCAACTGCTCCGTGGGGTACCAGAAGGAATCGTTCGAGACTGTCTTCGGGCGACCGGTCCAGGCGGCGCTCAAGACGTCGAAGCTCGGCGGCAGCAAGCGATGCGTCTTCGAAGTCACGCTGTCGTAGGCCCCTGCGCCACGTGCTTCACAGGCCCGGAATGCGCTCCGACGTTTCCACCCGAGGCTTTCGGGCCGCGCGCGGCGCGTGCGCGCGATGCGCGCAGGTTGGCGAAAAACCCGACGACCGCCTCGTCCTTCATGAAGTCGTAGCGGTAGTTCGGGCCGTAGTCGACCCACAGCTCCTCGCCGGCCGAGATGTCCCTGAGAGCCACGATCTTCACGAACGGCGGCTCGCAGATCTTCTCGAACTTCACGTTCTGGAACTCGGCCGGTGCGTAATTCATGCGCGTGAAGACGTTGCCGCGGATGCCGTCGATGGTCGTGATGTCTCCGGTGTGGGACTTCGCGCAGTCGAGCAGCCCCATCATGTACTGCCACTGGTTCGCCTTCAGCCTGCGCAGGTACTCCTCGTCGGTGATGAACTCCCCGGTGTAGGCCCCGAGGTACGCGCCCATGGGGATGGCCGCCGTCGTGAAGACGCCGTTTCCCGCGTGCGGAATGCTCGACGTGCGGACTTCGAGGTGCTGCTCGTGGGAGGACTGACCGTGCGCGAGCGACACCGCGACCGCGACCACGACGGCCGGAACGAGGCGCGGCAACCTGGCTCGCACCATCTCAACCTCCCTATGTCGGCCTGGTCGCGTCGAGATTCGAGCAGGTCGGCCTTAGCGTCAGCCTACACCCGGACGGTCGTCACCGTCGCCGCCAGCCACTCTCCTAACTTCGACCAGCGGCGGACGAGGCGGGAGCCGCGCACGGCCATGGCGAGTGCCTTCTTCTGTCCCACCAGCACCACCAGCTTCCGCCCTCTCGTGATTCCCGTGTAGATCAGGTTTCGCTGCAGCATCGGGTAATGCTGCGTGGTCACGGGGATGACGACGGCGGGATACTCGCACCCCTGCGCCTTGTGCACCGTCGTCGCACACGCCAGCACGACCTGGCGGAGCGCGTTCAGTCTCCGAGGATGGCGGCGAGCTGTTTCCGCAGTGCTGGGATCCTGTCCTGGACGACGTCCCAGACCAGTTCGAGGTCCACACCGAAGTAGTCGTGAATGAGCCTGTCCCGCATGCCCGCCATGGCGCGCCACTCCACTCCCGGGTGCGCGGCTCGGAGATCTTCGGGGACCTTCTTGGCTGCTTCGCCGATGATCTCCAGGCTCCGTGTGAATGCTCCGATCTATGCCTTCCTTGGCGAATCGGGTTCTCTCCCACAGTGGAACTTCGGGAAGTACGTCGTGGGAAAGGATGGCAAGGTGCGCGCCTACTTCCCGAGCCGGATGACGCCGGACGCGAAGGAACGGCGCGACGCCATCGAGCTAGCGCTCGCGGCGCAGTAAGCACGTCACCAGGCGGAGCCAGGCCTGGGTTGCCAACGTCTCGCGAGCAGGGGCAGCCGGACAGCTTCAGCGCCCACGTATGTCGACGGGCGGGCGGCGTCCATCCGAACGCCGTCGCCACGGCGGCAGGCCAGGCGCACGCAAAGACCACCGCCCACAGCAGTTCCCCGACCGGGATCCCAAACAGAGGGGCAGCCAAGGGATTGGCGACGTTCCATTGCCGGATATAGGCGGGCCAGCACCAGAACTGGACACGGACGATCAGCAGGTAGAGCGGCACGAAGCCCGCCGCACCCACCGCCGCCAGGCGCAGATATGCGGGGTGGACGATCACCAATGCCGCCCAGAGCAGGACCGCCGCAGCGAGGGTGTTCAACAAGCCACCGAGCCCGTACGCCTCCAGTGCGAGGGTCAGGACTGCGCCCACGCTGAGGATGAACATCCCGCGTCTGACTGCGCCGGCACCGGGGCGGGCCGGCATGTCGCGACGCCGGGGATACGTTGCCGCCAGCCACGCCGTCGCGGCCGCGACGAAGGTGAAGATCCCGTCTTCGAGTCCGAGACGCCAGGGAGACCATCGGTGGGGGCTCCAGTACGTTCCTTCATGCATCAGGGCCAGAGGCGCGCAGGGGAGACAACCCAGTCCGGCGAGGACCGCGCCGCGGGCGTGGGCCCGCCACGTGGTCCGCCTGCAGTACGTGAGAAGCGCGGCCAGCCACGCGAGATTCCCCAATAGGTATGGGTGCGCCGCAAGAAACGTCACCGACATTCGTTCGTTCAGTTGCCCAAGGTTTGGATAGTCAGGGCAGGCGCACGCCGGCGGAACACCGAGCGGACATAGCCAAGATACGGTCCCATGGCTGCCAACGTGACGACAACCGGGATGAGGCTACCGGTCACGGCCGCGGTGCCCGCCAGCGCCACGGTCTGCAACACGAGGCCCGCCAACATCAGGGACCGATCGAGGCCCTCCGTCACATCTCGAGCCGACGGGTTCGACGGCTTCCGATCGAGATCCAGTGCCACGAACGGCACGTAGATGAGGAGCCCCGTTGTCAGCCACCCGGCGTAGTTCGTCAGCGGGACCCCGAAATACGCGCCCCCGCCATCCCAGCGCCAAGCGCCGACGGTCACCGCCAGGGGATCCAGGAACAGGTCGAAGGCTGTGAGCGCCGCGGCGCACGCCAAGGCCTTCGCCAGACGCCGACTCCATGCGGTGAGATTGCATGTCTGGACGAGACTCCGAAACACCACCAGCGGCCCGTACGCCAGCACGAACCATGCGAGCAGCACGACCAGGGGCACGCCGCCGACGGTGGTGGGCACGAAATGTAGGTGATAGGTGTAGCGCGCGCCGAAGGGGATCCCCCATCGTTGCCCGGCGGTTTCAACGAGGAGTGCCACCGCGCACGTCAAGGTAGCCAGCACCACGGCCGAACACGCGGAGAACGTCAGGCACGCATGCAGGAAGACGGCTCCAGCGAAGGCCGTCACACTCGCCAGCAGTACGGTCTGCATCAGCCTGAAGTCCGCGGCCACCAGCCGAAGACAGACCACAGCCGCGGCGCCCGTCACGGCCAGGCACAGCCAGAACAGGAAGATGGCCAAGCTCTGGAACGTCGTGTGAGCTCTGCTGTCATTGAAACCGAAGGACTTGCGTGCTGCCACCACGAAGCCACTCTCCGTTCACAGACGATTCCCAGGGCGAGCCATCATTCATGCCGCAGGGCCGCAGCCGTGGACATCGAGGCTGCACGCCAGGCAGGATACGCGCTCGCGGCCAACCCGAGCACCACGGCCGCTACCGCGGTCTGCACCCCCAACGCGAAGGACACGTCGGGCTCGACGAAGCCGCGCACCACCGAGACCTGCGTGACGCGATGGATGGCCAGGGTGCCAACGCCGATGCCGGCCAACCCGCCGACGAGGGCCAGTACCAGCGCTTCGAGCAGAATCATGACCACCACCCGCCCGCGGGACCAGCCGAGCGCCGTCAGCGTGCCGATCTCGCGGGTCCGTTCGGCCACCGACATGAGCAGCGTGTTCGTCAATACGACCACGCCCATCAGCAATCCAATCGCCGACATGATCCACGCAAGCGCACGGACCAGCCCGAGGATCCGATTCGTCTCCGACAGGTCCTCGGTCCTGGTAAACGTCAATCCGGGAAAGCCTGCCGCGAGACGTTCGAGGTCGTCCAGTGTATGGGTGCTGCCCGCGCCCGCCTGGTGCGCCAGACGCACGTGGATCGCCGTCACCTGGCCGTCGCGGTTGATGAGCCGCTGCAACGTGGAGAGAGGCATGAGGATCGCGTTACCGATCAGCACTCCGCTCTGCGACGAAATGCCCACGACGGTGAAGTCCTCGTCAAGCAGGCGGATCCGGTCGTTCGGGTGCACCCGCAGCGCGGCGGCCACCGCCTCACCGACCACGACCTCCCGGCTGTGGGATTCTGGTCGCCGTCCCGCCGTGATCCGGATCGTGTCCCACAGGTAACTGTCAGGCGGCCATCCGCACGCAACACCGTTGGAGCCATCATCGATCGGCACGAGGTCGATGAGTTCAGCCGTGGCGTCCGCGATCTCAGGCCTGGTGCGAAGGACCCCGACCAGCGAGGCACTGATAGACGTGGCCAGGATCTCCACCGCGCCTTTTCGGACGACCAGCACGTCGGTGCGTCGCTCGACGAAGTTGCCGACCCAGCCTCGCTCCAGGCCCCGTGCGAGGCCCATCATCATGAGGAACCCGGCGACGGCCATGCCGATGCCCACCATCGTGAGCCCGGTGCGCATCGGCCGGCGGCGCAGGTTCTCGATCGGCAGTCTGGCAAATCGCATGGTCAGCGTCTCCCGTCGGCCGTGATGACACCGTCACGCATCGTGATCAGGCGATCCGCGCGCACGGCGACCGTGTTGTCGTGCGTGGCGACGATCAGCGTGGCGGACGCCTCGCGGCGGCACGACTCCAGCAACTCGAGGATGTCGAGGGCGGACGCCGAATCGAGGTTGCCCGTCGGTTCGTCGGCCAGGATCAGGGCTGGAGCGTTGGCGAGCGCGCGGGCTACGGCAACCCGCTGCTGCTGCCCGCCCGACATTTCCGCCGGCCGGTGCGTGGCGCGGTCGGTCAGCCCGACGCGGGCGATCAGACGCTGGGCGCGCGCCTCCCGTTCGGTGCGGCTGCGGACCAGACCGAACATCGGGATTTCTACATTCTGGACCGCTGTCAGCGTCGGCAGCAGATTGCTCGCCTGGAAGACCAGGCCGACACAACGTGCCCGCAGGCGGATCCAGTCGTCGTGCCGCGGAGTCGAACGGCCCTCGAACAACACCGTCCCACCCGTTGGAACCTCGATCCCGCACAGCACGTGCAGCAGCGTGGACTTGCCGCATCCGCTCGGACCGGTGATCGCCACGTATTCCCCGCGAGCCAGCGTGAGCGTGACGCGGCGCAGGGCCGTGACGCGCCCATCCCGGTATTCCCGCGTGACGTCAATGAGAGAGATGAGTGGCGTGTCTGCCAAAGGGCGCCTCGTCACTTGGACGTCTCCGCCAGCCGGCCCGCATCAAAGAGGGACGCCGTCAGCTTGGCCCGCGTGGTCCCCCGCAGGCCCGTCATGACGACGCGGCATCCGGCGTCGGGCCGCACGATCGTGACCCGTCCAGGCATCCATCGCCCGTCATGGTGCCGCCACTGGTCGTAGCTCACCTGGGCGGTCACCCCCTCACGGCGACCAACCTTGTCGGCGCGCACGGGCGCCATACGCTCGGCATCGATCCAGGTGGTGACCTGGACGTACGCTCCCTTGTTGTCGGGATCCGCGCGGCTGGAGATGACGTGAAGGATCCGTCCCGAGGCCGTCTCGGTCCGCTCGAGCACATGATGCGGCCACCAGAAGTGCAACTCCACAAAATCGTCGGGGGACAGGCAAGGGGAGAGCCAGCCAATCCCGGTATCGTCGGCCGGTCCCGCTGTCACGCCGATCGAGGCTGGCGCCGCAGCACTGCGGTGCCAGGATGTTGTCTCGAGCGACGAGCCGTCGTGGACCAGAAGCAGGCGCCCTTGGAGTGAGGGCGTGTCCTGGACGTCGATCAGGGTCTTGAAGACGGGCCCGAACGCCCTGGCGCGGACGCGCAGCTTGGCCACGAACCGGTGGTTGCCTGGCCCTTTCACCAGTAAGCGGAGCGTCGCGTCCATCTGACCCTGGTCACGCGCGGTACGAATCGCCGCGACGATTGCGTGAACGTCGGGAGGGCTGGGCGCCGAGTTCTGAGCACCTGCCATCGCGGCCAGGACAGACGTCGCGGCTACGGTGATGGCGCCGGCTGCGGCCGCCAATCGGGCGCGTGTCACTCGTGCCTCAAGGCGGCGGAGGTGGCATGGCCGCGGGACGATAGGCCGCATTAGCGCGCCACCGCCGGGCGGGGCCCGTTTGTGGTGAGCATAACGCCCCTAGTCAGACGTCACCCCAGGGGGGGGTCTGTGGTCGCAGCGGCGGGGGCGCCACTCACACACAGGGCTCATTATTGCGCCGGACGCGGGGAGTTCAACCGGAAGATCGGGCGATTCCCGTCCGGCGGAGACACCTCCGCCGAGCCGGCGGCCACCGGGCCATCAGCACGGGTCGTCCGCCGCCGGCTCCAGGAAACCGCGGCTGACGGCGTGAGGCTCCTCGGACCAGGCCGTCGGGCCGTCCGCGTCCTCGCAGGCCTGCGGCGGCGGGCGAGCGGGCGTTGGCGGCGGTATCTCCGTGGCCTCACCCAGGTGGCGCAGGATGCGCCGGACGACGTCGGGTTGCTCGATGAGCGCGATGAGGCGCATCGCGTGCCCGCAGCGCGGACACGCGAGGAGGACGCTCTGCGCCGGACGGCGCGGCCGATACGCGACCGATGGCGACGCCACGCGGGACACGTCGCATGAGGTGTCCCAAGCGCCGGATCGCGCAGTTGTCGAGCATTTCTACCCATCACGGGGCCACGCGTGGCAAGTTCAGCAGCGCCGCGGGGGCCTGGTGGTCGCGGAATCTGCCGCGCGTTCGGCTCCCCGCTCGCAGGCCGCTCTCGCCGGCGCTGAAGAGCCGGCCTACATCTTGGTTCCGAGCCATTCGCCAAGCTTCGACCAGCGGCGGACGAGGCGGGAGCCGCGCACGGCCATGGCGAGTGCCTTCTTCTGTCCCACCAGCACCACCAGCTTCCGCCCTCTCGTGATTCCCGTGTAGATCAGGTTTCGCTGCAGCATCGGGTAATGCTGCGTCGTCACGGGGATGACGACGGCGGGATACTCGCACCCCTGCGCCTTGTGCACGGTGGTGGCATACGCAAGCACGACCTGGTCGAGTTCGTGAGACGCGTAGAGGACCGGCCTTCCGTCGAACTCGATGGTCACGTCGCCCAACTCGCTGTCGATGGCGCGCACGAACCCGATGTCGCCGTTGTAGACGTCCTTGTCGTAGTCGTTCTCGATCTGCATCACCTTGTCGCCGAGCGCGAACGTGGTGCCGAAGCGCTGGATGGCTTGCAGTTGGCGCGGGTTGAGGACCTTCTGCAGCTCGAGGTTGAGCGACCGCGCCCCGATGGCGCCGCGGTTCATCGGGCTGAGCACCTGCACGTCGCGCACGGCATCGAGGCCGAAGCGCTGCGGGATGCGCTCCGCAACGATTTGGATGATCTTCGGCAGCCCTTCCTCCGGGGTGTCGATCTCGACGAAATAGAAATCCGTCGGCACGTCCGGCGACGTGGTCAACTCGGGCATCTCGCCGCGGTTCACGCGGTGCGCGTTGACGACGATACGGCTGGCGGCGGCCTGGCGGAAGACCTCCGTGAGGCGGACGACCGGGATGGCACCGGAGGAGATGATGTCCTCGAGGACCTGGCCCGGCCCCACCGACGGCAGTTGATCGACGTCGCCGACGAGGATGAGAGCCGCACGCGGCGGCACGGCGCGGACGAGTGCGTGCATCAGCGGGACGTCGACCATCGACGTCTCGTCCACGACCAGCAGGTCGCACTCGATGGGACTCGACGCCCCGCGGCGGAACCGTCCGTCGGCCGGGTTCACCTCGAGCAGCCGGTGGATCGTCTTCGCCTCGAGGCCGGTGACCTCGGTGAGGCGCTTCGCCGCCCGGCCCGTCGGCGCGCACAGCGCCACGCGGACGTGTTTCGCGCTCAGGATCGCCAGGATGGCGCGAACGATCGTGGTCTTGCCGACGCCGGGCCCACCCGTGATGACGAGCGTCTTCGACGCGATGGCCTGCCGGACGGCTTCGCGCTGGCGCTCGGCCAGAGCGAGATCCAGCTTGCGCTCGACCCATTCAAGGGCCTTGTTGATGTCGATGTCCGCCCAGGGCGGACGGCCCCCGGTCAGCGCGCGGAGGCCGTCGGCCAGTTGGCGCTCCGTCGTATGCAGCCACGCCAGGAACACGCAGTCGCGGCCGGCCGTGGTGTCCGTCACGACGGTGCCTTCCGCGATCTCCGCCTGCAGCGCGGTTTCGACAGTCTCCGCGGGCACGTCGAGCAGCTTCTGCGCCGACGCCAGGAGATCCTCGCGCGGCAAGCCGCACTGCCCCTCGTCGATCGCCTGCATCAGCGCGTACGCGATGCCGGCGCGGGCGCGGATGCCGGCCGTCTTTTCGATGCCGAGCTTGCGGGCCAGGGCGTCGGCGGTGACGAAACCGATGCCGCGGATGTCCCGGGCCAGCCGGTACGGGTTCTCCTTGACGAGCGCGATCGCGTCGGCCCCGTACGTCTTGTAGATCCGCACGGCGCGCGACGTGCCGACGCCGTGCCCGTACAGGAACACCATGATGTCGCGGATGACCTTCTGCCCCGACCAGGCCTGGACGATCTGCGCCGCGCGGGTCGGTCCGATCCCGTCCACGTCGCGCAGCCTGCCCGGGTGCGTGTCGATCACGTCGAACACCTTGTCGCCGAAGGCCTCCACGAGCTTGCGCGCGAACACGGGCCCGACGCCCCGGATGAGGCCCGAGCCGAGATACCGCTCGATGCCCTCGAGGCTGCTCGGCGGCGCCGTGTGAATGGAGGTCGCACGGAACTGCAGGCCGTGCACGAGATCGTTCGACCACTCGCCGACGGCGCGGACCTCCTCGCCGGCCGCGATCGACGCGACGTGGCCGACCACGGTTTCGACCTCGCGCCGGCCCGGTAGCGCGATGCGCAGCACGCAGAAGCCGGTGTCGGGGTTGTGGAACGTGATGCGCTCCACGGTGCCCTCGATCGAACCCGGGTCGCTCCCCTGCGGCGGAGGCAGGCTTCCCTTCCTTCGCGCCTGGAAACGGAACCTGTCACCGTTCCCGCGGGACGCATCACCGCCTCGCAGCGGCAGGCGCCGGTTGGTCCGGCGGTCACCCATGGAGAGGCTTCAGCGCCATCGTGGTGCCCCCATTCTCTCATCGTCCGGGTTCCGTGGCAGAATGACCGGCGAAGGCGGCCAGGCGGGGCTGAACCCGCCCTACATTCACATGCCACTGTCGCTCCGAGTATCCGTCCTGGTCCTTGCGACGGTGTTGGGCCCGGTCTCTGCCCTGGCGCAAGTGGCTGTGCCGCCCGGGGCGCCGGCCGTGCACGACATCCGCCCGGGGCCCGGCGTGTCGGCCACGAAGATGCTGTCCGCATACGCGCCTGGCCTGGCCAACACTCCGGGTGACACGCCCGTGTACGTCCTCGAGGGCAAGGAGCCCGGCGGCACCGTGTTCGTCGCGGGCGGCACGCACGGCAACGAGATTGCCGGCATCGTGGCCGCCGTCGTCCTCGTCGAGCATGCCCAGGTGCTGAAGGGCCGCCTGATCGTCGTGCCGCACGCCAACAACTCGGCAATCACAGACGCCGACCCGGTGCGGGCCGGCCCCGCGTCGATCGCCGTGGCGACGCCAGGCGGCGAGCGGCGCTTCCTGTACGGGTCGCGCCGCACGAAGGTCGCGCACCAGGGCACGCCGGATCCGCCCGTCTACCGCCATCCGAACCCGAAGGCCAACGAGGACCTGCCTGGCACCGAGGCGCGCAACCTGAACCGCGCGTATCCCGGCGTCCCCGACGGCACGCTCACCCAGCGGATCGCGTACGGCATCATGCGGCTCCTCGAGCAGGAGCAGGCGGCGGTCGCCTTCGACTTCCACGAGGCCGGGCCGGAATCACGCCTCGCGTGGATGGTGGTGGCCAACCCGAAGAACCTGGAGACGGCCGCGGCCGCCATCCTCGAACTCGAGGGCATGGGACTCACGATGAAGCTCGAGCCGTCATCCGAGACCTTCCGGGGCTTGTCGCACCGGGAATGGGGCGATGCCACGAAGGCCCAGGCCTACCTGTTCGAGACGCCGAGCCCGTCGATGGTGGATGACACGAAGGGCATCGATTTCGTGAACGACCCGAAGCTGCCGCTCTCGAAGCGCGTCGCGGGTCAACTCGCGGCCTTCACGGCCGTCCTGTCGGCCTACAACGCCGACGCGGCGCCGGGCGCACGCATCACGCTCGCCGGCGTGCCGGCGATGGCCGAGGTCGAGAAGGCCGGCGTGGGCTCGTTCCTGAGGTGACATGAGACACGCATCCGCCCGCAAGCTCGCCCCGGACGCCGCCGTGGGCCGAATCGCGGTGGCACTCGCCGCCGCCGGGGAGTTCGATGCGTCACTCCGCATTCCCCCGGCGTTCACGGCGGCGGACCCGGCCATCGTGCGCGCGCTGCCGCTCTGGGTCTTCCGCGCCGCCCTGCTGAGATCCGCCCGGGCGTGGTGGCTGTGGTGCGAGCCGCGCAAGGGCCGCGCGAGGGACGGCCAGGGCGTGCTCGATCTCCCGGCCGGGCGCTACATCGTCGAAACGCTCGACACGCGGAGCCACACGTGGGTGTCGTGCGAATCGGCCGCGGGCGCGCCGCTCGTCATGGGCCTCCCATTCACCGGGCGCCCCGTGCTGGCGTGCATCCGCCGCGTGTCGAAAGCGTCGTCAATCCCGCGCGATTAGGGCCGCGCGCGGCATCGAGGGACCCATGAAACGTCGTGTCTTCGCCGGAACACTCGTTGCCGCCGCCCTCGCCCTCGCCGCACCGTCGTTTTCTCCCATCGCGGCCGCGCAATCGTCCCCTCCGTCCGGCCGCGCGACGCGCAACCCCCAGATGACCGCGAAGCGCGGCATGGTGGCGTCGGCCCATGTCCTGGCGTCGCAGGCGGGCGTCGAGATCTTGAAGGCCGGCGGCAATGCGGTGGATGCCGCCGTCGCCGCGGCCTTCGCGATTGGCGTAGTCGAGCCCAATGCGAGCGGCCTCGGCGGCGAAGGGATCATGGTGATCTACCTCGCCGGCACTCGGAAGGCGGTCGCCATCGACTATCGATCGGCGGCCCCGGCATCGGTGGACTATCCGGATGGAATCCCCGAAACGGGCCACGCGGCGGTCGCGGTTCCCGGCACGGTGGCTGGCCTGACGGCCGCGCTGGAAAAGTACGGGACGATGAAGCTCTCGAGGGTGCTCGCACCGGCGATCCGCCTGGCGGAGCGGGGCTTCGTCGTGAGCCCCACGCTCGCAGGCATCGTGGTCGACAACTTCGAGGCCATCAGCAGGAACGCGCCGCTGGCAGCGATCGTCTGTCCCGGGGGCCTGCCCATCGAGGCGGGCGCCACGCTGAAGAACCCGGAACTCGCGGCGAGCCTGCGGAAGATCGCGGCGGGCGGCGCGGGCGTGTTCTACAGAGGCGCCCTGGCGGACGCGATCACGGCCGAGATGGCGGCACACGGCGGCCGCATCACGAGGGCCGATCTGGCCGCGTACCGGGCCGTGGAGCGCGCACCCGTCCAGGGGAAGTACCGCGGCTACGACATCGTCTCCGCGCCGCCGCCGGTCGGCGGCGTAAGCGTCGTCGAGATCCTGCAGATGCTCGACACCTTCGACCTCGCGAAGGAGGCGCCGCTCTCGCCGCGTTACGTGCACGTCGTGGCCGAGGCCATGAAGCGAGGGTTCGCGGATTTCACGGCCTACGTCGGCGACCCGGACTTCGTGACCGTGCCGGTGGCGGATCTCCTGTCGGCCGACTACGCGCGCCGGCGGGCCGCGGAGATCAAGGCCGATGCAATCACCCCGAAGGTCACGGCCGGGAAGGTCACGGATCGGGAGTCGCCCAGCACGACGTCGCTCGCCGTCGTGGACGCGCGGGGCAACATGGTGGCGCTGACGCAGACGATCTCGGAGTTCTTCGGCGCGAAGGTCATGGTCGCCGGCACCGGGATCATCCTGAACAACGAGATGAAGAACTTCAGCGCGCGCGGGCCCAACGCCCTCGCACCCGGCAAGCGGATGCGGACGATGATCGCGCCGAGCATCCTCCTGAAGGACGGGAAGACCTTTGCGGCCATTGGAACGCCGGGCGCCGCGCGGATCGTGTCGACGATGACGCTGCTCGTGTCGAACCTCGTGGACTTCGGGATGGGGATCCAGGAGGCCATCGAGGCGCCGCGCTTCTACGCGCGGGACTACGACCCGGATCTGTCCGTCGAGGCGCGGATGCCGGCGGCGACCGTCGAGACGCTCACGAAGATGGGATACAGCATCAAGACCCTGGGAGAGTACGACCTGTTCTTCGGCGGGGCGCAAGGCATCGTGATTGATCAGAAGACGGGCCTGAGGATCGGCGGCGCCGACCCGCGCAGGGACGGGGCAGTCATGGGCTACTGATGCGGGACACGTGCGGTGCGGGACTCAGGGACTGCCGGGTCATGGGTCCTGTCACCGGTCACCCCCATCCGTGCTCGGGCACAGTTCGCTTGTCACGGAAGTCGCCCTGCGCGCGGCTGGGGGTCCCCCGACCGGTGCCACCCGTCCCCGGCAGGAGCATAGGAACCGTCTGTAACGAGCCGGGCAGGCGCCCGAGGGAGAATCTGACATGTGGTATCGGTACTTGATCGGTGCGTTGGTGAGCGTCGTGGCGTCGGCGTCGGCGTCGGCGCAGGTGTTCGAAACGCCGGGCCTTATCACGTCGGCCGGACAGAGCTCCGACGTGGCCATCGTCAAGGTGATGCTGAACACGCAGCTCAAGCTGGGCCTCGACTACAAGCCCCTCGCGCAGCCGGCGGATCTTGCGGGCATGAAGACGCTCGTCGTGTCGGTTGGCGCCAGCACGAAGGGCCTCGGGGCTGCCGGCCTCGACATGGACAAGGAGATCGCGCGCACGACGGCCCTGCTGAAGGCCGCGAAGGCGGCCGGCATCAAGGTCCTGGTCATGCACACCGGCGGCGAGGCGCGCCGGGGCAAGACGTCGAACGACCTCATCCGGGTCGTGATGCCCCAGGCGGATTACGTCGTCGTCGTCGCCGCCGGAAACAAGGACAAGCTGTTCACCACCCTCGGGGCGAAGCAGAGCGTGCCCGTGATGGAAGTGGCGAAGGTCGCGGAAGCCGGCAACGCCGTCAGGGCGGTGTTCAAGCAGTAGTCGGCCCGGCGGCGGGACGCCGAGCGCGTCACCGTCTTCGCAGCAGCGCGACGGCAGTTGCCGCCCGGAACCCGCGAGACTCGGCCCGGCCGTACCCCGTCACGCGCAGGCCCAGGTCCGGCAGCACCTCGACAATGGAGAAGGCGTTGTTGGCGGTTCCCGCGCCCTCGACGACGCCTTTGAACGTGAAGTACGGAATGCCGTTGATCTCGCTGTACGCGCCTTCGTGGCGGTGGCCCTGGAGGACGGCGATCACCTTTCCTGACGCTTCGATCGCCTGCCTGACTTCCGACGCGTTCCTGACGTAGTAGGAGCCCGTCCCGTCCAGTTGCTGGTGCACCAGCACGATGGCGGGCTCGATGGAATCTGCCAGCGTCTTCGCCAGCCATGCGACCTGCGCCCCATTGATGTTGCTGTCGCTCCACTCGAAGTTGCCGTGATCGTAGTCGGAGCCGTCGCCCCGGTGGGTGGCGTCGAGCACGACCAACCGGACGCCGCCGGACACAAAGGCGTAGTGCGTCGAAGGCGGCGCAATGCCAGTGTTCGACGTGGCCTCGAGAAACTGCGCTTTCGACAGGCTGTCGGTGTCGTGGTTGCCGATCACGTGGTAGCGCGGGCCGTCGAAGCGGGCCATCTCCGATTCGATCGTCCGCAGGTAGCCCAGCGTGCGGGCTTCCTCCGGCGGCGTGTTCTGGTCCTTGAAGTCGCCGAGCTCGACGAGGAACTGGACCCGCTCGTCGTTCATCGCCTTCACACACGCGGCCAGCTTCACCGCCGAGTCGCGGTACGTCTTCACGCCAGCCGGGTCGATGTCGGCGTAGTGGAGGTCGGTGATCACTCCGAAGCGCACGAGGGGCGGCGCCTGCGCCTGCCCGCCCGGACAGAGCGCAAGCGTCCAAAGGACAGCGACGAGGGCAGTGACGTCGTGCGACAATCTGCGACATGATACGCATCCCTGGGCCCGCCGTCATCCTCGCCGCTGCGGTCGCCGTCGGGCTCGCCGCTCCAATCGCGGTCCTCCTCCCCGCTACGATCAACGTCGTCCCGCACGTTCTCGCGCTGGAGCCCGCACTGAAGGCCGCGCAGGAACCGCCCCGGGCGGCCGCCCGGGGAGCCGCGCCGGAGATCGTTCAGGCACCTGATGGCGCCGCCGTGCCGATGCCGCGGGCGTGGCTGCAGGGCTTCGTTACGGCCGTGTCGGGCGACTCGATCGTGTACCCGTGGGCGTATCCCGGGCAGGCAACCACGCTGCTGAGCCGGGCCACTGACGGACGCATGCGCGTGGCCTGGGTTGGCGAGGCGGTGCCGCCCGGCGCCCCGGACGAGTTCATCACGTATCTCTGGCATGCCGGCACCGCGTCGGGCTCCGGGGCCCATGCGTTTACCTTCTCGATCAACGACATGCCGATCGCCACGTTCAGATCCGGCCGCACCGTTGACGACCGCGTGTGGACCGTCGCCGGCGCGGGTGGGGCCACGCTCTCGTTCAGGACCACACGGGTCGGGACGTTCAACGAGTTGTTCGGGTTCATGTGGGTCACGGCGCCACGGTCGGTGCTCGGAACGGGCTCGCCGCGGTTCTCGGTCACCGGTGAAGCCGCCGGCAGCCAGGACTACTACCTCGGTCCCGAAGAGGCGGTGCGGACCTATGTGCGCGTGCGGCCCGAGGAAGCGGTGTTCGCGAGCGGCGAGCGGGCGATTCGCGTGGAGGTGAGCAGCGCGGCCGATCCGGAGGACATTCGCATCGAAGCCAGCGGTTCCGTGGTGCGGGACCGCACCTGGACAGGCTGCTGGAGCGCGCTCGTGCCCGCCGGCCCGAACACGGACAGGAACCTTGCGGTCGCGATCACGGTCGGGAGCCGCACGCCGGTCTCCGAGACGCTCGCGCTGAAGACGGTCAAGGCACGCGCGCTCCACCTGCTGCCGCATTCCCACGTGGACATCGGGTATTCGGATCCTCAGCCCGTGGTGGAGCGCAAGCAGTGGAAGAACCTCCGGGACGCAGTCGAGTTGGGCCGTTCGACGGCGTCGTATCCGTCCGAGGCGCGCTTCAAGTGGAACGTCGAGGGGCTCTGGGCAGTCGAGAGCTACCTGAAGCAGGCGGGCGCCGAGGAACGAGCGGCGTTCCTGGAGGCCGTTCGCGCCGGAGCCATCGGCCTGCAGGCGAACGACACGAACCTCCTGACCGGCCTCGCCACACCCGAGGAACTGCGCCATTGGACCGCGGGATCGAGGCGCCTGCGCGCGGCCTACGGGCTCGGCCCGATGCGCACCGCGATGCACTCCGACATCCCCGGCCTCAGCTGGACGTCGGTGGCCGCGCTCGCGGAGTCGGGCGTGCGCTACGTCAGCAGCGGCCCGAACTACCAGCCCGGCCTTTCCGATGGCGGCGACCGGATCGGCTCCACCCTGAAGGCGCTGGGCGACAAGCCGTTCTGGTGGGCATCGCCGTCGGGCGAGGACCGCCTGCTCTTCTGGATGGCCGGGCGCGGCTACTCGTGGTTCCATGGTCTCAACACGGGCCGGCTGACCGAGCAAAGCCGCGACGCCGTCCTCGACTACGTGAAGGCGCTCGGCGACGGCGGCTATCCGTACGACATGGTCCAGGTGCGCTACACGATCGGCGGAGACAACGGTCCCATCGACCCTTCGCTTCCCGAGGTGGTCAAGGCGTGGAACGAGCAGTTCGCGACGCCGCGTCTCGTCATCAGCACCGCCGATGCGATGTTCGAAGAGTTCGAACGGAAGTACGGCGCCTCGATTCCCGTCATGTCCGGAGACATGACGCCGTACTGGGAAGACGGCGCGATCTCGAGCGCGGCCGAAGAAGCGCTGGGTCGCGCCGCGGCCCGCCGCCTGGTGCAGGCTGAAGCGCTCTGGGCGCTGCGAAGGCCGGAGGCGTTTCCCGCCGACCGGGCCGACGAGGCCTGGCGCAACGTGATCCTCTGGCACGAGCACACGTGGGGCGCGGCCGATTCCATCAGCCAGCCCGACCGCGCGGACGTCGTCGCGCAATGGGAGTACAAGCGCGCCTTCGCCGTCACCGCCGATCGTCTCTCGACTGTGTTGCTGCGAGAAGCCGCGCCGCGGCCGGGCGTCGAGATCGAGATCGTGAACACGCTCGCCTGGCCTCGATCGGGCCTCGTCTCTGTTCCTGCGGCGCAGTCCGCCTCCGGTGATCGCGTGCGGACCCGCACGGGCCGCGTGCTCCCGTCGCAGCGCATGAGCGACGGCCGCCTCGCGGTGTGGGTCGACGAAGTGCCGGCGCTCGGATCGATGCGGCTGATCATCGAGGCCGGCACGCCCGCCGCGCCGCGCCAAGCCGTCGGCGTCAAGGGCGGAGTGCTCGACAACGGGCGCCTGCAACTGGTGCTCGAGGCGGCCACGGGCGCCGTCGCGCGCCTGGTCTGGCACGAAGGCCCGAACCGGAACGTGACGTTCGGATCACCCGAGCCGCGGTCCCCGATCAGCCGGCCCGGACAACCCACCACGCCGGCCATCGGCCTCATGTGGCGCCCGGGCTCGGGCCGGCGCGACGTGTTGCTGAGCGCCGGGGCGCTCTTCAGCTACGTCTACGTGCCCGGCCGCGATCCGTCCGGCGCTGCCGGCAGCGGCGGGGGGCGGACGATCGTCACCGACGCCGGCCCGCTCGTCGCTGTCGCCCGGGTCGACGGCCCGGCGCCTGGCACCTTCGGGATGCGCCGCACGCTGCGCGTGACGGCAGGTTCCGATCTCGTCGAGGTCGACATCGCGATCGAGAAGGCGCGCGTGCGGACCAAGGAGAGCGCCCACGTCGCATTCCCGCTGAACGTGCCGGATGGCGTCATGCGGGTTGATCTCGGCGAGGCGCTGGTCGAGCCCGAGCGCAACCAGCTCCCGGGCTCGTGCCGCGAGTTCATCGGGGCCCACAGCGCCGTGGACGTGTCGAACGCGACCATCGGCGTGTCGGTCGCCACGCTGGACGCGCCGCTCGTCGAGCCTGGCGCGATCGTCGACGAGCGCCAGAATGCCCGCGGCACCCGGGCCTGGCGGGAGCGCACCGCCGCGGGCGCGACGCTGTACGCGTATCTGCTGAACAACTACTGGCACACCAACTACAAGGCGTACCAGGAGGGCCCGCTCACCTACCGCTTCGCGCTCCGCCCGCACGGAGCCTTCGATCCCGTCGCCCTGCGCCGTTTCAGTGACGAGCAGGATCAGCCGCTGCTCGTGTTTCCGGTCGATCCGGCGGCGCCCGAGATGCGCCCGCCGTTCACGCTCGCCGGCGACGCGGTCACGTTCTCATCGCTGCGCGTCGCCGACGGTGGCGGGGCAATCGTGGCGCGGATCTACAACCCGGCCGCGAGGACGGCCATGGTGACCATCCGCTCCGCGGCGGCCGGAACACGGGTCTCCATCGTAGGGCCCGAGGGGCTCCAGGCCGTGCCCGGCGGGCGCATCGCCCTGCCCGCCTTCGCCACGCGCGTCGTCAGGGTGGAGTTTCGGGAGGCGCCGGGGCATCTGCCTTGACCACACGGGCGCCGATGTCGTTGATTGCCTCTTCGCGCTCCGTGCCGGACAGGTCTTTTTCGAGCCGCTCCAACGCCGTTCGGACGACGTCCCGGTGATGCACCTCGAGGCCGTAGCGCGACACGGCATCCAGCCAGAGCCTGTGGATGAGGTCGAGATCCTCCCGGTCGAGCGGCGGCGTGTGCGGGCCGAGGAGAAAGGTTTCGACTTCCCCGCTCAGGTGGTATGCGACCAACCGCGAGCGGACATCCTTGCTCTTGTCGATCCGGTCCCATGCGTCGCCGACCCTATGGGCCACCTGCGCTCCGGTCATCGTCGCCGATTCACCGATGACGATCTCCGACGACCGCAGGCTCACCGCCGCCTGGGCAATCGCGTCGGCCACGTTGCTCGACGGCACGACGAGCAGCTTCACCGGGCGCCCCTCGCGCTCCGCCACCGACACCACGCGCGTAAACAACCCCTGCTCGTACTTCCTGAAGACGTGCTCGCTGGCGAAGTCGCGGAAGCCGGTGTCCGGCCCCCGCAGCAGCCGGACGGTCATCACGACGATGTCCTGCTTGTCGGTGTCAGTGCGATCGAGCACCCATTTCAAGTGGGCTAGCGTGTTGGGATCCCGGACGGGCACGAGCGTGCCGCCCGGCCGGGCCGACACCTCCGCGAGTCCCGCATCCGGTGCCGGTAGTAGCTGGAACTGGTCGAGAGAATGGCCTCCCCGTTGTTCCGCTTCGCGCCGCCTGGTCGTCGCGCGTTCCGACAACACGAAGCCGGTGTAGACGATAAGCGTGAAGCTCGCGCCCGCGATGGTCGCCACCTGCTTCGTGAAGAGGTTGACGACCGCCACCGAGAGCAGCGCGAGGGTGATCGCAGCCAGCCCAATCGGCAGTTCGACCGATCCGATCTTGAGATTCACCGGCACGCGCCATTCGCGCGGGCTGGGATCCTTGAATCGCAGCACCAGCACCGACAGCGACTTGAGCGCGAAGCTCCAGATGACGCCGAAGGCGTAGGCCTCGCCCAGGATGTAGATGTGGCCGCCGCTCAGGACGACGGTGAGCAACTGGAGGCCGACAATCAGGCCTAGGAAGCGGTGAGTGGTGCCGAACCTCCGGTGCGGCTGGCGGAACCACTCGGGCAGCACGCCGTCCTCCGACACGCGGCTCAGCACGGCATTGGATCCCACGATGGCGGTATTCACCGCGCTCGCCAGGATCAGGAAGCCCACAACCACGACAAACGCCTGGAAGCCCAGGCGCAGGCCGAGTGGCCCCACGAGGTGCATGGTGATGCCGGAAATGAGGTTGTCGTAGAACTGTGGCCGGACGCTGTCGGGAATCAGCGCCGCGGCCAGAAAGCTCACTGAGCCCGTGAACACGAGGCTGTAGATGAACACCACGACCCCAGTCCGGCGGAGGTTCAGGGGTTTCGGCGACTCGATCTCGCGGTAGACCTGGGCCAGCGATTCATATCCGCTCATCGCCAGGAACGAGTGCCCGAACCCGATGAGCAGGGCAATGGCCGTGATCGAGGGAAACCGCGTGTTCTTCATCCAGCCAAGTGCGTCGTCGGTGAAGTTGAGATGCGCGACCGTCGGAGTCGGCGGCAAGGCGCCGCCTCTATTGAGCAGCGTCAGCACGCTCCAGACCAACAGCACCACAACCATGACGGTGGTGATCTGCACGATGTGGAGGGCATCGGTGCTGGACTCGTGTAGGCCCTGCAGGTTGCGCCACCAGAAGTACACGATGATGGCGATCGCCAAGGTGGCGGCAAACCGGTCTGCCGGCAGTGGCAGGCCGCTTCCGAAGTGGCCGAGCACCTCGTTGGCGAGCGCCGCGATGTAGAGCCCCGCGGACACGGCACTGATTGGGCCTGTCAGCACGTAGTCGAAGAGCAGCGCCGACACCGACAGTTTCGCCATGGTGCCGCCCATGGCTTCCTTGACCACGCGGTACACGCCGCCGCGCACGAACATCACCGAGCTCTCGACGTAGATCGCCCGGACGGCCCAGGAGAAGAGCATCACGCCGAGGATGAACCACGGCGCGGCCTTGCCGACGGCCTGCTCGGCGATGCCGCCAGCGTAGAAGGCCGACGAGCCGAGGTCGCCCAGGACGATGGCGGCGGCGCGCCAGAAGGAGATGAACGAAAGCAGCACCGTGGTCGCGACGACGACCTGCGTCGGCTGCGATCGAGTAGGGACAGACTCAGGCTTCATACTGAGAACCGCTTTGGCCCGGGCCGGGCGGCGCGAGCCACGGCCGTCCGTTTTAGAAGTGTGCAGTATCCCACAGACGGCGCGCGGCGGGCGACAGGTCGCCCGCCAGTTCGTCGATCGCCGTTCGCACAACATCGCGGTGGTGGATCTGCAGGCCGAGCGTGGCGACGGCGTCCAGCCACAGGCTGGGGATGAGGGCGGGGTCCTCCTCGTTGACCGGTGGCGCATGCGGCCCCAGATGAAACGTCTCGACGGTCCCGTTCCGCTTGCACACGACCAGCCGTGCCCGGACGTTGTCGTCCTTCTCGATCCGGTCCCAGGCTTCGCCCATCATCAGCGCCAACTGGGCTGCCGAGACCTTCGCAGATTCGCCGACCACGATTTCTGTCGATTGCAGGCGGACGGCCGTCTGCGGCCTGCTACTCGGCGCTCCGGGGCTTACCGAGGCGGGACTTGCACCCGCTGGAGACGAACAGCGTGAGGCGAACGGGAAGGCGAGTTGTTCTCCGTCAGTGTCCGCCTCGTCACGACGCACCATCGCTTCATGCTAGGGCTGGAGGTCTGAACGGTCCGGCACTTTACGGGATCTTTACGGACCTTTTAGCCCCTTCTCACGCCGAACTGCCTATCTTGTCCTTGAGAGGACTCGATGATGACCAACGACACCGTGGACGAGCATGAATCCTTCGTCATTCCTTCCCGGACGCTGCGCGGATCGAAGCGGGACATGATCGAGAACATCGACGAGGCGATTGTCGGACTGCTGGCCCTGCGCCATTTGATCGACGCCGGGGCCCCGCCACCCGAAACCCTGGCGCTGGACGGCGGTCGGCGCAGGCACCTGCGCCGTTTTCGGTGGCCGTGGCAGTTCAACGCGCTGCGTCCAGCCAGTCTCAGGAGGTAGGACCTGACATGGAGCGGACATCGTGAAGGTACGACTGTTATGTCATGTCGGCGTGGTGGCGGTGGCGGCGGCGCTGGTGCCGGTTGCCGTGGCGGCGCAGACGCCGGCATCCACGGCCGCTCTGCCCCCAGCTTGCGGCACGCTCGCGCAGACGGCGCCGGCACCAGCAACTGAATCGTCTGGCCTCTCGTTCTTCAAGCAGACCGAGTTGTCGGGGTTTGTCGACGTCTACTTCGGCTACAACTTCAACACGCCTTCGACGCGCCAGGCGCAGGTGCGCAACTTCGACGTCCAGCACAACTCGTTCAGTCTGAATCTGGCGGAGGTGGCGCTCGAGAAGAAGCCGGCGGCGGACAGCCGGGCCGGGTTCCGGGTCGATCTCGATTACGGACCGACGGCTACCATGGTCAATCCGGCCGAACCGGGCGGTACCCAGGCGTTCCAGAACATCCTGCAGGCCTACGCAAGCTATCTCGCTCCCATCGGGCACGGCCTGCAGTTCGACGTCGGGAAGTTCGTGACTCCAATTGGTTATGAGGGCATCAAGACGCGAGACAACTGGAACTACTCACGCTCGTTGCTCTTCACGCTCGCGGAGCCTTATTACCACGCGGGCGTGCGCGTCAACTACTCGATCAACGATCACGTCTCATTGTCAGCTCATCTGGTCAACGGGTGGAACAACGTCGTCGACAACAACGGCGGCAAGACGGTCGGCCTGCAGGCAACCTTCAAACCGTCGTCCGCAGTCACGATCGTCCAGAGTTACATGGGCGGCCCGGAACAGGCGAACGACAACGCCGACTGGCGTCATCTGGCCGACACGGTCATCACCTACACGGCCACGCCAACCGTAAGCCTCGCGATGAACTATGACTATGGACGTGATAGGGTGGCGGCCTCGACCGTGACGTGGCAAGGCGTGGCTGGGTACCTGCGGTACCAGCCGAACGCCTGGTTCGCATTCACGCCGCGTGCGGAATACTACGACGATCCCAACGGGAGCACGACCGGCGTCGTCCAGAAGATCAAGGAGATCACGCTGACGGCGGAGTTCAAGCAGAAGGACGGCGTGCTGCTCCGCGTCGAGTACCGCCGCGACATGTCAGACACGCCGTTCTTTCAGAAGAACGTGTCGAGTTTGCTCAAGCATCAGGACGCGTTGACCGTGGGAATCGTCTACGCGTTCAGTTCGGGTCATCAGTAACGGAGTTTCACATGCTCGACCTGTTCTACCTCGTGATCGGGATCGTCGGATTCCTCGCGCTCTGGGCCATCACGAAGGCTTGCGACCGGGTGTAGGAGACTCACCATGTTCGATTACCTCATCTCGGGCGTCGTGGCGGCGTTCCTGCTCGTGTACCTCGGGTGGGCGATGTTCAAGCCCGAGAAGTTCTGAGGCCTGCGATGACTAGCATGGGCATTCTGCAGATTCTCGTGTTCTTCGGCCTGATCGTGCTCGTCACGAAGCCAGTCGGGCTGTTCATGTCGCGGCTGTTTCAGGGTGAGCGCACATTCCTGCATCCTGTGCTGCGGCCGATCGAGGTGCTCGTCTACAAGGCGTGCGGGGTCCGAGAGGATCAGGAACAGCGGTGGACCCAGTACGCGGCATCGCTCCTGGCGTTCAGCCTGTTCGCCTTTCTGTTCCCGTACGCGCTCATGAGGCTCCAGGGCCTGCTGCCGCTCAATCCTCAGGGATTTGGTGCGAGCCAGGTCAGTCCCGACCAGTCGTTCAACACTGCCATCAGCTTCATGACGAACACGAACTGGCAGTGGTACAGCGGCGAAGCGGCGATGAGCTACCTCGTCCAGATGGCCGCACTGGCCGTGCAGAACTTTGCCTCCGCGGCTGCAGGCATCGCCGTGGCGATTGCCTTGATTCGCGGCTTTGCCCGGCAGGAGACGGACCGGATCGGGATCTTCTGGGTGGACTTGACGCGCGCGACGCTCTACGTATTGATTCCAATCTCCCTGGTCGCGGCCCTCCTCTTCTGCTCGCAAGGCGCGATCCAGAACTTCCATCCGTATACCGTCGCCAAGACGGTTGAGGGCGCGACGCAGACCATCGCGCAAGGGCCCGTCGCGTCGCAGGAAGTCATCAAGCAACTCGGCACGAATGGCGGCGGCTTCTTCAACGGCAACTCGGCACACCCATTCGAAAACCCGACGCCTTTCACGAACCTCGCTCAAATCCTGCTGATCTTTGTGCTCGGCGCCGGCCTCACCTATACGTTCGGCCACATGGTCAAGGACACCCGACAAGGCTGGGCGCTGTTCGCCGCGATGGCCGTGATGTTCCTGATGGGGGTCTTCGTCGCCTATCCCGCCGAACAGGCGGGCAATCCGATCCTGGCGACGCTGGGCGTGGAAAGCGCGGCGACAGCGACGCAGTCGGGTGGGAACATGGAAGGTAAGGAAACGCGCTTCGGGATTGCCGGGTCGGCCTTGTTTGCGACGGTGACGACAGACGCGAGCTGTGGCGCCGTGAACAGCATGCACGACAGCTACACGCCGCTGGGCGGTCTCGTGCCGCTGTTCAACATGCAGACCGACGAGGTGATTTTCGGCGGGGTCGGCTCAGGCCTGTACGGCATGCTGCTCTACGCGATCCTGGGCGTCTTCATCGCCGGCCTCATGGTCGGCCGCACGCCGGAGTACATCGGCAAGAAGATCCAGCAGAAGGAAGTCAAGATGGCGCTCTTCGCCATTCTGGCTACGTCGTTCCTGATCCTCGTGTTCTCCGGCATCAGCATCGTGGCGCCGTTCGCCAAGGGGGGCTACTGGAATCCCCAGGGGCCTGCGATCGCGAATCTGAACAATGCAGGCCCGCACGGCTTGAGCGAGATGCTGTACGCCTACACGAGCGCGTCAGAGAACAACGGCAGCGCGTTTGCCGGCATCACGGTCAACACGCCCTGGTATGACTTGACCCTCGGCCTCGCAATGCTGTTCGGCCGGTTCCTTTTCATGATCCCCGCACTGGCGGTTGCGGGTAGCCTCGCCAGCAAGAAGGCCGTTCCGACATCCGCTGGCACGTTGCCCACGCACGGTCCGCTCTTTGTTGGCTTGCTCGTGGCGACGGTGATCGTCGTGGGCGCGTTGACGTTCTTTCCGGCGCTGTCGCTCGGTCCGATCGTTGAACATTTCCTCATGCACCAGGGCAAGCTCTTCTCGACCATGTTCGTGTCGTTCCCGATCTGGAGTTAAGTGATGGCCACCACGACCACGGAACCCACCCGTCCGACTCCAGTCGCGCCACACTCCGTGGACGGGACGGCGCTTATCCCGAAGAAACTCGTCCGGGCGCGACCGCTTCTCGACCCCGAGATTCTCCGCCGTGCGTTGAAGGATTCGGTCGTGAAACTGAATCCTGTGACGCTGATGAAGAATCCTGTGATCTTCGTCGTCGAGGTCGGCGCGGCGCTGGTGCTCTTGTTCCTCGTTCGCGACATTGCGACCGGCGCTCGCGGAATCGGATTCGAGCTGCAGATCGATCTCTGGCTCTGGTTCACCGTCTTGTTCGCGACGTTCGCCGAGGCGATGGCCGAAGCCCGCGGGAAAGCGCAAGCCGAGACTCTCCGTAAGACCAGAAGGGATACCATCGCCAATCGCTTGGTGGAGGGCGGGCGGCTCGAACAGGTTTCCTCGTCCACGCTCCGCGCCGGCGATGTCGTGGTCTGCAGCGCGAGCGAGGTCATTCCCGGAGACGGCGAGGTCATTGAAGGCATCGCGACGGTCGATGAGTCGGTGATCACCGGAGAAAGCGCTCCGGTGATCCGCGAGTCGGGCGGTGATCGCAGCGCCGTGACCGGCGGCACGCGGGTCCTTTCAGACAAGGTGAAGATCAAGATCACCTCGAATCCTGGTGAGACGTTCCTGGATCGGATGATCGCGCTCGTCGAAGGCGCCGAGCGCCAGAAGACGCCGAACGAGATTGCCTTGAACATCGTGATCGCCGGATTGACGATCATCTTCCTCTTCGCCGTGGCGGCGCTCGTGCCGTACGCCATCTACAGCGTCGCTTCGGCAGGTGCCGGAACGGCGCCTGCGATCGCGGTCTATGTGGCCTTGCTGGTGTGTCTGATTCCGACGACGATCGGCGGTCTGCTTTCCGCAATCGGCATTGCCGGCATGGACCGTGTGATGCAGCACAACGTGCTGGCGATGAGTGGCAAGGCGGTCGAAGCGGCCGGCGACGTGAACACTTTGCTCTTGGACAAGACCGGCACCATCACGCTGGGCAGTCGTCAGGCCGTGGCGTTCCTCCCGGCGTCCGGCGTCACCGAAGGCGAGATTGCGGATGCCGCTCAGTTGTCCAGCCTGGCCGATGAGACACCGGAAGGGCGGTCGATCGTCATCCTCGCGAAAGACAAGTACGGCCTGCGCGGCCGTGATGTCGCCGCACACCACGCCAGGTTCATCCCCTTCTCGGCTCACACCAGGATGAGCGGCGTCGACATCGAGGGCCGTCAGCTCAGAAAAGGCGCGACGGACGCGGTCGTGAGATTCGTCATTGGACAAGGAGGGCGAATTCCATCGGATATCACCGAGCTCTCCGACAAGATAGCGCGAACTGGCGCCACGCCCCTCGCGGTTGCCGACGGCCCGCGGCTGCTCGGGATCATCCACCTCAAGGACATCGTCAAGGTGGGCATGAAGGAGCGCATCGCCCAGCTCCGGGCCATGGGCATTCGCTCGGTGATGGTCACCGGCGACAACCCGCTGACGGCAGCGGCCATTGCCTCCGAAGCCGGCGTGGACGATTTCCTCGCGCAGGCGACGCCCAAGGACAAGCTCGAGTACATCAGGAAAGAGCAGGCGGGCGGCCGGATGATCGCGATGACTGGCGACGGCACCAACGACGCGCCGGCGCTCGCGCAAGCTGACGTCGGTCTGGCCATGAACTCGGGGACCACCGCTGCCCGCGAGGCTGGCAATATGGTGGATCTTGACAGCAACCCGACGAAGCTCGTCGAGGTCGTCGCCATCGGCAAGCAGTTGCTCATTACGCGCGGCGCCTTGACGACATTCTCGATCATGAACGACGTCTCGAAGTACTTCGCGATCATTCCCGCGATGTTCATGGCCACGTATCCGGCGCTGAACAAGCTCAACATCATGTACCTTCGCACGCCCGAAAGTGCCGTGCTTTCGGCGGTGATTTTCAATGCTCTGATCATCGTCGCCTTGGTGCCGCTCGCGCTGCGCGGCGTCAGATATCGGCCGCAAAGCGCGGCGCAGATGCTCCGCCGCAATCTCTTGATGTACGGGATTGGCGGCCTCGTGGCTCCCTTCCCATGCATCTGGGCGATCGACCGGATTCTGGGCCTGCTCCACCTGGCGTAGGAGAGAGAGATGTTCAAAGAGCTCAAGGCTGGATTCACGATGATGCTGGTCATGACGGTCTTGACCGGCCTGGTATATCCGGCCGTCATCACCGGGATTGCTCAAGTCGTCTTTCGCGATCAGGCAAATGGCAGCTTGATTCTCTCGGACGGGCAGGTAATTGGCTCTCGTCTCATCGGCCAGAATTTCACGAAGCCCGAGTACTTTCACCCCCGGCCATCCGCAGCCGGCGGCGGTTACGATCCGACCGCCAGTGCAGGATCGAACCTGGGGCCAACCAGCGCCAAGCTCATCAACGGGACGACGAAGGTGAACGACAAGAGGAACGAGGTCGTCGATTTCGACGGCATCAAGAATCGCGTCGTGCACTACTGCGTCGACAACGACATTCCGTATGCTTCCTCGATCCCACTCGAGGCATTCAAGGATACCCAGGGACGCCTCGACGACGTCAAGCTAATCAAGGCCTTCAATGACGAGAAGACACCGTTGCTCTTCACGCCGAAGACGCCGATCCCTGCTGATGCGGTGACGGCCTCCGCATCAGGACTGGACCCGCACATCAGCCCAGCCAATGCACTGGCGCAGGCGGCTCGTGTCGCGAAGGCACGAGGGATGTCAGCCGAGGCAGTGCAGGCCTTGGTTGCGCAGCACACCGAGGGACGCTCGTTCGGGTTTCTCGGGGAGCCGAGGGTGAACGTCCTGCAGATCAATCTGGCCTTGGACCAACGGTTTCCGCGCAAGTGAGCGACCTGGCCGACCGGCTGGGAGGTCGTTCACGATCGCACGGTCTGAACCGACGGTCCTTCGCGCCGCCTGGTCATACACCCGGATGCTGCGCGCCGTCCCCCGTCGGTCAGATACAATCGTCTCTGGAATCACTCGACCATGAGCGTTGAGACCAACGATCGCGCTGCTCACCGCGACCCGGAGGCGTTGCTCCAGCAGATCGAGGCGGAGGAACGAGCCAAACGCCGCGGGCAGCTGAAGATCTTTCTCGGCTATGCTTCCGGCGTTGGCAAGTCGTTCAAGTTGTTCGACGAAGGTCGCCGCCGCCACATGCGGGGTGAGGAGGTCGTCGTTGCGGCCATCCAGCCCAACTCGACGCCTGACGTGGCGCAGTTGATTCGTACCCTAGAGACCATTCCGACGCGAGTCATCGAAGGCGTGCCAGTCATCGACGTGCCCGCGGTTCTCGCGCGTCATCCCCAAGTCTGCCTGGTCGATGGTCTGGCGTACGACAACCCTCCGGGAAGTCGGCACCACAAGCGTTACGAGGATGTCGAGGAGCTGCTCGAGGCTGGGATTTCGGTCATCACGTCGATCAATCTCGAGTACGTCGCCGAGCAACGCGACTTTGTCGCACACGTCGTCGGCAAAACGAGTGTCGAGACCGTCCCCCAGGGTTTCATCGAGCGGGCCGATGAGGTGGTCGTCGTCGATGCGCCAGCTGAGACGGATTCGACCGCCAGAGCTTCTCAGCTCTCGCAGCTTCGTCAGCGGGCACTGCTGCTCACGGCCGATGTGGTGGATCGTGAGCTCGAAGAGTACCTGCGGCTGCACGGCATCCACTCGTCGTGGGGCACGCAAGAACGGGTTCTCGTCTGCATGACACCCCGTGCCAACGCCGCCAAGATGCTCGCCAGCGGACGGAGGAACGCTGATCGGTTCCACGGCGAGTTGTTCGCCATTTATGTGATTCAAGAGAACCTCACCCCTGAGGATCGAATGGCGCTTGACCGCAACGTCACGCTCGCGCGCGCTCAGCAGGCTCAGGTCGACATCCTGACAGGTCAGGATCCCGTGAGAGCCATACTCGAGTACGCGCGCGGTCATGCCATCACGCAGCTCTTCGTCGGCCACAACCTGCGTCGCACCTGGCGGGCGCATGTGTGTGGCACACCTCTCGATCGGCTGATTCGCGATGCAGAAGGCATCGACGTCCGAGTGTTCCCGCAGTGACAGTGACCAACCTCGCGCGGAGACGTGGCCGGCTCAAGGTGTTCTTGGGCTACGCTGCGGGTGTTGGAAAGACGTACCAGATGTTGACAGAGGCGAACGAGCTCAAACGCCGTGGCGTCGACATCGTCATCGGGTACTTCGAGTCCCACGGCCGGAAGGAAACGATCGTACTTGCCGACAAACTGGAGACGGTTCCCCGAGCTACTCTGGAGTACCGCGGCTCGCACTTCGACGAAATGGACACCGACGCGATTCTGCGTCGCCAGCCAGAAGTTGCTGTGGTTGACGAATTCGCGCACACCAATGTGCCCGGGTCGGCGCGACTCAAGCGGTGGGAAGATGTCCACGCGCTGCTTGACGCAGGCATAGACGTGTTGACGACGATGAACGTGCAGCACGTGGAAAGCCTGAACGACCAGATCTGGCAGAGCACCGGCGTCCGCGTGCGCGAGACGATCCCCGACTGGGTGCTGAAGCGGGCCGACGAGCTCGTGATGGTCGATCTCACTCCGCGTGCGCTGCTCAACAGACTTGCGCGCGGCGTGGTCTATCCAGTCGAGCGAGTTGAGGCGGCCCGGCAGAATTTCTTCCAGGAATCGACGCTCGTGGCGCTTCGTGAGTTGGCGATGCGTCAGGCGGCACATGCGATCGAGAGTCGTCTGCCTGACGAGGAGCCGTCAGCAGCGGATGGCGCATCGGTGCAGACGTCAGAGACGCGCGAGCGGCTGCTGCTGCTTGTCGGACCAGATCCATCCACTGCGGCGCTGATCCGCCGTGGGCGTCGGGTGGCCGACTATCTCCAGGCCGACTGCTTGGCCGTCTACGTGACCAAGACGCCGGATTGGCGGGACTTGACCGGGAACGAGCGCGAGAGCCTGGAACGTCACCTCAACTTCGCCCATGGTCTGCAGATCGCGACCCGGGGTCTTCAAGGAACCGACACCGCTGAGACGATGGTGAGTTTCGCGCGGACGTATGGCGCCACTCAGATCTTGGTCGCGCGTGAGAAGACGAGGACGCTGCGTTCATGGTTCGCCTCGGCGTTGCTGCAGCGGATCGTGAATCGTGCGCGGGACATGCAGGTCATCGTGGTTGCCGATCGCTCGACTCGGCACGTCGCCGCACGAACGATGGTGCCGCTGAAGCTCGGCCGCGCCTGACGCGGCAGGGAGTGTCCGGGCAGGAGACACTGTCAATCGTCGGCAACAAACCGATAGCCAACCCAGGGCTCGGTCACGAAGTATCGGGGACGGGCAGGATCCGGCTCGATCTTCTTCCGCAGTTGTCCCATCAGCACCCGCAGGTGCTCCGGCTGGTCGACGCTGTGGGGTCCCCAGATGCTCTTCAGGATCACGCGGTGCGTCATGACCTGGCCAGCATGCCGCGCCATCAGTGCGAGCAACTCGAATTCCTTTGGTGTCAGTCGGATCTCCGTCTCGGCCACCGTGACGCGGCGCCGGTCGAAGTCGATGACGAGGTCGCCCCGCTCCAACCGGCCCGTGTCGGGCTGGTCGCCGGCCAGCCGGCGGCGCAGTGCGGCCCGTACCCGGGCGAGCAGCTCGTCGGGTCCGAACGGTTTTGTCACGTAATCGTCGGCTCCCTCATCGAGTGCAACGACCTTGTCCTTCTCGGACTCACGGGCGGACAGCACAAGGATGGGGATATCCCAGCGGTCACGCACACGCCGGCAGACATCGAGCCCGTCGATGTCAGGCAGCCCGAGATCCAGCACGATGAGATCGGGCTGTACCGCCTCGATGGCGGCGATCGCCTCCCGCCCAGTACCCGCCACCTCCACCTCGTATCCGCGGGAGCGCAGAAGCGGTGTCATCGTCCGCTGGATGGATACCTCATCATCGACGAGCAGGATCCGGGCCTGGCGGGTCATGAAGTTTCGGTCTGGGGTGGCATCGCAGCGCGACACGTCGTCGGGATAAGCATGGTGAAGCACGCGCCTCCACCGAGCACGTTCTCTGCCCACACCCGACCGTTCTGGGCGGCAAGCAACCCCCGCGCGATCGCGAGCCCCATCCCGGTGCCGAACGCGAGCCTGCGAGCGTTCGCGCCCCGATAGAAGCGCTCAAACAGGTGAGGCAAGTCCTGCGCGCCGATACCGGGGCCACGGTCTCTCACGGTCAGCATCAGCGCGTCGTTGCCGACTCGAGCAGTGATGGTGATCGCGGTTCCTGCTGGTGAGTACTGCGCGGCGTTCTCCACCAGATGGGCGAGAGCCGCAGATGTCAGGCGAGGGTCGACCTGCACAACGTTTGTCGTATCGGCTTCGATCTCCACGGGATGATCCCGTAGCGTGTGTTGTACCTGCTGGACGGCCGCGTCGACGATGTCCGACGGATGCACCCATTCCCGTTCGGCATTCACGCCGTCTGTGTCGATGCGCGCCATGTCGACGATGCTCTGGAAGAGCCGGTTCAGCCGCTCGACCTCATCCCTGACCACATCCAACTGTTCGACGCGCTGCGCGTCGGTCGGCCAAGACGCCCGCAGGTTGTTGACCGCAACCGTGATGGCTGTGAGCGGTGTCTTCAAGTCGTGGCCGAGCGACGCCAGCAGCGCCGTCTTCAATTCTGCCCCCTGCCGCACCCGCTCGGCAGCCTGCCGTTCTTCGAGGAAGTTGACGCGCTCGATGGCGATGGCCGCCAGTCCGGCAATCGCGTCCAGGGTACCGGGATCGACCAGACGCCCGGCGGTCGCCAGCAGGCCGACGGCCCGCGTTCCCAGGCGAAGGGGCACCAGCAGCACCTCCGTCCCGGCGTCAATGACAATCCGCTGATGACCTTTGTGCGTTCGCGTATGAGCGTCGAACTCCTGCGCCCCGCGGGCCGTCGCGAGCGCCACGTCAAGCTCGTGCTGATCGAGGATCACACCGGACCCTGACTCGTGCAGGTGCCATCGCTGTGAGCCTGGCAGGCAAATGCAGACGTAGTCGAGGCCGAAGCGTCGCGCCATATGCCTGGCGAGTCCACCGATGGCGTCGCGGCTGTCGGTGGTCAACAGGATGTCCCGGCTGAGATCGAAGAGCCGCGCCAACTCATCGCGCCGCGCCAGGGCCTCGTCGGCCCGGCTGCGAGCAGCGAGTGAGAGCCGGCTCGCGACGACGCTCACCGCCAGGAACACAAACAGGGCGACCCAGTTTACCGGCTCCTCGATGGTGAAAGTGCCGACAGGCGGAAGAAAGAAGTAGTTGAATGCAAGGACCGCGAGGACCGACGTGCCGACTGCCACGCGGAGCGTCGACACGGCGGCCACGAGGAGGACGACCAGCAGGTAAGACAACCCGACCACTGTCGGGTTGCGCACGCCAAGCCACACGTCGTACACGGCGGTGACGTCGGCCAGGGCCAGATGGCACTGGCCAGGTGCCACAGTTCGGCAAAGCGGCCGGCGACGGGTTGAGCTGGTCTGGTTGTTCACGTCTTGGTCGCCGGCGACTGGCTCCGGCTCGCGGCTGCGATCTTAGCAGCAATCCTGTACACTGGCCTCCTCTTCAGGGAGAACCGCGATGGTGTCACGGCCGCGCACGCTCAGCGTCATCCTCCTGTTCGTCATATGCTCGATCGCAATCGGGGCCGCCGCCGATCCGCAGCAGGCGCGCCGGGGCGCACCGGTTCCGGCCGCGCCGACGACGCAGGCGCAACCCCCCGCGGCGCCGGTGATCGGGCGCCTGCCCGCCATCCTCACGCTGCGCGACCAGTCGGAAATGTACAACGCCTGGCTCACGGTGCGCCTGGAGCGCGTGCTGCCCGAGTTGATGCGGGCGGAAGGCATCGACATGTGGCTGGTCATCTGCCGCGAGAACAACGAGGACCCGGTGTTCCTCTCCCTCGTGCCGTTCTCGACGATGTACGCCGGCCGCACGACGATCCTGGTCTTCACCGACAAGGGGCCCGAGGGCGTCGAGCGCCTGAGCGTCAGCCGCATGGGCAACGGCCCGCTCTATAAGAGCGTATGGGACCCGGACCGGATCGACCAGTGGGCGCGGCTCGCCGAGATCATCACCGAGCGCAGCCCGAGGACGATCGGCATCAACGAGTCCGACACGTTCACCTTCGCCGACGGCCTCACGGCTTCGCTCAAGAGGAAGCTCCTGGCCTCGCTGCCGCAGGACTTCCAGGCCCGCATCCAGCCGGCCGAGCGCCTTGCGATCCGCTGGCTCGAGCGGCGCACGCCAGACGAGATGGAGGTCTACCCGCACATCGTCTCCATCGCCCACGGCATCATCGCCGAGGCGTTCTCGCGGACGGTCATCACACCGGGTGTGACGACGACGGACGACGTGGTGTGGTACTTCCGCGAGCGGTCCCGCCAGCTCGGCCTCGAGAACTGGTTCCAGCCGAGCGTGGACATCCAGCGGCCGAGGGACACGCCGTACGGCCAGAGCCCGGTCATCCACCGCGGCGACTTGCTGCACTGCGACTTCGGGATCACCTACCTGAAGCTGTGCACCGACACGCAGCAGATGGCGTACGTGATGAGGGACACCGAGGCGGAGGCGCCGAAGGGGCTCCAGGCGGCGTTCGCCAAGGGCAACCGGCTGCAGGACATCCTGCTGGCGGAGATGAAGACCGGGCTGACGGGCAACGCGATTCTCGCCGCCGCGTTGAAGAAGGCGAAGGCGGAGAGCATCCAGGCGAGCATCTACTCGCACCCGATCGGATTCCACGGCCACGCCGCGGGCACGATCATCGGGTTGTGGGACAAGCAGGGCGGCGTGCCGGGCCTCGGCGATTTCCCGCTCTACGAGGACACGGCGCATTCGATCGAACTGAGCGCGCGGGTGGTCGCGCCCGAATTCGGCAACATCGACATCCGCATCCAGATCGAGCAGGACATCCTGTTCCGCAGGACCGGGCCGACGTGGATGGACCAGCGGCAGACGGCGCTCATCCTGATTCGGTAGACTCGGCGCGACACCGCGGCGGCGGGTGACCGGGGACAGGACCCGCCTGCCGCAACTCTCGGTCCGCGTTTCCGTAGATCTCGTATAGAGGTGGCGGCGCCCCGCTACCGGGAGGTCATCGCGAATGGCTGGAGACGACGTGTACCGCGCGATGCGCGACAAGGTGGCCGGCTACACCGGCGCGTACGCGGACTACGTGCTGCTCGTGCCCGACCTGTTTTTGCTCATCTCGCGCCTGATGCTCGATCCGCGGATCGAGGCGAGACACAAGGTCTACCTGGGCGCCGCGGTGGCGTACGTGATCTCGCCCATCGACCTGCTGTCGGAGCGCCGCTTCGGGCCCCTCGGCTACCTCGACGATCTCATCGTCGTCGTGGCGGCCCTGAACATGCTCTTCAACGAGGTCGACCGGCGGATCATCCTGGAGCACTGGTCCGGCAAGGAGGACCTGCTGAGGACCGTCCAGAAGATACTGGCGCAGGCGGATCAGCTCATTGGCAAGGGCCGGCTGGAGAAGATCCTCGAGACGATCGGGATCCGGAAGCCGGCACCGTCCGCTTGATTCCTACGCGTGTTTGAGGAACGTCCCGTTCCTGTACTCCTCGAACGCCTGGCGCAGTTCCTCGTTCGTGTTCATCACGATGGGGCCGCGCCAGGCGACGGGCTCGCCGAGCGGCCTGCCCGACACGAGCAGGAACCGGATGCCCTGCTCCCCCGCCTGCACGGTCACCTCGTCGCCCGAGTCGAACACGACCAGCGAGCGGTTGTCGGCGTACGTCCCTTCGGCCGCGCCGATGACGTCGGTCTTGACCGCCTGCGGCTCCGAGGCGTTCGCGAACCGGCCGGCTCCTTCGAACACGTAGGCGAAGGCATTCCGTGTCGTGGCCACCGGGAGACTGCGGCGCTTCCCCGCCGGCACCCGCACGTCGAGGTACTGCGGCTCGGCCGCGACGTCGTCCACCGGCCCTTTCTGACCCCAGAAGCTGCCGCAGATCACCCGCACGGCCGTCCCATCGTCCTCGGTGACCACGGGGATGTCCGCCGACTTGACGTCCTGGTAGCGCGGGTGCGTCATCTTGAGCGACGCGGGCAGGTTGGCCCAGAGCTGGAATCCGTGCATCTGGCCGCGGTCGTTTCCGTGCGGCATCTCCTGATGGATGATGCCGCTCCCGGCGGTCATCCACTGCACGTCGCCCGGGCCGATCGTGCCGGAGTTGCCGAGGCTGTCTCCGTGGTCGACGTTTCCGGCCAGCACGTACGTGATGGTCTCGATGCCCCGGTGCGGGTGCCATGGAAACCCGGCGATGTAGTCGGCGGGGGTGTCGCCGCGGAAGTCGTCGAGCAGCAGGAACGGGTCGACCTCCGCGGTGTCGCCGAAGCCGAAGGCCCGGCGAAGGCGCACGCCGGCGCCCTCCAGCGTGGGCGTGGACTTGGCGAGCCGCTTGACAGGACGAAGAGACATGATGCCTCCCTTGGGGTCAGGTCCAACAACACGACATCTTGCCGTTGCAGGGTCAGGAAGATGTCGTCCTCAATAAGACCGCGCGTCGGCGCGTCAGGATCCCGCCAGCGTCTTCACGAGCCGGTACAGGAACTCGAGCCCCTCGTAGAACTCCTTGACGCCGATGCGTTCGTCCTTGCCGTGCGCCCGCACGTCGTCGATGTCGTAGAAAGTGCCGTCGACGCCGTAGGTCGGGATACCGGCGTTCCTGAAGTGGAGGCCGTCGGTGGCGCCGGTTTCCATGACCGGCAACACGGGGACACCGGGCCACATCTCGGCGGTGTGCCGGCGGACAGCGGCCATCAGGTCCGGCCGGAGCGGCGACGCCGGGCTCGGGATCGGTTCCCACGTCGCGGTCACCGTCACACCGTCGTCTGCGATGGCCTGCCTCAGAGACCGCTCGATGGCGCGGGGATCGCTCCCGGGCAGGATTCGGCAGTTCACCATCGCCCGCGCGACCTGCGGCAGCGCGTTCTCGGCGTGGCCGCCGCTCAACTGCGTCGCCACGCAGGTCGAGCGCATCATCGAGTTGTAGGCGGGCGACGCGGCTGCCAGGCGGGCCGCCGCGGCCAGGTCGGGTGCTGGCGCGGACACCGCGTTCATGTCCGCGGCCACCTGTCCGGTTTCGAGGGCCGCCATCCCGGCGAAGAACTCCTTGGTGATCTCGTTCAGCTCGATCGGGAACTCGAAGGCGGCAATCCGGGTCAGCGCGGCGGCCAGACTGTAGATCGCGTTGTCCTTCCGCGGCAGCGAGCTGTGGCCCCCCGGGTTCCGCGCCTCGAGGGCGACCGTGAAGTACATCTTCTCGGCCGCCTGCACGTTGAGGGCGACGGCCTTCCCGTGTTTCAACTCGCCGCCGCCGCCTTCGTTCAACACGTACTCGGCGTCGACAAGGTCGCGGCGGTTCGCGAGCAGCCACGTGACGCCGTTCGAGTTTCCGCCCTCTTCGTCGGCCGTCAGGGCCACGACGATGTCGCGGGCCGGGACGAATCCCCCCTGCTTGTAGCGGATCAGGTTCGCGATCCACATCGCCGCCTCGTTCTTGTCGTCGCTCGTGCCCCGGCCGTAGAAGAACCCGTCACGCTCGGTGAAGACGAACGGGTCGAACTCGGGTGACCAGTCCTCCTTGCGCGCTTCGACGACGTCGAGGTGGGCGAGCAGGAGAATCGGCTTTCCGGGGCCGCGGCCGTGCAGACGCGCGACGAGGTTGCCCTTGCGGGCGTTGGGGCCGAGCACCTGCACGTCGGCGTCCGGGAACCCGGCCGCTTTCAGGCGTGCGGCCATGGCTTCGGCGGCCTTTGTCGTGCTGCCTACCGAGTCCGTGGTGTTGATCTCGATGAGTTCCTTGAAGATCGCGCGGGCGGCCTGGTCGTACTGGCCGACAGGCCGGCTCGAGTTCTGAGCGGCGGCCGGCGACACCGAGACGGCGGCCGCAAGCAGGGCAATCAGGCTGATGCGCATTCGAGAATTATACGCGGCCCGTCCGCCTCACCACTGACAGCGCGGTCGGCACGAAGATCAGCGTGACGACGGTGGATACCGACAATCCGCCAATCACGGCGATGGCCAACGGCTTCTGCATCTCGGCGCCTGGCCCCAGCCCGAGCGCCAGCGGCAGCAGTCCGAACAGCGTGCACAGCGTCGTCATCAGGATCGGGCGGAGCCGGACCGATCCAGCTTCAATGATCGCCTCCTCCGCGTTCCCGCCGCGCGCCGCCACGATGTCGGCGTAGTCGACCAGGATGATCCCGTTCTTCACGATGAGGCCGATGAGCAGGATCAGGCCCATCATCGACGACACGTTGAGTGGCGTGCCGGTGATGATGAGCAGGCCGAAGGCCCCGACGAGCGACAGCGGCGCCGCCGACAGGATGATGAGCGACGGCACGTAGCGGCGGAACTGGGCCACGAGCACGCCGAACACCAGCAGCACCGCCAGCCCGAGCACGAGGAGCATTGACTTGAACGACGTCTGCTGGCTTTCGTACTGGCCGCCGAGCCTCCACGTGTAGCCGATGGGCCAGGACTCCGCCGCCAGCGCGGCCTTGACGTCCCGGATCCCGCTGCCCAGGCCGCGCCCTTCGAGGCGCGCGGTGATGGGGATCATCTGCTTGAGGTCCTCGCGGTGCAGCTCGGTCTCGCCCTCCGCGGTGTCGATGGCCGCCACAGCCGACAGCGGCACGAGTCGCCCCTCTGCCGCCGCCAGCGGGAACTCGCGAATCCAGGCCAGGTCGAAGCGGCTCGCATCGGCGAATCGCACGCGCACGTCGATGAGGCGGTCGCCGCGCCTGAACGACGTCGCCACCTGTCCGAGCAGCCCGGTGCTCAACTGGCTAGTCACCTGCTCGACGGTCAGGCCCGCCTGGGCGGCGCGCGTCGGGTCGATCCGGACATTCAGCTCGGGATTGCCGCGCTGCGGGACCACGATGTCCACGAGGCCCGGAATCTTCTCGAGCCGCGCCGACGTGCGCTCGGCCAGACTGGCGAGCGTCGGCAGATCATCGCCGAAGATCTTCACCTCGACCGGTTCTGGGTTGCCCTCGAGATCGCCCAGCATGTCCTGGAGCAGCATCATGAACTCGATCGTCATGCCCGGCATCTGGGTCTCGAACGTCGCCCGCTGCGCCTCGATCACCTGTTCCGCCGTCCGCTTCCGCTGCGAGCTCGGCTTCAGCCGCACGACGATGTCGCCGGTGTTCTGGGGCGTCGCGAACATGCCCAGTTCGGCGCCGGTGCGCCGGGCGAAGCTGGCCACCTCCGGCGTCGCACTGAGCACGGCTTCGACGCGCTTGAGCATGCGATCGGTTTCGGCAAGCGACGTGCCTTCCGGCGTCCAGTAGTCGACGATGTAACCGCCCTCGTCCATGTCGGGCAGGAATCCCGTCTCGAGGCGCGTGAAGAGCAGCGCGCCAAGGGCCGCGAACGCCAGCGTGAGCCCGATGACGAGCGCAGGCCGCTTCAGCGCCCCTGTCAGCAGCATGCGGTACCGCCGGGACAGCCAGCCCAAGTCGGCATGCGGCCTGTCGTGGGCGCGGAGGAACTTGCCGGCCACGCCCGGGATGAACAGCAGCGCGAACGCCAGCGACAGCAGCACGGCTGCGGCCAGTGTCGTGGAAAGCGCGGCGAAGAACTGCCCCACCACGCCTTGCAGCAACCCCAGCGGCACGAAGACGACGACGGTCGTCAGCGTCGAGCCGATCACGGCCGCCAGCAGTTCCTGCGTGCCCTTCTCGGCCGCCACGGTCACCGTCTCCCCGGCGCCGCGGTGGCGGTAGATGTTCTCCACGATGACGATCGCATCGTCGATGACGAGGCCGATGGCGATGGCGAGGCCGCCGAGCGACATCAGGTTGATGGTGCCGCCCACGAGGTAGAGGATGAAGAACGTGCCGACGATGGTCAGCGGGAGCGAGGTGGCGGCAATCGCCGTCACGCGCCAGTCGCGCAGGAAGAAGATGAGCACCAGCACGGCAAGAACGCCGCCGATGGCGATGGCGTCCCGCACGCTGGCCACCGCGTTGCGAACGAAGTCCGCGAGGTCGTACACGACCGTCAGGCGGACCGACGGCGGCAGCGCGGGCCTGTACTCGTTGAGCGCCGCCTTGGCCCCGTCGACGACCGCCAGGATGTTGCCGCGAATCTGCCGCGCGACGCTCACGACGGCAGCCGGCTTTCCGCTGCCCGAGATGAGCGTCGTCCGGTCGATGACGCCGTCGCGCACCTCGGCCACGTCGCCGACGTAGACGGGCGTCTGGCCGCGGAAGGCCACCACGACTTTCCGCACGTCATCCAGGCTCGTCAACTCGGCCGTGCTGAGCACGAGGTACTGGAGGTAGTCCTTGGGGAGGCGCCCCACCGCCGTCACGATGTTCGTGGCCCTCAGCGCCTCGGCCACTTCGTCGATCGTGAGCTTCGCGGCATTGAGCCGCGCCGGGTCGACGACGACGGAGATCTCGCGTTCCTCGCTGGCCAGCACCTCGACGTTGGCCACGTCCTGCACGCGGCTGAGGAGGGGCCGCAGCTCGAATTCGGCGAGGTCTCGGAGGTCCGCCGACGGAATCGCGCCAGTCACGTTGAAGCTGAAGATCGGGAAGAGCGACGGCGTCATCCGCTCGACGGCCACGGTGGCGCCGGGCGGCAACGAGGCCTTGACCTCGTCGATCTTGCCCTGCGCGAGCTGCAGGGCGTACGGCATGTCGGTCTGGGGGTTGAAGAGCACCGAGATCTCGCACGCGCCTCGGATGGTCTTCGACGTGACGCGCCGTGCGCCAAGCACGGTGCGCGCTGCCTCCTCGAGGGGCCGCGTCACGGCCAGCTGGACGAGGCGCGGCGAGAGGTCTCCTGCCTTCGCGACGATGACGATCCGCGGGAACTCGACCTCGGGATAGATGTTGCTCGGCAGCGTGGTCATCGCCCAGAGGCCCGCGGCCGAGAGCAGGACGATGCCGAGCAGGATCACCCGGCTGTTGCGGGAGGCGAAGCGCGCGACGTTCATGTGGGTGGCGCGAGGCGGGCCCGCTCGCCAAGGCCGTGAACGGCGGACGTGAGGACCCGCTGCCCTTCCGTCACGCCGCTGAGAATCTCGACGGCGTCGGAGGTCTCAAGGCCGAGCGTCACCTTCGTGCGCGTCGCGAGAGCGCCCGTGACGACGTAGACCGCCGCGCCCTCGTCGCTCTTCACAACCGCCGACGGCGGAACGGTGAGCACGCCCGTCCGTTCGCTCAGCCCGACCCGCACCTGCGCGAACATGCCGACTTTCAGCAGGCGGCCGGTGTTGGCCAGGCGGACGCGCGCGAGCGCGGTATTCGTGGCCGCGTCGACGGCCGGCGCGATCGCGATGATCTGGCCCTCGAACTCGCGATCCGCGTAGGAGTCCGATGACACCACGGCATGCTGGCCGACCTGGACCCGTCCGAGATGGTCGGCCGGGATGAGCGCCGCGACTTCGACGTGGTCGACGTTCGCCACTTCCACGATCGGCTGGGCCGCCGTGCCGTCAACCTGCTCGCCGACGTTGACCAGCCGCTTGACGACCTGCCCGGCGATGGGTGACGTGACGCGCGTACGGGACAGCTGGCGTTCGGCCGTGTCGAGGGCAGCAATCGCCTGCTCCAGGCCGGCATCCGCGGCGGCGCGCTGGGCGCGGGCGTCCTCCACCTCCTTGCCGGCCGCGATGCCGCGCTGGAAGAGGCGTTCCGTGCGATCGAAGTTGAGCCTGGCATTCTCGACGGCCGCGCGGGCCTGCGCGACGGATGCGGCCGCCTGGCGCTTCTGATCGGCAAGCGGGCGCGGGTCGATTTCGGCGACGACCTGGTTCGCCTTGACCCAGTCGCCCTCCGCCACCGACAGGCTGTCGACGCGGCCGGCGACCAGCGCGGCGATCTTCACGTCCTGGTTCGGCATCGCCACGACCGTGCCGCGCACGACGAGCGGCTCGATGAGATCGCGGCGCGTGACGGTGCCCGTCTCCGCGGCAATCGTGGGCTCGTCGCTGGAGGCGATCTCCTCTCCGCCGCCTGCTTTGCTGCACGCGGTCGAGGTCGACACAAGCGCGGCGGCGGCCGGCAGGAGAAGCCACGTCCAGGCCCGGAACCGCGCGCTACTGGATCGGTGCGCCAAGGATGTCCTCCAGATCCGCAACAGCTTCCTGCAGCGCGAGCAGCGCTTGCAGGTACTCGAACTTCACGTCTCTCAGGCTTCGCTGGGCGTCGAGCGCCGCCAGGATCGAGTCGCGGCCGAGCCGGTAGCTTTCCTCTGCCAGGCCTTGCAGTTCGGTCGCCGTCGGCAGGAGTTGCGCGCGGAACGCATCCACCTGGGCGCGCCGCGCGCCGACGCGCTCGACCGCGGCGAAGACCCTTGCCTCGACCTGGCGCCGGAGCGCCTCGCGCCTGGCCTTGATGGTGCCCGAGCGCGCCAGGGAGCCGGCGATCTCGCCCTGGTTTCGCGAGAAGAGCGGGATGGCCAGGCTGATGCCGGCGTGCGGGCCCACGTTGAACTCGCCGGGGGCGTTGAGGGCCGTGCCGAAGGAGAACGTCGGCTCGGGCACCCGCTCGGCCTTCAGCACGCGGAGATTGAACGATTCAATCTCCGCTTCCCGATCCATCGAGAGGAGATCGACGTTGTGCGCGAGCGCCGCTGCCGTCGCGGCATCGGGCGTGGGCAGCAGGGGCAGGTCGGACGCTTCGCCTGCGAGGGCGACGCTCATGCCCGGCGGCCGGTTGAGCAGCGCATTGAGATCGGCCCGTGCGGCGAGGCGCGACGATCGGGCCATGTCGAGGTCGGTCTTCGCGCGCACGACGCCGAGGTCGGCCTGCATGACGTCGAGCCGCGGCGCGGCGCCCTCCTCGAATCGCGCCTGCGCGACGTCCCTGACACGCTGCGCAACCCGGACCACGTCCTCGGCCAGCGCCGCGGTCTCGTTGGCGACGAGCACACCGTAGAACGCCAGCCGCACGTCGCGCCGGAGCTGCTTTGCGGCGGCCGCCTCGTCGATGTCCGCCATCGCGAGGCCGGCCTTCGCCAGCGCGACGCGCTTGGACCTGAGGCCGGCGATGTTAACAGGAAAGCCGATCGCGAGGTCGCCGTGCGGCACGTCGCGCGTGATCTCCGCGGAGAACTCCGGGTTCGCCCACTGCCCGGCCGCCCGTACCTCCGCTTCGCGGATGGCCCGCGCTCGCCGCACCGCCGCGAGTTCCAGGTTTTGAGCGGTCGCGAGTTCGAGCACCTGCCCGAAGGTCATGGGCGGCGACGTGAGCTGAGGGGCGGCCAGCGACGGCACTGCCTGGGCGCGCACCGCCACCGGCGCTAGCAGTCCCGCGGCCACGACGAGCGCGGCGATCACCATGTCAACTGCTCGACCGGCGCTTCGCCTCATATACGACAACCTTGAACGAGCCCGGCACCATCTGCGGCCGCTGGGGCTGGGCGCCTGGCGCGGCCAGTGGCGGGGGCGCAAACTCCGCCGCCGAAACGTAGATCCGATGCGTCTTCGGGTCCAGCGTCATCGTCCTCGACCGCGCCGGCGTGGCCAGCGTCTGGACGAGAGTCAGCTTCCCGGCGGCGTCGGCCTTGGCCACGGTCAGCGTGCCGTCGCTGCTCGACGCGAACACGAAGTCGGTGACCGGGTCATAAGCCGCCGCGTCCACGCCGGGCCCGATCGGCAGCGTCGAGAGCACCTTCCCGGTCGTGCTGTCGAGCGCCACAAGGAGCTTGTTGCCCGCCACGGTGAAGAGCCGGTGGTGGGCCAGGTCGATGGCCAGCCCCGACGCTTCCTCACCCGGCGCAATCGGCCACTTGGCGGCCACGGTATGGGTGGCGACGTCGATGGCGACGATCTCGTTCGTGTCTTCGATGTTGTTGTAGATGCGGCCGGCTTTCACGTCTTCCACCGCGAACTCCGGCTTGCCGGGCAGCGCGATCGTGGCCTTGACCTCGCCCGTCGCGGCATCGAAGACGGTCGCCGACTTCCCGCGCCCGTTGAAGGTGTAGATTTCCTTGTGACCGGGCTCGTAGAGGATGCAGTCGGGATTCTCGCCGGTCTTCACCGATCCGGTGATCTGCAGCGTCTTCAGGTCGACGATGCTCGCGGAGTTCTCGCGGCCGTTGCTGACGAACGCGCGGCCCAGATCGGGCGCGACGGCAATCCCATGCACGCCGGGTGCCGGCGCGATCTCGCCGACGACGACGTTCTTCACCATGTCGATGACGACGACCTTCGTCGCGTGGGACACGTAGAGCCGGCCAGCCGCGGAATCGACCGCCAGGTAGTCCCACCCGCCGTCGCCGCCGACCGGGATCTCGGCCAGTTGCCTGTAGGGGCCGTCGGCGGCCGGGAGCGGAGCCTGCCATCCGAGCAGACCCACGACGAGCAGCGTCAGGCAGAGTGTCAGACGGATCGACTTCATGTCGGGCCTCGCCTTCTCAGCGTCTTGTTCTTCTTGAGACCGTCTTCCTGCTGGTCTTTGGCCAGCGCAGCCGGCACCACACCGGCTGATCCTGAAGATCCCCTGAAGTGCGGCAGTTCTCGAGGAGTCGCGCGAAGTCGACGTCGCAGATGACTGCCGTACGCAGCCCAATCGTCAGGGCTCGGCTCGCTGATCCTCAGCACCGCTCTGGCTGGACGCGCGAGCCGGCTCGGGAAAGACGTAGTACCGGTGGAGCGGATAGTTCCAGAGAACCCCGACGATGATCGACGCCGCGATCACGCCGGGTACGGGCCGCATGCCCAGGCCGTCGACGATCAGGTAGGCGGCCACGAGGTTCCAGACCAGCGAGGCCGCCGATGTGCCCAGGTAGCGGAGGCTCTCCGCGTGAATCGCGCCCGTCTTCATTCGCCTGAAGGCCCAGTGGCGCTTGAGCGAAAAGTCGGCCATGGCGCCCGTCAGCGCCCCGACCGCAGCGGCGGTGAGGTAGTGCAGGCGAAGCACGACGAGCACCGTCACGAGCACCCAGTCCAGACCCGACGCGGTCACCGACGACACGTTTGCGCGCAGGAAATGGGCGAATTCCCTGAAAAGGTGGTGCCGTTCGGGTGGAACAGCGATCGGATTCTGCATCAGCCGCGGGTCTCTGGGCCGGAGGGCCACGCGCCAGCGTACCCGATCCCGGGGGAGCGTGAACAGCGGTTATCATCTCGACACCGCCAGTCGTGGGGCCCCGGCAACGGCGAGAGTGTCCCGCATCACTGCGCGCAACGCCAGGCGCATGAACCCTCGTGCATGAACCCTCGGGTCGCTTGCGTCTATAATCCGCGGTGGAGGACAGCGATGGCGACACCCTCGGACCTCGCGGGCGGCGGTTTGCAGTCGGCATCGGGCAGGAGGCGCCGGCTTTGGTGGTTGTCGGCCGCCATCGGCCTTGTGGTGATCATCCTGGCGGTGTGGGCGGTCCTCGCGCTCAGCGTGCCTGGCCTGAGGCGCGCGGCCATCGCCGGCAACGAGGCTTCGGCAATCGGTTATGTCCAGGCGGTGGCCAGTGCCGAGCGCCTGGCGGCGGGGTTCAACAGGGGCTTCTCACTGCCGCTCTCATGCCTCTCTGACCCCGGTCAATGCCCACCGGCCGTGTCGACGATGCCTTTGCTGGCCGCTTCGCTCACCGACAGCTACGTCACCTACTTCACGGTCTCGTCGTCGCCCACATCCGACGAGATCGCCGCAGGGGGCGCCGTCGCGCGCAGCATCAAGAACTGGGTGCTGGTTGTCCTGCCCCGCCAGCCAGGTGTGACGGGCCAGCGTGTCTTCTGCACCGACCGGACCGGCGAGATCTTCTTTACGCCGGATACGAACACCCTGCCGGACACGAGCGCCGGGCGCTGCGGCAACGCGCAGCCGCTGCGTTAGCCCTGTCGCTTCGCGTCGTTCTGCTTGCCGCCTCCCGCACCGAACACGCGGTTGCCCGCGAGGTCCTTCGGGTCCCATGGCGAGAAGGCCGGGCTCGAGTCACGTTCGTCCGCGACGGTGAGCGCCTGGCTGTTCTTCCTGGTCGACTCCTTCCTGCAACAGGCGCGAACGACGGGCCAGCCCGGCCGCTCAACGCCCGCCCGACAATGATGCCACGCGGCCGCCTTCGCCGACGGCCCAGGCGACGCCGCCGCCCGGTGCGATGCTCAGGGCGTGAAAGCCTTCGTCGCCGATCGGCACCCACGTGCGGCCGCCGTCTTCCGAGCGGTCGCTGCCCGATGGGCCGACGGCGATCAGCCGCCGGCCATCCGAGCCGGGAACGAAGGCGACTGCTGACCGGTAGGCCCGGAGCCTCGCCGCCGCCGGGGCGGCCCATGTCCGGCCACCATCCATCGTGAGCGCGAGATTGTCGCCCGGTTCGCGCTCCTTCCGGTAGTCGCCGCCGACGGCAATGCCGCTCTTCGCGTCGCTGAACGCAAGCGAGAAGATGCCGGACGAGGAGTTGCCGGCCGCGATCGGCGTGTCGGCCACGCTCCACGTCAGTCCCCGGTCGGTCGAGCGGAACACTCGCGCACGCGCGCCGCCGCCGGTGCCGAACCAGGCGTTGTGCGATCCCTGCACCACCAGGCACGTCCCGCTCGCGGCGAACGCACTTTCTCCCTCGAGCGCCAGCGGCATGTTCACCGGCGGCACGCTCGTCCACGTCCGGCCGCCGTCCGCGGTGCGGATCACGCTGAACCGGCCGTCGACGGGATCGCCGAACGCGAGGCCGTGGAGGGCGTCCCAGAAGGCGATGGCGTCGTAGAACGCCGCCGGGTCGGAGTTCGTGAACCGCAGCGTCCACGTCTTCCCGCCATCCTCCGTCTGGTAGATACGAGACGCGTCGCCCGCGCCGATGCTGAGGAGGTGGACCGCGCCGGTGCTGACGGCCTCGACGTCGCGGAAGTCGAGCGCGCGTGCGCCGGGCACGACGATGGGCACCCAGGTGGCGCCGCCATCGGTCGTGCGCAGGACCGCGCCGTGGTTGCCGCTGGCCCACGCTACTCTGGCGCTCACGGCGCTCACCCCGCGCAACCGCTCGACGGTCGGGCTTGGGTGCAGCGTCCAGGATGCCTGAGCGGCGAGCGCCCCGGCGACAAGCGCCGCGGCCATCACAGGTCGCACCATCGTCGAATCGCTCCCGCCACAGGGTACAGCCACTCGGGGGAGAGGCGGGAGCTGTCCCGCCGGGCCGGCGCTCCCGCCGATGAGATGCACGACCTGCCGCGTGGTACTATTCCGCCACTCGGGCCGAATCGCGGCCCATTATGTCCCTCACAGGAAGCCGCATATGCGAAGACTCGCCCGTTCCGTTGCGCCGGTCATCGGCATCGTTGCAGCTCTAGCGTTCGTCGCAGCCACCACGGCCGCGGCGCAGCCGGCCGCGCAGCCGGCGAAGCGCGCCATCACGATCGACGACCTGGCGAAGTTCAAGACGGTCGGCGACCCGCAGCGCTCGCCCGACGGGAAGTGGGTGGCGTACGTGGTCGGGTCGACCGACGTGGAAAAGGACAAGCGCGACAGCGACCTCTGGATGGTGAGCTGGGACGGCGCGCAGACCATCCGCCTCACATCCGGGCCCGAGAGCGAGAGTTCGCCGCGCTGGAGCCCGGACGGCCGCTACCTCGCGTTCCTGGCCAGCCGCGGCACGGAAGAGGAGAAGAAGAAGGGCTCGCAGATCTGGCTGCTCGACCGCCTGGGCGGCGAGGCGCAGAAGTTGACCGGGATCGACGGCGGCGTGAAGGCCTACTCGTGGTCGCCCGACAGCAAGAAGTTCGTCTTCACGAAGAGCGACAAGGATCCCGCCGACGAGCCCGAGAAGATGGAGGGCTGGAAGCGCAAGACGGAGCCGCCCATCGTGATCGACCGGTACCACTTCAAGCAGGACCGCGACGGCTACCTCAAGCGGTTTTACGAGCACGTATACGTTTTCGACATTGCCACGAAGAAGACCGAACAGATCACCACCGGCCAGTTCGACGACGCGTCGCCCGTCTGGTCGCCCGACGGGACGAAGATCGCGTTCATCAGCACGCGCGGAGGGCCCGACCCGGATCGCCACCTCGACTCCAATCTCTATGTCGTGGACGCGAAGGCCGGTACCGAGCCCAGGCAGTTGACCACCTCCCCGGCGGCCGACGGCGGCCGCCCGTCGTGGAGCCCCGACGGGCAGTGGATCGCCTATCTGCAGGGCGAGGAGACCAGGTACAACCCATACGAACTCAACAAGCTCGCCATCATCCCGTCCGCGGGCGGCGCGGCGAAGGTGCTGACCGAGGCTCTCGACCGGCCTGTCGGGGATCCGATCTGGTGGTCGCCGGACGGCAGGACGCTGACCTTCACCGTGGGCGACGACCGCGTCGAGTACATCGGCCGGACGACGGTGGCGGGCGGTGCGGTCGAGAAGCTGACAACGGGCAGGCGGACCGCGTCGAGCATCTCGCTGAGCGCGGATGGGAGCCTGACGCTGCTCGCGGGTTCCGCCACCGAGACGCCCGAGGTGCACGCGCTGGAAGGCGGGAAGCTGCGGAAGCTCACGAAGGTGAACGACGACCTGCTGGCGCAGCTCCAGCTCGCCACGACCGAGGACTTCACGTCGAAGAGCAAGGACGGGACCGTGGTGAACGGGCTGATCGTGAAGCCCGCCTCGTATACCGCCGGCCAGAAGTACCCGATGTTGCTCATCATCCACGGCGGTCCGAACGGCCAGGACGACCATTCGTTCACCTTCGACAACGAGTTCTACGCGGCGAACGGATACGTGGTGCTCAACGTCAACTACCGCGGCAGCTCGGGCCGCGGGCAGGTCTACCAGAAGGCGATCTACGCTGACTGGGGCAATAGGGAAGTGATGGATCTCCTCGGCGCGGTCGACCAGGCGGTGGCCTCGGGCATCGCCGACCCGGATCGCCTTGGCATCGGCGGATGGAGCTACGGCGGCATTCTGACGGACTACACGATCGCGACGGACACGCGCTTCAAGGCGGCGGTGAGCGGCGCGGGCAGCGCGCTCCAGTCCACCATGTACGGGCTCGATCAGTACATCGTCCAGTGGGACATCGAGGTCGGCCAGCCCTGGAAGGCGCAGGCCGTGTACCTCAAGCTGTCCTATCCCTTCTGGCACGCCGACCGCATCAAGACCCCGACGCTCTTCATGGGCGGAGACAAGGACTTCAACGTGCCCCTGGTCGGCGGCGAGCAGATGTACCAGGCGCTCAAGAGCCTCGGCGTCGATACGCAGCTTGTCATCTACCCCGGTCAGTACCATGGGCTGACCACGCCGAGCTACCTGCGTGATCGCCTCGAGCGGCGCCTGGCCTGGTATGACAAGTACCTCAAGCGCTAGCTGTCGTCTGACTCCCTCTGACGGCGCGGAGGCGGTCGAAGACCACTTCCCCGCTCTTGCGGACGTGGCCGAACGCCAGCGCGGCGGTCGGGCACTGCTCCACGCAGGCGGAGCACCGCACGCACTGCGGGTCGCGCACCGGCTGGTCCTTGTTGGCGAAGTTCATCACGTCCACGCCTGCGTGGCAGACGGACGTGCAGACGCCGCAGGAGATGCACGCCGCCTTGTCCGGCAGGATCCGGAAGAGCGACGAGCGCGCGTGGATGTGCGCCAGCGCGCCGAGCGGGCACGCGAAGCGGCACCACACGCGGCCGCTGAACCAGAACGTCGAGCCGATCCCGACAACGCCGGCGAGAAAGACAACGGCGAGCCAGGTGTAGTTGAGGAACGGCAGCCCCGTTGAGGCGTCCCTGAACACGGTCTGGGCCCACGACCGCGGGCCCAGCGACCAGGCGAGGAACCGCAGCGCCAGCAGCGCGAGCACCATGGCTAGCGTCGCCTGGCCCAGCATGTTCAGCCGGTTCCACTGCGGCCCGTGCGGCATCTTCTCGCGCTGCGCGTCGCCCACAGTCTCGGCCAGGGCACCGAAGGGGCAAAGCCATCCGCAGAAGCCGCCCTTCCCCCAACGGCGCACCATGAGCGGGATGACGACGAGCGCTTGCAGCGCCGAGATCGCCAGCCACGTCCACATCGGGCGGTCGGTGAACACGTTGAAGACGTTCAACGGGAACGGGAGGATGAAGCCGTAGGCCCGCCAGTACGCGCGTTCGTGGCCGAGGTAGCCGTCGGTCCGCTCGAAGAGCTGGTCTGCGATCCATCGCAGCGACTGCCCGCGCTCGAAGTAGCCGTTTCTCCCCACCCACGGGAGAATGATCTGCGGGACCAGGAGCAGGAAGACCCACTGCACCGCGATGAGCGTGAGCGATTGCCAGAGCACGTACGGCGTCCGGCGCCGCACGATGCGGCGGGCCCCGAAGATCGTCACGGCCAGGCACCAGGCGAAGGCCAGGTAGAACGCCGGGTCGCCGAGGCTGGACTTCAGGGTGTAGAACGGGTGCGTTTCGCGGCCGGCGAGGTCGGCGAGCGTGCCGCCGAGCGAATCGATCAGGCCGGGCACGTCGTATGGGAAGGCCCGGTACGATGCGACGAACCGCTGAATCGGGAGCTCCGGCCGGTTGAACGCCCAATGGAAGACGAGGGTGAACAGGACCAGCGATACCAGCAGCCCGATCCACGTGGCCGCATCCCTGACGCCGCGCAACCGCAGGCCGGATCGTTTCGCGAATCCCGCGGGGTCGGCGCGGCCGATCATCGAGAAGACGACGTCGTTGGGGACGACCTCCGCCGCCCGGTCGCTACCGGCGAGGGTGACGGCCGCGGCGCCGATCCGCTCCACGCGCGCCGCCATGCGGATCCGCAGGGACCCGGGGCCCTCCGCGCTCTTCATGTTCCGCATGGTCGCTGTCGTGACGCGCTCGGAGATCGGGTGCTCCACGTGCACCTGGGCCTCGGGCTGTTCGGCGATCCTCCGGAGTTTCTCGACGTTGTCGTCTTTCGGGTGATCGAAATCCGCTCCGCTGCAGGCCATCGTGACCTTCGAGCCGCACGTGGCCAGGGCGATGGCCGTCTCGATGGCCTCGTCGCCGTCGCCGGTCACGAGGGCGCGCTTCCCGGCGTACTCCGTCGGGTCGAGGATGCGCGTATGCACCTTCTCGAGATCGTCGCCAGGGCACCCGAGGCGCGGGAAGCTGCCGCTGCGCCCGATCGCGATGATGGCGCGCTGCGCGAGGGTGACGCGGCCGCCGGCATGGTGGAGCGCAACCGCGCCCTTGCGCGCCTCGACCCGCTCAACCAGGCTCGTCTCGGGCTCGATGCCCGCCTCGAGCCGCTGGCGGTTCAAGTCGGCGAGCACCTGTTCGCGCGGGCCGGCGGTGAAGGCCAGCCCGCCGGCCGATTGACTTGCGGCCGGATCGGCGGCGGCCGACACGGCGGGCGGAAGGATGATCGGCCGGGCCCTGCGGAGATCGGAGAGCGCCGAGAATGGCGCGGTGGCTTCGTAGACCACGACGGAGAGGCCCGAGCGGCGGGCCTCGATGGCCGCCGAGATGCCTGCCACGCCGGCGCCGACGACGGCGATGTCCGGCATCGCCGGATCGGCGGCCGCGGAGGAGCCCCGCTCCGCGACAATGGCCCGCACCGCCCGCACGCCTGAGTCCGCGGCGTCGCGCAGGAGGACCCGGCCCGCCAGTTCTCCGGCGACGCGCACGCCCTTCAGGGACGTCTGGCCGTCGCGACCGACCTCGGGCCGCGGCTCGATCGTGCCGGCCGGCCACTGGGTGTGCAGCCAGCGCGCGTAGGATTGGCGCATCCGTCGGCCCTCCGTCGCGGGGTATCTTCGTCTTTCAGTCCCCCGCGGCGCAAATGCGGGATGAAGGTGAATCCCCGGGGCGGGCCGGCGCGTCGTAAGCGAGGATGCGATTGTCTCGAAGGAGCGTGTCGATGCGCGTCATGCTGCTGACCCTTGCGGCGGTGGTGGTGCTGGCCGCCGGCATCTGGGCACGAGCCAGGTTCTTTGCACCCTCGGTGGAGTTCGCGATGCCAATGGGTACGGGGTCGTTGTACGACCTGAAGGTGACAACGCTCGCCGGCCAGCCGGCCGACCTCGCGATCTGGCGCGGGAAGGTGACGCTCGTGGTGAACGTGGCGAGCCAGTGCGGCTTCACGCCTCAGTACACGGGGCTCGAGAAGCTCTATCGCGAGCTGGAACCCAAGGGGTTTGCCATCCTGGGATTCCCCAGCAACGACTTCGGGGGCCAGGAGCCGGGCTCGGCGGAGGAGATCCAGCTGTTCTGCAAGCGCACCTATGACGTGACGTTCCCGCTCTTCGCGAAGGTCGTGACGAAGGCGGGCACCGGGCAGTCGCCGGTTTACACGTTCCTTGGCGAGTCGGGCAGCCTGCCGGGATGGAATTTTGCGAAGTACGTGATCGACAAGAACGGCAAGGTGACGGCGTTCTTTCCGAGCCGCGTCACGCCGGACGCGCCCGAATTGCGCGCGGCCATCGAGAAGGCCCTGGCGCAGTAGCACCCGGGGTCTCAAGACCCCGGGCTCCATCACGTCTCTTTATTCCCTGCAGGCGGCTTCCACGTCCGCCGCGGTCTTCGGGATCGGCGGCCCGAGCACGCGGCAGCCAGACTTCGTCACGAGCACATCGTCCTCGATCCGATACCCGCGGGCGTTGCGGAACTTCTCCACTTCCCGGTAATTGACGAACGCGGCGTTCCGCTTCTCGGCCTTCCACTGGTCGATGAGCTGCGGGATGAAGTAGAGGCCCGGCTCGACGGTGAGCACGAACCCCGGCCGGAGCGTGCGCGCGAGCCTCAGGTAGCTGAGGCCGAACTGTTCGCTCCGTTCGAGGCCCGGCTCGTAGCCGACGTACTGCTCGCCGATGTTCTCCAGGTCGTGCACGTCCAGACCGAGCATGTGGCCGAGGCCGTGCGGGAAGAACAAGGCATGCGCGCCGGCGGCCACGGCTTCGTCCACGTCGCCCTTCATCAGGCCGGCCGCCTTCAGATCAGTCGCGAGGCTGCGCGAGGCCAGGAGGTGCACGTCCTTATAGGGCACGCCGGGCCTGATGGCCGCGATGGCCGCCAGTTGCGTCCGCAGGACCATGTCGTAGATGAGCCGCTGCTGCGCGGTGAACCTCCCGCCGACCGGAATCGTCCGCGTGATGTCGCTGGCGTACTGCTGGGCCGTCTCCACGCCGGAGTCGAGCACACAGACGTCTCCCGCCTGCATCAGGTTGGCGTGCAGGTGGTTGTGCAGCGTCTCGCCATGCACCGAGCAGATGATCGGGAACGACAGTTCGCAGCCGCGCGCCTTCTGGATGCGGAGGATCTCCGCCACCACCTCGTACTCGTGCCGGCCCGGCTTCGCTGCCGCCATCGCCGCGAGGTACATCTCGCGCGACACGCCGATGGCCCGCTCGATCTCCGCCACCTCGTCGGCCGACTTGATGTTCCGCTGCGCGACGACCGCCTTGTGCAGCGGCTCCGACCGGTACGTCGCCACCATGACCGGCTTCAACCCGAGGAGCGCCGTGATCTTGAGCGTGTGCTCGGCGCGGTACGGCTTGAGGAAGTGCACGCGCCGGCCCTGGGCGGCTGCCGCCGCGAGGCGCGGTTCCAGTTCGGCCATCGGCGCGCTCGACGCGATGCCCGCCGGCGTGCACAAGTCGGCGATCGTCGGCTGCGGGCCGGTCCAGACGATGTCCGCCACCGTGAGGTCGTCGCCGAACAGAGTCTCGGTGCCCTGGTCGATGTCGATCAGGGCGGCCACGCCGGGCAGGTCCACGGCGAAAAAATAGAGGAACGTGCTGTCCTGGCGGAAGTGGTACGCGTTGGCGGCGTAGTTCATGCCCACTTCGTCGTTGCCGAGCAACAGGATCAGGCCGGACCCGACGTCCTTCTTCAGCCGGTTGCGTCGGTCGCGGTAGGTGGCGGCATCGAACATGGCTGTGCACCTCGGTGACGGGCCCGGCACGCGCCGGGCGGTGGCTGTAGTCTAGACCAGGACGCCGGGGGGCGGTGAATGGCGCCGTCGGGTATCTGGCGGGGTTACCGGCGCGCTGCGGCTCCCTCCCTCGAGGAGCCTTCAACCCGGGGGCGGCGAGCCGGTGCTCGAGAGGCGGACACCGGCTCGACGTCGTGCAGGGGCCGGTCTACTTCTTCGGTGCGGCCTTCACGGCGTGGTGCGTGTGCGCCGCCTTCGCGCCGGTGAGCAGGAATCCATCCCGGCCAGGCAGCCAGACTTCCGAAACGATGTACTTGTCGCCCACCTTGTCGAAGATGACTTTCGGTTCGACAAGGGCCACCACCGGCTGCGCCAGCCGCGTCATGATCACCGCCTCGACTGCCGGTCCCTTGGCCGACCGGAAGATCAGGAGCTCCCGGGTCGGCTGTTCGATGTCGTACTTGCCTGCCGGCAGCGCCTTGCCGCCGGCCTCGAACGGGAAAGCCGTCTCGAAGATCTGCGGTTGGATGTACTCCCCGGAGGAGGTGGTGACCTGGGACCAAGCACTGTTGGCTCCCGCCAGGGTGAGAGGCAGGGCCAGCAGCAAGAGCGTGGCGAGTTTCCTGGACTTCATTCGAGGCTCCATTTCCGGGCCGTTCTGGCCCAACTGACACGGGATAGCCGCTGCAATCCAGGCGCCAACCCGGACCACGCTGAATCCTGGTCGAATGGCGAAGCCGGCACGGGAGACTGTGGCGTCTTCGTTGGAGGCCGACCGAATCGCCTCAGTACGTTTCTGGTGCGGGGCGAGAACCGGTACACGCGACGTAAAGCCTGCCCCAGCCGCACCAGTTGTCCGCCGAAACCACGTCGTGCGGGCGGCACTTGCGGGTCCCGATTGGGTTAGACCGTCAGTCCGCCCGCTGAGTCCGTGCGCCGGGGCCGGCTTCGGCCTGCCAGGGTGTCATTCCGCCAGCCTGGCTAGTAGGTCACCCGCACGCGGTACTTCAGGGTGGACGCGCCGTCCGCCGCCACCGGCACTGTGAACTGCGACGCCCACGCCGCCGTCTTCTCCCACGCGTGGGTCGAGCGCAGCATCCGCCACGTGCCGCCGACGGGCTCGTTCACCTGCACCACGATCGGCGTCGTCTTGTGGTTGCGCAGCGTGATGGCGAACTCCATCTCGTAGACCAGGTCGCTGATCTTCTCGAAGTCCGTCTGGTTCCGCTCGCAGACGATGTCGAAGGCGTTGCCGATCTTCAGGTCGATCGTCTCGTCCTTCGGCGTATGGTCGACCCGGTCCTCGCCGACGAACTGGAGGCCGCCGCGCGCGTCGGCCTGGTAGACGCGGATGACGCCCGCCGGCATGGGCGCGCCAAGGCCGCTCGTCGCGTCGTTGCGGAAGCGGTAGAACACCTGCACGTTGTCCTTGAGGGGTGTGCCGGGGCTGTGGCGGTTGCGGTAGTAGAAGGCCTGGCCGTCCACGACGTAACGCTTCTCGACGGGGACGCCGGTGCCGTTGAGGAGCGCCAACTGCTTGGTCTCCTGGTTCGCGATGGTCGTCCGCCGGCCGAGGGTGTAGAGGTGATACTCGGAGAACGCCTCCTGCGCCATGCTCGCCGGCATGGCCTTGGCCTCCGCGATCATGTCCATCGCCATCTTGCGCGCGGCGGGCTGCACCCGGTTGAGGTCGCCGGCCACGAACTGGAGCCTCGCGTCGCGGAACGCGGTACCGCTCTGGTTGGTGAGAGTGACCCAGCCGTCGAGGTCGGCGGACGCGTCGTCGCGGCCAACCGTCAGCACGTAGTCGGATTGCCACGAGAGCCCGCCCGCGAGGTACGACGCCTCGATGCGATGGCGCGGACCGCCGCGGTTGAGGAGCTTCCAGACGAGCGTGGGGCGGCTGTAGAGATTCGACGGCAATTCCGGGAACCGGATGTGGTCCGCGCCGAGCCCGGTGACGTACTCGTCCCCCACCTTCCAGATGGGCCCGTTGTTGTAGCTGACGAGGGTCGCCTTCACCGCGTCCTGCTTCGTCGTGCCGTTCTCCACCCGGGTACGCATGAGCGTCACCTCCCGGCCGACGTACTTGCGCAGCAGTTTGTCGGGATCGAGGAGGTCGTACTCGTAGTTCTGCTCGAGGACGCCAACGCGCGACGGGTCGGTCAGCGAACGGAAGTGCACCGTGGCCGGGTTGACCGTGGCCGCGATGTCCACGAAGCGCAGGTCCGACTCGCCGGCCGGGAGCGCGAACTCGCGGACGTCGCGGACGAGCGCGAGGCTCGCGTTGTAGACGGTGACCGCGAGGTCGCTCTGATCGCCTCGCTCGCCGCGGGTGGCGGTGGCGCCCTGAGGAGCGCCGACCGCCACCGCCGGGCCGCCAGCCCGGCCCGAGGGACCGAGGACGGCCGTCGCCAGGACGAGTGAGGCGGCGAGAATGTGCCGGTATGCCATGTGAACCTCCCGTTTCTATCCTGAGAACGGCGAGGTGGTCGTCTCTTGCACCCTCGACGAGGGGCCTGGCCCCTCGCACGGGTGCTTGAGGGGCCTGGCCCCTATTTCCAGGTGAGGCCGGCGTCGGTGGTCTGGAAGCGGCGGCCGTCGCGGGTCGTGACAGTGGCGGAGCGGGCGTCGGTGGCGCGGACGCCGGCCAGGTCGATGGAAGACGGAAATGGCCGGCGCTCCCAGTGCTCGCCGTCGACGGTGAGCAGCACGGTTCCGCCGGCGCCGACGACCCAGCACGTGCGCGGAGACGGCGCCGACCCTGCCACCAAAGCGGCCGACACGCCAGTCGCCTGCGCTTGCCAGGTCCCGCCTGCGTCGGTTGAGCGCCAGATCCGGCCTCCCGCCGCGAGTCTCCAGCGGACGGCGCTCCCCGGAACGGCGATGACCACGAACGCCGCTTCGTTGCTGCGCAGCTCGGCGCCTTTCTGGAGCGAGACGGCGCCCTGACGAGATTCATCGGCGTCTGCCGCCCTCGGAGCCGCAGCCGGCCTCGCCGCGAATTCAACGACGTCCTTCCGTTCGGGCGCAGCCTGGCCGGATGGAGGCACGACAGACGGCGCCGGGGCGGCGGCAGGCGGCGGGGCGGCCTGAGCCATCTCCAGAGGAGCGGCCGCCTGATCCGACGGGCGCACCTCGCGGGCCGGCCTCTGTTCCCGCTCGGGGATCTTCCCAGCCGGCTGCGTGCTCTTCAGCTTGTCCATCGAGCCGCCCCCGGCCGCACGCTTCGCCGGAGCGGTCGCAACGGTTGATGGGGCGGGCACAGCCTCTGGCATTCCCGCCGCTGGGGACACTGGTTCGGCCGGTGGCGTGGCCTGGGCCATTTGCGTCGCCTCGCGGGACGCGGCGGAGTCTCCCGGCGCGATGAGCGGCCTCGTGGCGAAGAAGAACACGGCTACCGTCGCGAGGGCCGTGATGGGCACGAGCCATCTCAGCCGCGGCTTGGAAACCCACGTGAACCACCCGCTCCGGATCGGCTCGGCATCTGGCAGAGGCCCCTCGCGGCCAATGATCGCCAGCACGTCCTGGCACCGCCCGCACTGCACGATGTGCGCGTCGAGGGTCGCCTGCTCCTCTTTCGACAACCCCCCCTCGACGAACGCCGCCAGCAGGCTGGCCTCGGGGCACTCGCCGGCGTCCGCGTCGGCCGCCGGTTTCAGCGCGCCGCGAAGCAGCCGATCGACGTCGGCGTCCCGCTGCTGGTTCGTGCTCACCTGTGCCTCCCCCTGTCAGAGAACGATCTCGGCCGGCTCTCTTGCGTGCCGAACGTTCGTGGCTTGCGGCCACCCGGGGGCTACGCTCGGTCCGGCGGCAGCGTGCGCGCGAGGTCGAACGCCGGGTCGGTCCGTGCGTGGTCGAAACACTGCGCGACCTCGTCGTCCGTCAGGTGGTCGACCTCCCGAAGCCGCCGCTCGATGGCCGCCCGCAGACCGACTCGCGTGCGTTCGAGCTTGCGCGACGCGGTGGCTTCGGATTCGCCGAGCACGCGGCCGAGGGCGGCCAGCTTCATGTCCTGCGCGTAGTAGAGCGTCAGGCGCAGGCGCTCGCGCGCGTCCAGGCCGGCGATGGCGGCGCCCAGCGCCTGGCGCACGAGCCCGAGATGGCGCCGGCGATCGGGTTCGAGTTCGAGCGCCGTTGTCTCGCCGCGATCCGCCGTCGCCGACGCGGCCGTTTCGCCGTCGGGCAGCGGCTCGAAACGCCGGGCCGCCCGCGCCTTATCGACCAGGCGCTGCGCGACCACGGCCTTCAGCCACCCCGCCAGCGTGCTCCGGCCGTGGAAGTAGTCGAAGAGCGATCGCCTGGCGCCGTCGCGCTCCTCGAGGCCGTAGAGCTCCGCGTAGATCGAGTCCGCCACGTCGCGGGCCCGGTCCGCCTGCTGGCCATGGCTCGCGATCCTCAGCAGGATGGGCCGGTAGTCCTGGACGAAGTGCTCCCACGCAGGCTCGTTCCCGCGCGCGCATGCACAGGCCAGGGCCAGATCTTCAAGATGCAGCGACTCGAGGTACGGCTCCAGTTCCGCCGACGGCGGCACGGCACCGGCGAAGCGCTGTCCGGCGCTTCGCTCGATCGCCGCGGCGAACTCCGTTTCGGCGAGCCCCCACCGCACGGCGCCCGACCGGCGGTACAGCAGCCGCAGAAGCGCCGCGTCGATGGTCATCCCGGTCGAGGGAACATGCCTCCCCATGAGCATCCCGATCCTACACCCCGGGGGCCGTGACGATCTGGCGTGACGCCGCCTCGGGCCGACGGCTTGGTCTCGCCTGGACGGCGCGGCCCTGGCGCGTGCGTGGAACGAATCCTCTGGGGCTGTAGTAGATTGGCGCGGAGGAGCACACTCATGCGCATGGTCCGTCACGCCGCCAGGGTCCTCGGCGCGCTCGTTCTCGCCGCGCTGGTCGCCGCTGTCTTCCCCGCCGATCTGGCCGCCCAGTCGCTTCCGCCCGAGGTGGCAAAGGCGTTCAAGTTCCGCGCCATCGGCCCGACGCGCCAGAGCGGTCGCTTCGTCGACTTCGCGGTGCCGGCGCTCGAGCCCACCACGATCTACGCGGCGACGGGCTCCGGCGGCCTGTGGAAGTCGGCGAACAACGGCATCAGCTGGGAGCCGATCTTCGACGCCCAGCCGGTCATCTCGATCGGCGACATCGCCGTGGCTGCCACAGATGCGAAGATCGTCTGGGTCGGCACGGGCGAGCACACCTCCTCGCGCAGCACCTATTGGGGCGACGGCGTCTACAAGTCCGCGGACGCGGGCAAGACGTGGGCCAACGTGGGGCTCAAGGACAGCCACCACATCGGCCGCATCGTCATCGACCCCAGGGACCCCAACGTTGTCTACGTCGCGGCCCTCGGCCATCTCCACTCGCCGAATGACGAACGCGGCGTCTACAAGACGACCGACGGCGGCAAGACCTGGACGAAGTCGCTGGAGGTGAAGGCGGACGGCCGGATGGTCGGCGCCGCAGATCTCGTCATGGATCCGAAGAACCCGAAGGTCCTGTACGCCGCGGCCTACGACAAGGAGCGCTTGCCCTGGACATTCAACCTGGGCGGCCCAGGCAGCGGCATCTACAAGACCACCGACGCCGGCAAGACGTGGGTCAAACTCGGCGGGGGCCTGCCCGGCGGGATGCTCGGCCGCATCGGCCTCGACGTCTACGCGAAGAACCCGCTCATCGTCTACGCGAACATCGAGAACGCCAACAAGCCGGGCATGGCCGACGCGGATCGCCTCGCGGAGCTGAGGGCCGGCAAGTCGAGCGACGGGATGATCGGCGAGGAGGTCTACCGGTCGGACGATGGCGGGAAGACGTGGAAGAAGGTGAGCCCGGACAAGCAGAAGGTGGGCGGCGGTCCCGGCTACTACTACATGCAGATCCGCGTGGATCCGAACGACGCCAACCACGTCTACGTGCTCTCCGTCGGCATGACGCACTCGACCGACGGCGGCAAGACGTGGAGCGCGCCGTTCCGGTTCGGCGGTGACAACCACGCGATGTGGATCGACCCGGCGAACCCGAAGCACATCCTCCTGGGGTACGACCACGGGATGGGGATCACGTACGACGGCGGCAAGAACTGGTATCACCCCGATGAACTGCCGCTGGCGCAGTTCTACGCGGTCGGCTACGACATGATGCGACCCTACAACGTCGCCGGCGGCATGCAGGACAACGGGTCGGCCCGCGGGCCGAGCACGAAGCGCGGCGGCGGCCGCATCGTGTTCGAGGACTGGCAGACGGTGGGCAGCGGCGACGGCTTCTACAACGTGTTCGACACGGTCACGAACCGCTTCCTTTACAGCGAGTCGCAGTTCGGGTCCCTGCAGCGCGTCGATCTCTACACCGGCGAGTCCAAGAGCATCGCCTCGCGCGACCAGTCGCTCCGCTTCAACTGGAACGCACCCGTCCTCGTGTCGCCGCACGACAGCAACGTCGTCTACCACGGCGCGAACAAGCTGCTGAAGTCCGCGTATCGCGGCGAAGGCTGGACCGAGATCAGCCCGGACCTGACGACGAACGACAAGGCGAAGCTCACGACGGGCAAGGGCGGCGACGGGAACGTCACGTATTGCACTCTCACGACCATCGACGAGTCCCCCGTCGTACGCGACCTCCTGTGGGTGGGCACCGATGACGGGAACGTGCAGGTGTCGAAGGACGGGGGCAAGACCTGGGCGAAGCTGAACGACAGGATCCCCGGCAACCCGGGCTACTGGGTCAGCCGGGTCGTCGCGTCCTCGCACGCGCCCGGCACGGCGTACGTCACGTTCACGGGACTCCGCAACGACGACTTCCGAGCCTTCGTGTACAAGACGACCGACTACGGACAGACGTGGGCGTCGATCGCAGGCAACCTGCCGGCGGTGTCGCTCAACGTGCTCCGCGAGGATCCGTACAACCCGGACCTGCTGTTCGCCGGCTCGGATACAGGGCTCTTCGTGACGATTGACGGCGGCAGGAACTGGCAGGAGATGAAGAACGGTCTGCCGACGCAGCCGGTGCACGACTTGAAGATCCATCCGCGCGAGCGGGACCTGATCGTGGCCACGCACGGCCGCGGGATCTTCATCACCGACATCTCGACGCTCGAGGAGTTGTCGAGCAAGACGTTGGCGCAGGACTTCTACCTCTTCGACGTCGAGTCGAAGGTGAAGTGGATAACGCGGCGGGCGCAGGCTGCCGCATCGACCAACTTCGACGGCGAGAGCGAGCCGAACGGCGTCGTGATCGGCTACTTCCAGAAGGCGCCCGCGCCGGGCGACGTCACCGTGAAGATCGTGCAGGGCTCGCGCACCATCGCCGAGACGAAAGGCCCGAACGCAGCCGGCCTCAACCAGGTGCTCTGGAACATGCGGGCGGCGGCCGTGACCATTCCGGGCCAGCCTGCGCCGCCACCGGCCGGGCGCGGCGGGATGGGCCGCGGGGGCTCTGGCGGCCCACAGGCCCCGCCGGCGTACCCGACGTTCGGTGGCACGCTTCCGGCCGACGTGGGCGAGTACACGGTCGTCGTCTCGGCCGGCGGCAGCACGTACACGAAGAAGGTCCAGGTCCTCGAAGACGTCTGGTTCGACAGGATGTTCTGATTCGGATTGGACTTGCCCGAAACCGGTTGATAGGATGCCCCCGGCGCCTGCCAGCGCCTGTCGCGTTCCACCGGTTCCACGATCGAGGTGAATTCGCCGGGCTGCAAGGACAATTGTCAGTCCTCTGGAGGATTCCCGCCTACTTGTCGTCATGATGTTGGCCCGACCCATATGGCGTCACCTGCTTGCCCTGGCAGGTTACGTCGCCGTTACGCTCGTCTTCATGTGGCCGTTGCCGGCACACCTGTCCACTGCTCTCACGGGCCCACCGACTGGTGACACGGGTGTCTACGTCTGGAACGTCTGGCTCTTTCAGCACGAGCTGCTGGGGCACGGTGCGTTCCCGTTCTTCACGACGCGGATCTTCTCGCTCGGACCTCGCGTAGATCTGGCGCAGCACAACTACACGCCCCTCGCCGGCCTGCTCGGGGTGCCGCTCGTGCCGCTGGTCGGCGTCGTCTCGGCCTTCAATCTGATCTACCTCTTCCAGGTTGTGCTGGCCGCCTACACGATGTATCTGCTGGCCAGAGACGTCGCTGGCGACGGGATCCCGGCATGGCTCGGAGGCCTGCTGTTCGCCTTCGCGCCGGCGCTCGTCGCGCGGGGCACCGCCCATTTCAGCCTCGTCGCGGCGGCGGCGCTGCCGATGTTCCTCCTGCTGCTCCGGGTGGCGGGGCGAACGGGCAAGCGTACGCACATGGCTGCCCTCGGCGCCACGCTTGCCTGGGCTGCCTACAGCGACCCCTACTACGGCGTGTACTGTGTGCTGCTGGGCGCCTGGCACCTTGGTGCGCATGGCCTGAGGGTCGATCTCGCGCCAGCTCGATCACCGGTCGCGTGGGTGACGGCCACGGTCAACGCCTGGGTGGCGGTCTCGGCCGCGGTCGCCGGGTGGATTGCCGCGACGGGAGGGGGCGTGCTGCCGGTCGGACCTTGGCGGCTGGGCCTGCAGTCGCTTTACACCCCGGTGCTCAGTCTGACTGTCGCGGCGGCCGTCCGGTTCGTGTTGTGGAAACGGCCGGCCGTCACGTGGCGCCCGACGCGCGAGTTCAAGACCCTGGTCAGGCTGAGCCCGTATGGAATCGCCACGGCCGTCGTGCTGCTGCTGCCGGTGCTGGTGGCGCTGGCCAACCGGGTGTTCGACGGACGATTCGTGAGTCCCGGCGTCCTGTGGCGATCGAGCACGCCCGGCGTCGATCTGCTCGCGTTTCTGTTGCCGAACCCCAACCACCCGCTCGTGCGCCCATGGGCCACCGGCTGGCTGAGTGCGCAGCCGGGCGGGTTCGTCGAGAACGTCGCCTCGATTCCCTTTGTTGCGCTCGCCGTGATCGCGGCCGCACTCCTGACGGGCGGGGCGTGCGCCTTCCGCTATTGGATCGGCCTCGCGGTTGTCGCGGGATCGTTCGCGCTCGGCCCGTTTGTCAGGCTCGCCGGGGTCAATCTGCACGTGCCCACGCCGTGGGCGCTCGTGCGCTACGTGCCGATCATCGACCAGGCCAGGGCGCCCGCCCGCTTCACGGCGTTGACCGCGATGGCCGTCTCGGCACTCACGGTGCTGGCGCTGTACGCGCTGCTGCAGCGCTTCCCTCGGTGGCGGGGCCGTCTGCTTGCCGGCGTCAGCCTGCTTCTGCTGTTCGAGTTGTTCCCGGCGCCGCGACCGCTCTACGAGGCCCGCAGTTCTCCGGTCTACGACATCGTCGCCGCAGACTCGCGCGACGTGCGCGTCCTCGAGCTGCCATTCGGCGTGCGCGACGGGCTGTCGTCGTTCGGCGACTTCAACGCCTCGGCCCAGTTCAACCAGACCCGGCACGGCAAACGCCTGATTGGTGGGTATCTCTCGCGTGTGTCGCCTCGGCGTGTCGAGACGATCAAGCGCTTCCCGGTTCTCAGCGCCCTGATGACGCTGAGCGCGGGTGCGCCGCTGCCGCCTGGACTCGAGGAGCACGCACGCGAACGCGCCGCGCGGTTCGTGCGGGACGCCCAGGTCGGTTACGTCGTGGTGGCCACGAGGCGGGCGTCGCGCGATCTCGTCGATTTCGCGATCCGGATCCTCGACCTCGAGTTGATCGCCGAGAGCGACACCCGCACGTTGTACCGCCCGCGCCAGAGCGCGCTTCCGGACTGGACCGCCACCACCGCGGTCCTGCCAGCCGGCCGATAGATCGCCCTCATCAAGATGGGGTCAGCCGGCGAGCTCGTCGCAGGCGGGCGACAGCACGCGCGGGACGAGCGGGCCGTGGTCCGGGAACCCCTTCAGCGCGCTGGTCGTCATCACGATCACGTCCTTGGGCTTGCCGGCCTTCAACTCCCCGCGCACGAACTCCAGCAGCGCCGTCAGGTAGTCGCGCATGTAGAGCAGATCCGCGCGCGAGCTCGTCACGGGGAACTTCGCCGAGGCGTGGCCACACACGTAGAGCGTATCGCTCGAATGATCGGCGGCGACGCGTTCCAGCGTCCTGATCCAGTTCGCGATGGACGCCCCCGCAGGCCGGTCGATGAACGGGTGCATCCGGTTGAACACGAGGTCGCCCATGTGCACGACGTTCGCTTTCTCGAACATGACGACCGCGTCGCCCCCCGTGTGCGCCGGACCGTGGTGCGCCAGCGCCATGACCTCTCCGCCGACATCCTGACGCCACGTGTTCGTAAAGGTCGCGTCGGCCACGACGATCTCCGGCGCCGGGGCATCCGGCCGCGCCGCTGCCTGCTGCTTCGCGGCGGCCCGCTGCAGTTCTGGCACGTTCGCGTGGGCGAGGATCGTCTTCACCGCCGGCCTGAAGACGGCGTTCCCGGCCGTATGGTCGCCGTGGTGATGGGTGTTGACGAGGATGTCAATCATCCGGCCGCCGTCGCGCTCCTTGATGCCGGCAAGACAGATCGCCGCGGTCGGGGGCATTTGCGCGTCCACGACGACGACTCCGTCCTTCGAGATGTGGTACGCGATCGTGCCGCCCTGGCCGGTGAAGATGCCGAGCGTGCCGCGCAGCGGCGTGAACGCCGTCGGCGGCGCGGGTGGGGGGCCCTGAGGCGCCGCCGGGGCCGCCATCTGAGCGAACAGCGTGGACAAGTCGGCCGTTGCCGCCGCGAGGGCCAGCGACGACGTGGTGAGGAACCGCCGGCGATCGAGCGTCATCTGCACACCCGTCCTTTCATCAGCGCGGGACGATGCGGGCCACGAACCCGCCGCCGGGCGCCAGATGGACCCGGACCCGGTCCTGCGCCGTCACGTCCTTCTGCTCGCGCGCGTAGTCCACGCCGACGCGGTCCGCGTTCACGCCGTCGCGGAACATCTCGGCCCGGAAGGCGCCGGCACCGAGGAACGACAGGTCGATCTCGAGGTCGCGCGCGGTCCAGTTGGTCAGCGCGCCGACATACCAGTCGCGCCCGTGCCGCCGCGCGACGAGGATGTACTCGCCCACGCTCGCATCGAGCGCCTTCGTCTCGTCCCACGTCGTCGGCACCGCCGACAGGAACGCCAGGCTCTCGGGCTCGCGGCGGTAGTTGGACGGCGAGTCGGCCAGCATCTGCAGCGGGCTCTCGAACACGACGTACATCGCCAGTTGCTGGCAGCGCGTGCCCTGGCTCATGGGCCGGTTGTTGACCGGCTTGAAGTCCGCCTTCGCGGCGTTGATCATGGCACCCGGCGTGTAGTCCACCGGGCCGGCGAGCATCCGCATGAACGGGAAGGTCACCGCGTTGTCCGGCGAGGCCATTTCGCCCCACTTGCTCTGCTCGAGCCCCAGCACGCCCTCGCTCGTCACGACGTTCGGCCAGGTCCGGTAGAGGCCCGTCGGCTTGTACGCGCCGTGGAAGTCGACCAGCAGTTTCCGCTTGGCCGCCTCGCGCGCCACGCGCTCGTAGAAGTTCACCATCCACTGGTCCTCGCGCTGCATGAAATCGACCTTGATCCCCTTCACGCCCCACTTCTCGAACTGGTCCAGCGCCGGCTGCATCTGCAAGTCGAGGGTCTTCCAGATGACCCACATGACCAGGCCCACGTTCTTCTGCTTCGCGTAGGCGGCCAGGGCGTCCATATCGACGGCGGGCGACACGGCCAGCAGGTCGCCGAGCTTGTACCAGCCCTCGTCCAGGATGATGTAGTCGAGGCCGTTCTCGGCGGCGAAATCGATGTAGTGCCTGTAAGTGTCCGTGTTGACGCCGGACTTGAAGGACACACCGTAGACGTTGAGGGCGTTCCACCAGTCCCACGCCACCTTGCCCGGCTTGATCCATCCCGTGTCCGTCATCGTCGTCTCGGACGCCAGGCGGAAGACGATGTCGGTGTCGATCAGGTCAGCGTCGCGTTCGGTGATGACCAGGACGCGCCAGGGGAAGTCGCGGGTGCCGCGAGTCCTGGCGATGAAGTCCTCGCGCTCGATGACCTTCTCGTCACGGTCGCGCTCGAGCACCACCTTCTTCGGGTACGCGGGAAAGAGGCCCTTGAGCGTGTTCGGCAAGCCCCCCGCGGTCAGGTCCATGCCCGGGTAGTCGAAGAGATCGGCCTCGGTGAGGACGGCTTTCGCGCCGCCGGCGAGAACCGCCATCGCCGGCAGCGACGAGAACTGGCCTGGTTTGAGCTCACTGATCTTCAACCTCTTGTACTGCCGCTCCTGGTGCGACTGAAAACTCGTTTCCTCGGGGAAGTAGAGCGGTTGGTCCTCCGCGAACGTCAGCGTGACGTCCTCGCTGACGACGGTGATGTCGCCGGGGAGCTTTGTCAGCCACCGGTACGCGACGCCGTCGTCGTACGCGCGGACGACGAGCGAGTACCCGCCTGCGAAATCGACCCGGCGCTCGTTGCAGCGGTCTCGGACCTCGGCGCGCTTGGTGTGCACCGTCGGCTTGAGCGCGCCGTCGATGGCCTGCGCCGCGGTTGCTGACACCACGGGCTTGTCGCCCAGCACGCGGCCGCCGTCGAGGGTCATGGCGATGCGCGACGGTTTCAGGATCTCGCGCCCGCGGAGGGTGACGGACCAGGTCAGTTGGCCGTCCGTGGCAAGGGTGACCACGATCGCGCCGCCGGGCGAGGCCACGATGAGAGGACCGGCCGCCTTCTGCGGCGCCTTCTGCGCCGACGCGGGCGCCGCCAGCGCGCCGATTACGATTACCACAACCACCAGCACGAGTGCTGAGTGCCTTCGCATGCTTCTCTCCTCACGCACCTTGACCTCAGATCATCCCACGGAACCGGAGCCACTCGGCGCAGCGTTTCGGCCAGTCGGAGATTGGGCCCTGGCCGGGCCGCAGGCCGAACCCGTGCGTCCCCTTCTCGTACACGTGAATCTCGGCGGGTACTCCAGCACGCCGCAGCGCGGCGAAGAACGCCAGGCTGTTCTCCGGCGGCACCGAGGTGTCCGTGCCCCCGTGCACCAGGAACGTGGGGGGCGTGTCCTTCGTCACGCGCGAGTCCAGGGACATCGCATCCACGACGCCCGGCGCGGGCGATTCTCCGAGAAGCGCCAGCCGCGATCCGGCGTGGGCGAACGCGGTGTTGAGCTGGATCACCGGGTAGACGAGGATGAGGAAGTCCGGGCGCGCGCTCACGGCATCGAGGGCCGCGCCGGTCCGGCCGTCGGGCGAGTCGAACAGCGTGCCGGACGAGGCAGCCAGGTGGCCGCCGGCCGAGAAGCCCATGACGCCGATCTTGTCAGGGGAGATGCCCCACTTGGCCGTGTTCGCGCGGACCATCCGGATCGCGCGCAGTACGTCGCGCAACGGCGCGGGGTGGCCGTATTCCTTGAGGCGGTACTTGAGGATGAACGCCGACACGCCGAGCCCGTTCAGCCACTCGGCGGGCTCGCGGCCCTCGTGATCCGCCGCGAGGCGCACGTAGCCGCCGCCAGGGCAGATGATGACTGCCGCGCCGGTCCGCCGTCCCTCCGGCGCGAGATAGGGCGTGAGTGTCGGCTCGTGGACGTTGCTCACCCGGCCGCCCTCGGCGACGACTTCGGGGCCGCCATCCTTGATGGCGCCGGGAACGCCTTCGGGCCACAGCATGATCGGCGCTGCCGCAGCGGCCTGCGGTTTCGCCGCCGCGGCCTGTCCGTCCCTCGCCGACGCGGCCGGCGCAATGGCCATCATCGCGGCCGCCGCCATCCACACGAGCCCCACGTGTCGCCGCATATTGTCTCCTCTGGCGTCGTGTTTTGAGGCCTGACCCCGCGGTCTATCGCGCCGCGACCGACAACGCGAGCGGCGTTCGAATCCGCTGCGCGGCCTCCCCGAGGTAGCGGTCCCACTCATCGACGGTCTTGACGTCGCCACCCTTGTCCCAGGCGGAGCCGGCGTAGTACGTCACGTCGCTCCCGGCCGACATTGTCGTCACCATCAGCACGTTTCCGTCGACCTCGGTGAAGTCCACCACGCTCGCCGGATCGGCGACGACCGCGCACCCGAAGTTGGTGCTGTCGGTCTTGACCGGTTCCCACGTCCGAAGCACGCCGCGGGCCTTGTCGCGGGCCACGAGCGCCGCCGGGTGCTTCTTGATGCCGGCGGCCTGCGTCTTCGGCACGGACGGCGCGCCGGCGTAGCGGCTCTCAAACCGGTTGAGGTGCTGTCCCGCGTCGAGGGTCACGCGCTTGATCTCGGTCACGCGCGCCCCGCCGGCGTCGAACGCGGGGTACGTCAGCTCGAACATCACGCGGACGGGCCCGTTTGCCAGCGACTTCGTGTCGACGAAGTTCGCGGAGGTGTAGAGCCTGCCGGCGTCCCAGATTCCGTTGCCGCCGCACCCGCGGCTCTTGCCGGCCGAGGTACAGGTCCGCGCCCTCTCCGTTGTCGCGGTGGTAGTCGTCCACCATGTACCAGTCGTTGACGACGAGCCGGCGCGTGCGCTTGAACCACACGTCAACCGAGCTGCTCGTCAGCGGCTCTTCCGCCCAGGTTTCGAGCGCTTTCCCGTACATCCGGTGCGCGACCCGGTCGTTCTCCCACGCGAAATCGTCCCGGCGCTCGCGCACGAACCTGCCGAACGCCTTGAACTGGTCCTTCGTGTAGATCTGGCGCGGCCCCACGCTCAACGCGAAGGTCCGCGTCGCGCGGGGGCCGATGTCGACCTGGAACACCACCTGGTCGAACTTCCCGTCGTCGTTGAGATCGATCGGCTGCGCGAGCACCTCCTTGCCGGACGCCGCGTCGGCGATGTGCACGGTGCGGAGGTCTTCGACGGCCATCGCCTGGCGGATGACGGCTCCCTCGAGCACCACGGTCTCCGACGGCCGACTGATGTCGAGGGTGTTCTTCACGGTCACCACGGCGCCGGGGGCCGCGGCTGGAACGGCCGGCCCAATCATGCACAGGCCGAGGACGACGAGCAGGACGAGTCGCCAGGATGTCATGAACTGTCTCCCTGCGGGCAGCTACTGCTGTTTCCGATCGTAGTAGAACGTGTTGTTGGTGCGGCGGATGTCGAATCCCCGCACCATGGTTATCACTTCGGCCCCGGCCATCAGCGTCGGGCCGTACCCCTGCATCGCCGTGAGGTCCGTCGGCCGATTGTAGTAGTAGACCGCGTCGTACGCCGCCGTCGTGCCGACGCAGATGCCTTCGATCTGGCCGTCGGGCCGGACGCGCTGCTCGATGGCCCGCCAGCCGGTCTGGGCGATGGGCGCGTACGAGGGAGGGAGCCAGCCGCGGTTCACGCCGCGGGCGATCGCAAACGTGAACATGGCGCTGGCCGACGTCTCGAGGTAGCTGTCGGGCTTGTCGAGGAGCTGGTGCCAGAGGCCCGTTCCGCCCTGGGTCTCGGCGGCGCCTCGCGCGGCGCGGCGGAACAGCTCGAGCACCTTCGCGCGATCCTGGTGCGTCTCGGGCATCACGCTGAGCAGCTCCGCCATGGCCGTCAGCGCCCAGCCGTCGCCGCGGCCCCAGAAGAACCGTGCGTCGTCCTCCATGTCCGCGAACCACGAGTGGTCGTACAGCCCCTTCGACGAGTCGAACAGCCGCGCCGACATGCCGATGACCTGCCGCGCCGCGTCATCGAAGTACTTCGGCTCGCCCGTCATCTTCCCCATCTGGGCGAGGAACGGGATACTCATGTAGGCGTCGTCGATCCAGAGCGCCACCTTGACCGGGCGCGGGCGCGCCAGGGTGCCGTCGCTCAGCCGGAGCTGCCGCGTGAGAATGTGGGTCGCCGCGAGGTCGATGCCTTCCTTGTAGCGGGGATCGGGCCGCTTCGCGAACGTCTTGATGAGCGCCGCGCCGATCGCGCCGCAGTGATCGAGCTCGCGCATGTCGAGGAGGCGGCCGAACCCGCGGCCCTGCGGCCCGAATTCCTTCGCCTGCCGCCGGAAGTACGGGAGGTGTTCGAAGATGAAGTCGAAGTTCTTGAACGTGTAGTCCTGGAAGCTGGTGTCGCCGGTGACCTCGGTCACCTGCAGCATCGCCGCCAGCGCGACGCCCATCGAGTAGGTCCAGTCGTTGAACTCGCCCTTGCGGTTGTCGACGCCGGCCGTCTTCACCGGCGTCGAGAGGTCGGAGACGGGCAGGCCCGTGGCGGTGTCGATGATCCGGTAGGGCGTCGAGCGGACGAAATGGTCACGGATGCGGTCGAGGACGGCCTTGATCTCGGCCTCGGTGGGCACCGTGTAGTCCACGCCCGGCGCCGCGGAAGGCTGCGAGAACGCCGGGTCGCTGCGGCCGGCCCGCTGCGCGCCGGCCGCCGGGCCGCCAGGGCCCTGCGCGCCGGCGTAGCCGGCGCACAGGAGGACGAGAGCCGCCGTTTCCACCGCTCGAGGCCACCACGGCCGTCGCCAGTCGCTCATCATCGCTGCCCTCCCGATCACGGCCGCTCGTTGGCCGCCAATTGGTATAACCACTAATGGTCTCCCGGTCAAGAGCGAGAACCCTCCAGGCCGGGGTTGCGCGTGAATCACTTTGGAAACGACGTGCGCCGTCGGACCCCCGACGGTAAGTGGTTTAGCCAAGCTATACTTCCCGCAACTACTGCGAAGGAACACCCATGATCCGTCGACGCCACGGCTTCGCCCTCCTGATGGTGCTCCTTGCCGTCGCCTCCTCGCCCGCTCGGGCTGTTCCTGACGGCCAGCGGCACCCGCCGGGCGAGCGCGCGGACATCATCGTCGCCCAGGACGGCACCGGCGACTTCCGCGCCATCCAGCCGGCCCTCGACTCCATCCCGAAGGACAAAGCCGCCAACAGGATCGTCCTCGTCCGGAACGGCGTCTATCGCGAAAAACTGTTCGTCACGGCTGGCCACGTGTCCATCGTCGGCGAGGACCGGGACGCCACGCGCATCGAGTACGCCGAGCTGCGCCGGATCTGGCGCGAGACGCATCCCAACGACTACGGCGCGGCCGTCATCAACATCGCCGACGACGTGACGGACATCGTGATCGCGAACCTCACGGTGCGGAACGACTACGGGACGCTGCACGACGAGCACGATCACCAGTTCGCGATCCGCAGCGGCGGCGCCACGACGCGCATCTCGATCCTGCACGCGAAGATCATCGCGGACGGCGGCGACACGCTCAGCCTCTGGAACCCCGCGTCGGGCATGTACTACCACGCCGACTGCGACTTCGAGGGCTGGGTCGATTACGTGTGCCCGCGCGGCTGGGCCTACGTCACGAACAGCCGCTTCTTCGGGCACAACCTGACGGCCAGCATCTGGCACGACGGCAGCAAGGATCCCGACTCGAAGTTCGTGATCCGCCGGTCGGTGTTCGACGGCGTGAAGGGCTTTCCGCTCGGGCGCAACAACCGTGACGGCCAGTTCTTCCTGCTCGACTGCCGGTTCTCGGCGAACATGGCGGACCGGCCCATCTACCGGCCCTCGGCCCCCGAGACGTACCTCTTCCCGGCGCGGTACTACTACTGGAACGATCATCGAGAGGGCGGCGACTTCCCCTGGTTCGCGGACAACCTTCAGTCCGCGGATACGGCGCCCTATCCGCGTGCGGTGAATGCGCGGTGGACGTTCGCCGGCAGGTGGGATCCCGAGGCGACGCTGCCCGCGGTTCTGCCCTTCGCCGGCCTGGCGCGGCCCGCGCACCAGGAAGCCGACGTGAGCCTGGTCAACACGAGGTTGCGCTGGACGCCGGGCCGCAACGCGACGTCGCACAAGGTGTATTTCGGCACCAGCAACCCGCCGTTGTTCCGAGGGGAGCAGCACGAGACGGTGTTCGATCCGGGGCCGCTGGACGTGGCAACCACGTACTTCTGGCGCGTGGACAGCGTGACGCCAGGCGGCGTGGTCCAGGGGCAGACGTGGACGTTCACCACCGCGGCCACTGTCAGGATTGCGCTGGTGGGCGACTCCACGGTCACAAACGAGAACGGATGGGGGCGCGGATTCACGGCGCGCCTCACGTCCCATGCCACGGTCCTGAACCTGGCCCGCAACGGGCGGAGTTCGAAGAGCTTCATCGACGAGGGACACTGGCGTTCGGCGGTGGCGCAGGGCGCCGACGTCCTGCTGATCCAGTTCGGCCACAACGACCAGCCCGGCAAGGGTCCGGAGCGGGAGACGGATCCCGCCACGACGTACCGCGCCAACCTCGCGCGCTACATCGACGAGGCCCGCGCGGCGGGCGCGTTGCCCGTGATCGTGACGTCCCTCACGCGCCGGCCCTTCGACGACCGAGGCCGGATTGCCTCCGACCTCTTCGTCTATGCCGATGCGGCGAAAGCCGTGGCGGCCGACACGAACGCGCCCCTCGTGGATCTTCATGCGGCGAGCATTGCACTGCTCGACCGCCTCGGCCCGTCCTCCGGCGAGACGTTCGGCGTGCGCAAGGAGGACGGCACGCTCGATCGAACTCACCTGTCCAAGGCGGGCAGTACGGCATTCGGAGGCCTCGTCGCCTACGAGCTTCGCAAGGCCGTGCCGGCGCTCGCGCCCTACATCATGGGGCCGGACGCCGCGGGTGGCACGCCTCCTGTCGGACCCGTGCCGTCATCGCAGCAGACGCCCGGGCTGCTTCAGTCCCGAATGAGGAGCGTCTGGTTCCGGTGTCTTGAGCAGCCGGACGCGTGGTACGGCTCGGCGGAGGCCGTCCGCATCGCCGATCTCGTGCGGCTCTATCAGCGGAAGACTGGCGGCTGGCCGAAGAACATCGACATGGCGAAGCCTCTCGACCCGGCCGAGGCGCGGCAGGTCGAAGCGGCGAAGGCCGACACTGATTCCACGATCGACAATGCGGCGACAAGCACGCAGGTGCGCTTCCTCGCCCGCGTCCACGCGGCCACCCATGCCGAACGGCTCCGCGCCCCGCTTCTCGACGGATTCGACTACCTGCTCGCGGCGCAGTACGCGAACGGCGGATGGCCGCAGTTCTTCCCCCTGCGCGACGACTACTCGCGCCGCATCACGTTCAACGACAACGCGACGGTGAACGTGCTCGAACTCCTGCGCGACGCGGCAGCCGGAACGCCGCTGTTCGCCTTCGTGGACGCCGCGCGGCGGGCGCGCGCAGCCGAGGCGGTAGCCCGCGGCGTGAAGCTGATCCTGGCGGCCCAGGTCCGCGTGAACGGCCGATTGACGGCCTGGTGTGCCCAGCACGACGAAGTCACGCTCGAGCCGCGCGGGGCGCGCACCTACGAGCACCCCTCCCTGAGCGGCAGCGAGTCGGTGGGCATCGTGTCGTTCCTGATGTCCATCCCGAAGCCGGATGCCGCCGTGGCCGCAGCCATCGAGGCGGCCATGGCCTGGTTCCGCGAGGTCCGGATCGACGGCCTCAGGATCGAGCGCCGACCCGACGCCTCGGAGCCGGGCGGGTTCGATCACGTGGTCGTGAAGGATCCGGCGGCGCCGCCGATGTGGGCGCGCTTCTACCAGATCGGGACCAACCGTCCCATCTTCTCGGGACGCGACGGCGTCATCCGCGACAACCTCGCCGAGATTGAGTACGAGCGCCGCGCCAACTACAGCTGGTACGGCACATGGCCGGCCGAACTGCTCCAGCGCGACTACCCTGCCTGGAAGGCCCGACACCCATCGCGCTAACCCGGGGCTCGGGACTCGGGGCTCGGGGCTCGGGGTTCGCTCTCGGACACGCTCGGGCCAGCCGGGGTCGCCTCGAACGGGCCCTCGAAGCGGGACCGAACGAGGCGGCCCCGGCCGGCCCGCTTCCAGGCTACCTGCTGATCGTCTCGTTCCGCTTCTTGCCGTTCACGCTGACGTTCGTCAGCGTCAGGCCGGTCACGCCCTCGACGATGTCGTCCTTGGCGACGTTGTCGAACGTGCAGTCGATGATGCGCACGTCGCGAATGGGCGTGTGCGCGTAGCCGCGCAGCAGCAGCCCGTACTGGCTCTTGCGGCTCGTGACGTTCCGCACCTCGATGTCGCGGACCGGCGGCGGGAACTTCCCCTTGTCGCCTTCCTCGTAGAACAGGTTCACCGTGACGACGGCCTCCGCCACCTCGCCGACCACGCAGTCACGCATGTAGACGTGCTCGATGTAGCCGCCGCGCACGGAGTTCGTCTTGATCCGCAGTGCGCGATCGAGGTTCGGGCTGTTCATCCAGCACTTCTCGGCGAAGATGTGCCGCGCGCCGCCCGACGCCTCGCTGCCGATCACCACGCCGCCGTGGCCGTCCTTCATGATGCACCCGCGCACGACGACGTTCTCGATCGGCACGTTCACGCGCCGCCCGTCCTCGTTGCGGCCGGACTTCAGCGCGATGCAGTCGTCGCCCGTGTCGAAGGTGCAGCCCTCGATGAGCACGTCGCGGCAGGACTCGGGATCGCAGCCGTCGTTGTTCGGCCCGTGGCTGTTGATGACGACGTGGCGCACCGTGACATTGGTGCAGAGGACCGGGTGGATCTCCCACATCGGCGAGTTGACGATCGTGACGCCGTCGATGAGCACGTTCTGGCAGCGGTACGGCTGGATGAAGTTCGGCCTCAGTTTGGAGCCGTCGCCGAACACGCGCTCGGCCACCGGCACGCCGCGCGCGGCCATGTCGAGCAGCCGCGCGCGCGCCGCCAGTTGCGTCGCCTCGGGCGGGAGGTCCCGCGCCCCCTTCCAGGGCCACCAGTCGTTCGGCCCGGCCTGCCCGTCGAGGGTGCCCTTCCCCGTCACGGCGATGTTCCGCTCGCCGTGCGCGTAGATGAAGGGCGAGTAGTTCATGAGTTCGACGCCTTCCCAGCGCGTGAAGACGACGGGCAGGTAGTCCTTGGGCTCGCGGCTGAACGCGATCGTGGCGCCCTCGGACACGTGCAGGTCGACGCCGCTCTTCAGCCGGATGGCGCCGGTCAGGAACCGGCCGGCCGGCACGACCACGCGCCCGCCGCCCGCCTGGGCGCAGGCCGCGACAGCCTGCCGGAACGCGTCGGTACAGAGCTTCGCCCCGTCGCCCGCCGCGCCGTACTTCGTGATGTCGAAGCCCCGATCGGGGAACACGGGCGGCACGATGCGCGCCAGGATCGCGTCGACCCGCGCCCAGCCCGCGGCCTCCTCGCCCGATCCCTGGGTCCATGCCCACGCGCGGGCCCTGCCCGACAGCGGCGGCACCGCCACGAGCGCGGCGCCCGCGAGGGCCCCGGTCGTCAGAAACGTCCTGCGTGTCACGCGATGACGGACCATGTGGCGACTCCGTGGCTGGCGGGCCGGCTACGACCGCACGAACGGGAGGAGGTGGCGGATGAAGTGCCGCTCGAGGCACTCGGCGTACACGTCGGGGTGCGATCGCAGCAGCGCCATGATGGCGTCCGCGAAGAGCGGCGTGCCCGCCACGCCCCGCGTCGTCAGCACCGATCCGAAGGTGACGTGCAGGACCTGCCGCACGTCGAACTGGTCGAGCAGCCCGACCAGATCCGCGTCGGCGAGGGCGCCCGGGTCGGGCGTGCGCTCGAGCCGCGCGGAGACGTGGTAGCTGGCGCGGTCTTCCTCGTAGCGCCCGCGCGAGAACGCGTACACGGCGCGGAAGAGATCGGGCGACACCTGCGCCACCGCGCGCAGCGACTCGAGGTAGCTCGTGCCAGCGGTCTTCAGGTGCACCGCGCCGCGGGCGTGGCGGGCGGCGATCTCGTAGATGCTGAACTTGTCGGACCCCGAGTGCAGGCTCAGCTTGTACGACCCGAAGTGGCGCGCGATGGCCGCGTGCACGCTGATGTCCGCCTCGAACGCCCGGAGGTCGCCGATGTAGTCGACGCCCTTCTCGAAGCGGCCGACGAAGCGCGGCGCCAGGCTGACCCAGCGGACGCCGAGCCGCTGGAGCTCGCTTGCGATGTACACGTGCTCGGCGTGCGATGTCGGCGACTCGGTTTCGTCGACCGAGACCTCGAGGTCGAAGGGTTGTCCCGCCATCACCGCGCTGAGGTGGCGGAACATCATGACGACGTGCGCCACGGCCAGGCCGTACTTCACCGCCGCCTTGACGAGCGCGGCCTCGTCCACCTGCACGCGGTGGCCCTCGAAGTCGTGGATTTTGCCCGCGAGCTGCGCCATCAGCGACGCGCCGTAGTACTCGAGCTGCGCCCACGGCAGCGCGTCGAACGCCGCCCTCAGCTCCGCCGGCCCCGCGCTGTCGGCCCGGTCGTTGACGTAGGTGCCAGGGTCGATGGTGAAGAACGAGAAGCCCGCGGCCGCGCAGACTTCGATGTCGGCGAGCGTCTTCAGGTGGTCCGCGTCGGCCCCCATGCCGGCGGTCCAGCCCTCCTCGAACACGCCCCAGGTCGCATCGTCCATGACGGCCTGCGGCGTGCGGCCCGTCCGGGTCATCTCGCGGATCGACTGCTGCGCGAAAATCGGCGCGATCGGCGCGCCGACGGCGCGGAGGGCCCGGACGTGCCCGGGCGTCGCGACGCCGAGCCGATCGCCGAACCCCGCCGAGGTGCCGGGCGGCAGCGGCCGGGGCACGAGCCAGGGGAGCGCGCGCCGCAGGGCGGCCGCGTTCGGCGTGTTCGCCGGGCCCACCAGGACGGGCCGGCCGGCGCGCTCCGCGCGCTCGCCTTCGAAACCGGCCAGAATGGCTTCCCGGCCGGGGTCCGGGACGACGACGAGGCGGGGGCCGGCTGGCGTGCGCGCGAGCGCGTACTCGGCGCCGCCCGCAGCGACCGCCGACGCGGGGACGATCGCGAGACTGGCGTCGGACAAGGCAAGCAAGGTGGATGGCGGTGTGGATGGCGGCATGGATGACCCCGACGGGCAGACTCGCGAGGTCTGACCACTTTTGTGTAGACGAATGAATACCACCGTGACTCGCCGCCGTCAAGCGATGAGCGCAGGCGCAAAGGGAGAGAATTCCGAACATCTGCGCGAGTTCTTGCCCGTGCGCAAGTGGATTGTCCAATCGTCCTGTTTGGGGGCGGCGCCGCCGGAAACGGGAGTATACTGGCGCCCCGGAGCAGGAAGAGCGAGCGGGTGCACCCATGGCGAAGTACGGCAAGGACAGCACCGAGCGCGTGATCACGTTCGTCAGGGAACTCATCGCGCGCGGCGAATTGCGCACGGGGGACCGTCTGCCCGCCGAGCGGGATCTCTCGGCGAGGCTCGGCGTGAGCCGGCCCACCATTCGCGCCGGACTCCGCGCGCTGGCGGCGATGGGCGTCGTCCAGCCGCGCCACGGATCCGGCACTTACATCCCCGCCGGCCCGCCCACGCTGGGCAGCGAGCCGCTGCGGTTCCTGGCGGCGCTCCACGGGCTGACGCGCGAGGAGATGTACGAGGCCCGGCGCGTCCTCGAGGTCAGCGCGGCCGGCCTCGCGGCCGAGCGCGCGAGCGCGGAGCACGTGGCCGCCATCGCCGAGGAAGTGGCGAGCCTGTTCGCGTCGATCGACGATCCCGTCGAGTTCCTCGTCCACGACATCCGGTTCCACCGGGCCGTGGCGGCGGCCTGCGGGAACCCGATCGTGGCGTCCCTCGTGGAAATGGTCGCGGCCCTCTACTACGAGCAGCGGCGCGAGACGGCGACCCGCGCGACCGACCGCAATCTCCGTGACGCGGCCGACCTCCACCGGGCCATCTACCTGGCCATCCGCAAGAAGGAAGTCGAGCACGCCAAGACGCTCATGCACCGGCACCTGCTCCACTCGGCGGCGTACCAGGAGGAGGAGGAGCATCCTCCGGCCCCGCAGGCCGCCCCGGTCAAACCCGGCCGGAAGGCCCGCACGCGCGGAGCGGCACCAGCCTCGTCTTGAAGTCACCCGCCAGATCGACCGAAACTCGACACGAGGTGTCTATGCGCCCGCCCCACCTGCGACGGTTGAGTGCCCTGGGCCTGGCCGTCCTGCTGTCCATCACAACCGGACGAACGATCACATACGCGCAGGCCCCGGCGGCCATGCTCGACGAGGACTCCAGGCGTGAGCCGGTCTCCTACACCGCTACGGGCCAGACGGCACACGGCGACTGGCGGGCAGACGTCTCGGTGTCGACCACACGCTGGGCGCCCGGCCGCGAACTGCAGATCATCGTCTCGCTCCAGTTGGGGACCGGCCACCTCGCCAGTCTCGCGGCCGCCGGCATCAAGGCCGACAAGCTCTGCGTCCTCCTCACCGCCGAGCGCACCTTCGACGCGGACGGCTGGATGCGCCTGCCAAGCGACGAGAGGATGTCGACAATCCTCACGCCCACGGGCCTGGCCATCGAAGGCGGCGTGCAAGGCGCCGTCACGAGCCGCTTCGGGTACCAGTTCCGCTCGCCGCTCGACGAGTTCCAGACCCTGCCCGCCAGCCTGATGGTGAATGGACCGGAGCCAGGCACCAAGGTCGCCGCCTTCTCGTTTGCGACGACGCTGCCGTCGGTCCTGCCGCCGGGTCTCTACCGCCTGCGTGTGGATCTCGGCGCGATGGTGGGATCCACCCGGTACAATCTCAACGGCTACGGCTTCGCTTCGCGCCCGTTCCTGCCGGACGTCGGCACCTATTTCTATTCACCGGCCCTCATGCCGGCCAGCGGGATGCGGGCGTCCGGCCAGTTGGTCGACGCCGGCACGCTCCAGACCCGTTTCCCGTGGGTGCTCCTGTCGAACTACAACTCCAACGGCTACCAGGGCGTCGTCGCGGACGAGGACCGCTCCCGCTTCGCGCTCTCCAACCGCTCCATCATCCCGGACGACGTCATCCTCCCGCTCTACGACACGGCGGGAACCAGGCTGTCGTACTCGCTGGAACCGCAGTTCCCGGCGGACACGATCGACGCGTTGCAGAACATCCCGTGGAACTGGAGCTCCGGCGAGCTGTCCGTGGCGATCTCCGGGCCGGACGGCGCCCGCATCGCTCTCGGCACGGCGAAGTTCGTGGCGAAGTCCGGGAACGGTCCGACGACGAAGAACACGGCGTTCACGGCATGGAAGCCGTACATGTACGGACGCTACACCGTGACGGCCACCGGATGGATCGAGGACAGCTCCGGCCGGCGCTACCGGGGCGGCGGCACGTATCGCTTCTGGATCGCCAGGCGCATGACGCTGGCGACCGCCACCTTCCAGGGTATGCCCTACCCCGTGGGATCGTCGTACGGCCGCGACACCCAGTTCAATCCCGCCGTCCCCGCGGACGTCCAGGTGACCGTCTCCTTGTATCCGGACTCCGATTCCGCCAACGTGAAGACGCTCAGCTACTCGGGCAAGGCGACGATGGCCGGTCTGTTCGGCGCGGCGCAGGGGATGAAGTCGTTCCCCCTCGACGCGCCCGGTGAGTACCACGCGCAGGTGCTCGCCACATACACCGACGGCGAAGGTCACCTCTGGGTCAGCACGATGCGCCATGCGGGCGTCGTGTACGCGGACTCGACAACCGTCGTCGCCCGCGGCAAGAAGTTCGCCGTCAGCAGCAAGTACGTCGATCGCGGAGAGACGAAGTTCGAGGGCTACGTCGGTGCGGACGGGGAATCGCACCTCGCCCACCTGACGTTCCCTTACAACTCGGGCGACGTGCTGCTCGTGGCCGCCGAGGGGCAGGGGGCCAACAAGATCGAGCCGGTGCTCACGTACCAGATGCAGGGCGACACCTCGGCGTGGGATACGTCGCTGAACGGCGTCGGCACGACGAATCTCCGCATCCAGACGTCGAACGGCTACTCGCCGCACCTCTACCCCGAGTACATCACGACTCTGGAGTACTACTACGGCGCGGCGCCCCGCCCGGGCTTCATGGGACGGTTCCTCGTCGGCGAGAGCAACGTGCGCGCGCCGTACTGGCCCGTCAGCCCGAACAGTTTCGGCGGGCAGATCGGCGCATCGCCCAACGGCGACGCGCCGGGAGACATTTATCGCCTGCTCGGCGGCGTGGTGCTGCGGCGTCCCGGGCAGGCCCGGTTGTACGCGGGGTACATCTCGAGCGCGTTCCTGCTGGCCAGGGGCTCGAACAACAACCGCGTCGTCGCGCCCGGCGCGGAGGATCTGAACGGCCCGCTCGGCGAGAAGGCCCGGTTCTACCTGGTGGGGCTCCGCCCGGGCACTGCGTATGCTGTGGGCGCCACCTTCCGGCCCGCCATTCAGATCGACCCGCTCCTGCCGGTGTCGATCCGCTTCACGCTGACGTACCCCGACGGCCGGCGGCAGGTGGCGGAAGGCGTGGGCGACCGGTTCGGCTCCTTCGCCGGCGCGGCCTCCTGGCCCCTCGACGTGGGCGGCGTCTACACGTACCAGATTCGCGCCACGTGGAACGGTTATGAGGGGCGGATGCCCGGGCTCCCCGATAGCGGAGGCGAGTTCTTCGTCTACTCGCCTGCCAAGCCGGCCGGCGCGTCCGGTCTGCAGATCGACGGCGCCTCGCAGCGCACGTTCTCGGCGACGACCGGCATCGTGGTGTCCGGGACGACGAGCGCGCCGGTGGTGCACTACACGCTCATCACGCCCGGCGCCGTCATCGAGCAGGGCGACCTCCCGGTCAAGGGCGGGAAGTTCCAGTACGCCTTCGACCCCGCCGCCGTGCACGCGAAGGTGCCGCTCTACGACGTTACCAGCATCACGACGGGCAAGCCGCAGATCGGCCGGGTCATTCATCTGACCTTCTTCTCGGAGGAGAAGGCCGCAGGGAAGCCGTTCTTCGACGTCAGCCGGGTCATTCTCCGCGGCACGACCGCCCTCGCGGCGCGGCCGGCCGTCGCGGCGATGTCGGCGTTGGGGGGCCTGCCTGCGGACCTGGCGGCGAGCCGGTCCGCGCTGGACGGAGCAGACGCGTCGCGGCGGCAAGCTGGCCCCGTGCGTATGTTCACGCGCTCCGTCAGCGCGCTTCGGGCATGGGACGGGTGGGTTGACGCGCTGGTGCGGTCCGGCGATCTCGTCGTGACCTCGACCGAGGCGGACACGGTACTCGCGGGCCGGACGCACGAGCGCCTGCAGCAGTTCTACAAGGGTGTGCCGGTCGTTGGCGGCGACGTGGCGCGGCAGCTGGACAACGGGGTGACGGTGTCGATGTTCGGCACGGTACACGCCGGCATCGAGTTGGACGTCGACCCGGTAATCGGCGCGGACGAGGTGGGGCGCGCGATGTCACGAGCGAGGGGAGGCCAGGTGCCGCCAGGAAACGCGCCGGCCCTGGTCGTCCTGCCTCTGGACGACGGGGGCTACGCGCTGGCGTGGCAGGCGGAGGCGCGTTCGGCGACCGACGTGCGGACGTGCTTCGTGGACGCCGCCACCGGCCGGGTCCTGCTGGATTACCGCAATCTGAAGGCCGAGCACGCGCAGGCGGAAGGCCAGGCGTTTCGCGTGGCGGCGGTCGATTTTCGGGGCGACGCGCCCCGCACGGCGTTGGCGGTCGGCGGCAGCGCGGCGCGCGCGGCCGCGGTGGCCGCCGGTCAGGGGAGCGGGGAGGAGGCCTCCGCGGACGAGTTCGTCCGGGCGGCGCAGGCCGGGATCGCCGCGACGCGGGAGTACTACATCCGCCGCACCGGGCTGTTCTCCCTCGACGGCGGGGACGCCGCAATCCCGGTCGTCGTGCACCCGGTGTCGCGCTCCGACTGGGCCAGGCTCGGCGCGGAGCATGCGCTCTACTTTGCCGGCGCCTTCTGGGACGGCCGCATGGTCGTGCTCGGCGAAGGCACGCCCCGCGGCGTCCTGTCGGACGGGCGCGCGTGGGCGAACGCCGCAACCGCGCTCGACCTGGTGGCCCACGAGTTGACGCACGCGCTCATCGAGCGGAGACCGGGGTTGATCTACCGGAACGAGTCCGGCGCGCTCGCCGAGGCGTTCGCGGACATGATGGCCACGTCGGTCGAGTTCGCGTCGCAGCCGGCCGGGCGCGGCGCGGCGCACGCGGACTACCTCGTCGGCGAGGACGCGACGGAGGGCGGCGTGCGATCGCTCAGCGACCCGTCCCTGCACGGGAACCCGGATCACCGCAGCGCGTTCCGGACGGACGGGGCCGACGGCGGCGTGCACGCCAACTCGACGATTGCGAGCCACGCGTTCTACCTGGCGATCGAGGGCGGAACGAACCGCACCTCGGGGGCGAGCGTGGAAGGCGTGGGCGCCGGGAACCGCGGCCAGATTGAACGGGCGTTCTACCGCGCGTTCGTGTACATGCTGCCGACTGGCGCCACGTTCGAGGCCGCGCGGGCGGCGACCATCCAGTCGGCCCGCGATCTGTACGGCCCGGAGAGCGCCGCCGAGCGGGCGATCGCGCAGGCGTGGACGGCGGTTGGCGTGAGGTAGACTGACCGGGTGACGTCGAAACGCCGATCCGTGTCTGCCGCGCCGTCCGCGTTCGCGATCCTGTGCGCCACAGCCCTCGTGTGGCTGCCGGCGCTTCATGCGGCGCCCCAGGCGCCCGCCATCGCGCATGCCGTGTCGTTCGACGTGGTGGTGACCGATCGCGAGGGCCGCGCGCCAGACAGCCTCGCGCCATCCGACATGAGCGTCTCCGTCGACGGCAAGCCGCGGCGCGTGCTGGCGGTCAGGCGCGTCGCCAGGGGCCCCGGCGCCGCTAGCGATGCGTCGAGCCGGCTGGCCCGGCGCGCGTCGTCCGCCGGAGCCTTCGCCGCCGAGCCGAGCCGCACGATTCTCCTCATCGTCGACGAGAACGGTCTGGTGCGCGGCCAGGAGCGGCAGGCCGTCGCAGCGGGCCGCGCGCTGCTCGATCGCCTGGGCATGGCGGATCGGATGGCGGCGCTGCACCTCCCGCTGGCGGGCGGCCAACTGCTGTCGCTGACGTCCGACCAGCCGTCCGTCCGGGAAGCGCTGGCGAGCGTCACCGGCCGGATCGTCCCGTCGCTTCCAGCCCCCGCCGCTCCGGTGCTGGCTGAACCGGATCCCAACGACGCCGCCAACCCGACCGTCGACCATTCAGGCGAGTTCCTTACGAAGGTCCAGGCTGCGCCCGCCGCGCTCGACATGACTCAGTCTGGCGCAGGGGGCAGCCTGGAGGGGCTCCTCGGCGTCGTCGAGGGCCTGCGGTCCGTGCCGGGCCGCAAGACCATTGCGCTGTTTTCCGCCGGCGTGGTGAATCTGCCGCCGATGCAGGTGACGAGCCTCGCCTTCAGCGCCGTCTCCGCGCGGACGGTGATCCACGTCTTCGGCCTCACCGCTCCCCAGGATGGCCTGAAGAACGACCCCGACGTCGGTCCCCTGGAGTTGCTGGCGGCATCGACCGGCGGCCGGTTCGTGGCCCTCGGCAGGAACCCGGATCGCATCATCGGCCGCACGGCCACGGAACTCGCGTCTTGCTTCGTCGTGTCCGTCGAGGGCGCGGCCGCCGACACGGACGGCAAGCGCCACGCGCTGCGAGTGGATCTTGCGAATAGGGCCTGGACGGCGCGCGCGCCGGCATGGCTCGTGCCGACGCCGGATGCCGGAGACGCCGACCCGGCCGGGCCGGAGGCGGCCCCGATAGGAACGGCCGCGCCGGCGCCAGGGGCTGAGGGCGCGAAGCCGGCCAGGATCTCGGCAAGCGCGGCCGCGCGCGAGGCGGAATTGCAGCTCGCGATGGGCAGGCTCGTCGACTACGTCGGCGCGTACGAGCGCCAGGTACTCGGGCCTCGTCGCAGAAGAGGAATACAGGCAATCCGCCCGGGGGAAGCGCACGCGGCTCCGGTCCGACTACCTCCTCATCAAGCTGGAGCCATCATCCGACTGGGTGTCGTTCCGCGACGTGTACGAGGTGGACGGGGTCGCCGTCCGGGACCGCGACGATCGGCTCAAGCGCCTCTTCCTGGAGCCCGATGCGCCGGCGGCGGGCCAGTTGATGGCCATCAGGACGGAGAGCGCCAGGTACAACATCGGAATGGTCGAGCGGAACATCAACGTCCCGCTGTATCTCCTGCGGTTCCTGTCCGCGGACAATCGGGGACGATTCCGGTTCAAGGTGGCCGGCCGGCACCAGTCGGGCGGAGTCGAGGCCTGGCGCGTCGAGTTCGAGGAGACCGAGCGGCCGACGATCATCACCGACCTCCGGGATCGCGACGTGCCGGCGAAGGGATGGTTCCTCGTCGACGTGACGACCGGCGCCATTGTCGAGTCCGGCCTGCGCGTCGAGGAGAACGGGTCGACCGGCGAAATCCTCGTCTCGTTCCGCCACGACTCCGAGCTGGGCATGTGGGTGCCGGACCGGATGACCGAAACCTACCGGTCCATGGTCGTAGGGTCGTACTGGGGCATGCCGCGGACCGAAACCGTCCAGGAGGGCACCGCCTTCTATCGCAAATTCCGCCGGTTCCAGGTGAAGACCGAGGAGAAGATCACCATCCCCAAGTAGGGGGCACGCCCCCGGAGGTCACCATGCGCCTCGCGCGCCGCCCGCCGCTTCGCTGCGTCCTGTCCGTAGCCGCCCTCGCGGCCGCGTTCGCCGTCGCGCCGCTGCCGGCGTGGGCCCAGCCCCAGCCGCAAGCCGCGGAGCGGCCGAGGCGCCAGGATCCGCGGCTGCTGGTGCCCATGGCCCCGGATCGCGCCCGGCAGCTCTACGTGCCGACGGACCCGGCGCTTCACGCCATCGGCACCGACTACCAGCGCGACATCGACGCCCGCTCAGCCGCCGAGGCGCGGTACCCCGACCTGTGCAAAGGGATCATCGACTACCGGAAGGTCGCCTATCGAAGCGGCGTCGGCGATCTCGAGATCCCGGCGCACCTGTTCCAGCCGCTCGACAAGCGGGGCCCGAAAGGCCATGCGGCGATGGTGTGGGTGCACGGCGGCGTCCACAGCAACTGGGGCCTCACCATGTTCCCCTTCGTCAAGGAAGCCCTCGCGCGCGGATACGTTGTCATCGCGCCCGACTACCGCGGGAGCACGGGCTACGGCGAGGCGTATCACAACGAGATCGACTACGGCGGCTACGAGGTGGACGACGTGGTGTCGGCGGCGGACTTCCTGGCGACGCTCCCGCACGTCGACCCGGCGCGGATCGGCATCATGGGCTGGAGCCACGGCGGCTACATCACGCTGCTGTCCGTGTTCCGGGAGGAGCATCCCTTCGCGTCGGGCGCGGCGATCGTGCCCGTGACCAATCTCCTGTTCCGCCTGTCGCTGAAGGGGCCGTCCTACCAGTGGGAGTTCGCCACGCAGAAGCGGATCCAGGGCCTGCCCTTCGAGAAGCCCGACATCTACATCGAGCGCTCGCCGCTCTACCACGTGGACAAGCTGAAGGTGCCACTGCTGGTGCACGTCGCGACGAACGACCTCGACGTGAACTACGTCGAGGATCAGCAGATCGTGGACGCGCTCCGCTCCCGGAAGCCGGACCTGGCGGAGACGAGGACCTACGTCGATCCGGCGCCCTGGGGCGCGACCGTCGGCCACTCCTTCAGCCGGCGCGTCGATCCGAAGACGCTGCAGCGCGTGGACTCGCCCGAGCAGATCGATTCGTGGAACCGGACGTGGGCGTTCTTCGACTGGACCCTCCGGCCGTACGACGATCGATCGAAGGCCGCGCTGCCCTCCAGGTAGTTCGGCACCGAATCGCCCTATGTGAGCCCGGCGGCGACCGCCCGGTTGTCGTCGTTGACGATCGACCGGCCAGCCGCGGTGTACAGCCGTCCGATGCGGTCACGGTAGCGCTCCACGATCTTCGGCCGCACCATCTTCATGGTCGAGTTGAGCAGGTGGTTCTGCTCGGTGAACGACTCCTCCAGCACGGCCACCGCGGAGGGCAGCCACCGCCCCGGGAAGGCGCCGGCATACTCGCCGCCCTGGCGGTACCTGGCCAACTCGCCGTCGAGGAGCCGCAGCGCGGCGTCCTGTCCCTCGATCGTGCCGGCCGACAGCCCCTGCTTCGCCAGCCACTCCCGGATCGCGTCCTTCGCAGGGACGAGCAGGGCCACCGTGTACGGCGACTGGTTGTTGTAGAGCATCAACTGCTCGACGAACCGCGAGCGCTCGGTGATGGCTTCTTCGATCTGCTCGGGGCTGTACTTCTCGCCGTCATCGGCGATGAGCAGGCTCTTCATCCGGCCGAGCACGAACAGGTAGCCGTCAGCGTCGAGGTAGCCGAGGTCGCCCGTATAGAGCCAGCCGCCGCGCAGCGCTTCGGCTGTCGCCGCGTCGTTCTTCCAGTATCCGGCCATCACGTTCTCGCCGCGGACGACGATTTCGCCCTGGACGCCGGCGGGAAGGGGCTGGCCTTCGGGATCGCAGATGCGGACCTCCTGGCCCGGGAGGATCCGGCCCGACGAGCCGAGTTTGTGCCGGGCCAGCGTGTTGGCCGAGATGACGGGCGCGGCCTCGGTCAGACCGTACCCCTGCAGCATCGGGATCCCGATGGCGTAGAAGAAGCGCTGCAGTTCGATGTCGAGCAGCGCGCCGCCGCCGACGAAGAACTGCAGCCTGCCGCCGAAGTTCTCCCGGATCTTCCGGAAGATGAGCGCGTCGAAAAGCGCCAGGAGCGGCTTCTTGAGCGCCCGGGCCCCGGCGCCGCGGTTCCAGCCTTCCGCGTAATAGGCGTAGGCCGTCTCGAGGGCTCTGGTGAACAGCGCGTCCGTGACGGCGCCTTTCTCCCGCACGCCCTTCTCGATGTTCTTGCGGAAGTTGGTGGCGAGCGCCGGGACGCTGAGGAAGACCGTCGGGCGGGTCTCCCGGATGTTCAGGGGGATGTTCTTGATGGTTTCCAGCGCGCCCCGGCCGGGCTGGACCGACGCCAGCGTCGCGCCTCGGCTCATCATCATGTAGATGCCGCAGGTATGCCCGAACGCGTGATCCCACGGGAGGACGTTGAGCAGGACCCAGTCCTCCCGGGGCTGGATCATCTCCACCCCCTGCTCGATGTTGGCCGTGTAGTTCCGGTGCGTCAGGACGATGCCCTTCGGATCGGCCGTCGTCCCGGACGTGTAGCAGATGTTCGCGGCGTCGTCCTCAGCCACGGACTGCCACCGCGCCTCGAGCGCCGGCCGCCCCGTCTCGAGGAACGCGTCGCCCTTCTCGAGGACCGCCGCCGCCGGCAACTCGTCCGCGTCGAAGGCGTCGAGCGCGTCGAGCACGATTGTCAGCGTCAGATCCGGCAGGCCGCTCTTGATCGCGCGGATCTTCGCGGCCTGGCCGCGCGAGACGATTACCATGGTGCAGCCGGCGTGGCGGAGCCGGAACGCGAGGTCCGACGGCTCGTCGAGTTTCACCGAGATCGGGACGTCGATCGCGCCGCAGTACAGGATGCCCAACTCGGCTGCCACCCAGTCGTTGCGGCCCTCGGAGATCAGCGCGACGCGCTCGCCCTTGGCGAGGCCCAGGGCGAGCAGGCCCGCGGCGAAACGACGCACGCGTACGCGCATGTCGGCGTAGGTCGTGCCCTCGTAGCGGCTGCCGCGCTTCTCCAGCATCAGGATGTTGCCGGGGTACCGCTCGGCGCTCGTCTCCATCAGGCGGGGCAGGGTTCTAGCCGGTGTCATGGGCTGCGCTCCCGGGGGCTACCGGTCACGAAGCTTACCTGATCGGGCGCCTCGACGCGGCGGTATCATGGCCCCGTCGCCGGACACGCCGGCGCCGCCGTGATTGCGCGCCGCCGGCCCTGGAGCCTCCCTGAATCGTGGTGACCCATGAGCATCGACCGGCGTTCGTTCCTGCTGTCCGTCGTTGGGGCCGCGGCGTTCCCGGCGCGGCCTGCAGCCGCCGGCTGGCGTGTCGGCCTGGCGTCGATGGACATCACGCCGCCCCCGGGGGTCTGGATGGCCGGCTACGCGGCGCGCAAGGAGCCGGCGCAGGGCGCCGCCCAGCCGCTGCACGCGAAGGCCATTGCGTTCGAGGACGCCGGCGGCCGCCTGGCCGTGATCGTGACGCTCGACGCTCTCGGCCTCACCGAACCGGTCGTCGAGCGCATCGCCGCGGCCGTTCAGCGCCGCCATCGCCTGCCGCGCGAGGCCCTGGTGCTCTGCAGCAGCCACACCCACAGCGGCCCGGTCGTCGACGATCAGCTGGCGGTGGCCTACGACCTGACGCCGTCCCAGTGGGACGGCGTGCGCGCATCGACGGCGAGGATCGAGGGCCAGGTCCTTGCGGCAATCGGGCAGGCGATCGACGCCCTGCGGCCCGCTCGTGTGCGTAGGGGCCAGGGGGCAGCCGGCTTCGGCGCGAACCGCCGGGTCGCGTTCGGCCCCGACGGTCCCGCCGACTCCACCGTGCCCGTGCTGGCCGTCGAGCGTCCCGGAGGGAAGCTGGCCGGCGTTGTGTTCGGCTACGCCTGCCACAACACGACGCTGCCTGCCACGTTCGTCCGCTACCACGGCGACTACGCGGGCGTGGCGCAGGCCGAACTGGAGCGGCGCCACCCGGGCGTCACGGCGCTCTTCGTCGCGGGGTGCGGCGCCGACGCCAACCCGAAGCCCCGCGGCACAATCGAACTCGCCGAACAGCACGGGCGTAGCCTGGCGGATGCCGTGGACCGCGCGCTTGGCGGCGCCGCCGAGGTCCGAGGCCCGCTCCGGTGCGCCTTCACCACCGCAACCCTTGCGTACGCCCCGGCGCCGGACGCGGAGGCGTGGCGCCGCAAGCTCGAGGACGCCGACGTCTACGTCCGGCGGCACGCGGCGCTGATGCTGGATGTGATTGCGCGCGAGGGCCGGACCCGGGCGGTCGAGCACGCCCCGCTCCACGTCCTGCGGATCGGCTCCCTCGCGTTTGTCGCCATCAGCGGCGAGGTCGTCGTCGACTACGCCCTGGCGGTCAAGCGGAAGTACGGCGACGCCACCTGGGTGGCCGGCTGCACGGACGCGGTGTTCGGCTATCTGCCGTCGCTGCGCGTCCTGCGCGAGGGCGGCTATGAGGGCGGCGAGGCGATGTTGTACTACGGGCGTCCGGGCCCGTTCGCCGAGACGGTCGAAGCCTCCGTCATGGGCGGCATCGATGCCCTCATGACGATCACCGGCGGAACGAAGGAGCACTGATCATGGCCTGCATGAACCGGCGTGGTTTTCTGGCAATGGCCGGCGCCGCCGCCGCTCTCGGCGGGCGCGCGCCGCGCGCCACCGCGCAGTCATCGACCATGCCGGCCGCCCTGGGCGGCGCGCCGGTCCGCACGGCGCCGTTCCCCTCGTGGCCTTTCTCCGACGTGCTCGAGGAGCAGGCGCTCGCCGGCGTCCTGCGAAGCGGACGCTGGAACCGCGCGTCCGGGGTCGACGTGTTCGAACGCGAGTACGCCGCGCTCACCGGCGCGGCGCACTGCCTTGCGGTGGCCAACGGCACGAGCGCCTTGCTGACTGCGCTCGCGGTCCTCGACGTCGGTCCGGGCGACGAGGTCATCGTGCCGCCGTACACGTTCGTCGCCACCATCAACGTGGTTCTGCAGCGCCACGCGCTGCCGGTGTTCGTCGACTCCGACATCGGGACGTTCCAGATCGACGCCCGGCGCATCGAGGCGTCCATCACGCCCCGCACGAAGCTCATCATGCCCGTGCACCTCGGGGGCTCCGCGGCCGACCTCGACGCCATCCTGCCCCTTGGGCGCGCCCGGAACATCCCGGTGCTGGAGGACGCCTGCCAGGCGCACCTGGCCGAGTGGCGCGGCCGCAAGGTCGGCAGCCTGGGTATCGCCGGGGCTTTCAGCTTCCAGGCGAGCAAGAACCTCAATTCCGGCGAGGGCGGCGCCCTCGTCACGAGCGACGCCGGGTTCGCCGACGCCGCGTACGCGTTCCACAACAACAGCACGCCGCGCGGGGGCGGCGGGTTCGCCTATCGCGGACCGGGGTTGAACCTTCGGCTCACCGACTTCCAGGCGGCCATCCTGTCGAGCCAGATGACACGGCTCGCCGGGCAGGCCGCCCGGCGCGACGAGAACGGCGCGTACCTGACGCGCCAGCTCGCGGGAATCGACGGCATCACGCCGGCCAGGATGTACGCTGGCTGTACCCGTAACGCCTATCACCTCTATATGTTCCGGTACGACGCCGCCAGGTTTGGGGGGCTTCCCCGGGACGGCTTCCTCCGCGCGCTGCGGGCCGAGGGCATCCCGGCCTCCGGCGGCTACAGCCCGCTCAACAAGGCGGCGTCGGTCCTGGGGACGCTTGCCTCGCGGGCCTACGTGAGCGTCTACGGCAAGGACACGCTCGAGAGACTGACGGAGCGCAACGCGTGTCCGGTCAACGACCGTCTCTGCCAGGAGGCGGTCTGGCTCACGCAGACGATGCTCCTGGGCCCCCGCGCCGACATGGACGACATCGCCGCGGCCGTCCGGAAGGTTAGGGCGAGCGGCGCGGCGCTCGCGCGGAAGCTCCCGTAGCCCGGCCTGCGCTGGCAGGGGCTCGTCGTCCCGGGAGGCGTCCCGGGCGGCGCCGGGGTGGCCCGAAGTGGCGTATACTCGCCCCTCTCAGGCCCGGCTCTTGGGCGCATCGCTTCTCGATACCGTCGTTCCCGGCGTCCCGGGTGTATCGTTTCTGCACCGGGCGCCGAGAGGGGCCCCTCTGGACCCTCTGCGGTCAGTTTTCGAAGCGCGGGGGCACGACCATGACACTCGTCGAAGCGTTCGTCCGGACGGCCAAGCAGCGCGGTGACAAACTCGCGATTGTCGACCGGCTGACCGGCCAGCGCGTGACCTACAAGAACGCCCTGCTGCGCTCGCTCATCCTGTCCCGCAAGCTGGAGCAGTACGACCCGGGCTTCATCGGCGTGATGATCCCGAACACCGCCGGGGCCATCCTCACCGTGGTCGCGGCGACGATGACGGGCAGGACGCCCGTGATGATCAACTACTCCATCGGCGCTGCGAAGAACTGCCAGGACGCGCAGCGGCGCCTGGGGTTCACCACCATCATCACGTCACGGGCGCTTCTGGCGAAGGTCAAGTGCCCCGAGGTGGACGGGATGGTGTTCATCGAGGACATCGCCACCTCGGTTTCCCTGCTCCAGAAGATCGCCGGGTCCCTCCGCGCGACCCGGACGCTCGAGAAGGTGCTGGCGTCCCTGCCGTCCATCTCGGAAGAGGACAACGCCGTCATCCTGTTCACGAGCGGCAGCGAGCGGTCACCGAAGGTGGTCCCGCTGACGCACCGGAACCTCCTGACAAATATCGACGGGATGCACGGCCTGGTCGAGTACGGGGAGGCGGACATCATCCTCGGCAACCTCCCGTTCTTCCACGTCTTCGGCCTCAACACCGGGCTGTGGCTGCCGCTCGTCAACGGCATGACGGTGGTGACGCTCCCGAGCCCGCTCGAGTACCGGGCCGTCTGCGCGGCCGTCCGGGAAGAGCGCATCACGATGGTGATCGCCACGCCGGCGTTTCTGGCGGGCTACCTGCAGAAATCGGAACCCGGCGACTTCGAGAGCGTCCGCCTGCTCGTCACCGGGGCGGACAAGTGCCCCGAGCCGCTGAGGCGCGGGTTCCGGGAGAAGCACGGCAAGACGGTCCTCGAAGGTTACGGCACCACCGAAACCAGCCCGGTCATCTCGATCAACTCGCCCGAACGCAACCGGCCGGGCAGCGTGGGCCGCGTGCTGCCGAACCTCGAGGTGCGCATGGAGCACTGGGAGACCGGCGAACCGTGCCCGGCCGGCACGATTGGCAAGATCCTGGTCAAGGGGCCTTGCGTCATGGGGGGCTACTTCGACGATTTCGAATCCAACGCCAGCCGGTTGCGCCGCGGGTGGTACGACACGCAGGACATGGGCTATATGGACGAGGACGGCTATCTCTGGCACGTCGGCCGCCTCGCCCGCTTCCTCAAGGTCGGCGGAGAAATGGTGTCGCTTGTCAGGGTCGAGGACGTCCTCGAGCGCGCCGTGCCGCCCGGCGTCGTGTGTTCGGTCGTCGAGGTGCCCGACGGCGCGCGGGGATCGAAAATCGTCGCCGTCACCAGCGAGGGCGTCGACCAGCGCGAGGTGCTGCGGCAGATGAGCAGCGATCTCCCGAACCTCGCGCTGCCGAAGCAGTTCGTCGTCGTGCCGGAGATTCCGAAGATGTCGAGCGGGAAGATCGACTTCCGCTCGCTCACCGAGACCGTGCGCGGGCTCGTCCAGCGCACCTGACGCCGGGGCGAACGGCAGCAGAGCCGCCCCCTGACCAGGACTCTGCCATGACCCTTGTCGAAGCATTCGTCCGGACGGCCAAGCAGCACGGGGACACACTCGCGATTGTCGACCGGCTGACCGGCCAGCGCGTGAGCTACAAGAACGCGCTCCTGCGGTCGCTCATCCTGTCCCGCAAGCTGGAGCAGTACGACCCGGGCTTCATCGGCGTGATGATCCCGAATACCGCCGGGGCCGTGCTCACCGTGGTCGCCGCGACCATGACGGGCCGGACGCCGGTCATGATCAACTACTCGAGCGGCGCCGCGAAGAACTGCCAGGAGGCGCAGCGGCGCCTGGGGTTCACCACCATCATCACGTCGCGGGCGCTCCTGGCCAAGATCAAGTGCCTCGAGGTCGACGGCATGATCTTCATCGAGGACATCGCCGCTTCGGTGTCCTTGCTTCAGAAGATCACAGGGTCCCTCCGCGCGACCCGGACGCTCGAGAAGGTGCTGGCGTCCCTGCCGTCCCTCTCGGAGGACGCGAACGCCGTCATCCTGTTCACGAGCGGCAGCGAACGGTCGCCGAAGGTGGTCCCGTTGACGCACCGGAACCTCCTGTCGAACATCGAAGGCATCCACGGCATGGTCGAGTTCGGGCCGGGAGACATCATTCTGGGCAACCTCCCGTTCTTCCACGTCTTCGGCCTCAACACCGGGCTGTGGCTGCCCCTTGTCAGCGGAATGACGGTGGTCACCTTCCCGAGCCCGCTCGAGTACCGGGCCATCTGCTCCGCCGTCCGGGACGAGCGGGTGACGATGCTCGTCGGCACGCCGGCGTTCCTCTCAGGCTACCTGCAGAAGTCCGAGCCCGGGGACTTTGACAGCACCAAGCTCATCCTCACGGGCGCGGACAAGTGCCCCGATGCGCTGCGCCGGGGATTCTGGGATCGGCATGGCAAGGTGCTGCTCGAAGGCTACGGCACGACGGAGACCAGCCCGGTCATCTCGGTCAACTCGCCCGAGCACAACCGGCCGGGCAGCGTGGGCCGCCCGCTGCCGAACGTCGAGGTGCGCCTGGAGCACTACGAAACCGGCGATCCCTGCCCGGTCGGCACCATCGGCCGGATCATGGTCAAGGGGCTGTCCGTCATGTCGGGCTACTTCGACGATTTCGAATCCAACGCCACCCGGATGCACCGCGGGTGGTACGACACGCAGGACATGGGCTACATGGACGAGGACGGTTATCTCTGGCACGTCGGCCGCCTCGCCAGGTTCCTCAAGATCGGAGGCGAGATGGTGTCGCTCGTGAAGGTCGAGGACGTCCTCGAGCGTGCCGTGCCACCCGGCGTCGTGTGCTCGGTCGTCGAAGTGCCGGACGCCGTCAAGGGCTCCAAGATCGTCGCCGTCGTCACCGAGGGCATTGACCAGCGTGAGGTGCTGCGGCAGATGAGCGGCGAACTCCCGAACTTCGCGCTGCCGAAGCAGTTCGTCGTCGTGCCGGAGATTCCGAAGATGTCGAGCGGGAAGATCGACTTCCGCTCGCTCACCGAGACCGTGCGCGCGCTCGTCCAGCGCGCCTGACGTCAGGGGCGTGCGCCGGCGCGCGCCAGGCTCACCGCACCACGCGGATGGCCGTCATCTCCTCGACCCGCTCCGGGCCGAGGGTCACGCGCACTCGCAGGATGTACGTGCCCTGCCCGAGGCTACTGACAGGAAGCTCGAATCTGGCGGCTCCCTGTTCCAGGGCGGGGACAGGAAGCGCGGTCAGTTCCCGGCCCTCCCGGGTCAGCACGTGGGCGCTCAACTCGGCCGTGAAGTCCGGGCGGGTGCTGTAGCACTCCACGGCCACCAGCACGCGGTCGGTCCGGACGAACTGGCGGACGGCGCTCGGCACCGGGTCCGGCGATGACTGGATCGCGCGCCACTCGGCGAGCGATCGGGCGCGATAGATGCGCGGGGTCGACATGGCGATCGGGGCGGCGGCCCAGTCCGGCGCCGTCCAGGTGGTGGACCACTTTTCCAGCTCCGACTGGTCCGCCGCGCGAGCCGTGAACCGGAGCGAGAACGGACCGGGCTCGAGCTCGAAGCGGGCTGCCGCCCGCGCAGGCTTCCCTGCCGCCGGGGCCGCCAGTGTCTGCGGCGGCGGTGCGGGGCCAGCCGCCGGAATCGCTTCCACGTCGACGCTGCCGACCACTACCGGCGGCGCCGGGTCGACCGGATCCCACGCCACCACGACCTTCGTCCGTGCTCCCTGCCCCCTCGACAGACCCACCCAGACGTCGGCGGGCCGCTTGCCGGGTTCCAGCCGGGCCAGCGTCCGGAGGGCGCCGGCCACCCGCGGCTCGAGCACCCGCGCCGAGGCCTCCGCCGCGGCCGTGAGTTCCTTGCTGCTCGGCGCGAAGTAGCCCTGCCGGGCGAGCACGTGCGTGCCTGAGCGTTTCACTTTCACGCCGATCTTGTGGTACTTCCCGTCGTCCTCGGTCCGCGTCGGCGTGTAGCCGAGGACGTAGTACGCGCTGCTGTCGTCCATGACCCGGCCGAGACCGTTCCCGAAGTCGTTCGTGTTGATGATCGGGCGCCCGCCGGTCTCCGCCGCCAGCTGGTAGAGCGTGCTCTTGTCGCCGGCGCGGGCTTCCATCGAGAGGCCCACCGGGTCGAGCGGGTAGATGGTGACATTGCCGCGGCTGGCGGCGTCCGCGATCTCCCGCATCCGGTCCTGGAGGTTCACGTCGCGGCCCCCGACGAACGTCGGCGGCCCCTGGCTGACGAAGATGATGGCCTTCCGGCCTTCCTTGACGCCGCCCAGTTTCACGGTCAGCGCGGCCAGCGCCGACAGCGTGACCTCCGCGCGGACCCGGCGGATGTCGCTCCGCATCAGCTGGGCCTCTTCCATCACGCTCTTGACCGGGAAGACCTCCCCCTGCCGGCCCTCGAAGGTGTTCACGATCCGCTCGAGCTCGGACTTCGACCGCGTGAAGCGAAGGGCGCTCAACGCGGTCAGCGGCTCCATCACGGCCACGAGGTCCGTGGGCCACAGCCGGTCGATGAACAGCGTCAGCGCGCGCCGCATCGGGATGGTGATCTGCGGGGCCCTGTCGATGTGATAGTCGTCGAGGAAGAGCGCGAAGACCCGCACGTCGTCGCGGGCGGCTTCCGATTCGGCCTGGTCCTGCGACCGGATCTCGAGCGACGTCAGGTCGCCGGCCGGCCGGTTCCCGTCGAGGCGGATGAACTGCAGTTGCTCGACCTTCTGCGGCACACCGTCCTCGGTGACCTCGAAGTCGGCGGGAGCCAGGTCCGCCACCGGCTGGTTGCCCCTCCCGGTGACCGTCACGTCCACGCGCACGAGCCTCACGGCCGCCCTGAAGACTGGCGGTTGCTGCCGCTCCGGCTGTTGCGGCGGCGGTTGCTGCGGTGACGGCTGCGCCGGCGCCTGCCCGGATGGCGGTTGCTGTTGCGCGTGCGCCAGGGCAACGGCCGCGACGAGGGCGAGCGCGACACCGGCCCTGCGCATCAGCAGCGGGAGACGGCCGCGAACTTCGGGCATATTCGCATTGTAGCCCGGTCCGGGAGGCTATACTCGCGCCATGCGCCCCGGCGCGCACATCGTCATCACGGATTCCGGGCTGGGTGGTCTGGCCGTCTGCGCGGCGCTCGAACGGGGCCTCCGCCAGGCAGGCGTCGCCATCGCCGGCGAGGTCCGCCTGACTTACGTGAACGCCTGGCCCTTCGAGGATCGCGGCTACAACGACCTTCCCGACGCGGCCGCGCGGGCAAGCGTGTTCGACTCGGCGCTCGGGCGCATGGCCGCCATGCGCCCCGATCGCATCGTCATCGCCTGCAACACGCTGTCGATCCTCTACCCTCACACCGACTTCAGCCGCACCGCCTCGATGCCGGTCCTCGGCATCGTGGACGCGGGGGTGGATCTCTTCGCAGAGAGGTTGCGCGAGGATCCAGGCTCGTCAATCGTGCTCACCGGCACGAAGACGACCATCGAATCGGGAACGCACCGCGATCGGCTCGCCGCGTGCGGCATCGGCCCGACCCGCATCGCGTCCGTGTCGTGCCACGGCCTGGCGGCGGCCATCGAGCGGGACGTCGACGGGCCCCGGACGGCGGAACTCCTGGATGCGTGCGCCGCGCGGGCGGCCGGCGCCGCCCCGCCCGGATCGACTTTGTACCTGGGGCTGTGCTGCACGCACTACGGCTACGTGGCCGGCCGGTTTGCGGAGGCGCTGGCTGCGAAGGCCGGACGCCCGGTGCGCGCCCTCGATCCGGGCTCGCGCCTCGTTGACCAGTTGCTGGCCGGCGGCGCGTTCGCTGCAGCTGGTAGACCCGGACCCGCCAGCGGCGATGCGGCCGCCGCGAGCGACGGCGGCGCTGCAGACGAGTCGGCCGTCGGGACCGTCGGGCCCCGAGGCGGTGTCCGCGTGGAGGTCATTTCGATGGTCGAACTGAGCGATGCGTCGCGGCACGCCATCGCCCGGCTCATCGAGCCGGTCTCGCCCGCCTCGGCCCGCGCCCTGCTATCCTATGCGCGCCTCTAAAAGGGGTCGGGTCTCTTTACGCAAGTCGGTCTTCGCCGCTGACGGAATTGTCATTGCGTCGGGCTCCCACGGCCCGGGTGGCAGGCCCTACCTGACTGGAGCTGTTCGATGAGAGTGCTGCTGCTCACCGGCCCGGGCGGCGATGCCCAGGGATGGGGCGACAGGCACGTGACGGAGTCCGTCGCTGCAGCGGCTACGGCCGCCGGCCATCCCGCCCGCATCGCCTTCGTGGAAACCGAGCAGGAGTTCCTGAAAGCCATCGACGGCGGGGGCTTCGACATCGTCTGGAGCGCGCTCTATTACATCACCCCGAACGAGAGATTCATCGGCCGCGGCGAGGGCGGAATGTGGGTGGCTGACGTCCTGGACGGAAGGGGCCTCCCCTACGTCGGGTCGAACAGCCAGACGATGAAGGAGATGATCGACAAGTACCGGACGCACGAGGCGCTGGCCTCCCGAGGCGTCGCCGTCGCCGCGCACCACCTCGTGCGCAGCACCGACGACGTGTCGGCGATCCGGTACCCGGCATTCGTGAAGCCGATGGGCGAGTCCCGGTCGGTGGGCATCAACGACGACAGCGTCGTCAACGACGCCGGCGAGTTGATGCGTCAGGTCCGGTGGATCGAACAGGAGTTCCGGCAGGCCGCCCTCGTCGAGGACTTCATGCCCGGCGACGAGTTCACGACGCTGGTCATCGGCAACGGATTGACGCGCGAGTGCCTGCCCGGCCTCGTGTCCGTCGAGCCGCAGCACTACGGCAAGCACAAGGTGTTGCGCGCAGACCTGCGCGGCGTCGGGCTGACGAAGATCAGCCGCCCGCCCGCGCGGGGAGAGGAAGCCAAGGCGCTGGCAGAGCAGGCCGCCGCCGCCATGCGGTGTCTCGATCACGTGCGCATCGACATCAAGACCGACGCGGAGGGCGCGCTGCGCATCATGGAAGTCAACGGCATCCCGGGGCTGAAGCCGCACAAGAGCTGGGCGCCGCAGATCTACACGCTCTACCACGGATCGGCCGATGGCGAGATGGCGGACTACCGAAACCTGATCCGCGCCGTCATCGACTCGGCATGCGCGCGGTACAACCTCAGCTGATCGTCCGCGAGCACCAGTTCATCGTCTCGCACGCTCGCGCGGCGTGCAGTCGCGCATTCGCGGGGCGAACCGATCAATAACGCCCCGATCGGGCCACGTGGGGCATCCCCCGGACGCTGTAACGCCGGGCAAGCCGGTATAATGGCACGTGCAATCGGATCAACCGTCTGTCTCGGTTCGGGGCTGCACCAGGCGGCCGATCACATCATGCGCACAGGTGGCGGTGTCGTGAAACCATGCGTTCTGGGGCCGCTGCTGGCGGCGACGGTTCTTCTGGCCGTGCCAGCTGGGCCTGGCGCTGCTCCGGGGTCTGGGCCGGGTTTCAGGCTCGCGGTCCTTCCCTGCAGCAACGTCGAAACGACCTTCAGGAAGTTCTATCCCCTGCTTGCGTACCTGAAGTCTGCGGCGGGCGTCAGTGTGACGATCGTGGTGCCCGCAGACCTCGACGAGTTCGAGAGCCTGATAAAGAACGCCCAGATAGACGCCGCGTTGCAGGACCCGCACACATTCATCCGGCTGCTGCGCCTCTTCGACGCGTCGGTGCTCCTTCAGGCGCGCTCGCCGGACGGGACAACGACGCAGTCCGGTGTCGTCGTCGTCAGGCGGGACAGCGGCGTGAGCAGCCTGCCCCAGCTCCGGGGAAAGACGGTGATGTTCGGGCCAAGGGCGTCGACGCCGAAGTGGGTCGCGGCTCGGTCGTTGTTCGAATCGAGCGGCATCTCCGTCGACCGCGAGCTGAAAGCGGTGAACGGCGGGTGCTGCGAGGACATTGCGTTTGCGGTGTCCGTCAAGTCGGTCGATGCCGGCGTCATCTGCGATCACTTCCTGAGCCAGCACGAGGCCAGGCAGAAGGACCTCGGGGTCGATCGGACCTCGCTGACGGTCATCGCCCGCACGGAGACGTTTCCCACGAGGATCTTCGCGGCGCGCAAGGGCGTACCGCCGGCCGTCACCGGCGCGATCGCGGAGGCTCTCCTGCAGCTCGACCCGGCCGTCCCCGAGCACGCTCGGATCTTGTCGTCCGCGGAAATCCGCGGATTCTTGAAAACCACCGAAGGGGAGTACCTCGCGGCCGTGGCCCGCTCGGAGCCACGGCGACGGCTGTAGCGCCGCCCAGGTGATCCGGAGGAACGACGGTCCAATCATGGGTCGTGCCTTTCGCTGGTCGAACCTCGGGCTCCGCACCAAGCTGACGCTGCTCATCGAGGGCAGCATGCTCCTGCTGGGGGCAGCCACGGGCCTGATCGCCACGGTCCGAGAGCGAGCCACGCTGCAGGCTGAGCTCAGCAAGCGGGGCCTGGCCATCGCCGGCGACCTCGCGATGTTCTCGGTGAGACCCATCCTGGCCAATGACCTCGCCACGCTGCGAAGGTTCGTCAACCACTCGATGAGCCAGGAGCACGTGCGTTATGTCGGCGTGCTGGATCCCGACGGTACCGTCGTCATGCACAGCGATCTCGACGAACTCAGGAAGCGACGGGACGATCCGGCGAGCCGCGCCGCGGTCGCCTCCGGAACACCCGTCATCCGCGCGTCTTTTCGTCCGGGGGGAGATGAGCGGCTCTTCGACATCTTCGTCCCGGTCACGGCGGCAGGCGCGCGCCTGGGGACCGTCGTCATGGGGTATTCCCGCATGGCCGTCGAGCTCGAACTCTCCCGCTCGCGGCGGCAGATGATGTCGGTCTGGTTGCTGGCCGCGGCGCTTGCCGGCGTGTTCGCCTTCGCCCTGGCGTCCTACTTTGCCGCTCCGATCATGAGCATCGCGGAGGCCATGCAGAGCGCGCCGGAAGGCGACGTGAAGGCCGTTCTCGAGGTCGGGAGGAACGACGAGATCGGGGTCCTCGCGGCCTCCTTCAACAAGATGGCCGAAGACCTCTCGAGGCACCGCAGACACCTCGAAGAGCTCGTGGACGGGCGTACAGCGGAGCTCAGGCAGTCCAACGCACAACTGAAGAGCGAGATCGCAGAGCGGACACGGGTCGAGAGCGATCTGCGCACCTCCCGCCAGGAGCTTCGCGACCTCACGTCCCACCTGCAGTCGATCAGAGAACGGGAACGGACGGAGATCGCGCGGGAAATCCACGACGAGCTCGGCCAGGCCATGACCGCTCTGAAGATGGACGTGCATTGGATCGGCCAGCGGATCGGCGACGCGCAGCCAGCGCTGGGCGACAGGACCGCAGCCATGTCGAAGATGATTGACGCCACCGTCCAGGCGGTCCGCCGGATTTCCTCCGAGTTGAGGCCCAAGCTCTTGGACGATCTCGGCCTGTCGGCGGCCATCGAGTGGCAGGCCCGGGAGTTCGAGAAGCGCTCGGGAATCGAGTGTGACATCCAGTCCGATCCGGAGGACATCGTCCTGGACCAGCCTCCATCCACCGCCCTCTTCAGAATCTTCCAGGAGACGCTGACCAACGTCGCGCGCCACGCGAGCGCGTCAAGAGTGGACGTCGTCCTCAGGCGCGTCGGGGGGGTGGTGGAGATGACGGTGAGTGACGACGGGAAGGGCATCACGCCGGAACAGGCGTCGGATGCCGGATCGTTCGGCATCGTGGGGATGCGGGAGCGCGTGCGTTCGCTCGGGGGCGCGATCGAGGTCGCCGGCCGCCCCGGCCGGGGAACGATCGTTCGCGTGAGGATTCCGGTCTGAGAGGAGGGGTCTGCGCGATGATCAGGGTCCTGGTTGCTGACGATCACGCCATCGTCCGTGAGGGCCTCAAGCGGATTGTAGCCGACAGTCCGGACATGGTCGTCGTCGGCGAGGCAGGCAACGGGCACGACGTGCTGGAGTTCGCCCGGAACCACCCGTGCGACGTGGTCCTGCTGGACCTCGCGATGCCGGGCAAGGACGGGCTGGATACGCTCAAGGAGCTGAAACGGGCCAGGCCCAGCCTGCCCGTGCTCATTCTGAGCGTGTACCCTGAGGAACAGTATGCGGTGCGCCTGCTCAAGGCCGGGGCTGCCGGATACCTGACCAAGGAGAGCGCCCCGGAGGAGTTGATCGAGGCCATCAGGAGGGTCTCGACGCGTGGCAGGTACGTGAGCCCGACGCTGGGCGAGAGACTGGCCTTCCTTCTGGGTTCGGACTCCGACCGCCCGCCGCACGAGGCGCTTTCGGACCGCGAGTATCGCGTCATGCTCATGATCGCTTCGGGGAAGACCGTGACGGAGGTGGCCGACGCCCTGTGCCTCAGCGTGAAGACCATCAGCACCTATCGGTCCCGGGCGCTGCGGAAGATGAACATGAGGAACAACGCCGAGTTCTCCTTTTACGCGATCAAACAGGGACTGCTCGGTTGACCGTCCCGGTCCCGGCGCGTGTAGGACAAACGCTGATGCCCGCGCCCGGCTTCCTTCCTACGCGACAATCCGTCCTTCGCTGATTCCCACCGGCAGCCGTTCGCCATACCTTATCTCCCAGCGTCAGCCGATGCACGCCGGCTGAGAGAAGGAGACACATCCATGTTCAGGAGAGCCACGAATCTGGGGTTGGTCGCGATGATCGCCCTCCTCCCGTGCCAGCCCAAGCTGTACGACTATCTCAGGGGCCTCTGGGGCTTGGTGAGCAACGACTTCCACTATCTCTGGGGTGGCTAGGCACCGACGGGCGATCCTGCCGAACGGCGCAACGCCCGGGCCCGTCGACTTCAATGGCCCGGGATTGCGAGCGCCGTTCGGTGTTCGCCCGGTACAACCTCAACTGACCGTCCGCGAGAAGTACTCCTCGACCAGCGCGAGATCTCCCCGGGAGTAGCCCCGCTTGTCCCCCGCCATCACGCGCGTCAGGTACGTCTGCCACAACTCCAGATGCTGCATGGTCGTGATGCGGTTGCGGAACATCGCGGCGCCCTTCCGCGGGTCTGCCGTCATCTTGTCGAGGATCCCAACCACCTCGGCGCGGAACCCCGCGTCGCCGTAATGCGCCAGCCATGCGTTCCACGCGCGTCCCGGGCCCGCCGCACTTCTGAACGGGCGTGACAGCCTCGCAAGCGTCCCGTTGAAGGGCTTCTCTTCCGCCGCATCGAGCCGCCGGAGACCGCGGTCGGTGATCCGGTACGGATGCAGGCAGACGTCCGCGACGCGACCTTGCGAGCACTGCAGGCTCACGCAGAAGCCGGTCTTCCGGTGCAGCAGGTTCGTGGACTGATAGAACACGAAGTTGCCGAGGCTGTAGAAGATCGGCCGCCCGCGCCACGACTCCATGCCCTGCGGCACGTGCGGGTGATGGCCGACGACGCAGTCGGCGCCCGCGTCAACGAACGCGCGGAACGCCGCCACGACGTACGGCGGCGGGAACGGCACGTACTCGAGCCCGCAATGCGCAATGACGATGACGACACCGCCGCGCGCCTTCAGCCGCCGGACGATGGACGTGGCGCGGGGGAGGTCCCACCCGAACACGCCCGGGCCGCCCTGCGACGCGGTCAGGTCCTCGCCCTCGCTGATGTTGACGATGTGGATGTTCTGGCCGTTGACGCGCACGCTGAGCGGCGCGTAGGCCTCCGCCTCGTTCAGGCCCGCTCCGACGGTCCTGATGCCGCTCTTCCGGAGCACTCGGAGGCTCTCGCGCAATCCCGCCACGCCGTAGTCGAGCACGTGGTTGTTCGCCAGGCACGCCACGTCGAATGGCACGACCGTCAGGCCCGCGATATGCGCAGGCTCGCCCTTGAAGACCGCGCCGCTCTTCCACACCGGCTTCGCGGCCGACGTCAGCGCGCATTCGCAATTGACGATCCGCAGGTCCGCGCCGCGGAGGACCGGCAGCAGATCGCCGTATACACACTCCGGGTTCGCGCGCACGATCGGATCGAACGCGCGGATGGGGGCCCAGTCGGAGGCAACGAGCACGCGTGCCGATGGCGACGTCGGACGGGGGGCTCGCGACGCGGCGGCGCGAGGTCGCCCGGTCGCGGCACCGCGCAGTCGCCCCGGCCGGGCGGAGCGGAGGCGAGTCATGCGGCGCATGGGCCCACATTATCCCCCGCTTCGCCCGCGGGGTCAGCCTGCGGGGTCAGGCCTGCGGGGTCAGATCTCAAAACCCGGCGTTTTGCCGGCTTTTTAGACCTGACCCCGTTTGCAGGCTCCCGTGTCTTACCAGGTCGTCCGGGCGGGGTACTGCGCGACGAGGGCGTCTGGCGTGAGGATGGTCAGGCCATGGACGATGGCCTGGCTGACGAGCATGCGATCGAACGGATCGCGGTGGATGGCCGGCAGCCGCGAGACGTGAAGGGCAGACTCCTCGTCGATGGGAAGCGCGGTGATGCCGTGGGCCTCGCGCATCTCGCGCACGAACCTGTCAGGCGTATCGGGCAGCGGCAGACGGCCCAGTCCCTGTTTGACGGCGATCTCCCAGGCGGATGCCGCGCTCAGGTACACCTCGTTGTCTGCGTCCTTGAAGAGGTCGCGGGCGCGCGGGGACAACTCAGGCGCGTCCGCGACAATCCACAAGAATGCGCACGTGTCGAGCAGCAGCTTCATTGGCTCCGCTTCGATCGCCGGGTGCGGGTGCCATGGCCCGCCGCGACCCCGGCCATCGGCATGATGCCTTCGAACGCGTCCAGCATCTCGCCAGGCAGCGGGTCGAAGAAGGACGGCGGCACGGCCACCCGTCCCCGGCCGAGCCCAATCGGCCGCGGCGTGGTCCGGGCGGATTCGACGGCATGGAGCTCGGCGACGGGCCGGTTCCGCTTGCAGATCAGGACCCGCTCACCGTGAGTGGCCATGTCGAGGTATTCGGACAACTTGGCCTTGGCCTCAAAGATGTTGACCACTATCATGGTCATATTCTTGACTATGTAAAAGCCAAAGTCAAGACCCTTCACGCACCTGGAGCAGCCGGGCGGGCGCGTGGCCCCGGCGCCTGCGATCTGCAAGCAGGACCTGCTCGGCTATGGAAGCGCCGTGTACGTGAAGTGGCGGAAGCGGACTTCACCCGAGCCCGCCGCGTAGATCGCCGGGCGCAGGCTCAGGAAGTCGTAGGCCACGTTGTGGTGGTAGCCGGACACCTCCATGCGGGTGCCGAAGCGCTCCCACGTCCGACCGTCCGGGCCGTAGTCGATTGTCACGATGTGGCGGTCGTTGGTGAGACGCAGGAACAGCGTCCGGCCGAGGCCGGCCGGCTTCGCGCTGACGCGTTCCGTCCCGTAGCGGTGCATCACGAAGCTGGTCTCCGAGAAGCCCAGCCCGGCGTAGAGGCGGCTGTTGTAGAAGGTGAGCACGCCGGCCGTGGCTCCCGGGTCAATATCGATCTCGACCTGGATTCGGTACGCGTGATCGCCGGCGACGAACCACAACGGTGAACTGTCGGCCGGTGTGTGTCCCCGCGCCTTCAGCACGATCGTGCCGTTGTCGAGGCGGTAGCGCGCGACATCCGTGTCCGTCCCTTTGTAGAAGCTCCACTGCACGCCCATCTTCGCCGGCGTGAACGGACCCGAGAAGGCGAACCCGTGCGGGCCCGCCGTGGGCGCCGGCATCGGGATGGGCTTCGCGACGTCCGCGCCGGCGGCCCTGAACCAGCCGTCGGCGGTCCATTCGACCGGCTCGAGGATGGTCTGGCGTCCCAGGTTGTAGAAGCCGTTCTCGTACGCATGGTACACGGCGTACCACTGGCCCTTCGGGCCCTCAACGAGGGTCGCGTGCCCCTTCGACCACCATCGTTCGTTGGCGGACTTCGTGCGGATGATCGCGTTGTAGGGCGAGTTCTCCCACGGGCCCTCGATCGCCTTCGATCGCGCAGCCACCACCATGTGGCTCGTCGGCGGGCCGGCCGTGCCGCCCTCGGCGAGCACCATGTAGTAGTAGCCGCCGCGCCGCAGCATCTTCGGCCCTTCCTGCGCGAAGCCTTCCACCACCCAGTCCGCCGGGTACTGCCAGCCGTCGTAGACCTTTTTGATCTCCGCGGCGGCCGAGAGGCCGTCAGCCGCGAGGGGCACCATGAACCCTCCGCTCAGGAACAGGTAGCGGCGGCCGTCGGGCCCGACGGTGTGGCCGGGGTCGATGCGGCCGATCTTCAGGTCGATCGGGTCGCTCCACGGCCCGCGGATGTCGTCGGCCCAGACGACGTAGTTCGAGCGGTAGGTGGCGCCGATGCCCGGGAAGTAGATGTAGTAGCGGTCCTGGTGCTTGACGAGGTCGGGGGCCCACACCGACCCGACGTTCTTGAAGAGCGCGGGCCCTACGGGCTGCCAGTTGACCAGGTCGCGCGAGTGCCAGACGACGAGGCCCGGGTAGGCGTCGAAGGACGAGAACGTCATGTAGTAGTCGTCGCCGTCCTTGAGGATCGACGGGTCCGGGTGGTCGCCCGCCATGATCGGGTTGAGGTACGTCCCGTTGCCCAGGTCGGCTTTCCGCTGGCCCTCGATGCCCCGCGCCCAGGAGAACGCCTGGGCCGGCGCCGGGAACTGGCTGACAGCCGCCGGGCTGACAGCAAGCGCCAAGACGAGAGCGGTGGACGCAGCGAGCGTGATTGGCTTCATGAGAATCCCCAGAGGACATACCACTCGGCCCGCTCGACCCGGCCAGGCGACCTGGCGTCGCGGGGCAAAAATCGAGCGTAAGTCGGCTCGTTTGTGACAGATTCAACAATAGATCTTGACATCCGTCAAGGAATGGTTTTTCCTGTGCAGACAAAGATTGGATTGTCCACTTGCGCGCACGCCCATCTGTGCGCGTCTCTCAGGGGGAGTGGTCATGAGGAAGGTTCTCACGGGACTCGCGCTCGTTGCGTGCGTCCTCGCGCTGGCGCCGGCTGCCAGCGCGCAGGACTATCGGGCCCGCGTGCAGGGCACGGTGCTGGATGAAAGCAAGGGCGTCTTGCCCGGCGTGACGGTGACCCTGATCAACGACGCCACGGGCGTGAAGTCCGACCGCGTCACGGACGACAAGGGCCGCTACCTGTTCGACTTCGTGGAGCCGGGCGGCTACTCGGTGACCGCCGAGCTGCAGGGCTTCAAGAAGGCCGACCAGCGGAACGTCCGCGTGGCGCAGCGCGGCGACGCCACCGTCGATCTCACGCTCGCGATCGGCGGGCTGGCGGAGACGGTCATCGTCGAGGCCGCGCCGGTCGTCGTGCAGTTCAACACCTCGAGCACCAACATCACGCTCGAGCGCCAGCTCATCGACCAGGCCCCGATATCCGGCCGCAATCCGTACAACCTGGCCAACCTGGATCCGACGATCTACACGAGCACGGGCGCCTCGGCCAACGAGAACCGCCCGTACCACCACGCGTACGCCAACGACTACGACGCGGGTGGCGGCACGGCCCGGGCGAACGACGTGCTGCTCGACGGAGTGGCCCTGGGCGCGAGCTACAAGACGGCGTACACGCCGGCCGTCGACGCCGTCGAGGAGATCACGGTGTCGAAGAACAGCGTCGACGCCGAGAACGGCCACAGCCTGGGCGGCATCATCAGCCTGAACATGAAGTCGGGCACGAACCAGTTCAAGGGATCGCTCTATTCGTTCATGCGCGACCCGAAGATGAACGGGATCGCCGACCCGACGGTGGCGCTCGTCCCCGGCCAGGACACGCAGGCCCTGCGCGGCACGAGGCTCCGCACCTACGGCGCCACCCTGGGCTTCCCGATCAGGAAGAACAAGATCTTCTCGTTCTCCTCGTACGAGCAGTGGGACGACTCGCGGCCCCTGTCGATCAAGCGCACGGTGCCGACCGCCGCGGAGCGCGCGGGGGACTTCAGCCAGTCGCTCGCGGCCGGCGTCGTCCGCACCATCTACGACCCGTGGACGTCCACCCTCAACGCCAGCAGCATCGTCGTCCGCACCCCGTTCGCCGGCAACATCATCCCGTCGAACCGGTTCGATCCCGTCGCGCTGAAGATGCTGGACCAGATCCCGCTGCCCAACCTCCCCGGCAACACGGACAACTGGCAGGGCAGCGTGGCGGAGAAGGTCGACTACTGGAACTTCTCCCAGCGCATCGACGTGAACTTCACCGACAACTGGAAGATGTTCGTCCGCTATGGGCAGTTCAAGGCCAACCTGGCCCAGCAGAACCCGACAAGTGCCGGGTACTTCCCGCTGTCCGGCAGCAAGCGCTACGGGATCAGCGCGGCCGCCGACTCGGTGTGGGTCATCTCCAACCGGACGACGCTGAACGTGCGCGGCAGCTACTACAACATGGTGGACGACTTCTACAACCCGTCGCTGCTGCTCGGGCAGGAGGGCCTGCAGAAGTACTGGTCCCGCAACTGGTACTCGTCGCTGTACAACAGCGGGTACACCTACTACCCCGCTCTGGACGTGTTCACCGGCACGAGCGGGACCGTGACCACGAACCGACTCGGCCGCCAGGGACGCGAGTGGTACCAGCACCCGGATGCCTGGACCGCGGCGGTCCGGCTGAATCGTTACCAGGGCTCGCACAGCATGAAACTCGGCGGCGAGATGCGCGGGTACTTCGGGGAAGCCGCGCGCTTCGAGCCGATCAACTGGGTGTTCAATTCCACCCTCACCGCCAACAGCTCCAACAGCCCGGCCGTGGCGACGAGCGGCAACGAGTGGGCCAGCTTCCTGCTCGGCGCGCTGGACGGCAACTCGTCGGCGCGCCTGGTCCCGCTGCAGACCCCGCACGAGCTCGGCTATGCGGTCTACTTCCAGGACGACTGGCGCGTCAACGACCGGCTCACGGTGAACATGGGTCTCCGCTGGGAGTACGAGCCGGGCGCGACCGACAAGGACGACCGCATGTCGAAGTACCTGGATCTCACCAAGCCGATCCCGGAGATGGCCGCGACGCCGCCGGCGGTGAACGCGACCGCGTCGGCCCTGATGGCCTCGAAGGGGTACGGCTACATCTACAACGGCGCCTGGCAGTTCACCAGCTCGAGCGACCGCTACCCGTGGCACACATCCTGGAAGAACTTCCTGCCCCGGCTCGGCGTCAACTACCGCCTGGGTGACAACTCGGTCATCCGAGTCGGGTACGCCCGGTTCATGAAGCCGATCAGCAACCTCCGCGACACGCTGGGCGACTTCGTCAACCAGTACTCCGGATATGCACAGACCACGACAACCCTCGGACCCTCGAACGGGGTGCCGCAGCAGACGCTGGCGGATCCGTTCCCGGCCGGCGTCAACCCGGTCATCGAGCCGAGCGGCAAGACCCTGGGGGCCTACACGAACCTGGGCGGCACGCCCAGCTACGATCAGTACGAGCTGCGGCCGCAGGTCAGCGACCGCCTGAGCGTGTCGTACCAGCGGCAGGTCTGGCTTGGGGCGATCGTAGACCTGTCGTACTTCCTGAACTACGGCACGCGCGTGGCGTACAACCTCGACCTGAACATGATGGACCCGGCGTTCAAGTACGAGCAGGGCGCCGCCAGCGCGGTGTCGGTGACGAACCCGTTCAGGAACTACCTGACGGCCGCCACCTTCCCGGGCGCGCTGCGGAACAGCAGCACGGTGTCGTTGAGCCAGCTCCTCAAGCCTTACCCGCAGTACCAGTCGATCACGCAAACGAACATGAGCGACGGCCGGAAGGCGTACGCGCACACGGCGGAGGTGCGCGTGCAGCGTCCGTTCAGGAACGGCTTCAGCCTCCTGGCGGCATACGCCTACAACTACGAGCGCCAGCAGGATATGTACGACGACCTGGCGCAGTGGGACATTCTCCGGTCGAACGGCAAGTCGGGCTGGTCGTGGCAGCCGTTGACGACTCCGGTACACCGCCTGACCGCGGTGGTCACGTGGCAGATCCCGGTCGGGCGAGACCGGACGTTCGGCAAGACCATGCCGGCGGCCCTGGACTACGCCATCGGCGGGTGGCAGTACACGACGTCGTACCGCCGCTACTCGGGTACGCCGTTCTCCTTCGGCAACTACGTCGTCACCGGAAACCCCAAGCTGGACAGTCCGACGCGCAACCGGTGGTTCGACACGAGCATGTTCTCGGTGGCCAATGCCTACCTGAAGCGCACGAACCCGATGTACTACGACGGACTGAACGGCCCGAGCGCGTGGTTCTGCGACATGACGCTGACGAAGGACTTCAAGATCAGGGGCCGCTACAAGCTGGAGGCCCGCGTCGAGGCCTACAATGCCATGAACCAGATCATGTGGGGCCAGCCGAACGTGACCTTGTCCAACTCGAACTTCGGCAAGGTGACCACCAAGCGCACCGACAGCACCGGCCGTGAGATCCAGCTCGGGCTCCGGTTCGTGTTCTAAGCGTCTCCCTCCTCCCTCCCGCCGGGGCGAGCGCGCACTCGCCCCGGCGTCTTTTTCCTCCGCATCAGCCATGACCAACACCCGAGACGCTTTCCTCCCGCGCGGTCCCGGCGCGTGCCGCCGGCAACGGCTGCTGCGCGCCGTCCTGCCCACCGGCTTCCTGTTCGGTGCCGCGATCCTCGCCGCGCAGGCGCCCAGGCCGGTCGTCTCGGTGACGCGCGGCGCAGATGGCCGCCTCGTCTATGCCGCTGACCAGGCCGGCAACCGCGTCATCGACTTCTCCTACGCGGGCTACGAGGGCGGCGGGGTGGCGCTACCCGACGTGCCCGCGCGCATTACCGTGGCGCCCGCCGGGAACGCGGACCGGCAGCGCGTCCAGGCGGCCATCGATCTCGTCTCCTCGATGCCAGCCGGCGCGGACGGATTCCGCGGCGCGGTGCTCCTCGAGGAGGGTACCTACGACATCGACACCAGCCTGCGGATTGCCGCAAGCGGCGTCGTGTTGCGCGGCTCGGGCGCCGGCGAGGACGGAACGGCGCTCGTGGCCTCGGGCACGTCGCGACGGTCGCTGCTTGTGCTGGCCGGCACGGGCGAGCGGCAGGAGGTCGCCGGATCCAGGCGGCCGATCGCGGACGCCTACGTGCCAGTCGGCGCCCGGTCGTTCAGCCTCGGTGACGTGAGCGGCCTGTCGGTCGGGAGCCGGATCGTCGTGCGCCGGCCGTCGACCGCCGAATGGATCGCCCTCCTCGGGATGAACCTCTTTCAGGGCTGGCGGCCGGAGAACCGGCTGCACTGGCAGCCCGGTTCGCGCGACATCGAGTGGGACCGGACGATCACGGCGATGGACGGCGCGCTGGTGACGGTGGATGCGCCGATCACCACGGCCATCGACGCGACGTTCGGTGGCGGGTCTATCGCGCGTTACACGTTCCCGGGCCGCATCAGCCACGCTGGTGTCGAGAACCTCCGCCTCGTGTCGGCGTACGACACGAGCCGGCCGATGGACGAAGACCACGCGTGGTCGGCGATCACGATTGACGCGATCGAGAACGCCTGGGTGCGGAACGTCACCGCTGCGCACTTCGCCGGATCGGCCGTCGCCGTGGGTGCCGCGGCCTTGCGGGTCATGGTGGAGAACGTGGAGGCGCTGGCTCCGGTCTCGGAACCAGGCGGGTTCCGGCGCCGCGTGTTCGAGGCCGCCGGGGAGTTGACGCTGTTCCGCCGGTGCCGGAGCGAGCGCGGCCTGCACGACTTCGCCGCGGGCTTCGCAGCGGCGGGGCCCAACGTCTTTCTCGAGTCCTCCGCCCGGGATGCCCTCGACTTCAGCGGCCCGCTCGCGAGTTGGGCGTCCGGCGTGCTCTACGACAACGTGATCGTCCGCGGCAATGCAATCCGGCTGACGAACCGCGGCCTCGCCGATCAGGGCGCGGGCTGGGCCGCCGCCAACTCCTTGATTTGGAACTCGGAAGCGACGGACATCGAAGTGCAGAGCCCGCCCGGGGCCTTCAACCAGGCGTACGGCTGCAAGGGGATGGTGACGGGCGACGGCATCGTGTGGGATCCGCGGACCATGCCGTACCGGGACTTCTACCGGGGATCCGCGGTCCAGCCGCGCAGCCTGTACCTGGCGCAACTGGCGGAGCGGCTGGGCCGGGCCGCCGTGGAGGCGGCGGAACCGCGGGTGGTGACGCTCGCCGCCGAAGGCGCGCGCCGCTTGTCGGACGCCGACGTCGAGGCGTTTGCCGCCCGGGAGCGGTCCGCCGCGGCGTCGGATCGCCATCCGCTCCGGATCGAAGACGGCGTGTTCACCATCGACGGCCAGCGCGCCTGGACCGCGAGGACCACCTGGTCGTGGTTCCAGGGCCAGATGGTCCCGAGCCTCGCGAAGTCCTTCGGCCCGGCCCTCACGCGATTCGCCCCGGGACGCGTCGGCTTGGGCGCCACCGACGATCTCGAGGAGGTCGCGGCCGGCATGGCGCCGCGGTCGGCGTTCTATCAGCACTTCGGGCTCTGGTACGACCGCCGCCGGGTCGATCACAACTACTACGGCTCGCCCGAGCAGCGCACCGGCGATGTGTGGGCGCCGTTCATGGAGTTGCCCTGGGCGCGCAGCGGACAGGGCAAAGCGTGGGACGGCCTGAGCCGGTACGACCTGACCCGCTTCAACCCGTGGTACTTCGAACGCCTCAGGGACTTCGCCGGCATCTGCGACGCGAAGGGGCTGATCCTCTATCACAACTTCTACTTCCAGCATTGGCTGCTCGAGAGCCGGGCGCACTACGTCGACTTCCCCTGGCGGCCCGCGAATGCCATTCAGCCGACGGGCCTCCCGGACGAGGTGCCGGCCGCAAACGCCTTCTACGACATCAGTGACTCCCCTCGCCGCGAGCTCCACCGCCGCTACATCCGTCACGCCCTCGACAACCTGGCGGACCGCACCAACGTCGTCCACGGCATCGACCGCGAGTACACGGGGCCCATCGAGTTCGTGCGGTTCTGGCTCGACACGATCGCCGAGTGGCAGAAGGAGCGCGGAAAGCGGGTGTTCCTCGCCCTCGAGATCCCGAAGGACCAGATGGACGTCATCCTCGATGACCCGGTCCGCGGGCCGATGATCTCCGCCATCGACGTGCTCGGGTGGATCTACCGCGCGGACGGCCGGCTGTTCGCCGCGCGCGGCGGCATCAACCGCGCCCCGCGAGAGCAGCGCCCCGACATTGCCACGCCCGCCGAACTCGAGGCGCTCGAGCAGAAGCTCGGCGTCGCGGCCACGGACCAGCGGGACTTCCTGAACGGCCCGGAATTCCAGCGGCTGTTCGACACCCTGTGGGCCGGCTCGAAGCCGATGAAGTACCGCGCGTGGCGGGAGTACCGGGACCGCTACCCCGGTCTGGTCTTGCTCTGGAGCGGCGACGAGTATCCGGAGCTGACGAAGGCCATCGAGCGGACGATCCCTCGGGCCATCCGCGAGGGCATGCGGCCGACCGCCGTCGTTCGCACGCACGCCGACTCCAGTTGGTGCGTGGCGGGGAGGGGTTCCTTCCTTCTCTACACGATGAACGGCGAGGCGGTCGACCTGGATCTCAAGGACGCCCCGGGCAGTTATGGCGTATCGTGGCTCGGGCCGTCTGGTGCCCTGCAAGGCTCCGCTTCGGCCGTCACTGGCGGCCATGTTGTTACACTCACGCCACCTCAGACGGGAACCGGGCAGCCGTGGGTGGCGCTGCTCACGAAGACAGGACAGTAGCCAGTAGCCAGTAGGAAGCAGAAGCAAGGAGCCAGAAGCCAGAAGCCAGAAGCCAGAAGCAAGAAGACGGACGGAGAGGGCGACAGGACCCGCGTTCGGCATGAGCGGTCGAGCGCGAACTCAGGCGAGCGGGTGGCGCAGGTCGGGGGCCCCCCGGCCGCGCGCAGCGCGACTTCCGTGACAAGCGCCTTGTGCGTGAGCACGGACGGGGGTGACCGGCGACAGGACCCGCGTTCGGCGTGAGCGGTCGAGCGCTTCTGGAGACCATCGAGGGAACGGGAGGGGGAGTATGGCGAGCGTAGAGTGGGTTCTCGACAATCTCACGAACATCGGCGGACGTGCCGTGTCGGTTGTGGGTGGGCCCCGCGTGGTGCATACGCCGCTCGGCCCCGCCGTCGAGTTCAATGGGTCGACGGACGCCGTGTTCGTCGACGCCAATCCCATCGAGGGGCTGAAGGCGTTCACCGTGGAAGCCCTGTTTGAGCCTGCGGCCGACGGCCAGGAGGAGCAGCGCTTTCTGCACATCTCGGAGACCGGCACCGAGAACCGGCTGCTCCTCGAGACCCGCGTGCTGCCCGATCGCGCATGGTGCCTGGACACGTTCCTGCGCCACAGCGACCTGTCGCGCACGCTCATCGATCGGCAGCTGGCGCACCCGGCCGGCAGCTGGCACGTCGTCGCGCTGGTGTACGACGGCACGACGATGACGCATTACGTGGACGGGGTGCGTGAACTGTCGGGCGACGTGGCATTCGCCCCGCTCGGAGCCGGGCGCACGTCCATCGGCGTGCGCCAGAATCTCATCTCGTGGTTCAAAGGCCGGATACGCCTCATCCGGATCACGCCGGAGGCGCTCCAGGCCGAGCGGTTGATGACGGCCAGCAGGAAGTAGCCAGTAGCCAGTAGAAAGACAGTGGTGCGAAGCCGGCAGGAGGTTCCATGGCCAGGCCTTTGACGCGGAGAGTGCTCCTCGTCTTTTCGTGCGTGTGTGTGATGGGCGCCGGGGCCGTGCCGGCCCGAGCGCCGGCCGCCCCGCCCGAGCCGGGCCTGCTCTTCTACCTGTCGGGCAGCCACGGTCTGACGGCCGACTACTCCGCCGGCGGCACTCCTGAGCCGAACTTCGCGAGCGAGGTAACGGTGATTCCGGACGGCGCGAAGGGCCCGGGACTGCAGTGCGGGCACACGCAGCTCCTGTCGTACTGGGCGCCGGGCAACATCTACGCGCAGCGCGGCACGCTGGCGTTCTCGTGGCGGTCGCGCGAGAGCGTCGGCCCGACCCCGTTCCCGGTCTTCCGCGTCGGCTACGCGGATCATTCCAGCTGGGACATGGCCTGGCTGCGCATCGACTACAACGGCAAGTCGGGGTTCGACGCCTTCGTCACCGACGCCAGCCTCGCGCGCACGCGCGTGTCCTGGTCGATGCCCGCGTTCCCCGCGCCCTCGGCGTGGACGCACCTCGCCCTGGCCTGGGACGAAACGCGCGGCATCCGCTTCTACGTCAACGGCGCGCTCGTCGCCGCGCGCGAGGGCCAGGCCCGCTTCGACGCCGCCCTCGACCAGTTCGGCCCGCACTCCCGCATCATCAGCCCCTACCAGGTCCAGAGCGCGTACAACTTCGTCCGCGGCGGCGATATCGACGAGGTGCGCATCTACGACCGGATGCTCTCCGACGAGAACATCAAGTCCCTCGCCGGCGGCGACGCGCCTGAGGCCGTGCCTGCCCTCGGCCGGCCGCTCGATGAGCCGGCCTGGCAGCAGGAATGGTGGTACCGCTACGGTTGGAGCCGGCCCGGCGACGTGCCGCCCTCCGCGGACGGTCCAGCCGTCCGCATCCGGAAGGTCGAGATCCACGAGGCCTACGACCTCAAGCGCTGGATGTGGAAGGGCACGGACGGCATCCGCGAGACCACATGGCCGGGCGTCTACAACCGCTCGCGCCTGCCCGGCCGCAACGACTACTTCCAGCTCCCCGACTGGGACTGCTACTCGCTCTCGGGCAAGGCAGTGACCTTCGCCGTGCCGGACGAGCCGTGGAACCAGGTCGAGATCTCGGGCGCCGCGTTCGGCACGGCGCGGGTCGCAGCCGGTCCGGCCGATGAGGGAACCACGCTCTTCGAGCGCCAGAAGGGACAGGAGCGAACGGCGCACCGCCTGGCGCAGTCGCAGCGCGGCGGGCGACTGACCTTCACGAACGTCGAGCAGGAAGCGCCCATCGGCGAACTGTCCGTCTACAACGTCGATGCCGGCCGCGAGCCCGACGGGATTGGCCGCCTCACGTACCGTCTGGCGGCGCGCGGAATCGTCGATCCTCCCGGTGTGGCGCCGCTCGTCAGCTACATCAACGGCCGTCACCCGGCCGACGAGCGCGCGATCATGATGGCGCTGCCATCGGCCGAAGGCGGTCTCGCCGGCGTGTTCCGCCAGACGGCCCCGCCGCGCCAGGCCGCTCGGCCCGCGCCTGGCGGCACCGGCATGCCGCTCGTGCACATCATCATCCCGGCGGACTTTCGTGACGCGGATCTCGGCATCCGGCGCGGCGCCATGAGCTACTCGTGGATGAACCTGCCGGGCGGGCTCGACGGCATCGCGATCGATCTCCCCGCGCTGAACGTCACGCCGACGCACGGGCCGTACTATCCGCTGAACATCCAGGTCAGAGACCCGATCTGGCCCCTGCGCGCCATGATGGACGTCGGCCTCTCGGTGAAGCCTGGCGAGCGGCACACGATCTGGCTGGACACACGCGATCGCATCCTGCCCGCTGACAAGCCGCTGTACCTCACGATCGCCGGCTCGGGCCCCGGCTTCGGCCCGGCGTCGCTCGAGGGCGCGGAGATTCGCCTCGTATTCAAGGCGAGGAAGGATGCGTTGGCCGAGCACGTCAGCGATCGCTTTACGCAGGTGCGCGACAACTACGCCTTTCTCGTCGAGGAATCGCCCCGCTCACGCAGGCTGAACCTCTACAACCGCTTCGAGGCCGACCTGACCGACCTGCTCCGCGTCGACCCGGACCATGTCCTTGGCCGCCAATACTGGTACGACTACAACAAGGAGCAGCCGCGGCCGCCTGTCGCCGTTCCCGCTGTTCCGAAGGACGTTCCGGCGTGGGCGTTCCGGCAAATCGAATCGCTCCGCTACCTCAAGCACTTCGTCACCTGGTACATCGACAACCGGCAGATCGAGAACGGCGAACTCGGTGGTGGCCTTTCGGACGATGGCGACCTGACGAATCACTGGCCGCCGATGGCGCTGATGGGCGCGGAGCCGGACAAGGTCCAGCGATCCCTGCTTCGCGAGATGGACGCGTTCTACGACCAGGGCATGTTCACGCGGGGCCTGTCCACGATCCAGGCGGACGACTTGCACAGCTACGAGGAGGGCATTGACGTCCTCGGCCAGTCGATGCTTCTCGACCACGGCAGTCCGAAGCAGCTCGAACGCGCGATGGAAACGGCCGCCGCGACGGAGCGGATCACGGGCATCAACAAGGCCGGGCACCGCCACATCCGCTCGTCGTACTTCAGCGGGACGACCGTCGCCACGGAGAACGTCTGGGGCTGGCAGAAGACCAATTCGTTTCTCGTTCTGCACCCGAGCATCGCGCTCGTCGATTTCAACGGCTCCCCGCACGTGAAGAAGTGGCTGCTCGAGCTCGCCGATGGATTGCTCGCTCACAGCAAGCCGGATGCCTCGGGTGCGCGCGCGCTCCGGACGACCGTCGAGTTCGCGACGGACCGGGACCTCCCGGGCCAGTCGGAGCGCGCGTGGCCGCTGCTCTGGGCCGCCTTCCGGTGGACCGGCGACCGCAAGTACATCCAGCCATTCCTCGACGCCGGGCCGCGCAGCCTGACACAACTCAGCGGCAATGCGCTTGACCTGATGGGCATGCGCAAGGAATGGACCACGCCAATCCTGGCCCTCGCGGCCTCGCAGCCCAGCGCGAACGCCCTGCGCTGCCTCGTCTGGCAGGCGGGCGGCGACGTGAAGCTCCTCGAGAGCATGTACGCCGACCAGGCCGCGTCAGCCGCGCTGCGCGAGTACATCAACACCGAGGGCAGCCTCTGGATCGATCGCGTCCAGGTCGATCACGCGGAGCTTCAGCGGACGCGGCTGGGCGGCGTCGCCATCGTTCGTAACTCGTACGTGCCCGGGCACGCGGTCAGCTGGCGCTTCGACGTGCCCGGCGGGGACGAGCGCGTCGCGATCCTCGTGCGCAACCCGACACCCGAGCGCCTGCAGATCGTGGCCTACAACCTCGACACGGCGCCGGTCGGGGCGCAGATGACTCTGTGGGACGTTGCCCCGGGCACGTGGGAGATCGCGCAGGGCACCCGCGCGGATGTTGCCGACGGCCCGCTGGCTCACAGCGACACCAGGACGGCCGAGCTGGGCCGGTCGAGCAATCTGTCTGTCACGTTCGCACCGCGAACCGTCACCGTGATCGACCTCCGGCTCGTGTCCAAGGGGACGCCGTACTGGTCGAGGCCCGATGTGGGCATCACCCCGGACGACATCCGCGCCGATGGGCGGCGGCTCCGCGTGACGGTCCACAGCGTGGGCGGGGTCGACGCGCCGCCATCGCGTGTGATCGTGCGCGACTCCACGGGAAAGGAGCTCGCGAGCGCCCGCGTGCCCGCCCTGCGGGCGCCAGTCGATCTCCGTCCGAGCGCCGCCACGGCGACGCTGACGCTGCCTGCCGGGGCCGATCTCGCCGGCGGCACGGTCAGCGTCGAGTTGCCGCGAGGGGGACCGGAGATCACGCGCAAGAACAACCAGGTGCGGTACTGAGCCGCGGGACGGAGCCCACGCCGACGCTCAGCGGGCAGGATGACGTCATCATGAAGGAGGGAACGCCGTGAACAGCCACAGCGACCAGTTGGCAGCCCTCCTGTACGCGCCGCGCGACATGCGCGTCGAGCGCGTGCCTCATCCCGGCCCTCCACCGCCAGGCTGCGCGCTGTTGCGCGTGAGCGCGACAGGCGTCTGCGGGAGCGACCTCCATTCGTATCTCGACGCCCGCATCGGCGACACGCCGGTCGGGCGCCCGTTCGTCATCGGCCACGAGTTCTCGGCCACCGTCGAGGCCGTCGGTCCCGAGGCACTCGACTTCGACTTCCAGCCGCTCCGGCCCGGCCTGCGCGTGGCGGTGGATCCCGCCCAGCCGTGCGGCCGCTGCGAGTCGTGCGTGCAGGGGCACCCGAACCTGTGCGTACGCCTCCACTTCTGCGGCAACTACCCTGATGGCGGCAGTCTCTGCGAGTGGATGCACATGCCGGCGCGCTCGTGCGTGCCCGTGCCGGATGCGATCGACGACACGCGGGCGGCGCTCCTCGAGCCGCTCGGCGTCGCGCTCCACGCGGTGGACCTCGCCCGCATCCGCGTGGGCGACAGCGTTGCCATCGTTGGCGCGGGCGCGATTGGGCTGTTGATTCTGCAGGCAGCGAGGCTGGCCGGTGCCTCGCCGGTCTTCGTGAGCGATCGCCTGCCTGCGCGCCTCGCGCTCGCCGCGCGTTGGGGCGGCACGCCGATCGACATCGATCGCGAGGATCCCGAGCTCGCCGTCGAGAGGGAGACCCGCAGCCGCGGCGTCGATATCGCGATCGAAGCGGCCTGGGCGGATCAGTCGGTGGGTCAGGCCATCGAGATGCTTCGTCTTGGAGGCCGTGCCGTGCTGGTGGGCATCCCCGGCGACGACACGCTCACCCTGAAGCACTCGACGGCGCGGCGCAAGGGCGTGACCTTGCGGCTGTGCCGGCGCATGAAGCACGCGTATCCCCGCGCGATGGCGCTGGCTCTCGAGGAGCGCATCGACCTGCTGCCGCTCGTCACGCACCGGTTCCCGCTGGCGCGGGCCGCCGAGGCGTTCGCGTTGAACACCGCCTATGCGGACGGCGTGGTGAAGGTCGTCATCGACAGCCGCTGACGTCGCGATACGTCGCCGCCAGATGCTCCCAGCGCCCGGGGTCACGCGGCTCGAACCGGACCGGCGGATGCAACTCGGCCACGAGGCGGCGTCCCTCTGCCAGCGACTCGATCGATCCCGCGGCGACGGCCTGCACGAGTAGATTGCCGGTGGCCGTGGCTTCCACAGGCCCTGCCAGCACCTCTTTGCCCGACGCGTCCGCCGTCGCCTGGTTCAGATAAGCGTTCTGCGACCCGCCGCCGACGATGTGGATGCCGGGGATGCGCCGGCCGGTGAGACGTTCGATGTTGCCCACCACTGCGGCGTACCGCAAGGCGAGCGAGTCGAGGATGACTTTCGTCAGGCGGACCCGGTCGTCGGTGTCGGCCTGGCCGGTCTCGACCAGCGCGGACCGCAGCGCGCGCACCATGCTCGCCGGCGCGAAGAAGCGGGGATCGTCCGCAAAGACGACACCCGGACAATCCGGCACCTGCGCGACGGCCGCAAGGAGCGGCGACAGCTCCTGCGGCCGCCCTTCCGCTTCCCACTCGCGGCGGCAGGACTCGAGCAGCCACAGGCCCATGACGTTGGTGAGCAGGCGGACCGTTCCGAAAACGCCCGCCTCGTTGGTGAGACTGGCCTGGCAGGCCTCAGCCGAGAGCAGCGGCTCCGAGCGCTCCACGCCAACGAGCGACCACGTTCCCGACGAAATGTACGCCCAGCCGGGGGCGAGCGGCGTGCCTGCGACGGCGCTGGCCGTGTCATGCGTGCCGGGCGCGACGACGCGCATGGACGGGATGCCCAGTTCGGCGCACAACTCCGGCCGCAAGGCCCCGAGGACTGTGCCGGCGTCCACGACGTCGGCCATCAGGCGCCGAGGCAGGCCCAGCCGCTCGAAGAGCCAGTCGTCCCATCGGCTGGTCCCTGCGTTCAGCAACTGCGTCGTCGAAGCGTTGGTCCGCTCGGCGACGATGGACCCGCACAGGTAGTGGTGGCAGAAGTCCGGCATGAGGAGCAGGTGGCGCGCCCGGTCGGAAAGGCCGTCGCGCACGTGCGACCACAGCTGGTAGAGAGTGTTGAACAGCTGGAACTGGATGCCCGTGCGCGCGAAGATCTCGCCGCGCGGCACGACGGCGAACACCTCGTCCATCGCGCGCGCCGTCCGGCTGTCGCGGTAGCAGATCGGCTCCTCGACCAGGTTCCCGCCGTCGTCCAGGAGCGCGTAGTCGACGCCCCAGGAATCGACGCCGACCGACGCGACGGACGAGCCCTCGTCGGCCGCGGCGCTGCATCCGAGCCGGAGACCGGCTCGGATCCCGTCGAGAAGGCTGCTGGCATCCCATCGCAGGTGCCCGCCGGCCTGCCGCGGCGCGTAGCGGAAGCGGTGCACCTCGCGGAGCGCGAAGCCGCCCGCGCCCGCGCCGCCGACGAGGGCCCGCCCGCTGCCGGCCCCCAGGTCGATGGCGATGTGCATCGCGCCGCCCGTTCCCGCCTCGCGTCCATCGACCACGGCCAGCTCCATGGGTTATCGCAAGAACGCCTCGGGAAGCCCGCCGTCCACCGGGATGATGTGCCCCGTCGTCCGCCCGCTGTGGCTGCCCGCCAGCCACAGGATCGCCTCGGCGCAGAGGTCGGGCGTGATCGGCTGGTTGAGCAGCGATCGGCCCGCGTAGAAGCGCGCGAGCTTGTCACGCAGCGCCTCCGTGGTCTCATCTTCGGCGTAGGCGATCTTGTTCTGCGTCAACAGCGCCATCACGCGGGGGCGCTGGAACATCGCCGACCCGGCGACGACCGTCGCCGGCGCGATGCCGTTCACGCGGATGGACGGGGCCAAACGGACGGCCAACTCGCGGACGAGGTGGCTGACGGCGGTCTTGCTCACGTCGTAGGCCTCGCTGCCCTTCTTCGGGGCGACGGCGCTCGCCGAGGTCGTGAGGACGATCGTGGCCGGCATCTGCTGGGCCTCGAACACGACGGCGGCCTCGTCGACCAGGAAGTAGTTCGCGGTGATGTTCACCGTGAGCGTCGACGCCCACTGCTCGTCCGTGATGCGACCGGTGGGATCCGGCGAGGGGAAGACGGCCGCCGTGTTGATGACGACGTCGAGTCCGCCGAAGCGGCGGAGGACGTCGCGGAACATCCGGCGGATGCTCTCCCGGTTCGTGATGTCCACGGTGCACGCGGCCACGGCGTCCGGCCCTGCGGCGCGTCCCACCTCCTCGGCGACGCTGGTCGCGGCCGCCTCGTTGACGTCGGCGATGATGAGGTGCGCCCCGCGGGCTGCGGCCTTGAGCGCCGTCGCGCGGCCGATGCCACCGCCGCCGCCGACGATGAGGCAGATGCGGCGGCCGAACTCCCCGGGCGGCGGCTGGCGACGCAGCCTGGCTTCCCTGACCGCCCAGTACTCGATGTTGAAGGCCTCGCGGCCCGGAAGCGCGACGTAGTTGTTGATCGCGGTGAACTCGGCGGCCTGGTCCGCGTTCCTCGGCTGCGAGAGCGGCCCCGGGGCCGTGATCCCGCCGCCGAGGGCCGTGGCCCCGGCCATGACGCGGATCGCGTTCCGGTAGAACTCGGCTGTGATGCGTGCTTCCTTCGCTGTCGGCCCGAAGGCGAACAAGCCGATGCCGGGCACCAGGACCACCGAGGGGTTCGGCGTGCGCAGGGGCGGCGACGCCGGGGTCCTGAACGCGTCGTAGTATGCCGTGTACTCCTGCCGGTACTGCTCCAGGCCCTTCGCGGCAGCCTCCTGCAGCGTGTCGAGGGTGCCGGCGGCCGGGTCCCAGTCGATGAGGAGCGGCTTGAAGCGCGTCCGCTCGAAGTGGTCGGGACAGCTCGCGCCGGCTGCGGCGAGGAGCGCCCCGTCCTGCGAGTCGATGAACTCCAGCACGTCGGCCGAGTCGTCGAACGTACCGATCGACGGACGCACCGTCGCCATGCGCCCGCGCAGGAACGGCAGGATCGCCGCCGCGATCTCCTCGCGGTCCTGGCGCACGGCGTGGCGCGGGCCGCCGAACGGCGGGATCTTCGCCTGGTACTCCAGGACGAACGTCCCGAGATCGTCGATGACGGCCAGCGTGTGCTGGTAGCACTCGCGCGACGTCCGGCCCCATGTAAACAGGCCGTGGTTCGCCAGGATGATGCCCTCCGCCTCGGGATGGTCCGCCACCGCGTGCTGCACCATCATCGCCAGTTCGAAGCCCGGCCGCCGCCAGGGGAGCCAGATGAGCGTCCGGTTGAACCGGCCGTTGAACTCGGCGAGCCGTTCCCTGCCGTTGGCGCTGGCGGCCAGCGCGATCGCCCAATCCGGGTGGAGGTGATCGACGTGGTCGAACGGAAGGAAGGCGTGCAGCGGCGTATCGATGGACGGCTCCATCCCGTGGTTGCCGACGCTGAAGCGCGGGTAGTGCGCCACCATCTCGTCTTCATGGGCTTCGCCCCGGTAGGTTGCCTTCAGCTGGATCAGGCGCGAGAGGTCCAGCAGCGCGAAGCCGGCGCTCAGGATGGTGCCGAGGTTGCCGCCGCTGCCCTTCACCGCGAGCACGCGCATCGGCTCGCCGGTGACCGGGTCCGGCATCTCGTACTTCGCGCTCGTGTTGCCGCCCCGGTAGTTGGTGATGCGCTGGTCGGCCCCGAGCAGGTTGGATCGGTAGCGGAGCAGCTTGAGCGGGCCGAACGGCGCGGCTTCCTGTTCGTCCCAGTGGTCGCTGAGGTGGTTCATGTCAGGTTCTCCGGAAAGCGACATCTCTCCAATATTGACATCTCTCCGCGCGCGGCGAACAATCGGCCATCATGACACGCCACGTCTTCCAGCTCGCCAGCCTGCTGGCCCTCGTCGCCCTGACCGTCACGCACGCCCAGGCGCCGGCGCCCCCGGCCGCGCCCGTGGCCGTCTCCGCCGCGCTCCGCGCGGACCAGCCCGGGGCGGTCGTGAACCCCCGTATCTACGGCCACTTCGCCGAGCACCTCGGCCGCGGCATCTACGAGGGCATCTGGGTCGGGCCCGGCTCGCCGATCCCCAACACGCGCGGCATCCGGAACGACGTCGTCGCGGCGCTCAAGGCGCTGAACATCCCCGTCCTGCGCTGGCCCGGCGGCTGCTTCGCCGACGAGTACCACTGGAAGGACGGCATCGGGCCGCGCGAGAAGCGCCCGGCGATGATCAACACGCACTGGGGCGGCGTCGTCGAGGATAACAGCTTTGGCACCCACGAGTTCATGGATCTCGTGGAGCAGCTCGGCACGGACGCCTACATCACCGGCAACGTCGGCAGCGGCACCCCGCAGGAAATGATGGAGTGGGTCGAGTACCTGACCTCCGACGCCGTCTCCCCGATGGCCAACCTCCGCCGGCAGAACGGCCGCGAGAAGGCGTGGCGGGTGCCGTACTTCGGCATCGGCAACGAGCCGTGGGGATGCGGCGGCAACATGCGGCCCGAGTACTACGCGGACGAGTTCCGCAAGTACAACACCTTCATCAAGAACTACGACAGGTCGAAGCCGATCTACCGCATTGCAGGCGGGGCCAGCGACTTCAACTACACGTGGACCGAGGTCCTGATGGACCGCGTGGGCCGGCGGATGAACGCCGCGTCGCTGCACTACTACACGCTCCCGACGGGGAACTGGGGCAAGAAGGGCTCGGCGACACAGTTCGATGAGAACCAGTGGTTCTCGACGCTCAGCCGCACGCTGAAGATGGACGAGCTCATCACGAAGCACGCGGCCCTCATGGACAAGGCCGACCCGGGGAAGCGCATCGGCCTCGTCGTCGACGAGTGGGGCACGTGGTTCGACGTCGAGCCCGGAACCGAGCCGGGGTTCCTCTACCAGCAGAGCACCATGCGCGACGCGATCGTCGCCGCGCTGAACTTTCACATCTTCCACCGCCACGCCGATCGCGTGGTGATGGCGAACATCGCGCAGACGGTCAACGTCCTGCAGTCGATGATCCTGACCGACAAGGAGAAGATGGTCCGGACGCCCACGTACTGGGTGTTCGAGATGTTCAAGGTCCACCAGGGCGGCACGTTCCTCCCGGTCGAGTTGCAGTCTCCCGACTACGCGCACGGCGCCGAGAGGATCCCCGCCGTCAGCGCGTCGGCAACGCGGGCCGCCGACGGCAGGACCGTGCACCTGTCGCTGGCGAACACGGATCCGCACCGCGCGGCCACGATCACGGTGACGCTCGCAGGCGTCACGCCGGCGTCCGCCGCGGGCCGCGTGCTCACGGCGGCGGCGATGCAGTCCCACAACACGTTCGCAGCGCCAGACACGGTGAAACCCGTGCCCCTCGAGGGCGTGAAGCTCGCCGGCGGCGTCCTGACGGTCACCCTGCCTGCGAAGTCGGTCGCAGTGATCGGGTTGAAGTGAAGGCCGCTCCCTGCCGGCCCGGGAGGAGACACCTCATGCGCGCCGTGGTTCGGCGTCGCGCCGGGCGAGCGCTCTTGTGCGCCTGCGCTCTGGCGGGGCTCGCCTGCTCAGCTGTGTCAGCACAGACGGTTCCGCAACCAACCGACGGCAATGCCCCGCTTCACCAGCTGGCTCCCGCGTACCCCGTGCCGTACGGCCCAACCACGGCCGGACAGGTGAGTGAGGTGCTGCGGCGCGTTCACGCGTACCTGGAGACGGCGACGCCGTCCCGCTTCGTTGGCCGGGCGTCCGGGACGCCGATCGACGACCTCATGAAGCTCGATGACGACGCCGTGTTCGAACCGGGAGCGTTCCGGCCGGTCAGCTACGAGTGGGGCGTGACGTACTCCGGCATGCTGCTCGCTGCGGAGGTGACCGGCGACCGGCGGTACGCGGAGTACGTGTCGAAGCGGCTCCGGTTGATCGCCAATGCCGCGCGGCAGTACCGGGAACGGACGGCGGCGAACGCCGGCCAGCGCTCGCCGCTGCGATCGGTGCTCGAGCCTCGGGCGCTGGACGACGCCGGTTCCATGTGCGCGGCGATGATCAAGGCCCACCGCGCGGGGATCCAGGCGGATCTGCGGCCGCTCATCGACAACTACATCGGCTACATCACCCGCAAGGAGTACCGCCTCGCCGACGGGACGCTCGCGCGCAACCGCCCGCACCCGAACACGCTCTGGCTGGACGACCTCTACATGAGCGTCCCGGCGCTGGCGCAGATGGGCGCGCTCACCGGCGATCGCGCGTACTTCGACGACGGCGTGAAGCAGGTCACCCGGTTCGCGCAGCGCATGTTCAACAGGGAGAAGGGCCTCTTCATGCACGGCTGGGTGCAGGGGATGGAGGTCCACCCGGAGTTCCACTGGGCCCGTGCGAACGGCTGGGCCTTGATGACCATGGTCGAGTTGCTCGATGTCCTTCCCGAGGATCACCCCGGTCGCGGCGCGGTGCTCGACCTGCTCCGCGCCCACGTCCGCGGCCTTGCCGCCCGGCAGTCCGGCAGCGGGTTCTGGCATCAGCTCCTGGATCGGGAAGACTCGTACCTCGAAACCTCGGCGACGGCGATCTACGCCTACGCGATGGCCCGGGCCATCGGCCGGGGCTGGATCGATCCCCTGGCCTACGGCCCGGCCGTGCTGCTGGCCTGGAACGCGGTCACCACCAAGGTGAACGCGCAGGGCCAGGTCGAAGGCACCTGTGTCGGCACCGGCATGGGATTCGAGCCCGCTTTCTATTACCATCGGCCGACGAGCGTCTACGCGGCGCACGGCTACGGCCCGGTGCTGCTTGCCGGCGCGGAGATCATCAGGCTGATCACGACGCACCGGCTCGAGACGAACGACAGCGCGGTCCAGCTCTATCGCCGGGACTCGCGGCATTGACGGTCGGCTGCCGTCCGCCGCGGGCTGGGGCGATGACGGCGCGCAGCCAGGGGTCCCGAAGTCCGGAGGTTGACGTGTCCAACTACACGATCGGTCGTCGCCCGTTCCTGAAGAGCGCGCTGAGCGCAACGGCGTTTCTCGCCCTCCCGGGGCGGTTGGTCGCGTTCGCCTCACAACCCGGGGCGGCGGCGCCCCTCCCGGATCGGTACCCCCCGGTCATCCCGGGCTTCCCGCACATCCTGCACGGGGCCGACTGGAACCCTGATCAGTGGCTGCAGGAGCCCGGCGTGATCGACGAGGACTTCCGCCTGATGGAGGAGACCGGGTGCAATACCTTCTCCGTCGGCATCTTCGCCTGGGCAACGCTCGAGCCCGAGGAAGGACGGTTCGAGTTCGCGTGGCTCGACGACATCATGAACCGGCTGGCCGCGCACGGCTTCTACGCCTTCCTCGCGACCCCCAGCGGGGCGAAGCCACGCTGGCTGTCCGAGAAGTACCCCGAGGTGCGGCGCATCAACCGCAGCGGCCAGCGGGAGCTGCACGGGTCCAGGCACAACCACTGCTTCACGTCGCCGGTCTACCGGGACAAGGTGCGGATCATCAACACGAAGCTCGCCGAGCGGTACAAGGGGCACAAGGCGCTCGCCGGCTGGCACATCTCGAACGAATACAGCGGCGCGTGCTACTGCGACTTCTGCCTCGGGGCGTTCCGCGCGTGGTTGAAGACGCGCTACGCCTCGCTCGACGCCCTCAACAGGGCGTGGTGGACGTCGTTCTGGAGCCAGAAGTTCCAGACGTGGGATCAGATTGATCCCCGTGACAGTCCGGTCGACGGCCTCAACCTCGACTGGGACCGGTTCGTCACCCACCAGACGGTGGACTTCATGACGCACGAGATCGCGCCGCTGAAGGCGAACACGCCGGCGATCCCCGTCACCACGAACATGATGAGCACGTTCGTCGGCCTCGACTACTGGCGCTTTACGGGCCTCTGCGATCGCATGGCCTGGGACGCGTACCCGACGCTGCACGGCGACGACTCGTGGCGGCAGGCGGTCAACCTGTCGTTCCACCACGACCTCTACCGCACGATGAAGGGCGGGATGCCGTGGATCCTGATGGAGTCCACGCCCTCGAACACGAACTGGCAGCAGACGCCCCAGATCAAGAAGCCCGGCCAGCACCGGCAGGAGATGCTGCTCGCCGTCGGGCACGGCGCCGACGCGACGATGTACTTCCAGTGGCGCAAGAGCCTGGGCGCCGCCGAGAAGATGCACGGAGCGGTCGTTGACCACGGTGAAGCCGAGCGGACGCGCGTGTTCCAGGACGTCGCGGCCTACGGCGCGTTCCTGAAGCATCTCGACGGCGTGGTGGGCACGACCGTGCGGCCGGAGGTCGCCGTCGTCTATGACTGGGAGGTGCGGTGGGCGCTGATGTACACGCAGGGCCCCCGGCAGCAGGCGTCCCGCGCACCTTACGACAAGGACTACCTCCAGGCCTGCCAGGATCACTACCGCCCGTTCTGGAAGCTCGGGATTCCCGTGGACCTCATCGAGAGCCTGTCGGCGTTCGACCGCTACAAGGTAATCGTGGCGCCCATGCTGTTCATGCTGAAGCCCGGCGTGGCGGACCGCCTGGACGCTTTCGTCAAGCGCGGCGGCACTCTCGTACTCACGTACCTGTCCGGCATCGTCAACGAGACCGAGTTGGTGCTGCGCGGCGGGTGGCCCGGCGGAGGATTGAGGAAGATGGCCGGTGTCTGGTCGGAGGAGATCGATTCACTGTATCCGGATGCCGTGCAGCGGATCGTTCCGTCGGCCGGCAACGCGCTTGGCCTGTCCGGTGAGCATCCCGTGCGCGACTACTGCGAGCGCGTGCACCCGGAGGGCGCCGCCGTGCTCGCGACCTACAAGACCGACTTCTACGCGGGCATGCCCGCGTTGACGGCGAATGCGTACGGCGCGGGGCGCGTGTACTATCTGGCCGCCAGGCCGTCTGGCGATTCGTTTCTCGACGCGTTCACGCGGAGCCTGGCATTGCAGTTGAAGCTGTCACGGTGCCTGGACGTCGAGCTTCCCGAGGGCGTCACGGTCCAGAAGCGGACGGGCGGCGGCCGGACCTTCTACTTCCTGCACAACTTCCGCCGCCAGGACATGGCGGTCAACCTGGGTGACGTCGGGCTCAAGTCAGTCGAAGACGGACGCGTCTTCACGGGGCGGATCACGCTGGCGCCGTTCGCGTCGTTCGTGCTCGAGAAGGCGTAACTCGCGCCGGGTCTTCACACCCCGGGTGGTGCGGGCGGACGGAGATTGCGCCCTGCGATCTTCAGGGCGCAGGCGATGGGGTTGAGCGGCTGCGCGGGCAGCGTCACCGACAGTCCTTCCGGCGTCTGCGTGAACGCCAGCGTGCCCGCGTGCCCGAGCAGTTCCACGCGCTCCACGCGGCCGTAGCCTCTCGACGCGGGCGTGGCGAGCGACGTGATCGTCAGTCTCCCAGTCTGCCGGCCAGCCCAACGCGATCGCATAGAGCGTCCGCCCGTCTTTCGACTGCGTGAAGCGGATGTCTTCGGCTGTGAACGCGAAGTCCTCCTTGAAGTGCCCCTCAGCCGTTCGCGTCGCGCCTTCTCCGTAGATCTTCCAGGGGCGCGTCGAGTAGATGGCCTCGCCGTTGACCTTCATCCAGGCGCCCACGTCGGCGAGCAGGTCCTCGACTTCGGGATCCAGCGACCCGTCGGGCCTCTGGACCACGTTCAGCAACATGTTGCCGTTCTTGCTCACAATGTCCACGAGCGTCCGAACGACCCACTCCGCCGAGCGGTACATCCGGCCGGTGTCCTTCGCTTTCCAGTTCCTGTTGTAGAACCAGTCGCCGATGGAGGTGTCGGTCTGCCACTGGCTGGGCTTGATGCCCGCCAGGCCGCCCCGCTCCACGTCCTGCACCCCGATGCCCTCGACGTAATCTCCATGCCCGGGCCTGGTGCGCCAGTCCTTCAGGGTGTACACCGCCTCCAGTTTCCCGCCGTGCTGCGACCGGTTGGCGTTGTAGAAGTGCGCCAGCAGCTTGCGGCCCGTCTCACCGAAGGGCAGTGAGCCGTCGGTGTAGAGCAGGTCGGGCTGGTACCGGTCCACGAGGTCCGTGATCCGGGTGGACCACTCCTGGTGCCAGCGGGGATCGGTGCTGTACCAGGCGGTGTCGCCCGCTGCGGCCGGCTGGTGGTAAAGGTCCTGCCATGTCGGGTCGGCGCCATCGTAGGGCTTGCCGGCGAGGGGACCACTGGTGTCACTCCCGTGGCTGGGTTGAAACCAGGTGAAACTCGCGCCGAGATGTTCGGACACGCCGAACCGCAGCCCCAGCTTCCGGGCCGCCTGCTGCCATTCTCCGACGACGTCCCGGTGCGGGCCCGTGTTGACCGCGTTCCAGTGGTGGTACTTCGAATTCCAGAGATCGAAATTGTCGTGATGCACGCCCATGCTGACGAAGTACTTTGCGCCAGCCTGCTTGTAGAGCGCCATCAACCGGTCGGGGTCCCACTTCTCGGCCTTCCACAGCGGAATGATGTCCTTCCACCCTTTCGCGGAAGGATGACCGTAGTTGTCCAGGTGATGTCGGTACTGACTGCCGTCGCCGGCCTGGATGTACATGTTCCGGGCATACCAGTCGCCCGCCATCGGCACGGACTGCGGGCCCCAGTGGGCCCAGATGCCAAACTTGGCGTCGCGGAACCAGTCCGGACAGCGGTAGGTGGCCAGCGAGTCCAGCGTCGGCGCGAACGGCTCCTGCGAGAGGGGCGGCAGCGCCGTCGGTCCCGTCGTGGCTGCGTGCGCGGCGAGCGTCGCTGCGACGAAGAGCCCCAACAGTCCCCATCGGGTTGTGGCAGTGGTTTTCATGGTTGTGCGACACGGACGGTGACGTGAAGCGCGCCGGGCACGGCCTCGTTCGCCGCCACGATGAGATACCCGCCGCCGCAGCCTGAGTACATGGCGCCGGCGTAGCCGCGCTGATAGGCCTTCAGCAGCCCCGCCAGATCGGCCGTGATCAACGGGTGCCGGACGACGTGCGGCAGCACGGCTTCCCAGCACCTCATGGTCAGGTTCAGCGACGCCCCCAGCGCCTTGCAGTCCCGGCCCCGGATGGCTTCGAAGCAGTCCCGGCCCGACTGGCCGAGCCGCGCGATCCATCGGGGATCCAGGTTCTTCCGGCCGAGCGGCGAGTAGCCGGCGGGACGCGGCTCGACGGGCAGCAGGTGCAGGACCGCCTCGAGCCAGCGGGCTGTGCGGGCGTCGTTGAGCGACTCGATGTGCGCGGGAAACACCCCGCCGTTCGCGGCGAAGTCGTAGTCGAGCCGGTTGATGCCGGGGTAGATCAGCCCGATCATGTCCTGCGAGCCGCTCGGCTCGGCCTTGCCCGTGTTCTCCGCGACGTACAGCTCGCGGACGAGTTCCGCGGGCGGACGCCTGGGCAGCCTGCCCTTCCACAAGGCCATGGCGATGGCGCGGGTGCCGCTGGCAAGGCCCGACCGCTCCATCGGGCGGAAGTCGGGCTCGATCTGCACGACGACCATCGAACCGGGCGGCTTCGGGTTGTGGCGGGAGACGAACGGCTGGTCGATCCAGCCGCCCGCCAGTTGCAGGCGGTACGGAATCGCCCCCAGGTAGCGCGAGACCTCACGTGCCGTCACGCCCGTCACCCTCTCCGTTCAGCCGATGCCCACGCGATGACCCTGCTTGCGCTTCTCGTACTGGCCCTTGATCCACCTGTAGGTCGTGGCCAGGCCTTCGTCGAGCGGCGTGCGCGGCTCCCACTTCAGGACGTGCCTGATGAAGGCGTTGTCCGAGTTGCGCCCGGCCACGCCCAGCGGCGCGTCGAGGTCGTAGGTGCGCTCTCAGCTTCACACCGGCGATCTTCTCGACTTTGCTCACGAGCGTGTTGATGGACACCATTTCGCTCGAACCGAGATTGATCGGCGTCGCGATCAGGCGGTCGCAGTGGGTGATGAGGTCGATGCCCTTCACGCAGTCGTCCACGTACATGAAGCTCCGGGTCCGCTCGCCGGTGCCCCAGATGCTGATGCGGAGATCGTGCGTGTCGATGGCTTCGACGACCTTCCTGCAGATGGCGGCGGGCGCCTTCTCGCGGCCGCCGTCCCACGTGCCATTGGGCCCGTAGACGTTATGGAAGCGCGCGATGAAGGTCTTCATGCCGCGCTCGTACCAGTACTCCTGGCAGAACTGCTCCGAGATCAGCTTCTCCCATCCGTAGCCGCGCTCGGCCATCGCCGGGTAGGCGTCGGACTCCTTCAACGCGCGGACATTCGGGTCCTGCTGGAGCAGCGTGTTGTACGCGCAGGCCGAGCTGGAATAGAAGTAGCGGCGCGCGCCTGCCCGGTAGGCGGCCTCCACCATGTGCGTGCTGATGAGGATCGAGCGCAGGCATTCGACCCGGAAGCGCTCGATGAAGCCCATGCCGCCCATGTCGGCGGCGAGGTTGTAGACCTCGACCGCGCCTTCGCACGCGCGTCGGCAGTTCTCCTCGATGCTCAGGTCGAGACACAGGTTCTCGGCGCCGCGCACGTGGAGGTACCACTCGCGCAGCGGCTTCTTGTCCACCGCGCGGATGCGCGCGAACCCCTTCTTCCTGAAGTACCGGGCCAGGTTGCCGGCGATGAACCCGCCCGCACCGGTGATGACGATGAGGTCGCCCTTCTTCAGCGGGGCGTCTCGCTCAATGACTCGCTCTTGTTGCGGCATGGACATGTGCGCTCTTCTTCGGCGGCGTGTTGTCGCGCCGTCCCAGAAACCGAATCCGGGGTTCCGCCGGCCTCACGCCGGGTGTGTCCGCTCGATGTGAAATACCTCGCGCAGGCCCCGCGACACGGGGCTGGCATCGTCGTTCGCGGGCATGAGGTCACGCATGTGCCGCCACCACCGCTGGCACACCTTCGTCTGCGCAATCGCGTCCCACCGTTCCTCGCTTTCGATCTCGACGTAACCGAAGAGATCGCGCGTCGCCGGGTCGATGTAGATGGAGTACGTCAGGACCCCGTGCGCCAGCAGCGTCTCCTCGAGGCCCTTCCAGATCGGCCGATGCCGCCGCTCGTACTCGGCTTCGGCGCCCTCATTGACGCTCATTCTGAATGCTCGGCGGATCATAGTTTCCCCTGGTCAGTAGCCAGTAGCGGTTCTCTGTGTTCTTCTACTGAATACTGACTACTGGCTACTGACTACTTGTCTAGGGCGCCGAGCGCAGCCCCTCCCACCTGACCACCCACCGCCCGTCGTGCGGGAATCCCGGGGCGTTTCCGGCCGGCGCGCCGTCCCAGCCCGCGGCCATCATCGCCACGGCGTACAGCAGCGCACCGTTGCCCGGCAGGTAGATCGTGAGGCCAGGCCGCTGGTGGTTGTGACCGTTCGCGCGATACACGTTCTTCGGGGTGTCCATGAGCAGCGCGTCGATGGCCTGCTCCGGCCTGCCCAGGCGCGCGGCGGTCATGGCCATCATCGGATAGTCCCATCCCCACGTCGTCGGCCAGTTCCAGTGGACCCGGATCCAGTCGAAGGTTCGCGCCATCACCGCGCGATCGACCCCCGCGCCAGGCAAAACGCCGAGGGACGCGACCACGGACGGATGATCCGTGGCCCATTTGGGATTCGAGTACGTGTCGGGAGCGGTCCCGGCGAACAGGTACTTGCCGTCCGCAACGGCCGGCTTCGCGAGTCCGTGAAGCACGCGATCCCATCGCGCCTCGCGCGGCAGGCCGAGGCGCTCGCGCCACGCCTGCGCGGCCTGCAGGCCCCAGGCCCAGTAGGCCAGCTCGAACGTGCAGTTGCTCGTGCTGTCTTTCGGATACGTTTCCTGCGCGCACTGCAGCGGCGGGCCGAGGACGAACCGCCGGCTCTGCGGGTCCCAGGCGGGGAACGACGTCAAGAACTCCGCCGTCTCGAACACGATCCGCTGGTACTTCTCGAGGGTCGCGCGGTCGCGGTGCGCGCGCCAGGCCAGCTCCGCATAGAAGATCGGGTGCGGCTGCTGCCAGACGAGGAACGGGCCGACGTTCGACGGCGACTCGTCGCCCGTCGGGCTGGTCATCTTGGGCCAGCGCGCGCCGGCGTACCCCTGCCGCGCGGCGGTTCCCTTCGCCTTCGGCAGGATCGCGTCGTAGTAGCCGAGGCTCCGCTCGAGCAGCGGCAGCCGGTCCCACAGCGCGAACTGCGCCGCGTGCCACCAGTGCATCTCGAGGTGGAACTTCCCTTCCCAGCTGTTGAACGTCAGCCCCGACTCCTGCGGCGGGTACCGCCCCGCGCACTGGATGGCCGTGAGGTACTGCGAGAGGACGATGCGCCGCTCGAGTTCCTTCCATCTGGGATCCGCGCTGTTCGAAAGGTCGATGGCGCCGCCGGTGGACCAAAAGCGGTTCCAGTGCGCGCGCGCGGCGGCCCGCGCGTCCTCGAATGCCGGCAGCGGATCCGCCATCGGCGCAGGCGTGAACACCGTGGTGAGGGCAAGCGTACCGGCGCCGGGCGCCGCCGTCAGCAGGTACGTGTGCGCACCGGCCTGCGCGATCGTTCCGCCGGGCGACCACCTGGTGGAGGCGACGTACCGGTCCGCGTCGAGCGTCCGCGCGAACGTCGCCTCGTTCGGGCGCGGTTGCGTGAGAACGGTCGTGTGGGCGTCAGGCTTCGACCAGTCCGCAGACGCCACCTGCCCCGTTCCGTAGGGAAAGCGGAACTCGATCGCGACGCGGCCGGTCTTGACGAGCGGCGAGGCCACCCGGACGCTTATGCCGTCACGCGTCGCGTGGCCCACCGTTTCGACGTCAACGACCTCGCCCTCGAAGCGGAAGTGGCTGACGATGACGCCGTTCCAGAGGTCGAGGGTCTGGCGGATCTCCGTGAGATCAGCGGGCGTGGCGGCCGATCCGTCCGCGTGCGTCAGATGGAATCCGATCCGGCCGAGGTGCAGGCGGTGAGGGTTCCCGCGGAGCCAGTTGATCTCCGGGGTGCGCGCGCCGGGGATGTCGGCGTACCCGACCATGCGGCCGTGGCTGTTGAACTCCTTGAAAGCGAACCGGTCGATGTTCCACCCGTCGGGATTCGGAAAGGTGTGCCAGCCCCACTGCGAGAGCGTCCCGAGCGGAATCGTCTGTTCGTACGCCTCCGCGAACGTCTGCAGGCCGGTGGCGTCCACCGTGAAGGCGAACTCGCCGTTGCCGACCGACAGCGGCGACTCCGTGTCCACGCTCGTCAGCGTGACGTTGTGCCGCGTCACGAGCGCGTGGCGGTCGATGGGCGGAGGTTCGGCGCCGTGGCCCGTCACGGCCACCGCCGCGGCTAGGAGGACAGCCAGCGCGAGGCCCGTCCTCCTACGTCGATTCCGCAGGCGGTGGGGTGCTGAACACCGGGTCATGCGATACATGATGTGCTCGAGCGACACCTACTTCTGCATCCACACCGGCGTCGCGACGAACCACGCGACCGCCGCCCCGAGCATCCACGTCTTCATCGCGTCGAGGCCCATGTGGCCCGCGAAGAACAGCACCGGCGGCAGGATGGTGGCCACCAGCGCGACAAGCGACACGAGTTGTGCGGCGCGCTTCATAGCCGCACCTCCTTCCGCTGCAGCAGGCGGCTCGAGACGATGTAGAGCGCGGCCGCCACGAACCAGCCGGGCAGGCCGACGAAGTAAATCTGCATGCCGCCCCTGTAGACGACGGCAAGGGCGATGGCCAGCGTGGCGATCCACGCGATCGCTGCGGCCCAGTTGACCGTGACGCCGCTCGCCTCAGCGTAGTTCTGGCGGAAGCCGAGCTTCTTCGCCAGCCAGAAGTCCACGAATACCACCGCCCCCATCGGCATCAGCACCAGGCCGTAGAGGGACACGAAGTCGAGCAGTTTCATCGCGATGGCTGGAAACAGCCCGGCAATCGTGGCGATGGCTCCCGTGAGCAGGGTCACCCTGTAGCGCGAGGACTTCGGCGCGATGGCCTGGAACGCCAGGCCCGCGCGGTAGATCGTCGGATTGGCCGTCGTCCAGCCGGCCACGATGACGCACATGATGCCCGCAATGCCCGCCGCGTTATAGGCCAGCGGCCCCGGCAGGACGTCCGTGTTGCCGGGCGTCTGGTGGAGCTGCAGCGCGTACAGAATCGACGCCGAGAGCCACGCGATGAAATGGCCCAGGTACATTCCGGCCGCCGTGGCGATTGCGTACCACGATTTCTTCGCGTAGCGGAACACGCTCAGGTCCGCCATGCCGATGTGCATGGCCATGTTGCAGAACCACGCGAAGAACATCACGTGCCAGAAGGTGAACTTCGCCCGGCCTGCCAGCGGCGCGCCGCCGGTCCAGATGAGCTCCTTCGCCTTCGGCCAGAACTCGCCCACCGAGTTGATCCCGAGCTGATGCGCGGCGACGATGCCGTAGGCGATGAACACCAGCACCATCCACGGCGCGGCGATGTTCGCGATGCGGGCCACCACCTTGTAGCCGTAGGCCGCGACGACGGAGATCAGCGCGCCCATGACGAGCACGGCCGCCACCCACCCGAGGCTGTTCGGGTAGGTGTCGTTCAGAGCGGGCATCGAGATGTCGAACCACACACCCAGGGCCGTCGCGTTCACGGTGACCATGGCCCCGGCGAGGAAGCAGAACATCACGCCGTTCGCGAGGTTGTACGCGGTGACGAGGTTGCGCCCGCAGATCTTCTCCAGCTGGAAGTAGAGCGTCATCCGGGCCCGCGTGGCGATCGGAGCCGTCAGCAGCAGCCAGCTCAACACCGCCAGGAGGTTCCCGACGAAGAGGCCGCCAACGACGGAGGCGGCGCTCACGCCCGAGGCGATGAACAGTGGCCCGATCATGAGTTCGGTGCCGGCGGTGTGCTCGCCGGCGTACTGGCCGACGAAGCTCGAGAACCCGAGCCATGCTGTCTTCGGCACGGGCTCGCGTTCGTACTCGTTGACCGGTTCGTTCCTGCGCGCAGCGGTGTCGTCAGCCATTCCTGTGTCCTATCGAGTGAGCAGCGTTGTCGGTCCGGCTGGGGCGGCCACGAGACGGATGGGGCCGAGCAATCCTGCCTGAACAGGCTGCACTTTGTCCATGTCCTGCGGATCGAACCGCGCGCCGTACCGCAGGTTCAGCAGCTTGTAGTCGGGCAGCGCGCGCCCGGCCATATCGTTGATCGCAAGATTGGCGACCTCGATGCGGATGACGTTCGAGCCAGGCCGCAGGAGCCGCGTCACGTCCACGGCGTAGGGCGGGCACCAGACGGATCCCGCGCGCTGGCCGTTCACGGACACAATGGCCGCGTCACGCACGGGCGAGTCCAGCCAGGTCTGCATGCCAGAGCGAGATCGGCCGACGTCGACGGCCCGCGGCTCGCCGAGATCGAGGCGCACCCGCTGTCCCCGCCGCAGCAGGGCGGCCGGCACCTCGACGGTTTTCTCGTACACCGCGACGCCGGAGAAGTACCGCGTCGCCTCGCTGTCGGTCCACGAGTGAAGCGTGCTCCAGTCCGAGGCCTGACCCGATGGGCCGAAGGAGACCTTCCAGTCCGTGCTGATGTCGAGGGGCGCCGGCTGAGCCACCCCGCTCCTGGCAGGTGGCGCCTGCCGCCTCGCGGGCCCTGCTGGCCCTGCCGGGAACACGATCACGGTGGATTCGTACGGCGCCAGGTCCAATGCCACGTCGACGCCGGCCTCCGGCGTCGCCCGGCCCGGAGCGGCGGCGGGGCCGCTCTTTTGCGGCAGCCTGGCCACCACGGTGATCGGCGAGGCGGCGCCGCTCATCGCGTCCCATCGCTGGGCCTGCCGCGCCGCCACGCGGAACGCGGCGTCGAAGGCCTGACGCGTGTTCGAGGTGTTCGCCACGAAGTAGATGTCCGCCGCGTCCGTCCGCCGGTGCACGAACCCGATGGCCCCGGCCCCCGCCGACACCGCGACATCCGGCGTCATGCGGGACCGCAAGGCCGCCGCGAGATCGGCGTCGTGCTCGACGAACACGCCGGCCGGCGACGCGCCGCGGAACAGGCGGCCGGCGGCGGCAGCGACCTCGGCGTGGTCACCAGCCGTCGCCCGGTAACCCGGCGCCAGCGACGGCGTGCGCCGCGTCGCGAATACCTGCACGCCCTCCTTGGCCCACGCCTCTATGGCGCGGAGCGTGGCGGGCGGCATGCGCTCGACGTCCGGCAGCACGATCGCGCGGTAGCGGTTCTCGCCGATCGCCAGCCGGCCCGCGTCAACCTTCGCCCGGCCGGCCAGCACCGTGTCGTCGACGAAGTCCAGGTTGAACCCGGCGTCGAGCACCGCCGGCACGATGTCCGGGCCGAGCTGCTGCGACATGCTCTCGATGAAGCTCCCGACCTTCCCCGGCACGAACCGCGCCCACGCATCGTCGTTCGGCAGGTAGAACGCGACGTCGTTCGCCGGCTGGCCCTGGCGCAGCAGGAAACTCATGCGCTGCATGTAGCGGGCGACGTCGGGCATCACGATCCACCAGGGGTTCTTCTCGTTGTAGACGCCGGCGGCGTAGAACCGCCAGCCGGGGTACGCAACCCCGTCGGCGGTGTACGGCCATCCGTGGCCGACGAGTTGATTGATGCCCTGGAGGAAGTGCAGGTCCGCCTCAGCCTTGAGGTCGAGAGGAGAAGCCATGAAGACCGGCGAGTGCAGCCAGGTCCACGTCTCGGACGAGATGACCGGGCGCCCGTAGAGGTGCCCGATCGACGAGGCCCAGCGCGAGGCGCGCAGCGTCTTCCATTGCGCGCCTTCGCCCTCGGGAAGATCCACGGCCGCGTTGCCGGAGATCGTCGCAGGCGGGACACCGTATCCCTGGATTCTGAAGCGCGTGCCGTGGCGGCGTGCCCAGTCCTGCGCCGGCGCCAGGAAGCGTTCGGTGACGAGTTCGCTGAGGGTCTGGCCCCAGTCGTGGCGGATGGCCGCCGTGGTCGGGCCGGCATCGAGCACGAGGGCTGGCAGGAGCGGCCGCAGGTCGTAGCCGCGCTTCGCCCGGAAGGCCTCGAGGAAGTCGCCGGTCCAGTCGGAGTCGTAAACTTCGAGGCTGTCGCAGAACGCCGCGTACGGCGGAGCCCCGTCGAAGGCGGAGAGCAGACGGTCGCCGACCGACTGGAAGTAGTGATCGACGGCGGCGCGATCGTAGTGGTCGAGGACGAAGCCCTCGGCGCCCACGGCGGCCCGCTTCACCATCATGCCGGTGCGGCTGCTGATGAAGAAGAGCGCCTCGCGCGCGCGCGGCGCGCTGTCCGGCAGGCGCAGCACGCCATCACGGATGTCGGCAACGTCGCGCAAGCCCTCCGTTGAGGTCGCCCGCGCGGACGGCGCGAGGAACGCCGCGATCAGCCGTTCGCCCGTGCGGATGTCGGGAACGGGCACGCGTGCCGTGCCCGCGGGCACGGGCACCCGCTCGACCCTCAGCTTGCCGGCAGCCTGGGTGACGCCGACCTGCGGGCCCCCGTACGGCCAGCCGCTCCCGATCGTGAGATCGACGCGGAGGCCCAGCTCCTTCGCCCTGGCGGCGGCGAAACGCAGATCGCCGAGAAACGCGTCCGACAGGAAGGGATGCGTCACCAGGCCCCGGGCGGGATCGTCGAGCACGAGCGGGTAGACCGGCTGGATCTCGACCCCGCCGATGCCGCCTTCCTTCATCAGGCGCAATTCGCGCTCCAGGCCCCCGCGGGTGACGGTCGGCCCGAACCACCACCACCGCATCATGATCCGCGCATCGTCCGGGGGCGCGAGGAATTGGCGCTGGAGATCGGCGAGCGGCGGCGACGCCGCACGGCCTGTCGCGCCCGCCAGCGCGAGCGCAACAAGCCCGAGGGCTGCACCAGCCACGCGGAAACGACGGCTAGCGATCGTGCCCACGAATCCTCCATCCTTCCGGAGACACACGATCCTCTTTCGGGCTTGCAGTGCCCGGGATCGCGCTTTCCTTCGTTGTCGGCGTGTTGTATAGCACAACCCCACCCTCGTGTCAGTGAGAAGGCGCCCCGGGGGGACCTGGCCGGGGGACGAGACGCCGGAAGGGACCGGCGGCGCGGCGGTCAGCTAGGCCAGCAGCACGCGGATGCCGCGTGACTCCAGCATCTCGCGGTGCTCGGGCGTCAGGGAGGTGTCCGAGACGACGACGTGGGCCACATTGAGGGGGGCGAGCGCCACCATCGCGGAGCGCCCGAACTTCGTGGCGTCGGCCACGATGACGACCAGCCGGGATGCGTCGATCATCTTGAGTTCGGACCCGACGAGCAGCGTGTTGTTGTTGCTGAACCCGTCCGCCGTCACGCCGCCGACGCCCATGATGAGCACGTCGGCAGAGACCCGGCCCAGCATGTGCTCGCACAACGGCCCGAGCATCACCTCGAGTCTGGGGAAGAGGTAGCCGCCGGTCAGCGTGACCTCGGCGTTGCGCGAGTTCCTGAGCGTCTGCGCGATCGCCAGCGAGTTCGTGATCGCGTGCACGAACCGGTCCGCCAGTTCCGCGGCGACGCACGCGACGGTCGATCCGCCGTCGAGGATGACCGTCTGCCCGTCCTCGACGAGGCCCGCGGCCAGCCGCCCGATGCGGTGCTTCTCGGCCGCCTGCCGCCGCGACTGCCAGTCGTAGTCCAGGAGGTGATCCCGCGGCTGGATCGCCAGGGCGCCGCCGTGAACCCTCCGGAGGACCCGCTGCCGCTCGAGCCCGGCCAGGTCGCGCCGCACGGTCGACTCCGAGCTCCCAAGCTCGCGGCGCAGGGTCTCGAGGTCCACGAACTCCTGCCGTTCGAGGATCTGGCGGATCTGCAGCTGGCGGCCGGCGCCTTTCACCGCTTCATGCTCCGCGCTTCGACTGCGGCCAGCACGGCGTCGGTCACGTCCCGCACGATGGCCTCGATGTCCTCAGTCCCGCCCGGCGCCTCGCCATACGCGCACGGCGGAGGCGGCTCGACCGCGATCGAGTCCACCTCGGCGTCGAGTCTTTCCGGCAGCGCGCATGCGCCCTCGGCGAAGCGTGGGTCGGGCAGGCCGAGGCGCTTCTTGACGCGCAGAAGATCGGCCGCCTTCGACTCGGGGATGCGCGTGATGGGCGCGCCCAGCTGCGACGCGATGTTCAGCGTCCAGCAGTACGTCTCGAGCACCTCGGCGTACCACTCGGCATGCGTCGGCGTGTCGGCCCAGCAGACGATACCGTGGTTGCCGAGGAGGACGGTGTTGTAGTTCCGCACGTACGGCAGCACCGTCTCAGCGAACTTCTTCGTGCCAGGCGTCTCATACCGGGTGCAGGCCACGCGGCCGACGAACACGTCGAATTCCGGCACGATGGACGAGGGCGGCACACGGCCGATCAGGGCGTAGGCCGTGGCGTGGGGCGGATGGCAGTGCACCACGGCCTTCGCCTGCGGCACGGCCTTGAACACCTCGAGGTGCAGGAAGACCTCGCTCGTCCTCGGCCGTTGCGCGATGAGCTCGTTGCCCTCGAGATCGACCAGGCTGAGGTCCTCGGCCTTCAGGTCGGCCTTGCTGCAGAGCGTCGGCGTGCAGATCACCTCGTTGGGGCCGATGCGGCAGGAGATGTTGCCGCCGTTGCCGTCCACGTATTGCCGCGTCCACAGCTTCCTGCCGACGTCCACGATCTCCTTCTTGATGGCCTCGGCTTCCGGCGAGAAGAACAGGTCGCGGGACGCCTGGCTCACCTTCCCGCCCGCGCCCGCGGGCGTGCCGGCCGGCGAGGCCGGCGCGGCGCAACCCGCCGAGCAGGGCGCCGCCTTGCCTGCCGCGCCCGACGCGCCTGCGCTGCCGTGCGCGTGCAGCACGAGGCCCGATCGCTCGACGGCCTCGCGCGCCGAGGGCGTCAGGACGGCCCGCGGGCGGACGAGGATTTCGCCCGCGCCATCCCTCAGGGCCGCCTCGATCTCGCGCTGCGCGATGACACCGTACTGGCTCAAGTCCACGCGTTTCATCGTTGTCCTTCCGCCCCCGGGCCCGCCTCGGCGCCGGGGGGCTTGAACTCGTACTCGCGAACGAGGAGCGAGCAGTAGGCATCGACGGGCGCGACCTTCGGGTAGTACGCGTTCGCCGCTTCGCTGCCTTCCACGAGCCCGATCATTTCTCCGGTCGCTGGCGACAGGTGGCTGGCCACGACCAGCGCCACCCCGCCTCCGGCGCCGTTCCTCGCCTCCAGGTTCGCCGCCGTCACGGGCTCGACCATCAGCAGCGTCGTCCCGCGCAGGGCGGGCGCGGCGACGCTCAGCACGACGTGGCCGCGCACGAGGCCAATCCTCACGACGCGCCGCCCTTCGGCGGCGCCACGAGCTGCACCTGGTCCACGAGCCCCACCACCACCAGCCTCGCCGGGACGTCCTTGCCCAGCCAGTCGCGCGCGAGGTTCCCGTCGGTCGAGACGAGCACGGTCTGGCCGTGGGCGGCCCCCATGCGATCGAGCACGATGATCGGCTCGCCGCTCGCCACGCCGTCGGCGACGAGCCGCTGCGCGATGAGGAACCGCACGGCTTGCAGCCTCGCGTGCGCCCGGCTGGACGTTAGCGTGCCGTCGATGCGCGCCAGGAACATGGTCTCCGCGTCAGATGATGCGCAGCGCGCCGCCGATGGCGATCTGCCGTTCCCGCGTGAACGTGAGCGGGGTCGTGATGCCCTCGCCGGTCGGCGTCGCGATCGTGTGGCTGAAGTACCCCGGCCCGTTGACGCCGAGGGCGGCCAGCGACGCCGCGTTCTGCACGAAGAGCGTCGTGTTCATCGCGCGCGCCATGCGCGTCGCGTGCTCGACGTTGCGCGTGTGGATGACGGCGGTGTGGCGGTACCCGTGCTCGGCCGCCACGGCCGCCTTGATGGCGGCGTCGATGCACCCCACGCGCACCACCGGCAGGAACGGCATCATCTGCTCTTCCTGCACGAACGGGTGCTTCTCGTCCGTCTCGCCGAACAGCAGTTCCGTGCCCTCCGGCACCCTGACGCCGGCCGCCGCCCCGAGCACGCTCGCGTGCTGGCCGAGCAGGTCGCGCTTCACGTGGGCGCGCCCGCATCCCTTGCCGGGGCCCTCGAACTCGAACGCGGCCTCGGTCAGCCGCGCGATGGCCCGCGCATCGAGCTCGTATGCGCCCGCCTTGCGCATCGCCGCGATGAACGCCTCGGCGACGGACGCCACGACGAAGACTTCCTTCTCGCCGATGCACAGCAGGTTGTTGTCGAACGCCGCACCCTCGATGATCGACCGGGCCGCCAGCTCGAGGTCGCACGGGTCGTCCACCACGGCCGGCGGATTGCCCGGGCCCCCGGCGATCACGCGCTTGCCCGACTGCGCCGCCGCCTTCACGACGGCGCCCCCGCCCGTGACGCACAGCAGCGCGACGCCGGGGTGGTGGAAGATCTCCTCCGCCGACTTGATGCTGGGCTCGGCCACCGTCGTGATCACGTTGGCCACGCCCATCGCGTTCTCGATCTCCACGTTGAACAGCGCAAGCGCCCGGGCCGCGATCCGCGCGCCGGCGGGGTGCGGGCTGAACACGGCGGTGTTGCCCGCCGCCAGGATGTTGATGGCGTTGCTCACCATGGTCGGCACCGAGTGCGTCGCCGGCAGAACCATGCCGATCACGCCCCATGGCGCCCGCTCGATCACGCAGAGGCCCGACGCGTCGCTGCGCGCGTCGCTGCGCATCGCCTCGACGCCGAGCACGTAGCGCATCGCCCGGAGCTTCGCGATCTTGTGGTCGAGGCGGCCGATGCGCGTCTCGTCCAGCTCGGCACGGCCCAGTTCCTCGGCGCGCTCGTCGCACAGCCGGCGGATGATCGCGATCATGCGGCCGCGCTCGTCGAGGCTCATCGCGGCGACGCGCTCCTGGGCCCTCGCCGCGGCCTTCACCGCCTCGTCCACCGTGGCGAACACGCCATGGCCGATGGGCGACCTCTTGCGCTCCGGCACCGCGGCCGGCGTCGCCGGCCGCGTGGCACCCATGGGCGGCATCGGGATCGGACGCCGGACGGGGGCCGGCGCCCCGTCGCGCGGCGCGAACAGCCGCGCGATGACTTCCTGCGCGATCTCCGCGACGACGCGCTCGTGATCCGCCGTCATGGCTTGTCCACCCTGGCGCCGTCGATTTCCACCGTGTCGACGATGCCGATGATGACCGCGTCGGTGGGGCTGTCCTTGGTCTGCGGCGTGAGGCGCGCCGAGCTGCCCTGCGTGAAGAGCACGAGTTCACCCGGGCCCGCGCCGACGCTGTCCACGGCCACGACCGAGCTCCCCGACGCCGCGATGGCCTTGCCCTTGGCGGCGTACGGCTGAATGAGCAGGAGCTTCATCCCACGAAACTTCGGGTGCTTCTGCGTCGCAACGACGTGGCCGACGACTTTCGCGAGAAACATGTGGCCTTCCTTCCGTGTGACGGGGCCCGGCGGGGCCCGGCTACGAGGGCAGGACGGCGGTCACGTCGTCGTGCGGGCGCGGAATCACCTGCAGGCTGACGACCTCGCCGACGGATCGCGCCGCGACCGCGCCGGCCTCGATGGCCGCCTGCACGGCGGCGACGTCGCCCGACAGGAACACGGTGCACAGCCCGCTGCCGACCTTCTTCCATCCCTTGAAGGACACGTCCGCGGCCTTCAGCGCCGCGTCGGTGCCCTGGACGAGCGCCACGAGCCCCCGCGTTTCGATCATCCCGATTGCCATCTGCGCCATCTGGTCCTCCCGGCGGCTACTTGAGCATCCCGTCGACGAGCCCGTCGTGCGGGCGCGGGATGACGTGTGATGCGACGAGCTCACCGACCACCTTGGCGGCCGCGGCCCCCGCGGCCACCGCCGCGGACACGCTGCCGACGTCGCCGCGCACGACCGCCGTCACGTAGCCGCCGCCGATCTGCATGGTCGACGTGAGCGTGACGCTCGCCGCCTTGCACATCGCGTCGCTCGCCTCCACGAGGCCGACGAGCCCTTTCGTTTCAATCAGTCCCAATGCCTCGATCATGGCCTGCTCCCTTCGTGCGCCGCGTTGCGGCTATGACACGGCCCCGGCGGCCGCGTGCGGCCCGAGCCGCCCGATGAAGGCGTCGAGGTCGTCGTGCGGGCGCGGAATCACCTGCACGCTGACCACCTCGCCGAGTTTGCGGGCCGCCTCGGCGCCCGCGTCCGTGGCGGCTTTCACGGCGGCCACGTCGCCTTCGACGAACGCCGTGACCAGCCCCGAGCCCACCGGCTCCCAGGTGACCAGGTCTACGGTGGCCGCCTTGAGCATCGCGTCGACCGCCTCGAAGAGCGCCACGAGCCCCCGTGTCTCCACCATGCCAAGCGCTGGTTTCATCGCTCGCCCCTTCTCTCGCTGATGAGTTCGATCTCTTTGGCCAGGTGCAGCGCGCACGCGTTGGCCTCATCCGTGTCCATGTGGACGTTGAGCCGGGCACGCGGATCGATTCTGACGTGCACGCGGCTGAAGACGACGCCCGCATCGCCGCCGATGCGGAGCTTCATGACGTCGCCCTGCTCGACGCCGTAGTACTCGGCCTCCGCCGGGCTCATGTGGGCGTGAATGGCCGCGCGGATCACGCCTTCCTTGAGCTCCACCATGCCCTTCGGCCCCATGACGAAGGCGCCCGGCGTGCCCGCGATGTTGCCCGACAGCCGGACCGGCACGGTGTCGAGGCCCAGGCCGATGGCGTCCGTGAACGCCAGCTCGATCTGCGAGCGATCGCGCATCGGGCCCAGGATGCGCAGGTTGGGGATGATGCGGCTGCGCGGGCCGACGAGCGTCACGGTCTCCTTGGCGGCGTAGTTTCCTTCCTGGTACAGGGGACGCTCCGGCGTCAGCTCGTAGCCCGGGCCGAACAGCGCGTCCAGGTCCGCGCGGTTGACGTGCATGTGCCGCGCGGAGGCGTGGACGACGAGCCGCGACGGCACATCGCGGCCGTCGGGCCCGAGGCGGCCGAGGACCACCTCGCGCACCACCTGCTCCACGCGGGCGCGGTCGATCGCCCCGCCGAACTCAAACGCCATGGCCTCCTCCGCCAGGTCCCGCCTCGCCCGCCAGCACGGCTGCCGTGGCCCGCGCGACGATCCGCTCCTCGTCTGCGGGAACGACGAGGACCGTGACGCGCGACGAGGGCGATGAGATCCTGGCCGCCGCGCGCGTCTTCGCGTTCACGGCGTCGTCGAGGACGATGCCGAATTCCTCGAGACCCGCGCAGGCGCGAGCGCGGATCGCGGGGCTGTTCTCGCCGATGCCGCCAGAGAAGGTGAGCACGTCGAGACCGCCGAGCTCCACGAGAAAGGCGCCGACGTAGAAGCGAATGGCTCGTACGAAGACGTCGAGGGCGAGGCGTGCGCGTGCGTTGCCCGCCGCCGCCGCCTCGTCGAGGTCCCGGATGTCGCCGCTGAGGCCGCTGATCCCTGCGAGCCCGGAGGACGTGGCGAGCGCCTTCGCCATGCCGTCGACGTCCAGGCCGCGCTTCTTCATGACGAACAGCGCGGCGAAGACGTCCAGGTCGCCCGTCCGGTTGTTCTGCGGGAGGCCCGACTGCGGCGAGATGCCGAAGCTCGTGTCGATGGCGACGCCGTCCCGCACCGCCGCGATGCTGGAGCTGCCGCCGAGGTGACACGAGATGTGCCGCGCGCGCGCGCCGACCACGGCCTGGGCGCGTTCGTTCGCCGCCCGGTGGCTCGCTCCGTGGAATCCGTAGCGGCGGATCCCAAGTTCCTCGCGCCATGCGTACGGCACGGCGTAGGTGGTCGTGGCGTCGTCGAGGCTGTCGAAGAAGGCCGTCTCGAAGAGCGCCACGAGAGGAACGTCCGGGAGCGCACGGGCGAACGACCGCATGGCCGCGACGTAGGGCGGATTGTGGGCCGGCGCAAAGAAGGCGAACTCCTCCATCGCGGCCAGGACCGATGCGTCGATGAGCCGGGCGCCGCCGACCGGTCCGGCGTGAACAGCCTTGAATCCGATGGCCGCGAGGTCCGCGAGTGAACGGAGCGGCTTGCCCTCGCCGGCGATGTCCGAGGCGCAGAGGCGGAGGGCGGTCTCGTAGTCGGGGCACGCGGAGCCGGGCTGGCCAATCCGCTCGACGCGCCCTTCGGCCAGAACGGCGTCCTTCTCGACCTCGAAGAGGCGGTACTTGAAGGACGTGCTTCCGATGTTGGCGACGAGGATGTTCATGTTGGTCGTTTTTGACCGTTATCGACCTCAGTCATGCCAGTGCGTCTCGGTGCCGCCATACCGCGAGATCATCGATTTATTAAAGTAAATCTAACCATTTCTGCGAACTCTCGGGAGACAACCACCAGGCGGCTGGCCACTTGCCCCTCCGCTTCGGCCAACAGTCTATGAATGTAGTTGACAGATTGCAAGAACTTTCTTAGAGTATCCAATCAAGAACATGAGCGTTCCTGACCGTTATCAGACAGAATAAGTCATCAATGCCCGCCAAACACACGTCTGGACCCGCTCAGCCGGTCTCGATCGAGCGAATCAGCGACATCGGCGTCGTCGGCGCGGGCGGCGCAGGGTTCCCCACGGCCATCAAACTCGGGGCTCGCGTCCAGACGGTCATCGCCAACGGCGCCGAGTGCGAACCGCTCCTGCACAAGGACAAGGAGTTGATGCGCCACCTCGCGGCGCCGATGCTGGGCGGACTCCAATCGGCGATGGCGATCGTCGGCGCCACGGAAGGCATCATCGGCGTCAAGGAAAAGTACGTCGAAGTGATGGCGGGCCTCGAGCCGATGCTCCCGCCTGGCGTGCGCATCCTGGCACTTCGAGACAGCTACCCCGCCGGCGACGAGTTCCTCCTCGTGCACGACGCGATCGGGCGAGTCATCCCGCCCGGCGGCTTGCCGAAGGACGTCGGCGCGGTCGTGCTCAACGTCGAGACGCTCGTCAACATCGGCGTCGGCCAGCCGGTCACGCACAAGTACCTGACGGTGGCCGGCGCGGTCCGCCAACCGGTGACGGTGCGCGTGCCGGTCGGGATGAGCATCGGCGAGGTGCTGGCGCTCGCCGGCGGCACCACGGAGCCGGACTGCGGCGTCCTCCTCGGCGGCGCCATGATGGGCCGGCTCGCGGCCAGTCTCGACGAGCCGGTCACCAAGACGCTCGGCGGCATCGTCGCGCTGCCCGCATCGCACCACCTCATCACGTGGTACGGAGCCGGGAGGCGGCAGATCGAGCGCATCGGCCGCTCGGCGTGCGACCAGTGCCGCTTCTGCACCGAGCTGTGCCCGCGGTACCTGCTCGGGCATCCCATCGAGCCGCACGCCGCCATGCGGGCGCTCGGGTTCTCCCTCGGCCAGGGGCCGACGGCCGCCGCCACGCTCTACTGCTGCGAGTGCAACCTGTGCAGCCTGTATGCGTGCCCCGAGAACCTGGATCCCAAGAACGTCTGCGTGTTCGCGAAGCCGCTCGCCCGCGAGATGAACCTGGTGTGGACGGGTGCGCCGGACTCCGTCCAGCCGCATCCGCTGGCCGCCGACCGTCGGGTCCCGATGTCACGTCTCATCGTGAAGCTCGGCCTGGCGGAGTTCGCCAACGTCGGCCCGCTTGTGGACGCGCCTGCCGCCCCGGGGCGGGTTGCGCTGCCGCTCAAGCAGCACGCGGGCGCGCCGGCCGTCCCGCTTGTCCGTCCGGGCAGCCGTGTCTCGGTGGGAGATCCCGTGGCGGCGCCGGCTGCCGGCGCGCTCGGCGCGAGGATTCACGCCAGCATCGCGGGCGTCGTCCGGAGCGTCGAGGATGCCGTGGTGATTGAGGCCTGACGCACGAAAGGAAGTAGCCGGTGGCGAAGCGCAACTCGATTGGACTCGTTGAAGTGGCCTCGATCAGCGCCGGCTACGTCGCACAGGATGCCATGCTCAAGGCCGCGAGCGTGCAGTTGCTCCTCGCGCGGACGATCTGCTCGGGGAAATATCTGATCGTCGTGGCCGGCGACATCGCGTCCGTGCAGGCCTCGGTCGCCGCGGGCGCGGCGCTGTGCCGCGGGTCGCTCATCGAGCAGCGCGTCGTGACCCAGGTGCACCCCGACGTGTTCCCCGCCATCGGGCTTTCGGTCGAGGCCCCACCCGATCGGGTCCGGGCGCTCGGGATCATCGAGACGTTCTCCGCCTCGAGCGTGGTCGACGTGGCCGACGCCGCTGTCAAGGCCGCGCAGGTGATCCTCTTCCGCATTCACCTCGCCATGGCCATCGGTGGCAAGGGCTTCGTCCTGATGACCGGCGACATCGCGAGCGTCGAGGCGGCCGTCGAGGCCGGCGCGGCGGTCGCGTCCCGTGAGGGTATCCTCGTCGGCAAGGCCGTCATCCCCGCCCCGGCGCGCGAGCTCTTCCGCGAATTCATCTAGAGTCCGGCCTGCACGGGCCGCACGGCCTGCACGTTCTGCACGATCGGCAATACGAAGGGGGCGGCGAATCGATGTTCGCCGCCCCCCTTTTGGATCCTCGGGCAGCGTCCCTGCCCGAGTTGTTGCTTCGGATCAGAACGTGATCTTCACGCCGAGCTGCGCGCGCCGGGCGTAGTTGTCCTGGTTCGAAGCGCTGATCTTTCCGAACGTGTCCAACGTCGGGTTGACGACCGGGGCCGGGAAGTACGGTTCATTGAGGGCGTTGATGAATTCGGCCCTCAGCTGGAGCCCGACGGAGCCCTTGATCTTCGTGTTCTTGATCAGCGAGAGATCGAGGTTGTTGATGGAATCCCTGCGGACGGCGCTGAACCGGAAGGGCAGCGTGCGCAGGTGGTTGACCGGCGTCGCGAGCGTCGACGTGCTGTTCAGAAGCGACGTGAAGACATCGGTGTTGAACCACTTCAGCGTGGTCGGGTGGTCGAGCTTGATGTCCTTGCCGGTGGTGCGGTCGGTGCCGTTGTAGAAGAGGTCGTTCCCGAACGAGATCGGGAGCCCGGTCTGGTATGTCATGACCGCCTGGAGCTGCCAGCCTCCGACCAGCGCGTCCGCGACTCCGCTCGCGCTGGACAGGAACCGCCTGCCCTTCCCGAACGGCAGCTCGGCAACGAGGCTGGCCGACAGCCGGTGCGTCGCGTCCTGGTCCCCGATCATCTTGGTCGGCGCCGGATCGGCCGCGTTGAGGTACTCGGTCGCCTGCATCCACTTGGACAGCGTGTAGGACATGCCGATCGTGTAGCCCTGCGCGAACCGCTTCTGCAACCCGAACTGGCCGGAGTTGTACCACGACTTGCCGTCATTGTTCGTCGAGGTGATGTCCCCGAAGCTGGGGTACGGGCGCAGCAGGGTCGAGCGGCCCACCGTCGCATTGTTGAGGCTGGTTCCCGGCACCAGCCCGGCGAACGGGTTCGCCGCCGAAAACGACAGCCACGTGTTGTTCGCGTTCATCGCGTCGCTGCGGAAGTTGTCGGTGTTCAGGTACTGGCCTGGCATCACGTTGATGTTGCGGTTGATCTCGATGTCGTACCCGTAGTTGCCGACGTAGGTGGCCTCGAAGGTCGTTCTTCCGGGCAGTTCCCGCTGGAAGCCGATCTGCCAGCGGAGCTGCTTCGAGATCTTCGGGTCCGGGTTGAAGACGGTGAACCCCTGCCCGAGGTACGTCTGCCGGCCCTGCGCGGCGCCGACGGGCTCCATGATCGTCGTGTTCAGGAACACGGTGTCCCAGGTCTGCGGGATGGGCGCCCCGAGCGAGTTGAACGTGGTGCCGGCGGTCGTCGTCTGCGAGAAGCCCGGCTGGCTCACGTCGCCGCGCCGTTCCCCGAGGAAGCCGGCGAACAGCCCGGCGCCGCCGCGGACGACCGTCTTGGCGTCCAGCTTGTAGGCAAAGCCGACGCGCGGCAGGAACGTGTTCTTCGGCGTGTTGTAGAGCGTCTTGTCGTCCACGCCAACGAACCTGAGGCCGCCCGTCACGCTCAACTGCGGGACCTTCGCTTTCAGCTCGGGATCGTTGCGCAGCACGTAGGCCGCCTGGACCGCCGGCTGGATCGGCTGGACGTAGCCGTACTCGAAGCCGGACACGCTCTTGTTGTTCTTCTCAACCAGCGCGTTCTCGAGTTCGTACCGCAGGCCGAAGTTCAAGGTCAGCTTGTCGGTTGCCCGCCAGTCATCCTGTACGAAGAACCCCCATGTCCTCGAGTACTCGTCGTAGGTGGCCGGTCGGACGATTGAGGTGGTGGCAGGCATGCCAAGGAGGAACGACGCGTAGGCCTGCAGGCCATTGAAGTCCGTGCCGCTGGCGCTGCTCTGGCGCGTGTAGGCGTTGGTGAACTGGTACCGGCCGGACTGGTCGTTGCCCGGGGCGTTGTTTCGCTCGCCGTACTGCCGCATCTCCGCGCCGGCCTTCAGCGCGTGCGCGCCCAGCGCCTTGTTCAGCGTGACGGAGCCCGTGTGCGAGGTCACCGGCCTGCGGTCGCCGCCGACCGCGATGTCGACCATGTCTCCGTCGATATCGATACGCGGGAAGAGCCGGTCGGCGTCGGAGCGCAGCGCGTTGTACGCCGCCGGGAAGCCCAGTTTTGTCTGGTCGAAACCGTAGACCTCGTCCCTGAACCCCGAGATGCGGTCGAAGCGGTTGTAGCCGTACCTGACGTTCAGGACGGTCGTCGGGTTGAACACGTGGACGTCGTCGATCACGCCCTGGTACGACACGAACTGGAACATCGTGTGCGTGGCCAGCGAGTTCAGGTAGTCGTTGTAGGTGCTGTTGCGGTAGTAGTAGCTGTACCTGGCGAACATCCGGTTGTTGTTGGAGATCTTCTGGTCAACGCGGCCGGTGAGGGTGTAGTAGGGGTTCGTCAGTTCCGGGAGCGTCGAGTCGAAGATGTTGCCGACCAGTCCCGGGTTCTTCGGCAGGCTGTAGTACTCCAGGATCTTCTTGGCGATGGGGCTGATCCGGTTCGCCGGGATGACGTTGCCGGTAAACGGCTGCCCGATGTAGGTCCCGACGCCGGTGCGGGTCAGCGGGTCGTAGATCGTGATGTTCGATGAATACGCCGAGAAGTCGCCGTTCCGCAACTCAGGGGTCGGGACGAAGGCGTTGGCCCCGAGGTCGAAGCGGGGGCGCTTGTCCGTGATCCGCTCGTAGCCGAACATGAAGAAGGTCCTGTCCCGCCCGTTGAACAGCTTCGGGATGACGACCGGGCCGCCGACGGTGAAGCCGGGCCGGTTCGAATTGCTCTGGATCATCGCCTGGCCGCGTGCTTTCCCGAAGAAGTCGTTCGCTCCCAGCTTGTACGGCTCCGCGAAGTAGTAAGCCGTGCCGCGGAGCCGGTTCGTCCCGGACTTGATGCTGATGCTGGTGACCCCGCCCTCGGTGTTGCCGAACTGGGCGTCGAAGGTCGCGGTCTGCACCTTGAATTCCTGGACGAGATCCGAGGGCGGGACGTAGGTCGCGATGACCTCGTAGGCGTTCGCCGTGGCGGTGCTCGGCGCGCCGTCGATCAAGAGGTCGCTGCGGTTGCTGCGCGTGCCGTCGTAGGCGTACCCGATGATGTGCGTCGGCTCGAACGGCCGGTCCAGCCGCTGGCTGTTGATGTGCGATACGCCGGTCGCGAGGCCCATGATCTTGTAGGGGTCGCCGTGAATCAGCGGGAGGCTCGCCAGTCGCGCCTGGTCCACGACGAGGCCCAGGCTCGCGTCCGCCGTATTCACCGTGGGCGACTCGGCGGTGACGCTGACCGACTCCTGGATGCCCCCGATGGCGAGTGCGATCTGCAGGTCGCGCGTCTCGGTCATCTGCAGCTGAACATTGTCCTGGACGTACTTCTTGAAGCCCGCCAACTCCACCGCCACGGTGTAGGTGCCGGGCACGAGATAGTTGGCCTGGAAGAGGCCCTGCTCATTCGTCACCAGGTTGACGGACGTGTTCCTGGCCTTGTCCGTGATGGTCACGGAGGCCCCAGGAATGACTGCCCTGCTGGCGTCAGTGACCCGGCCGATGATTCGGCCGCGCGTTTCCTGCGCGTTCAGTGACGCCGGCAGGACCAGGGCCAGCAGCAGAAAGGCCACCGCAAAGCCCATGAGTCTGGCTCGATTACGTCTCCGTTCCATCCCTACCTCCCTCTAGCCGAAGACGACTGGTGCCGCCCTCGCGTACGTCTTGTTGGGAGCCCTGGTGGTCTGACCAACCGTGAACCTGGGACGCGGCGCAGTACAGGTCTCCACGGACGCCCCCGCCGCGCGTTGCGACGGTTGACAGGCCAAGGTGACGCCCCTTCCCCCTGCTCCCGCGGCTGAAGTCTGCAACACTACCGTGCCGCTGTCAAGTAGTTGTCATACCAGTTTTGCCGGGGGCGGTTTCGTGGACATTCCTCGCGGGTGCGGGGCCGCCGGACTCGCGTTACTATTACGTCCTGCCAAGGGTCCCAGGGAGGCCGCTCATGACACGAAGAATCGCGCGCCGGCGAACCACCATCATCACTATCGTCGCAGCCGCGCTGGCGTGGACGTCGTTTCGGCCGGCGGGACAGCAGCCCGCATCCGCCCTCCAGCCCGGCTGGGGCGTGCGCTTCGCCGACACGGTCCTCGCGACGTGGCCCGATCCCGCCGCGATCGACCCGGCGAAGAACGGCTGGGAATACAACACCGGCATCGTCCTCTTCGGCATGTCGAAGATGTACGACGCGACGAAGGATCCGCGCTACCTGGACTACATCAAGCGGTGGGTCGACGGGTACGTCAACGAACAGGGCGTCCTCGGGTGGGACCAGTCCCGGACCCACAACCTCGACTACATCCAGCCTGGCACGCTGATCCTGTTCTTGTACGAGCGCACGGCCGACCCGCGGTACAAGGCCGCGGCGAAGGCGGTGCGCGACGCCTTCGACCGCATCCCGAAGAACGCCGACGGCGGCTTCTGGCACAAGGGTCAGTACCCGAACGAGATGTGGGTGGACGGGATCTACATGGGCGAGCCGTTCCTCGTGAACTACGGCCGTCTCTTCGATGACGCCGCGTTCGGGAACGACATGGCAGTGTTCCAGGCGACCCTCGTTGCAAAGCACTGCCTCGACCCGAAGACGGGCCTGCTCTACCACGCGTGGGACCAGGACCGAAACGCGGTCTGGGCCGATTCGAAGACCGGACGGTCGCCGATCATCTGGGGCCGCGGCATGGGCTGGTTCGTGATGGCGATGGTGGACGTCCTCGAGCAGTTGCCGACGTCTCACCCCGGTTATCCGCAACTCCACGACGTGCTGAAGAAGAACGTCGCGGGTCTGGCGAAGACACAGGACCCGAAGACGGGCCTGTGGTTCCAGGTCATGGACCAGCCCGCGCTTGCCGGCAACTGGATCGAGACCTCGTCCAGCGGGATGTTCATCTACGCGATCCGCAAGGCCGTGCGGCTGAAGCTCGTCGAGCCGACGTACCTGGGCGTCGCCGAGCGTGCGTGGAAGGGGCTGCAGGCGACGTTCGAACAGGACGCGAACGGCCGCCCGGTGTTCACGGAAGCCGTGAAGGGCATGGGCGTGCAGAAGGACGCGGCGGGCTATCTCGCGGTCCCGAGACTGAAGAACTCCACGCACGGCCTGATGGCGGCGATGATTGCCGCGAGCGAGATGGAGCCGGGGCGGGCGACACCGGCGGTCTTTCGCGACTGGCCCGCAGGGGCGCTGCCTGCCGAGATCGGCCGCCGCGTCGCGGAGAACTTCGCCGCGCGTCCCTTCGAGCGCCCGAACGGCTTCGTCATCTACCCGGAGGTCTGCGCGTGGTACGGCTCGCTGACGCTCGCGGATCTCACGCGCGACGCCCGGCTGCGCGAGCGGCTGGTGCGGAAGTTCGATCCGCTGTTCACACCCGAAGGGGCGAAGCACATCTCGCAGCAGGCCCACGTGGACTTCCGCGTCTTCGGCACGGTGCCCCTCGAGATCTACCTCCAGACGAAGGACCGGCGATTCCTCGAGTTCGGCCTCAGCTTCGCCGACCGCCAGTGGGAGACCACGACGCCCGATGGCATCACGACCGAAGCGCGCTACTGGATAGACGACATGTTCATGATCACGTCCGTCCAGAACCAGGCATACCGCGCGACCGGGGACCGGAAGTACCTCGACCGGACGGCGAAGGCGATGGTGGCGTACCTCGACAGGCTGCAGCAGCCGAACGGTCTCTTCTTCCACACGGAGGACGCCCGCTTCTACTGGAGCCGCGGCAACGGGTGGATGGCGGCCGGGTCGGCTGAGTTGCTCCGGGCACTTCCCGCCGGCCATCCGGATCGGCCGCGGATCCTCGCGGGCTACCAGAAGATGATGGCGTCGCTGCTGAAGATGCAGGGCGAGGACGGGCTGTGGCGCCAGTTGCTGGACATGCCGGAGTCGTGGCCCGAGACATCCGGGACGGGGATGTTCGCCTTCGCGATGGTGACGGGCGTGCAGAACGGGTGGCTCAACGAGCAGACGTACGGGCCCGCGGCGCGGAAGGCCTGGCTGGGCCTGCTGAAGTACATCAACGCGGACGGCAACATCAGCAACGTCTGCGGGGGAACGCCCAAGGGCGACACGGTCCAGTACTACCTCGACCGGCCGCGCAACACGGGCGACCTGCACGGCCAGGCCCCGATCCTGTGGACGGCTTCGGCGCTGCTGCGGTAGGCGAGTGACCACGAGCCAGTAGGCGGGGGCCTCGGCTGCGGGTGGCCGAGGCGCTTTCCATCTGACCGCAGGCATATCAGCGTCAGTTCAGCCGAGGACAGATGGAAACGCCTCGGACAGGACCCGCAGACGAGGCCCCGGTGGGAGGAGCGATGTATCGACACGGTCCGCGCGCGGCGACCTTCGTCTGCGCCCTGATGCTCACCGCGATTGCGACACCTTCCGGTCAGTCGCCTTCCGCCCAGGCGCCGCCCGCGGCTGTCGCTCCCGCCGCGGTTCCCGCTGCAACTCCCGCCGCAGCCTACACGGGCGCCTCTCGCGTGTTCGACTTCGGGCCCGGCCCGGTCGCCGCGGCCGCGACGCAGATCCTCGCCACGACGGCCTACAGCCGCGAGCGGGGCTTCGGGTTGCTCGAGACCGCCGGCATCACGTGCGCCGACCGCGGCACCGCGAACCCGGCCACGCGCGACTTCTGCACCAGCAGCACGCCGTTCCGCTTCGCCGTCGATCTCCCGGAGGGCAACTACGGCGTGACGGTCACGCTCGGCGACGCGGCCGGCGCGTCCCTGACCACCGTCAGGGCGGAGTCGCGCCGCCTCATGCTGGAGCACGTGGCGACGGCCGGCGGTGAGGTTGCGTCACGCTCGTTCACCGTGAACACGCGCAACCCGCGTCTGGCCGCCGGCGGGCAGGTCGCCCTGAAGTCGCGCGAGATCGGCGCCGCCCACTGGGACAACCTCCTGACGCTGGAGTTCGGCGATCGCCAACCCGCCGTCGCGGCCGTCGAAATCACGCCCGCGCCTGACGCCACGACGGTCTTCCTGGCCGGCGACTCGACCGTGACCGATCAGACGGCCGAGCCCTACAGTTCGTGGGGACAGATGCTCCCGCGCTTCTTCGGGCCGGGTGTCGCCATCGCCAATCACGCGGAGTCGGGCGAGAGCCTTCGGTCCTTCGTCGCCGAGCGCCGCTTCGAGAAGATCTTCGACCTTGCCAGGCCGGGCGACTATCTGTTCCTGCAGTTCGCGCACAACGATCAGAAGCTCGGCGCCGACACCGCGCCCTACGAGGCGCTCCTGCACTCCGTCATCGCCGATGCGCGGCGGCACGGCGTGGTTCCCGTACTCGTCACGTCCATGCAGCGCCGGCGCTTCGACTCGCGTGGCACGGTGGTCAACTCTCTCGAGGGCTTCCCGGACGCGATGCGCGGCGTCGCAAAGCATGACGGCGTGGCGCTCATCGATCTGGACCCTCTGAGCCGGCGTTTCTACGAAGCGCTCGGGCCCGAGGGCAGCACGCGGGCGTTCGTGCACTACCCAGCCGGAACCTACCCCGGGCAGGCGGCCGAACTCAAGGACGACACGCACTTCAACGCGTACGGCGCGTACGAGCTGGCCCGGGCCATCGTCCGGGGCATCAGGGCTGCCGGCCTCGGCCTCGCGTCGCACCTGACCGCCGACGCCGCGCCTTTCGAGCCCGCGCATCCTGATTCACCTGACACATGGACACTGCCGGCGAGCCTGGCCTCACGGCCCGGCGCCGATGCCGCCCCGCCCGTTCTCCCGCCCGCTCCTGATCGGCCGACGCTCCTCATCGTCGGCGACTCGACCGTGCAGAACTACACGACGGGACAGCTCGGGTGGGGCACGGCCATCGCGCATGACTTCGACGCGGCGAAGATCCGCGTGGTGAACCGTGCGCTCGGCGGCCGGAGCAGCCGCACGTTCCAGACGGAAGGGCTCTGGGACCAGGCGCTCAAGGAAGTGAAGGCCGGCGACTACGTGCTGATCCAATTCGGCCACAACGACGCCAGTTCGCTCAACACGGGCCGGGCTCGCGGTTCGATTCCCGGCATTGGCGACGAAACGAAGGACGTCGTCATGGCCGCCACCGGCCGGCCCGAGACCGTGCACAGCTACGGCTGGTACCTCCGCAAGTACGTCGCCGACTCGCGCGCGAAGGGCGCCACCCCAATCCTCTGCACGCTCGTGCCGAGGAACAACTGGAAGGACGGCCGCGTGATTCGTTCGACGGACGACTATGTGGCGTGGACGCGGACCGTGGCGCAGGCGGCGGGCGTGCCGGTCATCGATCTCAACGACGCCGTCGCGGTGCTCTACGAGAAAGCCGGCGCGGACAGGGTCGCCAGGGAGTACTTCTACGGGGATCACACGCACACCTCGCCGGCGGGCGCGCAACTGACGGCCCTGGCCGTCGTCGAGGGACTGCGCGACCTGCCGGGCAACCCGCTCGGCCCGTTCTTCGGGACGACGTTCTCGGGCGCGGCGTGGTCGGTCGACACGCGCGAGGAGTGGGACGATCCGGCCGTGCTGCACGTCAACACGGTACCGCCGCACGCCACCATGATGGTGTATCCCACGGCGGAGCTGGCGCGGAAGGGCGCGAAGGACGAGTCGCCGTGGTTCCGCTCGCTGAACGGCGTCTGGAAGTTCAACTACGCCAGCAGCCCGGCCGCGCGGCCCGCGGGCTTCGAGCAGCCGTGGTTCGACGATGCGGCGTGGTCGGATATCAGGGTGCCGGGAAACTGGGAGATCCAGGGCTTCGGCATGCCCATCTACAGCAACTCGCGCTACCCGTTCGCATACGACCCCAGGAACCCCAGAGCGCAGCGGAACGACAACCCCGTCGGGTCGTACCGCACGGCGTTCGAGGTGCCGTCAGAGTGGGCGGGCCGCCGCGTCCTGCTGCACTTCGCCGGCGTGGATTCCGTGTTCTACGTCTGGGTGAACGGCGTGCGCGTCGGCTACAACGAGGACAGCCGCACGCCCGCGGAGTTCGACATCACGCCGCACGTCCGGAAGGGGCCGAACGTCCTGGCGGTCGAGGTCTACCGCTGGAGCGACGGGTCGTACCTGGAAGATCAGGACATGTTCCGTCTGAGCGGCATCTTCAGGGACGTCTATCTCTGGAGCACGGCGGCGGATCACATTCGCGACTTCGAGATCCGCACGGACTTCGACAAGGCGCGGCGCGACGCCACCGTCAACGCCAGTATGAACATTGCGAACCGCGGCGCGACCGCGGCGGCCACGAGCGTGACGTTGCAGTTGCTCGATTCGGACGGCCGCGAGGCGGCCCGTCCCGTGTCCAAGGCCGCTCGAGTGACAACAAGCGGCGAGCAGCACATGCAGATCGCGCTTCCCGTTCGCGCGCCGCATCGATGGTCGGCCGAGACGCCCTATCTCTACACCGCCCTGCTCACGCTGAAGGACGCCGCTGGCCGCGTCGTGGAGGTCATTCCCTCGCGCGTGGGATTCCGGACGGTCGAGATCCGCGCCGGGCGCCTGCTCGTGAACGGTCAGGCGATTCTCGTGAAGGGCGTGAACCGGCACGAACACAGCCCGGAGTCGGGCCACTACGTCGAGCGGGCGTGGATGGTGCGCGACGTCGAGTTGATGAAGCAGCACAACGTCAACGCGGTGCGCACGTCGCACTATCCCAACGACCCCGAGTGGTACGCCCTCTGCGACGAGTACGGCCTCTACGTCATGGACGAGGCCAACATCGAGAGCCACGCCTATGGCCTCGGCCCGGAGAACCGCCTGGCCAACGACCCGGCCTGGCAGACGGCCCACCTCGACCGGATCGCGCGGATGATCGAACGCGACAAGAACCACCCGTCGATCATCTCGTGGTCGCTCGGCAACGAGGCCGGCGACGGGCCCAGCTTCGCCGCCGGCTACCAGTGGGCGAAGCGGCGCGATCCGTCGCGCCCGATCCACTACCAGGGCAGCACGAGGCACGGCGGGTCGAATTCCGACATCAACTCGTTCATGTATCCCACGCCGGCCGATGTCGTGCGCCGCGCGAAGGAGCGGCCGGAGATGCCGCTCGTCATCTGCGAGTACGCGCACGCGATGGGCAACAGCAGCGGCGGCCTGAAGGAGTACTGGGACATCTTCTACTCGGGCACGAACGCGCAGGGCGCCTTCGTGTGGGACTGGGTCGACCAGGGCATCCGGCAGCCGATCCCGGCGATCAGGCGAGCCCCGGGGGACACGCGCTCGACGTTCTTCGCCTACGGCGGGTACTGGGAGGATCGCGTCGGGATCCATCACGACGGCAACTTCTGCCAGAACGGCCTCGTCGCGGCGGACCGTGCGCCTCACCCCGGACTGAAGGCCATCAAGTACGTCTACCGGTACCTGCACGCCGCGCCGGCGGATCTCGCGGCCGGCACGATCACGGTGAAGAGCTGGTTCGACGAGATCAATCCCAGGGACCTCGTCGAAGGCCGCTGGGACATCGTCGCGAACGGCCGCGTGATCGCGTCGGGCCCGGTGCCGGAAGTCGATCTCGCGCCGCGCCAGCAGAAGACCCTGGCGCTCGGCCTGCCGGCGCTCACCGCCGAGCCCGGCGTCGAGTACTTCCTGAACGTGAGCTTTACGCTGAAGCGCGAGACGCCGTGGGCGCGGCGCGGCCACGAGATTGCCTGGGAGCAGTGGCCGCTGACACTGCCCGCCCCGCCGCCCGTCCCGCCGGTGACGTCGGACGTGCCGGCGCCGTCGAATCCGCTGTGGATTGCCGAGGACGGGACGTTCCTGCGCGTCACGGGGCGCGAGTTCGCCCTGGTCTTCGATCGGCTCAACGGCGTGCTGTCGTCGTACAGCTACCGCGGCGTGAAGCTCCTCGACCGCGGCCCGCTCCCGGACTTCTGGCGCGCCCCGACCGACAACGACGCCGGCGCGTGGAAGTCCCTCGGCAACGCCGCCCGCACGGACCCGTCGCTCGACATCCTGGCGTGGAAGACCGCCGGCCCGGGGTGGAAGGCCACCGACGTTCAGGTGAAGCGCGTCGACGAGAACGCCGCCACGATCACCGTCGAGGCCACGCTCCCGCGCGTCGGCGCGGCCTACACGATGACCTACGACGTCAGCGGCACGGGCGAGGTGACCATCGGCGCCAGCTATCGCCCGGGCAAGCAGCCTGTCGCGATGATGCCGCGCTTCGGCCTCGAGTTCGTCGCGAGCCCCGGGCTCGAGCGTCTGTCGTGGTACGGGCGCGGACCGGCCGAAACCTACAGCGACCGCGCGTTCGAGCGCGTGGGCGTCTACAGCTCGACCGTCGGCCGCGAGTGGGTCGAGTACTCGCGCCCGCAGGAGAACGGCAACAAGACCGACGTGCGCTGGGTGGAACTGACGAACGCGCAGGGCGTCGGCCTGCGGGCCGAGGGCCTCCCGCTTCTCAGCGTGACCGCGCGCCACGTGTCATCCGCCGACATCGAGTCGGCGGCCTACTCCATCGACCTGCCGAGGCGCCAGGAAACCTATCTCAACCTCGACATGGCACAGATGGGCGTGGGCGGCATCGACAGCTGGACGAGGCTGGCCTACCCGATGGAGGCGTACCGCATCAGCGGCAGCGAGCCGCACGCGTACAAAGTCCGGCTGCTGCCGGTCGCACGCGGTGCGGCGGCGCCCGCGACGCCCCCTCGCGACTGGATCGATCCGGCCACGGGCTACCACGTCGTCCGGCTGTCGGAGGAAGGCGGCAGCGCGATCGTTCTACTTCCACCAGAACGCGTACACCGCCGCCGGCGACAAGATGGTCATCGAGGTGCCTGACGGCCTGGCCACCGTCGATCTCAACACGCGGGCCGTCGAGCGCATCGTGTCCGGGCGCGCCTTCCAGTCGGTCGTGGCCCGGAAGAGCCGGCAGGTCTTCTACGTCAAGGAGGGCGCGATCTACTCGACGAATCTCGACACGAAGGCGACGCGCGTCGTGGCCAGGGACCTGCCCTCGCGACTGGGCTCCGGCCTGGCCGTGAACGCGGACGAGACCCTGCTCGCGGGAAGCCTCGTCGAGGCGGGCGCGCCGACGCTCCCGCTGCGGCGCGATCCCTCGCTCGAGCTCCGCTGGGCGGCGAAGCTCCCGATGGCGATCTACACCATCGACATCGCGTCAGGCGCGCTGAAGACCGTCTACCGGAGCACGGACTGGTTGAATCACGTGCAGTTCTCTCCGATGGACCCGGGGCTCATCATGTTCTGCCACGAGGGGCCGTGGCACAAGGTGGATCGCATCTGGACGATCCGCACCGATGGCACGGGGCTGACGAAGCGGCACGCGCGGCAGATGGACATGGAGATTGCCGGCCACGAGTTCTTCAGCGCCGACGGGAAGACAATCTGGTACGACTTGCAGACGCCGAAGAGCGAGGTCTTCTGGCTCGCCGGCGTCGACGTCGCCACGGGCCAGCGCACGAAGTACGCCGTGGCCCGCGCGGACTGGTCCGTGCACTTCAACGTGTCGCCGGACGGGAAGCTGTTCGCGGGCGACGGCGGCGGGCCGCACAGCGTGGCGGCCCCCGGCAATGGCCAGTGGATCTACCTCTTCACGCCGGGGCCTGGCGGCCTGACGGCGACGCCGCTCGTCGATCTCGCGTTGCACGACTACAGCCTGGAGCCGAACGTCTCGTTCACGCCCGACGGCCGCTGGATCGTGTTCAGGTCGAACATGCACGGCAGTTCGCACGTGTATGCGGTCGAGGTGGCGAAGCCGCCGCGTTCGTAGCCGTCCAGGGAGAGTCTGTGATGCGACGCCTCGTGCTGTTGCTGCCTTCGGCAATCGCGATCGTCTGTGTCGCCGCCGTATCTGCGCAGCGTCCGGTGAACGTCCCTCGGGCGGACGTAGCCACGGCCGACGCACCGTTTCGGACCGATGCCTTGGCGAAGTCCCCCTGGGTGTCCGATCGCGGCGACGGCACGTACACGAACCCGGTCCTCTACGCCGACTATTCGGATCCGGACGTCATCCGCGTCGGCCGCGATTACTACATGGTGGCCTCCAGCTTCAACGCCGTGCCGGGCTTGCCGATCCTCCACTCGCGCGACATGGTGAACTGGAGCCTGATCGGGCACGCTCTGCCGCGGCTGTCGCCGGAAGTCCTCTTTTCCACGCCCCAGCACGGCAAGGGGCCGTGGGCCCCCGCGATCCGGCACCACGCCGGCAGGTTCTGGATCTACTTCCCCGAGCCGGACCTCGGCATCTTCCTCGTCACCGCGACGGACCCGGCGGGGCCATGGTCCGCCCCAGTCCTCGTCAAGGGCGGCAGGGGCCTGATCGATCCGTGCCCGCTCTGGGATGACGACGGGCAGCTCTACCTCGTGCACGCGTGGGCGCGGAGCAGGGCCGGATTCGCGAACGTGCTCACGCTGAATCGCCTGAGCGGCGACGGCCTGCGCATCCTCGACGCCGGCACGGTGATTATCGACGGCGACAGGATTCCCGGCTACCGGACGCTCGAGGGGCCCAAGTTCTACAAACGCAACGGCGAGTACTGGATCTTCGCGCCCGCCGGCGGCGTGAAGCCGGGCTGGCAGTCCGTCTTCCGGTCGACGTCCGTCGACGGCCCATATGCGGATCGCATCGTCCTCGATCAGGGCTCGACCGACATCAACGGGCCGCACCAGGGGGCCTGGGTGGACACGCCGTCCGGCGAGAACCGGTTCTTCCACTTCCAGGACCTCGACGCCTACGGCCGCGTCGTCCACCTGCAGCCGATGACGTGGCGCGAGGACGGATGGCCCGTGATGGGCGTGGACGCCGACGGCGACGGCAAGGGAGAGCCCGTCCGTACGGACCGGAAGCCGGATGCGGGGCCGGCCGCGGCGATCGCGGTGCCGCCGTCCTCGGACGAGTTCGGCGGCCCGCGCCTCGGCCTGCAATGGCAATGGCAGGCGAACCCCGACCGCACGTGGATGTCATTGACCGCCGCGCCCGGAGCGCTGCGCCTCTACGCCCGGCCTGCACCGGACGCCGGCAACCTGTGGATGGCGCCCAACCTGCTGCTCCAGAAGTGGCCAGCGCCGGTGTTCGTGGTCACGGCCGCGCTCATGTTCGCGCCAATCGCCGATGGCGACACTGCAGGCCTCATCGTGTTCGGCCAGGATTACGCGTGGCTCGGGCTCAGGAAGACCGCGGCCGGCATGCGGCTCGTCGCAGCCGTGGCGAAGGACGCGAAGAACGGCAAGCCTGAACAGGAGGTCGCCAGCGTCGAGGCCGGCGGATCGACGGTGTACCTGCGCGTGGCTGTCGGCAATGGCGGCATCTGCCGGTTCAGTTTCAGCCCCGACAACCGGACGTTCACACCAATCGGAGAAGCGTTCGTCGCCAAACCCGGTCAGTGGGTCGGCGCGAAAGTGGGCCCCTTCGCCGTCGCGCGGCCCGGCGCGAAGACGGCCGGCCATGCGGACTGGAATTGGTTCCGCGTGACAGCCAAGACACAATAGCGGCGGCGGACGACTGGCTACTTCTTTGGCCCCAGCAGCTTCTTGAATGCCTCGTCGTCCGTCTTGAAGTCGCGCGCGGCCTGGCCCACCCGCGTGATGCGTATGCTGCGGATCGCGTCGCCCTTCTTGATGTCCTTCAGGTTCGAGAGGCCCGCGATCACCGTGCCGAGCGCGGCGGACTTCCCGTTGAGGCCGCTCTTCTTCTGCAGCGTCAGGTAGAAGGTGTTCGGCCCGGAAAGCCCGAGCACGCCCGCCGCGTCGTGTTTCAGCACGGCGTTGGTGGTCTTCGGCAGTTTCGCGATCGCCACGGACTTCTGTGTATCCGAAACGACCTGCATCGTCGCCAGCCCGCCCTTGACGTCCAGGATCTGGCCGATGGGCGCCGGCGCCGGGCCTCGGCCGCCTGGGCCGCCAAACCCCATGCCCGGGGGCGGGCCGCCCCCGCGGCCGCTCGGCGGCGGGTTCTTGCCCTCGACGATGCGGATGAAGTTCGCGGTCGCGAGCGGTGCGTTGACGAAGTCGAGGGTCGTCATGATCGGCCGCGACGACTCGCCCGAGCCGATGGCCAGCGTGGCGTAGAGCCCGTCGGCCAGGTACACGCCGGCGCGCGTGAGCGGCCTGTCGAGGTTCGCCACGCCATACGCCACGACCGCCGTGACGAGCGCCGAGTGCTGCTGGTGCTCGGTGTAGGGCACGAGCTCACTGTAGAGATCGTTCGTCGTGTGCCAAGCGTAGGAATACGCGTAGTTGGGGATTTCCTTCCCGTCCGGCCCCGGCCGCGCGCTCGTCGTCGCGAAGTTGAGCGTCGGGATGCTCTGCATCTCGAAGGCAGACGAGTCCGTGCCGCCCGGGCTCGTCGCGTGGGCCCGCGGAACGCCCCGGACCAGCACAAAGGGCCACTTGGGATTGAGCGTGGCGAGCGGCGCGGTGATTGCCTGGAAGTCCCCGTACCAGGTCTCCGGCACGGTGGCGCCCGTAATCGCGCTCGGGCTGCCGTCGCGGTTGATCATCATCACGATCTTCCCGAGCAGCTCGGGGTGCCTCTTCAGCCACGCTTGCGAGCCGACCAGGCCCTGCTCCTCGGCCGCGAAGGCGATGAACATGATCGATCGCTTCGGCTTCGCCCCTGCCGCGGCGATGAGGCGGATGGCCTCCATCCCGGGCGCAAAACCCGACCCGTCGTCGATGCCGCCCGTTCCGCCGCTGAACGCGTCGAAGTGGCCGCCGATGACGATGTACTCGTCCGGATACGTCGTCCCACGGAGCGTGGCCACGACGTTGTGGTACTTCACCGGCCCCATCTTGAACCAGTTGCGGATGTCGAATTCCAGCACGACCGGTTCGTTCTTCTCGACCAGGGCCTTGACCTCCCTGTACTGCGTGTCGAGCAGCTTGATGTCCGGCAGTGCCGGGAGTTTGTCCCAGGAGGAGGCGAAGCCGTCGAGGATGTTGATGGGCGGCTCGGAGTTCTGGAGCGGCTGCAGCGGGGACGTCGGCGCCGCCGACTGGATCGTGCCGAGGGCGCCCGCGTCCACGAGCGCCTTCGTGAGCGGCGGCATCATGTCGGCGTCGAGGTATTCCGGGGATCCGTCGGGAAGCTTCGACCCGCGGCGGCCGTCACGCGCGAACCCGCTCGAGGCGCCGGCGATCAGGACCCAGGCGCCCTTGAAGGCGGCCTTGTTCGCGCTGATCTCGGCAAGGGCCGCCTGCACGGCTGCGCGCTTCTTCTCGACGTTCTCTTTCGCCACGGGCTGCCCGCCCTGCGCGCGCCCGGGCACCGAGAACGGGTCGGCCTTCAGGATGACCACCGGGCCGCGCTGGATGCCTTTCGTGCCAGCCGTGAAGCTCGGCGTGCCGAATCGCAGCGCTTTCTCCGCCGGCTTCAGCATCTTGCCGAACCACGGCCCGCGGTTGAAGCCGACGGGCACTTCGCCGGCCTCCTCGAGCGTCGCATCGAGGCCGAACTGCTTGAACTGCCACAGGGCCCACGCCGCGGCGTCGCTGTACGAGTTGGTGCCGGTCTCCCGCCCGCCGAATCGGTTGCTTGCGTAGTCGTTCCAGGTCATCACCTGGTTGTCCTTCGTCCCCAACTCGACGATCTTGCCGACGACGGGGTCGCCGGGCGCCTGGGCCTGCGCCTGCGCAGGAACGCCTGCCAGGGCCCGTCCCGGGCCGGGCGGCGGGTTCTGGGCGTCGTTCATCGCGCCCAGCAGGCACACCAGGGTCAACACCGCCATGACGAAAGGCCTCGCGAATGATCTCCGCACAGAATCCTCCCATGGGAGGGCGACCTCCCCGAATATCCGGGAGAGCATACTATGCTTCCGACACCCGTTCCTCTCGCGGAGGTCCATGTCCATGCGCGCGCCGTCTCCAGCCAACCGCTGCCGTCGGGGCGTTGCCTCTCTCGCGCTCGCCGCCGCGTGCGTGACCCTCGCCGTCGCGCAGTCGGGGGCACCGGGCCACGCGCTCGAACGGAGCCCCGACCGCGCCCGGGTGCTCGACGCCATGAAGCGCGCCACCGTCTTCATGGTGGAGACAGTCAGCACGCGCGGCGGCTATGTCTGGCAGTACCTGCCCGACTTCTCCCGCCGCTGGGGCGAGCTCGAGGCGCGCCCGACGATGATCTGGATCCAGCCGCCAGGGACGCCCACGATGGGGCAGTTGTTCCTCGATGCGTATCACGCGACCGGCGACGAGTACTACTACCGCGCGGCCGAGCGGGCGGCGGAGGCGCTCATCCGGGGCCAGCTGTCCGCCGGAGGGTGGGACTACGTGGTGGATTTCGCCGGCGACCGCTCGCTGCGCGACTGGTACGGCACGGTGGGCCGCAACGCGTGGCGGCTCGAGGAGTTTCAGCACTACCGGGGCAACGCCACCTTCGACGACGGCGCGACGGCCGGCTCCGCGCACCTGCTGCTGCGTCTCTACGTCGAGAAGCGCGATCTCAAGTTCAAGCCGGCCCTCGACAGGGCAATCCGGTTCGTCCTCGACAGCCAGGACCCGGTCGGCGCATGGCCGCAGCGGTACCCGCCCCAGCACGAGCCCTCGCAGGGCGCCGCGGCCGACTACACGTCCTACCTCACGTTCAACGACGACGTGACGGCCGGCAACATCGAACTGCTCATCGCGTGTGACGAGGCGCTCGGCGAGCGGCGCCTGCTCGATCCGATCACCCGCGGCATGAACGCGTTCATCGTGGCGCAGCAGGGCCAGCCGCACCCGGGGTGGGCGCTGCAGTACACGCCGGATCTCAAGCCTGCCGGCGCCCGCACGTACGAGCCCGCGGCCATCGCCACCCACACGACGGCGCAGAACATCGAGCACATGCTGCGGTTCTACCGCCTGACCGGCGACACCCGGTTCCTGGCGCGCATCCCGGAGGCGCTCGACTGGCTCGACGCCGTCCGCCTGCCACCCGACGTGGCGGCTGTGGCCGGCGGCGGCCGCACGCACCCGACCTTCCTCGCGGTCGGCACCAACACGCCGATCTATGTGCATCGCCGCGGCTCGAACGTGTTCAACGGCGCCTACTACGCGGACGGGAACCCGCACGACACCATCGGTCACTACGGGTCGTTCCGCCAGATTGACGTCGCCCGGCTGCGCGCGCTGTACCGGGAAGCGAAGGCGGTCCCGCCCGCGGAGGCGGTGAAGGGGTCGCCGCTCGCGCCCGGCGCCGGCGTGCCGACGCTGCCGCGGTACGTCGCCGTGAGGGAGCCGCCGCCGTTCCTGGACGGCATCGACGGTCCGGCCGAGGGGCGCGCGGCCCGAATCATCGCCAGCCTCGATGCGCAGGGCCGCTGGCTGACCGAGCTCTGGCAGACCAGCCATCCGTACCGCGGCGACGGCCCGGCGGAGGTTGCGCCCGGAGACTTCCGCCGGACGTCCGTGGGCGACGGCAGCGACACGTCGCCGTACCGCGCCACGGGCGTCATCGGCATTTCGACGCAGGCCTACATCCGAAACATGAGCGAGCTCATCCGGTACCTCGACAGCGGGCGCTGAATGGGAGCCCTCGATTCGGGATCGCCAGGTTCTCGGGCGCGGGTCCTGTCCGAGGTGTTTCCATTTGTCCTCGCGTGACCTTCGCCTGTCCTCGCTGCGGGCAAATGGAAAGCACCTCGGCCACCCACGCCGAGTCGGTCACGACTCAGAATCGCGGTCTCCCATATAGCGCGCCTGGCTGCTGGTGATATCCTCCGGAGCCGTGGCGTCGTCCGACTTCGTGGTGCTCGGCGGGGGGATCGCCGGCCTCACCATCGCGCGCGAGATTGCGCGCGCCGGGCGGTCGGTGACCGTCGTCGAGCGCGAGAGCACGGTCGGGGGCCTCGCCCGTACGATGAGGCGCGAGGGGTTCTCCTTCGATCTCGGAGGACACCGCTTCCACTCCAACAACCCCGACGTCGTCGCCTGGCTGCGCGAGTTGATGGGAAACGACCTGATCGAGGTCGATCGCCGCAGCCGGATTCACCTTCGCGGGCGCTTCATCGACTATCCCATCCGCCTGGCGCAAGCTACGCGGGCGTTCGGCGCGGTGAAGGCGCTGCACGGCGCGGCGTCCTACGCCGCGGCACTTGCCGTGAACCACCGCGAGCAGGCCGTCACCTTCGAGGACTGGGTCACGCGGCGCTTCGGGCGGGTGCTGTACGAGATCTACTTCAAGCCGTACACGGAAAAGGTCTGGGGCATCCCGTGCGACGAACTGTCGGCCGGGTGGGCGGCGCGGCGCATCAGCGTGCCCAACCTCGTGGAAGCCGTGATTGAGGCGGTCGTTCCTTCGAGGACGCCGGAGCCGACGGCGATCCGCCGCTTCTACTATCCCCGCCAGGGCTACGGGACGATTGCCGATCGGCTCGCAGAGGACGTGAGCGCGGCCGGGCACGACATCTTCACGTCGACGTCGCTCGCGACGCTGCGGCTGGGTCACGAGGACGCCGAGGTCGACGTCGTGGATGGCGCCGGCGTCACGCGATCCCTCCGCTGCGGCCGCGTCATCTCGACCATCCCGGTTGGTGCCCTGCTCGGGGCGATGGCCCGCGAGCCGGGCGTTGCCGAGGCGGCCGCCGTCGCGCGGCTCGAGTACCGCGGCCTCGTACTCGTGTTCGTCGCTCTCGACAGGGCGGGGGTGTCTCCCGACAGCTGGACGTACTTCCCGGACGAGGACTTCCTGTTCGGCCGCAGCCACGAGCCGAAGAACTTCAGCGCGGCGATGGTGCCGGGCGCGTCGGTGACGTCTCTTGTCCTCGAGATCTTCTCGTCCCCGGGCGGGCCCGTGTGGGATGCCGACGACCGCGTGCTCGCGGATCGGACGGTTGGCGAGCTCGAAACCCTCGGCTGGGTGCGTCGGGGCGACGTGATCGCGTCGCAGGTGGTGCGCGTGCCGCACGCGTATCCCGTGCACAACGTCGGCCACGCGGCCAGGGTGGCGGGTGTCAGAAGCGTGCTTGACCGCTGGCCCCGGCTGTCGCTGCTGGGACGCACGGGATCGTTCTCGTACCAGAACGTCGACGGCACCGTCGAGGAGTGCTTCCGGCTGGCTTCGCAACTCGGGCTTCAGGTGATGGGTGGCGTGACGCCGCTCGCGGTCGAGACCGCCCGCTGGGCATGACTGGACTCGCCACCGAGGGGTCAGACTCGTCGCGACGCGACCCCTGAACGCGACGAATCTGACCCCTCGGTCGGATTCCCGCCGGCGATCTCGCGTGCCACGCCAATTGCGAAGCCGATTCCTGCGCACGCGAAGTACACCCAGTGCCACGGCGTGGCCGCCAGCGCAAAGCGCGGGCCTCGCTTCCGCCACAGGAAGGCGTAGAACCCCGCGTTGAGAGCCGCGAGGCCCAGGGCGGCGCACGCCGCGGCGGCAAGGGCCCACGGTGTCCACGCGGCTGCCGCCAGCGATGCGACGAGCGCGAACACGAGCGCGGTACTGACGCGCGCGCTGGTGCGCAGGTTGAGGTCGTTTGGCAGCCTGCGAGCGCGGATCGCCAGGCGCGTCCAGGGGACCGCCCGGTCGAAGATGTCCGTCCGCACCATCGACACGGCGGTCCACCGCTTCAGGTGCGTCACCTGCAGGTCTTTGCACAGGCGGACTCGGTGCCCGGCCCGGATGAGCCGGTAGCCGAACTCGATGTCCTCGACCGAGGGCGCGCCGAATCCCGCATCGAGGCCGCCGACGGCCAGGAACACGTCGCGCCTGACCGCGCCGCAGCCGCACCAGAACGTCGTGGCGTCCTCGCGCGACGTCTGGTGTACATAGTGATGCAGCAGGTTCCGGTATTGCGACAGGAATCCTCGCTCGGCCGGATCGTCGTCGTAAGAGCCGATGACGGCCGCGAGCCGCGGGTCGTCGTCGAGCATGCCGGCCACGCGGCCCAGGAGGTCCGCGGGCACCGCCACGTCGGCATCGACGAACAAGAGGACGCTCCCTCGGGCCGCGGCGGCGCCGGCGTTGCGTGCTGCGGCCGGACCCGCCGTTGAAGGAAGTGCCATCACGCGAGCGCCGGCCGCCGCGGCGCATTCGGCCGCGCCGCCGCTCGTGCCGTCGATGACGATGATGACCTCGCCAGCCGGGGGCCGGCACGCCGAGAGGCGCGCCATGCACGTGCGGAAGGCCTCTCCCCCGTCGCGGACCGGGACGACAACGGATACACTCATCTGTGAAGGCCGCAGGCGGAGGGCCGCCTCAGCATAGCCGCCGCGGCGAAGGCGGCGCAAGGCGCCGCATGACACGGGACGATCGCATCGCCAGCACGGGCACTGCGCTCCTCGCCGCCGTCCTCGCGGCGCTGACGCTGGCGATCTCGCTTTTCAAGTACCTGGACGGGGACGAGCTCGAGCACATCCACAGCACCTGGCACGTCCTGAACGGCCGGCTCCCGTACGTCGACTTCTTCGAGCACCATCATTCGCTGCTGTGGTACTGCCTGGCCCCGGTGCTTGCCGTCACGGGCCCCTCTGTCTCCGCAATCATCGTGTTCAGGCTTGCGTTCTTTCTCCTGACGGCCGCGATTCTCTGGGCGACGTACGGCCTCGCGCGCGCGTGCGGCCTGGCGCGCGCAACCGCCGCGCTGAGCGTGGTGCTGCTCGCGTCGATGACCACCTTCGTGTACGTCGCCACCGAAATCCGGCCCGACGTTCCCCAGATCCTGCTCGGCGTGCTATCGGCGACATACCTGGTCCGCCTCTTCCGGACCCGCGCCGCGCGCGATGCGGTGCTGGCGGGGGTCTTCGCGGCGGTGGCGTTCCTCTTCCTGCAGAAGGCCGTGTTCCTGCTTCTCTTCTATCCCCTGCTGTTCGCGGCGCAGGCGCTCCGCGGGCGGCTGCCGTGGCGCCTGGGCCTGCTTCTCCTCGGGTCGTTCGCCCTCGCGTGTCTGCCGTACTACCTCTTCCTGGCCGCCACCCGATCGCTCGGCGACTACGCCGTCACCAACTGGCTGCTGAACCTGGACGTCGGCGCCGGCCGGGCGAAGGTGAGTTACCTCAGTCCATACGTAATCCGGGACTTCGCCCGCAACGCGATCTTCTGGGCGTTGGTGCTCGGTGCGGCCGTGACCGCCGTCCGGCGGAGACTGCGCGTGGACTACGCGCTGCCCGCGGTCCTGGGGATCGGCATGCTGGCGGTGTTCGTCGCGCTCAACCGCGTGGTTGATCGCTACGTCGCCGCGGCCGTGCCGTTCCTGGCGGTCGCCGCGGCAGCCTGGCTGACGGAGGTCCTCGCCGCGTTGCGTCTCCGCGGCACGCGTGCGCTGGCGTCCGTCGTGCTGGTGTGCCTCGTCCCCGGCGTGGCGATGGTGCGTGCCGCCGGGCGATCGAACGCGCCGCAACTCGCGCAGATTCAGTACGTGCTGGATCACTCGCAGGAGGGCGACCGCATGCTGGACGAGTGGCGCGACTTCAATCTCTTCCGGCCGGACATGCACTACTTCTGGTTTCTCACCCGTCCTGGCGTGCGGGCGTACAACCGCTTCGCGGGAGGCCGCCTGGCGGATTTCGATCTCTGCCGCGAGATCGACAGGGTGAAACCGAAGTTCGTATCGGACCGGCTCGGGGATCTCGAGCGCTGCGGCCTGCTGGGGCGCTATCGCCCGGCGCCGTTCCCGCACGTGCTGGAACGCGCCGGGCCGTGACGCCCGCAGGCCACACGTTGCCGGGAGGCCCTGAAAGCGGCTACTTCGCCGGCGCCTCGGCTGGAGGCGGCACCGGCGGCGGAAGGTCGCTGCTCATCATCTGCCGATCGAACTTCCACTGCCCGCCGAGCTTCTTCAGGATCCAGATGACCTTGCCCCGGTCGTGCCGTTCCTCACCGCCAGCCGGTTTCAGGTTGAGGGAGTGCGAGCCGGCAAAATACGCCAGCGTCCCATGACCTTCGATGGCCAGCGTGTCGATTTTGAGATCGGTAGCGCCTTCGACGTTGAGCCGCTCCTGGTAGAAGCCTTTCACGCTCTCGATGCCAGACAGAATGCTCCGGTTGGCGGGCATGAGCGTCACGCTGGGAGTAAAGAAGGTGCCGACTTTCTCGACGTCCTTGGCGTTGTACGCCGCGACGAAGTCCTGCACCAGTTTGGTGATCTGCTGGGCATCCTCATTGCCGAACTCCTGGGACTTCGCCGGTCCAACGCAGGACGCCAGGCTCACCACCAAGACGAGAGCGACGACACAGGCCAGGTAGCTGCGCATGATCTTGGGCCTCCAGCGGGGCATTCTAGACCTTGTTCCGGGTCCTGTCACGCGGCGGGAGCAGCAGCCGCGCCCCGTTCCTACTTCGGGAGCGGCCGGCGCTGGACGGCCTTCCGGCCCTCTGCCGGCGGGCTCCAGAAGTCGCGGGGGCCCAGGCCGCACTCCTTGATCATCTGGATGCAGTACTCGTTGGCGCCGAGGTCCGCGGCGCCCGTGTTGTTGGTGCCGCAGGCGAACGTCACGCCCGTCTGCTTCGCGAGCCGGATGAACGCGGCGCTGGGAATGCGGTAGCGGTTGTTGATCTCCATCCCGATCCCATTGCGGGCGAGACCGTCCACGATGGCCTTCATCCGCGCGGGCGTCCAGAGCCGGTCGTAGTCCGCGGCGATCACCGCGGGCAGGAACGTGGGATTGACGTAGAGGTCGATGGGCTCGTGGTCGAAGATCCCGGTGGCGCGCTTCACCAGCGTGTCCATGAACGCCTGCGGGTCGGCGACCGCCCCGACGTCCTCCTTGATCCAGAGCCGCATGCGCTTGCCGCCGTCGTCGGTCCACGTCATCGCGTCCGTGAAGACGTAGTCGAACTTCTCGAGGGTCGGCTTCGTGAACAGGCGCACCCACTCGCGGCCCTCAGCCTGGAACGCCGCGTAGGCCGGCTTGCCGCGCATCTCCTGCAGGAACGTCTCGAGGCCCGCGTCGCTGTTGATCGGGAAGGTCAGGCCGCCGTTGATGACGATGCCGTAGTAGATGCCCGTGTCGCGCGATTTCTGGAGGGCGGCATCGAGCGTGAGATCGGCCTTGAGGTGGACGTGAAAGTCCGCCTTCGCCCCGACTCGAGGCTCCTGAGCGAGTTGCGCAAAGGCCGGGCTGGATGCGAGCGCCAGGCAGACGAGCGTGCGGAGAAGGGACATGCCGGCTCCTTTGGCGGGTATCTTAGCTCGTGATCGTCACCTGGTGAAACGTCGAAACCCGGTTAACATAGTCCCCGCCTGGCCCTGCTGCTTTGAGATCGCCCCCAGGAGGATCCTGATGCGGTGGACTATGTGCGTACTGGCCGGACTGACTGTCGCCGCCGGCCTTCACGCAGCAACGAACCCTGCCTCGGCGTCGGGCGCCCCGGTCAGCGTCGGCGAGCCGGTGCCGGGCCCGCCGCCTCCGCAGCCGCCTCCGCAACCGGCCCCGCCGCCCACGCCGGCCGCGCGCATCGACACGTTCACCGGCAACCCGCGCCTGGTGGTGCTCACGGACATGGGCAACGAGCCGGACGACCAGATGTCGTTCGTGCGTGTGCTCGCGTACTCGAACGAAATCGACCTCGAGGGCCTGGTCGCGACGACGTCCACCTGGCAGCGGAAGGCCACGCACCCCGAGACGATGAGGGCGATCATCGCGGCGTACGGCGAGGTGCGCCAGAACCTGCTGAAGCACGCCCCGGGCTGGCCGGAGGCGAACCGCCTGGACGCGCTGGTGGCGCCGGGGCAGCCGGCCTACGGCATGGACGCCGTCGGCGCCGGCAAGATGACGCCCGGCGCCGAGGCCATCCTGCACGCCGGCGACCGGAACGATCCGCGGCCGCTCTGGGTCAGCGTCTGGGGCGGCGCCAACACGCTGGCCCAGGCGCTGCTGCACGTCCGCGCCACCCGCTCACCCGCCGAGGTCGAGACGTTCGTGGCGAAGCTGCGTGTCTACTCGATCTCGGACCAGGACGATGCCGGGCCGTGGATCAGGCGGGAGTTCCCGGGCCTGTTCTACGTCGTGAAGCCCTCCACGCCGAACGGCGAGGAGTACTCCAGCGCCACGTGGACCGGCATCAGCGGGGACGCCTACTACAAGAACTTCCCCGGCGCGGACACGACCACCATCACGAACGAATGGCTCGAGACGAACATCCGCGCGAAGGGACCGCTCGGGAAGCACTACCCGAGGTTCATGTTCATCATGGAGGGCGACACGCCGTCGTTCCTCGGCCTGACGAACAACGGTCTGAACAGCTACCGCAATCCCGGCTGGGGCGGCTGGGGCGGACGGTACGTCTATCGGCAGCCGTACGGCGAGACGCACCCGATCTGGACGCAGGGCGGAGACGCCTCGCGCGTCAGTTCGCGGGACACGGTGGTCCGTCCGGACGGCCAGCAGTGCACCTCGGACCAGGCGACCGTCTGGCGATGGCGCACCGCGTTCCAGCATGATTTCGCCGCGCGCATGGACTGGACGGTGAAGAGCGACGCCGAGGCCAACCACAATCCCGTCGTTGTCGTGAATGGACAGAAGGGCACTGCGCCAGTCGAGATCGCCGCGACGGTCGGACAGCCGATTGCGCTGGATGCGGCCGGCACGCGCGATCCCGACGGCAACGAGCTTCACTACGCCTGGTTCCACTATCCCGAGGCGGGAGCGGCGGCGGCCCCGCAGGCACAGGTGGCGATCGACGGCGCTGCCACCGCGAATGCCACGGTGACGCCGACGGCGGCGGTGCGCGGGATGTTCGGCGTGCCCCCGCGCCCGGGGACGGGCGTGGCGCACATCATCCTGGCGGTGACCGACAACGGGTCGCCCAGCCTCACGTCGTACAGGCGGATCATCCTGACTGTTACCGCGCCTGCGCCCGCGCCGAAGTGACGCGAATACGCGGCAGCGGGACTGAAACACATCGTCCTGGAGCGCGACCATGAAGAGAACCGTCGGGACACCTGCGCTCGTGCTGTTGCTGCTCGCCGGCGGCGTGACGGCGGCCCCGGCAGGTCCGGCCAACTCGCTCCTCGTGCTCGGGGACGGGTGGGCGATCCAGTCCTCGGCCGACGTCGGCGAGTCGGGCGCGGTGATCTCCACCACCGCGTTCAAGCCGGCGAACTGGTACCGCGCGTCCGTGCCCACCACGATCTTCGCGGCGCTGGTGAAGCTGCGCGTCTACCCGGACCCCGCATTCGGGATGAACCTCCGCGCGGTGCCGGGAACGTCGTACCCCATCGCGGCCAACTTCTCGAACATCCCGGCCCCGCCGGAGAGTCCCTTCCGCCGCTCCTGGTGGTTCCGCACCGAATTCGACCTGCCCGCGGACTTCCAGGGCAAGACCGTGCATCTCCGCTTCGACGGCATCAACTACCGCGCGAACGTCTGGATGAACGGCCGCGAGATCGCGGCGTCTGATGAAGTGGCCGGGGCCTGGCGCCTGTTCGCGTTCGACGTCACGGCGGCCGCACGCCCGGGCGCGAAGAACGTGCTGGCCGTCGAGGTCTTTCCGCCGCAGCCCGACGACCTCGCGATCACCTTCGTCGACTGGAACCCGCAGCCGCCCGACAGGAACATGGGCCTGTGGCGCGGCGTCAGCCTCACCGGCACAGGGCCGGTGTCGATGGCCTTTCCGCACGTCATCACGAAGCTGAATCTACCCGCGGCCGACAAGGCCGAACTCACGGTGACGGCCGAGTTGACCAACGCCGGGCGCGAGGCGGTCCAGGCCGTGCTCAGGGGCCGGATCGAGGACATCACCTTCGAGCAGCCGGTGCGGCTCGAGGCACGCGAAACCCGGGTCGTCCGCTTCACGCCCGACGCGTTCCCCGCGCTCCGAATCGCCAACCCGCGCCTGTGGTGGCCCGCGCAACTCGGCCCGCAGAATCTCTATCCGCTTCGCCTCGAGTGTTCCACGAGCGGCATGGTATCCGACGCGCACGAGATCTCGTTCGGCATCCGGGACGTCACGTCGGTCGTCGACGAGAGGCAGCACCGCCTTTTCCGGATCAACGGGAAGACCATCCTCATCCGCGGCGCTGGCTACACGTTCGACATGCTGCTGCGCTCCACGCCCGAGCGCCAGGAGGCCGAACTCGACTACGTGCGCGACATGAACCTGAACGCCATCCGGATGGAAGGCAAGATCGAGGACGACCACTTCCTGGATCTGTGCGACCGCAAGGGCATCCTCGTGATGGCGGGCTGGTGCTGCTGCGACCACTGGGAGCGGTGGCGGAACTGGAAGAGCGAGGACCACACCATCGCGCGCGAATCGCTCCGCGATCAGATCCGCAGGCTGCGCAGCCACCCGTCGGTCTTCGACTGGCTGAACGGCAGCGACAACCCGCCGCCCCCGGATGTCGAAAAGGCGTACATTGCCGTTCTGCGAGAGTGCGACTGGCCGAACCCGTACCAGTCGTCAGCCACGCAGAAGCCCACGGACGTGAGCGGCGCGACCGGGCTCAAGATGACTGGTCCGTACGAGTTCGTCGTCCCCTCCTACTGGCTGCTGGACACGACGCGCGGCGGCGCGCACGGCTTCAACACCGAGACCGGGCCCGGGCCCGCCGTGCCGCCCGTCGAGAGCCTGCGGCAGATGCTGCCCGAGGATCACCTCTGGCCCATCGACACGTTCTGGAACTACCACGCCGGGGGCGGGCCGTTCAAAGACCTGACGGTGTTCACCGACGCCATGAGCCGCCGCTACGGCGCGGCTACCGGCGTCGAGGACTACGCACGCAAAGCCCAGGCGATGGCCTACGAGGGCCACCGCGCGATGTTCGAGGCGTTCGGCCGCAACAAGTACGTTTCGACGGGCGTCATCCAGTGGATGCTCAACAACGCCTGGCCGTCCATGATCTGGCACCTCTACGACTCCTACTTGCGGCCGGGCGGCTCGTACTTCGGTGCCAAGAAGGCGTGCGAACCCCTGCACGTGCAGTTCTCGTACGACGACCGCTCGGTGGTGGTGGTGAACTCCTACTATCGGGCCTTTCCTCGCATGCGCGTGAAGGCCCGCGTGCTCAATATCGACCTGAAGGAGATATTCACCAGGACCGCGACGGCGGACATTGGCGAAGACAGCGCGACCCGCGTATTCACTCTGCCAGAGCCCGCCGGATTGTCCACGACGTACTTCGTCGAACTCGGGCTCGCCGATGAAACCGGCAAGGACGTGAGCCGCAACTTCTACTGGCTGTCGACCAGGCCTGAAACGCCCGACTGGGACAGGTCGACCTGGTACTACACTCCAACGAAATCCTTCGCCGATCTGACGGGGTTGGCGGCGCTCCCGCCAACGCGCCTGAGCGTCGCGGCGTCGTCCGCGCAGCAGGGCGGGCTGGGCACGGCGCGCGTACGGGTGGAGAACCCTGGTCGCACACTGGCGTTCGGCGTTCACCTGACGCTCGTCAAGACGCAGCCGGGCCGCGACGAGGGCGAAGCATCCGCCGCCGAGGTGCTGCCCGTGCTCTGGGAGGACAATTACTTCCCCCTGATGCCGGGCGAGACGCGCGAACTGACGGTCACCTGGCGTGCCCGCGATGCGGGGAAGTCGACGCTGACAGTGACCGCGGACGGCTGGAATGCCGCCCGGGCGACAGCCGCGGTCAAGATGCAGTAGTCTGGCCGCGCTCGGATTGATATGACGGAAGGTGCGCTGAAATGGATCGACAGCAACTGCTGAAGCGGCTCGATGCGGCCTGGGTGGCGTTCACGGACTCGTACGCCGGCCTGCCGGACGCGGACCTCCTGGAGCCTGGCGTCATCAAGGCGTGGTCGGTGCGCGACATCATCGCGCACGTGACGACCTGGGAGGAGGAGACGCTGGCGTGCCTGTCGGCCATCCTCGAGGGCCGCAGGCCCCCGCGCTACTCGACGATGTACGGCGGCATCGACGCGTTCAACGCGTTGATGACGGCGCGGAAGAAGGACCTGTCCGTGGAAGAGGTGCTGACTCAGCAGGACGCGGTCCATCGACGCGTCATCGGTCTCCTCGAGCGCGTGCCCGAGGAGCAGCTGGCCGGAGAATCGCGATTCCGGCGGCGGCTGCGCCTGGATACGTACGCTCACTATCCCAAACACGCCGAGGCGATCCGGCGTTGGCGCGAGCGGCGAGCCTAGACCATACGCACGACCACGGTGGCGGGCGCGAAGCCGTCAGCCTCCGCACGCACGGTCGCCGCGCCGGCAACGCCCTGAGGCCTCACGATGGCCAGGCATCTGCCGTGGAACGTCCTCAACCGCGACTGGCGGAAGCTGTAGACATCCTTCGGGTGCGCCGTGCCGGCCGCGGCCAGCTCCGCGGCGCCGCGGACGCTGATGCGGACGGGAACCACGGCGTCCGGGACGAACTGGCCCGCCCGATCGAGCACCTCCAGCGTCACATAGGACAGGTCGTTGCGGCTGCGCCGGATCGAGGCGCGATCGGCGGTCAGCCGGATCTGCGACGGTTCTCCGGCTGTCTTGAGCACCTGCTCCGCAACCGGCTTGCCACCCGACAGCGCGATGGCCTTCAGCTCTCCAGGGGCATACGGCACATCGAACTCGGCCTTCAACGCCGTGTCCTCCGACACGGCGGCGGTGCCGACTTCCTTGCCGTTCAGCAGCAGCCGCACCTGGTCGCCGGACGTGTAGACGCGGACCTTGAGGACCCGGCCGACACCAACCGGCCATGTCCAGCTCCGGAGCTCGTCCGACCAGCCCCACGGGCTGATCTGTTCGGTGCGCCCCTCGGGAACCGGCCGCTGGACGGCCATCTCCAGCTTGCTCAACCCCCAGATCACGCGCCGGTGGTACCACTGCGCCTTCGGCTGGCCGATGAGGTCGATGTCGCCGCAGTAGCAGTTGAACCACGGGAACGGCAGGAAGATGCTGGAGCCGCTGAAGAGGCTGCTGAAGGCGACGGGCGTCCGTCCGCTGGCCGCGGCGGCCGCAGGTGGTGCGCCGCCCGCTCCCCTGCCCGCCGCGCCGGCTGCCGGCGGTGCGCCTCCCGAACCCGGGCCGCGCGCCGGCGCGTTCAACTGCGCATTGCCGATCGACGCCTCGCCGAGGTGGTCCATCCCCGTCCATACGAAATCCCCGATGACGTAGGGATGCTCCTCCACCGGAAGCCAACTCTGGAATGCGTGTTGAGGAACCGATTCGAGGCCCACGATCACGCGGGCTGGATGGCGGGCGTGATCTGTTTCGTAGAGGTCGGCGAGATAGTTGTAGCCTCCGACATCGAGGTGCTCGAAGGCCGGGTCGAGGCTGTCGCCGGCGCCAAAGCCGTTGATGGCCGCCGTGATCGGCCGCGTCGAGTCGAGGGTCTTGATGTGGCCGGCGAGCTGTCTGGCGAGCTCCACGCCGCGGGGCTGTGCGCGCTCGGGGATCTCGTTGCCGATGCTCCAGATGATGACGCTCGGGTGATTGCGGTCGCGCAACACCATCGCGCTCACGTCGCGCTGCCACCAGTCGGCGAAGTAGAGGTGGTAGTCCTGCGCGTTCTTTTGCTGCTCCCACTGATCGAACGCTTCATCGATGACGAGCATGCCGAGGCGATCGCACGCGTCGAGGAACGAAGACGAGGGCGGGTTGTGGCTGGTGCGGATGGCGTTGAACCCGTGCGCCTGCATCAGCTCGACTCGGCGCTCCTCGGCGCGGTCGATGGCGCAGGAGCCGAGCAGGCCGTTGTCATGATGCAGGCAGCCGCCCTTGAGCTTGATCGGCTCGCCGTTCACCCGCAGGCCGCGCTCCGGGTTCACCTCGACCTTCCGGATCCCGAACGGCGCCGCCACGCGATCGGTGACGACTCCGTTGACCAGTACCTCGACCTCCGACCGGTAGAGCCGTGGCGCGCTCATGGTCCACAACTGCGGGGCCGGTACCTTGAACACGTGCTCCACGTCGACGCTGCCGACGCCGGCGATCGACTGCGTTATCTCGTGCGCGCCTGCCGATCCGCCGGCAGGATCGATGAGGCGGATCCGCACGGTCGCTTCCCGGGCGGCCTGCCCACGGTTCTCGATGCGGACGGCAACCCTCACCGATGCGACGTCCTTTGACACGTCAGGGGTCGTGATGCACAGGCTCCACAGCGGGACGCGAACGCTTCCGGTGGTGTTCAGCCAGACATGGCGGTAGATGCCGGATCCCGAATACCACCGGCTGTTGCGCCCGTCGTTGCGGATGCGCACGGCGAGCACGTTCTCGCCGATCCGCTGGAGGTGCGGCGTCAGGTCGTAGGCGAACGGCGTATAGCCGTACGGATGGTTGCCGAGCAGGTGGCCGTTCAGCCAGACGTCGCTGTTCATGTAAACGCCGTCGAAGACGATCTCGGCCTGCCCGTCGGGGGGAACGGCGGCGGCGGAGAAGCGCTTGCGGTACCAGCCCGTGCCGCCCACGAACCACCCCGTATCGCGACCCCCGGCGCTGAGCTCGGTGTCGAAGGGCCCCACGCGAGCCGGGAGTACGGTCGCGCCCCAGATCGTGCCTTCGCCGTTGGCGTCCGCCGGCCTGGGCGGCAGGTCTTCGACGCTGAAGTCGTGCGGCAGATCCAGCATGCGCCACGCGGAGTCGTCGAAGTTCGGGCTCTCCGCCCCCGGGGCGCCGCCGCGAAGGAAGCGCCACCCGTCGTCGAAGAGCTGATCACGCTTCCCGGGGGCGGCCGGGCTCGGCGGACGGGTTTGCATCGGGATCGTGCCCGAGGCCTGCACGGCGAGCGGCGCCGACGCGAGCATCGCCGCGGCCTTCAGGACGTCCCGTCGGGGCATCGTTCCGGGTTCTCCAGCCCGGCTTGGCGGCACGGACGCCTTCTTCATCTTCATGAGCGGCTCCTCCCGGTCTGCGGTAGTCTCGGCACGCGCCAGAAGCATACCGCGGGTCACGATGATTCTGCCGTTCCTGCCGTTCCAGCGTGTCTTCAACCCCCAGACACCCGGAAGGCGCGGGAAGAGGCGGGACCGCTGCCCGGTGGTAGGATGCTTCGCGCAACGCTTGGCCGCCAGGGGGCAACGGCGGCCCGCCCTGGTCCGCGGAGAGACGACGGGCAGACAGGCACCCTTGACACGAACCCTCCTGTACCGCCGGCTGACGACCTACGCACGGCCGTACTGGCCCCAGATCCTGCTCGTCCTGGTCCTGCAGCTTCTGTCGACGCCCCTCGCGCTGCTGGGACCGGTGCCGCTCAAGATCGCGGTCGACACGGTCCTCGGATCGCGGCCGCTTCCCGGATGGCTGCGGGGTGTGCTGCCTGGCAGCCTCGTGAGTTCTGCCGTGAACCTCCTGGCGCTGGCGGCAGCGCTCCTCCTGCTGACGGCGGTCCTGGGCTCGCTGCTGGACATGGTCACGGACCTGCTGCAGACCTACACGGGCGAGAGGCTCGCGCAGGATTTCCGGTCACGCCTGTTCCGCCACGTCCAGCGGCTCTCGCTTTCCTACCTGGACATGACTGGCACGTCGGATTCGACCTATCGGATCCAGTACGATGCCCCCGCCATCCAGCGCATCGTTGTTGACGGGCTCATCCCGCTGAGCGGCTCGGTGATCACCGTGCTGGCGATGATCGTCGTGACCGTCCGGATCAACACGCAGCTGGCCGTCGTCGCCCTGTCGGTCAGCCCCGCGTTGTTCCTCCTTTCCCGTTACTTCGGGCCGCAGCTTCGCAAGGACTGGAAGGAGATCAAACGCCTCGACAGCTCAGCCATGGGCGTGGTGCAGGAGGCGCTCGCGGCCGTCCGCGTGGTCAAGGCGTTCGGGCGGGAGGATCAGGAGGAGAGTCGGTTCATCGATCAGTCGGCCAGGCGCGTCCGACGCGAGATGCAGGTGTCCGCGCGTCAGGGGATCTTCGACCTGCTCGTCGGCCTCGTGATGGCGGCCGGGAGCGCCGCCGCGCTGCTCATCGGCGTGCAGCAAGTGCGCGCAGGACGGCTGAGCCTCGGCAATCTGCTCCTCGTGATGGCCTATCTTCAGCAGATCTACAAGCCCCTCCGGATGATCAGCAAGAAGACCGTGGCCCTCGAGTCCTCGATGGCGAGCGCGGAACGGGCCTTCGCACTGCTCGACCAGATGCCGGAGGTGACCGAGCGCCGCGATGCGCGGCGCGTGACGCGGGCCGCCGGCGGCCTGCTGTTTCTCGACGTCTCGTTCGCCTACGACGCGGAACACACGGTCCTTCACCGCGTGTCGTTCGCGGCGCCACCGGGCTCGCGCGTCGGGATCCGGGGCGCGACCGGCGCCGGCAAGACGACGTTGATGGGCCTGCTGATGCGCTTCTACGATCCGACGGATGGCGAGATCCTGCTGGACGGCGTCGACCTGCGCAACTACCACCTCGGCGATCTGAGGCGCCAGTTCGCGATCGTGCTGCAGGAGCCCGTGCTGTTTTCGACCAGCATCGGGGAGAACATCGCGTACGGGCGACCGGAAGCGAAGCGTGAGGCCATTGTCGAGGCGGCACGCCTGGCGAACGCGCACGACTTCATCGCGGCGCTTCCCGAGGGTTATGACACGCTCGTCGGCGAGCGCGGCATGCGGCTGTCGGGCGGCGAACGTCAGCGGATCTCGCTCGCGCGGGCGTTCCTCCTGGACGCGCCCATCCTGATTCTCGACGAGCCGACCAGTTCAGTGGACCTGAAGACGGAAGAGGTCATTATCGAGGCGATGCAGCGTTTGATGAAGGGCCGGACGACGTTCATGATTTCGCACCGCCTCGAGACCCTCGCGGCGTGCGACATGCAGATTGAGCTGGAGAAGGGGTGGACGGTTTTTGATGTCTGAGGCGCCGCGCCGCGGGGAAGGCGAGGCGGCGGAGACCGGCCGGGACCGTCAGAAGTACAGGCCCGCCTGCGCGAACAGGCCAAAGGGCGAGGCGCCGTACTCGCTGCGCAGGCCGAGCGATGACACGGCAGTCCTGAACGCGGCGCTGCCCGTGAGCACGTCGGCGGCGGTCAGCCTGCTCAGTGCGCGCGAATCGGGGCTCCGGCCCATCGGGATGTAGCCGCCGATCCGCACGAGCACCTTCTGCGCCGCCCAGTACTCCGCGACGGGAATGGCGAGCGCGCTCGGATCGGCGAGGTTCGCGAGGAGTGACATCCGCAGTGACAGGAGGGGCGTGGCCTGCCGCGCAGCGCTCAACCCGACGTAGTGCCGTCCCGCGCCGAACACCTCGCCGCGCGTGGCGCGCTCGCTGCGTAGCGCGCCCGCATAGCCATCGGCCCGCTCGGCACCAACCCCGTTGAAGTAGTACTCGGCCCCAAGCGTCCAGTCTTCGGCCGGGCGCCAGTCCACGCCCACGACGCCGCGCAGGAACCGCTCGGCGATCTCGACGTCCCCGGGGCCGCCGAGATTGGCGAGGCCGAGCGTGTAGGCCACCTCCCCGTGGACGCCAAGCGGCCCGACGTCGCCGGCGGTGTCGGCACCGAAGACCACGTCAGACACGTACTTCGCCGCGGACACCGAAACGTCGAAACCCTTCGCGTTCGCCTGCACGCGCGCGACGCCGCCCTGCGCCCAGCCTTTCTTCTGCGGCAGATACAGGAGGTCGACGAGCGACGTCTTGCCGAGCGGCAACGAGTACCGGATGGCGTCGACTCCGTGCCGGACCTCGCGATCGACGTCGGTCGGCGCGAACGGGCTCAAGAGGTCGGTCGGGTTCCAGAACCGGCCTGTGCCCCAAGACAGCACCTGACGGCCGACGACGAGCTCTCCCCTGGGAAGGACGACCTTCACCGCAAGGAGGTCGAGGTTGTGCTGGAGCAGGAACGCATGGCGGTCCACGAGCACGTGGTCGAAGTCCGTGAGCCGCCGGCTTCCCGCCGCCTGCGATCCGGCCACCTGGACCGAGGAGCCGAATGCGGCGCCGCCGATCAGGCCGTGATCAGACGCGATCGAGCCGTCGATCTGCCACCCGGCCGACAGCTCAATCCGGTTCTTCCACAGGTACCGGCCCCACACTCGTGCGGTGTTCGCGAAGCTTGCGCCGGACTTCGGAAGCGTGGCGATCTCCGGGAAGACCGCGTTCGTGCCGACAACGCGCGCCTTGTCGATCGCCGCGCGCAGCGCGTCGGTGTTATTCACCAGGCCAGGCTGGTTGCGCATGGCCAGGCCAAGCGCCTTGTAGAAGGCCCCGACGTCAAGTGATGACGCGCCGTCCTGGCTTTTCCAGACCTCGCGCGCCTGTGCTGCGGCGGCTGCCGGCGCGAGGAGCCCGGCGCACAGCACAGCCGCGCACAGCCGGGACCCGCGCATGCTCAGGCTCCCGGCCCGGGCTTGCGCTCGTCGGACTGCACCACGCCGTCCACGAGCCGCACCACGCGGTCCGCCTGCTCCAGCACCATCGGGTCGTGCGTCGAAAGGACGAAGGTGATTCCGCGCTCCCGGTTCAGCTCCCGCATGAGCTGCACCAGCGACCGGCCCGTCGTTTGGTCGAGGTTCGCCGTGGGCTCATCGGCCAGCACGAGCGCGGGCTCGCTGGCGATCGCGCGCGCAACGGCAACGCGCTGCTGCTGGCCGCCGCTCATCTTCAGCGGCCGCGTGTCCATCAGGTCCCTGATCCCCATGCGCTCGAAGAGCGCGGCGATCCGCTGGCGACGCGCGCGGGCCGGCACGCCCTTGAGCTCCATGACGTACTCGGCATTCTCGGCGGCGGTGAGCACGGGGACGAGGTTGTACGCCTGGAAGACGAACCCGATCCGGTCCCGCCGCAGGTCGGACAGCTCCCGCTGCGACAGTCCTTCGATGTCGCGGCCATCCACTCGAATCGTGCCGGACGTGGCGGCGTCGAGCGCGCCGATCAGGTTGAGGAGCGTCGTCTTGCCCGAGCCGCTCGGGCCGGCGATGGCCATGAACTCGCCCCGCTCCACCGTCAGCTCCATGCCACGCAGCGCGTGCGTCGTCACCCGGCCCTTGTCGACGTAGTCTTTGGTGAGGCCGCTGACTTCGATGACCGGCATGACGTCCCCCTTCTCAGTGCAGAGCCTGGGCGGGAGGCAGCTTCGCCACCTTCCAGGCGGGATACAGCGCCGTGACGAGGGCCATCACATAGACGAGACCCGCGGCCGTGAGCGCTGAGCCCAGCGAGAACCTCGTTCTGACGCCGGATCGCAGCACACTGCCTGCGTATTCGAGCGCCTCGCCCCGGGCGATGACCATCAGCGTGTGCTCCGAGTAGTACCACGTCAGCGCGAGTCCGGCGGCCAGGCCCGCTGCGCCGCTGAGCGTCGCGATCCAGAACGACTCGCCCAGCACCTGCGCGACGACGCGGCCGGGGCGGGTGCCGATGGCCCGCAGGACGCCGAATTCCCTCGTCCGCTCGAGCACCGACATCAGCATCGTGTTGAGAATGCCGAGGCCGACGAGTCCGTAGATGAACAGGGCGGCGATCCAGACGACGAAGTCGGAGAGCGCTTCCATGTTGCGGAGCATCGGCAGCAGGTCGCCGTACGAGAGCACCTCGACGCGCGGGCCCAGGCTCGCGCGAAGCGCCGCAGCGACCCGCTCGGCGTCTGCGGCCCGGTCGAGCTGGATGACGACCTGGTGGGCCGCGTCGCCCAGTCCCAGGAGCGTGCGCGCCGAAGCCTGGCTGACGAACGCACGGCGCCCGGAGATTGTCGGCGACAGCGCATGGAAGATCCCGCGCACCCGGTACAGCTCCGCGCCGATCTCGCCGTCGGCGCGCTGGGCCATCACGCGCAGCTTCGACCCGACCTTCACCTTCAGCCGGTCGGCCAGCTTCTCCCCGACGAGGATCCCACGCTCATCGTCCGGGGCCGGCAGCGCGCCGGATCGCACCTCACGGAGCTGGGCGGACAGCTGCGCCTCGCGCCTCCAGTCCACGCCTTCCAGCTCGATCCCCTCGCTTCCGCGCGCGCTCGTCACCAGGCCCCGGGCGACGACGCGCCAGCCGACTTCGCTGCGTGGCGGCAGGGTGAGCCCCGCCACGAGGGCAGAGGGCGACTCGATGGCCTCGGCTGCGCCGCGGTGGGCACGCCAGCCCGCCGCGGTGATCTCGACGTGGCCCATGCCGATGTTGTCGAGCTGCTCCTTGGCCTCGCCGAGCATCCCGTTGAGCATCCCCGTGTAGAGGATCACGAGAATCAGGCCGACGCCGACCGCGCTCATGCTGATGAGGGTGCGTCGCCGGTTGCGCCAGATGCTGCGCCAGGCGATCTTCAGCACGGTGCGCATCACACGTACCTCGTCGCCTCGACCGGCCTGAGCCGCGCAGCGTGGATGGCGGGCGCGAGTGCGCCGACGAGCATCGTGACGAACGTCACGAGGCCGGCCTCCACGACCGGGCCCGCCGTGATCGACAGGCGGATCGAGAGCAGGCGCACGCCCAGCACGTCCGCTCCGCCCGTCAGGCCCGAGTAGTCGAGGGTCCCGATGCCGTGCAGGATCAGCCACGCGAGGGCCACCCCCGCGCACAGGCCGATGACGCCCTGCATCAGCGCCTCGAGGAGGACCATGCCGAGGACGCGGCGCGGCCGCGTGCCGAGCGACGCCATGACGCCGAACTCGCGGGTCCGCTCGAACGTGGACATGGTCATGGTGTTCAGGATCCCGAGCGACACGATCAGGAACACGATCAGGTCGATCAGGCGCATGTTCTTCCGCTTTGCGTCCAGGGCGCCCTTGAGCTCCGGCAGGATCGACGTCCAGGGCAGAACCTCGAGCGAGGAGAGATCCAGCGCCCCGGCCAGGAGCGACACCGGGCGGCTCAGATCCTCTTCGCCCGCCGGAAGCCGGACGATGATCTGGTGCACGCCCTCGTTCAGGGCGAAGAACGACTGCGCGTCGGCCAGCCGCATGAAGACCGTCGACTGGTTCGCCTCAGAGCTGCCCGCGTCCGCGGTGCCGGCCACGGTGTAGCGATCGTTGGCCAGGGAGCCGTCGGCGGCCTGGCCCACCAGGACCATCTCGCCGCCGGGGGCCAGGCCCAGCTCGCGCGCGAGGCCGGTCCCGATCACGACCTCGCGCGAGCGCTCTGCGTCCAGGGCGCGGCCCTGCACGATCGTCAGCAGGGCCCTCGCGCTCGGCTTCTCCGTCTCTATGCCCAGCACCGCGACCGGCGCCGACACGTCTTCCGATCCCGCGAGGCCGGCCCCGACGACGCGTCGCTCTGTCGTGGCGCCTGGCACAGCGCTCTTGAGCTTCGCTTCCACCGTCATCGGGTCGGGGACGACGTTCGTCATCTCCGGCGAGTCCTGGTAGCCGCGCCCGTGGACCTGCGCGTGGCCGATCAGGCCCGTGGTGATCCCGCGCGCCATCTCGATGACCGCGACCTCGAAGATGCTGCGCATCGAGACGATGGCCGTGACGCCAAGCGCGAGGGCCAGCACCGAGATGATCGTCCGGCGCCTGTTCCGCCAGATGTTGCGCCACGCAAGCTTGAACAGCACGTGCGCTATCTCCCCTGCCGCAGCCGCTGCAGGCTGAACGTGTCGTCGGAGATGTCCACGTCGAACTGGATCTCGGAGTACGCGATCGACGTCTCGCGGCCCTGTTCCGCTGGGACGACCGTCATTCTGAACGGGAACTGCCGCCAACCGATCTGCCGGAAATCCGAGAAGGTCATGAGCCGTGCGAGTTGGCCGTCCTCGTCGAAGAACTGCTCGAGGACGGGAAGGCAGTTCGAGCGATCGATCAGGAGCTCGATGCGGTCCCACACCACGACCGCGCCGGGTTTCGGCCTCAGCACTGCGCGCCAGGCGTCACGGCCGCCGGTCTTCTCGACGCCCGCGAGCGCGGTCTCGAAGTCGTCGACAAAGCTGTCACCCCGGACCAGATCGTCGTTGGTGAAGTCGCTGCCCATCCACGAGTCACCCATCATCCCTGACGGGAGCTTCATGACCCGGCCGGCCTGGGGCAGCCACGTCCAGAGCTGCTTCTCGCGCTTGAGCGTCATCATGCCCGTCTCGCGGGGCCCGCCTTCCAGGACGCGAATGAGCGCGAGGTCCTTGCCCCTGGCCCACGCCCGGAGCTTGATGGTTCGGCTCCAGGACGGAGTCCTGATGGACATGGCCATGACCGACGTCGAGGAACGGCCGGTGAGGAGCTGGTCCATTCGCGCGATCAGCGCAGCAACGTCCGGCTTGTCGGCGCCGCTCGGGCATGGCGGCACCCCGACGGGTTGGGCGACGGTTAGCGGCGCAGCCACGGTCGCAGCGGAGAGAGGCGCGGGAACGGGCGCGAGAGCGGCGAGGGCCGAGAGAACGGGGAGCCCGGCTGTCAGCGCGATCGCGAGCGGCTTGGTCACGGGCAATCCTCCGCGACGGGTGAGGGAGGCTGCTGTCTGACAGGCACGAAGATACCACCGGTCCAGGCCTGACGGTTCACAGCGGCCCGTGGATATACTGTCCCCCGTGAATCGCCGCAGCGCCATCAAAGGGGTCGCGGGACTGGCGGCCGGCACTCTCATCGACGGGTGCTGGATCCCGACCTACTACATGTCTCACGCACCGTTCGTCGAGGATGACCTGACCGGCATCGAGAGCCCGCTGCGCGGCGTGATGCCCGATTTCGAAGTGCTCACTCCGCGTCAGCATCCGTTTCCCTTCGGATTCGTCCGCCGCTTCTCGTCGATGGTCATCGACCCCGGTACGTACTTTCCAGCAGTCATGGAGGATTTCCTGCGCGCCGGAGGCCGCCTGATCGTCCGGGAGTTGACGTCGGTGGACGATGTAATGCAGTTGCCCGCGCGCGTCGTGGTCAACTGCACGGGGCTCGGCTCGCGGACGCTGTTTCCCGACGGTGAGCTCGTGCCCGTCAAGGGACAGCTGAGCGTGATGCGGCCGCAGGCTGACGTCCAGTACGCCACGCTCGGCGGCGGGCTCTACATGTTCCCGCGGAACGACGGTATCGTGCTGGGCGGTTTGTGGCGGCGTGGCGACTGGTCGCTCGAGCCTGACGACATCGAGAGGGACCGCATCATCATGGGCCATGCCGCGGTGTTCGCCGCCTTGCGCGGGAACGAGTCGCAGAGGAGGACCTCGTGAGCCATCCCACCGGGCGCGCGTCGGGCGAATCCGCCTTCGACCGCGCCGTCAAGGCGGTCCGATCGGGCGAGACGCCCGCAAGCCAGGCGAAGAAGCTCTACGGCCAGCTCTCCGAGGACGAGCGCCTCGGGCTGCTCGACGGTGACACGCCCTTCTGGGCGGGCATGTACTCCCTGATGACCGAGGGCTACAACCGCCGGCCCTACGTGCACGGCGCGGTCGACCGGCTCGGCATCCCCGGCACGCGGTTCGTCGATGGCCCTCGCGGCTGCGTCGCGGGCAGCGGGACCGCTTTCCCGGTGTCCATGGCCCGGGGCGCAACGTGGGACATCGAACTGGAGGAGAAGATCGGCGAGATCATCGGCCGGGAGATCCGCGCCCAGGGCGGGAACTTCTTCGGCGGCGTCTGCATCAACCTGCCGCGCCACCCGGCGTGGGGACGCATCCAGGAGACGTACGGCGACGATCCATACCATCTCGGCGAGTTCGGTGCGGCCCTGACGAGAGGCGCGCAGAAGTACGTCATGGCCTGCGCGAAGCATTTCGCGCTCAACTCGATGGAGAACGCCCGCTTCACCGTGGACGTCACCATCGACGAGGCCACGCTGCACGACGTCTATCTGGCGCACTTCAAACGCGCGGCAGACGAGGGCGTGGCCGCGATCATGTCCGCCTACAACTCTGTCAACGGCGAGTGGGCCGGCCAGAACGAGTACCTGCTCACCGAGGTCCTGCGCAATCAATGGGGCTGGGACGGCATTACCGTCAGCGACTTCATCTGGGGCATGCGCGACGGCGGCAGGGCCCTCAACGCCGGCCTTGATCTCGAAGAGCCGTTCGCCCAGCAGCGCGCGACGCACCTGCGCGGGCAGATCGCCTCCGGCGCGGTGTCCTGGGACACGGTCGAACGCGCGGGTGTGCGCCTGCTGGCGGCCCAGCTGCGGTCATACGCCTGGCGGGCCCCGGCCGAGGTCGGGCCGGAGATCATGGCGAACGGCGAGGCCCGCGCCCTCGCGCGGACGGCCGCGGCACGCTCGATGGTGCTGCTCAAGAACGATCTCGTTGAGGGCGTTCCCGTCCTGCCGCTCTCGCCCGGGAAGGTCGCGTCGATCGCGATCTTCGGCCGGCTCGCGGCTTCCCCCAACATGGGCGACCACGGCTCGTCGGACGTCCGCGCGTCGAGTCACCGCACGCCACTCGACGGCATCGCCGCCGCCTTCCCTGGCGCGAGCATCACGGCCGTCACGACCGACGACCCCGAAGCGGCTGCCGATGCCGCGCGCGAAGCCCAGGTCGCCGTCGTCATCGCCGGGTTCGACGCCCGAGACGAGGGCGAGTACGTCGGCTCTGACACGCTCGCCCGCCCGGAACTCCTGGCGCTCTTCCCGCCCCGTCCCGATCTGTCCCTCGGACTTCCCGGCGCGTCGGCGGAGTCCGGCGTGGCTGCTGAGGCGCCAGGCGGCGATCGCGCGAGCCTCACGCTTCGTCCCGTGGACGAGGCGATCATCCGGGCCGTCGCGGCCGCTAACCCTCGCACCATCGTATGCCTGGTCGCGGGGGGCGCGGTGCTGACCGAAGCGTGGCGCCACGAGGTCCCGGCGATTGTCATGATGTGGTACGCGGGCATGGAGGGCGGCGGCGCGCTCGCGGACGTTCTCACCGGCGCCCAGAACCCGTCGGGGCGCCTGCCGTTTTCGATCCCCACCTCGGCCGATCACCTGCCCGTCTTCAATCGCACCGCGACGACGATCACCTACGACCGCTTCCACGGCCAGCGGTTGCTCGACAAGCTCGGCGTCGCGCCGGCCTTTCCGCACGGGTTCGGCCTTTCGTATACGACTTTCTCGATCGATGCGGTTGCCACGGGGGTGGCGAGTGAGGCCGGTGTGCGTCTGGCCGTGACGGTTACGAACACCGGCACGCGTGACGGACATCACACCATCCAGGTCTACGCACGGTGCCGGCAAGGCGGGTACGCAGGCGAGTTCATGCTTGCCGGCTTTGCCGGCGTCGATGTCCCGGCCGGCGCCTCGAGGACCGTCGACGTCGCCGTGTCCTTCACGCCGCTCGCCCGGTGGGACCCAGTCACGAAGACGCGCGTGCTTCCCGAGCCGGCAGATGTTGTGCTGGAGGTGGGCTCGTACGCCCACGACCCGGCCGCGGTTATCCTGCACGTCAGGCCGTGAGGGCCGCGGACGTCCGAGGCACCCGCACAGTTCGTGCCTTGCTCTCGACAAGATCCGGTAGACTCTGGGTTTGCCTCCTGCGACAGTGAGCGCAACTGCAACCGAGGGTGTTCTCCCGATGCCGCAGTCTCACCTCGTGCAACGCATCCGCGAGCGCGTCTCGCAGTTCGGTGATCGGGCGGCGCTCCGCGCGCAACTCGATGGCCAATGGCGCGCGACGAGTTGGAGAGCGCTCGGTCAGGCCATGGACGGCTGCGCCAGGGCGCTCATCCGCGCCGGACATCAGCCCGGCGAGATGGTGGGCCTCTGCGCGCGCAACATGCCCGAGTGGACCCAGGCCGACCTCGGCATCCTGGCCGCGCGCGGCGTCAGCGTGCCCATCTACCCGACCAGCGCCCCCGATCAGGTCAGCTACATCGTGCGCGACGCGGGCATCCGTCTGCTGTTCGCCGGCGAGCAGCCGGAGTACGATCGCGCCCTCGAGTTGCTGAGAGCCGGCGAGATCAGCCGCATCGTCGCGCTGGAAGAACGCGTCGATTTGCGCGGCTGCCCGCAGGCCAGCCATTTCCGGGGCTTCATCGCCCAGGGCGATCATCCGCCGAGCGAGCAGGAGCTCCGGCGCCGCGAGTCCGCGTACCGGATGGACGACCTGCTGACGCTGATCTACACCTCGGGAACCACGGGCGAGCCCAAGGGCGTGATGCTGGATTTCGCCAACATCGCCGCCTGCTTCGACATGCACGATCGGCGCATCCATCTCGGCGAGCACGATGTGTCGCTGTGCATGCTGCCGCTCAGTCACGTCTTCGAGCGCGTGTGGACGTATTACGTGCTCTGCCGCGGCGCCGAGAACGTCTATATCCGCGACCCGCAGCAGGTGATGGACGTCATCGCGGAGGTCAAGCCGACCGCGATGTGCGCGATCCCTCGCCTGTACGAGAAAGCGTACGCCGTGATCCAGGCCCGCGTGGCCAGGTCGTCATCGCTGCGCCGCGCGATCTTCGCCTGGGCGACGAACGTCGGCACACAGGTCGTCGAGTGCCGGCAGACCGGCGACTCGCCGGCTCCCCTTCTTCGGTTCCAGCGGGCGCTGGCGGACCGGCTCGTGTTTCGCACGTTGCGCGCGCGCTTCGGCGGCCGCGTCCGCCTCCTGCCCGTCGCGGGCGCCAGGCTGGCCGACGACGTCAGCCTGTTCTTTCAGGCCATGGGGTTCCCCATCAAGTACGGCTATGGCCTGACGGAGACCACGGCGACGGTGTGCTGCTACGACGATGCGCGGTTCAAGGTCGGCTCGATCGGCACGCCGCTCGACGGCATCGAGGTGAAGCTCGGCGAGCGCAACGAGCTGCTCGTCCGGGCGCCCACGGTCATGCGCGGGTACTACAACAAGCCCGACGACACCAGGGCCGTGATGACCGAGGACGGTTTTCTACGGACCGGCGACGCGGGCGGCGTGGACGGCGAGGGCAACATCTACTTCGTCGAGCGCATCAAGGAGCTGATGAAGACCTCCTACGGCCAGTACGTGGCGCCGCAGCTCGTCGAGGGCATGCTCGGCAAGGACCCGTTCATCGAGCAGGTCGCCATCGTGGCCGATTCCCGCCACTTCGTGTCCGCGCTGATCGTGCCGTCCTTCGAGTCGCTCGAGGAGTACGCCCGCTCCCTCAACCTGCAGTACCGGAACAAGGCCGAACTCCTGCGCCACTCGGCCGTCGTGGCGTTCTTCGAAACCCGCATTCAGGCCCTCCAGCAGGAGCTCGCCAGGTTCCAGCAAGTGAAGAAGTTCACCCTGCTCCCGCGGGCGTTCTCCATCGAGAAGGGCGAGCTCACCCCGACGATGAAGCTGCGCCGCCGCATCATCGAGGCCAACTACCGGGACGAAATCGAAGGCATGTACGTCGCCGGGTGATCCGAAACCCGGGCCGTTCTCTCCAATCTCGGCTCGATGCCTCGAGGCGATCAGGCGCGGCCTGCGGCCAACATCGCCGCCAGGAGGTTGTTGGCGATGTGCGCGAAGACCTTCCCCCCGGCACTTCGACCCACCGCCCCAGCGGCTTGAGGACGGCTTCTATTCCAACCGAGGGAGTAGTATTGGCGCCGCGAACGGAGGAGGGTCGATATGAGAAAGGCGCCTTGGATACTCATCGCGGGCCTGATGCTCTCGGCGGGCACCGTCGGGCGGTCGCAGCAGGCACCGCGGTCGCAGATGTCGCCGCCGCTCGCGCAGATCGAGACGCCTGCCGAGCCCAGCGCGATCCCCCTCTATCGAAGCGCCGCGCCTGAGTCGGAGAAGGCGACGCAGCCCGAGCGGTGGGAGACGTTCCCGGGCCCGAACGCGCGGGTCGTCCGGAACGTCACGCGCCCAACACTGACCCCGTTCCTGCCTCCGGAAGGGAAAGGAACTGGCGCCGCGATGATCGTGGCTCCTGGCGGCGCCTTCATGATGCTGTCGATCGACTCCGAGGGCTACGACGTCGCGCGGTGGCTGGCCGACCATGGAATCGCGGCGTTCGTCCTCAAGTACCGGCTCAGGCCGACTTCGCCCGACCCGCGGGCCTTCCTTGGCGAACTGGCGACGCTCATGAAGGGCGTTGGCAACCGGAGTCCCGGTGCGGCCGCCCAGGAGCCGCAGGCCACCACGGAAGCCCTGGCAGATGGCCTGGCCGCCGTCGCGCTCGTGCGCGGCCGGGCCCGCGAGTGGGGGATCGACCCGTCGCGCGTGGGCTTCGTCGGCTTCTCCGCGGGCGCGATGACCGCGCTCAGCGTGGCCCTTTCCCCGGACGCTTCGCGCCGCCCGGACTTCGTCGCGCCGATTTATGGGCCCATGTCACACCGGACCGTCCCGGCCGACGCGCCGCCGCTCTTCACCGCTGTGGCCGCAGACGACCCGCTCTTCGGGGGCGGTCAGGCGGACCTGGTGCGCGACTGGCTCGCGGCCAAGCGGCCTGCCGAACTGCACGTCTTCGAGCGCGGCGGCCACGGGTTCGGGATGAACACCCAGGGCAGCACGAGCGACCACTGGATCCAGGAGATGCTCTGGTGGATGCAGGCGAAGGGGCTGGATCAGTATTCGTTCCGGGACCCCTCGGCGCCGATCGAGTCGAGGATTGACAAGATCCTTTCGCTGATGACCCTCGACGAGAAGATCGCGATCCTGGGCCGGACGATCGCGGTGCCCCGGCTGGGCATCAGGGGCACGGGCATCGGGGAAGCGATCAGCGGCGCGCTGCTGGGTGCTCTGTATGAACCGCTGATCGCGGACGCGATGGCGAACCCGATGGCGCTCCTCAAGCAGATGAAGGACGCCGGCATCTCCATCCCGATGGACGCGGCGGTCGCAGGGTCCTCCATGTCGCGGCCGAAGAGCATGCCATCCACGCAGTTTCCGGAAGGCGTCGGGATCGCGCGTACCTGGAATCCGTCGCTCGTCCGCCAGGCGGGTGCCGTGATCGGGCGTGAAGCCCGTTACGCGTACGAGAACGGAACGACAACGGCAGCCGCGCTCATCCTGTTGACCCCGAACGCCGACCTGGCGCGGGACCCGCGGTGGGGACGCACGCAGGAGAGCTACGGCGAGGATCCGTTCTTCAACGGGACCATCGCCACCGCGCTCATCAAAGGCCTCCAGGGAGAAGACCCGAAGCACTGGCAGGCGGCGTCGCTCCTGAAGCACTTCCTCGCCAACAGCAACGAACGGGGCCGCTACGGCTCGTCCTCGGATTTCGACACGCGGCTGTTCCGCGAGTACTACTCGGTGCCGTTCCGCATGGGCTTCGTGGACGGCGGCGCGAAGTCGTACATGGCGTCCTACAACGCCTGGAACAAGGTGCCGATGACCAGCCACCCGATCATCCGCGACATCACCATGAAGGAGTGGGGCGTGGACGGCGTCATCTGCACCGACGCCGGCGGCCTCGGCTTCCAGGTCACCAAGCACAAGTTCTATCCGTCACGGAAGGAGGCGACCGCCGCCACCATCAAGGCGGGAATCAACCTCTTCCTCCTCGACAACGTCACGAAGGACGTCAAGACGGCCATCGCGGACAAGTCCCTCGCGGAGGCGGACGTCGACAACGTCCTTCGCGGGAATCTCCGCACCGTCGTGCGGCTGGGCCTGCTCGACCCGCCCGCGAACGTGTCTTACTCGACGTTGAAGGGCGCGCCGAACCCGGTCAACTCGGCGGAGCACAACGCCATCGCCCGCCAGGTGTCGCTCGAATCGATGGTGCTCCTGAAGAACGCCAACGGGATGCTGCCGCTGGACGCGAGGGCGCTGAAGTCCATCGCCGTCATCGGCCCGCTCGCGGACACGGTACTGATGGAGGGCTACAGCGGCACGCCGCCGTACACGGTGTCGCCGCTCGAAGGCATCAGGAAGAAGGCCGGCGCCGGCGTCACGGTCAACTACGCGGCGGACAACATGAGCGGCGCAGCCGTCGAGGCGGCCCGGAAGTCGGACGTCGCGGTGGTGGTCGTCGGCAATCACCCGCTGTGCGGGCAATACAAAGGCGCGCTCGTCGGCCTCATGATCGACGATGCGAATTGCCCGGTGCCGGGTGAGGCGATGGAGAACCACGACCGGAAGTCGATCGACCTGCCCCAGGAGCAGCTCATTCAGGAAGTGTTCAAGGCGAACCCGAAGACCGTCGTCGTGCTTGTGTCCGGCTTTCCGTACGCGATCAACTGGACGCAGCAGCACGTGCCCGCCATTCTCCACACCAGCCATTCAGGCCAGGAGGAGGGCACCGCCATCGCCGAGGTGCTGTTCGGCGGCTCCAGCCCGGCCGGCCGGCTGGTCCAGACCTGGCCGAAGTCCCTCAGCCAGCTGCCGCCGATGCTGGACTACGACATCCGTCACGGGCGCACTTACATGTACTTCAAGGGGGAGCCGCTGTACCCGTTCGGCTACGGGCTCAGCTATACGTCGTTCAAGTACGCCAATCTCCGCACGAGCGCGCCAAGCGTTCCCGGGAACGGCCAGGTCATCGTCAGCGTGGACGTCACGAACTCCGGGACGCGGGATGGCGACGAGGTCGTGCAGCTCTACGTGAAGCACATGGGATCGAAGGTCGCGCGGCCGCCGAAGGAGCTGCGCGGTTTCGAACGCGTTCACCTCGTTCGTGGTCAGACGAAGACCGTGCAGATTCCGCTGAAGGCGGATTCGTTGGGGTACTGGAACGACGCGAAGCACGCCTTCGCCGTGGAGGAGGAACCGATTCTCCTCATGGTCGGGAGTTCGTCGGCGGACGTGCGGGCGCAGAGGACGGTGAGAGTGGGGCGGTAGAACGACGCCCGCTCAGTCCTCGCGCAGCGAATAGCTCGTGCTCCGTCCTCCGCCGGGCTCCTTTTCGAGCAGCCCTTGCTCGACGAGGTCCTGGATGTCGCGGAGCGCGGTGTCGTGGGAGCACTTCTCGAGTGCCGCCCATTTCGTCGTCGTCAGCTTCCCGGTGAAGTTGTCCAGCAGCCGGTTGAGCATGTCCCGCTGCCGGCCGTTCAGCGCCGCGCGAGCGTGTCGCTCCCAAAACCGCGCTTTGGCCAGCACGGCGCCCAGGGCGATCTCGGTGCTGCCGAGCGCCCGTCCGAGGCACTCCAGGAACCAGTTCATCCACGGCGTGATCTCGAGGGTGCCTCGCTGTGTGCGCTCCAGGATGTCGTAGTACTGGTCTCTCTCCTGGCGGACCTGCGCGGACATGCTGTAGAAACGCTGGGCGCTTCCCTCCGACCTCGCGAGTTGCCAGTCCGCGATCGCCCGCGCGATCCTCCCGTTGCCGTCGTCGAACGGATGAATGGTCACGAACCACAGGTGGGCGAGCGCGGCCTTCAGCACGGGGTCCGTCGCGTTAGCCGTGTCGTTCGCGAACGCGAAGAACTTCGTCATTTCAAGATCGAGCCGCGATGCCGGCGGCGCTTCGTAATGGACCGCCTCCCGGCCGGCCGGGCCCGACACCACCTGCATCGGGCCTTGCGCATCGTCACGACAGGCGCCCACGATGATCCTGCGTATGCCGCTGCGCCCGGTCGGGAACAAGGCGGCGTGCCAGCCGAAAAGGCGCGCGGCGTTCAGGGGTTGTTCGAAGTTCTGCGTGGCATCCAGCATCATCTCGACGACGCCCTCGACAAGCCGATCGGCGGGAAGCGTTCCGCCCGCGTCCATCCCCAGGCGGCGCGCCAGGGACGACCGCACGGATCGCGGGTCCAGATGTTCCCCTTCGATCTCGCTCGACTTCAGGATGTCGAGTGTCAGCGTCTCGAGTTCCGCGTCCTTCCGGAGGGCGAAGCCGAGGCCTTCCATCCGGCCCATGATCCGGCCCTGACGGTGGCGAACCCGGGTCAATAGGTCCGCGATAGCCATTAGATCCCAGCGAAACGCAGGCCAGTCAGGGAGTTGGTGGATGTAGGTCATTATTCAACTCATCATCTGCGTAGATTATGCCACCCGCGAGCTACCCCACGTCAATCAAAAGACGCAATACATGCGTAGATTGATGGGTGTATTCCACGCACAACGCAGCCGGCGCGTGCGTCAGTTTCTCAGCTTCTTGAAGCCCTCGAGGTTCGCCTTCAGCGACTCGATCGGTGGCACGCCCTCGCGCTCGTACTCGACGATGTACCACTCGAGACCGCCCACCGACTCGCAGGCGGTCATGATGCCGGGCCAGTCGAGTTCGTCGGCGCCGATGTACGCATCGGGTTCCTTCTTCGAATACGGCTTGACGTGCATCGTCACGGTGCGTCCCGCGTTGCGCCGGATCAGGTCGGCGAGCGCCACGCCCGGCAACTCCGAGGCGTTGCCCGTATCGAGCTGCAGGATGACGTCCTTCGTCGTCCGATCCGCGAACAGGTTCCACCAGGTACTCGCCGTCGATGCGGCCGAAGTCCAGGAAGTGGTTGTGGTACCCGACGCGCATCTTGTGCGGCTTGATCCTTGCGGCGACTTCGTTGACCGCGTCGGCCGTCTTCTTCAGGAGGTCGGCCGACTTGTAGATCTCCGGCGCGAGCGACCGGATGATCAGGTTAGGGTTGCCGACGCCCTGGTTGAATTCGACGGTGGCGGCGAGCTTCTCGCCCTGCAGTTCGGCGAGGGTGTGGTGGAATCCGCACGCCTTGAGCCGGGCCGTGTCGAGGTGGCGCCGCCACTCGAGGCCCGGCTTGCCGAACGCGTTCTCGAGTTCGACGCCGTCGAACCCGGCTGCCGCGAGGGCGTTGAGCGTGCCTGGGATGTCGGTCGCGAGCTGCTTCCGCACGCACCACAGCTGCGTGCCAATCGGGATGCGCTTCCACCCGACCGCGGCCGACGCGGGCAGCGCCGGGCCGGCAAGGGCGGAAATCGCCGCAGCGCCGCCGAGTTTCAGGATGTCGCGTCGTGTCGGGCGGGTGTGCATGACGAGGGTCCTTTCGGTTGGCCGCATCCTATGCTCCACACGGCGGCTCCAGCAAGCCCCTGACGAGAAGGGTTGTCCCCCTTCATCGCCGAGCCCGTCGCGCGTGGCCGGCAGGTTCCGGCCCAATCATCTTCCCGGGGCGGACGGCCTTGTCGAACTCCTGCGGTGTCAGCAGTTTCAGTTCGACGGCGGCTTCCTTCAGCGTCTGGCCGTCCCGCTGGGCCTTCCTGGCGATTCTGGCGGCATTGTCGTATCCGATGACGGGGTTGAGCGCCGTCACGAGCATCAGGTTGTCGCCCAGCAGCGCCCGGATGCGCTCCCTGTTCGCTCCAATGCCCACGACGCAGTTGTCCGTGAAGCTGCGGCAGGCATCGGCCAGCAGCCGGATCGACTGCAGCAGGTTGTAGATCATGACGGGCTTGAAGGCGTTGAGTTCCAGGTGACCGTTGCTGCCGGCGACCGAAATCGTCGCGTGGTTTCCGATCACCTGCGCGCAGACCATCGTCATGGCCTCGCATTGTGTCGGGTTTGCTTTGCCCGGCATGATCGAGGAGCCGGGCTCGTTCTCCGGCAGTTGGATTTCGCCGATCGCGCAGCGCGGGCCGGACGCCAGCAGCCGTATGTCGTTCGCGACCTTCATGAGGGAGCAGGCCAGCGTGTTCAGGCAGCCCGAGGCCTCCACGATTGCGTCATGGGCGGCCATGGCCTCGAACTTGTTCTCCGCGGACGTGAAGGGAAGGTCGGTGATCCGGGAGACCTGCCGCACGAACAACTCGGCAAATCCCCTCGTGCAGTTCAGTCCCGTCCCAACGGCGGTCCCCCCCTGCGCGAGCTGAGACAGGCGCGGCAGGCAGGACCTGACGCGGGCGACCCCATACTTGACCTGGGTCGCATAGGCGGAGAACTCCTGGCCCAGCGTCACCGGAGCTGCGTCCTGCAAGTGGGTGCGGCCGGTCTTGATGATGTCCTTGAACTCGACGGCCTTCCTGTGCAGCGCGGCTTGAAGGTGCTCAAGGGCCGGAATCAGCTCGTGGCGCAACTCCTCGACGGCTGAAATGTGCATGACGGTCGAGAACGTGTCGTTCGAGGACTGCCCCATGTTCACGTGATCGTTCGGGTGAACCGGCACTTTGGTACCGACCTGCCCGCCCAGCATCTCGATCGCACGGTTGGAGATCACCTCGTTGGCATTCATGTTGGTCTGGGTGCCCGACCCTGTCTGCCAGACCACGAGCGGAAAGTGATCGTTCAAGGTGCCGTCGATGACCTCCTGCGCGGCGTCAACGATGGCGGATCCCGGTGTCTTGTCGAGCATGCCCAGCTCGATGTTGGTCAGGGCCGCGGCTTGCTTCTGCACGCCCAGAGCTCTGATGAGCGGCAGCGGCATCCTCTCCGTCCCGATCTTGAAGTTCTCGACGGATCGCTGCGTCTGAGCGCCCCAGTACTTGTCGGCGGGAACGGCGATGTCTCCCATGGAGTCCGTTTCGATACGTGTCTTCACGGGGTCTGCTGCTGTGTTCACGGCGCCTCCTCAGGTACCGTTGGCGGACGACTGCGTGGAACACGCGGGCGTCGCCCCGCGTGCTTGGGGGCACAACCTCACAGGTGAGCGACGGAGTTAGTATCTACCATCATACGGCCGGGACAATCCGGCGCGACGCGCCACACCGGGCGGGGCTGGCTGCGGCGACGGTGGTCCGGCCTCGCCACACTGTTGCCGGGAGGTCACGATCATGAGCCAGGCGGAAGAGACCCTTCCACTGTCGCCATGGTGGCGGCACACCGTCATCCTCGTGATGATCGCGGGATTCTCCGTGCTGTCCTACGTCACCTATCGGACGTACACGGACGCCCCGCCCGTTCCCGCCCGCGCGGAAGACGCCTCGGGCCGCGCCCTGTTCACGTCGGCCGAGATCCTCCGCGGGCAGGAGGTGTTCCTGAAGTACGGGCTGATGGAGCATGGGACGCTCTGGGGGCATGGCGCGTACCTCGGCCCGGACTACAGCGCTGACACGCTGCATGGCGCGGTCGAGGTCGAGCGTGACACGCTCGCGCGTCTGCGGTACGGGCAACGCTACGCCACGCTCGAGGCCGCAAGCGCTGCGGAGATCGCGGACGCGGTGCGGCGCAACCTGAAGGCAAACCGCTACGACCCTCGAACCGGCATCCTGCGGCTCACCGATCTCGACGCGGCCGCACTTGCCGCGTCGCGGGTCCACTGGGCCGAGTTCTTCTCGGGTTCCGCGGCTGCCGCCGGTCTGCCGCGGAACTACATCCGCGAGCACGCCGAACTCGACGACCTGGCCACGTATTTCACGTGGGCGGCGTGGGCGGCGGTGGCGAACCGCCCGGGGAAGGACTACTCCTACACCAACAACTGGCCCTACGACCCCGCCGCGGGGAACACGCCCAGCAGCGCGACGTACCTGTGGAGCGCGTTGAGCCTGATCACCTTGCTGGGAGGACTCGGGACGATCCTCTTCATGTTCGGACGTTTTGACTACCTCGGATGGCACCAGGCCGCCATCGAGGGGCACTCGCACGACAACGCCCTGACGCGGTGGCAATGGACCGCGAGTCAGCGCGCGGCGGCGTGGTACCTCGCCGTCGTCGCGGTCCTCTTCCTGGCGCAGACGCTCCTCGGCGGCGTGCTCGCGCACTACCGGGTCGAGCCCGGCTCGTTCTACGGCGTCGATCTGGCGCGCGTGCTCCCGTACAACCTGGCGCGCACGTGGCACCTGCAATTGTCGATCTTCTGGATCGCCACGGCGTGGGTCGCCGGCGGGCTCCTGCTCGCCCCGATCGTCGGTGGTGCGGAACCCCGGGGACAGCGGGCGGGCGTCCTCGTGCTGCTGGCGGCCCTTGCGCTCGTCGTGTTCGGCAGCCTCTTCGGGGAGTATCTCGGCATCAACGGCGCGCTGGGCCAGGCGTGGTTCTGGCTGGGCCACCAGGGGTCGGAGTACCTCGACCTGGGCCGGTTCTGGCAGGTGCTGCTCGCGATCGGTCTCGTACTCTGGCTCGTGCTGATGTATCGAGCCTTGAGGCCGGTGATGCGGCGCGGCAATCGATCCGAGCTTGGTGCGCTGTTCCTGTACGCCGCCACAGCCATCCCGCTCTTCTATCTGCCGGCGCTCTTCTACGGTCCGCGCACGAACTTCGCCGTCATCGACAACTGGCGCTTCTGGATCATTCACCTCTGGGTGGAAGGCTTCTTCGAGCTCTTCGCGACGGTCCTCGTCGCGGTGATGTTCCATCTCCTGGGGCTCGTCACGGTCAAGACGGCCACGCGCGTCGTCTATCTCGACGCGATCCTCTATCTGGGCGCGGGCATCCTCGGCACCGGCCACCATTGGTACTTCACGGGGCAGGGAACCCTGAACATGGCGTTGGCCGCCTCCTTCTCCGCCATGGAAGTCGTGCCCCTCACGCTCCTGACGCTCGATGCGTGGGACTTCATTCGCCTCAGAGACCGGCAGTGCGGGGAGTGCGGGAAGGCCCTGGCGGGCCGCCAGCAGTGGGCGATCTACTTCCTGATGGCCGTGGGTGTCTGGAATTTCGTGGGGGCCGGCATCTTCGGATTCTTGATCAACCTGCCCATCGTGTCGTATTTCGAGGTGGGCACGGTGCTGACTCCGAACCATGGCCACGCAGCCCTGTTCGGCGTGTTCGGCATGCTGGCGCTCGCGGTGGTGGTCTTCGGGCTCCGCGCTCTGGCATCCGAGGCCGCCTGGGCCCGGGCGGAGCGTCTCGTCAGGTTCGGCTTCTGGGGAGTCAACGTCGGTCTCGGCCTGATGATCGTTCTCGACCTGTTTCCGGCCGGCGTTCTCCAGTTGTGGGACTCGATCGCCAATGGCTACTGGCACGCCCGGCAGCCGGCATTCACGATGACCGGGCCGTTTCATACGCTCGAGTGGGTTCGCCTGGCTGGGGACAGCGTGTTCCTGGTGGCCGGTGTCGTGCCCCTGGTCACCGCCACACTGATGGTGGTGCTCGATCCGGCGACGTACCGATCCAAGGCGCGCGCGCTCTCGGCATGATCATCAACCACACGAGAGCCATGGCCTTGGGAGGAAGCCGAAGCGCGGCGTCCCTCGAATCTCGAACGCCAGAGTCCGCGCCACCTTGGAGAGGGGGACCGCTCGGGTTACGTGGGAACCATCTCGACCTTTCGGCGTATGATTTGCGGGGGGAGCCAATGAAAAGTCCGTTATACGCTGGAGCCAAGCGCGCCTGGCAGGCACTCGCATGCGCCATGGTCGTTGTCTGCCTGCTGCCTTCGCCGACCAGCGCGCAGGCGCAGAGCGTCGACGAACGCACCCTCGTCCTGGCACCTGGCATGCTGTTCAACCCGATCGAGTCGGCCGGGGTGTTTGGAAGCACGCCCGGCTGCGATACCACCGGTGGCGGGTTCCTTGTCTGGCATCGGGCGGCACACGCCTCGGCCGGTCTTGTGACGGGCCCCATCGGTCGTTCGGTGGCAAACCTCCACGACCGGGCGATCACGATTGCCGACCGACAGGTCTCGCGCGGCGAGCAGGGGCCGTACCGCGGGTGGCGCGGGCGCAGGCGGGGCGACCGCGCGGTGCTGGGTCTGGTGTTCGGCGCGGTCGGCGGCTTCGTTGCGGGCGGTGTCATCGGCGCAGCAGTCTCGTCCCGGAATTGCCACTGCGCCAATCCAGAACTGCGTGGCTTTGTCATCGGAGCGCCGATTGGGGCAGTCGTGGGGGGGTTCCTCGGCTATGCCCTCGCCACCCGCTGACAGCCCGCCGCGGTGGCGATCGCTGCGGCCTTGTCCGTCGTAGGGGGCACGGCCTGCGTACCCGCGGCCGGCTGTGCGGGGCACCTGGCCCTGCTGCGACACCGCCCGGTATCTACGCTCGCGGCGCCCCGGCCCGGCTGCTTCGCAGCCAGATGGCGTACACCACCGTCAAACACAGCGACAACCACGCCAACCCCTCCGCCATGGCGGCCAGCACGTCGCTCAGGTAGTGAGCGCCCAGGTAGATGCGGCTGAACCCGATCAGCGTGATCAGCACGCTCGCCGCGGCTCCGATGAGCAGACGCCGGCGCCAGTCCGGCGTCTGTGCACACAGGTATGCAGCCACGACACCATAGAGCACCGACGCGATCATCGTGTGGCCGCTGGGGAAGCCATAGCCGGTGAGCGTCAGGATCGGATCGTCGACATGCGGCCGCGCGCGATGAAATGCCAGCTTCAGGAGCCTGTTGAGCAACGCCCCGCCAGGAACGGATAGCACCAGCGCGGCGAACCAATACGGGCGCCGTTGTCGCCACAGCAGGCCACACGCCATGGCCAGGCCGATGCACGTCGCAATCGGCGGAGAGCCGAGAGACGTAACCAGACGCATCGCGCCCGTCATGAACGGAGACCTGTGCCGTTGCAGCCACGCGCTCAACTGGACATCTGTCACGGTCAATGGCGCCTGGCTGACCACCCTGTCGGAGATGCCAACAAGGACGAGGGTCATGGCGATGAACACCACGATACCGCCCGCGACGAATGCACGCGACAGGCCTGTCGCGGCGGAGCGGGCCCTCATGGGAGTTGTCCTGTCACCCGTGGTTTGACCCACCCCTCTGGCGTATGCCGAAAACGTTCACTCCTCACCAGGTCGAACACCCCGTGTTCCGCCTGCCACTCGAAGCGTTCAACGGCGATCTCTTCCCGATCGATCCTGAGGACGTTGAACGCGTTGGCCTCGCCGCGGCCGCGGTCGGACGCAGCCGTTCCTGCCTGCACGAGGAGCGCGGAGTGGCCCTTGATCTTGTAGCGGCCAACGCTTTGCGAGGTGTGACTGACGTGGAGGTGGCCCGCAAGGAACAGATCCGCTCCGCAGCGCGCGAGCGCTTCCATGGCCAGGCGCGCCCGCCCGACCAGGTTGCGATCGTCATGACCTTCCGGCACGTCGAAGGGATGATGGGTGACGACAATCTTCACGATCCCCGGACCGCACGCACACAGCCGCTCACTCATCCACGCGATCTGTGCATCATTGATGCGTCCCTTCTTGATCGTCAGCGCGCGCGCGGTGTTGACGCCGAGGACGGCAATCTCGTCGTCACCGTAGAACGGCCGCAGATCGTCCGTCACGTACCGGCGGTAACCGCGCAACGGGCGAAGGATACGAGCGGCCACGTTGTGGAGCGGCACGTCATGGTTTCCCGGCACGACAATCTGAGGCGTGGGCAGGCGATCGAGAAACGCACGCGCGTCCTTGAACTGACGCGTGCGGGCGCGCTGCGTCAGGTCTCCTGACACAGCGACCAGATCGGGGGCGACCCGCGTGATCGCCTCGATCATCGGCGCGATCACGTGATCGTTGACGCGGCCGAAGTGGATGTCGGACAGATGCACGATCGAGCGCACGGTCTGCCTCGCATGTTGTCTGGTTGAGAGCCCCCGCTGTCGATCGGTCGCTCTCGCCCGTCAGCGTGTCTGATCGTCGACAGGCGCCAGTACGCGCAGCGCCCCCGGCCGGATTCGATAGTGAAGCGGAGGCTCCATGGCGATCACTTCGCCATCGAGCGCCACCCGCGTATGCGCGTGCGGCGTTCCGATCCACAGGTCTGTCGTCGTGAAGGCTACGAAATCCCGTTCCTGACGAAGACCGCCGACGAGCGCCCCCAGCGCCAGGCGGATCAATCCCAGCCGTTCGGTACCCCTGGTGGTATAGACACTGAGTGCGCCCCTGTCGAGACGGGCGCGGCCGCCGATGTTGAACCACTCCATCTCGTATTCGTTGTTGCCGACGAACACAAAGGGCGTTCGAGTGGTCCGTTCTTCTCCCTCAACGTTCAAGCGGACGTCGAGAAACGGATGACGGCGCAGCACCGCGAGGGCAGCCCAGAGGTACGCCGGCCACTTGCCCAACCCGAGCCGCTGCTGCTTCTCGCGTTCCCGGATGACGCGCGGATACAAGCCCAGGCTCGAGTTGTTCAAGAACACCCGGCCGTTGACTTCACCGACATCAACGCTGGCTGCGTGGCCCGCGGCGACTGTCCGGACCGCGCCTTCAACATCGAGTGGGATACCCAGGTCCTTGGCGAAGTGGTTCATGGTCCCGGACGGCAAGACACCCAGCGTCTTGCCGGAATCGATGATGGCCGCGGCGACGGCATTGATCGTGCCGTCTCCTCCCCCCGCGACGACGCAATCGGCATCACCCCGAGCAGCGCTCTGCGAGAGCGTGAGAAGCTCCGCCCCGTTGCCAGCCACCGAGATTCGCGCATCCGTGCCGATTGAACGGAAGGCGTCGGCAATGCGCCGCGCGGCTCCGGCGTCGTGGCCGGGGCCCGAACTGGCATTGATGATCACGTCGATGTTCATTCGCATGCTGGCAGGGGAAAGCGGTCCGGGAATTGTAGCGCGTGGCTCAGGCGACGCCAACCCAGCGGACGAAAGAATCCCGAGGTACGCGGAGGACCATGGTGTATAACGGTGCCAATCGCATCGAACGTCCTCATTCCTCTGTGTCGAGCAACGTCGCGGCAGCCTGGATGGCTGCGGTGCTGGTCCCGGGTCACATGGCTCCCGCCTCTCTTCGTTGGTGACGATTCCGCCATCAGCCTGACGACGGGGTTTTCACCAGCTCGCGTCAACTGGAGACGGTGTGCAGCCATGGCTCTCTCGACGACCGATCTTGCTGATCTCCGTTATGCCAGGTACCTGCTCGAGCACGTGAGCCTTGCCGCGAGGATGGCCGACGCGGCCGGGACGCCGATCGAGAAGATGCTCGGCGTCCTGCCGCAGGGCGCAGCGGATGCGATCAGCGCGGCCACGAGCAAGGCGCTGCGGGCGGGACTGCGCTTCGCGATCTCGACGATGGGCGATCGGAATCGCAGGTCGGTGGAGTGGCTTCATACGTCCATGGTCCTGGTCACCGGCGCCGCGGGCGGTGCGTTCGGCCTGCCCGCGCTGGCGATCGAGCTTCCGGTGTCGACCGTCGTCATGCTCCGTTCGATCGTGGACGTCGCCAGAAGCGAGGGAGAGCTGGTCAGGACACCGGAGGCCGGGCTTGCGTGCCTTGAAGTCTTCGCGCTCGGCAGCCGCCAGCATGGCGACGACGCGGCAGAATCGGGGTACTTCGTCGTTCGCGCCGCTCTGGCGAAAGCCCTGGCTGAAGCGGCCGAGTACATCGCGGAGCGCGGGCTCGCACGGGAGGGAGCGCCGGCAATCATCCGGTTCATCACCCAGGTCGCCGTTCGCTTTGGAGTTCCCGTGTCGGAGAAGGTGATGGCGCAGTCGGTCCCGGTGCTCGGGGCCGCCGGCGGAGCGGTGATCAACCTGATATTCATCGATCATTTCCAGGATATCGCGCGGGGCCACTTCATCGTCCGGCGTCTGGAACGGAAGTACGGCCCCGAAACAGTCAAGGCGGCATACCTGGACGCGTCACCGGGTGACCCGGAGCGAGGGTCGGCCGGCAGTCCCTTTGCACACCGAAAAGCCGCGCGACGGCAGTATCGGCGCCGCTCACGTGAGCCGGAATGAGAGGCGTGTTGCCTCTTGCGAGCACGGTCAATACCCGGCTGTTCTGAAGTGTACAGACCTGCCGCCATGCCCTCGTCTAACATGTGTACAGCCTGAAGCAGGAGGGCTCGGGTTTCTGCCTGGGACCGCCCTGTCTCTTACTCGTGCGCTAAGGAGATGAAGACATGCTGGCGACAATTGCCGCGGTGCTGATCATCCTGTGGCTGCTGGGGTTCTTTGCGTTTCACGTCACCAGCAGTCTGATTCACGCGGTGCTCGTCGTGGGCCTCGTCGTGCTCGTGCTGCATTTCCTTCGAGGCCGGTAGCACTGTTTGCTCTCCCGGCGCCGTGAAGGACGACAGTCACGGCTCCCACGTCGCGATCCGCGACCGCCGGGCGGTGACACCCGGCGGTCACTTCGCGTAGACGCCGGTGACGACGATCTCATACGGCAAACCCTGTGTCAGGAGCGCGGGTGTCATCCGGGAGTCCCTCACTCTGCGTGAGATCTCCGCGAGATCCAGCCTGGGTATCCCGCAGACATGCAGGGAGTCTCCTCCTTTGAGCAGTCTCACCGTTCGCTCAGGGGGTGTCCCCTTGGCAAAGACCATGCGGAGGCGCTCCACGAGCAGCTTCCCGTCGAGGTCCCTCGCCGAGGCGATCACGAACCTCCCGTCGCGCACCACACGCTGCGAGGCATTCGCGATCGTCATGATGAACTCGACATCGTTGTAGAGCCCCGTCTCGGTGATGATTGACACCGTCGTCGATTTGACGGCAAGGGTGCACGAGGCCTTCTCATAGATCTCGAAGGTCCTTCGGGCGTCCCCCGGCTTGAAGCCCTTGACGGGCCGGAACGTCCCAAGCAGCCGAACGCCGTTTATCGCGGTGACCGGGTGAATCTCGAAGACGTGGTCGGGCCTGTAGCCGCCGAGGGTAGAAACTGGCTTCCCTTGCACCTCTTCCGCGTCTCCCGGATGCTCCGGCCAGATCCTCCACACACCGGAGATCCTCAGGGGGTAGCCTGTGCCCTCGGCTCCGTGGACGAGGTCGATCGCCGCTTTCTCGTCAGCGGCGTTTGCAATCTCCCCGACAATGGGAAGGGCCACCTGGGGGGCGCGTCCCGCAAGGTGCAGGTCACCGTCGATCGCGGCCGGAAGCGGCGAGGCCATGGCCTTGTCCACGGTGAAGGTCGCATCAATGGCGACCCGGTTCTTGTAGGCCTCGATGAAGGACGTGTTGAGCTCGATCTCGACGTGTTTGGGAGAGAAGCGCTCATTGACCGCGATGTAGGCGATGGTCGCCTGGCGCGCGATCAACCCGCAGCCAGGAAGAACGCTCACAAGGGCGAAGAGCAAGGGCGTCCACAGGGCCGATGCCCGGCTGGAAGAGCGCGTCGCCGCTTCCTCATTCATGGTCCGCTCCCGCATGTGGCCGGTGAGGACCACTTCGCGGTCCTGCGGCAGACCGGCGCAGGCGGCGGCTCATCCGGACGCGTCAGTCGCGCGCGAAGTCGATGAACCCGCGCTCGACGTCGGTCTGGACCAGCTTGACGCGGGCGTGGTCGCCCACGTCGAGCCCCTCGAACCCGCGTTCCAGCCTCCCCTCTATCGGAGGCTGGACGAGCCGCACCCACGTTCCCTTCGCAGAAGCGCCGGTGACGATCGCGTCGAATGACTCCCCGATCCTGCCGGACAGGAGCAGCGCCGCCGCGGACTTCCGCACCCGCCGTTCGACCTTCGTCGCGTCGTCTTCCCGCTGCGTGCAGTGCGTGGCAAGCGCCGCAAGCTCAGGGATGGTGTAGGGCAGCGGCGCTCCCGACATCGCGGCCTTCAAGAGCCGTTGCGTGATGAGATCGGGGAAGCGCCGGTTCGGCGCCGTCGAGTGCGTGTAGTCCTTCACCGCCAGCCCGAAGTGCCCGGGCGGCTCGCCGCCGGGCAGATCGAGCGCGTACTCTCCCCTGCCGATGAGCTTGACCACGGCGAGCGAGAGGTCGGGGAACTGCTCCGGGTTGGCCGTGCGCCGCCGGACGAGGAACGCTTCGAGGGCCACGGCGTCCGCCTCGTCGGGGAGCCGGTCTCCGGCGCCGGACGCGAGCTGCACGATGCGGTCCCAGCGTTCCGGGGACCGCAGAACCCGGCGGAGCGACGGAAATCCTTTCGATTCGAGGTACATCGCGGTCACGCCGTTCGCCGCCACCATGAAGTCCTCGATCAACTGCTTGGCCCGGTTCTTCTGGTCCACGTCGAGGTCGGCAAGCGCGTCTCCGTCGAAGACCGCGTTCGCCTCGGTCGTCTCGAGGCTGAGGGCGCCGTGGCGGTGCCGCAACTCGACGAGGCGCTGCGCGACGCCATCCTGAATGCGCAGGTTCTCGTCGAGGCCCGGGGTCTCCACGACGCGCGGCGGCGCCGCGCCCTCCCCGTCCAGCCAGGCCGCGACGCTCCGGTACGCCAGTTGTGCGTGGTTCCGGACGCGCGCCCGGTAGAGGTCCGACGCGGCGAGCGAACCGTCTGCGTCGAACACCATGTCGGCGACCACGGCGACCCGGTCCTGGTTCTCGTTCAACGACGTCAGGTCGGTGGATAGTGCCTCGGGCAGCATGGGAAAGATCGCGGCGGGCGTGTAGACCGAGGTCGTGTTGTGCGACGCGTGGCCGTCGATCGCCGAGTCCTTTCGCACCAATGCGTCCACGTCCGCGACGGCCACGAGGATTCTGATCCGCCCGCCCGTGAGCGGCTCGGCGACCGTGAGTTGGTCGAGGTCGCGGGAGTCGTCGTTGTCGATGGACGCCCAGAGCCGGTCGCGCATGTCGAGCGCGTCGTCGCCCGCGCCGGAAGGCCGGCCGATGGCCGCCAACTCCTGCTGCGCCGCCGGAGGGAAGTCAGGTTCCAGGCCGCCGTCGATCATCGCGCGGCGCGCGATGGCGGCAAGCGTGGCTCGGTCGTTCTTCCTGTCCTGGAGATTGTGGCGGGCGCTGCCGCGCGCATCCTCCGGGTCGTGACGGGTCGTGTTCATGGGCTCCTGCGTCCTTGGTCTCAGCGTCCTGGGCGCCGGGTCAGCTCGCGCTGTCCATCGGGCGAGAGTCGATGCGCCCGCCGAAGACGAGGCGCGGGGCGGACCACCCACGCATGACTGTGAGTCGGCAGGCAGGGTGGTTGCTGTACCGAAAGGAACACACCGCGATCTCCTCGCGCCTGAAGCCTGGTCACAAGCGGCCGGAGTCGGTGTGCCGAGGCGTTACCGGCTGGTCACCGTAGGGGGTTATAGTCGTTCTCATGCCTGCCATTGGACTCATCGGCGCCGGGAAGATCGGAAGCCAGGTCGCGCGACTGGCGGTCGCGCACGCCTACGACGTCGTCATCAGCAATTCACGCGGGCCGGAGACGCTGGCCGAGCTCGTCGCCGAGCTCGGACCCAGGGCCCGGGCGGCCACCGCCGTCGACGCCGCGAAAGCCGGGGACATCGTGGTGGTGACGATTCCGCTGAAGAGCTACCGGACCGTGCCGGTCGAGCCTCTTGCCGGCAAGATCGTGATCGACACGAACAACTACTACCCCCAGCGTGATGGCCACATCGCAGAGCTCGACAACGAGTCGACCACGACCTCGGAGCTTTTGCAGGCGCATCTGCCGGCGTCGAAGGTCGTCAAGGCGTTCAACCACATCTACGCCGCCCAACTGACCACTGACGGGCGCCCCGCCGGCACGAAGAACCGCCGGGCACTGGTCATCGCCGGCGACGATGCCGGGGCCAAGGCCACAGTCGCAGGCCTGCTGGACGAGTTCGGGTTCGACGCGGTGGATGCCGGCCCGCTCAGGGAGGGGTGGCGCATTCAGCGCGACACGCCCGGCTATGGCCCGCAACGCACGGCGGAGGAGTTGCGCAAGGACCTCGCGGCAGCCAGGCGGTACGCGGACCGGTAGCAGGCCAGGGCGGTCATTTCGGGCCGGGGGAACCGATCCTGGGGAGCGAGCAAGCCGCGGTTGAGCCGGCGGTTCCTGGCCGGGCTCAGAACGCCAGCACCCTGCCGACGCGGAACTCGTTCTGGTCGCCGAAACGGTACGAGACGGCCCAGGCCCCCAGCTTGTCGTTCAGCTTGACGAGCGGCCCAATCTGCGTGTTCCACGCGCCCTCCGCGTGAAAGAAGCCCGCCTGGACGCCGGCTTCCCAATGCGCGCCGATCGTGTGCGTGAGGTCGAGCGTGTCCAGCACCTGGTACGAGCCGGCCGAGCCCGAGATCGGCGCGTAGTGGCCGATGAACGACATCAGCTTCCAGCCGTCCTTGTCGAAGGCGGCGAGCAGCGCCGCCTTCACGCCGCGCTGGGATCCTTCCTTGGCGAATACCGCATAGAGCAGCGGCGTCAGCGTGAGGTGGCCTCGTTTGAACACGTAGCCGCCGCCGAGGTTGAACTCGTTGCTGCCGGGCACGCCGATGTAGAAGGCGTCCACCACCGCGCCGTTCTTGAAGGTGGAGTTCCAGTCCACGTACCGGTACTTCGTGTCCGCGACGCGAGCCTCCAGGAGATTTTGCGCCGCGGCAGCCGGCGGGCGGCAGAGGACGGCGGCGGCCGCGAGAACTCCCGCGAAGATGAGGGCTCGTCTCATGCGGTCCTCCGCTCCCGCGCACGCACCTCGCGCCGACACGACCTCCCGCGCGGTTACCTCGGGGCCTGCCGCTTGTACGGCCACGTGATCACCGCCCAGTACTGGCCGCATCCGTCTGAGCAGAAGGCCCCGGCGCTGATCTGCAGGTAGCACTCGTCGCCCCGCTCCCCTGTGGCGCTGCGCGGCTGGAACACGATCTTCCTGCTCGCGCTGTTCCTGTCCGCGACCCCCGAGTCCGCCCCGATCACTCCGCCCCACGCGGTTCCGCCGCCATCACGATCGCCCGGGGATGCGAAGCAGCGGACGTTCCATCCGCCGCTAATGCTGCCCCCTTCGAAGCCATACCGCGTCGGCTTCCATTCGCTGAAGTGGCCGACCGACAGCTCGAGCGTGAGTTCCTGCCCTTCCTGGAGCGTGGCGGGAGGCAGGCTCCACTTCAGGCTGTTGGACATGGGCCCAAACTGATTTCCGGCATAGGAGTATGAGAGGCTGCTCTCCCCGATGGTCAATAAGGTGTTCGCCGCAGCGTTCACACTCGCCGCTTGCCGCACCCAGACCGGCTGCCCGCTGCTTGGTGGTGTGCCCGGCGGAGGCGCGGCCTCGACGGTCACGGTCGCCGAGTCCGACGCCCACTCGAAGGTTGCGGTGATGGTGAACGTCTTGCCCGCGTCGGCGGCTTGCGCCGTGAACGGCACGACGCGGTCCCCGGAGAACTTCACGCGCGAATCGGCGGTGACGTCAATGGAGCGGCCCGGCTCATCGGCGTAGACCACGTAGACCTTCGGCGCCACGCTGGCGCCGACCTTCACCCGCAGGCTGTGTTCGGCGAACCCGAACCGGGAGATCTTCCGGGTCGGCGGCGCCGGCGTTTCCTCCTCGACGTTGATGTCCGCCGTGTCGCTCTGGTCTTCAAGCGTGGCCGTGAGCCGCAGGGTGGCGCCAGCCTCCGACGGGAAGGCCTCGACGGGCACGCGCCTGCGCGCGCCGCTCCAATGGACCTCGGCGGTGACGTCGATGAGCGTGGCCGGATCGTCGGAGAACGCGCCCAGCACCTGCGGCATGAGCGGCACGCCGACGCGCGCCGTCATCACGGGCCGCGCGAACCGTAGCAGCACCAACCGCCGTCCTGCCGCGAGAGCCGCGGCCGCCGTCGGCGGCGGCGCGGGGTTGCGCGGCCAGGCCGCACAGCCGTACTGATCGTCGAAGTACCGGCTCAGGCGGCCAATCTCGGCATCCGCTTCCCCAAACGTCATGTTGGCGCCCACCTGCTCGTAGCCTGGCGGCCCGTACTTGCCCATGACGGCGGCGACGAAATGGAAGCATGGCGGCGGGTCGCCGAAGAGCTTGTAGCGCCAGACGCCGTACTTCCCGCCGCTGCCCTGCCGCACCACGGCCGGCGGCGCCAGCGAGGTGCCGGGCGACGCCCCGCTCGGGATGACATTCACCAGGAGCGGCAGCGCGATGAACCAACGGTCGCCGCCGCGCTGTGAGTCCTCCTGGCGCACCGTGATGACGAGCGGGAAGCTGTTGGTCGCGGGGCTGGCCGGCGCCGAGAAGCTGTGTGAGAAGCGGTATTCGCGCCACGCGTCGTTCACGCCCGCGCGGTACATCTGCGCGCCGGGGGCGAAGTCGCTCGGAGGAAACACGTCGAGCGTGCCGGGCCGCAGCCCCTGCACTTCGCTGAAGACGCGATCGGCCGTATCGCTCATCCAACCCGTCACGATCACGCGGCACGTCTTGCGGAGGCTCTGTCCTGCCTCGATCTCGAGCACGTTGGTCGGGACGCCCACGCTGCCGTCGCACTCCAGGCGAGCGGTCGGCGCCGCCTGCGGCGCCCCGCCCGCCGGCGGGCCGCCGAGCGGGGCTGGCGGAGGCACCGGCGGAGGCGCTGGCGGAGGCGCCGGGGAGGCGGGGGAGGCACCGGGGAAGGGGCCGGGGTCGTATCACACGCGTCGGCCTTCGCGGGCAGGCCCTGGTACTTCTCAATCTCGACGTCCGCGTCGCTCACGATGAGCCGGACCGCGTTGAGCGTGTCGTGATCCACTGCGTCGCATGCCCGCTTGTTGAGGTCGTTCTGCAGCGCGGTGACTCTCTTCTTCAGGGCCTGGATGTCGCGTCCCAGCTTCTCGTGCGCGGTCATCCACGCGGGATCCGCGCGTACCAGCGGCTCCTTTGGCGGGGACGCCAGTTCCTCATCGACGGCCTCCCGGAACGCCTCGTACGGCGCGCGCACGTTCCTGTCGTCGAACAGCCCGAACACCCAATCCGGCCCCTTGGGGTTCGGCGGCTGTGTTCCCACCGCCAATTGCAGATTCGAGAGGCCGGCGAGCACGGAGACGTAGGACTCCCGCGCCTGGCGCGCATCCACACCCGCGTCGCTCCAGTTCCTCTGCGCATGCGCCAGCGTGTCCAGCGCCTCGTCCAGCCGGATGGAGAGCCTGCCGGCCGTTGTGTCCTTTGCGGTCCGGTCGTGGTTGAGCGTCGCCAGGATCTTGCGCCGCTGCGCGGTCTTGTCGGCCGCTTCCGCCAGTGCGCGGCGAAGGTCGGCAGCGAGGTCGTTGCTCTTCTTCCAGCCTGCCCGGATCGCCTGCGCATCGGCGGGCGTGCTGCAGGCCGCGGCAGATGCCGCCCCGAGCGCCGTGCGCATCTGTCCCAGCAGCGTCGCGGCGTTGGTTCGGAGACGGTCGATCCCGGCCTGGAGAGTGGCGGCGTTTGTACACAGCCTGCTTTCCTCTTCCTTCTCCGCCGTCCGATCCGGGATCGCCGACAACTGCGTCGACGCGTCGCCCAGGTCCGTTCCCGCGTCCAGTTCCCGACGTTGCGCCAACTGGTCGGTGTGCTGGAGTAGCTCACGTTGCCGTTGGTACTCTCGCAGCTTCTTCATCAGGGACGTATGCTGGTTCAGCCGGCTGTCGATGGCAACGAAGGCCTCCCGGCCCTGCGCGTAGGCTGAGGTTCCGCTGGCCGCCATGCCGGACCCCAGCGTCACCTGCCCCAGGATGGCGGGCGTGGTGCCCGCAGGTGCCGGGGCGACGACGGTCGCGCGGACTCCCTGGGGGAGCTTGGCCTGAGCGGCCACGCGGAGGAGGCATCCCTCGCCAGGCGCTCCTTGCTCGAAGCACTCTCGCAGCGTCTTCCGGTCGGCCGCGAGCGTTATCGTTCCCGGTACGGATGGCGAACCCGGGCTGGGCGGCTGCTTTGGCACCGGTTGCGCCATGAGGTCGCCCGCGAACGCAGTCAGCAGCAGTGCGACCCAGAATGGAGCGTGCCCGCCTTTCATGGTGTTCTCCCGCATTCCGTTGTGCCGCTATTCGGTCGTGTTCCGCCTCCGGCGGCGGCAGCCCGGGCGGCAGCCGCGGTCAGCGACAGCCGCTGTCAACGACGTAATTCGTGCGAACTGGCGCGAAGATCGTGGCGGATTCTACCACCCTGCGCGCCGGGAAGCGGCCTGACGGCAGCGGTATCGTGCGCGGACCGTGCAGGAAAGGCGCCGAAGGGAGATAATCGTGCGGCTGACGCACGCGTTGGAGCGATTGGAGGCGGTCGTGGAGCAACCGGATGCCCGGCTCGAGGACGAGCTTCGGAGGGGCGCACAGTACCTGGCCCACCGCCTGACACCGACGGCCGGAACGGTGCCCCGGCTGCCGGGAATCGACATCCACGGCGTGTCGCTGCCCCTGAATGGCATGGCGGGCGGCGACCTTCTCACCTATGTGGATTATCAGGAGCGCTTCGACCTCGACTCCCGCATCCTGCGCGCCCTCGCGTCCGGCCAGGAGGGCATGGCGCGCGTCCTGCAGAGGCTCAAGAACGTCGGCGGGATCCTCGTTGCGGACGTTGCCGGCCACGACTTCACCGACGCGGCTAGGGCGGCCATGCTGCACCAGGCCTTTCACACCGGCGCGCTCTATGAAATGGACCTGAACGGCCAGATCACGCTGCGCCTCTTCGAGCAGATCAACACGCGCTTCTGCAAGTCCACAACGCTGCGCAACCTGGCCGCCGGCCCAGACGAGGCCAGTTACATCACCCTCATCTACGGAGAGATTTCGAACACCGGCAGGTTCAGCTTCGTGAGCGCGGGGCACCCCCCGCCGCTCGTGTTCTCGCGCGAATTCGACCGCTTCGTCGTCGTGAGCCAGGATCGGCTCGTCAGCCACCCGCCCATCGGCTTGCAGCCCGGCGAACACCAGCCGGATGCGAAGCGCTACGAGCGGGCCCTCGGCTACAAGAAGCGCTACACGGTCAACAACCTGAACCTGTTGGGCCACGGCGACGTGCTGCTGCTCTACACCGACGGCCTCATCGAGCCCGGGTCGCCGTACAGCCAGGCCCAGCTGGAGCAGGCGGTGTCGCGCGTGAAGGTCGAGAGCGCCGCCGTCATCTGCGACGCGATCGTTCGCGACCGCCAGGCCGCCGCGCCGCAGACCGACGACCTCACGCTCGTCGTCATCAAGTACCGGTAGGCCGCGCGCTCCGGCCGTCGTGATCTTCGCCACCGCGCGGGGCGAGATGTCCGCCGAGGCGCTCGCTACGCCCGAGCCGTCAGGTCACCGGCCCGGGGTTGAAGAGCACGAGCGCGTTGTACAGGCCCCACTGATCCGACCACGGCTTCCTGGTCCCGCTTGCGACATCGAGAATCATCCGGAACAGTTCCCAGCCGACGTCCTCAACCGTCGACACGCCTGTCGCGATGCGCCCGGCGTCGAGATCGATCAGGTCGTGCCAGCGGGCGGCCAGGTCGCTGCGCGTGGCCACCTTGATCACCGGGGCTGCGGCCAGGCCGTAGGGTGTGCCGCGCCCGGTGGTGAACACCTGCAACGTCATGCCCGCGGCCAGCTGCAACGTTCCGCAGATGAAGTCGCTCGCGGGCGTCGCCGCGAAGATCAGGCCCCTCGTCGTCGCCCTCTCGCCCGGCGCCAGCACCTGGGAAATCGGGCTCGTGCCCGACTTGATGACGGACCCCAGCGCCTTCTCGACGACGTTCGCCAGTCCGCCGGCCTTGTTGCCGGGCGCGGGATTGGCGCTGCGATCGGTGTGGCCGGCCGCCAGGTACTGGTCGTACCACGCCATCTCGCGGATGAGGGCGCGGCCGACCTCCTCGTTGACGGCCCGCGGCGCCATCAGGTGAACGGCGTCGCGCACCTCGGTCACTTCAGAGAACATCACCGTCGCGCCGGCGCGGACCAGGAGATCGGAGGCAAAGCCCACGGCCGGGTTGGCCGTCACGCCCGAGAACGCATCGGAGCCGCCGCACTGGACGCCCACGACGAGATCGGAGGCCGGGCAGGTCTCGCGACAACGCCGGTTGAGGGCCGCCAACCGTTCGTCCGCACGGTCGATGATGGCGCCGACCATTGCCTCGAACCCGCAGAGGCGCTCGTCCTGCAAGCGGACGATGTCGCGCTCGGCATCGGCGAGCGCCAAGCCCGCCAGCAACTGCTCCGGCTGGAGTTTCTCGCAGCCGAGCCCCACGACGAGGAGTTCCCCGCCGAAGTTCGGGTTGCGCGCGAGGTTCTGCAGCGTGCGTATCGGCACCGCGGCAGCCGGCGCATCGGCGGCATATCCGCATCCAAAAGTGTGGTTCAGTCCCACCACGCCGTCGACGTTGGGGTACTTTGGCAGCAGCCGCTTCTTGATGACCGGTACCACGTGGTCGATCACCCCTGCCACGCATTGCACGCTGGTGGAGATGCCGAGGATGTTGCGGGTGCCGACGGATCCGTCGGCATTTCGAAAGCCTTGAAACGTGAACCCGTCGAGCGGAGGCTGGGCGGGCAGCACGCGCGTGGCGATGGACAGTCGGTCCAGCGCCGGCGGCGCAGGCAGCGCCACCGTGGATTCACTGACCCACGAGCCTCGTCGCAGCGGCTTGAGCGCGTGGCCGATGATCTCGCCGTAGCGGATCACGGCTTCGCCTTCGGCGATGTCGGCAATCGCCACCTTGTGCCCCTGCGGCACGGCCTCCACAAGCGTCAGGCCGTCCTCGAAGGCCGTTCCGGCAGGAAGGCCGCCTGCGTTGACGATAATTGCGACGTTGTCGCGGCCGTCGATCGCGATCCGCAGGGGCTTCCCGGCAGTGCCGGACGTCGGGTTCATGTGCATGCCTCCCGGGCCCCGTCCTGCCTGAACAGCTCTCGCAGGCCTTTGGTGCCCGCCCGGAACACGCCGAGGTCGCTGCCCACGGCCACGATGGTTGCGCCCATGTCCATGTAGCGATGGGCATCGCCTTCGAGCGGCGCCAGGATGCCGACGGGCTTGCCGCATGCCGCGGCGCGCTCGAAGACCCGTGCTATCGCCGCCTGCACGTCTTCGTGTCCGGGGTTGCCGCGGTGCGCGAACCCGGCAGCAAGGTCGGACGGTCCGACGAAGAGTCCGTCCACGCCGGGCACGGCGGCAATCTCGTCCACCGCGTCGACCGCCGCGGGGCTTTCGATCTGCACGATGACCGTGACGTTGTCGTTGGCGCGGTCCAGGTAGCGCTCCACCGTTCCGTAGCGGCTCGCGCGATGCATCACCGCCACGCCTCGGGTGCCTTCCGGCGGATAGCGCGTCGAGGCCACCGCGCGGCGCGCATCGTCGGCCGACTGCACAAAGGGAAAGAGGAAGTTGTAGAAGCCGATGTCGAGCAACCGCTTCACCACCACGCCGTCGTTCCAGTGCGGGCGCACCACGGGGGCCGACGGGCTGTCCTTGAGCGCCATCAACTGCGGGACGAGCGAGAGCGGGTCGTTGGGTGCGTGTTCGCTGTCGAGCAGAATCCAGTCGAAGCCGGCCAGCCCCAGCACCTCGGTGGTGATCGGGCTGCCCAGCTGGCTCCAGCACCCGATGAGCCGCCTTCGTGCAATCACATCCTGGCGAAACGTGTTCGGGAAAGCGGAGTACGGGGTTGCGGCGGTCATGTGCTCGATGTCCTTTCGAGGCGCTGCGCGCCCCCGAACCGAGGTGGTCAGGCCCCCTCGCCCGGCAACAGCGACTGCTTCAGTTCAACGCGGTGAATGTCGCCCACGATCAGCAACATCGACAGCAGTGCGAGCGCCGCATTGATGCCCACGAACGTCAGCGCCCCGGCGAAGCTCCCGGTCGCCTGCAGGATGTAGCCAATGACGATCGGCGTCGTAATGCCGGCCGTGTTGCCGAATGTATTGAACAGCGCGCCCGACAGCCCGGCGGCCTGTCTGGGCGACGTGTCGGACACGACGGCCCAGCCGAGCGCGCCGACACCCTTGCCGAAGAAGGCCAGCGACATGAAGCCCACGACGAGCGCGTCGGTCTTCGCGTAGTTGCAGGCCATCATCGACATGGCGAGCAGCATGCCCACGACGATGGGCGTCTTGCGGGCGGCGGAGAGGGACCAGCCGATCCTGATCAGGCGGTCGGAGGCCCACCCGCCGAGCACCCCGCCGCAGAACCCGCAGATGGCGGGCAGCGACGCCACAAAGCCGGCCTTCAGGATCGTCATGTGGCGTTCGGACACGAGATAGACCGGAAACCAGGTCAGGAAGAAGTACGTCAGCACGTTGATGCAGTACTGAAAGACGTACAGACCCAGCAGCATCCGGTTGCCGAGCAGTTCCTTGATGCACGCGAACGTGTGGACCGCGGCTGATGCGGACGCGGCCTTCGTTCCATCCAGGTCGACGAGCGCCCCGCCCGCCCGAACGTAGTCGATCTCGGCCTGATTGGCCCACGGGTGGGCCCTCGGGCCGTAGATGACCTTGTTCCAGGCCAGGGCCAGCGCGAGGCCGAGGCCTCCCATGACGTAGAACACGGATCGCCAGCCGAACGTATGCACGAGCCAGCCCATGATGGGGGCGAAGAGGGCCGTGGCGAAGTACTGCGCGGAGTTGAAGATCGCCGACGCCAGGCCGCGCTCGTTGGCTGGGAACCACGCCGCCGTGATGCGGCCGTTGCCCGGGAACGACGGGGCCTCGGCCGCGCCGACTGCGAGGCGCAGCGCGAACAGCGCCGCCGCGGCCGCGCCGCCCGTGAGAAAGCCCACCGTTCCCTGGAACATCGTGAAGAGCGACCACAGCGTCAACGCGACGACGTAGGTGGTCTTGGAGCCGAACCGGTCGAGGAGCCAGCCGGCGGGCAACTGCGCCAGCACGTAGGACCAGGCGAACGCCGAGAAGATGTACCCCATCTCCACCGGCGACAGGTCGAACGCCTTACGGATGTCGGCGCCCGCGATCGACAGGGTCGCCCGATCGGCGAAGTTGACGGTGGTGACGGCGAACAGCATCGCCAGCACGAGCCAGCGGACGCTGGTAGCCGGAGAGGCTGCGGCGGCGCGGGGAGGGGTGGGCGACGCGGCCGACTGCGCCGGGCACATGGCGCCGACCAATCTAGCGGCTCACGCCGGGGAACACAAGGCGCTCACGCCTGGCGCCTGCCGTACCTGATGCCGAGCAGGCAGGCGACGAAGAAGGCTGCGGGCATCGCGATCTTGAACCACATGACGTACGGCAGCATGCTCAGGTTGAAGGCAAGCGCCGACGCGAGCAGCAGCGTGACGAGGGCGCCGGCCAGCCGCCCGCCGATCTTCGATGCGGCCCAGGTCGCCGCTGCGGCGGTCGCGCCCCACATCAGCACCACTACCCCCAGGACCCAATGGGGATACCGCCTCACGTGCGCCGGGATGTTGCCGTCGAAGCCGGCAGGAAACGGATGGACGACCGCGCTGAAGAACTCAACCGCCACGACCAGCGCGAACGCCAGCGCCATCCCCGCGGCGACTGCGAGCAGTGTTCGCCCAACGGACTTCATGGCAGCACCTCTTTCTGACGGACGAAGAACACGCGATCGACCATCCCGCGCGGGGCAGCGGTCTGAGCCGCCCCGGCCCCGCGAGGAGGGCCGCGGAACCGTCGAGGCTCGGAGATCAGCGCGCGGGCCTAAACTGCTTCTCGAGGAAGTCGAGGTACACCGCCCAGTCGCCCGGCACCATGCCGTGGCCGCCGTCGTGCATGTAGTACGCGAGCGTGTCGCCGACGATCTGCCCGGGCGGCGGGAACGCGTCGGTCGCCGGCCCGCGCTTGCCGAACAGCTCGAACACCGGCCGCGCGGCAATCGCGGCGAGGAACTCGCCCTTCGCGTCGGACCATGTGTCGGTGTCGCCCGTCTGCAGGAGCAGCGCCCGCGGCGCGATGAGCGCGACGAGCAGGTTCGCGTCGATCGGCGCCGCGCCGGGATCGGCGGCCAGCTTCGCGTAGTTCGCGGCGAACTGGTACGGGTAGCGCGTCGGCGCGACCAGGTGCGCGATGGTCTCGCCGTAGTTGCGCCGGCTGAGCGCCGCGCCGCCTTCACCCGAGCAGCTCGCGATGACCGCCGCAATCCGCGAATCGGAGGCGCCGGCCCACATCACGGTCTTGCCCAGCCGCGACACCCCGGTGATCGCGATCCGCGTCGCGTCCACGGCGCGGTCGGTTTCCAGGTAGTCCACCGCCCGGCTGATGCCCCACGCCCACGCCGCGATGGCTCCCCACTCGCCCGGCGCCGGCTCGGCCTGGCCCGGCTTCAGGTACACGGCGCGGATGCCCTGCGCCACGGCGCCGGGCGCATCGGGATCGACGTCGGCGTAGTTGAACGTGGCAACGCCAAGGCCACGCGCGATGGCCGCGGCGACGTCCAGCGACCCGAAACGGCGCCCGGCCGTCGCTGGCACGCGCCGCTTCTGCTTGGGATCCCAGACAGCGCCGACCTGCACGCCGGGGTCGTTCACTGCGAGGTTGTTGGCCGTGAAGCCGATATTGAGCAGCACGGGCACGGGTCCGGCGGCGGCGGCCGGCACGTACAAAAGCAGGTCCAGCTTCGGGCCGGTCTTGTCCCTGGTGAAGGAGATCGTGACCTGCCTGCGCGTCGCCTTCCCGTCGAACGCCGGCGTGCCCGTGTCGAACACCTCGAAGCGCATGTCGGCCGGGCGGCCCGGCGCCCGTCCATACTGGTTCTCCTCGAACAGCCGGACGAGCTCCGGCCGGCGCCGCTTGAGCCACGTCTGCGCGTCGCGCACGGGCCGGCCGTCGGCGAGTTTCAGAGGATCCGGCAGCGTGTACCGACCGGCGCGGGCTTCCGTGTAGTTGACGGGGATGTCGGCAATGCTGGCGTCCGGGCCGTCGGCGACGCGGTCCAGCGGCTGCGACCGGATCGTCACGGGACCAATGAGCCCCGCCTCCGGCAGCGGCGGCGCTGGCGCGCCGGCTCCACCGCGTCCAGGGGGAGGCGAGGCGAGGATCTTCTTGTCCGCCGCCGCCAGGCGATCACCGGCGATCCGGTTCGTCCACTGGTTGGTCACCGTGATCTCGATCTGGTTGTCGCCCGGCCGAAGCACGGCGGACACGTCGATGCGATACGGCGCCATCCACAACTGGCCGAGCGCATGGTTGTTGATGCTGACCTCGGCGATGTCGCCCACGCGCCCGAGGTCCAGGAAGACGGCGGTATCCGGCGTGAACCATTCGCGCGACGCCTGGATGGTCTTCGTGTACGTCGCGGTGCCGGAGAAGTACTTCACGCCCTCGTCTGCATGGGCCGCCCACGGCCGGAGCTCCGGGAACCGCGCGCGCGGCGGCGCGCCGAGGTTCGCGGAAAACGCGACGTCCCAGGCGCCGCCAATCGTGGCGAGCGTCGTGAGTTCTCCGCGCGCAATCGTGCGCGCCGACGCCGCGGCCGGGCGGCGGAACACCACGAACACCAACTGCCTCTCGTCGAGCCGCAGCGGCACGGTCGTTTGCCCACCGTCAATGGCATAGCCGGCAGGCTCGATCCTGCCGGTGTCCGGGTGCCAGATCTCGACCTGCCGGCCCGCCACGCGGAACCGCGCGTCGAATGCCTGCGGGCGGTCGGTCAGGTTGGCGACGTAGTAGATGTCCGTGTCGCCGGCATCCGGAGCCGGACGGGCCGCGCCCGCGCCGCGTGCCTGGGCAGGAGCGTCGGACTTCACGCGCCGATGCAGCCACGCGAGTTCGCAGTCGAGCGGCCTGGCGTCGTCGAAGTCCTTCGCGATCCTCTCCAGCTCCAGCACGCGCTCGAGCGGCCAGCCCCAGTACACGGCTCCCTTCCCGACACGGCGGATGCTGCGGCTGGCGCCGTCCAGGTCACCCCATACCTCCGCCGCCAGCGCCCGGACTTCTTCGTCTGCCGCCGGGTAGTTCGCGAGGCTCGGCGAGGCGACTGGCTTCCGGCCGACGACGATCGCACCGCCGGTGGCGAGGTCGCGGATCTTCCGGAGCAGCTCGGGCCGCATGCGGTCGGTGTCGGGCAGCACGAGGACGCGGTAGCTCATGCCGTCGGGCAGCACGAGCCGCCCGTCGCCGGCCACCGACATCCGGTTGAGCAGGACGTCGGCGTTGACGAAGTCGTAGTCGTGGCCCTCCGGCGGAGGCGGCATGGTGCCAGGCCCCCAGATCGGCGGCGTGGACGGCGCACCCTCGTTGAGAAGGTAGGCGAAGTCGGCGACGAACAGACCCTGCTGGAGCATGTAGCTCGCCCGCGCCAGGTAGGTCATGAACGGCGCGGCCATCTCCGCCCAGGTGATGTTCCGGTTGATGTGCGTGCCGACCATCGTGTTGCCCGGCTTCGTGTCCAGCGGCTGGTGCGCCGAGGTGTGGAACACGAGGCGGTTGGTCCCCTGCGAGAACCAGTAGTCGCCCACCTTCTTCAGGGTGAACGGCGACTCGTAGCCTCCGCCGGTGAAGGACTCCGTCGCGGTCAGCTTCTTGCCGTAGACGTGCGACGCCGACGCGGCGCCGCGGACGTCCTGCAGGTACATCAGCCGCGGGTGCAGGTCGCGGACCCAGAACTCGCCGGCGGGAATCTCGAGCTTGCTCTTGTTCAGCAGCGTGTCCTCGGGCATTTCCAGGGACACGCCGGCGGCCTCGCCGTAGATGCCGATGCCGTCCTTCCGGAGCAAGTCGGCCATCGTGCCGTAGTGATGGTCCGCCCACATGTCCGCGAGCGTCCGCCGGAAGTCCCACGTGAACCGGTCGCTCACCTCGGCGGTATCCACCACCTTGCCCGGTGAGCGCGGGGAGATACGGCACCGGGCTGTACCCGCGGCGCTTCGTGAACTCCTCGATCATCCGCTCGGTCCAGTTGTTCGTGCCGGCTTCCCAACTGTCCATCATCACGTAGCGGAGCGACGTGCCGAACAGGGGCCCCAGCGCCTTCTTGAGCGGGTCGAAGTAGCCGTGGTAGTACGCCTCCATGTGCTCGCGGCTGAGCTTGTCCGCCTCGAATCCGGACCCGGCGGGCGTCGCCGGCCGGTTCTTCGCGCCCGTGAGGGAGTAGCCGAGGCGCAGCACGGTCCAGGTGCCGGCTGGCGCGTCCCACTCGAGCGTGCCGTCGGGCTTCATCTTCGACGTCAGGTCGATCACGTCGCGCGCGGCCAGTGACGCGGCCGCTTCGGTCGGCGGTGTCGGCACGTGCTCGTAATCGAACAGGAAGCTGAAGCCGGCTTTTTCCTCCCACCTCTGCACGCGCGCGCCGCCGTGCAGGATCGCCTCGCTGAGCACGTACTCCGCGGCCGGTTTCGTCGGCGCCTGGCTCATCGTCTGAGCGGGGCCGAGCGGCGCGCCGGTCATTTCCATGCGGTAACACCGGGCCGTGGTCGGCGCGAAGGCGAACGTCCGCACCATGCCCTGGCGGTACAGTTGCGTGCCCGGCAGCGTCACGAGCGTCCGGAACGTCCGGCCGTCGTCGCTCGCGAGGACCCGGCCGACGGGAATACCGTTCGCGCTGCCGCCGCGGCCGCCGATCGTGATCGCGCGCGCGGCAAAGGGCTTCGGGAAATCGAACTGCACCCACGCCGGGCCACCGTCCTTCGGCGCGGGGATCGTGAGCAGGGTGCTCAGCTGATCGTCGAGGAGCGGCGCGCCGTCCACGGGACCGTTGCTGGTCGTGACGACGGGACTTGCCGCCGCGGCGTCCATCTCGCCGGTCGGAGACCGATACGCGAGGACGGCGCTGTCGCCGTACCAGGTGGGATCGCCGCCGCCCTGCGGGTAGTACGTGGCGCCGGTATTCCGGATCTGCCCGTTGTTGCGGGGCGGATCGGGCAGCTTGCCGGAGAACTTCCGCGGGCCGACGACCGTCGTCTCGCTCCAGACGAGCTTCTTCATGGCCTCGTGGGGCTTCACCCACGGACCGCCCGTTTCGCTCCAGCCCGGCGAGCTGAAGATGGCCATCTCGAGGCCGAGCCGGTCCGCCTCCGCTGCGGCGTGGCGGACGGCGTCGAACCACTCGGGCGTGCCGAAGGGGATCTTGGTCTCGACCGTCTGGCCCCCGCCCGCGTTCACGTCGGCCAACATGAAGCCGCCGATGCCAACGCGCTTCATCCACTCGAGGTCCTTGGTCATCCCCTCCTTGGTGACATTGCTCATCGTCCAGTGCCACCAGGTGCGCGGCTTCGCGGCGTCAGGCGGGGTCCTGAACCCGGCGGCGAGCGAATCGCCGCCCGGCTGCGCGTACGAGGAGACCGGCGCGCAGACGAGCAGCGCTGCGAAGAGCGCCGGCACGGTCGCGCGTGTGATGAGCGCCAGGACCCGTTTCATGATCGCCTCTCGCGGCTCTCCGCGGCCCGGAGAGCAGGACTTGGGGGGCGTGGAGCGGACGAACAGGAAGTAGTACATCCTGCGGCCGCTCTCGTTCAAGCAGAACCGCGATGCCGGGGCGAATGGGGTTGACGCCGTTCAGGCAGGATCGGTTGGCCCGCTGCCCCCGGAGGCGGGGGCCGTGGGGCGCGGTCGCTGTAACCGCTCCTTGCGGATGGCCTCGATCGACGGACGTATCCGCTCCGCCTGCCGGATCTTCTCGGGCCACGGCGCGTCCTGGCGGGTCCTCTGCCATTCGGCTTGCCGACGCAGGATCCGTTCACTCTCGGTCATCGAGGAATCTCCGGCGGAACCGCTTCCAGGCGTCGGCGAAACCATGCCGAGCAGCCAGGGCGCCGATTCCCTCTTCTGTGGTCGCGCCCGACTCGAGCAACGCGAGGACTCGGGCGAAGTCCTTGGCACGCCCGACACTCAAGGCGATGACCGCCAGGTGAGTGGCGCCGACGACACGAAACGGCACGCCCTCGAAATCGGCCGTGTCCGCAAGGTCCACTGCCTCGCGCGTAAGCGGGCTGAAGACCGGGACGAACTGGAGTGGCCACCCGCCAACGCGCACGGCTTCGCCCTCAGGGGCGTAATTCCGGGCACGGCAGAAGGCGTAGATCGGCTCAAGTATGTCGAGGCGATCCGGTTCCGGAGTGGCGATCAGGACGTCGGCATCCAGGGTCGCAACGGCTTCGGTGTAGCGCATCTGGGCGGCCGCCCCGAAGAGGGCGTAGTTGTTGATGATGCCCGCCTCGCACATGCTGTTCAGGAGCTCGGCGACCTCTTTCACGGTTCTGATGGTAGCGGGATCCCCGGCGCCCGGCAAGACGGCCTTTGCCGGTCGCAAGGCTCGCTGGGGTCGCCGTCAACAAAGCTTCGCCGACCAGGCGCAGGTGTCCGTCGGCTGCGCAAGGTAAGGCCTACGACTCGGCGCCGTAGGAGATCTGCAGGCGGCGGCCGGCGCGAACAACGCACAGGCGAGCGAACGGCCGGCCGACAGTTCCGTTTCCGCTATGGCTTCCGCTTTGCCATGAAGGCAATCGAGCCCATCCCTTCGATGTCGGCGCTGCCGGTCATCGTGTCGCCATCGACCTTGGCTTTGTGCACGATGGACATCTGCTGGCCGCCCATGTCGATGGTCAGCGTGTATTCGACGTTCACTCCCTTCACGGTGCCCTTGAGCGGCGACTCGCCCATTTCGCTGACGTGAGTGCCTGTCAGCGTCTCGCCATCCTGCTTGAAGTTGGCGGTGATGATCATCGTGCCCTGGGGTGATTCCACTGTCATCTCCCAGGAGCCCGTGATGTCGACCGCCTTCGGTTTCGCGGCGTCTTGCGCGACCGCCGGTGCAACAGCCAGCGCCGTCCCCAGGACCAACAGAATCAGTCGCTTCATGTGATTCTCCTTGAGCATGCACGGCGTCCTCGCTGGGACAGTCGGGACGTCAAGGCACATTATGGGGCAGTAAGGCGGCCACGGAGAGGTCTTCTCTCCAGGATCAAGTTCGGTCCTTCATGCCGCCGGTGGGGTTCTGGCTCTCGACGTTGCGGGAGGTCAATGCCGAAGCCGGGACGGCGCCGGCCGATCGGCGGCGAACATCTGACCGACGGCTTCGAGAGGCACGCACGGTTCACGACCCGGGTGGGGGAATTCGTTGAGGTTGCGTTGCACCCGCCGCAGGTCCTCGTGATACGAGAGCTCGATGCCGCAGAGGTACTCCACATCTCCCAGGGATCGAATCGGTGGTACGTCGCGGCCCAACTTCCCAGCCGAACTTCGAGCAACTGCGGTTCCGTGGCCACCCCGGGTGGCCTCCCTCGCTTCCCTAGCGCGTGCAACAACTTCTGCGTGCACATGATCAGAGCCATGTCTCGTCGCCTCCTCTGCACTCAACCCGTGCAAGACCGAGGCCGGGTATCCTTGCGCGCGCGTGTATCCACGGTGTCCGGTAGAGTCGGCTGAATTCGTCGACGAAGGCCAATGGTGACCTTCTGGGAAGTCCCGATTGACTAATAAGTGTCCTTGACAGAAGGCCACCACGAGCCTGTCGTGGCCCCGTGACGCTCCCGAGGGCCTCACCGTTCCAGGAGGGGCATTACATGTCGGTGCCGTAGGAGATCTGCATCCGCCGCACGGCGCGGGCGGCGATCCACAGGACGAACGCGGTCACGAGGAGCAGCCCGAGAATCGCGCCGGGACGCGAGGCGGGAGCGGCGGGCGCCGCCAGCAACCGGACGAGCGCCGGCGCGTCGTCAGCCATTGGCGCGGGGACCGGACACAGGGACTGGAGGTAATACAGGACGCTCATCTTCTGCAGCGCGTGCGGGAGAATGCCGTTGACGCTCTCCCAGGCGAGCAGCACCGCAGCGGGGACGATGGGATTGCGGATGTACAGCCCGAGCGCAAGAAAGACGCTCCCGTAGCCGAGGCAGCCGAGCGCGGCCGTGGCCGCATACCAGAACGCGTGTCCCAGGCCCCCGGCGTTCCAGTAGGCCTGGAGTTCGACCGCGTCGTGCGGCCAGAGCATGGCGGCGAAGGCGAGCAGCGCGCCGCCCCCGAAGATCGTGGCCGCGGCGATCAGCCCGGCGGCGTACTTGCCCGCGAGCAGCACCTCGCGCCGCGCCGGCGCGAGGAACCAGTAGTGCAGCGTGCGATCAGTCATCTCCCCGCGGAACAGATACATGAACATGCCGAGACAGCCGAAGAAGATCGCCAGCCGCAGGTAGAAGAACTGGAAGATCCCCGCGAAGATCGTCCGATCCTCTTCGAAGTTCAGCAGGCGGTTGATGTGCCGTCTCGTTAGCTTGCCGTCGACGAAGAGCAGCCTGGCGTCGCGCCGTCCGTCGAAGTAGTTGATCTGGCGATACTCGGTCCGTTCCTCGACGAACCCGGCGCCCGAGGACGTCTCGACCGTGGTGAACACCTTTCCTTCCGTACTCACCTGGATGTTGAACTCGCGCGTGTCGGAGTCCTCGCTTTCGCCTCCCGCACTGGCGTGCTTCACGACGAAGCGCGTGACCCGACGAGTCGCTCCCAGGTCCACCTGCAGGAACATGGGCCTGTCGTCAGCGCACCACCTGTCGGTCTCCCCTCCCGCGACGCTGCCGTTCACGGCCTTCTCCGGTCCCTGATCCTGGCTGCAGGGCAGACTTCCGGTGGCGGGACGGCCGAGCGCGAGATTGGCCGGACTATCGGGCCCGTAGACCTCGAACTCGTAGATCTTGGCGGTCGGATCCCCGCTGTAGGAAGGGCGAATCACGTTGAGCCGGACGAAGCGGGCCTCGACCGCGGGCTCGATCACGTGAGTCGTCGTTCCCGCATTCCCGGTGTGTTGCCGGACGCGCTGGCTCCGCACCGACCAGCGTTCTTCGGCCGGCTTTCCGAGCCGCTTCTTCACCTCGTCCGCCGCCTCTCCCTCCCGGACGCTGTCCATCAGGGCCGGCTTCGTCAGGCCGTGCCGCGCGAGCTGATCGCTCCGGTATTTCATCGCCACGCCGTGGCCGAAGAAGATTACAGACGGAAGCAGCGCCAGCGCGTAAACCCACAACCCGCGCCTCGCGAAGAAGACACGGCGCAGCTCGACCTTCGCGATCGTCCATGCCTGCCTGGCCCGCCCGGAGAAGGACAACTCGCCCGCGCCCACGCTACTCGCCTCCAATCAGATACTCGTACAGCGCGTCCACGTTCTCGTCGGCCGGCACGACTCCGTCGATCCGGTGGCCGTCGAGCGCAATCCGTCCGAGCGCGCGCGCGAACTGCTCCCGATCCCGGGTCATCACCAGCATGCCCATCCGGTCGTCGTTCAGCCTGATCTCGGTGATGTGATCCTCGCCGAACAGCAGCGCCGCCACCTCGGAGGCCTCGCGGCAGCGGACGACGTACTGGCTCGGGTGCTCCTCGATCTCGTCGCGCACGTCGCGGATCTTTCCCTCGGCCACGATCATCCCGTTGGCAATCAGAACCACCTGGTCGCTGATCAGATCCACCTCCTGGAGGACGTGGCTCGAGATGATGACGTGCTTCCCCGCGGCCGCCCAGGAGCGGAACAGGTCGATCGTCTCGGCGCGAACCAGCGGGTCCAGGCCGTTCAGCGGCTCGTCCAGTACGAGCAGCTCGGGATCGTGCGCGATCGCCTGCGCCAGGCGCACCCGCTGCCGCATGCCCTTCGAGTACGCCGCCACCTTGCGGTTCGCGGCGTCGGTCAGCCCCAGGCGCTCGAGCGCCTTCCACGCCTTCTCCTCCGCTTCCGATCGCCCGTACCCGAAAAGAAGCAGCCCGGTCGTGATGAAGGTGAACCCGGTCGCCCAGCGCGGCGCCGTGTCGTACTGCGTGGCGTACCCGGTCATCCGCATCAGCGCTTCGGGATCGCGCGGAGAGATCCCGCGCATGAGGATGCGGCCGTGGTCGGGGTGAATGAGGCCGGTCATGAGGTTCATGAGCGTGGTCTTGCCGGAGCCGTTCGGCCCGACCAGGCTCGTGATTCCCGGCGGCATGTTCAGCGTGACGCGGTTCACGCCGAGCACCTCGCCGTAGAACTTCGACACCTCTTCGAAGACGACCGCCGGCGGCCTTTGCGCGTTCGCGCTTCGGCCAGTCATGAGACGACCTCCACCGGGCGCAACCTGCGTTCGATTACCAAAACGAGCAGCAGGACCATCACCGCGAGCGCCCACACGGACGCCCCTGCGCCCGGGCCTTCGGGCGGCTCCACGCCGAGCAGCACGCACCACACCCGGTTGACCGCCCAGGCGGGATCGATGATGTGCCCCCACGTCACCCGGAAGACCTCGTCGATCATCGCGGCGACGCCGCTCAGGATGAAGAAGAAGGCCAGGCTGACTGCGGCCGCCACGACCCTCCACTTCACGTAGGCGGAACTGGCCATCGCCACCAGGCTCAGGATGAGCAGCCACAGGAGAAACCCGACGACCATGCCTGCGCCGAGGGTCCAGTTCAAAGAGAACCACCAGCCGCCGGCAAGTCCCACCTGCAACCCGAACAGAATGAGGCCCGGGACCCACGTGACGACCGACAGCATCCCGACGAGCACCGTCAGCCGGGCGAGGGCGTAGCTCCAGCGCGTGAGCGGCCGGCTGAAATAGAGCGGAAGCGCATTGTTCGCGAGATCCGGTGCAATGAGGCCGGGCCCGGCCAGGGCGGCGAGGAAGACCGCGAAGCCCGCCTGGACGTACATGAAGATCGAAAAGAACCGGCCGTCAACCTGGATGAACTGACGAAACTCGCGATCGAGCCCCTGCAGCAGCTCAACGTGGTTGGTGAGATAGATGAATCCGCCGCACAGGACGGGCCACACGAGAGCCAGCATCGTGAGCAGGAGGACCAGCCGCTGCTGGTAGAGCCTCCCCCAGGCATAGCGGGGCAACACCATGAACCGCGTCCAGCGCCCGGTGAGGGGTCCGCGGTATCGCCGGTATGTGCGTTTGTAGACCGCCATCCCGCCTCCGCGCCCACGTGCAACTCGCGGCGCTACGGCGAGGCGGGCAAGGCTTGATACGTCAGCCTTGCCGCCCCTCCAGTTCCGCATCCTCTCCCGGCGTATGCGCCAGGTGCCCCATGGCTTTCAGGAAGATCTCCTCCAGCGTGTCCCTGCGGTGGCTGAGCTTCCTCACCAGCAGATTCTCCCGCGCCGCGAGTCCCCAGACGGCTTCGACCTCGACTCCCGCGGGCAGGACGATGCGCCAGCGCCCGCCGCCTTCGGGAACGCCCTCGGCGCCGATCTCCGGCAGCGCCGCCCGCAGGTTCCGATCGTCGCCGGTCACCTCGAGCTCGACGAAGCGCCTGTTCGACCGCCGTTCTTCCTCGAGATTGCACTGGTGGACGATCACGCCGTCCTTCATGATCACCGCCTCGTCGCACACCTGCTCGATGTCGCGCAGCAGGTGGGAGCAGACGAGCACGCTCATTCCCTGCTCCTTTTTCATCGCGACGACGAGCTTGAGCATGCGCCGGCGGGCGGCCGGATCGAGCCCGTTGGTCGGTTCGTCCAGCACGAGCAGCTCCGGCCCGTGCACGATCGCCTGGGCGAGCTTTGCCATCTGCTTCATCCCGAACGAGTAGGTCCGCAGCTCGCGGTAGCGCGCCTCGCCGAGCCCCACGTGGAACAGGATTTCGTGGGCCTTCTCGAGCGCCGCCTCGGGTGGAAGGCCGGAGAGCTCGGCCATCTGGCGCAGGAAGGTGACCGCCGTCATGTCGCCGATGAACGAGTCGTTCTCCGGCATGTACCCGATGCGCGATCGCGCCTCGCCCATGGAATGCCGGCAATCGAGGCCGAGAATGCGGGCGCGCCCCGCGCTGGGACGGAGGAACCCGAGCAGCGTCAGGATCAGGGTGGACTTCCCCGCCCCGTTGGGCCCCAGCAGCCCCACCGCCTTGCCCGTACCAGACACGCCGAGGCGGCAGGTGATCCCGTGCAGGATCTCCCGCCGCCCCAGCCTGACCTTCAGGTTCTCGAGTTCGACGACTGGTATGGTGTTCAAAGCGTCACTGGCGCACGGTTTCGGACTGCCGTCCCTCTCGCGTCTGGCCCAGGCTCTCGAGCAGCATCACGTCCATGATCAACCCCGATAGACGAGTACGGCTGGCGGCGTGGATTTGTTCCGCCGTTCCCTCGAAGACCACGAGAACCGGGTCGCGCTCGGCCAGCAGCCTGGTCAGCGCCGGATTCGGCGACAGCACCGAGAAGATCCCGAGCGCTCCCTTCGTGTTCAGCCAGGCGAACGCGGCCGGGTGCATCCCGGCCGACGAGGGGAGCTGGCCGAGGAACGCCGGCGACCAGACGAGCTGCGAGCCGCCGTTCCGCGTCGCGATGGCACGCTCGGCGGACGCGCGATCCGAGGCCGCCACCATGTATCCCTGATCGTAGGTCCAGGTCACGCCGAATGGAAGGCTTGCCGGTTTCATCGTGCTCCAGACCCGTCCGTTCGCGTTCTCCTGCCCGAATACGATCCGCTTGTCCTGCTCGTTGGGCGCAAGCTCCGCATTGAACGTCTCCACCAGCTTCTTGAGCGAGCTGTCGATGACCGACGAGTCGTTGGCCAGCGCGGCCATCACCCACGTGGGGCCGTCGACCGAGAACCCGTTCAGCGCGAAAGCCGCCTCGGTCCCCATCGCCGCGGTCAGGTTCTCCACGAAGCCCGTGCCAAGCTTCTCGTTCGCCTGGGCCAGGTCGCCGGCGAACGCCTCCTTCTCTTTCGTCATCAGCGCGCTGAATTCCTGGAAGAGCTGCCAGGGCTCGCGCGTCGAGGCGTAACCGGCGAGGAGCGCATCGGTCGGCAGATACTCCGCCGCGCCTCCGGAGCCGGCATCGGCCAGCCAGGATGCCATCCCCTGTCGTTCGCCGGGGAACACCAGCGTGACCTCGTTCTCTTCCGCACCAGAGGGAGCGCGTTGCTCGAGGAAGAGGTATTTCAACCCGATCATGCCAGCCAACTCGATCGGCGGGGCATCATCGTCCTTCGCCATCACGATCACCGGGGCGGCATCGATGCCGACCAGCCAGCCGGCGCCCCGCTGGTACCGCTCCCCGATGGCCGAGGCAAACGGGGAACTGGCGCCCTGCCCCAGGTGGCTGAGCGCCCACGCCAGGTTCGATGCCGAGTTCGAGACGACCATCAGGTCCTCGGAAACCGAATACGGGGGCGCGGGCTCGCCCGTCTCGGCGAAGAGCCTGTCCAGGGCACTCGCCAGCTCCGCCCGCTTGCCGGGCTGCACGTGGGCCATCACCATCGGCACCTCCTGGCCGGTTCCCGGGGAGCCGACAGAGAAGGCGATCTCGTCGCCGAGCAGCGAACTCACCGACTGGACGCGGTCGACCATCTGTTTCAACTGCCGTCCCGTCTCGGAGTTCCACCAGGCCCCGAACGTGGCGTTCTCGGACGCCTGCTGCTCCGCCAGGACCAGGGCCTGGCCGATCTTGCCGCCGAGGTTGGGGACGGCGCCGTAGACGAATGCCCCTGCCGGAAGATAGGGGAGGAGGGCCGAGCTGTTGCGCAGCTCGCCAGGATTCATCTCCGCCAGCTGGCGCTCGATCTTCGCGAACGACGCGAGCAGCTCCACGTACTCTTCCGCCTCGGGGCTCCAGGAGACGGCTTCCTGGACCGACGAAGCCAGCGCCGGATTGGACGCCGCCTGCTCGCCGGGGCTGAGGACCACGTCCCTGCCGGGCTGGTTCACCGCCACGGACCCTTCCACGACGGAGACCACCGAGCCTCCCATGCCGGCGGACACGGCGAAGACGGTTCCCTTCACCGACGCGATCGAGTCGCGGGTCAGGACGCGCAGGTGGCCGCGGCGCTGTTTCGCGGCCTGGACGATGATGTCGCCGCGCTGGAGGTGAATCGCGCGGCCGCTCCAGGCGGCGGTCACGAACAGTTCCGTTCGCCCGTTGACATCCACCATCGATCCGTCGGCGAGCCGCAACACGGCGTGGGCTCCCGGGCCGGTGCGGACCGTCTCTCCTTCGGCGATTGCGGCGCCGGCTTTGAGCGCTCCTCCGGGCAGGCGGTACAGGCCGCCGGCGGCGGCGACGACCGTGGCCCGCGGACCGCCGGGAGCCATCATGGCGTCGATGGCGTCGCGGCTGAGATAGAGGACCGAGAGAACCAGGACGGCCGCCGCGGCCAGGGATCCCCATCGCACCCACCGGGAGGAGGACCGTTGCGGCATGGCAATCACCCGCCGCTCGCCCTTCATTCCGGCCATCGTGGCGCGACACGCGGGGCAGCGGCTGAGATGGTCTTCCATCAGGGTGCGCCGGCTGCTGCCGAGCCCTCCGTTCAGGTAGGCGCGGAAGTCCGGCCGGAACTCCGCACAGCCAGCGCCGGCGGCATTCGTCACCTCGTCCCAGACGCGCGTCCGTGCGGCCTCGAGCGTCGCGGCGTCGGCGTCTTCCTGTCTCATCTCCTGCAGTGCCCGTTCCAGTCGGTCTTCAGACATCGCCGACCTCCTAGCGTTCCATTTCCACCTGCAACCGCTGCCGGATCCTGTGGAGCCGGACGGCTACGTTGTTCTTCTCCAGCTGGAACATCGCGGCCAGCTCTTCGTTCGACAGTCCCTCGACGTGGCGCAGCAGGAACAAGGTGGCGTCCTCGCTGTCGAGGGTGGCGATGGCGCGCCGGAGCTGTTCCTTCAGCAGCGAAGGGGGCTGGACGGCGGCATGCGGCGCCAGATCGTCGTACACCGACTCGGCATGAACCGCCCGGCGGCGCAGCAGGTCGACGGCCGCGTTGACGGCCGCGCGCCGGAAGTAGGCCGCCGGCAGCGGGGCTGCCGCAGCGTCTCCTCCATGGGCCAAGACGCGCAGGAAGACGGTCTGCAGGACGTCCTCGGCGTCGGCCGGGTTCCCGGTGACGCGCAGGGCCGCGCGGAACACCGCGTCGTAGTGGCGCTCGTAAGCTTCGGCGAACCCAACCGGCTCAGTCGTGGAAGCCATGGCGATCGGCTGATCGTAGACGATTGACAGGCTGGCTGTGGACACGTCGTGCGCCTCACCAGCCTAGACGCGCCAGGAGGCCGACTATTACATCGCCATCCCTCGATCAGGCGAATCCGAACACCAGGGGGAAGAGTAGCGCGACCACCGCCGCCCAGGCGGCGAAGACGTAGAGGTAGAACTTCTGCCAATCGCACAGGCGCGAGAAGGCGATCCTGCCCCGGAGGAACCCGGCGTAGAGGAGGGCCGCGCCGCTCAGATTGACCAGCAGGACGATGTTCTCGCCCAACGCCGCGACCCGGTTGGGCGTGAACCCGAACTCCGAGATGCGGCCGCCGATGGCCGAGAGCGCCACGATATCCACCACCAGGGCGGTCCCGACCAGCGTCAGCTGAATCCAGTCCAGAAGGCCCGGTGGCGCCTGGGCGTTGCGGGCCGAGGCCGAGTAGAGGAGCAGGCCGAAGACCACCGCTAGCAGGAGGTCGAAGGCGATGAGGACTTCCCGCTTCACGTCGACGCCCCGTCCCGTCCACACCATCGTCCCGAGGAAGACGAGGAGCAGCAGAGCGAAGAGGGGCGTGAAGATCCGGGTCAGGACGGGCGCCATGTTCTCGATCACGCTCTGCTTCGCTTCGACGAGCCACGTGGCGACCAGGGCGGCGCCGACCGCACCGCACGGCACGATCCAGTTCTGGAGGTACGGCTCCATCTTGATGCCGATCGCCTCGAAGATGCCGACCGACATGGCCATGAGCACGCCCCCGCCCAGCGCGATCAGGACGTAGTAGATGAACAGCTCGCCGGTGAAGCGGATGAAGTCCATCCTCCTGTCGCTCCCCCGCCACTGTCCGCCGACGTAGGCGACGCCCACGCCCATCCACAGCGCGATGGGCAGGTGGAGCATCGTGAGGATGAGGGTGTGTCCCGGCTCGCCTTTCGGCGAGAAGGCGAAGGGGAACGCGTTCACCGCGACAGCCGCCGCCGCGAAGACCGCGGCCAGCGACAGCCGGCCCCGCAGCGGGAGCGGCCGGTCCCACGCGAAGTACGCGGCGATGAAGAAAAGCGTGAAGAAGCTGATGTTGCGGGGGTAGAACGCCCCGCCGGGTTCGGCGTCGAAGGCGATCCCGAAGAGGGCCGGGATCTTGATCGCCACGGCTGCCGCCACGGCCAGGCCGAGGGCGACCCACATCTTGCGGGACCCGCCGGCCGCACGCGACGCCATGCCGGCGCCCCCTTCGTCGCCGGACAGGACGAGCTGCTTCCAGAGACGGTCCGAATGCTCCCGGGCGAATTCCCGTGTCAGGGCGTTAATGGCCCCGATCCGCTTGACGGCCACAAGGAAGGCCTCGTCATCGGAGAGCCCATCGGCGCTGAGGGCGGCGATCTGCTCACGGAGGTGATCGTCCAGTTCGGCCGCGTCCTGGCTCGTGATGCTCCGGCTCTTGCGGAGGTGAGCGCGCCACGCCTCGATCTGCTTCTCGAGCGAACTCACTGCCGGGTTGTCTGTGCGTTTCTGGTCCATGGGGTCAGCTCACCCGCTTCATGATGTCTCACCAGGCTGACAGCACAGCCGCTGACCGCGACTCGGGCTGCAGCCTCACTGTTTCCAAAGTCCTCACCCGGGTTTCAACATCGTCGATGACGTTGTCGGGGGTGGACGTGCCTGCGGTGATGCCGGCCACCTCCGCGCCCGCGAGCCACTCGGCGCGCACGTCCGCGGCTGTCTGCACGTGAAAGACGCACTCGCAGTGCCGGCGGCAGGTGGCGACGAGTTCACGCGTGTTGTTGCTGAGGGCTCCGCCAGCGACCAGGATGACGTCTGCGTGGCGTGCCAGTTCCTCGGCCGACTGCTGCCGCAGACGGGTGGGCAGGCAGACGGTGTTCATCATCTCGATCTGGGATCGGGGGAAGCGCCGCCGGATGAGCGCTGCGACGCGGTACACGCGCTCGACCGGCTGCGTGGTCTGGGCAGCGATGCCGAATCGGGGGCGTTCCTGCAGGCGCTCGACGTCCTCGTCGTCGAGCACGGCGTCGTACGCATCCAGATCCTCGGTCAGGCCGTGCATCTCGACGTGGCCAGGCTGTCCCACGATGACAGGATGACAGCCGTCGGAGACGAGCATGCCGACGGCCCGGTGAGCGGCCCGCACGACCGGGCAGGTGGCGTTCAACACACGCAGGCCCCGCGCTCGCAGCTGCGCCAGCCGGCGTTCGGATGCTCCGTGCGCCGTGATCATCACCGCGGCGGTGTCGATCTCGCGGACCTCGGTGCACGTCCGGATGCCGCGTGCGCGCAGGTCCGCGAGGACCGTTTCGTTGTGGACAAGGTCGCCCAGAATGGTGAGGGGCTCACGCTCGGCTGCTGCGACAGCCCGGACGATGGCCCTTCTGACCCCGAAACACATGCCCATGTGACGCGCTCTCAAGACTCGCATGACGTGATCCCCCGGAAACCGCGCGTGACATACTTTGCCACACAAAGTTCTTCACGGCAAGTCAAGATGACGAAGGCCGGGTGGATCCGGGACGATGGGCTGCCCTACTTTCCGATCACCGCATCCAGCGCGAGATACCGGTCGCGGTGCGGTTCCGGCTCCGCCTGCGATATCACATCGATCCGCATGCGCTGGTAGTTGGTCTCAGGCCTGTAGGCGGGCCAGGGCGGAAGCCCGGGACCGTCGGGCTTGCCCGTCTTGATGAAGTTCACGAAGTACGCCTGCATGGTCGTCGAGACTCCGTAGTCGGCGGGCTCCCATGCGTAGCGCCTGTCGAGATCCAGGTTGCCCATGGCGTACTGGATTTCAGCGGAGTGCCCCGCACCGCGAGGCGCCGGCAGGAGCTGCGCGCCGCCTCGTCCGGGCGCGTCTCCGCCCCGGCCGGCCATCTCGCCGCCTCGGCCGGGCGCGGAAGCTGAGGGCGGCGGCTGGCCCGGCATGCCCAGGTACGCGGGCCGCACCTTGGCGTAGAGGTAGCGGTACACCGGCTTGCCGCTGGTTTGCATGTGCAGCTCGGTCCATTTCCACGTGCCGTAGGAAATGAAGCGGGCGCTGGCCAGATGCATGGCGGCTTCGAACACCTCATCCGTCGTGGTGGCGGCATACGCCTTCAGCACGGGCTCGGCCTTGTCTCCGTAGAACTTCGTAATCGCGGCGGCCAGCGTTTCCGGCGTGGGCTCTCCGCCCGCCAGCACCATGCGCGCTCCCTGCTCCTCCGTGTTCGACCCAGCGAGCAGCGGGACTTTGGCCTGCTCGCCGGCCAGTGCGATCTCCGTCAGCGTTTTCGAGAGGAAATACCCGTCCATAGCGGTGCTGAAGCGGATGCCCTGCGCCTTCGCGGCGGCGTCCTGGAGTTGCTGCGCGGTCATGGCGCGAAGCGCAACAAGCGAGTCCGTGCCGGCGGCGGCGGCGAACTTGACGCCGCTCTCTTCCGCCTCGGCGAGCGGCCGGGGAGGCAAGCTGGCAATCGCCGCGCCGCTCTCGCAGATCGCGCCGGCCATCAGGTTCCTGGAGAGCGGAGAGGCCATCAGCGTGCTGACCGAAATCGACCCCGCCGATTCGCCGGCAATCGTCACCCGTTTCGGATCGCCGCCGAACGCGGCAATGTTCTTCTGCACCCACTGCAGCGCGGCCACCTGGTCGAGCAGGCCGTAGTTGCCCGAGGCATGGTGCGGCGATTCTTTGGTCAGCTCCGGGTGCACGAAGAAGCCGAAGATGTTCGTCCGGTAGTTCACCGACACCGCGACGATGCCCTTTCGGGCCATGCTCTCGCCGTCATAGCGCGGCTCGGAGCCGTCGCCGTTCTGGAATCCGCCGCCGAAGATGTAGACCAGCACCGGCAACTTGTCGCGCTTCGACTTCGCGGGCGTCCAGACGTTCAGGTACAGACAGTCCTCGCTCATGCCCTCGCTGCGGAACCAGTAGTCCGCGTTCGGGGAGAGGCGCTGCATGCAGGTGGAGCCGAACGTGTCTGCGTTGCGCACCCCGGGCCAGTTCTTCACCGGCTGCGGTTCGCGCCAGCGCAAGCCGCCAACGGGCGGCTGTGCGAATGGGATGCCCTTGAAGCTGCGAACACCGTCCTTGGGCGCCACGGTGGATTCGACGGTGCCATTCGCCGTCTTCACACGATCGGCGCCGAAGGCCGGCAGCGCCGTGGCGGCACACAGGGCGATGACGGGAAGGAGTATGCGCGCGGAAGCTCTCATGTGTCCCTCGATTCCGGCGGATCATAGCACCGGAGGCCAGACGCCGAGCCGGGCGCGGCCGAATAGAACAGGCGCGGGGTCAACGTGTTGGCGGGAAGCCCTTGAAGAACTGCGAACGACCGACGCAGCGGCGTCGAGCGGCCAGCCGTGAAGTAGCGACGTGCCGCGCTCAGCACATGGGGGGCATCTCAGGTGGGAGTCTGTCATGGAGATGCCGCGCCGTCCGGAGGTCCTGGCGCCCGGCCGTGCACAGTAGATACCCCAGGTAACCACCGGAAGAGCCGCGTCTCTCGTGCTGGGCTGCAAGTTTTGCGGCTTCGCGTCCTACGTCGTCCACACCGGGGTCGGCCCGGACGCTTGATGTGCTCATGGACGAACGGTGCGTCTCTCCTGGCACTTGGCTGGACCCGTGTCCGCGTACCTTTTGCCGCGCGTCCCGGCGGATTCCCGCAAACACGCCAAGTCCGAGCATATGGATGCCTCCTCGGAACCACCATACGTCTCGCTCGCCGTCGGGGCTGTCCCGTTTGGAACACCCCTCCCCACGCCCCTCGGACCTCGTCTCGAAGGCGGGCTGCGGCGCGCCGGGTCAGATGACCCCGTAGAGGTCTTTCAGGGCGTGCAGCATCCTTGCCGTGGTGGCAGCGGTTGACGAACACGAGCGGCGAGAGCGTGCCCCGCCAGTGTGCGCGGTCCTACCTCTTCGCGCTCTCGCTGAGGAACCAGGCATGCTCGGGCCTGGCGAGAATCGCGTCGATCATGAGGTTGGCGCGATCGGCCTGTTCCTTCCTGCCCGTTTCTGCGGCCCGGCGCGCGATGTCCCGCGCTTCCGGGATGACCGACATGTAGAAACGCTCGGCCACCTCGTACATGCCGTGCCAGTGCGAGTAGTCGGGCGCCATCATCGACGTCCCATGGCGGGCGCGGCGCCCCTCGTGGTGCCACAGCATGTACCACTCCCACTCGAGCCGCTCGTCGAACTGCTTGCGCGTCAGGAGGCCGTCGGCGTAGAGCTGGTTGATGAGCGCCTGGCCGGGCCTGGCGAACTTCTCGTTGAAGAGCACGACGAGGCCGTCGTACTGTCCATAGAACGCCGCGACGTACGCGCTTGCGTGGCACGTGCCGCACACGAGCTTCATGCGGTCGCGCTTCTGCTCACCCGAGTCGGCCACGATGGCCTGACGCTTCGCGGGATCGGTCTCGGTGACGACGGTGTGGGACGCGTCGGTGTCCAGCACCAGCGACACGACCGGACGGTTCGTCCACGAGATGCGTTCGCCGGGGTCGTGGGTGACCTTCAGGCCGCTTGCCGTGGCCGACACGTGACACGTCGCGCAGGTCGGCGCCTGGGAGTAGTCCTGGCCCAGCACCCAGCGCTTCCCATCGAGGTTCATCCTGTCGCGCAGGTCGCGGTACGCGATGCCGTGCTTCGACTCTTCGTAGATCTCGCGCTGCGGATGATCCGGGCCGAGATGGCACTTGCCGCAGTTCTCGGGCTGGCGCGCCCGGCGCGGCGAGAAGTCGTGGCGGCTGTGGCACGCCGTGCACGAACCGCGCGAGCCGTCGAGATTCAGGCGGCCGATGCCCGTGTTCGGCCAGGTGGCGGCGACGTAGGACGGCTTGCCGTCGCTGTCCCGCGCGATGCGCGCCATCATACCGGCGTTCGTGGGCTTGCCGTCGGGCCCGGGCTTCAGATCGTCGACGGTGACGGGTGCCCCGTCCTTCGCCTCGAGCGCGATCTTCGCGCCGTGGCACTGCTGGCAGCCGACCTGCGCGCTCGCCATGCCGTTCACCGGCCGCCCGGTTTCGCGCCCCGGCGTCGGCGAATAGGGATTGAAGGGGAGGCGGGAGCCCTCAACGGTCTCCGCGAGGTAGTTGTCGAGCGACGCGAGGATGTTACCGGCCTTCGCGTGGTGGCTCGCCTCGAACTCACCGTCTTCCCCGCGATGGCAGCGCGCACAGTCGCGCGGGCTCACGATGACGGCTATCGTGGCGCCGTAGTGGTTGAAGGCGTCGGCCCGGCCCGCCTCGGCGCGATGGCAGTCGAGGCAGCCGACCGCGGCCCTTGCGTGGCCGCTGCCGCGCCATTGCGCCACAATCCCCGGCTGCATCGATTCGTGGCATTCGAGACAGGCCTTCGACGCGCCCACGTTCGGTGCGTGCCCCTGGGCCCGCTGAACGGTCCGTGGAGCAGCCGGTCTCGGCGTCTGGCCGGCCTGCGCAGCGACGCGCACGGCATCGCCGGCGGTGACAACGAGGACCGCTACGCCCAGTGCCAGAATCCCGCGATGCGGCATGAGGCCTCCCTTGTGCAGCGCAGTGTAGCTCCGCTAAATCTGCTCCGTGTGCTCGATCGGCGCGCTCGACCTCCGCATGGCGCTCTCCCGCCCGCCGGACGACGCGTCGCCGAGACGGCGAACAGGCGCGGCGACTTGGGACCAGGCTCCGGCAGTTCGCTTCACCGGCCCTCGTGTCTCGCTCTCTCGGCCGCACTCAGGCGGAGGAAGCGAGCGGCGTTGTTGTACAGAATGTCGCGCTTCTGCGACGCGCTGAGGAACGCCGCCGATTCGATCGTGTCGATCCCCCGCTCGACGGCCTCGGGCCACACCATCTGGTCTGAGCCGAACATCACCCGGTTGGCGAAACCCGCGTCCACGATCCCCTGGAGGTAGCGATAGAACGCCGGACGGGGCTGCGTGTACACGATCACGCCGGTATCGACGTACACCTGCGGGTGGGCGTAGAGCACGGCCAGCAGGTCGTCGAGCATCGGATAGCCGGCGTGCATGATGTAGACCCGCAGCTTCGGGTGTCTGACCAGCACGTCCTCGAGCGTGAGCGGGCTGCTCAGGCGGGCGCGGTAGCCTTTGGCCCCGAGGTAGATCACGCCCGGCGGACCCGGGCCGAGGTGAATGCCCGCCGGGATGTCGAGTGACTCGGCGAACGTCCAGTAGGGTTCCATCCGGGGGTCGTCGGGCGCGATTCCGGCGTATTGGATGGCAATCTCCGCCAGCACCGACAGGCGTTCCTGCGAGTGCAGGCGGCGAAGATCCTCCACACCCAGCGCGTCCGGTTGGCCGACCTGCAGGTCGATGCCCGGCATGAAGCGGCCCGGCGCCGCCCGCATCCACTCCTCGACACGCGCCGCTGTGCCGCTCAGGACACCGTACACGTTCCGCCGTTGCATCGCGGCGATCGTTCGCGTCATCACCTCGCGATCCGTCATCGGCGACAGGATCGCGCCGGGGCACGCCTGCTTCGGATCGAGCACCGTTAATCGGTACGGCTGCGCGGGATCCCAGGAGGGCCAGGCCAGGATCGGCGTGCACATCGCGAGCGGGGGCGGTCCCTGGCCATCGGCAACCGTCGCGTGAAGGTGCATGTCGATGACCGGGAGCGACGCCGTCCGCTGCGCGCCCAGCCCAAGCAAGGAAACGACGACAACGGCGGCTGCAGCCCGCATGGTCACTCCTGCCGACCGGGAAGATCTTGGGGTCGTGCGGCGCAGTCTACTTCGGATCTTCGCGGGAGGACAACGCGTCGACGCTGCATTCCTTGCGAGGCTGGAACTCAGGCTGTCAAGGCATGAAGGAGGGTGCGCGTCATCATATCGCCCATTCCGCTGATTCGCACACGACGCTCGGCTGAGCGCCTGCATCTCCGCTTACTTTGGAATCGTGACCTGTTCGTCGGTCGTGACCTGGAACCGGCGGAATCGACCTGTGTGGCGATCTTCGGACCAGCTGATACGTGAGGGAGCGCCCCCGGCAGCGCCGTGAAGAGCGCGCGGGCGAGTCGGGAGCGTCGCCTCGACCTTGGCTTTCCCTTCCCGTCTCAGGGGTGGAGCAGGGCTTCGGCCTTGAACGTGGCCCTACTTCTGCAGCTCCGTGGTCACCGTCGCGCCGCCCATCTGGGGCGACACCGTCACCACCTTGGCGACCGTCCGGCTGTCCTTCACGATCCAGATCGTCGCCTTCGCGCCATCGTCGGCCGAGCTCAGCTCGACCTTCCAGGCGTCGAACGTGCCGGCCGGGACGGTCACCCGCTCGCTGCCGACGACCCGCAGCTGCAGCACCTTTGCCTTCAGCGTCTGGATGTTCAGGTTGCGGAAGGTCGTCTCGTAGCCGTCCGCCAGCGGGAGCGTCGCGACGGCGAAGTGTGCGCCCGCGCCGTCCGCGAACAGCTCGCCCCCGATGTCGGCGCTGACCGGCCGTGCCTGGCCGCCCATGCTCATCTCGCCGCTCACCTTGCCGTCCTTCATCGACAGGTCAATTGTGATCGGGCCTTGTGTCACCTGGCGCGTGCGGAGCGCCAGCGTGGTCCGGTCGAGCGTCGTGCGATCGGTCGCGTCCCCCTGGGGTGTCTTCGCCGAGTCGGTTACCACCCAGCCATCCGGGGTGGCCTGGATCTCGGTGCTGATGGCCATCTGCGCCGACTGCCCGCCCATCTCGATCTTCGCGGCGTAGTTGTAGGTTCCCGGCTTCAGGGGCGAGGCCGGCACTGGCGTTCCCGCGGCGGATGGGGCCGTGACCTTCTGGACGGTCACCGCCTTCGGATCGACCGTGATGTCCTTCAGGCGCGAGGCCACCTCGGGGGGCATGCTCTCCTGGTAGCGCCCGCCCAGGTACTTCGCAAGGAACTTCTCGGCCGCCGCGTAGGCGGCCATATTGTTGACCGGCCGCGCGAAGCCGTGCCCCTCGTCTGGCGCCACGATGTACTCGACCGGGAAGCCGCGATCGCGTAGTGCGACGACGATCTGATCGGATTCCCGCTTGTTGACGCGGGGGTCGTTGGCGCCCTGGATGACGAGCAGCGGCGTCTTGATCTTCTGCGCCGAGTTGAGGGGCGACTGTCGCTCGAGTTGCTTCCTGCCCTCCGGCGTCCCCATGTCCCCCATGCGCATCGCGAACAGCTTCCGCCCCGCCTCCCAGTAGGGCGGAATCGACTCCATCAGCGTGATCAGGTTCGACGGTCCGACGATCGACACCGCTGCCGCGTACACGTCGGGCGTGAACGCCACGCCGGCCAGCGTCGCGTAGCCGCCGTACGAGCCGCCCATGATGCCGACACGCGCGGGATCGACAATGCCCTGGGCGACGAGGTGCTTCACGCCCCAGGTGATGTCGTCCTGCATCTTGTCGCCCCACTGGTTGTTCCCGGCGTCGAGGAACTTCTTGCCGTAGCCCGTCGAGCCGCGGAAGTTCGGACGCAGGACGGCGTAGCCCCTGTTGGCGAGGAATTGCGCGAACGAGTGATAGCCCCAGGTGTCGCGCGCCCACGGACCGCCATGCGGGAAGATCACGGCCGGCAGGTCCTTCGGCGCCACGCCGACCGGGAGCGTGAGATAGGCGGGGATCTCGAGGCCGTCCGATGACACGTAGGTCACCGCCTTCATTGGCGCCAGGGCCGTTCGGGGGAGTTTCTCGCGGATTCGGTACTGCAGCGTCAGTTTCCTCGTCCGGCGGTCGAAGAGATACGTCTCGCCCGGCTCGACATCGCTCGCGGCCGATACGATCAACAGCGTCTCGTCGGCCGTCGAGGACCCGAAGCCAACCTCACGGCCCGGGAACCGTTTCGTCAGCAGGCTGTAGTCGGCCTCGAACGCCTTGTCCTTCCAGTAGTAGCGGGTCCTCGCGTCGGTGTAGGCCGTGACGATCAGGTCGTCGGTCTTCTCGGAGAACTCCGCGCCGCCCAGGTCCACCCTGTTGAGCGGATCGCTCTCGACCAGTTCCTCCCTGCCCGACTGCACGTCGAACAGCACGAGGCGTGTCAGGTTTACCCCGGCGCCCTTGTTCGTGATGAGGTAAACACGCTGGCCGTCCTTGTGGAACTGCACCGGCCCGCACGTCTCGAACACGTTGCAGCTGTAGATCTTCGTGAACGTGTTCCCCTCATCGACGCGCAGGATCTCGGTGTCGCCGTTCTCCGCCGAGCGTGAGACCAGCCGAAGCTTGTCCTTCACGTCGAAGAAGGCGCCGGTGAGCCGCTCGGTGTTCTTGGAGACGAGCGTGCGCTCGCCGGTCGAGATCTTGACCTTGTAGAGATCGTGCCATGCCTTGTCGCGGTCGTTGAGGCCGATGTAGAGTGCGTCCGGGTCGCTCTTCGGCACGGCGAAGATGATCGCGCGAACGCCCTTGGCATCGCTGATGTTCCGGGCCGTGGGGACGTCGGCGCCGACTGCCGGCCTGTCCGCCGGGTTGACGGCGTAGACGTTGTAGTTCTCGTCACCGCCCTGATCCTGCACGAAGAGGATGAACCGGGCGTCTCGGCTCCAGCGGTACTGTGAGATCGGACGTTTCGTGTCGGCGGTGAGCGGGCGCGCCTTCTCGAACGGCTCGGACGTCGCCTTGACCCAGATGTTGCGCGTTCCCTTGAACGGTTTCAGGAAGGCGATGTACTGACCGTCGGGCGAGATCGTGGCGCCGGCAATCTCGGGATCGCCGAAGAACTGTTCGCGGTCAATGAGCACCGGCAACTGGCCCCCGGCGGCCGCCTTGGCCTTCGCGGCAGTGGCGGCAGGCCTGGCCGGCGCCTTGGTTTGTCCGGCGGCTTCCTGCGCGGAGGCGCCGGTCGCGGCACAGAGGGCAAGTGACACGCAGGCGGCGAGAGCAAGCGCGAGACGTCTGGACATGGAATCCACTCCAACGCAGGGAACGGGGCAGGGACCTCCCGCTCGAAGGCCGGGCCTACTTCACCGTGAACGGGACCGAGGCGACGACGTTCTCCCAGGAGAGCGTCAGCCTGCCCTTGTTGCCACCCTCATCACCCAGCGTGTATTTGAGGTCTTCGACCAGGGCGGCGGGCTTGCTCATGGCCATCGCGACACGCCCGAGGTCCATCGCCTGGTTGTAGGTCAATCCCCACTGCCCCGTCTGCTTGTTGATAATCAACTTCCAGGCGCCGGGATCCGTCAGGTCGACGTAAAGCGTGTAGTCACCCTTCGGGACCGCAAGGCCGGCAATGTCAAGATCCGCATCCGTGTGAAACTTGGTTGCCGGGTTGGCCCCTGCCCGCCAGACCGGATACGTTCGGTCCTGCCCAATCCTTCCATCTTTGCCGAAGAGCTTGCCGACACGGCCGTTCACCTTCGGCGAGTTGTAGGAGATGCTGATCGTCTTCCCGCCGATGGTGGCGGTCTCCGTGGCGGGCGGGCTCTGAGCTGAAACGACGGCTGCTGTGAGAATCAGCGCGGCGCCAGATACGAGAAGTTGTCTCATGTCGTCCTCCTGTCAGCCCCTGAGAGTATGAAGTGATGATCCGCTCCCCCTGCTCGCGTGTAGAGGGCGACGAGGCCGAGGAAGCCGCCGATCATCTTGCCGTCCGGGGCGCGTGCGGTACGGGACCATTATATGCGGCATGAGCGGGGCGTCATCTGGGGCGGTCGCACCGGGAGAGGGCGATTGTGGGGTGGCTTCAGGACGCTGAAAGCGGCGCTTCCGTCTCCCTTTCCCTCTGTGGTAGTTCTTGAACTCGTAGGTCGCGCCGTTCAAGACAGCAGGAAGGGCCTCATCGGCGCCCACTGCTTCTTCCAGACCAGGGGCACAAGCAGTCGGGTCACGATGAATGGCATCTGCCGGGCAAACATCGCCCTTTCCCCCGGCGGGAGGTTGTATAGGAGAAACGGCACCGCGAGAGAGTCCGGCCCCATGTGCTTTCGGCCATGCTCCGCAAACAGCCCACTCAGCCTGGCGTGCTCTTCCGGGGCGAGCAGCGGTCCGACCTTGTCAGGTGCAAAATGGTCTTGCTCAATCCCAATGTGGGGATGCCATATCTCGCCCATTCTTCTCAAGACCCCGTTCAGCCTGGTCAGCGGAGCAGTTGCCTGTGGATCGGCTGCCACTTCCTCAATGGCGACCTTGATTTGGTCCAGGGTGTGAACCAGTTCCTGGTGTTGGGCGATCAGCAGGTCGTAAGGCGCATCCGGCAACTTTGCTCGCAGGTAGGGGAACACCAGTTCGTTCTCCGTGAGGTGGTGCGCATGCAGCGCCGAAACGAAGCTCCGGGCGTAGCAGATGAATCCTTCCCGCGTTGACGCATCGGGAAAGCCCTCGCGCGCAAAAACCTGACTCTTCTCGGTAGCCACGTTCAAGCCGCGTGTGATGATCGAGTGGATACGGAGTAGATCCAACGCAACGTTCGGCGTGTTCGCTTCAGCCATCTCCGCCTCCTCGAATGTCGTGGATCGATGCCGCGTTGCTACCGTGCTGCCCACCATACCTCGCGGCTCGATGACGGGTCCACCACCTGCCGCAAGAGGAAGCACAGAACCAGCGTCCGAACGAGATCTTCTCGCGTGGCACGGCCCCCCAGTCGCCGTGAAGAAGTGCGATACTGAATCAGAGGATGGCTGCAAGTCAGTGATTCGCAGGGCCCGAGATCGATGGCTGGGCACCGAGCACATGGAGCACACGAACATGAAGCCAAAGAACACGATCTGCCTCTGGTTCGACACGGACGCGCATGAGGCCGCGCACTTCTACGCCGCCACATTTCCGGATAGTGCGGTGACCGCTGTTCACGCCGCGCCCGGTGACTACCCGGGCGGCAAGGAGGGCGATGTGCTGATGGTGGAGTTCACCGTTCTGGGCATTCCCTGTCTCGGTCTCAACGGTGGACCGGAGTTCAGGCACAGCGAGGCCTTTTCCTTCCAGATCGCGACGGACACTCAGGAAGAGACGGACCGCTACTGGAACGCGATCGTCGGCAACGGCGGCACGGAAAGCCAGTGCGGTTGGTGCAAGGACCGCTGGGGCCTCTCCTGGCAGATCACCCCGCGCACGCTAATCGAGGCGCTTGCAGCTGGTGGCGGTGAGGCAAAGCGTGCCTTCGAGGCGATGATGCCGATGCAGAAGATCGACATCGCCACCATCGAGGCAGCGCGGCGGGGCTGACGCGGACCCGACCGAAATGGGGCAGGGCTCTATCTGACACGCTCCAAGAACGACGGAGTTGATGGCTTGCCAGACATCTCATTTCCATCGCCTTACCTGTGCGTGACGATGATCTCGACGCGGCGATTGGTCGCGCGACCTTCTGGATTGTCCGAGCCGTCGGGTTTCGTGTTCGGGGCAATCGGTTTCGAATTCCCCCATCCTCGAGTGTGCACGCTCGCCGCGTCGAGGTTGGCGCGCGAGGCGAGCCACTCGGCGACGTTCGCGGCGCGCTTTTCGGACAGGGTCTGGTTGTACACGCCGTTGCCCTTGGCGTCGGCATGCCCTTCCACGCTCAGGCTGGCACCCGGATACGCCTTCAGGACGGTGACGACCTTGAGAAGCGCGGGGTCGGCGGCTTGCTTGAGGTCCGCCTTGTCGAAGTCGAACAACACGTCGGCCGCGAGGGCGATCCGGATTTCGTGGTCGGTGACGTCGGCATGGAGCTCTTTCAGCGTGTCATCCAGACCGGTGATGCGCCCCGCGACGGCAGCACCCGCGCCGGTGGAGCCGGTGCCCGTACCCGCAATCTCGATGTTATCGAACGGCGGCGCGCCGTCGATCGTCACCGACACCTTCTGCACAGCCTCAGGCGGCGCAGGAAATTTCGCCCATGCGTTGAGCAACTGCCCCGGCGCGAGGGCGACACCCGCCCGTGACGGCCACACCAGCGTGCTGCTCGAAATGGGCACACCGCCCTTGTCGCGCGCCACCTCGTACTTCGTACGACTCTTCGGGTCGAGCACATACGCCCGGGACACCTGGTTCTGAAGAACCGGGAAACTGAACGGCGCTGCGCCGCCGTTGCGGTACCGGAACAGCACGTTGAGCATGCCCCCCGGCGCCCGCCGTACGTCCACCACCTCCACCGTCATCCCGCCGCTCTCCATCTCCTCCGTCGCCAGCGGCTTCGCGGGTGCGGCAAGCGGAGATACACCAGCACCGGGCGCGCCAATGGCGACCCCCTCGAACGGAGCGGCGCCCGGCACAATCACGGTCACCGATGCTACGGAGTCGGGAGGCGCCTCGAGCTTGACCCAATGCGGCGCGGCACCGCCCGCCGGGATCGTCTTCCCCACCTGCTCCCGGAGCGTGCTGCTGCCGATGACGTGTTTTCCCTCGTCTTTCAGCGGACCATAGATCTTGCGGTCGGTCGGCTCCAGCACGCTCGTGAGCGGAACCAGATCGGTCATATTCGGAAACTCGAAGGCCGCGCGGCCCGCATTGCGATATCGGAATCGGACGATTAGCTCGCCTGGGGATGAGCGAGACACGTCGAGCAGGTCACAGTAGATGTTCTCCCAGCGCGTTTCTACGCTCTGGATGACAGCCGCCGGTGCGGGCACCTGGGCGGCAAGGGATGCGAGGGCCGTGGCCACATACAGCCCAAGTACGAGGGGACTCGGTCTCATGATCCATCCTCCAGCGAGACAACGGGGGTGCGCCGAGTCAAGCAGCACGGAGAGAAACGCTGTACTTTTGATTATTATACGACACTTTCTGTCGGAGATTGGCCGCGGCCTGAGTACTGAGGAAAGACACCCGGAATCCCGGTGAAGTCCTCGGCGTGGGACCTTCGCCTGGCGGCGAAAGTCCGGCCGGAGTTTCGAGGTTCTTTCAAGAATGGCCAGGAACCGCTCCCGTCGGACGTGCTTCCTCCAACGGGAACGGACGACATCATTGCCGGCGCAGGAAGATGGCCTGGGTCTAGTTGAGGCCGTACAATCGCTCTGCTGGAGGTGCGAAATGTTTCACCGGTTCGCTGCCGCATGCTCGGTTGCTGCTGTGGTCATCGCCAGCGGGGCCCTCGTGAGTCTGCTGCTGGGGCTTCCGCTTGAGGGCGCCTGGACACTGACCACCGCCTGGTGCTTTGTTCCGGCGGCCTGGGGTCTGTGGGCGATGTTTGCGCCCGCACGGTGGGTTCCCAACCGATTGCCGGTTTGGGGTGCGATTCTCGGCGTCGTCGCTGGTATCGTGGCCGGTCCTCTGCTCGACCTCCCGTCGCGCCTGGGCGGACCGAGTGGTGCCCGCTGGCTGGCTCTCGTCGCGGGACCGCTCCTCTACTACGTTCTATGGCTCCTGGTGGGCTCGGCTTATCGTTCCCTGCAAGTCACCGATGAAACTGCCACCGCAACGCCTGCGGGATCGGCTCGACATTGATACGCCTCAGCTTTGGCCTTCGTGGGGATGCTCTGTGGACAACACGCCGGGTCCCCGGTTGGGACCGAAGTGTCGTTTCGCGAAGGCACGACCCGATCCGGACTTCAGGTACCGTTCGAACCCCACGGCTTGTCCTTCAGTCGGGAACTCGACCACGACCACGAGAGACCACGGGCGGTGTTCGGCGGTGTGTCCACACGGTCCGTGGTTGTGCCATTCCAGGCGGTTCTCCGCGTCGCCCGTCAGGCCAACGTAGTGACGGTCAAGGTCGAGATCACTTCGAAGGACGTAGACGAACCGCTTGCCGATTCCGCGCACGCCGGGGCGAAAGCAATCCTCGGGCCGATCTGCTGCGGCACGATTCGTTCAGTGACCGTGGGGCTGCGCCACGCTTTGTCTTCTCGGGTACGCAGATTCTGCAACACCTCGCTTCGATCCTGGTGGCGGAAACTGCGAGATTCTCGCTTCACGCTTTTCGATGACTTACTGTCGGGAACAGTTCGAATCCAGTGCAGTGGTCCGACTTCGCTCGGCCTCCGGTCACTGCGGGGACTTCGGCTCGGGCTACGTCGAGACAGCCTTCGCGTGTCTGTGCGCTCGCGAGCGCTAGGCGACCAGGGGACTGACGCTGACTTGCTTGCCTAGCCGTAGCTCGCGCGAAGCGTGAGCGAAGGCTGGCTGGGAGGCAGGGATTCGAACCCCGATAACGTGGTTCAGAGAGCGGAGCGACCATTGGCCGCCGGCCTAAGCGGCTCGCGGTTGGCCGCGCCCAATTGCCGATACGCCGTCTGTTGTCGTCCGACGCAACGATTCGAGCAGGACCAACGGAGCGAGCACGAGCGTGCCGAATCATCCGCTCGATTTCGCTGATTCGGTGTCGCGCCGGCGACCTTCGATCGACTGCAGCGGTAAGCTGGTCCAGCACGTTGAGTGCAACACATCTGTTGCATTACACAACACATTCGTTGTAAGCTGCTTGCGATGACGAGCGCGGAGTTCAAACGTTGGCTCCACGGACAGGGCTGCACGTTCGAACCCGGCAAGGGTGGGCATCTGATCGTCCGGCGTGGCGACAAGATGTCGGTCCTGCCGATGCACGGCAAGCAGAAGGAGCTCGGCACAGGACTCGTCAACGCGATTAAACGAGACCTGGGGCTCAAGTAGCCAGGTCGAGAGAAGGAGATGTCGATGTGGGCCTACCCCCTCACGATCGAACCGGACGATAACGGCACGCTGCTGGTGTCGTTTGTGGATATTCCAGAAGCGCACACGTTTGCCGACGACGAGGATGAAATCACCGCGCGCGCCACAGACTGCGCCTTGACGGCGCTTGAAGGGTACATAAAGGACCGGCGCCCGATTCCCGCGCCGTCGCGCGAACTCACAGGGCGAGCGGTGGTATTGCCACCGCTCGCGGTCGCAAAGGTCGAGCTGTACGAAGCGATGCGGAACGCCGGCGTGCGCAAGGCAGAACTCGCGCGACGCTTGCGATGGCACATGCCCCAGGTCGATCGCTTGCTGAGTCTCCGCCACGGTTCTCGCCTTGAGCATCTCGAGGCTGCTTTGACTGCCCTGGACCACCACCTCGAGTTGCGCGTGGTGCGGGGAGTTGCTCGCAGCACTGACGCACCGGGTCCCAGGCCGCGACGATCCGCGGTTCGCCGCCGGCCAGTGGGCGCAGCGGGTACAAGGGAGCCAGCAAGGACCAGATAAGCCCGAACGGCGAAGGATCACGTGCTCACCACAAGCCACAGCGGCCTCGCGGTTGGACTTGGTCCTCGACCGCGAAGCGATCTTTGCCCCCCATCCGACCGTCAGCCGGGGCTCCCGCTCAGTCATTCCCTGAACTGCTCCGGCGTGCCAGGCGTCGAAGGCGGCGCGGTCGATCACCACCGCTGATCTTCTGCCAGTCGGCTCAAACGGTGTCGCCAGATGGTCCTCGCGGACTGAGCCGAGGTCGATAGCGTGTCTTGAGGGAGGGGTCGACGGCCTGCGATCGCGCGGTGCGGTACGTGCCTGTCGTTCGTCATCTCGCGTAAGCACCGCCGGAAAGCTCGTACCCGAACTGCAGGACCGACGGTTCCAAGACGACGCCACCTGCGAGCGGATGAATGCCTCGAAGCTGCCACGACGAGCCGTCGCCGCATTCCCGCTCGCGATGCCCGGCGAAAGCGACGCGCACGATGTCACGCATCCCAGAGGAGAGCGGGGGAAACAGCACCTGCGCACCGGCGGACCCCGCTCCGCCCGTGACCGCTCCGCTCGGCACGCAGCGGGCCGTCACCGCGAGACCGCCGGTGTCGATCGATCCCCGCCAGGTGCCGGCCACGTCGTCTTCGAGCGTGACGTTGCCGTAGGTGGCGTAGTGGCCCCGGCCGCGTACGTAGGTGACGTACGCCCGGTCGGGCACCCAGAACCCGAGGACGAGGAGCGGCCGCCCAGGGCCGACGTCTGCCGTCGGGTCTGAAGGAGCGACGCGGGCACACCACAGGGCGGCGGCTCCGTGCGTTCGCCAGTCGGGCGTGCGGCCGTCGATCGTGAACGTCCCCGCGCGGATGATCTCCAGGAACGATATGCCCCAGTTGCGGTGTGCCGGATGCCTCGCCAGGTAATCGGCCGCCCAGCGCACCTCGCCCGCTGCCAGTTCGTCTATCGTGATGAACCGCAGCGTGCGCGGGCGCTCGCGTTCGACCCGCGCCGGATCGAAAGTGACATACACGACGATCTCGTGGGGATCGGCGACGATCCAGCGCGTGCGGGCGCCCGACGGAAGCGCGGGACCTTGCGACGGAGTGCCGGAAGAGGCCAGCGCCAGCAGCACGGGGCACAGTAGTGGCGCTGCGGTCAGCCACGTCAGCGATTTACACCCGAAACGCGATCGGCATGTTGACGTCACTTGGCCCCCGATTCGATGCCGTGTACCGAGGCAAGGGTAGCATCTCACGATCCGGAGCGCGGTCACAGGATCGACGCCGAGTGCGGTCAGAAGCTCTCAGCGGCCGAATGACCGAGTCAGGCGCGTTGTTCTCGATTGAACGCTCTGAGTCGTCAGTCGATCTCCTGGTCGCATCGCGCCGTTCGGTCAACGTGTCTCATTCGTGTCTCATCGAGACTCCGCGAGTCTGCCGACGCGTCGACTAATGCCCGGAATATCAAGCGGTTGCAGATATCCAAGCCGCGCCCGATCACGTGGCCCGCGGGCGGATCGACGGCCTGCGATCACGAGGTGCTGTAAGTGCTTGCTGTGAAAGGGATTGGATTGGCTGGGAGGCAGGGATTCGAACCCCGATAACGTGGTTCAGAGGCGGAAGCCCCGACGGCGACGGTGACGGATTACGTCGGTTTTGTTAGGGGTTTCGGCGAGGACCTTTGGATCGGGTGGGGTTGAGAACGGCGGTTTCGTGCGCAGTTTGTCAAGACTCTATCAAGATCGCCCAGTTCTCTTCCCTCGACCCGCTTCTCCGGGTTTCGCTGCTCCTCGTGAAACGCTGATCTTCTTCTGTCGTCTCTGCTCCACATCGGCTTCACGGGACTCCGTCTCTCGCTTGGACCCTTCGCCCCCGAGCCGCGCCTCGATAAACGCGCGCATCTCGGCTTCATCCGGCAACCCGAGTTGGTACTTCGAGACGAAGAGTTTGCTGCTGATCCCGGCGAGGGCGTACTTGACGAGGGCATGGTTCTTCTCGGTGCAGAGGAGAATGCCGATCGCCGGGTTGTCTCCGGGGCTCATTTCGTGTTTGCGGTACCAGCTCACGTACGTGTTGAGCTGGCCCAGGTACTCATGGGTGAACCCGTCGCTCTTGAGCTCGACGATCACATGGCACTTGAGGATGCGGTGATAGAAGATGAGGTCGACGAAGAAATGCTCACCACCGATCAGGATACGGCGCTGCCGCGCTTCGAAACAGAATCCACGACCGAGTTCGAGCAGGAATTCTTCCAGCCTGTCGAGGAGGGCGCGCTCGAGTCGGCACTCAGGCATGACCTCTTGGGGATGAACACCCAAGAACTCGAACACATAGGGATCGCGGATCGTCAGCGCCGGGGTCGAGTGCTCGACCTTCGCGTCGACTCGCGCGGCCAGCTTCTTCTTGTCACGGGAGAGGCCCGAGCGCTCGTAGTAGAGGCTGGCGATCTGCCGCTTGAGTTCTCTCACGGACCACGTCCCTCGGACGGACTCGATCTCGTAGAAAGCACGTTTCCGGGGGGAGTCGATTGCCGCGAGCAACTCGAAGTGGCTGTACGACAGCGTCCCGATGAGCTTCTCGGCCGAGAGTGTGAGTTCCTTGGATTGTGGGGACAGCGTCCCCACTGTTGCTTTGGGGAGCCGGGTCGGGACCATCCTTCGGAATTGTGGGGACAGCGTCCCCACTATCTGCGGGTAGGTCCGGTAGAACTCCATGTATCGGTAGAGCTGGCGGCGGCTGCAGTTCGGCAGTTTCAGCGTGACCAGTCTGCCTGCGAGAACATCGAAGAGGCGCTCTCCATACCCACTGCGATCTTCGCCTCGCAGTTCATATTCCTGGATGTGGCAACCGATGAGCCAATTCCGCTGCGTGAGGCCGAGGTTAACCGCGTTGCTCGCCTGGCGGGCGAGATCATCATGAATCGAACGAATCTGTCCAACGAGCTGTTCGAAGTTCATGCACCCCTTCCCCTCAGCTTCCGCCACGGCACGGCCTTCGAGTTCCAATGTGGCAACCGTGACAGCGACGCGCCGAGCCGTGCTTCATCGGCGTGCGAGTCCCGCGTGCCCTTCCGGTCACTCCGGTCCATCCCCGTTTCATGATCGAGCCCTGGAAGCGTGGCGATTTTAACATGCGCGGACGAGGCGGCTCGCGTGCCTCGATCCAGGCTTGGGTCGTCCAGCGCGTCGGTGAGTCTTCGAGAGAACAGAGCGCCTACTTGGACTACCACCGCGCGAACCTGTTCAAGCATCTACTCGTCGGGAGGTAGACGACTCTGGCTATGTCCCGGTGATCCGCAGCTTGATATGAGGGGACTTGGCTGGGAGGCAGGGATTCGAACCCCGATAACGTGGTTCAGAGGCGCAAGTCCCGACGTCGACGATGACGGATCACGTCGGTTTTGTTAGGGTTTTCAAAAGGGACCTTCCGGCCGAGTCGGGTCGAGAACGGCGGTTTCGTGCGCAGTTTGTCAAGATCTCATCAAGATCGGGCGACGCGTGGCGCTGTCGGTATCAGGCCATCCCGATCAGCCCAGCCTTCAATTGCCGCTCTTCGAGAGGCCCGAGTCGGCCAGCGCCAACAGTCTCCGCAGGAGCGCCGGACGTCGGGATTGGCTGGCCGAATCTGGCAGCAGGAAGCTGGAGAGGGCATCGACGAATGCCCGAACGCCGAGCAGGTGGCGCAGTTCAGAAGCAACATACTCCCTGACGTCGGCCGACGACGCGGCTAGTTCGCGAGCGATCTCCTCACGTCCATCGATCACGGCGACGATATCTTCGAGGTCGTGGCTGTCAGTGATGTCGTTCTGGCCGCGGCCACGGAAGGCCTCAAGCTTCGTCGCGAGGAAATAGACCGGTGTGATGACACGCAGGCGAAGGTCGGCGAGATCCACGTCTTGGGCCGACGAGATGGCAGGCCGATACCAGCGGTTGCTGAAGCCGAGGACCCGATCGTCGGTGGGCATCACATCGATGATCAGATGCTGGTAGCGCCACCGGAACATTGGCGCGCCCTGGCTCGCGTCTTCTCTCAGCCCCAAGCCGCGCAATCGCGCTGAGAGGGCGCCGTACTCGCCGTATGAGGCAATCTCGGTGATCGCATCGACGTCCTTCGTGGGGCGGACACCGGCGGCGGCAGGATCCGAAATCATCAGACCCGTCGTGCACCCACCCAAGAACACGAGTTCGCCGAGGAGCGGCCGCAACACACGTGCGGCAGCGGCGAGCATCTCCAGATTGGGGTCATCCATGGAGTTGCTGGCGCAGCCGCGCGGTCAATTCCTGACCGGCGAGTCGTCGCTCCCGGGCGCGACCGTCCCGAAGAGCGTCGATCAATGCCAGCAGTTCGTACAACAGCGGATCTCGCAGTGCGGCGATCGGGACGGTCCTGTATAGCGGCTCAAGCCCGATGCCGCGCTGCTCGCCCTCGGCGTACGGCCAGACCGGCGGCAATTCGGTGCCGGCGGCGATCTTCCCGGCGAGAGGCGGCGCCGCGTAGGAAGTGGCCAAGCCACGGGTCGGCTGACTGCGCTTCGCCGGAAAGGCGTACTTCACGCCGTGAAGCAGGAATTCTTCCACTGCTTGGAGTAGAGGACGACCATCGTCTGCCTCGTCGGACACCAAGCGCGAGATCGCCAGGCGCTTCAGGGCGCCATGGACCTCGGACGTGCTGAGGGACAGGTCTACGCCCATTCGAGCCATGGGGGGGCGCGGCCCACGGTAGCTGATGAGCTTGGCCAGTACGAACACGTCTTGGGGCCGAAGGCTGGGCTGAGTCATTCAATATTCGCGAATCGCGAACACAGAATAGCATAGAACCGTTTAATGTTCGCATTCCAGAATGTAAGTAAGCGTTGGGGCCTTATCACTTACTCGAGAGTACCGTAAAGAAGCGTCTGTTACTTGCTGGCGGATGGACGAAAGACCGGCCCAAAGCCGGACTTTGGTGCGGCCGGATCGAACTGGTCACAAGAGGGTTGGTACGTGCCGGTCGAATACTGGACTCTGGACAGTCAGATTCGGCCGAAGGACCACATCGCGATCCTACGGCCCTTCTTGCCATCCAAATACTCACCCCTTCAAGAGAATGGTGACGGGCTGCAGTCCGTCTACCTCGCCCAACTGCCCAGCGGTGGTATTGCCACCGCTGGCGGTCGCAAAGGTCGAGCTGTACGAAGCGATGCGGAACGCCGGCGTGCGCAAGGCAGAACTCGCGCGACGCTTGCGATGGCACATGCCCCAGGTCGATCGCTTGCTGAGTCTCCGCCACGGTTCTCGCCTTGAGCATCTCGAGGCTGCTTTGACTGCCCTGGACCACCACCTCGAGATGCGCGTGGTGCGGGGAGTTGCTCGTAGCACTGACGTCCCGGGTCCCAGGCCGCGACGATCCGCGGTTCGCCGCCGGCCAGTGGGCGCAGCGGGTACAAGTGCGCCAGCAAGGACAAGATAAGCCCGAACGGCGAAGGATCACGTGCCACCACAAGCCACAGCGGCCTCGCGGTTGGACTTGGTCCTCGACCGCGAAGCCCTGAGGTGATGTGCCGGGGGCACCTGGGTGGAGGCGGCGTAGCGCGTCGTCGCTCGCGGCGGTTGACGTCGAGCCTCTTGCTCGCAGCGCATGGGTCTTGGCTCTGGCCCCGCTGCGAACGACAGCCTTTCCGCCAGCCTTCCTCCACAAGCTCCTGGACACAAAGGTCTTGTAGTTCGGGCGAGCGGCCTCTCCCGAAATCCTTGGCGGCGGGGACACTCCAACGGTACCGCCGTTCGATAGAGCAGTCGGTGGCGGCGTTGGCCCCGCAGCCGACGCCGATCTCGGTGAGACGGTCGGCCTGCTCCTCGCGCACCCCACGCTCGGCTACAGGTTCTAGGAGCACGCCGTTCAGCGGCGGACCACCTCGATGTTCATGGTCTTCGCAACGCCTTCATGCTGCACCGATAGCACGACGCGGCTTCCCGGCTCGCCGCGGATCTTCCGAGTAGTGTCGTCCGCGCTCGATGTCCGTTGGCCGTCGACGGCCACGACGGTATCGAGCACGCGCACCCCCGCCTCCTCGGCCGGCTCTCGCGCTTCTTGGTCCCTCGCGGTTTTCGACGAAGCCCATCGACTCACCCGAACATCGCGGCCCCTATCTGCGGCACAGCAGTTGGCCACTCGGTCGCATCACCTGCTGCCGCTGACGGCTGGACGCCAAGCAGAGGGCCATCCGCATGACGCGCATTTGCCGCGCCGGGTGCCACTAGCTACAATCCACGGCGAACACCATGTCAAGGAAGAAGAAGCGAATAGACCAGTCGCCCGCGCCCTCGGCGAAAACGGTCCGGAAACCGACGGCGCCGCGGGACTGGTGGTGGCTCGCGGTGTTCGCCGCGGCATTTGCGGCGCGGCTGATTTTCGTTTGGCACTCCCGGCGGCTGCCGTTCTCTTTCTCGCCGATTATCGACGCGAATGGGTACGACTGGCGGGCGGCGGAACTGCTCACGACGGGGATCTCCGATCGGACGTTCGACCAGGCGCCGCTCTACACGGTGTTTCTGGCGGCGAACTATCTTCTCTTTGGGCAGGGATATCTCGCGCCGCGCATCGTGCAGTGTCTGATGGGTGCGGCGAGCTGCGTGATGGTGCAGCGCCTCGGCGCGCGGCTGGCGGGCCGCACCGCGGGCGTGATCGCCGGCTTTGCCGCGGCGCTGTACGGCCCGCTGGTCTTCTACGAAACGGACCTGCTGCGGGAGGTGTTGGTTATCTTCCTCGCGCTGGCGCTGCTCCTGTGCCTGTTGCGGTCGGAGGAGGGCGGACGCCTCCGGTGGGCCGCGGCCGCGGGGTTCCTGATGGGGCTGTCGCTCATCACGCGCGAGAATACATTTCTGTTCCTTCCGGTGGCGGCCGCATGGTTGTTCTTCCGGGCGGAACGTCCATCGAAGAACCGGTGGCTCGCGCCCGCGCTGTTCGTCCTGCTCGCGATGCTGCCGGTGGTCCCGGTGACCATCCAGAACTACCTGAACAGCGGCGCGTTCGTTCCCATTTCCTCGCAGGGCGGAATGAACTTCTTCATCGGCAACAGCGCGGATTCCGAGCGGCTGACGGGACTTCAGCCCGGCATCGAATGGGACCGGATGGCGAAGGCGCCGCAGGCCGAGCTGGGGGAGAATGGCTGGCCCAACGCCTACAACGCGTGGTTCTTCCGGCGCGCATTCCGGGACATCGAGGCCGCACCGGGCGCCTGGGTGAAGAAGCTGCTCAAGAAGGCCTGGCTGGTCTTCGATGCCGAGGAGCTCGAGCCGAACAACGACATCAACCTGTATCGTGGGGAATCCTGGCTGCTGCGCGCGCTGATTCTTCGCCTCGGGCCGCTGTGGTTCCCGTTCGGACTGGTGGCGCCGTTGTTCGTTCTCGGCGCCGTGACGCGCAAGCCAAGCGCGGGCGCATGGCTGGTTTTCGGCTTCATCGCGGCCTACGCGACGTCGCTGGTGCTGTTCCACGTCCGTGCGCGCTATCGCCTGCCGATCGCGCCGGTGATGCTGCCGTTCGCGGCCGCGGGCGCGCTGTGGGTTGCGAAGCAGTGGAAGGTCCGGAATGCGAAAGCGCTTGCGGCGGGGCTGCTCGGGCTCCTTGCCGTTGCTGTGCTCGTGAACGCGCCGATCGCGGACGTTTCCTTCGCGCACCGGTTTCCAACGCACTACATGCTCGGCAAGTCCTGGCTGATCGCGGAGCAGGACGTGAAAGCCGTGCAGGAATTCGAGCGGGCGCTGAACGCGCACGAGGATTTCGCGGACTTGCGGCACGACTACGGGCAATCGCTCGTTCGGCTCGGCCGCGAGGACGAAGGCCTCCGTGAGATCGAGAGGGCGGTGGCGCTCGCGCCGGACTGCGCGTTCTGCCGAAAGGATCTGGGGCAGCTTTACCGAAGGAAGGGCGAACGACTACAGGCGAGCGCCCGGGAGTTACTCCAGAAGGACCCGGCGAGCGCGGAAGGCATGGCGGACGTGCGGGAGTCGTGGCGGCTGCTGCGCCGCGCGATTACGGAATTCGAAACGGCGGAGGAGCTCGACCCGTTCGACGTGACAATTGTGCACGACCTGGCGTTCCTGCACGAGGAGGCCGGGGATGAAGCCGCGTTCCGGCAAAAGCTCGAGGAGTTCATCAAGCGGGCGCGGAACAAGCCCGAGCATGCGGAGCGGGTGCAGCGCGCGGAACAGATTCTCCGTGAGAAGGGCGGCCCACCTAGAGGCGCAGACAATCGCAATTAGCAGCGTTGGAGAGCGCGTGATGGCGGAGGGGCCGTCGACGGAACGTCGACGGATAGTAGCGCGACCATCTTCGCACCGAGGCCAAGGCCGCCCGAGCGCTCATGACGATTAAGAGCCAGGAGCCGCTGCCGCGCCGCCTCATTGCTGGTGCCGATGCCTTTGCCACCGCAGAGCAGAAGATTGCCGATCTGAAGTCGCAGATCGAAGCTGAGCGGGACCTCTCGACGTCGCACGATTTCGACTGAGAATCGACCGCGCAGGCGATGTCGTGGACCAGGCGGATGGGGGCTCAATCAGTCGCTGTTCTGGCCGGCACTGAAGTGCCGTTTCGCGAAGGCGCGGCCGGATCCGGACTTCAAGTACCGTTCGAAGCGCAACGCCTGTTGTTCGGTCGGGAACTCGATGACGACCACGACGGACCACGGGCGGTGTTCAGCAGTGTGCCCGCACGGCCCGTGGTTGTGCCAGTCGAGGCGATCCTGTACGTCGCTCGTCAAACCAACGTAGTGGCGGTCCGGATCGACGTCGCTCCGAAGGATGTAGACGAAGCACTTGCCGATTCCCTGCATGCGTCGGGCAATGCACACGCTGGGCCACCCTGCCGAGTTTCGTTCTTGCAGGAGACTCCAGCAAACGCTCGGGGAGCGGAAAGACGGAGCGCAGATTCCGCAACCTGGGGTTCGAATGGTGTGGAAGAAAGTGCTCCTTCGTGGCCCTGACGTGACCAAGGATCCGCAGTCGGTGCGGGTTCGAATCCGCGTTGGGGGTCCGCCTTCGCCCCGAGCATCGTCGAGGGGCTTCTGCGAGACAGACTTCGCGTGTCTGTCGGCTCGCTCCAGTTGTCGGGACTTGCTTGCCTAGACGAAGCTCGCCCGTATGGCGAGCGAAGTCTGGCTGGGAGGCAGGGATTCGAACCCCGATAACGTGGTTCAGAGCCACGGGTCCTACCGTTGAACGACCTCCCAGCATGGAGAGTCGCGGCGGGACGAACCCCCTGATTCTAGCGCAAAGAGGCCTCTTCCAGCCAGCCGACGGCCGGACTGCATGCAGCGCGCCCCGCCGCGGCGGCGCGCCCGGACGGGTCACTGCCGTCGTGGTACACTCCGGTCCGGAACCACCGGCATGGCTGATCTCCTCGATGTCCTCCGCATCGTGACGTCACGTCTCGAACTGGCGGGCGTGCCGTACATGGTGAGCGGGTCGCTGGCGCTCGGCTACTACGCGCAGCCTCGAATGACCCGGGACATCGACGTGGTTGTGGAACTCGATTACGCGGGAGCCCAGAAGGTCGTCGCGGCCTTTGCCGCTGATTTCTACTGCGACGAGGATGCCGTCAGGCGGGCGCTTGCGACGCGCCGGCTCGTCAATCTGGTTCATCTCGAATCGGCGTACAAGGTCGATCTCATCGTCCGGAAGGACTCGGAATACCGCCTGGTCGAGTTCCAGCGCAGGCGCCGGCTCTCGGTCGGCGGCGTCGACGTCTGGTTGGCCACGCCGGAGGATTTGCTCCTGTCGAAGCTGGTGTGGGCCGGCGAGAGCGGCTCCGACCTGCAACTGCGCGACGCCGCGGCCCTGGTCGCGTCGGTCCCGAATCTCGACTGGCCGTACATCTCTCGCTGGGCTTCCACGCTGGGTGTCGCGCGTGAGCTGGAGGCATTGAAACCATGATCTCGAGGACCGGAGACACGGCACCGGACGCGGCCGCCGAACAGCGGCGTCTCCTGGTGGCTCGGACGCCGGACGAAAGGATTGCCATGATGGTCGCGATGTGGCGCGATGCCGTGTCGGTCGTGGAATCCCGGCTCGTCGCGGACGGCGTGGTCGATCCCTCAGCGCTCCGCGTCGGGCTGTTCCGGCAGATCTATGCGTCGGACTTCGATGCTCCTACGCTCGACCGAATCGCGAAACGGCTTGCCGGAGCTTCCAGCACGCCGGCTTCCGCGAAGCGCAGATAGAGGTTGGCTTCCGGCATTGGCCAACTGCAACGTTGGCGTCGGCCAATTGGAACCGGTTGGGCGGCCAATTGAAACGTTCGACTCAGGGACGGCGGGTCAGCCCTGCGGCCGAAAGATCTGCAGCGCGTGCGCCATCCGCGCCAGCGCACGATCACGGCCGAGCAACTCCAGCACCTCGAAGATCCCCGGGCTTTCCGCGCGGCCGACAACGGCAACACGTGTCGGGTGGATGAGCACGCCCGCCTTCACCCCACGCGATTCCGCGAGCGCACGGATCGCGGGCTCGAGGGCCGCTGCGGTGAACTCCCCCGCTGCCGCGCACGTGGCGCGCACGGCAGCAAGATGCGCCAACGCCTCCGGCGACGACAGATGCCTCTTCACGGCGTCCGGGTCGAACTCGACCTCGTCCACCAGGAAGGGCCGGCCCTTCTCGACGAAGTCGGTCAACCGCTTCGCGCGGGGGCGCAGCAGTTCGATCATCTGCGCCAGCCACGCGCGGCCGGCATCGCTGTCCAGTTCGGCGCGCCACAGGCCCGCCTCGCGCAGGCGCGGCTCGATCCGCCGCATGAGCTCGGCCGCCGGCATCCGCGCGATGTGCTGCGCGCTGAACCACTCGAGCTTCTCGGGATTGAAGACGGCGTTGCTGCTGCTGATCCCCTCGAGCGAGAACGCCGCGATGAGCTCGTCGCGCGTAAAGAGCTCCTGGTCGTTGCCGGGCGACCAGCCGAGCAGCGCGAGGAAGTTCATCATCGCTTCGGGCACGTACCCCTGCCGCGAGTACTCGGTGACGGACGTCGCCCCGTGGCGCTTGCTCAGCCGCCGCTTGTCGGGCCCCAGAATGAGCGGCACGTGCGCGAAGGCCGGCAGCGGCTTCCCGAGGGCGCGATAGAGCAGCACCTGCTTCGGCGTGTTCGACACGTGATCGTCGCCGCGCACGACGTGCGTGATGGCCATGTCGATGTCGTCGGCCACGACTGACAGGTGATACGTCGGGTGGCCGTCGGACCGCAGCGCCACGAAGTCCTCAATGTGCGCGTTTTCGAAGGTGATGTCGCCGTGCACGAGATCGTGGAACGTCGTTTCGCCCTCCGGCACGCGGAAGCGGATCGCGCGCGGCATCTTCGCCGCTTCGCGCGCAGCGACTTCGTCAGGTGTCAGCCGCGAACACCGCCGGTCGTAGGTCCACGACTCGCCGCGCGGCGTGTCGCCTTCGGCGGCTTCATCATCACCGGCCGCCGTCTCGCCGAAGCTGGCCGGTTGTTCATCGCCAGCGGAGGTGGACACGCCGCAGTAGCAGTAGTACGCGTGGCCGCCTCGCACGAGCTGCTCGGCCAGCTCGCGGTACCGCGCGAGACGCTGCGACTGGAAATACGGCCCGTGCGCGCCGCCGACGTCCGGCCCCTCGTCCCAGTCCAGGCCGATCCACCGCATCCCCTCGAGGATGCCGGTCACCATGTCGGCCGACGAACGCTCGACGTCGGTGTCTTCGATGCGCAGGACGAACACGCCTCCTGTCCGCCGCGCGTACAGCCAGTTAAACAGGGCGGTCCGCGCGCCGCCGACGTGCAGGTACCCGGTTGGGGACGGGGCAAAACGAACGCGTGGGACGGTCATGAAGTCAGGCGCTAGCCCCTGACAAGGACCACGTAGTGGCGGTGAGGCAGGGATTCGAACCCTGGATACAGGTTTTAGCCCGTATAACGGTTTAGCAAACCGCCGCCTTCAGCCTCTCGGCCACCTCACCTCTTGACGCAACGCGCCGGGCCCGGCGGCCCGCCCGCTTGTACAGCCGGCGGGTCACCGACAGCCCGGGTTTTCTAGAATAGCCTACTTCTTGCCCCTCTTGGCCTTCTTCACGGCCTTCTTGGCCTTCTTGACGATCTTCCTGGCGGCCTTCTTGATGGGCTTGGATACCTTCTTGACGGCTTTCTTCGCGGGCCTGGTCACCTTTTTGATGGCCCTCTTCACAGGCTTGGCGGCTTTCTTCACGGCCTTTTTGACCGGCTTGGCGGCCTTCTTCACGACCTTTTTTGCCGCCTTCACGGCCTTCTTGACCGGCGCGGGTGTCGGGATCGGCTTCGGCGCAGGCTTCGGCATCGGGACCGGTTTCGGTGCAGGCTTCGGCATCGGGGCCGGCTTCGGGGCCGGTTTCGGAGTGGGCACAGGCGCCATAGGCGCGGGCACGGGCGCCATAGGCTTCGGAGCGGGCACGGGCGCCATAGGCTTCGGAGCGGGCACGGGCGCCATGGGCTTCGGCGCGGGCACGGGCGCCATGGGCTTCGGAGCGGGCACGGGCGCCACGGGCTTCGGAGCGGGCGCTGGCGCCGCGGGCTTCGGAGCGGGCGCTGGCGCCGCGGGCTTCGGAGCGGGCATGGGCGCCGGGACAACGGGCGGAGCCACGGGCGTGGCGACAACGATCGGCGGGACTTCGGGTTTCAGCTCATCGGGCATGGTTTCCTCCACGAAACAGGACCCATCCGCGGCGCGGATTCCGGCTCACACGGAGTATAGGGGCGAGGGTTGTTAATGTCTAGGCCGCTTCGCGCGTTCTACCGTCGGCGGCCGATTGAAGAAGCGCCGCAAGGAGAACAGCGATGCAAGGAGATTACGCGATGGAATTCATCATGCCGATGGTCGCCAGTCTGGGCTTCTTCGCCCTCGTCGCCTGGATCGTCTTCGTCATCGTGGATGGCGGGCGGCGGAAGGAACAGCTCAGAATCTCGTCGACATTCCACAGCAAGGTCCTCGAGAAGCTGGGGTCGACTGCCGAGTTCGGCGCGTTCCTCGAGACAGACGGCGGCAAGCAGCTCATGAAGTCGCTCACGGTCGAAGGGCCGAGCGCCAAGACTCGCATCCTCGCCAGCACCCAGACAGGCATCGTCTGCACGGCCGTCGGCCTCGCGATGTTGATCCTGGGCGGGATCTTCTACTATCTGCGTGACGGCCTCTGGGTCCTGGGCGGCATCGTCACCGCCTGCGGCGTCGGGTTCATCGTGTCGACGATCGCGTCGTACCGGCTGTCGAAGGCGCTTGGCATCCTGGACAGCGATGCGCCGCAACGGTAGACGCGCCCGCTGATCAGTCGAGGTCGTCATGGCTGACCACGCAGCGGTCATCCGGGCGGAGGCTGTGAGCATAGACACGCAGGCCGGCGCGCGAGCCGAACTCCTGACCGAACCGGAGTTCCAGGAACTCTACCGCGCGCTCGCCCGGCCGCTGTGGGCCTACCTCTACCGCCTGACCGGGAACGCCGCCGACGCGGACGACCTGCTGCAGGAAGCGTTCTGCCGGCTGCTGGCGACGCCGCTCGACACGCGCGACGATGGCCAGCTTCGTGCGTATCTTTTCCGCGTGGCTACCAACGCCGCCACGGATCTCTGGCGGCGCGGCGGACGCGGCACGCGCCGGCTGGAACCGCTGACCGAGGCCGCGGCTGCGGCCGGCGATCACGGAGAGGGCGCCGCGTTGAAGCAGGACATGGCGCGGACGTTCCGCGATCTGAAGCCGCAGGAGCGCATGCTGCTGTGGCTCGCGCACGTGGAAGGCTCGGAGCACCGCGAGATTGCCGCGGCCCTCGGGCTCGCGCCCGCGAGCGTGCCGGTGCTGCTCTTTCGCGCCCGCCGGAAACTGGCGGCGCTGCTTCGCAAGAAGGGCTACGGCCCGGGAGCACAGTGATGCTTCGCCACGATTGCACGCAACTGCCGGACATCCTCAGCGCCACGGCGGAACGCCGCGAGCTCTCCGCGTCGCTCGCCGCGCACCTGGCGTCGTGCCCCTCGTGCCGCGAGCAGGCCGGCGCCATTGCGTTCGTCCGCGGTCTCGCCGACACGCCGGACGCGCCGCATGCGCTGCCGGATCCGGCGGTCATCTGGTGGAAGGCGCAACTCCTGCGCCGCTGGCAGGCCGATCGCGCCGCATCGGCGCCCATCGAGCGCATGCACTGGGTCGAGCTTGCCGCCGGTGTGGCGAGCCTTGCCGTTTTCCTCGTCTGGCAGTGGAACGGCCTCACGGCGTTCGTCGCGCGTGCGATGTCGGCCGGCGTCTCCGCGGCATCCGCCGCGCCCCAGTCGGGAAGTCCCCTGGCGTTCGTTCTCGTCGCGGCCGGCACCGCCTCGCTCGGCGCCATGTTCCTTGCGGCACTGCATCGGCGGCTTGGTGGGACGGCGCACTAGAGACTGGGGGCTGAGTGCTCGCCCCTGGGATAAGATGCTCCCGCCATGCGTCCTCTCAAGATTGGCATCAGCGGCGTTCGCGGCATCGTCGGCGAATCGCTGACACCGGAACTCATCGTCTCCTTCGCCCAGGCCTTCGGCACGTACCTCGACTCGGGCCGCCTCCTTGTCTGCCGCGACACGCGGTCGTCCGGCCCGATGGTGCACGCAGCGGTCGTCTCGGGCCTGCTCTCTACGGGCTGCGAGGTCGTCGATCTCGGCGTGTGCCCGACGCCGTCCCTGCAGCACGCGGTCCGGTGGCTCGGCGCCCAGGGCGGCATTTCCATCTCCGCCGGCCACAACCCGGCCGCATGGAACGCCCTCAAGTTCGTGCGGGGCGACGGGCTTTACCTGAACACCACCCAGGCCGAGGAGTTGCTCGACATCCTCCATCAGGGCGAGTTCGAGAAGGCCGCGTGGGATCGCATCCAGACGGGTGTCGGTGAGCAGGACGCCATCGGTCATCACATCGAGGTGCTCTCCGCCGCGTTCAATCTGGACGCGACCAGACGCCGCGAACTCAAAGTCGCCGTCGACTGCTGCAACGGCGCCTCGACGTTCCTGTCGCCGCGCTGGCTCGAGACGCTCGGGTGCCGGGTGCTGGCCATCAACGACGATCCGGATGCGCCGTTCCCCCATCGCCCCGAGCCGAAGCCCGAAACCATGGCGCAACTGAAGGCCGTGGTGCGGGCGGGCAACGGCGATCTCGGCTTCGCCCACGACGCCGACGGCGAGCGGATCGGCCTCGTCACGGCCGACGGCGAGGCGCTCTCCGAGGAGCGCACGCTCACGCTGGCCGCCGCCATCGCCCTCTCGCACACGCCCGGCACCATCGTCACGAACGTCTCGACGACGAGGGCCGTGGACGACGTGGCGAAGCGCTTCGGCGGGACCGTCGTCCGCACGCCCGTGGGCCAGTCGTACATCACGGAGGCGATGATCGAGCACCGCGCGGTCCTCGGCGGCGAGGGCAACGGCGCCGTGGCCGTGCCGCGCGTCCTGATGTCCCACGACGCCGCGGCCGCGCAGGGCCTCATCGTCGAGCACCTGGCCCTGACCGGCGCGTCGCTCCGGGAACTGGTGGACGCGCTGCCGTCCTATGAGATGGTGAAGCACGACTTCCCGATGAAGCCGAGCGCGCTCTATTCGGTGCTGCAGGACTACCGCACCCTGGTCGAGCGCGAAGCGCTTCCCTCGGACACGACCGACGGCATCGTCGTGTCGTTCGCCGACGGGTGGGTGCACGTGCGGGCGTCGCAGACGGAGTCGATGATCCGCGTCATCGCGGAGGCCGGCACACAGGCGCGGGCGCGCGACCTCGTCGACTGGGCGCGGGATCGGCTGGGGACGGGGAACTAGGGACTGGGGGCTGGGGCTAAACGATGCGAGCGATACCCACGCTCAAGATCAGCATCTCCGGCGTGCGCGGCGTGATCGGCGATTCCCTGACGCCGACGCTCCTGACGCGGTTCGCGCAGGCCTTCGGCACGTACATGGGATCGGGCGCGGTCGTCGTGGGCCGCGACACGCGCACCTCCGGCGAGATGGTGCGCCAGGCCGTCGTCGCCGGCCTGCTCTCCAGCGGCTGCCGCGTGGTCGACCTCGGCGTGTGCCCGGTGCCGACGGTGCAGCTCGCCGTGCGCCATCGCCGCGCGCACGGCGGCATCGCCATCACAGCCAGCCACAATCCCGCCGAGTGGAACGCCCTCAAGTTCGTCGGCCCCGACGGCCTCTTCCTCGGCGCGGGCCCGGCGCGCGAACTGCTCGACATCTACCATCAGGGCGAGTACGTGAAGGTGTCCGGCGCGGACATGCGATCGGTCGAGCGCATGACCGACGGCCTGGACCTGCACCTCAAGGCCATCATGGACGCCGTTGGCCCGGTCCCGCAGAGCCCGAAACGCCTGCGCGTGGCCCTGGACGCGTGCAACGGCGCCGGCGCCCTGATCGCGCCGCGCCTCCTCGAGGCCCTCGGCGTGGACGTCGTCCCGATCAACATCACGCCGAACGGGTTGTTCCCTCGCGGCGCCGAGCCGATCCCCGAGAACCTCGGGGCGCTGTGCGAGACGGTGCGCGCGAACCGCTGCGACGTGGGCTTCGCGCAGGACATGGACGCGGATCGCCTCGCGGTGGTCTCCGAGCGAGGCGATCCCATCGGCGAGGACTACACGCTGGTGCTCGCCACGTGGCACGTCCTCGGCAAGCAGCCGGGCCCCGTCGTGGCCAACCTCTCGACGACGGCCGCCCTGGACGAGGTGGCGCGCCGTTTCAACTGCCCGCTGGTGCGGACGAAGATCGGCGAGGCGAACGTCACCGAGCGCATGGTGGCCGATCACGCGGTCATCGGCGGCGAGGGGAACGGCGGCGTGATCTACCCGGCCATCAACTTCGCCCGCGACAGCCAGGTCGGCATGGCGCTCATCCTCCACCTGCTCGCGTCATCCGGCAAGACGGTGTCCGCGCTGATGGCCGAACTGCCCCGCTTCGTCATGGTGAAGGAGAAGCTCGCCTGCCCGTCCAGCAAGATCCCGGACGTGTTGCGCATGGTGAGACGCGAGTTCGCCAGCCTGCCGATGGACACGCGCGACGGCGTGAAGGTGATGCTGCCGGACGGCTGGTTCCACGTCCGCGGGTCCAACACCGAGCCCATCGTCCGTGTGGTGGCCGAAGCGCCATCCGCGGCCGCCGTGCGGCGCATCGTCGACGACGTGTTCAGCCGCGTGGCGCGCGTCGTCGAAAGCTGACCCCGCGCTAACGCTTCCGCGCGCGGCGCGGTTCGCCGACGACCCTGAAGCCGACGCCCGGTCCCTTGTCTTGCGGCGCGTGGGTGTAGCGCAGCCCGCAGCGCGCGCTGTTCGCGTCGAAGCGCCAGCTGCCCCCGCGAATCACCTTCCGCTGCCCGGCATCCGGGCCTCGCGGGTCGTTCTCCAGCCGCGGGGCATACGGGCCGTACCAGTCGTTCGTCCATTCCCACACGTTGCCGTGCATGTCGTACAGGCCCCACTTGTTCGGCGGGAACTTGCCCGCCGGCAGCGTCTTCTCGTACGCCGCGCCGTCCTCGGAGCCTGCGGTGCCGTAGCGCGTGTCCACGTTCGCCTGCGCCGTCGTGAGTTGCGCGCCGGTGTTGAACGGCGTACTGCTGCCCGCGCGGCAGACATACTCCCACTCGGCTTCCGTCGGCAGCCTGAAGCCCATCGCCGCGTTGCCGGCGCTGATCCGCGACAGGAAGTCGTTCACCTGGAGGAAGTCCACCTGCTCGACCGGGCAGCGCTCGCAATCGGTGAAGTAGCTGGGGTTCGACCCCATGACGCGCTTCCACTCGGTCTGCGTCACCTCGTGCTGGCCGACGTAGAACAGGTGCGTGATCGTGACCCGGTGGAGGTACTCGTCGTCGTTGCGCCCCGGCTCCTCGGCGACGCTGCCCATCATGAACGAACCGGGCCGCACGGCCACGAGGACCATGCCCGTCACCGGCTCGATGTAGAAGTCGGCGGGCCCGGGCGCCACCAGGTGCGCCGCGAACACGGCGACCGCGACGGCGGCGAGGACGGTGGCCGCGGCAACGCGGATGCTCACCGGCCCATCTTATATAGAATCGGCTCGTGCGCACGTGGCATGCCGCCGTCCTGTTCGCCGCGCTGACGGTCCTCATGACCTGGCCGCTCGCCCTCCGCCCGGCTTCGACGACGCTGCCGACGGGTCCGGACGGCGACCTGTTCATCTGGACCCTCGCGTGGGACACGCATGCGTTTCTCCACGCGCCCCTCTCGATCTTCGACGCCAATATCTACCACCCCCTGCGCCACACGCTGGCGTACTCCGAGAACCTCATCGGCAGCGCGTTCGTCGCGGCGCCCGTCATCTGGCTCAGCGGCAACCCCCTGCTGGCCCTCAACATCGTGGCCCTGCTCTCGTGCGCGCTGTGCGGCCTCGGCACCTTCGTCCTCGCGCGCCGCGTCGGCATCGGCACGGCGGGCGCCGTCGTCGCCGGCCTCGTGTTCGCGTTCTCGCCGCCGCGCTTCTTCCGCACTGCGCAGGTGCACATCGGCGTGGTGCAGTGGGTGCCGTTCGCGCTGGCCTCCCTGCACGCGTACCTGGACGAGGGCCGGAAGCGCGACCTGCGGCTCGCGGCGGGGCTCTTCACGCTTCAGGCCCTCTCGAGCGGCCATGGCGCGGTCTTTCTCCTGCTCGCCATGTCGGCCCTCATCGTCTATCGCGTGGCCACCGGCGATGCCCTTGATCCCGTCCGGCGTCTACGCGACCTCGGGGTGACGGGCGCCCTGCTGCTTGTGCCGTCCGCACTGGTGTACCTCCCCTACCGCGCCGTGCAGCACGAGACGGGTCTGCGGCGGTCGCTCGAGAACTGGGGCGTCACCCCGGGCAGTTTCCTTGCGTCGCCCACTCACCTCCAGGCGTACCTGCTGTCGCTCGTGCCCGGCGGCGCGGGCATCCTCGAACACGCGAGCGCGTACCTGTTTCCCGGCTATGTGCCGCTCCTGCTGGCCGCCGCGGCGCTGGTCTTTCGGGCGGGCGCAGGGCACGACGCGGAGGGCGCAGCCGTCCTCCCGGCCGGGGGACGGCGCGGGACACAGCGGGACATCGTCTTCTACGGCCTGCTGGCCGTCGTCGCCGTCTGGCTTTCGATCGGGCCGCCGCTGGGGCTGTGGCCCCTCGTGTACTGGCTGCCCGGCATGAACTTCATCCGGGTGCCTTCACGGTTCACCGTGCTCGCCGTGCTCGGCCTCGCCATCGTGGCCGGCGCGGGTGTCGAACGCCTGTCGGCGCGGCTCGCGCCCCGGCGGCGTGGCGCCCTGGCTGCGGCGGTCGGGGCGTTGCTCGTCGCGGAGTTCGCGGCCATGCCGTTCGCGGTCATCCCCTACCGCGTGGACGAGCCCCTGGTGGACCGCTGGCTCGCCACGCGGCCCGCGCCGTTTGCCGTGGCCGAGGTGCCGCTTCCCGATCCGATGAACGCCGGCGCGTTCGAGCGGCGCCAGACGCTCTACATGCTGCATTCGATGGCGCACTGGCAGAAGACGGTCCACGGCTACAGTGGCTGGAGGGCCCCGCTGCACGAGCGGCTTTACCTGGACATGAGGAACTTCCCGGACGAGGCCAGCCTGCGGGAGTTGACCCGCCTCGGCGTCACCTACGTCGTCGCCCATACCGAGCTGTACCCGCCCGGCGAGTGGCCGCAGGTCGAGGCGCGGATTGACGCGTTCGGCGCGCGGCTCCGGCTCGAGCACGTCGCGGGCGCGGGCCGTGTTTACTCGCTGCAGCCTCCCGCGCGACAATAGAGACACACGTGGAGGGTCTATTGACTGAGACTCGCGCGATCGCCGCGGCGGCGTTGTTGTCTCTTGGCTTTGGCATGACGGGCGCGTGTTCCGGCTCGCCGGCCGAACACGCACGCGAGGCCCAGGCGCCGGCAACTGCGGCGGCGCACGCGAGCCAGCAGGCTGCGACGCCGGCGCCGGGCGGCACCGCCATCGCGGACATCTGGGCCAACCGGAAGTCGCTCGCTGGCAAGACCGTCACCGTGCGCGGCAAGGTCGTGAGGTTCAACGGCGGGATACTGGGCCGGAACTGGATTCACGTCCAGGACGGGACTGGCGTTGCCGCAAAGGGCACGCACGACATCCTCGTCACGTCCGACGCCACGGCGAAGATCGGCGACACCGTCACCGCCACCGGCACGGTTGCCCTCGACAAGGACTTCACCGCGGGCTACGTCTATCCCGTGATGATCGAGGGCGCCACCGTCATCCTCAAGTAGCGCGCGTCGCCTTCCACGGGACCGTCTTGCCGCCCGTCGACACTGTTCCCGTAATCGTGTTCCCGTTCACGACGCCCGTGTACTGGGCGCCGTCGATCGTCATGCTCAGTTCGGTTCCGCGCAGCCGCCCGTCAGTGATGGCCGCGCTCGCGGCGCCGGACTGAAGCGTTCCCGCGACCATCTGGAACGTCTGCACGAAGGTCAGGTCGCCCCCGGCCGTCTGCCATCGGCCCTCGACCTTCGCCGGCACGATCCAGAAGAGCGCCGTGCACCAGGTCTCGCAACCCTCGCCGACCGTCGCGGTCTCGTCGGCGACCCAGTCCTCCATGTTGAACGAGTTCGAGACGATGCGCGTGCCCGGCTTGAGGTCGAGGAGTTTCGGCCGCAGCCGCATGTTGATCTGCGGCAGCAGGAACATCGTGATGACCGTCGGCTCGGACAGGTCCATCTCGAAGAGGTCCGCGTTGCGGAAAGTCGCCCGGTCCGAGACCCCCGCCTTTTCCGCGTTCGCCCGCGACAGGTCCACCATGTCCGGGTTGTACTCGATGCCGATGGCCCGCGCGCCGCGCTTCGCCGCCGTGATGACGGTGATGCCGTCGCCCGATCCCAGGTCCATGACGACGTCCGCGGGCGTCACGTTCGCCATGTCGAGCATCTTGTCCACGAGCGCCTGGGGCGTCGGCACCCACACGACGTCTTTGCCGTGCTGACCGACTTCCGGCTTGAACGCCGGGTTCGGCTGAGGTGGCGGTTCCTGGGCGATCGTCAGACTGCCGCCCGACAGGACGAGCGCAACAGTGGCGGCAATCGCGTAGATCGGCAGGTGCAGTCGAGGCAGACACGACGGCGTGCGCATGGAGGCCTCCTGGATGACGTCACGCGATTCTAAACCGTACCCGGCATCCGCGAGAAGCGGTATCATCGTCAGCTGTTGGAGGTAAAGCATGGCTGTCGCAAAAGTAACGGAGATCATTGCCTCGTCGCCGAAGAGCTTCGAGGACGCCGTGGCCATCGGCATCAAGCGCGCGGACAAGACGCTCAAGAACGTCCGGGGCGCCTGGATTGCCGATCAGAAGGTCGAGGTCTCGCATGGGAAGGTCACCGAGTACCGCGTCACGATGCGCGTGACCTTCGTGCTCAAGGACTAGGATCCCCGAGGACGCCGCGTGCGCCGCCTCGTCAGCGCGGGGTTTCTGGACCTCCAGGTCAACGGTTTCGCCGGCGTCAGCTTCAACGATCCCGCGACGACCCCGGACCAGGTGCGCCACGCGCTGGACGCCCTGCGCGCGCACGGCGTCACCCGCCTGCTGCCGACGATCATCTCCAGCGCGGCGGACCGGTTCGCCCTGTGCGCCAGGGCGATCCTGCGCGCCGACGCGCCTGCGATCCTCGGCATCCACATGGAAGGGCCGTACATCTCTCCCGATGACGGCCCGCGCGGCGCGCACCGGCGCGAAGACACCGCGCCCGCGTCCATCGACGATTTCGAGCGCCGGCAGGATGCGGCTGAAGGCCGCATCCTGCTCGTGACGCTCGCGCCGGAAGTGCCGGGCGCGCTGCGGCTCGTCGAATACCTGCGGGCCCGCGGCGTCCGCGTCGGTCTCGGCCACACGGCCGCGTCGCCCGAGCAGATACGCGACGCCGTGCGCGCGGGCGCGACGCTCTCGACGCACCTCGGCAACGGCTGCGCGAACCTGATCCCGCGCCACCCGAACTTCCTCTGGGAACAGCTCGCCGCCGACGAACTGACCGCCTCTCTTGTCATCGACGGCCACCACCTGCCGCCTGCGACGGCCAAGTCGATGATCCGCGCGAAGACGGCCGGGCGCGTCGTACTGGTCACGGACGCCATGGCGGCCGCGGGCCAGCCGCCCGGGGAGTACGAACTCGGCTCCGTCACGGTGCGGCTCGATGACACCGGCCGCGTGGCGATCCCGGGCGCGTCGTACCTGGCGGGTTCGGCGCTGACCATGGAGCGCGCCGTCGCGAACACCGTGCGCGACGCCGGCGTGTCCCTCGACGAGGCGCTCGCGATGGCCTCGACTCAACCAGCCCGGTACCTCGGCGTGGAGCCGTCCGGCTCGCTCGACCTCGAGTGGGACGCGGAGGCTTTCTCTCTCCGGGTGGTCCGGGTGAACGACTGAATCCCGGCGGCACCCATGTCTCTACCTGTATCCAACACGTGCATCCTGCAGTCGTCGGTGGCGTACGGCGACGTCGACCGGGAGAACGTGCTCACGCTGCAGGGCGTGTTCAAGCTCCTGCAGGAGGCGGCGATCGCGCACGCGAGCCAGCACCACACGGGCACGGCCGCGATGGTGACGCGCGGTGAGTCGTGGGTGTTGAAGCGCATGGCGGTCGCCATCGAACGCTATCCGCGCTACGGCGAACCGCTGCGCGTGGAAACCTGGTCGAGCGGGATTCGCGACTTCAAGGGTTGCCGGGAGTTCCGCGTATTCGCGAGCGCAGACGCACCCGTGATCCGCGGCTCGTCGGTCTGGGCCTACGTCAGCAGGCGGACCAGGTCGATCGCCCGCGTGCCGCCCGAGGTGGCGAACGGGTTTCCGTCCCACGACGGTGGCGTGTTCTGCCCCGAGCTCGAGGACCTCGCGTTGGCCGCGCCGGACAAGACTGTCGCCGAGGCGCTCGCCCTCTCGTTGCGCTATTCGGACGTCGACGCCAACGACCACGTCAACAACACGGCGTACCTCGACCTTCTGCAGACGGCGCTGGCGCGGCTGGGCCGGCCCGTGCGCCCGCAACGCATTCGCATCAAGTACGGCAAGGGCATCCCGGGGGACACACCCGGCGTCGAGGTGCGGCTCGCCCCTCCTGCCGATCGCGGCGCATCCGCATTCAGCATCGGCCTCGGCGCGGCGACGTTCGCTCAGGGCGACGTGATGTAGAGGCCTTGGTCGGTGACGGCGGCCCGGGATGGCCGGCCCGCTCTCAGCGCCCGCCGCCGAGCATCTTGCCGAGCATGCCGATCACGTCGGTCACCATCGGGTTCCCGCCGCCGCCGCTGCCGCCGCCGAGCAGCGGTCCGAGCATGTCCAGGATGCTGCCGCCGCCCCGGCCTTCTTGCCCCAGGCCGGATCCCGGCTGCGTGGCCGACCCGCCGAGTTGCCCTTTCGCCAGCGCGCCCATCAGCAGCGTGGCCAGGACCGGGAGCATCTTCTTCAGGATCTCGGCGCCGACGCCGGACTGCAGCGATGCCTGCCGAGCGACCTGACGGCTCACGTCCTTGCTGCCGAGGATGTGGCCGAGGATGCCGTTCCCGTCGTCGATGGTCTCGGCTCTGCCGAGGCTCTGGATGTCGTCGACGTACCGCTGGTGCTGGCCGCTGCCGAGCGCGCCGAGGAATGCAGTAAGCCGGACGGGAGCGAAGGCTGGCGGAGGGAGAGGGATTCGAACCCCCGGTACGGTTTCCCGTACAGCGATTTTCAAGACCGCCGCCTTCAACCGCTCGGCCATCCCTCCGCGTGGCGATCATAGCGCGTTTGCGGCCGTTTCTCGCTGATTGGGGATTGCCTCGGGAAGCCTCGATGCCCCGGATGGTCGGTTCGCAACGGCCGCGTCACTTCACCTCTCTGAGCCCGGCCGCCGCCCTCGTGACCTCCCGCCAGACCCGGAGCAGGTTTTCGCCCCAGATCTTCCTGACCTGTTCCTCGGTATAGCCGCGCCGCACGAGCTCGATGGTGACGTTGGGCGCCTCGGTGACGTCGTTGAAACCAGGAACGCCGCCGCCGCCGTCGAAGTCGGAGCCGATGCCAACGTGGTCGATCCCGGCCACCTTCGCGGCGTGGTCCAGGTGATCGACGAAGTCCTTGAGCGTCGGTGGCGCGGCCGGGTGCCTCGCGTCGATCTCCTTCTTTCGCTCCCGGAACTGGGCCGTCTTCCTTGCGTAGTCGGCGCGCTGTTCGTCGCTCATGGCCCAACCCGAGGCCCGCCAGGCCCTCGCGCCGGCCCCGCCGGCCGTCAGGCCAAGTTCCTTCCGCAGTTCCGCTACGGCCACGCGATGGGCTGGGTCTTCTACCTTGATGTAGTTGGGGACCGCCGCGACCTGGATCACGCCGCCGTTTCTGGCGAGCGCCCTGAGCTGCTCGTCGGTGAGATTGCGGTCGGAATCGGTGAGGGATGCGCAGGCCGAGTGCGACGCAATAATCGGGGCCTTCGTGATGGCGATGACGGCCCAAAAAGACCCCTCAGAGACATGCGAGACGTCAATCATCATGCCCAGGCGGTTCATCTCGGCTACGGCCCGCCTGCCGAGAGGTGAAAGGCCGCCGTGGCTCGGTTCGGGCGCGCTGGACGAGTCGGCGAGCTGGTTGTTGTCTCTGTGGGCCAGTGTGATGTAGCGGGCGCCGAGGTCGTAGAACCTCCTCACATTGGCAAGATCGGTCCCCACCGGGTATCCGTTCTCGACGCCGGTCATGATGATCCGCTTGACGGACTTCGCGATCCGCTCGACATCCGCCGGCGTCCGCGCAAACTCGGTGCGGTCCGGGTACATCTGCTCGGTCAAACGCTTGAGGGCATCGAACTTCACCATCGCCTGGTCGTACGCCTGTCGATAGCCGGCCACGTCGAGCGGACCTTGCCCGACGAAGACCGCGAGGAACGCGCCGTCAAGGCCGCCTTTCTCCATCTTGGTCAGGTCACATTGCAGGGTCGTCGCGGTTCCAGGGTCGAGCGCCGGCGTAGCGTAGGTCGTGAGGATGTCAATGTGCGAGTCGAGGGTGATGGCGCGCTGGTGGATCGCGAGCGCCTTCTTCACGATGGGATCATTGGGAGGGGTCTGCTGCGCGAACGCCACGGCCGCGATCAGTAGAAGCACGTGGCAGGAACAGACGATGCGCTTCAGGTACATGACGCAGGCACGTTACTGTTCGTCGACGGTCCACTCGGGTGCGTACAGACGGAGAATATCCCGCTGGGTTCGAGAGGCTGGCGGAAAGGGGGAATTCGAACTCCCCGTGCGGGTGACCCGACAAGTCGCCTTCGGGGCGCCGCCGTTACGGCCACTTCGGTACCTCGCCGACTGGCAAGACACCGGGTCTTCAAGACCGCCGCCTTCAACCGCTCGGCCATCCCTCCGCAACGGCGATTATAGCTGTGGGGGGAGAATCAAGAAGCCAGAAGCAGGAAGAGCCCCCGCTACGGCCTCGTAATCCGCTCCAGCCCGCGCATGTAGGGGCGAAGGGCCTCGGGGATGACGATCGAGCCGTCCTTCTGCTGGTAGTTCTCGAGAATCGCGATGAGCGTCCGCCCGACGGCGAGCCCCGATCCGTTCAGCGTGTGCGCGTACTCGGCCTTGCCCGTCCCGCCCGGCCGGAACTTGATGTTCGCGCGCCGCGCCTGGAACGCCATCGTGTTGCTGCACGACGAGATCTCGCGGTACGTGTGCTGACTCGGCAGCCACACCTCGATGTCGTACGTTTTCGCTGAGGCGAACCCCATGTCGCCCGTGCACAGCAGCACCGTCCGGTGCGGCAGTCCGAGGCGTTTCAGCACTTCTTCCCCGTTCGCCACCATGCTCTCGAGTTCGTCGAACGACTGGTCGGGCGTCGCGAACTTCACCATCTCCACCTTGTGGAACTGGTGCTGGCGGATGAGGCCGATGACGTCCTGGCCGTACGATCCGGCCTCGCTCCTGAAGCACGGCGTGTAGGCGGTGTAGCGCAACGGCAGCAGCCGGCCGTCCAGAATCTCCTCCCGGTGCAGGTTGGTGAGCGGCACTTCGGCCGTCGGGATGAGGAACAGGTCCCACTCGCCGGCGATCCTGAAGAGGTCCGCCTCGAACTTCGGCAGGTTGCCCGTCCCCTGCAGCGCCGCCGCGTTCACCAGAAACGGCGGGTCCACCTCCGTGTACCCGTGCTCGCGCGTGTGCAGGTCCAGCATGAAGTCGATGAGGGCCCGCGACAGCCGCGCGCCCGCCCCGGTCAGCACCGCGAAACGCGCGCCGGACATCCGGGCCGCCCGCTTGAAATCCAGGATCCCCAGCTCGGGCCCCAGTTCGGCGTGCGACTTCGGCTCGAAGTCGAACGACCCGGGCTCGCCCCATTTGCGCACCACGAGGTTGTCCGCCGCGCCCGCGCCGACGGGCACGGACTCGTGCGGCAGGTTCGGAATGGTCAGCAGGATGGCCCGCCGCCGCGCCTCGAGGCCGTCGAGGTCGGTTTCCAGCTTCTTGATCTCCCCTCCCCGCGCCTTGTTGGCGGCGAAGATGTGCGAAACCTCCTGTCCCGCCTTCTTCGCCCGGGCCACGTCCTCGCCCGCCGCGTTCTGCAGGCGCTTCAGCTCCTCCACCTTGGGGATGAGCGTCCGCCGCTCGGCGTCGAGCGCCGCCAGCGCGTCCAGTTCGGCGTCCATGCGCATGCCGCGATCGCGCAGGCGGGCGCGGACGACATCGAGATGATCGCGGACGAAGCTTGGGTCGAGCATGTGCCAGATCGTATATCCAAAGCCCCGGACCCTGCGATACGATCCGGTCCCTGGAGGCGTTCCACATATGGCGGCACGAGTGCGCAAGGCGGTCTTCCCGGCGGCGGGCCTCGGCACGCGGTTTCTCCCGGCCACGAAGGCCCAGCCCAAGGAGATGCTCCCGCTCGTCGACAAGCCGATCATCCAGTATGGCGTCGAGGAGGCGGTCGCCTCCGGCATCGACAACATCATCATCGTCACCGGCCGGGGCAAGAACGCCATCGAGGATCACTTCGACGTCTCGGTCGAGCTCGAGACGTTCCTCGAGTCGCGCAACAAGACGGATCTCCTCGCGGAAATCCGCCAGATCTCCAGCCTCATCAACGTCGCCTACGTCCGCCAGGGCGAACCCCTCGGCCTGGGCCACGCCGTCCTCGTGACGCGCGAACTGGTCGGCCAGGAGCCCTTCGCGGTCGTCCTGGCCGACGACGTGGTGGATGCGGAGCCCCCGGGATTGAAGCAGATGGTGGACGTGTTCGATCGCGTCCAGGGCCCCGTCCTGGCCGTCGAGCGCGTGCCCTGGGACCGCGTCTCCTCGTACGGCATCGTCGATGTCGAGAAGGAGGAGGACGGCGTCTACACCGTCCGCGACCTGGTCGAGAAGCCGGCGCGCGAAGACGCCACGTCGAACCTTGCGGTCATCGGCCGGTACATCCTCACGCCCGACCTGTTCCCGGAACTCGAAATCACCGCGAATGACCGGACGGGGGAGATCCAGCTGACGAACGGCCTCCGGCGCCTGCTGCAGAAGCGCCCGATCTACGCGTACGAGATCAAGGGCGTCCGCCACGACACGGGCAACAAGCTGGGCTACCTGAAGGCGATGGTGTATTTCGCGCTGAAGCGGGAGGACCTCGCGGGGGAGTTCAAGGCGTACTTACGATCCCTTGAACTCTGATGGCTCGTCGTGCGGTATTTTGACTCCTGACTCCTGACTACTTGCTGCCGCTGTCGGCCGGCTTCTTGTCTGCGGCCGCGGCTGGTTTCTTCTCGTCGGCCGAGCCCGATGACGAGCCCGACGACGGGGCCGGGGGCGTCGAGTCGGAAGGGACCGTCGTGGGCGCGCCGGCGTCGGTCCTTGGAGAGCCGTCGCTCTTCTTGCTGGCGTAGTCCGTGACGTACCAGCCCGTGCCCTTGAAGTGCACGGCCGGCGCGGACAGCAGTTTCTGCACCGGGCCCTTGCCGCACAACAGGCAGTGGTCCAGCGGCGGATCCGCGAAGCGCTGGATCCGCTCGAAGCGGCCCCCGCACGCGGGGCATTCGTATTCGTACAGTGGCATTGCTCGATACTTGCCTGTCTTCTTCTTATTCCAACACCGCCCCGCTCCCGTCCCCCAGCATCAGCTGCCGGTGGGCGTGGAACGTCCCGAGGCCGTTCCTGAGCAGCGTGTCGTGGAACGTCTTCAGCGAGAACTTGCCGCCGGCCTGCGCCTTGCAGTCCTCACGCAGCTTCAGGAGCATCAGCTTGCCGGCCGTGTACACCACGTAGCTCGGATCGAACGTGCCGCGCTCGGCCTCGCGCCTCGCCGTGCTCTCCTCGAGGAACGCCTCGTCCTTGAAGAACCGCACGCCCTGCTCCACCGACAGGTCCTCGGCGTGGAGCCGGATGGCCACCACCAGCCGCGCGATCCGGATGAGCGCCTCGGCGAGCTGCCCCAGGCGGACCGTCGGGTCCTGTCGCTCGAAGCCGGCCTCGATCATCATGTGCTCGCAGTAGTGCGCCCAGCCCTCGACGAACGACGTCGACGCCAGCATCAGCGACTTGCGGGCCTTCGACTCGACGTGCCGCAGGTGCTGGAAGTGCAGGAAATGCCCCGGGTAGACCTCGTGCATCGAGATCGACCACAGCGTGGGGGTGCAGAGGTCGCGCAGGTGCTCCTGCTTCCGATCCGCCGGCCACGCCGCGTCCGCGTCCGTCAGGTAGTAGTACGCACGGGTCGGCCTCGCCTCGAAGGGCCCGGGCGTCCACATGCTGGCGAACGACCAGCGGAAGAAGTCCGGCGTCGGCGCCACGATGACGGGCTCGCACGCCGGCATCGAGACGAGGTCCTTCCGCCTGATGAACGTGGCGAGGGTCTCGATCTGCTCCCGCGCGGCGCGGACAACGCCGCCCTCGGGTGCGAGGCGATTCTTCACGCGGCCCCACACCTCGAGCGGGTCGCCCGCTTCGACCTTCGCCGCCGCCTCGCGGAACTCCTCCTGCACTGCGTTGAGCTCGCGCAGGCCAATCTCGAGCAGGCGGCTCAGCGGGATTTCGATGCCCTCGTCCAGGCGCAGCTTCGCCGCGAACCTGTCCGTCCCCAGCCTGAAGGACGCGCGCGCCTTCGGCCCGACCTCGGTTTCGAGGTAGCCGATATACGACGTGATCGCCTCGATCGCCTCCGCCTGGGCGTCCGCCAGGTCGCCGAGCAGCCCCAGGTCGTCGACGTCCGCGAACGCGCGCGGCAGGTCGGCCTCGATGAAGCGCTGCGTGCCGCGCAGCGTCTCGAGGCCGATCTTCACGAAGATCCCCGGCGGGTCCTTGATGTTGTCGCGGGCCGACTGGATGAACCTCGGCGTCTGGCGCAGCTTCGAGAGCACCCGCCTCGCGCGCTCGGGCGCGGGCGCGTAGTCGAACAGCGCCTGCCCGGCGAGACTCGAGCCGAGCAGCTCCCCGTACATCTGAGGGTTGCGCTCCCACGTGCGCACCTTCTCGAGCTCGTGCAGGCGGCCCTGGATGTGCGCCGCCACCATCGGCCGCTCGACACGCTCGGTCCCGGTCAGCGAGTCCGTGCTGATCGCGGCGAGCCGCCGGGCCATCCCCGAGAGCGCCTGGACGTCCGCCTCCACCGCCGCCCGGTCGAAGTTCTCCAGGAGGTCGTCGTAGGCGTGGACGCCGTCGAACGTGGCCGCCGAAGGGTTCGTTTCGTACAGGTACGACAGGTAGTCGTCGACGAAATGATGGAGCGGTTCCGAGGCAATCATGGGCACAGGATCGAGGCGCCAGTCCCTTCGTACGCACGGGCAACTCGCGCGGCCGGCCCGTGAAAAGCCTCATCGTACAATAAAATAGGGACGGTTTCACCATGCCTGACTCCGCCGCCGGCATCCTCTTCCTCGTCGCCACGCCCATCGGCAACCTCGAAGACGTTTCCCTGCGCGCGCTGCGCGTCCTGCGCGAGGCGGATCTCGTGGCCGCCGAGGACACGCGCCACTCGGCGAAACTCCTGCACCATTACGACATCCGCCGCCCCACCACGAGCCTCCACGAACACAACGAGTCCGAGAAGGTCCCCGCCCTCGTGGATCAACTCCGCGCCGGGGCGCGCATCGCCCTCATCACCGACGCCGGCACGCCGTCGGTGTCCGATCCGGGGTTCCGCCTGGTTCGCGCTGCCATTGCCGCCGGCATCCGCGTCGAGTCGATTCCCGGCCCCAGCGCCGTCCTGACGGCCCTCGTCGCGTCCGGGCTTCCGACCGACGCCTTCGTCTTCGCGGGCTTCCCCCCTCCCCGATCCGCGGCCCGCGCAACCTGGCTGGAGTCGCTCCGCGAGGAACGCCGGACCGTGGTCTTCTTCGAGGCCCCCCACCGCATTCGCGAAACCGTCGAAGATGCCCTCCGCATCCTCGGCGACCGCCAGGTGGCGCTGGGACGCGAGCTGACCAAGCTCCACGAGGAATACCTCCGCGGCTCCCTCTCAAGCGTCCTGCCCCTCCTCTCCCACCCCCTCGGCGAATTCACCATCGTCCTCGCCGGAAAAAACGAAGAAAGGGCGAACATTGTGCTGCAAGTAGATGACGGTCAGATACTTGCAGAGTTTGGTCGTTTGACAGAAAACGGCCGGACCAGGCGCGAGGCCATCGGCGAACTCGCCAGAACGCACGGAATGCGGTCCAGAGACGTGTTTTCCGCGCTCGATCGCGCCCGGCGTCCTTGACCCTTTCGGGTCCATTTGTTAAGGTAACGCCACCAAATTCGTCCGCGACGCCGTAGTCATGACGTGTGCGCCAGAGGAGCAAGAGGATGGCGAAACTTCGGCGTAGTGCCGGCCGCCCCGTCCCGGTCAAGAAAGCCAGGGCCTCGGCCCCGGCAAGGAAATCGAAGCCCGCGCCCAAGCCTGCCGCCAGGCCCAAGCCCAAGACCGCCCGCACGGCGGCCAAGCCGCCCGTCAAGGCGCGCCCGAAGACTCCCGCGCCAACGCCTCGTCCCCGCCGCAGCACTTACGCGGACGCGGTCATCCTGTACGAGCGTGGCCTCCAGGCGTTGCAGGCGAAACGCTATCGCGACGCGGCGGACATGCTGAGGCGGGTGGTCACCGAGTTCCCGGAGGAGATCGAACTCCACGAGCGGGCCCGGCTCTACATTCGCGTCTGCGAGCGCCACCTCGCGCCCCTCGACGCGACGCCGAAGACGCCGGAGGAACAGGTGTACGCCGCCACGCTGGCCGTCAACGCCGGCGCCCTCGACCGTGCGGTGGCGCTCCTGACGACGGCCCTCCAGCAGCACAAGGACAACGACGCCGCCGAGTACATGCTCGGAACGGTCCTCGCCGCGAAGGGCGATCAGCAGGGGGCCATCATCCACCTGGTCCAGGCCATCGACTTGAACCCCGACAACCGGGAACTCCTCCGCAAGGAGCCTGAACTCGAGGCCCTCCGGCAGACGGCCGAGCTCCAGGCAGCCCTGGCCGCCTCGTCGCCGTCGGGCCGCCGGGACCGCCGGAACCAGCCGCGCACGCGGCGATAGTCGGAACCCCGGGGCCCGAAGTCCCCGGGCTTCATTCCCGACAGGAGGCCGGGCCTCAAGACCCGGCGTGGCCATGATCCAACAGTCCACGATCGACGCCCTGCGCGCTGGGGGCGTCACGCTGCTCGACCCATCGACGACCTTCATCGACGATGGCGTGGCAATCGGGAGCGGGACGATCATCCATCCCGGCGTCACCCTCGAGGGCCGCACGTCCATCGGCACCGGGTGCCGCATCCGCTCGTGGGTCCGCATCACGGACTCGATCCTCGGAAACGGCGTCGTCGTCAACGACTCCTGCGTCATCCTCGAATCCCACGTAGACGGTGAGTGCCGCGTCGGCCCGTTTGCGCACCTGCGCCCGGGCTCGCACATGAAGAGCGGCTCCCACGTCGGGAACTTCGTCGAGCTCAAGAAGACGGTGCTCGGCGACGGCTCCAAGGCCGGCCACCTGGCCTACCTCGGCGACGCCACGATTGGCGCGGGCGTGAACATCGGCGCGGGCACGATCACCTGCAACTACGACGGCGCGAAGAAGCACCCGACCACCATCGGCGACGGCGCGTTCATCGGCAGCGATTCGCAGCTCGTCGCGCCGGTGTCCGTCGGCGCGGGCGCCTACGTCGCCGCGGGGTCGTCGATCACGGAGGATGTTCCCCCCGGCGCGCTCGGGATCGCGCGCGGGAGACAGAGGAATGTCGAGGGCTGGGTAGCCCGAAAGAAGGGGGACAGGGGATAGGCGTCACGATTCCGAATTCTGACAAGGATCTGCCATGTGCGGCATCATCGGTTACGTCGGCCCCAAGCCCGTCGTGCCGGTCCTCGTTGACGGCCTGCGCCGCCTCGAGTACCGCGGCTACGACTCGGCGGGCATCGCCGTTGTTCGCAACGGCGCCATCGAGCTGCGCCGCAGCGCCGGCAAGCTCGCGCGGCTCGAGGAGGCCATCCGCGCCGATCCCATCGACGGCGATTTCGGCCTCGGCCACACCCGGTGGGCCACGCACGGCCGCCCCACCGAGGAGAACGCCCACCCGCACCGCGACTGCACGGGGCGCCTGGTCGTCGTCCACAACGGCATCATCGAGAACTACCTCGAGCTGAAGCAGGAGCTCCAGCGCGAGGGCCACACTTTCGTTACCGAGACCGACACCGAGGTGATCGCCCACCTGGTCGAGCGCGAGCGCGCCGCGGGCGCGTCGCTCGAAGAGGCGGTGCGCCGCTCGCTCAAGCACATGCGCGGCATGTACGCGCTGGTCATGCTCTCGGCCGACGAGCCCGACACGCTGGTGGCGGCGCGCAACGGCCCGCCGCTCGTCGTGGGCCTCGGCGCGGGCGAGTGCTTCGTGGCCTCCGACATCCCGGCGATCCTGAGCCACACCCGCGACGTCGTGTTCCTCGGCGACGAGGAGATGGCCGTCCTCACGCCCGCGGGCGTGGCGTTTTCGCGATTCGACGGCACCCGCCTCGACCGGACGCCCCAGCGCGTGCTGTGGGACCCGATCCAGGCCGAGAAGGCCGGCTACAAGCACTTCATGCTCAAGGAGATTTTCGAGCAGCCGGCCGCGGTGCGCGACACGGTGCTCGGGCGGATCTCCCTCGAGAAGGGGCGGGTCTTCCTCCACGAGATCAACCTCACCGACGAGCAGCTCGCCGCCGTGGAGAAGGTCACCATCCTCGCCTGCGGCACCTCGTGGCACGCGGGCCTGGTCGGCAAGTTCCTGATCGAAGAGCTGGCCCATGTCCCGGTCGAGGTGGACTACGGGTCCGAGTACCGCTATCGCAACCCGGTGATCGACGATCGGTCGCTGGCGGTGGTCATCACGCAGTCCGGCGAGACCGCCGACACGCTGGCCGCCCAGCGCGAGGCGAAGCGCAAGGGCGCACGCAGCATCGCCGTCTGCAACGTCGTGGGCAGCATGGCCACGCGCGAGGCCGACGGCACGATCTACACGCACGCCGGGCCCGAGATCGGCGTGGCCTCGACGAAGGCTTTCACCTCGCAGCTCGTCGCGCTCTACCTGCTGGCGTTGAATCTCGCGCAGGTCCGCGGCACGCTCGCGCCGCAGGACGCCCGCGTGCACCTCGAGTCGTTGCTCCGGCTGCCGCAGATCCTGTCCTGGACGCTCAAGGCGTCCGCCATGGTCGAAGACGTCGCCCGCAGCTTCCACCAGCGCCGCGACTTCCTGTACCTCGGCCGCGGCATCAACTACCCCATCGCCCTCGAGGGCGCCCTCAAGCTCAAGGAGATCTCGTACATCCACGCCGAGGGCTACCCCGCCGGCGAGATGAAGCACGGGCCTATCGCCCTCATCGACGAGGACCTGCCCGTCGTCGCCCTCGCGCCGCGCGACCACGTGTTCGAGAAGATGCTCGGCAACATCCAGGAAGCCAAGGCCCGGGGCGGCGCGGTCATCGCCGTCACCAACGGCGGCGACGAGGGCATCCGCGACCTGCTCAACCCCGCCACGGACTTCCTGATCACGCTGCCCACGGTGCATCACCTGCTCACGCCCGTCGTGTTCGTCCTGCCGCTCCAGCTCCTGGCGTACCACATCGCCGTCCGCCGCGGCGCCGACGTGGATCAACCGAGGAATCTCGCGAAGAGCGTGACGGTAGAATAGAATCAAAGGGATTTGGACTTCCTCGACTCTCTGAATCCCCCCCAACGCGAGGCCGTCCTCTACACGGGCGGGCCCCTGCTGATCCTGGCTGGCGCCGGATCGGGGAAGACCCGCGTCATCGCGCACCGCATCGCCCATCTCGTCGGCAGCGGCCAGGCCGGCCCGGACGAGGTCCTCGCGGTCACCTTCACCAACAAGGCCGCCGAGGAGATGCGAGCCCGCGTCGAGGCGCTGCTCGGCGGCTCGTCGCGCGGCATGTGGCTCTCGACCTTCCATGCCCTCTGCGCGCGCCTGCTCCGCCGCGAGGCGGCGCACATCGGGCTCTCGCGCGACTTCGTCATCTACGACTCGTCTGATCAGCTGGCCGCCGTGAAGCAGATCCTCCGCGCCCAGCAGGTGGACGACAGCTTCCTGGCCCCGCGCGCCGCCCTCGCGCGCATCAGCCACGCCAAGAACCGCATGGACACGCCCGCCGCCGTGCTCGCCCGCCGCACGAACTACCGCGACGACGTCGTGGCGCGGGTGTACGACGAGTACGTGAAGGTGCTGGCCGCGAACGGCGCCCTTGACTTCGACGACCTGCTGCTCAAGACGGTGGAGCTCTTCGAGCGCGCGGAAGACGTCCGGACGAGCTACAGCCGGCGCTTCCGCTTCGTGATGGTGGACGAGTACCAGGACACCAACCGCCCGCAGTACCTGCTCATGCGCCGTCTGGCCGAGCACCACCGCAACCTCACCGTCGTCGGCGACCCGGATCAGTCCATCTACGCGTGGCGCGGCGCAGACATCCGCAACATCCTCGACTTCGAGACGGATTTCCCGGAGGCCCGGATCGTCCGCCTCGAGCAGAACTACCGCTCGACGGAGGTGATCCTCGCCGCCGCGTCGGCCGTCATCGCGCACAACCTCAACCGCAAGGAGAAGCGCCTCTGGACCGATCGCCGGGGCGGCGACAAGATCGTCTACGCCCGCTGCGGCGATGAGCTCGAAGAGGGCGACTTCGTCGCGAAGACCGCGCGCGGGGTGCTCGCCGCCGACCCCGACGCGGTCTCGGCGGTGCTCTACCGGACGAATGCCCAGTCCCGTGTCCTGGAGGACGCTCTCCGCCGCGAGAACCTCGCGTACCGCATTGTCGGCGGCGTCCGCTTCTACGAGCGGAAGGAGGTCAAGGACGCCCTCGCGTACCTCAAGCTGCTCCTCAACCCCCATGACGATGTCAGCCTGAGGAGGGTCATCAACACGCCCGCGCGCGGGATAGGCAAGGGGGTGCTCGACGCGCTGGAGGCCGCGCGCGGAGAGATCGGTCAGAAGCCAGAAGGACAGAACGGGGACGAGAGCAACCACGCTCTCGATTTCAACAGTCCGAGTCCCGAGTCCCGAGCCCCGAGTCCCGAGCCCGCCCGCCCCTCCCTGTGGACCGCGATCGTGGGCGGGCTGGAGGCCGGGCGCTTTCCGAACCGCGCGGCCGCGTCGCTCGCGGCGTTCCGCGACATGATCCTGTCGCTCACCGGGATGTCCAGGCGCGAGCCGGGCTCCGTCGCCATCGCCAGGATGCTCGATCTCACGGGCTATCTCCAGGACCTGCGCGAGGAGCGCAGCGAGGAGGCGGACGGGCGCATCGAGAACCTGGCCGAGCTCGTGTCGGCCGCGCGCGAGTACGAGGGCCGCGAGGACGAGCCGTCGCTGGCGGGCTTCGTCGACCGGCTGTCGCTGCTCTCCGAGGCCGATGAATCGGAGGGCGCCGAGAACGCGCGGGTCCTGCTGATGACGCTGCACGCGGCCAAGGGCCTCGAGTTCCCCGCCGTCATCATCGCGGGCCTCGAGGAGGGCCTCTTCCCCCACGCCCGATCGGCGGACGAGGACGAGACCCTCGAGGAGGAGCGACGCCTGTGTTACGTGGGCATGACCCGCGCCCGCCGCCAGCTCGTTCTCACGAGCGCCGGCCGGCGGCGCGTCTTCGGCGAGTATCGCAGCTCCGAGCCGTCGCGGTTCCTCGATGAGATCCCCGAATCCCTGGTCCAGCGCTACGACTTCGTCGGCTACGGCTCGGGCGCCGGCCCGTACGCGTCGGCCTACGCATCACCGTACGGTTCGTTCGGCGGCGGCGCGCGCCGCTTCCGCGATCACGGGAACGGCCCATCGCGCGCGTCGTCCTCTCCACCCGCCGGGCCCGTCTATGCCCCGGAAGACGAGGACCAGTCCGCCCACGCGTCGGGCGTGCGCCTCGGCATGCGCGTCCGGCACCCGCAGTTCGGCCTCGGCACCGTCATTGGCCTCGAGGACCACGGTGACGATGTGAAGCTGACCGTGCGGTTCGTGACGGTGGGGGCGAAGAGGCTGCTGGGGAAGTATGCGAAGCTGGAGCGAGCGTAGAAGCAAGAAGGGCCCTTCTGACGGGCGTCAGTGGGCCCTCCTGGCTTCTGGCTTCTTCTATTCCGCGTCCTTCCGGTTCGTGATCACCCAGCGTCCGACCATGTCCTTGCCGTTGACGCCCTTCAGGACGATGCGCTGCAGCGTGAACACGTAGTTCTTCACGACGGTGCCCGCGTCCGTCTTGACGTTGCCCTTGATGGTGACTTCCTTGGTCGTGGACTCGCCTTCGTAGGCCGTCGTGTCAATCGGCCTGCTCGGATCCTGGCAGCTGATCTCGACGATCGGCTGCTCGGCGGCGACCTTCTTGCGGGCCTCGGACACCTTCTTGGCGTAGACCGCCGTGTCCTCGCGCCACTTGGTCCATTCCTTCTGGAGTTCGGCGTCCTTGCCCTTGAGGGTCTGGTTCTTCTGCTCGGCCTTCAGGATCCGGTCGATGGCGTCACCGTTGGCATCCTGGAAGACCTTTTTCTTGTCGCTGAAGACCCTCTCCTCATCCGACGCCGCCTTCATCTCCGCGGCGTGCTGCTTGATCTCCAGGGGCGTGACCACCGGTTCGCTCACCTTCACGACGCTGAACGACTGCATCTGGCCGTCGATCTTCGGATCGAACGCGACGGTGGCGATGTTGGAGAGCGTCATGTTGTCGCTCACCTTCGAGGCCGTGAAGTACTTGTTGAGGAGGGTCTGCTCCTCCCCGCCGCCGCAAGCCATCGCGATCACAGCCAGCAGCAGGACCGGAACCATCAACCAATGTGTGAATGTAGGCCGCGACATGCCATCCTCCTCTACTCACCGATTGCCGTTTCGTCCTCGCGTTCCGCGAGCCGCGCCACCGACACGACGCGATCGTCCGATTCGATCTCGATCAGCCGGACACCCTGGGTCGCCCGGCCGATGGCCCGGATACCGCTGGTTGGCATCCGCAACACTTTCCCGAGCTGCGTGATGAGCATCAGTTCGTCCTCGCCACGCACGCAGGCCACGCCGACCACCCGACCGTTCCGCTCGGTCGTGTGGATCGAGATGATACCCACTCCGCCACGAGATTGCACGCGGTATTCGTCGAGGTCCGTCCGCTTGCCGTACCCGTTCTCGCAGACCGTCATGACCGTCCCGCCCTCGCCGGGCCGGACGACCTCCATCGCCACGACGCGGTCTCCCTCCCGCAGGCTGATGCCCCGGACCCCGTAGGCCGTCCGCCCCATGGGCCTGACGTCGGTCTCCGGGAACCGGATGGCCATGCCGTCGTGACTGCTGACGAAGATTTCCCCCGTCCCGTCCGTCAGTTGCACCGCGATCACCGCGTCGTCGTCCTCGACGCCCATCGCGATGATCCCCCCCGCGCGGGGGTTCCGGAACGCCGCCAGGGGCGTCTTCTTCACGACGCCCTTCCGGGTGCCCATGAAGACGAACTTGTCTTCCTCCCAGGCCCGTCCGGCCAGCAGGGACGCGATCTTCTCGCCCTCGGCCATGGAGACCAGGTTCGCGATGGCCTTGCCCTTTCCGTCCGGGCCCACATCCGGGATTTCGTGGACTTTCAGCCAGTAGGCCCGCCCGCGGTCCGAGAAGACCAGCAGGTAGTCGTGGGTCGAGGCGATGAAGAGATGGTCGACGAAGTCCTCTTCCCGGAACCGCATGCCGATGCGGCCCTTGCCGCCCCGCTGCTGGTTCCGGTAGCTCGTGACCGCGGTGCGCTTGACGTACCCCGTGTGCGTCACGGTGATCGCCATGTCTTCGTCCGCGATCAGGTCCTCGATGCGGAACTCGCCGCTCTCGTCCGTGATGTCCGTCCGCCGCGGGTCGGCGAACGCCGCCCGGACGTCCCGCAGCTCCTGGGCGACAATCTCCATCAGCAGGCGGTCGCTCGCCAGGATGGTCCGGAGATGCTCGATGGTCGCGAGGATCTCGGCCAGCTCGTCCTCGATCTTCTGCCGCTCCAGGCCGGTCAGGCGCTGCAGCTGCATGTCGAGGATGGCCTGCGCCTGGATGGCGGACAGGCCGAACGTGGCGATGAGCCCCTCGCGCGCCTCGGCCGGGTTCCGCGACGCCCGGATGAGGGCAATCACGGCATCGAGGTGGTCGAGGGCGATCTTCAGCCCCTCCAGGACGTGGGCCCTGGCCTCGGCCTTGCGCAGGTCGAACTCGGTGCGCCGGCGCACCACCTCGCCGCGGAAGTCCACGAAGTGGTCGATCATCTCGACCAGCGACAGGACGCGCGGCTGGCCGCCGACGATCGCCAGCATGATGATCCCGAACGACGACTGCAGCGCGGTGTGCTTGTACAGGTTGTTCAGGACGACGTCCGGCATCTCCCCGCGCTTCAGGTCGATCACGATGCGCATGCCGTCGCGATCCGACTCGTCGCGCAGGTCCGCGATGCCCTCGATGGTCTTCTCCCGCACCAGTTCGGCGATCTTCTCGATGAGCCGCGCCTTGTTCACCTGGTACGGGATCTCGGTGACGACGATCGACGTCCGGTCGCCCTTCTTCGCGGTTTCGATCTCCGTCCGCGCGCGCACGATGACGGACCCGCGGCCCGTCCGGTACGCCTGCGCGATGCCCGCCCGCCCGACGATGATGCCGCCCGTCGGAAAGTCGGGGCCGGGCAGGATCCGCCACATGGCGGACAGCTTCTGGTCGGACGTGGCCTCGGGGTGCTCGACGGCGTAGAGGACGCAGTCGACGACCTCGCCCAGATTGTGGGGCGGGATGTTCGTCGCCATGCCGACGGCGATGCCCGCCGAGCCGTTGACGAGCAGGTTCGGGAACGGCGCCGGCAGCACCGTCGGCTCCTCGGTCGTCTCGTCGTAGTTCGGGACGAAGTCGACGGTGTCCTTCTCGAGGTCCACCATCAGTGCTTCGGCCACGGCCCTCAGCCGTGCCTCGGTGTAGCGCATGGCCGCGGGCGGGTCGCCGTCGACCGATCCGAAGTTGCCCTGGCCTTCCACCAGGGGGTAGCGCATGTTGAAGTCCTGCGCCATGCGCACGAGCGTGTCGTAGATCGCGCTGTCGCCGTGGGGATGGAAGTTGCCCATCACCTCGCCGACGATCTTCGCGGACTTGCGGTAGGCGCGGTTCGACGCCAGGCCCATCAGCCGCATGCCGTAGAGCACCCGCCGGTGGGACGGCTTCAATCCGTCGCGGACGTCCGGCAGCGCCCGCCCGATGATCACGCTCATGGCGTAATCCAGGTACGAGCGCTTCATCTCATCTTCGATGGCGACGGGGATTCTGCTCGCGGTATCCATTCAGCTCTTCTGGCTTCTGGCTTCTTTAGATGTCCAGGTTCCTTACATCCAACGCGTTGTCCTCGATGAACTTCCGCCGCGGCTCGACCTGGTCGCCCATGAGGGTGGTGAACATCTGGTCGGCCTCGGTGTGGTCCTCGGCCTTCACCTGGAGCAGCGTCCTCGCCGCGGGGTCCATCGTCGTCGCCCAGAGCTGATCCGGGTTCATCTCGCCGAGGCCCTTGTAGCGGTTGATCGCCACGCCGCGCTTGCCCGCCGCGATGAAGTGATCCACGAGGTCGTCCGGGCCCGCGATTTCCACGTCCGGCACGCGGCCCTTCGGCCTCCGGGCCCGCGCGCCGGGCGAGGCGGCGCCGTCCGCGCCGTCGGCCGCCTCGTCGCTGCCCTCTGCGTCCGCCGCCTCCGCGTCGGCCACGACGGTCGCCGGCCAGGTCAGGTCCCCGAGTTCGCGGTGGGTGGCCAGCAGCGCGCGGAACTCGCTCGACAGCACGGTGTCCGCCGCCACCGCCATGGTCCGCGCGTGGCCGTTCCGCTCCTCGATCTCGAGGCGGTACAGGCTGTGCTCCTCGTCGAGGATGGTCGTCACCGAGCGGCCCTCGCCGCCGAGGGCCGCCGCGAGCGCCGCCATGCGCTCGTGACTGGCGAAGAACGACCGGTCGCGCGCGCCCAGGTCGAGGAGCGCCGTCAGCACGCGCCCCGTCACGCCGCGGCGCGCGGCCGCCTGCGTCTGCGCGCGCAAGGCGATGAGCCGCTCCAGCAGCTTCTCCAGCTCCGCGCCCGTGACCGCCGTGCCGTTGCCGGCGAAGCGCACGGACCGGTGCTCGACGCCGCGCCGCACGAGGAACGCGTCGAGCTCGCGCTCGTCCTTGATGTACGTCTCGGCCTTGCCGCGCTTGGCCCGGAAGAGCGGCGGCTGCGCGATGTAGATGTACCCGCGGTTGATGAGCTCGGGCAGCTGCCGGTAGAAGAACGTGAGCAGCAGCGTCCGGATGTGCGACCCGTCCACGTCCGCGTCGGTCATGATGATGACGCGGTGGTAGCGCACGCGGTCGGCGTCGAAGTCCTCCGCGCCGATCCCGCACCCGAGGGCCGCGATCATCGTCCGGATTTCCTCGCTGCCGAGCATCCGGTCGAAGCGCGCCTTCTCGACGTTCAGGATCTTGCCCCTGATGGGCAGGATGGCCTGGAAGCGCCGGTCCCGCCCCTGCTTCGCCGATCCGCCGGCCGACTCCCCTTCCACGATGTACAGCTCGCTCAGCGCCGGGTCGCGTTCCTGGCAGTCCGCCAGCTTGCCGGGCAGCGAGCTGTTCTCGAGGGCGCCCTTGCGCCGCACGAGGTCGCGCGCCTTCCGCGCCGCCTCGCGCGCCCGCGCCGCATCCACCGCCTTCGAGATGATCCGCTTCGCGACCGCGGGGTTCTCGTCGAGGTACGCGCCCAGCTTGTCGTTGACAATGGCCTCGACGATGCCTTTCACCTCGGTGTTGCCGAGCTTGGTCTTCGTCTGGCCCTCGAACTGCGGGTGCGGGATCTTGACGCTGATGACGCCCGTCAGGCCCTCGCGGATGTCGTCGCCGCTCACGCCCTCGGCCGCGTCCTTCGCCCCCGCGTTCTTCGACGCCCAGAAGTTGATCGTCCGGGTCAGCGCCGCGCGGAACCCCGAGAGGTGCGTGCCGCCCTCGTACGTGTTGATGTTGTTCGCGAACGAATACACGGTCTCCGAGTAGCCGTCGTTCCACTGCAGCGCGATCTCGGCGACAATCCCGTCCTTGTCGCCGCGCATGTAGATCGGCTTCTCGTTCACCGCGTCCTTGTGCTTGTTCAGGTGCGTCACGAACGAGACGATGCCGCCGTCGTACTTGAAGTCGTGGCGCTTCCCCTCCCGCTCGTCCTCGAGCGAGATGTGCAGCCCGGGGTTCAGGAACGCCAGCTCCCGCAGCCGCTGCGCCAGCGTGTCGAAGGAGTACTCGAGCGTCTCGAAGATCCCGCTGTCGGCCTTGAAGTGGACCTTCGTGCCCCGCCGGTGCGTCTTCCCGGTCATCGTCAGGTCGCCGAGGGGCGTGCCCCGTTCGTACGACTGCTGGTAGACCTGCTCGTTGCGCCAGATCTCGAGGTCGAGCGTCTCCGACAGCGCGTTCACCACCGACACGCCCACGCCGTGCAGGCCGCCCGACACCTTGTAGCTGTCGTTGTCGAACTTCCCGCCCGCGTGCAGCACGGTCATGACCACTTCGGCCGCGGACCGCCCGCTCTCGTGCATGTCCACGGGGATGCCGCGCCCGTTGTCCACGACCGTGATCGAGTTGTCGGTGTGGATGGTGACGTGCACCTCGTCGCAGTACCCCGCGAGCGCCTCGTCGATCGCGTTGTCCACGACCTCGTAGACCAGGTGGTGCAGGCCCAGGGGCCCGGTGGACCCGATGTACATGGCGGGCCGTTTCTGGACCGCCTCGAGGCCTTCCAGGACCTTGATCTTGTCCGCCGAATAGTCGCCCGCGTCCGCGCCGCCCGGCCCGACGATGTTCTCGTCCGCCGGCACGACGGGCGTCTCCTCCGTTCGGTCCGCGCGTTCTGCCGCCGCCATGGAATCCGTATCTGGCCCCTGGTCCGGGGCCGAAGGGGTCTCGCCGCGGCCCATCAAACCCTCATGGGCATCACGACGTACGTGTAGTCGTAGGTGGTCGTGCCGACGGGTCGCATCACGGTCTGGCTCACGTCGTCCTTGAACTCGACCGCGATGACGTCGGTGTCCACCGCGTTGAGGAAGTCGAGCACGTACTGCGCGTTGAAGGAAATCGCCATCGCCGGCCCGCTGTACTCGACGGGGATCTGCTCGCGCGCCTCGCCGAGCTCCGGTGTCTGCGACGCGATCTCGACCCGCCCCGATTCGATGGAGAACTTGACCGCGCGCGACCGCTCGTTCGACATGAGCGCCACGCGCCGCACTGCGGCCTGGAAGCGATCGCGCTCGAACTCGACGCGCTTGTCGTTCCCCTTCGGGATGACGCGCTCGTACGCCGGAAACTGCCCGTCGATCATCCGCGACACGAGGAGCCGCCCGTCGATCCGGAAGAAGATGTGGCTGTCATCCTTCGCGAAGCGGATGTCGCCGTCGCCGTCCGTCAGGAGGCGGCCGAGCTCCGACAGCGTCTTCTTCGGCAGGATCGTCCGCGTCTCCTCCACCTTCGGATCGCCCTCGCGCGGCGCCGTCACCACGGCCAGCCGGTGGCCGTCGGTCGCCACGAGCATCATCGCGTCGTGACGCACGACGAAGAGCGCGCCGTTCAGAAAGTACCGCGTGTCCTCGCCCGTGATGGCGAACTGCGTCTTCATCACCATCTCGCGCAGGAGGACCCGGTCGATCGCCACGCCGTCGCCCGCCGCGAGGTCCGGCAGCGTCGGGAAGTCCTCCTTCGCCAACGTCTGGATCCGGCCCTCGAACCGGTCCGCCGCCACCTTCACCGCGCCGTGCTTGTCCTCCTCGATGCGGATGTCGGTGTCCGGCAGCTCCTTGACGATCTCGAACAGCTTCTTCGCCGGCAGCGTCAGCGCGCCCGCTTTGGCGATCGATGCCTTGCACTCGGCGCGCAGGCCCACCTCGAGATCCGTGGCGGCCATGCGCATGGTCTCGCCCTTGGCCTCGATGAGCACGTTCGCCAGGATCGGGATCGTGTTCTTGCGCTCGACGATGCCTTGGAACAGCTGGAGTTCTTTGAGCAGATCGAATTTGCGGACCACGAGTTCCATGATGTCCTGCTCCCGGGGCCGAAGGCTGTTGACCGAGTGGATCCGATCCGGACAAAAGAAGAAATCAGATCAAGAAATTATACTGTAAGGATCTTGTGTTGGGAAGGGGGAAAGCAGGCGCTAAGAGATTGTTTCATAAGGACTTGCAGCACGGAAAACCTGTTGACTCCCTGTGCGCGGATCGTGCGGCGTTCCCCGTCCCGCGCGGGCCGCCCCGGGCGTCCTCTCTCGTCCACAGGGCCCCCCTGTTGAAGGCTGTGCACGGGGGCCTCGAAGGCCCGGGAGCCTACCTCATGCGCTCGATAAGACCGTTGATAACGTTGTTGAAATCCCGGTCCTTCTTGCGCAGCGTGTCGATCTTCCGGACCGAGTGGATGACCGTCGAGTGGTGCTTGCCGCCGAAGCTCCGGCCGATCTCCGGCAGCGAGGCGTGCGTCAGCGCCTTGCAGAGGAACATGGCCACCTGGCGCGGCAGGGCGACCGACTTCGAGTTGTTGCGCGCGCGCAGATCGGCCACCTTGAGCTGGTAGTAGTCGGCCACCGACTTCTGGATCATGTCCACGGTGATGGCGCGCTCGTCCTGGCCGATGACGTTCTTCAGCACCTCCTGGGCCAGGCCGATGGACACCTCGCGGCCCGTGAGCGACGCGAACGCGATCAGGCGGATGAGCGACCCCTCCAGCTCGCGGATGTTCGACTTGATCTTCTCCGCGATGTAGATCGCCACGTTGTCCGGCAGCGGCACGCTCTCGGCGTCCGCCTTCTTCTTGAGGATGGCGACCTTCGTCTCGAGGTCCGGCGGCTGGATGTCGGCGATGAGGCCCCACTCGAAGCGCGACCGCAGGCGCTCCTCGAGCGACGGAATCTCGTTCGGCGGGCAGTCGCTGCTGAGCACGATCTGGCGCTGCGCGTCGTAGAGCGCGTTGAACGTGTGAAAGAACTCGTTCTGCGTGCCTTCCTTGCCCGCCAGGAACTGGATGTCGTCCACGAGCAGGACGTCCACGCCGCGGTACCGCTCCCGGAAGTCGATCACGCGGTCCGTCTTCACCGCGTTGATCATCTCGTTCATGAACCGCTCGGTCGAGATGTACGTCAGCTTGAGGTGCGGGTTGTTGCGCAGGACGTAGTGACCGATGGCGTGCATCAGGTGCGTCTTGCCCAGGCCCACCCCGCCGTAGATGAAGAGGGGGTTGTACGACCGCGCGGGCGCCTCGGCCACCGCGCGCGAGGCCGCCTCGGCGAACTGGTTCGACGGCCCGACCACGAACGTGTCGAACGTGTAGCGCAGGTTGAGGCCGACCCCGGGCGTCGCATCGAGCGGCGGGCCGCCCCACGCCGCGCCCGGCGCGGGCACGGCGATCGCCTCCGGGGCCCCGCCGTTCGCGGCCGGCCCCTCGGCCTGCGCGGCTTCCTCCGGCGGAATCGCCGGCGCGGCCTCCGCCGCCGCCGGCAGCGCGCCGGACGGCGTGTCGGCCAGGAACTCGATCTTCACCATCGGGCGGTCGAGCTCCGACAGCGCCTCGTTGATGAGCCCCGCGTAGTGCTTCGTCAGCCAGTCGCGGAACACCGGGTTCGGCACCCGCACCCGCACGAGATCGCCCGACTCGCCGATGAAGGAACTGGGCTTGAACCAGGTGTAGTAGCTGTGCCGGTTGACCTTCGTCTCGACACGCGCAAGAACGGCGTCCCAGACGTTCGGGCTGTCCATGACTGGCCCTCGTGTGTTGCTATAAAACCTTACCACTGAACACGTTAAAGACTTTCGCCCCCGTCTGAGCCCCACGGCGCGCCATGGAGTGCCGGCCGCTGGAGAAAACCCCGCTGTTTTTCGGGCGGCGCCGGACTTTCGCCCTCGGTGATATGCACAATGTTTTCCACATCTGTTGAAAAGTGCCCGGATGGCTCGCGACATTTTTCCACAGGAGGCCAGACGACGATAGCACTTGCCGCACAGGATGCGCAGGAAAAGTTGACGCCTTCCCGCGGGACCGGTAGTATGGGAAGTTCCGTCACTCGCGGACAAAGGTGTCTGAATGAAGCGCACATTCCAGCCGAACGTACGTCACCGGAAGAAAACGCACGGCTTCCGGAAGCGGATGAAAACACAGGACGGCCAGCAAGTGCTGGCGCGGCGCCGCGCCAAGGGCCGCAAGCGCCTGACGGTCTCGGACGAGTAGCCTGCGAGGGCGGCCGTGACGCCCGGTGACCAGCCAGCGCCGGCGCCCGCCGCCGGGGCGCTCCCGGACGAGCGGTTTCGCCCGGAGGAGCGGATCCGGCGCCGTGCCGAGTATGTGGCCGTCTACGACCGCGGGCGCCGCGTGCCGGGCCGCCTGATGACCATCTTCCTGCTCGAGAACAGCCTGGCCCGTCCGCGTCTGGGGATTGCCGCCACGCGCAAGTTCGGGCCCGCCGTGCAGCGCAACCGCGCCAAGCGCCTCGTGCGCGAGGTGTTCCGGCGCCACAAGCCGGCCGAGGGACTCGACATCGTGGTCGTCCCGCGGCGGGAGATGATTGGTGCCGAGTTCCAGCGCGTCGAGGCCGAGTACGTGGCCGTCCTCGAGCGCCGCGCCCGGAGGCGCCGTGAGGCCTAACGCCTGTGCCCGCGGCGTGCTCGGCGCGCTGAGGTGCTACAAGTCGATCGTGTCCCCGCTCTTTGCAGGATCGTGCCGGTATCTGCCGTCGTGCTCGGACTACATGGCCGAGGCGGTCGAACGGCACGGCGCGGCGGCCGGGATGGCGCTGGGGCTCCGGCGGCTGGCGAGTTGCCAGCCCCTGGGCGGCAGCGGCCACGACCCCGTGCCCGTCGGCAGCCCCTGGCGCGCGCTCGTGGCGCGCCGGCCGTATCGAGAGCCCGGCGTGCGCGCCTGATCGGTTCCTATGGAAAAACGCGTCATCCTTGCTGTCGTCATGTCGTTCCTGGTCCTCTACATGTACCAGGCGATGTTCGCCCCGAAGCCCGTCCCGCGGCCGAAGGCCGTCCAGACGGAACAGGCGCGGGGATCGGCCGCGCCTGGGGCCGGCCAGTCGGCCACGCCCGCCGGCTCCGCCCGCCAGGGCGCCGCGGCTGCCGGCTCGCCCGCGAACGCTGCGGCCGCCCCGACGGCTGCTCCCGCGCCGGCTGCCGCTCCGGAGGTGGCCGACACCGAGGAGCGCGAGGTCGTGATCGAGACGCGCACGCTGCGCGCGGTGTTCACGAACCGCGGCGGCGTCCTGAGGAGCTGGCGCCTGAAGACCTACATGGACAAGGCCGGCAAGCCCGTCGACCTCGTGCCGCAGACCCTCGCCGGCGCGGCGCGGCCTTTCGAGATCGAGACGGGCGACGCCGCCCTCGACGCGCGCGCCAACACGGCCCTCTTCAAAATTGCGGGCGGCGCCGCCTCGGAAGACGCCAGGACCGGCGCGTGGCAGGTCGCCTTCGAGTACCGCGAGGCCGGCGGCGTCGCGGTGCGCAAGGCGTTCACCGTCGATCCGAAGACGTACACCGTCCACGCGGTCGTCACGGCGGAGGTGGCCGGCTCCCCCGCCAACGTCGCGGTCGTCATGGGGCCGGGCCCTGGCGACATCGAGACGACCGAGACCAGCCGGTACATGATGGGCGCCCGCACCAACCTGTATCGCGAGGGCAAGGTCGAGCGCCACTCCGCCTCCGCGCTGCTGAAGCAGCCCGTGATGGAAGGCGCCATGCGCTGGGCCGGCGTGGACGATCACTATTTCCTGTCGGCGGTCCTGGCCAGAACCGGCAACGTGCGTGTCGAGTACCGGCCGCTCACGACGCTGGACGCCGCGGGCAAGCCGCTGCACGCCTTCATCGGCTACACGGTGAACCTGCCCGGGCCGGGCATCGACGGCACGTTCTTCATCGGCCCGAAGGACTTCGACCTGCTCAAGGGGCTCGACGGGAGCCTCGTGCGCGCCATCGACTACGGCATGTTCGCGTGGCTCGTCGTGCCGCTGCTCGGCGCGCTGAAGTGGGTGAACGGCTACGTCGGCAACTACGGCTGGTCGATCATCGTCCTCACGTTCCTCATCAATCTCGCGATCTTCCCGCTCCGCCACAAGAGCGTCGTGTCGATGCGGAAGATGCAGGAGCTGCAGCCCGAGATCAAGGCCATCCAGGACCGCTACGGCAAGCTCAAGGCGACCGACCCCGAGCGCCAGAAGATGAACGCGGAGCTCATGGAGCTCTACAAGCAGCGCGGCGTGAACCCGGCCAGCGGCTGCGTGCCGATGCTCCTGACGATGCCGATCCTGTTCGCGTTCTACTCGATGCTGGCGTACTCCATCGAGCTGCGCGGCGCGCCGTTCGGCCTGTGGATCAAGGACCTCGCGGCGTACGACCCGTTCTACGTGGCGCCGATCCTCACGGGCATCACGATGCTCGTGCAGCAGAGGATGACGCCGCAGACCGCCGGCACCGACCCGATGCAGCAGAAGATGTTCATGATGATGCCGGTCGTCTTCACCGTCATGTTCCTGTGGGCGCCGAGCGGCCTGAACATCTACTGGCTCGTCAACAACGTGCTCGCGATTGCCCAGCAGTACTTCACGAACCGGCTGATCGGGCCGACCCGCGTCCCGCGGCCGGCGGCCGAGCGGCGCACCACGAAGAAGGGCTCCGGAACCGTATGAGCAGCGACCACAGCACCCGCATCGTCGAGTTCGTGAACGCCGTCACGACGGCCATGGGGCTGTCGCTCGCCGCGGAGGTGACCGAGACGCCCGAGCTGCTGCGCGTGAACCTCTCCGGCGAGGGCGCCGAATGGCTCGTGCGGCGGCGCGGCGAGACGCTGAACGCCCTGCAGCACGTCGTGTCGGCGGTGTTCCGGGACGGCATGCCCGAGGACCAGCGGGTGGTGGTGGACTGCCTCGGCTTCCGCCAGGACAAGGACGCGGAGTTGAGGCAGATGGCGCTCTTCATGGCCGAGAAGGCCGTCACGTCGGGCACGCCGCAGGAGATGGGGCCGCTCAACCCGTACGAGCGGCGCATCGTCCACCTGGCCGTTGCCGAGCGCGCCGACGCCACCTCCGAGAGCATCGGCGACGCGTTCATGAAGACCGTCATCATCAGCACGAAGTAGCGTCGGGACTCGGGGTTCGGGATCCGTGACTCGGCAATCCGCGACCGCGAAGGCCGGGCGGAGCCGTGTCGGGAGGGCCCTCGAGCCACGGAGTCTCGGGGTTCATGACGACGGCGCGTTCTTGCCGCGGGGTCGCCTCGCCCGGTCCCGCTCACGCAGGCCGGCAAAACGCATCTCCGGGGGTGCCGGTCGGCGGAAGGCTGGGGCCCTTGAAACCCCAGCCAGGACTTCAGCCCCTGCGACGCGTTTTGCAGACTGACGCGGATCGGCCTGGTTCGAGGGCCCGCTCAAGGCAACCCTGCGGCAGGAGAACCCCGTCCTTGTTGCCCGAGTCCCGAGTCCCGCTCGCCGCGCCGAAGCCGGCCGGCCGGCCGTGTGGCGGAGGCGGGAGCCCCGAACGATGTAGGCTGTAGCCGTGTTCTCCCCCGCCGATACCATCGTCGCCATCGCGACCGCGCCGGTGCGCGCCGGGATTGGCGTCGTGCGCATCAGCGGCCCGCGCGCCCATGATGTGGCGCGCGCGCTCCTGACTGTCGCGCACGATCTCGAGCCGCGTTATGCGACGCTGACGCACGCCTTCGCTCGGCCTGCCGGCCAGCCGAGCTTCGGCGTTGCTTCGCACGTCGCTCGGCCTGCCGGCCAGCCGAGCTTCGGCGTTGCTTCGCACGTCGCTCGGCCTGACGGCTCAGCCGAGCTTCGGCGTTGCTTCGCACGTCGCTCGGCCTGACGCTCAGCCGAGCTTCGGCGAGGCTGCGCCGCGAGTGCGTGCGATCGACGAAGTGGTGGCGACGTACTTTCCGGCGCCGCATTCCTACACCGCGGAAGACGTCGTCGAGATCGCGGTTCATGGCAGCGTGACACTGCTCCGCGAAATCGTGCAGGGCGCCATCGTGGCCGGCGCGCGCCTCGCGGAGCCCGGTGAATTCACCCTGCGCGCGTTCCTCAACGGGCGCCTCGATCTCGTGCAGGCCGAGGCCGTCGCGGATCTCGTCGATGCCGTGACGCCCCTTCAGGCGCGCGTGGCGTTCGATCAACTCGAGGGTACACTCACGCGCGCGATTGGCGCGCTCGATCACGACCTGTTCGAGTTGGCGGCGAGCCTCGAGGCCTCGGTCGACTTCCCGGACGAGGGCTACCATTTCATCCGGCCCGCCGGCGAGGCCGCCGCGGTGCTGCGCCATGTGCAGGACGGCATCGACAGCCTGCTGCGCACGTACGCGAGCGGGCGCGTGATCCGCGAGGGCCGGCACATCGCCATTCTCGGTAAACCGAATGTCGGCAAGTCGTCGCTCTTCAACCGGCTGATCGGCACGGACCGCGCCATCGTGACGGCGAGACCCGGCACCACGCGGGACATGCTGACGGAAACGATCGATCTCGACGGGATCCGCCTCGGCCTGGTCGACACCGCCGGCATCCGCGCCGGCGGCGACGAGGTCGAACTCGAAGGCGTGTTGCGGGCGCGCCGCGCGGCGGAGATCGCGGATCTCGTGATCCTGATGCTGGATTGCTCGCGGCCCCTTGAAGACGTAGACCGCGGGCTGTTGCGCGAGACGGCCAGCGCGCCGCGCGTGGTCGTGATCAACAAGTGCGACCTCCCCGCCGCCTGGAGTGTCGAAGATCTCGCAGACGCCACCACGTTGTCAGAGCGGCCGGCCGGGAGTCCCTCGCTCGGTCCCGCTCACGCAAGCCGGCAAAACGCAGCTCCAGGGTTCGGTCGGCAGCAGGCGGGGCCCCCCTTCGGCACCCCACCAGGTTCTCGGCCCCTCCGCAGCGTTTTGCAGACTGACGCCGAGCGGCTTGGTTCGAGGGCCCGCGCGATGAACCCTCGGCCGGCGGATGTTCCTGCGGCGGCAGACAATGGCGGCCGCACCTCCCCGAGCCCCGAGCCCCGAACCCCGAATCCCGAGTCCGGGGCGATTGCGCTGTCCCTCAAGACCGGCGCCGGCTTCGATGAAGTGCGCGCGGCCATGCGGGCGGCGCTGGACGTCGGCGAGCCCCTGCGCGACGCTCCCATCGTCTCGAACGTCCGGCACGAGGTGCTGCTCCGCGATGCGCGCGAGTCCATCGCGCGCGGCGCCGCGAACGTGGAGGCGGCGGGGGAGTCGGCGAGCGAAGAACTCGTGCTCGCAGATCTTCGCGAGGCCCGCCGCGCCTTCGAAGAGATCACGGGGCGCCGGACGACGGAGGATGTGCTGAGGCGGGTCTTTGAGAGGTTTTGTGTCGGGAAGTAGCGTGCCCGACTTCGACGTTCTCGTCATCGGCGCCGGCCACGCCGGTGCGGAAGCTGCGTGGGCGGCGGCGCAACTCGGCTGCCACGTGGGCCTCTGCACGCTCTCGAAAGACACGGTTGGGCATATGCCGTGCAACCCGGCGATTGGCGGCACGGCGAAGGGACACCTCGTGCGCGAAATCGACGCGCTCGGCGGCTTGATGGGCCTGGCCATCGACGCGACGGGCATCCAATTCAAGTTGCTGAACCGGAGCCGCGGCCCGGCGGTGTGGTCGCCGCGCGCGCAGGCCGACAAGCGCCGCTACGGCGAGTGGGTGCGGCGGGCGCTCGAAGGCCATCCGCGGATCGAGTGGGTGATCGGGAAGGCCGGCGGCTTGCGCACGGGTGTCGGCGATTGTCTGTCGTGTGACCTAGAATCAGGCGAAGCGGTGAGCGCCGCCGCGATCGTCGTCACGACCGGCACTTTCCTGAACGGCCGGATCCATATCGGCCCGAATACCCACTCAGCCGGCCGTCATGGCGAAGCGGCGTCCACTGCCCTGGCCGAGTCAATCCAGGCCATGGGTTTTCGAGTCGGTCGCCTGAAAACAGGCACCCCGCCTAGACTTAGCAGGAACAGTATCGATTTTGATACAGCCGTTGGCCGCGGTGACTTCTCGCGTGTGCCGGGAGACGCCGAGCCGGTAGCGATGTCCTTCATGAGCGGCCGCATCACCCGCGAGCAGGTGATGTGCTGGCAGGTCCACACGACCGAGCGCGTCCACGACATCGTGCTGGCGAACCTGGACAAGTCGCCGCTCTTCAACGGCCAGATCCAGGGGGTTGGGCCCAGGTATTGCCCCTCGCTCGAGGACAAGGTCGTGCGCTTCCCGCACCGCGAGCGCCACCACGTCTTCCTCGAGCCCGAAGGCCTCGACGTAGACGAGATCTACATGAACGGCTTCTCGATGAGCCTGCCGAGAGACGTCCAGCTCGAGCTCGTCCACGCGTTGCCGGGTCTGCAGGACGCCGTGATGCTGAGGCCGGCCTACGCCGTGGAGTACGACTTCGTCCAGCCGACCGAGCTCCTGCCGACGCTGGAAGCCAAGCGCGCGCCTGGCCTCTTCCTGGCCGGCCAGATCAACGGGACGTCCGGCTATGAGGAGGCCGCCGCGCAAGGGCTGATGGCGGGCATCAACGCGGCCTTGCGTGTCACGGGGCGCACGGAGTTCACGCTCGGGAGGGCCGATGCTTACATCGGCGTCCTTGTGGACGACCTCGTCACGCAGGGGTGCCTCGAGCCGTACCGCATGTTCACTTCACGCGCCGAGCACCGGCTCCTGCTCAGGATCGACAACGCGGACCTGCGGCTGACGCCACAGGGAAGGGAAGTCGGACTGGTGCAGGATGACCGCTGGCGGCGGTTCGAGGCCCGCCAGGCCAGGCTGCGCTGGAACCTCGCAGCGCTCCGCGATTCGACCGTCTCGTCGGATGGCGGACGCATCCCGGCTCTCCAGCGGCTCCGACAGCCCGGCGTCCGTCTCGCCGGCATGCTCGACCGCGGAGAGATCGCGCTCGACATCGACCCGGACGCCTCCTCCCACGACATCGCCACGCCGGAGACGATGGCCAAGTACGACGGGTACCTGAAGCGCCAGCAACAGGACGTCGAGAAATTGCGGCGCGGTGAAGAGCGAGCTATCCCTCGGGGGTTCCCCTATGAGAGAATCCCCGGGTTGTCTCGCGAAATGGTGCAGCGATTCGGCGAGGTCGAGCCGCGAACCCTCGGCCAGGCCGGTCGCGTTCCTGGGGTGACGCCGGCGGCGGTGGCCGTCGTTAGCGCGTATCTGGAGCGATTCAGCCATGACGCCACGGGAATTCAACGAGCGGCTGGCGAAGCGGGCCCGGAAGGCGAATGTCACCCTGGAAGCCCAGACCGCTGAGTCACTGGGCGCCTACTACCACCTGCTGGAATCCTGGAACGAGAAGGTCAACCTCACGGCGTTCTCGTTGAACGACGCACCAGATGAGGCCATTGACCGGCTCCTCGTCGAACCTCTCGTCGCCGCGAAGCACCTCCAGGGATCGCACGGCCATGGCCGGCCGCACGGGCCGCAGCTCGCCTCGCGCCCGCGGATGATGGACATCGGATCGGGTGGGGGCTCGCCTGCCATTCCGATGAAGATCGCCATCCCGTCGCTGGCCGTGACCATGGTCGAGTCGAAGACGCGGAAGTCGGCATTCCTGCGCGAGGCCATCCGGCACCTGAATCTGGTGGACACGTCGGTCGAAACGGCGAGGGCAGAGGACCTTCTGGCGCGCCCGGAACTGCACGAGTCCCAGGATCTCATCACCATTCGGGCCGTGAGAGTGGAGCAGAAGCTCCTCGTGCACATCCAGGCCTTCCTGCGCCTCGGCGGCCGGATTCTCCTGTTCAGGACGTCGGCCGGGACGGACACGCCTCCGCTCGTCGCCCCGCCACTCGTGTACGAGGCGACCTGGACCCTGGTGGAATCGCTCCGCAGCCGGCTCATCGTACTTCGCAAGATGCTCTAGGGGCTCGTATGTTCCACGTGGAACGCTGCGCCAGGCTCGGACACCGTGTTCCACGTGAAACACGCAGGTCCTTCGTGTTATTCTCTCTACGCCAGCGGGTCAATGGTTGTGTGTTTCTGTCATACGACCAATAAACATAAGGGGCCAGGCTCCTCAGGCTACACACGGACGTAGCCTGAGGAGCCTGGCCCCTCCGGCGCCGCGCGCATTGCGCGCTCGAGACAACGCTCATGGGCAAGATCCTCGCGATCGCCAACCAGAAAGGCGGCGTCGGCAAGACCACGACCGCCATCAACCTCGGCGCGTCCCTCGCCCTCGCCGACCAGCACGTCCTCCTCGTTGACGTCGACCCGCAATGCAACCTCTCGAGCGGCGTCGGCCTCAAGGGCCGGAGCGCACCCGCCGGCGACATCTACGACGCGCTGATGTCGGACGAAATCGGCGACCCCGCCGTCTACGTCATGCCGACCGCCGTGTCGGGCCTCTCCGCCATTCCCGCCGATCGCAGCCTCGCCGGCGCCGAGATCGAGCTCGTCCCCATGCTCGCGCGCGAAACGCGCCTCCGCCGCATCATCGCGCCGCTTCGCGACCGCTTCGACTACATCATCATCGACTGCCCGCCGTCGCTCGGCCTGCTCACCCTCAACGCCCTCGTCGCGTGCGACGCGGTCCTCATTCCGCTGCACTGCGAGTACTTCGCCCTCGAGGGCCTCGCCGATCTCGTCGGCACGCTCAAGCGCGTCCGCGCCGTGCTCAACCCGGCTCTCGACATCGACGGCGTCCTGCTGACGATGTACGACGAGCGGACGAACCTGGGCCAGCAGGTCTCGCGCGACGTGCGCGCGTTCTTCAAGGAGAAGGTCTTCCACACCGTGATCCCGCGCAACGTGCGCCTGGGCGAGGCGCCGAGCCACGGCATGCCGGTGATCCTCTACGACGTGAAGTCCCGCGGCGCCGAGGCGTACCTCGCGCTCGCGCGCGAGATGCTCGCGCGCAACGGCCGCGTCCCGCAAACCTCGTCTGCCACGCACTGAAGCACGACCATGGCCGAGAAACGACACGCACTGGGCAGGGGGCTCGACGCCCTCATCGGTGACGCGCTCGAAGGAACAGGGCGCCCGGCCGGCGCGCCCTTCGAGGTCGGCGTCGACGAGCTCTCGCCGAACCGTTACCAGCCGCGCTCGCGCACCGAGGACGCGCGCATCGACGACCTCGCGCGCTCGATCAAGGCGAACGGCCTCATCCAGCCGATCGTCGTGCGCCTGGCCGCCCATGGCTATCAGATCATCGCGGGCGAGCGCCGCTGGCACGCCGCGCAGCGCGCCGGGCTCCTCAAGGTCCCCGTCACCGTGCGCGACGTCCCCGACGGCCAGGACCAGAAGCTCCTCCTGTGGGCGCTCATCGAGAACATCCAGCGCGAGGACCTCAACCCGATCGAGGAGGCCTCCGCCTACAAGCGCCTCGCCGACGACTTCAATCTCACACAGGAAGAGATTGCCGCCTCCGTCGGCAAGGACCGTTCGACGGTCGCGAACCTCCTGCGCCTCCTCAAGCTCCCGCAGGACGTGCGCGACGACGTGGCCTCCGGCAGCCTGACGGTGGGCCACGCCCGCGCGCTGCTGGCGCTCGAGACCGAGCAGGAGCAGCGCAATCTCGCGCGCGACGCGGTGGCGCACGGCTGGTCGGTGCGCGAGACGGAGCAGCTCGTGACGCGCGCGCTCACGCACGGCGGCGCCCCGGGCGCGAAGACACCCGCGGCGGGAGAGCGCACGCTCGACGTCCACACGCGCGCTGCGCAGGACAAGCTCCGCCTCACCTTCGGCACCCGCGTCGACATCGTCCGCAGGGGAAAAGGAGGGGAGATCAAGATCGGGTTCAAGAGCGAGGAAGAGCTGATTCGGATCTATGAGATTCTCGTGAACGGATAGAAGCAGGGAGCACATGGCGAAGCGTCTGACCGAAATGGTCTCCTGCTCGGGTTGAGCGAGCAAACTCGCCGCGGGCGAGCTCGCCCAGGTCCTGGGCCACATGCCGGTTCAACAGGATCCCCGGATCCTTGTTGATTTCCGCACGGCGGACGATGCGGGGGTGTACGAGTGGGCGGGAGGACCGGCCCTCGTGCAGACGGTGGATTTCTTCACCCCGATCGTGGACGACCCCTATACCTACGGCCAGATCGCCGCATCCAACGCGCTCAGCGACATTTACGCCATGGGCGGGCACCCGCTGACGGCGCTCGCCATCGCCGGGTTCCCGCAGAAGGACTTCGACCCGGCCATCATCTTGGCCATCTTCACCGGCGGCTTCGACAAGCTCCGCGAGGCCGGCGTGGCGCTCCTCGGCGGCCACACCGTGCGCGACAACGAGGTGAAGTTCGGCTACGCCGTCACGGGCGAGGTCGATCGCGGCCGCGTGCTCTCGAACGCGGGCGCGAAGCCGGGCGACGTGCTGTTCCTGACGAAGGCCATCGGCACCGGCATTGTCGGCACGGCCATCAAGGCCGGCCGCGCGCCGGACGCGGTGGTGCAGGCCGCCGTGCGGTCGATGACGATGCTGAACCAAGCGGCGTCGGAGGCGCTGCGGGCGCTGCCCGCGGGCCACGTGCACGCGTGCACCGACATCACCGGGTTCGGCCTGATGGGGCACGCAAGCGAGTTGGCCCAGGCGAGCCGCGTCACGCTGCGCATCCGCCCACGCGCGGTGCCGCTCCTTGGCGGCGTCATCGAGCTGGCGGCCGGAAACCGCCCGGGCGGGCTGGCGAGCAACCTCGATTACTTCGAGAGGGGAGTGCGGGCCGCCGGGAACATCGATCAGGACCTGCTCTGGCTGCTCTACGACCCGCAGACGTCGGGCGGACTGCTGATCGTGGCCGCGGCCGAGCACGCGCGGGCGGTCGATCGCGCGCTGACACGCGCCGGCATTGCCGCCGCCGAGATTGGGACCGCGGCCCCGCAGTCCGAATACCTCGTCGTGCTCGAGTAGGCGAAAGCAGGCAGTCCCGGCGAGGGGTGGCCGCGGCGCTTTCCATCTGGCCGCAGGCAGCACAAACGAAGCTCAGCCGAGCACAGATGGAAACACCGCGGACAGGACCCGTCGCCGGGACCGTTCCGAACCCCGAATCCCCAGCCCCTTGCCCCTTGTCCCCTGTCCCTAACGCCATATAGAATCTATGTTTTGGCGTACGGCATCGGGCCGGACGTGAGGTCGCCGGCGTGCTTCCGAACCTGTCGGTCATCTTCGTCATCGTCGCGGTGATCCTGCTCGCGGTCGTCCTCGATCGCGTGCTGTTCAAGCCGCTGCTGCGCACCATGGGCGCGCGCGAATCGGCCATCACGTCGGCGATGGAGCTGGCCGAGCGCGCCACGGCGAAGGCCCAGGCCGCGACCGCCGAGTTCGACGCCACCGTGACGGCCGCCCGCGCCGAGCTGTACAAGCAGATGGACGAACGCAGGAAGGCGGCCGAGGCGTACCGGAACGAGATCGTGGCGACGACGCGCGCCGAGGTGGGCACGCAGTTGGCTGACGCGAAGGCGGAGCTCGACGCCCAGGTTGCGAAGGCGCGGGCCACGCTCGAGGCCGAAGCGGACGAACTCGGCAAGGACATCGCGACCAAAGTGCTCGGGCGCCCGAGCTAGGACACAGGATCCCTGCGCATGGAAGCCGGCCACGACATCGTCGACATGATCGCCAGGCTGTTCAACTTTGCCGTCCTGGCCGGCACGCTCGTCTACTTCCTCAAGTCTCCCATTGCCAGCTACTTGCGCAACCGGGGCATCGGAATCCGCCGCGACCTCGTGAAGGCCGCCGAGATGCGCGCCACCGCCGCCGCCGACCTCGTGGCCATCGACGCCAGAATGGCCGCGCTCCCGGCTGAACTCGACGCGCTGCGCAAGGCGGGCGCGGAGGAGGCGGCGGCCGAGGAAGCGCGCATCCGGGAGGTGGCCGGCACCGAGCGGGCGCGCCTGCTGGAACAGGCACGCCGCGAGATCGACTGGCAGCTGAAGCTCGCCCTGCGCGATCTGACCGCCCGCACCGCCGATCTCGCGGTGGCGATCGCGGAGAAGCGCGTGAGGGCCGCCATCACCGCCGACGACCAGGCGCGGCTTGTGGATCAGTACCTGGGCCAGCTCGGCCGGACGCCGATGGCCGGCAAGCAGGTGAGTGCGTGACGGCCCGGACGATCGCGAGGAGGTACGCGCACGCGCTGCTCGACGTCGCGCTGGCGGAATCGGATCCCGTGGCCGTGGACCAGCAACTCTCGGCCGTGGCCGGCGTGTTCACGGGCCATGCGAGTCTCTGGAAGGTGATGACGGATCCTTCGGTGCCGGCGCCGAAGAAGCGCGCGGTCGTCGAGGGCGTGCTGCCGCAGCTCGAGGTCAGCCCGGTCGTCGCGAAGACGCTGGAAATGCTCGCCGGGCGCGACCACGTGTCGCTCCTCCCGGAGATCGCCGAGGCGTACCGCGCCCGCCTGCTGGCGTATCAGCACGTCGTGCAGGCCAACGTGACGACGGCCGTGCCCCTGCCGGCCGACCGCGTGAAGCGGTTCGAGCAGGAACTCGCCGGCGTCACCGGCCGCACGGTCGTGATGACCGCCGCCACCGATCCCTCCCTCGTCGGCGGCGTGGTGACGCAGATCGGCAGCACGGTGTATGACGGGAGCATCAAGAGGCAGCTGGAGAAGATCCGCGAGAGACTGGTAGCCGGCAGTCAGTAGCCACCATGAACATCAACGCCGAAGAGATCACCAGGGTCATCCGCGAGCAGATCGGCAGCCATGCCGTCGACGTCGACGTGTCGGAAGTCGGGTCCGTCGTCTCGGTGGGCGACGGCATCGCGCGCGTGCACGGCGTCGACAACGCCATGTCGGGCGAGATGCTCGAGTTCCCGCACGGCGTCTTCGGCATCGCGCTGAACCTCGAGGAGGACAGCGTGGGCTGCGTGCTCCTGGGCGAATACCAGACCATCGCCGAGGGCGACCTGGTGAAGCGCACGGGCCGCATCATTTCGGTGCCGATCGGCGACGAGATGGTCGGGCGCGTCGTGAACTCGCTCGGCCAGCCCGTGGACGGCAAGGGCCCGATCGTGACGAAGCAGTTCGCGCCCATCGAGCGCATCGCGCCCGGCGTCGTGGATCGCAAGCCGGTCAGGAAACCGTTGCAGACGGGCATCAAGGCCATCGACTCGATGGTGCCCATCGGCCGCGGCCAGCGCGAGCTCATCATCGGCGACCGCCAGACCGGCAAGACCGCCATCGTCGTCGACACGATCATCAATCAGAAGGGCCAGGACGTCGTCTGCATCTACAACGCGATCGGCCAGAAGCAGTCGACGATCGCGCAGGTGGTGAAGACGCTCGAAGAGGCCGGGGCGATGGAGTACTCCATCGTCGTGGCCGCCGCCGCGTCCGACCCGGCGCCGATGCTCTACATCAGCCCGTACGCGGCGTGCACGATGGGGGAGTTCTTCCGCGACAACGGCAGGCACGCGCTGTGCGTGTACGACGATCTGTCGAAGCACGCCCAGGCGTACCGCGAGATCTCGCTGCTGCTGCGCCGGCCGCCCGGCCGCGAGGCGTACCCGGGCGACGTGTTCTACCTGCACTCGCGCCTGCTCGAGCGCGCCGCGAACATGCGCGAGGACCTCGGCGGCGGGTCGCTGACGGCGCTGCCGATCATTGAGACCCAGGCCGGCGATTTGTCGGCGTACATCCCGACGAACGTCATCTCGATCACGGACGGGCAGATCTTCCTCGAGAGCGACCTGTTCCACCAGGGCGTGCGCCCCGCCATCAACGTCGGCAACTCGGTGTCGCGCGTCGGCGGTGCCGCGCAGGTGAAGGCCATGCGCCAGGTGGCCGGCACGCTGCGCCTCGACATGGCGCAGTTCCGTGAACTCGCGGCGTTCGCGCAGTTCGGCAGCGACCTCGACAAGGGCACGCAGGCCCAGCTCAACCGCGGCAGGCGCCTCATCGAGGTGCTGAAGCAGCCGCAGTACCGGCCGCTGCCGGTGGAGAAGCAGGTGCTGTTCATCTTCGCCGGCACCAACGGCTACCTCGACCCGATCGAGGTCGAGGACGTGGGCGCGTACGAGCAGGAGCTGTACCGCTTCTTCGAGACGCGCAAGCCGGCCCTGCTCCGCACGCTGGCGGAGAAGCAGCAGTTCGACGATGCGCTGAAGGCTGACGTCGGCGCGGCGCTCAAGGAATTCGGCGAGACGTTCGCGGCCGCGCGGAAGAAGGCCGCGGCGTAATGCCATCTCTTCTTGATCTCCGCCGCCGCATACGGGCGGTGAAGAACACCCAGCAGATCACGAAGGCGATGAAGATGATCGCCGCGGCGAGGCTGCGCAAGTCGCAGGAGCGGATCGTCAACGCGCGCCCCTACGCCTTCGCCACGCTGCGCGTGCTTCGGAACCTCGCGTCGCGCACCGACCCGTCGGCGCACCCGCTTCTCGCGACCCGGGAAGAGAAGTCCGCCCTCGTCTTCATCATCACCGCCGACAAGGGCCTCTGCGGCAGCTTCAATACGAACATCATCAAGGCCGCCGGGCAGGAACTGCTCGCCCTCAACGCGCGCCGGGAAGTGCTGGGCCTCATCGGCCGCAAGGGCCGCGACTTCTTCGCGCGCCGGGGCTACCCGGTCACGTACGAGCGGACGCACTTCTTCCAGCGCCTCTCGTTCGACGATGCGGTGGCGATCGCGCAGGTGGCGATCGAGGAATACACCGAGGAGAAGATCGACGCGGTCTACCTCGTGTACAACGAGTTCAAGTCGGTCCTCCAGCAGCGCGTCGTGACCGAGAAGCTGCTGCCGATTCCGCGCGAGGACGTGGGAGAGGCGGACCCGGCGGCGCGGGTGGATTACCTGTACGAACCGGACGCCGCGGTGCTCTTCCGGCAGATGCTGCCCGCCTACGTGCAGACGGAAGTGTGGCGGGCGCTGCTCGAGTCGGCCGCGGCGGAGAACGCGGCGCGCATGACGGCGATGGATGCCGCGACGAAGAACGCCACGGACATGATCGACGGCCTGACGCTGTACATGAACAACGTCCGCCAGGCCGCGATCACGCGCGAGATCATCGAGGTCGTATCGGGAGCGCAGGCGCTATGAGCACAGCCGCAGCGAACGTCCATGAGGGCCGCATCGTCCAGATCATCGGGCCCGTTCTCGACGTCGAGTTCCAGGACGGGCACTTGCCGCCGATCTACAACGCGCTGGAGATCAAGGCCAACGTGGAGGGCCGCGTCGTGGACATCGTCGCCGAGGTCGAACAGCACCTCGGCGAAAGCCGCGTGCGCGCCGTGGCCATGAAGCCGACCGACGGCCTGCAGCGCGGCATGATCGCCGTCGACCTGGGCCAGCCGATCACCATGCCCGTGGGCCCGGCCACGCTGGGCCGCGTGCTGAACGTGCTCGGCGAGCCGGTGGACTTTCCCGACCGGCCGGTGAACGCGACGGAGCGCTGGTCGATCCACCGCCCGGCGCCGACGCTCATCGAGCAGGCCACCGAGACGAAGATGTTCGAGACCGGCATCAAGGTCATCGACCTGCTCGAGCCGTACCTGCGGGGCGGGAAGATCGGCCTGTTCGGCGGCGCCGGCGTCGGCAAGACCGTCATCATCCAGGAGCTCATCCACAACATCGCGCTGAAGCACGGCGGCGTGTCGGTGTTCGCCGGCGTCGGCGAGCGCACGCGCGAAGGCAACGACTTGTGGATCGAGTTCCAGGAGAGCGGCGTCATCGACATCGAGGACTTCGGCAAGTCGCGCGCCGCCCTGGTCTACGGCCAGATGACCGAGCCGCCCGGCGCGCGGCTGCGCGTGGCCCTGTCGGGCCTGACCGTCGCGGAGTACTTCCGCGACGCCGAAGGCAAGGACGTGCTGCTCTTCATCGACAACATCTTCCGCTTCACGCAGGCCGGCTCGGAAGTGTCGGCGCTGCTCGGCCGCATGCCGTCGGCCGTCGGCTACCAGCCGACGCTGGCCACCGAGATGGGCGAGCTGCAGGAACGGATCACGTCCACGAAGAAGGGCTCGATCACGTCGGTGCAGGCCATCTACGTGCCCGCCGACGACTACACCGACCCCGCGCCGGCCACGACGTTCGCCCACCTCGACGCGACGACGAACCTCTCGCGCGCCATCGTCGAGCTGGGCATCTACCCGGCCGTCGATCCGCTCGCGTCCACGTCCCGCATCCTCGACCCGCGCGTCATCGGCGCCGAGCACTACGCCACCGCCCGCGCCGTGAAGCAGGTGCTGCAGCGTTACAAGGACCTGCAGGACATCATCGCGATCCTCGGCATCGACGAGTTGTCGGAAGACGACAAGCTCGCCGTCTCCCGCGCGCGCAAGATCCAGCGCTTCCTCTCGCAGCCGTTCTACGTCGCCGAGCAGTTCACGGGCCTGAAGGGCACGTACGTCACCGTGCAGGACACCATCCGCGGCTTCCAGGAAATCGTGGACGGCAAGCACGACGGGCTGTCCGAGCAGGCCTTCTTCATGGTCGGCACGATCGAGGAAGCCATGGAGAAGGCGGAGAAGATGAAAGGACAGGCATAGAATCGAGAAGCCTCGGGCTTCTGACTTCTTGTTACTGTTTATGGCGCTACCGACCCACCTCGCCCTCGAGATCGTCACCCCGGACCGCGCCCTCGTGCACGAGGACGTCGACGAGGTGGAGCTGCCCGGCAGCGAGGGATACCTCGGCGTCCTGCCCGGCCACACGCCCCTGCTCACCAGCCTGCGCGTAGGTGAACTCTGGTACCGCAAGGGCACCGAGAAGTTCTACCTGTCGGTCGCGTTCGGTTTTGCCGAGATTCTCCCCGACCGCGTGCGCTTGCTGGCGCAGATCGCGGAGCGCGCCGAAGAAATCGACCCCTCGCGGGCCGAGGAGCACCGGCGCCGCGCCGAGGCGTCCATGCAGTCGGCGACTCGCGGGAACACGGAAGTCGATCTCGATCGCGCCAGGATTTCCCTGATGAAGGCGATGGTCCGGCTTCAGGTGGCCACGAAGGCCCGGCGACGGAGTTGACGTGCAGGTACGCGCGGCCGTCCTGACGGATCTCGGGCTTCGCCGGCCGGCGAACGAGGACAGCCTCGTCGTCCGGCCCGCGCTCGGACTCTATGCCGTGTGCGACGGCATGGGCGGCCACGCAGCGGGCGAGGTGGCGTCGCACGTCGCCGCCCGCGCCATCGAGGACTTCATCCAGCACACCGACGGTGCCACCGAGAACTTCACGTGGCCGTTCCCGTTCCGGCGCGACTGGGGGATCGACGGCAACCGCCTCGTCTCGGCGTTCCTGCTGGCGAACCGCGAGATCCGCCAGCGCGCGATCGACGAGCCCGCGCTGCGCGGGATGGCGACGACAGCGGTGTGCGTGCTTCTCGGGATTCGAGACCCGGGACTCGGGACTCGGGATGAACAACTGTCCGGCCGAGCCCAGGATCCCGAGCCCCGAGCCCCGGAAAGCCTGCCCGCGCTCGTTGCCCATGTGGGCGATTCCCGTGCCTACTTGTGGCGCGACGGCGAACTCGATCAGATCACCCGCGATCACTCGTGGGTCGAGGAGCAGATGGCCCTGGGCGTCCTGAGCGCGGAGGATGCGCGCCAGCACCCGTGGCGGAATCTCGTGACGCGCGCCCTGGCCGGCGCCGAAGAGCCCAACGTCGAGTTGACGCCCGTCGCCCTGGGGCCCGGCGACCGTGTCCTGATCTGCAGCGACGGCCTGACGTCGCCCGTCACGAACGACGCCATCGCTGAGATCCTCGCCCGCACGCCCATGGGCCGGCCGGACGAGCTGTGCCGGGCCCTCGTCGACGCGGCCAACGAGGCCGGCGGGCCGGACAACATTACGGTCATTGTTGTTGAGATCACATAGATGACACCGACAGAAGCAGCTTCTTGATTCTGATCATGTTCAAGAACCTCGTCTCACTGCTCAAGTACCGCCAGCTGATCCAGTCCCTGGTCGCGCGGGAGCTGAAGGCGCGCTACCGCGGCTCGGTGCTCGGGTTCTTCTGGTCGTTCATCAACCCGCTGCTCCTGCTGCTCGTCTACACCTTCGTCTTCAGCTACGTGCTCCCGGCTCGCCAGCCGAACCTCAACCCGTACGCGCTGTTCCTCTTCTGCGGCATCCTGCCGTGGACCTGGTTCTCCTCGTCCATCCTCGAATCGGCCAACGTCCTGATCTCCGGAGGCAACCTGATCAAGAAGGTCCTGTTCCCGGCCGAGGTGCTCCCCATCGTCAACGTGCTGGCGAACATGGTGCACTTCTTCCTCGGCCTGCCGATCCTCGTGGGGTTCCTGATCTACTTCCGCGCGCCGCTGCAGCTTTCGGAGCTCGTCTGGTTCCCCGTCGTCATTCTGGTGCAGCTCATCCTGACGCTGGGCATCGCCCTCGTCGTGTCGGCGCTGACCGTCCACTTCCGCGACCTCAAGGACATCCTGTCGAACCTGGTCACCTTCTGGTTCTTCGCGACGCCGATCATCTACTCGATGCAGGACGCGCCGGCGATCGCCAAGCGCTTCCTCAACGCGAACCCGTTCACGCACCTGGCGATCTCGTACCAGGAGATCCTGTTCTACCCGGGCAACTTCGGGCACTGGAAGTGGCTCCTGGCCCTTGGCGTGGCCTCCACGGCGTTCTTCCTGGCCGGCTACTATCTCTTCGATCGGCTGCGGGACACCTTTGCGGAGGAAGTGTGACGGGCAGCAACCGATGAACGCCATCGACGTCGTCAACGTCAGCAAGACCTACCGCAAGTACGCGCGGCGGAAACAGTTCGCCACGCTGAAGAGCGCGATCCTGTCCGGCTCGCTCGTCGGCGACCTGAACCCCGAGGACTCGTTCCACGCCCTGCGCGGCGTGTCGTTCAGCGTCCGCCCCGGCTCCACCTTCGGCATCGTCGGCCGCAACGGATCCGGCAAGAGCACCGCGCTGAAGCTCGTGGCCGGCATCACGAAGCCGACGACGGGGACCGTGTCCGTGCAGGGGCGGATCTCGGCGCTCATCGAGCTCGGCGCGGGCTTCCACCCGGAGATCTCCGGCCGCGAGAACGTCTTCATCAACGGCATCATGCTCGGCCTCACGAAGCGGGAGATCACCCGCCGCTTCGACGAGATCGTCGAGTTCGCCGAACTGGAGGACTTCATCGACGCGCCCGTGAAGACGTACTCGTCCGGCATGTACATGCGCCTCGGCTTCGCCGTGGCGATCAACGTGGACCCGGACGTGCTGCTCATCGACGAAGTGCTCGCCGTGGGAGACGAGGCGTTCACACACAAGTGCCTCGACAAGTTCGCCGAGTTCCGGCGGCGCAACAAGACCGTCCTGCTCGTCACGCACGCGCTGAACCTGGTGGAACGGTTCTGCGACGAGGCCCTGTGGCTCAACGACGGCCGCGCGCGTGCCATGGGCGATCCCCGCCGCGTGGTGTCGGCTTACATCACCGACGTCGAGAAGCAGGAAGAGCGCCACATGGCCGAGGCCGACGCGAAGTCCCGCGCGGCCGTCAACGCGCAAGAGGCTGGTGCTCGTAGCCCGGAGGCTTCAGCCTCCGGGTCGCCGAAGGCACGAGGGGATATTGCTGAACCAGCCCCCAGTCCCGAGCCCCGAGTCCCCGAACCGCCCACGGACATGTTCCAGGCCACCGAGGGCCGCTGGGGTTCGCGCGAGGCCGAAATCACCGCCGTGCACCTGGTAGGGGAGGACGGCCAGCCCGCCCACGTGTTCTACTCCGGCGAGCGCGTCGAGATTCGCCTGACGCTCGAGGCGAAGAAGCCCGTCACCGATTTCGTCGTCGGCATCGGCATCTTCAACGTTGAGGGCGTGTGCGCCTTCGGCACCAACACGAACATCGAAGAGCTGAAGGGCGAGCGGCTGGACGGCGAGGGGCAGGTCACCTTCACCATGGACACCCTCGATCTCGTGGCGGGCACCTACAAGCTCGACGTCGCGCTCCATAAACTGGATGGCTATCCGTACGACTACCATCGCCTGCTCTACAGCTTCCGCGTGAAATCGCGGACGCAGGACGCGGGCATCTACCGCCCCCGCCATGCGTGGGGGTTCAGCGGCGGCGTCAGCTTCAGGGAACGGCTCGTGGGATCGTGAACCGGGGCGCGCGATCGGGGGCGCAGAACGGTGGGTGACGCGACGGTGCGCCGGGTGTTGACGAGGAGTGAGGCCGTGGCCTGGCGCGAGGAACTCGGCCGCCAGGGCAGGCGCGTCGTGTTTACGAACGGCGTGTTCGACATCCTGCACCCCGGACACGTGCGGTACCTCACGGCGGCGCGCGGCCACGGCGATGCCCTCGTCGTGGCCGTGAACTCCGACCGATCCGTACGCGCCAATAAGGGGCCCTCCCGCCCGGTGCATCCCGAGGCCGAGCGCGCCGAGGTCATTACCGCGCTCGCCGTTGTCGATGCCGCCGTCATCTTCGACGAGGACACGCCGCACGCCATCATCAGCGCGATTCAACCCGACGTGCTCGTCAAGGGCGCCGACTGGCCCGCCGACCAAATCGTCGGCCGCGACATCGTCGAAGCCCGCGGCGGCGTGGTCGTCCGCGTCCCCGTCGAACACGGACACTCGACGACGAACGTGCTGAAGAAACTCAAGGGCGAGTAGCCAGAAGCCCACCGCCGACCGGGCCGGGTGGCGCACGCCTTGTTCCCACGGGCATGGTGCCACCTGGCGCCCGGAAGGACGCGACCATGCCGAATGGCCATATAGATGGTAATATGGCTCTCATGAAGACCACGGTCGATCTTGAGGCGGGGCTGTTCAAGACGGCCCGCAAGCGCGCCATCGACGAACACCGTCCGTTCCGCGCCGTGCTCAATGACGCACTACGCGCATACCTCGGCGCGGCGGATGAAACCGCCGCGCCCCGTCCGGCCCCGCGTCGACGCCGCGCCGGTAACCGAACTGCCGCAACTGTCAACGCAAGCGCCCAGGCAGCCGAGTTCTGGGCCATCGTCAACGACCGTTCTCGATGGGACGAGTTGTTCGGTGATCGTCTGCAGAAGATCGAGCACGACATCGCCTGGGCGGCCGCAGACTGGAAGCGAAGGAACTCGCGATGAACCGGGTCGCCCTGGACACCAACGTGCTCGTCATGGTGTGTCGCAACGAGGGCCCGGAAGGAGACGCGTTGCGGACCGTCCTGGCGCGTCGCGCAGCGGCGGGGACCCGGTACGTCGTGCCGGTCTTCTGCGTGGGAGAGCTCTGGCGCGTCGCGACGGACCGGCGAGCCACCGCGCCAATCGCGCCGAAGCGGGCCCTGGCCTGGATCGACACGCTTCTTGCTCGCGGGGCGAGCCTGTCGACGCCGGGGCCGGCGTACTGGGACTCGCTCCGGAGCCTCCTCGCCACGGCGCTTCCGATCGGCACGGACGTCTTCGACAGCCAGATCGCCGCGGTGTGCCAGGAACATGGCATTGAGGAGATCTGGACGTTCGACAGAGCCTTCTTCCCGTACTCCCATCTCCGCGTCGTGAACCCGCTCGCACTGCCAGAGGCGAAACCTGCGTTGAGATAGACTGAAGGCAGTGCCGTCGCTGAAGCTACAGGAGCTCCTTCGGGCCGCACGTGTGCGCGCGGGTTTCGCCCCCAAAGCGAAGGCCGAGCCTGCGGGCGCGGGCGGAGTCGCGCCGAAGCCAGATGGTGTCTATCTGGCGAAGGCGGGCGGAGTCTCGCCGAAGCTCGCTGGAGTAGCATGGCGAGCGAAGGCGGACGGTCTCACCCCCGCGGCGAAAGCGTTTTGGATCGCCGCCGCGGCCTCGGACGATCCTCGCAACGAGCTGGTGCTCGCCATCGTGCCGTCGGATCGCGACGTCGAGCAGATCGTCAGCGACGTGCGGTTCTTCCTCGGCGGACTCGAGGGCTCGTCGGCCGACGATCTCGAGCGCACCGTGCTGCCGTTCCCGTCGCAGGAAGTCGATCCGTACCGCGGCCTGGCTCCTCACCTGCGCGTCGCGTCCACGCGCGCGCGGGCGCTCCACGCCATGGCGACGGGCCAGGCGCACGTCGTCGTGGCGTCGGCACCGGCGCTCCTCCCGCGCGTCAGCCCGCCCGGCACGCTCGCCGGCCTGGCCCTCGATCTGAGGCCGGGCGACGAGGTCGACACGCAGCGGCTGGCCGGGACGCTCGTGGACGCGGGTTTCACGCGCACGGACCCGGTGGACGATCACGGCGAGTTCTGCATCCGCGGGGGCGTCGTCGACATCTTCCCGGCCGGCGACGATCTCCCGGCGCGCATCGAACTCGTCGGCGACACGATCGAGGCCATCCGCCGCTACGCGCCCGACACCCAGCGGTCGGTGGTGACGACGGAGCGGCTGCGCGTCGTGCCGCTGCGCGACGTCGGCGAGGGAGCCGGGCCGCGCGTGCCGTTCTCCGCCTATCTCGGCATCGCGCGGCGGCCGATCGTCGTGTCGTCGGAGCCGGACGAGATACGCGAGCGGATCGAGAAGCAGCTCGGGCAGATCGCCGAGAGCTACGAGTACGCGCAACGGACCGCGCCCGCCGCCGGCCGATCGCACGGCGGCGCCACGCCGAAGCCCCTCGAGAGCAGGCCCCTGGCGGAGGCGGGCCTCCCAGCACCAGCGGACATCCTCGTCGGCTGGCCCGACATCGCCGCGCTTCTCGACGGCGGAACGGCGCTGGAGGAACTCGGGCTGGACAGCGAGACAGACGAATCCCGAGTCCCGAGTCCCGAGTCCCGAGTCCCGAGCCAGCCCGCGCTCTCCTTCTCCGGCCGCCTCCCGGACTGGATCGCCGAGGTGAAGGCCGCGCGCGCCCGCGGCGACACCGTCGTGTTCGTGGCCGCGACCCCGGGCCGCGCCGAGCGCCTCATCGAGGTCCTCGACGACTACGAGCTGCGCGGCGTGAACATCGATCGCGGCGGCGACGCGTTCGCGGCGAGCGTGTACCTGACGGCGGGCGTGCTGTCGCGCGGGTTCCGCCTGCCATCGGCGCAGCTGCAGATCTACGCCGAGACGGATCTCTTCGAGGAGGAGCGCCGCACGCAGGATCGTGCGCGCCGATCGGCTGCGAAGGCGTTCCTCTCGGACCTGCGCGACCTGAAGGTGGGCGACCTCGTCGTCCACGTGGACAACGGCATCGGCGAGTTCGTCGGCCTGAAGGAGATGACCGTCGGGCCGAACGAGACCCTGGAGTTCCTCGAGCTGCGCTACGCCGGCGACGACAAGCTGTTCGTCCCGGTGTCTCGCCTCGACCTCATCCAGAAGTACAGCGGCGGCGCGCGGCCGGGCCTCGACCGCCTGGGCGGCACGACCTGGGAGAAGGCCAAGACGCGCGTGAAGAAGGCCATGCGCGACATGGCCGAGGAGCTGCTCAAGCTCTACGCCGCGCGCAGGGCCGTCGCGGGCCACGCCTTCGCCTCCGATACGCACTGGCAGGAGGAATTCGAGGGCGCGTTCCCCTTCGATCTCACCGCCGATCAGACGACCGCCATCGAGGACATCAAGCGCGACATGGAATCGCCGACGCCCATGGACCGCCTCCTCTGCGGCGACGTGGGATACGGCAAGACCGAGGTCTCGATGCGCGCCGCCTTCAAGGCCGTGATGGACGGCAAGCAGGCGGCGTATCTCGCGCCCACCACCGTGCTCGCGTTCCAGCACGTGAAGACGCTCGGCGAACGCTTCGCCGGCTTCCCCGTGCGCATCGACCTCCTCAGCCGCTTCCGCACGAAGCAGGAGCAGAGAGCGTCGCTCGCCGATCTCGCCGCCGGCAAGGTCGACATCTGTGTCGGCACGCACCGGCTGCTGTCGAAGGACGTCGTGTTCCGCGACCTCGGGCTGCTCGTGGTGGACGAGGAACAGCGGTTCGGCGTGGCGCACAAGGAGAAGATCAAGCAGCTCCGCAAGAAGGTGGACGTCCTGACGATGACCGCGACGCCGATCCCGAGGACGCTGAACATGTCGCTCGTCGGGATCCGGGATATGTCGATCATCGAGACCCCGCCGAAGGACCGGCTGGCCATCCAGACGAACGTGGTGAAGTTCGATCAGAACGTCATCACGCGCGCCGTGAGGAACGAACTGGCGCGCGGCGGGCAGATCTACTTCGTGCACAACCGCGTGGAGTCGATCTTCTCGATCGGCAACCTGCTCGCGCGCCTTGTGCCGGAAGCGAAGATCGTCGTCGGGCACGGGCAGATGGGGGAGCGCGACCTCGAGAGGGCGATGATCGACTTCATGGCGCGCCGATTCGACATCCTGCTCGCCACGACCATCGTCGAAAACGGCCTCGACATCCCGAACGTCAACACCATCATCATCAACCGCGCGGACCGCTACGGGCTGTCGCAGCTCTACCAGCTCCGCGGGCGCGTGGGCCGGTCCGACCGGCCGGCGTACGCGTTCCTGCTCGTGCCGCCGGAGACGTCGCTGTCGGCCGTCGCGAAGAAGCGCCTGGCGGCCATCCGCGAGTTCAGCGACCTCGGCAGCGGGTTCCGCGTGGCCGCCCTCGACCTCGAGATCCGCGGCGCCGGCAACCTGCTCGGCGGGCAGCAGAGCGGGCACATCGACGCCATCGGCTTCGAGATGTACATGAAGCTGCTCGAGCAGGCCGTGCGCGAGCTGAAGGGCGAGGAGGTCGAAGACGAATCGCGCGCGAGCGTGAACCTGGGGATCGACATCCGCATCGACGACGAGTACGTGCCGGACATGGCGCAGCGGCTGGTCGTGTACCGGAAGGTGGCCGCCGCGAGGAGCGAGACGGAGATCGGCGAGGTGCTCGACGAGATTGCCGACCGCTACGGGCCGCTGCGCGACTCGGTGCTGAACCTGGCGGCATACGGGCGGATCCGGGTGATGGCCGACAAACTGGGCATCGAGTCCATCGACCGGCAGGCGAACGCCGTCGTGATGAAGTTCCGCGACGCCGCGCAGCAGGCGAGCCACGCCCCGGACCCCGCGCGCGTGCTGAACATCATCCGCCGCCGCCCCGACGTTTCCCTCGTCCCGCCCTCCTCGTTGCGCCTGTCTCTCAGTGGGGTCAGACTCGACCGGCGATCGAGTCTGACCCCACCGGCGAGCGACACACCCCGTAGCCGGGGGACTTCAGGCGCCCGGGCACGTTCCTCCGGCGCCTCCTGGTGGACCGCGCGGGCGACCACCGGGGCAGTGATCCCGGGGTTTTCCAGGGAAGAAATCCTCAAACCGCCCAAGGAAGACCCGCGCTCGGAAGGCGGCCTCTTCGACCGCGTCGGCGGCCTCCTGGAAGATCTGCTCGGAGTGGGGTCAGACTCGACCGCCGGTCGAGTCTGACCCCAACCCGGGTCGAGTCTGACCCCAATTACGGCCCCGGGAGGGGTTCGGTCGTCCAAAGTCAGGTAGAATAAGGGATTGGCTCCGCCGGATAGGTAGCTATGCGTAAGATCCTCACCGCCCTCGTCCTTGTCACCCTGGCTGCCGGGCCCGTGTTTGCCCAGGAGCCGCAACCCCCCGCCGCACCGGCCCCGGCCGCGCCCGCCGCACCGGCCCCGGCCGCGCCCGCAGCCCCTGCCGTCAAGGCCCCGGGCGTCGAACTGCTCGAGCAGATTCTCGTCAGGGTGAACGGCGACATCTTCACCAAGACCGACCTCGAGGCGCGCCAGATTGCCTCCCTGCGGCAGCGCGCCGGCCAGCTCTCGGACGACGACCTGCGGAAGGCCATCGCGGAGCTCACGCCCGAGCTGCTGGTGGACGCCGTGGACGAACTCCTGCTGCTCCAGCGCGGCAAGGAGCTGGGCTACAAGGTGACGGAGGAGCAGTTCAAGCGGGTCATCGACAACATCCGCAAGGAGAACAAGCTCGAGTCCGACGAACAGTTCACCGCCGCCCTCAAGCAGGAAGGGCTCACCATCGAGCAGTTGCGCAAGAACCTCGAGAAGCAGATGGTGATCAACCAGGTGCAGCAGGCCGAGGTGATGGGCAAGATCGGCATCTCCGAGGCCGAGGCGCAGGCGTACTACGCCGAGCACAAGACGCAGTTCACGACGCCGGCCGCCCTCACCCTGCGGGAGCTGCTCGTGGCGGTGAAGTCCGACGGGAAGACGATCAACGTGGCCGCAGACGAGGCCGCGAAGGCGCGGGCGGACGAGGCGCTGAAGCGCGCGCGCGCCGGCGAGCCGTTTGCCGCCCTCGTGGGCGAGTACTCCGACGCGCCCTCGAAGGCGAACGGCGGCGTGGTCGGCCCGCTCTCGCCCGATGAGCTCGACCCCGGCATCCGCAAGCTCGTCGACGCGCTCAAACCGGGCGCCGTGACCGACGTCTTCCGCACGGCCGGCGGCTACGCGCTGCTGCAGATCGAGTCGCTGACGACGCCCGTCGTGAAGAGCTTCGAGGCCGCGCGGGACGACATCGCCCAGAAGGTGTACGAGGGCAAGCGCGCCGCCGAGGTCGAGAAGTACATGAAGAAGCTGCGCGCCGAGGCCATCATCGACTGGAAGAACGAGGACATGCACAAGCTCTGGATGGCCCGCACCTCGCCTGAGCCCGCGCCCAAGCAGCCCGGGCTCTAGCGCCATGGACTGGTTCGCCGTCTGGACCAGGTCCCGCGCCGAGAAAGCCGTCGCCGACCAGTTGGCGCGCAAGCGCATCGAGGTCTTCCTCCCGACCGTGCAGCGCTGGTCGCGGTGGAAGGATCGCAAGAAGAAGATCGACTGGCCGCTCTTCCCCGGCTACTGCTTCGTGCGGTTCGACCCGCGCGGCACCCTCGACGTCCTGAAGTGCGCCGGCGTGGCGAAGGTCATCTCCTTCGACGGCAAGCCCGCGCCCATTCCCGACAGCGAGATCGACGCCATCCGGCGCCTGGTCGACACCGAGTTGCAGTTCGACCCGTGTCCGCTGCTGCACGAGGGCGACCTCGTCGAGGTGACGCACGGCCCGCTGAAGGGCGTGAGCGGGCGGCTCATCCGCAAGGGGCCGAAGACGACGCTCGTCCTCGCGGTCACCATGATCAACCGCGCCGTCGCCGTCAACTTCGACGCCGCGGACGTGCGGAAGTACTAGCGTGCCGGAAGAAGTCGGAAAGCCGCGCGACAGCGGGACTCAACGACCCCCGAGTCCCGAGTCCCGAGTCTCGGCGTTCATGTCCCCCCCCATGGGCATCGCCCCCATGGCCGGCATGACCGACTCCGCCTTCCGGCGGCTCGTGAAGCGCGAGGGCTCGTGCGGGCTGGTGGTGTCGGAGATGGTGTCGTCCGAGGCCCTCGTGCGCGGCATCGGCCGCTCGCTCGAGTACCTCGCGTTCATCGAGGAAGAGCGGCCCGTCTCCATCCAGATCTTCGGCGGCGATCCCGCCCGCATGGCTGACGCCGCCCTCGTCGTCCAATCCCGCGGCGCGGACATCGTCGACATCAACATGGGCTGCCCCGTGCCGAAGATCGCGAAACACAGCGCCGGCTGCAGCCTGATGCGCGAGCCCGAACGCGCCGCGGAAATCGTGGCGGCGGTCGTCGGGGCCGTGAAGATTCCCGTCACCGTGAAGATGCGCGCCGGCTGGAACGAACGCGAAGTGAACGCGCCCGAGCTGGCGCGCGTCGTGGAAGGCGCCGGCGCGTCGGCCGTGGCCGTGCACGGGCGCACGGCGGCGCAGGCATACCACGGTCTGGCAGACTGGGACCTCATCGCGCGCGTGGCCCGGGCCGTCAGGATCCCCGTGTACGGCTGCGGCGATCTCGTGGAACCGGAGCAGATCGTCGATCGGCTGCGGACGACGCCCGTGGCCGGCGTGCTCGTGGGTCGCGGCATCCTGCGCAACCCGTGGCTGTTCGCGCAGGCTGGCGATCTCATGGCCGGCCGCGCGCCGCGCGCCGTCAGCCCGGAGGATCGCAAGCGGTTCCTGCTGGAGTACATTGATCTCCTGGCGGGCGAAGCTCCCGCGGTCTACTCGCGGGGTACGCACGACCGTTGGGTGGTGAACAAGCTGCGCGCGCTGTGCGGGTACTACACGAAGGGCTTCGACGGCGGCGCGCACCTGCGCGTGGCCGTCAACCGCGCCCCGTCCGTCGCCGCGTTACGAGCGCTCATCGAGGAATTCTTCGAAGCCCAATAAACCCATGCCCATCTACGAATACCGTTGCCGCTCCTGCCACAAGAAATCCTCCGCCATCGTCCTCGTGCGCGCGCGCGAGTCCGAGGTGCGCTGCACGCACTGCGGGAGCGCGGACCTCGAAAAGCTGTGGTCGCGCTTCTCCTCCCCCAAGTCGGAGGACGCCCGTCTCGACGCGATGGCTGATCCGTCCGCCATGGCCGGGCTGGACGAGAACGACCCGCGCAGCGTGGCGAAGTTCATGAAGAAGATGGGGCAGGAGATGGGGGAGGACGTCGGCGACATCGAGCAGGCCATGGAGGAGGAGATGGCCGGCGGCGGTGGCGAGGGCAGCCCGGACGATAGCGGGATGGGCGGCATGGGCCCCGGCTCGGACGACCTCTAGCGACGCTCGCGCCCGTCGTTCCAGCCTGACCGTGCCTTTCTACTGACTCCAGACTACTGACGGTCTTCTGAGTCGCGGTACAATGGCGGCGGCATGAGCACACGCAAAGGCATCATTCTCGCGGGCGGCGCCGGCACGCGGCTGTACCCCGTCACCCAGGCCGTGTCGAAGCAGTTGCTGCCCGTCTACGACAAGCCGATGATCTACTACCCGCTCAGCACGCTGATGCTGGCGGGCATCCGCGACATCCTCGTCATCTCGACGCCGCAGGACACGCCGCGCTTCGAGCACCTGCTGGGCGACGGCTCGCAGTGGGGCCTCGCCATCCGCTACGCCGTGCAGCCCGTGCCCAACGGCATCGCGCAGGCGTTCGTCATCGGCCGCGCGTTCGTGGGCGGCGGGCCGTCGGCCCTCGTGCTCGGCGACAACATCTTCCACGGCGACAGCCTGCAGGGGCTCCTGGCCCGCGCGGACGCCCGCGCCGAGGGCGCGACCGTGTTCGCGTATCACGTGGAGGATCCCGAGCGCTACGGCGTGGTCGGGTTCGACGCGTCCGGCCGAGCCACCTCGATCGAGGAGAAGCCGCAGCACCCGAAGTCGAGCTACGCCGTGACGGGGCTGTACTTCTACGACAAGCAGGTGGCGGACATCGCCGCGTCGCTGGAGCCGTCCGCGCGCGGCGAACTGGAGATCACCGACCTCAACCGCCGCTATCTCGTGCGCGGGCAGCTGTCGGTGGAGAAGATGGGCCGCGGCTACGCGTGGCTCGACACCGGCACGCACGAGTCGATGCTCGAGGCGGGCCTGTTCATCCAGACCATCGAGCGTCGGCAGGGGCTGAAGATCGCCTGCCCCGAGGAAATTGCGTTCCGCCAGGGCCTCATCGACGCGGCGCACCTCGAGCGCCTCGCCTCCGCCCTCGGCAAGAGCAACTACGCGCGCTACCTGCGGCGGCTGTTGGACGAAGGAACAGCGTGACCGACCAGCCCCCAGTCCCGAGAAAGGTCACTCCATGCCTCCCCGCTTCGCCTACTGGACCATCATCCTCGACGGCATCGCGACGTCCTTCCGGGCGCACGATCGGGCCGAGATCCTGCCCATCTTCAATCAGCTCAAGAAGAAGGATCCTGCCGCGCTGCTGAAGTGGTTCTCCGGCGGCAAGCTGTGGGATTCGCCCGAGCAGGCGAAGGAGTTGCGGGCACTCGAGCGCGTGCGCCAGTTCCGCGAGGAGCGGAAGAACCAGGCGCACGACGAGCACGAGCGCGGAAGCGGAGAGGACCCTCTGGCCGAGTTCCGGAAACAGCACGGCCGCCCGGTGGACGGCAGCGACGATCCGAGCCTTCGCGGCGGCGGGGCTGCTCCGCCCGCCACCAAGGGGCCGGCCGGCGAGGGCTTTGGTCGGGACGAGGCTGGCGGAGACTCTCGTAACGGCGGGGCTGAAGCGCCTCGGGACAAGCGACGTCGCGACTGGCGCCCCGGCGGCGAGCACAAGGACCCGCGCGACAAGTACAAGCTGCCGCCCGGCGAAGCGCGCAAGCGGTGGAAGGACCGCAACCTCGGGCCGAGATCCTTCGGAAGCAAGCCCGGCGGTGATCGGCCCTTCGGCTCGAAACCCGGCAGTGATCGGCCGTTTGGCGACCGGCCGCGCGGGCCAAAACCCTTCGGTGCAAAGCCCGGAGGTCCCCGCAAGTTCGGCCCGAAACCCGGCGGTGATCGGCCGTTTGGCGACCGGCCGCGCGGGCCAAAACCCTTCGGTGCAAAGCCCGGAGGTCCCCGCAAGTTCGGCCCGAAACCCGGCGGTGATCGGCCATTTGGCGACCGGCCGCGCGGGCCGAAGCCCTTCGGAAGCAAGCCCGGCGGTGATCGGCCGTTTGGCGACCGGCCGCGCGGGCCGAAGCCCTTCGGAAGCAAGCCCGGCGGTGATCGGCCGTTTGGCGACCGGCCGCGCGGGCCGAAACCCTTCGGAAGCAAGCCCGGCGGCGACCGTCCCTTCCGAGGGAAGCCGTCGGGCCCCGGTGGTCCACGTCCGTTCGGAGGCAAGCCCGGTGGCCAGCGATCGTTTGGCGGCCCTTCGACTCGCGACGGCCAGAACCGCTCGCTCAGGGCAGGCAAACCCCGCGGCCCCGGCCGACGGGGCCCGAAGTAGCCGCGCCGCGAATTGACCGCAGCCTGTCGGGCCAAGCCAACCCGATCCGCGAACGGTCTATGTCGAAAGCGCCGTGCCGGCACGTGCTGCCCGCTTCGGCCGCACTCGCATCTCGACCTCGCAGTCCAGCACGCTGAGCAGCGCCAGCATCTGGTCCACGGACTTCCGCGTGTTCGTCTGATCCAGCAGGCGGTACAACTGCGCGGGCGACGTCTTCCCGGCCAATCATGGCTCTGCGCGGGCGCGACGAGCCGGGTTCGGGAGGATTACGGCGGGTCTGTCCAGAGGGCCGCGAGCTCCCACTCGATGGCGTCGAAGGGTTCCGCGCGCACGACCTCGGAGCCGGCGTGGGTGGCGAGGATCACCCAGCGGCCGCCCACCAGGCGCATCACTTCGAGCGTCCCGGCGTCCGGGTCCACGATCCATGCATGTGCCACGTGCTCGCGCGCATAGACAGCCAGCTTCTTGACGCGGTCGAGCCGGGCCGTTGATGGCGAGAGGATCTCGCACACCCAGTCGGGAGCAAGCGGGAAGAACGCCGTCTCGGGCAGACGAGGCATACGTTCGCGCCGCCATCCAGCGATGTCCGGGACGAGCACGTCCGGACCAAGGTGCAGTTCGGGTTCGTACAGGATCCACCAATCGCCTGGACCGCCCCGGCCCTGGTCGTAGGGCCCGCCGATCGACACCTGCAGCATCGCGCCGGCCCGCGCGTGAGGAGGCGCCGGCCTCGGCGTCGAATGCAGTTCGCCGCCGACGATCTCGGCCACGCAGATGTCCGGCAGCTTCATCAGATCGTCGTAGGTGGCGGGCCGATCGAACGGGGGCACGCGAGGCATCGGGCGCATCATACATCGTCCATCTGCACGGCTGATGCCGATCGCGCCGACGCGAAAACGTCAGTGAATACGGGCCTCCGCGGGCGCTGCCAACGAAGCCGTGGCAGATTCCGCAATGCCGCACCCCTGGCGAGAGCGCAGTTCCTGCCCACCGCCCTCCGCTTGGCGTGCGAGCGGATGTGCACCGTCCGCCCGCTGGGCGGGAAAGGCTCGAAGAACGACGGGTACGGCACCGACGGCCGCAGCGTCACCGTGCACGCCGGCATGAAGACCGCGCGGGACCATCCTCTTGATTTCCGGCGGCGGCTGGCGCCTAATATCCGCGATCGAACGCCACGCCCACGCGGGTGACGGCGGCGCTTTCCATCTGGCCGCAGGCATATCAGCGTCAGTTCAGCCGAGCACAGATGGAAACGCCGCCGGCAGGACCCGCTCGCGGCGCGGCGAGAGGCCCGGTGTCGCCGATGATGAAGTGTCCCTACTGCGGTTCCGGCCACATCCGCCGGTCGCACCTGCGCCTCTGGGAGTTGCCTCTCAAGTCGTTCACCAGGAAGCGCCCGCACCGGTGCGAGGACTGCCGGTGGCGCGGCTGGCTCGTGCACCAGCATCACCAGCACGGCACGCACCCGCGGCTCCACACGCCCGACGCGCTCGCCCCTCCGCAGGGCGACCCCGACCTGAGCGCCATCGACAGCGGCATCAGCCGGAAGTAGCCAGCAGGGAAGCCCCCTGCGACCGACTGTCCGCGGCGCCCACGCGGGTGACGGCGGCGCTTCCTCCCAGGCTGCTCCCGCGGGGAGCGGGTGACGCAGGTCGGGGGTGACCAGCGGCAGGACCCGCGACCCGCGGCAGGGATGCAGGCGGGTGTCTACAGTTCTTCCCACTCTGTCCGATACCCTTCCACGGAGGGTCAGTCGTGGAACGGAAAGCCATCTCAATCATGAAAGCCTGCACCCTGGTCGGGGTCAGCCGCCGCACCATCTACAACTGGATCACGGCCGGCAAGGTGGAATACGTGCGGACGGCCGGCGGATCGGTGCGCATCTTCGTCGATTCCCTGTGGCGCGACCCGCACGCGGGGCAGCCGGTGTTCGACGGCACCTTCACCATGCCGTTCGAGGCGCGTAAGTGAGTGCCGAGCCGGCCGAGCTGCGTCAGCTGTTCCATACGCTGAACAACCAGCTCGGCATCATCCTGTCGCACGCCGAGCTCATCGAGGCCAAGGCGCAGGATGAGCGTCAGAAGGCGCGGGCCAGCCAGGTGGTGATCGCCACGGTCGAGGCGCTCACCACCGCCCGCCAGATTCGCCAGGCGGTGGAAGGAGCACCCTCACTTTCGTCACCCCATTGACATCCTGTGCAATCCTGATCGTCAGTACTTTGACGAAACCGCCCATTCCGGCCTTCACACCCCTGCGCACTTCTTCCCGCCTTCGCCACCCCAACCCGTTCTTTTGTATGGCCTTACACGGACAGGCCAGCAAAATCCCCCTTCGGCGCGCCTCCTGCAAATAGTGGCACCCACGTTGCGTTAGGGACCGGTACGACCGGAAACGCAAGGCACACCGTGGAGACGCAGATGAACGCCCAGACGCTTTCGAACAAGAGCCAGGACCGGGTGGTCAAGACCCTCCCGTTCGTCGAGTCGCTCGCGCGCCGCATGGCCGCCACGATGCCCCACTCGATCGACATCGGCGACCTGGTGCAGGACGGCGTGATGGGCCTCATCGACGCCGCTCACCGCTTCGACGAAGGCCGCGGCATCAAGTTCGAGACGTTCGCCGAGCGCCGCGTCCGCGGGGCCATGATCGACGCCCTGCGCCGCGAGGCCTGGCCGCGCGGCGTCCGCCGCGTGCGCCGCGAGCTCGAGGCCGCGCGCGAGGAGCTGCGCCGCTCGATGGGCTGCGAACCCTCCATGGCCGATCTCGCCGCCAAGGTCGGCTCCGACGAAAAGCGTCTCAGCCGCACCATCGTCCGGATCAACACGATCGAGTCGACGTCGCCGCACACCATGGGCGACACCATCGACGAAGCCAACATGCCCACCGCGCTCATCCCGTCCGAGCCCGAGTCGCCCGACAAGGCCTTCGCCCGCGCCGAAACCGAAGAGCGCGTGCGCGCCGCCATCGCCTCGCTGCCCTGGCGCGAGCGCAAGGTGGTGGGCCTCTACTACTACAACGAAGCGACGATGAAGGACATCGGGACCGAGATCGGGGTGAACGAATCGCGCGTGTCGCAGTTGCACGCACGCGCCATCCAGCGGCTGCGCGCCGCCCTCGGCCCCGAGGCCGACCCCAAGTCGGCCGTGCGGATCATGCGCGAGGCCATCGCGGCCTTCCAGCAGAAGCCCAAGATGCTGAAGGCGCAGCTCGCCACCGCGCCCGCACGCCTGGTTCCTGGCGCGAAGGCTGCCCCGATCCCGGCCTGGACCCGCATGCCCGTCGCGATGGCGGCGGAGAAGCCGGCCCGGAGCCGCGCTCGTCAGCGGTCTGCCTGAGTTCCCCGGCCCGCGCGCCCGTCGACGTCCTGGCGTAAGCTGGAGCGGGGGAACGCGACGATGGAGCAGCCGGACTGTCAAAACTTCGAGACCCCGCCGTTCCGGAGGCAGCTTCGGGCGGAGGTCTACAGCTGGATTGGCAGGCACTTCCTGAAGGCGAGAAGCAGAATCCGGCCCGGTCACACGCCGGCCCTGCTCGACCTGGGGGCCGGCGAGAACTTCACGCCCGGCTGGATTCACGTGGACTTCTTCCGCTTCTCGGCCGTGCGCTTCTGGAGACGGCAACCTGGCGGCGGGCGCTCGGAAGTGCAAGTGGACCTTCGATTCCCCCTCGACTGCCCGTCCGACAGCATCGAGGGCGTCTACTCCGGTCACACGCTGGAGCATCTCTATCCCAAAGAGGCTGTCGCCTTGCTGCGCGAAGTCTTCAGGGTGCTGAAACCCGGCGCATGGCTTCGGATCAACGTCCCGGACCTGGAGAAATACGTGGCCTTCTACGTCGGGCCGGCCCGGCCGCCCGGCTTCGAGGTGTTTCGCTCAGGTGCGGAGGCCATCAGCAACCTGACCCAGAACCACGGCCACCATTCCACGTGGGACGAGAAGGCCCTTGGCGGTGCGCTCCGGGACACCGGGTTCGCCGGCGTTCGCCGGGTCGCGTTCGGCACAGAGGGAAGCGATCGGCGGTTGATCAAGGAGGAGCCGTTCCGGGAATGGGAGACGCTCGTCGTGGAAGCCCGGAAACCAGCGTAGCGGCCCACGGCCGGCGCGAGGGGCATCCCTTGCTCTGGAGGTTGGACGGCCGCGGCGCGGTGTGTCATAAATAGCCAGCGTGAAAACCCGCCGTATGGGGCTCCTGCGTCTGGCACAGGCCTTCACCGCCGATTGGGAGCACCTGCTCCACTCGGAGGCCGATCGACGGACGAGGCTCCGGATACTCGGCACCTCCCTGTGGTTGTTCGCGGCATCGACGCTCGCTTCCCGGGGAGGGGGCCCCGTGGAACAGCGCGTGATGGGGCTCCGCGTGGCGGGGTTCAACACCCCGATGCTCAAGTTCTTCTTCCGGGAGATCTTCGTCCACGGGGACTACGATTTCAGGCCCTGCCGGGAGGACCCGCTCATCCTCGACTGCGGCGCCAACGTCGGGATGGCGACCCTGTACTTCACGTGGCGGTATCCGAAGGCCGAGGTGCACGCCTTCGAGCCGGACCCGGAGACGTTCGCGCTCCTGCAACGGAACATCGACGCCAACGGCCTGAAGCACGCCCACGCGCATGCCTTGGCCGTGTCCGACACGAACGGATCCATCGACTTCTACCGGGACGCCTCGAACCCCGGGTATCCCATGATGTCCACCGTGCGGGACCGGATGCCCAAGGAGCGGACCACGGTCGCGTGCGTCGCGTTGTCCTCGTTCCTGGAAGAGAAACTGCCGGGGCGGGAGGTGGATCTCGTCAAGCTCGACATCGAGGGCGCGGAGCAGGCGGTGCTCACGGACCTGGCGGCCTCGGGCGCGCTCGCCAGGGTGCGGGAGCTCGTCATCGAGTACCACCACCACATGGGCGCCGACCGCTCGAGACTCGGCCCGTTCCTGGACGTTCTGGAGGCGGCGGGCTTCTCCTACCAGCTCCGCGCCGAGGCGGTCCCCCTCACGGCCAGGAACGCGTTCCAGGACGTCCTCCTGTACTGCTACCGCAAGGACGCGTGAAGAAGCACGCCTTCCTGATCGTCGCCCACGGCAGTTTCCGCCTGCTGCAGCAGCTGGTATCGCTCCTGGACGATGAACGCAACGACGTCTTTCTGCTCGTCGACTCCGCGAGCCGTCTCGATCCGGATGCGCTCACGACGGCGCGATCGTCCCTGACGGTGCTCCCGCGGGTCCCCGTCTACTGGAGCGGGTTCTCGCTGATCCAGGCCGAGCTGAACCTCCTCAGGGCCGCACGCGCGGGCGGCTATCACTACTACCACCTGCTCTCGGGGTCGGACCTGCCCCTCGTGAGCCAGGACTGCCTTCACGCGCGCCTGGAGGATTCCACCCTCGAGTACGTGGACATCGATCCCGGAGGCGAGGCCTTCGCGCACTGGAAGGTCGGGTACTACCACCTCCTCGTGGAAACGCGCCCCTACAGGACGTTCTGGGCGTACCGGATGCTCGGGCACGCGCTCGTCCGGCTCCAGGCGATGATGGGAATCGACCGCACACGGAAGATCGGCATGCGCCTCTACCATGGTTCGGCGTTCTTTTCCATCACGCACGACTTCGCCGGATACGTCCTCGACCGGGAATCGTGGGTGAGGTCGCACTTCCATCACACCCTCGTCGGCGAGGAAGTGTTCGTGCAGACCCTGGCGATGGCCTCGCCGTTTCAATCCCGGATCGCCGGCCGCCACGCCTTCAAGACCGGCAATCTCCGGTACATCGACTGGGCGAGGAAGCAGGGGAACTCTCCGTATTCGTTTAGAATGCGGGACCTCCAGGAACTGAGGGACGCCAGCCGGGACTACCTGTTCGCAAGGAAGTTCGACCGGAAAGTCGACGGCGAGATCGTGGACACCATCGTGACGAAGCTCCGGGCCGACGGTGCTCTCTGACGATTCCGCGGTAGAATCGGTCGGCCATTCCGCGATGGACTGCAGGCGCAGTTCCGGCCTGTAAGTCACGGGGCGGAGCTGTCTCTATGACCGAGTCGCCCGTCGTCTTTCTCTTCTTCAACCGGCGCGAGCCCGCGGAGACCGTCTTCGACCGGATCCGCGCGGCCCGTCCGAAGCGGCTTACGCTCGTGAGCGACGGCCCCCGGCCCGGTGTGCCCGGCGAGGACGGCATCGTGGCGGACCTGCGCGCGCGACTCGAACAGAAGATTGACTGGCCGGTCGATGTCACCCGCGACTACGCCCCCACGAACCTCGGGTGCGGTCGCCGCGTCTCGACGGGCATCGAGGCGGCTCTCGCGCGCTACGGGCGCGCCATCATCCTCGAGGACGACTGCGTGCCGGCGGCGTCCTTCTTCCCGTACTGCGACACGATGCTCGATCGGTTCGACGACGACCCGCGCGTGATGTCCGTGACCGGCACGTACTTCCTGAAGGCCGCCCGCGCCAAGCGGGCAGCCGGCCTGTCGCGCTACCCGTGCATCTGGGGCTGGGCGACGTGGGCTCGGGCCTGGGACGGGTACGACCGCGAGTTGACGGGCTGGGACACCGGCTTCATCGACGAGATCGCCGAGGAGGGAACGATCCCCTCGTTCCTGCCTGCCGCCTGGAAGCACCTTTTCGCCTGGGCCCGGGAGCATGCGCTCTCGACGTGGGACCTCCAGTTCTGGTTCCTGTGCCTCAAGAAGCGCGGCCTCACCGTGTTCCCGTACCGGAACCAGATCAGCAACGTCGGGGGCGGCCCCGGGGCCACCCATACCACCGTCACGCGCTTCTGCAACCGCCCGCTGCGCGAACTGGACGACCTCGCGGGGCTCCGCGGGCCGCTCGCGATCGACGGCGCGTACCGAGCGGTACCTCCAACGCGAGTTCTACTCCAACACCACGACGTGGCGGAACGTGTTCGGCAAGATCAGATACCGGCTCGTCCTGGCCGGGCGGCGGCTGCTCGCCGGACACGGCGGCGGCGCCGGCGGGGCCTGAACTGATGCCATCGTCCACATCGGCAACCCGGCCCTCGTCCGGCGCGCGGACCTTGCAGGATTGGTTCCCTGCGCTGCCGTTCCTCGCCTACTGGATCGGGACGTTCCTCCTCTACGAGTTCGGCCCGATCATCAACGCCCCGCTCCGCCCGCAGACCTACGTCTACATCCTCGGCGGGCTGGCGTGTTTCGCGGCGTCCTATGCCGCGGGGATGAAGGGCCGGCGTCCGCAGACGCCGCCGGACCTGGAGCGCGAGGTCGAATCGGCCCACACCTGGCTCCAGTGGACCGCTCCGGCCGCCCTGATCGGCACGGCCGGGCTCGTCGCGGACCGCCTGCTCAGCGGGGCGGGGAGCGTGAGCAGGACGCTCACCGAGACGGAGTTCGTCCGCGAGGAGTTCGGGTTCAACACGACGTGGATCACGACCCTCAGCGTGGCGCCCTACTGCCTTTCCCTGGTCTGCCTCGCGGCGTACTTCCTCTGCCTGAAGCACCGCCGCCTGCCGCGCGCGATGCACCTCATGGTCTTCGCCCAACTGGCGCTCATCGCGTACAACGCGTTCCTCTCCGTCAACCGCGGCGTCTTCCTCTGGCTCCTGACCTACGGGGTCTTCTACATCTTCTTCGTGCGGGGCACGAGCGTCAGGACGTTCCTGTCCTCCCGGGCCTTCAGGGCGACGCGCATCGCGTTCGTCGCGTTCTTCGTGGCGTCGATGCTCTACATGTACTTCATCGCCCGGTACCGGAACAGCGAGATGTACCTCACCTACCTGGCGAGCACCGAAGTCACCACCGAGCGGTACACGCTCGAGGACATCGACGTCTCCACCGCCGGCGCGTTGATCAGCCTGATCGGCTACGGCACGCACGAGTACAACTTCATCGACGCGTTTCTCGAGCGGGCCGAACCGCTGGCGTTCAACCCGGGCTACCTGGCGGGCAGTCGCGTTCTCGATCAGGTCCGCAGGTTCGACCCGTCCTTCGAGACGCAGGCCGAAACGACGGCGCGGGTGTGGATCAACGATGCGGGGTTGCCTCCGTACGCCTGGCCGTCGGTGTTCGGCTGGCTCCTGACCATGTTCGGGTACGTCGGCGCCCCGGTGTTCCTGGTGTTGCTGGGCTTCGCCTGCGGGAGGCTCGTCCGGACGTACCTGGCGACCGGCGCGCTGGGCGCTCTCGTGCTGGTGTTCTGCCTCTACACCGCCCTGAACATGAGCTTCAACTGGATCGGCGGCGACCTCCAGCAGAACACAGGCTACCTCGTGGGCGCGGTGTTGCTGCTCTGGCGGCGGCAGGTCCCGGCGTGAAACCCGTCGTCCTCGCGATCATGGGCCACTACCTGCCGGGCTGGAAGGGCGGCGGCCCCATCATCTCGGGTTCGGTCGCGATCGATCAACTCGGCCGCGACTTCGATTTCAGGGTCTTCTGCCTCGACCACGATCTGGCCGACATGACGCCATACGCGGGCGTGACGTCGGCGGCCTGGCAGCCGGTCGGGAACGCGCAGGTGTGCTACCTGTCGGACAGCCGCCTCAACGCGTGGTGGCGGCAGACGGCGGCACGCGGGCTCGCGTACGACCTGCTCTGGATTCACGGCCTGTTCAAGACCGCCACGGTCACCACGCTGGTGCGCCGGCGCGCCGGCGGCTGGCCGCCCGCCCCCGCCGTCATCGTCCCGCACGGCGAACTCTCTCCGGGCGCGCTGGGCATCAAACCGCACAAGAAGTCGGCGTTCCTGCGGCTCGCGAGGATCGCGGGGCTCTACGACGGCTTCTGGTGGCAGGTGACGAGCCCGCAGGAGGCGGACGAGGTGACGCGGGTGTTCCCGCGCGTGCCTGCGGACAGGATCCGCGTGGTCAGGAATCCGGCCGTGCCCGTCCCGGCCGACGCTCCCGGAGCGGCTGCCGCGATCCGCCGCAAGACGCCCGGGACGGTCCGCCTGGTCTTCCTCTCGCGGATCTCCCGCATGAAGAACCTCGACGTCGCGCTCTCCGTGCTGTCGCAGGTCACGGGTGACATCGCGTTCGACGTGTTCGGGCCGATGGAGGATGCTGCGTACTGGGACGAGTGCCAGTCGCTGATCCGCGGACTGCCGACCGGGACACGCGTCACCTACCGCGGACCCCTGGAACCGGCGGCGGTCATCCCGACGTTGTCAACCTGCCACGCGCTTCTGCTCCCGACGCGAGGCGAGAACTTCAGTTACGCAATACTCGAAGCGCTGCAGGCAGGATGCCTGCCGCTCATCAGCGACGCGACGCCGTGGCGGGGGCTGGAGCGTGCGGGAGCGGGCTGGGACATCCCGCTCTCCGAGCCGTGGCGGTTCGTGGCGGCACTGCAGCGGCTGGTTGCGATGGACGCCAACGAGTTCGCCGTCTGGTCCGATGCGGCCTCGAGATTCGGCCGCGCCGCCGCCACCGACCCGGAACCCGCCAGCCGCCTGCGGGCCCTCTTCACTGACGCGCTTCGCGCGGGCCCGGCATGATCGATCGTCTCCTCGGCCGGACGGAGTTGTGGCGGGCGTGGCTGGCGGGCCGGCCGACGTTGGTGAAGGCCGCCAGCAACGCGGGCTACCTCTTCGCGGACCGCGTGCTGCGCCTCTGCGTCGGCGTGCTCGTCGGCGTGTGGACCGCGCGCTACTTCGGGCCGCACACCTTCGGCATCTACAGCTTCGCGCTCGCGTTCGTCTACCTGATCAACCCGCTCACAACCCTCGGCCTCGACAACATTGTCGTGCGCGATCTCGTGCAGGAACCGGAAAAGGGTGAGGAGATCCTCGGGACCGCCTGGCGCATGCGGATGGCCGGCAGCGTCGTTGCGCTCGTTGCGAACAACGTCGCCATCGGGCTGCTCCGCCCGGACGACTGGCTGACGCGATCGCTCGTGGCCGTTATCTGCATCGGCCCGCTCTTCCAGACCGTCGATACGGTGGATCTGTGGTTCCAGTCGCGGCTCCAAGCCAGGCGGTCGGTCAGCGCAAGGGGCGTCGCCTTCGGCCTGGCTGCTGCCCTGAAGATCGGGCTGATCCTGCTCCAGGCCCCCATCCTGGTCTTCGCATGCGCGGGCGTTATCGAGGTGGCCCTGTCGGCCGCCGCGCTCGCCATTGCGTACGTGACCTCGGGACGCCGTTTATCGGGCTGGCGCTTCCGGTGGGGCCGGGCCGGGCAGCTGCTCCGCGTCAGCTGGCCCCTGGCAGTGTCCAGCATGGCGATCATCACCTACACGAAGATCGATCACGTGATGCTCGGCGAGATGATCGGGCCGGACGCGGTGGGCGTGTATGCCGCCGCCACGCGCGTGTCGGAGTTGTGGTACTTCCTGCCGATGGGCATCGCCTCGTCTGTGTTCCCGCTGCTCATCGAGGTCCGCGGCCGCGATCCGGTGCTCTATCGCCAGCGCATGCAGCAGTTGTTCGATGGCATGGCGATCCTGGCGCTCGTGATTGCCGCGCCGCTGGCGCTGCTGTCCCCGCTCGTCGTCTCCGTTCTCTACGGGTCCGCATACGCGGCGGCCGGGCCGGTCCTGGCCATCCACATCTGGTGTTCCATCTTCGTGTTCCTGGGCGTGGCTCAGTTGCCGTGGGACGCCGCAGAAGGGCTCACGCGGCTGGCCATGATGCGCACGCTCATCGGCGCCGCTACGAAGATCGCGCTGAACACGGCGCTCATCCGCCGGTTCGGGCTGCCAGGGGCGGCGTTCGCCACGCTGGCGTCGCAGGCGTGCTCCGCGTGGTTGACGAACGCACTCCATCCGAAGACCCGCGGGATCTTCGTCCAGCAGTCGCGGGCGCTGCTCGTCTTCAGACACCTGTTTGGTCACCACGCGACACCGGGCGGGGCGGACCCTGGCGCGCCGACGGCGGCGCCCGAGGAGCGGGCATGACAGCGGAGCGCGACGGTGGCGCGCCGCTTGTTGCGTTTGTCGGTTGCGTCGTGCCCGACGACCCGCGGTTCCGCGCTGGTGCCTATTCCGCCGCGGGCAACGCCTCCCAGGCGCGGCTGATTAGGTCACTGCGAGAGAACGCCGTCCCCGTCGACATCGCGATTTCGTTCGTTCCAGTCGCGTCGTTTCCGCGAAGCCGGCACCTGTACCAGCGAGGCGCGTCGGGTTCCGTCGAAGGCGTCAGAACGATCCTGCTGCCCTTCCTGAACGTCATGCCGCTGAAGTTCGCGCACCTCGGCTGGGGGATCTTCCGGCGGGTGGCGTGGTGGTCGTGGCGGCATCGGAACCGTGCGAGGCTCGTGCACATGTACAACGTCGGCCGCCCGCCCGGGCTGTTCGCGTACGCAGCCGCGCGGCTGACGGGCGCGGCCGTCACGGCGTCGCTGTACGACATCGGCGTCGTGGGCCGGGACGAGCGCGACTCCGCCTGGCAGCGGCTGTCGCTCCGCCTGACCCGCTGGCTCGTGCCGCGCCTCGACGGACGGGTCGTCATCACCCCGGCCATCGAGCGTGACTTCGCCGGCGGGCGGCCCTGCCTGCTTGCGGACGGAGGCGTGTCGGAGGAGTGGCTCGATCGCTTCGAAGGGGCCGCTCCCGCATCCAGGCCGCCGGGCGAGTGCGTGTTCCTGCTGGCGGGCTCGCTCTGGGAGATCAACGGCGCGCGGCTCGTGCTCGAGGCGTTCGCCAGGCTGGAGGAACCCGGCTTCACGCTGCTCGTGGCCGGGCGAGGCAGTCTGGAGCCGCTCGTCGAGGCCGCCGCGGCAACGGATGCGCGGATCCGGCCGCTGGGGTTCCTCGGCCCGGTGGAACTCGCCGCCGCCTACGCGCGCGCCGACGTGCTGCTCAACATCCGTCTGACGCAGTCGGACCCGGCGCCGTATCACTTCCCGTCGAAACTGCACGAGTATCTCGCGACGGGGCGGCTGGTCATCTCGACCCCCGCCGCACACATCCGCGAGGAGTACGGCGCGTTCTGCCTCCTGCTCGAGCGGGAGGACGCCGCCGCCCTCGCGCACGTCATGCTGCGGGCGGCCCGCATGCCGTCGGAGGAGCGCGCGGCCATGGGACGCGCCGCCCGCCGGTACATGCGCGAGAACAAGACCTGGACGGTGCAGGGACGGCGGATCGCCGACTACCTGATCGGGACCGCAACGACGTCGAAAGGAGAGGCGGCAGATGTCCGTTGAACGCACGCTGCTCGTGACGGGCGGCACAGGCACGTTCGGGAACGCGGTGGCCGGGCGCATGCTGGCCATGGGGTTCGGCGAGGTGCGGATCTTCAGCCGAGACGAGAAGAAGCAGGACGACATGCGGCGGCGAAGGGCCGACCCCCGCATCAAGTACTACATCGGCGACGTGCGCGACGAGCGGAGCCTGAAGGACGCCATGGCCGGCGTGGACGTCGTCTTTCACGCCGCCGCGCTCAAGCAGGTGCCCTCCTGCGAGTTCTTCCCCATCGAGGCGGTCCGCACGAACACCCTCGGCGCCGAAAACACGCTCAACGCGGCCATCGCGGCGGGCGTCACGCGCGTGATCGTGCTGTCCACCGACAAGGCGGTGTATCCCATCAACGCCATGGGCATGTCGAAGGCGCTGATGGAGAAGCTCGCCGTCGCGAAGTCGCGTGCGGCCGGCGCCTCGACCATCATCTGCTGCACCAGGTACGGCAACGTGATGGCCAGCCGCGGCTCGGTCGTGCCGCTGTTCATCCGGCAGATCCTCGCCGGCCAGCCCCTCACGGTGACCGACCCGCGCATGACCCGGTTCATGATGTCGATCGACGGCGCGGTGGATCTCGTGCTGTGGGCCTTCGATCACGGCAACCCCGGGGACGTGTTCGTCCAGAAGGCCCCGGCCGCCACGATCGAGACGCTCGCCCTCGCGATGAAGCAGGTGTTCGACGCGGCCAACCCGGTCACCGTGATCGGCACGCGGCACGGAGAGAAGCTGTACGAGACGCTGCTCACCCGCGAGGAGATGACGGTGGCCGAGGACATGGGCAACTACTACCGCGTGGCGGCCGACAGCCGCGGCCTGGACTACGGCGCGTACTTCGACACGGGCCGCCGCGACGTGTCGGCGAAGGACGACTACAACAGCCACAACACGAGGCGGCTGTCAGTGGACGAACTGGTGGACATGCTGCGATCGCTCGACATCGTGCAGCGGGCCCTCAAGGGCGAGAACTGGGACGAGGTGTGACAGAATCACCAGCGTTGAAGGCCCTGATCACCGGCGCGAACGGCTTCATCGGCAGGAACCTGGCGGTGGCCCTCCGGCGCGCCGGCGTGGACGTCGCCGGTGTGGACGTCAATGCGGCGCCCGCCGACTGGCTGGCGGGTGCGCGTGGCGCGGCGGCCGTGTTCCACCTCGCCGGCGTCAACCGCCCCGATGACGACGAGGCGTTCGACACCGGCAACGTCGGCTCCCTTACCACGCTCTTCGCGACCCTGGACGAGGCCGCCGCCGCGGCTCCCGCGGCCCCGCGGCCCCGCATCGTGCTCTCGTCGTCCGTCCAGGCCGCCGCCGGCAACCCGTACGGCCGCTCGAAGCTCGCCGCGGAGCGCACGCTCGAGGCGTACGCCGCCCGCACCGGCGCGCCGGCGGTCATCTACCGCCTGCCCGGCGTCTTCGGCAAGTGGTGCCGGCCCGACTACAACTCCGTCGTGGCGACCTTCTGCTACCGCATCGCGCGCGGCCTGCCGATCGCGATCTCGGACCCCTCTCGCGTGATCGAACTCGTTCACGTCGACGATGTGGTGGCGCGGTTCATGACACACCTCGGCGGCCCGTTCGAGGGGCTCACGCGCGAATCGGTGGCGCCGGCCTTCACCATCAGCCTGGGTGACCTGGCGGATCGGATTCGCGCCTTCCGCGGCATGCGCGAGACCCTCGAGGTGGCCGACACCACCGATCCCTTCACGCGGCGCCTGCTCGGCACGTACACGTCGTACATCCCGCCGGAGGATCTCGCCTACGCGCTCGAACAGCGCACGGATCCCCGCGGCACGCTCGCGGAGCTGCTGAAGTCGCCGCGCTTCGGCCAGATGTTCGTGTCGCGGACGCGGCCCGGCGACACCCGCGGCAACCACTACCACGATGTGAAGGTCGAGAAGTTCTGCGTGCTCGAAGGCGACGCCGTCATCCGGTTCAGGCCCATCCTCGGCGACGCCGTCACCGAGCACCGCGTCTCGGGGACGGACTTCACGGTGGTGGACATCCCGCCGGGGATGACGCACAGCATCGAGAACGTCGGGGCCGGCGAGTTGGTCGTCCTGTTCTGGGCCTCCGAGATCCTCGACCAGGACCACCCGGATACCCACTCCAGCGAGGTGCTACGTGGCTAGGCTCAAGGTCATGACCGTCGTCGGCACCAGGCCGGAAATCATCCGCCTCTCGCGCGTGATGGCGGCGATCGACCGGCACATGGACCAGGTGATCGTCCACACCGGCCAGAACTACGACTACGAGCTGAACGAGGTGTTCTTCGACGACCTCGAACTGCGGCCGCCCGACCGCTACCTGGGCGCGGCGGGCGAGACCGCGGCCGAGACGATCGGCCAGGTCATCATCGCCGTCGACAGGGCGCTCGGCGAGGTGGCGCCGGACGCCGTCCTGATCCTCGGCGACACGAACTCCTGCCTGGCCGCCATTCCCGCCAAGCGACGGAAGATCCCGGTGTTCCACATGGAAGCCGGCAACCGCTGCTTCGACATGCGCGTGCCGGAGGAAATCAACCGCCGCATCGTCGATCACGTGGCGGACATCAACCTGCCGTACAGCGCGATCTCGCGCGACTACCTCCTGCGCGAAGGCCTTCCCCCGGACCGCGTCATCACGACCGGCAGCCCGATGCGCGAGGTGCTCGACTACTACATGCCGAAGATCCGCCGGTCCGAGGTCCTCGCGCGGCTCGGCCTCGAGGCGGACGGGTACTACCTCGTCAGCTGCCACCGCGAGGAGAACGTGGACTCGGACCGGAACTTCGCCGGCCTCGTGAACGTCCTGAACGGCCTCGCGCGCACGACGGGCACGCGCGTCGTCGTGACGGCGCACCCGCGCACGAGGAAGCGGATCGACGCGGAGAAGACGGCCCTCGACCCGCTCGTCGAGCTGCACAAGCCGTTCGGCCTCACCGACTACGTGGCGCTGGAACTCGGCGCCGCGGCCACGCTCTCCGACAGCGGCACGATCACCGAGGAAGCCTCCATCCTGAACCTGCGCGCGCTCAACATCCGCGAAGCCCACGAGCGCCCGGAAGGCATGGAAGAAGCCGCGGTCATGATGACGGGCCTCGAGTGGCCGCGCGTGCAGCAGGGCCTCGCGATCCTCGAGAGCCAGCCGCGCGGCGACGAGCGCACGCTCCGCGTGGTCCGCGACTACGACGCGCCGAACGTGTCGGAGAAGATCGTGCGCATCATCCTGAGCTACACGGACTACGTGCGCCGCGTCGTCTGGCGGGTTTCTTGAAGATCCTGTTCCTCACGCAGTGGTTCGAACCCGAGCCCGTGTACAAGGGCCTGGTCTTCGCGAAGGCGCTCGCCGCACGGGGCCACCAGGTCGAGGTGCTGACGGGATTCCCCAACTACCCGGGCGGGCGGCTCTATCCGGGGTACCGCGTCAGGCTCCGGCAACGCGAGACCATCGACGGCATGCCGATCACGCGCGTCGCGCTCTACCCGAGCCACGACTCGTCGGCGGCCAGGCGCGCGGCCAACTACCTGAGCTTCGCGCTCGCGGCGGCGACCGTTGGTGCCTTCTCTGTCAGGCGGCCGGACGTCGTCTACGCCTATCATCCGCCCGCGACGATCGCCGTCCCCGCGATGGTCCTCGCGGCGCTGCGCGCCGCTCCGTTCGTCCTCGACGTCCAGGACCTCTGGCCGGACACGCTGGCGGCGACCGGCATGGTCTCGAGCGGGCCCGTGATGCGGGCGGCCGGGAAGTTCTGCGATCTCGCCTACCGCCGCGCGGCGCGGATCGCCGTGATCTCGCCGGGCTTCAAGCGCGCCCTCGTCGGCCGCGGGGTCCCCCCCGGCAAGATCGAGGTGATCTACAACTGGGGCCGCCAGACAGCGGCCGCGCACGAACAGCGGGCCGCGCCTATCCTCGAGGAAGCGGGCGTCGGCGGGCATTTCACCGTCGTGTTCGCCGGGACCATGGGCCGCGCCCAGGCGCTCTCGTCGGTGCTGTCCGCCGCCCGCATCGTGGCGCAGAAGGCCCCCGCGGTCCGGTTCGTGTTCGTCGGCGGGGGCGTCGAACGGGACGCGCTTCAGGCGCAGGCGGCCGAGTTGGCGCTGCCGAACGTCAGGTTCCTTCCCATCAGGCCGGCCGCAGACGTCGCGCCGCTGCTCGAGGCCGCGGGCGTCCTGCTCGTGCACCTGCGCGACGCTGCGCTGTTCTCGATCACGATTCCCTCGAAGACCCAGGCCTACATGGCCGCGGGCCGCCCCATCCTGATGGCCGTCAGGGGAGACGCGGCCGCACTCGTCACCGACGCGGGAGCAGGCGTGTGCGTGCGCCCGGAAGATCCGGAGGCGCTGGCCGCGGCCGTCTGTGAACTCTCCGCCATGCCGCCCGACGCGCTCGCGGAGATGGGCGCGCGCGGGCAGGCGTACTATCGCGAGCACCTCTCGCTCGACGCAGGCGTTGGGCGGTTCGAGGCGCTGTTCCGCGAGGCAGCGCGCCGGGACTGAAGACCCGACGGACGTCGGACATGTCCTTCTACCGCCGCTCGGGCAAACGACTCTTCGACGTCGCAGCGAGCGCCCTGCTCCTGCTGGCGTTCTCGCCGGCGATCCTCGCCGCCGCCCTGGCCGTCCGGCTCGCGCTCGGCCGCCCCGTCCTCTTCCGCCAGCAGCGGCCGGGCCTCATGGGACGCCCGTTCACGCTGCTCAAGTTCCGGACGATGACCGGCGCGGCGGATGCGGCCGGCCGGCTGCGGCCGGACGAGGAGCGCCTCACCCGCACGGGGTCGTTCCTGCGCCGCTGGAGCCTGGACGAACTGCCCGAACTCTGGAACGTCCTGCGCGGCGACATGAGCGTGATCGGGCCGCGCCCCCTGCTGATACAGTACCTCGCGCGGTACACGCCCGAACAGGCGCGCCGGCACGAGGTCATGCCCGGCATCACGGGCTGGGCGCAGGTCAACGGCCGCGACCTGCTCTCCTGGCCACAGCGCTTTGTGCTGGACGTGTGGTATGTAGATCATGTGTCGTTCCGGCTCGACCTGAAGATCCTCGCGCTCACCGCCTGGAAGATCGTGCGGCGCGAGGGGATCCTCCAGGAGGGGCGGGCGACCAAGGGAGAGTTCCTCGGGTGAATGCCGGACTGACGCATGCTTGACATCCTGTTTACGAGTGTCGGCCGCCGGGTGGAGCTGCTTCGTGCTTTTCGGAGAGCCCTTACCACGCTCGGGCTCGAGGGACGCACCATCGCCGTCGACATGGACCCGCTGGCGCCAGCGCTGAACGTCGCTGATTGCGCCTACATCGTGCCCGGAATCACCGCGCCGGAGTACATTCCGGCGCTGGCCGGAATCTGCCGCCGCGAAGGCGTGAAGGTCGTCTTCCCGCTCATCGATCCCGACATCCCCGTCCTGGCGGCGAACCACGCTGAACTGGAAGCGACGGGCGCCAGGCTGGCGGTCGTGGGCGCCGCGGCGGCCGCCGTCGCCGTGGACAAGTGGTTGACCGGGGAGTTCTTCCGCGGCCTCGGGCTGGAGACGCCCCGGTCGTGGCTCGCCGCCGATCTGCCGGACCCGGCGCTCGAGTATCCGCTCTTTATCAAGCCGCGCCGGGGCAGCGCCGCGACCTCCACGTTCACTGTCAGAAGTGCCCGGGAGTTGGCGTTCTTCTCGGAGTACATCCCCGACCCGATCATCCAGGAGTATCTGCCGGGCCCGGAGATCACGAGCGACGTGATCTGCGACCTTGACGGCGACGTGCTGGCCGTCGTGTCACGGCGGCGGATCGAGGTGCGCTGGGGAGAGGTGGCCAAGGGCGTGACCGTGAGCGATCCCCGGGTGACCGAGGCCTGCATCAGCATCGCCCGGGCATTGCCTGCCGTCGGGCCGATCACCGTCCAGTGCATGATGAAGCATGGCACGCCGCACTTCACCGAGATCAATGCCCGGCTCGGCGGGGGAGCGCCGTTGGGCATCGCGGCAGGCGCCGACTGGCCGGCGTGGCTTCTGGCTCGTTGCGCCGGACTGCCGGTGGAGGTGCCCCCGATCGGCAGCTACAAGTGCGGTCTGTATCTGACTCGCTTCGATGACGCGTTCTTCCTGACAGAGGCCGAGCGTGAACAGATGGCGGGCCGTCGTCTTTGACCTCGACGACACCCTGTACCCCGAGCGCGACTTCGCCCTCGGCGGGTTCCTGGCCGTGGCGCGCGCGGCCGAAGCGGAGTTGGGCGTCCCGGCGGACGAGGGATACGCCGATTTGTGCCGCTTGTACGAGTCGGGTGTCCGGGGAGACACGCTCGATCGCTGGCTTGATGCGCGCGGCCTCGACGCCGGCCCGATCGCTCCGCGGTTGGTGGACGTCTACCGCCGGCACGCGCCGCGCCTCGCGCCGTTTCCCGAGGTGCCGGCGTTGTTGCGTCGGCTTCGAGCCAGACTCCGCGTCGGCCTGCTCAGCGACGGCCACCTCGACGTTCAACGGCGAAAACTGGACGCACTGGAACTCGGGCCCTGCTTCGACGCCATCGTGTTTTCCGACGAGTGGGGCCGGCAGGCCTGGAAGCCGAGCACCAGGCCGTTCCTGGCGATCCTGGAGCGGCTCGATGTGGCGGCCGCGTCCGCCGTCTACGTGGCCGACAACCTGCTCAAGGACTTTCTCGGGGCCAGGCAAGCCGGCATGCACACCATCCAGGTGCTCCGCCCCGGCGGCGAGTATGCGCGGGCGTCCGCTCCCACGCCGCAGCACGAGGCCGAGGACGTCATTCGGGACTTGACCGAACTCGAGCCACTGCTGGCGTCGCCGTCTGGAGACGGCGGCCTTCACATCAGAGTCACGTAGTCTGCGCTCGTGGCACCACAAGGGATGCGCGTGAATCGAATCTACCTGTCCCCCCCTCACGTCTTCGGGCCCGAACGGGAACTTGTCGCCGAGGCCTTCGCGTCCAACTGGATCGCGCCGCTAGGGCCACAGATCGATGCGTTCGAGCGCGAGTTCGCGGCCACGATCGGCGTGCCCCATGCCGTGGCGCTCTCGTCCGGCACGGCGGGGCTGCACCTCGCCATGGACCTGCTGGGCGTCGGCCCGGGCGATACGGTCATCTGCGCCTCGATGACGTTCGCCGCCTCCGCGAACCCGATCTGCTACCGGGGCGCCGCGCCCGTCTTCGTCGACGCGGACGAGACCTGGACGATGGACCCGGCGAGACTGGAGGACGCGCTGCGGGCCGGCGAGGCCGAGGGCCGCCAGGCCAAGGCGGTCGTCGCGGTCGATCTCTATGGCCAGTGCGCCGACTACGATGCGATCGGCGCCCTGTGCGAGCGGTACGGCGTGCCCCTGGTGGAGGACGCGGCGGAGGCCCTCGGGGCCACCTATCGAGGCCTCCCGTCCGGGGGATTCGGCCGCATCGGCGTCTTCTCGTTCAACGGCAACAAGATCGTCACGACATCGGGCGGCGGCATGCTGGTGTCGCACGAGAAGGCCCTGGCGGACGACGCGCTGTTCCTGGCCACCCAGGCGCGCGATCCGGCGACGCACTACGAACACTCGCGCATCGGCTACAACTACCGCCTCAGCAACGTGCTGGCGGCCATCGGCCGGGGTCAACTGCGGTCGCTCGCCGAGCGCGTCGTCATCCGGCGGCGGATCTTCGACCGCTATGTCGCAGGCCTCGGCGATCTTCCCGGCGTCACGTTCATGCCGGAAGCGGCGTACGGGCGCTGCAACCGATGGCTCACGTGCCTGCTGTTCGATCCGCGTGCGTTCGGCGCGGATCGCGAGGCCGTGCGGCTCGTGCTCGAGGCCGGGAACATCGAGACGCGGCCGACGTGGAAGCCCATGCACCTGCAACCCGTGTTCGCCGGGACGCGCATGTTCGGCGGGGCCGTCTCGGAACGCGTGTTCCGGGACGGGTTGTGCCTGCCGAGCGGGTCGAGCCTGAGCGAAGAAGACCAGGCGCGCGTCATCTCGGCGATCCGGCTGGCGTGCCGGACGTAGTACGATTGCGGCAGAGAGAAGAGTGGTAATGCCAGATCAAGTGACGCCGGGACCGTCCTGGCCGCCCGACAACGTTCCCGAGTCGCCGGACTCGGAGCCCCGCGCGCCGCGCACGTACGGCGGATCCGGCTTGTACACGGAGGCCGGCGCCACCGCGGCCGCCGGCGAAGGCGAGGGGGCCGGGTTCCGCCAGACGCACCTGGTGGACTACCTCCGCACCGTCTACAAGCACCGGTGGATCGCCCTGACGACGTTCGCCGTCCTGTTCTTCGGGGCGGCGATCCGCACGTTCACCGCGACGCCGATCTACGAGGGCCGCGTCCAGCTCCTTCTCGATCCGGCCAACCCGAACGTGATGAAGTTCCAGGAGGTCAACCCGTCGAGCTACCTGGCGGAGCAGTACTTCTACCAGACGCAGGTCAACATCCTGAAGAGCCGCGAACTGGCGCGGCGGACGATCGACGCGCTGACGCTGTGGACCTCGCCGGAACTCGGCGGCGGGAAGGCGCCCTCCGGCGTCACGGGCCGCACGGGGGGCCCGTCCTCGTCCACCGAGCCGGGGAAGGCGGCGCCATCCGCGGGGGAGACGGCCCTGCAGTCGCGCGTGATCGACAAGTTCCTGGAATCGCTGATTGTCGCCCCGATCCGGAACAGCAGCCTCGTCAACGTCCGCTTCGCGTCGGCCGACCCCGCGCTGGCCGCGGCGGTGGCCAACGCGCTGGCCGCGCAGTACATCGAACAGAACCTCGAGTACAAGTTCATGTCGACGAAGGAGGCGTCAGACTGGCTCGGCTCGCAGCTGGCCGTTGAGCGCAAGAAGCTCGAGGCGAGCGAGCAGGCCCTGCAGAAGTACCGCGAGACCGGCGACGCCGTCGCCCTCGAGGACCGCCAGAACATCGTCGTGCAGCGCCTGGCCGACCTCAACAGCGCGTACACCCAGGCGCGGACGGACCGGTTCGAGAAGGAGGCGCTCTACACCCAGCTCAAGGGCCTGCAGAACGATCGCTCCGCCCTGGACACCTTCCCCGCGATCCTGTCCAACACGTTCATCCAGCAGCTCAAGGCGCAGCTGGCCGACCTGCAGCGCCAGCGGGCACAGACTGGGCGAGCGGCTCGGCGAGAAGCACCCGGACATGATCAAGCTGAACTCGGCGATCGAGAACACCGAGGCCAAGCTGCAGGGCGAGCTCGGCAAGGTCGTGCAGTCGGTGCGCAACGAGTACCTGTCGGCCGAGGCGAAGGAGCGGAGCCTCGCGGCGGAGCTCGAGGCGCAGAAGGCCGGCGCGCTCTCGCTCAACCGGAAGGGGATCGAGTACGGCGTGCTGCAGCGCGAGGCCGAGAGCAACAAGCAGATGTACGAGGCGCTGCTGCAGCGCGCGAAGGAAACGGGCCTGTCCGGCGAGATGAAGGCCAGCAACATCCGCGTCGTGGACCGGGCGGAGGTGCCGCGCAGGCCGGTGCGGCCGCGGAAGGCGATGAACCTCCTGCTGGGCCTGCTCGGCGGGCTGGTGTCGGGCATCGGCCTGGCCCTGTTCGTGGAGTACCTGGACAACCGCGTGAAGAGCCCGGACGAGATCAAGCAGTTCCTGGGCCTGAGCTTCCTGGGCCTCGTGCCGGCCGTGCGCGACGAGGACATCGCAGAGGGACGCTCGCCGCTCATCAGCGACACGGTGGCGCAGAACTTCGCCGAGGCGTTCCGCGAGATCCGCACCAGCGTCATGTTCTCGTCCGCCGGCGAGGGCCCGCGCTCGGTGCTCGTCACGAGCACGCAGCCGTCGGAGGGCAAGTCGGTGGTGGCCGCGAACCTCGCGCTGTCGCTGGCGACCGCCGGCCTCCGCGTGCTGCTCGTGGACGCGGACTTGCGCAAGCCGCGCCTGCACGAGTTGATGGGCGTGAAGCAGGACCCCGGGCTGTCGAGCCTGCTCGTCGGCCGCGCCAAGGCCGGCGAGTGCGTCCAGAAGTCCGGGACCGCGAACCTGTGGGTGATGCCCGCCGGCCCCAATCCGCCCAACCCCGCCGAACTCCTCGGCTCCACGCGGTTCACGAACCTCGTGAGCAGCCTCGGCGAGCACTTCGACTGGATCGTGTTCGACTCGCCGCCCGTGATGGCCGTCACCGACCCGTCGGTCGTGGCGCACCGCACGACGGGCGTCGTCTTCGTCGTCGGCAGCGAGCAGGTGAACCGCCACAAGGCGATGACGGCGGTGCAGAAGCTCCAGGCGTCGAAGGCGAAGATCCTGGGGGCCGTGCTGAACCGCGCCAACGTCCAGCGCAACCCGTACTACTACTCGCACTACTACTCGCACGAGTACGCCGGCTACTACTCGAGCGAGAAGAAGAGAGTATAGAAGGCCCGTACCACCTGGCCGCCAACTGGCCCAGGCATCTAATGCACGCTTCTGCACCGGCCGATATCCTCCGACATGAAGGTGACTGCCCGATTTGTCCTCGTCGCATGCCTGGCCCTGACATCCGGGCCGGTCACTCTTCACGCCTCCGACCCGCAGGATCCGGGCGTCCAGCCCCGGTTGACAGTCCCGCCAACCGCCCCGACTGACCTCACCGGTCTCTGGCTCCCTGCGCCCGCCGAAGGCGCAGATCGGGCCCCGCAGGCGGACGGGGCCGTGCCCTCGGTCTCCCCATCGAGCCGGGAAGCGTCGCGCACGTTCTTCATCACCTACTATCAGAATGCCGCCACCCCTGCTCATGGGTGGACGGGGAATCGCGCGGCGTGCGACGCGGGGGCTACCGACCCGGCGTTTCGCGACGCGGTCCTGCTCCGGATCAACTACTTCCGGGCGATGGCCGGCGTGCCCGCCCAGGTGACCTTCGCCGGCACGTACAGCGCCAAGGCCCAGCAGGCGGCGCTCATGATGAGCGTCAACAACGCGCTCAATCACGCCCCGCCAGCGTCGTGGTCGTGCTACACGGCCGACGGCGCGCAGGCCGCGGGGAGTTCCAACCTCGCGCTCGGCAACTACGGCTGGAGCGCGATGACGGCGTACATGAAGGACTACGGGAGCGGCAACGGCGCGGTGGGCCACCGGCGCTGGATCCTCTATCCGCAGACGCAGAACATGGGAACCGGCGACGTGCCGCCCGTTGGCGGCTCGGCGGCCAACGCGCTCTGGGTGTTCGACACTCATATGTGGGAAGCCCGCCCGGCCACACGCGAGGCGTTCGTCGCCTGGCCGCCGCCGGGTTACGTGCCCTACCAGGTGGTGTTCCCGCGCTGGTCGTTCTCCTTCGCCGGCGCCGACTTCTCCCAGGCGTCGGTCGCCATGTCACAAGCCGGGCAGGCCGTCCCCGTGGCCCTCGAGACCGTGGCGAACGGGTACGGCGAGAACACGATCGCCTGGATTCCCAACGGGATGTCGAGCTCGGGTTCCTGGCCCCAGCCGCCGGCCGACACGGCCTACTCCGTGACGATCAGCAACGCGATCGTCTCGGGCAGCGCCCGGTCCTTCACCTATAACGTGGTTGTCATGGATCCCGCACAGGCCACGAAGCCCGTGCCCGCATCCGACTTCACCGGCGATGGGACGAGCGACATCCTCTGGCGGGGGCCGGCCGGGGACCTGTGGGTGTGGGGAGTGGAGGGAGCGACGCACGCGCGGGATGTGTATGCGGGAGCGGTCGCGGACGCGAACTGGGAAATCCGGGGGCGGGGCGATCAGAACGGCGACGGGACGGCAGACCTGCTGTGGCGGAACAAGATCACCGGGACGATCTACTCCTGGCAGATGGCCAACGGCGTGCGGACCGCCGAAACGTATGTGGCCACGGTGCCGGCATCGTATGATATCGCCGGCTCGGGCGACTTCAACGGCGACGGCAAGTCGGACATCCTCTGGCGCAACACGACGGCGGGCGACGTGTGGATCTGGCTGATGAACGGGGCGACGCCGACGAGCGAGACGTACGTCGACACGGTGGCCCCGGGGTATGCGGTGAAAGGCGTCGGGGACCTGAACGGCGACACGAAGGCCGACATCGTCTGGGCTGGCGCGGCCGGGGATGTGTGGGTGTGGCTGATGAACGGGACGACGCGGGCGTCGCAGGCGTGCGTGGGAACCGTGCCGGACACGCATTACCAGATTCAGCAGGTGGCGGACTTCGACGGGAACGGCCGGGCGGACCTCCTGTGGTGGAGCACGGTGCTGGGCGACGTGTGGATCTGGCCGATGAACGGCGCGTCGGTGGTGTCCGTGAACTACGTGGGCGTGGCCCCCGACACGAACTATCGCATCGCCGGGGCGGGGGATTACGACGGCGACTCGAAGGCGGACATCCTGTGGCGGAACATCGTACAGGGCGACGTCTGGGCGTGGCTGATGAACGGCACGGTGAAGGAGTCGGCGGTCTACCTCGGCACCGTGCCAGACCAGCGATATCAGATCGTGAAATAGGGACGCTCACCCCCGCGCGTCACCCGAGCTTCAGCACGTCGATTTCAGGTCTACGAGGTAGCGCCATGCACCGTCGCACGACTCCGGCCATTGCTGTACTCCTGCTGCTAGTCGCTGCCGCCGTCCCTGCCGGCGCGCAGTCGACGAGCGTCATCCTGACCGCGGCGGGCGGCGGCGCCTCGCTTGGCGACAACGGGCCGGCCACGGCCGCGCAGTTGACGTCGCCGCGGGCCGTCGCCGTCGACGGATCCGGCAACGTCTACATCTCCGACTTCTCGGGCAACCGCGTGCGGAAGGTCACGCTCTCGACCGGCGTGATCACGACCGTGGCGGGCAACGGGACGTATGGCTTCAGCGAAGACGGCACCCAGGCGACGTCTGCGCTCCTGGGCAACCCGGCTGGCATCGCCGTCGACGCGGCCGGGAACCTCTGGATCGCGGAGTATCGCAACCACTGCATCAGGTACGTGAGCGCCTCGACCGGCCTCCTCTCGACCGTGGCCGGCATCGGCGGGCCCGCCAGCGGCGGCTACTCGGGTGACGGTGACGCGGCGCCGTCGGCGCAGTTGAAGAACCCGCTCGGCGTGACGCGGGACGCGTCGGGGAACCTCTACGTCGCGGACTACGGCAATCACTGCGTCCGGAAGGTGACGCACAGCACGGGCCTCATCTCGACCGTGGCCGGCACGGGTGAAACGTCCGGCTTCTTCGGCGACGGCGGCGCGGCGACGGCGGCGCTGCTCGACCACCCGCGCCGCGTCGCGGTGGACGTCCAGGGCAACCTGTTCATCTCGGACACGGACAACCAGCGCGTCCGGGTCGTGCTGGCCACCAACAGCCACATCTACACCGTGGCGGGCACCGGCACCGCCGGGTACAACGGTGACAGCATCCTGGCCACGGCGGCCCAACTCAACGATCCGATTGGCCTCGGCTTCGACACGGCCGGGAACCTGTACATCGCGGACTCCGGCAACAACCGCATCCGGCAGATCGCGACGGTCACCGGCATCATCACGACGGTCGCGGGCGGCGGATCCACGCTGGGCGATGGAGGGCCGGCCACCAGCGCGGCCCTCAATGCGCCCCAGGGCGTGGCCGCCAGGGGCGCGGGCACGTACTACATCGCGGACGGGGGCAACGCGCGCGTCCGGCGTGTCACCGCGGGCGGCCTGATCGCAGGAACCGTCACGAACGCCGACACGGCCGCGGCGATCGCCGGCGTCTTTGCGTACGTCTACGACGCCGGCGGCACCTTCGTCACGAGCGCGACCACGGACGCGGCAGGCGCCTACGCCGCGACCGGCCTCTCGACAGGCACGTACTACGTGATGACGAACAGCGTGTCCGGCTACGTCGACGAGCTGTACAACAACATCCAGTGCCTCGGCGCGGGGGCGTGCACGCCCGTGACGAACGGCACGCCCATCAGCGTGACCGCCGGAGTGGCGACGAGCGGGATCGACTTCGCCCTCGCGCCGGGCGGCAACATCGAGGGCACCGTCACCGATGCGGGGTCGAGTGCGGCGCTGGCGAACGTCAGCGTCTTTGCGTACAACGCCTCGGGCACCATGCTCAGAGGCGCGGTCACGAACGCCTCGGGCGTCTACACGATCGCTAACCTGCCGGCCGGCACCTATTACCTCAAGACGTACAACACCCAGGGGTACGTGGACGAGCTCTACGACAACATCCCGTGCCCGCTCGGGATCTGCCCCAATCCCGCGACTGGCACCGGCGTCTCGGTCACGGCCGGATCGACCCACTCCGGGGTCAACTTCGGCGTGACGCCCGGGGGCACGATCAGCGGCTCCGTGATCGACGCGGACACGGGCGCGGCCGTCGCGAGCGGGTTCGTGTACGTCTACACCTCGGTCGGCACCTTCCTCGGGAGCGCCGCCATCTCCGCAGGCACGTACTCGCGGCCGCTGCTCCAGGCGGGCACGTACTTCCTGAAGACCAACAACAGTCTCGGCTACATCGACGAGGTCTACGACAACCTGCCGTGCACCGGGGGGGCGTGTCCCGGGATCACGACCGGCACAAGCGTGACCGTGGCGGGCAATTCCACCGCCACCGCCAACTTCACTCTGGTGATGGGCGGGACGATCAACGGCAGGGTCGAGGCCGCCGGGGGCGCGCCCTTGCCGGGCGTCCTGGCGTACATCTACAACGCCAGCGGTGCCTACGTCGCGATCGCGACCACGGACGCGTCCGGGTCCTACACGAAGCCGGCGCTGCCCTCGGGCACCTACTACGTGAGGACCAAGAACACCAGCGGCTACATCGACGAACTGTTCAACAACATCCCGTGCGTGAACGGGGCCTGCACGTGGACGTCGGGAAGCCCTGTCAGCGTGCCGCGCGGCAGCGCAATCAACGGCATCGACTTCACGCTCGACGTCGGCGGGACCATCAGCGGCACGGTCACGGCGGCTGGCAGCGGTCTCGCGCTGGCGGGCGTCTCGGTCCGCGCCTACAGCCCAGGCAACACGCTGCTTGCCACGGCGATCACGAGCGCGTCCGGCACGTACACACTCACGGGGCTGGCCACCGGCACGCACTACGTTGCCACGGGCAACACGCTCGGGTACGTGGACGAACTGTACGACGGCGTGCCCTGCCCGGGGAGCCAGTGCCCGCAGTTCAACACCGGGACGATCGTCCCCGTGACCGCCGGGTCGCCGACGGGCCCGATCGACTTCGCCCTCACCATGGGCGGCGCGATCTCAGGCACGGTGACGGCCTCCGGCGGGACCACCACACTCGCAGGCGTCTATGTCTATGTCGTCGACGCGACGGGCAAGCAGTTCGCCCGGGGCACGACGAACGCGTCCGGCGTCTACAGCAGGTCGGGCATCCCGGCCGGCACCTACTATGTGAGAACGAACAACGCCCTGGGCTACGTCGATGAGCTGTACGACAACCTGCCGTGCCCCGGCACGTACTGGTGCGACCCGACGGACGGCGCCTCGGTGACGATCACCGCCAACACGACAACGGGCCCGATCGACTTCGCTCTCGACCCGGGCGGGAGGGTCTCCGGGACGGTGACCCTGAATGGCACACCCACCCCGGCGCTCGTGGTCTGGGTGTACGACTCGGGCGGCAACGTCGTGGGCAGCGACCAGCCGGACTCGTCCGGCGCCTACCTCACCACGGCCGTCCCGGCAGGCACGTACTATCTGGGCACAAGGGGCGCCCCCAACCAGGGGTACATCGACGAGGTGTACGACAACCTGCCGTGCGTGGGCGGCGTGTGCCCGGATGTGACGACGGGTGCGGGCGTGACGGTGACGGTCGGAGTGACGGCGAGCGGGAAGGACTTCGACCTGGCCCTTGGGAACACGATCACGGGCACGGTGACCGACGGGATCTCGCTCGTCCCGCTCGCCAATGTGACGGCGTTTGTCTACAACGCGAGCGGCACGCAGGTGGCGAGCGCAACGACGGGCGCGTCGGGCGCGTACACCGTCCCGTCGCTGCCGGCCGGCACCTACTACGTGCGGACGTCGAACGCGCTCGGCTACCCGGACGAGCTGTACGACAACCTGCCGTGCGGGGGCGGCAACTGCACGGTCACCGCGGGCACGGGCATCGTCCTGTCAGGGGGCGCGACGTCGAGCGGGATCGACTTCGCGCTCGTCGGCCACGGCGGCGGCGACTTCACTGGCGACCGGACGTCGGATCTGCTGTGGCGGCACACGACGAACGGGGACATGTGGCTGTGGCCGATGGCCGGCGGCGCGAAGGCGGGGGACAGCTATGTGGGAGTCGTGACCGGCACCAACTGGGAGATTCGCAGCCTGGCGGACTTCACCGGAGACGGCAAGGCGGACATCCTGTGGCGCAACAAGACGGATGGGATGATCTACCTCTGGGAGATGAACGGCGCGACGCCGGCGGCGGAACGGTATGTGGCCGTCGTGGCCCCGGCGTACGACATCGTCGGGACGGGCGATTTCAACGGCGACGGCCGGGCGGACCTGCTGTGGCGGCACGCGACGGCGGGCGACGTGTGGGTCTGGCTGATGGACGGGGCGACACCGGCGGGCCAGGCGTATGTGGACACGGTGGACCCGGGCTACGCCGTGAAGGGGGTCGGAGATCTGAGCGGCGACTGGAAGGCGGACGTCGTCTGGGAAGGCGCAGCCGGCGATGTGTGGGTGTGGCTGATGAACGGCACCGCCAGGCAGTTGCAGGCATACGTGGACACGGTCGTGGACACGCAGTACCAGGTCCAGGGGGTGGCGGACTACGACAACGACGGGCGGGCGGACATCCTGTGGCGGCATGCGGTACAGGGCGACCTGTGGGTGTGGCTGATGGACGGCGCGGGCCTGCTGGGGGTGAGCTACGTCGATATCGTGCCCGACGCGAACTACCGCATCGTGGGGGTGGGCGACTACGACGGCGACACGCACGCGGACATCCTGTGGCGGAATATCGTGGCAGGAGATGTCTGGGTGTGGCTGATGAACGGCACGACGAAGGCGTCGGAGGTGTTGGTCGCCATCGTGCCCGACCTCGGGTACCAGATCGTGAAATAGACGCCTGTTCTTGACTTCCGCGCGGGTCGGATCCAGTATGCCGCCACGCACGACACTGGAGACCGGAGGTTTGCCCGCCACGCCGCGCGGATCCTCTGCGGTCACCTCCCTCTCCCGCGCCGTGAGGAGGTGATCATGACGCTCCGCTCTCATCTCTCGCGCCTGCTGGCGCCAGCCGTCGCGTGCGCCGCGATTCTCGCCGCGTCCGGAGCGGCCGCGGCGGACGACGGCTGGATGCGGCCGGGCGTGCGTGTCTGGTACCTCGGGGCGGTGGACGGCGGCGGCCCAACGTCCTCCAACGCGGAGGAGGCCTACCTGTTCGACGGCGTCGCCGGGACGGACGCGACGATCGTGCACCACTCGGCACTGACGCACTGGACCTCGCCCAAGCCTCGTCGAGACGGGCACGTACCCCATGTTGGACATGGGCCCGTGCTGGATCCACCCGCTGCGGTTGCAGACCCTGGCGCTGCAAGAGCACTGGATGGGGCACGAAATCACCCTCATCCAGCACCAGACGTATACCTACGACACGTTCCCCTACAAGCTGCTTCCGATCGCCGCGCTGTTCGGCATCTCGCCCACGCGCGAGATCGTGAAGCTGACCTACATGCTGCCCGGCCTCAGCACGGGCAACGCCTACTTCGACGCCGAGACCGGCATCCTGCTCTACCACCACGCCATGTGGGGCTCGGCCAAGATGTTCTTCATCCTGTCGGAGATCAACTTCGACTTTGCCGCGGGCAGGGCCTTCCCCGAAGACGACGGCCCGCACACCGGGTTCAGGTCGTTCGCCATCGAGGTGTCGCTCGGGAGCACGTGGGGCGTGGGGGGCGGCTCCGTCGGGATCCATTCGATGGTCGAGGCGCGCTACGGCAAGACCATCGAGATGCGGGTGCTCTCGTCCATCAGCAGTGCGTACGGAGCGGGGCAGGCGGATGAGAACTTCTGCTTCTTCGGCGACGTGCCCGTCGTGAAGGCGATCGACGCCACGGAGGCGCCGAACCACCCTCCGACCGAATGGACGCCGTTCGGCGACCACCGGGGGTGACGAGGCCGGGGCTTCAGACCCGACCTACATCACCCGTTCCTTCTCCGCCGGCGCGCCAGCGCGCCCAGCGCCCCGCCGAGCGCCAGCAACGTCATGGACGCAGGTTCCGGCACCGGCTGCACGCTGCACGGATTGAGCGGCGTCGCGCTGTTGCGCGGTGTGGGCGCCCCAGTCGCGAAGTCGGCGCTGTTGTTGTCCGTGTCCGTGCAGCCGCCTCCGTTGCGGAAGAGCGCCGTCGTGTTGGTCGTGGCGAGTGCCGCTGCGGTTTCGTAGAAGTTCGCCCCGTCCCAGCCGACGAGGTCCACAATCAGCGCCAGTTGAGCGGGAGTGCACGGCGTCGAGCCCCCGTTGCAGCCGAGCGGTGTCAGGCCGCTGACGAGCGCCACCTTGCCCCCGGTCGCACTTATGGCTATCGGGGTCGAGTCGATAAGGTCCGGCGTAGGCAGGTTCGTGGTGCCGCCAGCGCCCTGCGCTTCCTGAATCAGGAAGTACTGGCCAGGCTGGAGCAGGAAGCCCGGCAGGGGAGTGATCTGAGTCGAACTGCTGCCGAAGTTCCCGGTGCCGGTGGCGCTGGCGTACTGGACCGAGAGGTTGGTCAGGTCGTAGGCCGTCGTTCCCGCATTGAAGAGCTCGATGAAGTCGTACCTGTAAGTCGAGCCGGTGTTACCGCCGCCGCCGTAGATCTGGCTGATCACCAGGGGCGTGGCGTGGGCCGGGACAGCGACTCCGAGCAACAGGGCCAGCATCGCAGCGGCGCGGATGAGACGGCTTGCCGTGGCAGAACGCATCGCGAACTCCTCATTGAAAGGCGGACACCCGCCAGCACGGTTGCGCCGATTGAGGGCTCCCGATCGGCGGCTGGCGCACCAAGGCCGTAAGGTTCTGCCTGAGGCTGTGCAAAATGCCGGCCGGCCGCCCGGCTGGGATTCTGGCGCAGATCTCTCTGCCCCGCCTTAGAAGTCTCAATCGCCGAGGATTTTTGTCGCATAAGTCGCCCGGCGCACCGGCGCACGAACGTTCGGGCAGCGCCCTCGTAGTGGGTGTAAAATCTCCGGCGGCCGTCGTCGTGGCCGGCATTCCTCTTTCCACGTCCCCTGAGGTCGTATGAACGCATCAACCTGGAAGACCTGGCTGTGTGTCGCGTGTCTGGTCCTGTTCGGCGCCGCCCCGGCGGCGGCGCAGCCGGCGGAGCTCTTCATCTCCGAGTACATCGAAGGCACCTCGAACAACAAGGCCATCGAGATCTTCAACGGCACCGGCCAGCACATCGACCTGGCGGCCGGCGGCTACAACCTCCAGTTCTTCTTCAATGGCGGGACCACGGCCGGCACCACTATCTACCTCACGGGCACGGTGGGGGCCTGTGATGTGTACATTGTGGCCAACGCCTTGGCGAGCGCGCCGATTCTCACCCTGGCCGACCTGACGAGCAACGCCAGCTGGTACAACGGCGACGACCTCATCGTGCTGCGCAAAGGCACGACAATCATCGACTCGATTGGCCAGCTCGGCGTCGATCCCGGCACGGAGTGGGGCTCCGGGCTTGCGTCGACGGCCGACAACACGCTCCGCCGGAAGGCCTCGATCACCGCAGGCGACGCCATCGCCACCAACGCGTTCGATCCGGCCCTCGAGTGGGACGGCTACGCCACCGACACGTTCGACGGCCTCGGCGTCCACGACGGGTACTGCGCGAGCGGCTCGGCGGTCGTCGTCACGTGCGGGCCGACGCTCTTCGTCCTCCAGGGAACCCCGGCGACGCGCGACGTGACCGCGACCGACGCCGACGGCATCGTGACGAGCCTCGACCTCACGAGCGTGACCCCGGAGCCGCCCGACGGCACGATCAGCCGCACCGCGTTCACGCCGGCCGCGGCGCTCGACGGGACGGCGACGGCCACCATCACGGTCGACTCGGTCGTGCCCGTGGGCGGCTACGACGTCCTGATGACCGCCGCGAACAACGACGGCATCCCCGAGACCGGCAGCTGCACCTTCACGGTCAGCGTGATCGAGCCGATCGAGATCTGGGAGATCCAGGGCAGCGGGCCCGCGTCGCCGCTCGTGGACCAGGTCGTGCGCACCGAGGACAACATCGTGACGGCCCTCGGCTTCAGCGCGGGTGTCGCGAACGGCTTCTTCATCCAGACGCCCGACGCCCGGGCCGACGCGTCGGCCGAAACGTCGAACGGCATCTTCGTCTACACCGGCTCGGTGCCCGCGGTGCAGGTCGGCGATCAGGTCGACGTGACGGGCACGGTGTCCGAGTACTACGACATGACGGAACTGGGGGACGCCACCTTCACCGTCGACTCCTCTGGCAACATCCTCCCGGCGGCGGCGCTCCTGACCGAGATTGCGCCAGGCGTTTTCGTGCCGTCGCACAACCAGCCGTGGCCCGTCAACGAGCTCGAGCGCTTCGAGAGCATGCGGGTGCGGGTCGAGGACGGCCGCGCGACGGCGCCCACCGACGAGTACGGCGACCTCGCAATCGTGGCCTCCGCCACGCGCGCGTTCCGCGAACCCGGGATCACGTACCCCGGAGACCCGTCATATCCCGTCGTGTGGGACGGGAATCCCGAGATCTTCGAGGTGAACCCCGACGGCGCCGGGCTGCCTGACCTCACGCTGCCGGCCGGCTCGATCATCCACGTCGCGGAGGGTCCGCTGGTCTACTCGTTCTCGGACTACCAGATCTGGCCGACGACGTTCACCTACACGGCCGCGGCGCTGCCGCGGCCCGTCCGGGCCCGGCAGCCTGGCGAGTTGACGGTCGCCAGCCAGAACATGCTGCGCTTCTTCGACGCCAACCCGGCGAACGGGCCGGACGACGGCACCCCCAGCGCAGCCGATTACCAGGCCAGGCTCGTCAAGGCCTCGCGGCACATCCGCACCGTACTGGGCGCGCCCGACGTGCTCTCGTTGCAGGAGATCGAAAACGTCGGCGTCCTCAACGACCTGGCGGCCAGAATCGCCGTGGACGCCCCGTCCGTCCTCTACAGCGCGTACCTCCTCGAGGGGCGCGACATCGGCGGCATCGACACGGGCTTCCTCGTGCGCAACACGGTCGAGGTGGACAGCGTCACGCAGGTCGGTTACGACACGACGCTCAGCCTCGACGGCAGCTGGCTCAACGACAGGCCGCCGCTCGTGCTGCAGGCCCGGTACGTGGCGAACGGCATGCCGTTCCCCTTCGTCGTGATCGGCGTGCACGGCCGATCGCTCAGCGGCATCGAGGACGCCGAGGCGAATCGCGTGCGCCAGAAACGGCTCGAGCAGTCGCTGGAACTCGCGGCGTACGTGCAGTCGCTCCAGGCCGCGGACCCGACCCGTCGCATCGTTGTCACGGGCGACTTCAACGCGTACCAGTTCAGCGACGGCTACGTGGACGTCGTCGGCATCGTCAGCGGCAATCTCGATCCGAACGGGGCGCTCCAGGATGGCCACGCGGACCTCGTGAATCCGGATCTCGCCAACCGCCTGGCGGACCTGCCCTCCGGCGAGCGGTATTCGTACGTCTTCGACGGAAGCGCGCAGGCGCTCGACCACACGCTGACATCCGCCGGCCTCGCCGCGTTCGTCAGAGACTTCGCGTTCACGCGCGGGAACGCCGACGCGCCGGCGGAGGACCAGGCGGATCCTGAAGCCGTGCTCGGCACGTCCGATCACGACGGCCTGGTGCTCTTCATCATGACCGACCGCGACGGTGACGGCGTGCCGGACGATCTGGACAGTCAGCCGGTTGCGACCTGGGACCTCACGGGCGACGGGACGTCGGACATCCTCTGGCGGCACACCACCGGCGGGGACCTGTGGGTGTGGGGCATAGAAGCGGCGGCGCACGCCCTGGATGCGTATGTGGGGACGGTGGCCGACGCGAACTGGGAGATCCGGGGCCAGGGAGACCTGAACGGCGACGGGACGGCGGACCTGGTGTGGCGGAACAAGGCCACCGGGGCGGTCTATCTGTGGACGATGAACGCGGGCGCGCCGAGCGGGGCCGCCTATGTCGCCACCGTCGACCTGGCGTATGACATTGCCGGCGTGGGCGATTTCGACGGCGACGGCATGGCGGACCTGCTGTGGCGGAACCCGACCCAGGGCGACGTCTGGATCTGGCTGATGAACGGGGCGGCGGTGCTGAGCCAGACGTACGTCGACACCGTGGACCTGAGCTACACCGTCAAGGGGCTCGGGGACGTGAACGGCGACACGAGGACGGACGTGGTGTGGGCGGGCACGGCCGGGGACATCTGGGTGTGGCTGATGAACGGCGCGGTGCGCGACACACAGGCGTATGTCGGGACGGAGGCGGACCCGACCTACCAGATCCAGCAGGTGGCGGACTTCGACGGGAACGGGCTGGCGGACCTGCTGTGGTGGAACACGGTTCAAGGGGACGTGTGGCTCTGGACGGTGAGCGGCGCCGGGGCGCCGTCGGCGCACTACGTCGCGACGGTGTCGGACACGAACTACCGGATCATGGCGGCCGGGGACTACAACGGCGACCGGAAGGCGGACCTCCTGTGGCGGAACATCGTAGCAGGGGACGTCTGGGTGTGGCTGATGAACGGCCCGGCGAAGCTGTCGGAGGCTTACGTCGGCATCGTCTCGGACCTCGGGTACCAAATCGTGAAATAGACGTGACGAGATCTAGGCCGGGGCTTCAGACCCGGCCCTCTGGAGGAGCCCATGACGCGACGTTGGATGATAGCGGCGTTGATCGCGCTGCAGGTCGCCGTGATTGGACCGCTTGCCGTCCCGGCCATCGCCGGGGCGCAGACGGTGGCCGGCACGATCGCGGGGGCGGGCAGCAGATGGGACGACACGGCCGTCTACGAAGCCGGCGGGAAGCTCTTCGTCGACGATGTGACGGGCGCCCGGGTCCTCGTCTACGACGCCCGCTCGTTGGCCTACCTCACCGAGATCTCCTTCTCGGCGTACTCGCCGCGGTATCCGATGTCGCTGGCGATGCACCAGGGGACCGGCACGCTGTATGTCGCCCTCGGAACGGGTTCCGCGACCAACGAGACCATCATCGTCCCGTTGAACGCGAACACGTACGCCGCCGGGCCGAATCTCACCGGCAACGGCTGGGACCTCTTCATGGTGGTCGATGAGAGCCGGGCGCGCCTCTACACCGTCGGATCGAAAGGCGTCGGGAACGTGCTGACGGCGATAGACGTCAACACGAACACGGTTGCAGGAAGCCTGAACCTCTACACGCTGATGGGCACCGGCAGCATGTCGTTCGGCCGCAACGCGCTGAACCAGGTGACGGGGGAACTTGTCTTCGCGAACATCCATTATGACAAGTTCCTGATCGTGAACGGACCCGCCCTGACCGGGCAGTTGATCACGGCGACGAGTTCGAGGGGCTACGCGCCGGCGTGGAACCCGGCCGAGCACAAGCTCTACATCACGACGGCTGCCTGGAACGGCTACTTCATCTACGACGCGGACACGGCTGCGTCGAGCGTCACGCCGTGCGTCAACGACGGCACGCAGATCTTCTACAGCCAGGCCACCAATCGGATGTACACGTCCGCGGAACTGACGGGCTGGCCGCAGGGCACGACCACGGTCATCGACGGGGCCACCGATGCGTGTCAGAACGTCACCCTTCCCGTCGGCGGGCTCACCGGCATCGGCTTCGTCAACGCCCGGCGCCATGCGTATTTCGCCGGCACGTCGGGAACGTACGTGCTCGACGAAGACTCGCTGACGGTCGTGGCGTCGTTTCCGGGGTCGGGCGGGTTCGGAGCCGCGGATGCCGGGGTCCTGGTCGATCAGGCTCGCCGGCGCGCGTTCGTCAGGACCAGCTGGAGCAGCCCCTCCCAGAACAGCAGCATCGTCGTGATAGACGATCGCGGCGGAGCGGGCTCGGACTTCACGGGCGACGGGACGTCGGACATTCTCTGGCGGCACACGGCGGGCGGGGACATGTGGCTGTGGCCGATGGCGGACGGGGCGAAGGCGGGGGACGCCTACGCCGGGGTCGTAGCCGACACGAACTGGGAGATCCGCGGGAAGGGTGACCTCGACGGCGACGGGACGGCCGACCTGCTGTGGCGGAACAAGACGGACGGGGATGATCTACTACTGGCGGATGAGCGCCGGCGCACCGGCGGCCCAACTCTACGTGTCCACCGTCGATGTGTCGTATGACATCGTCGGCACGGGCGATTTCGACGGCGACGGCAAAGCGGACATCCTCTGGCGGAACCCGGCGCTCGGCGATCTGTGGCTCTGGCTGATGAACGGGGCGGTGGTGTTGAGCCAGACGTACGTGGACACCGTGGATCTGAGCTACACCGTCAAGGGCCTCGGGGACCTGAACGGCGACACGAAGACGGACGTGGTGTGGGCGGGCACGGCCGGGGACATCTGGGTGTGGCTGATGAACGGCGCGGTGCGCGACACGCTGATGTACTTGAATACGGTGGCCGACGCCAACTACCAGATCCAGCAGGTGGCGGACTTCGACGGGAACGGGCTGGCGGACCTGCTGTGGTGGAACACGGTCCAAGGGGACGTGTGGCTCTGGGCGGTGAGCGGCGCCGGGGCGCCGTCGGCGCACTACGTCGCGACGGTGTCGGACACGAACTACCGGATCACGGCGGCGGGGGACTACGACGGCGACGGCAAGGCGGACCTCCTGTGGCGGAACATCGTGGCGGGAGACGTCTGGGTGTGGCTGATGGACGGCCCGGAGAAGGAGTCTGAGGCCTACGTCGGCACCGTCTCGGACCTCGGGTACCAGATCGTGAAATAAACGAAGCTATGCCATCGCGCCACTCGACTGCGGCCGGTCTGCTTCTCCTTCTGCTCACAGCGTCCGGCGCGATCTTCGCCGGTGACGCGCGCATGTCGGCGGCGGGCGTGCCGCAGGCGCCGGCGCGCCTGTTCGTTGAGGGACAGGCGCGCAGTTCCTCCGCCAGGACCGCCCGCCCGGCGGCGCTGCGCTCGCGGACCGTGACGATCGACCCGGACGCATGGCCCGCCACGCAGCGCCAGGATCCGGGCACGGCGCCCTCGTCGCTCGTGCTCAACCTGTTCGACGACGCGTCGTACACGGCTGAGTTCGAACGGCTCGATCGGACCGCCCGGGGCTTTGCGTGGGTCGGCCGCGTCCGCGGCCATCCGCTCGGCACGGTCACGCTGGCGTCCGCCGGCGGCGTGGTGGCGGGCAGCGTCATCATGCCCGGCGCCGCCTACTCGATCCGCAGCACGGCGGACGGCGCGTACCAGATCGTCGAAGTCGACACGTCGAAACTGCCGCCTGACGGAGAACCGCTGATTCCCGGGCGCGCCGCGCGGATCGCTGCGAGCCTCGCAGCCGCCTCTTCCGCCGCCGTCACCGCCGGCTCCGGGTTCCCGGTTCCCGCCGGCGATCCGGTTCCCGCCGGCGACCCGGTCCCGTCCGCCGACGCCGGCTCTCCGACCATCGACGTGATGGTGCTCTACACAACGGCCGCTCGCGCCGCGGCCGGCAGCTCCTCCGCCATCGCCGCGCTCATCGACCTCGGCATCAGCGAGGCGAACAGCTCGTACGCGAACAGCAACGTCGCGCAGCGGATCCGTCTGGTGCGCGCCGAGGAAGTCGCCTACACCGAGCACGACAACCTGGCCACGGATCTCTACAACCTCTCCAACTACAACGGCTCGTCGCCGCTCTCGACGGAGATCGGCAACGCGGCCGCCCTTTTGCGCGACATCCACGGCGCCGACAACGTCGTGCTCGTCACCGCGCCCGCGGCGCCGAACAACTGCGGGATCGCCTGGCTGATGACCGACGTTGCCGGCGGGGACGCCCCCTTCGCCTTCAGCGTCGTCGACCACGGGTGCGTCAGCCCGAACGGGTCGTTCGGCCACGAACTCGGCCACAACATGGGCGCGCGGCACGACTGGTACATCGACAACGCCACGACGCCGCACACCTACGCCCACGGCTACGTGTACACGGCCGGCAGGTGGCGGACCATCATGGCGTACAACAGCCTGTGCGCCGCCCTCGGGATCAGTTGCACGCGTCTGCTGTACTGGTCGAACCCGGCCGTCACCTACGGCGGCGCGCCGATGGGGATCCCCGGCGGCACGAAGTCGGATTGCCCCGAGGGTAACGTCAACAACGTCTCCTGTGACGCGGACGACCACCGCACGCTGAACGAAACCGCCGAGACCCTGGCCGCGTACAGAAGCGGCTGGCGCCGGGCCGCGGCCGATTTCACCCCGGACCTGACGTCGGACATCCTGTGGCGGCACGCCGGCGCGGGCGACATCTGGCTCTGGTCCATCGCCGGCGCGGCGCGATCGTCGGAGACCTACGTGCGGACCGTGGCCGACCCGGCGTGGCAGATCCGGGGCACCGCCGACCAGACCGGCGACGGCCGCGCCGACATCCTCTGGCGGAACGCCTCGTCCGGGCAGATCTACCTCTGGTCGATGGGAGCCGGCGCCCCGGCCGCCGAGACCTACGCCGGCACGGTGAGCACCGCCTACGACATCGCCGGGACGGGGGACTTCGACGGCGACGGGAAGTCGGACATCCTCTGGCGGAACGCGGCCAGCGGGGACGTGTGGATCTGGCTGATGAACGGCGCGACGCTGTCGAGCCAGGCGTACGTCGCCACCGTGGATGCCGGCTACGCGATCGAGGGCGTCGGCGACGTGGATGGCGACCTGAAGGCCGACATCGTGTGGCGCGGCACGGCCGGCGACGTCTGGGTCTGGTTGATGAACGGGGCCGCGAAGGCGTCGCAGCACTATGTGGCCACGGTGCCCGATTCGAACTACCACATCCAGCGGGTGGCGGATTTCGACGGGAACGGCACGGCGGACATTCTCTGGCGGCACGCGGTCCAGGGCGACATGTGGATCTGGCGGTTGAACGGGGAGGCGGCCCCCGCCGTGGACTACGCCGGGGTGCTGCCGGACGCGAACTACCAGATCGAGGCCGCGGGGGACTACAACGGCGACCGGAAGGCAGACCTGCTGTGGCGCCACGCCGTGAATGGCGACGTCTGGGTGTGGCTGATGAACGGCCCGGCGAAGCTGTCGGAGCACTACGTCGGCACCGTCTCCGACCTCGGATACCAGATCGTGAAGTGAACGCCCCGTCCGGGTGTAGAATGGCGCCCGCGCCGGGCGTCCGGCCCCACAACCGCGTCAACTTCATCGCGCACGGGAGGATGTCATGATCGTCGGCATCGTCCGCTCCGTTGTGCCGCCCGCAAAGGCGTCCCGCAGAGTTCCCAGACCCGCAACCGTTCTTCTGATCGCCGCCGCGCTGGCGATCGCCTTCCCCGCCGCCGCCCTGGCGGGCATCCGGGCCACCGCCGTTGCGGCGGGCGAACACCACTCCTGCGCGCTGACCTCGACCGGCGCGGTGCTCTGCTGGGGCGACAACACGTACGGCCAGCTCGGTGATGGGACCACAACCCAGCGGCTGACGCCGGTGCAGGTGACCGGCCTGACGAGCGGCGTCATCGCCATCGCAGCTGGCGGGGGCGACGAGGGTGGGATGGCCAATCCGCTTCAGGCGCACACCTGCGCGGTCACGAGTGGTGGCGGGCTGATGTGCTGGGGCTCCAATACCCACGGCCAACTCGGGGACGGCACAACCACGCAACGGCTGACGCCGGTGCAGGTGACCGGCCTGACGAGCGGCGTCACCGCCGTGGCTGCCGGCTACGGCCACACCTGCGCGATCGTGAGCGGCGGGCTGAAATGCTGGGGCCGGAATGTCGAGGGTCAGGTAGGCATCAACAACACCACGAGCCCGCAGCTTGCGCCCGTCACGGTCAGCAGCCTGGCCAGCGGCGTCACGAACGTCGCCGCCGGGTACTCCCACACGTGCGCCATCGTGGGCGGCGCCGCCAAGTGCTGGGGCGGCGGCGGGAACGGGCAAATCGGAAACGGGCTGCAGACTGGATCCCTCGTCCCCACCGGGGTCACCGGCCTCACGAGCGGTGTGACCGGCATCGCCGCCGGCTGGCGGTTCACGTTCGCGATTGTGAACGGCGGCGTCCAGTGCTGGGGCCAGAACGGCAGCGGGCAGTGCGGGATGGGCACGACGACGCCCGCCAATCAGCTGTCGCCGGCCCAAGTCACCGGCCTGACGAGCAATGTGCTCGCGATCGCCGGCGGCCGGTACCACGGCTGCGCCATCATGCTCGGCGGCGCGGTGTACTGCTGGGGCTATAACGCCGACGGGCAGCTCGGCGACGGCAGCAACGTCCAGCACCTGGCTCCGACGCTGAGCAGCGTCCAACTTGGCGCCACGAACCTCTCGGTCGGCTCGCGCCACACCTGCATCACGGCGGCCGGCGGTGCGGCCGGCTGCTGGGGATGGAACGCCAACGGCCAACTCGGTGACGACGGCACCATCAACCGCGACCAACCCGTGCTCGTGTGGACCCTGAGCGGCTGGCCGCCGCGCGACCTCGACGGCGACGCGCACAGCGACATCCTCTGGCGCCACGCCGCGCAGGGCGACCTGTGGCTCTGGCCCATGGACGGCACGCTGAAACGGGCCGATTGGTACCTGGGCACGGTGCCCGACCCGAACTGGCAGATCCGGGCGGAGGGCGATTTCGACGGCGACGGGCGGACGGACCTCATGTGGCGCAACTCGGCCACCGGCGAGATCTACTACTGGCGGATGGGCGGCTACGAGGTCCTGTCCCAGTGGTACATCGACACCGTCAGCACCACCTTCGACATCGTCAGCGTGGCCGACTACGACGGCGACACCAAGGCCGATCTCTTCTGGCGCCAGGCCTCCAGCGGGGAAGCGTGGGTCTGGCTGATGGACGGGCCGAACGTGCGCGAGGCGTTCTGGGTCGGCACGGTCGATCCCGCCTACGAGGTGGCCGGGTCGGCCGACATGGACGGCAACAGCCAGGCCGACGTCCTCTGGCGCAACAAGTTCACCGGGGAAGTGTGGGTCTGGCTGGTCGGCGACCTCGTGACCATGCACTACGTGGACACCGTGCCGGACCTGGGCTACAAGATCGCGGCCGTCACCGACTTCACGGGCGACGGCCGGGCGGACATCCTCTGGCGCCACGACACGCTCGGCGACGTATGGGTCTGGACGATGAACGGCGCCACGCGCGTGTCGCAGGCCCAGGCGGGCACCGTGGCGGACACCGGCTACCAGATCGTGAACAGCGGCGATTACGACCTCGACGGCAAGGCGGACATTCTCTGGCACCATGCCACGCGAGGCGAAGTGTGGATCTGGTTCATGGACGGCGCGACCAAGCTGTCGGAGGCGCTCGTCTCCACGGTGCCGGACACCGGGTACCAGATCGTGAAATAGGCGGAGGACTGTCATGTCGCTGTCAGCGTTTCTCTCCCGGCCGCGCGCGCTCGTTGTTGCCGCCGCCCTGGTATTGCTGGTGCAGGTCGCCTCCGGAGCGGCCGGCCCCTCGCCCGACCCGCCCGTGTTTTCCGCCGACCTGAGCGTCACCAGCCTGAACGGGGCGCCTTCGCCGAACGTGATGGCCGGCAGCACCATCACCTACTCGATCAACGTCGTCAACAACGGCCCTGATGCGGCCGGCAACGCGTGGGTGAAGCTCCCGACGCCCCCGCACACGACGTTCGTGTCGGCCGGCGTCGCGAGCGGCGCCGGGTGGACGTTCTTCTCGGCGCCGGCGGTTGGCAACTCGGGAGACGTGATCTTCTCGAACAGCTCCGGCCCCGCCAGCGGCGCGGCGGCGCAGCTCCAGGTCGTCGTCCTGGTGAGCGCTTCGACGCCGCACTACACGAACATCACCGCCACCGCCAGCATCTACACCACCGACGCCGGGACGTCCGACCCCAACCCGGCCAATAACTCGGCGTCGCTGACGACGAACGCCATGACCGTGGCCGACCCGGCCGAGCCGAACGAAACGTCGGGCACGGCGTACGAGCTGCCGCTGGGCACGACCTCGAATCTCCTCTACTCGTCCGGCGACACGTACGACAGCGACTGGTACAAGTTCTACGTGCCGCCCGCGGACGCGGGAAAGGACCTGAAGGTCAACGTCCGTATCACCTCCGCCTATCCCGATCCGATCCCGGAGGGCTTTCGGAGTGACCTCGACTTCGACCTGATGGACGGCACGCTCGCCGAGCGGGCCCTCGCGGTGAGCGCCACGCGACAACGAGACGCTCTACCTCCACAGCGTGGCCTCGGGGTGGTACTACATCAACATCCTGTACAGCGAAACCGCGTATCCCGAGACCGGCCGGTTCGCCCGCTACAGCGTCACCATTGAAACCGGCACGAGCTTTCCCATTGGGTACGTCAACGGGCGCGTCGTCGACGGGGACGGGAACGGCGTCGCGCAGGTGATCGTGCAGGCGTACGCGCACCCCTACGACTGGAGCATCAGCTTCGTTTCGGCGACCACCGACGCAAACGGGTACTTCACGGTGGCCTCGCCGCCCGGAGACAAGTATCTGTTCTTCACGGGCGACGGCACGATCTCGCCCAACCACCCCGAAGTGAACGTCGTCGACGAGTTCTACCTGGACCAGCCGTCGCGGGACCTGGCGGGCTACGTGACGGTGAACTCGGGCGCCTCGACCGAGGTCGGCACCATCACCGTGGCTGCCGGGGCCATCGTGACCGGCCAGGTGACCAACATGTCGGCGTCGCCGTTGAACGGCGCGACCGTGTCCGTCTACGACACGGCGGGAAACCGGACGAACTTCGCCTACACGGACGCCAGCGGGAACTACACCATCAAACGCGTCTCGAGCCCCGGCGCGAAGATCCGGTTCGGCAAGAGCGGGTACGGGCTCGAGTGGTACGACGACCAGCCCAGCTTCGCCACGGGCGCGACGCTGGCGACCTCGCCCACCACGACGCTTTCCGGCATCAACGCCCAACTCGCCACAGCGGGCGTGATCTCGGGAACGGTGAAGGACGCCGCCGGCAACGGCCTCGCCGTGAGCCTGCTGCTGTATTCATCGACCGACGCGTCGTTCTACCGGTCCACTCTCGTCTCGACCGCCGGCACCGGCGCGTTCTCGTTCGGGCAACTCAAAGCAGGCACCTACAAGCTTTACGTCAACCCGACGGGCACGGCGTTCGGGCGAATCTGGTACAACGGCGCGAGTTCCTTCTCGTCGGCCACGCCGATCTCGGTCTCGACCGGCACCACCACGCCCGGCATCAACGTCGTGCTGGGGGTCGCCGGCGGCGGGGACTTCACGGGCGACCTGAAGGCGGACATCCTGTGGCGCCATGCCACGCAAGGCGACATCTGGCTGTGGGCGATGGACGGGAGCGCGCCGCAGGCGGAGACCTACGTGCGGACGCTGGCCGACGCGAACTGGGAGATCCGGGCGGTGGCGGACTTCACCGGCGACCGGATGGCCGACCTCATGTGGCGGAACAAGGCGACGGGCGAGGTCTACCTGTGGACGATGAACGGCGCGGTGCCGACGGCGGAGACGTACGTCGGGTATGCGGACCTCGTCTACGACATCGTGTCGGCCGGCGACTACAGCGGCGACGGCAAGGCGGATCTCCTGTGGCGGAACCCGGCGAACGGGGAACTGTGGGCCTGGATGATGAACGGGGCCGTCGTCGCCGACACGGTGTACGGGGGCACGGTGGACCCGATCTATGCGGTCAAGGGCTCGGGGGACCTGAACGGCGACGGGTTGTGCGACCTGGTCTGGCAGCAGACGGCGACCGGCGAGGTCTGGGTGTGGCTGGTGCGCGACGGTGAAGACCCGCTTGTGGTGTATGCGGGAACGGTGCCCGACCTGAACTACCGCATCACAGCCGTGGCGGACTTCGGCGGCGACGGGCGGGCCGACATCCTGTGGCACCATGCGACGAACGGGGAAGTGTGGGTCTGGACGATGAACGGCGGCGTGGCCACGGGGGAGGCGCTGGTGGGCACCGTGCCCGACACGAACTTCGGGATCGTGTCGACGGGCGACTACAACGGCGACCGGAAGGCGGACATCCTGTGGTGGAACTCGTCGACCGGTGAAGTGTGGGTGTGGCTGATGAACGGCGCGGCGAAACTGTCGGAGGCCTGCGTCGGCGTCGTGCCCGACACCGGCTACCGTATCGTGAGGTAATGTAGGTCCGAGTCTTCAGACCCCGAATCCGAGGCCCGACCTACGCGTCCTTGACACGATTCGGACATAGTCGAATAATTATTCTGTTATGTCCGATAACAATTTTCGCCTCGGCTACCGCGCGTGCCGGGAACTCCTCCTTCAAAGAACCCGGGAGCCTGCCCCCGGCCTGGTGCAGTTGCTGGTGGGACCGCGGCAGGTCGGCAAGACCACCCTCCTGCTCGACCTCGCCGGCCGCCTGGGCCCCGTCGCGAACTACGTGGCGGCGGACGGCCCCGAGGCGGTGCTGCCGGGATTCTGGGACCGCGTCTGGACCAGGGCGGACGCCACCGTCGCCGCCCACGGCCGCGCGGTCGTGCTGCTGGACGAAGTGCACCTCCTGCCGGATTGGTCCCCGCGCCTCAAGGGCGAGTGGGACCGCATCCGGCGCCGCCGTCTTCCCATCAACGTGGTGGCCACCGGTTCGTCCTCGCTGCGTCTGGCGCGCGGATCCAGGGAGAGCCTGGCGGGCCGGTTCGAGCGGCTCACGCTCGCGCACTGGTCTGCGCAAGGTCTCGTCGAGGCGTTCCGCGTGCGCCCGGACGATGCCGCCGGGATGGTCGTCAGGCTGGGCGCGTACCCGGGGGCGTTTGCCCTCCGGAAGGAGCCGGCCAGGTGGGCGGCCTACGTGCGCGATGCCATCCTGGAACCGGCCATCGGAAGGGACCTCCTTGCGCTCGGCCCGGTCCGCAAGCCCGGGTTGCTTCGGCAGGTCTTCGGTGTGGCGGTCGCCAGCCCGGCGCGGATCGTGTCCCTCGCGAAGATCCAGGGCCAGCTCCAGGATGCCGGCGCCCTCGAGACGATTGCGCACTACCTCTCGCTGCTCGAAGACGCGTACCTGGTGGCGGCCGTCCCGAAGTACTCGACCCGGGCGATCCGCCAGCGCGCGGCGCCGCCGAAGCTCGTCGTGCTCAGCAACGCCCTGCTCGCGGCGGCTGATCCGCAGGGGCCTCCGGACGGCGCCACGGACCCGGCGCGGTTTGGAGGCTGGGTGGAAAACGCCTGTCTTGCGCATGCGTGGAACGCCGGCCAGCAGGTGCGGTACCGGCGCGAGGAACCACTGGAAGTGGACGCGATCGTCGACGGGAGCTGGGGCGCGTGGGCCATCGAGGTCAAGACCGGCGATATCGATCCCCGGCGCCTGCGCGGTTTGGCGGAATTCACCACGCGGTTTCCCAAGTACAAGCCGCTCGTGCTCTGCGACCGCTCTTTGGCTGGTGAAGCGGGTTGCTTGGCAGGTTTCGGTGTGGCGGTCGCAGCGGCGCGATCGTGTCCTCGCGAAGATCCAGGGCCAGCTCCAGGATGCCGGCGCCTCGAGACGATTGCGCACTACCTCTCGCTGCTCGAAGACGCGTACCTGGTGGCGGCCGTCCCGAAGTACTCGACCCGGGCGATCCGCCAGCGCGCGGCGCCGCCGAAGCTCGTCGTGCTCAGCAACGCCCTGCTCGCGGCGGCTGATCCGCAGGGGCCTCCGGACGGCGCCACGGACCCGGCGCGGTTTGGAGGCTGGGTGGAAAACGCCTGTCTTGCGCATGCGTGGAACGCCGGCCAGCAGGTGCGGTACTGGCGCGAGGAACCACTGGAAGTGGACGCGATCGTCGACGGGAGTTGGGGCTCGTGGGCCATCGAGGTGAAGACCGGTGGCGTCGATCCCGCCCGCCTGCGCGGCCTGGCGGAGTTCACGAGGAGGCTCCCCAGGTACAGGCCGCTGGTCGTGTGCGACGCGTCCGGCATCGAGACGGTCAGACGGACCGGCCTGCCCGCCCGCCGGTGGAAGGACTTCCTGCTGGACGGCCCCGGCTAGCTTTGCCGCTTCTCGACCGCGTCCGCCGGATCCGACCAGAGGAGCCGAAGCTCGAGGTCAATCTCCGCGAACGGCTCGGCGCGGACGACCTCGTCTCCCACGTGTGTGCCCAGCAGCACCCAGCGGCCGGCCTCGAGTCGAAGGACTTCGACGGTCTGCAGGGCGGGGTCGATGAGCCACGCGTGCGCCACGCCCTCCCGGGCATAGACAGCCAACTTCCGCGCACGGTCGATGACGGCCGTGGAGGGGGACAGGATCTCGCAGACCCAATCGGGGGCGAGCGCCACGTAGGCCGTTTCCGGGCGATGGGGCATGCGGACCTTGCGCCAGCCCGCCAGATCGGGAACCAGCACGTTGGCGCCCAGGTGAAGCTCCTGTTCGTCGAGAATCCACCACCCGCCGGGGCCCCCGTGCCCGTGGTCGTACGGCCCGCCGATGACGACGCCGAGCGAGGACCCGGCGCGAACGTGAGTAAACGCCGGCCGGGGAGAGGCATGGAGCTCGCCGTCGACAATCTCGGCCACCACGTTGTCTGGCAGCTTCACGAGGTCGTCGTACGTCGCGGGACGATCGAAGGGCGGGACGCGCGGCATCGGCTGCATCATACATCGTCGTCTCGCAAGCGGAATGCCGGGCGGGCCGCGCGAAAGACCCAGCAAAACCGGGGCTGCATCATACATCGTCGTCTCGCAAGCGGAATGCCGGGCGGGCCGCGCGAAAGACCCAGCAAAACCGGCCCGGTTACGCGCTCTTCGCATGCACCGACAGCCGAACCTCGCACTCGAGCACGCCAAGCAGTCTGACCACCTCATCGACCGACTTTCGCGTATTCGTCTGATCGAACAGGCGACAGACCTGGGCAGCCGACGTGCCCATCCGCCTGGCAATCTCGCGCCGGCTGAGCGGACTCGCCGCCAAGCGCTGCTGCGCCGCGAGCGTCAACTCATAGAGCAGGGCATCGCGCAGGTACCGCGGGTCCTTGTTGTAGTCCAGCACCTGTTCCACGTGGACGGTGCCCTCGGCCCCGGAGGCGAGGGTGTAAGAGAATCCCTCCCGGCCGATTTCCGGATCCACGAAGACGGTCACCACGGGTCGCCAGGTCCAGGCTTGGCGTCCAGCCGTGAGTACGGATAGCGGTACGACATGGCGCGGAGCCTGACGGTGAAGTCCTTCCTCCGGTTGTTGAAGGCTACAGACTGAATCTTCACAGCAGACCTCGCGCCCGCAGCTCGGCAATGAGCGTCCGAACGCGGCGATTGTCCGACCCCTTCATGACCATGCCTCGGTCGAGATCCCACTTCACGACAAGTCTGCCGTCGCGGTAGACGTGCACGTGGCGGGGATCGTGGTCACCCTTCCAAGCAAAGAACGTGTAGCCGCCACGGCGGATCTTCGGCATTAAATGTTATCTCTCAAGATAACGCTTGTCAATGTCCTTGCTTCTCCTGCACGAGGGATGCCGGGCGGGCCGCGCGAAAGACCCAGTAAAACCGGGCCCGCATCGGGGGTACCGATCAGGCGATTGCCCGAACTGAAACGGGAGACGCCCGCCAATGTGGCAGAAAGCGCGCCGTCAGGCCGCTACTCCCACAGCGGCGTCAGCTCGACCTCGATCTCGCCGAAGGGCTCGACGCGGACGATGTCGTCGCCAGCGTGGGTGGCGAGGAGCATCCAGCGGCCGCCCTCGAGGCGGAACACCTCGAGCGTGGCGGCCAAGGGGTCGATGAGCCAGGCATGGGCAACGCCCTCGCGGGCGTAGATGCCGAGCTTCTGCGTCCTGTCGAGCCGGGTGGTGGAAGGGGAGAGGATCTCGCACACCCAGTCGGGGGCGAGCGCGCAGTAGGCCGTGTCGGGCTTGCGGGGCATGCGCTCCCGCTTCCAGCCCGCGAGGTCCGGTACGAGAACGTCGGGACCCAGGTGGAGCTCCGGCTCGTCGAGAATCCACCACCCGCCTGGTCCGCCGCGGCCCAGACGGAACGGCGGCACGAGCAAGCCGCCGAGGATCGAACCGGCGCTGACATGGCACATGGCCGGCCTGGGCGAGGCGTGCAGTTCGCCGTTGACGATCTCGGCGACAAGGTTGTCCGGCAGGTTGACGAGATCCTCGTACGTGGCCGGCCGGTCGAAGGGCGGCACCCGCGGCATGGGCTGCATCATACATCGTCGTCTTGCACGAGGGATGCCGAGGCGGCGAGGCGAGATCGAGCCCGGAATCCGGCCCGAGACGGCGCACACGGATTCGGGGCGTTGCAGGTTCTGCGACGACGGGGAGACGGAGGCCGCGCAGTTTCCGCTAGCGGCTCGAGCCCGCCGCGTCCGCCGGGTCCGACCACAGCAGGTGAAGCTCGAGATCGATCTCGATGAACGGCTCGGCGCGGACGACGGCCTCGCCCGCGTGGGTGGCGAGGAGCACCCAGCGCCCGCCCTCGAGCCGGAACACCTCCAGCGTTTGCGCCAGCGGATCGATCAGCCAGGCGTGGGACACCTTCTCTCGCGCGTAGATCCCGAGCTTCCACGCCCGGTCGATTTGCGCTGTAGACGGAGAGAGCACCTCGCAGACCCAATCGGGTGCGAGCGGAAAGTAGGCTGTCTCGGGGCGATGGGGCATGCGCGCCTTGCGCCAGCCGCCCCAATCCGGCACCAGCACATCGGCCCCGAGGTGGAGCTCGGGCTCGTACAGAATCCACCACCCGCCGGGGCCGCCCCGGCCGAAGTTGTAAGGGCCTGTCAGCAGTCCGCCAACCGAGGCCCCCGCGATCGCGTGGGCCGGTGCCGGCCTCGGCGAGGCGTGCAGCTCGCCGTTGATGATCTCGGCGACCAGGTTGTCCGGCAGCTTGACGAGATCCTCATATGTGGCCGGCCGATCGAAGGGCGGGACGCGCGGCATGGGCTGCATCATACATCGTCGTCTTGCACGAGGGATGCCGAGACGGCGAGGCGGGATCGAGCCCGGAATCCGGCCCGAGACGGCGCACACGGATTCGGGGCGTTGCAGTATCATTTTCGTCACCTTCCTGTTTCCCGCTTGACACCACCTCGTCAGCGAGTAGAATTGCGCCTTGCGCGTTCTCTTCGGCTGACGCCTTCGGATCCTCCAGCCGATAAACCCACCACGGACTACAGGAGCGCAGCTCCGTCCTGTAAGTCACAGGGCGAAGCTATGTGCCCGCCATGACCATCCACGAGTGCCTCCCGGATTCCGGGATCGTCGTCGAGTCCCTCCTCATGCGCGACGTCGTCGGCCTCATGGAGAAGGCCGCCGCCTCGCGCGTCGGCGTGATGATCGCCGGCGAGCCCGGCACCGGGCGGGGGCTCGTCGCGCGGACCATCCACGCCTGCGCCTGTGCGGACGGCGCGCCCTTCGTCACCGTCGACGGCGAGTCGTTGCCGTCCTCCGAGGCGGAGCGCCTGGTTTTCGGCGTGCCCGGCAGCGGCCACGGGAATGGCGGGCCTCGGTCGCCGCGCGCGCCAGAGGTCGTCTACGCCGGCTCGCTGCTCCACCAGGCGCTCGGCGGCACCGTCTTCTTCCGGCGCCTCGAGGAGTTGCCCGCGCGCGTCCAGGCGCGCCTGGCCACGCTCTTCCGGGACCGCGAGTTCACCGAGCGCCTCCGCGGCGAGGCCCTCCCGTTCACCGCGCGCCCCATGGCCGCCGCCGACCCCAACGGCCAGGCGCTCGTGGATGAGGGCCGGGTCCGCCTGGATCTGCATCGCCGCTTCGCCGAGTTCAGGATCGAGCTGCCGCCGCTCCGGGAGCGCCGCGCGGACATTCCCGGCCTGGCGCAGTTCTTCGTCGCCCGGGCCTGCCGCGAGCGCGAGATGGCCGAGAAGGTGCTCGAGTGCAGCACCTTGGCGCTCCTGTCCGCCATGCCGTGGCATGGCAACTCGCGCGAGCTGAGGGACCTCCTCGACGGCCTCGTGCAGGCCACGCCCGAGGGCACCATCACGCTCCAGGCGCTGCTCGACCACGTGAGCCTCGAAGGCCGCGGTCACCCGAGCCCCGCGCTGTGCGCGTCGCTGCGCGAGGCCCGCGCCCGGTTCGAGCGCGAGTACATCGCCGCCGTCGTCGCCCAGCACCACGGCCGCATTCCGGACGCCGCCAGGTCGCTCGGCATCCAGCGCACGAACCTCTACCGCAAGCTCCGCGCCCTCAAGCTCCCCCGGCCCGACGTCGACCCGCGTCGGCGTCTCGTAGCATTACACTATCTCGATGTCCTCCCGTCGTCTCCTCTTCGTGCTGGCCGTGACTCTGATCGCCGGAACCGCCCTCCCCGCCCTCGCCCAGGCCCCCGCCACCGACGGGTGGAGCGCCGCCCGCTGGCGCTTCGGCCCGCTCGCCGTCACCCCGAAGGTGGAACTCAAGAACCTCGGCTGGGACAGCAACGTCTTCAACGAACCCGGGATCGCCAGCTCCGACTTCACCACGACCGTCGCCGCCCCCATCGACTGGTGGTTCCGGTTCGGCCGCGGCCGCCTGCACGGCGTCAACACGTTCGAGGGCGTCTACTTCGGCAAGTACGCCGAACCAGCGCGGGTTCAACCAGCGCCATGAGCTCACGCTGCTCGTGCCCCTCAACCGCATCCGGCCGTACGTGGGCGGCTCGTGGCTCAGCACGAACGACCGCCCCGGCTACGAGATTGACGCGCGCGTGCGCCACACCGAGGCCGGCGCCAACGCCGGCGCCGTCGTCCGCGTGAGCAGCCGGATCGACCTGGACGTCAGCGCGCGCCAGACGACGTACAGGTACCAGGACCAGGACTTCAGCGGCGCGCCCTACTCGGCGACGTTGAACCGCCGCAGCCAGAACTACGGCGCGCAGATCAGGTACCGCGCCTCCTCGCTCACGACCCTCACCCTCCTCGCGGACGGCGTGCGGGAGCGGTTCACCGGGGCGCCCGAGCGCGACAACGACGGGTTCCGCATCCTCCCGGGCGTCGAGTTCGGCGAGCATGCGCTGATCACCGGCAAGGCGCGGGTCGGCTACCGCAAGCTCAACACCATTGCCGCCGGCATGCCCGACTTCTCGGGCCTCGTCGCCTCCGGCGAACTCGCCTACGCCCTGCGCGGCGCCACGCGTTTCACCGTTGGCGTCTCGCGCGACGTCCTCTTCTCCTACTCGACGACCGAGCCCTTCTACGTCCAGACGGGTTACACGGCCAGCGTGACGCAGCAGGTGAGCGGGCCGTGGGACGTCCAGGCGAGGGCCGGGTGGTATCGCCTGGACTACCAGCGCGCGGCCGGTGCCGCGAGCGACTCGTCCGCCGGCCGCGCCGACCGCTACCGCACGTACGGCGGCGGCATCGGCTACCGGCTTGGCAGGGACGTCCGGGTGGGGTTTAATATCGATGCCTTCCGCCGCGAATCGGACTTCGCCGGTCGCGCGTACCAAGGCGTTCGCGGAGGTCTGGCGGCCACGTATGTCTTCTAGCAGAACGCGACAGTTGCTTCTTCTCGTGGTTGCAGCGCTTGCCGTGCTGGCGGGCCTGGCGTCGGCGCAGGCGCCGCAGGCGCCATTGCCGTCGCAGGGCACCGAGTACGTCATCGGCGCCCAGGACGTGCTGACCGTCACCGTGTGGGACTCGCCGGATCTCTCGGGCAAGTTCACCGTCGAGGCCGACGGCAGTTTCACGTTCCCGCTCATCGGGCGCGTCAAGGCGGGCGGGCTCTCGCTCCGGCAGTTCGAGGGCGAGCTCAAGAAGAAGCTCGCCGACGGCTACTTCAAGAACCCCCAGGTGAGCGTCGCCGTCGAGACCTACCGCAGCCAGCGCATCTTCATCGTCGGCGAAGTCCGGAACCCCGGCACGTACCCGCTCACCGGCGACATGACCCTGATTGAGGCCATCGCGCGGGCCGGCTCCACCACGCCCGCCGCCAGCCCCGAGGCCATCGTCGTCCGCGCGCCGGCCGGGAAGGCGACCGACGGGCCCATACTCCCGGGCGAGAAGGAAGCGACCGCCGACACGCAGCGCGTCAACCTCCGGGACCTCCAGAGCGGCACGCTCTCGCAGAACGTGGCGCTTCGCGACGGCGACACCATCTTCGTCCCGCGCGCCGAGTCCATCTACGTGTTCGGGCAGGTCAGGAACCCCGGTGCCTACGCCCTCCAGAGCGTCGAGACCACCGTGCTGCAGGCTCTCTCGCTCGCGGGCGGCGTCACCGACCGCGGCGCCACCAACCGCATCAAGATCGTGCGCGTCGTGAAGGGCGAGAAGCAGGAGACCAGGGTCAAGCTCACGGACCTCGTCCTGCCCGGCGACACCATCATCGTCCCGGAGAAGTTCTTCTGATCCGCTGCGACAACAGGGACCTCGTGCCCATGATGCTCTGCCATGTCCGCCACTCGAAGGGCCTCTGTGCACGTTTCGACGATCACCCTGTCCAGGGGTCCGGCTGGACAACCATCGCACGAGTTCCTTGGTCGAACACCGCCGCTCCTCAACGATCTCGCCGACGCTCGTTCGCACGCAGACGTGGTCCGTTATTCTGCCAAGTCCGATGGCGAGGTGCGCCATGGCCGATCTCCTTCGTTCTGCGCCTCTTCGCGCATAGCTGGCATGAGGTCTCAGTCTCGAAGCTCTCACGCGGAAATCGGCCCCTTCATCGACCCTGAGCAAGCCTGGGTTTGGCGTCTTGTCCCGCTGACGGCGCCTCTCCCAGTGCGCTCGTATGAGCCGAGATGACCCGCGTCGTCCTTGACGCTGTTCAGGTTGCGGACCCGACACACGCATGCTGACAGACCATCGCCTACGCTGGGATTGAGGCTGATGCGGCGCGACCCTGAGGGAGGACGATGACCGTGACGGCCCAGACGACGGCTGGCCATCCGTGGTCGGCACGAGATTGACCCGCGCTACGCGTGGCGGCCGTAGCGGTTAGTGCACATGTGCTGTTCGTCTCAGCTTCTCTCATGCCGGGGTGGCGGGCCGAACCGATGATATCGGGCGACACCGAGGCGTACGTTATGACCGCGAGGAACCTGTTGACCCGCGGCGTCTTCACCCGTGACCAGTCTCCCCCTTTTCGGTGGGAGCCTTACAGAACCCCCGGGTACCGTCAGTATTAGTGGCCACCCTTGCAGTCACGGGTGGACTTGCGCCCGCCCTGTTTGTCGCGTGCGTCACCGCGGGAGTGGCGGCGTGGTCGGTAGCGAGACTGGCCGCTGGAGTGGGGAGCGCCTCCGCTGGGCCGAACGATCGCAGGACTTATTGTTGCATTTCTGCCGAATAGTCTTGGTTTGTCGGCCCAACTGCTGACTGATGCCATCTTCGGTCACCTGTTCGCTCTCTGGCTGTACCTGACTTGGATCGGCTTTCGTCGGTCCTCGGCGACGGTCACTGTCCAGCTGTGCCGGGATTTTGGTCCTCCTTCAGTTCGTGAAGCCCTCGGCCAATGCGCTTTGGATTCTCATCCCAGTCGTAGCGGTGGCGACCGGCAGTGTCTCGAAGAAGAAACTTGCTACAACCGCTCTTCTTATCGCTTTGACAATACCTGTTCCGCTGTTCTTCTCGCTGAACAACTGGCGCGACCATCAAGCGTTTACTCCGTCGCTTCTCGACGCGCGAACCGTCCGAGAGTATTTCCAGATGCGGTTCCTCGCTCGCGAGGAGCGAGTCTCCGAAGGTGAGATGACTGCGCGGATTCGGGAGGCAGACCTCAAGGCGGCTGAAGCCCTTGAAAGCCCCGCAAGCTCGTACGGCCGACTCTATGTGGTGAGGAAGGCAGAGGTGGGGCGCTTCGTCCGAGAGCACCCCGTGCAACTCATTGGCTTGCTCTGCACCGAGATGGCCCGCCAGTTCGCAGCCCCGCAGGAGTTCGCGCAGCGGACTGTCTTCGGTGATCTAGGGTGGTCGGCGCGGCTCGTAGGCGTGCTACTGACGCTCCTCTTGGTACTGCTTCGCAGTGGCCGGAGGGCACGCCCTGTGGAAGATAGGTGCCTCCGGCCCTGCGCTAACAGCGGCAGCCGTGCTGCTTCTGTTCTTGACTCTAGGCTCCGTTTCTCACTTCGTTGGTGCTCGGCTGCGGTTTCCTGCCGATCTCGCGCTGGCGCCCCTAGCCGGTATCGGCTTCGCAAGGCTCCCCACACTCGATCGCCGACGCCCGCAGGCTTGATCTGGCGGTTTCGCCGAGTGGCCGCGGCATTTCCGGCAAACACCTCCGATGAGCTCATCGAGCCCGGCGTTTGCCGAGGTCGGGTATTGAGCTCTCTGACAACCGCGCCCGACGGCACGATGACTTGGGCGCGATGCTGTCTGTAGCACACCGAAGAGCAGATTGTCCGCGGTGTGTAGACCCTTCTTCACCGGGGGCATTGCAGTATGGCACGTAGCCGGGAGGCTTCCCCCCGGAACAAGGCGCACTATCTTGATGTTCCTTTGTCCTCTCGTTTGGCTGGGCGCGCTGGGCTTGCTGATTACGCTGGCCATTTCCCCCCCGCGCCCAATCCGGGCGCCAGGGGGTTGACCAACGGGTCCCGGCCGGCTGGCGCTTCGGCCCCTTGCGGTCAGCTCGAAAGCGGATCTCAAGAACCTCAGTTGGGACAACAACGTCTTCAACGAGACCGAAGAGCCCAGGCCGGACTTAACCAGCATTGAAGCCCGGATAAATTGGCGACTCCGGTTCGGTCTTTCTGGCCGGAGCAAGAAGGCTTGAAGCATCGGCGGACAAGAACCCCACAAATCGTAATGAGCACACACAACATTCGACCCCGCATCGGCGTGGTGAGGCCGCTCGCAATACTCGGTGGCAAGTCGGCTTTCACTGAGCAGTTACACGTGGGCCGTCCGAACATCGGCGATCGCGGCCGATTCTTGACTCGAGTAAATGAGCTACTCGACCGACGGTGGTTCACGAACAATGGTCCCCTCGTAAACGAGTTTGAACGTCAAGTCGCAAGCATCGTCGGCGTCAAACACTGCGTCGCCATGTCGAGTGCCACGGTAGCTCTGGAGATTGCGATTCGCGCCCTAGGTCTCAAGGGCGAGGTAATCATACCCTCCTACACATTCGTCGCCACAGCCCACGCGCTCCAGTGGCAGGAAATCACGCCCGTGTTCGCGGATATCGACCCGCGGAGCCATAACATCGATCCGAAGACGATTGAGCGGCTAATCACGCCACGCACGACCGGCATAATAGGCGTCCACGTCTGGGGACGTCCCTGCGACACGGCCGCACTCGAGGACATCGCCGCCCGCCACGGCTTGGGGCTCATGTTCGATGCGGCACACGGATTCGGATGTTCGCACGGAGGACGCATGTTAGGCAGTTTCGGGACATGCGAGGTGCTGAGCTTCCATGCTACGAAGTTCCTGAACAGCTTCGAAGGCGGCGCCATCGTAACGGATAGTGCCACTCTGGCGGAGAAGATGCGGCTGATGAGGAACTTTGGCTTCCGGGGATACGACCGGGTGATCTACCTGGGTATCAACGGAAAGCTCACCGAGGTGTGCGCGGCGATGGGCTTGACGTCGTTGGAGGCCATGGACGGAGATCATCGCAGTAAACAAGCGGAACTGGGAGGAGTATGCGGAAGGGGCTTAGCGGACTACCAGGGGTCGAGCCTCGTCAGCCACGATGGAGTGGAGCGTTCTAACTACCAATACGTGGTGGCAGAGATCTCGCCGGATGCTGCTCCACTCACTCGAGACGAACTGGTTTCCGTCCTTCATTCCGAGAACGTACTCGCGCGGAAGTACTTCTGGCCAGGTTGTCACCGAATGGAGCCATACCGATCTCTCCAGCCAAATGCTGGGCTATTGCTACCCGAAACCGAGCGCCTCGCCTCGAAGATTCTGGTGCTACCAACAGGCCAGACCGTTGACGATCACATGATTCGAACCGTTTGTCGGGTTATTGAGTCAGCCTTTGACCAAGCTGACGCAGTTCGCGCCGCACTCGCTCGGGCGTCGCAGGCGAGCAACTGAGACAGCTTCTTGACCAATGCCCAACGCGCGACGACGAGCACGCGACTCCAGTTGACGGCATAGAAGGCGCGAAGGCGGCGAAGGTGAATGCTCGGTTGAGGATGGGTGGCTGACCGAGTTGGGGGCGGGCAGGAGGCTACGCGGTGAGCCGCACCGAAGGCGGTGTGTGCCAGTCGTAGGGTGAGATCCCCGGGATCGACGTTCGCGGCCGAAGCACGCGGCAAGAATACAAAAGGACCTGTCAACACCTGTACGTAGCTGGCCAATCCAGGTACATCCTCGAGACAACCAAGACAGGGGATCAGTAGTGCGACAACGAGCGATTGGCGAACTGAAACGCCCACCAGATATAGGGAGAGAAACTGGGTCAGGGCGGGGTTCTGCGCTTCCAGATGTTGAAGCATGAAGAGTGCGAACAATCCCGTTACTCCACTCGCCTCTCTGTGTAGGGTGAATCTGACTGGGGTTTTCGACCGCCTTGGTGGCCTTCAGTTTAACCCGCTCAGCCACCTCTCCTTCCGTGAGTACCTATGCCCGTCTGCTCCCCAATCAGCCCGCGCCGACTGGCGCGGACATCTCTTGGCCAATTGTTCGAATGCCACTCCCTGAAGAACTGTCGCATGAGTGACTCGGTATGGACACCGACTAGATGAGTAGAGCGCTGGCGCAGAGATCCGTTGCTGGCGATGGACCGACCGCAGTCGCAGCATAATGGCCCAGGCACTCCGAGCCACAACCGCGCGCGGCCTGTTTTGGAGCCTCTCTGACCGCCTAGCCCAGCAGGTGGTGAACTTCGTCATCTCGATCATTCTTGCGCGCTTGCTTCTCCCGGCGGAATTTGGCCTCATGGCGATGCTGACGATCTTCACCGCCGTCTCGCAGGTCCTTATCGCAGGGGGCTTTGGAACGGCGCTGATCCAGAAGAAGGACGCCAGCTTCCTCGACGAGTGTTCAGTCTTCTACTTCAATACTGCGGTGAGTGTGCTGGCCACCGGCGTCATCTTCGTGTCGGCGCCAGCGATCGCCGACTTCTATAAGATGCCACTCCTTACGCCGATAGCCAGGTGGCTGTCGCTGAGCCTCGTCATCAACGCGCTGGGTTTGATTCAGGTGTCGTTGATGATCAAGCGGGTCGACTTCAAGAAACAGATGAAGGTCGGTGTGAGTTCGGCAATCGTAGCGGGCGCGATTGGAATCGCGATGGCGGTGAGTGGCTATGGTGTCTGGAGCTTAGTGTGGCAGGCGAACACCGGAAGCCTGTTGCGTGTGGCGCTGCTCTGGAGAGTACATGGATGGCGACCAGCTTGGCGCTTCAGCTTCAGGTCGTTACGACAAATGTTCGTCTTTGGGTCGAGACTGCTCTCGATGGACCTGATAGATACCGTATTCAAGAACATCTATCTGATAGTCATAGGGAGAGCATTCTCGGCGACGGATCTCGGGCTTTACGCGCGCGCTCTGTCGATTCAACAGCTTCCCGGAAAGGATCTCGCGATCTCCACGGATCTTGTCTCGATGCCCGTGTTCGCTTCGATTCAGGACGATAAGGTACGCCTGAAGCGCAGTTTGCGGCAAGGGCTGATGATGCAGGGTGTGCTGAACTTCCCGATGATGATTGGACTTGCGTGCGTGGCCGAACCGCTGGTGCGCGTCCTGTTGACCGACAAGTGGTTGCCATGCGTCCCGTATCTGCGAATGCTCTGCTTGGCCGGGCTATTCTACCCATTGAGCGTGCTCAATGTCAGCGTGTTGAAGGCGCAGGGCCAAGGGGAACGGTTCGTCCGATTGGAACTGTTCAAGCGGGCGCTGATCATAGTGGCGCTAGTCGCAACGTATCGTTGGGGCATGATGACGATGGTTGCCGGTCAGGTCGTGACGAGTTGGGCCAGCTACTACGTAAACTCGTTCTACACGGCGCGACTAATCGATTACCCTTTTAGGCAGCAATTCGTGGATGTGCTTCCGAGCTTGAGCCTGGCCGGGCTGATGGGTGTGGTTGTCTACGGCATCGGGACTCTTGAGATCGCGTCACCGGCGCTAATCTTGGGGCTGCAACTCACTTCCGCGATCGCCGTCTATGTCTCGTTGTGCTTGGTGACGCGATTGACTCCCTTCATGGAACTCATGGGAACGATCGCTGCCCAGTTGGCGTTCTCCAGAAGCGAACCATCGAAGTGCTGAAACGAATCCTCCGTCAACAGAGGCGGCGCCCGACTGGGCAGTGGGCCATTGACTGGGCTGAGCTTGGCAGGTGCACGATCATGTCGATTCCTACCGCCGGCGGGCCTCAGTTGGTCTAGGACTGACCTGGCGAGGGCTAACTGCAACCTCGATCGGCGATCCGATCGACCAAAGGACTTGAATCTCCCTGCGTTCATGCGGCGACGACAAGTGAGCCGTGTATGCTGACGACGATATGGGCCAGCAGGCCTTTGGCGAAGGAATCAGTTGTGGTAGCTACATGGGAACGGTAGGAGCAAATGCCTGAGGCTTTCCCGAGGAGGCTTGGCGTCGGGCGAAGGCCGATAATGACGAGAGGGCGTTTGGAGCAAACGGGTGTCTATTGTGGGGATCGAGTCAACCCCATTATAGGCCTTGCCGTGGTGCTATTCGTGATCGGCGTGGCTTTTGAGAACACACCGAGCCGCCTCGTCTCGATGCCGGCGAGCCTCGCGACACTGTCGGGAGTCGTCCTCATCGGAGCGTATGTACTACTCTTCCGAGGGCGGCCAACGGCCGCGCGGCTTGCAGGTTCGTTCCTGGTGTTACTCGTGTTTGCTGCGATTACGTGTATGACGGAGATAGCGAGAGCTCTGTTCTCCGGCGGACCCATGAGTGTCAATAACATGGACCATGCACTCATGTATCTCAAACTGGGCATCACTTTCTATGTGCTGAATCAAATGCTCTCGCAGAGCGTGAGTCTGTACAAGCTGACAGTCTACTCGTTTGCTGTCACGGTTTGCGTCTTGGGGCTAATGTCTCTCTTGAGAGTGGAATTGCTGACCTTTGAGTCCGGCGGGAGAATTGGCCTGCTTGGAGAAGGCCTCAATGCGGCGGCGCAGCGATGGGCGGCGGTAGCTGTTGGTATGACGGCCTACCTAGTAGCGGCGCGCAGAATCGGGCGTCTAGCGACCTTGTCCGCGGCGGGGATGATAGGAATCTCAGTGCTTTCGGCGTTCCGCACCGGGAAGCAAAGGAGCAAGCGTCGGGATCCTGGCCGGCCTGGCGGCGCTTGTGGTATGCATGCCTGAGGTGAAGCCAAAGACTGTAGTGAGGTTTGGCATTCTTGCCACTCTGGCAGCGCTCCTGGTCTACCGGTCATTTCTTGCTACAGACGTCATTCGAGAGCGCTGGTCGAGTGCTATCGACGCACGCGAGACGAATATGCGCGTTCTTACTCCTGACAGAAGGCATGGCGCTGATCGGTCAGAACCCGACTTGGGGCTACGGAAGCACCTACGATGTTCAACTGGGTGCTCGCCTGAATATGGTTCCGATCGTGTCGCACAACACCCTCACACAAGTGCTATTGACCACCGGACTCCTCGGCTTTATCCCGTTCGTGTGGGCAATCGGGTTGGCAGTCAAGACTAGCTTTCGACACCGAAGGAGTCCCGTCGGGGCCGCCGTATTTGCGGCTTGGATTTGCGCGCTGGCGAGTGCTCAATTTGGGAGCGCGGCGTACACGAAGTACTTCTGGCTCATGATGGTTCTGGCTGGGAACTCGTCCGTGTTGACCAGGTGGCCGCCCGGATCACGCTGGCGAGACACGACAGCGCGCAGGGATGGCATCCTGAAGTAGACCCGCGCCTCGTTTTCGACTCTACGAAAAGATGAGAATTGCCTGTCTGATCGACAGCCTTGGCTCGGGTGGCGCCGAACGCCAGCTCTCCGAACTGGCAGTTGGCCTGCTGGACAAGGGCCACCGTGTCGCACTCTGCCACTACCATGCGCAGCATGGGGCCAACAGTTTCTACGAGACGTGGCTACGCGAGCGGGGCGTAGAGATCGAGAGATTCTGCTCGGCAGGGAGGCTAGACAGGGTCTGGAAGGTACGCGGCTGGCTTCGCCACTTCAAGCCGGACATCCTTCAAGCTTACCTGCCGGGTCCGAACGCGATTGCCGTTCTCGCGGGGCTCGGAAGGCGGTGCTGGAAAGTGGTCGTCTCAGAGCGTATTGCTCTGGATTACCAAGGAGCGAGAAGACTCAGGCTGAAGGCGATCGCGCAACTATATCGCGGAGCGGATTGGGTGGTCACCAACTCCCACGCCAACCTCCAGGTGCTCGTCGACTACGTACCTGGGACTCAACAGAAATCGTCTGTGATCTGGAACTGCGTCGACCTCGACCGATTCCACCCCCGAGACGACACCACAGTCTGTCGTCCATTCCGCTTCCTTTGCGTGGCATCGATGAGCAGTCGCAAGAACTCACGCAGGCTCGCGGAGGCTCTGGCTCTTCTCAAAGAACGGTCGACCAAGCCATTCGTGCTGAGATGGGTTGGCCAGTACAACGAACGGCTGCCGGACCAACGGGAGAACATGGCCGAAACGGCGAGGATCTTGCGGCGGTCTGGACTCGAACGGCAGTTCGTTTTCGCCGGAGAGACTGAGACAATTGAGTTGGAGTACCAGAACGCTGATGCACTCGTGCTCGTCTCGACTCGTGAGGGGCTTTCCAACGCCGTGTGCGAGGGTCTCGCCAGCGGACTGCCAGTCGTCGCCGGAAAGGTCGCCGACCTTCCTCGAATTATCCGCGACGGGGAGAACGGATTCCTCTGTGACCCCTTGAACGTACAGGACATCGCGCGCGCGTTGGAACAATGCTTGAATCTCGAACCAGCCGATCTTTCCCGGTTCGGAAGCGCCTCGCGACGTCGGGCCGAGAGTCTGTTCGACAAGCGCAGGTTCATCGATGACTACGAAAACCTGTATCGGACGCTGATCAGCGATGGATGTCAACTTGGACCTGTAAGGGATTGAAGTGTCGACGGATTGGGGGGTGGGGCGATGATGGCCGTTCTGCTGGCCGGCGGCAAGGGCACGCGACTCAAACCGTTTACAGTCACGATTCCGAAGCCGCTACTTCCACTCGGCGATGTGCCGATCATTGAGGTCGTCATAGAACAGCTCGTGGCCTCCGGGATCAGGAGGATCGTCGTTTCGCTCGGGCACATGCACCACCTCTTCGCGGCGAGCCTCGGCGACGGCCGGCGGTTTGGAGCCAAGATCGAGTACAAGATCGAAGACTACCCATTGGGGACGGCCGGTTCCCTCAGACTCATCGAACGCTGCGAAAGAGACATCCTCGTGATGAACGGGGACGTCCTCACGACCATCAACTATCGCCACCTCATCGAGCGACACAGAAAGGAAAAGGCCTGGGCGACAATTGCGGTGCACACACGGGAAGTGAAGATCGATTACGGCGTCGTCGAGGTTTCGTCGAACGGGGTCCTAGCCGCCTATGTCGAGAAACCGACACTGTCGTACTCGGTCAGCATGGGCATCAACGTCTTGTCGCGTCGGGCACTGGACTTCATTCCCAGCGGTAGGAGGTTCGATATGCCCGACCTGATGGTCGCCCTGCAGCACGCCGGAAAGCGGGTGTCCTGCTTTATGACCGACTGCTACTGGCAGGACATCGGACGATTTGACGACTTCCAAAAGGCGACGGACGATTTCACGACGAAGAGAGAATCGTTTCTCCCGTTGCGGGGTAGCACGAAACCCCTGCGGCGGAAGTCGACTCCCTAGCCATCGACTTGCTGACCTCACCACACGTTAATCGAAGCGGCCTCTCGTAGACCAATGACCAAGGCAATTGTCACGGGCGCCAACGGCTTCAGTGCGGCGCACCTGATTACCCGCCTGACACGCGACGCGAATCCAGGTCGTGGGTTTCGACGTGCAAGAACGAAGCCGAGACTTCCCGCCCGATGCGGAGTACTACAGGGTCGACGTGACAGAATTTGAAGGGTTGTCCAAAGTTATTCAGAGGATTCAACCGGATTACATCTTTCACCTCGCGGGAGTTGCCACGGGTCCGTCTCAGGACGTGTTTCGGACGAATGTGATGGGGGCGACCTCGCTGCTGGAATCGGTCCGGGTTTCCGGAGTCGACGCCAGAACGCTGCTTGTCGGATCGGCTGCCGAATACGGGGCCGTGGCCCAATCTGGCCTGCCGGTAGCGGAGACAGCCAACTGTCGTCCCATTACCCCCTATGGTTTGAGCAAGTACTTCGCAACTCAGGCGGGGCAGGACTATGCCCGGCAGCATGGCCTGAGAGTGGTCATCGCGAGGGTGTTTAACCTCGTTGGTGCGGGGGCTCCAGAGTCCCTCGTTGTTGGGGCTCTAATAGCCCGCGCGAAGCTCAGCGTTGCGCGACTCGCCGGCGCCGGTTGTGAAGGTCGGGAATCTCCACAGCCGAAGGGATTTCATCGCGGTGAACGACGTCGTCGATGCGTACGTCGCTATGGTCATGGGAACTTTCTGGGGCGAAGTGTTCAACCTGTGTTCCGGCAGAGCCCTTACGATTGACGAGCTCGCAACGATGCTGTTCGCCAATTCCGATCGCCCAATCCGCCTGAGGGTTGACCGGAACACGGTCCGCACGTCGGAAGTTGCCAGCATGTACGGAAGCGGCGAGAAAGCTAGGCGGCTGCTGGGTTTCGAGCCCAAAACGAGCATTGAGAGCGCTCTGAGGGCCGCATGGGAACACGGAATCCGAGAGGGTGGCCGATGAACGTGGCTGTGCTGATGGCCACTAGCCCACCGTGGGGACGACAGGTCGTTCGAAGGCTTGGCGAGAACGGTCATCGAGTTATCGCAGTGGGACTGGAAGTATGAGACACGACTGGACTCGGCTATCGATCCAACAAAGGGTGTCGCCAGGGAGTGTCCCGGTGGAGGAGAAATCACCGCGATCCCGCTGGTCATCCGGCGCGCCGGCGTCACGGACCGAGAGTCCTTCAGATTGCCCGAGCTCTGCCGGCGATTGTCCGGTCGTACAAGCCAGATGTGTGGTTGACCCTTTACGGCGGCAATCTTGCCCTCGCTGCGTGGTTGAGCCGCGTTCGTCCATATGCGGTCTATGTCGTTGGCAGCGATGTCCTGATGAGGCGGGGCGTAGGCCGGGTCATGGCGCGCGTCTCCTTGAATGCGGCACAGGCAGTTCTCGCCAACGGGGAATACTTGGCTGGGAAGACACGCGAACTCGCGCCGCGAGCCCCGGTACAGTCTTTGCTTATGGGGGTAGACACTGAGCAGTTCTCGCCGCTTCGCGAGCGGCCCCTACCCGTTCGCATCGTCTGCACCCGGGCCTTCAAACCCGTGTACCACAATGAGCGGCTCATCGATGCCCTCCAGCAGATGGAAGGAACCAAGACGGAATTCAACGTGACCTTCACGTCCCATGGTCCCTTGCTGCCTCGCGTCCGCGCCGTGGCGGACCGCACGCTGCCACCGCGAGTCAGGAGTCAGGTCGAGTTCCTCGGTGGCGTATCGGACCGGATTCTGTGCCAGACCGTGCAGCGGTCGCACGTCTACGTCTCGATGTCCCGCTCCGACGGGACTTCCACGTCTCTTCTAGAAGCCATGTCATGCGGTGTATTTCCGGTCGTATCCGATATTCCGCCCAATCGAGAGTGGATCGATCCCACAAAGGGGAATGGCCTTCTTGTTCCGCTTGACCGCCCGGATGCTCTGGCTGTACGCCCTTCGTCTAGCGATCGCTGACCCAGACCTCCGGGCTCGCGCAGCTGGCTACAACCGGATCAAGGTCCTCGAGCAGGCGAATAGTGCTGTCACCATGAGAAGACTGTCGGCGGTGCTGACATCGATTGTCCTGGCGGGCTAGGGCGGAAGACCTATGCCGAGGGAAGACATTGCCCACATCGCGACCGGCCGAACTCTTGATCTGTTTGCCAGCGACATCGCAATTCGAAGACAGGAGATAGCGGAGGCTGTCGCGGGCAAGCGGTTCTTGCTCATAGGCGGAGCGGGGAGCATCGGTGCGGCTACACTCCGAGTTCTGCTGGAGTTCGCACCGGCGACTATCCACATCGTCGACCACAATGAGAACAACCTCGCCGAACTGGTCCGTGATCTCAGAAGCGGGCCTCAGGGCCTGAGCGTCCAGGATTTCCGCTGCCTGCCTCTGGATTTTGGCTCGCCGGTCATGCTCCGGTTTCTGCGATCTCAGGCGCCATACGACGCTGTACTGAATTTTGCTGCCATCAAACACGTCCGTTCTGAGAAGGACGTCTTCTCGATGCTGCAGATGTTGGAGACCAACGTCCTGAAGAACGCCAGACTGCTTCGCTGGCTGGACGGGGAACTGGCTCCCTTGAAATTCTTCTCGGTATCGACGGACAAGGCCGCTAATCCAGTCAACGTAATGGGGGTGAGCAAGCGCCTCATGGAGGACGTCATCTTCTCCTGGCGTCCGGCGCGGGAGCATCAGACAACCGTCACTTCCGCCCGATTCGCCAACGTGGCGTTCTCTGAAGGAAGCCTACTGCAGAGTTTCGAGAGGCGACTCGACAAGAGGCAGCCCATGGCTGTTCCAAAGAACACTAAACGGTACTTTCTTTCGCTCCGGGAGGCTGGTCAGATCTGCCTTCTAGCTCTGTTCTGCGCGCCCCCAGGACATCTTCTCGTTCCACGCTTGAGCCCGGAGAACGACCTCTACGATCTCGAAGAAATCGCCGTGCGATTCCTCCTGCACCACGGGCTCAAGCCACGAATCTACGAGGAGGAGGGCACAGCAAGGGCCAGCGTCGAAGCGAACGCGGAAGCCGGATATTACCCCGTCCTGGTAACGCCACTCGACACAAGCGGCGAGAAAGCCTTCGAAGAGTTCGTTGGAAACGGAGAATTCACGGTCGAAGTGGGAATGCCCAACCTCCTCGGTATCAGGGCGCAACCCGCGTCTTCCCTAGCCATAGGGGACTTCCTGGCGCAGTTGACACACGTCATCGAGAACGTAGACGTGTCTGTTGACCGGGAGTGGATCGTCGAACGCATCAGCGCAATCCATCCCGACTTCCGACCGCATGCCAGCACTAAGAATCTCGATGACCGCATTTGAGTAACGGCGTGACCATCCACCATATCCTCTTCGGCAAGGCCGTTAACATCAATACGAATATCGTCAGGTACTTTTCCACCTTCCACGAAGAAATGGAGACGGAACAACGGAATCACATGTTTCACGTCTTCCAAGACGAAGCGGAACTAGGACCCGACGAGCGGCGCTTCTTCGAGGCGCTTCCTGTCGACGAGGATCAATTGCGGTTCATACCGCCGAGCAAGATGAATGTCCTGAGGCTCCTTCGGCGAGTTGGGAAGCAGGACATCATGCTTGTTCACAGTGGCCGAATGAGCAACTTCTTCGCGATGTTGCTGCTGACACCATGGCTCTGGCAGCGCACCGCCCTCATCTGTTTCGGCGGGGAGATCGGAGTGTGGCAGAGGATTGCGGCGGCAACTGACGTAAAGAGCCAGATGCTGATGCTCTGCCTGAAATCGGTCGTTCCCGGCATCAAAGCGGTCTGCACGCTCACGCCTGGGGAGTACCCGCTGATTCAAGCCATATTTGGACGCGCCAACAACTACCAACGTGCGTTCATGTCATCATCGAGACGTGTCGATGAGATGCCCCAGAAGCGGCAGGCGAGTGCGGAGGAGCCGACCAGAGTCCTGCTCAACCAATCTGCAAACGCGGGAGGACGGCACAGTGAGGCGCTCGAGTGGCTGAGGAGGTTTCGACACGAGAACATCAGCGTGACATGCCCAGTCTCGTTTGGCGTGGACTCCGAGGCCTCAAGAGTCATCGATGACGGAATGGACTGCCTTGGTGAGAAGTTCTCGTTCATCAAAGACAAGCGTCCGTACGACAAGTACAGTCGCATGGTCAGGGAGGAGATGGACATCCTGATTTTGAACCACCTGGGTCAGGCGGGCCTGGGCCACCTCTACATGTTCCTTTCTGAAGGGAAGGTGGCATATATCCGCAAGGAAACGCCAATCTACGAATTCCTGGGGCAGATTGGCATCACAGTCCGGGCGACGAACTCGATTCCAGGAATGTCCTTCGAAGAATTCCGCCAGCCGCTCACGCGAGATGCTGCGGAGAACAACATCAAGGTATTCAACAGCCAGTTGTCGACCGAGGCCTCGGTCGAATCGTGCAAGCGCCTGATCCAGGCTCTCAGGTGTGGTCATGAGTGAGAGTCCCATAGTATCCGTCGTCATACCGCTCTTCAACAAGCGCAAGTCCATTGGTCGAACAATCGACTCGATCCTCGGGCAGAGTGTCACCGCCTTCGAGGTCCTCGTCGTTGACGACGGCTCGACCGACGGGTCCGCCGGAAGTCGTCGAGGCATTCCGTGATCCCCGCATCCGTCTGATACGACAGGCCAATGCCGGGCCCGAGCCAGGCGCGGAACAGTGGCATTCGGGTGGCCAATAGCGACCTTATTGCATTTCATCGACGCGGACGACGAATGGAAGCCGCAACACCTCGGCAACCTGTTAAAGGCTAGAGAAGTCTACCCACATTGTGGTGTGTACGCGACGAACTTCTCCTGGGTGATGCCCGACGGGAGCATGAAACACCCGGCGTTTCCGGGGCTTCAAGCCGATACCGGCTTCTGCCTCGTCCGAAACTACTTCGCCGTCTCGACCACTACCAGCATCCTGAGCTGTTCCTCCGTCGCAATGACCAAGTCTGTTCTTGGTGAACTCGGCGGGTTTCCGGCCACGGAGTTCGTCAAAGAGGATCACGTTGTGTGGGCGACAATTGCGCTGAACTACGAGGTCGGATTCTGTATGGAACCCACGATGATCTATCATCTCGATTCGGAAAACCGCGCCGACGCGCGTGTCCGGAGGATCAAGAGCCAACTGAAGGACTGCGATACCCTGCTGCTCAAGACACTAAACGACGCGCTGGCGCGTCGGGACTACCGGAATCGATCCGTTACCCGTGAAGACATCAAGACTTACCGGCGTAAGGTCTTGTTCTGGCGCGCCAGCGACCTGATCAAGATAGGTCGCTCGGGGCGCGGGAGGATTGCCGCTGTTAGAGCAATGGCCGTCCCAGGTTACTTCCTGCGCAGCATAAAGCTGATCGGCAAGTCGATTCGACCAGATTGAGGCCGAGGCGGGAAAGTGGTGCTTCGATGAACGCAAAGGACACTCTGCGGCTGCTTGTCTATCAGGCTGCGTACTGGCCGATGTTCAACGGTCATGCGCAACACCTTCGTTCCCGACTCCAACTGCTGCCACGGTACGGAATCGAACCGTGGATTATGACCCATCGGACTGGAAATCTCGCGGCCGCGGAAACGATAGACGGCGTAATGGTCCGCCGGATTGACATCCCGAGGCCGCTGAGCAAGCGGTCAATCCTCTCGGAGGCAGCGCTTTTCACGGAGTTCCTCCGAAACAGGGCTCGTTATGACCTCGCGCTGCTCTCATCAGCAAATGTATCGGGCCCGTTCATCCGGAACGTCTGCCGGCGGCCCGTCATTCGGGAATCCGTCATCGGCGAGGATCATGCGGGGAAGTTCCGGCCGACTCTCCGCGGACGAGCCATGGAGTTCGTGTTCAGACGGGTGGACTTCGCGGTCGTCGTTTCGCCGGCCCTTCAGAAAGCGTACCTTGACGTCTCGTGGCCGAAGAGCCGCCTTAGTCTCATTCCTTATGGTGTGGACTGCGAGTTCTTCAGACCACCGCATTCTTCAGTAGAGATCGACCGCCTTAGAGCCGAACTTGGGCTGCCGGTTCGACCAACCTCACTGTTCGTCACTATCGGCGCGGTCAGACAACGCAAGGGGCATCTTGACCTGGTCGAAGCTTGGGCCAGCCTCCCGTCATGCCCGCCGGTTCACTTGGTCGTCATCGGACCCGTGGGCGAGCCGCCATACTATGAGATCGTCAAGAAACGAATCCTTGAGCTGGGCTTGGAAGACCGGATTCACCTCGTAGGGCGAAGTGACCGTATCGCCGAGTACCTGCGCTGCTCAGACGCGTTTGTATTCGCCTCGTCAAATGAGGGTCTTCCGATCTCGGTTATCGAAGCCATGGCGTCCGGCCTGCCCGTTGTGGCGTTTGATATTGAAGGGATTCTCTCGTTCATGATCGATGATGGAAGGAACGGGATCATCATACCGGGGCGGAACAGAGACGCCTTGGCGAGCGCCATTCTTGGCCTGTCAGGCAATTCGACTCACCGAAGTCGCCTCGGCCAGGCAGCCCGGACCACGGCGAGGGACAGATTCTCTCTCGAAAGAGAAGCCGAGGCACACGCCAATCTATACTGGGCTGTCTATCGACGTCGTGCGGGGCAGGATCCGACATGACGGACTCGCTCAATATCCTCATCACGTCGGTTGGTCGTCGCAGCTACATGATCGACTACTTCAAGACAGCTCTGAAAGGGAGCGGAAGCGTGCATGCCGGGAACAGCGTCATGACATACGCGATGCAGCGCGCTGACCACATGGTGATCACTCCGCTCATTTACGCTGACGACTACGTCGATTCGCTGTTGTCGTATTGCCGGAAATGGAATATTCGAGCCGTCTTGTCGCTTCTGGATATCGACCTGCCAATTCTCGCCAGAAGCAAGTCTCGATTTCGGGAGATCGGTGTGGAGTTGCTCGTCCCGGAGGCAGACGTCGCCGACACCTGTAACGACAAGTGGCGGACCTGCCAATTCCTGCACGAGCACGGGATCCCGACGCCTGCGACGTTTGTTACACTCGCGGACGCTCGCTGCGCGATCGCGAACAGGGATACTGACTATCCCCTGGTCGTCAAGCCCCGATGGGGCCTCGGCTCGATCGGGATCTTCTATGCGGACAACGAGAGGGAGCTGGACGTCCTCTACGAGAAGTGCCGAAGGGAGGTCGGCAGCAGCACGCTGAGGTACGAGTCGCGCCAGGATCCGGACAGAAGCGTGCTTCTCCAGGCGATGCTGACCGGCGACGAGTACGGCCTGGACGTTCTGAACGACCTCAACGGCAGGTTCCTCGCCTGTGTTGCCAAGAAGAAGATCGCCATGCGGGCCGGAGAAACCGACGCGGCGGAGATCGTCGAGCAGGAGGAACTCCAGCTGCTGGGGAAGAGCCTGGCCGGCTGCCTCGGTCACGTGGCCAACCTCGACGTCGACTGTTTCCATTCCTCGGGGATGTTTTACGTCCTCGAACTCAACTGCCGATTCGGCGGCCAGTACCCATTCTCCCATCTTGCGGGCGCGGATTTCCCGGGCGCGATCGTCGCGATGCTGCGCGGAGAAGATGTCTCTCCGGGGTCACTCGTTGCAACGCCGGGCACCATAGGGTACAAGGACCTTCGCCCGGTGCTCATGGTTCACTGACTCACCATCACGCGGCCCACTTGAACCGGCGACCTGCCCAGAACCCTCCGTCTCCGACCTAGGCAAGCAAGCACTGGTACGCCCATGAGGCCGCGAGCGTATATTTGGCTCAGGACGAAGGCGACCAACCTCCGGCTGCTCGCACGTCACGCCAAGGCCCGGATCAGGCAGTTGAGGGCGCGGTCCAGAGAGAACGGTTCTTCCCCGGGCAGCGCAGAATGGCTCGTGCAGACGGAGATCAAGTACGGCGGCCACGTTACGAATGTCCCAAAGAAGATTGCGAGCCCCCTCGACCCGGCACGGTCGGGATTCCTGACCGGCGGAGACCGGATGCTCGGTCATGGGTATGCTGAGGTGTATTCCAGGTACCTAGGTAGGCACAGGGAGTCTCGCGGGCGCCTCACGCTGGTGGAAATCGGCATCCTGCGTGGCACAGGGTTGGCAATGTGGTGCGATCTGTTTGAAGACGCCCGAATCATAGGCTTGGATATTGACCTCAGCTATTACCAAACCAACGTCGAGAACCTGAAGAGGCGAGGGGCGTTCCACAAGAATGAACCGGAAGTCTACGAGTTCGATCAGTTTCAGGAGAACGAGTCCTACCTCGGCAGAATCCTCCAGGGCGCGCGAATCGATGTCATCATCGACGACGGATGCCACACGGCCGACGCTATCCTCACGACGCTGAAGAGCGTTCAGTCGCACCTCGCGGAGCGATTTACGTACTTCGTCGAGGACAATGGTCCGGTCCAGGAAACCGATCAGGAAGATGTACCCCAGAGTACTCAGTCGAAACCCAAGGAGAGTTGACCGTACTCTCCGCACGATGAGTGGACGGCCGCCGAGCGCTTCACTTCCAATCGCCTTACAGATGATTCCGCTGGCCTGGAAGGCTCTGGCTGGAACTCTGACTCGCCAGGACCGCAAGAGCCCCTGGTATGAACACCAACGCCTGCGGCACCAAGAATAGTCGCGTCTCAGCCATGACCGCGCCGAAGGCATGCACCCCAAACCACACCGGCACAATCACCCACAGAAACACTCGCAGTGAGCTGGGCCATTGCCGGTAACCTGCCAGCGCCAGCAGTGGAACAATGTTTAAGGTTGCTAGTAAGCTGCTGGTATGTCTGCCATCGCAGCAGGTTATGCCCCAGCAAAGTCCGGGCCAGGAATGGCGCCCATGAGGCAGGAACAGACTCTGCGATCCGGAAAGCACCCGCAACCCAACGAAGATAGCCGCATAGATGCCGACCGACAGGATAATTACCAACTGCGCGTCGCGTCGGCCCCCGCAGCACTCTGAGCCCCTCACCACGAGCCCCGCCCTCACCGCCGCCTTTTCTCCCCCGCAAATAGCGCCGAAGACAACAGCAGGAAGGGAATAAGCCGCTCGTTTCCCGGTTGAGCGCAGCCAGGAAGGTGATAGGGATGATCCACAGCGTTCTTTCCCTGAAAGATGCACAGCCCTGCGAGTAGATAGAAGATCACGTCGAAGAAGACACTGAACGACAGATCACTGTCGAAGTGGGAGTAGCCGATACTCCACGCCAACAACGCCATCCCAAGCAGCGGAAACAAGCAGGGCAATCCCAGCCGGCGGTAGAACATAAAGGCGAGCAGTAAGATGGACGTATCCTGCACCAACCGCGCCAGCATGAAAGCAGCGGCAGTCGAATGGGGAACGTGCAGGTCTTCGAACGCAACTAGCACGAGGTTCACCAGGTAAGTCGCCAGGACCCGGTACTGCCAGGGATTGCCGGCAGTGCCATCCAAAACGGCTTGGTGCCGCTGGATCTGGTTTCCCGTTTCCAGATAGGCCAACCCGCGCGCGTCCACGTATGCTAGGGTGGTGAACAACCCTAGCGCCAACGCTACCAGCAGCAGCCCGGTAAGCAGTAGGGTCTTGCTGTATCGTTCGGCACGGTTCATGGAGCACGACCTCATGCAGAAGCCGAATACTGTTGCGTTCGACGCGCGTGGGAAGCCAGCATGCTGGTCGTAGACAGCGTTCATCGTTGGGGTTCGCGAGCCGCGGAAAACGGAGATTGTTAGTCATCGTCGGCCCTCATTAAGGGGGCGACCGGCTTCAGGATCAGGTACAGCCGCGGTAAACGGTTAGCGGGTTGAGTTTACTGGATCCGCTGCCCACTGCGAATGTCCAAGAGCCCGCCTCGGCGGATTGTGCCGCAGTAGTGGAGTTGTACCTCCACCTCTACCAGACGGTTCGCTGAAGAATGCCACGGAGATGCACATATGGAGAATGAACAGATACGGATTCGCAGGTTGGAAGTCAACGCTCTGAATAAAGAGCGTGTGCGTGAGTACTTGATGAGCATCGATAGAGAATACCCTGTCGCGCTAACTGACAAAGTAGACATCTCTGCTTATGTGACCAAGGTGTTCGACTTAGGCATTGTTATTGAAGCATGTTGTGAAAACAAGACGGTCGGCATGCTGATTCTCTATGTGAACGACGACGCCAGCAAGGAAGGATGCTACTCGCTTGTAGAGGTGTCTGAGAAATACAGGAGATTGGGGGTAGCGTCACTCCTCTTTGAACGGAGCTTTGAAATAATGAGACAGAATGGAATGACGAAGGCCTACTCCTACACGCACAAACACAATGCTGTTGCCATAGCGTTTCACCAGAGAATGGGTTTTGCCATTGACGCAAATCGACCCAACCAGGACCAGGGACAATATTTCGATGATAAGAGAACTATAGGGACCGGACCTCTTAATGGGACGCCGCGCCTTCAGAGAACTGCATCCGACGAGGGACTCAGGTCCGACACGGTGTGGCTTAAGGCGATGTGTGCTTGTATGAATGGCGAGCCGACAAAGTGCCCGCGGGATCGAACGACCTGCTGGGGGAGGGCCGGCGCTCAAAAGACAGCAGCCGCAGAGAGTCTCCTTGAGTTCAATATATGTCGCTGACGGTATGGTTGCTGAAATCCGGAGAGCCCCTGCCGGTTGGCAATCGTCAACTGGACCGACCTCACCGCGTCGGCCTGTTGGCTCAGACGCTGGCAGAGAATGGTCATCGGGTGGTATGGTGGACGTCTGCCTTTGACCACGATGGCGTACTCGACCGAGCACGATACAGACATAGCAGACGCTGAAGGACGTGGCGGTTGTTGCTCATGGTTCGGGCTATCGCCGAAACGTGTCGATTGGTAGAGTACTCGAGCATCGACAAACGGCCAGGAAATTCAGCGCGTTGGCCGCCCTATCGAATCCGCCGGACGTCCTTCTCTCCGCCTTTCCAACAATCGAGCTCTCGAGAGCGGCCGTGAGATACGGGAGCGGCGGCCAATATCCCAACGGTCGTCGACATTAGGGACCTTCACCCGGATATCTATCCGTTTGCCTTTCCGAGCTTGATGAGACGGCCGTCTGACTGCTTCTTAAGACAAGAGCTATTGAAGTCTCGCGAAGTGTGCGCTGGAGCGACTGCCCTTTGCGCTCCCACGGACGCACAGCTACAGTGGGGCCTTGAACGCGGCAGTCGCGTAGCCACCTCGTGGGATTGCAGTTTCCCGTTCGGTTACAAACTGCCGCCGAACAGTCCCCAGCGTTTGGCTTTCGCCCTGCGGGACTGGGACGACCTCGGTGTGCGGGCCGACGGCACCTTCAGGGTCTGCTTCCTCGGCACCATGGGGCGAACGCTTGACGTGGGCACATTGTCGAAGCGGCCCGACTCTTGTCCTCCACCCCGGGTCCGGTTGTTCTGTGTGCAAGTGGAGCAACCTTGGATCCAACAGGAAGCAGGCGGAGGCGCTT